>NZ_JRAA01000001.1 GCF_000787395.1 Solemya velum gill symbiont
AAATAATTCATAACAATATAAATGGGAGCACCCGATGAATTCTGAAAAAGTCATTTTCAGCTTATTTATCGTCCTGGCGCTGACGCTTAACTTTGGTTTTATCCTCGGCGACATAGAGAACCCGGCCCACCACCCAGTCTACGAACTGTTTGCTGTCATCGTGGTGAACCTGATCGCGACCATTCTCAAGTTTGGTGACAGAACGCAGATGGGGGCAGTATTGCTTTCAACCAGCCTGGTTGCTGTGCTGCAGCTGATTGTTGCTGCAGTCATCTGGGCAGTGGTTGTCCACGGCATGAATCAGCCACTCTCCAGTGCCGTCATGGTTAGTATCGTTTCTCTCTCGGCGGGCGCCTTCCTTGCCAATATCATCTCGGTTGTCCTGCTGCTGATAGAAACAGTCATCATACGCCGCTAACAGGCTATGAGCATTTATCATGGATAGTATCGTCTATCTCGTCTTCAGGAGCATGCGTCAGCCACTGCTGACGCTGCTGATGGTGTATACCGTCGCTGTGCTGGGTATGGTGCTGATTCCGGGGCAGGATGCCAGTGGAAATCCATGGCACATGGATTTCTTTCACGCCTTCTATTTTGTCAGTTTCATGGCAACGACCATCGGTTTTGGCGAGATTCCCCACGAGTTTACTGATGCGCAACGTATGTGGGTTTTGCTCTCTCTCTACGCGACAGTAATTGCCTGGATCTATGCACTTGGTATCCTGCTTGCCCTGGTTAAGGCAGATGCTTTTCAGATGGCGCTGACAACCAACCGTTTCAGCCGTCGAGTGAGGAAAATCTCGGAACCCTTTTATCTACTCACCGGCTATGGTGCAGTGGGTAGTGAATTGTGTCGCGACCTGACCGACCGCCACCAGCACGTTGTGGTTGTGGACAAGGACCCTGAGACGATTTCGGCGCTCACTCTACACAATCTGCGTGCGGATGTGCCGGCTTTCATCGGCAATGCTGCAGAACCTGACACGCTTGTGCGAGCGGGGCTCAAGCACCCAATGTGCTCAGGTGTGGTTGGCCTGACCAGCAGTAACCTGGTGAATCTCAAGATTGCCTTGACCAGCAAGTTGCTGAATCCGACCAAGCAGGTGATCTGTCGCGCAGACTCGGCCACCATTGAGGCCAATATGGAGTCCTTTGGAACGGATTATGTTGTAGATCCATTTGAAACCTTCTCGACGCATCTATCAATGGCATTGCAGGCCCCCGGTCTTTACCTGTTGCGCCAGTGGCTCAGCAGTCTGTCGCATGCGCCCCTGACAGAGCCCGTCTACCCACCAAAGCACGGCAAGTGGATTCTCTGCGGATTCGGCCGTTTCGGCAAGGCAGTATACGAAATTCTTGTTGACGAGGGGATCGAGGTTACCGTGATCGAGGCAACGCCGGAGAAGACGGGCAGTCCGCATACAGATACGGTAACTGGTCGTGGCACTGAGGCGGAAACCCTCAGAGAGGCCGATATCGAGAATTCAGTTGGTATTATCGCCGGAACTGACAATGACGTAGATAACCTCTCGATTATCATGACGGCGAAAGAGATCAATAGTGACCTGTTTGTCATCTTGCGCCAGAACAAGCGCTCAAACCAGTCGATAGTCGATGCAATCAGTGCAGATATCGTGATGCACCCAAGTCACATCATTGCCAGCAGGATTCGCATGCTTTTGGTTACGCCAATGTTGCACCACTTCATGGATCTGGCACGTAAGAAGGATGACGACTGGGCGTGTGAACTTGTCAGTCGAATGATCGCTATCAGTAGTGACAGGGTGCCGGATGTATGGGAACTGAGTGTCGACTGTAACGAGGCAGAGGCGGTCTGCAAGGCGATTGAGTCAGGCACGCGTGTGACGGTAGGCGATCTCGCCAGCAGCCCATCTGAACGTGAAGAGCAACTGCCCATGATTGCCCTGCTGATCGAAAGTGAAGGGGAGTTCATTTTGCTACCTGACGCAGGCAGGGAACTGAAAACATGGGATCGGATTCTGTGGGCCAGTAGCCCCGCTGTTCGTAACCGTATTGACTGGACACTGCAGAATCCTGTCGTGCTCGAATATATCCTCACCGGGGAGGTCCAGCCACGTAGTCCCTTGATGCGTTTTTTTAACGGAAAGAAAAAAATCCCTGCCGGATTGAACTAAACTCAAAGTTGACTTGTCATATTAGTAACTGGCGAGTTCGGCTCTGGGTGGCTCCACCGAATAATTGCCAGTTGTGACTCCCCTTTGACTCAGTTCGCCAGTGTGCCGGTTACTCGGTACGCTGGCTTTTTCTTTATGCATGCACTAAAAATGTGCAGTCGTGTAAGAAATGCACCAATATAGTGCAACATCCCTCCCTAATATGGCCTATCCTCCTGATTCGTTAGCTGGCATGTTTATTGCTAATAAAGCCCTCTAACAGTTATTCATTTATTAGGGAGTGATTCATGTTATCCAATATTCGCATCTGGGGCCTACTACTTGCCCTGGGTTTTTCGGGAACAGCAGCCGCTGACACCATCAACAGTGCCAATACTTCCTGGATACTGACTTCGACGGCCCTTGTGCTGTTCATGACCCTGCCCGGACTTGCACTATTTTATGGCGGCCTGGCACGCACCAAAAATGTGCTTTCTGTACTGATGCAGTGTTTTTCGATTGCAGGTATCTCTTCAATTCTGTGGCTGGTGATCGGTTACAGCCTGGCATTTGGCGAGGGTGGGGATTACATCGGTGATTTCAGCAGGGTCATGATGGCTGGAATTGATCGCGAATCACTGTCAGGTGATATTCCGGAAGCGCTCTTTATGCTGTTTCAGATGACTTTTGCAATCATCACCCCGGCCCTGATCGTCGGTGGTTATGCAGAGCGCATGAAATTTTCCGCAATGCTGATATTCAGTGCCCTGTGGCTGCTGTGTGTCTATGTACCTGTGACTCACTGGGTGTGGGGCGGTGGCTGGCTTTCAAAAATGGGTTTTTACGACTTTGCCGGTGGTGCAGTGGTGCATATTACGGCAGGTGTTGCGGCCCTGGTTGCAGCGATTGTCATCGGTCCGCGCAAGGGCTTCGGAACCACTGCAATGCCTCCACATAACATGACCATGACTGTGACTGGTGCGGGTATGCTGTGGGTTGGCTGGTTCGGATTTAACGGTGGTAGTGCGCTGGCATCAGATGGCAATGCGGCCATGGCGATGCTGGTTACGCATATCTCTGCTGCAACCGGTGCATTGACCTGGGGTGCGATTGAATGGATCAAGCATGGACGTCCAAGTGCACTTGGTGCAGTCACCGGAATGGTGGCTGGACTTGGTACCATCACCCCAGCATCCGGTTTCGTTGGTCCTGGTGGCGCACTGGTTATCGGACTGCTTGCCGGTGGAGTCTGTTACTCGGCAACGATTACTCTCAAACAGGTTCTGAAAATCGATGATTCTCTTGATGTCTTCCCGGTGCATGGTGTGGGCGGTATGCTCGGCATCTTCATGGTCGGTATTTTTTCAGCGACCAGCCTTGGTGTATTCAGCGGATACGGATTTGCTGAAGGCATAGAAAGCATGGGTGGGCAGGTCGGTGTACAGCTGATCGGTATGCTTACCACCATTATCTTTACTGCGGTTGTCACCTGGCTGCTGTTGAAGGTGACAGGCATTCTTACATCCGGTCTTCGGGTTACGCCTGAAGAGGAGATTCAGGGCCTTGATATTGTGGCGCACGAGGAGCGTGGCTACGATATCTGACCTGTCGTGATGTGAAAAAACGGGGCTGGGGTCGAGATGTCGATTCCGGCCCTTTTTCTTGCGTTTAATGCTTGGGGCGATTCACTGGTAGTAGCAGGAATTGCACTACACACCATGGCTTGGCTCGCCATGTCTTCGCCTGATCGCTCAAACCACGGCGCTACAGGGAACTTACTCACTGCGTTTATTCAGACACCCTTTCGCTTGATCCGTGGCTTTGAGCTGGCTTCGCCAGCGACGGACCAGGCCATGGGGTGCAGCGCCAGATGCATCCTGCATATAAGAAAAACTTTGCCCACCCATAAATAATGTTGCGACGCACAAGTCTGCGTGTTAATGATCCTCCCCCAATAAGTTGGTCCACCCTTATGATGAGAAAAACGGAGGACCAAAAATGGGAATCAAGCGACACAAACCGGAAGAGATCGTCCAGAAGCTGAGGCAAGTTGAAGTCCTGGTTGGACAAGGCACTGCCCGCATCGATGCGATCCGCGAAATTGGCATCACTGAGCAGACTTACTACCGCTGGCGCAAAAAGTACGGTGGGATGGGGATTGACCAGTTAAAAGAACTGAAACGGCTACAGAAGGAGAATGAACGTTTGCGCAAGGCCGTTTCTGATCTGACACTGGATAAGCAGATTCTGTCGGAGGCTGCCAAGGGAAACTTCTGAGCCCCTCGCGTCGCAGGGCCTGCATCGAACACGTTCGCCGTATGATGCCTGTCTCAGAGCTAAGAGCCTGCCGTGTACTCGGACAATATCGTTCAACCCAGCGCCGTATTCCACAGGGGCCTCGTGATGAAGCACGACTTGTCGCTGATATGATCGCTCTAGCAAGGGAGTATGGCCGTTATGGTTACCGTCGTATCGCCGCTCTCCTGAGAGAGGCAGGCTGGCAAGTTAACGACAAGCGTGTCGAGCGGTTATGGCGACAAGAGGGGCTGAAAATACCTGCCAAGCAGAAGCCGCGTGGCCGTTTATGGCTCAATGATGGCTCTTGTATCAGACTCCGTGCACAATACAGAAATCATGTCTGGTCCTACGACTTTGTCCACCATAGAACCGATGATGGCAGAGCCTTCCGGACATTGAACCTGATTGATGAATACAGTCGGGAATGTCTGGCAATCCGGGTGAAACGTAAGTTGAACTCAGCCGATGTCATTGATGTGCTGACTGACCTGTTCATTCTGCGTGGGGTACCGGCCTATATCCGTTCGGATAACGGCCCCGAGTTTATTGCAGAAGCCGTGAGGAAGTGGATCGCTGCTGTCGGCGCTAAAACGGCATACATCGCACCAGGCTCACCTTGGGAGAACGGCTACTGCGAGAGCTTCAATGCCCGGTTCAGGGATGAATTGCTCAATGGTGAGGTCTTTTACACGCTACACGAAGCGAAAGTGATCATTGAACAATGGAGAAAACATTACAACACCAAGCGGCCACATAGCTCGCTGGGCTATCGCCCTCCAGCTCCTGAATCCATCATTCCACTGGAGCTGAAACCGGCGATGAACTAACATTCAAACCGGACCACTTGCTGGGGGCAGGTCAACTTGCTCTCTGCTACCTATCATCAGAACATTCACATCAGGTGCGGATATCGAGATTGTAAAAAATGATATCTCTGTTTCGGCGCGTATTCTTGCCGAATTTCCGGAATTCCTGACAGAAGAGCAGAGGGTGCCGGACAATCTTGCAGTGCTTGGTGAGCTGACCGGAAGTCCGGATGTAAATATTATCAAGCTGCCGAATATCAGCGCCTCGGTACCCTAGCTGCACACGGCCATCAAGGAGCTGCAAGCAAGGGGCTTGGCAGTTCCTGATTATCCTGAAGAGCCGAATAGCGAAAAGCAACGTGCAATCCAGGAGCGCTACTCGAAGGTTCTCGGCAGTGCCGTTAATCCGGTACTGAGAGAAGGTAATTCGGATCGACGAGCACCCCTGGCAGTGAAACGCTATGCACGCAATCATCCACACGAGATGACGAAGTGGAGCCCCGCATCGAGAACCCATGTTTCCCATATGCGTGACGGTGATTTTTATCACAGCGAAAAATGCATGACCATGGAGAAGGCACGTGACGTTCGCATGGAACTGGTGACCAGTTCCGGAAATACCGTTGTACTGAAGGAAAAAGTGTCGCTGCTCGAGGGTGAGATTATCGACAGTATGTTCATGAGCAAAAAAGCGCTGTGTGACTTTTTCGAGGAGCAGCTTGAGGATGCACAGGAAACCGGCGTGATGTTCTCGCTTCACGTCAAGGCGACCATGATGAAGGTCTCTCACCCGATTGTCTTCGGCCATGCCGTCAGGGTTTTCTACAAGGAGCTGTTTGAAAAGTACGGCGATCTGTTCGACAAGCTTGGTGTTAATCCGAATAACGGTATCAGCAGTGTTTACGAAAAAATCGAAACCCTGCCCAACTCATTCCGTGAAGAGATTCTGAACGATATTCACGCTTGCTACCAGCATCGTCCCGAACTTGCGATGGTTGACTCGGCCAGGGGAATATCGAACCTGCATGCGCCCAATGACGTGATTGTCGATGCATCGATGCCTGCCATGATCCGCAACGGCGGCAAGATGTGGGGGCCGGACGGCAAGCTCAAGGATACCAAGGCGGTGATGCCGGAAAGTACCTATGCGCGCATCTACCAGGAGATGATCAACTTCTGTAAAACCAACGGTGCCTTTGATCCAGCCACGATGGGTACTGTGCCGAACGTCGGCCTGATGGCTCAAAAGGCTGAAGAGTACGGTTCGCATGATAAAACTTTCGAACTGGAAGAAGCGGGCGTTGCACGAATTGTCGACCATGATGGCACTGTCCTGATCGAACAGGAAGTCGAGCAAGGGGATATCTGGCGCATGTGCCAGACCAAGGATGCACCGGTACGTGATTGGGTCAAGCTTGCAGTCAAGCGTGCACGTGAATCTGAAACGCCTGCTGTCTTCTGGCTGGATGAGTACCGGCCGCACGATGCCGAGCTGATAAAAAAGGTTGAGCGCTATCTTGAGGATCATGATTTAAGTGGTGCCGATATTCACCTGATGTCGCCGCTGCGTGCAATGCGTTACTCACTTGAGCGCATTATTCGCGGCAAGGACACCATCTCAGTGACCGGAAATATCCTGCGTGACTACCTCACTGACCTGTTTCCTATCATGGAACTGGGAACCAGTGCCAAAATGCTTTCAATTGTTCCTCTGATGTCAGGAGGCAGTCTGTTTGAGACCGGTGCCGGCGGCACGGCTCCTGTACTTGTACGCCAGTTGCTCGAAGAGAACCATCTCAGCTGGGACTCGCTCGGCGAATACTTGGCGCTGACGGTCTCGCTCGAGGATATTTATAAGAAAACCGGCAACACCAAGGCGAATATTCTTGCGCAGACACTTGATGAAGCAACCGGCAGGCTGCTTGAGAATGACAAGGCACCGCATCGGCGTACCGGTGAACTGGATACCAGGGGTAGTCATTTCTACCTGGCGCTTTACTGGGCCGAGGCGCTAGCATCGCAGGATGAGGATGTCGAATTGAGAGCCCAGTTCGAACCCCTGGCAAAAAGCCTTTCACAGAATGAAGAGCAGATCATCACCCAGATGGGATCGACCCAGGGCGTTGAAGTCGATATTGGTGGCTATTTCATGGCTGATTCCCAAAAGACCCGCTCAGTTATGCGTCCGAGCGAGCTGTTCAACGATGCATTGCAGGCCGCTCGAGCCTAAAGAGTGCCGTAAGTTGCAGAAATAAAGCGGTTGGTGCATCGCAATAATTTTTATTGCGATGCACAAAATTGCATGCTAATCTTACCCGATACCTGAATTTACATGCTTGGTATTGCCGCACTTGACATGTCAATCAACCTGTTAAAGCGGTCACATGGCACTGCACGAGTGACAAAAACACTCGACCCGGTGCCAGGTTACGCAGAGCGATAAAACAAAATCCTGCGATTGCGTTGGACAGTTAACCTTCAGATCCATCGCCGATCATTTTGCACCCAGGTGCAGATGACACCATTGACTGATTCAACTAACTAAATTTTGGAGACTGCTATGAACAGACAGGAACAGGCCGCAGCGCTGGAGAAAGATTGGGCGGAAAATCCGCGTTGGAAAAATGTAAAGCGTGGTTACACCGCTGAAGACGTTGTTCGTCTGCGTGGTTCACTGCAACCTGAGTACACACTCGCACGTCGTGGTGCTGAGAAACTGTGGGACCTCGTCAATGGCGATGCCAAGAAAGGCTATGTGAACTGCATGGGCGCACTCACTGGTGGCCAGGCAATGCAGCAGGCAAAAGCCGGTATCGAAGCCATCTACCTCTCAGGCTGGCAGGTTGCTGCAGATGCGAACACATCTGAAACCATGTACCCGGACCAGTCTCTCTACGCTTACGATTCGGTTCCAACCATCGTTCGTCGTATCAACTCGACTTTCAAGCGTGCCGACGAGATCCAGTGGTCACGTGACGTTAACCCTGAAGACGAAGGTTTTATCGATTACTTCCTGCCAATCGTTGCTGATGCCGAGGCCGGTTTCGGTGGTGTTCTGAACGCCTACGAGCTGATGAAGAACATGATCGCCAATGGTGCATCCGGTGTTCACTTCGAAGACCAGCTTGCTGCTGCCAAGAAGTGTGGTCACATGGGCGGAAAGGTTCTGGTACCAACCCAGGAAGCTGTCCAGAAGCTGATCTCTGCACGTCTTGCTTCAGATGTAATGGGTGTTCCAACCCTGCTGCTGGCACGTACCGACGCTGAAGCTGCAAACCTGCTGACTTCTGACGTTGATGAGAACGACAAGCCATTCTGCACCGGTGAGCGCACCGCAGAAGGTTTCTTCCGCGTCAAAAATGGCCTTGAGCAGGCAATCTCACGTGGTCTTGCTTACGCACCATATGCAGATCTCGTCTGGTGCGAGACAGGTACTCCGGATATCGGTTTTGCGCGTGAATTCGCCGAAGCACTGAAAGCCCAGAACCCTGAGCAACTGCTGGCATATAACTGTTCACCTTCTTTCAACTGGAAGAAGAATCTCAGCGACAGCCAGATTGCATCTTTCCAGGAAGAGCTGAGCGACCTGGGTTACAAGTACCAGTTCATCACTCTCGCCGGTATTCACAACATGTGGTACAACATGTTCGACCTCGCGTACGACTATGCACGCGGCGAAGGCATGAAGCACTATGTTGAAAAAGTACAGGAGCCTGAGTTTGCTGCAGCCGAGAAGGGTTACTCATTCGTTGCTCACCAGCAGGAAGTTGGTGCAGGTTACTTCGATGACGTCACTACTGTAATCCAGGGTGGCCAGTCATCTGTAACAGCTCTGACCGGTTCAACTGAAGAAGACCAGTTCTAATTTAGATTGTACTGACCTCAGATGGTCATGAGGGAGTTGCGGGCAGCTGTCCCGTAACTCCCTTTGTCAGTGAAAGGCTATACGAATGATAGTGATTGTCTTTCAACTGCGTCGGTACTATGCTGACTACAATAACAAGACCGGTCATTCCATATATCGGTGTGCACCGGTTTCTTCTGATAACCACAGATTAAAGGTGCGAGATGTTCAAGACTGCAGATCTCTGTGATGACCACAGTGACAACCTCCAGATTGCCCGCCCGGGCTTTTTAAATTACGGTGGCCTTTCAAAGTTCCATGGAAAAATAGTTACCGTTAAGCTTCATGAAGATAACTCACTTGTACGTGAAATCCTGAATGCCGATGGTCATGGGATGGTACTGGTTGTTGATGGCGGTGGCTCGACCCGTTGCGCACTGCTCGGTGATATTCTTGCTGCCAAGGCTGTCGAGAACGGATGGCAGGGAATTATCATCAATGGCTGTATACGTGACAGTGTTGACATTCATCGCATGCAGCTTGGTGTCAAGGCCCTGGGTACCCACCCGCTGAAAAGTGTCAAGCATGATACCGGCCAGTTGAATGTTCCCGTTCACTTCGGACGAGTGACTTACACACCTGGTGAATATCTCTATGCAGACGAGGATGGAACCATCATTTCGTCCATACCACTTTTCTAGGAATTGCCGGAACTCTTATGGCGATTACTGCGGAAAATGCAGTCGCATCAGAAGGCCTGAGCTTCGAAGAGAGCTTCAGGTTGTCGTTGGCTGACCGCGGTATCTATCTCGATAATGCGCAGGAAGCTGCGCTGTCGACTCTCTCGTTACTGGTAACGGGTGGAAAGAAAGGTGGCTGGATCAAGTCACTATTCAGCAAGGATGATAAACGTGGTGTCTACCTGTGGGGGGAACCTGGCAGGGGCAAGACGGTACTCATGGACGGATACTACGAACTGGTTGACACATCCAAGCGGCGTGTCCACTTCCACGAGTTCCTGCGTGACATGCACCAGCGCATGGCACTGCTGTCAGGCAGTAAGGAACGTTTCAAAATCGCAACCAAAGAGTTCTGCGAAGGGATCGATCTTCTCTGTTTTGACGAGTTCCACGTGCATGATATTGCAGACTCCGTCTTCATTGGAAAGGTGCTTGAAGCACTTCTGAGCCATGGCATACGCATAGTTGCCACCTCCAACTACCAGCCAGACGGATTAATGCCTGACCCGGTATCGCATGAACGCTTTAAACCAACTATTGCACTGATCAACAAGCATTTCGATATCGTCCATCTCGATGGCAAGCAGGACTACAGAACCCAGCACGAGATTGACCATAGCTGTTTTTTTGATCCTCTTGATGCGAGAACCGAACGTGCCTTTGAACGTCTTTTCAAGGCGATGGAACCGCAGACAACAATCGAGGTCTGTCATATCGAGGTGGCCAATCGCTGGATCGAGTGCCATGCAGTGGGCAGGAAGGCTGTGTGGACCGATTTTGATATGCTCTGCAAGGCACAGCGCTCCTATGTCGATTACCTCGATCTTGCCGAGCAGTTTGAGGTGCTTATGCTCTCGGGTATGACTGCCAGATCACTGGAAAATCCCAACACAGTTAAGCGGTTCCTGTGGCTGATCGATGTCCTCTACGACAAGGACAAGGGACTGGTGCTTTCCAGTGAGCGCAACTATGAAGTGATGCTGAACAACGCCAGTGGAGTTGATGATCTCAATCGCACATTGAGTCGTCTGCACGAGATGAGCAGAACTTTCAAGTCACCTCTTCCCTAGGTGACGAGTCTGTCTTACTAGGCGACCAGGCAGCTTAGTCTTCAACGATATCATCATCGTATTGACCACTGGCAAGAAATGCTGGTGCTGCATGTCTATGCCCGAAACGATAATCCTGAGGATATGGAAAGACATCATGCAGTATTCCGTTACTGATATCTTCCTGGCGTGCTATCCACCAATCAGGGTCAAGCAGGTCGGCGTGATGTTTCATGAAGGCACGTTTGACGCGTTTATTGGTTAACAGAAAGGTCTCGAACTCTTCAGGAAATATATCGTTGGGTCCAACCGAGTACCATGGTTCTGTCGCCATCTCATCTTCGGGGAAACGCGGTGGGGGTATGCGCCTGAAGTTACACTCTGTTAGGTAGACAATTTCATCGTAGTCGTAGAAGACGATACGGCCGAGACGAGTAACACCAAAGTTCTTGAATAACAGGTCACCTGCAAAGATATTCGCAGCTGCCATCTCCTTGACTGCTTCACCGTAGCCGAGCATCAATTGATCCAGGCGTTCGTCGCTGACATTCTCCATCTCTATATTGAGCGGTACCATGCGGCGCTCAATATAGACATGTGCAAATTGGATCTTGTCTCCCTCGATCTTGATGCTGCTTTCACAACTGCCCATCACCTCCTCGAGGCATTTCTGGGTAAAACGGTGTTTTGGAAAGGAGACATAGGAGTACTCTAGGGTATCTGCCATGCGTCCGACACGGTCATGTTGCTTGACCAGTAGATACTTGGCCTCGACTGTCTTTCGATCGACGTTCTTCGGTGGTGCAAAGCGGTCACGAATAATTTTAAAGACATAGGGATAAGAGGGCAGGGTGAACACTGCCATCACCATGCCCTTGATGCCGGGTGCAAGATCAATCAGGTCATCCGAATAGCGTAGATGATGCAAGAAGCCGCGGTAGAACTCTGTCTTGCCCTGTTTGTGGTAGCCGATGGCAGAGTAGAGGTCTGCGCGACTACGTCCGGGCATCAGGCGACGCAGGAAGTTGACGATTGCAGATGGAACCGGGTGAGCGACCTGAAAATAAACATAGGAAAATTCAAACAGGCGCGATACTTCTCTTGGTCCCAGTAGTACCGTGTCGACATACAAGCCACCATTACCATTATTAAGGATGGGCAGGGCGAAGGGAATGATATCCGGACCATTTATTGCTCGACCGACGATGTACCCGGCCTTGTTTCTGAAGAATACCGAGTTGATCACTTGAAGCTGAAAGTTGAGATGTGTTCTTTCGGGTTTGAGTATCGTGTGAATATATTGAATGATGCCGTGAATGATGTGATTGACATCACGATGCATGTTTTCGAACGGCAGGGTGAATTCACACGCCTCGATGATTCGTCTTATTGTTGAGCGTAGTCCTCTTGTCTTCGGATAGTAAACATGGAATGAAGGTAAATTCGATTCAAGGTACTCGGTAGAGACCGAGCTGCGCACAAAGATGTGTTCAGCATTGAAATAGCGTGGGTGGAACTGGCGACAGAAGACAGAATTGAAAAAAGTCTCGGCAAGTTCCGGCTGGTAACTATCTTGCAGTAGCAAGATATAGTGCTTCTTGGCGATTCTCCATGACTCGGGATCCAGGTGCGCCTCATCATAGGTGGACTTCAGTTCGTGGATGGCATCGTCTACACGCGCGTCGTAGAAGGCAACGCGTTGCTGGGCAGCGTCACGCTCGCCCTCCCAGTCTGCTGCTTCGAAACGTGCCTTGGCGCCGGCAGTAACATGGTGAAATGCAGTAAAGTGGCGGTTAAAGCCCTCCAGAACGGTCTTTGCTATGGCAAGGCCCAGCGATTGATCGATTCCTGTTTCGCTCATGGGTTACCTGTTGTCTTGATGATTGTTTTTATTCTACCCTGATAAAAAAACAGGGGTGCAATAACTGCACCCCTGTTCCATTACTACTAGATGCAGTGTTTAACTGCGCTTGTCGAGCCACTCACCAATCGTTGGCGGAACGGTCTTCTGCGCCTTACCGCTGACGTAGATGCCGATATGGCCACCGGCGAAATTGAACTCGGTGTAATCTTTCGATCCTGTCAGCTTGGCCAGTGCCTTGGAGGCATCCGGCGGTACCAGGTGATCCTGGTCAGCATAGACGTTCAGAATCGGCATGGTGGTGTTTTTCAGGTCGACCTCGTGGTCGCCGATTTTCAAACCACCTTCGACCAGTTTGTTGTGCTGGAAGAAATCCTTGACGAACTGGCGGTAGGCTTCACCGGCCTGGTCAGGGCTGTCGAAAATCCACTTCTCCATTCGCAGGAAGTTTTTGAGTGCAGATGGATTGTCGAGGATATCAACCAGGGAGAGATATTTCTGACCGGTCAGCTGATAAGGTTTCTGCTGCAGGAAGGTGAGGTTCAGCATATCACCGGGGATATTTCCGAGTGTGTCAACGCACAGGTCGATATCGACGTCCTGTACCCACTTGCTGAGCATGTTGTCTTCTGTCTTGAAATCGACGGGTGTAACCATAGTGACAAGGTTCTTGACCTTGTGCGGATGCATGGCACTGTAGCACAGCGAGAATGCACCACCCTGGCAGATACCCAGCAGGTTGATTGCGTCCTGGCCGCTCTCTTTGCGGATGACATCGACACAGCGATTGATGTAACCGTTGATGTAATCATCCAGTGTCAGGAAACGGTCGCAACGATCAGGAAAGCCCCAGTCGATCAGGTAGACGTCCTGACCAGAATCGAGCAGGCCTTTGACGGTTGAGCGGTTTTCCTGGATGTCTGCCATGTAGGGACGGTTAACCAGTGCGTAGACAATCAGCATTGGAACCTTGTTTTGCTTGGTGCCTTCATCAGCTTTATAGCGAACCAGGCGCAGGTTGTCCTCTTCATAGACGACATCGTAAGGTGTCACGCCTGTTGAGATTTCGCCAACCTCGGACATGCTCTGCAGGCCACTGCCGAGCTTGCGATTGAAATCATAGAGCTCTTCGGCGATCTGATCTGGTCTAAAATTCATCATGATTATGCTCCTCGCTTGGCTGCAGCTTTCTTCTTAACAGCGGCCTTCTTCTTGACTGTTGCCTTTTTCTTCACGGTTGCCTTCTTTTTTACAGCCGCTTTTTTAGCAACAGGTGCTGCCTTGGTTGTTGCTTTAGGTGCCGGAGCTTTACCAGCACCCTCAAGTTTTTCAAGACGCTCTGTCAGTTCATCGATTGTTGAACGCAGTTTGAAATTGTCACGACGCATCTGGTAGACGCGCTTTTCGAGACCGTCCAGTTCCGAACGTGAAGGCAGATTCATTTTCACGAGTTGGTCATCAATGAGCTTGTTGCCCTGTTTCTGAACAGCCATCAGGCTGTTAACGAGCTTGCCATACAGCACCTGGTACTCGTCACTCATGGCGAATTCGGCATAAGTCTCTTCAAAAACTTCTACCCACAAGTCGTAAACACCGCGCAGGGATTCAATCGAACCCTCACCCGATTCGTGCATCTCCTTGAGTCGATCCTGGATAGCACCAAGTGATTTTGCCGTTGTGATGGCATCGGCCGCCTTAAAGGCACGCAAAGCCTGCTGGTAATCGACGACCAGGCGCGTCAACAGCTGCAGTTCTTCCTGTGATTCGCGATAGAAGCCAACTGCGGGCAGTGCGAAGAGTTGCATCAGCTGTTCAGGCATAGGTGTGGTTGCAGATTTTTTGTGGGCATCGAATATCCCTTCCTGCATGCCTTCATGCATTGGCGAGATAGAGTCAGCCATCTGTTTCCAGGTATCAACTGGTGATGTCCAGTAATCAATGAACTCGGGCATTTCACAATCTGTTGCAGGCTTGCCTTCAGAGATATTCATGAAGCCGCACTTCATTGACTCAAGCCACTGGTTAATCGAGTCCAGCTGATTCTCTTCTGCACCAGCCGTATTCTGAAGAAACTCCTCAGCCATTTCGAAATAGGTTCTGCCGGTAGAGAGCATCTTGTCGTAGACATCGGCAAGTTCACCAGTTGTTTCCGGCTGCATGCTCTTCCACCACTGGTCGAGGCTGTTCTGAAAGAATTCTGCGGGGTTAGGGCCATCGGTTGGCATGCCATTCTTTAAAGTGGCATCGGACCAGGAGTCCCAAAACTGTTGTTGGGCATTGACCCAGAAGTCGGCCCAGGGCGCGTTATCGCTCATGCTTCTTACCTATAGCAGTGGTTATCGTAGAGCAAGATTAACATGAAAAAATTGTGCGCCGCAACAATTGAATCTAAACTCAGTAAATATTGACAAAAAGTGAGGGGATTGGAGCTGGTTTGGTTACTTGATTCTAATAAATATGACGATCGTACGGGATTGCCATTTTTTTGAAACACATTGTTGCGATGCACAAAATAACCTGCTAGAGTTTGATTAGTGATGGTTATGCCGTCCATAAAAATATTATTAGTGCACCATTGGCCGGTTCGCCTGCTGACAGGTGCATGGGATGATTGCCTGGCTCCAGAGCAGACATGCTCATAGTGAAAAAATAGAGGCAATTGTCGTTTCGAATTTCTTTTCCTTGAACAAGAGAAGTAAAGATGACACAGATTGCAGAACGACCACGTTTTCTGAATCTCATGAAGATTCGGCTACCGCTGCCAGGCGTGCTGTCCATCCTACACCGTATCTCCGGTGTGCTCATGGTGCTGGCGATTCCTTTCCTGATTTACCTGCTCGATCTTTCTCTGCGTGATGCCGCAGGTTTTGCCGCAGCTGCAGGTGTACTCGACATGCTGCTGATCAAACTTGGCTTGGCAGTGATCGTGTGGGGGCTTTTTCACCATCTGTTTGCAGGCATTCGTTACCTGCTTCTTGATATGGACATCGGTGTTGAAAAACAGCAGGCACGTGCGTCCAGCTGGATTGTTTTTGGCGTCTCAATTGTTGTCACACTGATTGTTTTGGGGGTGATCTGGTGAGCCGTAAATTATCTGGTCTTCGCGCCTGGTATGTACAGCGTCTGAGTGCTGCCTACATTACCTTCTATGTCCTGATTGCCGTGATTTCTATGCTCTTCAACGGCACACCCACAACTTATAAGTCCTGGGCCACAGTTTGGTCATCGCCGCTTGTCAGTACCATGACGCTGCTGTTTTTTACAGCACTGCTGATTCATGCATGGATCGGTATTCGCGATGTCATTCTTGACTATGTTCACCCGTTCGGTGCACGCCTCGTGGTGCTTTCCCTGTTTGCTGTGATGCTCATCACTAGCGGACTCTGGGTTGCCCGTGTTCTTTTCAACGCCATTAACTAACAAGCGAGTCTGTCACTATGTCTATTCCAGTCAGTCAATTTGATGCCTTGATTATTGGTGCCGGTGGCGGTGGTATGCGTGCAGCGCTTCAGCTTGCCCGTGCAGATGCCAAGGTCGCGGTTGTTTCAAAGGTATTTCCAACCCGTTCACATACTGTTGCCGCACAGGGTGGTATTAATGCTGCGCTTGCCAACGTGCTGCCGGATAACTGGCACTGGCACATGTTCGATACCGTAAAGGGTAGTGATTACCTCGGTGATCAGGATGCGATCGAGTACATGTGCAAAATTGCACCACAGGTTGTTTACGAGCTCGAGCATACAGGGGTTCCTTTTTCACGCCTCGACAACGGCAAGATATACCAGCGCCGTTTCGGTGGGCAGAGCCAGAATTATGGCGGTGAACAGGCTGCGCGTACCTGTGCAGCTGCTGACCGAACCGGTCACGTCATTGTGCACACTCTTTATCAGCAGAACCTGCGTGCACAAACACACTTTTTCGATGAGTACTTCGCCATTGACCTGCTGAAAGCAGAGGATGGCTCGATTCAGGGCGCACTGGTTCTCTGTATTGAGACCGGCGAGCCAATGATCATCCAGGCCAAGACAACCCTGCTCGCAACCGGTGGTTGTGGACAGATGTACCGTAACAACACCAACGCCCTGATCAATACTGGTGACGGTATGGCAATGGCGATGCGTGCCGGTGTTCCGGTAGAAGACATGGAGTTCTTCCAGTTCCACCCGACCGGTATTGCCGGCAAGGGCATACTGATTACAGAGGGTGCGCGTGGTGAAGGTGGTTACCTGACCAACGCAGATGGTGAGCGGTTCATGGAGCGTTATGCTCCAAATGCGAAAGACCTGGCCAGCCGCGATGTTGTCAGCCGTGCAATTCATACTGAAGTTAAAGAGGGTCGCGGTTGCGGTCCAAACAAGGACTTCGTCTATCTCCACCTTGACCATCTTGGTGAAGAGGTTCTGCAAAAACGTTTGCCTGGTATCCGTGCCACATCTATTGCCTTCCTGGGTATCGATCCGGTTGATGCGCCGATCCCGATCTATCCGACTGCCCACTATGTCATGGGTGGTGTACCGACTGACCGTTTCGGCCAGGTGGTTGTACCTGTTGGAACGGGTCCGGAAGAGGCTGTTCCGGGTCTCTATGCAGCGGGTGAGTGTGCCTGTGCATCAGTTCATGGCGGCAACCGCCTTGGTGGTAACTCGTTGCTCGATATCCTCGTGTTTGGCCGCGCTGCTGCCAACAACATGATTGAGGCTCTCAAAGAGAATCCATCGCATAAGACACTTTCGCAGGAGAGTATCGATGCGGCAGTCACAAATCTAACCCGCTGGGATGACATCAGCGAGGGCAGTGAGACCGTCGAGGGTTTACGCAACGAGCTGCAGAGAACCATGGAGACCTACTGTGGCGTCTACCGTGACAAGACAATGCTTGATGAAGGTGTTGAAAAGGTCCGCGAACTCCTCAAGCGCCTGCCAAATGCACGTCTCAAGGATCACTCGAAGATTTTTAATACGGCACGTATCGAGGCACTTGAGCTTGAAAACCTGATGCAGCTGTCGCTGGCCACTATTGTTTCAGCGCAGGCGCGTGAAGAGAGCCGTGGTGCGCATTCACGTGTCGATTTCCCGACACGTGATGATGACAAGTGGATGAAGCACTCACTCTTCTTCATGGAGGGTGAGCGACTTGACTACAAGCCAGTGCGCAGTAAGCCGCTGACTGTCGAGAGCTTTCCACCGAAAGAGCGTACCTACTAAGAGATCCTTGGAGACTGAATGATGAAATTTCTGATTCAACGTTACAACCCGGAAGTCGACAAGGCCCCTTACATGCAGGAGTACGATCTCGACGTGCAGCCCGGAATGATGCTGCTCGACGCATTGCTGGCGATCAAGGAAGAACATCCTGATCTCGGTTTTCGTCGTTCCTGCCAGGAAGGTGTGTGCGGTTCCGACGGCATGAATATCAACGGTACTAACGGCCTCGCCTGTATTACCGATTTGAAGAACCTAAAAGAGCCGGTCGAGATTCGCTCACTTCCCGGTCAGCCGATCATACGTGATCTGATCATTGACCAAGGTCCTTTCTTCAAGCAGTACAAGGCAGCGAAGCCATGGTTAATCACCAATGATCCCGACCCGGAGAAAGAGCGCCTGCAGAGTCCAGAAGATCGCGACCGTCTCGATGGTCTCTACGAGTGCATTCTGTGTGCCTGTTGTTCAACTTCATGCCCGTCATTCTGGTGGAATCCGGACAAGTTCATGGGGCCTGCTGCGCTGTTGCAGTCTGCGCGCTTCATCGAGGACAGCCGTGATGATGCAACCGAGGGGCGTCTCGACCAGCTCGATAACGCCTACTCGCTGTTTCGCTGTCACTCCATCATGAACTGTGTGGATGTGTGTCCGAAAGAGCTCAACCCGACCAAGGCGATCGGCACCATTCGCAAACGCATGTTGCAGAAGGGTATCTGATGCTATCGGAAGATAGTGTTCAGGATGCAGAAAAACTCCGCTGGGCTTGCCGGCGGGGCATGCGTGAGCTGGATTTCTGGCTTCGCGCATTCGTAGATAATGGCTACGATGAACTGTCCGACGAGGACAAGAAAAATTTTGTCAGGCTCCTCGGTTGTCAGGACCAGGAGCTGTTTGACTGGCTGATGGGAAAAGCAGCACCGATAGATCCGGCCTTCCCGTCACTGATTGAAAAAATCAAAGCGGCATCGCGACCCGAGTAACCCGCATGAACGGCCATTCGCCCGAGCTTGGGTCATGGCATGAAAAAGAGAATATATTTCATTTAGGTGTAATCATGACGGAACGAGTAACAGTTGGCGGTCTGCAGATCGCTACATCCCTGTATGACCTGGTAGCAAAACAGATAGCTCCGGGCACAGGTATTGAGCCAGATGCTTTCTGGTCATCTTTTGAAGGGATTATTAATGATCTCGCACCAAAGAACCGTGCATTGCTGGCCAAGCGTGACGACATCCAGGAGAGAATTGACACCTGGCATGTTGAGCGTAAAGGGCAGGCGCACGATGCTGCTGCCTACAAGCAATTCCTGCAGGAGATTGGTTACCTTCTGCCAGAGGGTGATGACTTCAATGTCACCACGGAGAATGTTGACCCCGAGATCGCGAGCATCGCGGGTCCTCAATTGGTTGTGCCGGTGAATAACGCCCGTTATGCACTGAACGCAGCAAATGCACGCTGGGGCAGTCTCTACGATGGTCTCTATGGTACCGATGCCATTGCAGACAGTGACGGTCTTGAGCGAGGCAAAGAATTTAATCAGAAACGTGCCGAAAAAGTCATAGAAATGGCAATGGCGTTTCTTGATGAGGCAGCACCTCTTGCCAATGGAAAGTACGCAGACCTGAAGAGACTGTCTGTCGCCGGTGGCACCTTGCAGGGCGAACTAACCTCTGGCGAATTAACCATACTGGAATCTGCTGAACAGCTTTCTGGTTTTCAGGGCGACGAAGGTAATCCTAGCTTAATATTGTTGAAAAACAATGGTCTGTATATAGAACTTCATGTTAATAGTAGTGATGAAATCGGTAAATTACACCCTGCCGGTTTCAAGGATGTTGTTATCGAGTCTGCTGTTACAACCATCCAGGATTGCGAGGATTCTGTAGCAGCGGTCGATGCTGAAGATAAATGCACTGTCTATGGCAACTGGCTTGGCCTGATGAAAGGCGACCTTGAAGAGGTCTTCTATAAGCAGGGCAAGGAAGTGAAGCGCACGTTAAATCCTGATCGTGTTTACACGACTATTAATGGCAGCGAACTGACCCTGCCGGGCCGCAGCCTGATGCTGGTTCGAAATGTTGGTCACCTGATGACCAATCCGGCGATTCTGGATAAAGACGGCAACGAAGTGCCGGAAGGCATGATGGATGCGATGGTAACTGCTCTGATTTCAATGCATGACCTGAAGGGAGTTGGCCGTTACAGCAATAGCCGTACCGGCAGCATGTACATCGTTAAGCCAAAGATGCACGGCCCTGAAGAGGTTGCCCTGACCGTTGAGCTGTTTGGGCGCGTTGAAGAGGCGTTAGGCCTTGCTAAAAACACGCTGAAAGTTGGCATCATGGACGAAGAGCGCCGGACAACGGTTAACCTCAAAGAGTGTATCCGTGTTGCATCTGAACGTCTGATCTTCATTAATACCGGATTTCTTGATCGTACTGGTGATGAAATGCATACCAGCATGGAAGCAGGTCCGATGATGCGTAAGGCAGATATGAAAACCCAGCCGTGGATCACTGCCTACGAGGACTGGAATGTCGATACAGGACTGATGTGCGGATTGCAGGGACACGCACAGATCGGTAAGGGCATGTGGCCTATTCCAGATCAAATGGCGGTGATGATGGAAACCAAGATCGGTCACCCCATGGCTGGTGCAAACTGTGCATGGGTTCCGTCTCCAACTGCTGCGACACTGCATGCAACCCACTATCACAAGGTCAATGTTGCCGAACGCCAGGCTGAGCTTGCTTCACGTCCTCGCGCCAGTGTCGATGACATCCTGACTATTCCGCTGCACCCTGATCCATCATCGCTGACAGCAGATGAGATTCAGAACGAACTGGATAACAACGCCCAGGGTATTCTTGGCTACGTTGTGCGCTGGATTGATGCAGGTATCGGTTGTTCCAAGGTGCCTGATATCAATGATGTCGGACTTATGGAAGACAGGGCGACCTGTCGTATATCAAGCCAGCATATGGCCAACTGGCTGCATCATGGTATCTGTGATGAAGCGCAGGTGGTTGAGACCTTCAAGCGCATGGCTGCAGTCGTAGATGGACAAAACAGCAATGATCCGACTTACAAGGCGATGGCGCCTGCATGTGACGGTACTGCTTTTCAGGCTGCACTCGACCTTGCATTGAAAGGGCGTGAACAGCCGAGTGGTTACACCGAGCCGTTGCTGCATGCATACCGTCTGAAACTCAAGGCAGAAGGGTAAATACTAATGTAGGAGCCCCGTCCCCCGGGGTGATGCTCCTACAGATAATTAATAACCGGACAAGGGATAACCATGGCACATATCAGCCGCTACTTTGACTACAAGCTCGACGAGAATGGCGAGGGCTATCTGGAAGTCGCATTGAAAGGCATGGCGCTGTTGCGCATGAATGCAACCAACAAGGGTACTGCTTTTCCACTTAAGGAACGCAGGACTTTAGGACTTGAGGGTTTGCTGCCGCCAAAGGTGCTGACACTTCAGCAGCAGGCTGACAGAGTCTACAAGAGTTTTATTACCAAGCCGGACGATATCTCAAAGTACCAGATGTTACGTGCCACGCAAGAACGTAACGAGGTGGTCTTTTACCGCGTACTTGCTGATCATCTCGAGGAGATGATGCCTATTGTCTATACACCAACTGTTGGTAAGGCAGTACAAGAATACAGCAGCCTGTATAAGTCGGCACGAGGTATGACCTTCTGCCCTAATACAATCGATCGTGCCGATGAGCTTGTCAGCAACTACCCATGGCAGGACGTGCGCATGATCGTTGCCACGGATTCATCAGCGATTCTCGGTATTGGTGACCAGGGCCATGGTGGTCTTGCCATCAGTATCGGCAAGCTGGCTCTCTACACTGCTGGTGCAGGTGTCAGTCCTTTCCATACCATGCCGGTTCACCTCGATGTTGGTACAGATCGCGATGACCTGTTGGCTGATCCGGAATACCTGGGTTATCCGGAAAAGCGTATCACCGGCGATGAGTACATGGATTTTGTCGAAAAGTTTGTTGATTCGGTTGAATCCCGGTGGCCGAAGGCAGTCATTCAGTGGGAGGATTTCGCAAAGGATATCGCCTACAAGGTGCTCGACCGTTACAAGGATCGCATTCCATGCTTTAACGATGATATCCAGGGTACGGGCGCAACTGTGCTTGCCGGTCTTCTGACTGCATGCAAATCACGCAACCTGTCAATCGCAGACCAGAAGATCGTTGTGGTTGGTGCAGGTGCCGGTGGTGTCGGTGTTGCGCGAGCTATCCAGGCAGGCCTCGTTGATGCGGGTCTTAGCGTCGAGCAGGCACGTCGGCAGATGTTCGTTATGGATATCGATGGCCTTGTCGTGGAAGGACATACTGACGAAGAATACAAATTTCAGACTTGTCAGTATGAAGATACCTATGCAGATTGGGACATCAAAGGTGAAAGACCGGATCTGGAAGAGGTTGTACGCTTTGGTAAGCCAACTGTACTACTTGGCCTAACTGGCTGTACCGGGCTCTTTGGTGAAGAGTTGGTACGAGCAATGGCAGAGAATTGTGAGCACCCGATGATCTTCCCTCTGTCTAATCCGACTACACGTTGCGAAGCGACACCTGATGATCTCTACAAGTGGACTGACGGCCGAGCCGTGGTTTCAACCGGTAGTCCATTCGCACCGGTAAAGTGGGAAGGTAAAGAGCATCCAATCGGGCAGGGCAATAACGCCTTTGTATTCCCGGGTATCGGCTTTGCCACGATTCTTGGCAAGTGTAACCGTATCAGTGATGCAATGATTCTTGAGTCTGCTTTTGCACTGGCAGACTATACTGAAGAGTATTATCTGAAACAGGGGCTGATTTTCCCTCCCGTGTCGGCACTGCGTGATGTGAGTCTCTATGTCACCGCACGCGTTCTGAAGAAGGCATTGGAAGATGGCTCTGCAGAACGACCGGAATTCGCAGGTATGTCTGTTGATGAGCTGGAAGCTTACGCTACATCACGTGCATGGGAGCCGAAATATCTTCGCTTTGTTCCCAAGGCGGAATAATACCGTCTAACCGGAGGAGGTGTGTGAGATGAATACTGAATTACACGAGATATCACCCAAGGCTGCTTGGGAAATGATCAAAAACGATCCGCGTACCGTACTGATCGACGTGCGCTCCTCGATGGAGTACCTGTTTGTCGGTCATCCTAAGGGTGCTGTGCATGTACCATGGATCGACGAGCCTGACTGGGACATCAATCCGCATTTTACTACTGACGTTCGCAAGCTGATGCTGGGAGGGCTCTCCTGTGACAAGGAAGATGGCTGCGTACCAGTGATTCTCATCTGCCGCAGCGGCAAGCGATCCCGGGAAGCGGGTGAGGTGCTGGTCGAGAATGGCCTAAAGAATATCTATAACATTGATGAAGGTTTCGAAGGTGAACTGGACGATGATCACCACCGCAGCACGGTAGGTGGTTGGCGCTTCCATGGCTTGCCGTGGGAACAGTGTTAATCGCTGTTTGATATGAAACAACCAAGAGCCCCGCAATTGCGGGGTTTTTTATTTGCTAATACTCACTGAATAAAGAACAACAGTAGAAGAGGATCTTTCGTATCCAGGCATGCATGGCAGACTCATGCATATAATGGCTGTACTAATGCAGGTGATTGAGCAAGACAAATGGAATATGAAAAGAGTGGGTTGAACAGGGTCAAAAGAGGCCGCAAGAATTCGAGTTATGACCAGGAGGTCGTTTATTCCATCCTGGATGATAGTGAAGTGTGTAGCGTGGCGTTCAATGTTGATGGTAAGGCACATGTCCAGCCAATCAATTTCGGACGCAGTGGTGACAAGCTGTATATGCATGGATCATCAAAAAACCGTATGACATCTGCATTACTGGATTCTGGTGAGGTTTCGCTAAGTGTCATGACCCTGGACGGGATGAAACTGACAAGATCGGCTTTCAAGCACAGCGTTAACTACCGTTCAGTAGTGGTTTTTGGAAGCGTTCGTGAACTGACCACTGATGAAGAAAAGTTGGAAGGTTTAAAAGCGATTGTGAACCATTTTGTTCCAGGCAGATGGGATTACTGCAGGGCGCCAAACCGGAAGGAGCTGAAAGCTACACGAGTGATTGAAGTCGAGATTCAAACAGCATCAGCGAAAATTGATGAATATCCACCAGCGGATGAACAGGAAGATTATGCGCTGGGCTATTGGTCCGGAACGATTCCTGTCAAGACAACATACTTGCCGCCTGTGCCGGACGAAAAATTAAGAGATGGTATAGAGATCCCGCAACATGTTCTAGATTTTCTGGAGAGTAGATAAAAAAACGGCATAGCCTTTTGGGCCATGCCGTTTCAGCTTACACGATTGTGTGAAGCTGGTCCTTAAGCTGCTACCACGGGAATTACTGAGGCAGCGGCCTTCTGGTAGCTCTCGATTTGATCGAAGTTGAGATAGCGATAGATATCATCAGCCATGGTGTCGATATCCGCAGCGTATTCCATGTACTCCTCAACACTTGGCAGCTTGCCGAGAATCGCAGCAACTGCAGCCAGTTCGGCTGAGGCAAGGAAAACATCCGCGCCGGTACCGAGACGATTCGGGAAGTTACGTGTTGAGGTCGAAACTGCAGTTGAGTTCTCGGCGATACGTGCCTGGTTACCCATGCAGAGTGAACAACCCGGCATTTCCGTACGTGCTCCTGCAGATCCGAAAATACTGTAGTAGCCTTCCTCGGTGAGCTGATGTTCGTCCATCTTGGTCGGTGGAGTAATCCACAGACGTGTAGGAACAGCACCCTTGACCTTTTCGAGCAGTTTGCCGGCTGCACGGAAGTGGCCAATGTTGGTCATACAGGAACCGATGAAAACCTCGTCAATTTTGCGTCCGGCAATTTCAGACAGCGGCTTGACGTCATCAGGGTCGTTGGGGCATGCGAGCAGCGGCTCCTTGACTTCGTTGAGGTCGATTTCGATCACTTCGGCGTACTCGGCATCAGCATCAGCATCCATCAACTCAGGGTTGGCCAGCCACGCCTCCATCGCCTCGATACGACGCTCAATGGTGCGCTTGTCACCATAGCCTTCCGCGATCATCCACTTCAGCATGGTGATGTTTGAGTTGAGATACTCAATGATCGGTTCCTTGTCGAGCTTGATGGTACAGCCAGCAGCAGAACGTTCGGCTGATGCATCAGAGAGTTCGAATGCCTGTTCAACTTTCAGGTCTGGCAGGCCTTCGATCTCGAGGACACGACCGGAGAAGACGTTTTTCTTGCCGGCTTTCTCAACGGTCAGAAGACCACGCTGGATAGCGGCGTAAGGAATCGCATTGACCAGGTCACGCAGCGTGATACCCGGTTGCATTTCACCTTTGAAACGTACCAGTACAGATTCCGGCATATCGAGAGGCATCACACCAGTAGCTGCGGCAAAGGCGACCAGGCCTGAACCGGCAGGGAAGGAGATACCAATCGGGAAACGGGTGTGTGAATCACCGCCTGTGCCAACAGTGTCAGGCAGCAGCATGCGGTTCAGCCAAGAGTGGATAACACCATCGCCGGGACGCAGTGAAACACCGCCGCGGTTCATGATGAAGTCAGGCAGGGTGTGGTGCGTGGTGACGTCAACCGGTTTTGGATAGGCCGCAGTGTGACAGAAAGACTGCATTGTCAGATCGGCAGAGAAACCGAGGCACGCGAGGTCTTTGAGTTCATCGCGAGTCATTGGACCGGTTGTATCCTGCGAGCCGACTGTGGTCATCTTTGGTTCGCAGTACATACCTGCGCGAACACCTTCGACACCACACGCCTTGCCAACCATTTTCTGTGCCAGCGTATAGCCCTTGCCGGTATCGACGGGATCTTGCGGCTTGAGAAAGAGGTCGGATGCTTCCATTCCGAGAGCTTCACGCGCACGTGCCGTGAGACCACGGCCGATGATCAGCGGAATACGTCCGCCAGCCTGAACCTCATCGAGAATGACCTGTGTTTTGAGCTCAAACTTTGCAAGTTCTTCACCACTCTCATGGTTTTTGATGACGCCTTCATATGGATAGATGTCGATGACATCACCCATGTTGAGCTTTGAGACATCAACCTCGATCGGCAGTGCACCTGCATCTTCCATGGTGTTGAAGAAGATTGGGGCAATCTTGCCACCAAGGCATACGCCACCAGCGCGCTTGTTGGGGATAAAAGGAATGTCATCTCCCATGTGCCACAGGACAGAGTTGGTTGCTGACTTGCGTGAAGAACCTGTTCCTACGACATCGCCGACGTATGCGAGTGGGAAGCCCTTCTGCTTGAGTTCTTCAATCTGCTTGATTGGTCCGACTGCACCCTGGTGATCAGGTGTGATTCCATCACGTTCCATTTTGAGCATGGCATTGGCATGCAGAGGAATATCAGGACGAGACCAGGCATCTGGTGCAGGTGACAGGTCGTCGGTGTTGGTTTCACCTGGAACCTTGAACACGGTGACGGTGATTTTTTCTGCCAGCTGAGGACGGCTGGTGAACCATTCGGCATTAGCCCATGATTCAACTACCTGTTTGGCATTCGCATTGCCTGCGTCGGCCTTTTCCTTGACATCATGGAAGGCATCGAACATCAGCAGTGTGTGAGACAGAGCTTTTGCAGCTGTTGGTGCCAGTGCATCATCATCAAGCGCATCGATCATTGGTGCGATGTTGTAACCACCAAGCATGGAGCCAAGCAATTCAACGGCGCTGACCTTGTCGATGAGAGGGGATTCGGCTTCGCCCTTGGCGATAGCGGCAAGGAAACCTGCCTTGACGTATGCGGCGTCATCAACACCAGCTGGTACACGGTTTGTCAGCAGGTCGAGCAAGAACTCTTCTTCACCTGCCGGGGGATTCTTGACTAACTCGACGAGTTCAGCAGTCTGCTGTGCATCAAGTGGTTTGGGTACGATGCCTTCTGCGGCTCGTTCCTCTACGTGGGATCTGTAGTTTTCCAACATTTTATTATTTCCTCCTAATCGATGCGGAAAGGGGGGCTGTTACTGGTGTAGTCCCCGGGTAATCTTCCTGCATTCTCTGTAAGGCATCCTGTTTCAAAATGCAGCCTGCCGGATTACCGGCAGGCTGTCATTCACGGCTATTTAGTGAATAAACATACCGCCGTTGACTGGCAGGTTTGCGCCGGTCATAAACGAGTTTGCATCATCAGTGCAGAAGGTGACTGCAAGTGCAATTTCTTCCGGCTGTGCCATACGCCCCATTGGAATCTGCTTGATGATTGAATCGAGTACTTCCTGTGCAATCAGTGCGGTCATGTCAGTCTCGACATATCCCGGTGAAACCGTGTTGACGGTAACATTCTTGCGTGCGCCTTCCTGTGCAACAGCCATGGTGAAGCCGTGCAGTCCGGCTTTTGCAGCAGAGTAGTTGGCCTGGCCAAACTGACCCTTCTGGCCGTTAATTGAAGAGATGTTAACGATGCGGCCAAAACCACGCTCGGTCATGCCCAGGAATACCTGGCGAGTGACATTGTATGCAGAGTTGAGGTTGGTGTTGATAACCGCATTCCACATGTCAGGAGTCATACCCTTAAGGGTCTTGTCGCGAGTGATTCCTGCGCAGTTAACAAGAATTGAAACCGGACCGAATTCCTCTTCGATTGATTTAATCATTTCGCCAACAGCGTCATAGTCAGTTACGTCTGCGCCCGCAATACCGATGTCATAGCCAGCTTCTTTCTGTTCTGCCTGCCAGGCTTCTGCATTTTCCTTTTCTGGAGGGAAGTAGTTGGCAACAACCTTGCGTCCCTGGTCAGTCAGAGCTCTGCAGAGAGTGGTGCCAATGCCACCGGTTCCGCCGGTAACGAGTGCAATTTTTGTATCAGACATTTTCTATCCTCCGGAAATGGACATTAATTAAAAACAAAAAAAGGCCGTAATCGGCCATAGAGTATACAGTTCAATAACAATGCATTATTGCATTAGTATTGAATTGAGTGGTTGACTCGACGGCAGTGCCAAATGCACTGCCGTCGATTGAAAAGTAATTATGCAGCTTTTTGCTTCGCAGCAGCAGTTACTTTTTCAACATTTGCTTCAGCAGTCTTTACGTTCTCTTCAACGAGAGAGCTGATGCCTTCCTGTGCGTCTTTCAGCATGGCAGTAACTTCTTTGTAGTTACCAACCATTTTTTCGCCACATGAACGAACGATCTCGCTCTGCAGGCTCATTGCTTCTTTGACGTCTTTGACTGAAGAGAGCTTCTCAGCATTTTCCTGAGCAGACTCAACGCAGCTGCTTACCATCTCAGCTTGCTTCTCAACCAGGTCCTGCATGGTTGCGACGTTGGTTTCTGCCAGCTTTTTGAAAGCAGAGTACATGTCTTCAGTCATTTTGTTTGTCAGTTCAATCCACTGTGTATTCATTTTGATCACCCTATGTATTATGAAGAAAAATTATGCTTGTTGCAACGCAACATTGTGCAATGCACAAAAATATAGATGTTGCAGTGCACAAAGTCAAGTATTTTTCGTAAATATTTTTTACAGGGGGAATGAAAAATGCCCCGGAAAACTGGTAATCGAGGCATTTGTTGTGTTTTCTTGCAGGGAATTACTTCTCTTTTTTGGTGTTGACGCCCATTGCGTTGAAGAAGTCATTCTGCATGTTTTTCCATAGTTCCACGTTCGATTCACCGAGGTCAGACCAGAATTTCATCGGACTTCCACCTGCCAGAAGGTCTTTCATCTGGGTCTGGATGGCTTCCTGCTGGTCCTGGAAAAAGCTCAGGCTGCGATCGATGAACATCGAAAAGCCCTGATGAGAAGTGTCGCTGTAGTAGCGAATGAAGTTCTGCAGGTTGTCGTTTGAGAACAGTGGGTCGTTGTCAGATTCTTGTTCGATAATGATTTGCAGCAGGATGTTTCGCGTGATGTCTTCACCGGAGTTGGTATCGACAACTTTCATCGGAGTATTCTTGACGACCAGTTCCCTCACTTCGGGAAGAGTGATGTAGCGACTCTCCTCCGTATCGTAGAGACGGCGGTTGGGGTACTTCTTGATGATGCGAACCTGTTCGTTTTCTTGCTCGGTCATGAAATTTCATCCTGCAATATTGGTTAGTATTATTTTAACCTATTATGAGACTGGTTTTTCGCTATGCACAAACTTTATCTATAAAAATATCTTTATGTGGGATAAGAATTAATGCGATGTTCCTTATTATTGAGTGATCGGAACCAGTTTAGTTCATCGCGATAACACCCCG
This sequence comes from Solemya velum gill symbiont, assembly GCF_000787395.1. Taxonomy (GTDB): domain Bacteria; phylum Pseudomonadota; class Gammaproteobacteria; order Chromatiales; family Chromatiaceae. The sequence goes on from NZ_JRAA01000001.1 coordinate 29,172, forward strand.
AACATCCTGTTCGGGGGTTGATTAAAAGCGAAATATAATCAGGTTTTCTCTACTGCGAGGGCAACACCCATGCCACCACCGATACAGAGAGTTGCAAGTCCCTTGTTGGCATTGTCACGTTGCATGCCGTGCAGCAGGGTGACGAAAACACGTGCACCGGATGCACCGATCGGATGGCCGATAGAGATAGCACCACCGGTAACATTTACCTTGTCGGTGTCGAGACCAAGCTCCTTGTTAACCGAGATCGCCTGGGCTGCAAATGCCTCGTTCGCTTCGATACGGTCAAGATCTGCAACTGTCCAGCCAGCCTTTTCGAGACACTTGGTGGTTGACGGGATAGGGCCTGTACCCATGATCTTTGGATCAACACCTGCACTGGAGAAGGCTTTGTAGGTTGCCATTGGCTCAATGCCAAGCTCTTTTGCAGTAGATGCTGCCATAACGATAACTGCTGCTGCACCGTCATTGATACCAGAAGCATTGCCCGCAGTGACTGTGCCTTCACGGCTGAATGCCGGACGCAGTTTACCAAGACCTTCAGCTGTTACGCCTGCACGAGGAAACTCATCCGTGTCGAAAACAACCGGGTCGCCTCTGCGCTGCGGAATCTCGACAGGAACGATCTCTTCATTGAAATGACCTGCGTTCTGGGCTGCCTCGGTACGTTGCTGAGAGGTAGCAGCAAAGCTGTCCTGCTCTTCACGGCTGATCTCGTACTTTTCAGCAATATTCTCGGCAGTGGTGCCCATGTGGTAGTCGTTGAAAGCACACCAGAGACCATCGTTGATCATGGTGTCGATCATTTTCCAGTGACCCATCTTCTGGCCATCGCGAGATTTTGGCAGTACGTGCGGTGAGGCGCTCATGTTCTCTTGTCCACCGGCAATAACTATCTTTGCATCACCAGACATGATTGCCTGTGCAGCGAGGTTGACTGCTTTGAGTCCGCTGCCACATACCTTATTGATTGTCATAGCCGGAGTGCTCTCTGAAAGTCCTGCTTCGAGAACGGCCTGGCGTGCAGGGTTCTGACCAACGCCAGCCTGCAGTACCTGTCCCATGATGACTTCATCGACCTGATCAGGATTGATTCCACTACGCTCGATGAGTGCTTTGATAACGGTTGCACCCAGAGTGCTTGCCGGGATGCTTGCGAGGCTGCCTCCGAAGGCACCAACTGGTGTACGGGCTGCGGCGACAATGACGACTTCTTCTGACATATTACCTCCTAAGGCTTTGGTCCTGTTTTCCTGATCAGGATGTTAAATATAAATCTGTTTTGTTGGCTAAGATGCCTTGACAGAGGTAATCCTAGCCGTTAACGTTGTGCAATGCAACAGAAACGCAGTATGCCTTGATAAATCTGCATTTTTAGGGCCTTGCAACAGAGTTAAAGAATGGAAAAAAGAGACGTACTGTTTATTTCGGATCGTACTGGTTTGACGGCTGAGTCATATGGCAAGAGCCTGTTATCCCAGTTTCCAGGCATTGAGTTTGAGAGCCGCCTCTATCCCTTTGTTGATTCCAAGGAACGTGCACGCGAAGTCGCACGTGAAATCAACCATATTGTTGAGGAGACTGGCAAACAGCCTATTGTTGTTAGTACCCTGGTGGAGAGTGAATCGCAGCGGGTGATTGCCAACAGTAAAGGCTGTATTGTCGATCTGTTTGGTGTATTCATCGAACCGCTTGAAGAGTGCCTTGGTGTGGAGTCTTCACACAAACAGGGTATCTCCTTTGATCCGCACAGTCATGAGTTGTATCAGAAAAAGATCAAGGCGATCGAGTACGCTCTGAAACATGATGATGGTTGCGACCTTGCAAATTACGATGATGCAGACGTGATCCTCGTTGGGGTTTCACGCAGCGGAAAAACACCGACGAGTCTCTTCCTTGCGATGAACTTCAGCCTCAAGACGGCAAACTATCCGCTGACATCGGACGATCTTGAGGGACACAAGTTGCCATCATTTTTGTTGCCACACACACGCAAGATGGTGGCCCTGACAATTCGTCCCGCAACCCTTTCGAATATTCGGCAACAGCGTCGTCCAAGCACTGAATATGCATCATTGCAGACCTGTCAGCGTGAATTGCGAATAGCAGATACAATGTTTAAAAATGCGAACATCCCGGTATTCGATACAACGGATACATCTATTGAAGAGATTGCCGGGTGGATCGTCAGGGAGAAACGCTTGCGCGATGTTACCGAGCTCGGCATTGGACACTGATAAGGGGCTGATATGTGTAGTCGCAATGGTATAACAATAATATTTAGACAACCACCAAGAGGAATTAGATAGCATGAAACCCTCTGTAAATGCACGGGTCATGGAGACGCTCATCAACACCAGTGTTGATGGTGTCGGACAGGTTGTGCGCCTGACACTCAATGTAGAAGGTGATAACTGGAAGAGCTACCGGGACGCCGGTCTGAACATTGAACTTGAAGATGGGTCGACCACGTCGGCACCGGTATGGGTTGAGGAAGCCTATGCCGTACCATTTGATAACAGTTTCGATATTCGCCTGCTGGTGGCTTGTCCGGAACAGGGCGCCTCACCGTTTCAGAAAAAGGCTGTGGAACTGGTGGCAGGAGACGTGGTGAAAGTCAGTGAACCACTGAGCTACCCTTATCATGCGCCAATTAATTCGCGTGGCAAGCTGATTCTGCTTGCTGCAGGTTGCGATGTGGATGTTTTCCGCCCGTTGGTGAAAAAGATCTACGAAAGAGATATCGACTGGATGGGTGAGGTACGCGCCTATAGTGGTGACGTAACTGGCATCGAGCACGTCTATCTCAACAATAAGAACAGTGATGCGATGCACTATCTTGATGATCTCGGTTTTCGGGCATTCGATGCCCTGATGGCACGCTCCTCGGCAACTGTCGCTCGACTGCATGGCATGACAGAAGAACAGGCGGTGATTGAATTTGTCCGTTTCATCCGTAGCCCTTCAACTTATGTTTATGTTGCTGGCAGTGAAGCGGTGGTTGAAAAGCTTGGTGAGACAGTCGACGAGAGACTCGGGCAGCCAGGTGCATGGCAACGTATCCGGGATGAACTGCGGACGCAGAATCACTGGTATAGCCACCTGCAATAAGAGCCAAAGCGTAATTCAGAAGGTGATGCGGTCTGTTTCGCGTCTCCTTAAAACAGTAACTGTATTTATACCCTGGTAAGAGGCTAGGCACGATGATTGAGTATTTAATTCCGTTGGATCAGCTTGGGATGGATGATGTCGACCGCGTTGGTGGTAAAAACGCGTCACTTGGTGAGATGATTCAGAATCTTTCAGACTTGGATGTAAAAGTCCCCGGCGGTTTCGCAACCACGGCTGATGCGTACCGTGCCTTTATTGCACATGATGGTCTTGGTGACCGCATTAATCAGCGTCTTGCAGAACTGGATATCGAGGATGTGGCAGCCCTGCAGGTGGCAGGAGCCGAGATTCGTGAGTGGATCGCGGGCATCCCGTTTCCACAGGAGATGGAAGAAGCAATCGATGCTGCCTACGCGGCACTCGAGGAGGAGTACGGTACTGAAACATCATGGGCGGTGCGTTCATCTGCAACAGCCGAGGATCTTCCCGAGGCCTCCTTTGCCGGTCAGCAGGAGACCTACCTGAACGTCAGGGGAATCGAAGAGATCAAGAATGATATACGGCTTGTCTTTTCCTCTCTCTTCAATGACCGTGCGATCTCTTACCGCGTCCACCAGGGGTTTGCGCATGAGGATGTCGCTTTGTCTGCCGGCATCCAAAAAATGGTGCGTTCGGATATCGGTTCTTCCGGAGTCATGTTTACAGTCGACACAGAGTCCGGTTTCGAGGATGTAGTCTTTATCACTTCAAGCTATGGACTTGGTGAGATGGTCGTGCAGGGTGCGGTTAACCCCGACGAGTTCTATGTCTATAAGCCTGCGCAGAGAGCCGGTCGTCCAGCTGTCGTTCGCCGCAGCCTCGGCGGTAAAGCAATCAAGATGATCTACAGCGATCAGCCGGGTGAGAAGGTGACCACGGTTCCGGTCGACCCGGATGAGCAGATGCTTTTCTCTCTTGATGATGAGCACGTCAATCAGTTGGCCGGCTACGCAGATGCAATTGAAAAGCACTATGGCCGCCCGATGGATGTCGAGTGGGCACTCGACGGTATCGATAACCAGCTCTATATCGTTCAGGCTCGCCCAGAGACTGTACAGAGCCGAGTTGGCCAGGTCATTGAACGTTTCTCACTCATGGAACGCGGTGATGTGCTGGCAGAAGGACGCAGTATCGGTCAGAAGATCGGTGCCGGTCGCGCACGTATTCTCAGTGGTCTCGACGAGATGGACAAGGTGCAGGAGGGTGATGTCCTGATCACCGATATGACCGATCCCGACTGGGAGCCGGTTATGAAACGTGCTGCAGCAATTGTTACAAACCGCGGTGGCCGTACCTGTCATGCCGCGATCATTGCACGCGAAATGGGTGTGCCCGCAGTGGTTGGCTGCGGCAATGCAACCGAGCAAGTGGAAGATGGTACAGATGTTACCGTCTCCTGTGCCGAGGGTGAAACAGGACACATCTATGCTGGCAAGCTGAATTTCGACATCAACCGTATCGAGCTTGGTTCGATGCCGGAGGCACCGCTGAAGATCATGATGAATGTTGGTAATCCTGAGCGTGCTTTCAGTTTTGCAGGCCTGCCAAATTTTGGTGTTGGTCTGGCACGACTCGAGTTCATTATCAACAATATGATTGGTGTGCATCCACGTGCACTGCTCGAATATGATTCGATTCCCGCCTCACTGCGTGAGCAGATCGCACCACTGATAGCTGCTTACGGTGATCCGGTCGATTTTTACGTCAAGCGCATCATCGAGGGTATATCTACTATCGGATCGGCCTTTGCACCAAATCCGGTTATCGTACGCTTGTCGGATTTCAAGTCGAATGAGTACGCTAACCTGATCGGTGGCGACCACTATGAACCACATGAAGAGAATCCGATGATTGGTTACCGTGGCACGTCACGCTACCTCTCTGACGAGTTTGAAAAATGCTTTGAACTCGAGTGTCGTGCACTCAAATATGTGCGTGACGAGATGGGCCTCGACAACGTCTGGGTAATGGTTCCATTCGTACGTACGTTACAGGAAGCTGAAGGTGTGGTTTCATTGCTAGATAAGTACGGCCTGCGTCGCGGTGAAAACGGACTCAAGCTGATCATGATGTGCGAGGTGCCAAGTAACGCTATTCTCGCAGAGCAGTTCCTCGAGTATTTCGACGGCTTCTCCATCGGTTCCAATGATATGACCCAGCTGACACTGGCGATTGATCGTGACTCCGGACTGGTTTCCAAACTCTTCGACGAGCGTGATGAAGCAGTCAAGTTTATGCTCAGTCGTGCCATCAGGGCGTGTCGTGATGCAGGCAAATATGTCGGTATTTGTGGGCAGGGGCCTTCAGATCATCCGGATTTTGCCAAGTGGTTGGTTGACGAGGGGATTGAAAGTGTCTCACTCAACCCGGATACAGTTATCAGTACATGGCTCTATTTGGCGGGGGTAGAAGAGGCGTAGTTTTGCACTTCATGCGAATAAAAAAAGCCGTCGATGACGGCCTTTTTATTTTGTTCAGGTAACCTGCTTTCAATCAGGCAACGGCTCTCAAGTCACCAGTCACTTCTTTTACAAGCGGGTAGAGATTTTCTGTCTCTGCCTGGATTCTATCAAGGACCATATTGAAAACTTCATCAGTTTCCGATTTGAAATTCTCATAGTCACTGATGCGCAGTTGCTTGCCACGCTTGTTACACCATTTAGAAAGGTACTCGGAAAAAACCTTTTTGATTTCTACGCTACCGGACATGAACTTTGTCGCAGTGTTCTTGGTTTCCTGGTCACACACAAGCAAGTGCTTGTAAAAGTGCTTGTCAGTTACCTCGATGTGCTCCTTTACCATGTCAACAAAGTGAAAAAAGAGGTCGCAGGTTACTTTACTGTCACACAGGCTCCTGTCAGCAAGAAGGTAATGCAGGATATTAGCGTGTTCAGTGATCTTGTGATTTTGATTATGTAATTCATCGTAAGTAATCATTTTGGTACTACTCCAGACTTCTTAATTGGGATGTATATATATGAGCGAAATGTAGCGTGCCTCTTGTCCGGGTACTTACCCACATCGCATACAAGGGAATATATGCTATTTTTCACAAAAAAGATAATTAGCAATTGCTGAAAGAATAATATTGATAACTTATTGATTTACTGTGTTTTTGTTTCGATTGTTTTCGTGCCGCATGAAAACTGGCAGTGAAATGTATAAATAATATACAGCCTAGGGCCATATTGTTGACAATCAGGCGTGAATGGGCTTTAATTAACTCGATTTCCAGCCAATTCACATAGAATTGTCAACAAAAGGCGAAATGGAACAGGCGAAAAAAGAGACCATCAGCACGTTGGATACCGGCAGTAGTCGTACGCTGGCAGACCGGGTATGCCATCAGCTGAAGGACGACATCATCACAGGACGGCTTTCTCAGGGATCCAAAATTGTGGAAGAGGATCTGGCGCGTGAGCATGGCGTAAGCCGTGGGCCGTTACGTGAAGCGATTCGTCGTCTTGAAGCGATGCACCTGGTACAGCGTATTCCTCATGCCGGGGCGCGTGTTGTTACCCTCAGCGAGAAAATGATGTCAGATGTCTACTCGGTGCGTGAAGCACTGGAAGGCATGTCGACACGTCTTGCAGCTGAATTCATCAAGCCGAAGGAAGTCGATGAACTCTGGTTGTTGCTTGAGCAGCACGAAAAGAACATTGATGAAACTGAAGGCACGGTCTATTTTCAGCGTGAGGGCGATGTGGATTTTCATATCCGCATTGCACAGGCGAGTCAGAATCAACTGTTGGTTAAATCTCTCAGTAGTGAGTTGTACCAGCTGATTCGTATGTGTCGCTACCGTACTGCAAAAGCTCCATCACGTCCTACCAAGGCACTTGGTGAACATCGCCAGATTGTTGACGCCATCTCCAGGCGAGATGGTGAATTGGCGGAAATCCTTATGCGCCGGCACATTAGTGGTGCCTGGCAGATCGCCAGAGAATTGCTACTCAAGGACTATCATGACTGATACAAATTTAACCCCTGGTGCGAAACTGCGTCGTGCCGTTGAAGAGAACAATCCGCTGCAGGTTGTTGGCGCGGTGAACGCTTACAGTGCCATCATGGCCGAAAAAGTTGGCCACAAGGCAATCTACCTTTCAGGCGGCGGTGTTGCAGCTTGCTCAATGGGCATTCCTGATCTTGGTATTACAACCATGAAAGATGTCCTTGAAGACGTTAATCGCATTACGGATGCTTCCTCGTTGCCACTGCTGGTTGACGTTGATACCGGTTGGGGCGGAGCTTTCAATATCGCACGCTGTACACGCGAGATGATCCGATCAGGTGCAGCTGGTATGCACATCGAGGACCAGGTCATGCAGAAGCGTTGTGGTCATCGTCCCAACAAGGCAATCGTCACACAGGAAGAGATGGTCGATCGCGTCAAGGCGGCTGTCGATGCGAAGAGTGATGAGAGTTTTGTTGTCATGGCACGTACAGATGCCCTTGCTGTTGAAGGCATGGAGTCAGCTGTTGAACGCGCGATTGCCTGCGTTGAAGCCGGTGCCGACATGATTTTTCCTGAAGCGATTAATACGCTTGAACAGTACAAGGAATTCACCAGTGCTGTGAATGTTCCGGTGCTGGCAAATATCACCGAATTTGGTGCAACCCCCTTGTTTACTACAGAGGAACTGGCTTCAGCCGGCGTCAAGCTGGCGCTTTATCCACTCAGTGCTTTCCGCGCCATGAGCCTGGCTGCACTGAAGGTTTACCAAGAGCTGCTCAGTACCGGAACACAGCAAGGTGTTGTCGATACCATGCAGACTCGCATGGAGCTTTATGATTTTCTCGACTATCACAGTTACGAGCACAAGCTTGATCAGCTTTTCGCGGAACAGAAAGAGGAGTGACTCAGAGTCACTCGCGGATAACAGAATCTAAGGAGAATATTGATGACTGAACAGGTACTTCCAAAAGCAAAAAAGTCAGTTGCGCTGTCAGGTACTGCGGCAGGTAACACGGCTGTCTGTACTGTCGGCCGTACTGGTAACGACCTGCATTATCGCGGCTATGACATTCTCGATTTTGCTGACAAGGCTGAATTCGAGGAGATCGCATATCTGCTGGTTCACGGTGAATTGCCGAACAAGGCACAGCTGGCGACCTACAAGGCGAAGCTGAAATCACTGCGTGGTATCCCGCAAGCGGTCAAGCAGGCGCTTGAGGCGCTGCCGGCATCGTCACACCCGATGGATGTTTTGCGTACTGCCTGCTCGGTGCTAGGCAGTTGTGTGTCTGAGAAAGAAGAGATGCCTGCGGCTGAAGCACGCGACATTATCGATCGCATGATGGCCAGCTTTGGATCCATGCTGCTTTATTGGTATCACTTTGCCGTTAATGGCAAGCGTATCGATGTAGAGACTGATGACGATTCAATCGGCGGCCACTTCCTGCACCTGTTGCATGGTGAAAAGCCGTCGGCAGAGTGGGTTCGTGCCATGCACACCTCGCTTAATCTCTATGCTGAACATGAATTCAATGCATCAACATTTACTGCGCGCGTTGTTGCCGGTACCAATTCAGATATGTACTCCGCGATCACAGGTGCGATCGGTGCATTGCGTGGACCCAAGCACGGTGGTGCCAACGAGGCAGCATTCCGTATCCAGAGCCGTTACTCCAATGCTGACCAGGCCGAGGCGGATATCCGTGAGCGTGTTGCAAACAAGGAGATCGTTATCGGTTTTGGTCATCCTGTATACACCATTGCTGATCCGCGTAACGAGGTGATCAAGCGCGTTGCAAAAGAGCTCTCCGAGAGCAACGGCGATACCACCATGTTCTCGGTTGCAGATCGTCTCGAGAGTGTCATGCTGGAGATCAAGAAAATGTTCCCCAACCTGGACTGGTTCTCAGCTGTCTCTTACAACCAGATGGGTGTACCGACCGACATGTTCACACCACTGTTCGTTATTTCACGTGTTACTGGCTGGGGCGCGCATGTGATCGAGCAGCGCGAGGATGGCAAGATCATTCGCCCAAGCGCCAATTATGTTGGCCCCGAGAGCCGTGACTGGGTACCGCTCGAAGCGCGCTGAGTTACAGGTTCAAAAAGCGTTCAGGTTGCTTGCTGGCAGTGCATGGTCGATTGATCCGACCCATTGATGGATTATGCGCTGACTGCAGGCGGCTGACTTATTCAGGAATTAGAGAACTGCATTCATGACTAACACGAATTATCGTAAAACCCTGCCGGGTACCACGCTGGATTATTTCGATACACGTTCTGCTGTTGATTCGATTAAACCCGGTTCCTATGAGAGCCTGCCATATACCTCGCGGATACTGGCAGAACAGCTCGTGCGTCGTTGCGATCCCACCATGCTTGAAGATTCTCTCAAGCAACTTATCGAGCGTAAACGTGATCTGGATTTTCCATGGTATCCGGCGCGCGTGGTTTGTCATGACATTCTCGGTCAAACTGCGCTGGTTGACCTGGCTGGACTGCGAGATGCAATTGCCGACCAGGGAGGTGACCCGGCAAAGGTCAACCCGGTTGTTCCTACCCAGTTGATTGTCGACCACTCCCTGGCAGTGGAACACGGTGGTTTTGATCCGGATGCGTTCGAGAAGAACCGTGCCATTGAAGATCGCCGCAACGAAGACCGCTTCCACTTTATCGAGTGGACCAAAACTGCGTTCGAGAATGTCGATGTCATCCCTGCCGGAAACGGCATCATGCACCAGATCAATCTCGAGAAGATGTCACCGGTTGTTCAGTCACGTGAGGGTGTAGCCTTTCCTGATACCTGTGTTGGTACAGACAGCCACACTCCGCACATCGACTGCCTGGGTGTAATCGCAATCGGTGTTGGCGGCCTTGAAGCCGAGACAGTCATGCTTGGTCGACCATCGATGATGCGACTGCCGGAGATTGTCGGAGTGAAATTGACAGGTAAGCGCCAGCCCGGTATCACTGCTACCGATATAGTACTGGCCCTGACCGAGTTTCTGCGTCAGCAGAAGGTTGTTTCTGCCTACCTTGAGTTCTTTGGCGAGGGTACTGCGGACCTGACCATTGGTGACCGTGCAACAATTTCCAACATGACTCCCGAGTTTGGTGCCTCAGCCGGCATGTTCTACATTGATAAGCAGACGATCGATTATCTCAAGCTGACCGGGCGCGATGCCGAGCAGGTGGCGTTGGTAGAGAATTATGCAAAGACCACAGGTCTGTGGGGTGATGATCTTTCAGAAGCTGAATATGAGCGTGTGCTGGAATTCGATCTCTCCACTGTCGGACGCAACATGGCGGGTCCATCCAATCCGCATCGTCGTCTGCCGACCACGGATCTTGCCGAGCGTGGTATTGCATCTGAGTGGGAAGAGAAAACAGGTGAGATGCCGGACGGTGCAGTCATTATTGCGGCAATTACCTCCTGTACCAATACTTCCAATCCTCGTAACGTGGTTGCGGCAGCGCTGCTTGCACGTAAGGCAAATGAACTGGGCCTGGTACGCAAGCCCTGGGTGAAATCCTCTTTTGCACCCGGATCGAAAGTCGCCAGGTTGTACCTGGAAGAGGCTGGTTTGTTACCTGAACTCGAAAAACTGGGCTTCGGTATCGTCGCATATGCTTGTACTACCTGTAACGGTATGAGTGGTGCACTCGATCCGAAAATTCAGCAGGAGATTATCGATCGCGATCTGTATGCCACTGCTGTACTCTCGGGTAACCGAAACTTTGATGGTCGTATCCACCCGTATGCCAAGCAGGCTTTCCTCGCTTCACCACCGTTGGTAGTTGCCTATGCGATTGCAGGTACAGTACGTTTTGATATCGAGAAGGATGTACTGGGTACCGACAGCAATGGCAACCCGGTGACCCTGAAGGATATCTGGCCAAGCGATGAAGAGATCGATGCAATAGTCAATGCATACGTCAAGCCGGAACAATTCCACCAGGTTTACGATCCGATGTTTGACCTCGGTGCACGTGAACAGGCTGAAAGCCCGCTTTACGACTGGCGTCCACAAAGTACCTATATCCGCCGTCCGCCATACTGGGAAGGTGCGCTAGCCGGTAAACGTACCCTCAAGGGTATGCGTCCACTGGCTGTGCTCGGAGACAACATTACAACCGATCACCTGTCGCCCTCCAACGCCATCATGGCGAGCAGTGCTGCAGGTGAATACCTCGCAAAGATGGGTTTGCCGGAAGAGGACTTTAACTCCTACGCAACGCACCGTGGTGATCACCTGACTGCACAGCGTGCAACCTTTGCCAATCCTAAACTGCTCAATGAAATGTGCTGTGATGACAGTGGTGAAATTATCCAGGGTTCTCTCGCACGTATCGAGCCGGAAGGCGAGCAGGTGCGGATGTGGGAAGCAATCGAAACCTACATGCAGCGCAAGCAGCCTCTCTGTATTGTTGCCGGCGCTGACTATGGCCAGGGTTCTTCACGCGACTGGGCAGCCAAGGGTGTGCGCCTGGCCGGTGTTGAAGCGATAGTTGCCGAGGGCTTTGAACGCATACACCGTACTAACCTGGTTGGCATGGGTGTACTGCCGCTGGAGTTTAAAGATGGTGAGACGCGTGAGACCTACAAAATCGATGGCACTGAAACCTTCGACGTAGTCGGCGAACCAAGTCCGCGTGCAGAGTTACTCGTGAAGATGCATCGTAGCAACAGTGAGACAGTCGAGATTCCGGTCACCTGTCGTCTTGATACCGCTGAAGAGGTTTCCGTGTACGAGGCGGGTGGTGTGCTGCAGCGTTTTGCACAGGATTTTCTTGCCTCAAGTGCAAACTAGGGAGAAGAGAGCATGGCTCATGTAGCGCAGATAAAGATCCCGGCCACCTATATGCGTGGTGGAACCAGCAAGGGTGTTTTTTTTAATCTTGGAGATCTGCCTGAAGCAGCACAAGTGCCAGGTGAGGCACGTGACAAACTGTTACTGCGTGTAATTGGCAGCCCCGATCCTTATGGTAAGCAAACTGATGGTATGGGTGGTGCAACATCCAGTACCAGCAAAACAGTCATTCTGGCCAAAAGCGAAAAGGCAGATCATGATGTCGATTACCTGTTTGGCCAGGTCTCTATCGACAAGCCATTTGTCGACTGGAGTGGCAACTGTGGCAACCTGACTGCGGCGGTTGGTTCATTTGCGATTTCCAGTGGCCTTGTTGATGCGGAACGTGTTCCTGACAATGGCACTGCAGTTGTACGCATATGGCAGAAGAATATCGAGAAGACGATTGTTGCACATGTGCCGATCACTAACGGCATGGTGCAGGAGACCGGTGACTTTGAACTCGACGGTGTGACTTTTCCGGCAGCTGAAGTAGAGGTGGAGTTCATTAGTCCCGTAGATCCATCTGAAGCGATGTTTCCTACCGGTAACCTGGTCGATGACCTCGAGGTGCCGGGCATCGGAACCTTTAAAGCGACCATGATTAATGCAGGTATCCCGACCGTATTCCTTAATGCCGGTGACATCGGTTATACAGGTACGGAACTGCAGGAAGTGATCAATGGCGATCCGGCGGTACTCGAACGCTTTGAAACGATTCGTGCATACGGTGCGGTACATATGGGCCTGATCGAAAACATTGAAGAAGCAGCTGCTCGTCAACACACGCCGAAAGTTGCATTCGTCGCAAATCCGCAAGACTACGTCTCTTCCAGTGGCAAGCAGGTCAATACGACAGATATCGATCTGAATGTCCGCGCACTTTCAATGGGCAAATTGCACCATGCCATGATGGGTACAGCTGCCGTAGCGATTGGCACTGCTGCGGCGATCCCGGGTACTCTTGTAAACCAGGCAGCCGGTGGTGGAGAACGTAGCAGTGTCACATTCGGTCACCCCTCCGGCACTCTGAAAGTCGGTGCACAAGCGAGCCAGAATGAGGGTGACTGGACTGTCGATAAAGTGGTGATGAGCAGAAGTGCCCGTGTGCTCATGGAAGGGTGGGTTCGCATACCCGGTGATGCGTTTTAATGATATGCAGGTGACATGACTCTATCGCGTAAATCGAGATGAGAGTGTCTCGTTGGGACAAGCGATAAAGGATAGTAACAAGAGCGGTGGGAAGACTCCCCGCTTTTTTTATGTCAGAAAAATTATCGATTAGATCAGAAAAAACGTTTCAAATATGCTGAGAATCGTGGCAGAAAGTGATATATATATCTATAAGTTTTAATCCGGACTTGAAACTTGTGGCGGTAGACGTGATTAAGGAGAGAGATCGACAATAAAAAACAGGATAATACCGCTGCCTGTTTGAAGGATGAGAGCCACCAATCAATGTTGATACTCTTTCAGGGGTATCAGTCAGAATCGGGCAAATTCTCATCTCGTATGAATGCAATCGGAGAGTTGACTCATGGAATTTAGCCTGCATAGATACACTGTCGAAGAGAAGTGGGATCACCCATTAGATAGTGCGATGGATTCCCCCCAGACACTCATTGTCGTATTTGTAACTGCCCGCCCTGAGGAAGAGTTATGCTCTGAACTTGCCGGGATTCATGTCAGCTTTCCCAATTCTGTTGTCGTCGGCTGCTCCTCATCTGGTGAGATATATGGTGAGGTGTTATCAGACGATAGTATTATCGCTGCAGTCATTCACTTTGCCGATACCCGCCTCAAGTTGGTTCATTCTGAAATAACTGACGCCGAACACTCTTTCGATGTAGGGACGAGCGTGGCCGAACAACTGCTGGCGCCTGATTTAGCAGCTGTTTTTACCCTGACTGATGGTCTGAAGGTGAATGGTTCTGCATATGTGGAGGGCTTGAATCACATATTACCTGACGATGTGATCATAACTGGAGGATTGGCAGGTGACTGTGATCGATTTGAGCGAACGTGGCTTTTATACGACGGGAAGTGTAAAACCGGCAGAGTAGTGGCAGTGGGGCTTTATGGTGATGCAGTCAGAGTTGCTCACGGTTCTCGCGGCGGCTGGGATCTGCTTGGACCTGACCGCGAGGTGACTTACTCGGTGGGTAATGTGCTCTATACAATGGATAATCAGCCCGCCCTGGAAGTTTACAAGAAGTACCTTGGAGAGAGAGCTGAAGACTTGCCCGCAACAGGCCTTCTGTTTCCCCTTGCCATTCGCAATGAAAATGATGACGATCATGATACGGTTCGTACTATTCTGGCGGTTGATGAGCAGAAGCAGTCTATAATTTTTGCTGGCGATATTCCTGAAGGTAGTCACGTCAAATTGATGCGGGCCAATTTCGATCGCCTTGTTGATGGTGCCGCTGAAGCAGCCGAACAACTGGACATGACTGGTTATGAAAATGGCCCGGCGATATGCCTTGCCATCAGTTGTGTCGGCAGGCGCCTTGTTCTGGGTCCCCGTGTTGAAGAAGAACTTGAGGCGGTGAAAGAGGTATTGCCTGCCGGGGCAGGGGTCATTGGTTACTACTCCTACGGAGAAATTTCGCCGTTGGCCAGTGGCCGTTGTGATTTGCACAACCAGACCATGACTCTTACCCTGATATGGGAAAAGGCCTGATGCACCGACTACTCTCACGTCAACTACGCAAGCTGGATTTAACTGGCAGTAGCCTGCCGGATGATGTGCGGTGGGAAGCGCTTTTGCAGTCTATTTCGGATACCTATCAGCAGGCCGATGATGATCGCTATCTGCTTGAACGTTCCCTGCAAACTTCTTCAGATGAACTACAGGAGATGTTTCAGGCGCAGAAGGCGACTGCCGATGGTCGACTTCGTGCACTGATTAATACATTGCCTGATTTGGTGTTTTTGCTGGATGAGGATGGTCGTTATGTCGATATTATTTCCGGGGATGAGCATGAACTGGTACAGCCATCCATGGAACTCAAGGGGAAATTGCTGGCAGATGTCATGTCATCTGAACAGGCTTCATTTTTCATGGATGTCATCCACCGTGCCCTGGAAACCAATACACTCCAAGTGGTGGAATATGAGCTAGCTGTGCAAGCAGGAAAGCGAATCTTCGAAGGTCGTGTTATATCGACTGGTCTGAAAGTGAATGATCGAAAGGCGGTTTTATTTCTTGCAAGAGATGTGACCGAGTTGACCAAGGCGCGTAACAAACTCGAACACCTGGCCACCCATGACACTTTGACCGGGTTGCCTAACAGGGTATTGCTGGAAAACCGGCTGTGCCAGGCGGTGTCGAGAACAAAGAGAACCGGGAAAAAAGTTGCTGTCATACTTATGGACCTTGACCGCTTCAAGCATGTTAATGACAGCCTTGGGCATACCGTCGGAGATGAACTTCTCAAGGAAGTCTCTCATCGTCTGAAAATCAGCTGCCGTGCCGAGGATACAGTATTCCGCTTTGGTGGTGACGAGTTCGTGATTATTCTTGAGGATCTGGAGAGTGCTCATCACGCAGGACAGGCAGCCAAGCATTTTCTCGATGCTTTTAATGACCCTTTAAGGCTCACCGAAATGGAACTTCAGATAAGCGTGAGTATTGGTATTGCTGTTGTGCCAGATGACGGCGAGGAAGCAGATATCTTACTGCGATACGCTGATAGTGCCATGTATATGGCCAAGGAAGCCGGACGCAACCAGTACAGTTTTTTCACCCCGGAACTTGCAGACAACTCTGCGAACTACCTGGCACTGGAAGCCAGTCTGCGCAAAGCCATTTCAGAGCATGAACTGGTTCTTCGTTACCAGCCCCAATACAGTCTGGAGGATGATGCTCTGATAGGGCTTGAGGCGCTGGTTCGCTGGCCGACGGCTGCGCCCGAGTTCCGCAATCCGAATAGCTTTATTCCGATGGCCGAGATAACAGGGCTCATAGAAGCCATGGGAATCTGGGTGATAGAGGAGGCATGCAGGCAGGCAACAACTTGGCTGAAGAGAAATCTTCATTTTGGCCGTATCGCAATTAATCTATCCAGTCGTCAGCTAAACAATGCATCACTGGTGAATGAGGTAAAAGATATTCTCGCTCGCTACGAGCTGCCCGGCAGTCTCCTGGAGTTCGAGATTACCGAAAGCATGGTTTTACACGAAGGCGGCGCTATTTACAGTAACCTTGATACTTTCTCCAGTATGGGTATAGACCTCTCAATTGACGATTTCGGTACAGGTCATTCCTCCCTGGTTAACCTGAAACGGTTACCCCTTAATCGACTCAAAATTGACCGCTCGTTCGTTGATGGTTTAGGTGAAGACCCGAACGATGAGGCAATCACAGGTGCCAGTATCGCACTTGCAAAACAACTGGGTTACAAGGTGGTGGCTGAAGGAGTGGAGACTGAAAAGCAGGCTGAGTTTCTTCGCCAACACAAATGTGATTTTGTACAGGGATACCTCTACGCAAAACCTATGCTAAGTGACGAAGTAGAAGAGTTATTGATTCAGAATCACCCTGCATTCGGCAAGATATCCCGCTAATCCGGCTGTGCAGGTTCCCGATCTGCTTTTCAGTCATCCCATCCAGTTTGGTAACTTCCACTATTTTTCTTTTTCATTTCTTTGCTGCCGCTTGAATGAAGGCGAATAATATTAAAACGGTCATTTGCCTGGTTACCTAGTGGAATAGCCTTAAGAAGGAAACAGCGGCTTAGGGGGCATGCTGCAGTTGCCGCTTCAACATTCAGCCTGTAATAACCCTCTGCGGTTGTTGCCGACACGCTATTGGCATATCCCAGGTTGGTCATGTTGACCGTATAAGTTGCATTGGCTGCATAATATTTTTCCTGGCGATGCGCCAGGTCCATCAATTCACTCTGGGCATCGAGACGACGTGATTTCAGTACGAACTGGCTATAGTCCGGATAGGCAACGCTTGCGAGAATGGCAATCACGACGATGGTGATCAGAAGCTCGATCAGTGAGAAGCCACTGTTTCCATCCTGGTGTCCGGCTTTAGTCGACATTGATGACTTCCTCCCACCACAGGGGGACGGGCCTGTATGTGGAGGAGACAGGTATATCGAGTCCAGCACCTACAAATAGCTTGTTCACAGGGGTGGTTACAGTTTCCCCATTCTCTTCTGTTTCAGTTTCGCCGACAAAAAAGATTGAAGGTGCTGGTGGGAGTCCAGCGACATTTAGTTCAACTGACCGATCAGCTGTTGAGAGGTCGGATGTGTCGTTATCGAAGTGCCTGATAACAGCTCCTGCAGTGCGGAGATTCAGGGCGAACAAGCGGCTTGTGAACGTGAGGTCGGACGGATCGCAAACCCCTGCTGCCGGGGTGATACGTCCTGAAAAAGTGGTGAAATAGAGATTGTGATTGTAGAGAAGAGCACGACTCGCACTCATCTCTCTTTCGGCAAGATCAATATACCAGCCGCTTGTGTTAGACAAGAGATTATGTGCGCCTTGCTGTTCCTCGGTTGTGCCTGACTGAGTCAAGTTAGTGGTGGCATCATAAAGTGTATGGCAATTATTTATGTCCCCACACAGGGATGTATTTTCAACAATAGGCTGTGGTGGAGTGTATACATCTCCTGTACGTTGTGGCGACCATGGGTAGTAATCCTTGATCATATAGAAACGATTCTGCACTGAGTGATCCATAGGGTCAGGACGATCGCCACTTCCTGCCAGCAGGGCGTAGAAGCGTTCATTGCCGGACGCATAGTAGCCAACTTCCGGGCTGGTGAAAAAGCGCCTGTTGCTGTTAGCAGTGCCGCCATTGAGATCGGCCAGGATGTACCCATTGATTTGATGCGCATCATCGGAATCAGTGTAGAAGTCAATGCGGATAATACGACCACCTGTATCAGCAAGGTAAATCCGGTCCCAGATACCATCATCATCCACATCTACCGGGCGTGCATCTGCTGCGATAGAGTTTGTCATATTGGTCAATCTTAGAGAGGCTCCGGCTTTTGATGAGGCCCACCAGAGTCGCTCACCACTCTCTGCATCGACAATATAAAGTGCATTACCTATGTCGTCAGCAACTCTTGCACCATTGACGACGTCCTGATCCGGATCATAACCACCACTGAAAAGAATCACCTCACGCTCCACGCCACTGATGATGATTTTCCCTGAATCAGGTTTTGCCCAGGTCTGGCCTAGCTGCCTGAAATTTCCCTCACCACCGATAATTTCCCACTTGAATTCCGGGCTTTCAGGATTAGTGATATCGAGAGCATAATAATTTCTACCCCCTCTGCGCATGCCGAATATTGCCGTGACCGATTCACTGCCATTGATCAGGTTGTCACCATTCGTGTCATCGTGAAGAATCTCGAGATGACCATCAAGGCCATAGATACGCTCAGCGGTTAATTTAGTATCATCCGGATTATCGACCTGGTACTTGATTGTTTTGATGTTTTCCAGCAACTCTTTCGGCATGTATGCCCAGAGCTCTTCACCAGATGCAGGATCGATTGCAGATAATACTCCCTCGGATGTGGTGATCAATAGTATCGATTGAGAAGTGCCCAGTCTGTCCTGGTAATTGAGGAGGGCAGGTGCAGTATGCAGTGGGGCGCCCATAAATCCGTGGCCAGTACTGATCCATTTGAGCAACGCAGTCACCTCAGATGATTTGGTTACGCCCAGCATCCCATTGAGAATATCAGGATGAGCCTCTCTTGCTACGAAGTCATATAACCTGTGGTCGATTAATGTGTCTGGTGTCGAACCGTTCTTGTTTATATAGGTGTAGAGATTGCGACTGCCTGTTCGTTTGGATGCGCTTCCACCAGCCAGTGGGTTGTTACCATCGGGGGTATCACTCCAGAAACTCCTGGCATCGTCGACAAAGCTATTATCAACGTTCAGGGCAGATGCATCATTGGCGTCAACCAGCTGAAAATCACCCGTAGTTGTGATTTTGAATTCATATTTTTTCAGGTTGCCGAACCAGAAAGGGTTAACCGCAGGTTTGAATACTGGCAGGTAAAGACTGTTCTGGCTGACTGCGATATTCGATGGATCAAACGGAATGGTCGGCGTGTTAATGCTTGTATCAACGACTGCTTTAGCATCGTGAACAAGGCTTTGCAGTACCTCTGTCAACTCATCTGCATTGTCAGCCGTGAAGAAATCTCCTCCCCCCTTTTCTGCAATATAAGCGAGAAAAGTATTCGCCAGTGGTGTTGTGTGGAAGCCGATCGTATGTGTTGTGACAAACTGTGTACCATCCATTGATGGATTCAAGTCTGCATTATGTGCATATTCGACAAAATCGGGACTGCAACGACCATCCTGGGGTGTTTCAGTTGCTTCGAATGCGTGTCCGGTTGTTTTATCACTCCATTCGCATTCAGGGCTGTAGTTGTCGGGCTCCCGGTCGTCCAGATCATTGTTGGTGTAACCCCAGCCATTCTTTTCAATTGAATTACTGTTCGGCGCACCATCACTTAACAGGACGATATGATTCGGCTGGCAGTGGTTGAGTATCGGGCTGGGAATGTTCTCCTGGGAACCATTATGCCTGGTCGCGTCAATGCCTTCTTTGTACCACTGTACGGCATCATGCAGGGCTGACGATGTGGGGGTCGACATATCATGTCCTAGTCTGGTAACTGCCCATTTTAGCGAGCCTCGACTATTACTTTCTTCCAGGTTAAGAAACTTGGTAAGAACCCTGATATCGGCCTTTAGGCAATTTCCACCTTCATCTTTTATTTGGCACGAGAGTGGATCGCTTCTGGAGACTTTCTTGCCTCTGAAACCCATAATCGCCATGTACAGATCATCGTCTGATTCATCGATAACTGTCCTCATGGCCTTCTTGACCTGGAATGTGCGCTGACTAGGCTGGTCGTCATTCAGGAAACAATCTTTAGGTGTGTTCGTTACAAGACACCTGTCGGTGTTGGGGCCAAATGCCATGCTGCCTGACTCGTCTATGATGAAAAGAACCCGTGCCTTGGCACTCACCGGGCTGGTGATATAGATGTCCAGGTCATCTGTTAACGCTGCATGGCTGAACAGAATCAGGATGGTTGTGAAACTTGTGGCGAATAACTTTTTCATCAGCTGGTTACTATTGATTCGGAATGATATAACCGATCCCCATCTTGTTGATTGCACGGGATGATGTACCGTCAACACGTCCTTCTGCTTCAAGTTCATATACCAGGATGTCAGAGTCGACCTGGTAACCGGAGATATCCTGCGTTGCTTTTTCAATATATGTAGCAGTCAGGTTGGCAGAAGTCGCAGGCTGACCGGTTACATGCGATGCAGAGAAGAAGTTACTGCTGGCCTTTGCTGCTCCCGGTGTGGTTGAGGCCGGAATGACATCATTGGGATTTTCTGTACCCAGAGCTCTCATCAGAGCATTTTCAGCAGCCTGGAAGGCAAGGTTTTTGTGTTGGTGATTGGCTGCGACACGTGTCTCGAAGATGCTTGCCTGCATGGCTGAAATACCTAGCATGCTGGTGATCAGGATCATAATCAGGACAACATAGAGTGCTACCCCTGTTTCCTTTCTATGGATGATTTTATTCATATCAACTCTCCTGATCTACTTTGCAATTGCATTCAGGTTGCGCAGGGCGATAGTGGTACCGGCGCGTCTGTAGAACTTGTTCCTGTCTGCAGGCGTGACTGTATTCGCACCGACCTGATAATAAGTTGGCTGTTGGGGCATGGATGAGATGCCCGGCCTGACACTACCCGAGCTTGCCAGTATTTCTGCACGAATCGTGACCACGCTGTTCCATTTATTGGCGGCAGTAACAGCAGCTGCAGTGGTATAACTGTTGGCGTAGCCATCTGAATCTGTATCAACACCATAGATAAACTCGAGGTGTTCGATGCCCTCAGCCAGGCTCTGCCTGGTACCGCTGCCATCTGTATCCAGGGTGGTGCAGTAAAGTTCACTCTGATTGTTAACGCTGGTCTGTACGTCAAGTCGGAGCCTGGCTGTTGAGTTATCTACGGGGCTGCCGCTGCAGGTGTAGCCACTACGGTAAGCTACAGTGACTCGACTGGAGCTTGTTGCTGTGCCATCAATAATGTATGGAGAGCCATCGTCGGCACCTGTAGATATAAAGACATCATCGCCTTTACCCACATTTCTGCCTGTCATAACCAGGAAGCGTCTCAGGTCGCTGGATGCAAAACGGGCATTCTCATTAGCAACAGAGAGTGCAAGGTGGAAGTGTGCAGCAGATTTACTGTCAAGATAGGCATGAATAGCAAAAATGGAAACCAGCAGTCCAATCAGCAGGCTGATCAACAGGCTGATAATTGATACGCCTTGTTGCCGGTCGGGCAGGGGAGAATGCGGGAACAGGTTTCTCATCAACCTGCCTTTATCCAATAGGTGCTGGTTTGAAAGGCATGACGACCCGGGAAGGTAATGCATCGCCGCTGGCTTGCCATTGCACATAAATACGACGCATGGCGCAGTTATTGGCCAGGCCTGTATCTGTTGTGTCATAAATGCACTGGACACTGAGCGTTCCACCGGGCAGATGGTTAATGCCATTGGCACAGCGTAACTGCCACATGTCAAAAATTGCCATCTGCGCAGGTGTACAGTCTGCGACGTTCGCTGACACGGTAGTGGTCGAGATGCTGCAATAGGCGGTTGGTGGTACAACACAGTTGGACTCGGTTGTAGTTACATAGCTGCCACCAATGGTTGTATCGTTGCCGTCATTGTCTTCAAGGGCAGGGAGATTGGAATACATTCTTTCAGACAACTCCATCGCGATATCTGTAGCAATTGCCCTGTAGTAGGCGCTATTGGAGTTGTTTTCTGCACGAATAATCATGCTGGAAGCGCCAAGAACGGCGAATGAGAGCAGTAGTACTGCAATCAGTACTTCGATCAGTCCGACTCCGGATTGATGTGATCTGTTCTCCTGGCTATTCATCTTCATACGCTGCAAGCGCTTCAATTCTGGGCCTGCCTGAACTTGAAAGAACCAGCTGCTGTTTATACTCTTTTTCTGTCTTGCCGGACGAGGCTGTGAAGGTTCCCAGCTGCCTCGCGCCACTGGTTGATTTTGTTCTGCCCGTGGCAACATAGGAGACGTAGTTTTGTAGCAGACTGTTTCCACTGATGGAAATACCTCCCGTGATACGCGTGTTGGCAATTAACTCTTCGCCATTGTCTATTTGGGCATTGGCGTTGCTGCTGTCGGTTGCATTGTCTGTAAAGACAATCCACCCCTGGCCCCAATCTCCGCTCGCTGTACATGTGGTTTTACCGTCATCTGTCGTTGTCGACTTGCACATGGTCACCCTGCTGTTGCGCTTGATCGCTTCACTGCGTGCAATCATCAGGTCGTGGTAGAGATTTTCAAGTGATGAGGTGATGCGATTCCGCTCGATCATTTTTGCGAAATTGGGAACAGCAAATGTTGCCAATATCACGAGCAGAACAAGCGCGATCAAGAGCTCAATTAGCGTGAAGCCAAGCATCTTTCTCATGACGTCGTCGGGACTCCTTTTCCAAACTTGTCGTATCATTCAGAGGCAAGTATATGTGGGAAATTATGAAAATGCTAACATTACAATAGGACTGTAAAGTATTGATAATACTAAAGAGTTAGGTGTTATTTATGGTCTGTTGATGAGCAGGAATGGGAAGTCAGAATCCGTTGTCTGATAATTATTTCTTATTTTCCGAATAAAAATGTTGCACAGCAGCAAATTTCTGCTATTATTCATTTCAGAAGCTAATTCAACGTTTCTACTCCAACCACTCAGCAGAGTATTGGCGGCTAACACCTGGTGTCAGCCGCCGTTTTTTTTGCCCTGAATTTATTCAGCGATTGGCAGCTTGCCAATCTTGATACGCCACTCTTTTGGTCCGCTTTCGTGGACTGATTCACCATGGCTGTCGACTGCGACGGTGACAGGCATATCCTTGACCTCGAATTCACGAATTGCTTCCATGCCGAGATCTTCAAATGCGACCATGCGGGATGCCTTGATTGCCTTCGCCACAAGGTATGCAGCTCCACCGACAGCCATCAGGTAGGTGGCACCATGTTTTTTGATTGCCTCTCGCGCTGCAGGTCCACGTTCGGCTTTACCCACCATGCCGACAAGGCCTGTTTTACCGAGCATCATGTCGGTGTATTTATCCATGCGCGTCGAGGTGGTTGGTCCTGCGGGACCGACGACTTCATCACCAACCGGATCAACCGGGCCGACATAGTAGATAAAGCGGTTTTCGAAATCGACTCCATCAGGGAGTGGTTCCCCTTTGTCGAGCAGTTCCTGGATGCGCTTGTGTGCAGCATCGCGGCCGGTCAGCAGGTTACCGGAGAGCAGCAGGCGGTCACCCGGTTTCCAGTTGGCAATCTCTTCACGTGTGACCGTATCGATATTGACCGGAATGGATGCATCGTCTGCTTCGTAAGTAATATCAGGCCATACATCCATTGAAGGTGGTGTGAGTACGGCAGGGCCGCTTCCATCAAGGGTAAATTCCACATGACGTGTCGCCGCACAGTTTGGGATCAGTGCAACCGGCAGAGAGGCGGCATGGGTAGGGAAGTCGTTGATCTTGACATCCAGCACTGTTGTCAGGCCACCGAGACCCTGTGCGCCGATGCCGAGCGCATTCACCTTTTCGAACAGTTCAAGGCGCAGTTCTTCCTTGCGATTGGTAGGTCCGCGTGCCTGCAACTCGTGAATATCGATATGCTCCATGAGCGACTCTTTGGCCAGAATCATCGCTTTTTCAGCTGTACCGCCAACACCAATACCGAGCATGCCAGGTGGACACCAGCCGGCACCCAGGGTCGGGACAATATCCAGAACCCAGTCGACCAGCGAACTGCTCGGGTTGAGAACAGTGAAGCGTGCCTTGTTTTCAGAGCCACCACCCTTGGCGGCGAGTTTGATTTCAACCTTGTCGCCTGCAACGAGCTCGGTATGGACCACGGCAGGCGTATTGTCGCCGGTATTCTTGCGCGCGCCGAGCGGGTCGGCAACCATGGAAGCGCGCAGCACGTTATCCGGGTGGGAATAGGCTTTGCTGACAGCGGTATTGACCATCTCATCGACTGTCTGGTCTGTCTCCCAGCTGACATCCATTCCGATCTTGAGAAACACCACGACTCCACCAGTGTCCTGGCAGATTGGCCGGTGTCCCTCGGCGCACATACGCGAGTTAACGAGAATCTGTGTCATGGCATCTTTTGCGGCCGGGGACTCCTCGCGTTCCCATGCCTCCGTCAGCGAACGGATGTAATCTTCAGGGTGGTAGTAGGAGATGAACTGCAGGGCATCTGCAATGCTCTCGATAAAATCGTGCTTATTGATGGTTGTCATGCTGGTTATCCGTCATTCTGTTATTTTTGAATTCCGATTATCGCAATTATTGCATTGCAACAAAAGCCCCGAATTTTATCGAATCTGCTACTGACAGAGTATAGATCTGTTATTCAGGAGCGGGGATTTCTCGCCACGCATTCAGCATCGGGAAATAGAGCGCAAGTCGGGATGGCATGCCGTCCAGCTTCTTGAGCGCATGCCAGTAGCCGTACAGTTGATCGCGGTAACGTTCAATTTCACTCTCAAGGAAGGCGTCCACTGTGTCTGCCTCATGGTGAGAGCCACTCTTGTAGTCGATGATCCAGCGTTCGCCATTCTCATCCGTGAACAGCCTGTCGATGATCAGGTGCCTGATACCGTTCTCGTGCCTGACACTGATGCCGAATTCGCATGCAGCATCGGTGTGATCTTGCAGAATCCATTGTCCTCTCTGATCATCCAGGGTATTCAGCAGTGCTTTTTGCACCCGTTTGACAGCAGGTGCCGTGTCATGTGGTACGCAGCCGAGGCTGAGTAGCCAGTTTGTAATCAGTGAATCGGATGCCTTGATGCGCTCCTTGTTCCACTGCTCTACACCCTCGTTGGCAATCACTTCAAGCATGCCATGCACAACTGTACCGACATGGCGTGCAAGTTCACCAGCCCAGGTGAATTCTGGCATCTGCGCAATGAGAGTCGTGCTTGCTGGGGAGGGCAGCTGCGAAATCGCATCAGGCAAGCGTGCTTTCCAGTCAGCTGGCAATCGCTTGATATCCGGCGTTTGCCAGGCATCGATACTATTGTCATCATCATCTGCTGTGAGCTCTCCGAAATGCTGTTTCACGGCTGGCCACAAGGATGCAAGCAGTGATCCCCTGGTCGGATTCGGGATACCTGTTTTGGTATTTATTGTTGCATGGCCGAGCAGGTGCAAACGCCGTTTCGCACGCGTGGTTGCGACATAGAGCAGGCGCTGCTGCTCAAACGCATCACGTTGTGCATTGATTGAGCGGATATAACTGCTGGTCGGGCTTGTTGCATCACCTGTCGCTTCAATGTTTGTCATCAGCAGTGATTCGACACCATGCTCATCTCTGGTCTGCAGGTATTGCAACAACTCCTTGCTGGCATGTCTTGGGCCACGGCCAAGACCGGGAAGAATGATGCAGTCATACTCAAGCCCCTTGGATTTGTGCATTGTCAGGATTTCGACATGATCGCCTGCATCAGGATCTGCGGGTGCATAGAGTTCGTTGAGTGCTTCGTCAAACTGCTGCGGATCTTCAATACGTCCAGCTGATTCGAGTGACTCCAGGGTGGAAAAGAAGACCTCAACCGCGAGCAGATCACGACCACTCTGCAGGCTGTCGCGCCCACCCAATGCCAGCCATACAGCCTCTGTTGATTCGCGCAATGTGAGCCTGCCTGCATGTTGCAGAGAGGCTGAGATGATCGCGTTGAAACGTGTGAGTCGCTGTGTTCCGTCATCAGATAGCAGGCTGGTATCAATGCTCTCCAGGCATGGCCACAAGGGACCGCTCTCGATTGTATTGGCCAGCTGGTAGAGATCGCTGAGGAGTAGCCCACACCAGGGAGAACGCAGCAGGCTCATCCAGGCAACCCGGTCGCCGAAATGGTGAAGCGCGCGTACCAGTGAACAGAGATCACCGATTACCGGCAGGGTGTTAAGGCGTTCTGTCTCCGTCACCCGAAAGTCGATCGATGCAGCACGCAGGGCAGGGATGATGGCCTCGAGATGTGAGCGTGAGCGCACCAGGATGGCGATTTTCAATTCATCCGGTGTTGACTTGATGATGTCCACGACCTTCTGTGCTTCTTCCTGCTTTGATGCGCTGCTGGCCGGATGAACAGAGACTTCTCCGGCAAGTCCCTCTTCGACAAAACTGACTGAACTGCTGTAGGGAACCGCACCGAGGTTGCTGTCGGGCTGGGCAGGAAAGCAGGCAGGAAAGGCCTGGTTGACCCATTCGACGATATTGTGATGTGAACGAAAATTAACCTTCAGGGACAGTTGCTGCAGCTGAATATCACCAATGCCGTTGACACAGGCATCGAGATAGAGGCCGACATCGGCTTCACGGAAACGGTAGATTGACTGCATCGGGTCGCCAACACAGAAGAGTGTTCTGCCATCGTCAGGCTGCCAACCTGCTGTAAGTTTTTCAAGAAGCTGGTACTGGCCGTGGGAAGTGTCCTGGAATTCATCGACCAGCAGATGCTGGATGCGTTGGTCCAGCATCAGTGCGAGATCGGTTGGGTCGTCGCTATTGCCAAGCGCATCGTGGGCGCGAAGTGCAACTTCAATATGATCAACTTCACCACGTTCACCGAAGATGACTTTCAAGTGTGCGGTTGCAATTTTCAGCAGCTCTGCCAGGGCACTGAGCAGGTGCCAGTCGTCATCACTGTAGGATGCTGCCGGCAGTTTTCTGAGCTGAGTGATGGCATGCAAGAGTTCAGGTTGCTGTCTGATCTGATCAAGCAGTGCCATGAAGGTTTTTTTCTCTTCTTTGTAATCTGGCGGGAAGCCAATGGTGATAGTTGCCTGCTTTCTCAGGGTGTCGCCACTTTTAACCAGGACGAGTTCGGCAAGTGCCTGCCAACGGGAGATTTCGTGAGCAACCGGCAGGGGGGTGTCTGTCTGCTCCAGGTAGCAGCTCCAATCTTGTTGCGGTTTGTTGTTGGCCTGCAGTTGTTGTGCCGAGAAGTGAGCCTGTTCGACCAGCTGGGGAATGATGTTGTTCGTATCAGCTTTGACAAGTTGTTCAAGTGCATCAAGCACCAGTTTCTCAAGGGTCGATTCAAGCAGTTGTCTCTGTTGTTGATCCGTACCCGCTGCGATAAGGCGCAGCCACTGGTCACGCTTGCCAAGCATTCCTGCCAGCAGTTCCTCTACTTTATTGAAATTGTTGTCGAGGTGAATCAACAGTTCAGCAACAGTTTCAGACCACTCGTTCCTGCTCTCGATTTCGAGCAGTGTGTTACGCGCTGCTTCTCTGTAGAGTGGCATTGCCCTGTCAGTCGGGGAGAGTGCGCCACCGCTTTGTGACAGCATTGGCATCATGCGTACCAGCTGGGATGTCAGCGAGTCGATCGTCTGAATGCGCAGGCGCCCGGGATTGTTTCTCAGCTGCCAGCCCTCCTGCTCATCACGTTTTGATGCCTCGCGCGCGATCTTCCACAGCTGCTGTTCGTGATCCTGCTCAGGCATCTCGCCAGTTGCAAGCTTGAACGCATCCATGATGCGATTGCGCATCTCGGCTGCAGCCTTGCGCGTGAAGGTGATGGCGATAATCTCTTCCGGCTGTTGTGCAATTGCCAGAAGTTTGAGGTAACGCTGGATCAATAGCGTGGTTTTTCCGGAACCAGCCGGTGCCTGCACGATAAAAGAGCGACTTGTATCCAGAGCATCCCGGCGTTGCTCATGATCTGCAATCCGCTTGCTCATGACGCGTCCTCTTCTTCAAGAGAGAATCTCTCTGTATCCGCTTTGCGGCACAGTGAGTCGAGTTCACAATATCGGCAGGCCTGGGGTGAAGGTGTTGGATCGGCCCTGCCGTGTACGATTTCACTGGCGATATCATGCAGGGAGAATTTCCAGGTATCGAGTAGCGCTTGCCATTCTTCGACCTCTGCAGTTTTTGAGCCGAGCATGGACTTGTCTTCGGCAAGGCCTCGCATTTCGCATTTGCCGCTACGTACGTAGGCAAGCACAGCTGCACAGATTTCGTGTTTCGACTGGGTAGCATAGATCGGTAGCTGGGGTTCTCCCGGGCGTTCATTTTCCCAGCCCGGGTTGGCGTGCTGACTGCTCTTGTAATCAATTACGGCATTGCAGCCATTCTCGAGTTTATCGATACGGTCAATGCGGATGTTGAATGAGAGCCCGGCCAGTTGCGCCTGGTGCCTGGCTTCACACTCAATCACACTGAAAGGAGGGCGCTGCTTTTCCAGTTCGAGCCATTGTATTAGCAGCCGTTCAAGACGCTTTTGTTCAAGCTGTGCCATGCGCTTTCCGGCATGCAGATCAAGATTGTGTTTTCCAGCGGCGTGGGCAACGCTGGCAGTGACCATGTGTCGGCATGTCTCATCATCGCACTTATGCAGGCGCTTGCTGTTTTGCAGCTGTTTCCAGAGGATCTCAAGCGCATCGTGCAGCAGCGTGCCTTTCGTACCAGGATCAATCCCCGGTGCTGTTTCCTGTGGTTTTCTTGCATGCAAGCGGTGACGTGCAAAGGCCTGAAACGGGCATTGCGACTGGTCGCGAATCACTGCAACACCGCCATGGATAACATGCTCTCCAGCGGTATCGATTTTTGGTGCCTTGTTATCAGCCAGAGACTCCAGCTTTATGCTTTCAGTGTTCTGAAACAGCGGGTGCTGATATTTCACATCTGCAGCCAGAGGCAGGTCAGCCACAAGATTGCTTGGTAGCAGTTCACTTTCACCATCGATCTTTGCATGGCTGAAAATGACATGCGGAGCAGCGCAGCGCAGGCGTTCTGTTACTTTCTCAGCGATGTGCAGTTCACGTGCAGCGCTGCTGCGAGGCATCATCTGTTCGCGCTGTAATTGCAGTGGCAGCATCGGATTCGGTTTTGGCGCGGGAGGCCACTGGTCAAGCGTCATGCCCGTCACCCACAAGGCATCAAAATTCTGGCCACCTGCTTCCAGCAGTCCCATGACCTGGATTGGCGCATCACCTGCCTGGTGATGGAAGGGAGTTTCGCGTGCCATTTGAGTGAGTCGTTGCAGGGCATGCTGGCCACTGGCGGGTGGGCTAATCCGGTCAAGGCGACTGAAGCTGTCGAGTAATTGACTGAAACTTTCGCGTGCCAGGTATTCACGCTGGTTGAGAGTCTGTTCACCAGGCCATCCTGCGATTCCCAGAATGTCGACAAAGCGTTTCGCGAGAGCGGCGTGGGAAAGCTGTTTAGGATCACCCGGCAGCAATTTCAGTTGTTGCAGTCGTTCTGCAAGCCGATGGGTCTGCAACTCTTTTGCTGTCCAGTTTGAGAGTTGTTCCAGTGAACAATCGAGTATGCCGCGTTCCCGCAGTTGCAGATCAAGAGTTGCAAGGTGCATAGACTCGCTGTTGTATTCACCAAGGAATCGCGAATGCAGCAGGCGGGTGATGTCACTGCTGTTAAGGCGCCCGTAACAGAGTTGCAGCATCAGCAGGGCGTCCCTGATGATAGCCTGATCCGCAAGGGGCTGGCCGAGGGTGATATTGAAGAGCCGCTGTTGATCGGAATCATCCTGCACAATTTGTTCGGGGTGCAGGTGGTAACGGAAAATACGAGCGGCCTGTTTACTGCGCTGCTGCAGGTCAAGAATGACAACACCAATGCGTGCATCAGGATTGTTCTGCAGCTCGCGACTGGCCCACGCAGCAGCTGCCTCGACTTCCTGTTCAGGGGTGGCACAGGCAGTGATACAGGCTTTGCCCTCCTTGCCGATCTGTTTCAGTTCATACAGTTCGCAACCCCGGGTTTCCAGTTGTGTCAGGAAGGTGTGTTGCAGGGGCGTGTAGTCATCAAAACCGGCAAGGACCAGTTGTTCAGGAACGGCAATGTCATCATGAATGTATGCATCGAGGAGTAGTGCGGGAATACGGCTGTGGCTGATGACGCCGTTGTCATCACAGCGGCGTTTAAATGACTCCATCCACTCGAGCAGCAGGCGGGTCTCCGCTTGCCACATGAACTCTTCCAGCGAGGATCCGTCCAGTTGCCAGTCGTTCAGTGTTTGCCAGGCATTTGCAGCATTGGCTGCAGCAACAGTCGGCCGAAGCAGGATATGATCAGATGACTGTTTTTGATTCCAGTCAGCAGCGATCTCTTCCCACAGCAGTTTTTCCTGCAGCGCAGAGAGTGGCATTGCGGCTGTTTTGCCATTTGCAATCAATTGCTGGTATTGCTGCATCAGCCAGGCTTGCCATGGGAGCAGTTCAATACTCGCCCATGCGCTTGCTTCTTGCTGCGCAGCAAAATCTTGCTCAAGTTGGCGTGCCAGGCGTTTGTTGACTGTGATAACGCTCGTGCCGCGGCGCAGCATTTCGAACAATTCTGGCGAGTGGAGAGGTTTCAACAGGTTTCCTTGATCTATCCGGTTGTTGGCTTAAGACTTTATATAACCATACATTATTGGCAGCTCAAATCATGAGCCCCAGTGAATTTTATATGCATAAAAGGATTTTGGTATGGGTTGCAGCGAAGTGATTGTGTTAGTTTTTGTCAGGTTTTCGATAATATCAAATTAATTTCAGGAGGCACCGCCATGATTAAACCGGTCGGTTCAGACGAATTACAACCACGTTATGTCTATGACCCGGATACGCATCACGCGCTCACTCACGAGGCAGAGTCTCTGCCGTCAATCGTAGTCAGTTCACAGGCAGCTGCGAATGCCGTGATGATGGGTTCTGGTTATTTCAACCCTCTGCAGGGCTATATGAATGTCGCTGACTCTGTCAGCTGTGCAGAGACCATGCAGATGACTTCCGGTGCTTTCTTCCCGGTTCCTGTTATGTGTTTGGTTGAGAACACAGATGCTATCGGTGATGCAAAGCGTATTGCGCTGCGTGACCCTAACGTTGAAGGCAACCCGGTTCTCGCAGTGATGGATATCGAAGCTGTCGAGACTGTCAGCGATGAGCAAATGCAGAGCATGACCGCGAGTGTTTACGGTACAGATGATCCTGAGCACCCAGGCGTTGCTGCTTTCAATTCGCAGGGCCGTGTCGCACTTTCGGGTCCGATCCAGGTGCTGAATTTCTCTTACTTCATAACCGACTTCCCGGATACTTTCCGTACCGCTGTCGAGATTCGTAACGAGATTGCAGAGCGTGGCTGGAAGAAAATTGTTGCTTTCCAGACCCGTAACCCGATGCACCTCGCTCACGAAGAGCTGTGCCACATGGCGATGGATCGTCTCGGTTGTGATGGCCTCGTCATCCACATGCTGCTGGGTCAGCTAAAGCCGGGTGATATTCCTGCACCGGTTCGTGATGCTGCTATCCGCAAGATGGTTGAGCTCTACTTCCCACCGAATAGTGCAATGGTCACAGGTTACGGTTTCGACATGCTCTATGCTGGTCCACGTGAAGGCGTGCTGCACGCTTACTTCCGCCAGAACATGGGTGCGACGCATTTCATTATCGGTCGTGACCACGCTGGTGTTGGTGACTACTATGGTGCTTTCGATGCGCAAACCATCTTCGATGAGCTGCCAGAGGGCGCACTGGAGATTGAAATCTTCAAGGCTGACCACACTGCATGGTCCAAGAAGCTCAACAAGGTTGTGATGATGAGCGAAGCGCCGGATCACGAGAAGGATGACTTCGTACTGCTGTCTGGTACCAAGGTACGTGAAATGCTCGGACAGGGCATTGCTCCACCAAAAGAGTTCTCACGTCCGGAAGTTGCCAAGATCCTGATCGACTACTATCAGTCAATCAACTGATCTCAAGCAGTTGTAGCTTGATCAAGCCCGGCTTTCGCCGGGCTTTTTTTGTGTTTATGGACGACACTACTCCTGTACCCGAAAAAAAGCTGGATTCTCCGTCAGTGGCGTCAGTGCGTAGCGCAGAGCATCACAGGAGAAGTGAAAAGCTGTTTGAGTGATCGAAGATCGCGAGTTCTTTTCACGCTGTGATGATCAAGTTACACGCGATCAGGTGCCAATGAGGAGCTGTTTCTTTGCCTACCTTCTTGTCAGTACAAGAAAGTAGGGTGGGTGCGCGCCACCGCGCGCTTTCAACATTAAATCCGACGCGAAGCGTCACAAACGAACAGACCCCGGATCAAGCCCGGGGTGACGATGTTGATCAACGACTGACAACTGATAACTGTTTTTTTGCGTGAAACGAGCGAGTCGATTATCCTTTGCCGCTGACTGTTACTGAGGATATTCAATTGGAAGCGGATTTCTGGGTTGAGCGTTGGAAGAATAACCAAATCGGGTTTCACCAAGAGACCATCAACCGGCATCTTGAGGAGTACTGGCGTCATCTCGATGTTCCCAAGGGATCGACTGTATTTGTCCCCCTGTGTGGCAAGAGCCTCGACATGCTGTGGCTTGTCGATCAGGGTTACCGTGTCCTGGGTGTTGAGCTCAGCCACGCGGCTGTCGAGAGTTTTTTCAAAGAGAATAGTCTCGATGTCGAGGTGACTGAGGAGAATGGGCTGCGCCTGTGGAAGGGAGAGCAGATTTCCATCTATGAGGGTGATTTCTTTTCTCTTACGAAAGAGCAGCTCTTCGGTGTCAGCGCGGTTTTTGACCGTGCTTCACTCATCGCCCTGCCTGACTGGATGCGCTGTGATTATGTCGATGGCCTGAAAAAGTTGCTCAAACCAACGACCGGGATGCTTCTGATCACGCTTGTGTACGACCAGGACGAAATGCAGGGTCCGCCATTCTCTGTGAGTGCTGAAGAGGTAGGACAGCTCTATAAAGGTTGGTGTGATCTCGAGGAGATTGCCAGTATCGATGCCCTGGCAGAAGAGCCCGGCTTCATGAAGAAGGGGCTGACCAGCCTGCAAGAGAAGGTGTTTACTCTCTCGGTTCGCTGACTATTGAACCCAGTTCGTATAGCGCTTCCAGTAGTTCAATAACAGTTTCCTGCTGCAGCCATGGTGCAAGATCATTGCCTGTCAGTGACTCACTGTTGCACAGCATGCTGGCAAACTCTGCCAGTTCGAGGGGAAGCTGGAATGATTCACCATCAGCATAGAGGGTGATGCCGTTATCAGCTCTGCGGTAGAGCAGATGGCTGAAACCATGTCGCTGTATTCCTCTTTCAGCAATCACAGCTAGATCGCAATCACTCTCCGGCAGATCCGGGTAGAGGTGCGGTTTTGGTTCTGATAAGTAGCAGCCCAGCCATTCGGCCATTGCCTCTTTGCCCTGCGGTATTGCACTGTTCAGGCACTCGATGAGGCTGTCGATATCGTCAGGGCTGATTTCCGCTGCATTCTGTGGATTGATAATCGGGCGTTGCGGATCACTGAAACGCTCAGCCTGCCCGGTTTCCAGTAGGTGCCCGACCCAGCCTTCGAGCAAATCGTGGGATGTCGGGGCGCGGAAGCCGACTGATGCGGTTATGCACTCTCCCTCGGCTACTCCCCAGTGTGCGACACCGGGTGGAAGATAGAGAATATCGCCTGGTTCCAGCAGCCACTCCTGTTCGGTTTCAAACTGCCTGAGGATGCGCAGGTCAATATCAGGCAGCAGGTTGTCGTTTTCGATCGCATTTGTATCGATTTTCCAGCGTCTTTGCCCGTGTGCCTGGATCAGAAAAACATCATATTCATCGACATGAGGCCCCACAGAACCCTGGTCGGCGGCATAGCTGATCATGATGTCATCGATGCGCCAGCGAGGAATAAAATGGAACAAATGCAGTATTGAAGTCAGCTGCGGGAGGTGTTTGTCCATATCCTGAAGCAGCAATGTCCAGCGGGATTCCCCGAAATCCTTGTCAAAACCGCTCTCAAAAGGTCCTTCTTCGAGTTGCCAGAATGGAGCTGATGCCAGTTCCCGTACAATGCGTGATTCGACAGCATCATTTTCGGCCAAACTGTATAGCTCTGATTTACAAGGGATTTTCTCAGTATCGAGAGCATTTCTGATTAACAGGGGAGATTGTTGCCAGATCTTCCCGAGAAAATAGTCTTCGGAAATGCTTGCCGGGAGTCTGAGCATTCTGATTCTCGCTTAATCAGCTATTGAGTTTGTATGAAATTACCATATACTTACCAGATAGAGTACAGGAGTGGCGGGAGCAAATCTGTATTTCAGAGCGCTTGTGCACTGTAACTCTTGTCATGTCATCATATTTGTCATGGAAAAATTGTTGGCGTATGTTGGAACTTGTTGTATGATCCTAATCGCCATGAAGAAAATTATGAGCGTCTAATACCGAAATCAAGGGGAGTATTATGTCTCAGTTTAAAAATAAATTTGCAGCAATCGCAGTTTTGACTGCTGGTCTCGCTGCTATGCCAGCAAGTGCTGCAGAGTACCTGTCAGATTCACAGGGTGAAGTTGTTAAGAACGCATACGATGAGTGTTGGGAAGTATCTTACGGTCTGCCCACTTGTGGACAGAAAATCACCTTCCAGGGTGTACTGTTCGATTTCAACAAGACCAACATCAAGCCTGAGTTCGCTGCACAGCTGAACGATCTGGCTGGTAGCCTTTCAGGTGGTTTCGGTAGCATGGTTATCGAAGGTCACACTGATAGCGTCGGTTCTGACTCTTACAACCAGGGCCTGTCACAGCGTCGCGCTGACTCTGTAGCAATCTACCTGGCTGGTCAAGGTCTGGATCGCGGTAGCATGACTGGCGTTGGCATGGGTGAGTCTAGCCCGGTCAAGCCTAACGATACTGAAGAGAATCGTTACCAGAACCGTCGTGTTGAGATCACTATCAAGTAAGATAGCGAGATGACATGAGGCAGAATTTTCTGCCAACGAAAAAGCCGCGCATTGCGCGGCTTTTTTGTGCCTGGGGAAAAGTGTGCCACACACGAAATAGGGGACAGACCATGATTTTTCGCTAGAAAAACGTGGTCTGTCCCCTATTTTCTCCTGGTCTGTCCCCGGTTTTCGATCGCGGCGAGGCGCCGCAATCCAGTTTAAATCGCGCGCGCCTGCTCTTCAGCATTGCCGATATAGCTGGCTGGCGTCATTTGCAGTAACGTCTGTTTTGCATCAGCGGGAATATCCAACTTCTCGATAAAGGCCTGCATATCAGCCTGGGTGAGACGATGGCCGCGAGTCAGTTCCTTGAGCTTCTCATAGGGTTTTTCGATGCCATAGCGGCGCATGACTGTCTGTATTGGCTCAGCCAGTACTTCCCAGTTGGCATCCAGGTCATCGGCCATGCGTGCTGCATCTGCTTCCAGCTTGGAGATGCCGCGCAGAACTGATTCCAGGGCAATCACGGTGTGACCGATACCGACTCCGAGATTACGTAGCACAGTCGAATCAGTCAGGTCTCGCTGCCAGCGAGATACGGGCAGTTTTTCGGCGAGGTGATGCAGAATCGCGTTAGCGATGCCGAGATTGCCTTCGCCGTTTTCGAAATCGATCGGGTTGACCTTGTGCGGCATGGTTGAGGAACCGACTTCACCGGCTTTTGTTTTCTGCTTGAAATAACCGATAGAAATGTAGGACCAGATATCGCGGCAGTAGTCGATAACGATGGTGTTGTATCTCTGTATGGCATTGAACATTTCGGCGATGTAATCGTGCGGTTCAATTTGGGTTGTGTAGGGATTCCAGTCAAGTCCGTTGGATTCAACAAAAGCCTGTGCAAAGGCCGTCCAGTTTTTCTCCGGATAGGCTGACAGGTGTGCATTGTAGTTGCCCACAGCACCATTGATCTTGCCACGCAGGGCAATGGCTGCAATCTGGTCTCTCTGCAGCTGCAGGCGGGCGACCACGTTGGCCATCTCCTTGCCGAGAGTAGAAGGGGAGGCAGGCTGGCCATGCGTCCTGCAGAGCATCGGAACGGCAGCGTGTTCGTGCGCCAGCGCCCTGATCTCATCGATGACCCTGTCGGCTGTTGCCAGCAGTTGTTCACGTCCGTCACGCAGCATCATGGCGTGACACAGGTTGTTGATATCTTCCGATGTACAGGCAAAGTGGATGAATTCATTGACCGCCATCAGTTCTGCTGAATCGGCAATTCTCTCTTTGAGGAAATACTCAACCGCCTTGACGTCGTGGTTGGTAGTGCGCTCGATCTCCTTGACGCGTGCAGCATCTGACTCGGAAAAATTGTCGATGATGCTTTCAAGCAGTTGGTTGGTTTCACTGCTGAATGCAGGTACTTCACTGATTTCGGCATCGTTAGAGAGAGCCTGCAGCCAGCGGATTTCAACAATTACGCGGTAGCGTATTAATCCAAATTCACTGAATACCTGTCTTAACGGCGCAGTTTTGCTGCCATAGCGTCCATCAACGGGTGAAATTGCGGTCAGGGATGAGAGTTCCATACGGCTTGTGCATTCGAGAGTGAGACAAGCAGATAATTATACAGGGCAGGCTCTACTTATCCCAGCGTTTGAAGCGTTTCCTGCAATAGTCGAGGAGTTCGTTGTAATCGCGAAAGTGGTAGATGAAGTGTTTGCTGGCGGGTTCATCATATTCACACCAGTCATTTTCATAGTCTCGGCAAATCTGCGGACGTGTTTCGTAGATGCCACAGAGGCCATCAGGCTGCAGAAACTGGCATGTACCTGTGTAGAGCAGGTACCAGCCGCTGTCATCCTTGTAGGCTTCAACGCCTTCATGGGCCACTTGCCACAAGAGGTGCTCGAAATCACTCTTGGAGCGCATGGTGCCAAGTGCCTCTGTGGTATAGGAGCAGCACTTGCCTTTGCAGAGAAAGCACTTGTTGTCGTTTGTCTGGCTCATTGGTCGTGAGTAGTGGAAAAGGTTAACTGTCTGCTAATGACTTGTACGTTTCACCTTGAACCTCAACTGTTGTTGCGTCTGCGCCCCTGACCACCTCTGCCTCGACCGCCACCACTTGAGTTTCTGCCTCTGCCTCCGCCGCGATTGCCGCCACGGTTAGAGCCATGCATCGGTTTCCTGCGTTCAGTTCTGACGCGACTGCCAGGATCGACTTCAGCAAGCAGTTCTGCAGGAGGCATGGTGACATCGAGTTTCTGCTCGATGTAGGTTTCGATATCCGGAAGTGCCATGGCATAGGACTCACATACGAAACTGATGGCATCACCATCGCTGCCGGCACGTGCTGTACGTCCGATACGGTGGACATAGTCCTCGGGATCATCCGGCAGGTCGTAATTGATAACGTGCGAAACATCTTCAATATGCAGTCCGCGTGCTGCAACGTCAGTAGCTACAAGTACGGAGAGCTCGCCATCCTGAAAGCGTTTCAGTAGGGCCAGGCGTTTCTTTTGAGGTACGTCTCCCGAGAGAATGCTTGCCGGAAAACCATTGCCTTCAAGAAATCCCCAGATGATATCCGCAGCGCGCTTGGTGTTGACGAAAACGATCGCCCGATGTTCCTCAAATGATCGTAACAGACCGATCAACAGCGGAATCTTCTCGTCATTGGCGACCATGTAGCCTTTCTGACGGATGCGATCTGCTGTGAGTGTGTCGGATTCGACCTTGATCTGGGTCGGATTGTTCATATGTTCGTAGGCAAGTTCTGTGACACGGTAACTGAGCGTCGCAGAGAACATCAGGCCGAGGCGCTCTGCCGGTGGTGGTGTGCGCCTGATGAGGTAACGGATGTCCTTAATGAAACCCAGGTCGAACATGCGGTCAGCCTCGTCCAGTACGACGACTTGCGTGGCTTTTAGATCAAATACTTTCTGCTTGAAGTAATCGATCAGGCGTCCTGGAGTACCGATCAATATATCAACGCCATCTTCCAGGTCCTTGCGCTGTTTTTCATATGCAGTGCCACCAAATACAGCACGAATCTTGAAATTGGTATGTGCTCCCAGCTGCAGGGCGTCCTTGTGAATCTGTACTGCGAGCTCGCGTGTTGGTGCAAGCATCAGGGCGCGGGGCTGGTTTTTTCTGCGATTCTCTTTCGCTGGATGCGTCAGCAGGTGCTGAAAGGTGGCAAGTAGGAAGGCGGCAGTTTTACCTGTACCTGTCTGCGCTTGTCCGGCAATGTCCTGGCCTGCGAGAGCCAGCGGCAGGGTTTCTGCCTGGATGGGTGTGCAGTAGTCGAAACCGGTATCCTTGATGCCTGCTGCAACGCGGGAATCAAATTCAAAGGAGTCGAAACGTGTATCTGTCAGGTGGCTGTCACTCATTATAGGGTGCTCATCATTGTTATTCCTGCATTTCAAGGTCGATTGGCATTCTGGTCGGAGAGTCGATGCAGACCAGCTTGTCGCGGCTGCTTTCGCCCTTCACCAGGGTGACGGCATTTCTCGTCACGCCAAAATCTTTCGCAAGCATCTTGATCAGGTGGCTGTTGGCCTTGCCATCAACGGGGGGTGCCAGAATTTTTACCTTGAACTGGTCACCATGGGGACCTGCATATTCATTTCCTTTCGACCTGGGCAGGATTTTCAGTCTAAGGAACAGCTTGTTATCTTTCCAACGATACCACGCCTCGCTCATCTTTGCAGTATTGGCGGTATACCAAATAGAGCAAACAGGGGCGGCAGGATAAGCATTTTCAGCACTATCAGTCCGATGATGGCCAGCATGGGTGTGAAATCGATACCAGAAGTACCTACGGGAAAGAGTCTTCTGACCGGGTTTGTGACAGTTGCTGCGATTTGAGAAACAAGCTGCTGCAGCGGGTGTCCATGCGTAGCGGGAAACCAGCTCATGATCGCCTGTATGACGATGGAGAAAATAAAAATCGTGAAGAGCAGGGAAACCAGTTGTGGCAGCGCCCATGGGAGTGCGGATAGCAGTGATCCTTGAAAACCGACAATCGCAAGAATTAGTACGCTTTCAATTGTAGTTACTACCCATGCGGCGACCAGCGAGGCGATATCAAGTCCACGGTAGCCGGGTATGAAGCGACGAAACTGCCTGAGCACCGGTGCAGTGAAATTGACAATCATCTGTGAAATCGGATTGTAGAAATCTGCCCTTGTTGCCTGCAGCAGGAAACGCAGCAGAAGCAGCATGGTGTAGAAACCAAATCCGATCTGGATCAGGAATAGCAGCGGTGTAGAGAGATATCCGCCTTCCATTATGCCTGCTCTCCATTGACCTGGCTTGACAGCTCGATAGAGCGGTCACGTGCGGCAGTCAGTGCATCCTCGATGATCTGTTCCAGGCCGCTCTCATTGAAGACTGCAAGCGCTGCGGCCGTGGTTCCTCCGGGAGAGGTGACTTTTTCGCGCAGTACCGAGGGGTCCTCTGGATTCTCCAGTGCCATACGAGATGCACCAAGTGCCGTATGCAGTGTCAGCAGCTTCGCCGAGTTGTGATCCATGCCCATTTTTTCGGCTGCACTGATCATGTGTTCCATGACCAGAAAAAAATAGGCGGGGCCACTGCCGGATACAGCAGTAACGCTGTCCATCATGGTTTCACTGTCAACCCACAAGGTCAGACCAACCGCACGCATGATGGATTCAGCCAGGTTGCGCTGATCTTCATTTGTATTCGGGTTTGCATACAGGCCTGTCGTTCCTGTCTGCAGCATGGCTGGTGTGTTTGGCATGGTACGGATGATGGCAACGTCTTCACCGAGCCATTCTGCGAGGTGTTTGGTCTGGATGCCTGCAGCAATGGAGATGATCAGGGGTTTGCTGTTGCCGACAGCTCCAGCGATGTCTCGCGCAATTTGTGGCAACGCCTGTGGTTTAACTGCGAGAACAACGACGTCAGCCTCGAGTACGGCTGTCCGGTTTTCGTCCAATGTTCTGATTGCGCAGCACTCCTTGATGAAATCAGTACGTTTATGATCCGGATCTGATGCAATGATGTTGTCAGCAGGATAGCCATCTTCGACCAGTCCCTTGATCAGGGCTGCTGCCATGTTGCCGGCGCCGATAAAAGCGATTGTCCGGTTTGTCATAGGGTTTACCTCTCAGATTAAACGTTCGTTTCTTGCTGTAATAATTCTATCAGTCACGTTGACCGAAAATTGCTGTTCCAACACGCACGATGGTTGCGCCGTGGCGGATTGCCTCTTCCATGTCATTCGACATGCCCATCGAGAGAGTGTCGAGATTCAATCCTTTACTGTTGAGTTGCTCAAAAAGCTGCTGCATCTGCGAGAATATACCGGCCTGCTGCTGCAGGTTATTCGTTGGAGCCGGTAGTGCCATTAGGCCCCTCAGCTGTACATTTGGCAGCCTGCTGATCTCTGTAGCGATTGATTCGGTCTCCTGAATGTCAATGCCACCTTTGGATTCCTCGTTGCTGATATTGATCTGCAGGCAGATATTCAGTGGATTTAAATCAGCAGGTCGCTGACTGCTGAGCCTGTGCGCCTGCCTGAGTGAATCAACTCCATGCACCCAGTCAAAATTTTCTGCAATCAGGCGAGTCTTGTTGCTCTGGATCGAGCCGATGTAGTGCCATTCGATAGGAAGATCATGCAGTGCGGTGATCTTCTCAATGGCCTCCTGCACATAGTTTTCACCGAATCGACGCTGACCGGCGTCCCAGGCCTCGCGGATCGTTCCGACAGGCTTCTTTTTACTCACTGCCAGTAGCGTGATTTCATCAGGTGAGCGACCACACCTGAGAGCAGTTGTGTGTATTCTCTCGTTGATTGTCGAAAGGTTGTCAGAAATTCGTGTCATTATCTGTAATAAACATTTGAATTAAAACTCTTCATCTGGCATTTTACTACTCAAGAGTATTGCTTACATACCTAGTGATGCAATGATTGAGCAGGATGTATTTACCGGTTTCAGGGTAACCTGAATTATTTTGACTATAAAGGAAAAAATGGCGAACATGGATATCACAGATCTTCTCACTTTTTCAGTCAAGCAGGGTGCATCCGATGTGCATATCGCTGCCGGGCTTCCACCGATGATCCGTGTCGACGGAGATATCCGACGCATCAACCTCCCTGCGCTTGAGCAGGAAGAGGCGCAGGAAATGATCATGGATATCATGAACGACCGGCAGCGTCGTGAGTATGAAGAGCATCTTCAGATAGACTTCTCTTTCGACCTTCCCAAGGTCTCACGATTCCGTGTCAACGCATTTACCCAGGATCG
This sequence comes from Solemya velum gill symbiont, assembly GCF_000787395.1. Classification (GTDB taxonomy): domain Bacteria; phylum Pseudomonadota; class Gammaproteobacteria; order Chromatiales; family Chromatiaceae. The sequence goes on from NZ_JRAA01000001.1 coordinate 70,222, forward strand.
TGGAAGCAGTGCAGTTTTTCGTCTGATTCCATCCGAGATACTGACACTTGAAGACCTCAACTGCCCTGATACTTTCAAGGATATCGTTAATGTGCCAAGCGGCCTTGTGCTAGTGACCGGGGTAACCGGTTCGGGAAAATCCACAACACTTGCAGCATTGGTTGACTATATCAACAAGGAAAGATACGAGCACATACTGACTGTCGAAGATCCGATTGAATTTGTTCACGAGAGCAAGAAGTGCCTGATCAACCAGCGAGAGGTGCACTCACACGTTTCCAGTTTTGCCGATGCTCTGCGCGCGGCACTGCGTGAGGATCCCGACGTGATACTCGTCGGCGAATTGCGTGATCTCGAGACGATCCGCCTGGCACTGACTGCAGCCGAAACCGGTCACCTGGTATTCGGCACGCTGCATACCAGTTCGGCTGCCAAGACGATTGACCGTGTTATTGACGTTTTTCCGGCAGCAGAAAAAGAGATGGTACGCTCAATGCTGTCAGAATCGTTGCGTTCAGTCATTTCACAAACCTTGCTGAAGAAAAAAGAGGGTGGCCGTACTGCTGCCTGGGAAATTATGATTGCAACCTCTGCGATTCGTAACCTGATTCGAGAAAACAAGGTCCCACAGATGTATTCGGCAATTCAGACAGGGCAGGCGCTGGGAATGCAGACAATGGATCAGCATCTGAAAAAACTGGTTGAGAGCGGGGTCATCAGCAGCGATGTGGCCAGTACCCGAATGATGCACGCTGAAGACTAACCGAGAGGCACACTGATGGATATTACACCACTATTAGAACTTGCAGTGAAACGACAGGCGTCGGACGTTTTCATTGCTGTTGGCCGTCCACCGTCACTGAAAATCAATGACAACATTGAGCCAGTTGGTCAGAAAGAGATTACGATTAGTCAGTCGGAGGCGATTGTCAGTAATATCCTGCCTGATTATCTGAAAGACCGTTTTTTTACCGAACGTGAGGCAAACTTTGCCCATTTCGTTGAAGGTGTCGGACGTTTTCGTGTCAGTGCTTTTTTCCAGATGGACATGGTGTCCATTGTATTTCGTTATATCCAGGCTGATATTCCGAGGTTTGAGGAGCTGGAACTGCCGGATACCCTCAAGGAAATCTCCATGATCCAGCGTGGGCTGGTGCTGTGTGTAGGTGCTACCGGTACTGGTAAATCCACCACCCTTGCGGCGATGGTCGGGTATCGCAATCACAACACCCATGGACATATACTGACAGTTGAGGATCCGGTTGAGTATATCCATACGCACGATGGCTGTATCGTCAACCAGCGCGAGGTTGGCGTTGATACCGAGTCATTCGAAATTGGCCTGAAAAACAGCCTGCGACAGGCACCTGATGTCATCCTGATCGGTGAGATTCGTTCGCGAGAAGTTATGCAGCATGCCATCACCTTTGCAGAGACGGGACATCTGTGTATCGCTACACTTCACGCAAATAATGCCAACCAGGCACTTGACCGTATTATTAACTTCTTCCCCGAAGAGCGCCGCAACCAGTTGTTGCTGGACCTCTCTTTCAACTTGCACGCGATTATCGGTCAGCAACTGATTCCAAGAATCGACGGTGGTGAACGCATGGCCGTTTGTGTTGAACTGCTGTTGAGAACACCCTACATGATGGATCTTATTCGTAATGGTGAAATCCATGACGTTAAGGACCTGATGAAGCGCTCGGAAGAGCAGGGCATGGTCACATTCGACAAATCGCTGGTAAACCTCTACCAGAAAGGCACAATCAGTTACGAGGATGCCTTACGTTTTGCTGACTCATCCAACGAGGTGAGGCTGATGATCAAACTTTCAGCTGAAGCGAGTGGCAACCCCCTTGAATCGGGTGCTGATGAACAGTTCCAGCTTGAAAAATCAGATGACGATGAGGAAGATGAGGGCTTTTTAAAGTAAGCAGGAGAGTGATCTCATCCAGTATTGAGATTGAATAAAGCAAGACCGGAGCAGAGTTGCTCCGGTCTTTTTTTTCAGGATTCAGAGAATACCAGGCGTCCGTCAAACACCGGGCCGTCGACACAGACACGTTTCATTTGTACGCCACTGTCGCTTTCGACAGGTACAACACACCCGGCGCAGCCGCCTACTGCACACGCCATGAACTCTTCCAGTGATGTCTGAACATTGACATCGAATTCACGCGCCAGGTCGACCACGGCCTGCAGCATTGGATGGGGTCCGCAGCTGTAGATAGTCGTATCGTCCAGTTCCTCTCTTGTCCGTTGTGCGAGATAGTTGCGAGCCACATCGGTCACATAGCCTTGCTGGCACCCGGCATAACCTTGCAGGCTGGCGAGTCTCGATGCAATGCCCCAGTCGTCCAATAGCGGCATTGCCGCGATGACTCCCTCGTCCATGCCGTCAACGATATGTTGTGAGGGTTTGGGAGTGAAAGGGAATGGAACCTCGGATCCAAGTACTGCAAAACAACTATGGCCATCAAGATGACGCAGTTCATCAGCAAGAAAAATCATCGGTGGCATGCCGACGCCTCCGCCAATCAGGAGTGAACGCCCCGATTCGATTTCAAAACGGTTACCGATGGGCCCCATGATGCTGATGTTTTCACCTGCCTGTCGCTGCGAAAGCAGTGACGTGCCCTGGCCGACGCGTTTATAAAGGAAATCTACCCACCCCTCTTTAACCGAGACACGCATGATGGAGATGGGGCGTCTCAGCGGCTGCAGTGGATCGACCTGCAGGTGGGAAAACTGCCCGGGCTTGGCTTCAGCTGCACACTTTGGTGCGTGTACACGCATAACGAACTGCTCACCTTCATACTCTTCGTGCGACAGGATGAGTGCATCTTCAACGAAGATGGTATCGCGATGATTTTTCATTTGCATAGGGAATCGTGTTAACTGGTGTAGGTCATTCGACCTTCAAAAAATGTATGTTTGATTTTACCGAGGAAGCGCCAGTCATCAAAAGGCGTATTCTGTCCTTCGCTGAGCATTTCATCAGCCTTGAATTGCCAATTGCATTCTGCATCGTAGAGACATAGGTCAGCCTCCTGGCCAACAGCAAGCTTTCCCATCGGCAGGCGTGCAATCCTGGCCGGCCCGGCGATCAGCAGTTCAAGTGCACGTTGCAGGGTAATAATATTCTCATCGACCAGTTTCAGCGTCAGTGGAAACAGCGTTTCCAGTCCGGAAAGCCCTGGTTCTGTCGAGGGGAAGGGCGCCATTTTGGCATCCGGTTCGTGTGGTTCATGTGCCGAGCAGATTGCCGAGATGGTTCCATCGGCAATTCCCCGGCGCAGGGCATCACGATCTTCCTGAGTGCGAAGAGGTGGCAGCAGGTGGCAGTTGGAATTGAATTCGTCAACATCCAGTTCAGTCAGGTGAAGCTGGTGAGCTGCGACATCGGCCGTGATTGGCAATCCTTCCGATTGTGCTGTAGCAATCATATCAACAGCAGCTGCTGTCGAAATTTGCTGCAGGTGGAGTTGTGCACCCGTAAAGCGAGCCAGTTCAATCATGCCTGAAACGGCTATACATTCAGCACTTGACGGGATGCCAGGGAGTCCAAGTCGAGCTGACACCTTGCCCTCGTGAGCAATGCCGTGATTGGCGAGTTCGTGATCGAGCGGCTGCAGAAACAGCGGGATATCCCAGGTTGATGCATACTCCATCGCTCGCCGCAGCACCAGGCTGTTGGCAAGAGGAAAGCGTGCATTGCTGATCGCGATACAGCCACCGGTGACCAGTGCCGCCATCTCTGTCAGGCGGTTGCCCTCGAGTCCGACTGTCATGGCACCGGTCGAGAGGACGCGACTGTTGGCGCTCATTTTTGCCCGGCGCCGGATGAGTTCGGCAACTGCAGGAGTATCGATAACGGGTGACGTATCAGGTGGGCAGATCACGGTTGTAACCCCGCCACGTGCAGCAGCCCGGGTTTCGGAAACAATAGTGCCTTTCTTCTCATCGCCTGGCTCGCGCAGTCTTGCGTTGAGATCGATAAAACCGGGAACCAGGGTTAGCCCTGAAGCGTCAATTTGTCTGTCGGGAGTGAAGTCATCCGGTGCTTCACCTATCGCGTAGATGCTTCCATCGGCGATGTGTAGATCACCTGTCTGGTCAAGACCGGTTTGCGGATCAAGAAGGCGTGCCGCTGTGATGCTGATGCGTTCGCTTTTCATGCGCTTTCTCCACCCAGTGCGCGTGGGTTCATTGCCATTGCCATGACGGCCATTCGAATCGCAATACCATTGCTGACCTGCTCAAGGATGACGGACTGCGGGCCATCTGCAACTTCCGACTCGATTTCAACTCCGCGGTTAAGCGGGCCCGGATGCATCACTATGGCATCGGGACTGGCCAGTTTCATACGTGCCTGGGTGACACCGAAGCGCTGAAAATACTCCTGTTCAGAAGCGAGCAGGGCGCCGTCCATACGCTCTTTCTGCAGTCTCAGCATGATGACGACATCGGCATCTGTAATGCCTTCCTCGAGATCGTGAAAGACATGTACGCCAAGTGACTCACGTGCATCGTGCGGTAGCAGTGTTTTCGGTGCGATAACGCGTACCTCGGAAACACCGAGAGTGTTGAGAGCAAGAATTTGTGAGCGTGCGACCCGTGAGTGAAGTATGTCACCGATAATGGCGACCTTCAGCGGTGTGAAATCTCCTTTCATCTGGCGAATGGTAAAGACGTCGAGCATCGCCTGTGTCGGGTGGGCATGTCTGCCGTCACCGGCGTTGATTACGCTGACTCCGGGGCGTGCATGTTGTGCAATAAAATGCGCAGCACCACTGTCGGCGTGTCGAATCACGAACATGTCGACATGCATCGCTTCAAGATTGCGCAATGTGTCCAGCAGGGTTTCGCCCTTGGCTGTGGCAGAGACGCTGATATTCAGGTTGAGTACGTCGGCAGAGAGACGCTTTGCAGCCAGTTCGAAAGTTGTTCTTGTGCGTGTGCTGTTTTCAAAAAAGAGGTTGGCAACAACCTTGCCGCGCAGAGCCGGCACCTTTTTTACACTGCGGTCACTGACATTGAGAAATGATTCTGCAACATCGAGAATTGAGACGAGGTGTTCCCGTTTCAGGCCGTCGATAGTAAGGAAGTGTTTCAGGCTTCCGTTGTCATCGAGTTGCAGATTGGCTGAATTCATGGCGCGGATTATCTCATTGTCGTGACCCGATGACCAGTTCCATATCATCCTCGCCGGTCAGCTTGATCTGTTCGTTGGATGTGAGGGTGACTTCCAGGCCAATGATATCGGCCTGTACCGGCAGTTCTCTGCCGTCACGGTCAACCAGTGCGGCGAGCGTAACCGACGCAGGGCGCCCGTAATCAAATATCTCGTTGAGTGCGGCACGAATGGTGCGGCCTGTATGGATAACGTCATCTACCAGCAGGATATGGCGGCCATCGATATCAAAGGAAATCTGTGATGGTTTGACTTCCGGGTTGAGACCGATCTGGCTGAAATCGTCACGGTAGAAAGCGATATCCAGGGTGCCCAGCGGTTCTGTTATACCCAGCTTTTCGTGCAGTGCCTCTGCGACAAGGACACCACCTGTTCGTATTCCGATGATGGCGAAATTTTCAAGGTTGCGCTGCTCAGCCAGGGCACGGGTTTTTTGTGCCATGCCGTCGATGACGCTGAGGATGCCTTCGTGCGAGAGAAATGATTGTAATTCCATAATAGTCTACTTTGTCTGTTTTATTGGTTCAGCCAGGTTTCGAGTATCAGGCTGGCAGCTGCTGCATCCAGTTCACCACTCGTTTCGGCATCTGCACCAAGGTGACGTTGTGCCTCGACAGAGGTAAGGCGTTCATCAATCATGTGCACCGGCAGATGAAAACGGCCATTCAGTTGTCTGGCAAAGCGTTTTGCTTTTTCGGCAACCTCTGATTCAGTATCGTCCATATTGTACGGCAGACCAACAACAAGTGCGCCGGGTTTCCACTCATCAATAATTGCGGCAATTCGCACCCAGTCAGGTTTGCTATTGATTGTTTTGACTGTTTCAAGAGGATTTGCCGTACCAGTCAGGGTTTGTCCGACTGCCACGCCGATCCTGACGGTGCCATAATCAAAACCGAGAAGTGTTGATACCGGTTTGTCTGTGCTCATGCGTGACCGGCTTCCGAGCTTAACAGGGAAATATCCACGCCGATCAGTTGCTCAGCTGCAGACCAGCGTTTCTCAACTGGCAGATTGAAAATGATGTCCTTGTCGGCACGCCCGGAGAGCCAGCTGTTTTCAGAGATTTCCCTCTCCAGCTGACCGGCTGCCCAGCCGGCATAGCCAAGTGCCACCAGGCTGTTGCGTGGACCATTGCCTTGGGCAATAGCCTCGAGGATATCTTTCGAGGTGGTGACGCACAGCGCTTTTTCTATCTGCAGTGATGATGCCCAGGTAACAGCATCCCCGTCATGCAGGACGAAGCCCCTGTCTTCCTGTACCGGGCCTCCGAGATAGAGGGAATTTCCGAGGGCTTTTGTGCCTGGCGAGGCTTCGATCTTTAACTGCCCGAACATCTCTTCAAGGGTAATTTCGAGTGGATGATTGATGACAATACCCATGGCACCGTCTTCACTGTGCTCGACAATATAGGTGACCGACTGGAAAAAGTTCTGATCCATCAGTCCCGGCATTGCAATCAGAAAGTGATCCGTGAGCTTGTTCATTCAATTGATCCTCGTTTCAAGAGAGCCATCATCAAGGAAATACCAGGTGCGACTGATAACCAGTTCATCATGCTTTTTTCTGAGTTCTTCATTAAAAGGAGGAAATGGGGCTGACAGGCGGGCAATTTCAAGTGCGGCATCATTGATAACTGAAGAATTGGATGGTTCCTGGAGTTGCACGTCCCGTAGTGTGCCATCCGCTGTGACGGTGATAGTAACCAGCACCTTGCCGGAAGCACCGGCCGGGTAGTAGATCTTGCCGGTGCGCTCAATTTTTCTGCGCCACTGCTCCATGTATTCAGCGTAGATGTGTGCCTTGGTGGAGGCTGAAATAAACCCGCGCTTGGGAATCTTGGCATATGCACGTGTCTTCTCATCGAGTTCTGCGGTAAGACGTTCGATGCGTTTCTGTGTATTGGCAAGCAGCTGTGCCGGTGTCTGCTGTCTTTCCGTGAGCTGGTTTTTGTCGGGCTGCTGACTCACCTGGTCCGGGCGTGGTTTGGAAACAGTCATGATCGGTGTGTCATCCGACCTTGCCATCTCATCCACCTGTGGAGGTGAGTATTCCGCCTTGTTGATAATGTCAGTCTGTATTTCAAAAGGCGCTTCCATGGCATTGCTCTGGGTCGGTTTTTCACGTTCCTGGGTGTTGCCGCTGCCAAGTTGTGACGCGGTTGCGAGGAAGTCTGCAATTTCAGGTTCCTCGGCGTCTGGATTCGGCCTGACCACGGTGATTTCCAGTTTTGTATCGATGGAGGTGTCTGCCGGACTGAAATCGAAATTGAGAACGAGTATTCCGACCGCATGCAGCAGAGTTGCCGCAAGCAGCGTATGCCCAAGGCTGATCCGGTTCCAGTCGATTGTCAGTTCTGAAAAATTACGCATGCTTCTGTAGTGCTAGCTGGCGCCTGCGCATCTCTCTTCGATGGCATCAAACAGGTCTGCACTGATATTGAGGTCAAATTGCGCATCAAGTTCACGGATGCAGGTGGGGCTGGTGATGTTGATTTCAGTCAGGTAATCACCAATGACATCGATGCCGGCAAACAGGATGCCCTGTTCTCGCAGAAACTCTCCGACTGTTGATGCAATTTCCAAGTCGCGTTCACTGAGTGGCTGACCAGCGCCTGTTCCACCGGCAGCAAGATTGCCACGGAATTCATCCTCGCTGGGTATACGGGCGAGAGCATAGGGGGCGGGTTTACCATCAACGATCAGGATGCGCTTGTCGCCAGCACTGATTTCCGGGATGAAGCCCTGTGCCATGATTACACGGCTGCTCCGGTTGGTCACAGTTTCCAGTATGACATTGGTATTGAGATCGCCGTGTTGCAGCTTGAATATCGATTCCCCACCCATGGTATCGATCGGTTTGACGACAATTTCACCGTGCGTTTCGAGGAAGGATTTCAATTCATCAGAATTGCCTGAAACCAGTGCAGGCGTACAGAATTGTGGGAAATGGCTGATCGCAAGTTTTTCGTTGAAGTTGCGCAGTGCTGCTGGAGGGTTTACGACCAGTGTTCCCTCGCTTTCGGCCAGGTCGAGAAACCATGTCAGGGTGATATAACCGATATCAAATGGCGGATCCTTGCGCATCAGTATGGTATCGCATTGCGAAAGTGGTACATGCCGTCCCTCGCCGAAACTGAACCACTCGTTATCGCTGTCGGTGACGCTCAGTGATCTCTGCCTGGCCCATGCCCGGCCATTGACGAGTGAGAGGTCACTCGCCTCCATGTACCAGATTTTGTGGCCACGCCTCTGCGCCTCGAGCAGCATTGCAAAACTGCTGTCCTTGTATCTCTTGATAGACTCAATAGGATCCATCAGGATCCCGACTGACAACTGGGTCAAAACCGTACCTGTATATTGTCTTTAATATCTTTTTATTGTGCCATAGATAGCTACACGGTTGTTGTTCGTGAACACTCCCTGCATGTGCAGAATTTACCTCGTCAAAATAAGGGAGGGAAACGTTTTACCACCGGGCAAAGCCTGTATAATGGCGCAAATTGCCTGAGAACAGCCGCCCAGCGTGGGTCGGCGCCTTCAAAAGAACCGAATGGGAAGCACCTGCTGTGAGTGAACAGGGGAAACAGAATCGCACAGTGATGCTGGTAGATGACAGCCTCACAATCCGTCGCAGTGCGGAACTGCTTTTGACCCAGGCCGGTTTTGATGTGATCAGTGTTGCCGACGGCTTCGATGCGCTTGGGGCTGTGTCTGACCATGTGCCAGATATCATACTCATGGATATCAATATGCCGCGTCTTGATGGCTACCGGGCTTGTCTCCTGCTCAAGCAGAATGCATTAACCTGTGATATACCCATCATCATGCTGTCTGGCTCAAATAGCCCTTTTGACAGGGCGAGAGGAAACCTCGCAGGAGCGACAAGTTTCCTCACCAAGCCTTTTTCCGGCGATGAACTCCTGCGCGAAGTTCGTACACAATTGCCTGCATCCTGAGAGAGTTGACCTGTGTCGAATAAAAAAAGCGGACAATCAGTTTCCTCACCTATTGCACTTCTAAGGAACATGCAACTGGCAGCTCAGGAAAATCCGCTGTTTCAGGTTGAAGTGGAGAGCCGCAGGGAAGCCTTTGTGGGTTTCAGCTTGTGTGGTACCGATTACCTTGCACCTCTCGCTTCAGTTCCTGAAATCATCAGGATTCCGGAAAATTTCGTTCCGGTTCCCGGTGTGAAAAAGTGGATGGCAGGATTGGCAAATGTACGTGGGGCGCTATTACCGCTGGTCGACTTTCAGCAGTTCCTGTGCCAACAGTCGGTTCATCTTTCCAGCGCTGCTCGTGTACTCGTGATTGATCATGCTGATCTTCGCACAGGCCTGATAGTTCCAATGGCACACGGCCTGATCTATCTGGATAGCATGGAGCAACTGACCGGTGAAGGTGAGTCAATTCGGGCAGAGGAACGAGATTGGAAGCTGCTCGACATGGAGTGGCTGGTCACGAACCAGGATTTCCGGCAGGCGGTCACCTGAGAATCAATCACAGTAAACCTAAGAAACAGACTATGAAAAATCAGGAAGAATCACGGGGAATGGTTGTCCCGAACCTGGCAGTACTATTAATCATTGCACTTGCATTGCTGGTAGCAACCCTGGTTCATATTGGCTCGTCAGCATCAGATAACGAGGCTTACCTTTTGAATACGCTCGAGCAACAGCGTGTTGTCGAGGAGTCTTTGCGTCACCTGGATACGGCAGCAAGTGGAGATATGGATGCATTTCCGCTTCTCAGCAGCACTCGCGAAGAGTATGAGCTGCTTCTCGGGGAATTGAAGAACGGAAATTCTGTCACAGGTCTGTCGCCTTCACCTGCAGTGGTGAGAAGCACGTTAAATGAAGTCGAAATAGCATGGCTCGAGATGCGTGGCCAAATCGATGGTTTGCTCAACAGTGAAGAAAAAGTGAGAGAGACATCATCTCTTATCGAAACAACCATGCAGCAGTTCCAGCAGATACAGGAAGGCATCCTGCGTGTTGTCCTCAGACTTGAGAAAATCGCGGCGCCCAAAAACCAGGTCTATCTTGCGATTCACCAGTTGCACGTCACAGAGCGTCTGTTGCGACATCTGGGAGGGCTATTCAATTCAAACGACAGAACGCCAAAGTCGTTCGAAAGTATTGGCCAGGATGCTGCTTCACTCTCCCAGGTGCTCGATGGCATGGTGGAAGGTAATACGGTTCTCGGAATTGACAAGGTCGAGGATGACGAGGCTCGCGCGGAACTGGATAAGCTCGCCGATACCATCAGCCAGGGTCATGACAATAGTGTTGCCCTCATTTCTCAGATGGCACTACTGGGACCTGTTCTTGACTCACTATCGGAAGTTGAACGGGTTTCTGGTCGACTGGATACGGGGCTAAAAGGCCTGATAGACAGTTATAGCCAGGTTCCCGGGCGTATGTCTATATCAGGTATCAGAGTTGGCCCCCGGGTTGCCTGGATTCTTGCTGTCATCAGTGGATTACTGATTATTCTGATCATGGTCAGGCTGGTGACTGATGCAGATTGCAAGGATCCGGAAGGACAGGTCGAATATGAACAATACCGTCAGGAAAACATGGCTCTGCTTGATGAACTGGCTGATCTCACTGACGGTGACCTGACTGTAAGGGCCAGTGAGTCGTCTGAAGTGACGGGAATGCTGGCTACACCCATCAATTACACGATTCAGCAACTCGGTGACCTGGTCTCTGCTATTCAAGGCGCAACAGCTTCAATGCGTGGCAACACGCGTCTGACTCGCCAGGCTGCACTGGTTCTTGAGCAGCATATGAAAAAGCAGGTTGAGATGGGTGCCGATGTAAATGACAGAATAGGAAAACTTGAAGTTGAAATGCAACAGGTGTCATCCGCAGCCAAGGAGTCAGTTACCGTTGCATCCGAGTCAGGCAAGCTTGCGGGTGAGGGAAGTCGTGTTGCCGGCAACACCATCGAATCGATGAACAGGGTGCGTGGGCAGATACAGGATACGGCAAGGCGCATCAAGCGTCTCGGTGAAAGCTCGCAGCAGATTGGCGAGATTACGGAGCTGATCGAGGATATCGCAGAACAGACCAATATCCTGGCAATGAACGCTGCAATGCAGGCCGCAAGTGCAGGAGAGGCGGGGCGTGGTTTTGCTGTTATTGTCGATGAAGTGCAGCGCCTTGCGGAACGCTCAACCGAGGCTACGCATCAGATCGATGCGCTGGTTAGCAGTATTCAGACCGATACGCGTGACGCTGTAGAGTCAATGGAGACGAGTACCGGCGGCATAGTCGAAGGTGCACGACTTGCTGAAGATACCGGAAAAGTGCTCGATCAAATCAACACTGTTTCTGATAAGACTGTTCAGATTACCCAGCAATTGCTGGGTCGAGCAGATGATCGCTCAAAGGCAATTGTTGAGTTAGGCGTGGTAGTCAATTCAATCAGCAAAAGCTCAGAGTCCGCACAAAAAGATACCAGGTTGGCAAAATCAGCCATGCAGGAGTTCGACAGGCTGACAACAGAATTGCAGGAAGCGATCTCCGGTTTTCGACTACCCGATATTGACAAGAACGGTTAATCATAATGCTGCCTGGAACCCCACACAGTGATTCACCGGATAATGTCATGAACTCCTGCAGTAAGCCGCAGGTGGTATGGGTTATCGAGGGACTCCATCAGCTACTGACAGCAGCCACGAGGGCGTTTTCAAACTTTTCTGAAAGTGGTGAGCCTGCTGAGTTGAACGATGCGTCAATGGCGGTTCGACAACTACGTAATGTCGTAAAGTTCAGCCGTCTGCATGGTGCAGAGATGTTGCTTGATGAGTTGGACAAGGTCGTTCAACGCTTGCAGGATAAAAAGATTCTTGATCAGCGTGGCACGCTGATCGTGTTGACATCCGGGCTCAAGGCCTTGGAGAAGCACCTTGACATGCTCGTCAGTGGTGGCCTGGATATCCCTCTCCACCTGATGCCCCAGATAAATGAATTACGTGCTGCACGTGATGCCTCGCTGCCCTCGGAGACAGTGATTTTTATTCCCCGGCTGGATGAGATCCTGCTGCTTGATCTGTGCGAACCGGTACCCGGTGACGACTCCCTGATCGATTATCTCAATCAGCAGCGAGGAGAGTTCCATCGCTGCCTGCTCGAATGCTACCGAGGGGAAGCAGCACACGGCTTTGCTGAACTGGCAGAATTCTTCCTGCAGGCTGCTGACAAGGCTTCCGCTCCCGTACAACGTCTCTTCCTTCCAGCAAGCGTGCTTGCTAATCATCTCTCCGGTCAGCCGTCCGGAACGGCACTTGCCAGCCGCCTTGTTGTTGCAAAAATTGATGGCCTGATTCGCACTATTCTGCGCCACGGAGAGGATGAGGTTCGTGCCAACTACCCGATTGGGCTGTTGAGGAACCTGCTCTACTATGTTGCGCAGATCGATGACGAATCACTGATGCATCTTGGCAGTCTCAAGCAAGAGTATGGACTGGACGAGGGGCTTGTCGCCCTGCACCAGGATAAGTCCGACAATGCCCAGGCAATTTCAGCGGAACTTGATGCGATTAGTGATGCAATGTCGAGAGAGATTGCATCGACCATGAAGCGGCTCAGTTATTACCGGCGTGCAGTCAACCGGGACAAGGAGAGCCTGCATGCCATACGTCATCGCATTGATGCGGTTGCGGATGTTACGGGATTACTCGGTTTTGGCGAATTACAGGAGAGTATGGTCGCTGTACAACAACCGCTTGATGATTCCGTTACCCACAGAATTGCTGATGCTCCCCTGCAGGCATGTGAGCAGCTTTTACTGCAAACAGGTGATGACCTGCTTCAGCTGTCACAAGAGAGTGAGAATTCTGGTCTGTTTGCGACTCTTCTGGGCAAGGACTTACATGGCGATGAGCTGATGCAGCGCAGGCAAGCTGCAGAGGAAGCGGGTGAGCTTGTAGAGCAGATTGAACGCAGTCTCAAGGCGTATCATCCGGGTTCAGATGCATCAGATTTTCTCAACGCGGTTATCGGTAGACTTCGCCGAACAGCTGGCCTGGTTTCAAGTGTCAATGATGAGTGGCTATCAACTCGTTTAGAACGTTTTGCCGATAGACTCGATGCGGGATTCAGTCGCTTGCCCGAAAGTGTTTTGACACCATTTGCCGAGGTGCTTGGCGGGATAGCAAGTTACATCGAGCTGCTCCCTTATGCATGTGATACTTCTGTGAAAGTGAGTGCCTTCATTGATGAGACGATGTATCGCCTGGAGCCGGAGCTTGACGTTCTGTCTCTACGTGTGAGTTCGCAATTGCCTGAAGAGTCTGTTGCATCGGATGCATCAGTGGATGCACTGCTGGAAGAGGCGCTGGAAGAATCCGAGATATCACAGGAAGAGTCAAAAGAGTCAGTAGCTATCATCGTGGAAGAGCTGCCTGTTGTAGAGGAGCAGGGGAGTGAGGCGGCCTGGGATCAGAAAGGAGATCCTGATCCGGAACTGCTGGAGACTTTTCGTGCTGAAGCAAGCGAGTTGCTCGAACAGATTGAGACACTCTTCGCGAATTTACCTGAAGAGAGACTGAATGCTGAAATGGTTCAGCAGTTCAGACGCTATCTGCATACTATGAAAGGCTCTTCACGCCTGGTCGAACAGGAGCAGATTGGCCATCTTAGCCATGCAGTTGAAAGCATGCTGATCAATGCAGAATCTCAATCAGCACTTGGCCAGGAGCAGGTTTACAAACTTGCCCGGGAAGCTGTTGATCTACTCACGACACAAGTTGAATCGTTAACGAGTGAAGCTGTTCCCTCTGCCGCTGAATTCAGCACATCACTTCAGGAACTCGATATCACCGATCTTTCATCCTCGCCGGATGAGGGTGAAGCTGACAAACAAGTTGTACAGGAAACTTCGATACAGGAAGAGGCTGCAGACGATCAAGAGAGTATCGAAGAGACGGTTGAGTCTGAAGCGCCTGAAGAAGAGATTGAGGCAGAGGTCGCGAAAGAAGGTGAAGCCGAGGAAGAGATTGAGGAAGATGTCACGGAAGAAGATGAAGCAGAGGAAGATGCCTGGGAAGAGATCCCGGAAGAAGACGAAGTAGAGGAAGAAGTCGGGGAAGAGATCACGGAAGAAGACGAAGTAGATGAAGTGACCGGGGAAGAGATCCCGGAAGAAGATGAAGTAGATGAAGAAGTCGAGGGAATAGCAATAGAGGAGGGTTTCGATGATGAATTTATCGGAATCCCGGCTGCAGTCACCTCTTACCCGCCTGCAGTCTCACATACCTCGCGAGCAGTCGACGAGAGTGCAGAAAGAAGCATCAGGGTTCCACTCAAGCTGCTGGAAGATATGTCGAGTGGATTTGCCGAACTCATGGCTTTTGGCTCCCGTCTGCAAGAGCAGAAAAATCGAGTCTCGTCTGACTTGACTGAACTCGGACGGACTGTCATGCGCCTGGGTGAACAGTTACGTCGCATGGAGAATGAAACCGAATCACACATTCTCAACCAGAATGAACCGGTTCCCTCGACAACAGATGAAAATTTCGACCCGCTTGAACTGGACAGATTTACATCGATCCACGAGGTGTCGCGCGCTCTTGCTGAAACCAGGCATGATCTCTCGTCGATCAAAAAGAGTATCGATATTGTTCAGCAGGAGTCGGGGCACTTGTTGTCAAGGCATACGGATCTCTCGACAAATCTCTATCACCAGTTGATCGATAGTCGCACACTGGCATTTGAAACCCAGGTGCCGCGCCTGCAGCGCCTTGTCAGGCAGGTCTCTTCAGATCTCGACAAAAAAGCACGCCTGACGGTATCGGGCCAGCAGCTGCAGATTGACAGAAATATGCTTGAACGCATTATGCCGTTGCTGGAGCACCTGGTGCGCAATGCGCTTTTCCATGGTATTGAAATGCCACGGCAGCGTGAAGAGGCAGGCAAGCGCAAGAACGGCAAGCTGACGCTGGACATCCACCGCCATGGCATGGAAGTCATACTTGGCTTTAGCGATGACGGGCGTGGTTTTGACCGTGAAAAGATTGCCGTCCATGGACATGAGCTCGGTTTGGTCGAATCGAAAAGCAGCCTCTCTGATGAGGAGATGACACGCATCATCACCACTCCGGGTTTCTCCACCAGCGAGGAGGTAGACCAGGTTTCAGGACGTGGTGTGGGGCTTGATGTGGTAGCGAGTGGTATCGATGCACTGGGTGGCCGCCTGCGTATTGCTGAATCAGTAGATGGTGGCGCACGTTTTGTTATCCATTTACCGTGCAATCGCGCAATCATGGATGCCTTGATTCTCAAGCTGGATAATGCCTGCTATGCCATTCCTGATTCGATGATAGAAGCCGTTGTGCGTGTTGACAGTAGCGAGGTTGAGGCATGCATGAAAGGCCGTATGCCTGGTATCGACTACAATGGGCAGACTTATCCTTTAAGGCGCTTTGATCATCTTCTGGCTTCTGAAACTTCCTATGTCATCGACGAAAAGAGAAAATGGCTGCCACTGGTACTGTTGCGTGGCGAATCGCCTGTAGCTCTGTTTGCGGGTGATCTTTACGGTAACCGCCAGATTGTCATCAGGAGTGTCGGAGTACAGCTGGAGTCCGTTCCCTGGATAAACGGTGGAACAGTTCTCGCCAGTGGCGAGGTGGCACTGATTGTCGATCCTGGTGTATTGCTTGATGCCTTTGACCCTGACGCCATCGTTCCACCTGATGCGATTGTTTCTGAAAGTGAGAGGGGCAGGGGAGTGATCCTCGCGGTAGACGATTCGGTTACCATGCGCAAATTTGTCACTTCCATGCTTGAGCGCAAGGAGTATCAGGTCATCACGGCGAACGACGGTCTCGATGCGCTGACAAAGTTGAAACGGACTCGTCCTGACCTGGTGTTGGTGGACATCGAAATGCCACGCATGGACGGATTTGAATTTACCCGTCATTTGCGTGCTTCGCCTGAAACAGAAGAGCTGCCGGTGATCATGATTACATCCCGTTCTGGTGGCAAGCATCGGCAGCAGGCAAATGAACTTGGCGTCGATGCTTTTCTTGTCAAACCATACAAGGAGAAGGAGTTGATGGAAAAACTCGATGAATTGCTGCACAGCGAGGAGCAGGAGAATGAGTAGCAAGGATCCTGTACGAACTCTCGTGTTACCACTACAGGGGGCCACGGCAGTCCTGCCGCAGGCAGGGATAGCCGAAATCGTATCTTTCAGTGAGACCGAGGCGATTGAAAGACCACAGGGTGAAATCGAAATTCTCGGCCTGATTGACTGGCATCAGTTCAGTGTGCCGGTTATCGCACTCGAATCAGTTGTCGGCAGACCATTCGGAGAGCCCGGAGCAAAGGCGAAAGTTGCTATTTGTAACGCACTTGATAACAGTCAACAGCACCCGGCGATCGGCATTGTGCTCGAGAGTGTTCCTCGTGTACTTGTTGTCGAAGATGGCAGGCGGCTTCCTGCAGCCCAGGAAAAGAGTGAGTTCGCCCTGTCGTCACGCCACCAGGGAGACCTGGTTTGGATTCCGGATATGGAAAAGATTGGCCACTCGGTCAATCAGCAGCTGGCGCTCGACTAACAAAAATCCCCGTGCAGCGTCTGCAAGACAGAAACTGCTGCAAGCGGTGCTGTTTCAGCACGCAGTATCCGGTTTCCCAGGCGTACAGACTGCACACCCTGGCCAACAAGACTCATCACCTCATCGTTGCTGAAGCCTCCTTCGGGGCCTACTGCAAGGGCAACGGAGTGAAAATCTGTCAGCTCCCTCATGCTGACTGACGCCCTCGGATCAAGTATCAGGCGCATATCCTCCATGCACAGACCGGGCCACTCGTCGATACTGCAGACATCGCTAATTTCCGGAATGATGCAGCGACCAGATTGTTCGCATGCAGAAATGATCACGCCGTGCCAGTGTGCCAGGCGGCTTGCTTCACGCTTTTGATCAAGTTTAACGACAGAGCGTGAGCCTACCAGTGGTGTGATGCGGTTAACGCCCAGTTCAACCAGTTTCTGGATGGCAAGGTCCATTTTCTGACCTTTTGTCAGGGCAAGTCCGACATGAATATGCAGAGGTGATTCACGATGATGGCAGCTGTTCGCCCGCCCATCGAGGCGCACATTGACATGGCGCTTTTCAAGTGACTCTATGCTTGCGTTGTACTCGTATCCATTGCCGTTGAATAGAGTCAGTCTGTCCCCGGGCTTGCGCCTGAGGACAGTAGACAGGTGGTGAGCAGCTTCCCGTGGAAGTTCCAGCAGACCGGCATCCTGTAGTTCGCAATCGATGAAGATGCGCGGAACCGTCATCGCAATCAGCCTGTGATGCCGAGCCTGTCGCAGAGTATTTGTGTCGCCCCTGCCTGGTTCATGGTGTAGAAATGCAATCCGGGTGCACCGTTGGCAATAAGGCGTTCACACATATCCGAAACCACATCTGCACCAAAAGAGCGGATGCTGTTGGTATCATCACCAAAAGCTTCAAGACGACGCCTGATCCAGCGCGGGATCTCGGCACCACATGAATCCGAGAAACGGGCTAGTGAGCTGTAGTTGGTAATGGGCATGATACCGGGCACGATGGGAACCGTGACATTCAGCGCCTCGCAGGCATCGACAAAACGGAAATAGGCATCCGCATTGTAGAAATACTGCGTTATCGCCGCGTTTGCACCGGCGCTGACTTTGTTTGCAAAATACTCGATATCCTTGAATGGATCGGTCGCCTGCGGATGAAATTCCGGATAGGCGGCTACCTCGATATGGAAATGATCGCCCGTGGTTTCACGAATGTAGGCAACCAGTTCATCTGCATGGCTGAAATCATGTATCTCACCAAGACCTGCACCGGACGGCAGGTCACCACGCAGCGCGACCAGGCGAGTAATACCCTGGCCGATATAGCGTTGCAGCAGCGAATCAATTTCATCTTTTGAAGCGCCGATACAGGAGATGTGCGGTGCCGTCTCAATCTCTTCACTGCGAAGCCAGTCAACCGCGGCAAAGGTGGTTGACTGGGTCGAGCCACCCGCACCGTAGGTGACGGAGAAGTAAGCTGGTTTGAGAAGATTCAGCTGCGTGACTGTCTGCCGCATTTTCTCGATGCCTTTTTCCGTCTTCGGCGGAAAGAGTTCGAAACTGAACTGTTTTGTATTATCTTGTGCTGTCATTTTTCGGTCCGTGATCAGTAACGGTAGTGATCCGGCTTGTAGGGGCCATCGACAGCCACGCCGATATAGTCGGCCTGGAAATCTGTCAGTGTCGTCATGTCGGCGCCGATCTTCTCAAGGTGAAGACGTGCAACTTCTTCATCAAGGTGTTTCGGCAGCGTATAGACGGCGGTTGGGTATTCGTCAGCTTTTGTCCACAGCTCGATCTGTGCCAATACCTGGTTGGTGAAGGAGTTGGACATGACGAAACTCGGGTGGCCTGTTGCGCAACCGAGATTCACAAGGCGACCTTGTGCAAGCAAGATGATGCGCTTGCCATCCGGGAAGATGATGTGATCGACCTGTGGCTTGATCTCTTCCCACTCATACTTTTCAAGACTTGCGACATCGATTTCGTTATCGAAGTGACCGATGTTGCAGACGATGGCCTGGTCCTTCATCTTCGCCATGTGGTCGTGGGTGATGACATGGTAGTTACCGGTTGCGGTAACGAAAATATCAACCTTGTCACATGCCTCATCCATGGTGACGACGCGATAGCCTTCCATTGCCGCCTGCAGGGCACAGATGGGATCAATCTCGGTAATCAATACAGTCGCGCCAAGACCGCGCAGCGACTGTGCCGAACCCTTGCCGACATCGCCATAACCACATACGAGGGCAACCTTGCCGGCAACCATGACATCGGTTGCGCGCTTGATGCCGTCGACGAGTGACTCACGGCAGCCATAGAGGTTGTCGAATTTCGACTTGGTGACCGAGTCGTTGACGTTGATGGCAGGGCAGTAGAGTTCACCGCTTTTCTGCATCTGGTAGAGACGATGTACGCCGGTGGTTGTCTCTTCAGTAACGCCCTGGATATTCTCCATGATGCGACTGTACCAACCCGGTGATGTTTTCAGCTTCTCCTTGATGGCATTGTAGAGAGATACCTCTTCCTCGCTGCCGGGGTTGTCGAGAATTGAAATATCCTTTTCTGCCTTGGCGCCGAGGGCGACCAGCAGGGTGGCATCACCACCATCATCGAGAATCATGTTCGGTGTGCCGCCGTCATGCCATTCCATGATGCGGTGAGCATAGTCCCAATATTCATTGAGGTTTTCGCCCTTGAAGGCAAATACCGGAATGCCGTCTTCTGCGATGGCCGCAGCAGCATGATCCTGGGTTGAAAAAATGTTACATGATGCCCAGCGCACCTCGGCACCCAGTGCAACCAGTGTCTCGATAAGCACGGCGGTCTGGATTGTCATATGCAGGCTGCCTGCAATGCGAGCGCCTTTCAGGGGTTGTTCATCACCGAATTTTTCACGCAGTGCCATGAGACCGGGCATCTCGGTTTCGGCAATAGCAATCTCCTTGCGGCCCCAGGCGGCAAGTGACATGTCGGCAACAATGTAGTTCTGATCTGATTCCGCAACAGCGTTCATCTCTAGAGTCTCCTCAATTAGAATTCACACTGAGCGCCGTTGCTATTTGTGCCGTCAACCTGAGCCTGGCAGATGCACCGTTGGTGATCTGTCGCAACGCTCCTCAGGTTGCGGTGTCCGTCTGGACAATTTGAGCCGGCTATTTTAGCCTTGTCGCGCCGGCAACGCAAAACATCATGCCGTGAACCATTCGAAAATGAAGAGGGCTGCAATTTCAATCAGCAACATCGGTAGAAGAAAGCCGATATTAGCCTGGGCGATTTTGTGTGCGACTACCCCGTATCTTCCCTGCATTGCCAAGTGTATGCCAGACAGGGGCGAGACCATGACACCGGTTGACCAGCACATTAGGTAGAGCATACCTAGCAGGTTCGGGTCATCGACAATCGGTAACAGCAAAGGACTTGAGGTGGCTATGCCGATAATGGGATGCACGCCAATAGCGGCAAGGATGGTTATGGCAACCAGGAACAAGCTGGCTTGCGCTGCTCCGAAACTATCCAGGCCGGGTTCCAGTTGGTAGGCGAACACAACCGAGGTGACTCCCGTGGCCAACACGCCTGCGGCAAGGAACAGGATCAGTTCTCCCGACATGCGGTGTAGGCCATTGAGAACGAAGCTGGCGCTTTTGTGCATTACATGATGCGGTTCGCGTAGTGAGAGAACCATGAGTGTGAGCGTGACAGAAAGCAGCGCAATCAGCGTGATAATCGGTATGTCAGGCAGGTAGTTGTGCAGGACAAGAACGGCGACAGCGAGTATGGCAGGTGTCAGTAGTGCCTCGAAATGCATCGGGTAGCCGCGGAATTCTTCAGATAGTGACGATTGATTCAACTGCCAGGCTGCAATACCGAGCATGAGTGTCGCTATTGGAATGCCTGCCAGGGTCATGGTTAACAGTTGTGAACCATCGGCATTGGTCAGGGCGACTCCCATTGCAGCAAAGAAAGGAGACCAGAGTGCTGCCAGTGCAAAACCGCGTGACAGTACGGTTGCTTGCAGCAGTGACAGGGGGCGTTTCATTGATTGGCGGTCTGCAATGATCATGATGGTCGACAGGTTGATGACTGCACCAAACAGGTGTGTACCGAGCAGGGTGCGCCAGATCGCTTTTTTTCCAGTCGGTGTGCTTTGTTCTGTCTTATCACTGTCGGGCAGGGCGATGAGGCGCAGAAAGCCGACAGCTGCAAGCATTGCCAAAAGAGCCTGGTTACTGGCGATTGCCTGGCTTAAATCAAATTGCCCGGACTTGAGCCAGCCCCACAGCATGCCGATTGCGCCGATAGAGACCATTGCCAGGGATTGCCAGCGCTGCAGAAGTGAAACATTTCTGAATAGAAGAAGTCCGGCAAGCCAGCCAGTTGTACCGGCAAGCAGGTAACCATTGCCTGTAAATCCGTTGGTCACGGACAGGATGATCATTAACAGCAGCAGGATGCCGCCAAGGCGTTGGTGGAGGTTTTCTTGCATGGAGTGGCTGGTTATTTCCGTATGCTGCTGTCCATGAACCAGGGGTTCGGGGAAAAGTAAGTATAGTTTACTGCGTCACTTTCCCTGCTGATTATTTGCTCTTTGTTATTTCATCCACTGTGTCAGAATGTCTTCAAGGGTATCCAGTTTTGATGGCTTGGCCAGGTGACCGTCCATACCGCTGTCACGATAGAGTTGAATGTCATCGGGCATTGCATAATCTGTAACACCGATAATCGGAATATGACCGCCTTCCATCTCTTCCGCTTTACGAATCTTCCTTGCCAGTTCACAACCGTCCATCAGCGGCATGTTGATGTCTGTCAGAATAATGGAGTATGAATGCATCTTCCAGAGTTCCAGTGCCTCGATGCCGTCTTTTGCGCAATCGCCAGCTAATCCGAGTAATTCCACCTGCTGCAGCAGAACATCCTGGCTGGTGGGATTGTCTTCTACGATCAGTACTCTTGCGTTCTTTGCGGTCATGCCTAGATAACACCTGGATTATTATTAATGTACAAAGATAATCATACTGGAATGCTTTTGATAATCCTACAGCAGTGAATGGTGCGCCTGACAAGGTGAGGTGAACCCTTGGTCCGGTAGATCAAGGAAGTGACCGAACGCCCCGAAGGGGCTGGTACTCCTGGTGCTTTTGCGTCATGAACGGAAGTGAATGGCGCGCCTGACAGGAGTCGAACCTGTGACCTTCGCCTTCGGAGGGCGACACTCTATCCAGCTGAGCTACAGGCGCTTAAGGGTTGTAATGATAACTGTCTGTTCTGTCACACGTCCATGTGGATTGGCTCCGCCCCGGCCATCCCTGGCCGGTCGTTCGCGCCACTGCGTCATGCCACCGGCATGACGGTTGTCGCTCACCCAGCTGAGCTACAGGTGCATCGTGATGAATTGTAACTGATTTTTTTACACCATTGTGATATTTCCAATAGGGAACAATTATGTGTATTATCAAACAATAACGTTTGAAAGTTCTAGTTAAGAGACACAAATATGATTTGTAAAAGGGAACGGCAGAGGCTAATATTGGCCCACACAGGGACTTGTACCTACACGAGGTATTCAGGATGAGACGGATTTCAACTATTGCATCCCCAATTACATTGATCATGTTGCTTCAGCTTACGGGCTGCGGCGATAGTATTCAGAGTTCAACCGCTCAGCAGTCCAGTCAGGCAGTGATTTCTACCACGAATGAACAGTCTGGACAGCAAACTTCTGTAGAAGAAATTCCATCCGTTGATGAAAAACCGGTTATCTCTCCTTCGACTCCTGTTCAGATCAGTCTGCCCGGATGGTCTCGTGAGTCTGATAACAAGAAAGCCCGACCGAAAGAAAACAGGGACGAATGGTCCGAGTGGCGTTCTATGGCCGCCGGTTTTGTCGCACGCAAGCGCAAGATGCCTGAGACAGATACCCAACAGGTACTCAAGCGTTATGCCTCGCGTGATGAACTCAAGAAGAACCTCAAAAAAGGCCGGTCTGGGAAACAGGCACACCTGGTTAAAACCAGTGAAGCTGGACTTTACAAGCTCACGGTTCCGATGCTGGCTGACCTCATGGGCAAGCGAGAGTCCAAGGTGCGGAAGCTGTTGTCAAAGGGTAAGTATGTCAAGCTGGGATACCAGGGTGATAAAGCCCAATGGCATTACGATGCCGCTTCCGATGCACTCTATTTTGTAGCTCAGCCGTACAAATCACTTTTTACCACTGATAATGCATTTCAGTTGTCCCAGCAAGGCAACGGCAAGTTCGCCATGCCGCAGAGTGGACGTAAAGCAGGCAAACCGTCACTAGCGGTGGCGCCTGGAACTTTCACCCACACCGAGCTCATCGAACAGGACAACTTCAGTTATCCGCACCTGTTCAAAACAGCGGATGCAAACTACTGGGTGTGGAAGCTGGTTCGTGACATTGCTCCTTTCGAGGAGTCCATTCAAGTCACATCGCCAGCTGAGTCAGGTGTTGCCAGGATGCGCATCTATCTCTCAGGTGCATCAGATATTCAGGGGGGCGATGATCACAGGGTGACAGCCACTTTCGTTTCTGATGGCATTGAAGTGGAAAAATTCGTCACTTGGGACGGGTTTGAAAAGAAAATCATCGAGCTGGAAATTGACCAGGCAGCATTGGCATCCGGTAATGGCAAGTTACGCCTCACCACTGAGCTTAGTGGTTCATGGGAGCTTCTGGACAGAATCGAGATCGATTATCAGCGAGAAATGCATGCTGACTCCAACCAGTTATGGATGAAAGGACTTGAAGCGGGTACGCATACTGTTCGGGGGCTGAGCTCAGCGAACGTATATCTTGTCGAATTACCTACAGATCAACCTGTATGGCGAAGCGATCTGCTGGTGACGCCTGAAGGTGACGGCAACTACTCAGCCACTTTCAAGCTAACAGCTACTTCAGACGTACTTGTATCAGCGGATACTGCTATCAACGAACCCCTGGTTACTGCTGATGTTCCATCAAATCTGAAGAGCCGCAACAAGCGTGCTAATTACCTGATCATTGCGCCTCGTGGACTGACAGATACCGCCAACACACTGAAAGCGTATCGCCAAGGGACGCACGGAAAAGTGAAAATTGTCTGGCTGCAGGATATCTATGACGAGTTCTCATTCGGACGTGCCGATCCGCAGGCAATCAGAGACTTTCTCAAGTACACCAAAGAACGCTGGAGAAAAGCGCCAGAGTTCGTTGCGCTGATCGGTCGTGGTACTGCTGACCATACAAACATCCAGGGTAAGCTCGACAGTTGGGTGCCTCTGCAGATGGCCGTTACACCCTGGGGATTGGCTTCTTCAGATGCGAGCTATTTTGATGTCGATGCAGATGGCGTCAATGATTTTTCTGCCGGTCGCATATCTGTCGTGACTGATGAAGAGGGTGTTGCTTACGTCAACAAGGTGAAGAACTACGAATCTCTCGCGTTCGATGGGAATTGGATGCGCCGTGTTGTCCTGGCTGCCGATGATCCTGACAGTGCCGGTGACTTTCATGCTGATGTTGCGACTGCAGCTGCCCATGTCAGTCAGCTGGGTTATGACAGTGAGGCCTATTATTATCCAACGAATGATATCGGGGCGGTCCTGAGAGACTCCACAACCTGGGAAAGCAGTGTGGTCGGCTACATGGGGCACGGTCTGACTGGCAGGCTGGACAAATTCCTGAAGAAAGAGGATGTAGCATCATTTGACAACAGCAAGGGGCAGGCACTCTTCCTGCTGTTGACCTGTAGTGCTGGCAACAGCAACTACCCTGGCTACAAGTCACTCAGTGAAACGCTGGTATTTCCTGACCAGGCTGAACTTGATGCAAGCGGACGTTTCCTCAAGGGAGCGATCGCCTCGGTTGCACCAACCGGAAAATCACTGAATGCTGATGCCGGTGTACTGGCAACCGCATTTTACAATGCTGCACTTGCCGAGCACCGTTCTCTGGGTGATGCGGTGACCGTGATGCAGTCTCAGTCGGTTGGGCAGGTCAATGACTTCATGCTCAACATCTACTGGCTGCTTGGTGATCCTGCACTGGTGCTGAATTAATCGGTTTCCAACCGTATCAACGGGAAACTTAGAGATTGCATATATGACAAATGATGAGAATAAAGCGAGTAACCAGGAAGGAACTGGCAAACCCGCATGGGAGGCACCTGTCGTTATTAGTGTCGAGGTGATGGAGGTGATGGCATCTTCATGTGCATACGGTTCTGATCCCGAGTGTTCTTCACCACCTGCTACCTTGGGTAAAAACCAGGGTACCTGTACCTGCACAACTTACGGAAGCTGATTGTTCGAAATGATAGGGATTGGGCCGCTAGATCACCAGATTATTGGAGTAGACCAATCCATAAAGAGCCATATAAATGAGTCATATCAAGGGTTTATAGATAATATACCACCTTATTTATATGATAAATCACTGGTCATTTGTGAAGTCCGTAACTCGAAATGTCTTGATCTACCGAAGATGCGGCAATTGGCTAGCGGCGGATGGTGCTTTTGGAATCCTCTTGGCAAGATAGAAACAATCGATGCTCTCGATTTCATAGTTGCTCTCTCTCCCGATAGACGTCACAACAGGCTCTACATTCAGGCAACTGAACTTCTCCTTAACCGAATCGTTATCGAAAACTATCTGCGTATTGCAACTGCTCATCTCCTGTTGAAGCAGGGTGGCTGCCTGCTGCACAGCGGTGGATTTATTCATGATGGGCTCGCGTGGTTGTTCGTGGGTATTTCTGGCGCAGGTAAGACGACGTTGACAAAAATAGCTCACGAGGGCGGGGCAACAATTCTCAGTGATGATATCAACGTCCTGTTTCGTGATACGGAAGGTCAATTTCTTGCGACTCCAGTGCCTTTTGCCGGTGAGTTCGGACGACAGCACAACATGAAACGCGATGCCAGTGGAGGTATTCCTGTCGGAGGTGTTTACCGAATTGAGAAGTCTGACAGGCTCAGTATCAAACCACTAGCAACTGTTTCACAGCATGTCACCCTGCTGTCAAATATGCCTTTCGTCAATAATATCCCTGAATTTACAGACGATGTTGACACTGTCGTCAGCGCCCTGGCCGACAGGCATCCCCTGCAAACATTGCAATTCAGTAAAGAGATGCAGTTTGATGAACTCGCCGATGGACTGGAAAAATCAAGAATGGAGCAACAGCATGCAGCATGAAACATTAAACATCAGCAGCCGGGCACGATTTCGCTCAGTCGGGTCGGAAGGTGTAGTGGTACAAGTGGAGCGCGGCGAGGTGATGGTTGTCAATGGAGTTGGCCTGCGTGTGCTTGAACTCGTCAAGGAGAGTGGTTCACGTAGTGCGATTATTCAGCAACTCTCTCGTGAATATGCAACAGGCAGTGCCAACGTGGCACAGCAGGTTGATGATTATATTGAGGAACTCTACGCATGGGGTGTTCTCGAACAGCCTGAAACAGGTTCCGGGGAGTAGTCAACATGTACAAGTCGGTGGTCGCCAATATTCGTACCAACAGGCTGTTGCACGAAGTGATGCTCGAATTGACATTCGACTGCAATCTTGATTGTTTTTACTGCTACAACGACAAGAATGCCAATGGCAAACCACTGTCGCTCGATCAGTACCAAGTGCTTTTCGATGATCTCGAGAGGATGCAGGTGCTCGGTATCTCCCTGACTGGTGGAGAGCCGATGGCGCACCCGCATTTTTTTGAAATCGGCAAGATGGCTCGGGAGCGTGGATTCGTGGTACGCATCAAGTCGAATGGGCATGCCTTGCGGGCAAAGGCTGTCGACCGGATCAAGCAGGAGATGGATCCGCTGAACATCGAAATGAGTCTGCATGGAGCGACGCCAGAAACTCACGACAGGCAAACCAGGGTCAAGGGAAGTTTTGAACGACTCATCTCCAATATCCGATATATGAAGTCAATTGGGTTGCGTACCAGCCTGATTACCACACCCACTGCCTGGAACTGGCACGAATTCGAACAGATGATAGATCTTGCCGAGGAACTTGGTGTGCGTCTCTCCATGCAGGGTCCGGTGGCGCCGCGTGACAATGGTGACAATGAACCATTGGAAATTCAGCCAACCGATGAGCAATGGGAAGCGGTCAATGCCATTGCACGCAGACGGCAACTTGGCAGTCGCAATCAACGCGAAACACTCAAAGCACCTAGTGCACAGACAGCACTGAACT
The DNA here is from genome assembly GCF_000787395.1 of Solemya velum gill symbiont. Taxonomy (GTDB): domain Bacteria; phylum Pseudomonadota; class Gammaproteobacteria; order Chromatiales; family Chromatiaceae. Next base: position 97,194 of record NZ_JRAA01000001.1, read on the forward strand.
ACAGTGCCAACAAGGTGCCCAAGAATTGTGGCTCCGGCCTGGATTCCATTGTTATCGATCCATTCGGTGAAGTGTTAACTTGCCTGCACCTGCGTTGGTCAGGTGGCAACCTGCATGTTCAGGATATCGATACCATCTGGAATCATTCACCGGTTTTTGGAAACGCTTCAGATATGACTGAACGTGCATTTGCCCAATTTGGCGATCAACAGCCATCACTGTTTGGTGCTCAAACCTTCTGTCCCGCAGTACAGATCAACAGCGGTTGCGGTGGCTGTGGCGGAAAATGCGGGGGAGGTTAATTTCGGTGAACCGGTTTCAGCAGCAAGTTGTTATTGATCTTCTTGCCAGTTCGCAAGGGGACGAGGGGTTCACTCTCTCTGTGAGTGGCAGTTGCATGGAGCCAATCATCAGGGATGGAGACCAGTTGGAAGTAGTCCGCTGCCCCCGTTACTATCCGGGTGACTTGCTGGTGATTGCCAATGCCGAAGGGAAGCTTGTTTCCCACAGGTTTCTCGGCTGGATTCCAGGGGTAAACGGCGCGCGCGTAATGACCAGGGCTGACAACCGGCACAAAATAGATCCATTAACAGACGCGCACAGAGTGCTCGGCAGGGTAGTGAGTGTGGCTGGTTTCGATTTATCCATTCCGTTAAGCCACAGGCTTTTCTCTATGCTTCGCTATGGCTTCTATTCTGTGCAGCTACCTGCTAGAAAACTACTGTCGTTCACCTCTTTGCAGGGATAATCATCCCGCGGCTACAAAAAATAGCTGAAAATCGCTATAATCCCGCGAGCATTAATTTTTCATAACATACTAATTCAGAGAGGTGCACAGGGTGTCTTCACAAATTGATGATAAAGGCTTCATACGCAAAGTTGCGTTTCTGGCGATTATCTCCGCCTTTACTGTCTCTATTACTGGCTGTAGCAGTGATGAAGCAGAAGATAACGAGATGGCAAGAAAAGCGATTGAAGAGCGCCTTGCGCCGGTCGCCACAGTAGCAGTTGCCGGTAAGAGTGCCGACGATGCAAGCGCAGCTCCGGCTGCAGCCAAGTCCGGTGCTGACATTGTTGCTTCAGCCTGTGCCGCATGTCACACAACCGGCGTTGCCAATGCACCAAAAATTGGTGATAACGCTGCATGGCAGCCCCGTTTTGATACAGGTATGGATGCCCTGATGAACTCTGCACTGAACGGAAAAGGTGCAGCCATGCCTGCTCGCGGTGGTAACCCGGCTCTGACTGACGATGAGATCAAGGCAGCTGTTGTACATATGTTGACGGAATCAGGTATCGATGCTGATGCTCCTGCAGCCCCTGCAGCAGCACCAGAAGTGCCCGCAGAACCGGCAATGCTTGCTGCACCAGCTATGCCCGCAGCCGCACCAGCAATGCCTGCACCAGCCGCACCGGCAATGCCTGCACCAGCACCAGAAGCTTCGGCTACAGCAGGTCCGGATCTGGCAAAGGGTGAAGCAGTCTATAAAAGCAGCTGTTTGGCCTGTCATGGCATGGGTATTGCCGGAGCCCCCAAGCTGGGTGATGCGAATGCCTGGTCTGCACGCATTCCACAGGGTCTCGACGTTCTCACACAGCACGCCATTACCGGTTTTGCCGGTTCAACCGGTTTCATGCCGGCGAAAGGCGGAAATACTTCAATTCCTGATGCCGATATTGCAGCAGCTGTCGCCTACATGGTGAGCCAGTCACAGTAAGCTGAATTAGCGATTGGAATAAAAAGCCCCGTCAACTGACGGGGCTTTTTTGTTGCCTGTAGTGCGGGGTGTTTTGCAGCGACGCAGTGAAGAGCAGAGTTTTATTGTGCGACTTCTACGCCGACAGCTGTTTGCCGTGGGCCTCACGCTGCCCCATTATCTCCCTGATCTTTCCGGCCACATCATCCGGGCTATGGAGAGCGTCAGTCTCTTCAGCAGGAAATGCCTGCCGACGGATGCCGGTGGCAACAATGCCCGGGTCATAGCTGTTGACCCTGATGGAGCTGTTCTCGAGCTCATATGCGAGAATCGACATCAGTGCCTTGCTTCCTGCTTTCGAGACGCCATAGGCACCCTGGTAGGCTTTCGCCTCGCTGCCCAAACCATCGGCACAGAAAAGGATCGATGCAGCTTGTGACTTTCTCAGCAATGGTAAAAGTGCCCGGGTCAACAGAAAGGGGGCATTGAGATTGGTCTGCATCACCTTGAACCAGTTCTCGATATCATAATCATCTACACGGCTCATCACGCCGAGCATTGCGGCGCAGTGCAGCAGTCCATCTAATTGTTCGAAATTATCTGCTACTGTGTTGGCCAGCTGTTCATAATCATCACCCGTCGCACCGTTTAAATCCATCGGGTAGATGGCGGCTTCCGGAAAACCGGCTGCCTCGATCTCGTCGTAGAGTGATTCAAGACCTGCGACATCCTTATCGAGAAGGATAACTGTTACACCTGACTCGGCCAGGGCCTTGCTGGCAGCTCTGCCTATGTCATTGGCAGCACCGGTAACCAGTATTGTTGAGTTGGACATGCGTCGTTTTCCTGTCAAATATTTTGCTATTGTCTCATTGCATGACGTTTGCGCCAAACATGCCAGAGGATTTCAATTGGTGTCAGTTCCAGGGGGGCATTCTCTTTGCTTCCTTGTCCACGCCTGATTTTTTCTGCAAGTCTGTCAGCAACGACCGCCTGTGCGGTGACAGGCCCCGGTGGTAATTCACATTTGGGTAATTCTATCTCCTCAAGGGGGGCGGGATTAGCAACGGGTTCTTTTGCAAGCTGCCGTACAAGGTAATCGAAGCTGCCGACTTGTGCCGCAGTTTCAAGCGCTGCTGGTTCTTCAGTATAGGGCAGGGTGAGCAACTGGCTGAAGCTGCCACCGATTAACCTTGCCTCGTTGACCGAAAACCGGTTTTCCTGAACAAGCGTGGCAATACCATTGAGCATATCGAGAAGATGCTCTTGCCGATTGATCTTTTGTTGTTGCATCGCCTCTACCAGTGGATGTCTGCTGGTGTCGAAGTTGTCTGTGATTTCTGTGAGCCACCAGGCGAGTTTTGCACTTGCAACAGCCCTCTCTTCAATTTCTGTCAGGCGTTGCAGTTCCCGGTACCAGGCAAACAGCAATGCCTGTCTCTGTTGCAGTTGTTGCGGCGAAAAGCGAACAATATAGTAGGCTGTAGAGCCTGCCGGAGTTGTGCTGTTGGGAAATCCGTATTCCTCTGCTGCCTGCTCGTGCATATCAGTCGGGCTGCAGCAGTAGAGAGAGTTGCTCAGGCGTCTCAAGGGTGATATCGGCATTCCACTCGTCGGGCTGATCTTCATCCTGAATATAGCCCCACAAGGCGACAGCTGATTGCATGCCTGCATCATTTCCTGCCCTGATGTCCCGTTCCGCGTCACCAACATAGAGACATTGTGGCGGCGGCACCCTGATCAATTCGCTTGCGTGCAGCAGGGGCATCGGGTGAGGTTTGTTCTTTTCGCATGTATCGCCGCTGACAATGCAACTGCTGCGTTCACTCAGGCCCATGGCATCCATCAATGGGTCAGTCAGCCATGCCGGTTTGTTGGTGACGATCCCCCATGGCATATGTTGCCGCTCGAGAAGATTCATTACCTCGTCCATGCCGTCAAACAGGCGCGTGTGACGGGCGATGTTCTCTTCGTATACTGATAACAGGTGGGCCTTGCGAGATTCGAAACCTTCATCTTTCGGCTCGAGTCCGAAGCCGAGCCTGATCAGTGCAACCCCGCCGTGGGAGACCACGGGCCGGATCTTTTTATATTCTAGTAGCGGACGATCGAATGCTTCCAGCGTACGATTCAGCGCATAGGCGAGATCAGGTGCAGTGTCGGCAAAGGTGCCATCCAGGTCAAACAGGACAGCTTTAATCATTTCCATAGATTAAGGCTTGACCGCAGTCATCAGGTAATTGACATCAAAGTCGCATGGATTGAGCTTGTAGGTACGGGCCAGAGGGTTGTAGGTCATGCCGGTCAGGTCAGTGACGCCAAGGCCAGCAAGTCTGCAGCACTCTTCGAGTTCCGACGGGCGCATGAATTTGCGGTATTCATGTGTGCCTTTCGGCAGCATGTTGAGAATGTATTCTGCGCCGACAACGGCCATCAGCCAGGCCTTGGGATTACGGTTAATTGTCGACAGGAAGAGTGTGCCACCAGGCTTTAACAGCTTTGCACAACTGGCTACGACAGAGGAGGGATCAGGTACGTGTTCGAGCATTTCCATGCAAGTGACGACATCAAAAGTAGCGGGCCTCTCGTCTGCGAATTTTTCAACCATGACCTGTTGATAATCAACTTCGAGGCCTGACTCAAGCAGATGCAGACGGGCGACCTCCAGAGGTGCCTTGCCGGCATCTATACCTGTGACATGTGCGCCTCGTGCAGCCATGGATTCAGACAGGATGCCGCCTCCGCAGCCGACATCGAGAACCTGTTTGCCTGCCAGAGGGGCCGCAGAGTCAATATAATCGAGGCGTAGCGGATTAATATCGTGCAGCGGTTTGAATTCGCTTTGCGGATCCCACCAGCGTGACGCCAGCTCTTCGAATTTCTTGACCTCGGCTTGATCGACATTGTCAGCGGTAGTTGTACTCATGAGTCTCTCCCTGATTGGCTCAGGCTTCTATTATAGAAAAAGTATCAGCAGAATTGCGCCGAGAATGACACGATAGATGACATACGGCAGCATGCCTGTTTTGTCGAGCAGTTTGAGGAACCAGTGGATTGCGAGCCAGGCGAACAGGAAAGAGAGCACGGCTCCGATCAGCATGTCGCCCCAGTTGACTGCATCATCTCCGGAAATCAGCTTGTAGCTCACCAACACACCGGAAAGCAGAATTGTCGGAATCGCGAGAAAAAAGGAGAAGCGCGAAGCTTCCCGAGGCTTGTAGCCAAGCAGCAGGCCAGCGGTAATAGTGATACCAGAGCGTGAGGTTCCCGGTATAATTGCAAAAGCCTGCAGCAGGCCGATGAGCAATGCATCCGTCACCTTCATGCTGTCGAGAGTGCGCTTCTTCTCACCACGCCAGTCGCTGTACCAGAGCAGCAGGCCGAAAAGAATACTGGCCAGTCCGATAACAACAGGACTACGCAGGTCATCCATGGCAAACCCGACAGTCACCGCACCGATAATAACAATCGGCAGGGTCGCTATGATGATGTGTTTGCCGAGGTGGCTGTGGCTTGTCTCTGGCCCACGCAGCAGGTAATGCCGGGTCGTATCGATGGTGAGTGCCAGTACATCCTTGCGGAAATAGAGAATAACGGCGAGAAGTGAACCGACGTGGATGGCGACGTCAAATGAGAGTCCCTGGTCAGCCATACCATCGATATAAGGCGCAAGTGCCAGGTGCGCGGAACTCGAAATCGGAAGAAATTCAGTGATGCCCTGTACGAAGGCGAGAAACAGTATGTGTAGGAAATCCACTGAGCGGGCTATATGGCGAAAGAATGGCCATATGATACGGAATTAAGCCGCTTATTGCACCAGTAGATGATCCACGATGAAGAGAGCCCCGTATCCCGGGCAGTTGGCGACCGTTGCGGAATGCGGGGGGCACAAGCCCTTTATTGCGTGGAATTTTCCAGCGCGATGATGCGTTCATCCAGCGGCGGGTGGCTGCTGAAAAGGCTTTTAACCTTGCCACTGATGCCGAATGCCGCCATCTCGTCCGGCAGGGGCTCCGGATCATGCGCTGTCTGCAGGCGCCTGAGAGCAGCAATCATCTTGTGTCTGCCTGCCAGGGCGGCGCCTCCTGCATCGGCGCGAAACTCGCGGCGGCGTGAGAACCACATGACGATCATCGAGGCGAGCAGCGAGAAAATGATCTGCGCAACAATTGACCCAATGTAATAGCCGGGACCGTATCCACGTTCTGTTTTGAAAACAACCCGGTCAACCAGGTGTCCGACAACGCGTGAGAAGAAGATGACGAAGCTGTTTACTATTCCCTGTATCAGGGTCAGTGTCACCATGTCACCATTCGCCACGTGAGTGACTTCATGGGCAAGTACGGCTTCAACCTCGTCGCGGTTCATGTTCTCCAGCAGACCGGTACTGACGGCAACCAGTGAATTATTGCGGTTGGCTCCGGTTGCAAAGGCATTCGGTGCGGGTGAGTTGAAGATACCAACTTCAGGCATGCCGATACCTGCCTGCTGAGCCTGGCGGGTGACTGTATCGACGAGCCACTGTTCGGCCTGGCCGCTTGGCGTCTCGATGATCTGAACACCCATGCTGCGCTTTGCCAACCACTTGGACATAAACAGGGAGAAGAAGGAACCACCGAAACCGATCACCACAGAAAGCACCAGCAGTGCCTGCAGGTTCATATCAGCGCCGTTCTCCTGCAGTATGCCCTCGATGCCGAGCAGCTGGAAAATAATACCAACAAGCAGTAAGACGGCGAAGTTGGTCGCCAGGAAGAGAAAAATGCGTTGCATCTGTTACTCCGAAATAGGGGAGCCCCGTCCCGGGGCTCTGAAAAATCGTCAATATGGTCTGTTTATATGGGCTTTGGGCGTCAATTTCAAGTAGGGGGCTCGCCAATTGCCGGGTGTCGGAGTACACTCTCGCCTGGTTTTATCGATATTGGCAGGAACAGAGAGTTTTCGCATGACAATCAAGTCTGACAAATGGATTCGCCGCATGGCCGAGAGCCACGGCATGATAGAGCCCTTTGAAGCGGGGCAGGTACGTGATCTCGAGCATGGGCGCGCGATCTCCTATGGAACCTCCAGCTACGGCTACGATGTACGCTGTGCGGATGAGTTCAAGATTTTTACCAATATCAATTCAGCTGTAGTTGACCCCAAAAATTTTGACGACGAGAGTTTCGTTGATGTGACCTCGGATGTCTGTATTATCCCGCCGAACTCTTTTGCGCTGGCACGTACGGTTGAATATTTGCGCATTCCACGCAACGTGCTGACAATCTGTCTTGGCAAGTCAACCTATGCCCGCTGCGGCATCATCGTTAATGTCACGCCGCTTGAGCCGGAATGGGAAGGACACGTGACGCTCGAGTTTTCTAACACCACGCCGCTGCCGGCAAAAATCTACGCCAACGAGGGTGTTGCCCAGTTTCTCTTCTTTGAGTCTGACGAGGTGTGTGAAACTTCCTACAAGGATCGTGGCGGCAAGTACCATGGCCAGACAGGTGTGACCCTGCCGCGTTCCTGATCAATATTCAGGAGCAGTGATTCCCGCTTACAACTCATCCAGCTGTAGCGGGGCGTCGAGAGGTTCTCCGTCAAACAGCGGTTTGTTATCTTTACACGTAAGGCGTCCTTCAGCGATCCAGTTAACCACCAGCGGGTAGATCTGGTGCTCTTTTTTGAGCAGGCGTTCAGCGAGACTGTCGCTGGTGTCATCTTTCTCTACCCCGATCCTGGCCTGTAAAACAACCGGGCCACCATCGAGTTCCTCGGTAACGAAATGGACACTGGCGCCATGGGTGGTGTCGCCGTTTTCCAGAACGCGGCGATGTGTGTGCAGACCCTTGTAATCGGGCAGCAGCGACGGATGGATGTTTAGCAAGCGGCAGCTGTAGTGGCGCACAAAGTCACTCGTCAGAATGCGCATGAAACCGGCAAGCAGTACAAGCGACGGTTTAAAGCTGTCGATCGTATTGATTAGCTCGGCATCGTAGCTGTCGCGGTCAGCGAAACCGGCATGGTCAACCACAACTGATTTGACGCCAGCGTTTGCTGCGCGTTGCAGTGCATAGGCATCGGGCCTGTTGCTGACGACAGCAACGACTTCCGCAGCAAAGTCAGGCTCGGCGACAGCATCCAGGATTGCCTGCAGGTTACTGCCATTACCGGAAACAAGAACGACAATACGAAGCATGCGTCTGATCGTATTAGCTGTAGATAACCCGAGAGCCTTCGTCACCCTTGACGATACGGCCGATACGGTAGACTGTCTCTCCCTCAGCTTGCAGCAGTTCAGTGGCGCGCTCGCTTTCATCTTCGGGAACAACGACAACCATGCCGACTCCACAGTTGAAAGTACGCAGCATTTCCGACTCTTCGACACCACCTTTGTCCTGCAACCAGCGGAACAGGGGAGGCATCTCCCAGCTGTCGAGACTGATTTCTGCATTGAGGCCGTCAGGCAGAACGCGCGGCAGGTTCTCCGGCAGGCCACCTCCGGTGATATGTGCAAGTGCATGCACTTCAGATGATTCGATCACTTTCAGCAGTTGCTTGACGTAAATACGCGTCGGTGCAATCAGCGCATCACCAAGTGGACGGCCATCGATCTCTTCAGCGAGATCGGCATCAGCTGCCTGCAGAATACGGCGAATCAGCGAATAGCCATTGGAGTGCGGGCCGGATGAGGCGAGCCCCAGAATAACGTCGCCCTCGTTGACGGCCTCGGGAGAGAGCAGCTTGCTCTTTTCGACAATGCCAACCGCAAAGCCCGCAAGGTCATAATCCTCACCCTCGTACATACCGGGCATTTCAGCAGTTTCACCGCCAATCAGTGCGGCACCCGACTGCAAGCATCCCTCTGCAATACCGGTGACGATCTGCACGCCGGTTTCAACTTCGAGTTTGCCGGTTGCATAGTAATCAAGAAAGAAGAGGGGCTCGGCACCGGCAACGATGATGTCATTGACGCACATGGCAACCAGGTCGATTCCGATGGTGTCATGCTTGCCGAGCATCATGGCAACTTTCAGCTTGGTGCCGACGCCATCAGTACCGGAAACCAGCACCGGCTGCTTGTATTGATCAGTCGGCAGTTCAAAGAGGCCGCCGAAGCCACCGAGTCCGGCAAGTACACCAGGACGAAAGGTTTTTTTGACGACAGGGCCGATACGGTCAACCAGTCTGTTTCCGGCGTCGATGTCGACACCCGCATCGCGGTAGCTGAGAGAAGTTTTGTCGCTCACTTGGCAGATCTTTCAGGTGGAATGAAAACCTGTTCATTCTAGCAGAGATTTGCGTGCGAATCGGATCGGTTTTCCCTCTTTATCACGCTTTTGCCGTTTGTCTTCTAACAGGATATGATTTCTCTATTACAACACGAGGAAAATGCGTTTTGCAGGCAAGCACACTCGACAGATCACTGGCCAGACAACTGCCGTCCGGGGCGACCCTCGGTGCGCTCGGCCGTCTGTGCGAGGAGAACTACGCGCTGTTGACGTCACTCGTGCCAACAGTTTCGTCACTCAGCGGGCGTTTCTGTGCAAACCCATCCAACTATCCACCGTTAGTGATGTTGGTGACTCGCGAGGGGCCCTATACCCAGCGTCTTTTCATGACACACCTCTTCAGCGGAGATCAGGATGCGGCGCCGGTCAGTATCCCGGATGCCCACCTGGTTCTCTATCATGACGCACAGACTCTTGAGGTGGAGCACTTCGGCAAGCAGATGATTCTTCCTGTCGACGGCCTCTATTCCAACCCCGGCCTCCACCAGAAATGGCGTGCCAACCTCTTTCTGAACCGCTGGTTGCGCTTCTGCTTGTCGCATACCTATATGTTAACTGACATTAATAAAGAAGAATAAGTCACTAATATATAACTAAAAATAACATCCATAATCCTCTTCGTGTTTTCCGCAAAAATAATTGTTGACTAAAATACTAGGTTATCTAATAATTACCTACAAGATAACTCGGAAATCATCCGTGTGGAGAATCGAATATGCGTTTATCAACAAAAGGTCGTTATGCAGTTACCGCAATGCTGGATCTGGCACTACATGGTGAAAAGGGTCCGGTAACACTGGCAGATATCTCTGAGAATCAGGGCATCTCCCTCTCTTACCTGGAGCAGCTGTTTGCTTCTCTGCGTAGCAAGGGACTGGTTCGTGGTGTGCGTGGTCCGGGTGGTGGTTACTATCTCGGACGTGAAATGGACGAGATTACGATCGCTAACATCATCTGTGCAGTCGATGAGTGGGTAGAGTTTACCCGCTGCCAGGGCAAGGGCAACTGCCGTGGTGGACAGCGCTGCCTGACTCACTCCCTGTGGGATGAACTGAGTGAGCAGATATACAACTTTCTTGAAGGCATCACCCTCGGTGACCTGGTCAAGCGTGGTGATATCCTCGATGTGGTTAAATCACAGCGCCAGGACAAAGAGGGAATGCGCGTCGTAATATAGTCTCAGCAGAGCCAGCGAACCAGGTGATAAACCCGCTGGCTCTCTGATGAAAACGATGGTCCATAGACGACTGCGGCATGAATGCCGCGGTCGGGATCATGACCTGCAAGGGCGCTCTGCTCATCCTGCATCTCCCTGACACACCCCTCTGAAAAGCGTTTCCTGTTTTTTCGCTTGCTTGATACAAGTGCGAATACAGTTGCCTGCACACTTGCATCCGGATCAACGGGGAAGGGTGTCATGGGACGACCGCTTACTCCTCTTCTATCAGCAGGGCAAGTTCATCCCTGTCAATTCGTGCGCGCTGGCCGGGTAGCATGCTGACGATGTCTGAACGCCGTAATTCGGCAACGATACGACTGACAGTTTCTGTTGTCAGTGCCACCATTGCGCCGATATCCTCTCGAACAGGCAGAGTGAAACTGCCATCCGCCTGGGTTGTATTCGCGTCGAGCCACAACAGCAGGTTGATCACACGGTTGCGTGCCGTGCCTGTAGAGAGTTGGGTCAGCCAGGAATCTGCAGTAATGAGTGCATTTTTCCAACGTTCCAGCAACTGGCGATGCAGGCGCGGTGTCTCTTCCGAGAGCGTGTTGATGACAGTCATGGGGATCTGGCAGGTTTCCACCGGGGTCAGGGCGATTGCATCGTGCTGATAATTACCACCAGTGGTTATCTCGATACCGGCAAGGTCACCAGGCCTGAGAATGCGCACGATTCTCGGCGTACCGTCAGGCAGATACTGCACCAGCTTAACCAGTCCTGAGCGCACTGTGTAGACATGCTCGGCGGCGCTCTCCAGGTGATAAAGTGCCTCACCATGTTTGAAAACGACCTCATGGATGGGATTGTGGATATGCACGAAATCTTCGTGTTCAAGATCCGCAAAGAGCGCCAGGTGACGTATGCCACAAGTTTCGCATTTCTCAGCGCCTGACCATGCTGTCTCTATCTTGTCCTGTTTCATATATGCCTGGTTACCTTTTGATCCCGATCGCGTGGGCAATTAAAACAACATACTCTTCTCACATGGAGCCCGGGTTGCTGTTACTTCTCTAATTCGTGTACCTTAGCCACTTTCTTTTATTGTATCAATTGATATGATAATTAAATGATATGGCATTGCTGTGTAAATTATTGTCTGTGTCCGCTGTAAAGTGATGCAAACAGGCCGCCTTGCTGCATCAGCTTCTGGTGGTGTCCATCTTCCACGATTCTGCCATCCTCGAAAACCAATACCCTGTCTGCCTGTTGAACAGCACTGAGGCGGTGCGCAACGATGATGGTTGTGCGTCCCTTGAGAAAGGTTTCGAGTGCATCGTGCAAGCGCTGCTCGGTAGATGTATCGAGCGCCGATGTTGCTTCGTCGAGAATCACTACTTTCGGGTTTGTCAGCAGCATGCGAGCAATTGCAAGACGCTGGCGTTGGCCGCCGGAGAGGCGAATACCATCATTGCCGACCAGGGTATCAAGCCCTTCAGGCATAGCCTCGATTGTTGCTTTCAACTGGGCGATTTCCAGCGCTTTCCAGAGTGCTTCGTCATTGACTTCACACCCTAGTGTCAGGTTAATGCGAACCGTGTCATTGAGAAGGGCGGGATGCTGGAGAACGGAAGCGATATTATCCCTGACAGTATCTAGGCCGATTTCGGTTACCGGAATACCATCGAAACAGACATTGCCACTGTCAGCCTCGTAGAGCCCCAGGAGTATTTGCACCAGGGTTGTCTTGCCGCCTCCGGAAGCGCCTACAACTGCCACTTTCTCTCCGGCAGGTATATCCAGCGAGAGATTGTTCAGAACCGGTTTCGATTCTTCGTCTTCCCTGTTGCCATAGGAAAAATTGACCTGGTGCAGTTGTATCGAGACAGTCTGCTTGCCTTCAAAGGGGTTCTCATTGTGTGCATAGCTGGGTTCCAGCGACACATCAAAGAGGCTGTTAATGCGCTCCAGCGCTGCCTTTGCCCCGTGCCATGCGTACTGTACGCTCAGTACCTCCTGTACTGGGCCCATCATGAACCAGAGATAGGCAAATACTGCCAGCATTTCACCTATAGTCAGGTCGGAATAGAGCACCATGAACATGCTCACGGCGCGAAACACATCGAAACCGAAGAGGAAGATGACGAATGAAAAGCGTGATGCGGCGTCACTTTTCCAGGCGAAATTTGCGGAGTCCTCACGAACCTTTCCGGCCACCTCGATAATGCGACCGAAATAGTGTTTTTCGCGGTTGGATGCCCGAATCTGCACGATTGCATCGAGAGTTTCCGAGAGCGACTCCTGAAAAAGCTGAAAGGCGCTGTTTTCTCGTCGTTTCAACTGTTTGACCTTGCGTCCAAACAGGGTCGTGACATAGATAACCACCGGGTTTAGCAGCAGGATGAATAGTGCAAGTTGCCAGTGCATCCATAGAAGCACAGCTGCCGTACCGAGGATGCTGAGTACGGCGACCAGGGTTTTGCTGACACTGACGCTGACAAAGTCATCGAGTGCCTGCAGGTCAGTGACAAGATGAGATGCGACTGTTCCAGACCCGATGGTTTCGTATTCGGCCATTGATATGCGCTGCAGGCGTTGCAGCAGTGTGCGGCGAATACGGAAAATGACATCTTTCGAGATCAGTGTGAATTCACGGCTCTGCCACACGCTGAAAATCAGTGATGACAGCCTCAGCAGCAGGGTCACCGCGAGGACAATCAGTATATATAGAGCCGGCCCGTGCCAGCTTTCGGGGAAGAGGGGGTTGATGAAACCGATTGCTGCCCCTGGTTTGTCCAGCAACACCTCGTCGACCAGAAGGGGTATCAGAAGTGGAACAGGAACCGCCAGTGCAGTACCGATAATGGCGACAATATTTGCTACAAGCAGTTCGTGTCTATGGCCTAACACCATCTTGACCAAATTGTTCCAACTGTAGGTCTGCTCTGGAGTTGTCTTGTTATTCTTCATGCGCCCGATTGTAGCACCGTGTCGATGCTCTTCATTCACGAAAATTACATGCGTGATCTATTTCTGTTAGCCTTTCGTGCATCTGCTAAAATAATCTGCAATATTGAACATGACGGGGATCCGGGAATGCAGTGCATTCAATCAATTTTCAAAACTGCCGGTGCTGTTTCACTTCTGAGCGCAATACTCATATCGGGTGTTATTGCAGATGATCTGCGAGATATCTACGACCAGGCAAAATCGAATGATGCGCAATATCGTGCTGCCGGTTACACGCTTGAGGCAAGCCGTGAGGCCAAGCCGCTGGCCAAATCAGGCCTGTTGCCACAAGTGGTCCTGAATGCAGGCACGACCTGGGGTAATGGCGATTCCTATTCTGGTTCAAATAATACTGGCTCCGCATCACTCGATTTGACACAGCCGCTTTTCAATCGCGGAAATTTCATGCAGTACAAGCAGGCTGATAGTGTTGTGGCTAAAGCAGAAGCTGAGTACACGACCGAAGAGCAGGGACTGATTATTCGTGTTGCAGAGGCCTATTTCAACGTACTTGCAGCAGAGGATAATCTGCGTTTCACACGCTCCGAGACCAAGGCGATATACAATCAGCTTGACCAGGCCAAGCAACGTTACGAAGTGGGTCTGATTGCAATTACAGATGTCCATGAGGCACAGGCTTCTTACGATAATGCGCGTTCAAACCAGATCCAGGCTAATAACGAGCTCGATAATGCCAGAGAGGCGTTACGTGTCATCGTTGGTGGGGGCAGTATCGGTGAGCTGGCAAAGCTCAAGCCCTCGATTCCACTCAGGCGTCCAAACCCGTCAAGCCTGGATTACTGGAGTAAGCAGGCACTGGAGAACAATCCATCTGTGAGTGCTGCACACCAGGCGGTTGAAATTGCGCGCAAGGAAGTTGAAGTTAAGAAATCGGGTCATTATCCAACACTCGATCTGGTTGCATCAAAATCAGAGGTGTGGGACTCCCCCTCAACAGGAACTGATTTTAGTGACGAGATGATTGGATTGCAGCTGACATTGCCTATATACCTGGGCGGATCAGTCTCATCCAATGTACGCAAGACACGTCACGAACTGAAAGCTGCGCTTGAGAGTTATGAAGGACAGAAACGGCTAGCAAATCGCCAGGTTAGAGATGCATATCGTGGAGTGGAATCAGCAATCAGCCAGGTCAAGGCCTTGCAGGCTTCAACTGTATCTGCACAGAGTGCTCTGGATGCGACAACTGCCGGTTACGAGGTTGGCAGTCGAACCCTGGTCGATGTTTTGATCGCACAGCGCAATCTCTTCGGGGCTCGTAGTAACTATGCGAGTGCACGTTACCAGTATGTACTCAATGGTCTCTACCTTCGACAGGCTGCCGGGAATCTTTCTGAGTCTGATCTCGATGACGTCAACAAATTGCTGAAGTAAGCTGTTGCCGTGAACCAGCTACTACTGATCGGGGCTGGAGGTGCACTTGGTGCAATCGGGCGTTACTGGATGTCGACGCTTGTCTACCAGTTTGCGGGGCGCGGTTTCCCGTGGGGCACCCTGGCTGTCAACCTGCTTGGTTCACTGTTGATGGGAGTTTTCTATGTGCTGCTGGTTGAGCGCCTGGCGAGCAACGGTGACTTGCGAGCGTTTCTGATGATTGGCTTTCTGGGCGCATTTACAACTTTTTCGACTTTTTCCATAGAGACCCTGATGCTGATCGAGGAGGGGGCATTACTGCGAGCTGTCGGTAATGTACTGCTTTCGGTCGTCAGCTGTGTGACTGCAGCCTGGATCGGAATCATGCTTGCAAGGAGTATCTGATGTCGAAAGCGCGTCTTGTCAGAATCTATCTCATGGAAGCAGGTGATCATTTACACGCATTGCTGGAGAAGCTGCGTTCACAGGAGACACTCCGTGGTGTGACTGTGTTCAGGGGGATTGCGGGATTTGGTGACTCAGGTAAACTGCACGCCGCATCCCTGGTAGACCTGTCACTGGAATTGCCAGTCGTTGTGGAATTCTTTGATACACCACAGCGGGTTGAACAGATACTTGCACACCTTGCTGATGACCTGCCTGCCGGGCATGTGATCAGCTGGGATGTAGAACTTAACGATTAATTACATATTTTCAGGGCAGACAAATGCTTGACCCAAGGCGTTTACGCACACAACTTGAGGCCACCGTTGAAGAACTCGCACGTCGTGGATTTCAACTCGACACGGCTCGTTTTACCGAGCTCGAGGAGCAACGTAAATCACTCCAGGTAAAGACCCAGGAGCTACAAAACGAGCGCAATAGCCGTTCCAAAGGGATCGGAAAGGCGAAGGCAGCCGGTGAAGATATTCAGCCGCTGCTTGATGCGGTTGCAAATCTTGGTGACGAACTCAAGCAGGCCGACAGTGCGCTTGACGAAATACAGAAAGAACTCAATGCGATGCTCGCAGGCATACCCAATGTGCCGCATCCCTCTGTGCCTGTTGGTAACGACGAGGAAGATAATCGTGAAGAGCGCCGTTGGGGTGAATTGAAAGAGTTTCAATTCGAACCGAAGGATCACGTTGAGCTGGGTGCTGCTAAGGGTGGCATGGATTTCGAGACAGCGGCAAAGATAACAGGTTCACGTTTCAGTGTTCTCAGTGGACCATTGGCGCGCCTGCACCGTGCATTAATCCAGTTCATGCTGGATCTGCATTCTGGTGAGCATGGTTACACAGAGAGTTATGTACCATATCTCGTCAACAAGGAGAGTCTCTACGGCACCGGCCAGTTGCCCAAGTTTGAGGAAGAGCTCTTCAAGTTGCAGGGTGAAATGCCTTACTACCTGATTCCTACTGCAGAAGTGCCGTTGACCAATATCTTACGAGACGAAATTATCGATGATACGGATCTTCCGTTGAAGTATGTTGCCCATACTCCCTGTTTTCGCAGTGAGGCGGGTTCATACGGTCGTGATACACGCGGTATGATTCGACAGCACCAGTTTGAAAAAGTCGAAATGGTTATGGCAGTTCGTCCGGAGGACTCCTACCAGGAGCTGGAAGAGTTGATCGGGAATGCGGAAACCGTGCTGCACAAGCTTGGTTTGCCATACCGCGTGGTGACACTCTGTACCGGTGACCTCGGTTTCTCATCAGCCAAAACATACGATATCGAAGTCTGGCTTCCCGGGCAGCAGGCCTACCGTGAAATCTCTTCCTGCTCCAATTTCGAGGACTTCCAGGCGCGTCGCATGCAGGCTCGCTGGCGCAACCCTGAAACAGGAAAGCCTGAGCTGTTGCATACCCTGAACGGTTCCGGACTTGCAGTTGGCAGAACGCTTGTAGCAGTGATGGAGAACTACCAGGACAGGCACGGAAACATCCTGATTCCAGAGGCACTGCAGCCGTATATGAATGGCCTGAAGCACATTTAAAGAGAGCTGCAAAAAGGGGACAGACCACGTTTTTTCGCAGTAAAACCTGGTCTGTTTTTTTGTGCAATATTCAGATTCCCGCTTTCGCGGGGATGACGAGTTGGGATGAAGGTTCTGCCCCAGGGGCAAGCCGGGATAACGGAAAAGAGGAGGCGGCCGTGAAGGCAGTTGCTTTACTTTTTCGGAATCAGTTCGCTGATCTGCTTGACCAGTTCAGGGTCATCCCACTCAACGCCACCAAACAGCGTGTAGCGAATCTTGCCTTGTGTATCGATAATGAAACTCGAAGGTGCGGCAAAAACCTGCCATGCACCGATCGAGGCACCGCTCTCATCCATCAGGATGGTGAACTCGGGTTTGACCTCTTCAACGAAAGCCCTGACCTCAGCCTCTGTTTCTGCCATATCGACGGCGAGTATCTTGAAGTTCTCTTCCCCAAGCTGTGCCTGCAGGCGGTTCATTGAGGGCATCTCGGTGCGGCACGGAGCGCAGTAGGTTGCCCAGAACTGCACCATGACAACACGGTCCTTGTAGTCTGCCAGGTTATGAACCTTACCGTCCAGGTCAGTGAGTTCCAGCGTTGGCGTCAGGTCACCCGTGTAGGGCTTGAGGCTGCCAATACCGGCAATTGCAGTTGCCGAGAGCAGCAGTAGTACAACAGTTTTCAGCAAGGTTTTCATTGTTCAGGTTCTCTCAGGTAGAAAAGACCTGCCTTGATCAATCCGGCAAGTTGAAAGGTGACAGTCTCCTCAGGCAGGTTGGCATCCTCGCGCTTGAAGAAGTAACCGCGCACACTCGGGATGACTTTACTATGCACGGTGCTACCACCTGCGCTGAGAGATTCGGATAAGTGCTTGATGCCCCAGCGATTGGGTGTGCGGCCACCCTCGAACAGCATCAGGTCGAGTTTTGTCTTGCCGACTGACTCCTTGTAAACCGGTGGCATACCGGGTTGTGGCTTACCTTCATTGAGGCGTGGAAAAAGCAGGATGGCGCCTTTCAGCCGGTCATCGTCAGGATGGAGTTCTTCCCACAGGGCAACACCACGCAATAGCAGGTCGGTATCCGGGCCGCTTGCGATCAGGTAGATTTTTTTATCACTCTCGGCAACTGCCATGTCGAGCAAGGCGATGACATCCTCTGTAGCGATTGATTCAACACTGCTCTTGAGTTTCGGCAGCATGTAGCCGGTTAACATGTCTGGCATCCACACTTCCACACCATCTTCAGAGAGGGCTTTCGCTGTTTCCTCCTCATGCAGGCCCGCACCTGCGTCACAGGCAAAACCGAGCAGCAATCTGTCTCCGTCAGCAGGGAAGATACGGATTTCTATGTCTGTACCGTCAGGCATTTCGATTTCGCGTAGCTCAGACTCCAATTCGGCACTGAGTGGAGCTACAAGCAAAACAGCAAGTAGAAGTGTGACCAGATTTTTCAACAAGTAGCGCATAGGATTGTATGAATCGTTGCAGTACAATGAATCGAAAAGAAGTATCTCAGAAATGAGCCTGCTTCAACCTTGACCAATATCAATAATTACTAATATATTAATGATAGCATAGATCAATTAAGGATAACGGGTATTCTACATGCCAGTCACCAGAAATCTAATTGCGGCACTCATGTTTTTTGCACCACCATTTGCTGCTGCAGAGACTGCATCATATGTCAGCATGCCCGAAGAAATGATCCTGGCGACTGAACTGGACGCGGATATTGAGAGGGGCAAGGAGCTGTTTGCGCTTTGTGCTACCTGTCATTATGAAAATGCACTTGGAAAAGCGGATGGCAGTTTCCCTTCAATAGCAGGACAGCACAAGAGTGTTGTTATCAAGCAGATGGCCGACTTTCGTGCCGGTAATCGTGATAATCCGACCATGTTTCCCTTCTCGGATGCCGCCACAATCGGTGGTGCCCAGGCGTTAGCGGATGTAGCCGCATATATTGCCAGTATGCCGTCCAATACTGAACCGGGTCAGGGGAGTGGTGAAGACCTTGATACCGGTGCTGTACTGTTCAAGGAGCATTGTGTTCTATGCCATGCTGAAGATGGAACTGGAAGTGCTGATTTCGCATTCCCGCGCTTGCAGAGTCAGCACTATGAATATCTTAAACGGCAGATGCTGTGGATTCGTGATGGCCATCGTCGCAATCCGAATCCCGAGATGAAAAGACGCCTGTCGTTGATGGATGATGCACAGATCGAAGCAGTTGCCGACTATATTTCACGCATCAGGCTCGACTGAGTACGGGGCATCTCAACAACTCTTCCCGGATCGAGTGGGTTATTTCGCAATCCACATAATGGCCGCATCCTCGTGGCGCTTCGGCACTATGCGATTCAACAGCACGACCCCGGCTGGTGTGCGCCACTGGATCATTTCTGATGAGAAGTCGAGTGGCTGGCCTTCGGCCTTGACCTGGATTTCCATCTTTTCTACTGCCAGGTCGTGATAGGCGAGTTGGTAAACAACTTTCAATGCCTGAAGCGAGTTGTTGCTGAAAAAAAGCGACATGTGCTGGGATGGCAGTTCGTTGAAGGCTCCGAGCGATGCCTGGCAGAGGCGATCGCCGAACTCGGTACTCCTGTCTTCACAGACAATGTCGACATCCGGAAACTGTTCCAGGAACATCTCTTCGGTGATGTCGGCACCAAGATTCTCGATTTTCAGACTGATGGTGTCTTTACCAAACAGGCTGAGCAGCATCTGGTCGTAGCTGAGGCGACCATGCTCGGTCATGATGAGCCAGTAGAGTGGTGCAATGACGATAACGATCAGGAACAGGGTTCTGACCGGTTTTGGCAGATTTGGGGCTTTTGACTCACTCATGGGACTCGTTTCTCGGTGGTGTCTGTTTTGCGGAGGCTATTCTGACAGAGTGGTGACGGGCTGACTATAGTTAATTGGATACTGGCCGACCTGGTGCGGGATCTATCCCCTGACCATAGCGATCAAGAGTGCCACAAAGAGCACAACTGCAAGGAGAATGATGGCAAAGCCGCGCCACTCGGCACTGCTGCCTTTCGGGCCATTCTCCATCTGGTCCTTTGCCGCCGGCCACAGTCGCCACACCATCATCAGCAACAAGATCGCAAAGGTAATCTTCAGAAAGAGTTCCATCGTGTTGTTTTCCCTGAAATAAGAACCCCGGCCTTAAGCCGGGGTAGATGCCATAGCCTGGTATTGTTTAGTCGTCAGACATGATGCCGAGAAGACTCAGCAGATGAATGAAGATGTTGAAGATAGTCAGGTAGAGGCCATAGGTGGCCATGATGTAGTTGGTTTCGCCACCATTGATGATACGGCTGGTGTCAAACAGGATAAAACCACTCATCAGCAGGATGACCGCACCTGAAATTGCCATCGAGAGTGCAGGCATGTTGAAGAACAGGCTGGCGACAATGGCAACGATCACAGCGATCATGCCGGCAAACAGGAAACCGCCGAGAAAGCTGAAATTCTTGCGGGTAGTGAGCGCATAGCCCGACAGTGCAAGAAATATGATGCCGGTTCCGGCAAATGCAGTACCGATGATTTGAGGGCCTTTAGGCAATTGCAGGTAGATGCTCAGCAACGCTCCCAGGCCAAAACCCAGCATGCCGGTGATGAGGAAAATGACACCAATGCCGGATGTTGAGTTGGCAGTACGTGGCAGTACGAACATGCCCAGTACCATGGCGCCGATGACGCTGATCATGTATGCCATTGGTGGCACTTGCAGAAAGAGTGAAACTGTTGCCATGACCGCGCTGAATAAGAGCGTGGCGGATAGCAGCATATAGGTATTTTTCAGTACCTTGTTGGTGGACAGTACCTGTTCCTGTGAACGTGGTGCACTGATTACACGACTCATGTCATAAACTCCGTTATATTCGATTGAATTGATTCAATAGTGGTTAGAATATCCTGTTCGCTGCAAAGTTCAACTGATTTTGCTTCATATTCCGGTAAATTGTATGGTTTTAACCCGCGTGGGAATAGATATCGGACATTATATATATCTACAGACTACAGTGGTGGTCAGATTGGCATTTGCAGATTATGATACAGATTATATTTCCTGACATCACAGCTACAAAGGCGCCATGAATACGAGCGATCAGAACAGTTTTTCCTATATGAATTTGATCCTTTTGCTGGCAACGATGCTGCTTATGCTATCTGCTTGCGGTGGTGGTGGCGGAGGCGGTTCAACGCCGGTTGCGAATATTATTCCAAATGCAGTTGCTGGTGGTGATCAGCAGGTCACTGAAGGTGACAGTGTTACCCTTGACGGTACTGCGAGTAGTGACCCGGATGGAAACATTACCGGTTATGTATGGCAGCAAATAGCAGGGACCAGTGTTGGCAGTCTGAATGATGCTGGTGAGGGTAAGGTCAGTTTTACTGCACCCAATGGTGACCATGACCTGACTTTTCAGTTGACGGTGACGGATAATGACACAGCAAACGACACGGATACTGTCAACGTGGCGGTTTCGGCCCAGAGTGTTTCAAACCTTGCCCCCACAGCCAATGCCGGAGATGATATTTTTGCTGACGAAGGCGATGTGGTCTCCCTGGATGGTCGAGCAAGCAGCGACTCTGATGGTACTGTTGATCACTATCAATGGTCGCTCTTTAATAAAGATACCGGGGAGAGCGATCCGGTACTGGCTGGCGCATCAAGCGCGGAGGCAACAGCTACCCTTCCCGCATCAATGACAACTGATACGGTTTATACCTACAAGCTGACTGTGACTGACAATCTCGGTGCCACGAATTCGGATTATGTCGATATTACAGCGAACGCAAATCCCGTTACCGGCCAGACCGTCAGTGGTTCCATTGCGATTCCACCCGGTAACCGTGTAGACCTTGATACCCTGGATCCGAATACAACACCTGGCAATAATGATTCAATCGGATTTGCCCAGTCAATGCCTAACCCGGCCGTGGTTGGCGGCTACAGCAGAAATAGCGATGATGAATACGACTATTATTCTGCAACGCTATCTGCAGGAGAGGCGATATCACTCCTGATCGGGCGTAAGAGTGAGGCGGACCTCGATCTTTACCTGAAGACACTCGGTGGCACAACTGTGGATGCGTCCCTTAGCTATGACTCTGACGAGAGTGTCACAGTACCCTCCAGCGGAACCTATATCATTGAAGTTCATGCATGGTCAGGTGCGTCTGCCTATCACCTTGTTATAGGTGAAAATGCCACAGCCGTGGCTTCTAACGGCTACCGCCTGAGCGATGATTTTGTTGCTGATGAGGTGCTTGTCAGGCACAAGCCTGCTGTAAAAGCAGGCGTTGAACTGCAGCTCGACAATACGCTTATGACTAATCTTGGTATGGTTAAGCAGGCTGGTCAGGCTGGTGATATTCAACTCTATAGAGTGAAACCACAAAAAAATCTTCAGGCATTCGCTGACTCACAGCTGTTCAGCAGCAGAGTGAGGACGATGAGTTCCAGCCAGCAGCAGAAATATGAAACCCTGACATCGATCAAACTGCTGGCATCTGATCCGTCGGTTGCCTTTGCAGAGCCTAACCGGATACTCAAACCTTTAGCGACACCAAATGATACGGATTACGGTCTGCAGTGGCACTATCACCAGATCGGATTGCCAGCGGCATGGGATGAAACCTATGCCTCTTCAGCGAAAATTGCCGTGATCGATACAGGAGTGCTTCTGTCACATCCCGATCTTACGAACCAGTTGAGCGCGGACGGATATGACTTTATCAGTAGTACATCGATCAGTGCGGACGGCGATGGTATCGATAATAATCCTGATGACCCAGGTGATTCTTCCAATCCGGGCGTCTCGAACAGCAGCTTTCACGGTACCCATGTTGCGGGTACTGTTGCAGCGGAGAGCAACAATAGTATCGGTGGTGCCGGGGTGACATGGAAAACATCCAGCCAGATTGTTCCTGTGCGGGTGCTGGGAGTCGGTGGTGGTACAACCTATGATGTTTTGCAGGGAGTCAAGTGGGCTTCTGGACAGGTAAATGATGCACCAGCACCAGACCAACTCGCTGCACCGGTTGATGTGATCAATCTGAGCCTTGGAGGCAGCGGTTCCTGTGGTGTATCTGAACAAGCCGTCTACTCGGCTGCGAAAGCAAACGGTGTTACCGTGGTTGTGGCAGCGGGTAATTCGGGCGGCAATGCAGCAAATTTTTCTCCAGCAAATTGTGACGATGTTCTGACAGTCAGCGCTGTCGGTTATGACAAGAGCCTCGCCTACTACTCAAACTTTGGTCTGGATATCGATGTTGCTGCACCCGGGGGTAATATGAGCCAGGACCTCGACGGTAACGGTGATCCGGATGGTGTCTACAGCACTCTGGGTGATGATACCCCGACATATGTGACTTATAATTACGATTACTATCATGGTACCTCGATGGCAACACCACACGTTGCCGGTGTAATCGGCTTGATGAAGTCAGCAAACAATACACTCACTCCTGACGATATCGAGGCGATGCTGATCAATGGTTACCTCACGGAAGATATCGGACCTACCGGTTTTGACACCAGCTTTGGACATGGTCTGATCAGGGCTGACCTGGCTGTGACTGCAGCCAAGAATCCGCCTGTCATTCCCCCGAATCTTGCTGTCTATCCGGGTGTACTCGACTTCGGTTCAATTTTTACTCTTGCAACTCTGACGGCTTCCAATACAGGTGCCAGTGGGTTGAATATTATTGGTGTCTAGGACAACCAGTCATGGCTTACGGTGACAGAGCCAGAGACAACGGATGGGCTTGGCACCTACACGGTTCATGTCGACAGAAGTGGTCTTTCTGCCGGCACTCACAATGCGACGATCAGTTTTGACTCAAATAATAATGACATCAACGTCAATGTCAGTATGTCTGTTGGTCCAGCTGATGCTTCGGCAGATGTAGGTTATATCTATGTTCAACTGATCGATGCCGGTACTGATAGCGTTGTTGATACGGTGACTCCGAATGGCTCCGGAGCCTACAGCTTTACCGGTGTTCAGGACGGTGACTATAAAATAGTTGCTGGTACTGATTATAACAACGATGGCGCCATCTGTAGCAGAGGTGAAGCCTGTGGTGCATATACAAGCCTCTATGATCAACAGACTGTCAATGTCTCAGGTTCTGATGAAAGCGGAAATAACTTCACAGTTGGTCATGATGTCGCTTTTACACCTGCATCAGCAGCGCGCTAATCAGGATTAAACGCTGTAATCGGCCGATTTTTTCTGAATCGGCCGATTGCATATGTTTTAAGAGAAAACACATTATTAACAATAAGATAGGCAAAGTACGAGAATACGTACTGGCAGGAAATTTCAAATTTATTCATTTTTTTTCAAATTGTCTGTAAGGATTTCTTCCTGCAGACGACTAAACTTGTGAACCCGAAACTAAATCAGGTTTTTTTATAAATAACTTTGCTGTTCTTAAGGAGAATGGAATATGAGTAAGTACGACGCAAACTTCCGCACTGTAGCTTCTGGTGCAATTATCGCTCTCGGTATGGCTGGTACTGCACACGCTGCAGCCGATGCCAACCCGTTTGGGCTGACTGCACTCGACAACGGTTATCGCGTTGCCCAGTCCGCTACTGAAGGTAAGTGCGGCGAAGGCAAGTGCGGCGGCAACAAGGCCAAGTCAGCGATTGAAGCTAGCTGTGGTGGTGACAAGAAAGCCGGTGAAGGCAGCTGTGGTGGTGACAAGAAAGCCGGTGAAGGCAACTGCGGTGGCAACAAGGCAGCAGGCGAAGGCAACTGCGGCGCTGACAAGGCCAAGGCAGCCGGTGAAAACAAGTGCGGCGAAGGCAAGTGCGGCGGTAAGAAGTAATATACCGTCTACCGGGGGCAGGTGACTGCTCCCGGTAATCTTGTCTCCCAATCAGAATGTGCAGGTGCTCAGCCTGCAATATCAAAAATAAATCTACGGCATACCTTATCAATATGACTATCGATACTGAAAAAGTCACAGGAGCAGGGCTCGGGCTACGCCGGGGGTTACTTGAAGAGTGGCACGAACTTGAAGAGAAACAGCCGGAACTCCTGCCTGATTTCATCGAGGTAACGCCGGATAATTGGATGGGCCTGGGTGGTCGATATGCGCGTGAAATGCGCCACTTTACTGATCGTTACCCGACTTTGAGCCACGGCCTGTCATTGTCGCTTGGTGGTCCCGATCCACTTGATACTAAATTCATTGACCGTCTCGGTCGCTTCATGGATGAGTACAATATCACCTCATTCAGTGAGCACCTGAGCTACTGTACCGATGGTGGTCATCTTTACGATTTGCTCCCGCTGCCCTTTACCGGGGAGGCCGTTGAGCATGTCAGTTCGCGCATCCGCGCTGTTCAGGAACAACTGGGCAGGCGTATCGCTATTGAAAATGTTTCCTTTTATGCAGCACCCGAGGGCGAGATGAGCGAGATCGATTTCCTCAACGCGGTGCTCTCGGAAGCGGACTGTGATCTGCTGCTGGACGTCAACAACGTCTACGTCAACAGCCACAATCACGCATACGATGCGCATGATTTTATCTCTGCTGTACCAACAGAACGCATCTCCTGGCTGCATATGGCAGGACATCTGCAAGAAGCCCCGGATCTGATTATCGATACCCACGGCGATAGTGTTGTCGATCCGGTGTGGGATCTGCTGCAGTACACCTACAGCTGTCATGGCGTTCAACCAACCCTGCTTGAGCGTGATTTTAATCTGCCGCCGATGCATGAATTGATCGATGAGCTGGCGATCATCAGGCAGTACCAGCAGGGGGTGTCGAGTGACGCAGCATAAATCACGTCTTGCGCAACAGCAGTTCGAATTTACCAGCGCATTACGAGACCCGGATTGCACCACGATTCCGGCCGGCGTTCCGCATGAACGCCTGGAGGTCTACCGGGAGCTGTTTTTTAACAATGTACGCGGTATTCTTGAAAGTGCCTTTCCGGTCATACACGAGATACTGCCAACCGAATTGAGTGAAACCCTGGCGCGTCGTTTCTTCAGGGAACACAGCAGCCACACGCCTGAGTTTCCCCGTTTTCCGCGCGAGTTTCTGTTGTGGCTGGAGCAGCGTGAAATGGCCGAAGAGGGAGAGCCTCCATTTCTCTACCAGCTTGCGTTATGGGAATGGACTGAACTTGATGTCTTGCTGGACCCGGCAGCTGAACCACAGCCAGCAGGTGCGATGGATGATGTACTGGCACAGGTACCACTGCTGGCGCCGACCCTTCAATTGCATGCATTTGACTACCCGGTACACAGGATTTCGGCCGATTTTATCCCCGAAGAACCCCTTGAGACACAGGTCTACCTGGTCGCATTTCGTACACCTGATGAAGGTATTGAATTTATCGAACTTAACCAGGCGAGCGCTGCGCTGGTGCAGGTCATGCTGGAAAGCCCGGGAAAAACGGGCGAAGAGTATCTGCGCGCCCTGGCTGAATTGATGGGGTATGCCGATGCTGAACAACTGCTTGGATTCGGCAGGGAGTTTTTCAACGATTTATATCAACAGGGTGTGTTGGTTGGCACGCTCGAACATAACAAGAGTGAATAAGAAAAATGATCAAGCTGATTAACAAGCTGCAGGATCTACTTGATGCAACGAGATCAATCGATTTCCTGGCACCACTGGCACTGCGACTCTACCTGGCCCCTGTTTTCTGGATGGCTGGAACCAATAAACTTTCCGACATGGATAGCACGATCGCCTGGTTTGGGAACCCGGAGTGGGGCCTCGGTCTGCCGTATCCAGAGCTGCTGGCATGGGCTGCGACGCTCACCGAGGCTGGCGGTGCGATTCTACTGGTACTGGGTCTCGCGGTACGCTGGATCTCATTACCATTGATGGTCACCATGGTGGTTGCAGCAGTGACTGTTCATCTTGAGAATGGCTGGCTGGCAATTGCAGAGGGCAGTGGTTTGTTTGCTACCGAGCGTACCATCGAGGCCAGCGAGAAACTCGACCGCGCCAGGTTGATCCTGCAAGAACATGGAAATTACGATTGGCTGACATCAAGCGGCAGCTACGTGGTTCTCAATAACGGTATTGAGTTCGCGGCAACCTACTTCATTATGCTGCTGGCGTTGTTTTTCATCGGTGCCGGCAAATATCTCAGTGTGGATGACTGGCTCTACAGGCGATTTCGCCAGAATTGATCCGGCTTGCATGTTGACATGAGAGTTATCGACCATGAGTCCCAGCAAACCCTGAATACGGGTGCTCATCCGGTCGATATACCTTTCCTGCTCACTCGCGGGTACAATAGACTCTGTTTCATTCTTTTCGGACCAGCAATGGATACAGATCCATCCGCCAACTGGATGCAGGAAGCCGAGTTAGCCGATTTGCGGCACGATCTGCTGCGTTTTGTGCGCCTGCAACTGCGCGATGATGCTGCAATGGCAGAAGATATTGTCCAGGAAGCGCTCGTGGCGGCCTATACCAACAGGGATAAGTTCTCTGGCAGGGCGCAGGTCAAAACCTGGGTTTTCTCAATTCTGCGCAACAAGATTGTCGATTATTTTCGTACCAACAGCCGACGCCCGGAGCAGAGCCTTACCAGGGATGATGGCAGTGAAGCGGAAATCAATGAACTGTTTGATGACAAGGGTCACTGGAACAAAGGCCTGCAGCCAAAAAAATGGGGCGACCCTGAAAGCTCCCTGGAAAACCAGCAGTTCTGGGAGATTTTTGAAATCTGCCTCAATGGCATGAATGAGGCCACTGCGCGTGTTTTCGGTATGCGTGAACTGCTTGGTCTTGAAACTGCAGAGATCTGCCAACAACTCGATATGAGTGAAAACAACTGCTGGGTTGTCCTGCATCGCGCACGTGCAAAGCTACGCCTTTGTCTTGAACACAAGTGGATAGGGGCAGAGTCATGCTGAGCTGCAAAGACGCGACAAAACTGGTCTCACAGAAGCAGGATGCACAGCTCTCCCTGATGCAACGTATCTCCCTGCGCCTGCACCTGATGATGTGCTCCGGCTGTAAAAACTATGAACGGCAAATCGATGTGATCCACAAGGCATGCCGGCGTATTTCGGGATCTGATGACTGATTCAGGCTTGGCTGTTCGATCCTGGTTGAATGATCCCTTCAGGAAACAGGTGAATTCTCTCTCCTTCTGAATACTCTGTTTCAGGCGCTGATCAAGCAGTGTAAGTTCTTACGATTGCCGACAGGCATGACAAAATATGATGATGAACTGGTAGCTCGCTTGCGGATACTGCATACTCAGGTATGTAATCATTTATCTGTAGTCGAACGTTTATCAATCAAAATGATGTACAAGGGAGAGATTTGTGAATTTGGACGATTTTCTTTCTGCAGGCCACAGTTTCGGTCCTGACGAGGAACTGCTCAAGGTCAAGATTCAGTCGGTAGTATTGATTACCGTCATTGGCGGGCTTGTTCTGCTGGCAACCAGCCTGTTTCGATTTGGTGAGGAGAACAGTACACAGGGTGTATTGATCGGCTTGCTCTTTTTCTTTCTCGTGATTGGTTCAAATATCGCCTTGCGCATTTCCAAGCGATATTACCCGATGGTTTCGCGCATAATTATCGGGGCATCCTATTTCATTGTTCTCCTCGTTCTCTACGAAATGACTGATAGCGCCTCGCGCGTTATCTGGCCAACGCTCTTGACGGTCGTTGTCTTTCTGTTGCGTGACCGACAAGAAGGATTTGTCCTGACCGTGATTTTCACAGCTTTACTGATGCTGCCGGAGATGTTTATACCTGGTTTTTTTCAGCTGTCCAGGGTGGACCTGCTGATTATCCTGATGAATATCATGCTGGTTGCACTGGCGATGCAGCGCTATGAAAAGATCAAGGAAAATGATCAGGCGAAACTCCTGGAAATACAGGCACAGGAAGCATATCTGCAACAACTCTTTGATGTTTCCCCCAACATGGTCGTTACCTCGGATCGTGAATTCAATTTCCAAGTGCAACTCAACAGAGTTGGTTAGAGGGCAAGCTGCGGTAGCATAGGTAGCTTCTCTCACCGACCAAAGTTAGAGGAGCACCATGTACACGCAGCTTACCCAGGAAGAACGATACCAGATTCAGGCACTGATGAAAGCAGGTCACAATCAAACAGAGATAGCCAAGATACTTGGGCGCCACAAATCCACTGTCAGCCGCGAACTGAGGCGTAACCGTGGCTTGCGCGGCTATCGCCCCAAACAGGCCCATCGGCTGTCTGTAGAGCGCCGTCAGAGCAAGAGCCAGCCCCGTATTGCCACTACCCACTGGGAGCGAGTCGAGCATCTGTTGCGCGAGGACTGGAGTCCGGAACAAATCAGCCTGTGGCTGTGCAATGAGGCTGACATTCAAATCTCTCATGAGTGGATTTACCAGTACGTTCTCCAGAACAAATCCATGGGCGGTAACCTATACCGCCACCTGCGTTGCCAGAAGCAGCGTCGAAAGCGCTATGGCAGCTATAGCCGCCGAGGGCAACTGATTAACCGAGTCAGCATCGATGAACGTCCTGCCGTGGTTGATGAGCGTTCACGCTTCGGTGATTGGGAACTTGATACCATTATCGGAAAAGGCCACAAACAGGCCATCGTTTCAATCACCGAGCGTAAATCCCGATTGACGCTCATCCATAAGGTGGAGAGAAAAACCGCCAGCAACGTCACCAGCGCTATCCTCAAACTGCTCAAACCCATCGCCGGCCGCGTTCACACGCTGACCTCAGATAATGGTAAGGAATTCGCCGGTCACGAGACCATCGCTAAAGGCCTCAGTGCCAGGTTCTTCTTTGCCCATCCCTATGCCTCCTGGGAACGTGGCTTGAATGAGAACACCAATGGACTCATTCGCCAATACTTCCCAAAGCATCGGGACTTTACAACCATCACTCAGGCGGAAATCAACCAGGTGATGAATAAACTGAACAATCGTCCCCGAAAATGTCTTGGCATTAAAACGCCCAATCAAGTATTTTTCGGGATTAACCCATCCGTTGCACTAGTGAGTTGAATCCGCGGATGGTAGCAAAATGCTCAATGCCAACAGGGCGACATATGAGTACTTCGGGTTTGATTCGGCAGAGGCGCTTGTGCAGAAGCATGACTGCATATGCGACTTTTTTGAGCAACGTGAAGGCTACATTGCAGGGGTGATGGATGGGGAAAGATGGGAATCCTACCTCCTGTCGCATCCTGGTGAGCACAAGGCACTTATCATTCGTGGTGACGAGGAATGCATTTTTGATGTACGTGCTAGGAAGGTAACGAATCAAATCGTTGTGGCAGTATTCAATGATATAACCAAGATTGAGGAAGCCAAGCAGAGCCTGATACAGGCCAGTCAGTCGAAGAGTGATTTCCTCGCCAATATGAGTCACGAGATACGTACGCCGTTGAATGGCATTATCGGTATGACCGAGCTGATCATGCGAACGGATCTAGATAAGCAGCAGTCTGAATACCTATCGAAGGTGAAAACCTCATCGAAAGCGCTTCTGATTGTTATCAACGATATTCTCGATTACTCTAAAATCGAGGCGGGCAAGCTGGATCTTGAACTGATGGATTTCAATATTGAGGACTTGCTGCATAATGTAGCCAGCCTGTTTGAGTTCAGTGCCCAGGAGAAGGATGTTACTTTTCACCTGTCTACGGCCCCTGAGTTACCCTCCAAGCTGGTTGGTGACCCGCTTCGCATCACACAGATCTTCAATAACCTCGTCGGCAACGCCGTGAAATTTACCGAGAAAGGGGAGATCAATATCGAGGTGACAATCAAGGGTAAGTCTGATGAACGTATCGTGTTGCTGTGCAAGGTAGAGGATTCAGGTATTGGCATGACGCCTCATGAACAGAAAAAACTGTTTCAATCTTTCTCCCAGGTTGATAGCTCTACAACACGCAAGTACGGCGGTACAGGCCTTGGACTCGCAATTTGCAAGCAGCTGGTCGAGTTGATGGATGGAACAATCTGGGTGGAAAGTACCATCGGTGAAGGTTCAAGCTTTTTCTTTACCCTTGATCTTGCCTACGACAAGAAGACACGCACAATCGCCTCAAAAGGGTCGGGATTCAGAAAGAAGAATGTACTAGTGGTTGACGACAGCATCAATGACTTGCAGATTATCGACCACATTCTCTATTCCTGGGGGGTCAAGGCAACACTGTGTAATGAACCACAGGAGGCACTTCGCCTGGCCCGGGAAAATGAGTATGACTACCTGATTACCGACTGGCGTATGCCTGGTCTTGACGGGGTAGAACTGGTCAAGATCATGAAGGACGAACATGGTGTGAAGTGCCCGCATATCGTTATGGTTACTGCATATGAACGTGTAAACCTGATGGATGAGGCAAAGAAGAAGAACGTTGAACTTGATCGAGTGGTCAGCAAGCCATTCACATCATCATCACTGTTTGATGCACTCGCTTTCCAACATGGCGAAAAAGAGGTTACGGAGCACAGGGAGAAAAAGGTTTTCAAAGCGAGTGGCCGCGTGTTGCTGGTTGAAGATAACGAGATCAACCGGGATGTTGCGATTGAGAACCTCGAGCATTACGGTCTCGATGTCTCGGTAGCAGTTGATGGTAAGGAGGCAGTAGAGATAGCACGTGAGAAGGAGTTCGACCTGATACTGATGGACTTGCAGATGCCGGTTATGGATGGGTTTGAAGCGACCCGTCACATACGAGAATTCAATAAAGAGATACCTGTCATTGCGCTGAGCGCGGCCGTCATGAAACGAGACAAGGACCGCACAGAGGAGATAGGAATGAACGGTCATCTCGCCAAGCCCATTAACCTGGCTGAGCTTGAACAGATGCTGGCGCACTACCTGGAACACGAAATCATCGAGGTAGAGAGTGACGAAGTTGAGCAAGAGGAGTTACCGATCGAGGCGTTTGCCGGAGTGGTCGATATAGTCAAGCTTGTCGATACCGTTCACTCAAGTGACAGTGCTTATCGAGCATTGCTGGTGTTTTCAAAAGAGTATCGTGAGGCGAGTACACAGCTGGTTCCGGATGCTGTCGAGGGTGAAGAGTTTGAGCGCCTGATCCATACAATCAAGGGTGTCAGTGGTAACCTCAGACTCGAGAAAGTCTATCCACTCGCATATTCGATAGATACCGCGGATGATGCTGCAACAAAGATAGAGTTGCTGCCACAGCTTGCCGAGGCGATCAATAAAACAATAGCGGTGATTGATAAAACAGTACCGCTGGGAGATGTAGACCCGGCTGTTAAGCTGACGATCTCGGCGCAAAAACGCGATGAACTCTTTAAGCAGTTACACGAAGCAGTGCTGACAAAACGTCCACTCAACTGTACACCACTGCTTGAAGAGATGGATGCGTATCAATTCTCTGATGATGACAGTGAGATCCTTTCGAAGCTCACCGGGTTTATCGATGACTACGACTTCAAGTCAGCAATCAGCTACCTGGAGAAGATCAATGCATAATCAAACTTCAACAATTCTGCTTGTAGATGATGCCAAGAGTAATATCGACATGGTCCTGAATATCCTGGGCGATCAATACGATATTCTTGTTTCCCGTGATGGTGAAACGGCGCTGGAAATTGCAGCTGAAGAGGATATCGACCTCGTGCTGCTCGATATCATGATGCCCGGGATGGATGGTTACCAGGTCTGCGAAGCACTCAAGGCGGATGAAGAGAAGGCAGAGATTCCGGTGATTTTTATCACTGCAAAAACTGACGAGAACTCAATCGAAAAGGGTTTTGATGTTGGTGGTGTTGACTATGTCACCAAGCCGTTTAAAGACAAGGAACTGCGTGCACGCGTCAAAACCCATCTTCAGTTACGCTCTTTGATCAAACACCTGGAATATATCTCTTCCTATGACAAGATGACTGGAATCTACAACCGTGGAGAGTTTTTCAGGCAGGGTGAGATACGCTGGAAAAAAGGCAGAAGCAATCTTTTCGCAGTGATGATGGATATCGATAAGTTCAAGACGATCAACGACACGTATGGTCACCCAACAGGAGACAAGGTGATCAAGGCTGTCACAAGTACAGTCAGCAGTGAACTTGGAGAAGGAACTATATTTGGCCGTGTTGGTGGTGAGGAATTTACCTTGCTGTGTAATGCAGAGACGAGTGAAGAGGTCATCGCACTGATTGAGCAGATCCGTCTTGATGTCGAGAAAATCAGGGTTGAGAGTAATGACGGTCAGGATATCAAGTGTACCATCAGTGTCGGAATAGCCGAGGCAAACGAATATATTGAGTCGCTAGATCATCTCCTCAAAATTGCGGATATGGCACTTTACGATGCCAAGGAGGGAGGTAGAAATCGCTCTATCTTCAGGGAATACCCTCCTGCCTGAGTTACAGGGATGACTTTTACAGCCCGTGAACTCGCACCACGCCGTGAACTCGTTTCCTGGGCTTTGTACGATTTTGCCAACTCGGGATATACAACCGTTGTTCTGACGGCAATATTCAACACCTATTTTGTCGCCGTCATTGCCGGTGAATCATCTGGACTCGAGCCGGGAACAGGTACCCTGTTATGGAGTATTGCGATCGGTCTCTCGAATATGCTGATTCTGCTGACTGCACCTGTGCTTGGTGCCATCGCGGATTACTCGGCGAATAAAAAAAGAATACTGGCAGTTTCCACCCTCGGGTGTGTCGCTATGACTGCGATGCTTGCATGGTCAGGGCCTGACCTTATCGTATTTACGATGGTGTTTATTATTGGTTCTGCTTTCCTCTTTGGTACCAGTGAGAATTTTATCGCCGCTTTCCTTCCGGAGATTTCTCCACCCCGTCATATGGGCCGTATATCCGGTTATGCATGGGGATTGGGATACGTGGGCGGGCTTATCGTACTTGGCACTTGCCTGCTCTATATCGAGTATGCCAAAAGCCTCGGACATGGTTCTGAGCAGTATGTACCAGTGACAATTCTGATCACGGTTGTGGTATATGGCCTGGCTGCATTGCCCACTTTCCTTTTTTTGAAAGAGCGCCAGCAACCCGGAGCGGAACTGCCAAGTGGACTTGTCGCCTACACAAAGATCGGGTTTTCCCGTATTGCTACCACTCTCAAACACAGACGGCAGTTTCGAGACCTGTTTCGTTTTCTTCTGGCTCTTTTTGTGTATGGCTGTGGCATATACACGGTGATTGTCATTGCTGCTGTTTATGCACATGAGGCGATGGGGTTTGAGACAACGGACACCATAATCATGATTATGGTGGTGAATATTACCGCTGCACTTGGTGCATTCATTTTTGGCATGATCCAGGATCGCTTCGGCGTCAAACGCACCCTGGTGCTGACTCTGCTGATCTGGATTGCGGCGATCACCACGGCCTGGGTCGGTGAGTCACGCACAATATTCTGGATAGCCGCCAACCTGATTGGTGTTGCGATGGGTGCCAGCCTGTCAGGCGGCAGGGCACTGGTGGGGCTATTTACACCGGCAGGACGCTCAGCAGAGTTTTTCGGCCTGTGGGGCCTCTCAATGAAAGCATCGGCGGTCGTGGGGCCTCTCTCTTATGGTTTCATCACCTGGTACACAGGAGGGGATCACCGCCAGGCGATTCTATCAACCCTGACGTTTTTTATTGTCGGTTTGCTTCTACTCTTTCTGGTTGATGAGGGGAGAGGGCGCGAGGCTGCCGTCATTGGTGAATAGCTGATAGAAAACGGGTTTATTTGCAGACTTTCTGAAGTCTATTCCTCCAGAAGTTCTTCCAGGCTATTCTGCCAGGCCTTATCAGACGTGGCGACATCGTACCCGGCCTGGTACAGGGCATTCATGTAGTCAGGATCGAATAGTTCATTCGGGGCAACATCAAAATCCTGGGGGACATGAGTGAGATTGATATCGAATCCGTCTCTTTTCGCCAGGTTGGAGATATTCAGCAGGTTGCCTCGTCCCTGGTATTTGATCAGTGTGCTGATTGATCGACTGGCAATATCGCTGATGGTGAGATCAACCGGTTTGTATTCAGGATCAATTTTTGTATTTCTGATCAGCCAGAATGTTTTCTTTTTCGGGTAGGTTCTGAGATGCCTTTCCATCTCACGAACCCTGAGTGCATGTGGATAAACAAATATCTGGTTTGTTACACCACCATCAACATGCACCTCCTGGTATTGTTTGCCATCGATAGTCACATTAGTTATGACTGGCGGGAATATACCCGGTACTGCTGATGAGGCCAGCATGATGTTTCTAATGAAAATTGTGGCGTCG
The DNA here is from genome assembly GCF_000787395.1 of Solemya velum gill symbiont. GTDB lineage: Bacteria > Pseudomonadota > Gammaproteobacteria > Chromatiales > Chromatiaceae. The sequence goes on from NZ_JRAA01000001.1 coordinate 131,944, forward strand.
GGATGACCACTTTCGGCAATTCTGCCAATGTCCCAGATTACCGGACGTTGCGCATCGAGATTTGTAGTGGAGATGAGAAGAATGCGTCCGCGCAGACTTTCCCGTGCAATGGCCTGGACAAACTCTTCATCAACCTCTTCTCGAATGATCCGTCGAAGCGGTTTTGTGTCGCCGAGTGATGTTCTGCCAAAAATTGCGGTAAAGGGTGTGAAGAGAAAAATATCCTTCTTCGATGTTTCCGTAAAGAAGCGTTTAATCGACGCATCGTATTCAGGCCCTAAAAACGCAAACGGAGCAATCAGGGCGCCGGTCGATACGCCTGTTACAACAGTAAACTCCGGTCTTCCGCCACGCTGCGTCCAGCCTTTCAGAAATCCGGCGCCATAGGCACCATCTTCCGCTCCGCCTGACAGTGCCAGAACATCGACACGCTCTCGCATGGATGGGTTGGTTTTCAGGGCGCTCTTCAGTCGCAAGAAGACCTTGTCGATATATGGCGGGGCTTCATCCCCCCAGTAACGGATGTCGTGAAAGCCAGTGACTTGTGCTCGTGTGTAGTTTTCTTTTGAGGGAGCGGCATGCTCGCGGGGAAAGCCTGTACAGGCTGACAGTATCAGGACAGATACGAGAATCAGGGTGTGGGTCTGTAATCCAGGCATCTTGTCGATAAATAGCACGCTAACGGCTTTCTTGTGAGAACTGGTTCAGATTGACGATATCGTACAGGGAGAAAAGCAGCAAGCCCGGATACTCGTAACGCCTGCTGCCTCTTCACTCTCCTGACTGCTCCGGAGTGACTCTGAAGCACTCACTCAGTTGATGGCTCAACCTCTCCTAAAGCATTGAAGTCATCCAGGATGCAATAGATTGCCGGAACAAGAAAGATGGCAATCATGGTGGCCGAGGTCAGACCGAATGCCAGGCTTGTCGCAAGTGGAATCAGTATCTGTGCCTGAAGACTTGTTTCTGCCAAGAGAGGCAAGAGTCCCGCGATCGTGGTTATCGATGTCAACAGGATAGGGCGAAAGCGTGCGCGCCCGGCCTGCTTTGCAGCAACATGCACCGGTATATTGTGCGCCCTGGCATCGCGAATGAATACAACAAGAAGTATGGAGTCATTAACCACCACGCCAAACAGAGAGGCCATACCGATAATACTTGGAAGGGTTAAATCCAGCCCCATCGCCATGTGTCCAAATACGACGCCAATCAGGGCTGTAGGAATAACTGACATGACTGTTATCGGTGCCAGGTAACCGCGAAATTGCAGTGCGAGCAGCATGTAGATGCCTATCATGCCGAGTAGCACGTTTCGGACTATTGACTGTCCCGTTTTAGCTGACTCATTACTCTGTCCCTGTATATCCACGCGCAAACCGGGATAGCGTTTTTCCAACTCCGGGAAGAGATCCTTTCCGGCAAGTGTCAGTATCTCCTGGGCATTGGCAATTTCGCTTTGCACATCACCACGGATATTGACGGAGCGTTCTCCATCAATTCGATTGATTCGTGCCCAGCCGCGTGTTTCATTGATATTTGCAACCACGTCAAGGGGAACCAGGGCACCGTCAGGACCAATGATACTGAGCTGGTCCAGATCGCCACTGTCACCACGATTGTTAGCGATTAGTCGAAGGTCAACCTCGTAAGTCTCGGCACCGACTGGAAACTCATCAACCTTGATACCCTGAAATGATGCCCTGACCTGGTTGGTGAGCGTTTGCGCGTTCAACCCGAGTACACCTGCGCTGTCTTTCAACTTGAGTTGATATTCACGTTTGCCAGGTCGCAGGTCATCATTCAGATCCGTTACTCCGACAAAAGTGCCCAGCCAGTTTTTAACATCGACAGCAGCAGATTTAAGATCGTCAAGATCACCGCCGATCAAGCGAATATCAAATGCCCGACCGCCCGGCCCAAGGGTAGGCTCGGCGAATGTTGTGGAAATAACATCTGCCATCAACCCTGCCTTCTCACGCCATATCTGCCTGAACTCTTCGAGGTGGGCATTTCGGACTTCGCCACTGAGAATATCTGCAATGACACGTGCCACGTGCGGCCCGGTTTCATTCGCATCTGGATTCTGTCCATAGATGACGGTGTAGTGTGTGACCAGGTCCTGCTCACCAGGCTGTAAAGGTTTGTAATGGCGGCTGGTTTCCTCCAGTGCGTCTGTCAACTGTTTAACGATTTTTTCCGTATATTCCAGCGGGGTTCCCTGCGGTAGCAGCACACGTGCCTCAACAATGTCTCCCTCAATAGATGGAAAGCCTACAAACTTGAGTTTTCCTCCCATCGGCATCGCTATTGCCAGCAACATCAGCATGATAATGATGCCCACTGTGAGGTAGCGGTACTCGACAGAAAAATCCAGCGCCTTTCCAAAATAGGTGTCCCTGAATGAGTCAAAGCCCTTTTCGAATCTTTGTCGAAAAGCAGAGTCTTCACGTTTTTCGATATGTGCAAGAGAGTGGCCAAGATGGCTGGGGAGAATCAGAAATGCCTCGATCAGGCTGACGGTAAGAATCACGAGCAATACGATTGGCATAACACGTAAAATCTGTCCGATCTCACCTGTAATAAATGCCAGTGAGCCAAATACCATGACTGTCGTGGCAAATGATGAAGCGATTCCCGGAAGAACCTGTTTCACCCCGGTTATTGCTGCATCCATCGGTTTGTCGCCACGGGTGAGGCGCGCAGCGATGTTTTCTGCAATAACAATGGCGTCATCCATTAGCAGGCCAATACCTATCAGGAGACCGACCATGGAGATCATGTTAATTGTGACACCCATCATCGGAAGGATAAAAAGGCCGCCAAGAAAAGAGACTGGCAGGCCCATTGTGACCCAGAAGCTGTAACGCAGACTGAAAAAGAGCCACAGTACAAGGAAGACAAGAACAAGACCCATGAGGCCATTGTTCAAAAGCATATTGAGGCGGTCACGCACATTGGATGAACGATCCTGCGTTAATACCAGGCTGACTCCCTGGGGTGCGCTCTTCTGTTCAGCCTCGACAAAAGCGGCGATCTGGTCATAAACTGTCAGGACATCCTGTGATCTTGTCTTGGTTATATCGAGAATGGCGGCACGCTTACCATCAAATATAATCTTGCTTTCATCCAGTTCGAAACGGTCTGTGATCGTTGCTATTTCACCGAGTTTGATGGATGCGCCGGTTTTACCTGATATAACAATCAGTTCTTGTAGCTCAGAAACGCTTTTACGCTGATCATTAAATCGAAGTAGTACATTTTCCTCATCACCTTTAAGTTGGCCCAGTGGTGAGCTGACACTCTGTTGCTGCACGGTATTGGCGATATCTGCAACAGACAGGCCATACTGGCGTAAGAGTTGTATCGGAATTTCAACCCGAAGCTGGTGATCGGAAAAGCCGTTGATATTGATTTCGGCTACATCGGATGCTTTTTTCAGGCGCTCCTTGACTGCTTCCGCATAACTTTTTAATGCGACCGGATCATCGGGGCCGGTAATTGCGATTGAGACAACTGCATCGGTTCTTCCCAGTTCTTCAACAATGGGTAACTCTGTATCATCCGGGAAATCTGAGATGGCATCGACACTGGATTTTATATCATCCAGAAATCGCGCCATATCTGTGCCTTCTTCCATTTCCAGCGTTGCCGTACCGACTCCTTCGCTGGATTCACAACGAATCTCATCCAGCCCGACAACACTCTCGGTTGCATCCTCGAGCCGACGGCAAATAGCGTCTTCCACATCCGCTGATGTCGCACCCTGGTAGATCACTTTTACCTGGACCTTGTCACTCTTGATTTCAGGAAATGTTTCACGTTGCAGGCCCGGTAGCGCTACCAGACCAAGCAACAGAATGGCCGCCATCATCAGGTTGGCTGCCGTGGGGTGGTGAGTAAACCAGCTGATCATCACTCAGCTCCGGCAGAACGCAGGAGTTTTTTCTCTGCAGTTTGATCAGGTTGCGGCTGTAGCAGCATTCCTTCAACAGCAGGAATGAGGTCAGAAACGACCAGCTGTTGACCCGCTTCAATTCCCGATTGAATGACACTCAGGTCATCCTGGTGGTAGAGAAGATCTATCTTCTTGATAACAAGCCTCTGTTCGCTATCCACGATTGAGACTTTACCGTCACGGATAGCTGACCTGGGAATCACTATTTGTTGTGGTTGTATCCTGCCGCGCAACAGCACCTTGACGAACATGCCTTTAGATAGAGGAGGCCGATGACCGGGAATCACTTTCTCAAAAGGTTTGTCGAGAGCAACCACAGCCCCGATTGTGCGGGTCTGACTATCGATACTGTCTGTAAAACGTACAAATTCTGCATCCCACTCAGCAACATCGCTTCCCAACTCCATTTGAATCACCGGGCTTAAATCCGCATATTCAGCAATGCCAGCCCCAAGTTGTTCTGTGTTGGGCCCGTCGGTACCTCTGCCAAAAAACAGATGTCGAAGTGACGACATGGCGACCTGCGCGACGATTTCTGAACGGTCGACAGAATCCCCCTGGAAAAGAGTTTGTCCGGTAGTGACAAACTGGTCTGTTTCGATGGCAAGGTTTGCAATGCGGAGATTAAACGGAGCCTTGATGCTGGTATTCTCAAGGTCGCGTTCAGCCTGGGCAAGCTTGGCTTCAATGACTTTTCGTTGTGTAGGCAGCAAAGCCAATGAATTCTGCAAGTTTTGTACGGACGTACGTGAATTCAACATGGTGCGTTCTGCCTGGTCAGTATCACTGCCTGATGTTGTGCCTATTTCAGCCAGTTTCTTCAGCCGATCAGCTTCTCGCCCCGCCAGTTCAAGGTTGCGTTGTTCAATCGCGAGAAGGTCTTTGGTGTTACTTTGCTGGACATCAATTTCCGTCAATTCGGCTTTCAGCTGAGCCAAAGCGAGCTCATAATCGACCGGATCAATACGGAAGAGGGGGGTGCCAGCCGTGATAATCTCACCATCTCGCAGGCGCGGATGCATTTCAATCACTCTGCCGGTTACCTGGGCTACCGCCGACCAGACTCTTGCCGGTTGTACAACACCGTAACCCTCGGCGACGGGTTGAAAATCAACCTGGGGAACCGTGATGGTTCTAACAACCCGTGCGACTTCTGCATTTTCAACCTGAATGGGTGCTTTTTTGCCGGCATTCATGAACATTAATACAAGCACACCGATCACAATCGGGGGGATGATCCACAAGGGTTTAAGTCTGGATGCTTTACTCATGGAAGTGACCTTTTGTTGAGAGGCTATTGAGAATGAATATCAGAGATATAATACAGCAGCACTATTCAGTGTGTGTAATGGTTTATAACATCCTCGACGACAGAAAGCCGATATTTACCGGAGTTTTGTGTCTTGGCAGGCTGATGTGACAGTTTCCTGGAAATTGGGGTAATATCTTCGTATAGCCCTACTTCTGGTAGCCGACTGTAGCTTGGGAAAATGAAAAAAATAATTTGGGAAGACGACTTCAGCGTTGGTGTCGAGGAACTTGATCGACAGCACCAGCAAATCATCGAGATTATCAACACTTTGTCCGATAAACCTCGTCTTTTCCGCAGGTTTCAAAATGTATCGTCTGCACTAATGGAGCTTACTAACTATGTCTCTGAACATTTCCTGTTGGAAGAACAGCTGCTTCATGAGAACGGATATCCTAACCTGCTTGAACACTCCAAGAAACACACGCTTTACAGCAATAAAATTGCAGACCTCTGCCAGGGATCATTAGATGGAAAACGTGATGTTCCAACTGAACTGATCAATTTCCTTACTGACTGGTGGATCAATCACATTCTTCATGAAGACATGCAATACAAGGCCTTCTTTAAAGAGAAGGGTGTTAAATAATCCTGTATCTGGAAATCAATAGAATCAGACTCGGTTGATTTCATCCCGTTCAATTTTGTTCTGAAAACGGGTATCTGTTCAAAACTAAACCTGGAGCAAGAGCATGAGTAATGACTTTCCACTAGAGCCAGTACTGATATTTCTACTGGGAACCCCTTTTTTTGAGAAACTTGAACCAGATGAATTGCAAGAGATAATCCATCTTGTCGATAAAGTCGCTTTTTTGAAGGGGGACACTATCTTCAATGAGGGCGATCCTGGAGATGCCTGGTATGTCGTCTATAAGGGCGCTGTGGATGTACTAAACGACGGCAATAAAATCACTTCGATTGGGCCGCAAAATTGTTTTGGAGAGATGTCGATCCTGGACAAGTTGCCTCGATCTGCCACTGTGGTTGCTTCGGTGGATTCTGTTCTTCTGCGAATCACAAGTGAAGTTTTTGATCAGTTGATTAAAGAGGACAAACTGGTCGCATATAAACTCATTCATGAGATGGCAATTCTGCTCTCACACAGGCAGCGTACGTCAACAGAAAAGCTGTCTGAACTGATTAAAAGCGAAGATATTTCTGATGTGCGTACTGAAATCAGAAGTATTGTTGAGAATTCAACAGTCAGGGAGTGAACACATTTCTACTATTGGTTGTTAGTTCTGTGAGACGTTATGCAGGTTAGCTGGCAGGGTAGGTGTGGTGATTATCGAAGGCTGGACGATAGGCCTGGATAAGCCTCCTGATCTGTTAGCCTTTCATATCGCCAGGATTGATTGTCTTATTTTTGAGCAACCGGGTTGCAGCCTCGAAATTGACACCTGGGCTAAATAAAAATCCTTGAATATAGTTACATCCCAAGGCCTGGACTACGTGTAGCTGGTCCTGCGTTTCAACGCCCTCTATTATTACTGACATTTTCAGTGTTTTACCAATATTCACAATACTCGCAAGAATTCTTTCTGCTTTTTCGTTGCTGTTCAATTCAGTTATAAATGACTTGTCAATTTTAATTCTGTGAAACTCAAAGTTCTTTAGCCTGGATAGTGAAGACTGATTTGTTCCAAAGTCATCGATCGAAAACTTACAGCCAATATCAATTATCTTGTTGAGCAAGTCCTGAATCTGGAATGAGTTTTCAGCAAACAGAGATTCCGTGATCTCGAATTCAACATTGCCTGGTACTATCTTGTAGCGACTGATTGTTTCTTCGATTTTTTTCGCCAGGTCCGGATCATCAAACTGCCTGACAGACAGGTTGACAGCAATGGGAACACTTGTACCCACTTGTTGATTCCATAATGAAACGCGGATTCAACTCACTAGTGCAACGGATGGGTTAATCCCGAAAAATACTTGATTGGGCGTTTTAATGCCAAGACATTTTCGGGGACGATTGTTCAGTTTATTCATCACCTGGTTGATTTCCGCCTGAGTGATGGTTGTAAAGTCCCGATGCTTTGGGAAGTATTGGCGAATGAGTCCATTGGTGTTCTCATTCAAGCCACGTTCCCAGGAGGCATAGGGATGGGCAAAGAAGAACCTGGCACTGAGGCCTTTAGCGATGGTCTCGTGACCGGCGAATTCCTTACCATTATCTGAGGTCAGCGTGTGAACGCGGCCGGCGATGGGTTTGAGCAGTTTGAGGATAGCGCTGGTGACGTTGCTGGCGGTTTTTCTCTCCACCTTATGGATGAGCGTCAATCGGGATTTACGCTCGGTGATTGAAACGATGGCCTGTTTGTGGCCTTTTCCGATAATGGTATCAAGCTCCCAATCACCGAAGCGTGAACGCTCATCAACCACGGCAGGACGTTCATCGATGCTGACTCGGTTAATCAGTTGCCCTCGGCGGCTATAGCTGCCATAGCGCTTTCGACGCTGCTTCTGGCAACGCAGGTGGCGGTATAGGTTACCGCCCATGGATTTGTTCTGGAGAACGTACTGGTAAATCCACTCATGAGAGATTTGAATGTCAGCCTCATTGCACAGCCACAGGCTGATTTGTTCCGGACTCCAGTCCTCGCGCAACAGATGCTCGACTCGCTCCCAGTGGGTAGTGGCAATACGGGGCTGGCTCTTGCTCTGACGGCGCTCTACAGACAGCCGATGGGCCTGTTTGGGGCGATAGCCGCGCAAGCCACGGTTACGCCTCAGTTCGCGGCTGACAGTGGATTTGTGGCGCCCAAGTATCTTGGCTATCTCTGTTTGATTGTGACCTGCTTTCATCAGTGCCTGAATCTGGTATCGTTCTTCCTGGGTAAGCTGCGTGTACATGGTGCTCCTCTAACTTTGGTCGGTGAGAGAAGCTACCTATGCTACCGCAGCTTGCCCTCTAACCAACTCTGTTGAGTTGCACTTGGAAATTGAATTCACGAAATATCTTTGCAGACAGAATCCAGAATTAATTCGCCCAAGGGTATAATTTGACCTGAGTTTTCCGCTAAAGGAATAAACTGTCCAGGTGGGATAACTCCTTTTGTCAGGTGTTGCCAGCGAACTAAAGCTTCAAACCCCTGAATCGAGTAGTTGTTTACATCAATTATAGGTTGGTAGTGAATGATAAATTCGTTCTTCTTGATTGCCTCTCCGAGGATATGAGTCAGTTCCACGCGCTCATTAAGGTCAGCACGCATTTGAGGTTGATACCACTGAAAAGTCGTATTGTTTTCCTTCTTGGCGGCATACATGGCCAGGCCTGCACACTTCATTAAATCAGACCTGTTTTTTGCATCTTGCGGATAACAAGAGAGTCCACAACAGCAGTCAATACTCAAGGTGTCTTGTATCACCTGGTAACTTTGTTTGAGTCTTCCCCTGAGGAGTGCCACAAGCGATTCTGCTTTTTCTTTGGTGACATCTGCATTGAAAACAATTGCAAACTCATCACCACCTATTCGTGACACCAGTCCCTTTTTAGACATGGCATCAATAAGACGATTGGCAACATGCTGCAGAAGCTCGTCTCCATGAGCATGACTCCAGTGATCATTTACATCCTTAAAGTCATTCAAGTCGAGCAATGCAAAAATAAATGACTCTTGTTTATTGATCTTCTCTTGTAAATATTTTTTGAGAAGATTGCGATTAGCCAGGCCTGTTAATGGGTCATGTTGTGATTGATACAATAATTCACTGTTTTTGTCCTGCAAAGCATGAGTCATATTATGGAATGACAGGCTCAACTCATATTGTTCACGCGTGTATGATCTGACAGGCTCTGGCGCAGGCTGCATCTCATTTACTTCAAAGTGATTTGCCAGTTCAGCCAATTCCTGGGATGGACGAGCCATTTTTTTTGCCAGAAACCAGCTAATTAGCATGGCAAGCGCTATGCCAAGAACTCCTACGCCCAGGGTAGCCAGCTTAATAAATGCTATGTTCTCTTCAAGCTCTGAAACAGGCTGAGGGACCATCACTCCCCATCCTGTTTCCTGAACAAATGAAAAGCCGGAAATCATGTCAGCTTTTTTCGCTGGCGAATAAAACTCCTCTACACCAATTTCTCTATTCATCATGCGTTTGACAGCCGAGACTTTAGAGATGTTTTTGACCTGTAATTCCCATTCCGGCATAGGGTGGGCTAAAACATTTCCGGTTTGATCCACAATAGCAGCATGTCCGAGCTTTCCAAATTTAACCTGGGCCTGCAATTGAGAAACGTGAATTCAATTTCCAAGTGCAACTCAACAGAGTTGGTTAGAGGGCAAGCTGCGGTAGCATAGGTAGCTTCTCTCACCGACCAAAGTTAGAGGAGCACCATGTACACGCAGCTTACCCAGGAAGAACGATACCAGATTCAGGCACTGATGAAAGCAGGTCACAATCAAACAGAGATAGCCAAGATACTTGGGCGCCACAAATCCACTGTCAGCCGCGAACTGAGGCGTAACCGTGGCTTGCGCGGCTATCGCCCCAAACAGGCCCATCGGCTGTCTGTAGAGCGCCGTCAGAGCAAGAGCCAGCCCCGTATTGCCACTACCCACTGGGAGCGAGTCGAGCATCTGTTGCGCGAGGACTGGAGTCCGGAACAAATCAGCCTGTGGCTGTGCAATGAGGCTGACATTCAAATCTCTCATGAGTGGATTTACCAGTACGTTCTCCAGAACAAATCCATGGGCGGTAACCTATACCGCCACCTGCGTTGCCAGAAGCAGCGTCGAAAGCGCTATGGCAGCTATAGCCGCCGAGGGCAACTGATTAACCGAGTCAGCATCGATGAACGTCCTGCCGTGGTTGATGAGCGTTCACGCTTCGGTGATTGGGAACTTGATACCATTATCGGAAAAGGCCACAAACAGGCCATCGTTTCAATCACCGAGCGTAAATCCCGATTGACGCTCATCCATAAGGTGGAGAGAAAAACCGCCAGCAACGTCACCAGCGCTATCCTCAAACTGCTCAAACCCATCGCCGGCCGCGTTCACACGCTGACCTCAGATAATGGTAAGGAATTCGCCGGTCACGAGACCATCGCTAAAGGCCTCAGTGCCAGGTTCTTCTTTGCCCATCCCTATGCCTCCTGGGAACGTGGCTTGAATGAGAACACCAATGGACTCATTCGCCAATACTTCCCAAAGCATCGGGACTTTACAACCATCACTCAGGCGGAAATCAACCAGGTGATGAATAAACTGAACAATCGTCCCCGAAAATGTCTTGGCATTAAAACGCCCAATCAAGTATTTTTCGGGATTAACCCATCCGTTGCACTAGTGAGTTGAATCCGCGAAATATACCCGGTTTCAATTTCTGCTATGAGAATACTGTTATCCAGAACGATAGGAGTAATTATTATTATTGTGGGTTGTCCATTACTGTTAGTTTGAACGGGTAAGAAAAGAGTGCGATCAGTTTCAGCATTGGCAATTACTGCTTCTAATTGTGCCGCTGTAAGGGGAGGGGGCTCGGAACCATTTTCAGTAGCTATACTGATAAGTTGTTCCACGTTGTTATTGAAAACTCTTATGCTGGTAATATTTTGTGAGCGAAGTAATCGATTGTTACTCTCATCGAGCTCATCCAGTGGCATGGTTGAATAATGCTCAAGAATTGATGCTGTATCCTGCGCATACCTGGAAAGGGCTAATGTAATATTTTTCGCAACCAGAAGATGCTTTTTTTCTACTGCCTTGTATTCACTCTCTCGAGCAGAATCGACGACCCACCATCCGAGTAGTAAGACAGGAATGACAGACATTATGGAGAAGGCCAGGAAAAGAACGAATTTTAGACTTGGTTTCTCAAATAAATCCACAAGAAGCCTCTTTGAAATGAACTGTTTTACTCGTTATTTACCAATGCTCTTCCAAGGCCAACACCCTCTGATCATGAGGCAATCGCACTCTTGATCAGAGGTTTGCACTCAGCCTGCATACAGTTGAGAGGAGTAGCTCCTACACAAAATACATGGCTGATAAGTGATCACTCTATCTTGATATATGCAAAACCTTCATTCTGCAGTTCTGCGATCTGAACCACGCCAGATGGTACTGAATCAACCCCTTCATAAAGCTTTTCAGCATCCAGGTTGATTTGTGAACGCGTGATGTCACACAGTTCGAGCTTCACTTCCTGAACCGATTGCAGTGACTCAAGGCGCCCCCTCAGGTTGTCGCGACGTTCGGCCAGTTCAGCATCTTCAGCAAATGGGGTACCCTCCAGCTTGTCTCCTGTCACGAAACGAATTCCATGCGCAACAAAGACAATCCTGACATCGTACTCAACGAGTTCGTTCTGGTAATGGGTGACCATGTTGTTAATGCTGGTCAACATGGCGCTGAAGCGGCGTGGATCGGAAAAGTCGGCATGGTAAACGACCTTGGCGACATCATCATCGGCACTAGCAGAGGAGGGGAGGATAAAGAGACTGCAGAGTAGTGAGAGGATGAGCCAGTAGAGCGGGGTGCGGGTAAAGGGTTTCGTCAGTTTCATTGTTGATTTACCTTCTTTGATTGATCTCGTGGTTAGATCCCAATTTGGTTGTTTATTCTTTTACAGACTTAAGGAGTGATAACTATAACCTATCTTGTACCAATGTTCGCCATTGACCGAATGCGGGTATTTGTGAATAACTCTCATTTGAATCAAGCTTAAAAGCTGTTGTTTTGCTGCATGGTGGGAATCTGAGTATACTGTTTTATCCGCTAACATTGCTTCCTCCTGACTGAACAGGAGCAGCATCAAACCAGGTCCAATTTTGAATCAGCGCCGCACCTCTCAAAAAATCTGCATGGTTATAGCTGTGGTCTGTTATTTGGCTGCTGTTATCTGCGGCATAGCCGCGTTCTATCTTGACGGAGAAGTCAACCCTCCTGTGATCGCCAGTCTCATGGCCAGTGTTGTCTTCTTTATCGGTAGTGGTATTGTTCTTCATGTTATCGCAACGGTAAACATGCCCGATCTGAAATTGCGCCGTTAGGAGAGTATTCAACGAGCGCTTCCGATCTGCAGTGGACATCCAAACCCGCTGATAAAGAACCGGATAGATCAAACCGGTTTCCAACCTTCTACAGTTTTTCTCCCTCCCAAAAACCAAAAGCCCCATTAAACCTTGGAAAAAAAAGGGGATTGAAGAAATTGTGAGTCTTAGTACACTTCAAGGTTGGATATTTCCACAAATTTAACAACATCGGAATATAAAAATAATGAAAAAAGTTATTATCATCGGAGGTGTTGCTGGTGGTGCATCTTGTGCAACACGTCTTCGCCGTCATAACGAAGAAGTTGATATTCTCCTCCTCGAGCGTGGACCCTACGTCTCTTTTGCCAACTGTGGCCTGCCTTATTACATAGGCGACGTTATCAAAAATGAAGAGGATCTCTTTCTGGCAAATGTCGAGCTGTTCAAAGAGCGATTCAGAATAGATGCGCGTATCAATTCCGAGGTAACCGATGTTGATCCTGACAGTAAAACTGTTACGGTCCGTAACCTGGAAAGCGGGGAGAGCTATTCGGAAGAATACGACGAACTGGTACTAGCACCGGGCGCGAGACCTGTACGTCCGCCTCTTCCCGGTATAGATGTCGATGGCATATTTTCGTTACGCAGCGTACCCGACAGTAATCAAATCAAGCAATGGATTCATGACCGAAATGTGAAACGTGCCGTTATTATAGGCGGTGGATTCATCGGTATCGAAATGGTCGAGAACCTGGTTGAGCTCGGAATTCATACAACCCTGGTAGAGCGTAACCCACAAATTCTTCCACCTCTCGATCCGGAAATGACTGTCCCCCTGCGCACAGCACTACATCAACATGGTGTTGCCGTTTATCTAGGTGAAAGTGTTAACGGGTTTGAACGAGCGGGGGAGTTAACCACGGTCAAGACCGAAAGCGGGAAATCTTTTCAGGCTGAACTCGTAATACTTGCGATTGGCGTCATGCCGGAAAATGAACTGGCCAAAAGCGCTGGTCTTACACTTGGTCCACGTGGTCACATCATTGTTGACAAGAATCTGCGCACCAGTGATTCGCATATATATGCAATTGGTGACTGTATCGAGGTGAAAAATATTGTCTCTGGCAGCAAGACAGCTTTAGCACTGGCGGGTCCGGCAAATCGCCAGGGTCGTATCGTTGCTGACATGCTTGCAGGTCGTGGACGATTTTTCCGGGGTGTTCAAGGTACAGCGGTTTGTGGTCTTTTTAATCAGACTGCAGCCATGACAGGTCTCAATGAGAAATCACTCAAAGAGCAGGTCCGAATCGAATACAGCGTTGTATACGCTCATCCAACCAACCATGTCGGTTACTATCCTGGTGCCGCTCCGATCCAGTTCAAACTGATTTATGTTAAATCCGACGGGCGTGTTCTTGGGGCACAGGCTGTGGGAGAGGCCGGAGTGGAACGACGTATTGATGTCATATCGATGGCAATCCAGATGCACGCAACAGTGTTTGATCTTGAAGAGTCAGAGCTCTGTTATGCGCCGCAATACGGAGCGGCAAAGGATCCTGTCAATGTCATCGGCATGATTGCTGCCAATGAAATGCGTGGTGACTTGTCTATTACTCACTGGAATAAAATGGGTAGTGGCGGAGCCGTTGTCCTTGATGTGCGCGATGCCAACGAAGTTGCTGCTCACGCATTGCCAATTGCAGTACACATCCCTTTGAACGATATTCGTGACCGACAGGATGAATTGCCAAAAGATAGTGAGATTCATGTCTCATGTGCAGTTGGTTCGCGCGCATACAATGCTGTTCGTTTGTTGCGTAACCTGGGCTTTCAGGCGAACCTGCTATCTGGTGGAGAGAAAACATTCGAACACCTGAGATCATGCGCATCTGATGATGCTGTTTCCATGGAGCATAAGGACAGGATGGACTTCCTGCTCTCTTGGGAAGTGATGCGGGATACGCTGACTGGTGAGAACGAGGATGTAGAACAGGTCCTGGCCATCCTGAAAAATCCAAAAGTATTTTATCGCTTGCCGCTTGGAAATATTGTCAAGGCGATCCGCCGAATGGAAAGCGTTGATGTCAAAAGCGGCGAAGCCGTGATGAACCAGGGAGACACGGGAGATTTCTTTTATATTATTCGCAAGGGAACGGCCGAAGTTTGGCAGCAAGGTCTCTATGATAACGAGCAGAAGTTAGTCGCAAAACTGGAAACAGGTGATCACTTCGGTGAAGAAGCCCTGGTTACTGGAGGTGCTAGAAACGCGTCGGTTAAAATGACCAGCAACGGAAACCTGCTGCGTTTAAACAGGGAGGATTTCCAGGAGTTGATCACGCAGCAAACGATTGAAGAGGTCGATATTGATAAAGCGCATCAACTCCTGTCTCAGGGCTGCAAAATGCTCGATGTTCGTTACCAGGAAGAGTACGAGGAATCACATGTGCCAGGTGTACAGTTGATTCCATTACCTGAACTCCGTAATCGTCTGGATGAGCTTGAGCCGGATACACAATATATAGCCAGTTGCCTCTCCGGAAAGCGCAGCGCTGTTGCGGCGATGATTTTAAAGCAGCATGGGTTCAATGTACTGGTGCTTGAGCATGGTCTCCGAGACTGGCCATACGAGATGGTGTCTGAGTTTTAGCACGATGGGTGACCGCTTCTGGTAGTGATATCAACTGCTCGATTCGGTAGCAAACTGTTTCCGGGTTGACAGGAAATGGTAGTTCTTCAGGCACATAAATATACTATTATTCATAGTGTATTCAGCATTGGAGATGAAGAGGTGCTTTGATGAAAAACAGACTGCGTTTGGCTTTATTCACATGCTGCATTCTCTCAACGCTCTATCTTTCAGGTTGTGATGTTGTCAATAGCATACTGGCAGATGACGTCTACTTGGAATGCAGCGGTGATGTTCTTGAAGATGGGCGTGTCGTTAAACCCGAAGCCCGGGTTGTCGCCAGGATCGAGCTATTCAGTCCACTTGTGTTATGGAGTGGCGATATGGGGGGTAGCGTGTCTATTTCTGGCGATATGACTGAGCGTTATACAATCACAAAAAGCGAAGAGTTCCTTTACTTCAAGGATTTTATTGGAAAATCGACTGGAATAAGGGGGCAGTATAATGCGTACACGAATGAAATCTCCTTTACCGGCAAGCGCAAGGAGTTTGTTGGAAAGTGCGATTGATTGACTAGTTCCGAGCTAAGCGGACATCAATCCAAAAAAACCGGGCAAATGCCCGGTTTTTTTATTCTCTTTTTTATTTAGATACGGATATAAGTACAGCCCTCTTTCGACAGCTCCAATATACGAGCAACTGCCCCTGGTTCAACGATATCGACACCCTCAAGAATTACTAGTGCTGTACCGGTTTTTTTCGTGATTCCCTTGATTGTTGCTGCGCAAGCGCTGAACTTTGTGCCTCCTCCCATTGTTTGCTCGCTTGACACTGCCAGGCTCTGGATGCGTTTTGTCTCCGGGCTTCCCTCGGACAGGAGTTTCAATCCCGGACCCTGGGCAATGATTTCAACGCGAACAGCATCAGCTCCCAGCTGTTTGGGAATATTGTTGGCTATGTTGATTGCCTGCTTAAATGCTTTCGGATCATCCTGAGGGACATGGACCATTAAACATTGTGGCTCCTCTGCCTGGGCAGAAAAGGCCACTCCCATTAGCAGAAGCAGTGAAAGTGAAATGTTGCTGATTACAGACTTCATATTCGTTCTCCATCCAATGATTTTTTAAATAAAAGCTCTTCAGCTTGCGCTTATCTTCTGTTGTAGGCATAAAACCATACTTTGCATCTATATTCTGCGCCCGACCTGTCCCAAGAAAACCAGAAACCTCTTGGTATTACAAAAGGCGGCATAAAAGCCGCCTATTTTCCCTGGGACTCAATCCGATCAGGGTTTAATATAGGTATATCCCTGTGCCTGAAGGTGTGCCAGCTCGGCAACGCCGCTAGGAACAATTGCACTTTCATCTGCATCATAGAGCTGATCAAGTGAGATCTTTTTTCCCTTCAGCGTATTTGCACAGATGCTAAAAGAGACATTCTGGTCTTTCAGGCCGGCTATTTTTGCCTGAATCTCAGGTGTTGCGTTGGCATGCTTCATCTTCGGTACGCTTGCAAGTTCATCTGGCTCAAGAAGCAGTGAAAGCCCGTTGCCATGCATGACAACTTTTGCATCCAGATTTTCAGCACCAACTGCGTTGATGTGGTTCTGGATGTTACGCAGCGCACCGGCCTGTGCCTTGGGATTGTCGTAATTGATATGGTAGACAACCTTCTGTTTGCCGTAATCAGCCTGCACATTCGTGGCGAAGAGCACCGCGACTGCCATTAGCAGAGTTGTTAATAGTTTCATCTGTTCTTCCTCTATTTCTTTGTTGGTTAAACTCAATACACGTATTGGGAATAAGCCCAATAACGGGACGACATTGGCACTTCTTTTGGTCCAATCGTCTTTCACAGGGCTGATATAAGGTGTAGATTCAGGTCTGTGGAGTGTCGAATTATCGATTCCCGTACTAAGGCAGATGCACTCGGCACAGTTTTATTCCAAAAAAATGACAATAATTGGGAATAATCCGGCGACTTCTGCATCTCTCTTAGAGAGAGGAGGAAAAATCACAATGGTTATCATTGACAAGTTGTGCGCTGCACGAGCGCTCAAACACCGTATTGCAGAGCGGCGCGGACGGCTTTTTAGGGTGGCCTACGCCTGGTGCCGGGACCGGCATCTTGCCGATGACCTGGTTCAAGAGGCTATCGAGAGGGCAATCAACAAGTGCCATCAGTTAAAAGATCCTTCTCGCCTCGATAGCTGGCTCTATTCAGTGCTGAATAACTGTTGGCGAGAGCATCTCAGGATGCGGCGAGAGCATGTAGAGTTAAATGACGACGATTTGGTATCCACTTGCTGTCCTGAACAACAAAATATCTCAGGAGAGCTTTCTGCACGGGTGTTGGTGCTCATAGGATTCTTGCCTGACAATCAGCGCCAGGTGCTTACGCTCGTGGTGCTGGAAGAATTCAGTTACCGGGAAGTTGCAGAAATTCTGGATATTCCTATCGGAACCGTTATGAGCCGCCTATCCAGGGCGCGTAGATCTCTCTCTGATCAGCTGAGCAGTGCCAGTGAGCCTGTCACTGAATCGCGTTCCTACCTGAGGAGGGTGAAATGAACAAGGAATTATACTGGACTGAAGATGAGCTGAATCGCTTCATCGATGGTGAATTAAGCAAGGAAGAGAGGCGCAGGCTGGAACTTCACTTGGATGAAGACCCTGCGTTCATCGAGAAAGTCCGAGAATACCGCTCGATTGACCAGGCATTGCGTGATGCATACGATGAGGTTGAGTCCCCTCTGCACCGCCCCGTCACAAGATCAATGTGGGCGAATAGCGGACGAAGCCTTGCACTGATGGTCTTGCTGCTTCCCCTGGGATTTCTTGTCGGCTGGGGCATGCATGCGAATTTCAGTGCTCCGAATATACACACACCTCTTACAAGCGGGATCAGCCTTCCCGTCAAAGGCCTTGAGCGTAACAATACCGTGTTGCACATCGATGTGGACGAACAGGAGGCAGCCAATGACTTGCTTGATCGTGTCGAGACCATTCTGACGACTTATGCAGATGATGAAATTCAAGTAGATGTGGTTGCTAACGCAGCAGGTCTTAATTTACTTCGTGTAGATAAGTCAGCGGTTGCAAACCGGGTAAGCCAAATGATGGATAAATATGACAATCTGATGTTCCTGGCTTGTGCGAACACCATCAGCCGACTGACTGAAAAAGGGGAAGAAGTTGAATTGATTGACCGCACTCATGCCGGGGAAACTGCGATAGATCACGTTGTAAACAGGCTCAGCTCTGGATGGACATATGTGAAGATTTAAGATTTAGTGCATTTCTCTCCTGAAAAGAAATTGCATACTTCTTAAGCCCCTTTTTTACTGGGGCTTTTTTTTTGCCAAATAATCATTAAACATTGTGAATGTCTGCTGTGAGAATATCTTTAGGTGTGGACAATACCTCATTTGCCATTGAATCTGTTTCCGACAATACACGAACAATTGATTTGAACCAGTTGATTTTGAGAACGAGCAACAGATCTGACAGGTGTACAATGCATCTAGTTATTGAGTGCTTTATGCTGAAGGGTATTTATTATAAAGTAGGCGATGAAATCACTATAGGAAGATAAAACAGGAGATTGCAGTGCTACCCCGATTTTATAACGAACTGATACCCTATATCTGTATTTGGGGTGGTATAGGCATTACCCTGGCAACACAGCCCGGTCTAACACATCTGTTTGCGATAGTGTTGTATTTGGCAGGTTCTCTAATCTGGTTGATGCGTTCAAATGCCCGCAGAAAAGATAGTCAGAATAGTAAGCAAGTGTCCCAACGCCGGTGGAAAATCCCTTTTTTATTATATGAACCGTATCCATTTCTGCTGTTAGCAGGCGCACTCTGGATAGCGGCTTACACTTCAATGCCATTGGTGTTCGTGTCACCTGTTATAGCTGCCTATGCCACTTTCTTGCTTTGGAAGCGGGTCATTAATCGCGGGCATGGATGGTTCAACTTTAACGAAAAGAACAAATCGGGAAAATGATGCACGCATCTACCTGAGAATTCTGACACGCTATGAGGTAGTTTGGGTTTGTGGCGTGACGCACGTTAAATGACTATATGTCGACAAAATATTTAAGCGATAGATTCTAACTTTTTGCGTCATCTATCGGTGCGAAAACCTTGCGATGAGCACAGCCTGGTCGTCAGGAAGTCCGTAATCCGTTCCTTGCCTCTCAGGTAGGCTGCCAGAACTGTTGCATAGTGGCCCAGAGGTAAACCGTCGATTTCAGCTGGAGGCTTCCGGTCAGCGGCGGCGTAGGCGTTGAACAGCCGGTCCTGGTTTCTGCGCGGAACGAAATTGTCGTTTTTACTGCGTACCCACAGGAGGCGATCGTTGCTGTCAGGGCGCACGAAATCCAGTGGTTCAATCTGTACGTGTGGGCGCAGGCGTTGTTCGAAAGCCGTAACCTCCTCAAGATCGATTTCTCTTTTCTCCTCCGAGGGGGTATGACCCTCCATTATGCCAAGAAGGCGCCTGCGCCAGCGTGAGATGGGCGCGAGTACAGTGTTGGCAATCAGGTTGGGCAGGTCACCTCCGGGTATAATCAGAACGGCAGCCTCGAAGCGTGAATCTATGCCAAACAGGATGCTTCCGCGGATGCCGCCAAGGCTTGTTCCAATCAGGCCGATACGACTGACCTTGATCGGACTGTTCCGGTCATATTGAAGAGCATATGCCAGGGTGCGAGTGTTAATGGTGTGTCTCAGGAAAAATCGATTGATGTAGTCGATCCCTTGTTCCTGCTGGTAAGCCTCTTTGGGTACCGCGACAATAGCGGCATGCATCCCCGCCTGAGCCAGTGCCTCCGCGTAGCCTCTATCAACGAAGGTTTGGCCGCGGTATGGGGCCAACACCAGTACCAATGGTGCAGGCTTGCTGGTTGGTACCGTGTAGAGTTCGAATCTTGTCAGTAACTCGCCTTCACCGTAAGGGTCGGGCTGGCGAAGCTCTCCTTTATGGCGCTGGAATTCCCCTGCCTGGTTGTTGGAAGTTATCTTGAACTTTGTGTACACGGGTTTGGCCCGTAGCAGGTCTGCAGGGTTCAGTGCTGCAAAAACAGTGGCCGGTAACAGTGTCAGAAGTACAATCAGTCCCGCCAATTGAGCCATTGGTCGAGTTCTTTGTGGGCTTTTTTGAATGTTGGACATTAACCTGATTGTTCGCACTTGATTTCTTGCCTCTCCCGGTTACGGAAAAGTACCTTATTTAACTAAATCTCACTCATTCCCGGGTTGGAGTCAAGCTCAAAACCCGAAGCGGGCATTTTCATCCTCACGTATCAGGGTATTTATTTGATTCACATTCTCGGAAATTCGACTTCAATATCTGCTTTTGGTCCAGAAGCGGACAATCAAGTCATAGTGCCTGATAATTCTCTTTCTACTCTTCAGAAGGGCGTAATCCGTGACTTCAGTATCATATACAGAAACATTCAGAATTGACCAGCCACGAGAAACTCTGTTTCCCTTGTTCAGTGCTGAAGGGGAAAAATTCTGGGTGCCAGAGTGGGATTACACCAATATCATGGGGACAACGGAGCTGCATGAAGACTATATTTTTTTAACCTCAAATCATGATCACGCATCGGCTGTGACCTGCCCCCAACAAGTGGTCCAGTTTGAATGTTAGTTCATCGCCGGTTTCAGCTCCAGTGGAATGATGGATTCAGGAGCTGGAGGGCGATAGCCCAGCGAGCTATGTGGCCGCTTGGTGTTGTAATGTTTTCTCCATTGTTCAATGATCACTTTCGCTTCGTGTAGCGTGTAAAAGACCTCACCATTGAGCAATTCATCCCTGAACCGGGCATTGAAGCTCTCGCAGTAGCCGTTCTCCCAAGGTGAGCCTGGTTCGATGTATGCCGTTTTAGCGCCGACAGCAGCGATCCACTTCCTCACGGCTTCTGCAATAAACTCGGGGCCGTTATCCGAACGGATATAGGCCGGTACCCCACGCAGAATGAACAGGTCAGTCAGCACATCAATGACATCGGCTGAGTTCAACTTACGTTTCACCCGGATTGCCAGACATTCCCGACTGTATTCATCAATCAGGTTCAATGTCCGGAAGGCTCTGCCATCATCGGTTCTATGGTGGACAAAGTCGTAGGACCAGACATGATTTCTGTATTGTGCACGGAGTCTGATACAAGAGCCATCATTGAGCCATAAACGGCCACGCGGCTTCTGCTTGGCAGGTATTTTCAGCCCCTCTTGTCGCCATAACCGCTCGACACGCTTGTCGTTAACTTGCCAGCCTGCCTCTCTCAGGAGAGCGGCGATACGACGGTAACCATAACGGCCATACTCCCTTGCTAGAGCGATCATATCAGCGACAAGTCGTGTTTCATCACGACGCCCCTGTGGAATACGGCGCTGGGTTGAGCGATGTTGTCCGAGTACACGGCAAGCCCTGCGCTCGGAAACAGCCATCATGCAACAAACGTTTTCGATACAGGCCCTGCGACGCGAGGGGCTCAGAAGTTTCCCTTGGCAGCCTCCGACAGAATCTGCTTATCCAGTGTCAGATCAGAAACGGCCTTGCGCAAACGTTCATTCTCCTTCTGTAGCCGTTTCAGTTCTTTTAACTGGTCAATCCCCATCCCACCGTACTTTTTGCGCCAGCGGTAGTAAGTCTGCTCAGTGATGCCAATTTCGCGGATCGCATCGATGCGGGCAGTGCCTTGTCCAACCAGGACTTCAACTTGCCGCAGTTTCTGGACGATTTCTTCCGGTTTGTGTCGCTTGATTCCCATTTTCGGTCCTCCGTTTTACTCATCATAAGGGTGGACCAACTTATTGGGGGAGGATCACGACCACGCCTTATTTTCAATACTTTCTTTTCCGCCTTTAATTTTTTGTGGGGCCAATTTTTGAAACACGCTTGAATCTGGAAAGTCCACTTTGTGAATTGGTTCTTTGTTTGTTTTTGTGCGTGATATATGTATACGTGCCAGCTGAGATAAGCAAACTTTGACGATATAGAGTTCTCCACAGACATTTTCACCCCAAACTTCGCCTCCGATTGATCTTGTGTTTGTAGGGGTTGGAAACATTTGGCTTATCAGACCTTGACTGTCTATCCGAAGATCGGAACAAAGTTCACCGCTTAACGGTTGAATGGCACCTGGGTCGTTCCTTGATTCTGGGTCAACCCAATCTCTGTTAGCATATTTCTGTAATAGCGATGAAACCAGGTGGCTATTGGCAATTTCGTATGTTGGTTTTGATAATAGAGAACCAATATATGAATCTGCTCTGCTGCCTAATAGGGCATCTTCATTTGCCTTAAGTTTGGCAAGAGTATTTTCGCACTCGTTTTGTGCTGAATATATTTCTTTTACAAACAATTCACCCAGACTAGAAGCGTATTCTGCCCACTTGAAACTCCAAGGGTAAGAATAAGTAACACCGACAACACCATTCTCATTAAGAATGATCATTTTTTCAGCCCGTTGAGGAGCTGTTAAGACCACTTCACCTTCCTTTTCTTGAGCAAATGCTGTCTGCAAGCAAAGAAATGCCAATAGTGCAATAAGATATATACCCTGCCTAATAGTCATGTATCTCCCATTATTTGTTGTATTCATATTTCACTAGATTCGATCAATCAGATTGAGACTGCAGGCTAAATGTACCTGACTTGGCTCATTCCGTTCGGATGAATGGCTGCGTATCATTGCCGTATCTTACTTATAGGTCATTTGCGCGACGAGGGTGAAGCGCTCTTTAAGTTGCCGTGTACTCGACCACTTCACGATGGTCTCAAGACCGATTACATCACATTGATAATGGCTAGGCTGATGTTCAATCACAATGCGCCAGAAATTGGTTAAATCTATTACCTGACTCCCGTTAAACCCTGGCTGTTTGATCGTTTGGTATTGCTTCCATTGATCACCAGTCCCTGTGAAAGACCCAGCGTATTGCGATGTAACTTGGTGATAAGGATAAAGCTTCAGATCGAAGTTCATCAATTGTTTGTAATCTGTCATCAAGCAATCATACGATAAACACTCAGTTTGGTGGCTCATAATCTTATTTTCTGCTTTTGGCCGAAAGTAGACCGTGGCGAGATTTGGTTAGCTCAACCAGACTGAATGGCAGTTAACGACCCAAAGCGGTCATTCGTTTGAGACTAAATCTAAAATCCCTTTGGGAGATTATTTTTGTTACTTTGGCGGATAATAATCTTATTTGCCGGGGCAATCTTCCCAATCATGATGATCGGCATACCCTTGATACCATTCGCCGTCTTCTATTTGCCACATTTCAAGAGCTTTTGAGTCATCTTTGCTCTCATCTTTGAATGTTAATCTAAGTAAAACAGTACATCTGAAAAAACTCCGCCCATTCGGAAAAACGGCCCAATTGCAGTCACATATCTTTTCCGGTTCAACACTCGAAATCTTGGTGTCAGACAATTTTTTCGACCAGATTTTTTTCCAGCTTTCGTATGGCTGTCTATATTCTGGTACTTTTGTTTCATAAAGTCGTCTTAAATCATTCTTAACAAAAGCCTCATATCGCTCCCTAACTCTTTCCTTTAGCCGCTCCTTATCTGGCATGACATCCATGCCAGGGGATGACTCGTCTGAGGGCTTAAGATCATCCAAAACATCAGAATGAGCATTCGTAATAGTGAAAGTTGCAATTCCAAACACCACACAAAACACGAATTTGCACATTTGTCCGAGCCACAACATGCTTAGTTCTCCCAAGGGCGTGCTAATCAGAATACACCTCCTTCTATGTAAAGCTTAGACGATAGCAATGAACTGAGATTGATTCCGATCAAATGAAGAAGACTAAGGTGATTGGCAAGGTCCGCTTCTGGCCGAAAGCGGTCGTTGAAATGCTAGTCTCATTTGTGTGCTTGGATAACCCAAAAAATATCACAGGGGTACACGAAAGGGCGCACTAGACTGTCAATAAAAAGAAAAAACGCCTATGTATCAAATACATAAGCGCTGTATATGGCGGAGGGGCAGGGATTCGAACCCTGGATGGGCTATTAACCCATGCCGGTTTTCAAGACCGGTGCATTCAACCGCTCTGCCACCCCTCCGGCAAGTCGTGCAATATAATGAATTTCGCTGCAATTTTCCAGTTTCTTTTTCAGTTTTTTGTAGATGCTGTCTGTGTAACGCTGCCATGTTGACCTTTTGGGCGCTATACTTTGAGAAGAATCATGCTCGAATTCATTCACGCAGGACAATAATGGCCAAATTGCTGATCGTGGAAGATGACCCCTCTACTCGAATTATTCTTGAGGCAATGCTTAATAAAGCAGGTCATGAGACACAAACTGCTAGCGATGGAGTGTAAGCCCTACCGCTCTTAGCGAATCACGAGTGGGATATACCTGATGGTGCGAACTCCAGTCTCGGATTTGGAATCGGCACTATTCAGTCGTTCATAGATGGAGTGACGGATGAGTATGTTGATGGAGGTAACAGGCTTGCAATGAGAAAAATCGTCACCTAGTGATTTCCTAACAGAGACGAGATTTCCTACTAATTAGTGTATCTTCATTATGGTATAGCCTTCAGCTTTATTGCTATGATTAATCGATAAAGCCAATACGAATGGAGAGGCTGCTCGTTAAATCGGCCAGCACTCACTCCACCACAAGGGAGATGGAATGAAAGCGATGATTTTGGCGGCCGGAAAGGGCACCAGGGTACAGCCAATTACCCACGAGATTCCAAAGCCGATGATCCCGGTGATCAACCAGCCCGTCATGGAACTGATTATCTCCCATCTCAAAACACACGGTTTCAGCGACTTTATTGTTAACGTTAGTCACCTTGCTCAGCATATCGAGGATTACTTCAAGGATGGCAGCCGTCTCGGCGTCAACATGGCGTATTCATGGGAAGGCCATTTTGACGGTGACGAGTGGGTCGGGCAGGCAATGGGTTCTGCTGGCGGTATGCGCCTGATCCAGGATCGTACCGGCTTTTTCGACTCGACCTTCGCCGTACTGTGCGGCGACGCGGTGATTGATGTTGATTTCAGTGAGGCGCTCGCCTTCCATCGTGAAAAAGGCTCGATCGCTACTATTATTATGAAGCAGGTACCGCGTGATGAGGTAAGTAGCTACGGCGTGGTCGTGACCGATGATGATGGCCGCGTAGAGTCCTTCCAGGAAAAGCCCGCTCCCGAAGAGGCGAAGAGTGATGTGGTGAATACCGGTATCTATATCTTTGAACCGGAAATATTCAATTTCATTCCATCCGAGGGTGAATATGACATCGGTTCCGAGCTCTTTCCGGCGCTCGTCGAGGCTGGCGCGCCATTCTACGGGGTAACCCTGCCGTTCCAGTGGATCGATATCGGCACGACTCCCGATCTGTGGGATGCTACGGAGATGGCGCTCAACAACGAGATTCACGGCTTCACGATTCCAGGTGAGGAGGTCTCGCCCGGTGTTTATACTGGTGCCAACGTGTTGATTGAAGAAGGTGCAGACATCAAGGGCCCGGTCTATATCGGTGGCTCCACCGTGATCAGGAAAGATGCAGTTGTCCACGGGCCGGCGTTGATACATTCCGGTTGCGTGATTGAGAGTGATGCAGAAATCCGCAATAGCATCGTCTGGCATCACACGCGCATATCGGGTGGAGCGACACTCGATATGAAAATTGTTTTCGGTCCGCACTGTATTGATTTCGCGGGCAATGTCGTACACCTTGGCGAAGGCGGTTTCGACTGGCTCATCAGTGATGTGCGCAGTAAATCCGTCAGCGAGTCACCCTTGAAATAAATTTGTCTGCAGAAGGCTTACATGAGTGAATAATCCAAGTCAGAGAAACTCTCAGTTGTTATCTTTATCGATGCATTGGGCTGGGAAGTATTGTGCGGGCGCAAGGGCCGTGGCACGCAACCTCGCGATTAATGTACGGGATTTCGGTCCCGGAGTGCTGTTTTCGGTTTCTGGCTAGGCATGGCGTTACCCCAGGGAACGACTGATTTCAGTCTTGCCGTTACTGCTGGAGATGGAATCGGATGATATTGATGCGGCGACTGCATCAGCTCTAGGCATGTCATCGCATGACTGGTCTGCAGCAGTAGATCGATTTATAACCTTTTGGCACAAATATGCCTGATAGTATGGAATGCAATAAAAATGAAAGTAGAGAAGTATGACATCACCGCAACTGATAGCTGGTCGGCACTGAAGAAACTCACCCGGTCGATTAGTGAACTTCGTATCAGTGAACTCTATGCCGCAGACAACAGCAGGGTAGAGAAATATTCACTCAAATGCGCTGGCGTCTACCTGGACTTCTCCAAGAACCTGGTAGATGAAAATGTCAGAAGAGCACTATTGGACCTGCTGTCTGAATCGCCTTTCGAAGAGCAGCGTGAAGCGATGTTCCGCGGTTATGCAATCAATACCACCGAACAGCGTCCGGTATTGCACACCGCGCTCCGTTCTGACAAGCAGATGCTTGCCGATGATGGTCTCGAGAACCTTGGTACACAAATCGAGGCGCAAAAACAGCATATAAAGGAAGTCAGCGACAAGATCCGGTCCGGTAACTGGCGCGGTTCCTCCGGGAGGCAGGTGACAGATGTCATCAACCTGGGTATCGGTGGTTCAGACCTCGGTCCCCGCATGGTATGCGAGGCACTCAAGGAGTTTGCCCATCCATCGGTACGCTGTCACTTTGTTTCCAATGTTGATGGTGAGTTGATCAACTCAACGCTTAAGAAACTCGATCCGGAAACTACCCTGGTTATCATTTCCAGTAAAACTTTTACCACCCAGGAGACCTTGCTGAATGCGAATACTGCGGCTGCATGGTTTCGCGAACACCTCAGTTTGGAAAATCCCTATGCAACATCACATTTTATCGGTGTGACTGCCTCGCCTGAGAATGCCATCAAGCTGGGTGTGCTGGAAGAGAACCTGCTAGAGTTCTGGGATTGGGTTGGTGGGCGCTACTCGCTGTGGTCGACCATCGGCTTGTCAATCGCCATCTCTCTTGGTTACGAACGCTTTGAAAAACTGTTGAATGGCGCGAGAGAGATGGACAGGCATTTCAG
This sequence comes from Solemya velum gill symbiont, assembly GCF_000787395.1. Classification (GTDB taxonomy): domain Bacteria; phylum Pseudomonadota; class Gammaproteobacteria; order Chromatiales; family Chromatiaceae. The sequence goes on from NZ_JRAA01000001.1 coordinate 158,898, forward strand.
GTCATCACCAGCGGATCAGAACATGCCCGTCATCATGGCGCTGCTGGGGTTGTGGTACACGGATTTTTTCGATGCCGAAAGCCAGGCTGTGATTCCCTATTGCCAGCGTATGGTCGAATTCCCCACCTATCTTCAGCAGCTCGACATGGAGAGTAACGGAAAGTTGGTCATGCATGATGGCAGTGCAGTTAACTGCAAGACCGGGCCGATTGTCTGGGGGCAGACAGGCACCAATGGCCAGCACAGCTTTTTTCAGCTTCTTCACCAGGGAAGCCACATGGTACCGGTCGATTTCATCGGTGTACTCAAGGACAAAATGAGTTCGCCAGATCACCACCGTGTTCTGCTTGCCAATATGCTGGCACAGTCAGCGGCGTTAATGCAGGGCAAGCAGGCAGAAGAAAGCGAGCCGTACAGACATTACCCGGGGAATCGCCCGTCGAATGTCATACTGATGGATGAGCTCTCGCCGTATACACTCGGCGCACTGATTGCTCTCTATGAGCACAAAGTGTTTGTTCAGGGCTGCCTGTGGAATATTAACTCCTTCGACCAATGGGGTGTTGAACTTGGCAAGGTTCTCGCTGACAAGCTGTTGAGTGAAGAGAGTGACAAGTCGGATCTAGACGATTCGACTCGTACATTGCTTGCTGCTGTTGATGCCACGCTTTAGCAGGTATGGTGTTTTAACTAATGTTTATATCTGGGTTTGCTTGCCCAGCTGAATTGAGAAGGGATCTCGCACTATGCTGTTACCAGTCATCATGGCCGGAGGATCTGGCTCACGTCTGTGGCCGTTATCGCGCCAGTTGAATCCTAAGCAGTTTCTCGCCGTAACCGATGAGAAATACTCCATGCTGCAGTCTACCATTCTGCGCTTGCAGGGGCTGGATGTTGCACTGCCGAGACTGATCTGTAACGAGGAGCATCGATTCCTTGCTGCAGAGCAACTGCGACAGCTTGACATGGAGGAAGCGAATATTCTGCTTGAGCCGGTTGGACGCAATACTGCACCGGCAATCGCGCTGGCTGCATTGACAGCGGTTGAACAGGATGATGATCCAATCATGCTGGTACTGGCTGCAGATCACCTGATACACGATGTTGATGCCTTCCAGCTCAGTATCAAGGCTGCATTGCCACAGGCAGAGGCTGGCAAGCTGGTGACATTCGGTATCGTACCGAGCAAGCCCGAAATCGGCTACGGTTATATTGAGCAGGGTGATGCACTGGAACAGGGTGGCTTCGAGGTCAGCCGTTTTGTAGAAAAGCCCGATCTGGAAACTGCACAGGAGTATCTTTCCAGCGGCAGTTATTACTGGAACAGCGGTATGTTCATGTTCCGCGCCAGTCGCTACCTGCAGGAGCTGGAGGCATTCAGCCCGGATATCCTCAACACATGCCGGGATGCGTTAAAAGGTTCATCACAGGATATGCACTTTACCCGTGTTGATGATGCTATTTTTTCCACCTGTCCTGCCGATTCTATCGACTACGCGGTCATGGAAAAAACTGCCGATGCAGTCATGGTTCCGCTCGATGCCGGCTGGAGTGATATTGGTGCCTGGTCAGCCTTGTGGGAGGTGAGTGAAAAGAACGGTGACGGCAACGTTCTTAAGGGGGATGTCATTCAGCATGACAGCAACAACTGCTATATCCATGCCGACAGTAGCCTGGTGACTGCCGTTGGTGTTGATGATCTTGTTATAGTCCAGACACTTGATGCTGTGTTGGTCGCGCATAAAGACAAGGTGCAGGAGGTCAAGAAAATCGTCGAGCAGATCAGCAGTGACGGGCGTCACGAGCATATGAACCACCGCGAGGTGTATCGCCCGTGGGGTGAGTATGACTCAATTGATTACGGCGAACGTTACAAGGTCAAGCGAATCACGGTAAAACCGGGTGCCAAGCTCTCGGTGCAGATGCATCATCATCGCGCTGAGCACTGGGTTGTTGTCAACGGAACCGCAAAGGTAACCAACGGAGAGGAGACTTACCTTGTATCAGAGAACGAGTCAACCTATATTCCAATCGGCCAGGTACATGCGCTTGAAAACCCCGGTGTAATTCCACTGGAACTGATCGAGGTTCAATCTGGTACCTACCTGGATGAGGATGATATCGTCCGTTTTGAAGATCGTTACGGTCGCGCTTCTGAATCCGGGGAAGGCTGACTAATGAATAAGTTAATCGGCGACCTGATGGAGACATCCGGTGTCGGCTTCGGTACAAGCGGTGTTCGTGGGCTTGTCGAGCAGATGTCGGATGAACTCTGCTATGCTTATTCCGCCGCTTTTCTGCAGGCTGTATCGAGTAACGGGGAAAAGTTCGGGCATGTTGTGCTCGGCCACGATCTACGTCCCAGCAGCCCCGCAATCGCACGTGCCTGTGCAACGGCAATTACCGACGCCGGTCTTGAGATTGTCTATGCAGGCGCCCTGCCTACACCGGCACTGGGACTCTACGCAGCCAAGACAAATTCTCCTGCAATTGTCGTCACAGGCAGTCACATTCCTTTTGACCGCAACGGTATCAAGTTCTATCGCGCCGAAGGTGAAATCACCAAGGCTGACGAAGGAGCGATACGCAATGCGGTAGTCACTATTCCGAATCAGTTCGAGGTAATTGAACTTCCGCCGCTCTCACGCGAAGTTGGGGATGACTATACATCCAGGTATCCGGACTATTTCGGCGATCAGTCGCTGGTTGGCATGCGTGTCGCCGTCTATGAGCATTCCAGTGTTGCGCGCGACCTGTTGCATACAACTCTCGATAGTATGGGGGCAGAGGTTATTTCACTGGGGCGTACCGACCAGTTCATACCTATTGATACCGAGGCTGTACGCCCCGAGGATATTGAGCAGGCTCACTTGTGGGCACAGGAGAATAATTTTGATGCACTCCTATCCACAGATGGTGACGGAGACAGGCCACTGATCGGCGACGAGAAGGGCAAATGGTTTCGTGGTGATGATGTCGGCGTCCTGTGCGCAGGCTACCTGCAGGCGAATATCGTGGTAACTCCGGTTAACAGCAACACCTCGGTCGAGAAGTGTGGCTGGTTTGAAAAAGTGGTGCGCACGCGCATTGGCTCACCCTACGTGATAGAGGGAATGGACACATCTGCAGCTGAGTACAAGGGTGTTGTCGGGTACGAGGCCAACGGTGGCTTTCTACTCGGAAGTGATATCGAAAGAGAAGGGCGTACCTTGACCGCTCTGCCAACCAGGGATGCACTTCTGCCGATGCTGGCACTGCTATGCATGGCAAAAGAGAAAGGGCTGCTGTTGTCTGAATTGCCAACGACCCTGCCATCAAGGTTTACGGCCAGTGACAGAATAGAGAACTTTCCAACTGAGCAGAGCCACCGCTTGATCGGGAGTTTGCAGAAAAACCATGATCAGGCCGCTGCATTGCTTGCGCCTGGGTCAGGCACTGTTGCTGGTGTAGACCTGACAGATGGTTTAAGGGTGACATTTGAAAGCGGCGTGATTGTTCATTTGAGGCCATCTGGGAATGCACCCGAACTGCGCTGTTATGCCGAAGCTGATACACCTGAACGCGCCAATGTACTTTGCCAGTCGTGTCTTTCACGACTAAAGGTATCTGCCAATATACCTGGTTAGCTGAAGAGAAATAAAAAAATGCCATGTCGCACACACCTCTATATGCGACACGGCGATAAACCCGGCAAGCCGGATTAAGCCTCTTTTGGGGTTAACGGGACGAGTGAGGCTTCAACCTCGTCCTTCAGGGGAAGTAGTTGCTCATCCATGACACCGATGATGCCGACTGCGCCATCACCGTGCTGGAATAGGATGCCGTGAAACTGCTCACGTCCCATCATGCTGGCTCGATCTACCTCGGCGCCCGGCATGAAAAACAGTGTTACCGGACCTGATTCACCATCAAACACGATGTGCAAACTCGTGAGGTTTTCAAGTTCACATTTGCTTGCATGACGCATGCGTTCCGTCAGCACCTCCGAGATTCGGATGCCATATTCATCCAGTAGCGGCCGTAACTTCTGTTGTGGAAATTTGGTGCGAATGTGTGTGACTTCCATGTGATCATAGAGGTGATCCATCATGCTTTCGGACAGCGCAGGTTCGGGTTGTAGCAACAGGCCGAAAACGACCACCATGGCGGCGACAAAACTGGCGGCAATGGAGTAGGCGGGCCTGAGCGCAGATTTGAACCATGAGGATTCCTCTTTGGCATGCTCCTCATCCATTTCCTGAGGGATCAGTTTGAGGCTCTCCGGGTCAAAGTCACTTTGAAGTCGCATGGCATCCTTGAGCTGTGCATCAAAATCAAGATATTCCTCCCTGATCTTGTGCAGCTCTGAATCCTGCATCGCTTCAACAAAGCGCTCGTCCTCGCTGTTGGGATCGATTACACACTGTTTTCTGAATTCGATCTCATTCATGGATACAACCTCGCTACATTCGAACTTTGTGTCTCTGTCAAACTGCCCTTGACCTTCTGCTTGGCGCGAAACAGTCGCGTCATGACAGTATTTTCAGGCAGGTCCATCGTCTCGGCAATTTCCCGACAACTCATGCCGTGTATTACCTGCATTACCAGCGGTTCCCTGTAGTCAATCGGGAGGGCCGCGATCGCCTTTCTCATAATGCTGATCTCGGTCCGGTTTTCCGGTTCAGAATCAGCGCTTGCTGTTACCTGGGTATTGTCGATGTCCACAAGATCAAACTGTTTACGCTGGAAACGCCTGGCATTCTCGTTCCTGACGATGGTCAGTAACCGGGACTTGGCAACGCTTTCGTCTTTTAATTGATCCAGGTTTTTCCAGGCTCTTGCGTAAGCTTCCTGCACAACATCCTCTGCTGTGTGATGGTCTTTTGTCAGCCACAGTGCAAAACGATGAATATCTTGCGCGTAGAGGTCGACAAGTCGTTCGAATTGCCTCTTTTTCTTCTTCATGACTCTGTTTTCATCGTTTTTCTCCATATCTCAGGGAAGGAGACACAGCCAACCGGGATTTTCTTTCACACGAATGAAAAAAATCACATCTCTTTGCTTTTTGGCATGTTTGCGTGCTTTTGGAAGGCGTTGAGGAGTCTGTCCCTCTGCATGGTGTCATCCACAATCTCGGCGTAATACCATTTGATTGCGGCTTTTATCATTGGTAGTTGCCGACTACTGATGGCGAGTGAGCCATCAGCAGCCTTCGCAGCGTAATCAAGCAAGGTCTCGCGGCTGGTAGCGGCGCACTCCGAGCCACCGGGAGGATAGGCCGTGTGTGCGTATCGACGCATTAATTCAGCGAGCTGTTCCCCTCTACCGTCCGAATTCTCGAAAGTGAGCCGGGGGCGCCGCATCATGGTCTCAGCTTTTGCCGTAAACCGGCACAGCGGCACCGGTAACGCAGCGTGCTGCATCTGAGCACAGGAACGCGACGACATCGGCGAGTGCTGCGGGTGGAACCCAGTTGTCAAAATCAGCGTCAGGCATGGCTGAGCGGTTTTCCGGTGTATCGATGGTACCGGGAAGGATGCAGTTAACATTGATGTTATCCATTTTATGCTCTGCAGCCATGCTTTCTGTCAGGGTGATTACAGCTGCCTTGGAAGCGCAGTAGGGTCCCATGGTTGCCTTACCTTCCCTGGCTGCGCGTGCAGAGATGCTGACGATCCGGCCAGCACCTGTTTCAATCATCTGCGGGATGGTGACACGAGAGCTGTGGAAGACAGACTGCGCGTTAAGTCCCATCATCATCTGCCACTCCCTGTCACTCGCCTCGTAGAGCTTGGAGCCCATTGCGAAACCGCCAGCGATATTTGCAAGGTAGTCACAGTTGCCGAACTGCTGCTTTACTGCATCTGCCATGGCAGCTACCGATTCAGGTTCGAACAGGTTGGTTTTGATGCTGATACAGGTGGTTTCTGCAGGGAGCCTTGAAGCGGTTTCTGCCATACCTTCCTCGTCGATATCAACCAGGGCGATTTTTGCACCATCCTGAGCAAACCTTTGTGCTACTGCTTCACCCAGGTTGCCAGCCGCACCCGTGATGATAATGACCTTGTCTTTGAACTCCGACATTCTTATCCCCTTGTGGTTTCTGCTTTTTAACAGTTTCAGCTATGAGCAGAAAGTTACAAGTTACAAGTTATAAGGTTTTGTAGCGAAACCAGGGACAGTCAGTTGTCAGCAACTAATGAGCAACGATCAACTAACCCAGCAGTGCTTTGATATTTGCCAGGTGCGCCTTGCCTTTTTCTACGGTTTTTTTCTGTTCGCCCTTGCGGCCCTGCCATTCGAGCAGCTCTTCCGGTAGTTCGTCGAGGAATCGACTCGGTTCACAGCTTTGCCATTCGCCGAATCGACGGCGTTTTTCACACATGGTCATGACCAGGCGGTGGCGTGCACGGGTTATTCCTACATAGGCAAGGCGGCGCTCTTCCTCGATATTCTCATCATCGATACTGTTCTGGTGGGGGAGGATGCCCTCCTCGATACCGACAAGATAGACTACAGGAAATTCCAGCCCCTTGGCAGCGTGTAGGGTCATCAGGTTGACGCGGTCCGTGTCGCTGCCCTCGTCCTGGCGTTCGAGGATATCCATCAATGCAAGATGATTGACCAGTTCCAGTGGTTCAGCCTCTTTCTCTTCCTCAAGTTTCGCCAGCCAGTTGACCAGTTCCAGTACGTTTTCCCAGCGTTTCATGGCTACTGTTTCCGAGGTGCTCTTTTCGTGCAGCCAGTCAGGGTATTCGATTTCGTTGAGGGCCTGTAGCAGGCTGCCGGGGACGCCTTCTTCGAGAGCCATGCGCTGGAATGTTTCGATCCAGTCAGAAAATGCATGCAGGCGCTTGCAGCGGCGTTCGTCAATCGTCTCCCTGATGCCGAATTCACGACAAGCCGAGAGTAGGCTGATGTCACGCTCGTTGGCGTATTGTGCAAGCTTTTCCAGCGTGGCCGGTCCGATATCACGGCGTGGAATATTGATGATACGCAGAAATGCGGTGTTGTCGTCGGGATTGGCAATCAGGCGCAGGTAGGCCATTGCATCCTTCACTTCGGCACGTCCAAAGAAGGAGAGGCTACCGCTGAGAAAGTAGGGCAGGTCATGGTGGCGCAGCGCTTTCTCGAAGGCACGAGCCTGGTGATTACTGCGATAGAGAATGGCAATATCGCCAAGTTTCCTGCCCTGAAACTTGTGCATCAGAATGTCTGAAACGACCTGTTCGGCTTCCTGCTCCTCTCCCTTGCACTGGATTACCTGGATCTTCTCACCCTGTGCCAGCTGGCTCCACAGGCGTTTCTCGAAAATGTGGGGGTTGTTGGCGATCAGGCTGTTTGCAGCATCGAGTATAGTGCTGACGGAGCGGTAGTTCTGTTCCAGCTTGATTACCTTCAGCATCGGGAAATCCTGCTGCAGTTGGCGCAGGTTATCGGGATTTGCGCCGCGCCAGGCGTAGATTGACTGGTCGTCGTCGCCGACCACTGTGAAGGCCTGCCTGATGCCTGCGATCTGCTTGACCAGTTCATACTGACTCAGGTCAGTGTCCTGGTATTCGTCAACAAGCAGGTAGCGAATCCGGTTCTGCCACGCCTCAAGAACTTGCGGATGCTCACGGAATAACAGTACCGGGAGACGAATCAGATCATCAAAATCGACTGCATTGTAGGCTCTGAGAGTGCGTTCGTAGGCGCCGTAGCATTGTGCAGCGCGTAGTTCGAGGGCGTCTTCAGCCATGCTGACTGCCTGTGCGGGCGTGATCAGCTTGCCTTTCCATTCGGAGATTTTCCAGCGGATACCTTCGGACTTGTCGTCGTCATCCGCGTTGCGCAGCAGTTCCTGCACAAGTGGGCCAGTATCTTGTTCGTCGAGCAGGGTGAAGCCCGCTTTCAGGCCAACATGCAGATGTTCCTTCCTGAGGATTGTCAGGCCCAGTTGGTGGAAAGTACTGACCTTGAGCCCACGTGCTTTGCCGCTATCCATCAGACCGCTGACACGACCTCGCATCTCGCGCGCAGCCTTGTTGGTGAAGGTGACGGCCATGATCGCGTGCGCCGGTATGCCGGCTTTTTCAATCAGCCAGGCGATTTTGTGTGTAATCACACCCGTTTTGCCAGAACCGGCTCCGGCAAGTACCAGTAGCGGAGAGCCTAGGTGGTGGACCGCAGACTGCTGCTCAGGGTTGAGATTTGTGGCAGCCATCAGCGAGTGATTCCGGTATCTGTTTCAGGGTAACTGGGCAATTGATTCGATCAGGTTAGTCGGCTCAGCATCACTGGCGCCGTGTTTTGTCAGGAAGTGGTATTATCCAGATCAACACACAAAAAGTAACCTGTATTTAGTGGCAATGGATAAAAAAAATAGCAAAATCGAAAGCATGTCTCAGCGCCCGGCGCATGAGTCCTGGCGAGTTTTCCAGATCATGGCCGAATTTGTCGGTGGTTTCGAGAAGTTACAGTCAATCCAGCCTGCGGTTAGCATTTTCGGGTCGGCTCGTACGCCGGAGATGCACCCCTGGTACGAGAAGACGGTGACACTGTCGCGGCTCTGTTCGGAAGCCGGTTTCGCTGTCGTATCTGGTGGTGGGCCCGGTATCATGGAAGCAGCTAATCGGGGCGGCAAGATGGGCAAGGCACCCAGCGTCGGCCTCAATATCTCCCTTCCCCAGGAGCAATCTTCAAACCACTACCAGGATATTAGCCTCGATTTTACGCACTTCTTTGCGCGCAAGGTGATGTTCGTTAAGCATGCTGTCGCCTATATTGTTATGCCCGGTGGTTTTGGCACACTGGATGAGTTTGCCGAGATTGTCACCCTGATCCAGACTGGCAAGAGCCGCCGCATCCCGATTATCCTTGTAGAGAGGGATTTCTGGACAGGTCTGATCGACTGGTTTGAAAAAACCATGCTGCATCATGGCACAATCAGTGAAAATGACCTTGATTTGATTCAGATTATCGACGATCCTGAAGAGGTCGTTGAAGCAATATTCAAACATTATGAAGGGCGTAGCCTTGAACCCTCTGAAGCAGAAAAAGATCTGCTGATGGAGCTTTAAACAGGATCCAATATGAAACCGATTGTATACAGTATTTGTCTTGTATTGCTCTCCAGTGGAGCAGTTACCGCAGCTGATCAGGTAGCGGCACCGCCACCGCCAAAACTGCAAAAGCCCGGGGATGTGACGCTTAAACGCTACCTTGCCGAAGAGCAGCGCAGGAAACAGGAAGAGTCAGCACCGGCACGACATAATGTCACTGTCGTCAAGGGAGAGGGTGCGACTGTTTACGAGTACCGCCGCGATGGTGGCCTCTATCGAACCGAGATTGACCCCAAGCACGGGCCGGTCTATATATTCGATGACACGGATGCTGACGGGACTGTCAACGACGGTGGAGCCGATCCACACTCCCAAGATACGCAGATGTGGAACCTGATGAAGTGGTAAATCTGGCTGCCTGATATTTCTCTGCTTCGTTCATCTTCTGTTCAGGGTGGTTCATCTAGTCTGTTAGCCACAGTAAGAACGAATGGCTCAACAGGAGAAACAAAATGAAACTTCGACTTATTTCAGTTGCAACTGCAATATCAGCACTACTGGTTGTCACACCTGCAGTTGCTGACAAAAAGGATGGTCACCACAAGCACGACGGTAAAGATAGTAGCGTGATTGTTGTTCGTGGAGACAGGGATCGCGTCACCAGGCATTCGCACAAGCATCGCCATGGTGACAGAAAGCATGTCCACAAACATCGCCACGGTCCAAGGTACAGTCACCACCGAAATGGACATGGTCATAAAAAGGGCCGTCATCACCGTCGTGACCATGTGGTAAAACATAAGCATTGGCATCGTCATCCCGGTGGTCTAAAACATTCGCACAAGCATAAGCACGGAAGAAACTTTTCACATCACCGTGATCACGTCCGTCACTATTCAAGCCATGATCATTTTGATGCGGAAGACTTCTTTGCCGGAATGCTTCTCTACGGAATCATTGATGGACTTGACGAGCATTAAGAGTAAGCCAACTTGTCCAGCAATTCTCAATGTCAGGAGTCACGCAGAATGTACCTACGACTCGCACTGCTGATATTCCTGCTACTGGCACAAGGTTCTCTCGCTGCCCGTTCTCACGATAATGGGAACGGGCACAGGGAGCTCTCGCGTGAACAGGCAGCAGCGATAGCCCGCAAGCGGCACCCTGGCAAGGTGCTTTCGGTCAGGCGCATTAAAGGCAAGAAGCCACCCGCATACCGCGTCAAGATACTTTCTAAAGGTGACGTGCGTGTGATCAGGGTGCCCTGAGGGGATTGCCGTGCGTGTACTGATTATAGAAGATGATGACAGGCTGCGTGCTCAGCTTGTACAGTTGCTTCAAGATGGTGGCTATGCGGTTGACATGGCGTCTGATGGTGATGATGGTCTATTCCAGGCGCTTGAAAATCCGCTTGATATGGCGGTCATTGATCTTGGCTTGCCGGGAGTCGCGGGCGACGAGATTATTCGCCAGGTACGTGCTGCCGGTCTCGACTATCCCATCCTTATCCTGACTGCACGTGATGCCTGGCAAAGCAAGGTCGAGGGGCTTGAAGCCGGAGCTGACGACTACCTGGTTAAACCTTTTCACCCCAAGGAACTGATTGCACGTCTGGGTGCGCTACTGCGCAGAACCGGTGGCTGGACTCAGGCGGTGATGCAGTGTGGTCCGTTAAAGCTGGATACTGCCCGACAACGTGTGACGATGCATGACGAGGAGATTGAGCTCACCGCATATGAGTATCGTGTTCTCGAATATCTCGTATTGCATGTCGGTGAAGTGGTTTCAAAACGCGCGCTGATTGAACAACTCTATGACGAGGAGAGCGACCGCTACAGTAATACCATCGAAGTGTTTATCAGGCGCTTGCGCAAAAAACTCGATCACGACAACAAGCTCGATCCCATCGAAACACTGCGCGGGCGGGGTTACCGTCTGACACTCGAGCGGAGCAATCATTGAATTCAATTCACGCTCGCCTGCTTCTGGCAGCAACGGCCGTGTTGCTGCTATTTGTCGTTATAACAGCGTGGGTTATGCAGCGTGCCGATCAGGAGCGCCTGCTGGTTGCGGTTGATACCAGGCTGCAGGGCCTTGTATACGGTGTGCTTGGTGCTACCGAGGTGAGTGACAGAGGTGAGATCCTTGTTGACCGCTTCAGCCTGCCTGATTCGAGCCTCGCGCAAGCCGGTTCCGGACGTTACGTGGTCATACAGGATGCGCAGGGCAGGATAGTGTGGAAATCGGACTCTGTCATTGATCAGCTTCCACCGCTGCAAACACCGACAGTCGGCGAATGGCTAAAGATACAGGATGGTGACTATATTGGCAGCGGGCTCGGTGTACGCTGGTATGTTGATGACAATCCCCATCGCCTGACATTGTGGGCACTTGAATCGGCCTCCATGTCGAGAAGTGAATCAGAGGTGTTTGCCACCACACTTGTTATCTGGCTTGGCTTGTTGTCGCTGTTGCTCCTGGCGATTCTATACCTGGTTCTTCGTTGGGCGGCTGCTCCGATTAACAGGCTGGGCAGGGCAGTGGATGAGGTACGCTCTGGCGAGCGTCGCGAAATTGTTGCCGCAATGCCGAAGGAGCTTGAAACGGTAAAGGCTGCAATCAATCGTCTGTTGAAACACGAACGTGGACGTCAGTCACACTACCGTAACAGCCTTGGTGACCTGGCACATAGCCTCAAAACACCGCTCGCTGTATTGTCGAATGATGCACACGCAGCGAATGATGAAAGCAGGATAGAGCAGTTGCAGCGCATTGAAGAAATACTCTCATACCATTTAACACGCGCAACAAGTAGTGAAACTACTGCTTTTGCCGAACCACTCGCCATTTCATCTCTTCTGCGCCGCCTGTGTGATTCTCTGCAACGTGTTTATCGTGACAAGGGGGTCACAGTCGGCCTGAACTGTACAGAGGGACTGCTTGCCAGTTGTGACGAAAAACTCTTTTTCGAGGTCGCCGGAAACCTGCTTGATAACGCTTTCAAGTGGACTGAATCAAGTGTCACGGTGAGATGCGAGAAACAGGGTGGCAGCATGATTGCCATCGTCATCACTGACGATGGCCCGGGTTTCGGCGAGTCTGATCCATCAATCTACCTGCAGCGAGGTGTGCGTGCTGATGAACGTGTGGCAGGGCAGGGTATCGGCCTGTCAGTTGCCCAACTCCTTGTGACTGAGGCTGGTGGTGAGTTGAAGCTGGAAAATGCACCTGCAGGCGGAGCCAGGGTATCTCTTTTTCTGCCTGCGGTTTCTCAGAATTGACCTGTCGTTCATACTATTGACTTCACCACCCCGAACAGGCTTCCCGTATTGGTGTAATGGCCTTTAGGAGCGTCGTCACCGGCGCGATAAAATGTCCTGGGGCCCGTCAGAAACAGTGCATGAATACCAGTACTCAGGATAGGGCCTCAACCAGCATACGCAGCGCCATACCACGATGACTCATACTGTTCTTGGTATCAGGATCGAGCTCAGCTGAGCTACAGTTGTGTGATGGCACGAAGAATATCGGGTCGTAGCCGAAGCCGTTTTCACCGCTTGGTTCGGTCAGGATGCGTCCTTCCCATGTACCCTGGCAGATAATTGGTGTCGGGTCTTTTGCATGGCGCATGTAAACCATGATGCACTGGAATCGCCCGGTGCGTTGTTCCGGCGCAACGCCCTCCAGATCCTTCAGTAGCTTGATGAGATTCTCTTCGTCGGAAGCGCCTTCACCTGCATAGCGCGCCGAGTAAATACCGGGTGCCCCGTCGAGTGCATCCACTTCGATGCCCGAGTCGTCAGCAATTGCTGGAAGGCCACTGTGAAGTGCGGCATTGCGAGCCTTGAGTATGGCATTTTCGACGAAAGTCAGACCGGTCTCCTCGACTTCTTCAACAGAGAAGTCCGACTGAGGAATCACTTCGATGTGGCTGGATTCCAGCAGCTGGTTAATTTCGCGAACCTTGCCGGGGTTGCCTGAGGCGAGAACAAATTGGCGTGTTGTCATGGTGCTAATGAATATCTGGATGAAACTGCAAACATCATACCATTTCAGGATTATGAGCCGTACCCTGGTAAAGAAAAAAGCCGGGACAGTTGCCCCGGCTTCTCAGTTAGCCTAGTGCCCTCGCAGGCTGTCGAAATACTCCGGCAGGAAGAGTGATATCTGCGGAATATAGGTGATCAGCATGAGGAAGAAGAGCAGTAGCAACATCCAAGGCAGAACCGCCTTGATGACCCAGCCCATGCTGTGCCCGGTTATCCCCGCGGTAACGAACAGGTTGAGCCCTACCGGCGGTGTCAGCATGCCGATCTCCATGTTGACGACCATGATGATGCCGAGATGAATCGGGTCGATGCCGAGTTGTGTCGCAATCGGGAACAGGATTGGGGCCATGATCAGCAGGATCGCCGATGGCTCCATGAAGTTGCCGGCAGCCAGCAGAAGCAGGTTGACGACGATCAGGAATGCCCATGGCGGCAGGCTCATTCCCATGATGCCCTCGGTAATCATGTGCGGAATACGCTCTGTTGTCAGCACGTGTGCAAACAGGAAAGCGTTGCCGATGATGAAGAGCAGCATGATACTGACCTTGGCAGCTTCCATAACGACTTTACGCACTTCGGGATCGAAGAATGACTTGACGATCACGGTTGGGAACTGGTGAAGGGCGCGAGTCAGAACCGACGCGCTTGATTCACCCTCATGGCGCCATGGAACGTTCTTCAACGGACCTATATCGCGATAACCGTAGACGGCAATCAGGAATGCATACACGGCGGCAACAGACGCGGCTTCAGTCGGGCTGGCAACACCACCGTAAATGGAACCGAGCACGATGAAAATCAGCATCATGCCACCAAGCGCTACCCAGCCTGTTTTCAGGAAATGCTTGATGCCGGGGAAGGGTTGTGAAGGCAGGCCTTTGATGCGTGCAACAATATAGATAGCTATCATCAGGAAGCCACCCATCATCAGGCCGGGAATAAAGCCCGCCTCGAACATGCGTGCAGCGGAGACCTCTGTCGCTGCAGCATAGACCAGCATGACGATTGATGGTGGTATCAGGATGCCCAGGGTTCCGGCATTGGTAATGACACCGGCAGCAAATTTTTCCGGGTATCCGGCGCGTACCATGCCAGCGATAACAATAGTTCCGATTGCGGCAACCGTGGCCGGAGAGGAACCTGAAACTGCAGCAAACAGCATACAGGCCATGACGGATGCCATTGCAAGTCCACCCCTGACGTGTCCGATTGCGGCAATCGCGAAATCGATCAGGCGTTTTGCAACACCGCCGGTTGAGAGGAAGGCGGACGAGAGAATGAAAAAGGGAATTGCGAGCAGGGTGTAGTGCTCGGATTCGGCCTCGAACAGTTTCAGCGCAACTGACCCGAGAGAATCGTGCGAGAAAAAGAGTATTGTCAGCACGCTCGACAGGCCGAGTGCCACGGCGATTGGCGTGCCGATAAAAATCAGTACAAAGAGCGCGAGAAAGAGAAAGGCAGTTGTCATGACTTGTTCTCCTTCAGTTCGGCAGCGAGTTGCATGCTCTCTTCGGCTTCGTCATGCATCATCAAGCGTGTTTGCTTGCCCTTGATGACACGAATCAATACCTCCAGCAGGCGTACGCCAAGAAAAACAAAGCCGAGCAACAGGATGCTGTGCGCTTGCCATTTCTGTATTGGTAAATCATCAAGTTCAATACCAATAAGTACCATCTTGTCGAGATAAACATAAGCGCCGTAGATAAACAGCCCGCAATAAGTGAGTGCCGCCAGCAGCATGATGCCGGTAACGATACGTTGTGCGTTGTGGGGCAGTTTCTTGACCAGGAAATCGACACCGATGTGTGCGCCAACCCTGAGTCCGTAAGACATACCGAAGAGGACCAGCCATGCAGATAGGTGCAGTGTTAATTCCTGTGCCCACATAACACCCGCGCCAAAAGCGAAACGCATCAGTGTTTCGGTAAAAACCAGTAGTGTCATGGAGACGAGTAGCAGGGCGATGATGGTTTCTTCTGCCTTGTGGAGTATGCGAAGCAGCATGGACCTTTCCTTTATCTCTTGTTATCTGTTGTTATGTGTCTCCGGCTGCTGTGAGGCAACCGGAGACAGTATGAACAAGTCTAGTTGATATTCAGGCGATGTGTTATTGATGGCTTATTGGCCAATAAACGTTTGCCTGAAAACCAGTCTCTTGCTTACATGTTTGAAGCAGCTGCTGCCTCGATCAGGTCTGCGCCGATATCACCTTCAAACTGCTTCCATACAGGTTTCATCGCCTCTACCCACTGCGCACGCTCTGCATCACTGAGAGAAAGAACCTCGGAACGACCGCTGTCGATAATCTTCTGACGATCTTCAACAGCTTTCTGTGCTGCAATTTCGTTACCGAAAACGAGTGCCTCGTTTAGCGCTTGTTGTACGCCGTTACGGGTATCAGCATCCATTCCATTCCAGAACTCGGCTGATGTGACCACCATGTAGTCGAGAACGCCGTGATTCGACTCGGTAATGTATGGCTGCACTTCAAAGAATTTCTTTGAAAAGATGTTGGACCAGGTGTTCTCCTGGCCATCGATCGCCCTGGTCTGCAACAGGGTGAAAACCTCCGAGAAAGGCTTTTTCAGTGGAACGGCTTCAACCGCTTCGAACTGTGCAGCGAGTACGTCGGAAGACATGATGCGGAACTTCAGTTTTGATGCATCGGCTGGAGTGCGCAGGGGCTTTGATGCAGAGAGCTGCTTAAGACCATTGTGCAGGTAACCAAGGCCAACGAGTCCCTTGCTTTCGAGAGAAGTCAGCAGCTTTACACCAGCATCACTTTTCTGGAAACGCTCAACTGCTGCCATGTCCTTGAACAGGAAGGGGAGGTCATAGACCTGCAGTGCCTTGGTGTATTTCTTGAACTTGGAGAGTGAAGGCGCAGCGATCTGCACGTCGCCCAGTAACATGGCCTCGAGAACCTTGTTGTCTCCAAATAGCTGTGAGTTAGGGAAAACTTCTACAACAACCTTGTCACCCATGCGCTCGGCAATCAGGTCCTTGAACTTGTTTGCCATCTGGCCTTTTGGGGTATTCTCGGCAACAACATGCGAGAACTTGATCGTAATCGGTGCCGCAAGTGCTGTGACTGAGGTCATGGCAAAGCTGCCGGCAACAGCCAGTGCGATAAGAGCTTTTTTCATTGTCTGATTTCTCCATTATTGGTTTAAGTGCCCGATCCGTTAGAGACGGACTTCGGTCACGTAAAAGCATTGGAAGAATCGTGCCAAGCTTTTGTTCTAGGAAATAATAATTATAATAAATATACTAAAACAAATAGTTAACAATAAAATCTATTGTATATTCTAGATATATTATTTTCCGTAATTGGCGGAAATCCGCCACTTTTCAGGTGATAGCCATGGGGGAAAACCACCCCTCAGGGATGTGGAAGTGTCCCGGGAGGCAGGACGCCGGGAGGGACCGCCCCTCCAGCAAGGACGCAGTAATGTCTCGGGAGGGACAGTCGGTAATTATTCGATTTCGCTGTCGCGGTAGCGTTTTCGATCAAGCTGATATTTCTGCATCTTGTCCGAGAGTGTCTTGCGAGGCAGACCAAGGGCTTCCATGGTCTCCTTGATGTTGCCCTTATGGCGCAACAGAGACTGCTCGATCATCGCCTTTTCAAAACAGGCCACCTGCTCTGGCAAGGGTACGCCGCCGCTAACATCGCCCGATTGCATCAATGCAGCAAGGTCGTAGTTGAACTCCTCTCCCATCAGAACATAGCGTTCGGCAATGTTGCGCAGCTCACGGATATTGCCTGGCCAGTCATGCCCCATCAATGTATGCAAGGCCTCGGCTGAGAGCGGGGGTACTTCTGATTCACAACGGGCGGATGCAACCAATAAAAAATGCTGGAACAGCAGTGGAATATCCTCGCGGCGTTCACGTAGTGGTGGCAGCTCGAGGGTTAATACGTTGAGTCGATAATATAGATCCTCGCGGAATTCGCCACGCTCTGCTGCTTCTTTAAGGTCAATCTTGGCCGCGGTGACAACGCGCAGGTCCAGTTCAATCTGCTGATTAGAACCAAGGCGTTCGATACTGCGCTCCTGCAGAACACGCAAAATGGGGACTTGGGTTGAAAGTGGCATGCTTTCTATCTCGTCGAGAAACAGGGTTCCGCCATTTGCATGTTCGAACTTGCCGACGCGTTGTGCCTTGGCATCGGTAAATGCGCCCGCCTCGTGACCAAAGAGTTCACTATCGAGAAGCTGCTCGGGGATTGCGCCACAGTTGATTGCAACAAAGTTGTTGTTACGACGCTGGCTGTGTTCGTGCAGTGAGCGTGCGACCAGTTCCTTACCGGTACCGGTTTCGCCAATGATGAGCACGTCAGTATCCGTGTTGGCGATACGAGCAATAGTCCGCCGCAGGGATTCAATCGCAGGTGCCTTGCCGAGGATGCGTGGCCCGATCCTGGAGCTCTCTTCAAGTTCCTGGCGGAGTTCACGGTTTTCCAGGCTCAGGCGTCTCTTTTCAACTGCTCGCCTTGTCGTGTCGACCAGTTCTGATGACGGGAAGGGTTTTTCGAGCAGGTCATAGCCGCCTTCTCGTATTGCAGCGACGGCTGTCGAGACATCGGCATGGCCGCTGATCAGAATGACAGGTATATCTTTATCAATAGCGATAACCTGCCGCATCAATTCAAAACCATCTATTCCCGGCATGCGAATATCTGTGATCAGCGCGCCGTCAAAACTATCGCTGATCTGAGCCAGTGCATCAGCTGCATTGTCGAATGGTAGAACATCAAAGCCAGCCAGCTTCAGCGATTGGGACGCCGATTCGCGTACCGGGGCTTCGTCGTCAACCAGGATGATCTGTGTCATTGCATCTTTCCGCTAGTGGGCAGGGTCAGGGTAAAGACGGCGCCGCCATCTTCATGATTGCGTGCCTCGAGTGTGCCGCCCATCTCTTTTGCAAGCCGATAGGAGATCGAAAGGCCAAGCCCGAGGCCCTTGCCAACTGACTTGGTCGTAAAAAATGGCTCAAACAGGTTTGGGATAACCTCGGTATCGATACCCGGGCCATTATCCCTGACCGACAGGCAAATCGTATCCTTCTGTTCCGGTTTCATCTGGCGCCTGATTGCTATGTGGATTTTCGGTTGCTCTCTATTCTGGATTGCCTCGACTGCATTCGTCAAAAGATTTACCAGGATCTGTTCTACCCAGATCAGGTCTGCCATTGCGTAAGGCTTTGAATCAGGTGGGGTCCATTCGACCACGGCATCACTGATGCGTGAGAGGCGAGGGTGCAGGATTGCGAGTGCATTTTCCACTGCGACGCTGAGATCAACACAGACTATCTCTCCCTGGCTTTTACGTGAGAAGCTTTTCAGTTGATGCGTAATTGCTGCCATGCGCTCAGTCAGTTTCGTGATTTCACCGAGGTTGGTTTCGACTGTCTCCGAATCGCCATGGGCAAGGAACTGGGTTGCATTATCTGCATAGGCACGAATTGCAGTGAGTGGGTTGTTCAGTTCGTGGTTGATGCCTGCGGCGAGTTCACCAAGCGCTGCCATCTTTGCAGCCTGAACCAGGTTCTCTTGCGCCAGTCTTAGTTCAGCTGTTCGTTGCTCAACCTTTGTTTCAAGTTCCTCGCGTGCACGAATTTCAAACAGGCGGCGTTCGGCCTGGCGTTGCCACCAGACGCCTAGCAAAAGCCCCGCCAGCAGCAATACAACCAGTCCAATTGATGTGACCAACACAGAGAAGTTGGTCACACTCGTGGTCGGTGCAAGAACCGAGACTGTCCAGTTGGCAGTATTCATTATACGGCTCTGTACCAGGTAATCACTCTTGCCAATACGCCAATGGAGGGCATTTTCACCACCCCTGCTTTTCTGGCTGATGCCGATGGCGTCGAGCTTGACTTTGCCGTAGCGACGACTCTCCCTGAGAGCTTTTTCCTGTGCGCTGCTGAGTGGTTCCAGCGGCCTCAGGCGCCACTGGCTGTTACTCGAGAGAAACACCATTTCATCAGGGCCCGTGACGATAAATTCAAATTTTTCATCAGGCCAGTTTTCTTCAAAATCACTGATGGAGATTTTCGTGGTGACCACGCCGGTGACATTATTTCCGTCATATACGGGTCTGGAAAAGTAGTAGCCACGCGCTTTCGAGGTGGAGCCTAGCGCGTAGTAGCGCCCCAGCTTGCCCTGCATTGCTTCCTGGAAATAGGGGCGGAATGAGAAGTTCTTGCCGATAAATGTCTGTTCAAGATTCCAGTTACTCGCAGCTACCGTGGTGCCGTGTGGAGTCATCAGGTAAATATCAGAGGTGCCGGCAATATGGTTGGATTTCTCCAAGTAGCGGTTGACAGCATCGGGGTTGGTTGTGTGTCCGTCTGCAAGATCAGAGAGATAGTTCTTCACTGCATTCTGTTCTGCCAGGAGTGCAGGCAGGTAGATATGTCGTGCCAGTGTTGTACTCAGACCGTTATAGATTCGTGCCAGGTGCTGTGAGGCTGCCTCGTTGAGTTGTTCCTCTGCGATATTGCTGGAGGCCAGGTAGAGGGGGATCAGTGCGGCAAGCAGAAACAGTATCAGCAAGGGGCGAAACGCGCCGTGCTTGTACTCAACAGGTGGTTGTCTCAATTGCTCCATGACATGATTGTGCCTTGATCAGGATGGATGCACCAGTCGGCAGATTCTGAACTGTCTGTATATGATCTACCTCATTGATAAGATGTCGGCTTTAGGATAGCCTGTGCGCTGGAATTTTTTTTGATAACACTCGACTCCATTTTGGAAACAGAAACGACCTCATCATCAAAGCTACTGCTCGAAGCGGACTCGCTCGCCTGCATTCGCGATGATCGCTTGCTGTTCGAGAATCTCTCGTTCGGTATTCACTCGGGTGAGGCGGTTGTGCTTGAGGGCAGGAATGGAACCGGCAAGACGACCTTACTGCGAATTCTATGCGGATTGCGCCGTCCCGACGAGGGTGAGGTGCGCTGGAATGGAGAGTCAATCGAGCGCTGTACCACCGAATATCATCGCTATATGGCCTTCGTCGGACATACGGATGGTGTCAAGCGGGAACTCACTCCTCTTGAGAATCTGCGCGTTCTTCAGACGCTCTGTGGAAAGGGGAATCTATCTATAGAACAGGCACTTGAAGCAGTAAGGTTATACGGTTTCGAGGATGTTCCCGTGCACTACCTGTCTGCCGGACAGAAGCGCCGCGCCGGGCTTGCGAGACTGCTGGTGACTGATGCACGTATCTGGGTTCTCGATGAGCCATTCACCTCGCTGGACCGGGAGGGTATCAAGCTGACCGAGTCCCTGATGGACCTGCATCTATCTAATGGTGGTGCGTTGGTCATGACCTCGCACCATGAAGTCAACCTGCTTGCGCCAAATACGCAAGTGATTAACCTGTCGGCCTGATTATGTCTGTCTGGAGCGCTTTTATTCAGCTGATTCGTCGCGACCTCGTCCTTGCACTGCGCAGACGCTCCGAACTGGCCAACCCGATTCTCTTTTTCGTCATGGTGATTGTGCTGTTTCCGCTTGGCATCGGAGCAGAGCCCAATCTCCTGGCACGCATGGCGCCTGGTATCGTGTGGGTTTCCGCACTACTTGCAGCGCTCTTGTCAATGGACGCGATTTTCCGTTCCGACTTCGAGGATGGAACACTTGAGCAGTTGCTGCTGAGCGCGCAACCGCTGCCGGTACTGATTCTTGCAAAGGTATCCGCTCACTGGCTGGTCACTGGCCTGCCGCTGCTGATCGTTGCACCTCTGCTGGCGGTTTTTCTGGGTATGTCGGAAACTGCCCTGGGTGCACTGCTGATTTCACTCGCGCTGGGTACACCAGTACTTAGCCTGATCGGTACAATTGGCGTTGCACTGACTGTCGGTTTACGCCGTGGTGGTGTGATACTCTCGCTGCTGGTACTGCCGCTTTACGTGCCGGTACTCATTTTTGGTGCATCGATGGTCGATTCGGCTGCAACTGGATTGTCTTTCAGTGGTCAGATATATATTCTTGCAGCATTTCTTGCGCTGGCGCTGTCACTGGCACCTGTTGCCGCAGCTTCAGCGCTTCGCATTAGTTTAAGTTAGGGTAATACGGGACAAGATGAACATCTTCATGAAATGGTTCCACCGGTTGGGTTCACCACCGTGGTTTTATAATATCAGCGGCAAGCTGATTCCCTGGTTTGCTGTTACGACCATCCTTACACTGGTGGTCGGGATGTACGGCGGCCTTATACTGGCACCGGCCGATTACCAACAGGGTGACAGTTTCCGGATTATCTATGTTCATGTGCCTGCGGCATGGATGTCACTCTTTATTTATATCGTTATGGCGGTCGCAGGTGCAATCAGCCTCGTCTGGCGCATGAAGATGGCAGACGTCATGCTCATCAGCAGTGCATCTGTCGGTGCTTCCTTTACTTTTATTGCCCTGGTGACCGGTTCCCTGTGGGGTAAGCCGATGTGGGGGACCTACTGGACTTGGGATGCGCGCCTGACCTCTGAACTGCTGCTGCTGTTCCTCTATTTCGGTATCATTGCGCTCTACAATGCGGTCGAGGACCGCCAGACGGCATCTCGCGCTGTTGCTGTCCTGACCCTTGTGGGTGTAGTCAATATACCGATTATTCACTACTCTGTGGAGTGGTGGAACACACTGCACCAGGGAACCACGGTGGCTCGTATGGATGGCCCGGCAATGGACAGCTCGATGCTGTGGCCCTTGCTGACCATGGCAGTCTGTTTCAAGCTCTATTATATCTGGGTGTTGTTGGTAAAGGCGCGTGCCGAGTTACTTTCACGTGAGATCAATAACGGCTGGGTCAGGGAGTTGGTTGGAGGAAAAGCCAATGGCTGAATTTTTCGCAATGGGCGGTTACGCCTTCTTTGTCTGGATGTCACTCGGCATCACGGCAGTTGTACTGGTGGCAAATCTTGCCTGGGCAAGTATGAGTCATCGTAAGCAGTTGCAGCGCATTTCAAGACGCGTACGCAGGGAGAATCTGAAAACATGAGAGCTATTCGCAAAAAACGACTCGGTCTGATCCTGTTAATGGTAGCTGGCGTCGCTGTTGCCGTCGGCCTGACACTGATGGCACTTAACGAGAACATCAACCACTTTTATGATCCTACCCAGATCAAGGCCGGTGAGGCACCTGATAATCACATCTTCCGCGTTGGCGGCATGGTTGTTGATGGCAGCGTCAGGCGCAATGAGGGTGATATTAACGTCGAGTTCGGACTTACTGATTACAAGGAGTCTGTAACGGTACGCTATAGCGGAATTCTTCCAGACCTGTTCCGTGAGGGGCAGGGCATCGTAGCACTCGGCAAACTCGATTCTGAAGGTGTCTTTGTGGCCGAAGAGGTTCTCGCCAAGCATGATGAAAATTACATGCCTCCTGAAGTTGCCGATTCACTCAAAAAGTCAGCTTCCGCTGACAAGTAGACGGGCTTAATCATGATTCCTGAACTTGGACAGGTTGCACTGGTACTCGCACTCGGGATGGCATTCATCCAGGGTATATTGCCGTTGATCGGCGCTCAATTCGGTTACCGCGGCTGGGTCGCGATTGCACGACCGGCTGCTCGTGGACAGACGTTCTTTCTGCTGGTCGCATTTGTAGCCTTGCTCTACTCATTCCTGACCAATGATTTCTCGGTCAAGTATGTTGCGACCAACTCCAACACACTGTTGCCAACGATTTACAAGGTCTCTGCTGTATGGGGCGGACATGAGGGTTCACTGCTGTTGTGGGCGTTCACACTGTCGATCTGGAGCTTCTTAATCACTTTCTTCTCCCGTAGTATGCCTGACCTCGTGGTTGCAAGAGTTATCGGTGTAATGGGACTCATCAGTGTCGGCTTTCTGCTTTTCATGATCCTGACTTCGAACCCGTTTGACAGGGTGCTGCCGGCACTTGCCGAGGGACGTGACCTGAATCCGCTGTTGCAGGATTTCGGGCTGGCGATACACCCACCGATGCTTTATCTCGGCTATGTCGGATTTGCAGTGCCATTCGCCTTTGCTGTTGCCGCCATGCTGGGTGGAAAACTGGATGCTTCGTGGGCGCGCTGGTCAAGGCCGTGGACAAATGTAGCCTGGATGTTCCTGACCCTGGGTATTGCACTTGGTAGCTGGTGGGCTTACTACGAGCTTGGCTGGGGAGGCTGGTGGTTCTGGGATCCTGTCGAGAATGCCTCCTTTATGCCATGGCTTGTTGGTACTGCCCTGATGCACTCGCTAGCTGTGACTGAAAAACGCGGTACATTCAAGGCGTGGACAGTATTGCTGGCAATTTTCACTTTCTCATTGAGCCTGTTGGGTACGTTCCTGGTGCGTTCAGGTGTTCTCACTTCGGTACACGCCTTTGCATCTGACCCCGAGCGTGGTGTGTTCATACTTGCCTTCCTGTTCGCGGTTGTTGGCAGTTCGCTGACACTCTATGCATTCCGTGCAGCCGATATACGCAGCCAGACGAAATTTGAGCTGGTGTCGCGCGAGACGGGTCTGCTGATGAACAATATTCTCCTGGTGGTGGCTTGCGCCAGTGTGTTGCTGGGTACGCTTTACCCGCTGGTGCTCGATTCGCTCGAGCTTGGGAAAATCTCTGTTGGCCCTCCCTATTTCAACTCGGTGTTCGTACCATTGATGGTGCCTCTGGGTGTGCTGCTTGGTTTTGGAGCCCTGGCGCGCTGGAAGCGTGACAGCTTTGCAGATCTGCTGAAGAAACTCTCACCTGCAGTTGTGATCAGCGTGGTCGGAAGTATCGGTCTGACCTTCCTGATGCCGCAGTTCAAATGGCTTTCAGTACTCGGGCTTTTCATTGCACTGTGGGTTATCTCTGCAACCGTTATTGCTTTCAGGCAGCAGCTGGGCGGTCGTTCACCGTTCGCTTTGTCGAGAGGATTCTGGGGCATGACACTTGGACATATCGGTATCGCTGTATTTACCGTTGGTGTAACCCTGACCTCACTCTACAGCGTGGAAAAAGATGTCAGCCTCAAGGCGGGTGATCATTATGAACTTGCCGGATTCGATTTCCATCTTAAAGAGATACAGCCGGTTCGCGGTCCTAATTATCAGGGTCACCGTGGTGTTATCGAAGTTATCGATGCGGAAGGTCAACGTGAATCACAGCTGTATGCCGAGAAGCGAAACTATTTCTCAAGCTCCATGCCGATGACTGAAGCGGGTATCGATGCAGGCCTCACGCGTGATCTGTTTGTGGCCCTCGGTGAGCCGCTTGGTGGTGATGCCTGGGCAGTCCGTCTCTATCACAAGCCTTTCATTCGATGGATCTGGTTGGGAGCAATCATCATGTCGTTGGGAGGCCTGCTAGGTGCAACCGACCGTCGCTACTTTGCAATGGCTCGTCGTAGGTCCAGGGTGGTTAAAGGCGCTGCGGAGGCTGCTGCATGAAGAAAACACTTTTACCGCTGATCTTTTTTGTTGGTATGGCGGCGCTTTTCTATTTTGTACTCGGCAAGATGAACAAGGGGGAATACAACCCGCGTGATATTCCGACCGAGTTTATTGGCCGTGCAGCACCTGAATTTGCTCTGCCAGACCTGTTTGACCCCAGCGAGACTGTCAGGCCATCCGATATGATGGGCAAGGTCTGGTTACTCAATGTATGGGGAACCTGGTGTCCCGAGTGCTGGCGTGAGCATGATTACCTTCTCAAGCTGAAGCGTGACGGTGTGCCGATTATCGGCGTCGACTGGCGCGATACAGAGGAAGATGCAAAGGACTTCCTCAGGCGCAAAGGCAATCCGTTTATCAAGGTGCCCTTTGATCCGAAAAGCGTTGCGGCAATCGAGTGGGGTGTTTACGGTGCACCTGAAACATTTCTTATCGATGCGCAAGGCATAATACGCGTCAAGCATGCAGGTGGTATGGATCCCAAGGTATGGAATGAAAAGTTTGAACCCTGGTTTTCTGACGGGAGTGCAGTCAAGTGAGAGTTCTAGTTTTAATCATTAGCATGGTGCTTTCCGCAAGCGTGTTTGCCAAGGTTGAGGCGCTGACATTCGATACGCCTCAGCAGGAAGAAACCTACAAGCGCCTGATTGGTGAGTTGCGTTGCCTCGTCTGCCAGAATCAAAATATTGCTGATTCAAACGCTGAACTGGCACAGGACCTGCGTGCCAGGACATACGACCTGGTCAAGCAGGGCATGAGTGAACAGGAGATTATCGATCACATGGTGCAGCGCTATGGCGACTTCGTCATGTATCGTCCACCACTCAAGTCGACCACCATTTTTTTATGGATAGGTCCTTTTATTCTGATGTTTGTTGCTGTTGTTCTTGTTCTTCTCTATGTTAAGAGACGCAGAAACGAAGAGCAGGAAACCAACGTTGATGACGCCAAGCTCGACGCGGCGCGTAAACTGCTGGAGAGCGAAAAAGAATGACTCTTTTCTGGATAGTAACGGCTGTCATGCTTGTGATTGCCATGGTGATGGTTGCGCCTGCATTACTGCGGCCTGTGATTCGTAATACATCTACCGGTGATTCGGAGAATACCGAGATTGCACGTGAGAGACTGGAACAGATTCGCCAGTCACATACTCACGGTGAATTGAGTGACTCTGAATTCGCCCAGGGTGTGTCGGAAGTTGAAGCGATACTCGCCGAGGAGTTGGCAACACAGGAGAGGAGCGAACTTACGGGTAACCCGTTTGGGAAAGTTGCTCTGATCGCAATAGTTTTGTCATTGCCGGTGTTTACATTTTTTCTCTATCAGTTCGTTGGTACTCCTGAGGGAATCGATGCTGAGAAAAGTGCAGCTCAGCAGCAACAGACTCCTGCCGGTCATCAAACTTCACAAGAAGGTGAAATGCCATCTATGCCTGACCTGGTGGACCAGTTGGCTATCAAGCTGCAACAGGAACCGGAAAATGCAGACGGCTGGTTCATGCTGGGACGCAGCCAGATGACTCTCGGCCGCTACGAGGATGCCGTCGCTTCGTTCCGTCAAGTGGACGGACTGGTTCCGAACACCTCACCCGTGCTGCTTGCACTGGCCAATGCCGTTGCGATGGCACAGGGTGGACAGATTGCCGGTGAACCTGAAGAGTTGGTTTTAAGAGCGCTCGAGATCGAACCGAATGATTCAATCGGCTTGTGGCTTGCCGGTAATGCGCGCCATGAAGCGGGCGATTTTCAGGGTGCGATCGATTACTGGCAGCGTGCAATTCCCCTGTTGGCGGATAGTCCTGCAGACCAGCAGGAGCTGACTACACGTATGCAGACAGTTGCCTCGCAGGCAGGTATTAGTCTAAACGATACGCCTCAGGCACTAGCACCAGTATCGAAAACCCTTACAGTAAAAGTCTCTCTCGACGCTGCACTGGCTGATCAGCTGACAGGCACCGAAACCCTGTTCGTGTTTGCTCGTGCCGTCAGTGGATCGCCAATGCCACTTGCCGCCTCAAGGCATAGCGTTAATGAATTGCCGGTTGAGGTTGAACTGACCGATGCCATGGCAATGATGCCGGCGATGAAGCTGTCCGGTTTTGACGAGGTCAAGGTAAGTGCAAAAATCTCTTCCAGCGGTAGTGCGACGCCCGGTGAAACTGATCTTGTTTCCGAGGCTGTGGTTGCAAATCCTGGGCAGGGCGAAGCAGTTTCACTCGTCGTCAACAAGCAGCGTCAGTAACAAAAGTATCGTGTACAAAACAATCGAGACGACCATTGGCAACACGCCGCTCGTGCGGCTGCAGCGCATTGTGCCGCAAGGCGCAAGTACGCTACTGGTCAAGCTGGAGGGAAACAATCCCGCCGGTTCGGTTAAGGACCGGCCAGCTCTCTACATGATCAAGTGCGCCGAAGAGCGCGGTGACATCAAGCCGGGCGATTGCCTGATTGAGGCCACCAGTGGTAACACAGGTATTGCACTGGCGATGGCTGCTGCGATTAAAGGCTATCGCATGATTCTCATCATGCCCGACAATCTCAGTGTAGAACGCCGTGCCGCCATGCGTGCCTATGGTGCCGAGCTGGTGCTGGTGACACAGGAAGAGGGCATGGAAGGTGCGCGTGATCTTGCCGATAAAATGCAGGACGAGGGCAAGGGTATCGTGCTCAACCAGTTCGGCAATTTCGATAATCCGCAAGCCCATTACGAAACCACCGGTCCAGAGATCTGGCGTGACACCAATGGCGAAGTGACTCATTTTGTCAGTGCCATGGGAACCACCGGCACCATCATGGGCACATCGCGTTTCCTGAAAGAGAAAAATCCGGCTATACAAATCATCGGTGTGCAACCGGAAGAGGGAGCCTCTATCCCGGGTATACGCCGCTGGCCGCAAGAGTACCTGCCTACCATTTTTGAATCACAGCGTGTCGATGAAGAACTCGATGTAACCCAGGATGAGGCGGAAGATATGACTCGTCGCCTTGCAGCAGAAGAGGGTATCTTCTGCGGTATCTCCTCCGGGGGCGCTGTCGCTTCGGCGCTCAAGGTTGCACAGAGCAACCCCGGTGCAACCGTTGTTGCCATCATCTGTGACCGTGGTGACCGTTACCTGTCGACCGGCGTTTTCCCCGCAGAATGAATATGCGCTTTATTTACTGCCAGACACTGCCCGATATTGATGGTGCGCGCGCTCTATACGATTTGGATGAGAGCATTAGTGACAAGCAGGTAGCCAAGATCATTTTTCATCATCACACCCAGGAGCAGGGCAGGGATGCAGCATTCCTCGCACCTTTCCAGGCGATGCTGAGCGTGGTTGCCATGTTCGAAATTCGTGATTTTGAGACGCGCCTTGTTATTACAGATATAGCTGATCGCAGCGAGATGGAACTGCTAGCAGCAATTGCACCAAGACTCGATGGACAGCAGGCTCTGTGCTGGGATGATGGTCATCAACTTGAAGCACTGATCAAAACACGTGCGCTTGTTCATGCCGAGTCACTCATGGATCTGCAACTGCAACCGGTCGAGGAAATGCTGTCACTGCGTCCCGGCGATGTCGGTCTCGTGCAGATGGCTGGCCGGCTTGGAATAACCGCGCACAAGACAATCAGTGATGAGTCCGCCTGGGATGTCTACCGTAAAGAAGGCATTACGCCGCTGGTTGATCGTTGCAGGGAGAACCTGCTGGCAACAACCCTGGTTGGCCTGAGAAAAATGTGGCTGGCTGATCTTATCGACGAAGATGAATGTGATGAGTTGAGTGAAGCCTGTCGTGTACACGCCAACAACTATCCAGGCGAATCCCGGAACAAATAATATTAATGGCCAGACGTCGTAGAAAACAGCTACCGCAGGGTAGTTTTCCCGCCACGATTGAATCTCTCAGTCATGATGGCCGTGGTGTCGCACACATCGATGGCAAGGTGACTTTTATCCCGACAACACTGCAGGGTGAAGAGATACAGTTCCACTATAGCTATCGTTCGCGCAAACATGACGAGGGCATACTCGATAGTGTCGACAAGGCGTCTGACGAGCGTGTCGAAGCGGGATGTGCACACTTTGGTATCTGTGGTGGTTGCAGCCTGCAACACATGGCGGCCGAGGCGCAGATGGCTTACAAGCAAGAGGCGCTGATGGATGCTTTCGAACGCATCGGCAATGTCACTCCTGAGGCAGTTGCCGCGCCCTTGCATTCAGAACCATGGGGATACCGGCGCAAGGCACGCCTTGGAGTCAGGCATGTATTCAAGAAAGGACGCGTGTTGGTCGGTTTTCGTGAACGTGGCACCTCCTACCTGGCAGATATCCGTCACTGTAAAG
Source organism: Solemya velum gill symbiont (assembly GCF_000787395.1). GTDB lineage: Bacteria > Pseudomonadota > Gammaproteobacteria > Chromatiales > Chromatiaceae. The sequence continues at coordinate 187,718 of NZ_JRAA01000001.1, forward strand.
TGTTGCATCCATCTGTCGGTGAGCACCTGGAGGCACTCGGTGACATGATCATGACGCTTTCGATCAGCGAACAGTTGCCTCAGATTGAGGTTGCTGTCGGTGACGATGCAACGGTCATGATTTTCCGCATTCTTGAACCTCTCACCGAGTCGGACGAAAAAACTATTGCCGATTTCTGTGCGCAAAGAGAGTGGACGCCTTATCTGCAGGATGGTGGACCGCAGACGGTCAAGCCGCTGCATGATGCGGCCACGCTGACCTACTCATTGCCACAGGAGTCGCTGCAGTTCGAATTTCTGCCCAACGATTTCACCCAGGTTAACAGTGACATCAACAGGCAGATGATCAGCCAGGCAATGGAGTGGCTGGATTTGCAGGGTGACGAGAAGGTACTGGATCTTTTCTGTGGCCTGGGCAACTTCACCCTGCCACTGGCGCGCAGGGCAGAATCTGTGCATGGTGTTGAAGGTGACACGGCACTGGTTGAACGCGCTCGGCAAAACGCGATTCGAAACAGTATCGACAATGTCAGTTTTGATGTCGCCAATCTCTACGATGAAGAGACGCCTGCATTCAAGTGGGCAAAGCAGAAGTACGATGCCGTCCTGCTTGATCCACCGCGCAGCGGTGCGCTTGAGATGATGCCGCTGGTGGCAAAAATGGGGGCGGAAAAAATCCTCTATGTTTCCTGTTACCCGGGTACTTTGGCGCGCGATGCCGATGTGCTGGTGAATCAGCATGGCTACCGCATGGTCAAGGCCGGTGTAATGGATATGTTTCCACACACAGCGCACGTCGAATCAATGGCACTATTTGTCAAAGATTGATTTTTCTGTCTGACACCTCCATTATTATTATGCACTGCAGCATGGCTGCAATCAGCAAAACAACCCGGGGCAGTAAATGAGCCGTATAAGCATTACACAGCTTGAAGAGATGAAACAGAAAGGCGAGAAAATCGCCATGCTGACCAGTTATGACGCCAGCTTTACCCGTCAGATTGAAGAGGCAGGTATTGAGACGATTCTCATTGGTGACTCTCTTGGCATGGTCATCCAGGGACATGACAGCACGATACCGGTCACGGTTGATGACATTGTCTACCATGTCAGTAATGTTGCCCGGGTCAGTCGTCGTGCACTGCTGATTGCAGATATGCCTTTTCTCAGCGACAGCTCCCCGCAAAAGGCTCTCGCGACAGCCAAGCGCCTGATGAAAGAGGGCGGAGCCCAAATGGTCAAGCTCGAGGGCGCAGGTGAGCGTCTTGCCGTGATTGAAACCCTGGCATCCCACTCGGTTCCCGTGTGCGGACATCTTGGCTTGTTGCCACAGTCGGTTTTTCTTCTTGGCGGCTACCGTGTACAGGGACGCGAGGAGCAAGAGGCGCAGCAGATGCTGAATGACGCAATTGCTATCCAGGATGCCGGTGCGCAGATGCTCGTGCTTGAGTGCGTGCCACGTCGGCTTGCCGAGGAGATCAGCAAGGCGCTTGTTATTCCTGTCATTGGTATTGGTGCAGGCGCAGCTTGTGATGGCCAGGTACTGGTTGTCTATGACATGCTCGGGATTACTCCCGGAAAGCTGCCAAAATTTGTCAAAAATTTCCTTGAGGGCAGCGGTTCGGTCGCGGCTGCACTTAAAAGCTACAACAGGGAAGTCAAGGAAGGCACCTTTCCTGAAAGCGAGCACGCTTTTCTGTAGGTACTGTCAGTATGATTACGCTGCATGATGTGATTGTATTACGCGCCCGCGTCGCCGATTGGAAGTCGCAGGGCAAACGTGTCGCGCTGGTTCCAACCATGGGCAACCTGCATAGCGGCCATATCTCCCTGGTGGAACGAGCGAAAGAGCTGGCTGATGTTGTTGTCAGCACGATCTTTGTCAATCCCATGCAGTTTGGCGAGGGTGAGGATTTTGACAGCTACCCGCGTACACTTGAAGACGACCAACTGAAACTCGAAGCTGCAGGCAACGACCTGTTGTTTGCTCCACCGGTTGAAGCTGTCTATCCAAACGGCAAGGCACAACAGACAACTGTCTCGGTTCCCGGTGTTTCATCCATCCTCTGTGGTGCTTCGCGCCCGAGACATTTTGACGGCGTCACCACGGTGGTCACCAAGCTGTTTAACATGGTTCAGCCGGATGTCGCCCTGTTTGGTGAGAAGGATTACCAGCAGTTATATATCATTCGCAGGATGACCGAAGAGTTGTCGATGCCGATTGATATCATCGGCTGCCCCACGCAACGTGAAAGTGATGGTCTGGCGATGAGTTCAAGAAATGGCTATCTCACTACAGAAGAGCGTCATATTGCTCCGCGCATTTATCAAATCCTGACGAGCTCAGCCGAGTCGATTCAATCAGGTATGCCGTTTGCAGATGTTCAGCAGCAGGCTCTCAATGCGCTCGGGGAAGCAGGCTTTAGTCCGGACTATTTCGAGATACGTGATGCTGATACTTTGCTTGAGCCTGTTGAATCATCCGATGCACTGGTGTTACTTGTCGCAGCGCGCCTTGGAAGCACCCGTTTGATCGACAATCTGCGCATCTGAAGCACTTGCATACGAGAATTATTCCGGGATTATCTTTCCTTGCAGATATCGAACAAAATCACTAAAAAGCTGTTTTTCGGCGCAATTTATATTGCGCACTGCACAAATTCGTGAATAATGTGTCATAATATTGCAACTTTTTTGGCAGTTTCGGCAATTCGAGGGTGAAATTGCCGCTGCTTGCCCCTATTATTCAATTAACACAACGCAAAGTAATTTTGCCTTTAGATAACAGGTTTACAACACGATGCAGCTGACACTTCTCAAATGTAAACTGCACCGCGCGACGGTGACGAACTCGGAACTGGAATATGAGGGCTCTTGTGCGATTGCACAGGACCTGCTCGATGCCGCAGGCATCCTGCCATATGAACAAATCGAGATCTACAATGTCACAAATGGTGAAAGATTTACCACCTATGCAATTGAAGCTGAACGTGATTCGGGAATAATCTCGGTCAACGGTGCAGCTGCACACAAGGCGGATCCTGGTGACATTATTATCATTTGCGCATACGCGCGTATGGATGAAACCGAGGTCAAGACCTTCAAGCCTTCCCTTGTCTATCTCGATGAAAATAACGAGATCAAGAGTTTAGGTGATAGGATTGCGGTACAGGTGGCCTGATTTTATGTAGGAGATTCATGAAAATACTCAAGTCCTCGGCGCTTTTGACAAGCGCGCTGGTTTTATTTCTGGCGGTTGCAAGCGTCCAGGCCGCGGTCAGGGAAGTCCCAATATCGGAGCTGAAACCCAAGTTCCGGCAGACCCAATCCATGCTTCTCATCAGCGACGTGCTGAAGAAGTACCATTATAAAAAACATGTACTCGATGATGCCTTTTCATCACTGATCTTTGATGAGTATCTCGAGCTGATTGATCCCAATAAAAGCTACCTGACAAAAGAGCAGGTTGACACTTTCCGCTTCAACTACGCAAAACTGTTCGATGACGATATTCGCAACGGTCGTCTTGAGCCTGTCTTTACTATCTACAAGGCCTTCCGTGCCGCAGTTGAACGGCAAACAGCCATCGCTCTCGATTTGCTCAAAAAACCAATCGACCTGACGACTGACGAGACCTATCTGATCGATCGAAAGGATGCCCCCTGGCCTGCAGACCAGGCTGCACTCGATGCTCTCTGGGTGAAGCGGGTCAAGAACGATATGCTTGCCATGCGCCTGTCGAAGAAGGATAACGATGAGGCGCTGGAGCAACTCACCAAGCGTTACGAGGGAGTTCGACGTCGTGCTCGCCAGAGTGAGAGCGATGACGTCTTCCTCCTTTTCATGAGTGCCTATGCGGGTGCAATTGAACCTCACACCGGTTACATGTTGCCACGCAATGCAGAAAACTTTGATATCAGTATGCGTTTGTCGCTGCAGGGCATTGGTGCAGTTCTCGGTGTCGAGAACGAGTACACCGAGGTACAGAAGATTATTCCCGGTGGACCGGCAGAGAAATCATCCCTGATTCATCCCGGCGACATGATAACCGGTGTGGCTCAGGGCAAGGATGGCGAGATGATTGATGTCATCGGCTGGCGCCTGCAGGACGTGGTAGACAAAATTCGCGGCCCCAAGGGAACCGTGGTTCGCCTGACGATTCTTCCCAAGAAAAGCGGCAGTGGAGGTGCGAGCAAAGAGATTACGCTGGTGCGCGACAATATCAAGCTCGAGGAGCAGGCTGCAAAATCATCCATCATCGAGGGCGAGAAGGATTTGCATGGCCAGAAGATTGGCGTAATCGAGATTCCCGCATTCTATCGGGATTTTGCCGGCGCAAGCTCTGGCAGTAAAGATTTTCGCAGTACCACCCGTGACGTTCGTAACCTGATCGAAGAGCTGCAGGAAAAAGGTGTTGACGGCATTGTTATCGATTTGCGAAATAATGGTGGTGGTTCCCTGATCGAGGCGACAGAACTGACCGGACTCTTTATCGAGTCGGGTCCTGTTGTACAGATTCGTGATTACAACGGTAATGTTGAATCCGAGGTCGACCCTGATCCGGCTATCGCTTATCGCGGTCCGCTAGTGGTCATGGTTAATCGCAACAGTGCTTCTGCATCTGAAATCTTCTCTGGTGCGATTCAGGATTATGGACGCGGCATCATTATCGGTGAACCAACCTTCGGCAAAGGCACGGTGCAGCAACTTGTTGAGTTGGGTAATTTCCTCACCAAGGCAAGCGACCTGGGCCGTATGCGTGTGACCATCGCGCAGTTCTTCCGCGTTGATGGCGGCAGCACCCAGCATCGTGGCGTGGTGCCGGATATCCAGTTTCCGACCGTGGTCGAGGTTGACTATGGCGAACGCTCTCTTGATAACGCTCTACCTTGGGCAAGTATTGAGCGAGCCAATCATGATGAGTGGGGTATCGGCAATATCGATGTGGTTCGCAAGCGCTCTGATCAACGTATCAAAAAGGATGCTGGCTTCAAATATCTGAAGGCAGAGGCAAAGATGATTCACAAGATTCTGAATCAGAAGGTTGTCAGTCTCAACGAATCAAAACGTAAAAGTGAAGGGAATAAACGCGAAAATGAACGCCTGCGTTTGCACAACAACTATCGCCGCTCGATCGGTCTGGATCGACTGACCAAAAAGGAGTTTCTCGAAGATGATGACCAGCTGCTTGAAAAGCGCAGCGAAGAGGAGAAGCTTAAAGAGGTTGAACTGAAGGAGTCTGCCCGCATATTGGCAGATGTGATTCAACAAGAGCTGGCTCCCGTTATCCGTTCTGCACAGATAGTTGTCAAGGATAAGCAGGACTCGCCTTTTCAACACTGACTGAAGCAGTCGGAGAAGTATTCATGACCCATTTGTTCGATTTAAGCTGGTGGCAACTTGTGCTTGTCGCTCTTGGCCTGACGCATATCACGATTGCCGGTGTGACTATTTTTCTGCATCGTTCACAGGCACACAAAGCTGTTGAGCTGAGCGCACCGGTTAATCACTTCTTTCGTTTTTGGCTATGGCTGACCACGGGCATGGTGACCAAGGAGTGGGTTGCCGTCCATCGACGTCATCATGCCAAGTGTGAGACAGAAGGAGACCCGCACAGTCCCCAGGTTGAAGGTCTCAATCGTGTTCTGTGGCTCGGTGCATGGCTCTATCGCAAGGCGAGCACAAACCAGGAGACTCTCGACACCTACGGCAAGGGCACGCCGGATGACTGGCTTGAACGAAAAATCTATACGCCTTACCCGGGGATGGGCATCAGCCTGATGCTGATAATCGACTTACTTCTGTTTGGCTTTGCCGGCGCTCTGATCTGGGTCGTGCAGATGGCGTGGATTCCATTCTGGGCTGCTGGTGTTATCAATGGAATTGGCCACTATTTCGGTTACCGTAACTGGAATACCACTGATGCCTCGACCAACATTATTCCTCTCGGCCTGGTTATCGGGGGTGAAGAATTGCACAACAATCACCACGCCTTTGCATCGTCTGCACGGCTCTCAAGTCGCTGGTACGAGTTCGATATCGGCTGGCTCTATATCCGCCTGATGCAAACACTTCGCCTGGCGCGGGTGAAAAAGGTGGCACCGAGAATCCGTGTACGCAAGGATATCCGCCTTGTCGATCTTGATACGGTTTCAGCCGTCCTTGGTAACCGCTTGCAGGTTTTTTCCAACTATGCGAAACAGGTGGTCAAGCCGGTTGCCAAATCTGAACTGTGCAGTTCACGCCGTGCGTGCCGTGAAAAATACAAGGCGGTTCGAGGCCTGTTGGCAGACAGTCAGCGCCTCGATGAAGCGGCACGCCAGCGGCTTCAGAAACTTCTTGAAGAGAGCCAGCTTCTCGAGACTGTCTACCAGTTTCAGGAAGGACTTTCGGCACTCTGGGAACGTACAGCTACCAGCCAGGAAGCACGTCGGGAGGCTCTGCAGGAGTGGGTTGTTCAGGCGGAAGCGGCGGGTATCGATGCACTGTCCCGTTTTGCCCGCCAGTTACGTGGCTATAGCGTCACCTCGACTTAGGTGTGAGCGGTTTTTCCCGAAACGAAACAGATTCATTTTGAAAACATCAAGGAGGGTGCATGTTGAAAGTCTATGGAGATACGCAGTCAGGTAACTGCTACAAGGTCAAGCTGTTATTGTCATTTCTGGGTGTCGAGTACAAATGGCAGCATGTGAATATCCTTGATGGTGAAACAGAAACAGAAGAGTTTCTGGCACTGAATCCAAACGGAAAAATACCAGTCGTCATCCTTGATGATGGCAGGGCGTTGTGTGAATCAAATGCCATTCTCGGTTACTTCGCCGAGAATACCGGATTTCTGCCATCAGACAGTTATGCCAGGGCCAAGGTGTACGAATGGCTGTTTTTTGAACAGTACAGTCACGAGCCATATATTGCTGTTGCGCGCTTCATTCAGAAATATCTTGGACTGCCGGAAGAGCGCAGGGCCGAGTATGAATCACGCCAAAGCGGTGGTAACAAGGCGCTGTCAGTTATGGAGCGACAGCTGTCACAAACGCCTTTTCTGGCAGGTGAGTCTCTCTCTATTGCCGATATCTCCCTGTATGCCTATACGCATGTAGCACATGAGGGTGGTTTTGATCTCAACAATTACCCGAATATCAAAGCCTGGTGCATACGCATTGAATCCACTCCGGGTTACACGGCTATTGGGAATTGATAAGATGCCCGCATCTTAGTAGGTGAACGTTAAGTCTTTTTTTCATTCACCCAGTACAGGAAATCTCTGCATGCGCAGGTTTGTTCTTTTTGCCATTGTCTCTCTCTTTGCAGCGCTTCTCTTTTTTGCCTGGACCACCTGGCAACAGGCGCAGGCCTTCGAACGTGAAACCGAGACGATCATTACCCGCTTGAGTGCCGAATCACAGGTGGAGCAGGGTAAAAATCAGTTGCTGGAGTTACTCTCCTTCGGCTATTACGACAACTACTCAAAACATCTCGAAGAGCTCAACCAGCACAAGGAGCTGCAGTCGGCCTATGCCAAGTCGGTTGAAATCATGACCTGGCTGTTTGGCGGCACTGCCTTGCTGTTGCTACTGCTTGCATGGTTTACGCGTTCAGACCTGGGTGACGTTGCTTATGCCATGTTGGGTATCGCATTTATCTCTCTGCTGGTCGGGCTCGCAACACCCATTCTCTCGATCGAGGCAAGCAAGGACCTGCCGGTACTGGGTGAGACCTTGCTGCAGTACCAGTCGAAGGGCGTCCTCTCTACGCTCGATGCCCTCTACGACAACGGCTACTGGTGGCTGGCCCTGGTACTGCTGATATTCAGCGTGGTATTGCCCATGATGAAAACAGCTGTCGGCGGGCTGACTTTCTTCAGCCGTACCAGCCCGCTTCTGGAGAAGTGGTTTCACATCAGCCACCATCTTGGCAAGTGGTCGATGGCTGATGTCTTCGTGGTTGCAATCCTGGTGGCATTCTTTGCCAATAGTGGAGCGGACAGCCTGACACATGCAGAAGTTCGTCCCGGATTATGGTTTTTTCTCGGCTATGTATTATTGTCGATGCTGGCATTCCAGCTTCTTGGCAGGGAGTTGAAACGGGAGTGATTTGCACAGGTGGTCACAGACATGTCGCAAATCCCGTTTATACTTGAATTATGAATAATACGAATCTTCAGCTGATTCTGTTTCGCCATGCGAAGTCTGACTGGGCATCCGGCGCTGCAGATGACTTTCATCGTCCGCTTGCTGCGAAAGGCAAGAAAGCAGCCAAGCATATGGGCAAACTGCTTGCAACCATGGGGCAGGCGCCGGATTTCATTCTTACATCGTCGGCAGTACGTACACACGAGACACAACGCCTCGCATCTGTCAGTGGGCACTGGGGCGCACCGATCGGTGTCACTGATGACCTCTACGAAACAAGTCCTGCTGCTGTGCTTGAGATTATCCGGCAGATGCCAGATCAGTACCGGCGCGTGATGCTTGTTGGACATGAGCCCTGTTGGTCAGAGTTAACGAGTTTGCTAATCGGGGGAGGAGAGGTGCGTTTTCCCACGGCAGCGATGGTGCGTATCGATTTTGATGCCAGGCACTGGTCGCAAATTTCACAGGGAAGCGGCGAACTCAACTGGTTTTTACCACCAAAGCACCTCAAGAATTGCTGCTGAACAGCAAAATCTGCGTTAGAATATTTCTTTTGATGAATTGAAGATCCCGAAACGATGGCGCGAACAGCGGAAATCGAACGCAACACGCTGGAAACACAAATCCGTGTTGCAATTAATCTTGATGGCAGTGGCAAGGCATCCTTTGATACAGGCGTGCCTTTCCTCGAGCACATGCTCGACCAGGTAGCGCGTCATGGGCTGGTTGATCTTGAGATCACCGCAAAGGGTGACAATCACATCGATGATCACCACACAGTCGAGGATATCGGTATTAGCCTCGGCCAGGCATTCGCACAGGCGATCGGCGACAAGAAAGGCATCAACCGATACGGCCACGCGTACGTACCTCTCGATGAGGCTTTGTCACGCGTTGTAATCGATTTTTCCGGTCGTCCCGGCCTGGAGTTTAATGTCGATTTCAGCCGTGCGCGCATAGGTGAATTTGATGTTGACCTCTTCATGGAGTTTTTCCAGGGCTTCGTTAATCATGCCGACGTCACGCTGCACATCGATAACCTGCGTGGACGCAATGCACACCATGTTGCCGAAACAGTATTCAAGGCATTCGGCCGGGCCATGCGTATGGCGCTGGAGGCTGATTCACGCATGGCGGGTGTCATGCCGTCAACAAAAGGCTCACTCTAGGTCCTGAAGATGGAGACAATCGCTGTTGTTGATTACAACCTTGGCAACCTCCATTCGGTTTCCAAGGCAGTAGAACATGTTGCGCCGGACGCCCGTGTGTTGGTGACAGATGATCATGCCCAGATTGCACAGGCTGACAGGGTAGTTTTCCCGGGGCAGGGAGCTGCACGCGACTGTATGAAAGCGATCAGTGATCATCACGTCGAGGCAGCTGTACGCGAGGCCGCCGAGGTTAAACCATTTCTCGGTATTTGCATGGGCCTGCAGGTTCTCATGGAGTACAGCGATGAGAATGGGGGTACGCCTCTTCTTGACCTGTTTCCCGGCCAGGTCCGTCATTTCGCACGCGGCCGTGTCGATGATAATGGAGTGCCACTCAAAATCCCTCACATGGGATGGAGCCAGGTCAATCAAGCCATTGATCATCCGATGTGGCAGGGTATTGACGACCAGAGCCGATTCTATTTCGTCCACAGCTACTATATTGTGCCGGATGACAAGTCGATTGTTGCTGCAACCACGGATTACATTGACCCTTTCGCTTGCGCTATTGCATCGGATAATCTCTTTGCCGTGCAGTTTCATCCGGAGAAGAGTGCTGATGCAGGTCTGCAGTTACTGAAAAATTTCGTTAACTGGAAACCTTAAGGTTTCCAATATATTCAAGACAGGTATTTCCCATGCTGATGATTCCAGCCATCGACCTCAAAGATGGAAAGTGTGTCCGCCTGCGCCAGGGGCGCATGGAAGATGACACTGTGTTTTCCGATAATCCCGTTGACATGGCAGCACGCTGGGTGAATGAAGGCGCACGACGTCTACACCTGGTTGATCTCAATGGTGCATTCGAAGGTAAACCGGTTAATGGTGATGTCGTGCGTGCGATTGCTGACAGGTGGCCGCAATTACCGTTACAGGTGGGTGGTGGTATTCGTGATGCCGAAACCATTGCAGCCTATATCGATGCGGGCGTTGATTACTGCATTATCGGAACAAAAGCGGTACGTGAACCCGAATTTGTTGATGAAGTCTGCAAACAGTTTCCCGGGAACATTATTGTCGGCATTGATGCAAAAGATGGCATGGTTGCAGTTGAGGGCTGGGCCGAAGTGTCCGATGTGTCGGCAATCGACTTGGCAAAACGTTTCGAGAGTGCCGGCGTCAGCGCTATTGTCTATACGGATATCAGCCGTGACGGTATGATGCAGGGAGTCAATCATGAGGCCACTGCCGAGCTTGCAAGGGCAATTTCTATTCCTGTTATCGCCTCTGGCGGCATTACTGATATCTCGGATATCTCAAGACTCATGCAGGTTGAGGATAGTGGCATTATGGGTGCTATTACCGGCCGTGCCATCTACGAGGGAACGCTTGATCTTGCAGAAGCGCAGCACCTGGCTGACTCCTGACCGGATAGTATTCTCCGGCTTCGATAATTTCATGTCACCGGCCCAATTATTTCGTCACATCGGGCTTGTTAAATTCGTCACCCCGGGCTTGACCCGGGGGGCATCCAGAACAGTGCACTAACTCCCAGGTATCGGCTCAGGACCGACATGAGTTGGTTTATTTCTTCTTTTCCCTGCCAATCTCGCTGATTGAGATGTTAGGAACGGGGTCGATGGCAGGGCTGCTTTCACCCTCACCCGGCACAAAAAACTTGTGACCGTTAATCATGGCGGATATTTCCGCACTGTTCCCTTTCAGGTCATGCAAAACGACCGCAAGGATATGCAGCAACATGATGGTGAAGAGAATGTCGGCCAGGATGCCGTGCAGGGAAGGGAGGTAGATCCCTGCAAGAATCGGCATATTGCCCTGTACAAATCCACTCACGGCCTGCAACAGCAGCAGGGCGATGATAAAGATATAGATAGGCGCCCAAAGCGGGTTGTGTGCGTACCAGCGTGGAAGCGGCATGCGTCCGAACGAGAGATAGAAGCGCAGCATCTCGCCAATCTTTTGCCACTGGGGGTCTGGTGTTAATGCCTTCAGACTGGCATTCCCCTTGTCAGTAAACAGCAGCAGGATACGCAGCAATAGACCGAGCGTGAAGACAGGTGCAAGCAACAGGTGTATATCAATCGTGGCATCCGCGATGATGGGCGCCTTGTCGATCAGCCATCCGCTAGCGAAAAGGGCCAGCCCGGACAATGCGATTACCCAGTGGGCGACTCGCTGCCATTTGCTCCAGATCAGGATGCGTTGAATTCCGGTTGCACTTGCCAAGTGTGATATTCCTGCAGTGGTTCATAAAGGCGTATTGTACCGTCTGTTGCATCGCAATGAGGCAAGATATCTCAATCTGAATTGCCGCCATTCATGACTTTTTACAGATTCTTGCTTACGTATTCCCTTGCAGCGCGAAAATGTTAAACTGCCTTTCTGTTATTGATATGAAGTGAATTCCAATGGGACTCGCCAAACGTATAATTCCCTGTCTTGATGTTGATGCCGGCCGCGTGGTCAAGGGCGTCAAGTTTGTTGATATCCGTGATGCCGGAGATCCGGTTGAGGTTGCGCGCCGTTATAACGAAGAGGGTGCGGATGAGATTACCTTTCTCGATATTACAGCCAGTTCCGATGAGCGCGAAACAATCGTGCACGTGGTTGAGGAGGTTGCCGGCGAGGTCTTTATACCGCTGACCGTTGGTGGCGGTATTCGCGAGGTGGCCGATGTACGCCGTATGCTCAAGGCAGGTGCCGATAAGGTTGCAATTAACACTGCCGCAGTATTCAACCCGGAGTTTGTCAAAGAGGCAGCCGACAGTTTTGGATCGCAGGCAATTGTTGTCGCGATCGATGCAAAGAGGGTGTCAGGTGAGGGTGAGCCCAGTCGCTGGGAGATTTTTACCCATGGCGGGCGTAAACCGACCGGTATCGATGCAATTGAGTGGTCGCAGAAGATGGCCGATCTTGGTGCCGGTGAAATATTACTCACGAGCATGGACCGTGATGGCACTAAAATCGGATTTGATAATGAGCTGACACGTGCTGTTGCAGAGGCGGTGCCGATTCCCGTGATCGCCTCCGGCGGTGTCGGTGATCTCGACCACCTGGTTGATGGTATTAAACTCGGTGGTGCTGACGCAGTACTGGCGGCATCGATTTTCCATTTTGCAGAGTACTCGATTGGCGAGGCGAAGCAACACATGGCAGATGCCGGTGTCGAGGTGAGGCTATGAGTGATGTTCTGAAACAGCTCGAGGCGGTCCTTGAGGAGCGCAAGAATGCCGATCCCGACAGCTCATATGTCGCTTCCCTGCATTCCAAGGGACTCGAAACAATTCTCAAGAAAGTCGGCGAAGAAGCGACTGAGACAGTTATTGCCGCTGTCGGTGGTGATGACGGGCAGATTGTCTATGAGACAGCAGATCTCTGGTTTCATACCATGGTAATGTTGTCACACAAGGGAATCAGCCACGAAGCTGTACTATCGGAACTGGAGCGTCGCTTCGGACTTTCCGGAATCGAAGAAAAAGCGTCCCGAAAGGGGTAATCAAGCAACTATTTTGTAGAATCTTGCGGTATTATTGACGCAAGTTTAAAAGGCCTGTGGCCATTGAGAGGATGAAATTATGGGTTTTGGTGGAATCAGTATCTGGCAGCTGTTGATTGTATTGGCAATTGTTCTTCTTATTTTCGGAACAAAGCGCCTCAAGAACATGGGATCTGATGTTGGTGGAGCCGTTAAAGGCTTCAAAAAAGCGATGAAAGACGGCGAAGCTGCTGCGAACCCGGAAAAGCTGGAAAAAGCCGATGAAGAGTCAGTCATCGAGGGTGAAGCAACCAAAGAAAAAGAAAAGTCCTGAACAGGGCTGACTGACCATGTTTGATGTCGGTTTCTGGGAGCTGTTGATCATCGGTATTGTTGCCTTGCTCGTTATCGGGCCTGAGCGACTGCCTGGTGTGGCACGCACCGTTGGCGCCTGGACAGGGCGGGCCAAACGCTTTGTTTCGTCGGTCAAGTCTGATATCGACCAGGAGTTACGTGCAGACGAACTCAAGAGAATTCTCAAGGATCAGGAGGAGAGTTCCTCGCTGCATGAGATCATTGAAGATACAAAAAGCGATCTTGACGAGATACGCAAAGAGACAGAATCCGCGGTGAAAACCGGCAGTGATTCGCTCAAGTAATCCCGGGTAAAAATTCAGCCAATGTCCTTGAACGTCGATACAGAACAGCCGTTTTTTTCACATCTCTTTGAACTGCGTGATCGCCTGATTCGCATCGTTGTTGTTATCCTGGTCGCGTTCCTGGCACTTTTCTCGTTTGGTAACCAGATCTATACCATGGTTGCCGAACCGCTCATGCAGCACCTGCCGGAAGGCACCAGTATGATTGCCACCGAGGTTGCATCGCCTTTCCTGACACCGATGAAACTCAGCCTGGTGGCTGCGATTTTTCTCACCATTCCCTTCACGCTCTACCAGTTCTGGGCATTTATCGCGCCCGGTCTCTATAAGCATGAACGCAAGATGGTGATACCGCTGGTTGTCTCCAGCACGCTGCTTTTCTATTTGGGCGTGGCATTCGCCTTTTACGTGGTATTTCCTCTGGTTTTCGCCTTTCTGACCGGCACCGCGCCCGAGGGTGTCGCGGTCATGACCGACATGGGTCGTTATCTAGACTTCATTCTGACGCTCTTTTTTGCTTTTGGCCTGGCATTCGAAGTTCCGATCGCTGTCATTATCCTCATATGGACTGGTGCCACCACGCGCGAGAAGCTTTCTCGCGGTCGTCCCTATGTCATTGTCGGGGCATTTGTTCTTGGCATGCTGCTAACCCCGCCGGATGTCATATCGCAGACCTTGCTGGCATTGCCGATGTGGGTTCTGTTTGAATTCGGCCTGATTGCCTCCTCTTTCTTTGTACGCAAGAAGAGAGATGATGAAGAGGAAGAGTCTGATGACGATAATGAACCTGACAGTGAATCGGATGATGTGTCAGACGATGACTCGAGCAGTGATAAAAGTGAGGCAGATACCAGATATCCGGACGACTATGTAGCGCCGACAGATGAGGAGAAGGAAGCTGAACTCGATCGGCTCGAGTGGGAAGATGAAGATGACTGGGCAGAGGACGAGGATGATGAGTCATGGAATGGCCCGGGAGACGATGCAGAATCCCCTGATGCGACCGGAGCAGAGGATGCCGACGCGATTATCAATGACCTTAATGAGTCACGCCTGAAACGCGTCATGGAACTGCGTCAGCAGGGTGATGTCGCCGAGGCACGCAAGCTGCTCTACGAGGTGCTTGCGAATGGAAATAATGACCAGATCATGGTGGCCAGGAATATCCTCGAGCAACTCGATCAGGAGTGACGGGAAGATTTGTACGCAAGCTTCTTGACTCTACATGGCCTCAAAGACTGCGTGGTTGGCACACTCTTTTCATATCTATAAAACCTGCTATAAATAACCAGACGTATCACAATAAAAGGAACCGTTATGAAACAAGTGATTGCTTTTATCATCCTGTGTATGTTTTCAACTTCGATATATGCCCAGAATTTTGATGCCGATTTCAATCCTGAAATGGTCATTAAGTACCGAGTTGACTTTATGACAGCTGTCAAAGGTCACAACAATGGCATCAAGGCAGTGGTCAATGGTGCTGTGCCTTTCCCTGATCATCTGTCGATGCATGTCGATGCATGTCGATGCGTTGGAGAAGTTGTTTGAAAGGATACCTGAGCTGTTTCCGGAAGGGAGCGATTTCGGAGAGACCCATGCCAAAGATGCAATTTGGGATAATCCCGAAAAATTCAGCGATACTGTCACCAAGGCGCAACAGGCCCTGAGTGATTTCAAGAAGGTTGTCGCTGCCGGGGATATGGCTCAAACCCGTAGCGCATTCAAAGAGTTTGGTAAGAATAGCTGCGGAAGTTGCCACCGGGCATTCAAGAGAAAACACGATCACTAATTCTTCCAGGATCCTTGCCCATGTGGGGTAGTCGAATCTGGGTGCTGCTGCTTTCCTTGTTTCCCTTGACTCTATCCGCACAGTCGATGGCAGATCAGGGGCAGTACCTGCTGCAGTTGGCCAACTGTTACTCCTGTCATACAGATACTGAAAATGATGGCCCGGCACTTGCCGGTGGCCGTCGCCTGGAAACAGAATTTGGTATCTTCTGGACGCCCAATATAACCCCGGATTCAGAAACCGGAATTGGTCACTGGAGTGATGAGCAATTTATCGCTGCAGTCCGGCATGGGCGTGCACCGGATGGTAGTTACTATTTCCCTGCTTTTCCCTATCCGGCATATCGGAATATGGAACCTGGGGATATTTTCGCCATCAAGGCATACCTCTTTTCCCAGGCCGGAGTCAGGCAAGAAAACAGGCCCCATGAATTGAACTGGTACGTCAAGCGATGGCTGATGCCAGTCTGGACCAAGTTAAATGAGCTGCTATCACCGGATCAGGAAGAGCAGGCTGCATCCCGTGGCGCATACCTGGTTGATACACTTGGTCATTGCAATGAATGTCATACTCCAAGGAATCGTATCGGAATACTCGACTGGGGTCAGAGACTGCGAGGTAAAAAGGATCTCAGTGCGCCTGATATATCCTGGACCGATTCGGGAATAGGGCAGTGGAGTGATGATGAGTTGGTTGACCTGTTCCGATATGGTGCTTTACCTGATGGAGATTATGTCGCTGACCATATGGCTGAAGTAGTCGAGTATTCCACATCGAAGTGGAGCGAAGATGACCTCAAGGCAGCAATCAGTTACATACGCACAATCCAGTGACACTTTGAATAGGGCTGTCACTCTTTCTTCTTCAATAACCTGAACAGGAATACAGTGAAAAGAATCGTTTTTATTACCATGCTCGTCATGGTCACGGTAGGCTGTGAAGAGCCAGCAAAAGTCACACAAGAACCTGCACCTCAAGCGCAAGAACCGCAGGCTGAAACCCCTGTAACTGAAGCGACAGAGGCTGTCACTCAGAGTGATGAAAAACAGCCTGTCGTGGAGCAGGAGAGTGATGAAGAACAGGTTGTAAAGGAGGAGATGAAACAGGGAGATCCTTCAGCAGATAAACCGAATGCCTCCGGCGTTGAACAAACTGGTGGCACTGAACCGCAGACTGCTCTCACACCAGAAGAGCATATCAGGCTAGCGCTTCAGCACAGGGGTGAAGGTCGTATAGCCGAAGCACTTGCCGTTCTGGATGAGGCAATAACCATTTATCCCGAGAATGCGCAGCTGCATGGAGTGCGTTCCGACATGCGTCGTCACAACCGTGATTATTCAGGCGCTCTTGATGACATGGAAAAGGCAGTTAGCATTGATCCTGAAGATGCGCTCTATCTTGTCGGCCGTTCACAGCTTTACCTGCGCTACAAACGTTTTGCAGAGGCAGAAGCAGACCTCAGCAGGGCGATCGAGCTGAAACCTGACCTGGTTGCAGCGCGTTTCAACCGCGGAACGCTTTATGCGCACAATGGAGATTACGATAAAGCACTTGTTGATCTTGATGCATGTATCGCAGCCGATCCACATTTGCCAGCTCCCTATTTCAACCGGGGCTCGGTTAACTACAACATGGGACGTAAGGAGCAGGCAGTTGCCGATATAGAACGCTTTATCGAACTTGCAGCGGGCAACGAGTCATGGGTAGCGTCGGCAAAGGATCTGCTCAGGGCCTGGAACGATGCAGAGGCTGCCAAGTGATGAGGTAAGCAGTCCGGGTTTCCACAAAACAAGCGGCCTGATGGCCGCTTTTCTTTTGATGCCGGAGAGGTAGATCAGATATCCAGCAACATTCTCGCAGGATCCTCGAGTGCCTCCTTGATCGAGATCAGGAACTGCACTGCTTCACGGCCATCGATAATACGATGGTCGTAAGAGTGTGCAAGATACATCATCGGACGAATCACAACTTCACCGTTTTCGGCAATTGGACGCTGGATGATGTTATGCATTCCAAGGATACCGGATTGTGGTGGATTAAGGATTGGTGTCGACAGCATGGATCCGAATACGCCGCCATTCGAGATGGTGAAAGTACCACCGTTGAGTTCCTCGTAGGTCAGCGAACCATCTGCTGCACGCTGTCCGAACTCCTTGATCTTGTTCTCGATACCCGCGAGTGTCATCTGGTCTGCATCACGCAGCACCGGTACCACCAGGCCACGTGGTGAACCAACAGCAACGCCAATATCGTAATAGCCGTGGTAGATAACATCATTGCCATCAATCGATGCGTTAACCGCCGGGAACTTCTTCAGTGCCTCGATGGTTGCCTTGACAAAGAATGACATAAAACCGAGCTTGATATCGTGAGCCTTGACGAACGCATCCTGGTGCTGCTTGCGGATGTCCATGATCGCCTGCAGGTTAACCTCGTTGAAGGTGGTGAGAATTGCAGCTGTAGACTGTGCCTCGATCAGTCGCTCGGCAATACGAGCACGCAGGCGTGTCATAGGTACGCGTTGTTCTGGACGTGCACCGGCAGGTGTGACAACTGCCGCAGCTTCTGTCTTAGCCGCAGGAGTTGCACCCTCGCTCTCCTGCTTGTCCATATGCGCCATGACATCAGACTTGAGGATGCGGCCATGCTTGCCGGTACCCTTGATGTTGGAAGCATCGACGCCAAGCTCCTTGACCAGTTTACGTACCGATGGTGTCAGTACCGGCTCTTCATCAGCATTGCTGTCACTCTCCTGTGGTGCCTCTTTTGCAGGCGCAGCCGCCTTGGCTGGTGCAGCAGCGGGAGTTGCAGCTGCTGATCCAGCTTCAATGATGGCCAACAGCTCATCGGCTGTTACCGTATCGCCTTCGGCAGCAGAAACTGCACCAAGGACGCCGTCAGCCGGTGCCGGAACTTCAAGAACGACCTTGTCGGTTTCGAGATCGACAAGGTTCTCGTCACGAACAACAGTGTCTCCAGGTTGCTTGTGCCAGGTCAGGACTGTTGCATCTGCAACAGATTCGGGGAGTGCAGGGACTCGGACATCAGTGCTCATACGTGCCTCTTGTTCATTTGGGGGTTGATATAGCCAGCCAGTGCATCATCAACCAGGGTTTCCTGTTGCATCTGGTGAAGATATGGGTAGCCGGTAGCCGGTGCTGCGGAGGCTGGTCGGCCGACATAGTAAAGTGGTGAATTTTTCGGGACGACATTGAACAGGCGATGTTTAACCTGGTCCCATGCACCCTGGTTCTGGGGCTCTTCCTGGCACCAGATATATTCCTTGCAGTTTGTATAGGGAGCTATCGCCTCACTGACTCGCTCATCCGGGAATGGGTAGAGTTGCTCGACTCTGACGAGGGCAACATTCTCCATGTTCTGGCTACGGCGTGACTGAACCAGTTCGTAATAGATTTTTCCACTACACAGGACAACACGTTCCACCGCTTCTGGCTGGATTGGATCTGGCTCTTTGATCACTGTCTGGAAACAGCGCCCTTCGTCGAAGAACTTCAGTTTTGAGACGGCGAGAGGGTGACGCAGCAGACTCTTGGGAGACATGACGACCAGTGGTCTGCGTAGCGGGCGCACCATCTGTCTGCGCAGCAGGTGGAAAATCTGTGCTGGTGTTGTTGGTACGCACACCTGGATATTCTTTTCTGCGCACAGCTGCAGGTAACGCTCGAGGCGCGCGGATGAATGCTCGGCACCCTGACCCTCCTGACCGTGTGGTAGCAGCAGTGTGAGGCCGCTGTGCAGACCCCACTTGGAACCAGCCGAAGTGATGAACTGATCAATAACCACCTGTGCGACATTGGCGAAATCACCAAACTGCGCCTCCCAGATAACCAGCGTCTCGGGAAATGCAGTGGCATAGCCGTACTCGAAACCGAGCACAGCCTCTTCCGAGAGGAGTGAGTCGATTACAGTAAAATGTCCGTGGCCATTCTCGTTGTCATGGTTTTTCAGGGGGATAAAGGCGTTGCCGGTTTTCTGATCGTGTAGTACAGCGTGTCGATGAAAAAAGGTACCGCGTCCTGCGTCCTGTCCACACAAGCGGATATGAAAGCCATCGTCCAGCAGCGATGCATACGCAAGGTTCTCCGCGTAACCCCAGTCACAGGAGATTTCACCATCGGCCATACGTCTGCGATCATCAAGAATTTTCTGGATACGCCTGTGGGGTACAAACTCCTCTGGCAGGCGTAGCTGGTCGAAGGCAAGTTCTGCAAGCTTGTCACCATCGACTCCAGTATCCCAGTCATCGGTGATTTCAGCTTCACGATACTTGTCCCAATCAACCCTGTAGGGACTCTGCTGGTTCTTGATTGCCGGACGTGTGAGGCTTTCACCACGGTCGAGGATATCGCGGCAATCGGAAGCCATCGCGATGCTCTCGTCTGGAGTGATAATCCCTTCTGCAATCAATTTTTCTGCATAGAGAGTTCGCGTAGTCGGATGACTGCGGATCTTGTCGTACATGACCGGCTGGGTGACTGCAGGCTCATCGGCCTCGTTGTGGCCCAGGCGGCGATAGCAGACAAGATCAATGATGACGTCTTTTTTAAATGTTGTGCGGTAATCTGTGGCAAGACGTGTGGCGAAAATCACTGCCTCGGGATCATCACCGTTAACATGCAGAATTGGTGCCTGGATCATCTTGCCAATGTCGGTACAGTAGTGGGTTGAACGTG
The DNA here is from genome assembly GCF_000787395.1 of Solemya velum gill symbiont. Taxonomy (GTDB): domain Bacteria; phylum Pseudomonadota; class Gammaproteobacteria; order Chromatiales; family Chromatiaceae. The sequence goes on from NZ_JRAA01000001.1 coordinate 207,641, forward strand.
AATCCAGCGGATTACTGATTGTGAATCCGATCTGGTTGTTGACCACGATATGGATGGTGCCTCCGGTATAGAATCCACGTGCCTGTGACATCTGCATGGTTTCCATCACGACACCCTGGCCGGCGAATGCTGCATCACCATGGATACAGATGGCCATCACATTATTGCCTTCAGCATCCATGCGGCGATCTTGGCGTGCCTTGACCGATCCCTCGATAACGGGATTGATGATCTCAAGGTGTGATGGATTGAAGCCAAGAGCAATATGTACCTTGCCACCGGGTGTTTCTACATTTGAAGAGAAGCCGCCGTGATACTTGACGTCGCCAGCTGTTACTATGCCCTGGGCTTTTTTCTTGCCTTCAAATTCATCGAACAGGACAGAAGGGCTCTTGCCCATGATGTTGACCAGAACATTGAGTCGACCGCGATGCGCCATTCCGATAACGACTTCCTCGACCTCACTGTTTCCGGCACGCTGGATCACTTCATCGAGAAGAGGGATCAGGGATTCGCCACCCTCAAGTGAGAAACGTTTCTGTCCGACATAGCGGTTGTGCAGGTAGCGTTCGAGACCTTCTGAAGCGGTCAGGGTTTTCAGGAGCCAGAGTTTATCTTCCTTTTCGAGGACAGGTGTGCCCTTGTAGCCTTCGAGGCGTTTCTGCAACCAGCGTTTTTCTGCTGTTTCGGTGATGTGCATGTACTCGGCGCCAATCTTGCCGACATAGGCTCCACGTACATGTTCAATGATATCTTTCAGCTTTAGCTGTTCCGGGGCGTAGAGAGAGCCTGTATTGAACTCGGTCTCCATATCTTCCGGTCCAAGGTCGTGGGTTGCCGGAAGTAATTCAGTCAGTTCCAGTTGCGGCCTGAGCTTGAGTGGATCGAGGTCTGCATTCTGGTGACCGCGGACGCGGTAAGCGTTAATCAATCGCAGTACGGAGGCCTGTTTGTGTGCAGCAGCAGGTGTGATGCCCATATTGCTGCGACTGGCAGGGGATTTGGCCAGGGTTTCAAAGTGCTCACGAATAGGGGAGTGTGGTGTTTCGACTGTCTCGCTGCCGATACTTAGGGCGTCGAATTTTACTCGCCACTCATCCGGGGTTGAATCAGGATCTTCAAGGTACTCCTCGTAGAGCGCTTCGATGAAATTCGCATTCGTTCCGTTGTAGGTCGAACTTTTCCTTAATTCTTCAAATAGTGATGCCATTATGACGTTTATCCAAAGTTAAAATTCGAAAACTGGCGATAATTACCGCCCTGTTTTATTTTTTATGAACGACAGTCTAGCATTAATATTGAAAAAGTGAAGGAAAAAACCAGTATTAGTACATACGTACTAAAACATCCGATAAATAAATAATTAATTAATAAAAACAGTGGGATAGAGGTATGGAGTAACCTTTGTGATACTGATGTTAGGGTGATTGGTGATAGGGAAATATAATTTTCGTGATTAATTTTTGTAAATTATTCTGAAAAATACCGGTTGGCATTTATCGGTTATTAGACTTACGTTGCTAGTTTCTGATCGAAAGTTATTTGGTGAAAGGTAATGTAGTGAGGTTGGTGAAGTGAGTCAGGTGTGCTGACTCATACTCGTTCTGACGAAATAGATATTAAGATTCGATCATATTTTATATATAGCGGGTACTCAGTTGCTGAGCTTCGCAGTCCCTTCCCTGGGATTAGCAGAAGAGAGTAGTATCCTGCCAATGGCGGCTTCCGACCCAAAGCAGACGTTAAGTAGACAAGAAAAAGGCGCACCAAAGTACGCTTTGTGAATACCCTGGTAAGATTGATTTATCTTTAATCCCTGGGAGGACTGTAGCTACTGTCCTCATCCTCGGTATCAGCCCATCCGGCACTACCTGTAACCGTCTTCTGAAGGAAATCGTAGCCGAGCAGGAAGGCCGAATTATCACATGCATAACCAGCACTCAGATCAACACCCCATGGTGTTGGAGTACCGAAGTAATATGTAGCGCCCAGTGCTGCGACACCCGTATCTTCTTCATCACTGGAGAGTACCTTGGCGGTCAGGCCAAAGTTGCCACTGAAGCCGTACGCAACACCAATAAAAGCAGCGGGATCGGCTGTAACAGTTGAAGACGCAATCATGGATGCGCCAAGTAGAGACAGTGCAATTTTCTTCATTGTTGTTTCTTCCTGTGAGTTGAGGCTATAAAGAAATAATAACAATTGATGAAGTGTGGATGCAACCGATGTCCGCTTCTGGCCGAAAGCGGACATATGGCGAATTTGGCAGCCCAACTTGGTTGAACAAGCACTACCGACCCGATGTGTTTTTTCGGATTTAGCTAAGATATCAAAGGTTTGCTGACTCCGAGCCTATTCCAGTGATCATTTTCGTTTTAAGGTTGGTCTATTGTTCTAGTTTGAGAATCAATATTCGGTCTAATTTGAGGATCATTGGTGTCATCCAGTTCGTCAACTCGTATTAACCGTTTGTCTGACCTAAACTTAAATCGTTTGGAGAGGGATGGGACCTTTGAGCTTGCTGGTGGATGCCATGGATTTCCAGAGTCTGATGTAGTAACACCAATCCGATAATTGGCTTCAGCTTCCTCGCGTTCGAGTACTTGTGTAAAAGATTCAAAATTATTTGCTAATGTGGCTTGATCCGCCGCACACTGTTCATCTATTAGTGCTAACAGTTCATCACCCGTTATACTTGATGATCCTTCAAGTTGATTTTTACTTTTATGTGAAGGCATCTTTAAACGTAATGCAGAAGTACGTGCTAGTTCACGACATGACAATAACTTCTCACAATTTTTCGCGGCTTTATCTGCTTTGGCTAACCAAATCTTTGCGTCGACTTCAGCTGAGCCAATGACTCGTTCTACTTCTTCGGGGGATTGGTAAGTTTTTCTCTTCAACCTCTCAACACGTGCTGAAGCCTTTTTGTATTTCTTCCAGGCATGATCTCTATCTTTCTCGCATTTTCTGATTAGATCATCCAGCCCCATTTGATTTTGGCCGGGTAGCTTTTCTCCCTGATAATTCGACTGTGTTTGGTTTTTCGCCAGCTGTGTTTGACAGCCACTAATTGAAACCGAAACAGCCAGTAGTATTGTAGATAGTAGCCTTATCATGAGAGAACTACCTCTATTCATGCAAATTATCAGTTCTGTTTATACTATAGTCCTTTTATTGAGCGTCTGCTTTTGGCCGGAAGCAGACCTTCGGCAAGATTTCTCGCCTCAGCTAGTCTGAACGACCGCTACCGACCCAAAGCGGACATTGGAGAGGCAAGCGAAAAACTATCACGGTGCTATATTTATTACATTAATAGATCTTTGCAGATGCATGGAGGGCAAAAATGGAAACCAACGCATTGCCTAGATATGACGCAAGTGATAACCCTACTAACTGTTGTCCAAGATTTAAACCAGAAGGTTGGGATGAGCAGGAACTTCATTTCGATGACAAGTTGTTCGTGAAAGCTAAAAATTGGGGTGTTTTTCACATTCCCATCAATCTCGGATCTGTATATATCAATACCTTTGGTGCAATCGAAGAAGCTGGTGCCGTGGATACGGAGCAGATAATCGTGCTTTCACACGATCCTTCCGCTTGGCGAGGTGAACATTTCTTTTCAGTCACGAAAGAGGTTCCTGGGCAAGAAATGACAAGGATGACAGGGGACTTTCTCACCAAGGTGTTTGAAGGACCTTATAAAAATGCGCCCAAATGGGAAAAAGAAATGGAGAAGTTCGTGGAAAACAGGGGAAAGCAGGTCAAACAAACCTATTTCTTCTATACGACCTGTCCCAAATGCGCTAAGTATTACGGTAAAAATTACGTTGTCGCAGTATCTGAAATCCATTGAGGCCAGAAAAGCTTGCGAATGTGGGACAAAACTGATTTTCTCGGATGTTGAGAAGCGTCAACATTGTCTTGTGTGCTAATGTCCGCTAACGACCTAAAGCTGACATTCTCCAGCTGCCTACATTCGATGAATCACTTCGATATTATTTTACCTGCCAGAATATCCTTTTTGTGGTGATGCCAAATGATAAGTATCATCACTCCTAAAATGATGAATAAGGGAAATGGTATCAGGGCAAGAAAACTGAATGTGATAAGCACACTGTTAACATCGTATCGCAGCATATCGATTATCGCGCGTACCATAAATACCAAATAGACAATTATTAATCCGATCAGCACTAGAAGAATCGGGATAATTATATGCAAATTCTCTGAAACAGAACCGAGCATGTTTTGCATTTCCATCACCTTAGACTCCTATATGTCACACAATTTGCATTAACGAAATTCGTATCAATACACTTCTATTATTAAGTATAGATATAGGTGGCCTATTGTTCCTCGCAATATTGACAAAAATATCAAAAAAATAATGGTGGCTGATTTTGGAAATTGCTGAATGTTCGCTTTTGACCGATAGTGGACATTTACGTGAGTAAAGTTGCTTAATTAGATTGAAGACTACTAACAACCCTTTGCGAACCCATGAAAAAAGTGATCTGACAATAATGTTTTATCGCTTTAAGGACACAGGGCAGATCAGAGAAGTCCGATTCCAAGGCCAATGGCGATCATCATCATCAAGCCCGCGACACTATTTTGAATTGTCCGATAGGTCACTTTACGCAACAACCGCGCTCCCAGAAAAGAACCGGTGAATGCCGCAGCTATCCCAGCTGCTACTACCGGTATGTTCTCTTCTAAACCTGCGCCAATGTAGTGGGCGGCATAGACCGTCAGGCGTGAAAGATCGACTATACAGGCAAGCAGCACGCCTGTGGCGACGAAGGCTTCCTTCGGCAGGCCGAGTCTCACGAGAAACGCTGCTCGAAATGCCCCTTGGTGTCCAGACAGACCGCCGAAGAAGCCACTTATCAATCCACCCAGTGGCAGGAAACGTCGTTCGAAATTAATCTTGAAAAATGTGTGGGAGAGTTCTGCATATGCGAAGAAAGCCATCAATACCGCTATTGTGAGTTTCACCGGGGTTATGACAAACACATGATCGGCGATGCGATAGACATGCAGTGGATCAGCCTCTGACAGCATACCGAGGAGGGTGGCGCCGCCAATTGCGGCGATGATTGCCGGAATCCCAAATCGCAATACCACGCCAAAGTCTGCATGACGCCCAAGTAGAGCTAGCTTGAACAGATTATTGGCCAAGTGAACCATCGCAGTCATTGCTACTGCAAGCTGCATGGGAAAGAAAATAGCGAATACTGGGAGTAGCAATGTGCCGACACCGAAGCCCGAGAACAGTGTGAGGCTAGCGGCAAAAAAGGCAGCGAGTGCAATTACTAACAAGGTCATGAGGTGACTCCCAGGAGATAGTCCGGTGGAGGATTAATACGAAATTATCAAATAAATGGCGCCATCGCCTCTCATAGATTTCACCTCCTCGCGAGTCTTGCCTTATTAATATTAATTACTTAATGAGACTCTGCCTAATATTAATAGATGAAATACCAGCACCACATATGGGAGTTAATATCAATATCGCGTAGCTACATTCATGACCATTAAAATAGTTTGATCCTGGATTTTCGGAGATATTTGAAGGAGAGACTGAATGTCCGCTTTTGGCCGAAAGCAGACGTTCGTCTTAAGAATTAAGGAGCCTATCGAGTGTATATAGAAGTGTGTATAGGATTGGATTTAAAATAAAAAAGCACTGTATAAACAGTGCTTTAATAATATTAAATGGCGGAGAGAGAGGGATTCGAACCCTCGATACGGGTTAGCGTATACACACTTTCCAGGCGTGCTCCTTCAGCCACTCGGACATCTCTCCAGAGCCGCGAGATTCTATAGAAAGTTGCTGCACTATGCAATGAAGACCTCTGGCGCAAAAGCACGTATAATCCCCTGACTGTTTATGGTGGTCCGCATGGGTCCCCTCGCAACGATAGGTTGTGAACCCGGTCAGGCCCGGAAGGGAGCAGCCGCAGCAGCTGACTCGTGTGCCGGGGTGTGGCTTGTGCGGGCCGCCTCCATAAACACTGGTTTTTGATCAATATCGAGGTGTTCTACAGCCCATGTCATACGAGGTACTTGCCCGAAAATGGCGACCACACGGCTTTGCCGAGCTGGTTGGGCAGGAACATGTTGTGCAGGCTCTTTCCAACGCACTCGATCAGGATCGTCTTCATCATGCCTATCTCTTTACCGGTACCCGCGGGGTTGGCAAGACCACCCTGGCACGCATTTTTGCAAAATCACTCAATTGTGAAGAGGGCGTAAGTTCCACTCCATGTGGTGTTTGTAGTACCTGCCGTGAAGTTGATGAAGGGCGTTTTGTTGATCTGCTCGAGGTCGATGCCGCATCGCGTACGAAGGTCGAACAGACCCGCGAACTCCTCGAAAATGTTCCCTATGCACCAGCCAAGGGTCGCTACAAGGTGTACCTGATTGACGAGGTACACATGTTCTCAGACAGCAGTTTTAACGCGCTGCTGAAAACGCTTGAAGAGCCGCCACCCCATGTCAAGTTTCTGCTCGCGACAACCGATCCGCAAAAACTGCCGATGACGGTTCTGTCGCGTTGCCTGCAGTTTGGCCTCAAGCGCCTGACACTGGAACAGATTGCCGGTCAGTTGCGCCATATTCTGGATGTTGAGAAAGTCGGGCATGACGATACCGCTGTGACTCTGCTTGCTTACGGCGCTGACGGCAGTATGCGTGATGGCCTCAGCCTGCTTGACCAGGCGATCAATTTCGGTGGTGGTGAGGTTGTCGAGGAGAAGGTCGCCAGCATGCTGGGCACGGTATCACGTGACTACGTGTTTGGCCTGGTTGAGGCGTTGGTTGCACGTGACGGTAAACTGCTAATGCAGAAAATTGATGCGCTGGCAGACCGTTCACCCGATTTTCGCAGTGTACTTGATGAGTTGTTGCGCATGCTGCATCGTGTTGCCGTGTTGCAGACTGTGCCTGACCTGAATGTTGAGAACGAGGTCGACCATGAACGTTATGCATGGATGGTTGAGACGGTTCCGGCCGACGAGGTGCAGCTCTATTATCAAATCGGTATAACCGGTAAACGTGATATGCCGATGGCGCCCGACTTGCGCAGTGGTTTCGAAATGGTGATGTTGCGCATGCTGGCATTTCAGCCTGGTGCTGTGAGTCAGCCAGCTGAAGCACCACGTCAGGCTCAAAAAAAAAGCCCTGAACCGGTAGCTGCGCCAGCAGCCAGGCAGGCTGAGGCTGCAACAGAAGCCGAGGCAGAAACAAAAAAGAAAGTGCAGCAGCAAGCAGTCCCCGCAGCGCCTGTTTCACAGGATGCTGAGTTACCCCAGTCAGTCGACTGGAACCAACTACAGAAGGAACTCAAGCTGGGTGGTATTTCAGGCCAGTTGGCGATGAATTGCGCTTTTGATTCGGTTGATGGCAATCTGTTCAGGCTGGTGTTGCCTGAAGAGCACCAGGCACTGCAATCGGATATGGCGGTCAAAAGAATGGAAGAGGAGCTGCGCAAGCATTTTGGCTGTGCGGCACTGAAACTTGAAATCGCGCTGGGTAAACCACAGGTTGATACTCCTGCACAGCGAAAACTGCGCCTGGAGAATCAGCGCCTGGCTGAAGCGAAAGCAGGTATGGTTAACGACCCGTTCGTCAAGGAGTTGCAACAGCAGCTTGGCGCACGTGTAATCGATGAGACAATCAAGCCTGTATGACAGGCTTATGGAAATGAACAAGAGGTTGTGATGAAAGGCGGAATTGGCAATATCATGAAGCAGGCGCAGAAGATGCAGGAAGAGCTGCAGAAAGCGCAGGAGAAACTGGCAGAGGAAGAGGTGACCGGTGAGGCTGGCGGTGGGCTTGTGAAGGTCACGATGAATGGTAAGCACGAGGTTCGCAAGGTCGATATCGATGATTCTCTGCTTGGTGATGACAAGGAGATGCTTGAAGACCTGATTGCATCAGCTTGTAATGATGCGGCACGTCGCGTTGCCGAGAAGTCGGAGCAGAGCATGTCCGGATTGACCTCTGGCCTGAACCTGCCGCCTGGAATGAAACTCCCTTTCTAAATGGCGACATCACTTCTCCAGGAATTGATTGAAAGCCTTCGCTGCCTGCCGGGTGTAGGGCCCAAGTCGGCCCAGCGCATGGCATTTCACCTGCTAGAGCATGACCGGGATGGCGGACGGCGATTGGCCAGTCTACTCAGTGAGGCGATGGAGAAGATCAGTGAATGCAGCAGGTGCAGGACGTTGACCGAACAGGATGTCTGTTCAGTATGTGTCAGTGATCGCCGTGATGTGTCGCTCTTATGTATTGTTGAATCACCAGCTGAACTGGCGGCGATAGAGGAGAGCACCAACTACAACGGGCTCTATTTTGTCCTGCATGGCAGGCTCTCACCACTGGATGGTCTTGGCCCAAAAGAGATCGGACTTGACCGTCTTGAGAGTCGTCTCGATGAGGAAGTGGTCAAAGAAATTATTCTCGCAACTAATCCAACGGTTGAAGGCGAGGCGACTGCGCATTATATTAGTGAGCTAGCTTCGTCACATGGTATATTGACGAGCAGAATTGCGCATGGAGTGCCACTGGGTGGAGACCTGGGTTATGTCGATGGCGGAACGCTGGCTCACGCGTTTGCCGGACGACAGAAGATAGAATGACAAATAGTCTGATGACTGCTTAACTGGTACCTTGATGTCTGGCGATTGTATTTTTTGCAAAATCATCAACAGGGAAATTCCTGCTGATATAATTTTTGAAAATGATGATGTACTGGCGTTCCGCGATCTCAATCCGGTAGCGTCTACCCATGCCCTGATTATCCCGAAGAAGCATATCGGGACGATAAATGATATTAATCCCGAAGATGCTGAGCTTGTAGGCAAACTCTATCTTGCGGCTGCAGAAATAGCCGCTGTTGAAGGCATTGCGGAGCAGGGCTACCGCGTTGTCATGAATTGTAATAAAGCTGCCGGGCAGACGGTTTTTCATATCCACCTGCATCTTCTCGGCGGTAGTGAAATGGGCTGGCCTCCATGGCCGGCTGCCTGATACCGATTGGAACACTAACCTATGTCGCCTTTACCAGTGGATTTAAAAATTCTGGACTATCGCTTGCCTACGGTACGCATATTCAGTCCTGACGAAGATGCTGTCATTGACCGTCTTGCGATGATGATCGAGCAGCGCCCGGCCTTGTTCAAGGGCATGGATGTTGCCATGAATTATGCTGAAGATCTCCCGAATGAGTTTGATCAGCAGGTGATCGAGGAATTTCTTGTCGCCCACGGTGTCAATGTTGTTGCACGCACTACAGGCGAAGGAAACGTGTTGGCTTTTACTGCATCTGCAAAAAGCCAGAAAAGCGTCCCTGACGAGGTCATCAGCAAAAGCCTGAGATCTGGCCAGCGTATCTATTCCAAGGGCAGCGTAGTGATCCTGGGGTCGGTCAGCTCAGGTGCCGAGGTACTTGCCGAGGGATCGATTCATGTCTACGGTGAATTGCATGGGCGTGCGCTGGCTGGTGTCCAGGGTGATCGCAATGCTGCGATATTCACTCAATCTATGGACGCTGAACTGGTATCGGTCGCAGGTGTCTATCGTACCGGCGACCAGCTCGATGAAGGGAGCAAGGGCAACGCGTGTAGCGTCATGCTCGATGGTGACTCCCTCTCTTTTCAATCGATTACTCAGTAAAGGAGAGCTTTGTGGGTCGTATTATCGTTGTAACGTCTGGTAAGGGTGGCGTCGGCAAATCTACTACCTCCGCATCATTTGCGCTTGGCCTTGCACTGCGTGGCTACAAGACGCTGCTGATTGATTTTGATATCGGCCTGCGTAATCTCGACCTGCTTCTGGGACACGAAAAACGCATTGTCTATGACATTGTCAACGTCATGCGCGAAGAAGTTGCATTGCAGGATGCCGTGGTCAAGGACCTGCGCTGTTCACGCCTGGCCCTGTTACCGGGCTCCCAGTTCGAAGACAAGGAGGTGCTGGAACGCAGAGGCATCGCCAAGCTTCTCAGCGAGGCGCGCAAAAAGTACCAGTACGTCGTCTGCGATTCTCCTGCCGGCATCGAGAAAGGCGCTGACATGGCGATGTATTTTGCCGATGATGCACTGCTGGTAGCGACACCTGAACGACCCTCGGTGCGCGATGCCGACCGCATGATCGGTCTTCTGACCAACCGTACATACCGTGCCGAGAAGGGGCTTGAGGATATTGCTCCCTACCTGGTGATTAACCGTTATCGTCACAGCCTTGCCAAGCGTGGCATCGCACTGACGCCGAAGCAGATTCTCGATAATCTCTCGATCCCGCTGATCGGTATTATTCCTGATAGTGAAAGTGTCACGCGTGCAGCAAATATTGGTGAGCCTGTTGTTTATGATCACAAGAGTGCGGCTGGCAACGCCTATGCGGATACAGTTGCACGCTATCTTGGTGATTCAGTGGCCTATACGCTGCTGCATGAAGGAAAAAGAAGTATCAGAAGTCGTCTGTTCGGTAACAAACGAGTTCACTTAAACGACGAGTAGCCGCTTGAGTATCACCTCGTAGATGCTGCTTAGCTGATCAAGGTCTTTTACTGACACGCACTCGTTGATCTGGTGGATGGTTGCATTCAAAGGGCCCAGTTCCAGCACCTGTGCACCTGTCGGTGCAATAAAGCGTCCATCTGATGTACCGCCAGAGGTCGATAGCTGCGTTTCGTAACCTGCGACACTGCTGATTGCGTGCTGCGCGGCTTCCACCAGTTCTCCCTCTGCTGTCAGAAATGGCAGGCCCGAGAGGTTCCATTCAAGTTCATAGCGCAAGCCATAACGGTCGAACAGTTCAGTTGTTCTGTTTCTGATCTTCTCTTCGCTGTTCTCGGTAGAAAAACGCCAGTTGATCAGCATCTCTACTGTTGCAGGGATGACGTTGGTTGCGCCAGTACCACCATTGATATTGGAAATCTGGAAGCTGGTTGGCGGAAAGTGATCGTTGCCCTTGTCCCATTCGATGGTGCTGAGTTCAGCGATGGCCGGAGCGGCGAGGTGAATCGGGTTCTCGGCGAGATGCGGGTAGGCGACGTGTCCCTGCTTGCCGTGTACCGTCAGTTTTGCATTCAAAGAACCGCGGCGACCATTCTTGATCACGTCACCCACTTTGTCAGTTGAGGATGGTTCTCCGACAAGGCACCAGTCGATCTTCTCATTGCGTGCCTCGAGAGTTTCCACAACCCTGACGGTTCCATCGGTAGCGGGCCCTTCCTCATCGCTGGTGATCAGGTAGCCGATGGAGCCACGGTGATCCGGGTGTGCTGCGACGAAAGCCTCGGTTGCCGTGATCATTGCCGCAAGGCTGCCTTTCATATCAGCAGCACCACGGCCGTAGAGCATGCCGTCGTGAATCTCTGATTCAAATGGATCACAACGCCACTTTTCAACATCCCCGGTTGGCACCACGTCTGTGTGTCCGGCAAATGCGAACAGCGGGCCATCGCTGCCGCGTCTTGCCCAGAAATTGTCGACATCACCGAAACGCAGGCGTTCGATGGTGAAACCGATACGCTCAAGGCGTTCTATCATCACTTCCTGGCAGCCGGCATCTTCAGGGGTGACCGAGTTGCGGTTAATCAGGTTGATGGCGAGGTCGAGTGTTTCAGACATATGCGTCTTATCCAAATAGTTCGCTGTAACGTTCTTCGCTGAATCCGACGTGAATTGTTCCGTCAAGATCAAGCACAGGTCGCTTGATGATTGTTGGCGTCTCCAGCATTACCCGGCGTGCACTATCACGATCAATGTTGTCTTTCACTTCTTGCTCTAACTTACGCCACATCATGCCGCGACGGTTGAGCAGGATTTCCCAGTCGACAGACTCAAGCCAGCTGTCGAGCAGTTGTTCTTCCAGTCCGGCTTTCTTGAAGTCGTGAAAGCTGTAATCGATATCTTTGTCAGTCAGCCATTTGCGCGCCTTTTTCATGGTGTCGCAGTTGGGTATGCCGTAGAGAGTTGTAGTCATTTGTGTTTTATCAGCAAGTTGTAGGAGCCCCGCCCCCGGGGCGATCCAGCTGGTATTTTTAATCGCCCCGAGACGGGGCTCCTACATGATTGTTTTAAATTCCACGCAGCAGTTCGTTGATACCAACCTTTCCACGTGTCTTCTCGTCAACTGTCTTGACGATAACCGCACAGTAGAGGCTGTAGCTGCCATCCTTTGAGGGCAGGTTACCTGAAACAACAACAGAACCGGCCGGGATGCGTCCGTAGCTGACTTCGCCTGTTTCGCGGTTGAAAATCTTGGTGCTCTGGCCGATGTAGACGCCCATTGAGATGACCGAGCCCTCTTCGACGATTACGCCCTCAACGACTTCAGAACGTGCGCCGATGAAGCAGTTGTCTTCGATGATGGTTGGTGCTGCCTGCAGTGGCTCAAGTACACCGCCAATGCCAACGCCGCCTGAGAGGTGAACGTTTTTGCCGATCTGTGCGCATGAACCGACTGTTGCCCAGGTATCAACCATTGTGCCGCTATCGACATAAGCGCCGATGTTGACGTAGGAGGGCATCAGGACGCAGTCAGGTGCGATGAAAGAACCACGGCGTGCAGTTGCTGGTGGCACCACGCGTACGCCGCCTTCGCGGAACTCACGTGAGTTCATATCTGCATACTTTGACGGGACCTTGTCGTAATAGTTGGTGAAACCACCTTTCATGAAGCTGTTGTCCTCGATACGGAAAGAAAGCAGTACAGCCTTCTTGATCCACTCGTTGACGACCCAGTCACCATCGACTTTCTCGGCGACACGGATTTCACCGCTATCAAGCATGCCAATCGCTGACATGACAGCTTCCTTGAGCTGTGCATCCACGGTGCGGGGGGTGATTTCTGCGCGACGCTCGAATGCTTCGACAATAATGGGTTCAAGTTCATTCATTCCTAATTACTCCGGGAGAAATTGTTAAATAATTTAAAGTTAGAGGGATTCTACACAGGTTTTGATGCGTTGTGCCGCCTCAATGCAGTCTTCAAGGGGTGCGACCAGCGCCATACGGACGCGATTGCTGCCTGGATTGCCGTCCACTGTATCGCGTGACAGGAACTGCCCCGGCAATACGGTGATATTTTGTTCGGCAAAGAGTTTGCGTGCGAATTCTGTGTCTTCGACAGGTGTTTTCGCCCACAGGTAGAAGCCTGCATCAGGTCGTTCGACTTCCAGTACGCCATCGAGAATATCGAGAACGGCATCAAATTTTTCGCAGTAGAGGGCACGATTTTGCCTGACGTGCTCTTCATCCTGCCACGCCTTGATGCTGGCAGCCTGGTGATGCATTGGCATGGCGCAGCCGTGATAGGTACGGTAACGGAAAAACTGTTCGATGATGTCGCTGTCACCGGCGACAAACCCGGAACGCAGGCCGGGGGCATTGGAGCGCTTCGAGAGGCTGTGAAATACAACACAATGTTTGTAATCATCATTGCCCATCTCGGCTGCAGCCTCCAGCAATCCTGCCGGTGGTGCTGATTCGTCGAAATAGATCTCCGAGTAACACTCGTCAGAAGCGATGATGAAATCATGCTGTTGCGCGAGCTTGATCAGTTTCTGCAGGATTGGCTTGCCAATGACGGCACCAGTCGGGTTTCCGGGTGAGCACAGGAACAGGATGCTGCACTGGTCCCACGTCTCTGCACTGACCTGGTCAAAGTCGGGTGTCAGGCTATTGCCGTCACAATTCAGATAGACGGGCTCGGCACCTGCCAGTAGTGCCGCACCTTCATAAATCTGGTAGAAGGGATTCGGCATCAGCACGAGAGACAACTCGGATGCATCGATCATCACCTGTGTGAAGGCGAAGAGTGCTTCACGGGTACCGTTGACCGGCAGCACGTGCTTGTCGGCACTAAGACTCCCTTGTGGAAGAGAGAAGCGCGTCGTCAACCATGCGCTAATCGCCTCGCGCAGTTCCGGCATGCCACGCGTTGCAGGGTAGACTGCAAGCTGGTGCATGTGTTCGATAACAGCTTCTGTCACCAGGTGAGGTGTTGCATGCTTGGGCTCACCGATCGAAAGAGCGATGTGCGACAATGCAGCAGGCGGCTCAGCACCCGCCTTCAGAGCAGCAAGCTTTTCGAACGGGTAGGGGTGCAAGTGATCGAGACCGGGATTCATACGGTTTTCTCAGGTTATTGGCGAAGCGAAAGAGAGTATTTTATCGTGATCGAATCATCGACTCCACACCGGAATTCTCCAGGCACATTCTGGCCGGTTGTCAACTTGCTGTTGTCGACGACCTTCTGGGGCATTCTCTGGTGGCCGCTGCGCCTGTTCGAAAGCGCTGGATTGAATGCTTTGTGGCTGACCCTGGTTTGCTATACGGCTGCCCTGCTGGTGTCACTGCCCTGGTTGCGGCAGTTGTCCAGAATCAGAACGCACTGGTTTCTCTACCTGTGCCTGGCACTTGCGGCCGGGTGGGGGAATTTAGCCTTTATCATCGCCATGCTGGAAGGCACCGTAATGCGGGTTCTGTTGCTGTTTTACATGGCGCCGGTCTGGACTTTGCTGTTTGCGCACTGGATTTTGCATGAGCATATCAGTCTGCGTATCGCTGGAGTGATGCTGCTGGCAATGTGCGGCGTATTGCTGATGCTGTGGAATCCTCAGCTAGAACAGCCCTGGCCACAGGGAATAGCAGACTGGCTGGCGCTATCGGCCGGTATGGCATTTGCCCTCAATAACCTGATGATACGCAAACTGCGCTATGAACCGATTCTGCTCAAAACCCAGGTCACCTGGGCTGGATGTATCCTCGTGGCTGGCTTTGCCGTCCTGATACGTACCGAGGCATTACCGCAGGTTGATGTTGAGGTTATCGGCTGGGCTATTTTACTCGGTATATTCGGATTTGCGATGTCGAATCTGACCCCGCAGTACGGCGTCACCCACATGCGTGCCCAGAGGTCTGCTGTTATCCTGCTGTTTGAACTGGTGGTCGGTGGTGTCTCGGCGGCCTTGATTGCAGGCGAGATTTTGTCATTTCGTGAAGTGATTGGCGGAGCGATTATCGTCATTGCAGGTTACCTGGTTACCCTCTCAATGGCTGACGATGAGGAGAAAAATGAACAAACCTGAAATAAGTTGCATGCATCATGTCAGCCTGCTGGTTGCTGACACTGGCAAGGCGCTTGAGTTTTACTCCGATCTGCTTGGTCTGCAGGAGGCAGAACGCCCGCAGCTGTCGTTTCCCGGTGCCTGGCTGCAACTTGGTGATCAACAGATCCACCTTCTCGAACTGGAAAACCCTGATCCTGTTGACGACCGGCCGGAGCACGGCGGGCGAGACCGTCACCTTGCGGTGACTGTGAAAGATCTCGAAGCTGTTACTGCAGTGATGGAAGAAGCCGGAATCAACTACACACTCAGCCGCTCCGGGCGCGCGGCACTCTTCTGTCGTGATCCGGATGGCAATGCACTGGAGATGATCGAGGCCTGACGGCTCAATATTCGTAATCCCGGTCCACATGCATTTGTCGTCACACCGGGCTTGACCCGGGGTCCATCAGGAGCAGCACACGTACCCATGAATACCGGCTCAAGGCCGGTATGACGAAGTATCGGTTATGTATACTGACGCAATGTTGCCCCAGATTTTCGATGCCCACCTGCACATCATCGATCCGCGTTTTCCACTGATCGAAAACCGCGGTTTTGTTCCCGAACCATTCAGCGTTGCTGATTACCGCCAACGTGTCAGTGACCTGCCTGTTGTTGGCGGCACCGTGGTCAGTGGTTCCTTCCAGGGCTTTGACCAGGAGTATCTTGTCGCGGCCTTGCAGGAGTTGGGTGAGGGCTTCGTCGGCGTCACCCAGTTGCCCGCATCTGTCACAGATGAGGAGATTCTGCATCTTGATGCCGCCGGTGTCAGGGGAGTACGCTTCAATCTCTTTCGCGGTGGTTCAGAACAGCTCGATCATCTTGAAAATATGGCCCATCGTGTGCATGAACTTGCCGGCTGGCATGTTGAGCTCTATGTCGATTCTGCCGTCCTTCCGCAGTTGAAGTCACGTTTGCTACGCTTTCCTGCCTACTCAATTGATCACCTCGGAATGAGTCTGGATGGCTTTGATACTCTGCTTGAACTCGTCGAGGCTGGCGCCATGGTGAAGGCGTGTGGCTTCGGGCGTGTTGAATTTGATATTGTTGAGGTCATGAGACAGTTGCTGGCTGTGAATCCACTTGCACTGATGTTTGCGACAGATCTGCCCTCAACAAGAGCTAAATTACCATTTAATAACAATGATATAAAAACAATTATTGATAATATAGATGATTCCTGTCACGAGGCGATATTTCAGCTCAATGCGCAACGCTTTTACCGGCTGAAAAATCAGGCAATCACCATCGGATAGTCGTGTCACTTTCCGGTATAATCCCCCGATGCCAGAACTCAATATCATTCAACAGATTTCCGCGCTTATTTTGCCGCTCATTTTCGCCGTTACCTTGCACGAGGCGGCGCATGGCTGGGTGGCCGATAAACTTGGAGACGACACCGCACGTAAGATGGGGCGTATTACCCTTAATCCGCTGCCACATATCGACTGGATCGGCACCGTATTGCTACCAGTTGGTATGCTGTTGCTGACAGGCTTCGTCTTCGGTTATGCCAAGCCGGTACCTGTGAATGTGCTCAGGCTGGGCAATATGCGGCGCGACATGGCACTGGTTGCTCTCGCAGGACCAGGCTCAAACCTGGTGATGATGATCATGTGGGGCTTGGTGGCAAAATTTGCGACCACCACCGGCATTCCGTCTATTACCCAGGCGCTTGTCTACATGGCATTTTACGGAGTCTTGATTAATGCCGTATTGGCGCTCCTCAACCTGTTGCCGATTCTGCCGCTCGACGGAGGTCGTGTGCTAGCGTCAATATTACCGCCAAACCTGGCAGAGCCATTTTCCCGGCTTGAGCCATTCGGTATGATTATCCTCATTGTTCTGCTTGTTAGCGGATTCCTTGGCCATTTCTTGTGGCCGGCGATCGGTACACTGCAAAACCTGACATTTTCACTTTACGGAATTAACTAAAACCTGATGGATTCAAACGAACTCTCTCTCAGCAAGGTCGCCAACCAGCATGCCCGCGTCCTTTCCGGCATGCGTCCCACCGGCCGCCTGCATCTTGGCCATTACCACGGTGTTCTCAAAAACTGGGTTGAACTCCAGCACGAGTACCCCTGTTTCTTTTTCATTGCCGACTGGCATGCCCTGACAACACACTATGATGATCCAAGCATTATTCCCGGGTCTGTCTGGGATATGGTCATCGACTGGCTTGCAGCCGGTGTTAATCCTAACGAGGCGACACTTTTTGTTCAGTCGCGCGTGCCCGAGCATGCAGAACTGCACCTGTTGCTATCGATGATTACTCCGCTTGGCTGGCTGGAACGCGTGCCGAGCTATAAGGATCAGCAGGAGAAGCTGAAAGAGAAAGATCTCGCAACCTACGGCTTTCTCGGCTATCCGCTGCTGCAGAGTGCCGACATCATGCTTTACAAGGCCGGTCTTGTACCTGTTGGTGAGGACCAGGTTGCACACGTTGAGCTGACGCGTGAAGTGGCGCGTCGTTTCAATCATATCTATGGCAAGGAAGCAGACTTCGGCGACAAGGCAGAAACAGCAGCGAAGAAGATGGGCAAGAAGAACGCCAGACTCTATGCACGCTACCGCAAGGAGTGGCAGGAGCGTGGTGACGAGGAAGCGCTGGCAGCAGCACGAGCGCTGCTTGAGGGACAGCAGAACATTACCGTTTCCGATCGTGATCGCCTGTTTGGTTATCTTGAAGGCAGCGGCAAGGTGATCCTGCCTGAGCCACAGCCATTGCTGACCCGGGCTTCGAAAATGCCCGGGCTTGACGGACAGAAAATGTCCAAGTCGTATGGCAATACGATTTCACTGCGTGCCGACCCGGACGAGGTGTCGCAGCAGATGCGTACCATGCCGACTGATCCGGCACGTGTACGCCGTAATGATCCGGGTGATCCATCAAAATGTCCGGTATGGCAGTTCCACGAGGTTTATTCCGACAAGCAGGTGTGTGACTGGGTACAAGAGGGGTGTCGCTCTGCTTCCATCGGTTGTGTCGACTGCAAGCAGCCTGTTATCGATGCTGTTGTCAACGAGCTTCAGCCGATGCGTGAACGCGCTGCCGAGTTTGAATCGGATCCTGACGTCGTGCGTACTATCATCAATGAGGGTTGTGAAGCAGCACGTGAAGTTGCCTATGACACCATGACGGAAGTTCGCGAAGTGATGTCACTGGAAGCGATTCGCTAATGGAACAGGAAGAGTTGCAGGTCACAACACAGCCTCAGCAGCAGGAGATGCCTTTCGCAGTCGTGCAGGGCGAACCCATGCTGGAGTTGCCGGGTGACCTCTATATTCCACCGGACGCACTCGAGGTGATTCTCGAGGCTTTTGAAGGTCCGCTGGATTTGCTGCTTTACCTGATCAAGCGCCAGAACCTCGATATTCTCAATATACCGATTGCAGATATCACCGCGCAGTACATTAATTACATCGCCATGATGCAGACTCTTCGCCTGGAGCTGGCCGCAGAGTACCTGGTGATGGCTGCGATGCTGGCCGAAATCAAGTCGCGCATGTTACTGCCGCGAGTTAACGTCGAAGATGACAGCGAGGATGATCCTCGTGCCGAGTTGATTCGTCGTCTGCAGGAGTATGAACGTTTCAAGCAGGCCGCGGAGGATATCGAAGAGCTGCCACGCATGGGGCGTGATCACTACCAGACAGAAGTTGCGGATCCCTACAAGCATATTGAGCGTCCGTTGCCTGATGTTGATCTGAAAGAAGTTCTGGTCGCTTTTTACGATGTATTGCGACGCGCTGACATGTTTACCAGTCACCAGATTGAAAAAGAGACTCTCTCGATGCGTGAGCGCATGTCAATCGTTCTGGAAAAGGCTCGCGCAGACCAATTTACCTCCTTCAGCGAATTTTTCGATATTTCCGAAGGGCGTATGGGCGTGGTGGTCACCTTTATGGCCATCCTCGAATTAATCAAAGAGCAGTTGCTGGAACTGGTGCAGTCCGACAACTATGCACCAATCCATGTTAAGGCACGTAGTAGTCATGTCGAATAACAACGAAACAAATTCAGAAGAGATTCACACCGAGGACGAGGCTCCCGAAATTACGGATGAGCAAGTCAATGATGCAACTCCATTACCATCAGTCGAGGAGAGCGATGCAGTGGAATCTGATGATGAGTCGGATACTCCCGCCGAAAGCGATCTGAAAAACACTGTTGAGGCTGCACTGCTGGCAGCAGGCAAACCACTTAGCCTGGACGTACTTCTGTCGCTGTTTCTCGATGAACAGCAGCCGGACCGTAATGAGTTGCGCGATGTGCTCGAACAGCTGCAGCAGGATTTTGAAGGTCGCGGAATCGAGATTGTCGAAGTTGCCAGTGGCTGGCGAATCCAGGTACGCAAGCAGTACTCGACACGGATTTCGCGCCTGTGGGAAGAGAAACCCGGGCGTTACTCGCGTGCCATGCTCGAGACACTGGCACTGATTGCTTACCGTCAACCAATTACACGTGGCGAGATCGAAGAGATTCGTGGTGTTGCTGTCAGTACAAATATCGTCAAGACCATGTTGGAGCGCGACTGGGTTCAGGTTGTTGGTCAGCGTGATGTGCCGGGGCGTCCGTCACTCTATGCGACAACTCGTGAATTTCTCGACTATTTCGGTCTCAAGAGTCTTGCAGACTTGCCGACGCTGTCCGAGATCAAGGACCTCGACGAGCTCAATCGCAAGCTCAATTTGCCTGAACCTGATGAAGACATTGAGAAGGCTGACGCGGCGAATGAGGCTGTTCTCAACATGGATCCTGATGGGCATGCCGAGGTTGACGAAGAGGCTGAATCAGGTTCGGGTGATGATTCCGATCTCTCTAATACCGAAGCTGAAACCGCAGACCGGATAAGCAATCCTGATGAGATAGAGAGCGACAACGAACCAGACTCAAATGATGAATCCGATCGCGAGGCTCCTACATTTGATGTCGTCGCCGAAGCTGAAACAGAAGATGGGATGAACGATCCTGATGAAATAGAGAGCGATAGCGATTTAGAGTCAGATGACGAATCCGATCGCCACGGTGACGGGCCTCCTACAACCGATCTTTCCGCCGAAGCTGAACCAGAGAGTGAAACAGACGAAACCAATGTCAAAACCGACTGATAAAGAAGCAGGCAAAGAGCGCGTACAGAAAGTCCTGGCAAATGCCGGGCTTGGCTCACGCCGCGAAATCGAGCAGTGGATTCGTGAAGGCCGCATTCGTATCAACGGACGCCTTGCCCAGCTCGGTGACCGGGTGAGTATGGATGATCAGCTCAAGCTTGATGGCAAGACGATACACTCTGACAAGATTGCAAAGGCTGCGAAGAACCATCACATCATTATTTACAACAAGCCAGAGGGTGAAATCGTTTCACGCGATGATCCTGATGGCCGCAAGACTGTCTTCAAGAGACTGCCGAAACTTCATCACGGACGCTGGATTTCGGTTGGCAGGCTCGATATCAACAGTAGTGGGCTGCTGATTTTCACTACACATGGCGAACTGGCCAACCGCCTGATGCATCCATCGACTGAAATCGAGCGTGAATACGCAGTGCGTGTGTTGGGCGAAGTTGATGATGAGATGCTTGAGCAACTTGTTAACGGTGTTGAGCTTGAAGACGGTTTCGCACGCTTCGAGGAGATTGTTGATTCCGGGGGAGAAGGGCGCAACCACTGGTTTCATGTCGTGATCATGGAAGGTCGCAAGCGCGAGGTACGTCGCCTGTGGGAAGCTGTTGGCTGCCGGGTGAACCGTCTCAAGCGTGTACGTTTCGGTCCGATAATTCTCGACAGCAGCGTCAAGGTCGGGCAGTGGCGTGAGCTGGACAAGAATGAGCGTCGCTCCTTGCTGGATATGGCTGAACTGCCGGATAAGGACTTCAATCTGCTACCTAAGTATCATCCGTCGAGAAAAAAGGCTGATGAAGCTGGTACTCCTAAAAGGCGCAAGCCAAAGAGTGTTTGGCGGCGTTAGAAACAGGCACGGGAAATCTTTGTCTATACATCAATGTGATGTTATAAGTTATGATTATTATTAACTAATTGTTATGATTTCCCAGGTAGGATAATATGAAATTCGCATTGAAGTACAAGGAATGGATTTGTCTATAGCACAGGATGTGTTTTCAAGATTGAAACAACACAATAGTAACTGGTGGATTGGCACCGGTCTGCCTGTTGTGTTGGTACTACTGTTGCTGATTGCGATTGCCTCTCAGCTGGCATCTCTCTCATGGTTACTGCTTGATTCCACGCCCGTGGCCACTACGCCAGTGACTCAAGCTGGTGTTGCCCGTCAAAACACTGCTCAAACCACTGTTAACTGGAAAGCCCTCAAGCTGTTCGGAAACGAGAGCGCCACCGTTACGAAAAAACCTGTCAAAAAGGCTCCCCGCGTCACAAACCAGCAAGATTCACAGATTCTGAAAAGGCTCAACGTCAAACTGGTCGGTGTTGTTGCATCTTCTGATGCGGAAAACTCCTGGATCGCAGTCAGTGACGGCGGCAGTGTTGATATCTATAACACCGGTGATGAAATCAAGGATGGAGTTATTATCGACGAGATACGTGCCAAAGAGGTGACGCTACGACGTGGCGATGTCACCGAGGTCATCACGCTGTCAGAGGGAGATGCGAGTAGTGCACGTTCAAGAATACCGCAATCGCGCAATACCGCGAGGGTGAGACCGCCTGCAGGCACTTACCGTGTTACCAATGAAAATGCGAAAAAACGCATCGATGGATACCTGCAGGCACTGAAAACTGATCCGTTGTCGCTATTTGGCAAGGTGCGTACAATCGCTGTAATGCGTAACAACAAAGTGTATGGACAGCGATTGCGTCCGGGCAGTGACCGCACACTGTTGAAGGATGTCGGCTTGCGTTCCGGAGACATTCTGCTCAGTATCAATGGTATCAATGTAAATGAGGCCGCTAATGCCGGTAGCCTTATCGAAAGCATGGCTGCAACAACGGATAGTTTGCAGCTGAAAATAGAGCGGGGCGGAAAGGTGCGTGATATGCGCATTGAGCTTCGTTAAATGATTTGTAACGACTTAACCACGAGAAATAGAAACATGCGTCAATTTGGACTGATACTGCTCACAATTATGCTGCTCGTGCATGCTTCGTTTGCCTCTGCCGAGGAGGTAACGATTAACTTCAAGGATACGGATATTCGCGAAGTGGCCGAAATGGTCTCAAAGGTGAGTGGCAAGAATTTTCTGATTGATCCCAGGGTCAACGGCAAGGTCACTGTACTCTCATCCGAACCGATCAACGGTGATACGCTCTTCTCGACTTTTCTGTCGATTCTCCGCGTACACGGTTTTATTGCTGTGGACGACGGTAACCTGGTGCGTATCCTGCCTGCCAGCTCATCACGTGAACAGGCACCGATAAACCTCAGCGGAAGTGCGACGGATGATGACTCGATCGAGGTGCAGGTGATTCCCGTCGAGCATGTCCCTTCTGTACAGATGGTACCGATTCTGCGCCCACTGGTTGAAAAGGATGGCCATCTTGCTGCACACGCCAATTCGAACAGCCTGATCGTTGCTGCCAGCAGGCGTACCATTGCAAAGATACGCCAGATGTTGGAAACCCTCGATCAGGAAGCTGAATCCGAGCTTGAGACAATTCCGCTGAAACACGCTTCTGCGACAGACATTGTCACTACGCTACAGACGCTTGCAGGTTCAGGCGGCGCTGGCGGTCCCGGAAATCCTAATACCGGAACTGGCACAAAGCTGGTTGCTGAAGAGCGTACCAACTCGGTGCTGGTGTCAGGCAATGTTGGTTTCCGTGAACGCATCAAGCGCATCATTTCCCAGCTCGATACACCGGTCAAGGACAACAGGAATATCCATGTTGTGGCACTGCACTTTGCCAAGGCAGAGGATCTTGCGCCCATCATAGAAAAGCTGGCAACAGTACGTGCACCTGTTTCTCCAGCTGCTGGTTCGCCGGGAGCGCAAGAGCAGGTTCCAAGTGTACAGGCTGATGTCGAGACAAACTCATTGATTATTACTGCACGTCCGGGCCGTATGAAGGAGCTTCGTTCCGTTATTCGTCGCCTTGATGTGCGTCGTTCGCAAGTGCTGGTCGAGGCCCTGATTGCCGAGGTGTCACTCACCAAGGAAGCTGAACTGGGTATCCAGTGGCTTGGAGCGAGTGATGAACTTCTTGAATCGACTTCTGGTGATGATGATACATCTGCAGGTGAGGCGATTGCTTCTCTGCTCGGAACGAGTGCGGTTTCCCAGGGCACCCTTGTTGGCCTGTTGCATGGTGGTGGTATGAGTTTTGCTGCTATCGGCAGGGCGCTCGATAATGACTCGGATTCAAACATCCTTTCGACTCCCAGTATTTTGACGCTGGATAATCATGAAGCCGAAATTACCGTTGGTCAGGAAGTGCCTTTTACAACAGGTTCCTATACCACCACCACCGGTGATGCGACGAATCCTTTCCAGACAATCACACGTGAAGATGTTGGCCTGACACTCAAGATTACGCCGCAGATATCCAAGGGCAAGGCAGTGGTGCTGGATATAGATCAGGAGATCTCAAGCGTTGTGCCTGGCTCAGCTGCCAGCGACAACCCGATTACCAGCAAGCGCACCATCAAAACCAAGGTGGTGGTTGATGACGAGAGCATTCTTGTACTGGGTGGTCTCATTGACGACCGTATTTCCGAGGCCGAAACCCGTGTTCCACTCCTGGGTGATATTCCTGTTCTTGGTGAGCTCTTTACGCACCGAAAAAATACCAGTGAGAAACGCAACCTGATGATTTTTATTCGTCCCAGTATCCTGCGTGACTCCTACAAGAACCTCAATGCCACGCGCAAGCGCCACAAGGAAGTGCGCGATATGCAGCTGGTAAAACAGCAAGCCGGTATTACCCTGCTGCCTGAAGCAGAGCACCCGGTATTGAAGCAGCTGGATGCAAGAGGGCGTGAGATTGAGCCACAGCCGGTCAAACAGAAGAAAAGCACGGATGATACGAATGGCCTCTGGAAACATTGATACTGAATTTCTCGAAGAAACACAGGATGACAGTGCAGGTAAAATCCTGGGCTACGCATTTTCACGTCGTTTCGGATTGCTGATCAAGGAGCAGCCGCTGGCTGCTGATGAAGCCGTGTCAATTATTGCGCGACCCGGCTTCTCAACTGCCCAGCTAGCCGAGGTGCGGCGTTATCTTGGTCGTCCTTGTCACCTGGAATTGGTCGATGAATCCTATTTCAGCAGCCAGATGCAGAATCAGCAGGAAGCGACAGCTGCCAGTGCAATGACGAATGTCGAGGGTTTTGATACTGATGTCGACCTGAATCGCCTGATCGACGAAATCCACGAACCTGAAGACTTGCTCGAAAGTGCCGATGATGCACCGGTGATTCGACTCATCAATGCACTGCTGACAGAGGCGATTCGTCAGAATGCCTCGGATATTCATATCGAGCCCTATGAGAACCGTCTTCGTATCCGCTTTCGTGTTGATGGTGCACTGACAGAGGTGCTGCAGCCTGAGCGCAAATTTGCGCCACCGATCATCTCGCGAATCAAGGTTATGGCTAAGCTGGATATTGCCGAGAAGCGCCTGCCGCAGGACGGTCGTATCTCGCTCAAGCTTGGCGGCCGTTCGGTAGATGTACGTGTCTCGACGATCCCGGTGGGTAGTGTCGAGAAGGTTGTTATGCGTCTGCTCGACAAACAGGCGGGCAGACTCGATTTGATACAGCTTGGAATGCCTGAGAGTCTGCGAACACCACGGTTGAGAATGTGATTCGTAAACCACACGGCATTCTGCTGGTTACAGGTCCTACCGGTTCGGGTAAAACAACTTCGCTGTACGCCATGCTTGGACGTCTGAATGACAACCAGCGCAACATCATGACGGTCGAGGACCCGATTGAATATTACATCGACGGTATCAACCAGACACAGGTCAATCCGGCGATCGGTATGACCTTTGCTGCCGGACTACGCTCAATTCTGCGACAGGATCCGGATGTCATCATGGTGGGTGAAATTCGTGACCTCGAAACTGCCCAGATTGCAGTGCAGGCGAGTCTTACCGGCCACATGGTTTTCTCAACCCTGCACACCAACACGGCGATTGGCGCAATTACCCGTTTGCGCGATATGGGTGTTGAACCCTTCCTGCTCTCGACCAGTCTTAATGGTGTACTTGCCCAGCGCCTGGTGCGTTTGTTGTGCACCTCATGCCGGGAAGCCTACACGGCGGATGCAGCAGAATGTGAACTTGTTCGGGCAGATAGCGCCAATCCTCCAACGCTCTATCATGCACATGGTTGTTCAGAATGCGGCCAGACAGGTTATCGCGGACGCGTTGGCCTTTATGAGTACATCCATATTGATAACGAAATGCAGAGCCTGATTCATTCAGGTGCTGGTGAACATGAACTGCTCGAACATGCCCGCAGCAGCAGCCGTTCGCTTCAGCAGGAGGGCGTGGAGCTTGTAATACAGGGACGTACAACACTGGATGAACTGGTTCGTGTCGTCGGACTAGGTAACGGTGACAGCTAGCTATGCCAGCCTGGTCATGGGAAGCCCTGGATGCACAGGGACGAATCCGAAAAGGTGTACAGGAGGCCGACTCCCCCAAGCATCTGCGTCAGTTGCTGAGATCAGATGGCCTGAATCCGGTTTCGCTGCAGGAGGCCAGCGGTCGTGACCTCAAGAAGAGTGAAAAGGGCGGCTCTGCAAGTTCATTGACAAAACGCAGTGTCGATCGTCGTCTTGGTGCGACAGATTTGTCGATGTTTACCCGTCAGCTGGCCACCCTGTTACGTGCCCGACTGCCAGTCGAAGAGGCGCTTCGTGTGCTCGTTAAGCAAGCTGATAAAAGTTGGCAGAAGAGTCTCTACACGAGCGTGCGTTCCCGTGTTGTCGAAGGTGTATCACTGGCAGATGCACTGCGCCAGCATCCACAGGCTTTTCCCGAGTACTACGCTGCAACAGTCGCAGCGGGTGAACAGTCAGGGCAGCTCGAAGGTGTGCTTGAACGTCTTGCCGACTACGCAGAGCAAGCTAACGAAACACGTCAGAAAGTGATGTTGTCGATGCTCTACCCGGTGGTGGTGAGTATCGTTGCTGTACTGATCGTCGTGATCCTGATGGTTTTCGTGGTGCCCAGGATGATCTCCGTTTTTGAGCACATGGATCAGGACCTGCCTCTACTGACGCGCGGGTTGATCTGGCTGAGTGATTTTCTGCAAAACTACGGTATCGTCGTAGCGGTGGTGATTGCGGTAGCGATTGCCTTGTATACATGGGCCTACACGAAACCGGCATTCAAGCTGAAGATGCATCGCCTGATTCTCAAGATGCCTTTTCTTGCCCATGTCAGCAGGGAGATGAATACAGGACGATTTCTGATTACCTACGGCATTCTTCTCGCCAGCAAGGTGTCTGCAACACAGGGCATGCTGACAGCCGCAGAGGTGCTTGCGAATCTTGAAATACGTGAGCACATCAAGAACGCAGCAGCACGTGTGAGAGAGGGTGCAAGTATCGGCAGTGCACTGGGTAATACCGGCTTCTTCTCGGCCATGGCACTCAACCTGATTGCCAGCGGCGAGGCCTCGGGTAACCTGGCTGAAATGCTGGAGCGCGCAGGTGAAAACCAGGAGCGTACGTTGCAGGCGTCAGTGACGACAATTGTCGGCATCATGGAACCGGTAATGATCGTCATCATGGGTGGTGTGGTGATGATGATTGTTCTGGCTATCCTGTTACCTATTTTACAAATGAACCAGATGGTATAAAGCATGAAAGTTGTAAAACAGCAGTTCAGGGGAGCAGCACAGAGTGGATTCACGCTCATCGAAGTGATGGTGGTGCTGGTCATGATCGGTATTCTGGGTACCTTCGTGGTACTGAATGTCATCGATCGCCCGGACCAGGCACGGACACAAAAGGCGCAGAATGATATCAGGACAATCGAGAGTGCGTTAAATCTCTATCGCCTCGATACATTCTCCTATCCGACCACGGAACAGGGTCTGGCAGTACTGGTTCCCAAGTACATCCAGCACCTTCCGGAAGATCCGTGGAAAAAAACCTATCTCTACCTCAGTCCCGGTGATCACGGTGAGATGGATATCTTTACCCTTGGTAGCGATGGCCTCGAAGGTGGAGAAGGCCAGGCAGCTGATATTGGCAACTGGAATATTGAGTAATTACAGGGGCCCAGTCATACCGGCCCAGGGCCGATATCGATGGAGCCCCGTTTTCGACCGCCATGGATGGCGGTAGGGACACACGGATGACATTTTCCCTATGAATCATAAGCGTAGCAATGGTTTCACACTGATCGAGATTCTCGTCGTTCTCGCACTGGTCGGTGTGCTTGTTTCTGTTGCCATGCTGGCGATTCGTGGACGCGATGCACAGTCAGTTGTCGACGAAAGCGTACAACAGCTTGCCTTCTCTCTTCGTGTTGCCGGAGAGGAGACGCTCTTCAGGCGCCGTGCACTTGGTCTATATCTTTATAAATCCGGTTACCTGTTTCTTGCCAGTGACAAGGAAGGCTGGTATCCGGTCAACGAAAATTTCTTCAAACCGCGTGAGTTTCCCGAAGAGCTGCGTCTGACTCTCTATGTGGATGCTGCGCCACAGGTACTCGATGAGGAACCGCCGACAGGCGATGATGCAGAAATCAAACCTCAGATCCAGTTAATTCCTGATGCAGAAGCGATTCCGTTTGAAATGCTTTTTGATCTTGAGGGACTGCAGCAGCGCAAAATTGAGATGACGCCAACCGGGCGCATCCTCACACATCTGGAGGCTGAAAAATGAACAGTCGGCACAGCCCGGGTAATGAAAGTGGATTCACCCTGATTGAAGTGCTGATTGCGCTGACAATTGTTGCCATCGCCCTGACCAGTGGTCTGAAGATGCTTGGCCAGTACACCTCTAACCTGGGTTCGATCCAGGAACGAACCTGGGCTGACTGGACAGCAATGGATAACCTGGTTGCGTTGCAACTGAGTGAGCAGTGGAGCAAAACAGGTGAGGTCAAGGGAACAGAGAAGCAGACACCGTATCGATTTAACTGGCTGCGCAAGGTGAGTGAGACTCCCTATGAGAATGTGCGGCGAATAGAAGTTGAGATTCTGAATGGTGCCGATAATCAGTCGTTGCACCGTCTCAGCTGTTACACCGGCAAGGAGTCAAGCTGGTGAACAGACGTGTTGGCGGTTTTACCCTGATCGAATTGCTGGTATCCATATTTATTCTGTCGATCATCTCCGTGATCACTTACCAGGCGTTGCAACAGGTCCTGACTGTTGACCGGGTCAGTAGCAAGAGGGCAGATGAGATCGCTGAATTGCAGCACCTGATCGGTGTCATGGAGCGGGATTTTATCCAGATTGCACCGCGTCCGATTATTGATGAACTGAATCGTGAACGGGCAGCTGTCAGCATCGAAACCAATCCATGGTCGCGCATCGAATTCACTCGTGGTGGTGTAGCCAATCCGCTCGACAAGGCAAAGTCCTCCCTGATGCGTGTTGCCTGGGAACTGAATAACGGCGAACTGTCACGTACTACCTGGTCAGTGCTTGACCGCTCTGCACAGACGCAGCCCTATTCGCAGGAAATACTGATGAGCGGTGTCACCGGCATGAAAATCCGTGCGATGTTTGAAGAGAGGTGGCAAACGTCCTGGCCACGAACTCCGGTTGGTTCAGCCAGCGTCAACTGGATAGAAGAGCTTGTGATGACCCCGCGAGGAGTAGAAGTCATTATCAGCAGGAAAGACAAGCCGGATGTGAAGCGGCTTTTTCTCGGGGTGGGCGGATGAGACAGCAGCAGGGAATCGCGATAGTCTCTGTACTGGTAGTGGTTGCCATTATTGCCGGCATCGCCTCGTCGGTCATGCTTGACCAGCAGCTGCTGATACGCAGGGCTGAGAACCAGTTGCATGGTAACCAGGCGATTCTTCATCTTGTTTCGCTTGAGACTTATGCCAAGGAAGTGCTGATACAGGACCACGAGGACAACCCGGATGAGGATACACAGGAAGAGGCATGGGCCATACCGCTGCTTCCGGTCGAAACCGATGGTGGTGTTGTTTCCGGTTACCTTGAGGACCTGCAGGCACGTTTTAATCTTAACGCAGTGGT
Source organism: Solemya velum gill symbiont (assembly GCF_000787395.1). Taxonomy (GTDB): domain Bacteria; phylum Pseudomonadota; class Gammaproteobacteria; order Chromatiales; family Chromatiaceae. Next base: position 236,929 of record NZ_JRAA01000001.1, read on the forward strand.
TGATAAAACCGGTAAACCAGTTGAGGCTGCCCGGCAGCAGTTTGAATGCCTGGTGAACAGGGCGACATCCGGGGAGCTGGATGCATCATCACTTGCCAGTGCACTGGTTGACTGGCTTGATGGTGACCAAAATGCAGGCCAGGGTGGAGCCGAGGATCTCGATTACCTGGGACTTGACCCTGCCTATCGAACAGCATCACGACCAATGGCGAGTGCGACCGAACTTCGCCTGGTACAGGGGACGAGCGCAGAGGGCTGGAAGCTGTTAGCGCCGTTTATTACCGCTTTGCCTGGTTCCGAAGTGCCGATCAACGTCAATACGGCATCAGCTGAAGTGCTCAGCTGTCTTGATGATGAGATCGATTTTTCGCTTGCACAACAGATTGTCGATGAACGCAAAGAGGGTACTTATTACTCCTCGTGGCAGTCGTTCCTTGGAAAAATCAAGTTGGCTTATCCGCCGGAAGCGGAAGTCACACAGGAGGAGTTGAGAGTCGGCTTCGCCAGCAGTTATTTTCAGCTTAACTCTTTTTCGTCCTTTGGAGATATCAGCCTGTCGATGCGACAGCTGATTAACAGGAATGAGCGGGAAGCAAGGACCCTGATGCGCGAGTTTGGTGGTGCAGAATGATGTGTGTATTGAACAACCAACAATTATCGAATAGCAACTAATTAAGATAGAATGCCATCCATGAATATTACTTACATTGCCTGCCCGGATGAGTCGTTAGAGACTTGTTCGTGGATGCGTTTTGTTGGCACTTCGCCATCCGCAGCCGCACAGCAGGGAACGCTTGATGAACTCCTGCAGGAAGCAGCAGGGCAGAAGCTGTTACTGGTGTTGCCTGCCGTGATGGTAAGCCTGCTGAAGGTGCAGGTTCCTGCAAAGTCAGACAAGCAGTTTATTGCTGCGTTACCATTCGCACTCGAGGAAGAGCTGGCAGAAGATGTCGAACAGCTCCATTTCGCGGTGATGAATCGTGCAGCGGACGGCCAGACAAGTGTCGCAGTCACAAGCAGGCAGCAGATGCAGAAGCTGTTTGACCAGCTTTCGCAGCATAGCTTCAGTGAACTCCATGTGATTCCTGAAACACTGCTTCTTCCGGTCAATAGCGGATCCTGGAGCCTGTTGGTTACAGATGATCACTCCGTTTTACGTAAAAGTTCAGCTGCAGGATATGGTTTTGACAGTGATAACCTGCACTCACTGCTCGAATGTGAGTCTCATGCGCAGGCAGAAGCAGAAACGGAAGAAGCGTTGAAGGTCGATGTTTTCGATTTTCGTCAGCAAGACTCATCTCAATTGGCCGAACTGCCACAACTGGATAGCCTTGCATGGCAGCAGCAGGAGATGAATGTTGATGATCCGCTTACAGCAAGGATCGGACTATTCCAGCACTACTGGAGCGAGAGTGGCGACAGGGCACACAACCTGTTGCAGGGTGTTTTCAGGATTCGCCAGGAGGTTGAGGGCGGTCGCCGCAACTGGCTGATTGCTGCAAGCCTTGCTGCCGTGTCACTGCTGCTGTTGGTGGTCATTAACGGAATCGAGAATGCACGTCTGCAGACACAGCTGGATCAACTTGAGTCACAGATGCGAACACTCTATTCAGAGGCATTCCCCGGTGAGCAGGTATCTAATCGTCCTGTCTCCGAGATGCGTAATCGTCTTGCCAAACTGAAACGTGAGCGTGGTGCAGCGGATGAACGTTTTCTCGACTACCTCGCAGTGAGCGGACGCCATTTGCACCAATTGCCCGCCAAGAGCATTGAGTCACTGCGCTTTCATCGCCAGGTACTGGAAATTGATATCCGTGCATCATCGGTTGAAGCGATTGAACAGCTTCAGCAAAAGATGCAGAAGGATACGCTCAATGTCGAACTCAAGGCGATCACCTCGGAGTCCGGTGTTGTTCGTGGACGACTGGTTGTATCGGAGCAAAAGTCATGAATATTCGTGAATGGTTTGCACAGCGCACACAGCAGGAACAGCTGCTGATCACGATTGCATCAGTCTTCCTGATTCTTTTTCTCTTCTACCTGTTGCTCCTCAGGCCACAGGCCCAGCACAAGAGTGAGTTACAGGCGAATATTGACAGCAGGACGAGCATGGTTAACTGGATGGCTGGCGCCAGTGCGGAGATTCGTGCCCTGCAGGCTGGCCATGGAAACCGCAATCGCAATGATGGACGCACCCTGATTGCACGTGTCAGCTCGGTGCTGAAAGAGAAGTCGATTGTGCCATCGGGCATGCAGCCGGAGGGTCAAAAACGCCTGCGTGTGACTATCGACAGTGTTGCTTTTACAGTACTGATGGAGCGTCTTGGCAAGCTCTATGGCGATTATGGTGTAAGCGTCGAACAGGCAACCATCAGACCTGTTGACGGAGCCACGGGCATTGTCAGTGCCCGCCTGACACTCTCACGCCCATGAATATCAGGCTGCGCTGGATCATTCCGGCTTTTATCATTCTGTTTTTATTCCTGCTTCTCGCCAGGGCACCGGCAAACCTGCTCGCTGGACAGCTTGCGCAACAGTTTCCTCTGCTGTCACTCTCGGGTGTCGAGGGGAGTTTCTGGTCTGGTCGCGCATCCAGGGTAAAGTATGACCGGATCGACGCGGGCGAGCTGAACTGGTCTTTCAATCCTCTTGACCTGTTATTCGCAAGCTGGGGTAATGCAGTTGAACTGAGCAACGCCGGTCAGTTTGAGCTTGATGGTGATCTCTCCTTGTCGCCTTTCGGTTCTGCTAGCCTCTCGAACCTGCACTTGCAGACCAGGCTGGCATGGTTGCTCGAGATGAGTGGTAAGCATTTACCTGGCCTGGTTCTTGATGCAGAGGTTGATGCATTGATTGATGATGCGTCCTGGTCAGAAGAGCAGGGTGTAAAAACGCTCGAAGGAAGTGTCAGGCTCACTAATCTGACACTGCAACCACAGAACCTGGGTGATTTTGTTGCTGAAGTCAGCATCAACGAGGCAGGTCAGACCCTGGTTGAATTCCAACCGTTGGGCGAAACCGGGCTGGATGCCAGCGGGACTCTTGAAATCGGCAAAGATGGAGAGGCGACACTCGACATGACTCTCGCACGGCTTGAAGCGCTCGGCAATAATGCCGGACTGGTAAAAAGTCTGACGCGGGCACAGGGTGAGCGCCGTCATTTCAGTTGGCAGGGGAATATCAATACTTTTCTGCGATAGTCGCATGCAAGATTCGTCACCCCGGGCTTGACCCGGGGTCCATCCAGAACAGCGCACGCCCTTATGGAGACCGGCTCAAGGTCGGCATGACGACCATTCTCCTACACACGGGGAAATCAGGCAGGAAACAGGTCACTAATAACCCTCAAACTGTTATAATCCCCGGCCATTGTGATTACTAACGACTTCTTTCGATGACAGATCCCGTAACAGACCAGCAGCTAGACGAAAACCAGTTGATCGCGCAGCGCCGTGAAAAACTCGATGCCCTGCGTGAATCGGGCAAGGCTTTCCCGAATGACTTCCGCCGTGACGTAGTCACAGGTGAACTGCATGCCGAGTACGGCGAGAAGAGCAAGGAAGAGCTCGAGGAACTGGGTTTGCGTGTCAAGGTTGCCGGACGCGTCATGAGTCGCCGCATCATGGGCAAGGCGAGTTTTGCCCACCTGCAGGATATGTCAGGCCGCATTCAGCTCTATATCGCGCGTGATGCGATTGGCGAGGATGCCTACACAGGTTTTAAGAAGGACTGGGATATCGGCGACATCATTGGTGCCGAGGGGCAGCTGACAAAAACCAACAAGGGCGAACTCTCAGTCCGCTGTGATTCGGTGCAGTTGCTGACCAAGTCACTGCGTCCCTTACCGGAAAAATTCCACGGTCTCACTGACCAGGAGCAGCGTTACCGTCAGCGCTATCTCGACCTGATTATGAGTGAGGCATCACGCGATACATTCAGATTGCGTACCCAGGTTGTGCAGTACATCCGTAACTTCCTCAATCAGCGTGATTTCATGGAAGTCGAGACGCCGATGATGCAGGTGATTCCCGGTGGTGCGGCAGCGCGTCCATTTATTACTTTTCATAACGCGCTCGATATGGATCTGTTCCTGCGTATCGCTCCGGAGCTTTACCTCAAGCGACTGGTTGTCGGTGGTCTTGAGCGCGTTTACGAAATCAACCGTAATTTCCGTAACGAGGGTCTCTCAACACGCCATAATCCTGAATTCACCATGCTCGAGTTCTACCAGGCCTATGCAGATCACAACGACCTGATGGACCTGACCGAGGAGATGCTGCGTAGTCTGACTCAGGATGTGCTGGGTTCGACAACTGTCGAGTACCAGGGTGACCATTATGATTTCGGCAAGCCCTTCGCGCGCCTGTCAGTACGCGATAGCATTCTGCAATATAACCCGGACCTCACGGCTGCGCAGGTCGATGATTACGATGCTGCCTGCAAGGTGGCCGAGAGCTTGGATATTCCGCTGAAGCCGAGCTATGGTCTTGGCAAGGTACAGATCGAGATTTTCGAGAAGACAGTCGAGCACCGCCTGATGGATCCGACTTTCATTACTGCCTATCCGACCGAGGTGTCACCTCTCGCTCGCCGCAGTGATCATGATCCTTTTGTTACCGACAGATTCGAGTTCTTTGTCGGCGGGCGTGAAATCGCAAATGGTTTCTCCGAGCTCAACGATGCCGAGGACCAGGCAGAACGCTTCCGCCAGCAGGTGCAGGAGAAAGAGGCCGGTGATGATGAAGCGATGCATTTTGATGCCGACTATGTACGTGCACTCGAGTACGGCATGCCGCCAACTGCGGGCGAGGGTATCGGAATAGATCGACTCGTTATGCTGCTGACCAACTCACCGTCGATCAGGGATGTGCTGCTGTTTCCGCATATGCGCCCTGAGTAGACTGATTTAAGGTGAAGCGTGTCACGTCAATCATCCCGTAAAAGCCGCCTTAAAAAGTGGCTTTTTCTCTCTGTACTCTTACCTATTCTTTTACTACTGATTTTAGTCTTGGTATTCAGATGGGTTCCGGTTCCGACGACCTCTTTCATGCTGCAGGCATCATGGAATGCATGGCAGCAACCGAATCAACACGAGCCTGTTCGTCACGACTGGGTTAAATACAGCGAAATCAGTCCCCAGTTGGCACTTGCCGTGATTGCATCCGAAGACCAGCGTTTTCCTGAGCACTATGGCTTCGATACTGTTGAAATCATGAAGGTGCTTGAGAGTAACACTGCATCGCGTGGCGCCAGTACATTGACCCAGCAGCTGGCAAAGAATCTCTTTCTATGGAGCGGGCGAAGTTATGTGCGCAAGGTGATCGAGGCCGGAATCACACTGCTTATCGAGTTGATGTGGAGTAAGGAACGCATTCTCGAGGTTTACCTCAACAGCGTCCAGTTTGGTAACGGGATTTACGGTGCCGAGTCGGCAAGTCAGATCTATTTCAGGTCATCAGCACGTTACCTGTCGGATCGGCAGGCGGCGCTTCTGGCGGCAGTTTTACCCAATCCCAGGGCCTATTCTGCAGACAGACCTGATGCCTACGTGGTCGAACGTCAGAAGCGTATACTGCGCCAGATGCGGAATCTTGGTGGCGTGGGATATCTTGAGAGGATTAAATAAACTCGCAATCCCCACGATGACGGAAGTATGGATTAGCAGGTTTTATTCAATTCAGATCAACGCATCAAACGGTTGTATCAGCACTGTCTCTCCCTCTGCGACACCGGCATTCTCTTCCGGCAAATGAATGAAACAGTTCGCTTTGCTCATCGAAGTGAGAATTCCTGATCCCTGCGTGCCTGTCGGTGCAACAGTGAATTTCCCGTTGTCATCCTGTTCGAATAAACCTCGCAGAAACTCAAAACGACCCGCACGCTTGCGAATGTCTCGGCTTGCGCTTGCCGCGATCATCAGCTGCTGTTTCGCCTTGCCGGATGCGAGAATCTCGATTGCCGGTTGGACAAACTGGTAAAAAGTCACCATGACTGCAACCGGGTTACCGGGCAGGCCGAAGAAGAGGGCGTCACCGAGTTTTCCAAACACCAGCGGTCTGCCCGGTTTCATGGCGATACGCCAGAAGTGCATGTCGCCCAGTTCATCGAGAATCGGCTTGGTGTAGTCTGCCTCGCCGACAGAGACACCACCGGAAGTAATCACCATGTCAGCGATTCGGGCAGCATCTTTAAAGGCTTTTCTGAGGGCATCCTGATCATCTGGTATGACACCCATATCAATGATGTCGACGTTGAGTCTGCGCAGCATGCCGTAGAGGCTGTAGCGGTTGCTGTCGTAGATTTCACCTTCGGCAAGCGTTTCTCCTACACCGACCAGTTCATCACCGGTAGAGAAGAAGGCGATTCGCGGGCGCACTCTTGTTTTAACTTCTGCCACACCAAGTGATGCGAGGATGCCGATATCTGCCGGTGTCAGTGTGCGACCAACTTCGAAAACAGTGCTGCCGCGCGGAATATCCTCGCCTGCATATCGCACGTTCTGTCCCGTCCTGTGGCCGCTGCCGATCCTGATCACGTCATCGCCAATGCGTTCTGCATGCTCCTGCATGATGACGGTATCACAGCCTGTTGGCATGGGGGCACCTGTCATGATGCGTATGCAGCACCCTGGTTCACAGCTGCCGTTGTAACCGTTGCCGGCGTAGGCGGTGCCACTCACTTTCAGTGCAAGTGTGTCGTCTGCAGGTAGTTCCTCTCCACGCATTGCGTAGCCATCCATCGCAGAGTTGGTATGACCCGGTACGTCGAGAGGTGATTTGATTGTCTCAGCCAGGACACGGCCAAGTGCACTGCGCAATGGTTTTTTCTCTTCAGCTTGGATTGGGGAGACGCTGTCCAGAATCTGTTGACGTGCCTGTGAGACTTTCAGAGATTTTGTATCTGATGCATCTGCACAGGAGATTGCAATTTTAATTTCTGTCATGAATCTCCTCCGTTAATTTTAGTCTGCCCAGGCGAGAATTTTTTTGAGGATAAAGTCAGCGACTTCCGTCGGATCATTCAGCGACAACTGCGGTATACCCGGATCCTCATTTTGAGGCTGATCTGACGCAATCGCGATGATATTAGGGTCATCAGGATAGAGCAGTGGCTTGCCTGCGGCAGGGCGGTGGCATTCGATCTTCAGGAATTGCTCGGTTTTGAAACCCTCTACCAGAACCAGGTCAATGCCGTCTGTATCAAGGTAATGCAAGGCGTCAGCCAGGGTTGGCTCTTTCTGATTGTCCGGCAGTTCACGCATCCATGCATAGCGTTTCGACGATGCCAGCATGACCTGTTCAGCACCTGCGTGTCTCAGCGTGTGACTGTCTTTTCCCGGATGGTCGACATCAAATGTGTGATGCGCATGCTTGACCACGGCGATGCGAATGCCCCTTGCACGTAAAATCGGGATGAGGTGTTTAAGCAGGGTTGTTTTCCCCGTACCACTCCATGCGGCAAAACCAACCAGGGGAATTGGAAAATCCATCAGACGCTCTCCTTCTCTCTGTTCAGCGGCTGGTGACTAAGCCTGGCTTCTTCTTCTTCTGCCTGCTGTTCCGGTGTATTGACGTTATTGAATGATTTGGCGACTTCACTGAAGTCGGCCGTGACCATTTTGTGTTTCGGGTACCAGAGATCGATTTTGCGATCACCGTTGGCAAGAAATTCATGCAGGCTCGGCAACAGTGATCGTTTCATCAGCGCATAGACAGGTTGTAGACGCTTGCCATCGTGAGCAACTGCGATGTCGGCATCATCCGACTGCAGAGCCTCAAGCAGTTTTGACACCAGTCTGTGTGGCAAGGTGGGGCCGTCACAGGGGAGGGTGATCATCAACTCTGTCGGTGAATGTTCAAGGCCGGCAGCAAAGCCTGCCAGCGGGCCCTGGTAATCGTTTAGGCTATCGCTGATTACCGGGTGTCCATAGCGTTGGTATTCATCGAGATTGCGATTGGCGTTGATCACGACATGATCAACCTGCGGAGCAATCTGTTCCAGTATGAATTCGATCATCGGCTTGCCCAGAAGCGGGGTGAGACCCTTGTCCTGTCCGCCCATACGGCTGCCGCGTCCACCGGCGAGTATTAGAGCCGTGACCTGCTGTTGTTCTGTTGTCTGCATCTTTTGTTTAACTACCCACCTTGCTGACTGGTTTGAGCTCACTGATGTTTCCTGCAACCAGTGGCTCTTCCGGAGTAGTGAGTTTACCACTTTGCAGCATCAGGCGCTGTTCACCCTTGCCGATAAAATGCACCGGGTCATGGGTGACAACAACTAGCGCGATGCCTTCCTGTTTCAGCTGTTCCAGCAGGCTGAGTGTGCGCTGACGAGAGTCTGTATCCATGTTGGCTGTTGGTTCATCAAGCAGCATCACCTGGGGTTTCCTTAGCAGGGCGCGCGCCAGGGCAACGCGCTGGCGTTCACCACCAGAGAGATGTGCGACATTTTCATCTGCAAGTTCCGCCAGATCGGCCCACTCGAGTGCATATTCGATTTCGCTGCGGCGTGCAGCACGTGCGCCACTGAGGGGGTAGTCGAGGTTGCGCCATACGCTGCCTTCGAACAGGTAGGGACTCTGGTGAAGGTAGATGCTTTTGTGGAGCAGGATTTTTTTCGCCTCGCGCCAACTGTAGGTTTTACCACCCAGTTCGATTTCAGCATGATCCGGCCGTTCCATTCCGGCAAGTATTTTCAGCAGGGTTGATTTGCCGCTGCCATTTTTTCCACACAGTAGCAGGCACGCTCCTGAAGCAAGTTCGATGTCGACGCAATCGAGAATTTTTCTGCGAGCAAAGGATTTTTCGATCCCCCTGAACTTGATGCTGATCATGCGGCGAGCCTTCCTTTACCTTGTACGAGTTGCAGCATGCCGTTGAGGGTGAAGGCCATCAGCAACAGAACCAGCCCAAGTGCAACGCCCTGGGCAAATTCACCCTTGCTGGTTTCAAGTGCAATAGCGGTAGGGATGTTACGCGTGTAATGCAGAATATTTCCGCCAAGCATCATTGAAGCACCAACCTCGGAGATAATTCGGCCAAAAGCCGCGAGCAGTGCGGCCAGTAAACCAAAACGTGCTTCTCGCATGATTGTCATGGTTGCCCTGGGCAGGCTTGCGCCAAGCGTCCTGGCCGTTTCCCATGCACGTCGGTCTATCGCCTGCAGTGCCGAGTGGCCCATGGCGACCAGTATCGGTATCGCCAGCGCCATCTGTCCGATGATCATCGCAGGCTGTGTGAACAACAGGCGCCACTCTCCCAGTGGCCCTTGTCGCGACAGTAAAATATAAAAAGTGAGACCGACGACAACAGCCGGAAAAGAGAGCAGGGTGTTGAACGAAGTGATAAGAAATCGCCTGCCGATAAAATTACCGTAGGCGAGCCCAAACGCAATCAGCAGCCCGATTGGCAGTGCCAGCAACAGTGCGCTCATGGAGACTTTGAAGGAGATGCCTATGATTCCCCAAAGCTCGGGATCGGCAGCGAACAACAGTTGCATCGCATCTCCGACGGTGTCCCATAGTGATGTCATACAGGTTATTTGTCCAGGTGCATGGCTGTCTGTGCAGCCGATGGTACAAACAGTTGCTCGTCGTGTATACGGTAGTCGGCGATCTGCTGTTGTGCATCCTTGCTGGTGATCCAGGTGATTAAGGCTTCCGCGCCCGAGTGGTTGAGATCAGGGTAGAGAGACTTGCTGACCTCGATGATGCCGTAAGGATTATGCAGTTTGGTATCGCTCTGGAAAGTGATTCTTAATCTACTCTTCTCACGATAGGCCAGCCAGGTGCCCTTGTCGGCAAGGGTATAGGCATTCATTTCATCGGCTATCTGGATCACTTTCCCCATTCCCTGTCCGGCTTCTCGGTACCAGTCACCAGACGGAGTCAGCCCGGCATCTTTCCACAGGCTTAGTTCCTTTTTATGCGTGCCGGAGTCGTCACCGCGTGAGACAAAGAATGCATTTGTAGAGTGAATCTTTGCAAGTACATCAGATGTTGTCTTGGCTTTCTTTACGCCAGCAGGATCTTCTGCAGGACCGAGGATCACGAAGCTGTTGTACATCACGGCAAAGCGTTGTTCACCATAGCCATCGGCAACAAACTTCTGTTCTGCAGCTGGCGCATGTACAAGCACGACATCGACATCACCATCGCGTCCCATGCGCAATGCCTTGCCTGTACCAACCGCAATGACATGAACCTGATAGCCACTCTCCTGTTCGAAATTGGGAAGTAATTTGTCGAGCAGTCCGGAATTGACCGTGCTGGTGGTGGTAGCGAGACGAATCACCTGGTTGTCTGCAGCACATGCAATGGCAGCGCTGAATAGCAGCGTGAATAGTGCAAATAGCAATTTTACAGTTCTTGTCATGTCATCCCTCTAAACCAGAATGTTGGAATAGCAACTGCTTTAACTTGCAAATAGGATGCCAGTGGCGAAAAGCGGCATATTCCTTAGAAATTGCAGGCCAAAATGTCACAACTAATCGTTTGACTTACTGATAAATGCAGACATAATGACCCAGATAGTTGTCTTGAAAGCCCGAAAGATAAGAACTTTTCTGTCTTAAGTGCCATATCTTTCAGTTAAACGATTACTCAATACATAAGGAATCAGATGCATTCCGAAAAAGAGTCTGTTACTGAAGTCAATCAACTTGCAAGACTGACATCACTGTTACTGGTTGATGCCGATCCTTCCTTGCTGTCTGTTCTGCGTAAAAGCCTTTCCCCGTTGTTTGACCTGGTCGAAGTGGCAGAAAATGCGACTGCAGCAGAGGAGCTGTTGTCGCGAATTCATTTCGACTTGGTGATCAGTGACAGTCATCTGCCCGACTACCCGGGACTCGAACTCGTTCGCCAGCTCCGCAAACAGGGTGATGCCACACCTGTGATTTTTACTTCAGCGGCAACTGAACAGGAAGCGGCAATCGAGGCATTACGTCTCGGCGCTGCCGACTTTCTCGTAAAGCCCTTTGTGCCAGAAGAGGTGGTAACGGCAGCCAGGCTATGCCTGGACAGTGCAGAGAGGCAGGGTGACGCCATTAGTCCACAGCAGTCAGTTGAAGGAAGTTGTGTGAATGGTGGTCTCATCGGTTCCAGTGCTGTGGTTACCGCGGTATGCGATGTCATCAGGCGTGTAGCCCCTATGCCGTCGACTGTGCTTCTTGACGGGGAATCAGGAACCGGAAAGGAACTTGCTGCTCGTGCAATTCACGACTGGAGCGGCAGGAGCGGCGGTTTTGTACCTGTGAATTGCGGTGCCATGACAGGCGAGTTGCTTGAAAGTGAACTCTTCGGACATGCCAAGGGTGCATTCACAGGCGCCACGCAGGCGCGCGATGGTCTCTTCTTCTACGCCAATGGCGGCACTATTTTTCTCGACGAGATTGGCGAAATGCCAATGACGATGCAGACCCACCTGCTGCGTGTCATGGAGGAGCGCGAGGTCAGGCCGGTCGGTGGCAATCATTCTGTACCTGTTGATGTACGTATCGTGGCGGCGACCAATCGTGACCTCAAGACTGCTGTCGAGCAGGGAACCTTTCGCGCCGACCTCTACTACCGTCTCAATGTCCTCACCATCAGAATGCCGACTTTGCGCGAGCGTAAAGAGGATATACCCGAACTCGCGTCATGGTTTGCCACCACGATCTCGGCAGAACTCGGACTGCCGCAACCACAAATCGACAAGGTTGCGTTGCATCGCCTGAAACAGCACGACTGGCCGGGTAACGTGCGTGAACTGAAGAATGTTGTCGAGCGATGTTTGCTGCTCAGAAACTGTCCGAGTGAATGTCTTGATGGTACTGACTTTTCTGTCGCCAGTGGTTCAGGGGCGCTTGGTGAAAATGCCAACGAGTTGTTACTGGAGACAGTTGAACGCCAGCATATTCTCAGGGTGCTGGAACTGGAGAGTGGGAATAAATCTGCAGCTGCACGCCTGCTCGGTGTGTCGCGCAAAACGCTTGACAGGAAGTGCCGTGCGTGGGAAGCGGAAGAAGGCTAGAACAGTTTACTCATCTCCCCAGATCATCTCACCGCTGTGGGTGAAATCATAACCGCCGAGATTGTCGGCAACCTGCTTGCAGGCACCTGACTGAAGGCGCCCTAGCAAATCCTGAAAGAGCCTCCGGAACCAGATACCGCGCGACAGCGCCAGGTCGAAGGCCTCCCAACCAAAAGAGATAAAACCAAGTCCGGCTTCATTGGCAGCGGAACGTGCACCAGGTGCAACATCCGCCTGTCCCATGACGATAGCAGATGCTGCCTCGCGTTCGCTCAGTGTCGTGGCGGTCACATTGAGCTCTTCGCCACCCGGACACCTGTTGCTCATTTCCAGCAGGAAGCGTTGTGCACCGGCACCGGCCTGGCGTTGTGCCCAGCGGTACCTTGAGTTGGTCAGTTTTTCCGGGTCATCTGTTTTGGCGAGCACATCCGGGTGCACCATGAGCCCCTGTTCGCGTGCAAAGGCCCGTATCAGAATCCACTCCTTGTGGGGCTTGTGTTGCTGCAGCAGGGCGGGATGACGTGTACGGCTTTCGCTCTCCGGACCCCAGTGAATGGCACTGACATCGACGCGGTGTGCTTCGAGCAGGTCAAGCCCAAGGCGGGTGCCGGTGGGTGTGTAACCAACCTGTGCATGGGAATTAATGTCGTGTGCAAATGCCATGATGATGCGATACAGAAGAGGATCGTCACTGCCGGCAATGACCAGGCGATCGGTTAACAGTCCACCGTGAGACGAGGTCAGAATCCAGCGATCAATCAGTTCACGCGGGAACATCCATTTGCCGGTGACCTTGGTGGCAGGTATTCCACCTTCACTGACCAGGGCATAGATTTTTTTCTCATTGACGTGCAGGTAGGCAGCAACCTGTTTGACACTCATGAAAACATCATGCTGCTCTGGCTGCATTCTGGCGTTCATGCCTGCGTCCTTTCTGAATCGCGTTTGGAACTGCTCTGTTTGGTCTTGTCGGAGTGCGGTCTTTGCGGCGGTATCGCATCGAACTGGATTCTCTCGGCACCGTGATAGGCGAGAAAGTGTTTCCCCTTGGCTCTTGCAATCAGGGCGACTCCGATCGTTTGTGCCAGTTCAAGTCCCTTCTGCGTGACACCTGACCGTGACAGAACGACCGGGATGCCCATCTGCGCAACCTTGATGACCATCTCTGATGTCAGTCTGCCGGTTGTATAGAACCACTTGTCTTCACCCCTGGTGGCATTGAGCCACATGTGGCCACTGATTGAATCAGCTGCATTGTGCCTGCCGACATCTTCGACGAAGAGGTCGACAAAGGGATCTGTCTGTTCGCCAAAGCCACACAGGGCACAGCCATGTACTGCACCAGCCTGGCGATAGACCTCGTTATAGTTGTTGAGGTAATCGAGTAGCTTGTAGATGTGTGATTGATAGATATCTGTCTGTGGAACGCGCAGTTTTTCGATCTGTTCTCCCATGCGGCCGAATACGGTGCCCTGACCACAACCACTGGTGACCGTACGGTGCTTGAGTTTTTCATCAAGATCCGTGATGCGTTCAAAGGTCTCTACTGTGACTGCCTGTTTGTCCCAGTCGACACGGATTGAATCTACAGACTCGAGACAGGGGACAAGACGCTGATTAAGGAGGTAACCGAGGGTCAGCATCTCCGGGTGTGTGCCGAGCGTCATCAGGGTGACGATCTCACGATCGTCGAGAAAGAGTGTCAGCGGACGTTCACCGGCAACCTGACCGGCACGCTGGTTTCCATATTCATCGACGGCGACAACATCGTGTGCAGGACGCAGGCCGGCATTGGTCATTTCAGGCAGGTGACGGGGTTTGGCTTTTGCTGTCCCGCTCATGGCCTGTTATCCGCCAGTATGGTTCATGTGACGAAAGATGATTGGCTTGGCCTCAAGATCGAATTCGTGTCCCTCGGGTTTGAGATGCATTGAGTCGATCAGCGCTTTGCGCAGGGCTTCACTGTCGCCGGGAGATGAGCGAATCACGTGGCGCAGATCCATCGAGTGTTCCTGCCCGAGGCACAGCAGTAGATTCCCTTCAGCAGTCAGGCGCACGCGGTTGCAAGTGTCGCAGAAGTTGTGGCTGTGCGGCGAGATAAAACCGATGCGGCTGTCGATGCCGGGAATACGGTAGTAGCGCGAGGGACCGCCGGTGCTCTCCGTGGTTGGGAGCAGTTCATGTTCGCTCGACAGGTCCTGCATGATGCGGTCTGTGGAGTAATAGGTTTCTGCACGATCGTGGCTGTTGACCACGCCGAGCGGCATCTCCTCGATGAAGCTGATGTCGTAGCCATGCTTGATAGCAAACTCGGTCAGTTCCAGTATTTCGTCATGGTTGCGGTTTTCCAGAATGACGGTGTTGAGCTTGATTTTCTCGATACCGGCATCGCGTGCAGCATCCAGGCCGGCGAATACGCGTTCGAGTTTGCCGTTGCGCGTCAGCGCGGTGAAGCGTTCAGGTTTGAGAGTGTCGAGACTGACATTGATCCGCTTGACGCCTGCCTTGCGCAGTTGTTCTGCATAGCGCGGCAGCTGCGTGCCATTGGTAGTCAGTGTCAGATCATCGAGTCCTTCGGTTTTACCGAGTTCCTCGAACACCATCATGATGTCACGGCGGTTGAGAGGTTCACCGCCTGTAATACGAATTTTGTTGACGCCCAGACTGATGGCCGTCTGGCCGATACTGATGATCTCTTCAAGAGTCAACAGCTGTTCTCGCGGGATGAATTTTATCTCTTCCGACATGCAGTAGACGCAGCGCAGGTCACACCTGTCAGTAACCGACATGCGCAGATAGTTTACCTTGCGCCCGAATCGGTCTACGAGTCTGTCAGTTGCATTAGTTGGTGTTGTGCCATTCATGGCATCTCCCGTGATTTCGCATGCATCGGCAGTACAGCATCAGATTGAACACTTTGCAAGAAGCATTCCCGCAGGGAGTGCAACCTTTGTACGACAGTCATTTTGCCGATTTTCACTTCCTGATAACCCTCGATTATACCCTCGAACTGATACATTTTGACCAATTGATTTCAGGCAGCATGGACATTGTGGGACAGTTCGATTGGATTTCAGTGGCTTATATTCCTCTAAAACAGCTGTTATTTCGCCAATGCTGGTTGTTGGAGAGACTCTGGTACATAACTTGCTCTTTATAGTGATTACGCAAGTTGATTTGAAAGGAGAGCAGGTGGAACCGACAGCACTGAATGATCAGGCGGAGAAGGTGGTTGAGCATTTTCCTGTTGCAGTGATTCTCGAGCGTCGCGAGGCGAAGAGTCAGTGGGTCGATTATGTCTGGTCTGCGGTTGGTGTCACTGTTGGTAGCCAGGATCATCTTCCGCGCAGAGAGGCGCAGCTGGTTCATGAGGAGGAGGGTGTACAACACTATCTTTACGGTGGCCTGCAGGTTGCACTCTATGTCGACCAGTGCGAGAGCTATTACCACAACATGATGACCGAAACGCCGCGCTGCTACATTGTTGCCTACGATGCGGAGGAGAGCGGCACCGGAATGCCGGAACCTTTCCTTGTCACCATGAGCTTTGACGAGGCGCACTGTTACCTCGAAGCGGAAGGTGAAGTCTACAGTGTTGATGTGCCACCGGAACTTTATCGCTGGACCGAGGATTATGTGCTTGCACACTATGTCGCCGAGAAGAAAAAGAAACGCAAGCTGGTCGACTGGAAGAAGCAGGGGCGTGAGAGGGCATCATGAAACAGGCGTCTCATAGCGATACTGTTGCTGACGATGAATTGCGTGATGAGTCCTTCATGCAGCGTTTCAGCAGGCGCAAAAGCGAGGCACGGCTTGTAGAAACAGGTGATATCGAACAGCAACCGGAAGAGATTGCAGAAGCAGAAGAGGCGTTGCCGACCGATGAAGATATGCCACCGATTGAAAGCTTGACAGCGGATTCCGATTTTTCACCCTTCATGTCGCCAAAGGTGAGTGAGGGTTTACGCAAGCTGGCATTGAGGAAGCTTTTCCATAGTCCAGAGTTCAATTTCATTAGTGAACTCGATGAATACGCAGAGGACTTTACCAAGTTTGAACTGCTTGGCGATATCGTCACTTCCGATATGCGCCATCAACTCGAGATGGAGGCGAAACGCAGGCTCGAGGAGGCGATGAATTCAGATGAGGCTGAAGAGTTGGAAGAGGTGCCCGATATAACAGTCGTCGATGAGAGTGTCACCGATGAAGGTGATGCAGAGATGGATGACCTGGATGTTGAGTCAGAAACCTAGAACTTCTATGTGAGTGGCAATTGAGCCAATAGAGAGGTAAGAAACCAGATGGAGCAGAGCCTGGAGCAGGAACGTAACAGACAAGCGCGGTCAACGGCCTGTGCTGCCGTTGACAGCCTCGCAGTCAGTCCGACCGGTATTGTGCAGTACACCTCACGTGGACGTGTACTGGTGGTTGGTGATGAGGAGGCGCAGCTGTTCGCCAATCGTATCGAACCACCATTGCATGCCGAGGTGCTGTTGCAGAAAGGTAGCGAAGAGCCTGGTGTTCCCGTTGTCGCCGTCGGCGGACGCAAGGTCAGGATTAATGGTCATCTTGGCGCCTTTGTTATTGAGCTTGGAGAGCCGGGAAAGCCCAGCTTTCAGCGAATAGAGAGCGACATGGTGCTTGATTTTGGCGAAAAACCATTGATCGGCGCGGAATTTCTGCCTCCGGGTTACTGGTACTTTTCAACTGAGCCACAGGAGATGGACCGCGCACTGCTCGAAATCGCCCCGATGGTCGGTACTTTCGAGAAGCCACGCTTTTTTGACTATGATCCGGATATCTGTGCGCACGCTCGTGCAGGCAGAGAAGGCTGCGAGCGCTGTATTCTTGCATGCCCGGCAGATGCGATTATCTCGATCGGCGAGTCAGTTGAGGTCAATCCCAATCTCTGCCAGGGTGGTGGTGTCTGCGCCAGCGTCTGTCCTACCGGTGCCATGCGCTATGCTTATCCATCACCCGCAGATACTCTCAGGCGTGTGCACCTGATGCTGAAAAAGTATCTTGAAGCAGGCGGTAATGATCCTGTCGTGCTGTTTGCTTCTGAGGCAGACGCGATGTCACTCGGAGAACTTCAGCCAAACATATTGCTACTGGTCGTCGAGGAACTCGGCAGTGTCGGTCTTGAGGTCTGGCTGTCAGCGCTTGCCTGGGGAGCACAAGAGGTATTACTGGCAGACGGGGAGTCTGTGCTGCGCGGGATACGCCTGAATCTTGATGAGCAGATGAAGATTGCAGATTCAATCCTTCATGGCATGGCTTACCCGGCAAATTTGATCCGTTTTCTCGGTGCGGAAGAGATCGGCAAGGCAAGCGGTGCGAAGATGCCGCAGATCAGTGCTGCAGCGTTCGAATCCTTTAACGAGAAACGCACCATGCTGTTTCTTGCAATTGATCACCTGTTTCAGCAGTCAGGATCAAGCCTTGAGATGATTTCCCTGCCGGACGATGCGGCTTTTGGCCGAATTGAGGTAGAGAGTTCCGCTTGTACTCTCTGCATGGGTTGTACATCCGTTTGCCCGGTAAAGGCGCTACAGGCGGGTAATGATGAGCCCAGGTTGCAGTTTATCGAACAGAACTGCGTGCAGTGCGGTCTGTGCGAGAGTGCCTGTCCGGAGAATGCAATAACCCTCCAAACACGCCTGCTGACCAGTGTCGAGAAGCGCCGACAACTGGTCACCTTGCACGAGGAAGCGCCTTTTCTGTGCTGCTCATGCGGTAAGCCGTTTGCCAGCAAGGGCATGATCAGCAAGATGCTGGATCAACTTTCCGGGCACCCGATGTTCCAGAGCGAGCGTGCCATCAAACGTCTGCAGATGTGCGAAGAGTGTCGCGTCGTCGATGCGATTCAGGATCAGGATGCGATCGATGCAGGTATCGCAATAAAGCAGCCTGAGACAAACCAACGTAAAAACTAGCGAGATAACTACATGCAAACCTCATCACAGGAAGCTGCCACGACACAAGAGCCCATTGTGTCATTACCCGAAGAACAGGCTCGTCGTGCCGGGATTTACTCGATTCTGGCAGCCCTGCTGAGGGCTGCTCCTGAACAGCCGTTGCTGGATCATCTCGGTGGGCTTGATGTTGCTGGCGGTGATAATGGTAATGAGCTGTTGCTGTCGCTGTCGATGTTGTCGCTTGCATGTGGAGATTTTGATCCACGTTCGATTGCATCTGAATATCATGACCTGTTTATCGGGATCGGTCGTGGAGAGCTAGTGCCATACGGCTCCTGGTACCAGACTGGTTACCTGATGGAGAAACCACTAAGTGAGTTGCGTGACGATCTAAAGCGACTCGGTTTTGCCAGGGATGAGTCGCACAAGGAGCCGGAAGATCATGTTGCGGCACTCTTCGAGATTATGGAGATGCTGATTCTCGATGCGGTTCCGGTCGAACAGCAGGCGGCATTTTATGATGCCCACGTTGGTTCATGGTGCAGCAAGTTCCTCGCTGATCTCGCGAATGCCCAGGGCGCGACTTTTTATCGCTCAGTGGCACGCTTCGGTTCGGCATTCTGTGACCTCGAGTCACGCTATCTGGGGATGAATGCCTGATCGAATTGCCCCTGAATTAACCTGTTTCTTACCAATAGCATGAGCCAGCTTATGACTTTTGCTCCATTGTTGTAATTATTTTCCTGATAAGGCTGGCATCTTCCTTGCTTTATAAATAGGCATCGCCGGAAGTGTGGATGTGAACCCGGCCACATAACCCTGTCTCTGTAAGCAGTGAACAGGAGAAGAACAGCCAGTTACCCGAGGAACTGAATCAATGAAACAGAAAAAGCTGAAAACATCACAATCGCGTCGCAAGTTCTTGCGCGAGACCGTCACTGCAGGTGGTACGGCCGCTGCTGCTTTAGCCGTTCCCGGTGCCGTGCAGGCTGATGCCGAATCAGACAAGGCAGTGCAGGAGCAGAGCGATGGTTATCGTCTGAGCCAGCACGTACTCGATTACTACAAGGGTGCTGCCAGCTGAATTCCGGCAAGGCATCAGGAGATTTATGATGAAGCTCAAAAAAACTTCCGATCAAATCCTCGATAATTCGGCAGCAACATCCGCTGAGCACATGGCATCAAAAACCGGCGTGCAGATGAATCGACGTGATTTTCTGAAAAATTCCGGCATCATGGCCGGTGGTGCTGCACTGGCGACCAGCCTGACTCCAGGCATGATGAAAAAAGCCGAGGCAGCTGAAGCTGGTATGGGTGGTGCCAAAGAGGTGCGCACCATATGTACACATTGCTCGGTCGGCTGTGGCATTATCGCGGAGGTCGAAAATGGTGTCTGGACTGGCCAGGAACCGGCATTCGACCATCCATTCAATCGCGGTGCGCATTGTGCAAAAGGCGCATCGGTACGTGAGCATGGCCATGGCGAACGTCGCCTGAAATATCCCACCAAGCTGGTTAACGGCAAGTGGGAGAAGATCTCCTGGGACCAGGCGATTAACGAGATTGGTGACAAGCTGCTAAGCATCCGTGAAGAGTCCGGACCTGACTCGGCTTTCTGGCTGGGCTCTGCCAAGCACAACAACGAACAGGCTTACATGTTCCGCAAGTTTGCGGCCATGTGGGGCACCAATAATGTTGATCACCAGGCGCGTATCTGTCACTCGACCACTGTAGCCGGTGTAGCAAACACCTGGGGTTACGGTGCCATGACCAACAGCTATAACGACATTCATAACTCGAAGTCGATTCTGCTGATCGGTTCAAACCCGGCTGAAGCGCACCCGGTTTCGCTGTTGCATATCCTC
Organism: Solemya velum gill symbiont; assembly: GCF_000787395.1. GTDB lineage: Bacteria > Pseudomonadota > Gammaproteobacteria > Chromatiales > Chromatiaceae. The sequence continues at coordinate 256,723 of NZ_JRAA01000001.1, forward strand.
AAGGCGAAAGAGGAGAACAACGCACCAATCATTGTGATTGATCCACGTTTCACTCGTACGGCAGCACATGCCGATCATTTCCTGCAGATTCGTCCAGGAACCGACGTTCCAATCATCTGGGGCATGATGCACCATATCTTTGAGAACGGCTGGCAAGACGATGAATACATACGTCAGCGTGTCTACGGTATGGATGAGGTTATGGCCGAGGTCAAGAAGTGGACGCCTGAAGAGGTTGAACGCGTCACTGGTGTTCCTGGCCACAAGGTGTATGCAGCAGCCAAGGCGATGGCAGATCATCGTCCAGGCACTTTCATCTGGTGTATGGGTGGTACCCAGCACACCATCGGCAACAATAATACCCGTGCCTATTGCGCATTCCAGCTGGCACTCGGCAACATCGGTGTCTCAGGTGGCGGTGCGAATATATTCCGCGGCCACGATAATGTACAGGGCGCAACTGACCTTGGCGTATTGTCGAATACACTGCCTGGTTACTACGGACTGGCTCCCGGCTCATGGGCACACTGGGCACGTGTTTGGGGTCTTGATCTCGATTGGGTCAAGGGACAATTTGACTCAGGTTCATACGAGAAGAAGGGTGATAAGGATGTCCATGTCATGAACACCAAGGGCATTCCGGTATCACGCTGGATTGATGGTGTGCTTGAAGACAAAGCCAATATTGCGCAGAAGGACAATGTCAGGGCGATGATCTTTTGGGGACATGCACCTAACTCACAGACACGTGGCACCGAGATGAAAAAGGCGATGGAGAAACTCGACATGCTGGTCATCGTCGATCCCTATCCGACAGTCTCGGCCGTTATGCATGACAGGACAGATGGTCTCTACCTGCTGCCGGCAGCGACACAGTTTGAGACCTATGGCTCAGTCACTGCATCGAATCGTTCCATCCAGTGGCGCGATACTGTCATTGATCCATTGTTCGAGTCACTGCCAGACCATACGATCATGTACAAGCTGGCGAAGAAGCTCGGTTTCGCAGATCAGTACACCAAGAACATCGAGGTCAAGGGCGAGGAGCCTGTGATCGAAGATATCACTCGCGAAATCAATAGTGGTATGTGGACAATTGGTTATACGGGTCAGAGCCCTGAGCGACTCAAGACGCATCAGCAGAACTGGGGGACTTTCGATTTCACCTCTCTGAAAGCAGAGGGTGGGCCAGCCGATGGTGATTTCTACGGTATGCCATGGCCATCCTGGGGTACTCCGGAGATGAAACACCCGGGCACACCAAATCTCTATGATCCAAGCAGTCCGGTTGCCGATGGTGGTCTGACGTTCCGTGCCCGTTTTGGTGTCGAACGCGATGGTGTCAGCCTGCTTGCAGATGGCAGTTACTCTGTCGGTTCGGATATCAAAGATGGTTATCCCGAGTTCAGTGCGGATGTACTGAAGAAACTCGGTTGGTGGGATGATCTGACAGATGACGAGAAGACGCTTGCTGAGGGCAAGAACTGGAAAACCGACCTCTCCGGCGGCATCCAGCGTGTCGCTATCAAACATGGTTGTGCACCGTTCGGTAACGCCAAGGCGAGGGCAGTTGTGTGGACCTTCCCTGATCCGGTACCGATTCATCGCGAACCACTCTACACGACACGTCGCGACCTGGTTGAGAAGTATCCAACCTACGAGGATCGTAAGTCATTCTGGCGCTTACCGACGCGTTACGGATCGATCCAGGCGAAGGATTACTCGAATGAGTTCCCGATCATATTGACCACTGGACGACTGGTCGAATACGAGGGTGGCGGTGACGAGACTCGTTCAAATCCGTGGCTGGCAGAATTGCAGCAGGATATGTTCGTTGAAATGCATCCGCGAGATGCAAACAACGCAGGTGTTCGTGACGGTGATGATGTCTGGGTCGAAACCCCCGAGGGGGCAAAGGTCAAGGTCAAGGCGTTGGTGACACGACGTGTCTCATCTGGTGTGGCCTTTACACCGTTCCACTTTGGTGGACACTTCCAGGGCAAGGACTTACGGGACAAGTATCCTGCGGGTGCTGATCCCTTCGTGCTCGGTGAGGCCTGTAATACGGCCATGACATACGGTTACGACTCTGTAACCCAGATGCAAGAATCCAAGTGCAGCATTTGCCGCATCTCAAAAGCTTGAGGGGGAATAAATCATGGCTCGAATGAAATTTTATTGTGACGCAGAACGCTGTATTGAATGCAACGCTTGTGTAACGGCATGTAAAAACGAGAATGATGTCCCCTGGGGTGTCAATCGTCGCCGTGTTGTCACCATCAAGGATGGTGAGCCCGGTGAGCGCTCTCTGTCGGTTGCCTGTATGCACTGTTCGGACGCTCCTTGTGCGGCCGTATGCCCGGTGGACTGCTTCTACACTACTGACGACGGTGTTGTCCTGCATGACAAGGATATCTGCATTGGCTGCGGTTACTGCTTCTATGCCTGTCCGTTTGGTGCGCCGCAGTTTCCTGAGTCGGGGGCATTCTCCTCGCGCGGCAAAATGGACAAGTGCACCTTCTGTGCCGGTGGTCCTGAAGAGACACACAGTTCGGATGAGCAACGCAAGTACGGTTCCAACCGTCTGGCCGAGGGCAAACTGCCGCTGTGTGCCGAGATGTGTTCGACCAAGGCGTTGTTGGCGGGCGATGCGGATATCATCTCGAATATCTACCGTGAACGTGTTGTCAATCGCGGTGCATCGGTTCTCGACTGGGGTGTCAGTTATGAAAAGGCCAGCTTGCGTGAATCTCGTAACATGAAGGGAAAAGTCAGCGAATAGGAGATGTCGCCAGGCTTTCCGGGTTGCCAATCATAGTGATTGGCAACCCGGATCACACGAATGGGTCCATTGATTCGCTTGAGAGGAAGCATTTATGAATGTTGCGGTTCGGCATGGCCTGATACAGATCCTGGTAGTAATTGCCTGTCTCCTGCTTTTCGCAGGCTCGCCTGTGCATGCCCAGTCGTCGCAGGACGACAAAGCGCCAGTATCACCCATTGATGTTCCCAATCCTGGCGCAGAGCTGTGGAATGCTGTACGCGAACGTGGAGGTGCAGAACCGACACAGCAGCACCCACTGACTGCTATCTGGGAAGATGTACTCCAACAACAGGATACGGCAGCAAAATCCCAGGCCAGAAGTGCTGATGCAACTTCCATGATCAATGCATCCGGTGACCAATGGCGTCAGTTGCGTCGGGAGCAATTGATACCCTATGGTGGAGCACTACTACTGTTATCACTCGCTATTGTGATCGGACTCAGTTTCGTCAAGCGAACAGCGCATTACAGTGAGAGTGATATGATCATCAGGCGTTTCAAGGTCCCAAGCCTTGTCGGGCACTGGTTAATGGCTGGGAGTATGCTGTTTCTCGCATTTACAGGCCTTGTCCTGCTGTTTGGGCGTTTTACGCTGCTACCACTGACGGGTAGTGACTTTTTCTCTGCATTTGCCTCTGCATCAAAAGAGGGGCATGACCTGTTTGGTCCCATATTCACATTTGCCCTGATCATCTTCTTTTTCCAGTTTGTCAGCAAGAATATGCTGCACTACAGGGATTTTGTCTGGATGGCACGACTGGGCGGTCTGTTCGAGAAAAAACCGCTTAAGGCAGGCTTTTTCAATTTTGGTGAGAAAACACTTTTCTGGCTGGTGATTTTCTTCGGTATTGCGCTCTCTGTGAGCGGCTTTGCAATTCTTTTTCAGAATCTTCTTCCAGGACGTGACCTGATGCTGTTAGCAACCCTGGTGCATGCTGTCAGCGCGATTCTGCTGATCTGCCTTGTCATCGGACATATCTTCATGGCTCTATCAACCAAGGGAACCATGGATGCCATTACCACAGGTGATGTTGATGCCAACTGGGCGAAAGCAGATCACAGCGTATGGTATGAGCAGATGAAGGAGGCAGGCCATATCAGGAAGAGAATTGCACATGCAAGTGATGATGCGGGTAAGGAGATCCCCGTAGCTGAAGTCTCTGCTGAACAGACGGGGGCATCCTGATGTTTACTGACTTTATTGACGGGCCATTCTGGACTTTTTCCGTAAGCGTATTTGCAATAGGGGTTATCTGGCGCCTGATTTCCATTATCAGGCTTGGTGTACCTGGTGATCTCGCAGTTCCACGTGAAGATGGAGGCGCTGGTGGAATGCGAACGATCCTGAGCCGCTTCATGGCGCGCCCTGCAGTCAGAAAACGCGCCTTGCTGATCGTGGTGGCGGGGTACATGTTTCATGTCGGGCTTTTTGCCTTGCTCTTTTTTGCACAACCACATATCGATTTCTATGTTGACAGGTTTGGGGTTCCGGCATGGGCGGGTATGCCGCGCTGGCTGTTTATCCTAACAGCCGAGATTGCATTTGCCGGGCTGATTATGGCCTGGTTATACCGGGTGATGCATCCCGTCACACGCATGCTCTCAGGTATAGGCGAACACACTGCCAGCTGGCTTGTCTTTTTCGTCATGCTGACCGGCTGCCTAGCACTCCTTGAGCAGTATGATTCACTGCGTGTACTTCACTTCTTTCTGGCCGAGTTGCTATTGATCTATTTCCCATTCAGCAGCCTGATGCATACATTTACTTTTGCCTTTAGTCGCAATTACACAGGAGCGACCATGGGGCGTCGCGGGGTGGATGCATGACACATGAGGATCATGGATTATGAGTGAACGTCTTGAGAAAGGTATCCAGGCGCTGCGTGACAAGATGGATGCGCGCATTGCATCCTATTTTTCCAGCTGTGTGCATTGCGGGCTGTGTGCAGAAGCCTGTCTTTTTGCAACCGAATCGCAAGATCCGATTTATACGCCAATCTATAAACTAGAGCCGATGCGCAAGGTATGGTCGCGTGAATACAGCTTCTGGGGAAAGCTTGGCGCCATGATTGGCGTGACCGATAATGTCACTGAAGAGGACTTTGCCAACTGGGAGACACTTGTCTATGACAGTTGTACCATGTGTGGGCGCTGTTCGATGGTATGCCCGGTAGGGATCGATATCACCTACATGATACGCAAGGAGCGTGAGGCTTTCGTTGCAGCCGGTTATACACCAGAAGGGTTGCAGGCAGCCACTGAACGAGCAATTAATATCGGCAGTCCCATGGGCGTGACCCTGAAGACTTTACAGGCAACAATCAGAAGTGTGGAGAAAGAGACCGGCCTGACTATTCCGATGGACGTTGCAGGTGCTGATTACATGGCACTCTTTTCATCAATGGAGATAGTCAATTTCGAGGAGTATATTGCCGGTCTTGCACGGATATTCAAAGCAGCAGGCGTCTCATGGACTGTCAGCAGCAAGGGTTTCGAGGCGACCAATAGTGGTATTCAGATCGGTGATCCGGAGGCTGCAAAAACAATTGTCGAACGCGTTGTGAGTGCTGCAGAAGAACTCGGTGTGAAATCCGTTATCAGTCCAGAATGCGGCCACGCCTTCATGGCAATCCGCTGGGAAGGTCCTAACCTGATAGGACGGCAATATCCATTCAAGGTGATTCATATTCTTGAACTCCTCAGTGAACTGCATGAGAACGGCAGTCTGCAACTGGAGGGTATGACGGATACGCCACTGACCTATCACGACCCGTGCCAGATATCTCGTCGTGGAGGTGTGATTCAGCAGCCGAGGGATTTACTCAACTCGGTAGCAAGTAACTTTCAGGAGATGTCTGATGGCGGTGACATGAACTGGTGTTGTGGCGGTGGAGGAGGAGTAAGCGCCAATGAACGTGCCGATGAGATTCGACTGCAGGCTTTCAACATAAAAAAGAAGCAGCTTGCCGAGTTGGATGGTGTCGAGACTATCGTGACGGCATGTGCCAACTGTCGCCTGATGCTCGAAGATGGACTGGAGCACTACGAGTTATCTCACGAGGTCACAGGCCTGACTGAACTGATTGCTGAGCACATCAAGCAGTAGAAGCCTTCTTCAGGATAGTGTTCAATGCATAAAAAAAGGCGGCCAATCGGCCGCCTTTTCCTTTGCAGGTAGAGAAGTGATTTACTTCTTTGCCTGGCGCTCCTTGGTCTCTTTGATGACCTCTTCAGCGATGTTCGCAGGACATGCACTGTAGTGCGAGAATTCCATTGAGAACTGGCCACGACCGGAGGTCATGGTACGCAGGTCACCAATGTAACCGAACATTTCACTCAGTGGTGCGTCAGCTTTTACGCGGACACCGGTCGGAGTTGCTTCCTGTGACTTGATCATGCCACGACGACGGTTGAGGTCACCGATAACATCACCAACGTGATCTTCAGGAGTGAAGACGTCTACCTTCATGATTGGCTCCATCATCTGGGGGCCGGCTTTCGGCATGGAAGCACGGTAAGCCGCCTTCGAAGCAATCTCGTATGCGATTGCAGAGGAGTCAACTGCGTGGAAGCCACCGTCTGTCAGGGTGACTTTGAAGTCCAGGCAAGGGAAGCCTGCGAGGACACCCTCGTCAGCGCTGACCTTGAAGCCTTTCTCAATCGCTGGCCAGAATTCACGTGGTACGTTACCACCTGTGACCTTTGATTCAAATTCATAACCACTGCCTGCTTCGCCCGGCTCGATAATGTAATCAATCTTTGCGAACTGACCTGAACCACCGGTCTGCTTCTTGTGGGTGTAGCTGTCTTCGATACGCTGCGTGATGGTTTCACGATAGGCAACCTGTGGTTTACCAACTTCAACATCAACGTTATGCGTACGCTTGAGGATGTCGACCTTAATATCGAGGTGCAATTCACCCATACCCTTGATGATGGTCTCGCCGCTCTCCTCGTCGGTTTCGACGCGGAATGATGGATCTTCCTGAACCATTTTGCTGATTGCGAGGCCCATCTTCTCGGCGCCGCCCTTGTCTTTCGGCTTGATCGCGATAGAGATAACCGGATCAGGGAAGACCATTGGCTCGAGAGTCGCAGGCTGCTTTGGATCACACAGGGTGTGACCGGTCTGGGTGTTCTTGAGGCCGATCAGGGCGATGATGTCACCAGCCTGTGCTGAATCGAGCTCTTCACGTGAGTCAGCGTGCATCTCAACGATACGGCCAATACGCTCTGTCTTGCCTGTGTAGGTGTTCAGAACAGTGTCACCCTTGTTGATCTTTCCAGAGTAGACACGGGTGAAGGTGAGGGCGCCGAAACGGTCGTCCATGATTTTGAACGCCAGTGCACGCAGCGGCTTGTCGACGCTGACAGTTGCGAATTCACCGGTCTCGTTACCTTCGAGGTCAACTTCAGGCTGTGGGTCAACTTCGATCGGGTTAGGCAGGAAGTCGACAACCGCGTCCAGAACCAGCTGTACGCCCTTGTTTTTGAATGCAGAACCACAGTAAGTCGGGAAGAAATCAAGTGCGATAGTACCCTTGCGGATGCAGCGCTTGATGTCGTCAACAGATGGCTCTTCACCTTCGAGGTAGGCTTCCATCAGGTCGTCATCCTGCTCAACAGCTGTTTCAATCAGCTTCTCGCGGAACTCTTCAACCTTGTCAGTCATGTCTGCTGGAACGTCTTCGAGGCGGTACTTGTGGGGGTCGCCAGAGTCGTCCCAGATCCACGCCTTGCGGGTCAGCAGGTCGACAACGCCGACAAACTCATCTTCCGTACCGATTGGCAGAACCATGACCAGCGGGTTTGCACCGAGGACATTCTCGACCTGGTCGACGACGCGGTAGAAATCTGCACCGAGACGATCAAGCTTGTTGACGAGGATGATACGTGCAACTTCTGATTCGTTCGCATAACGCCAGTTTGTTTCTGACTGAGGCTCAACACCGCCTGAACCACAGAAGACACCAACACCACCGTCAAGTACTTTGAGTGAACGGTAAACTTCGATTGTGAAGTCAACGTGTCCGGGGGTATCGATGATGTTCAGCTGATGCTCTTTCCAGAAACAGGTTGTAGCAGCAGACTGGATGGTAATACCACGCTCGCGCTCCTGGTCCATAAAGTCGGTTGTCGCTTCACCGTCATGCACCTCACCAATTTTGTGAGTTTTGCCGGACAGGTTCAGAATACGCTCGGTCGTGGTGGTTTTACCCGCATCGACGTGAGCGAAGATGCCGATGTTACGGTAGTGAGTCAGGTCGGTCATGGTTGTACTCTATATAATAAGTTAAATACTTCCCGTATCCACGGGAAAGTGTCGAGGCAGTCTGCCCCGGGCGTAAAAAACGCGGTATTTTACCTGAAAACTCGCCTCGATAGGCAAGAAAATGATGAATATTTCGAGAAATTGCAGTCTGCGGGGCTTTTTTACCCCACAAACGGCTTAATCAGGTGATGACAGTCGGTGCGTCGCGACCAGTTAGTTCAACAATCTGGGCTAGTTCCAGTGCCAAATCGACGAGTGGTTGCATCACCTCGGCGGTCTCGGCTTGCTGGTTTGCTGCGTCTCTTTCGATTTTCTCGAGATAGACACGCAGGGTGGCGCCTTCGGTACCTGTGCCAGAGAGTCTGAAAATGATTCGCGCACCATCTTCAAAGCCGATCCTGAGGCCCTGGTTACTTGAAACCGAGCCGTCGACCGGGTCTGTGTAGCTGAAATTGTCTGCGTAGGAGACCCTGTTTCCACCAAGCTCTGTGCCAACCAGTCCAGGTAGTTTGTCAGTCAACTGTGCCATCAGCTGTTCAGCAATGCCCTTGTCGATCGCTTCATAATCGTAGCGCGTGTAGTAGTTGCGGCCATAGGTTTTCCAGTGTGACCTGACGATCTCCTCGACGGATTCATTGCGTACGGCAAGCAGGTTGAGCCAGAAGAGAACGGCCCACAAACCATCTTTTTCACGTACGTGGTTTGAGCCAGTGCCGAAGCTCTCTTCACCACACAGGGTGATTTTATCTGCATCAAGCAGCAGGCCGAAGAATTTCCAGCCGGTGGGTGTTTCGAAACTGTTGAGGCCAAGCTTTTCTGCTACGGCATCTGCTGCCTGGCTGGTTGGCATTGAGCGGGCAACGCCGCTGATGCCGTTTTTATAGGCTGGTATCAGGGTGGCATTGGCCACCATCACGGCAAGACTGTCGCTTGGAGTGACAAAGAAATTCTTGCCAAGAATCATGTTACGGTCACCGTCACCATCAGATGCGGCAGCAAAATCGACGCCGTTGTCATCACGTGTCTTTTCGACCAGTTCGGCAGCATAGACCAGGTTGGGATCAGGATGTCCGCCACCGAAATCCTCGAGCGGGATACCGTTCATTACCGTACCTTCCGGTGCGCCAAGCATCTCTTCGAAAATGCGCTTTGCGTAGGAACCGGTGACAGCGTGCATGGAGTCAATCGCCATGCTGAAACCGGGTTTTGCAATCAGTGCACGGATCGCATCGAAGTCGAACAGTTGTGCCATGAATTCGGCATAGTCATCAACAGAATCAATGATTTCGACCGGCATGCCGTCAAGTTCAGTCGTGTACACTTCGTCAAGGCTGATATCACCCGCATCGGAGATCAGGTATTCAGTGATACTTTGACTTTCGGCATAAATCGCCTCGGTCAGGGATTCGGAGGCAGGGCCGCCATTATCGCCATTGAACTTGATGCCGAAATCACCATCAGGTCCGCCGGGGTTGTGACTGGCCGAGAGGATGATGCCGCCGGTTGTTTTGTACTTGCGTATCAGGTGAGAGACAGCGGGAGTCGACAGGATGCCGCCACGGCCGACAATACAGCGGGCAACACCGTTGGCAGTAGCCATGCGCAGAATAATCTGGATTGCTTCGCGGTTGTAATAGCGTCCATCACCACCGATGACGAGAACGCCACCATTCAACTCAGGCACCTTGTTGAGTATCGATTGAACGAAATTCTCAAGGTAATTAGATAACTGGAAACGGGTGACGCGCTTTCTCAGTCCGGATGTGCCGGGGCGCTGGTCATCGAATGGGATGGTTGTTATTTTTTGCTGTGTCACGGATCGTCAGCCTGTCAATCAAACATAGATACTATTTGAGCACAGGTTGGCATTGCTTGTCAGTGCCTGTTTGAAGCCGCACAATAGCGTCTTACACCTTTGTCCGGTTTTTTCGTCATGTTCGAGTATGTCTTTTTTCACCAGCAGCCGATGCTGCAGTTTTGCGACTTTGTTCGTCAGCGTGGCCTTGATCCACAAATGCAGGATTCACCCGGGAATTCATCCGGGGATTCACTGATTGTCTCGCTGGCAGAAGAGAGTGTTGATGATGATCTTGCAGACGAAATCGACAACTTCTATGACAGTATGATGGATCTCGATCATGAGCTTTTCAGCGACACAGTCGAGCCGGGTAGCGATGACTACCAGACGGCAGGCGTGGTAGTGAATCTCGCTGGTGGAAAAACCGTGTATGCCGATGTGCCCGGTGACCTGCTAAAACGCGTAATGGAGATTCTCTCTCCCCAGGAACTGGGGGATTTTGTCAATGCCATTGTCGATGCTGTTGAAAAGCCGGATGATCGTTCTCTGTGCCAGCGTAAGTAAGGCGTTGCTTCAACCTGGAATGAATACTTTTTTATGATGCCACAACCAATTTTTGTCGAGAAAAGCAGTTGACGGATACGGATTCAAATAAGACCGGGATCGCCCATCTGAAAACGTGGCGGCATGTTCATGGAATGGGCTATGGCATCATGCAATCCTGTATTACAGGCGAAATGAATCTTTGTCTGAATGAAGATATTGATCTCTCCCGACTCGATACAATCATGTCTCATGCCCTTGGTGAAATCGAGTCTGTGAGTGGAGTCTGCTCAGTAGATGAGGCGCTGATGTCCCGCATTCTTTACTGGACGGCAGGTATTCAACGCCATTTTTCTATTCCGCTCTATCCCGGTTACAGAATGCTTGGGAAGACGACAGGGACAGATAAAGATACAGAGAGTGGCCGGACATTCAGGTTCGTTCTTCCCAGTATCCATCCACAAGCGACACTCGCTGCGTTTCAATGGGTTATAACAACGCTTGAGCATACATTGCTCAAAGACTCAGACGACCAACTACCAACTGACAAGGCCGCTGTTGATTCTTTGCTGAAGCGTAAGCGGTCGCTAGGGAAATATCTGAAACAGTATGCGACGCGTGAAAAAACAACCTTCGCGATCTACCAGGCAGCATGGGAGATGGATGTACCGGTTCGTCCCCTGAGTTCAGGCTACGTGGTACTTGGTTATGCGGCCTGCAGTCGCATGATGAAGATCACCATCTCTGACCAGACGACAGCGCTAGGAGTTGATATTGCACGCAACAAGCTGGCGACCAGTGAAATATTACATCGTATCGGTTTGCCCGTACCTGGTAGCAGGTACGTCAAGGACTCCCGGCAAGCAGTCGAGATGGCGGAGAGGATTGGATACCCGGTAGTGATCAAGCCATCAGACCATGATCAGGGCAGGGGGGTCTATGCCGATCTGCACGATGCTGCTTCAGTTGAAAAGGCGTACGAGGGTGCACGGAAATTTTCCAAGAACATTCTGATTGAGAAGCATATTTCCGGATTTGGTCACCGCCTGACAGTTTATAATGGAAAAATCTATTCAGTTACCAGGAAAACGCCTGCTGGAATCACGGGTGATGGAGTCTCGGCAATTGACGCACTGATCGCCAACTCGTCATGCCTGCCTTTTGTGACCCATAGTGATGAGAACCAAAGTGCCCGTGTACTCAATGATGAGTCGCTTGGTCTTATCAGGCAGTATGGACTGACAACCAAGTCAGTGCTTCCTGAGGGGCATTTTTTTGCCCTCAAACGCAGAAATAATGCCGCTGATGGTGGTGTATCCAGTCCGGTCCCGGTGTCTGAAGTGCATCCTGATAACAGGGATATTGCGATCAAGGTTGCGAGAGTGACAGGGCTTGATTTTGCGGGTGTCGACCTGATCTCTCCGGATATTCGTGTCTCATGGAGAGAGAATGGAGCTGTAATTTGCGAGGTCAATGCGCAACCAGAAATCCATCAAATTATACTTTCTCGTATATTTGTAGATATGTTGCCACTTCGTGGCAGGATCGATGCCTTCCTTGCTGTTACTGCAGCACACCAGGAGTATGAAAAGAGTCATCTTGGGTATTGGATTGATAGCCGTTCGATTGATTCCGTCTATTCTGCAGGGAGAATTTCCCATCAGCCATCGCAGGGACTGCCAAATGCAGTTGAGGGTAACATCAGCGTATTGCAGGATGATCCTGATACTCATTCAGTGCTCGTCGTAATGTCACCAGAAGAGCTGGCGCAACAGGGATTGCCGTTTGATCTCTTTCGCACAGTACACCTGGCTGATTGTGAGCATGAGAAGCAGTGCGGAGAATTTATCGAGATGTTGAACTGCCATGCCGATGAGATAGTGCTTGGTAAAGAAATGAGACCCATTTAAGAGAGGTGTTTATGGGTGCAGATTATTTGATGAATCTATTTAACGATTTTTCTGGTGATGAGCTATTGCTTAACCCCTATCCGGCCTATCGTCAATTGCTGGAATCAGGCGGCGTGCTGCATGACGAGACAAATAATCGTATTTACCTTGGGCGTTACGATGATGTCAGGGCAGTGCTGGGTAATGCTACGCAATTCTCATCCAGCAATAATGGATTAAATCAAACGATGTTGGGTTCAGGTGGTAGTTCCCATTCCAGATTGCGCAGTGTCCTGCAGCCTGCCTTTCAACCAGGTGTTTTAGCTCGTGAGCTGACCAGGCTGAATGAGTTAACAGACATGCATGCGCGTAATCTCTCACAGATGAGTGAACCATGCGATTTTGTTGATGCGTTTGCAGCACGTATTCCAACGATGGTTCTTTCCTGGATGTTTGGTGATGAAAAAGATCGTTGCAACGATTATGGTAACTGGTCATGGGCGTTAAAAAAGTCTCCTGCAACAGAGGATGACCAGGGTAAACAGTGTGTCTCACAAGAATATCTGCCTGGCAGTGAACAACAACACCCGGTCACCAGGGAGCAACTTATTGATGAATGTAAAGCTTACCTCGATGAGACATTTCAGAATGCGCTGGAATCGTCTACCAGTGGATGGGTTGCCCGGATTCTTATTGATGCCTACAGGGACGGTAGGGTCGTCTATCAGGACTTGATAGAAACCGGTCTGTTGCTGATGGTGGGTGCACACGAAACAACAACGAAATCGCTGACCAATGCGATGGTGATACTGGCAGGCAGGCAAGATATATGGGAAAGAGTGCGTGAGGATGAGGATCTCGTCAAGCCGTTTATAGAAGAAGTTTTTCGTTTTGATCCTCCCGTGCAGCGACGCCCGCGCTTAGCTGTTGAAGATGTCAGGATAGGTGGACTGGAGATTACAGCAGGGACGCATGTGGTTGCCTTGATCGCGGCGGCAAACAGGGATCCCGGTGTTTTCGAAGATGCAGATGAGTTTCTTCTCAACCGTGAACGGAATCCACATGTATCATTCGGATTTGGTCCGCACGTGTGCCTTGGTATGCAATTGGCCAGGATTGAAATGATCAGTTCAATCAATTCATTACGACGCCATATCGGTTCTTTCCGGCAGGTCAGAAAATTGACTGCTGATGATTACCGTGATGTGCTTTCCCTGCGTTCGCCTAAACAGCTATGGCTTGAATTAACCCACCAGGACTGAATGCATTTGAATTGGCTATCTCGCAAACTGCATGAAATCCTGTTTATTTTACGTTTTCATGACTGGCAATCCAAAACAGCCTTTTTTCTGGTGGCTATCGGTTATTCGATGTCTCAGCATTCAGTTCCAATTGCTGATAATCTCATGGCCGCATCGAGCCTCTTTTTATTATTGTGTCTCTATGCGGCTTCAGGCTATAGCCTGAATCAATACTTTGACAGGGGTGTGGACAAAGCGTGTGGCAAGCACCGTGATATCGGTGATTTCCCAATTGCCACAGCGCGTATAACAATCATTGTCCTGCTAGTGATCGCTTTTCTTTTTTCCCTGCATTTTTTATTCAGTGGCAAATTCTATGTGTGGATACTCTACTGGGCCAGCATTGCTGCTGCACTTGCCTACTCCATGCCGCCACTTCGTCTGAAAGAGCGTGGCTATTTTGGCTGGATCAGTGCCTCGCTGGCACAAAGGGTATTACCATTTGTCGTTATATTTGAGTATTTTGATGTATGGACATGGATATCTGCCGGACTCTGTCTGCTGGCATTGATGACAGGTCTGCGTTACATCATAGTTCATCAGTTGGAGGATTATGCAGCGGATCTGAAGGTTGGTGTAGAAACAGTGGCGACCAGAATCGGGCCGCAACAGTTACGCCAATTTCTATTTCGATATATTGTTCCGCTTGAGATCATCTATCTTGTCACCCTGGCAATCTATATGAGCCTTGATAACGGGGTTCTTTTGGGAGGGTTTACTCTATTTGGCTTAACCCTTGTAGCAGCATTCTCGAACAAAAGGGCAGGCCATGAAACACCTGAACTGGACCTGGAGAAATATGAATTCTTGTGGGGGCTCTATTGCATCTATTGGCCTGTTGCAATGGGATTTTCCCTGCTTATGAATGACATCGCATACTTCCCCTTTCTGATTTTTGTCCTGTTGTGGGCGTCGAGATGGATTAAGCACGACTTGCAGCGATTGATGCGTGGTTTTCTGCTCATGACTCAACAACTGAAAGGTGAATGATTCAATGAAATCGTATCCTGAATATGCTGCAAGACCTGCGCAACTGAAGCGGATAACGCTAGCCATCCAGTCAGGTGTTGAGGCGCTGCAGCGTTCGCAGCTGCAGAATGGAGCATTTCCATTTTCACAACGACAAAGCGATGGCTCATGGCAGGCTTGTCATCCGATTTTCTCAACCGTGACTGTTCTGCTCTGTATCGGAAAACTCTTACCTGGTTCTGATGTGCAACGAGCAATCGATTATGTTGTTACCTGCAGGGAGAGTGACGGTCTGTGGGACTACGACCCTGGCATGGATATTCCCGCCGATAGTGATACGGTGGCCTGCGCCCTGGCAGCATTGTCAAACTATGCGCCTGACCTGATTGAGCAATCAGATAGTGACCTGTTATTGAGTGTTCTCAGGCCCGATGGTGTTTTTTTGACCTGGTACAGCGATGAGGATAGATGGCAGTTACAGGCGCGTGATGATGCAGTGATGAATTGCAATGTTATCTATGCGCTTTCAATGATGGGCTGTCATGTCACTGATCATACAATTGAAGCGATTGCCAAGTTGATTCAGCGCAGTACAACAGGGAGTCGATATTATACTCAACGATGCATGCTCGCATATGCTGCTGTTCGGGCAGGATTTGATCTGACTGAAATTCCGGAAGAGTTGACCACGCAGGCAATGTTCGAGGATTCACCCCTGTCCGTGGCGCAATCTATATGCGCGGGTATTCCACCCAATGAGGAGGCCATTCCCATTTTGCTTGATACTCAATGTGCCGACGGTTTGTGGCCTGCCCAGCCCTGGTGTACCGGAGAGGGGCTGGAACCATGGGGTAGTAATGCTGTGACCACGGCGTTTTGTCTCGAGGCTCTCAATCTACTCGTAACAACCCCTAATAGTACACATGATGACTAGGCGGATTTTTATTATTTCCCAGCATGGTTATGGTCTGGGCCATCTGTCCCGCTCCTCTGCTCTGGCTGCGGCATTACAATCTTGTGGAGATTATGAAGTCACGCTCTTTTCCGGTGGTCAGCCAATAGCAGCGTATATTCCACCGAAGAAGGTGGATTTTGTCCAGCTGCCACCAACACGTTTCATTACGCTGACAGAAACGAAAACGCTTGCCTGTGAATCAATGGATGATGACAAGTCAATTGAGCAGGTAGACGAACTGCGCAGTGAAATAATTATGCGTTATTTCCATCGCCTCAAACCGTCAGCTGTGATTACAGAATACTATCCTTTCGCACCCGAGCGTTTTGGTAAAACACTCGATGCACTGCTCAGTGCAAGCAGGGAAGAGAAGAGCAGATGTAAAATGATCTGCTCAATCAGGTCAGTTCCCATCGATGCCACATTGGCAAGCCCGATGGACGTTAATCACCTGTTACACAAGTATTATGATCATGTATTGCACCATGCAGATAAAAGGCTTTTTAGCATAGATTCTCTCGGTGACTATGTCAGGCTGGCACTTGATTCCGTCCCCTGCACACAAACGGGTTTTATATGCCAGCATCTTCCGGTTCAAACTGCAGATATTCGAAATGACGGCGGTCTGCTCCTCTCCGTTGGTGGGGGGAGGGATGGCTACACTTATCTGCAGAGCTGGATAGAAGCACTGAAATCAGTATCGATTGATAACTTCTTTCCCGTCACGGTTTTATGTGGGCCACTAATGCCTGCATCGGAAGTCAACGAGTTGCGCACACTGATCGATGAGCGATTTAACCTGTATACCACGCTTGTTGATACGGGAGAGTTGATGCGCAAGGCCTGCGCTGTCGTATCAATGAGTGGCTACAATACAATCAATGAGGCATTGCATATCGGCAAGCCACTGCTCGCATTTCCGCGCAAGGGTTATCTCGAGCAGGAGATGCATGTGCGTAGCTATTTCGAAAAGGGTCTGCTGTTATCGGGAGAAGAAGCGGATAGCACTGACCAGATTGCAGATCTGATGAGGCAACTGGCCAGCTTCAATCCATCCTTCACGCCAGATTTTAATGGTTCGGAATCTTCTGTTGATGTAATTTCTTCAATTCTTGGTAATACGGAAACAAGCGATATTTCCGGCCAGGTTTGAGCATGCTTGCGCGGAGCTTGGCTTGGAAGGGGCCGGTATAGAACAGTCGGATTTGTTTTTCCTTGAGACATCATATAGGGTGGGAGCCGTTTTTTTACCTATTATCATTTGCAGGGAGTATCAAAATGGCAGCTGAACAGGGCCAGACAGTCCGCGTCCACTACACAGGCACGCTGGAAGATCAGAGTGAGTTCGATAACTCACGTACGCGCGGCGAGCCGCTTGAGTTCACTATTGGTGTCCGCCAGGTTATTCCCGGCTTTGAAGATGCGGTTGTCGGCATGTCACCGGGTGACACCAAGGTCATCAACATTCCAGCTGCTGAAGCCTATGGCGAACACTCAGCGGAGATGATCGCAGAGTTTTCACGTGCCGAAATTGGTGACGATATTCAGCTCGAAGTGGGACTGGTGCTGAGTGCGCAAGGTCCGGATGGCCAAGCGCTGCACTTCTCGGTTGTCTCCTTCACTGATGAGATGGTCACGCTTGATGGAAACCATCCGCTGGCAGGCAAGGATCTGACATTCGATATTGAACTGGTTGAAATTGTCTGAGTCTGCTGAATGTCTCTGAAAGAAGACGGGTTAACAGCCCGTCTTTTTTTTCGTCTGAATCTATTCAGGGTATACAAGCCGCCTTCCTGAATCTTGTGTGATACGCATGCCGTGGCCATAGACTGCTGAGAGCTTCTCCTCGGTCGCCATTGTATCGACAGGGCCTGCTGACACACTCCCATCCGCTTCGATCAGCAGCAGGTGTGAACAAAAGTGCAGCGCCAACGTAGGGTCGTGCAGCACCATTGCCAATGCCTTGCCGTCACATGTGAAATGCTCTTTCAGCCTGTCGATCAAGTGATAACGCATGCCCGGATCGAGGTGATTCTCAGGTTCATCCAGTAGTGCAAGATCTGGTGATTGGCATAGCAGTATTGCCATGGCAACCTTGCGTGCCTCGCCGCCGGAGAGCCTGTTGGCGAGGCGGCCAGAAAGCTCTTCAGCACCGATTTTCTTCAGTGATTCAGATGCAATAATTTTGTCTTTGTCAGAGAGTCTTGAATACCATGTTTGCCAGGGATAGCGTCCTGCCAATACCAGGTCGAGGACATAGGCCGGAAAGCGAAATGGTGTCTCCTGGGGCAGCATGCCGACCGAGCGTGCCAGCTCTTTTGTTTTCACCTTGCCGGGCTCAATAGCATTGATTTTCAGATTGCCGCCAAGCAGGGGCAGAAGGCCGGCAACACTTTTCAGAAGTGTGCTTTTACCGCAGCCATTGGCACCAAGAATTCCCCAGCAGCTGCCACTTTCGATATGCCAGTCGAATGCAGGCAGTAGTAGCCTGTTATTAATACCGATTTCAACCTGTTTACATTCGAGCAGGCTCATCTCTTGCTTCCCTGTCGTCGTAGCAGAAACAGAAACAGAGGCGCGCCAATGAGAGCTGTAAAAACGCCGACCGGCAGTTCACGTGGTGAGACCAGCGTGCGTGCAAGCAGGTCTGCGCCCACAACCAGGATTCCACCCAGCAGGATCGAGTTAGGTAATAACCAGCGATGGTCACTCTTCTGTATCAGTCTCAGCAGGTGTGGTGTGACGAGTCCGATAAAGCCGATTGGTCCGGCTACAGACACGGCGATTGCTGTCGCAATGACCGCCATGCTGAGCAGAAGTAGGCGCAGTTTTGCAACCGGTACACCAAGCGTTTGTGCATGTTCATCACCCAATAGCATCAGGTTCATGGCACGTGCAGCAGCAAGGGCGGCGACAAGTAACACAAGAAGTATTATGCCTGGCCACAGGACGAAGGGGCTGTGGCCAAGATCGCCAACCAGCCAGAAGAGCATGCCGGGAAGGTCGTTGCGTGGCGCAATGGTCAGCAGGAAAGTGACGAGTGCGCCCCAGCCGGTTGTCAGTATGATGCCTGCGAGCAGCAGGGTTTCGCGTTTTTCACCAGCCTGTTTGCCGACGATGAGAATCAACAGCAAGGTGCTGAAGGCTGCACCTGTGAGAGCAAGTAGGGGATGAAGCGGTGACGGTATGCCGAGCAGGAAACCAGCCAGAACTGCAACCGCGGCACCGCCCGATGTACCGAGAACATAGGGATCTGCGAGCGGATTTTGCAGCATTGTCTGCATCATGACTCCTGCAAGGGCCAGCAGGCCGCCCGTAATGAAGGCGATTGCAACACGCGGAAGTCGAATTTCATTGATGATGCGTGAACTGCTCGAATCACCACCACTGAAAAGTGCGTTGAAGAGCTCGTTGAGAGGAATTGCAACACTGCCGTGGCTCACTGCAGCCACGAAGAGTGTCAGCGCGACGGCAAGCAGAAGGGTAGCTGTTTTTCCTCCGTGCAGGTCCATTACGAATGCAAGTGCAGGATCGGCCAGCCATGTTGATCGGCGTGGCTTTTCAACTCGTCGTCAGGATCAACAGCCAGCGGATGGGTGACCAGTTTCAGCAGCGGCAGGTCATTGTGCGAGTCACTGTAGAACCAGCTTCCCTCAAGTGTCTCGTTATTCTCGGTTAGCCAGGATTCCAGTCGCTCGACTTTGCCATGCTGGAAACTCGGTGTGCCGGCGACTGCCCCGGTGTAGGCGCCATCGACAATTTCCGGTTCTGTTGCGATCAGGTTGTCGATACCGAATTGTTTCACAATCGGCGCTGTCACAAAGCTGTTTGTCGCCGTGATAACCAATAGTGTGTCACCGTTCTGGCGATGCTTGTCGACAAGCGCGAGTGCAGTTTCACGGATCAGTGGCGAGATTTTTTCATCCATGTACTCCTTGTGCCACGCCTGTAGCTGTTCCATTGGATGCAGTGAGAGAGGTTTGAGGGCGAACTCGAGGAATTCGAAAATATTCATCGTTCCCTGCTGGTAGGCCGCATAAAATTCACGGTTTTTGTTATCGTATTCATCACCATCAACGATACCCTTTTCACACAGGAATTCCCCCCACAGGTAGTCAGAATCACCTGCAAGCAGGGTGTTGTCGAGATCAAAAATTGCCAGTGCCACGTTTCGCTTTCCAAACAGTTTATTCGGGTGCAACTATACAGAAATTTGCCGTTAAAATCCCAACAAG
The DNA here is from genome assembly GCF_000787395.1 of Solemya velum gill symbiont. Classification (GTDB taxonomy): domain Bacteria; phylum Pseudomonadota; class Gammaproteobacteria; order Chromatiales; family Chromatiaceae. Next base: position 276,509 of record NZ_JRAA01000001.1, read on the forward strand.
GGCAGGGGTTTATCGCTACTGCTTCTTGCTATTGATGATTCAGGTGTGAAAGAATGAAGACAGTTAAGGTTAAGAATCCATTTTGCAATGATTGACGCTGAAGGATTCCGCCCGAATGTCGGAATCATACTATGTAATGAAGAGCGCCGGCTCTTCTGGGGTAAGCGGATCGGGCAGGATGCCTGGCAATTTCCTCAAGGCGGAATCGATGAAAACGAATCGCCGGAAGAGGCCATGTACCGTGAACTCGAGGAAGAGGTCGGTCTGAAACACAACCAGGTGGAAGTACTGGGTTCAACCCAGGACTGGTTGCGCTACCGTTTGCCCAAACGCTACATCCGCAGGCACTGTAATCCTGTCTGTGTCGGCCAGAAACAGCGCTGGTTCCTGCTTAAGGTTCTGTGCGAGGAGTCAGATTTCTGCCTGGACCAGACCTCCAGCCCTGAGTTCGATCACTGGCGCTGGGTCAAGTACTGGTACCCGGTCGACAAGGTTGTCTACTTCAAGCGTAATGTTTACGAGCAGGCTCTCAACGAGCTTGCTCCATTCCTGTTTACGGATAAAGCGGAAAAAACCTCTATTGCCTGTTCATACGATGAGCGTAAACCGGTCTCGCGCCGGGTGCGTCTCTATCGCTGAATAACGGCAGAATCCCACAATGCTTACGACACTTCATCGTATCGTCCAGGAGGTTAACGGCGCCTCTGACTTGAGTGAGGCGCTGGAGATTATCGTCAAGTCGGTACGCGAAGCTGTCGCAACCGATGTCTGCTCTGTCTACCTGACCGATTTTGAACAGCGTAAGCACCTCTTGATGGCAACCGACGGTCTGCGCCCTGAAGCAGTAGGCAAAGTCGCTCTGCCCATGTTCCGTGGCCTGGTCGGTCTCGTGTGTGAGCGTGCAGAACCGATCAACCTCGATGATGCACCGAGTCATTCGCGTTACCTGCCCGTGTCGGGAACAGGTGAGAAGTATTACCACGGTTTCCTTGGCGTTCCGATTATTCAGAACCGCAAAGTACTTGGTGTACTCGTTGTGCGGCACATTGAACCACGCCGTTTCGAAGATGATGAAGTCACTTTTCTTCTGACACTTGCTGCACAACTCGCAGGCGCAATTACCCATGCCCAGGCAAGTGGTGAACTGACGCGCATACGCAGTGGTACCGACGCTGTTTCAGAAGGCTTCCTGCAGGGACGTCCGAGTTCGTCGGGTGTAGTTATCGGCTCTGCTGTGGTTGCCTATCAGCTTTCTGATCTTGATGCGGTTCCGGATCGGCGTAGCGATGATCCTGCAGCAGAAGTTCTGAGGTTCAGAAAGGCGATTGCCGCGGTTCAGGATGACTTGCACGCCCTGCGTGAAAAAATGGAACATGTGCTGCAGGAAGAGGACAGGGCGCTGTTTGATGCCTGGCTGATGATGCTGTCTGAGGATGCACTGGTCGAACGTGCCGTCTCCCTGATTAACGAGGAGTCGCAATGGGCACCAGGTGCACTGCGTCAGTCGGTGCTGGAACATATCAGCGTATTCGACTCGATGGAAGATCCCTACCTGCGCGAGAGAGCATCGGATATTCGTGACCTGGGCCGGCGTGTCCTGATGCATCTGCAGGAAGAACAGACCAACGGTGTCGATTACCCGGAAAGAACAATTCTTGTTGGTGAAGAGGTCAGTGCAGTACAACTGATGGAAGTACCGGAAGATCGACTTGCCGGTGTCGTTTCATCCACGGGTTCCGGCTCCTCGCACGTTGCCATCCTGGCGCGCGCCATCGGTGTTCCGGCTGTCATGGGTTTGACTGATTTACCTGTCTCACGCGTTGAAGGACAGGATGTCATTGTTGATGGTTATCGTGGACGATTTTATGTTGCGCCGGCCGATTCAGTTTGCCAGGAGTACGAGCGTCTCATTACAGAAGAGCAGCAGCTTGGTCGTGAACTCGATGAGCTGCGTGGACACACATCGGAAACAACGGACTCGTTTCACCTGCCGCTCTATCTGAATACGGGTCTTGCATCCGAGATGAGCGACTTGGGAATCACGGAGGCCGAGGGAATCGGTCTCTACCGTACCGAGTTTCCGTTCATGACGCGTGATACTTTTCCGGGCGAAGAGACGCAGATCATTGCCTACCGACATGTCCTCGAGACTTTTAATCCTCGGCCCGCGATCATGCGTACGCTGGATATCGGCGGTGATAAGCCGTTGCCCTATTTTCCTTTCACGGAATCTAATCCGTTTCTCGGCTGGCGTGGCGTGCGTATCTCCCTCGATCATCCGGAGATTTTCCTCACCCAGGTGCGTGCCATGTTGCGTGCCTCGATTGGTTACGAGAATCTCAGAATTCTCTTGCCAATGATCACGACGATTGGTGAGATTGATGAACTGCAGCAGCTGATCAGCAGGGCATATGACGAACTTCAGGAAGAGGGCTACGAGATCATTATGCCGGAGATCGGTGTCATGATCGAAGTCCCGGCAGCTGTCTACCAGGCAGAAGAGATTGCCAAGCGTGTTGATTTCATCTCGATTGGCAGTAACGACCTGACCCAGTACCTGCTGGCAGTCGACCGCAACAACCCCAGGGTTGCCGAACTCTATGATGATTTACATCCTGCGGTACTCCAGGCGGTTCATCATGTTGTGAAGGCAGGCACGGACTACGGTTGTCCGGTCGGTATCTGTGGCGAGCTTGCAGGTAACCCACTCGCAACGCCGCTGCTTCTTGGCATGGGTGTAGACAGTCTCAGTATGAGTGCTGGCAGCCTTCTGCGAGTCAAGTGGGTGATACGCAGTCTCAGCAGGGCGCGTTGCAAGCAGTTGCTGAAAAAAGCACTTCAGCACCATGAGGCACAACAGGTTCACCAGATGATGAACAAGGTACTGGGTGAACTAGGACTCGAAGGGCTGGTACGGCCGGGTCGCTAGTTGTCATAATCAGTCTCCGCTCTATCTCGTTTAAATGGAAAAGGTTGTATGAATTACTGTTCATTGTGTGGTTCGAAGGTTTCTAAATGCATACCTGCAGGGGATGACCGGGATCGCGATGTCTGTGACGATTGCGGCCACATCCATTACGAGAATCCCAAGGTTGTTACCGGCTGTCTAGTTGAACAGGATGGAAAAATCCTGCTGTGTCAGCGTGCCATCGAACCGCGTTATGGTCTTTGGACATTGCCGGCCGGATTTATGGAGAATGGTGAAACGGTTGAGCAGGGCGCTGCACGCGAAACCTGGGAGGAGGCGATGGCCGATGTTGAGGTCAATGGTCTCTACACCATGTTTTCACTCACGCATATCAACCAGATCTACATGCTCTTCAGGGGGCGTTTCAAATCACCTGAATTTTCTCTCGGTCCCGAGAGCCTCGATGTCAAACTTGTCAGCGAAGATGAAATTCCCTGGGATGAGATGGCTTTTCCCGTGATCGAGGAGACATTGCGTCTCTACCTGGAAGACAGGAAAACAGGCAATTTTGGTCCCCATCTCGGTGAGATGCGTGCCGTCGTCGATGCAGACGGCACGCATATCGAGACCAGGATGAATTCAACGACCGATCAGGCCTGAACCAGGCGCACGTTCTGCGCTACAAGGCCATTCTCTTCCTGCGGGCTCTCCTGCACGTAGAACTCGAGCACAGTGTCGCCATGAACCAGGTCATCCTCATTGATGTCTCCGGCGATTTCATTGATATGGCAAAAAGCGCTTGTCCACGGCGATTCGTTCAGGCGTGTATTGGTGATCCAGCTGTTGTCGTCAATGCGGTCGAGGAAGTTGAGAAAACCAAATCCTTTATCCTGGAACCATTTGCTGCATACGCCACGCACGACAGAACCGGGTTTTCCCCAGTTGTTTCTTGGTTCATAGGTGACAGGGATCAGGTTAGGTATCAGGAAGCCCGAGTAGAAGGTGTCGACCTGTCGCTGAAGCTGACGAGAAACGTTGTCAAATCCGAGCAGTTCGACACGACAGCCCTTGTTTTGCAGGGCAGTGACGAGTGGTTCAAAATCGCCATCGCCCGTGACCAGCAGGACTTCATCGAGATGATCAGCCTGTTGCAAGGCATCGACAGCCAGGTCGAGGTCTGTACTACCCTTGATGCTGACCTGTCCCTCGTCGTCGGTATAACGACGAATATTTTTGATGTTGGCCTTCCATCCAAACTGGCGTGCGATCTGCTGATAGCTGAGCGCCTTTTTTGCATACTCGGCATCTTCGTTTGCACGCTCCTGGTCAAACAGAAGGTAGGTGTTCAGACGAATGAGGTTGCGCTCGCCACGGCTGGCAAAGCGTCTCAGGATGTCATAGCGAAGGTGAAAACCACCGTTATAGCGAACGTTTTCAGCGTCGACAAAGACGCCAATTTTGATTGTCATTGTTGTTCTCCCAATTAATGTCACGCGCACTGCAGGTGACGGGCTCACTTTTTGATAATTAGCGATGCTTCATCCGCAAGATTTAAATCGCATGCAGATAACAGTTAAAATAACAGATAAGTCGCCCGTCTGAAAAGATCTAATCGGCAGTGAATTTTCATTCGGCTGATGCAACAGCTGCGTGGACCTGCGATACTGTTATTTTTGAGTCTCTCCGGGAAAATAGTATGTGTGGCTTCGCAGGATTTATTGATCCTGGCCGGTCTGCCGGCGAGATGAAGGCGCTTGCCTCATCGATGGGCGACACGATTGTGCATCGAGGACCGGATGATGCAGGTGCCTGGGTAGACGAGGAGAGCGGTATCGCTCTTGCGCACAGGCGATTATCAGTTGTGGATCTCTCCGCAGCAGGCCATCAGCCAATGGAGTCCAGCAGTGGACGCTACGTCATCGCATTCAATGGCGAAATCTACAATCACCTGCAGTTGCGCGAGCAGCTTGAGGCATCAACTTCACAGCCGCTTTCGTGGCGAGGGCACTCCGATACTGAAACCCTGCTGGCAGCATTTGAACAGTTAGGCATCAAGCAAACCCTGGAAGCCTGTGTCGGCATGTTTGCGATTGTCCTGTGGGATCGCATGGAACGTCGGCTGACCCTCATGCGGGACCGTTTCGGCGAAAAGCCACTCTATTACGGCTGGGTCAATAACGCTTTTGTATTCGCATCTGAGCTGAAAGCACTGCGCTGTTTCCCCGGTTTCGACAATTCCGTATCGCGTGAATCACTTGCTGCCTATCTGCGATTCAGCCATGTACCTGCGCCGTTAACGATCTATGAAAATCTCTACAAGCTGGAACCCGCTTCACTGGTGAGTTTCAACGGGGCGCAAAGAGAGACAAGCGGAAAGCCACAGACGCAAAGTTACTGGTCTCTTTCCGATGTTGCTGAAAATGGCATTACCAACCGTATCAATGATGAAGATGAGGCGTTACATACGATAGAGACAGGATTGCTTGAATCGGTACGCCTGCAATCCTGTGCCGATGTTCCGCTTGGTGCTTTTCTATCCGGTGGTGTTGATTCATCACTGATTGTCGCCCTGATGCAGCAGCAGGCATCTTCTCCGGTGAAGAGCTTTACCATCGGTTTCGAGGAGGCAGGATTTGATGAGACTCCACATGCCCGTGAAGTTGCTACCCACCTTGGGACTGAGCATCACGAACTCTTTGTGACATCAGCCGAGGCGCAGCAGGTCATTCCACAACTGCCACATATTTACGACGAGCCATTTGCCGATTCATCACAGATTCCGACGCACCTGGTGTGCCGGGCGGCGCGTCAACATGTCACCGTGGCACTTTCAGGAGATGCCGGTGATGAGCTTTTTGGTGGCTACAACCGCTACCACTGGGCGCCCCTGGTATGGCAAAGAGTCGCATGGATGCCGCATCCACTGCGTCGTCTGCTGGGTAGCCTGATTCGCCTGTTGCCTGTTGCCGGTTGGGATGGAGTGAACAGTTTGCTGCGCAGCAGGCAAGCTGTTGCTCAGCTTGGAGACAAGGCACACAAACTTGCCGAGCGATTGCAACATACAGCTTCACTGGATGATCTCTATTTTGCTCTTGTCAGTGAATGGCTGAACCCTGATCGTATTCTGCAGAGTTCATCATCAAAGACAATGGCAGCTGTTGGTAACGACAAGTTGCCTGTCGGGCTGCCACCGGTCGAGGCCATGATGCTGCAGGATAGTCTGAACTACCTGCCGAACGATATCCTGTGTAAAGTTGATCGGGCAGCAATGTCTGTCAGTCTCGAGACACGCATCCCGTTTCTGGATCATCGCGTTGCTGAAACAGCATGGCGTTTGCCCCTGTCGATGAAAATGCGTGACAATACGGGTAAATGGATGCTGCGCCAGTTGCTCTACAGAAAAGTACCGCAGGAGTTGATTGAACGGCCCAAGACAGGTTTCGCAATTCCCGTCGGACAGTGGTTACGTGGCCCATTGCGTGAATGGGGAGAGATGCTGCTCAACGAGACACGTCTCGAACAGGAAGGTTTCTTTAATCCGCAAGTCGTGCGTGAGACCTGGCAACAGCACCAGGGCGGACGCTACGACTGGACAGCACGCCTGTGGAGCCTGTTAATGTTCCAGGCCTGGCTTGAAAGAGAAGGGAGGCAATAGGGATAGGGATGACAGGGAGAATGTTTCGGTGCTGAGCTACTGGCTGATGTATCTGCTGCCGGGTGTTGCAGCAATCTTTATGGCAAACAGGCTTAGGGATCATACGCTGAGCCCCTGGGTAGGGATGTGGCTGCTGTATGTCATTCTGATCGGTCTGCGATTCGAAGTGGGTGGCGACTGGTTCAATTATCTCAGGCACTACGAATTTGCACTGCATTACGATCTCAAAGACATTTTACTCGGCAAGGGAGGTGATCCGGGTTATGTACTCCTAAACTGGATAGCAGCGAACAATGATTGGGGAATGGAGTTCGTCAACCTTGTGTGTGCGATCGTGTTTGTTACCGGATTGATCAATTTCTGTCGCCAGCAACCGGCACCATGGATTGGATTCGCTGTTGCTGTTCCTTACCTGGTAATTGTTCTTGGCATGGGCTATACGCGGCAGGGAGTCGCACTCGGTCTGCTTTTCTGGGCGTTGATCTGGCTCGAGCGCAGGCACTTGTGGCACTTTCTCTTCTTTATCGGTATCGCTGCCATGTTCCACAAAAGCGCGGTAATCCTGGTTCCACTGGGACTTTTTGTTACCAAGGGAAACTGGCTCTATCGCATCATTGCAGTCGCTTCAGTCCTCTACGGACTATGGAGCCTGACGCTTGCCGATGCAATCGATTCCATGTGGGTTAACTATGTTGATGCGCAAATGCAATCTTCCGGGGCACGGGTGCGCGTGTTGATGAACCTGTTGCCGGGACTGGTATTGCTCTTTTTCCACAAGCGCTGGCGGGTCGCTTTTCCCGAGGGTCGATTCTGGTACTGGATGGCGCTTGGCTCAATTGCTGCTGCTGGCCTGGTTGAGTTTGCATCGACCGCGGTCGATCGACTCTCTCTCTACCTGACACCCTTGCAGGTGGTGGTACTGTCACGACTGCCATTTTTGCTGTGCAAGGAAATATCACCTGAAACCCTGGCAGTGATTACAATACTCGGATATGCAGCTGTGCTGTTTGTGTGGCTCAATTATGCAACACATGCAGTACACTGGATTCCTTACCAGAACACGATGTTCCTGTGGTGAACTGATGTCACAACTGATTGCTCTTGTCGCCAATAGCGCATGGAACCTCTATCATTTCCGCGGCAACCTGGTACGCCGCTTACTGCAGGAGGGTTACCGGATTTTGATCATCGCCCCACGTGATGACAGCTCGGATAAACTTGTCGATCTTGGCTGCCTGGTAGTGGAGCAGCCGATGGACATCAAGGGTACAAACCCGCTTGCTGACCTGCAGACAATGCGGGAGTTAAAGCGGCTGTATCGTGAACATCAACCCGATCTTGTGCTGCACTTTACTATCAAGCCTGTCATCTATGGCAGTTTTGCTGCACGCTCATTAAAGATTCCTGTTATCAATACCATTACCGGACTGGGAACTGCTTTTTTGAGTGGTAGCTTGTTAATGCGAATCGTCGAGGTGCTCTATCGACACTCCCAGCGCTGGCCGTCTCGTGTTTTTTTTTCAGAACCCGGATGATCGCAAGCTGTTCCTGTCGAAGCAGCTTGTTGCAGAAGAGAAGAGTGTCTGCCTGCCTGGATCAGGTGTAGATCTCAAGCGTTTCATTACGACTGAATACCCGTCCTCCAAACCGGTCACGTTCCTGTTGATTGCACGACTGCTACGTGACAAGGGCATTGTCGAATTTGTTGAAGCAGCCCGGCAGATCAGAAAAGACGATGCGCAAACCTGTTTCCAGCTACTCGGTCCACTCGGAGCAACTAACCGGACAGCTCTGGACGATGATGAAGTTGCCAAGTGGGTGGAAGAGGGTATCGTCGAGTATCTCGGTGAAACTGATGATGTGCGGCCCTTTCTTCAGGCTGCACACTGTGTTGTGCTGCCATCCTATCGTGAGGGTACTCCGCGTGCTCTCCTTGAGGGAGCAGCGATTGGTCGTCCTCTTATCGCCACAGATGTACCGGGTTGTCGCGAGGTGGTTGATTCCGGCGTTAACGGCCTGCTGTGCGATGTCAAAAATACCTCGTCACTTGCCGCTGCGATGCAGCAGTTTCTCGATATGCCTCTGGAAAAACAGCTTGAAATGGGAGTTGCAGGAAGAATCAAAGTGGAGAAAGAGTTCGACGAGGAACTCGTCATTGGCGCCTATCTGGCTGAAATACCAGAATTAGTTCAATAATAATTGCAGATATTTGATATTTATCAATACAAAATCCGGAATAGTGAATTAGAATTTGCTTAAGTACTAAATAAGCCGGGAGGCGATCATGACTAACGAAGCACTGCAGGTTGATTGCGCAGAGTGGCGTGAAGTCGCAGAGACAGATGCAGAGGCGATGGAAGTCATCATGGAGATGATGATCGAAGCTGAGGAAGAGCTCTGTGAAGATGAGGCTGCTTGAATAATTACCCCTTAAAAATACCCCTTGAGATAAAAAAAGAGACCCGCAAACGCGGGTTTCTTTTTTTCCTTCTGCATCTATCTGGGGAATTCTATTCGTCTGTGTAACCCTGCGGATTTTGAGACTGCCATCGCCATGTGTCACTGCACATAGCATCCACATCCAGTTCTGCACTCCAGTTGAGTAGCCTGCCGGCCTTGGATGCATCAGCGTAGACGCAAGCCAGGTCGCCCGTACGTCTCTCGACGACTTCAAGCGGAATATCTTTGCCAGATGAGTTTTCGAACGCTTTCACCAGTTCAAGCACAGTCACTACCTTGCCTGTGCCGATATTGAATGCATCAAAACCGTTGCAATGCTCCAGGTAATCGAGAGCTGCGACATGTGCATGGGCAAGATCCATTACGTGAATATAGTCACGCTCACCGGTTCCATCACGCGTTTTATAATCACTGCCAAACACCTTGAGTTGTGCCAATCTGCCTACCGCGGTCTGGGCGATGCATGGCATCAGGTTGTTGGGTATACCCAAGGGGTCTTCACCAATCTCTCCCGAGTTATGCGCACCGACTGGATTGAAATAGCGTAGCGAGATGGCAGCTGCACCTGGTACTGATTTACACCAGTCACCCAGTATCTCTTCAACCATAAGTTTGCAGCTTCCATAAGGAGTAGCAGCATTTACCGGGTGCTGTTCATCATAGGGAAGGTATTGAGGTGGGCCATAGACAGTTGCCGATGAGGAGAAAATGAAGTTATGGCAAGCGGCCTTGTTCATGGCCTTCAGCAGGGAGATGCTGCCTTCGACATTATTACTGTAATAGCGCAACGGTTGCTCGATACTCTCACAGATAGACTTGAGACCGGCGAAGTGGATAACAGCCTGAGGTTGGAACGCAAGCATCGCTTGTGTCAGCTGCTCGGTATCACGAATATCGATCTGCAGAGACTCAAAATCACGCCCGGCCAGTTTTCTGACACGCTGCAAGGCAATCGGTGAGCTGTTGCAGTAGTTGTCCACCACTAGTACATCGTGTCCGCAGTCCAGCAGTTTCAGCAGGGCATGTGTTCCGATGTAGCCGGCGCCGCCTGTGACAAGTACCTTCATGAAGCAGGGTTTCCCGTGAGAAGATGAATCTGTTAATTTGATTTCAGGAGTCTCTGTTAGACAATCTCTGCACCCAGACTTAATCAGAGGCCCCTTTAATACCAACTGAAGGGTACCCACTCTGTTATGAAAAGGAAAGCGAACACATGGAGATAGAGAGTCTCCTCAAATCAGCCTGTCGGGGTCAGCCTGTGGAGTTGCCAACAGGGGAGGAGAGTATTTCAGCTCAACTGTTTGACGAGGCAAGGCACCAGGGTATTGCGTCGTTGCTATGGCATCTCCATTCCGACGCGGGTGTGCTGACAGAGTGGCCGGCTGATCTTCTCGACAAGTTGAAACAACAGGCACGCCAGGAAGCTGCTACGGAAATGATCCGCGAGGCAGAAGTGCAGGTGATGCTGGAGGCATTGCAAGAGAAGGGCATTGATCTTCTGCTGATTAAGGGCACACCACTTTCAGCACTGCTTTATCCGGCTATCGGACTACGCCCTCGTTGTGATACCGATCTGCTGGTTGCTGAAGGGGATGATGTCCGTGCAGCAGAAGTCTTCAAGGCACATGGCTACAGCTCTTTCTTTGAAAATGCAGGTGATTACCTCAATTCACAGCGCTCCTTCCGGCGCAATGACGAGAGCGGTTTTACCCATGCCTTCGATCTGCATCGCCAGATCAGTAATGCGAGCATCACTTTCAGCCATCGTATGGGTTTTCATGAACTCAATCGCAGGTCGGTCAAGGTGCCGTCACTGGGGTTGGCAGCGAAAACTCTTTCACATGTCGATGCCTTGCTGCTTGCCTGTATGCATCGTGCCGGCCATTTCGCCGAAATGGGTGAGCGTCTCATCTGGCTTTATGACATCCACCTGCTGACAGAAGCACTCTCGTCGGCAGAACTTGATAAACTGGTTGAGCGTGCAGGTGAGTTGGAGGTACGCGGTTTGTGTGCCGATGCGTTGAATGCTTCGAACGACTGGTTTGCGACACGCATTCCGACGGGCTAACAGATACGTTACAGCAGGGTGCTGAGAATGAGGCCTCGTTTGCATTGCTGACCCCCGGTCGCGCCTCGCGTATCAGGAATACATTATTGATGGATCTGCAGCAGATAAGCAGTTGGCGCGAACGCGGAAGATTACTGTTGCAGCGACTCTTCCCTCCAGCCGATTACATGAGGTGGCGCTACCGGGTGAAACACAGGTGGCTGTTGCCTTTCTATTACATTTACAGGTTGGGGCAGGGTGTTCGGCTATTGTTTATGTAGAAGCCCCGTCCCGGGGCGGTTTCCTGCTAATAGCAGGAGCGGCGCTGCACCTCATGGCCTGTCTCGCCATGTCTCCGCCTGATCGCTAAACCACTGCGCGAAAGGAACTCGCTCACTGCGTTCGCTCAGACACCCCTTCGCTTGACCCGTGGTTTGAGCTGGCTCCGCCAACATCGAGACAGGCCATGAGGTGCATCACCTGGAGGGCGATTAAGTGCTGATATTCGCCTTGTACCTCGAACCTCCGACCTGTAAAATGCCGCGCCTTACTATCGATTAATCATGTGACCTCTCGTATGGGCCACCACTGAACGGAGCATCTAATGCCTCAGATTACCCTTCCTGACGGAACTTCACGTCAATTTGATCAGGCTGTTACTGTCGCCGATATCGCCGCATCAATTGGCGAGGGACTGGCCCGTGCAACACTTGCCGGACGCGTTAATGGCGACCTGGTCGATGCCTCTTTCCTTATAGAAGAGGATGCCGAAGTTGCGATTGTCACCAGTCGTGACGAAGAGGACGCACTCGAACTGATTCGCCACGATGCCGCACATGTCATGGCACAGGCAGTGCAGGAGCTGTTTCCCGGTACCCAGGTCACAATTGGCCCTGCCATCGATAATGGCTTCTATTATGACTTTTCACGTGAAGAGGCGTTCACGCCGGACGATCTGCAGAAAATCGAGGATCGCATGCGTGAAATTGTCGGCCGCAAACTGCCGATCGAGCGCGAAGTGTGGGATCGTAACGAGGCAATCGAGCTTTTCAAGGGGATTGGTGAGCATTACAAGGTTGAGCTGATCGAGGCGATCCCTGAGGGCGAAGAGGTCTCTATTTACCGCCAGGGTGACTGGTTCGACGTCTGCCGTGGTCCGCACCTGCAAAACACAGGCAAGCTGCCCAAGGGTTTCAAACTGATGAAACTGGCCGGCGCCTACTGGCGCGGTGACAGCGACAATGAAATGCTGCAGCGTATCTATGGCACAGCATGGCGTGACAAGAAAGAGCTAAAAGCCTATCTCAACCGCCTTGAAGAGGCAGAGAAGCGCGATCACCGCAAGATCGGCAAGACACAGAATCTCTTCCATACACAGGAAGAGGCGCCCGGTATGGTCTTCTGGCACGACAAGGGCTGGAGTGTCTACCTGACGGTGCAGCAGTACATTCGTGACAAGCTGCGCGATCACGGTTACCAGGAAGTGCATACACCGCAGGTCATCGACCGTAGCTTGTGGGAGAAATCAGGTCACTGGGACAAGTTCGGTGACATGATTTTTACGACACATTCGGAAAACCGCGACTACGCAATCAAGCCGATGAACTGTCCGGCACATATCCAGATTTATAATCATGGCCTGAAAAGCTACCGTGATTTGCCGTTACGTCTCGCTGAATTTGGCTCATGCCACCGTAACGAGCCTTCCGGCACACTGCACGGACTCATGCGTGTACGTAACTTTGTACAGGACGATGCACACATCTTCTGTACCGAAGAACAGATTCTTTCCGAGGTGCTGGCATTCAATGACCTGCTGTTCGAGGTCTACAAGGATTTCGGTTTCGACGATGTGCTGATCAAACTCTCCACGCGTCCGGAAAAACGTGTCGGTTCAGACGAGACCTGGGACAAGGCGGAGAAATCCCTGCAGGATGCGCTTGATTCTCGCGGTATCGAATGGGAACTGCAGCCGGGTGAAGGCGCCTTCTACGGACCCAAGATCGAATACTCGCTGCGTGACTGTCTCGATCGTGTCTGGCAGTTGGGTACTATCCAGCTCGATTTCTCGATGCCGGAGCGTCTTGGTGCCACCTATGTGGCCGAGGACAATACCAAGCAGACACCCGTGATGTTGCACCGTGCAATTCTCGGTTCCCTGGAGCGTTTTATCGGAATTCTGATCGAACACTACGCTGGCGCAATGCCTTTCTGGCTGGCTCCAACACAGGCCGTTATTGCCAATATCACCGACAAACAGGCCGAATATGCAAAAAAAGTGGCAGAAAGTTTGTCAAATCATGGATTTCGTGTCGAAACGGACTTGAGAAATGAGAAGATCGGCTTTAAAATCCGCGAGCACACATTGCAACGTGTTCCCTATCTCCTGGTCATTGGTGATCGCGAGATGGAAAGTGGCGCTGTTGCCGTGCGTACGCGAAGCGGGGAAGACCTCGGCTCGATGCCGGTAGATGAGGTCATCAAGCTCTTCAGTGAGACAGTTGCGTCGTACCAGTGAATAAATATCGGAAAGCACCGCCCGAACGGTGCTTTCGCTTTTTTTAATTTGTGAGGATTTCTGCAATCGCCAGACAAGATAAACGTAACCGTTTGAATGATGATATTACTGCAGTCGAAGTTCGACTGATCTCTTCAGAGGGTGGACAGCTAGGTATTGTTTCTATCGAAGATGCGAAGAGACAGGCAAAGGAAGCAGCACTCGACCTGGTCGAGATTCAGCCAAATGCGGAACCACCTGTGTGCCGCATCATGGATTATGGCAAGCATGTCTTCGAGCAGAAGAAGCAGCAGCAGGCAGCGAAGAAGAAGCAGAAGATCGTTCACGTTAAAGAGATCAAGTTTCGACCTGCGACAGACGAGGGCGATTACAAGATCAAGTTGCACAACCTGATCAAGTTTCTCGAAGCGGGAGACAAGGCGAAGATCACCATGCGTTTCCGTGGTCGCGAGCACGCCCACCGTGAACTCGGTTTCGAGTTTCTGCAGCGTGTCGAGAAGGACCTTGAAGAATACGCAGTTGTCGAGCAGAAGCCGGCAATGGAAGGACGCCAGATGGTTATGGTCATGGCGCCGCGCAAGAAGTAAGCGCAACACAACAGTTTTTTACAGGCTCCCGGGTGACAGGCATTACCTCAGGGAGCTGTTTTAGTAACCAGGGGATCATGAATCCCTTTAATTGGAGAACGAAAATGCCAAAAATCAAAACCAATCGCGGTGCCGCCAAGCGGTTCCGTAAGACTGGCTCTGGTGCGTTCAAGCGCGCGCAGTCCCACCGTCGTCATATTTTGACCAAGAAGAGCACCAAGCGTAAACGCCATCTGCGCGCTGCAGCAACCCTGCATCATGCTGATGTAGCAGTTGCACGCCGTATGCTCCCTTACGTCTGATTCCGGAGGACTGAACAATGCCAAGAGTAAAACGTGGTGTAACGGCTCACGCCAAGCACAAAAAAGTTCTTAAGTCTGCGAAGGGTTACTACGGTGCCCGTCGCAAGATCTATCGTGTCGCCAAGCAGGCAGTCATCAAGGCGGGCCAGTATGCCTACCGTGACCGTCGCCAGAAGAAGCGTCAGTTTCGTGCGCTCTGGATTGCACGTATCAATGCTGAAGCACGCAACAACGACATCTCCTACAGCCGCCTGATGGACGGTCTGAACAAGGCTGGTGTTGAAGTTGATCGCAAGATGCTGGCTGACCTGGCTGTCCACGACAAGGCTGCATTTAGCGCCGTGGTTAACCAGGCCAAGGCAGCACTCAACTAAAACGACCTGATTTTTCAGGTGTAAAGAAGGGGAGTGGACCTTGACGGTCTTACTCCCCTTTTGCTTTAAGGAAACGTAAACCATGTCATCAGAACTGGAACAACTTCTTGAAACCGCAATCGCGGCTGTCGCTGAAGCAATGGATCTGCAGGCGCTCGATGCTGTGCGAGTCTCTTACCTGGGTAAGAGCGGAGCTTTTACCGAACAGCTCAAGCAGCTGGGAAAGCTGCCTAAAGAGGAGCGTCCCGCTGCAGGCCAGGTAATCAACCAGGCCAAGCAGGCGTTGCAACAGAAAATCCAGGAGAAGAAAGTACAGCTGGAGACGGCTGGTCTGCAACAGCGCCTTGAGCAGGAGCGTATCGACGTAACCTTGCCGGGTCGCGGACAGGGCACCGGCGGTTTGCATCCTGTCAGTCGTACCATGCGACGTATCGAGACATTGTTTCGCAGTGCCGGATTTGATGTGGCTGAGGGACCGGAAATCGAGGATGACTTCCATAACTTTGAAGCACTCAATATCCCCGAGCATCACCCTGCGCGTGCCATGCATGACACCTTCTATTTTGATGAACACTTGCTGCTGCGTACGCACACCTCGCCGGTACAGATTCGCACAATGGAAAATGCCGAGCCGCCGCTGCGCGTAATTGCGCCCGGACGTGTTTACCGCTGTGACTCTGATCTGACGCACACACCGATGTTTCACCAGGTTGAAGGTTTCGTGGTCGACAAGAATGTCACCTTTGCCGATCTCAAGGGCATACTGCACGATTTCCTCGTGAGTTTCTTCGAGGCTGAACTGAAGGTGCGGTTCCGTCCTTCCTATTTCCCCTTTACCGAGCCTTCGGCCGAGGCGGATATCGAGTGTGTTATCTGTGGCGGTGAAGGTTGCCGCGTGTGTAGTCACACGGGCTGGCTCGAAGTGCTGGGTTGCGGAATGATTCACCCTGAAGTATTCCGTCACGTCGGCATCGACAACGAAGAGTTTACCGGCTACGCCTTTGGCATGGGAGTTGAACGTCTCACCATGCTGCGTTACGGCGTTAATGATCTGCGTCTCTTTTTCGACAATGATCTGCGTTTTCTCGAGCAGTTTGCTTGAGTGCCGCCAATCAATAATGACAATTGAACAGAGAAGATAAGAATGCGATTCAGTGAATCCTGGTTACGTGAGTGGGTTAATCCTGCTGTAGATACTGAGACACTTTCTCACCAGTTGAGCATGGCAGGTTTGGAAGTCGACAGTGTTTCACCGGCGGCACCTGACTTCAACGGCGTTGTCGTTGGTCTTGTGACTGCGCTGGAACAGCATCCGGATGCCGACAAGCTGCGCGTTGCACAAGTTGACGTCAACGGCGACGAGTCGCTACAGATAGTCTGTGGTGCAAAAAATGTTGCCGAGGGTATGCGTGTGCCTGTTGCGATAGTCGGTGCCGTATTGCCTGGTGATTTCAAAATCAAGAAGGCAAAGCTCAGAGGGGTGCAGTCACTTGGTATGATCTGTTCAGCATCCGAACTGGGGCTGGCTGATTCCTCAGATGGCATTATGCCTCTTCCTGCCGATGCACCATTGGGAACTGATTTTCGTGAATACCTTAATCTTGATGACACCTGCATCGAGGTTGACCTGACACCTGATCGTGCCGACTGTTTCGGACTAATCGGAGTTGCACGTGACGTCTCTGCAATTCATCGCTGTGAATTTATTGATGCCGCAGGTGACCATGTCACCGAAGCACAGGTCGACGATGTGATTCCAGTTGAACTGCGTGCGGAAGAGGCCTGTCCGCGTTACCTCGGGCGTGTCATCAAGGGTATTGATGCAACCGCTGAAACACCACTGTGGATGCAGGAACGCCTGCGCCGTGGTGAGATTCGTTCGCTTGGTCCGGTTATCGATGTGACCAATTACGTTCTGCTTGAACTGGGTCAGCCTATGCATGGCTTTGATCTCGACAAGCTCTCGGGCGGTATCCATGTACGCATGGCAGAGCAGGGCGAAGAGCTGGTCTTGCTTGACGGTGACACGGTACAACTGCGTGACGACACGCTTGTGATTGCCGATGACAAGCAGGCGCTTGCAATGGCAGGCATCATGGGAGGCGAGTCGAGTGCAGTGACAGATACCACCAGCAACATTCTGCTTGAGGCGGCATTCTTTAATCCGCTGGCAATTTCCGGCAAGTCACGTTCCTACGGTAAACACACTGATTCATCACATCGCTTTGAGCGTGGTGTTGATCCACAGTTGCAGCGCCGGGCAATCGAGCGTGCTACAGAACTGTTGCTGGAGATATGCGGTGGCCAACCCGGACCGGTTATTGAGGAGATGGCAGCTGGCTTTGACAAGTCACCTGCTGCTATCCAGTTGCGTAGCTCGCGTGTTGAACGCCTGCTGGGTGTTTCTGTTGACGCTGAATCTATTGAGCAAATTCTCACGCATCTCGGTATGCAGTTGGAAGCAAACGGCGAAGGCTGGATGGTGATGCCACCAAGCTGGCGTTTTGATATCTCCATCGAGGCTGACCTGATCGAGGAGATCGGCCGCATCTATGGCTATGACAATATTCCGTCACGTCGTGGTCAGATGTCGGCAGCGATGGCACTTGAGCCTGAAGCTAACTACGCACTTGATGAGGCGAAATCACTGCTGGTGGCACGTGATTACCAGGAGGTAATCTCCTACAGCTTTATCGACAAGGGGAAGGCCAGCAAGCTTGATCCTGAAGGTGAGCGTATTCTGCTTGCCAATCCGATCTCGGCTGATATGTCGACCATGCGCCCGACGCTTTGGGGTGGTCTACTTACAGCAGCTGCATACAATAAGGCACGTCAGCAGGAGCGCATCCGAATATTCGAGACTGGTTTGAGGTTTCTTAAGCAAGATAATGAAATTAAACAGGAAAAGTGCCTGTCAGGACTTGTCAACGGGGCCGTTTCCGATGAACAGTGGGGTGATGCCAGTCGTGTTGCCGATTTCTATGATATCAAGGCAGATGTAGAAGCATTGCTGGATGTTGCCGGTGCCGGAGAAGAGTTCTCCTTCGTGGCCGGGAGTCATCCTGCCCTGCATCCGGGACAGACAGCGCGAATCGAGAAAAATGGTGAACTGGTTGGCTGGGTTGGTTTATTACACCCGCAACTCGAAAAAACGTTTGATATGTCGGGTAAAACCTGGCTCTTCGAGCTGAATCTGGAAGTGCTGCAGCAGGGTAGCATTCCGGCATTTGAGCCTCTGACCAAGTTCCCGTCAATTCGTCGTGACTTTGCCATCGTGGTCAATGCCGATGTGAGTTGGGCAGACATTCAGGCTGAGATCAGAAAGAGTTCCCCTGAAATAGTACGTGAAATTCTTCTGTTTGATGTCTATACTGGAGAAAACGTCGAATCAGGCACAAAAAGTCTTGCTTTAGCGCTGATTTTACAGGATTATTCTAAAACATTAACCTTGGAAGAGGTTCAGAGCGCAACCGAGCAGGTACTCGAAGCACTCGAATCTCGATTCGCAGCAAAATTGAGGGATTAACAACCTATGGCACTGACAAAAGCAAACCTGGCTGAAAACCTGTTTGATGAGCTCGGGCTTAACAAGCGTGAAGCAAAAGAACTTGTCGATCTATTTTTTGAAGAGGTGCGCGGTTCACTGGAGCAGGGAGAGCAGGTAAAACTGTCCGGCTTTGGTAATTTTGACTTACGCGAGAAACGTCAGCGCCCCGGGCGCAACCCAAAAACCGGTGAAGAGATTCCAATTACCCCAAGGCGAGTGGTGACATTCCGTCCGGGGCAGAAACTCAAGACAAGGGTAGAAGGTTATGTTGGACGCGAGTGAAGCACATATCGAATTGCCTGCGATTCCAGGCAAACGCTATTTCACAATCGGTGAAGTGAGTGAGCTCTGTGCAGTCAAACCGCACGTGCTGCGCTACTGGGAGCAGGAGTTTCCTCAACTCAAGCCGGTCAAGCGACGCGGCAACCGTCGTTACTATCAGCGCCACGATGTGCTGATGATTCGCCAGATCCGCAGCCTGCTGTACGAACAGGGCTATACGATCGGTGGTGCACGTGGACAGCTCTCCGGTGAGAGTGCCAAGCAGGATACCAGCCAGAGTCACCAGTTGATCAAGCAGTTGCGCATGGAGCTCGAAGAAGTTCAGCAGCTTCTCAAGCGTTAATTCATTGACAACACGGCAGCCTGAAAGTAGGATGCCGCTTCTCCTACGAGTCTCTTCTCGTCGGTACCAGATTTCGGGGTGTAGCGCAGCCTGGTAGCGCACCGCAATGGGGTTGCGGGGGTCGGAAGTTCGAGTCTTCTCACCCCGACCAATTAAACAAAGGCTTAGATCTCATCTAGGCCTTTTTTATTGTCTGGAATTCGAGTTTAGGTAACAGCCTAGGTAACACATAGTATTTTATGTCACTCAACACTTAATTTTTCAGTTATTTTCGTTTGATCTAGAAAGTAACAGGGTTTACGCAGTTTGTTGCCATTTATTAATGAAGATGACAAGTCGGTTTCCAGGTGCCAGCCAAACTTAGGCGCTCGGGGTGCGAATGACCCATTAAGCAAAGGGCTTCCGCCAATGACTGCTTTCGGCCAGAAGCGGTCATTAGAATTCAAGCTAAATTCACAGCCGTTTTAACACTCAATCTCATGAAAGAATTGAATCGTCTCTTCGATATCATCATCGGAATGCAGGTCAAGGAAGAAGTGTCCGGTCCCTACGATAACTACGAGCCTAGTTCGATCACCGTCAACAAAGGTTTTAACCAAGCGATTAAGATCCGGCATGCGGTTGTCTTCGCTTGCAGCGATAAAAAGGATCGGTTTTTTGGTGCCCTTCATCAGGTTAGGAAGTAGGCGTTCAGGTGAAACCCGATAATTGCTGACAAAAGAAGCAGCATTTGCCGTGGCCTGGGGACAAAAGATGAAGTTAGTATTTCCCTTCAGTACATCGCCTTTACCTGGGGCAAGTAGGAGGTCGGTCTGTTCCAGTATGCCGTTGAGCTCCTTTCCATAGCGAATCTTGTAACCAGCGGGGCTACACATGCGGTGATCTGCAGTGCCTGGCTCCAATAAAACAATACCCTTGATGATTTCGTCATTGCTATTTGCAGCATAACGGGCAATTTCATTTCCGCCATAAGAGTGTCCAAACAGGATCAGCTTTTTCGTACCTCTCTCCTTGAGCCATTTCATCTATCTGTGTCGCGATTTCTGCGTATGTCATACGGCGCTGCAGGTGTATTGAGACCACGGCTTCATCCTTCGGAAAGCGTCTGGCTATGGCGTGAAAGTGTGTGCTGGAATGGTTTCTCCCAGCAGCGGTGTATTGCCACCGCGATGAAAATAGCTTTTACCATAGGTCGTCATGACTGGTTATTTCTCCGCCTCGTCCTGTTCAATCTTCTCCCAGTAACTGTCTACCCGGGCCTGTATTTCGTCCAGCAGCTTTTCATTTCGCGTTGGTTCAAACAGGTGGCGAAAACGCCCCTGTAGTGAAAGGTAGTCTTCTACCGGAACACGTTTTCGCGGGACCTTGGTGTGCGTGACCTTGCCATCGATATATTCTTTCAATGGCCAAATGCCGCTCTTTAGCGCAAGCTGTCCGATATGGACGGTTTCCCTGGGGTCGAAGTCCCAGCCAGTCGGACAGGGGGAAAGGGCAATGATCATGCGCGGCCCCTTCATGCCTCGTAGTTTCTCTATTTTCTTGGCGAGGTCGAGCGGTTCGGCACCGATCACGGTGGCAACGTAAGCCGGATTGTGCGCAGCCCAGATACTGAATAGGTCTTTCTTGTAGCCGCGAAACCCCGCAAACCCCCTGCTTGTTGCCGTTTTCGCGGCATGAGGTGTTGCCCCCGAGTACTGCTGTCCGGTATTGCCATAACCCTCGTTGTCATAGCAGACATAGATAAAGTCCAGGTTGCGCTCCATGGCTCCTGAAGTGGCAGAAAGCCCCATGCCGTAGGCTGCACCATCGCCGGTTAGAACCACGACTTCCAGGTCGTCATCCGTGGTGATGCGTTTCTGTTCCAGAAGAATATCCAGGGCGTCGCGTATGCCCTGCGCGCCGGCGGGTGCCGATGCCATGGCCGTGTAGAGCCATGATCCCCTGAATGGTGTGAAAGGATAGACTGACAGCAGGGTCATACAACCGGCCGCATTGACAAAAACGGTTTTCTCACCAAGGATGTCGTAGATTCCGTTCAGTGCTTCCAGACCTCCGCAGCCCGCGCACATTGGAGTGCCGGTCCCCAGTAGGTGAGTGGAAGGGAGGTCCCTGGTACTGCGAATCATCTTCTCGATTTTTTCGCTCATTGTGCCTCTCCCTTCTTATGTCCAGAGTTGTTATTGAGTTCATCTCTTTCGGCACGGGCAACTGCCTGAAGTTTCCGTATTTCGCGAAGCTCTTCCCGGGTGTAGAGCAGCCTCGGTGGTGGAGTCACGCCACTGCTGGCGGCCTGTTTAATCACTTCTGCAATTTCGAAGAACTCTTCGATTGCGATATCCCGCCCCCCGAGGGCGCCGATAAAACTGGCCAGAATCGGCTGTTTGCCGGACTGACCATAAAGTGCTGTGGCCAATTCGCTGTGCAAAACACCGCCCATGCCCATGGAGATATTCTGGTCAATTACGGCGATGCCTTTCCTGTCGGCTAGTAGATGTTGCAGCTGACTTGCAGGAAATGGGCGAACCAGGCGCGGCCTGACAAGACCGATCGACCACCCGCACACACGTAAACGATCAACCGCCTCTTTCGCCTTGGTAGCAAATGAGCCGAGCATGACGAAGAGATAATCGGCATCGTCGGCGCAGTAGCTCTCGACTGCCGAGTGGCTGCGACCAAAGCGTTGACCGAATTCTTCGGCTATCTCTTCATAGGCTGCGAGGCCATTCATGGCTGCCAGGTGAGTTTCATAACGGAAGTAGGAGTAGGGTCCTCCCCCAAGCACTGCCACGGCCTGGCTCTCTGGAGCGCTGGCGGAGAAATGGATGTTCTCCGGATCAAAGTTGCCGACAAACTCCCTCGCGCTCTCTTCATCGGGGATGACGACAGGCTCACGAGTAAATGAGAGATAGAAACCATCCATGTTGACGATGACCGGCAGACGTACCCGCGCGTCTTCTCCGAGACGGTAGGCAATCAGGATGCTATCCAGGATTTCCTGGCAGCTGGCGCAATGAATCTGAAGAAAACCGCAGTCGCGTGCAGCAAAGATGTCGTTATGATCTGGTTCCAGGGTTATCGGCGAAGAGAGCCCACGCGAGACATTGACCAGAACGAATGGTGCTCGCCATCCTGACACCGTGTAAAGCATTTCCATGCCGTAAAGGAGACCTTGACTGGATGTTGCGCTGAATGTCCTTATGCCGGTAGCAGCTGCACTTCCTGCAGCAGTAATCATCGAATGTTCCGACTCCAATGTTACCAGTCGTCCGGGCATCTCCCCGTTGTCGATCCACTCGCTCAGGCTTTCAATAATCTCGGTCTGGGGAGTGATCGGAAAGGAAGGTATGTAATCAACATTTGCCAGTCTTGCACCCCAGGCAGCTGCAGCGTTTCCGGTTAACAGGGTACGCTTCATTTCTGTTCTCCTTCCTGCGTTTCAGCTTCTAGTGCCTGTGCCTGCGCCTCGGGAATTGCTTCAATAGCATGTGACGGACATTGTGCCACGCAGACAAGACATCCCTTGCAATGATCGTAATCGATAATTGGAAGACTCTCCTCGACCTCTATAGCGCCATCCGGACAATAGCTGCCACAAATCCACCAGCATTTTTTGCACAGGTCGTAGTCAATAATCGGACGCTGGGTTCGCCATAGCCCGGTTTTCACTTCAACACTGGTAGCGGGCGCATAGATGGCCGGTGCTGATGTACGTGCATCCTCAAAGGGTAAATCAATCCAGCCAGGCAATGCGTAACTGTCGGCGCTTGCAAGACCGCCCTCGGTAATCGCTCCTTCGTTATCTGCCATGGACTCATAGGCGGCAAGCGCGTTTTCAAGGTTCTTTTCGATAACGGTTGTTCCGAGTTCGGAGAGTTCCTCCCTGATCGCCTGTTCAAGTGCACGGTTGGAAATGACACCGGTAAGCCGTGCAGAGGCGCCGGTGCAGGTGGCACCGATATAGGGGAGTTCGGCACGTTCTGATACCTCTTCCTTGAGCGACAGGATAAGGACAGGGCATTCAAGGTTGAGGCGATGCCGCCACTCCGATTCCTCCTCGTTGCTGTTGATCAGCAGCAGGGTATGCGCGGTAATGCCTGCCATCACCCCGGCAGCAGGAACAGGTACAAGGCTGTCATCGGCAACAATGACCAGGTCTGGATTGAGGATGATTCCGCGTTCGTTTATCGGCTTACTGTCAGCACGTACATAGGCAAAAATCGGTGCGCCGCGTCGCTCGGCCCCGTAGCGCGGTGCATCCTGGACTTCGTAACCTTCAAGGAAGAAGGCAGTCCCGAGAATACGGCTGGCGGTTTTCATTCCCTGTCCGCCGCGGCCGTGAAAGCGAATACGATACATGCCGTTTGCTCCGTGCTAGCACTTGCTTACGTGAGTGATGACCTGTTTCATACCCAGTGCCCCGAAGTGGAAAAGAGAGAGAATCGCCGGAAACTCATGGCACGTTCTATCCGCTGTAATGCAATTTCCATGGATGCAGTCCGTGGCAGAATCTGCTGCTCCACAGACGCTTTTAGTACCAGCTCGGTATTACGCCGAAGCTTTTCCTCAATTGCATCCATCGCACTGGATTGACCTGCGCAATGGTACTCCATTGCCGCACAAATCACCCCGCCGGCATTGGCGATAAAGTCGGGAATGCAGAGTACTCCCTTTTCATGCAGGTACTTTTCAGCACCGGCAGTGAAGGGAATGTTGGCGCCTTCAACGACGAGTTTGGTATTAAGCCGATTTACATTCTCCTCGTTGACGACATCAGGTCGGGCAGCCGGAATCCAGATGTCGCACTCGACATCGATTACTGCATCTCGATCGATATGTTCGGCATCTTCATAGGCTGTCACGCTGCCACCTGACTCCTTTATTTTCACAAGGCTGCCGACATCCAGACCGCCGGGATTGTGGATGGCTCCCCTGGAATCGGCTACTGCGACCAGCACGGCGCCCTTGGCAGAGAGGAAACGTGCGATATGTTTTCCCACTGCGCCAAATCCCTGCACAACAAAACGCGCACTCTCTTTTTCGAAGTCACAGTAGTCCAGCGCAACATCGACAACATGGCTGAGCCCGAAACCGGTTGCGCCGATTTCATCGAGAGGTATGCCGCCGATTTCTCTTGGTAAGCCGACAACCCTGTCTACCTCATCTCTTATCCATGCCATGCACTCTTCGTCTGTTCCCATGTCGGGTGCAAAGATGTAGCTCTCCTCGTTGCGCAGTGCCTGTGCAAGGCCGCGCATCAGCTTCTCCTTTTTCCCCTTGTCCATCCTGGGATCACCATAGATCACGATCTTGCCACCACCATGGGGCAAACCCGCTGCTGCGTTCTTGAAGGTCATTGCCCTTGCCAGACGGAAGCACTCCTCCGTGGAGACGTCCGGAGCAATGCGGATCCCCCCGATTGAGGGTCCCTTGGCGACATTATCTATCACCAGGATTGCTTTAAGATCAATGGACGGTTCATGCACATGGATGACCTTGAGTGGCCCGAGTTTGTCTGATAAGTCAAAAATCCCCGTCATTGCCTGCTCCATTGCGTCTTGTATTAAATGCTGATGATAAATATAAACTCCTCTAATATAAAAATAGTCGAAAAAGGCCATTCCAGGTGAATATGTATAATTAAACAAGGCGGTGAAGAGAGATGATTGCATTTGCTGATATCAGGGAGGCGCAGGATAGAATCCGGGATTTTATCTATAAGACCCCGTGCGCTCATTCAGAGACACTGAGTCACCTCACCGGGTGCAATCTCTATCTCAAGCTGGAGAACCTGCAGATGACAGGCTCGTTCAAGGAACGCGGCTCACTCAACAAGATTCTGCAGTTGAATAAACAACAGAAGGCCGTCGGTGTGATAACCGCTTCTGCCGGCAATCATGCCCAGGGTGTGGCACACGCTGCAGGATTATGCGGTATCCGTGCCGTTATCGTGATGCCGGAGACGACCCCGTTGGCAAAGATCCAGGGAACCAGTCAGCTTGGCGCTGAGATTGAGCTATACGGCAGTAGTTATGACGAAGCCTATGAGAAGGCGTGCGAACTGCAGCAGTGCCATGGATACACATTTATTCACGCCTTTGATGATCCAGCAGTGATTGCCGGGCAGGGCACCATTGGCCTGGAATTGGTCGAGCAGGTGCCTGACATTGATGCGGTCGTTGTTCCTGTCGGGGGCGGTGGATTGATTTCTGGAATCGCATTGGCTGTCAAGGAGAGTCATCCAGATATCGATATCATCGGGGTAGAGGCCGAACGCCTGCCTGCCATGCAGCAGTGTGTTACGTCTGGCCGGGTCATCCCGTTGCGGACTGCAAACACGATTGCTGACGGCATCTCCGTCGCCAGGGTAGGGGAGCACACTCTACCGATTGTTTCGAAACTGGTTTCACAAATTGTTACGGTCAGCGAAGAGGAGATCGCAGCTGCGATCATGACACTGCTAGAAAGGGAAAAGAGTCTTGCAGAGGGAGCCGGAGCCGTCGGCGTTGCAGCGATGCTGCAGCATCGCATGTCATCACTAAAAGGTAAAACAGTGGTTGTTGTAGTCAGTGGGGGAAATATCGATATGACCCTGCTAGCACGTATTATTGATCGAGGGCTTGAGAATGACGGCAGGGTTTCCTATGTCACCGTGGTTGTTCCAGACAAGCCCGGCAGTATTGCGATACTTGCCACGCTAGCAGCAAGGCATGGCGCCAATATTCTTCATATCACGCAGAACCGTCACGCCAGTGAGGTCGGATTGGAAGAGAGCGAGGTAGAGCTGACACTGGAGACGAAAGGGCATAATCACGTTAATGAGATCATCGCAGAGCTCAAGAAAAACGGGATCAGCGTCAAGTCGAATAATCTGGACTGATCCGTCACTAGCCCTGTCTACTCGCTAGCAGATTCTTGTGTCCCCTAGCTGCTTGCGTCAATCAGGATGTGGTACCACTGTCTTCAACTCGTTGGCCAGCAGGTTCCGAAAAAGCCATTCTTCGGCATTTTTTGGCTGCCATAGTCCCATCATCTCCAGGTAGGGACGCAAGTATGCAGGGACGCTCAGGGTGAACAGGGCGCGTAACAGGGCTGGCACCAGCAGGCGTTTCGAACGTTTTTTGTGTTTTAGCCTTTTCAGTGCTCCGCCCAATGCCTGTTCCGCTTCAGTGAAATCAGTACCAAAGGGGAACTTAGGGAACAAGCCTTCGTCCTTGTGTGCCGCAATCACCTTGAGCACACGTTCCGGATAATTGTCTACAAACTGTGTCGGGATCTCATAGTCCTCGCGCAATTTGCCTGCAGCCTTGGCCTGTTTCATCAATTGCGGCTGGAACCGCGAATCGGCAATCTTCAACAACTCCTCGATGATCTCCGAGTCGGTCTTGCCCTGCAGTTCGGCGATGCCGTACTCAGTAACCACGATGTCCCGCAGATGGCGCGGAATGGTCGTGTGGCCATAGTTCCAGACGATATTGGAAAGCACCGTGGCCCCTACTTCACGGGCTGCTCGAAGGTTGAGGATCGAGCGACCATCCGGCAATTCATGGGCCATAACCACGAAATTGAATTGTCCTCCGACACCGCTGACCACGCGTCCATCCTCAAGGCCATCGGAAACTGCAGCTCCCGACAAGGTGGCCAACATGCAGGTATTGACGAAGCGCGCATTTTTACGCTGCAAGCGGTCGATCTCCTCATGCCCGTACAGTTGGTTAACGCGACGGACGCTACGCATGTTGAACAAGCGTCGCTCTTTCGGCGGCAATGCGGACAAGGCCTCATAGAAGCTGTTGGGGCCGAGAAAAAATCCACCGTGCACCACAGCGCCCCTTAGCAAACGCTCACCCAGGCAGTCAGCCATAATACGCGCCCTTGAATCCGCATCTCTCAGGTCGGAAGATATAGACTCCCCCGACAACATGTGGATGCAGCCTTTACTATAGGTAAGCCCTTCGCGCAATATGCCGTAGTGCTGCAGATAATCGAAGTCTTCCCGAGTCAGGTTGCTATGCACCGCTTTACGCTCCAGCAACAATTCCAGCGTGCGAGGAGTTACCTGGTGGTCTATCAATTCTTCATTGAGCAGTCGCTGCAGCGGCAGGTCGTCGAAAACGATGCGTTTGAGAACTCCAGCTTTATAAAGGTGATAAAAACCGTCCACCACCATTTCACTGCCGCCAAATATTCCCTTTTCAAAGGGTCCGGTGTCGCCGCCGACCCGCCTGATCAAATCTCCAAAATTTTTCTCGGCACCCAGCTCCTGCAACAAGGCCCGGTAGCGCTCGTTCTGGTTATGTCGCAATAGCAGTGCGTAGACAAAGGCATCACCGAGGGCGCCAATACCCACCTGCAGTTCACCATCATCATGAATCAGCGCGGACACCCAAAGACCGATTAGATATTCGCGATCGGGAATGGATAGTTTAGGCGTGCCGAAGGGGCTGAAGTAGCAATCAGTGTTATCCAGAATGTAATCGAAGGTCACAGCAGGCACTTCGGCATCACCGTACATATAGGGCAGCTTCGGGTTGATCTGGCCGATCGCCGCATAGGGTGTACCGTCGCTCTGTTGACGCTCATGCATTTTGGCCACAAGGTCAAGTGACACGTCCGGATTACAGCTGGCGCTTACCATATTACTCCCTGGCGTTTCGTCAGGTACCAACAGCTGGGCCGATACATTGGCACCGCGATTCATCAAATCGCGCACCACGTGCGTATAGTTGCTGCTAATGTATTCCTGCTGGATCCTGGGGTGGTGCAGGTATTTTCCGGGTGGAAAATAAAATTCGATCACCCGGACGTTTTCCGGCAAACGGTTGGCCATTCGATCGAGCTCATAGTCGAGATCCGGGTAGTCACTGAAAATCCGATCGACAAACAGCTCCAGAAAACGATTCTCCAGTAGGCTGTTTCCCTTGGGGCGTTCCAGGGTAAGCGCGGTCAAAATCGTCAACTTCAATTCAGGGTCGTTTTTTGCACGCTGATAAAAGGCATTGATCACGTGATTGGCTTTGCCGGCCGCCAGAGGGGTTGCCAGGCGTATGTCGTTACCAACACGTTCAATCACCAATTGAATCAGTTGCCCGACATCGTGCAAAATTAGCGGTTGGGTTTGTTCGGACATTATTCCCTTGCCTCCTACTTTAAATTTAGCAGATCCTTGAAAGTCGATCGGGATACAGATCAGCTATTCTTAAGATAAGGACATAGAAACCATCAACGCAGACAAAACCACCGAAAACGAATCGCGTCTGCTGACTTTGATCTGGACGCTGGCAGCTGAATTGCACGTCGGACGCAGCCTGCCTTCCCCATCATTAACTTGAATACAAGACTATAAAGGCTCCAGGCGGTGATTCAGCACGGTGTGGTGACTTTAATAACGTAGACTGCAAATTTAAGGATGGGTCTCGCGGATCGTTAAGTTTATGTAAGGCAGTCGTAGCTAAAACTATAGGATCATCTAGGCCTGAACTATCAGATTCACCTGTGAAGATTTCGCCAAATCAAAACGATTCAAATCTCCCCTCATTAGAACGACCAATTTCTCCGAATACAAAGAAACGATAAGAGAAATGCTTCTTATTGTCGGGTGCGAATGACCGCTTTGGGTCGGAAGCGGTCATTAATCAAGCTGATTCATCTTCTGCCCACTCTTCATATAACTCGTTTAACATTTCATAAACGACATCCCTTGCTGCCTTATCGCATATTGTTTGCTTGAACAATCTCATCCGGCAATCTCCTTTGGATTCCTCCCATCATCTTTTTCACAGGCTGTACTTGCTATATGTCAAGTAAACCTTATAAACACAATCCGCGGTCTTGCGTGGGTTTAATCTTTGGGATGAGGAAATTTTCAAAACACTGATAACAATACAAAAAATGGCACGACAGAAATAACAAAAAAGTTTTTCTCGACTAATCAAAAAGAAGGATCATCGTAAAGATGGCGAAGGTGGAATATTGTGAAAAAATTAATAATCGTTTTCAAATTGCATTCTATAATACCGGCATTGGCCTTGCTCATTGGCTATCAAATCAACACCCCTGTTTTAGCGGCTGATCAGCCGCTTCATCATGTCTCATCCGAGACATGTCAGCTTTGTCATAAAGAAGTATACAAGCAGTGGAAAGGTTCTATGCATGCGCAAAGTAGTGCATTGAAGGATCCGATTCATGCAACCTTCTATAAGAAAGTTGTTGGTGATCCCAAGGAAGAGGGTGTCAAAATGAAGAACGGGAAATATCCCGTCTGCCTCATGTGCCATGCTCCTAATGCCGCGAGAGATAAAAAAACCAAGCTCGATACAATGCCTGCATATTCAGAAGGTGTTAACTGCGTTGCTTGCCACACCTTGAAAAAGTTCAAGGGAACAAGCACTCCTGAAGGTAAACCACAACTTGGTCTGAAGGCATATGAAACAGCCAATGCAATCCAGGCGCCTGCTGGTTTCAGCAATGAACTGCAGAAGCTGACTGCGGCTGCCGACTCCATGTTCGGGGGAGCACTCGAAGCTGATGGTGACAAGAAGCCGAATCCGCATCTTGGTGAATCTGTCATGCTCGATGGAGAAAAAATTCCGTCACTGCCGATGGAGCGCAATGCCCAGCAAATGAAGAGTTCCGATGCCTGCATGGGTTGCCATGACAAGCGCAGTAACTCCAAGAAGGTTCCGCTGTGTGCAACAGGTGATGAATACGCCAAGAGCAAGAGTGAAGTCGACTGTCTCGCATGCCACATGCCAGTTGCAGATGGTATTGCCAATCACGGAATGGGTGGTGGTCATGACCAGGCCATGCTGAAAAGGGCAGTTATCTTTGATGTAACTACCAAGTCCG
Source organism: Solemya velum gill symbiont (assembly GCF_000787395.1). GTDB lineage: Bacteria > Pseudomonadota > Gammaproteobacteria > Chromatiales > Chromatiaceae. The sequence continues at coordinate 306,377 of NZ_JRAA01000001.1, forward strand.
AAGGCGACATGATCAAGGCCGCAGTTTCCATGCAGAATATGCAGCCTCATAGCCTGCCGACAGGTGCGCCATTTCGCAACATGTACATGAAGCTGACTGCATACGATGCCAGCGGTAACGTTGTTTGGGAAAATGCCAAGGGACACCCGAAAGAGGATGACCCGCAGGCGTACCTGCTGTATGAACTTTACGATGACAACAACGTACATGCACTGCCGCCGGTAGCGACTAAACTCGGTCCCGATACACGTCTTAAGCCTTTCGAGACCCGTGTACTCAACTATGACATTCCAGCGAAAGGTGTCGTCCTGGTTCGTGGTGAGCTCTTTTACAACCTGCTATGGCCGGGACTCGTCAAGAAGTTCTCTCACCTGCCTACTGACCTGACTGCACCGGTCTCGGTAGCAGTAGCTGAAGTGAAGCTGTAGAAGTATAAATTCCGCACCCTTGAGTGATCCTCATGGGGTGCGGGAAGCACTGAACTCTTTTACCGGAGAGCAACGATGAAAAATACCCTGTTCAGAGCAGTGTGCTGTGCACTGTCTGGTCTCCTATTGTCCGGTAGCTTATTGGCATCATTGGAAAAACCTGAAAATCAATCTGAACCAATCTCTAATTCAACTGCAGACCACAGTAAATTCGAAGAGCTGCAAAAGGAGTTCGGCAAAGGGCCTGAAGTGACCAAGGCTTGCCTGGGTTGTCATACCGAAGCTTCGAAACAACTGCATCAAACCAAGCACTGGAACTGGAAATTTACCAATCCCGAGACAGGCCAGACACTTGGCAAGTCAACCATCGTGAATAATTTCTGTCTTTCTGTCTCAACCAACCTGCCACGCTGTACGAGCTGTCATATCGGATATGGCTGGAAGGACGACACATTCGACTTCACATCCGAGGTCAATGTCGACTGCCTTGTCTGTCACGACACCACGGGTACATATAAAAAGTATCCTGCAGGCGCCGGTCATCCGGCTTACGTCGACAAGCCTTTTCCGCCCAAAGGTGGTAAGAAAATCTTCAAGGCGGTCGACCTGCAGGCTGTGGCACAGAGTGTGGGCAAAACATCACGTGAAACCTGTGGTGCCTGCCACTTCTACGGGGGTGGTGGTGACGGCGTCAAGCATGGTGATATGGACTCCTCCATGACCAATCCCGATAAGCAACTGGATGTGCACATGGGTACTGATGGCCTCGATTTTGTGTGCGCCGACTGCCATACCACAGACGGACATGAGACACAGGGAAGCCGCTACAACATCACCGCGAAAGATACGCATCGCATCGATATCATTGGTCGCGACGATAAGAGTCGTGCCTCCTGTGAGTCCTGCCATGGTATGACCCCGCATGAGGAGACGATTAACGACAAACTGAATGACCACACCGACAGGGTTGCATGCCAGACGTGTCATATTCCGAAGTTTGCAAGGGGCGGAAAGCCATCAAAAACCTGGTGGGACTGGTCGACAGCAGGACGCAAGACAGCCGATGGCAAGCATATTATGGAAAAGGATGAGAACGGCTACGTCACCTACGTGACCAAGAAAGGCAACTTTGAATGGGGTGAGAACCTCGTTCCTGAGTATGCCTGGTTGTCAGGAAATATTCGTTACCGCGAACTAGAAGAGAAAGTGGATCCTGAATCGATTACTGCATTGAATACATTCGATGGCAGTTATGCCGATAAGGACTCACGCATCTGGCCATTCAAGGTAATGCGTGGCAAGCAGCCTTACGACAAGGTGAACAATACGCTTGCTATAGCCCATTTGTTCGGCAAGGACAAGGATGCCTACTGGAAAAGCTATAGCTGGGACAAGGCATTAGCCGCTGCAATGAAGAATGTCGGTGCTAACTTTAGCGGTGAATATGGCTTTCTCGAAACCACCATGCACTGGCCCCTCGCGCACATGATTGCACCCAAGGAAGAGGCATTGCAATGCTCCGATTGCCATGCGAAAGATGGTCGCCTGGCCAGTCTGACCGACTTTTACTTGCCTGGCAGGGATAGCAACAAGTGGGTCGACACGATTGGCTGGCTCGCAGTGGTTGGTACCATCGGTGGTGTCTTTACTCACGGCTTTGGACGTCTTGTAGCCAACAGAAGGAGAAAGAGACAATGAGCAGTGTAAAATTTTATACGCGTTTCGAACGCTTCTGGCACTGGACCCAGGCATTCCTGATTATCAGCATGCTGATCACGGGATTTGAGATACACGGCACCTTTGCCCTGTTCGGGTATGAGCAAGCGGTCGACCTGCATATCATATTTGCCTGGTCGCTGATCGTTCTGTGGATATTCGCCATCTTTTGGCACCTGACAACGGGCGAATGGCGCCAGTACTGTGCATCATGCTCCAGCGATATCTTGGCGATGGTCAAGTACTACAGTTTTGATATCTTCCTCGGGGGTGGTCATCCGCATCATAAGACACGCGCGGAGAAACTCAATCCACTGCAACGCATGGCGTACCTTGCACTTCACCTGTTTATTGCACCACTCTTGTGGATTAGCGGATGGTTGTATCTCTTCTATTCTTACTGGGATGTAGTCGGTATTTCAGGTCTGTCGCTGGGATCAGTGGCCATGGTGCATACTGCAGCGGCATTTCTGATCCTGACATTCCTGGTGGCGCATCTCTATCTTGCGCTCACCATGAGTGAAAAGATGGCTGATCTCAAGGCCATGCTAACCGGCTACCAGGAAATTGATACGGATAATTGATATGACACGATTAAACTCGTTGAGGAAAATGGCCTCCGGCACCCACTTTGGGCGAAGAGGCTGGATTATGGGTTTTGCAGCTTCTTTCTGCTTGCTGCTGTTTAGCCATTCACTGTTTGCAGCCAAAGTGACACTCGATTCTTCCAACTGGGGCCTTGAGGCTGGTAAAGAGTGTGTCAAATGTCATTCAAAGACATCTGCCGGGTTGGCAGATCAGTGGCGGGACAGTAAGCATGCCGAGGTTGGTATGAACTGTCTCGATTGCCACCAGGCGGAGTCGTCTGAACCTGATGCAATCGAACATGAAGGCTTTACCATCGCAACCATCGTCTCACCCAAGGATTGTGGCCGTTGTCACCAGCAGGAAGAGGAACAGAACAGCAGTTCTGTACATGCCAATGCGGTCAGTCTGATCAAGAATCGCATGCCGGCAATGGCCGGAAATCTGGGCGGTGAAGCGATTATCGCGGTCGGTTGTGCCCAATGTCATGGGTCAGAGGTCAAGGTGAAGGGTGATGGCACCCTGGACACGGCAACCTGGCCTAATTCGGGTATCGGCAGGATTAACCCGGATGGTTCGAAGGGTTCCTGCACATCCTGTCACGGTCGTCACAGGTTCTCCAAGGCACAGGCGCGTGATCCAAGTTCATGCATGCGCTGTCACTCCGGACCTGACTCGCCAGACAGGGCGATCTATGAAGCATCCAAGCATGGTATGGCGTTTTTTGCCCATCGCGACAAGATGAATCTCGATGCGGACAGTTGGGTTGCAGGTAAAGATTACAACAGTGCTCCGACATGCACCACGTGCCACATGGGTGCAGCAGGGAAACTGCCTTCTACCCATGATGTCGGAATACGTAACGCATGGAATCTCAATACGCCTGTCTCGGAAAAGCAGACACTCGTTATTTTTGAGGATGGCGACAAGCTGGAGATACCAGCTTCACAGCCTATGCCCGGCAGGGGTAGTGAAATGACCAAGATTGACGGCTCACTGGGCAAGATAAAGATGGTTGTTCCTGCCGACCGCCGGCGCAAGGCGATGAGGCTTGTCTGCCTGGAATGTCACGGAAAAGGTTTCGCAGAAGGTTTCATGAGCCAGTTTGACTCTGCGGTTGAACTCTATAATGAGAAATTCGGCAAGCCTGCGCAGGCTATCATGTCGGCCCTGTATGAAAAGGGATTGTTAACGCCCGCACCTTTTGATGAGCCGGTCGAATTTACCTACTGGGAACTTTGGCATGACGAGGGGGCACGTGCACGACATGGTGCTGCCATGGGGAGCCCCAATCATGCCTGGTGGGAAGGCCTTTATCTCGTGAGTCGAAATTTTTATTCGCGATTTCTGCCGCAGATCAAAGAAGTGGCCGGTAAGGATGGTGAGACACTCATTAAGCAATATGTTACCGATGTCGAGGAACATCACGGCTGGTTGAGTAAACCGCAGGCGGGCAATCCTATCCTCGGTTTTGGACAGGGGAAACAGAGCAATGAGTAACTCCTCTTCCGCGCTCAAGATAGGCCCACGTATTGTTATTGCGCTCGTCGTTGCGGGTTTGAGTGGTGTCATCTTCATGCTCACATTAATAGAATTTGACCATCTCACCAGTACGGAAGAGTTTTGCACCACCTGTCACTCCATGGAGCTGGCAGCCGTGCCATACCGAGAGTCTAGTCACTATAACCCGGCATCGGGTGTACGTGCCTCATGTGGTGATTGCCATGTATCTGAAGGTGTTCTGACGGCGACATTTGATCATGTGATGGGTACCAAGGATCTTCTGAGGCAGATCTTCGGGCCAAAGTATGACAATCCCGTTGTGAATTTATTACATCTTCCGGATGCCGCTTTCGCTGCGCGTGAGTGGTTTAACGACAGGAACTCTGCCACATGTATGCGTTGTCATGTCAAGGAAGCGATAATCGGTAAACGAACTGATACACTCAAGGTTCACCAGGAAGACGCTAAGGGGAAGGGGTGTGTCGAATGCCACATTAACCTTGTACACAGAAAAGTTCCCGGTGAAAAGACCTTTAAACGTGATGGGTGGAACCGAATGGTAGAAGAAGAGTTCAATCTTGAGACGGGTATGGCTGAGAAGATTCTTCGGGGTGATGTAGAGGCCCCGGCCGTGGAATGAACCGTTATTAATGTTAATTTGTTAATTACTTGATTAGTTTCCTGAAAAAGGACGTGAATTCAATTTCCAAGTGCAACTCAACAGAGTTGGTTAGAGGGCAAGCTGCGGTAGCATAGGTAGCTTCTCTCACCGACCAAAGTTAGAGGAGCACCATGTACACGCAGCTTACCCAGGAAGAACGATACCAGATTCAGGCACTGATGAAAGCAGGTCACAATCAAACAGAGATAGCCAAGATACTTGGGCGCCACAAATCCACTGTCAGCCGCGAACTGAGGCGTAACCGTGGCTTGCGCGGCTATCGCCCCAAACAGGCCCATCGGCTGTCTGTAGAGCGCCGTCAGAGCAAGAGCCAGCCCCGTATTGCCACTACCCACTGGGAGCGAGTCGAGCATCTGTTGCGCGAGGACTGGAGTCCGGAACAAATCAGCCTGTGGCTGTGCAATGAGGCTGACATTCAAATCTCTCATGAGTGGATTTACCAGTACGTTCTCCAGAACAAATCCATGGGCGGTAACCTATACCGCCACCTGCGTTGCCAGAAGCAGCGTCGAAAGCGCTATGGCAGCTATAGCCGCCGAGGGCAACTGATTAACCGAGTCAGCATCGATGAACGTCCTGCCGTGGTTGATGAGCGTTCACGCTTCGGTGATTGGGAACTTGATACCATTATCGGAAAAGGCCACAAACAGGCCATCGTTTCAATCACCGAGCGTAAATCCCGATTGACGCTCATCCATAAGGTGGAGAGAAAAACCGCCAGCAACGTCACCAGCGCTATCCTCAAACTGCTCAAACCCATCGCCGGCCGCGTTCACACGCTGACCTCAGATAATGGTAAGGAATTCGCCGGTCACGAGACCATCGCTAAAGGCCTCAGTGCCAGGTTCTTCTTTGCCCATCCCTATGCCTCCTGGGAACGTGGCTTGAATGAGAACACCAATGGACTCATTCGCCAATACTTCCCAAAGCATCGGGACTTTACAACCATCACTCAGGCGGAAATCAACCAGGTGATGAATAAACTGAACAATCGTCCCCGAAAATGTCTTGGCATTAAAACGCCCAATCAAGTATTTTTCGGGATTAACCCATCCGTTGCACTAGTGAGTTGAATCCGCGAAGTAATGTTGTTAATTCAATCGTATTTAGTTTCGTATTCCTATCGCGGCACTGACCGCCAATGTACTTCAGGATGAGGAAGAGCGCTGTCTTTCACTGGGCATGGATTCTTACATCTCAAAACCTGTAGATCTCAACAAGTTATCAGAAACCCTGGAGGCTTATTTGCCAGATGTTGGTGAAAGTGCCTCTTCTTCTTAACAGGCCAAGTTGTTCTGCTCTGGTCGTTGTTTCATGGTTAACATCGACCGGTTAAGCCACAATCAAAAGCAGGTCCCTATAGATACATTGTCTGTTTCTTCATATAGAAATCAGAATCCAGAGAGCCCCTCTTGACATTGGTCAAGTCAATTTTTCTTGATTTCGGTTGAAATAGCCTTACAGGATAATAGCTCACACTTACGCCAGTCTGGTATAGGGATGTAGAGAATATGAATCAGTCGATCGATGACAGGATGAACCCCAATCCAGGCCGGGCCAAGAATAAAGGTTGTGAATCATGCAAAACGATAAAATTTTGCATGAATTCGTGGCTTGATAAGAATGCGGTCGATGCTATGGAACGGATCATGAAAAGGAAGGTCTTTTCTGCGGGCCGAAAAATATACAGGAGAGGAAATCCATCGCAGTCATTTTACGTTGTCCAGTCTGGCACCGTGAAAGTGGAGAGAATTCTGGGTGACGGTCGTCACTATGTGCATGGCTTTTATCATAGTGGGGATGTATTCGGCATCGAATCATTTTGTCATCAAAGCTATTGTAATGATGCAACCGCACTTGATGATACGCAGATTTGTGCGATCGAACGTAGCCAATTTGAGTTGCTCAGTGCAACAAATCCACAAGTACAAAAGATGATTAGTCAGTTAATCAGCAGTGAATTGCGTCTGATTGAGAAGCGATTGATTGACAGGCATCTCGATGTTGAGAAGCAGTTGTTGATATTTTTGCATGACCTGACCAAGCGATGCTGTGAGTCTTTCTCTGAAGATCGCAGGTTCTCTCTGCCAATGTCTCAATATGATATCGCCAGCTACTTGGGAGTGCGCCATGAGTCTGTCTGTCGTGCATTAAAAAAGATGCAGCGGCAGGGAGTTACCCAGAAAAAATCCAAGAATATTGAAATCATCAATATTGATAATGCATTATCGCCGTTGCATCTTTGATTGAGAAACACTGTTTATTTCCTTGGCGAGAGCACTGTATATACTTAATCACTCTTGAAGGTCCGAGTGGCAATCAACGCACTTCAGCAACCTCGATGCTTCCGGGGAGTACAGAGACTCTCAAGTGCCATTTCTGTGAAAACTTACCGATGCATGCACTCGTTTTTTCACCATCCTGAAAGTTCACGTCGATATTGAAACCCTGTGCAGGCTCGTGGTTCAGGGTAATCACTCTTCTTTCACCCGGCCTGATTTGAACGGCCATGATTTTTTCCTGCAAATCCATGTTTCCGTGTTCAATGGTTACTGAAGGTAAGATGTGCTCAGTCATATTTAAAATTACGACATAGAGTGGCTTGGCCGGATAGTGAAGCCCGATCCACCAGTTGGCAGAAATGACAGCCGTTACGACGACAAATGCCGCTGTAAGAAGTATCTGCCTTAAGCTCAGCTGAATGGTCATGGATTGATACCTCGATATCTCATGACGTGGTTTAGAGAAAGTGATGGTCTGTAGTCGGGTGGTCTCAACAGGGGCTGCATATTTTCTATAATGCGTATTTTAGAGAGTTCTCTGTGGATGACATTGAAAAAAGGCAATGTAGTCTGTTTTTTGGGGTGGGAGGCTGGTTTGGTTTATGGAGGAGAGAGAGTCCCCCATACTAAAGTCCAGTAAAATTCACAGGAATCTACAAATACCAGTAATTATAGGCTCATACCCTGATGGCGAAGGACTCTATCTTCAAATTACTAAGACTGGGGCCAAGTCTTGGTTTTACCGCTATGAAGTTGGCGGGAAAGGACGTAAAAAGGGATTGGGTGCCTACCCAACAATCACCCTTGAAAAAGCACGTACTGCCGCGCATGAATGTCGCCTGTTGAGACAGCAAGGGCTTGACCCTATCGATTACGCAAAGCAACTGGAAGAAAAAAGATAGCCAAGGAGCAACTTGATAAAGCACAGATCAAGACTTTTCAAAATTTGCGCTCTTGAGTACATAGACTCTAGAAAAGCTGAATGGTCAAATGCCAAACACGCACATCAGTGGAGTCAGTCCCGAGTGAGGCTCAATGGAGTGGCCATAGAGTTATATGTTCTGAAAATATACTTGCGAATACCCTTGACTTCATAGGCCCAAGCCCATACCTTAGAGTTTAGCTAGAAAGTTAGTCTTTTGTTTACATTCTCCATTTCGCAGTCTTATTCGTAATTCCTCGTCCTGTAGTTTCTTAAGTTCCAGCCTATCTTCCCGCTATTCAAGCCTCTTGAAGAGGTACTTATTCTTAAATTTCAGGAAATTATTATGTCAAATACAGTTAATGGAACTGTTAAATGGTTCAATGAAGCAAAAGGCTTCGGATTTATTGAGCAGCAATCTGGTCCGGATGTTTTCGCTCACTTTAGTGCAATTGCCAGTTCAGGCTTCAAAACTCTGGTAGAAGGCCAGAAAGTTGAGTTCACGGTAACTCAAGGTCCAAAAGGACCTCAGGCCGAGAATATCATCGCCGTGTAAACCGCTGCGACGTATCAGTATCTCTATAGATGCTATACAACAAAAAAAGAGTACGCCCGAAACGGCTTGCTCTTTTTTTATTCCCCCAGGAAAAAGTTAAGTTACTCAAATTGATTAATACCCGGCCATCCAATTGATGTTACTGTGTACTGTACACATACCATCTCTGGCAACTTCCTTGCCAGGCAGCAGGATTTCAAATGGTTCGTAGGAGGAACTGTTTGCCCCTTGTTGATCATTCCGTTGTAACGCGTTATCAGGCATGCCTGGCTGGACCGGGCTGTAGTGAATGGCGCGACGATTTTTTCTCATTAATTTAGGGAGCAAGATCATGGGTAGAGAACAAAAAGGAAATAAAGAGGCCAAGAAGAAACCGGCCATGACGCTGCAAGAGAAACGCGCAGCGAAGAAGTCAAAGAAGGAATCCTCAAATTTATTTAAGAATGACCGGGCGCAGTAAGCCTTTTCCAGGCAGACAGGATTTATTCTCGTCTGCTCTGGTTATTGCATCAATATCGATTCCGCACGACTTGAATAGAGCCTGTTTTACATGGCTGCTCTAATCTCAAGTGAGTTGCGTTGCACCAATGAGCAGGACTCGGCATGCAGCCACGCCGACTTTGAACATACCTTCCAGGAGATATAATGATTTCATTCCCCAGGCTTGAGTGTTGGAATCCCACTACCAACGTGGCGACCGTTGCGGCCGATGTAGACAAAAATCGTGTGCTTTGCCGGATCTCGCTGAAGATATTGAGAGATCAATTCGGTGCCTCAGAGAAGAAGCCCATGCAATTCGTTGTACAGCATCGAACGGAAATACAAGACGCTGCAAGAAAGCTTATAGAGAACAGTGTCTTTGAAAAGGATGGCTCTGTTCTAATTCGCGCTTGCGACTTCACAGATTCAAAGCCGGGCCAGACATAGACAAGTTGCCGATAAGATTGACCTGCTCCCTCCGCCAAATACCGGGTACACGACACCGGATCCGATAGTTCAAATCGTCTCATCTCATGATAATCCCACGCATTGAGCTCTTTGAATGGCTCCAAAATAATCACGAACGCGCTCAGTACGTTCTGGCCTCAAGCAAAATGAAAGGCCTATCCAAACAAGAATATGACGAACTGGTGCAATACAATCTTGAACCAGAACTTGATCTTGGACGGGGCGACCCCCGTGGCGCTAACGAATTCAAACAAATTCTGATGGAGATTTATGATTGCGGGATGGAGAACATCGTTTCTGCCTCAGGTGGCACCCAGGCCAATTTTCTCGTATTTCTGTCGACACTGAAAAAAAAAGATGAATTCATCGTAGAGCAGCCCGGTTACCAACCGATGTGGCTAACACCAAAGATGATGGGTGCTCGAAAAATTCTGTGGCCCAGGCGATTTGAAGATGGATTTCGTCTGGATATTGACGCGCTGGAAGAACTGATCACCGACAGGACGAAGCTCATCGTGCTGACCAATCCGAATAATCCAACCGGGGTGGTGGCAGACAGGGAATCTGAAATCAGAAAGATCGCCGAGATCGCAAAGGCTAAAGGCACTTATGTTCTGATCGATGAGATTTTCCTCGATGGTGCGGACAAACAACAGGTATCTGCCTATGGACTGCCTAACGTCATCATTACCAGCAGTATGACCAAGGTTTACGGTCTGGGAGGCCAGAGGACGGGCTGGATAATCGCACTAAAAATAATTGCTGCCAAGTGTCAGCATGCCAAAGCTCATACCAATGGTTCTTCTTCCTATGTCGGGGAATTGATGAATGCCCACGCTCTGCGCAAAGCCAGAAAACTTCTTGTGCAAAGATTTCATAAGCTTTCAACTTCCAACCTCCTGGTGCTTGATGAATGGATGGAGGCCAATCAGGATATCGTGGAATGGGTGCGGCCTCACGGCGGGATAATGTGCTTCCCGAAATACAGAGTCAATATGTCTTCAATAGAACTTTGCAATATGTTGCTTGATGATCACGGCGTTATGGTAAATCCCGGAGAATATTTTAATATGGATGGCCATATCAGGCTTGGCTATGCCTGCTCAGAAGATGTGTTAAGAAACGGCCTCAATGCACTGGGTAATGGTTTGAAGGCGTTGGGTTCAGGTTAACAGAGGTTGCCCGGGAACTCAGGGCGAGTTCTGTCAGACACACAAATGCTACTGCATACCAGTGCTGTTATGCACTTTTATGCCAATTTTTGAACTCACCGACATCCATGCCCCGTTTACTGTATGATGAACATGCTTTCCTTTAGCTCTCCTTTGGCCGTTACTGGGCCCATCTTTAGCTTTCCTTTAGCAAACCTTAAGCTCTTGTCTGGTTTTTCAGATGATCTATACCTTTCAAGAAATCGATTAAGCCGTCTTAGAACAATGGCTCGCCATTTGTGAGTCAGCTGAGTATTCGGAACTCAGCAGATACGATTATTTCGAATACTCTGTATGCGAATAACTGCATTCTGAATGTCGTTGTCCCCACTTTGTGTTCGTGATGCAAAACGACCCATGGATACAAGCGATTAGCTGATATCAATATCAGGTATAGCAATAGATTTTCTATTCTATCGGACTCTTCTCCATGGCAAGTCAGTTATTCGTTCTGACAGCTTGTCTGCCTGACTTATCCAGATGAGCAGCATCAATACTCGACAATAATATTCTTAGGAGAAATGACTATGTCTAAACACATAAGAACTGCACTGCTTCTAGCTGCAGGCACTGGATCTCGCCTGCGCCCATTAACCCTTGATGCGCCAAAATGTCTTACGGAAGTGAGCGGTGAACCGATTCTGGGTCGGTTGATTGATAATTTACGCTTGCAAGGCATTAAACGCCTGGTGGTTGTCACTGGCTACCTTGATGAGTGTATCCGTGAATTTCTCGGAAAAAATGCGCCTGATCTACAGGTCGACTACATATTCAATCCAGTCTACAGAACAACCAACAACATCTATTCTCTCTGGCTAGCACGCAAAGCCATTGAAGAATCCTTTGTGTTGATAGAGAGCGATCTTGTTTTTGAGGAATCAATGCTGGAGCGCATGCTTGTGCCTGACAAAATTGCGATTTCGAAAATTTTGCCATGGATGAATGGTACCGTTGTTGAGCTCAACTCAAATAATAGTGTTGCAGCATTTCATGTTAGTCATGACGTTAATGATGCGAAACGTTATAAAACCGTTAATATTTACAGCTTGTCCTCACAGAGTTGGCAGAGAATAACAAAACGATTAGACCAGTATGTGGCTGATAATCAAGTGAATGAATATTATGAGACAGTATTCGCAGATATGGTAAGAGATGGGTCGCTTGAGTTTGATGCGGTATTCTTTGATAAGAATAAATGGTATGAGATTGATTGCGTGAAAGATTTGCATGAAGCAGAGCTGATGTTTCCTCGCGTACCTTTGGATACAATTTCAGAGACTGCTCACTTGGGACATACATCCTGCCTTAGCCCGGCAAAAAGCACCAATATTCCTAAACTAGAAAACAAACGATTGCGTTCAGATAAAATTGTTCATATCGGCAAGCTGGCACCTGGAGAAAAACCATGACGGCTGTACAAGAGTCATCAGTGGCGCCGCCAACAATACTGTCATTTGCAAAAGACCTGGCCAACCTCTGTTCTCTGGCGGGGCTTTTTTCTGCAGTTCTGGCAATCTATTTCGCCATCACGAACAATTTTCCTGCCGCAATGATTGGGTTGGTTTGGGCCGTATTCTTTGACTGGAGCGATGGCAATATCGCACGGCGCATGAAGAACAGAACTGATAATCAGAGAATGTTTGGTGGGCAACTTGACTCACTGATTGATATTGTCAGTTTTGGTGTTTGTCCTGCTGTGGTTTTATTAAGTTACGGTGACTTTCATCCCTGGTTCTTACCAGGCGCTTTTATTATTGTTGCGGCAGGTGTTCTCAGATTAAGTTATTTCAATGTCTATGGCCTGGTTAGCAAAACCAGCTATCAGGGTTTGGCTATTGATAATAACGGGATTCTTCTGGCACTGCTTTTTGTATTTCATGGCCTCATCAGTTCGTCTGTGTTTACCGCAGTGCTATACATTTTAATACTGACATTGGCAGCTTTAAACGTGTCACCGGTTAAAACTCCAAAATTGAGTAGTGGAGCATGGTATTACGGCATTGTTACTTACACTCTCATTTTGACTATTTTTTATAGCTGGCAGTTACTAAAGTAATATAAAAGTGCAGTAGAACTTCTGTCCGTTTTGGGCAGTAGTTAGCATTAAATCAGCGGGTTTACGGATCATTGTGTGAGGGCTCTAAACAATGAAGTTATCGTCCAACATTAAGAGTCTAGAGGGAATGAGCCCAAATGATATCGGGCTATCCGAATTCCAATGAAATGAGGATATTTAAATGACTGAACAAGACAAAATTACGATGGACAAATATGGTATTTCAAGCTCATCTAAGGCAGTGTATTTTTATAAGGACCACAAGTACGAAAGGCTTACAGATGCGATCAATTATGCCAAGATTGATATAAAACGGGCTAAAGAGGATGCCGATCCTACCAAGCCAGCCTGACAATTGGGCTTGTATTTAGCCTAAATTCCCTCAGACATCAGCTACGCAGTACCTGAAGGTCTGCACGCCGTGCAATCCTTCAGAGGGAAAGGTCGGTCTCACCATGCCGTTGAATATAATGATGGTGCCAAAAGTCTGAAGATTCTCGCCCACAGTGTCTTAGCCTTGCTGTGCCGTTTGGTCGCCGTACTCAACAGTCCATTACATCCGAAACATTGAATGTCCACTTCTGGCCGAAAGCAGTCATTCCACGACTACAATTTCTCAAGCACTTCACCACTTTTCTTCAACAGCTCCGAAACCGCTCTTCTAGCGGCCGTACTTATCGTAAAGCCATGTAGGTGAGAATGGTGAAGATAATCCAGGCACAAGGAATGATCATTAGTAGCAGGTAACCCCGGTTTCTCAATAGTAGCAATATCCCAATTGTCGCTATTGCTGTCGGATCCGGTGCGATGGTGACGAGTTCGATTCCTCTAAAGCTTCTTCCAGCAAGCAGCAGTACGACCGGGTGAATCATGTATGCATAGATGATAATCAGCCATCCGCTAATTGCCCTTGCAGTAGAGCCATGCGCCCTGTTCGGGGTATTTTCTGTCATCGCGGCTGAAATAACCAACAGGAGAGATTCCCCATAAAAGAGGTAAGCCAACGCCTCCACCAGCGGGTTTATTTGCGCATAAAAGCCCCTCAACATCCATAAACCGACAAACACCCAGATCAGGGCCAGCCACAAGAGGACTGCCTTTTGAGCCACTTGATGTCGTGAGCGAATCAGCCAAATGGCAACCATGGCAGACAGGAGCAGCGGGGCCTGGTATGGCCACAGCGCAGAGTTTGACTGCTCGAACAGCCTGAAATAGGTCTCGGGAGAAAAAATCAGGAAATCATTGAGTGAATACGAAAGCCAGTGATCCATCACAAGGCGGCAATATATTTGACGAGCGTCTCGCGCATCTTCTGTTCAGGAACAATCCCCCTCATTGCGCTCATATTTTCAAACAGGTGATCTAAACGCGTTGTTGCCGGAATAGCACAAGTGACCGCAGGATGTGAAACAATAAACTTTAGCAGCAACGAGGCCCAGTTATCACACTCGAACTCTCGTGCAAAACCCGGCAGGGGATGTTTCTTGGCCCAATCGACCAGGCTTCCACGCTGGAAAGGACGGTTGGCGATAAAGGCTATACCACGCTCCCTGGCGATCGGAAGAATGCGCTGTTCCACTTCACGGTCAATCGCATTGTATGTCGCCTGGACAAAATCGATCGGCTGGGTAAGCATGATTTTTTCCAACTCTGCATGTCGTCGCCCATGCGATGTCGTTACACCGACATAACGCAATCGACCCAGCTGTTTCATTTCAAACAGGGTTTCCAGGTGCCCTTGCCATGACAGCAGGTTGTGCACCTGTAATAGATCGAACTGATCGACTTTCCAGAGGTTTCTCGACGCTTGGATTTCAGCTGCCCCATCCTCAACCGAAGTGGTCCAGACTTTTGTCGCAGAAAAAACAATCCATCTACGTATTTGAGATTTTCCAGACAGTAACCCAGGTTTCTTTCAGAAGAACCATATATCGGGGAAGAATCGATAATACCGCCACCGAGTTGGAAAAAAATCCGTAGTAACTCGGTGCGTTGTTGTAACACTTCGACGTCATGACCGACATTGAAAGAGACAAAGCTGCCCATACCAATTGCAGGCAGCTTTTCACCGCTCGAAGGAATGACCTTGAGCAGTGGGTCTGCATGAACACTTGCAGCGAGTCGGTCAAGCTGTGCCAAGCCGAGACACGCAGCTATTGCCTGGAGGAAATGCCGTCTATTCATTCTTTTCCCGTGCCATATATACATCGTAAACATAGCTCATAATCCTATTCATGAGCCAACTACCAGACACCATTTGAGCTGCCCAAAACGAGTTGTCCAGCTTGAATGTTAGTTCATCGCCGGTTTTATCTCCAATGGAACGATGGATTCCTGTGCTGGAGGTTGATGATCCAGCGAGCTATGTGGTCGTTTGGTGTTGTAATGCCTTCTCCATCACATCTCTGGTTTAGAGAACGCATCCAGAATTATATTAGTAGAACAATTGCATAACGATGAGTCGCCCATCTTCATAGGGAATCAGGCCACTCAATTTCTACATTGACGAATGTCCGTTTTCGACCAAAGACTAGAAATAGTAGGAGAGCAGGTAGAGGCACAGCAGGATTGCAACCCACATCACCATGCTGCCGGTCGAGAGAACACGTGACAATATGCCAGTCGGACCATGATGCCGGTAGAGATTGGATATGATGCTCTCGACCCTGTTTTTCATGCGTCGCTCCATGCTCTTCTGGGCGACCGAGGCATGAATACTGAATTCCTCTGTCAGTTCCTTGAAGAACTTGCGATAGAACCAGTCGAAATCGAGGCTGATGGTTAAGGTGCGTTTCATCATCTTGAGCATCACGAAGAAAGCGAAACCGGCAAACAACAGGAGTTGCAGTTGTGTCACCAGGTGGTCGATTGTGTAGGGTTGATAGTCAACCGCGTAGGGTAAGATGGCATACAGCGGATCCGGATAGATGCCTATGGCGATACACAAGAAAGAGAAAATCCACATTGCCATACGCAGGTTGACCGGAGGCTCCGGTGGTCTCAATCCCGAATCTTTCTGAAAAAAGACAAACCAGGGGAACTTGATTCCTGCGTGCAGGAAGACGCCTGCCGATGCTGCGAGCAGCAGCATCCACACCAGTGCGAGGCCTTCATGTGCAGCAGCCGAGGTCTCCAGTGACTTGGTAACAAAACCCGATGTAAATGGAAATGCAGAGATCGCCAATGCACCGACGATGCCGTGGAATGCTGTCAGCGGCATACTCTGGAACAGTCCACCGAGATCGGTGCATTTGCGTTTGCCTGTCATCATCAATACGCTGCCGGCCGACATGAGCAGCAGCGCTTTGTAGATAATGTGTGCAAAGGCATGGGCGGCTGCGCCATTGAGAGCCATCTCGGTACCGATACCGATTGCTGTCACCATGAAACCAACCTGGTTAACAATGCTGTAGGCAAGAATGCGTCGCATGTCATTTTCAAGCAGGGCGTAGATGATGCCGTAGAACACCATGTAGAGACCAATCCAGATCAGGATTTCAGTTCCGGGAAAGCCGACCAGCAGGGCGAAGACAGCGGTTTTGGTGGTGAAGGCAGAGAGAAATACGGTACCACTGGGGCTCGCTTCAGGATAGGCATCTGCAATCCACGCCGACAGTGGCGGGGCACCGGCATTGACCAGGAAGCCTGCAAGAATCAGCCAGGTCGCAGTTGAATCAGCCGTCATGGCGACGAATTGTGTTGAGCCGGTTTCGATCACGTAGGCAACAATACCTGACATCAGGATGACGCCGCCAAGCAGGTGTACCAACAGGTAGCGCATGCTCGCCCTGTAGGCGCTATGCGTGCCCGCAGCCCAGATAACAAGGGTAGAGCCGAGAGCCATGATCTCCCAGAAGATGAAGAGTGTGATCAGGTCGCCAGCAAAAGTAACGCCAACCGCAGCGCCTGCATAGACAAATGCAGCCGTCAGTTCAATTGTTCGTGCCTGCTTGAGTGCATATAGCCCACCAGCAAAAGCCATGATGCTGAAGATGGTGGCAAACAGGCGTCCTTCGGTACTTGAGCGAACAGGATCAAGACTGTAATCGAGAAAGCCGATTTGCAGGTTACTTCCATCCGGCAGCAGCCATACCAATGCCAGTGTCAGGATTGGAAGTGACATTACCAGCAGTGATCTCCTTGCATCGCTGACGAAAGGAATCAGGAAAGCGCCGAGGATCATGATCAATCCTGGTGGAAAGGCAAACTCACTCATCGTAGTAAGTATCCTTTCGCTTGAGGAAGATACCGAGAATCTTTGCAGCGGCAACCATCGCTGCACATGTCAGAAAGCCGTACCAGGTAAAGAATCCCCAGCTCGCATCAATCGACATTCCCTGGTCTTCAAAATGGGGATGATGATGCATAAAGAACTCGGGGAGCAGGGCGAGAGCCAGGATCAGCAGCTGGATGAGCCACAGCTTGATGCGGTTCTCTTCACGATAGAGCCAGTGTTTCTTTTCACTCATGGCTGTACTACCTCACGTGCCAGTTCCAGTGGCACTTGTGGGAAAAGGAATAACAGCAGGGTAAGAGCGGCTGTTGCTGACAGTGCCAGGACAATAGGCAGCGGTGCTTCACCATGCGGATGTTGGGCGCTCTCTGTCGACTCCTGCTTGAAAAAGGCGGCATAGATAATAGGAATGAAATAGGCCGCATTCAACAGGGTAGAGAGGATGATAACGCCAATGGCAACAATTTGATCCGCCTCGAAGGCTCCCATCAGCATGTACCACTTGGAGATAAAGCCGGCAGCAGGAGGCACACCAATCATTGAGAGAGCGCCAATGGCAAAAGCACCCATGGTCCATGGCATACGCTTGCCAATGCCATCGAGCTGGCTTATCTCTGTTTTGTGTGCAGCCGTATAGATTGAACCGGCAGCAAAGAAGAGTGTGATTTTGCCGAACGCATGGGCAGCAATATGCAGAGCCGCACCCATTGCAGAGATGGGCGCCAGTATCGCAACGCCAAGAATTACGTAGGAGAGCTGACTGATAGTCGAGTAGGCGAGACGGCGTTTGAGATTGTCCTGCCTGAGTGCGATCAGCGAGGCCGTGATTATGGTAAAACCGGCCGCGTAGAGCAGCCAGTGGGTCCATGGCTGCGCCTGCAACAGGTCGATACCGAAAATGTAGACGGCAATTTTAACCACGCTGAACACACCTGCCTTGACCACGGCAACCGCGTGCAGCAATGCACTGACAGGTGTGGGTGCGACCATGGCAGCCGGAAGCCAGCGGTGAAACGGCATCAATGCCGCCTTGCCGATACCGAACATGTAGAGCAACAGCATCAGGCCGAGTAGGGCATCTTGCAGTTTACCGTCGAGAATACCGCCGGCAGTAAAGTCGGTGGTACCGGCAACAGACCAGGTCCAGATGATTGCCGGCATCAGCAGGCCGATAGAGGTGCCGATCAGAATGCCCAGGTAGGTGCGTCCTGCAGTCATGGCATCGTCTGTACCCTTGTGAGTAACCAGCGGGTAAGTCGACAGGGTCAGCATTTCATAAAAGATAAACAGGGTCAGCAGGTTTGCCGAAAACGCAATGCCGACAGCCGCACTCAATGCAATCGTGAAGCAGATGTAGAAACGCGTCTGGTGCTTCTCGTTATTGGCGCGCATGTAGCCAATTGAGTAGAGCGAGTTGATTGGCCATAGCAGTGAAGCAATGCCTGCGAATAGCATGCCCAGCGGCTCGACCTTGAATGCGATGGAGAGTCCAGGCAGCATCTCGACCAGGGTGACTGCAGGACGTCCTCCATCCAGAATTGTCGGCAGCAGGGAGAAAACGCTGATCAGCAACAACAGTGATGTAACGATGGTCACTGCTTCACGCAGATTGGGTCTGTTACTGGTCAAGAGGACGCCTACACCACCAGCTAATGGCAGGAACAGCGATGCAAGAATAGCCGTTTCAGGTGACAGCATCATGGTGAGACTCCCAGAAGCTGAGCAGCTGCTTTGGATGCAATACCTGCTGTCAGGCTACTGTCGATACCGACATAGAAGTTGACCATGATCAGTAACCAGGTCGGTATCAGCATGGTCAGCGGAGCCTCGCTGATTGAAGCGGGTCCATTGTAGGGCTTGAAATAGGCTGTTTCGACAATACGCCAGATATAGACAACGGCCATCAGCGAGCCTGCGAGTACGACAACGACGATGGGCCAGTATCCCTTATCAAGTGCTGCAAGCACCAGGTACCACTTACTGATGAAACCAGCGGTCAGTGGAACGCCTATCAGGCTGACACCCCCGGCAACAAATGCAGCCATTGTCCATGGCATACGCTTGCCCAGGCCTGCAATGTCTCCGATGAGGACAGAGTTGAGGCGATAGATAATGCAGCCTATAGCCATGAACAGGGCGGACTTGATGATCGCATGGTTGAACAGGTGAACCAGGCCGGCGGTCAGGCCGGTGACCGTTCCAAGGCTGATGCCAACGACGATATAACCGATCTGCGCAATACTAGAGTAGGCCAACAGGCGTTTGAGATTCTCCTGGAAGATAGCCACCATCGAGCCGATGAGTATGGCGGCCATCCCCAGGATGATCAGAATCTCCGCGACCGGCATGGTGCCAAGCACGAAATCGACACCGAAAATGGTAAACAGCACGCGCAGCAGAACGTAGGCTGCGACCTTGGTTGCGGTTCCTGCCAGCAATGCAGAGACAGCTGATGGTGCGTAGGTGTAGGCGTTTGGCAGCCAGCTGTGCAGTGGAAAGAGTGCCAGCTTGAGGCTGATGCCGACTGTCAGGAATGCAAGTGCGGTGAGCACGGTACGTGATTCATTGACGGCCGGCAGACGTTCGGCAAGATCGGCCATGTTGAGTGTGCCGGTCATCATGTAGAGCAGGCCGATACCGATCAGGTAGAAGGTTGCACCGAGGGTGCCCATGATGAGGTACTGGAAAGCGGCAGACAGCGCACGACGATCCTTGCCCAGGCTCACTAGTGCATAACTGGATAGTGAAGAGATTTCGAGGAATACAAACAGGTTGAAGGCGTCACCGGTGATGGTGATGCCGAGCATGCCGGTATAACAGAGCAGGAAAGCAGCATAGAAAAGATACTGCATCTTGATGTTAATTTCGTCAGCTACACTGCGCGCAGCGAAAGGCAGTACAAGGGCACCAATGGTTGTAATGATGAGCAAGACGTAGCTGCTTAGCGCATCAACCCGGTACTCGATACCCCAGGGAGCTGCCCAGCCACCGATCGCATAACTGATGACGCCACTTTCGCTGGTTTGCCATACAAGTTGACCGGCTATGCCAAGCGAGACCAGCATGACCAGCATTGTGAGCAGCCAGCATGCCCTTGGATTTTTCAGCAGCACACAGGCTGGTGCCGCCAGCAGCGGAATAACGACCTGCAGAATCGGGTAATGGGTGGCCAGTGTCATAGTTCGTTATCCGACTCGCTGATCGCTTCCTCATCAACTGTGCCATAGGCCTCTTTTATCCGTACCACCAGGGCGAGAGCCAGCGCTGTGGTGGCAACACCAACAACAATCGCGGTCAGTATCAAAACGTGTGGCAGTGGATTGGAATAGATAGCATTGCTGCTTCCCTCGACGACAATCGGTGCTGTACCACCATCAACCTTGCCCATGCTGATATAGAGAATAAATACGGAAGTCTGAAAAATATTCAGGCCGGCAATTTTCTTGATCAGGTTACTGGATGAGATAACCACGTAGAATCCCGCCATCATCAGAACGATAACAATCCAGTAGCTGTAGAGTCCAAGGAGATCGTTCATTGTTTTGTTGTTTTCCGTCCGGCAAAGAAGAAGTAGATGGTAATCATTGCAGCCGCTACCGTGATGCCGACACCCAGTTCAATTAGCAATATACCCAGATGCTGACCATGTACAGGATCATGCGCAAGTACACCGTAGTCGAGGAAGTTGCCTCCGAGCAACAGGCTGGCGACGCCTACGCCACCGTAGATCAATACACCGGAAGCCAGCATGACACGTACCACCCATGGCCGGATAACCTGCTTGAGTGCTGCCAGACCGAAGATCAGACCGTATAGAATCAGGGAGGCAGAAAAGATCACACCGGCCTGAAAGCCTCCGCCGGGTCCGTAATCGCCGTGGAACTGAACATAGAAGGCAAACAGCATGATCAGGGGGATCAGGATCTTGGCGACAGTACGTAGAACAAGGTGATATCTCATGACTGTTCTTTATCCTCGTCCGGACTTCGACGCCTGCGGTTCATCAGCAGAACCATGACAGCGATTCCGGCCGTAAAAATGACCGCGACTTCACCCAGGGTGTCAAAGCCACGATAGCTTGCAAGCACCGAGGTGACCATGTTGGGTACACCGACTTCGTTTGGTGAGTCATTGATGTACCTGGGAGCCACGTGCTGTTGTACGGGCGCATCCGGGTCACCGTAATGCGGCATGTCGAATGTGCCATAGATGAGTGTCACGCCTGTCAGGATGACCACGATGATCGGTATCAATGCACGCGGTCGCCTCGGCTCACGCCGCAGTCTGCCTGTCAGACTCAGTGTCGCCAGCATCAGCACAGTTGAGATTCCAGCACCGACTGCTGCCTCGGTAAAGGCGACGTCGACCGCATCCATGACAACGAATATGATTGCCGTGACGAGACTGTACAGGCCGGCCAGCATGATTATCGCAACCAAATCCCTCAGATGGATAACCGCAAATGCAATCACCACCAGGAAGGCCAACAGCATGTAGGTGATCACGTGTTCGATGACGCACCTCCATCCTCTTTCAGTAGGGGCTTCAGTTGGCCATGGAGGGCAGACTTCGCCAGGGCATGTGTTGAGGTCGGGCTGGTCAGCAGGATAAACACGGTGATCAGTAACAGTTTGACGGTCACCAGTGTCAGGCCGGCCTGGAAAGCAAGCCCGACCAGTATTGCGGCAGTTCCAAAGCTGTCAGTAATGCCGGCTGCATGCAAACGTGTATAGAAATCGGGAAAACGTAGTAAGCCGAGACTGCCGATCATGACTGCAAGGCCGCCGCTGAGAAGAAAAAACCAGCTGAGAGTGTCGGTAAGCAAATGCATTATTCCGACTCCTCCAGGCTTTCATCGCCGAGGGTGCCGTATTCAAAAAATTTCAAAATTGCGATGGTGCCAATGAAGTTGATCAGTGCGTAAACGAGAGCGATATCAAGAAAATCGGGACGTCCCATCAGAAATCCGGCAATCGCAATTGTCAGTACTGTTTTGGTACCGAAGCTGTTGAGTGCGAGGATACGGTCGTAGACAGTTGGCCCAAGCAACATGCGTAAAAGACAAAGGATCATGGCAACGGCGACAGCAAAGAGCGCAGCGGTAAACATTGTCAGTGCTCTCCCGAGATACGGGTGACACGACGATCCATTTCACCTGTCAAGAGATCATCGGCAGTACCCTGGTCGATCGCGTGGACTAGTATTTCGTCTCCGTCAACACTCATTGAGACTGTACCCGGTGTCAATGTAATCGAGTTGGCGTAGATGGTTTTCCCGAGTTCACCGGGCTGGCTTGCCTTGACAGTAAAGATGTTCGGACGGATCGGCATTTTCGGGTCGAGGATCAATTTTGCGACTGTAATGTTCGACTTGATCGTTTCCCATGCCAGCCAGGGGATGTAGGTGATGAGACGCGGAGGGTAGCTGATTCGATTGCCTTCCTGGTCAACAACATCCATGCGGTGATCGATGATAACGGTGAGAATCACAGATGCAAGACCCAGCGACAGCAGTAGCGGGTTCGTGTGACCAGACAGCAATAGCCAGATGACACTGAGGGTGATGAACAGGCTGATAATTCCTTTCATTGGTTTCGCTGCCTGTTTGGTGCCTCGTTATTTATGACCTGGCCAGCCATCATTTTACACGTATTTTTGTCAATTTCGCCTGCCCCTTATGTTGCAATGCTTTTCACTGAAAGGCAATATTCTGCACTAATAATGTTGCAGCGCCCAATAAGTTGGATAAATTCCCCGATTCGGGGTGTCAATGGGGAGAAATCAGAAAACTGTGGCACACTTGTCAGGTTAAATCGACTTAAGGAGTCATCAATGAGAGTCATACTTTTAGGCGGCCCAGGTGCCGGTAAGGGCACACAGGCCAATTACATCAAGGAAAAATACAACATTCCTCAAATTTCAACTGGCGATATGCTGCGTGCACACGTCAAGGCAGGCACCGAGCTGGGTGCAGCTGCAAAGAAGATCATGGATGAAGGCGGCCTGGTTTCTGACGATATCATCATGGGTATGGTCAAAGAGCGCATCACTGAAGACGATTGTGCAAATGGTTACCTGTTTGACGGTTTCCCACGTACCATTCCACAGGCTGAAGCGCTGAAAGCAGCTGGCGTCAGTGTTGATGCAGTTGTCGAGATCGACGTGCCTGATGCAGAAATCGTCAAGCGTATGTCAGGCCGCCGCGTGCATCTGGCTTCTGGTCGTACTTATCACGTCATCTACAACCCACCTAAGGTTGAAGGCAAGGATGACGAGACTGGTGAAGACCTGATCCAGCGTGACGATGATTCGGAAGCAACGGTCAAGGAGCGTCTGAAGATCTATCATGACCAGACAGAGCCCCTGATTGCTTTCTATACGAAGGAAGACCTCAACTACGTCAAGGTCAATGGTGTTGGCGGTGTTGACGATATTCGTGACCAGATCTTCAACGGTCTCGGTTAATCACGATACTTGAGTCTCCGGCACATTAGTGCCGAATCAGAAAAGCCGGCTATTCAGCCGGCTTTTTTGTTTGTTTCGCCACCGGGCTTGATCCGGGCACTCTCCGGAAATTCCTTTGATATGTGCCTGGCACTTCTATTTGCTAGAATGAACAGCTCCGGCAGATACTTATTCCATTCAAACTAGGGCTGATAGAGTGAAACAGGACGAAACATATTTAGTTGTCAGCATTGATGACCACCCTTTGTACCGTAAAGGAATAGCCGATCTGCTTGATATGGATGAGAACCTGCAAATGATTGGCGAGGCAGCTGACGGCATGCAGGGGCTGGAACTGGTGTTGGAAACAGATCCGGATATTGTCTTGCTGGATATCGATATGAAAGGTACCAATGGTATCGAGACTCTGAAAGCGATCAAATCCTCCAATGTTGAAACACTCGTCCTGATGCTGACCGTATCCGACAATGAAGATGATATTGTCGCTGCGTTGCGCAGTGGTGCAGACGGATATCTTCTTAAAGATATGGAGCCTGAAGATATGCTGGCAGCAATTCATGAAGCGATAGACGGGAAAATAGCCATCAGTAAGCAGCTGACGCAGATGCTGGCATATGCACTTCGTTCTGACGATGACTCCATTGACGATCTCGCCTCGGCAGGCCTGACCAACCGTGAACTTGAGATTCTGAAACATATCGCAAAGGGTGAGAGCAACAAGGTCATAGCAGACAATCTGGATATATCTGCAGCGACAGTAAAAGTCCACGTCAAACACATCTTGAAGAAGCTGAATTTACGCTCGCGGGTCGAGGCCGCAGTCTGGCTGCTCAACTTAGCTGATCCAGATCAATTAAATGTTAATTAATCTGGCAGGGTAGTAGCTATATTAGAAAACAATAACTCATTAAAGAACAATAAAAACAATAAGGTACACTCCCTACTACCACCTTTGTGGTACGCCTTTCTTACTCCCTATTTGGTAACGCCTTTTCTTTTGCTATGCGCTATTAATAGCCTGTCGCCGGCTAATGAAATGCCTGGAGTTAGGTATTTTTGACCAATCAAGAGGTCTGATTTTTTTACGATGAACAGGAAGCAGTTCCTTCGTGGCAACAAGACAGAATATCGTCCGCCATGGGCTATTGACGAAGATCGGTTTACCGAGCTTTGTAACCGTTGCTCAGACTGCTTCTCTGCCTGTAAAGAAAACATCATTGAAAAAGGCCGTGGCGGCTTCCCGCAAATCAATTTCCAACAGGGCGAATGTCTGTTCTGTGGCGACTGTGTTGAACAATGTCAAACCGGTGCCTTGCAGAAAAGCAGATACGAAGCCGATGCGGCACCCTGGATGCTCAAAGTGCAGGTCTCGGATAAATGTCTGAACTTTACAGGCGTTGTCTGCCGCAGTTGTGGTGACCGTTGTGCTGAACGAGCAATTCGGTTTCGACCACAAATTGGTGGAAAACAGAAGTTACAACTGGATTATGAAATGTGTACCGGGTGCGGCGCCTGCATTGCCCCGTGTCCAGTGCAAGCAGTCAAATTAATCCCTGTTTCTGAAAGTTGGTTATCGGAACAGGAATCACTATTAGAGGTATGTGCATGAATATTTGCGGAATATTGGTTCACGCAAAACCGACGAGCTTTGATGCGGTCAGAGAACGCCTGCTGTCAGTGGATGGTATTGAAATCCATGGCATGAGTGATGAAGGCCGTGTTGTCATCACCCTTGAAGAGGATGATGAAGATGCAATGTCTGATGCATTGCACAAGGTACAGACACTTGAAGGCGTTATTTCTGCATCAATGATTTATCACCATAACGAAGACGAAGTATAAGAAGCTATCTTCTTAGGAGAAAGAGACGATGAAACAAACAAGGCGAGAGTTTATCAAGAACAACGCAATCGCTGCGACAGCAGCGGCTGCCGGTATCACGATACCGGGTGTCACCATTGCCGCTGAAGGTGATGACGGCATCCGCTGGGACAAGGCAGCTTGTCGTTACTGTGGAACCGGTTGTAGCGTATTGATGGGTGTTAAAGACGGTAAAGTGGTTGCCTCACAGGGCGATCCGGATGCACCGGTTAACCGTGGATTGAACTGTATCAAGGGTTACTTCCTGCCGAAGATTCTATACGGAAAGGATCGTCTGACCCAGCCATTGCTGCGTAAGACCAATGGCAAATACGACAAGAATGGCCAGTTTGAGGCTGTTTCCTGGGATGAAGCCTTCAAGACCATGGCAGAAAAATGGATTGAAGCGCGTAAAAAAGGTCCCAAGGGTATCGGTATGTTCGGTTCCGGCCAGTGGACTGTATGGGAAGGTTATGCCGCCCAGAAGCTGCTCAAGGCCGGTTTCCGCTCAAACAGTCTTGAGCCGAATGCCCGTCACTGTATGGCTTCAGCGGTAGGCGCTTTCATGCGCGGTTTTGGTATCGACGAACCCATGGGCTGCTATGACGACCTGGAACATGCTGACGCTTTCGTACTCTGGGGTGCGAATATGGCAGAAATGCACCCGATTCTGTGGTCTCGTCTGACTGATACCCGTCTGACCAAGAAAGGCTGCGAAGTTCATGTCATGTCGACTTACACGCATCGCAGTTTTGAACTGTCTGACAATGACATTATTTTTGAGCCGCAGACAGACCTGGCGATTGCCAACTACATTGCCAACTACATTATTCAGAACAAGGCCTACAATCAGGACTTCCTGGATAAGAATGTTAACTTCACCAAGACACCGACTGATATCGGTTATGGCCTGCGTCCGACTGATCCTCGCGAGAAAGCTGCGAAGAACGCCGGTAAGGGCAAGCTGAGTAAAATCAGTTTTGAAGAGTATGCCAAGTCAGTAGAGCCATACACGCTGGAATATACGGCCAAGCTCTCCAAGGTACCTGCGAAAAACCTGGAACGCCTGGCTAAAGTCTATGCGGATCCAAACAAGAAGGTATCTTCTTACTGGACCATGGGAATGAACCAGCATACACGTGGCGTATGGGTTAACGGCCTGGTTTACAACATTCACCTGTTGATGGGCAAGATCTCAGAGCCTGGCAACAGCCCGTTCTCTCTGACTGGCCAGCCTTCGGCTTGTGGTACTGCTCGTGAAGTGGGTACTTTTACCCACCGACTGCCAGCAGATCTGGTGGTCAAGAAAGACGCTCACTGTAAATTTGCTGAAAAAACATGGAAGATTCCTGCCGGTACTATCCCGCGTGCTAACGGTAAAACCGATGATAAGGATCAGACCGACATCAGCGGTAAGCCAATGGGTAAAACCCTGATTCATGCTGTTGCCATGCATCGTGCATTGAATGACGGCAAGATGAATACCTTCTGGGTAATGTGTAACAACAACCTGCAGGCTGCAGCCAACTTTAATGATGAGTCCTATCCCGGCTGGCGCAATCCTGACAACTTCATCACAGTCAGTGACCCGTACCCAACGGTTTCAGCCATGGGTGCCGACCTGGTACTGCCTACTGCGATGTGGATTGAAAAAGAGGGAGCCTACGGTAACGCAGAGCGTCGTACCCAGTTCTGGCGTGAGCAGGTTGCCGCTCCTGGAGATGCGAAGTCTGATCTTTGGCAAGTGATGGAGTTTTCCAAGTACGTCAAAACTGACGATGTATGGGACGCCGCACTGCTGGATGCCAACCCTGACTTCAAGGGAAAGACCCTGTATGAAGTACTTTATGCCAACGGACAGGTTGACAAGTTCCCTGCTGAGCAGGTGACTGATGATCGTGGCAACAAGTATGACAACCACGAGTCTTCTCACTTTGGCTTCTATGCACAGAAAGGCCTGTTTGAAGAGTACCGCCTGTTTAACTCGGCAGAGGGTATTCCCAAGAAAGGTCATGAGATGGCTGAATTCGGCGCCTACCACAAAGCCCGCGGTATTCGCTGGCCAGTTGTAGATGGAAAAGAGACTCTGTGGCGTTTCCGTGAAGGTTACGATCCACATGTCGCCAAGGGTGAGGGCGTTAAGTTCTATGGCAAGCCGGATGGCAAAGCCAACATCATTACCGCTCCTTATGAACCAGCAGCTGAGCCACCGGATGATGAGTACCCACTGTGGCTCTGTACCGGTCGTGTTCTGGAACACTGGCACTCAGGTTCCATGACCATGCGCGTACCTGAGCTTCGCAGGGCTGTCCCTGACGCCTTGTGCTACATGCATCCGAAAGATGCCAAGAAGCTGAGACTGCGTGACGGTGCCAAGGTGAAAGTTGTTTCACGCCGTGGCGAGATCGAGACGCGTGTTGACACCCGTGGCCGTAACAAGCCGCCACAAGGGCTGGTATACGTGCCCTGGTTCGATGCAAGCCGCTTGATCAACAAGGTCACGCTTGACCAGACCGATCCGCTTTCGAAAGAGACGGATTACAAGAAGTGCGCGGTCAAGGTCGTTAAGGCGTAAAGACGGTTCAGAGTGAAGAAACAGACTATCGGCAAATGATGCAGTCATGAGTGAAGCAACGGAAAACAAGCCAACAAATGCCGCCAGGACGATGTCGCGCAGACAGTTTCTGGCAGACACTGCCAGAACGGCCTGTGGCGTTGGCTTGCTTGGCCTGGGTATCGGCGTCTATTCAGATCGCGCCGGTGCCCTGCCTGCAAACGCGTTAAGACCGCCCGGCGCCAAGCCGGAAGAGGATTTCCTTGCGGCCTGTACGCGTTGTGGCTTGTGTGTTCGTGATTGTCCTTACGACATGCTGCATCTCGGCAAGATGGGTGATGATGTGCCTTTGGGTACACCTTACTTTTTTGCCCGGGAGGCGGGTTGTGAAATGTGTGAAGACATTCCTTGTGTACCTGTTTGTCCAACCGGTGCGCTGGATCACGACCTGACTAACATCAATGATTCCCGCATGGGCCTGGCGGTGGTTTCCGACGAGGAAACCTGTATCGCCTTCCTGGGTCTTCGTTGCGAGGTCTGTTTCAACATCTGTCCTATCCGGGGCGAAGCGATTACGCTGGATAAAAAGCATAACGAGCGCACCGGCAAACATAGCCTGTTTATTCCGACTGTCCATTCCGAAGCCTGTACTGGCTGCGGCAAGTGCGAAGAAGCCTGCATTCTGGACGAAGCAGCGATTCGCGTTTTACCTAACCACCTGGTGCAGGGCAAGTTACAAGCCCATTACCGCAAAGGGTGGGAGGAAAAAGCCAAGGCCGGAGAGGCACTGGTCACACCGGACACTGAACACCGCTATAACCTGCCGGAAGGCATGCGTTACGAACATGCTGGCGAGGGGTTGATCATGGATGATGCCGATGCATCAAAGAGTGATGCAATCAATATTCTCAATCGTGGTTTTGGAGATTAATGATGGCTAAACCTTTCAGCGAAATCGGAAACGATGCAATTCAATCCAAGGGCTGGCTTGCTGCGCATAAATGGCTGATTTTGAGAAGAGTTAGCCAGCTAGGCGTACTAGCCTTGTTCCTGCTCGGGCCGTTGGCTGGTATCTGGATAATCAAGGGCAACCTGTCATCAAGCCTGTTGTTTGACACAGTGCCAATGACAGAGCCGGTCGTCTTTTTACAGATGCTGGCTACAGGACTGGTTCCTGCTACCGATGCCATTATTGGTGTTGCCATTGTTGCAGGTTTCTATTTTCTGGTTGGTGGCCGGGTGTTCTGCTCATGGGTTTGTCCCGTGAACATGATCACTGATGCTGCGCACTGGTTAAGGGAACGCCTTGGTATCCGTGGAGGCGCGCGTTTCAGCAGAAACCTGCGTTACTGGATGCTGGGGATGGTACTGCTGCTCAGTGCTGTCACAGGAACCATGGCATACGAAATGTTCAACCCGGTATCGATTCTTCATCGAGGAATTATTTTCGGTGTTGGCCTGGCCTGGTCAGTCGTGATTGCGATTTTCCTGTTTGATTTTCTGGTAGCTAAACGTGGCTGGTGTACTCACCTTTGCCCTATGGGCGGTTTGTACAGTGTGATTGGCCGCTATAGCCTGTTGAAAATTGCTGCAGACAAGCGCGAAGCATGCAATGACTGCATGGATTGCTTCATTGTCTGTCCTGAACCGCAGGTCATCAAGCCTGCACTGAAGGGTGCAAAGAAAGGTTTAAGCCCGGTAATCCTGGCCAGTGAATGCACAAACTGTGGTCGTTGTATCGATGTATGTTCAGAAGATGTTTTCAGCTTCGGAACACGCTTTAACAAATATGAAAAACTCGGAAGTGAAATAGGTTCTGCACAGAAGGTTTAATGCCTGTGCATTTATTAATGATTTACTACTGATCCATCAGATAGTGGGGTATAACATGAAGAAAATTATTATGACATTTATCACCGGTCTGGCTCTGGTCACGGCATCTATGTCTACCATGGCTGAAATCCAGTCTTTACGTGGTGCACACGCACTCGACAAACCGTCTGAAACTTTAGACAAGCGCAAGCAGATTAAGCAGAAAGACGGCTTTGAACGCAGCTACAAGATTCAGCCGCCAATGATTCCACACACAACGGAAAAGGACAGAATCAGCCTGAAAAACAATAGTTGCATGAAATGCCACAGCGAAAAGAATCACGAGAAAGAGAAAGCGCCAAGAATTGGTGATAGCCATTACATCGATCGTGACGGCAACAAGTTGAGTGATCTCTCTTCTCGCCGCTACTTTTGCACCCAGTGCCATGCGACACAGGTCGATGCAGACCAACTGGTTGAAAATGACTTTGTTGGGGCTAAATGATTTAAGCGCTTCTGCCTGTAACAACAGGGGAGGCGAACTCTCGCCTCCCTTTTTTGGACCTATGCACTTTAGTGCATGGTTAAATACTAAATTTGGGAAATGTAACGATGGGTAAATTAAAAAAATGGTGCTCTTCAATGGTATTTGTTGGCATCGGTGTAGGTGTTCTGCTCTGGGGCGGTTTTAACTGGTCTCTGGAACTGACGAATACAGTAGAGTTCTGTATTTCATGCCATGAAATGGAGTCGACTGTTTACCAGGAGTTGCAGGAGACCATTCATTGGTCAAATCGTACGGGTGTTCGCGCAACCTGTCCTGACTGTCATGTACCTAAAGAGTGGACCCACAAGGTCTACCGTAAAATTCGGGCCTCTAACGAGCTCTACCACAAGTTCCTGGGCACAATCGACACGCCTGAGAAATTTGAGGACTACAGGCTGACCATGGCCATGAATGAGTGGAAACGCATGAAGTCGACAAACTCGCGTGAATGTCGCAACTGCCATGACTTTGCTTCAATGGACCTGGACAAGCAGGATGAGCGTAGTGCTGAACGCCATGATCCTCATGTCTGGGAAGTCGAGGATGGTATAGAGCCTTCATTGACCTGTATTGACTGTCATAAAGGTATTGCGCACTCTTTGCCGGAAGGCTGGGAAGAGGCTGTTGATAATGATCCTCTGCTTTCAGCTGGACTGGAAGCACTCCAAGAAGTTGAAAAAGAGTAAGTTTGGGTAGTAAAGGGGCCGGGGTCATCTGGTTTGACTCCGTGCCCTGATGCGCAGTAGTTGCCGGCCCAGGGCCGGCATGACATCAGCTATTCAAACATCCCCATCACGACACACGAGATCTGGTTGTAGATATCGATTCCATCTTTATCCATCACCTGATCGATGACCCAGCGGTTTTCCTGTCCGGCTCCCATGACCTGCTGAATCTCATAGCCGAGATGGCGCATAAAGGGGTAGGTAGGGCCTTCATCTGTAAAGTTGAAATCGGAATATTCGGCGCCGCGTTGATTGAGCTTGGCGATAAAGGGCTGGATATAGTCGCCAGCGCCAAAGATGTCCGCCATGTTGTCTTGTACATGCTTTGACATGTGCTTGGCACTTTTCATGATCAGATCACGGCGGTGGTCGCCCTCAATTTCAAGACGCTCGGTGACAATACGGTCGACAAGCGCAAGCTGAAAAATGAGGTATTCGATCATCACGGCAAAGCGCTGATGATCATCTTCGTAGATGAAATCCTCGCCGTGCAGGTTGATTGCTTTCTCCTTGGCAATGCGCCAGGCATTAAAAGCAATTGCGCTGCCTATTTCGTCGATTGAACGTTCTGCGTCCTCATCGTGCCAGTGCGCCTTGATTCGAAGGGCCATGAATACTCCTGATGTTGCAGGGTTAATCTATCCTGCTTTTCGTTGTTTCAAAACTGATATGGGCGTATTTTACGTTGAGATGGAATCTGAAACGAGCCTGAAATGAGTGTGGGTATCGAAAAGCTGATCGAGACTGTACAGCATAACTGTGATATTGCCGATGCACAGCATGGCGGTGATTACACCATGTGCACCTATTTGATGAAGATGCGCGAGTATTTTCGCTGGGTTGGTGGTTATGGATTTAGCGACCGAATACCCGCAGATGAACTTGGTGATTGGCTCGAGTCGCGAGAGGGTCGCTTCAATGAATTGGAAGAGGCTGATTTTTCCTCTATCGAGGTTGATGGCCGCCAGGCAGACCCATTCGATGCAGAGCTGATCAACAGCTGGCTCAACCCCCATGGCCTCGTTTACAGTGCCGGTCTTGAGAACTGTGCGCGGGCGCATTTCTATCTTGCACACCTGGATTCATCGGAACAGCAGCAGGATGGCTACTCACTGCATATCAGCGGCAAGGAACTCGCACGTGGTCTCAATTCACCACCTGCGATGATGCAGGAGAGTACCATTTATCTCAGGCGCGAGGCGCTACGCCGACTGATGTGGGAGCGTCTTGAGACCTGGCGCTGGAACAGCCTCGATAATCCCATGGGCCGCGCTTTCGCGTGTTATGACCTCGAGACAGATATCGAGGAGGCGCTGAGCCTGATCGCTGATCACGAACTGGAGAGTGTGCGCCAGCACGAAATCGGTGAATATCTAGCAGGACAGATGCTGGGCGATAAGTGGAATCATCTCTTGATGGCAGTATCGGGAACACCAGCAGAGCTGATGATGCGTGGCTTGCGTGATCATCTGGCTGACTGTCTGGCAACCATCCCGTACCTGGTGGAAGATGGCAGGGAGTCATCCATCCATTTTCTGCTTGGTAATCTCTCCGGAATGCGGGCACAGCTGTTTCCGTCTCTCAGGGTGGAGTATGAGAAGTGGCGCGAATCAGGTGACAGGCGTGGTTTGCTCGAGTTGTCGAAGCGCGGTCAGGATCACTGGCAGCAGCCTGCCGAATCACTGCTCGTATTTGACGAGGGCGACCCCCATTTGCGTCACCAGGTTGAGGAAGCTGTCAACAATGCGATTATGAAGGCCTGATTTCCTCTGCTTTGGAATTGGGCTATAGCATCAACAACGTCAATTCTAAAAACTCAAATCCACTGCAAAGAACAGCATTCCCAGTAACAGCAGCAGGCCCAGGGCGACCATGGAGAGGCCAAAACCAAAGAAGGCAATCTGTACTGCCCTGGGTGGCTGGGTGACGATGCGTTCCTCAAGTTTTCCCTCTGCTCGCATACGCTCAATCCAGGCCGGGTGTTCTTTTTCCAATGCCTCTAGCTCAGCAGCGCCGTGGAATATGTGGGCGTTTAATGGAAAGGCACTGGGTCGGTAGCTTTCGATGAAAAAGTGGACGACGAAGATATGCGCCATGGCCAATATCGCTTCAATCTTGTGTACCCAGCGGGCCACGTTCATCATCCAGCCAGGCAAGACTGAAGTGGTCAGTACTGAATCGAACATCAACAGGCCGGTCGTTCCCACGATAAGCAGTCCCCACCAGACTGCCCAGTAATCGAATTTCTGCCACCAGGACCACCGGTCAAACACCGGGTGCTCCCTGCGTCCAAACAACCAGGACATATGCTGGTGTACGGCTTTGAAATCACTCCAGGTCCAGACCAGGCTGTCCGGGCCGCTGAGGTAGCCTTTCTTACCGACAAGCGCTGAACGGATCAGGTAGACAACATGGGCGGTAAAAATGGTCATCAGGAAGAGGCCGAACATGCGGTGTACCCAAACAGCACCATCACCCCCGCCAAAGGGCAATGCGAGGGTTTTTCCCAATCCTGTTTCAATGTACATCCAGGCCACACCTGTTACCGAAAGTGCCATGAAACTGATAACAAGGACCGTGTGCATCCAGCGTTCACTGCGGGTAAAACGCTCTACCAGAACTCTCTTTTCAGGTTCTTTCCTCTTTTCATGCCTGTTTTCCCAGTGTTGTCTCGCCTCGCGCCATGCCCATACAGTCGTATAGGGCATAAAGAAGATGAAAACACCTCCGGCCAGTGCGAGAAAAAAAACAGTAGACCAGTAAAGAGCAGGAAAATCTTCCCGGGTCTGTTGTGACCATGGGCGTTTTTCGTGAGTGACATAGCTTCCCATTCCGGGGCCAGCTCCTTCGTGACACTTGGCACACACCTTTTCGTGGCGATGCTCGGCAAAAGCCGCCGCCTTGGGGTTGTGTATACCTGCGACTGGTTTCAAGATATGGCAGTCCCGGCAGACCAGGGTAGTGCGAGCGTAATGCAGATTGTTCTGTTGACCCTCGTGGCAGCTGAGGCAGTAACGTGCGTGGTAGAAAGATTTTACATCCTCGTGTGCGTCCGATTGAGTTGAGTTCTGACGCACAGGTCCATGTCCGGGACCGAGAATATCCAACCAGCTTTTGTTCGTTTTTTGCGAGGGTGTAAACAGCTTGGGATCGTTCGGGTCCTCATAACCGCTCTGGGCCCAGGTCGGGGATGAGCTCACAATGATCAGGAACAGGAGAGGCAAAAGTCCTGCGAATATGCGGTGTGTGTCATGACGGCCGGTTCTGAGAAGTAGAGACATATTTCTGTTAGATCCTTTTAATGCCCGGGGATAGTATTGATCCACTCTCACTATATTGACGTGGATCGAAAACCTTATCAACGTCACTGATTCTCATTGTGCCTGTTGCATTTGCATGAATAACCAAGCATTTAGTGGTTTTATTTTTTTCGGGATGACCATCTGCCTGGGGCGAGTATAAAGAGAAGCAGTCCGTGTTTATTCTGCATTAATGATCGCTAATATGCTAAAATAGTCGGCTGATTCAGCCATTGGCCATTTTCCCATGTTCACGATTACACCTGCCCAGATCGGCAGCATCAAAGACGATACGCTGTCAGGACTGACTGTTGCACTGGCACTTGTGCCCGAGGCTGTCGCGTTCGCCTTTGTCGCCCATGTTTCTCCCGAAGTTGGCCTGTGGGCCGCAGTTATCGTCGGTTTTCTGGCCGCGGCCATCGGTGGTCGTCCCGGAATGATCTCGGGTGCAACCGGTGCGCTGGCTGTGATCATGGCGGGTCTTGTGATCCAGCACGGAGTGGACTACCTGTTTCCCGCAGTTATCCTGATGGGACTGATCCAGATCTCAGTGGGGGTACTCAGGCTCGGCAAGTACATGCGCATTGTGCCTTACCCGGTGATGCTCGGATTTGTTAACGGTCTTGCAGTGGTGATTTTTCTTGCCCAGCTACAGCAGTTTTTCGATATCGACCCGGTGACAGGGGAGAAAACGCTTCTCGAAACGCCCATATTGATGGCAACACTTGGTGTTGTCCTGATGACGATGGCGATCATCCATTTTCTGCCAAAATTCACCATGGCAGTGCCTGCTGCACTGGTGGCGATTGTGAGCACCACGCTGCTGACACTGTTTGCGACACAGGTCGGTTTTGACTTTGGCATCAAAACTGTTGGTGATGTCGCGCCTATCGGTGGCCTGCCAACACTGCCGGACTTCAGCCAGACGATGGGCAGCTGGGATCAGATTGTTGATACATTCATGATTATATTTCCATACTCTTTTGCATTTGCTGCCATTGGCCTGGTTGAGTCACTGCTGACACTGGGTGTTATCGACGAAATGACAGGTACACGTGGATGCGGTAACAAGGAGTGTGTCGGCCAGGGTATTGCCAACATCGTCGCTGGTTCTGCCGGAACCATGGGTGGTTGCGCCATGATCGGACAGAGCATGATCAACATTAACTCGGGCGGTTTCGGACGCCTCTCTGGCATCATGGCAGCAGTTTCACTGGCGCTTTTCATCCTGTTTGGTTCCTCCCTGATCGAGGTGATTCCGGTTGCCGCGCTGGTTGGTGTCATGTTCATCGTGGTACTCGCGACTTTTGAATGGTCGAGTTTCCGTATTCTCAGAAAAGTACCGAAACACGATGCTTTCGTTCTGATTGTGGTTTCTGTCATCACAGTTATAACTGACAACCTGGCGCTTGCTGTCGGGATCGGCGTGATTATCTCCGCACTGGTCTTCTCCTGGACAAGTGCGATTCGTGTTGTGGCAGATATATCTGTCAATGAAGAGGGTGCCAAAATCTATGTAATCAACGGACCACTTTTTTTCGGTTCTGCCAAGGTGTTTTCTGATCTCTTCACCCCTGATGATGATCCTGACGAGGTAATTGTTGATTTCATCAACTCACGTGTTGTCGATCACTCAGCGGTTGAGGCGATCGACTCACTCGCGGAACGTTATACAAAACGCGGCAAGAATCTGCATCTGCGTCATCTCAGTGTTGACTGTACCAACCTGCTCAACAAGGCGGGGGACCTGGTTGAGGTCAACTACGAAGAGGATCCGAACTACAAGGTGGCCGACGACAAGCTTGCCTGAGCAGGTTGTTGACCAGGATAAGTATTGCGACACATAATCAACTCATTGCAATAACTGGTTTGTGCTCATGACGACAGCTTTTGACAAACAGGTAACGCCTCTTCGCACCATTTTCGAGGTGAAGCCCGGCAGTTTTATCTTCAGCCGCGAAAATGCATTGCCGGCCGATTTCTGCGATGAAGTTGTGCGTCGCTTCGAGGCCAGCGAGTCCTATCAGCGCAAGGGCGTCATTGGCCAGCTTGGCGAAGAGGATAGCGGCATCAAAAGCACCATGGACCTCGTCGTAAGCGACAAGGATGACTGGAAGGATATCGACCAGATGTTCTTCCGTGGCATGGCAGCGGCAATGAATGAGTTTCGTGAAAGTTTTCCCTATTTCAAGGGCCACTTCAAAGACCTGGGCTACCAGGTTCAGCGTTACCTCCCGGGCGACTATTATCATTGGCACATTGACGGGGGCAGTCATCAGTTTGCCGATCGCCAGCTGGTCGCACTCTGGTATCTGAATGATGTGCCCGAGGGTGCAGGTGGTGAAACCCAGTTTCTGTTCCAGGACATCAGTGTACGTCCCGAGAAGGGCAAGCTGGTGCTGTTTCCTCCATTCTGGACGCATGAGCATCGTGCAGCCGAAATGCTCAGCGGTGCCAAATATATCGCAACCACCTGGGTTCTGTTTCGTTGAAACAGCTGTTGGCGATTATTGAGATGGGAGGCTATCCCAATTTCATTCCGCTTTACCGGTCGCTGGGATTTGAAGTCCATGTCGAGAATTCCGTGCGTAAGGCACGTAGCTGGCTAAAGAAAACAACACCGGATGTCATTGTTGCCGAGTATAATTTCCAGAGCCAGTTTCGCGATCGAACATCAAACCTTGAAACCCTGATGGCAGTGCTCGAGAAATATGGAAGCAGCAAGGTCATCGCCTTCTATGACACACAGACTGAACATAAACTGGCGTTGCTGCAGGAGCGCTTTCCCCTGCATGATGCGATCCCTTTCCCTGTCAGTGAAGAGAAACTGACAGATGCACTTGAACGCATATAGTTACCCCTGTTAACAAGGCAGAAAATGAAGAAAATCACAATTATCGGAGCGGGATTTGCAGGATTGACCGCGGTCCGTGAACTCAGAAAACTGGACAAGTCTGTTGAGATTACGCTTATCTCGCCAGTTGCAGAACTGCACTACCTGCCGGGCATCATCTGGATACCGAGTGGCAGGCGTCAACGTGAGGACCTGGTTATTTCACTGGATAACTATTTCTCACGTATGAAGGTCAAATTTCACCAGGGGAATGTGACCGGATTGCGTGATGGTGGCCGCGTTGTCGAGACAGACAATGGCGAAATTACGAATGATGGCCTGATTATTGGTTCCGGTGGCCGATTCATCAAGAAGCTGCCTGGAATTGAACGTGCCATCACACCTTGTGAAGGTATTACCGCTGCCGAGAAGATTCGTGATCGCCTCAAAGAGATGCAGGGTGGAAATATCGCCATCGGTTTTGCCGGTAATCCGAAAGAGCCAAGCGCAATGCGTGGCGGCCCCATGTTCGAGTTTCTATTCGGGCTCGATACACAACTTCGCCAGGAAGGGCGACGCGACAACTTCAAGCTGACTTTCTTCAGCCCTGCGCCTCAACCGGGAAATCGCCTCGGCCCGAAGGCGGTTAAGGGGCTGTTGGAGGAGATGAAGAAACGCAATATCGATACCCATCTCGGTCACAAGATGAAGGGCTTTAGCGAAACCGGCGTAACAACCGAGGGCGGAGAGTTTCCTGCTGACCTGATTCTTTTTATGCCCGGTATGACCGGCAACAAGTGGTTTGACAATTCAGAACTACCTCGCTCTGAGGGAGGCCTGATCAAGGCAGATGCCCAGTGCCGTGTCGAGGGTATGAAAAATGTCTATGTTGCCGGTGATTCCGGCAGTTTTCCGGGGCCTGACTGGATGCCTAAACAGGCACACATGGCTGATCTGCAGGCTACTGCGGCAGCAAAGAACCTGCTCACCGAGCTTGATGGCAGTACTCCATCTGAAACTTTCAAGGTGGAACTGGTCTGTATTGTCGATTCAAACAGCAAGGGTATGTTGGTCTCGCGTAATGAGAAACGTGCGCTGACACTGCCTGCATGCAGGATGTTCCACTGGATGAAGCGTGGTTTTGAGTGGTGGTACCTGAAGCAGTATCGCTGAGTAATAACAGATGCTGCGTATCTCCAATAATGTCACTCTGCCCGATTCTGAAATCGAGATGGAGGGCATTCGTGCGCAGGGTGCGGGCGGGCAGAATGTCAACAAGGTCTCCACGGCCATTCATCTGCGTTTTGATATCAATGCCTCTTCATTGCCTCCTTTCTACAAGGAACGCCTGCTTCAGCTGCGCGATAAGCGTATCAACAAGGATGGCGTCATCGTCATCAAGGCGCAGAAGTACCGTTCACGGGAAAAGAACATTGATGATGCGCTCAAGCGGCTCACAGCTATTGTGCGCAGTGTTGCCACCGTACAAAAGAGCCGTAAGCCGACCAAGCCGACACGGGCAGCCAAGCAACGACGAATCGATGATAAAAAACGGCGTGGCAAGATCAAGCAGAACCGCAAAAAAGTCCATTCGGATTAACGCGCTTGTTCACTACCTATCTCAAGCTGGTGTTTGCTGTCGTCTCCTGGGGTGGCGCATTTGTATTCGCCAAAATGGCGGGTGCTGATATCGGTGAGGTCGAGGCGGCCTCATGGCGTTTCCTCGTCAGTGCACTCTTGCTGACGCCGCTGCTGTTTCGTACCAGGTTTCCGAAACCAACAGCAAGGGAAATGTTGCTATTCCTGGTACTTGGCCTGAGCGGTATCTATTTCTATAACCTCTTTTTCTTCCATGGTCTTCAGCTGATCAAGTCGAGTCTTGCCGGCATGATCATAGCTCTCAACCCGATTGTCATACTGCTGCTCTCTGTCTATTTTTTCAAGGAGCGACTGACGCCAAAGATGTTTGCCGGTGTTGTCATTTCAATTACGGGGGCGATTGTCGTAGTGCTGGGCAGGCAGGTACCGCAGGGCGGTGAAGCCAGCAGCTGGCTTGGCATTATTCTGATTCTTGGATGTGTCATCAGCTGGTCAATCTACAGTCTTTTCGGCAAGGCGATGATGAAGCGTTACTCACCAGGACAGCTGATCAGTGTATCCGTGTGGATCGGTGCAGTGATCCTGCTGCTGCATCTCTATCTATCGGGTTCATCCTTACCACCGGTCAGTGGCATCTCCCTGTTCTCTGTTTTTTATCTCTCGGCGATTGCAACGGTACTGGCCTTTGTCTGGTATTACGATGCGATTCGACAGATCGGTGCAGGTTTCTCGGCCCAGTTCATCAATCTTGTTCCTTTCTCGGCTGCGTTATTCGGTTACTTCATCCTTGACGAGCGTATCTCGCTGTTGACCTTGAGTGGTGGTGTCCTGGTTGTCACGGGTGTATTGATTACGCAAAGAGCTAAAATCAGCCAAGCAGAAGCTTCAGCGCCATGCTCACCGAAACAATCACAAGCAGCGGACGAATAATTTGTGACCCATGCCTGAGTGTGACGTGTGAACCGAGATATCCACCAATCACCTGGCCCGCCCCCATTACGAATCCGATCAGCCAGAGAATCTGGCCGCTGAACAGGAATACCAGCAAGGCTGCAAAATTACTTGTGAAGTTGAGCAGCTTGGTGCCACCGACGGCTTTCTGCAGTGAATAGCCGAGCAGAGAGACGAAGGCGAACATGAAAAAAGAGCCCGTGCCTGGTCCGAAGAAGCCGTCATAGAATCCCAGCGAGGTACCGAAAAGAAGACCGAACACTGCAGGAGTAATGCGCTTGTGACGATCCTGTTCGCCAACCTTGTGGGCGAAAAGAAAATAGAGAGCGAAGCAGATCAACAGGAAGGGGATGAAATCCTCAAGCAGTTGGTTGGGCAGTTGCTGGATCATGATAGCACCGGCGGCAGAACCGATGAAAGTCAGGATGACAGCAAGACGTAGTTCTTTCAGTGGCACTATGCCGTTACGAATGTAATTCGTGGTTGCCGTAAAGGTGCCAAAAGTGGCCTGCAATTTATTGGTTGCGAGAGCCTGTATCGGTGTCATACCTGTCCACATCAGCGCAGGTACCGACAAGAGCCCGCCACCGCCAGCTATGGCGTCAACGAACCCGGCAGCGATTCCGACAAAGAACAGCAGTGGTAATGAGAGTGCAGGGTCCGTGAGCAAGGATTTGGCCTGTTGGCGTCCGAATTGAACATTCTACCGTTATTTGTGCACTTGTCCTGCCTCATGCAGTGATAAAATCATCCAATTACAAATATTTTTTCGGAAACAGAACATGAGCGACATCCAACTTTCACCAGAACTTTTCCAGCGCATTCAGCAGGCGATCATTGAACAGGAACCAGAGGCACAGCAGGATTCAGGCGTCATGATGCAGTACTTGGCAGCTCTGATGGGCTACATTCTTGGCTCGCAACAGGAGATGCCTTCCCAAACCAAGGAGGAATTCATGGAAGAGCTATCAGATTTTGCACGTCACGTTATGCGCGATGCCGATGGCAGGGTACAACAGCAGCGCCAGACGCAGGCAGCCAATGCGTTTGGTATCTGGACGCCTAAGGCCGATTGATCACAGTCGGTAAAGAATCGCTTGTCCCCGATCGACGATATCCTTGGTGAAGGTGGTGAACTCGAACAGAGGATTGCCGGATTTCGCGTACGCAGCCAGCAGCTGGAGATGGCTCATGCTGTCGATGATGCGTTGAAGTCCGCAGGCACCCTTGTGTGCGAGGCAGGCACGGGTACGGGCAAGACCTTCGCATACCTTGTGCCAGCTTTGCTATCCGGACTCAAGGTGATTATCTCGACCGGGACAAAAAACCTGCAGGACCAACTGTTCAACCGCGATTTACCGCGTATTCGCGATAGCTTGGGGCAGAGCGTTTCGGCAGCGCTTCTTAAAGGGCGTGCAAACTACCTGTGTCTGCATCGCATGGACAGCGCGGAGTTCGACAGACGTGCAGCGTCACCAAAGACGATGGAGCTCCTGGCGCAAGTGCGCGAATGGGGACGTAAAACCAGGCGCGGGGATATTGCCGAGCTGACGATGATCCCGGAAGATGCACCAATCTGGCCGCTGGTGACATCGACAATCGACAACTGCCTCGGGCAGGCGTGTCCCGATTACTCAAAATGTTTCCTAGTCGAGGCTCGCCGCAATGCACAGGAAGCGGATGTGGTGATAATCAATCACCATCTGCTGTGCGCTGATTTCTCACTCAAGGACGAGGGTTTTGGTGAGCTCTTGCCAATGGCGGATGCCTTTATCATAGACGAGGCGCACCAGTTGCCAGCGGTAGCGAACAACTTCTTCGGCACCAGTGTCAGCGCTCGCCAGTTACAGGAGTTGTGTCGCGATATCCTCACCATCTACAGCCAGATGAAAATGAAGCAGTCTGAAGTGCAGGAAGTGGCAAATGCACTCGACAAGTCAGTGCGTGATTTCCGCCTGTTACTTGGACTTGACGAACGCCGTGGTGCCTGGGAAGAACTGGCTGCAGATAGCCATCACCTGAAAGCACTTGAACAGCTGCATGAGAAACTCGCTGATGTTATCGAGGTTCTGGAGGCTCTCAAGGGTACGGACGAGTCGCTTGATGCCTGTTGTGAACGTGCAGGTCAACTCTCCAGGCATCTTGATCTTATTACCAGTGACGAGGATGCTGATTCAAACGTGCGCTGGTTTGAAACCACGCGTCTCGGTTTTCGTCTTGCACAAACTCCGCTGGAGATTGCAGAGGCTTTTCAAAAGCAGATGCAGAGCCATGCCAATGCCTGGATCTTTACCTCTGCAACACTTGCCGTGGGCGGAGATTTCAGTCACTTCTGCTCACAGCTGGGGATCAAGGAATCCGAGACTGCTTGCTGGGACAGCCCGTTTGATTATCGCAAACAGGCACTCTGGTATGTACCCGAGGGACTGCCTGAACCAAGTCATGAAAGCTTTGTCGAGAAGCTGGTTGAATCCGTGATCCCTCTGCTTGAGGCGAGCAAGGGCAGAGCCTTTTTGCTCTTTACCAGCTATCGGGCGCTCTACAGGGCGAGCGAAATGCTCGAGGAAAAGATAGACTATCCATTGCTGGTGCAGGGCTCCGCTCCCAAGGGGGAGCTTCTCGATCGTTTTCGTGAACTCGGCAATGCGGTTCTGCTTGCTACCAGCAGTTTCTGGGAAGGAGTCGATGTGCAGGGCGAGGCATTGTCACTGGTGGTGATCGACAAGCTTCCGTTTGCATCACCCGGCGATCCGGTCATGCAGGCGCGACTCGATGCAATAAAAAAGCGCGGGCTCAATCCCTTTATGCAGTACCAGTTGCCACAGGCAGTCATCTCGCTCAAACAGGGTGCCGGACGCCTGATACGTGGTGTTGAAGACAGGGGTGTCCTGGTGACGGGAGATATGCGTATGCTGAACCGTCCTTATGGCAAGATTTTTATCGATGCCATGCCATCATTTTCACGTACACGCCAGCAACAAGATGTTGAACAATTTTTCAGTGGAGAATCTGCTTGAAACTGCTTGCAATAGAAACATCCGAAATCGCCTGCTCTGCCGCCCTGTGGATGAATGGCGAGGTGAGTGAGCGATTCGATCTGGTGCCGCGTCGCCACAGTGAACTGCTACTACCGATGATCGACGAGGTGCTTGCTGATACCGGGGTGGTAAAAAGCCAGCTTGACGCCATTGCATTCAGCCGAGGTCCCGGCTCCTTCACCGGCGTACGAATTGCTACCGGCGTTGCACAGGGGCTCGGGTTCGCACTCGATTGCCCACTTGTGCCTGTATCAACACTCGCAGGTCTCGCACAGGGTTGCTATCGTCGTCTGCAATCAGCGCGAGTCGCAGTTGCCCTGGATGCACGCATGCAGGAGGTCTACTGGGGTGCCTACCGGTCTGATGACAATGGTGTCATGCGACTGAGCGGCGAAGAGCGCTGTTGTGCGCCTGCAGAAGTTAATCTTGATGAGAGTGACTGGAGTGCCTGCGGTAGTGGCTGGGAAGCCTATTCAACTGACCTCAAGAAGGCCTGTGACGGGCAGCTGG
Organism: Solemya velum gill symbiont; assembly: GCF_000787395.1. Lineage (GTDB taxonomy): Bacteria > Pseudomonadota > Gammaproteobacteria > Chromatiales > Chromatiaceae. The sequence continues at coordinate 349,692 of NZ_JRAA01000001.1, forward strand.
GACAGTATGACGAAGAGCCGCACTGTCATGCAAAGGATATCGCGATGCTGGCGGCGACACTCTTGCGTGAAGATGGTGGCGTGCCTGCAGAGCAGGCGATGCCTGTTTACCTGCGCAACCAGGTAGCACACGTCAAAGCCTGAGTGGATAAAAGAATCACAAATCGATGTGATTAGCTGTCTATTTTCTGCCGGATTTTCTCTTCGATCAGCGGCATGATTTTTTCATCAATGATGCCTGGCAGGGCATTAAGCAGCTCTTGCCTGACTTCATCGACCAGTTGCTGCGCAAGATCTACCCCGGGCGCCTCTTGTTCAGGTGCCTCCTGTTCAGGTTCAACCAGGTCAGTTTCATCCAGCTCGGTCACTGATTTAAATTGCTCAAGCTTTGAAAACGAGAGTGTGTCTTCTTTATCAGGTGCTGCGGGTGGTGTGATCTCTTCTTCAAACAGGGGCGCTGGCGTTGTTTCCTCTTCAGATTCAGGTGCGGGTGTCTCCTCGACGATGAAGTCGCTCTCTTCAATGTCAGATGCATCATCACACATCAACATATCTTCAAGTGAGAGTTCCACCAGTTCCTTCTCTTGTCCGTCGCTCATGCCTTAATCTCCTGGTTTGTCAGCGGGTAGCCGCGATCGCGGTAAAATCGATAATGCTCACGGCTTGTCGTCTTCTGTCTCTCATCATTATCCACCGGTTCTATCACGCGTTCAAAACTGCTGAAGAATGCCGGTATGTCCCCGGACAGGTTGATCAGCACATCGTGCTCGCCACGTGCATCTTCACCCCAGTTGACAAGAACCGGATTGCTTTCGGGATCGGCATCCGGCAGCAGGTCATGGGGAATGAAGCTCTGTTCCCGGAATGTCCACAGCAGTTGGTTCATGTGCAGGGCCTCGTCGCGCGAACCTGTCTGGATAACGACCCTGTGACCGGATTTCCACGCCTTCTCTGCAATACGGCAACCGAGGAAAAAACGATCCTGCGTGCTGTCGGCAGAAAGAATGTAGAACTCCACGCGTGTCATCGATCTTACCCGGCCTTGTTGATCAGGTAGTTAACCAGCAGGGGTACAGGACGACCTGTGGCACCTTTTTCCGCGCCGCTTTTCCAGGCAGTACCTGCGATGTCCAGGTGCGCCCAGTTGAAATCCTCGGTGAAGCGCGACAGGAAACAGCCGGCTGTGATCGTGCCGGCCGCAGGGCCGCCAATGTTGGCGATATCTGCGAAATTGCTGTCCAGCTGCGGCTGGTACTCATCCCACAGCGGCAGGCGCCAAGTACGGTCGTTACAAGATTCGCCTGCGCTAATCAGGTCACTGGCAACCTCTTCACTGTTTGCCATCAGTCCAGAGGCATGGTTGCCCAGTGCCACGATGCAGGCACCTGTGAGGGTGGCAATGTCGATGACAGTGTCGGGCTTGAAGCGTTTGCTGTAGGTGAGTGCATCACACAGAATCAAACGCCCCTCTGCATCCGTATTGAGAATCTCGATCGTTTTACCGGCCATCGATGTGACAATGTCGCCCGGTTTGTTGGCATCACCGTCTGGCAGATTTTCGGAGGAGGGAACAACGCCAACAATGTTAATTGGCAGTTCCATCTCTGCAACTGCCTTGATGGTACCTATAACGGAAGCACCGCCGCACATGTCATATTTCATCTCGTCCATACGGGCCGATGGCTTGATGGAGATACCACCGGCATCAAAAGTCAGACCCTTGCCGACGAGAACAACGGGTTTATCTCCTTTCTTGCCACCCTTGTACTCCATGATGATCAGTTTTGCAGGTTGGCGGCTGCCACGTGAGACAGAGAGCAATGCACCCATCTTGAGCTTTTCCATCTCCTTCTCGTTAACGACCTTTGTGGAAATGGATTTGTACTTTCGTCCCAGGCTTCCGGCCTTGCGTGCCAGGTAAGCAGGTGTGCAGATGTTCCCCGGCAGGTCGGCAAGATTCTTCGCCATCTCCATGCCCAGCGCGATCGCCTCTCCCTGTTGGACAGACTTGCGCCCCCCGGCAAGTTGTTTTGAATTGGAAACCGAGAGACGGATCTTACGAATTTTGTGTGGCTTGTCGTCGTCTGACTTGCATTCGCTAAAGTTGTAGGTCGCATTGACCAGGGCCTGTGCTGTTTCGCGAAGCAGTGTGCTTGTAGTCAGCGAGCTTTTTGCAGGCATGCCGATAATCGCTTCGCCGACTTTCATCGACAGCAAGTTCTTCATTGCGGCAGAGACACCTTTCTGCAACTGGCTGATATTGAATTCATCCTCATCACCTAGACCGACGACAAGCAGGCATTCACACGGCATGTCACCAGTCTCGCAGAGCAGGGCGGTTTCGCCGGCCTTGCCGTTGAAGCCGCTATTAACCAGTTGTCTTTTGACCAGGCCATTGCTTGCCTTGTCTATAGCCTCTGCCTCCTTGCACATCTCTTGCTGAGTTGTTGAGAATAGTATCAGGCAGCGGGTTTTTGTCTTGGCGAGGTCAATTTTTGATAGTGTAATTTGCATGTCAGGTCGTCTAAGTAACGGGAAATTCTGTTAGGATGCCAGTTATGTAATAGTTAAGTCCAGTGGAAACCTTTTCAATGCAGCTACTGTCGCGACTCGATCGCTATGTCGGTTATGAAATCCTGAGGATTTTTGCTGCGATTCTCGTTATTCTGACGTTAATCCTGGTGGGCAGCAGCCTCATCCGGATGCTGCGTACGGCTGCATCTGGAAGTATCTCGCCGGACTCGGTACTCACCCTGATGTCTCTTGAGCTTTTGCGCCTTTCCGGGCGTCTTGTTCCGGTAGCCTTCTTTTTTGCGACCGTCATGGCACTTGGGCGAATGTACCAGGAGCAGGAGATGACGGCGCTGTTCTCCAGTGGAGTCAGCCCCTACCGCCTGTTCAAAATCGTTGGCATCGTTGCGATTCCCATGGTGATTGCAACGGCCTGGCTAGTCATGGTGATTTACCCTTCGACCGGGCGTGTATCTGAACACATTACAACGCAATTTCGTGACCAGTTGCTGCTGTCATCCATGGAGGGCGGGCGCTTTTACGAGTCGAATAAGGGCAGCCTGGTTTTTTATGCCGAGACCTCGGATATCGATACCGGAGAACTCGCCAATGTCTTTCTGCATCAGCGCAAGGATGATGGCACGATCACCGTGACCGTCTCGGAAAAGGGAACTCATCAGGTAGATGAAGAAACCGGGCTGCGCCGTGTCATTCTGAAAGATGGTCACCAGTACCAGGCAGTACCGGGTGCGATAGAAACCTACCAGGTCGATTTCGATGAATTCATTATTACGGTCAACAGGCCACCACCGAAAGAGCGGCGCATTCGCCTCAGGTCAGTTGATACTACAGAGTTGCTGCAAATGCCTGACAGGGACGCCAGGATCGAGTTCGAGACGCGGCTGGTTTTCCCTCTCTCCGTGGTTGCGTTCGGTTTTCTTGCTGTTCCCCTGAGTCGTTCAAGGGTGCGTCAAAGTGCTTACCTGCGTGTGTTACTGGCAGTTGTTGTTTACGTGCTGTTCACCATGCTGACAAATTCAGCAGAGAAATGGGTAGAGAAGGGAGTGACGCCCTTATGGATGGGGGTATGGTGGGTACCGGCCTTGATGATGCTGGTCGTTGGCCTGTTGCTTGCGTTAGACCATCCGGCAAGCAGAAAGTGGTGGAAGCGCTATGTATAGACTCGACTGGTATATCACCAAACAGATCGCAATCTGGACAGCAATTGCCCTCCTTGTGCTGGTCTCGTTTCGCAGTTTCAATGTGCTTGTCGAAGAGCTGGGTTCACTGCGTGGCGACTACCAGACGTTAGAAATACTCTATGTTGTGCTGTTGCGAACTCCGGGATACATGTACGAGGTGTTCCCCATGTCGCTGCTGATAGGTGGTCTTATGGCGCTTGGAGGCATGGCAAGAAACCAGGAAATTACAGCGATGCGCGCTGCTGGTGTCTCGGTGTGGCGGCTGTTTCGTGCCTTGCTCAAGAGTGGTGTGCTGATTACATTGGTTGCACTTCTCATCGGTGAGGGGCTTGCCCCGGGCATGCGCCAGGAATCGGAGCAGCTACGAGCGCAGTGGCTCAAATCCCCGTCGATTCTGCAGACCAAATATGGTGTCTGGGTCAGGGATGGTGATTCTTTCGTGAATATTCAGCGGATCAAGCCGAATGGAGAGCTGCGCAGTATCAAGACTTATCGTTTTAATGATGATGGTTCATTGAATACCATGCGTAATGCACTGCGAGCTGAATATGATGATGAGAGCGGCTGGGTTTTACGCAATGTCAAGGAGACGCGCTTTGAGGGTGATAGCGTTGTTTCGCAAACCTTGATGAAGACGCAGATGGAAGCGCATCTCGATGCAGACATGATGAGCAAGCTTGGAACAGACCCGCAAATTCTGTCGATTATCGATCTTTACGAATACAACAGGTTTTTGCACAAGAATGAACAGAGCGTACCCGAATACGAGATTGCTTTCTGGAGTAAACTGGCAATTCCTGCATTGAGCATGTTGATGTTGCTGCTGGCACTGCCTTTTACTATTAACAACATGCGCAATGTCGATATAGGACGAAACCTGGTTGCCGGTGCGCTACTCGGTGTATTGATCTACCTAGTGAACAAAAGCGCCTCATTTTTAGCACTTATCTATGCCGTTTCGCCAATCGCAGTAGCCTGGGTGCCCGTGCTCTTGCTTGCCGCGGCGATCATGCTCTACATGCGACGGATCTCAGGCTGAAATCAGTTGCTATCCGAACATGATCCTAGGCATGCGGTCATGGAACTCGGCCATGGTTGAATCGGGCTCCATGGTGACAACATAGATACGCTGCTCATTCCTGTTTTTAGCCACGAGACCCTGGATGTACTTGCCTGGTAGCAGGTCGAACCAGCGGGATTTTCCTTCGTAATCTTTTTCCATGAAACTGCTGACATCGATTTTGACAGGGGTAGGGAAGTACTTGTCCCAAACGCCTGAATAGACAGAGTCGAGTCGTGCCCAGCCGCCAACCGGCAAGCTGCCGGACTGTTCCCTGCGGCGTCCCCATGGAAGCAACAGATGACTGCCGTTTTTCATACGCACAGGCAGGACTGCATTCGGGTTCGGAAAGAAAACCCGGTAGTCCTGTCCAGAATGATTGAATGTCACGCCTCCACACATATGATAATTGTACTACATAAGTTCTAAGCGTGTTGTGAGAGACTGTTTTTCCGCTTGAGAAGTTCGATAATGATAGGTAGAGACAATATTTGGACATTAACGAATGTTGGATAATTCGATCAATCACGATGTTGCAACGAAATTACGGGAAGTGGCGGATATTCTCGAACAGCAGGGCGCAAACCCGTTTCGTATTCGCGCTTATCGACGTGCTGCTGAAACTGTTACTCATCTTGAAGCGGATTTACCGGACCTGCTCGAGCAGGGTGGTATCGATGCCCTGATCGAACTTCCGAACATCGGTCGTGGTATTGCCACGGCGATTGCAGAAATTCTGGCTACTGGCCGTTGGGCACAGCTGGAACGGCTGCGCGGTTCACTGGATCCGGTGAAGCGATTGCAATCTGTTGCGGGTATCGGACCCAAGCTGGCGCAACGCATACATGATGAGCTCCATATCGATACACTAGAGGGTCTGGAGCTCGCAGCACATGATGGACGCCTGGAAGAGTTGGAGGGTGTCGGAGTGAGACGTGCCACCTCAATCAGCGCAACGGTAGAGAATATGCTGGATCGTGTGCGCAGCAGCCGTCACAACCAGGATGAAAATGGCCCGTCAGTTGAAATGCTGCTCGATGTTGATCGTGAATATCGCGAGAAGTCATCGGCAGGGGAACTGCCCACCATCGCCCCGCGGCGCTTTAATCCAAACGGTGAGGCCTGGTTGCCGATTCTGCATACTGAACGTAATGATTGGCACTTTACCGCTCTGTTTTCAAATACAGCCAGGGCGCATGAACTTGGGCATACTCATGACTGGGTGGTGATTTATCATTACAATGATCACCAGGAAGAGGGTCAGCACACAGTGGTCACAGAGACGCACGGTGCTATGATTGGTCAACGTGTCGTGCGCGGACTCGAGATCGAGTGCCGCGCTCTTTGGGAGAATAATAATTGAAGCTCTATCTTGCACAACATGGTGATGCGGTGGGGAAAATGATCGACCCCGAGCGCCCCCTGTCAGGAAAAGGGAAGGAAGATGTCAGTAAAATGGCTGATTTCCTCACCAAGGCTGGAGTACGCGTCGATCGTGTGATTCACAGTGGTAAATTGCGTGCACAGCAGACCGCCAGCATACTGGCCCGGTCTATTGCGCCAGGTGTCCCGGTTGAGACCAGTGGTTTCATCAATCCAAATGACGATCCGGCATCTTTTCACTGGGAAAGAGGTGGTCCGAAACAGGATATACTCGTTGTTGGCCACCTTCCCTTTATGGAAAAGCTGGTTGCTCACCTTGTTACAGGGGATATGGAGAGAGATATCACAGATTACGACCCGGGCAGCGTCGTTTGTCTTGAGTATAGCCATGATAGTTGGCAGATAATCTGGATGTTGAATCCCGGGCTTCTCGCCTGATTAGCCCGGAATCATGGAAAAAGAACAAAAAGAACTTCTCGCTGACAAAATTGGCGGCCTCGGCCAGGCTCATATCGAAGTGCTGGCCGACATGGCGCAGAGCTTTGCCGAATCTCTCGACATTGACGATACCCTTCGTACCGCCCTCAGAAAAACCATGCAATACCTCGATGCAGAGGCAGGTTCTGTCTTCTTGCTGGTTGATAATGATGAGATTCTTGAATGCCGCGCATCGGAAGGACCGGTTGATATCACCGGGCTGAGATTACCGGCAGGACAGGGCATTGTGGGGCAGACAGTACAGGAAAACGACACCCTGATCATTCGTGATGTCTCCAAAAGCAAGAGCTTTAACGTGGCAGTGGATGAGGATACAGGCTTTCAGACCCGTTCCATTCTTTGCGCTCCCCTGACGGTTCGTGGCGAACGCCTAGGTGCACTGGAACTGATCAACAAGCAGGGCAGCGATGGTCTGTTCAGTGACAGGGATCGCAGTTTTCTTAGTGCCCTGGCATCATCTGCGGCCCTGGCGATGCTCAATGCTCGTATGGCTGCAGACCTGGTTGAACAGGAGAAGGTACGCAAGGAGCTGGAGATGGCACGCGAGATTCAGAACTCCTTGTTACCGCCGATGCCACCACAAGATGCACCGATCCACGGCCTGAATATCCCTGCACGTGGAGTATCTGGTGATCTTTACCTGTTTTTCCCTCTTTCGAACGGGCGTCTCTTCTTTGCCCTGGGTGATGTTTCTGGAAAAGGGATACACGCGGCTCTCTTCATGGCCAAGACCGTCAGCCTGATTCGCGCGCTGGCAAAGCTGGAGCACAGCCCTGGAAAGCTCTTTGCCCGGCTCAATGATGAAATCAGAGAGACGGCCAGCCGTGGTATGTTCATCACCCTGGCTGCCGGTACCTTTGATCCGGCTAGCGGCAAGGTGTGCATGACCAATGCGGGTCATGAGCCCCCGCTGTTCCGAAACATCGACGGAGAGTATGTTGCCTATCCAGCAGATGCTCCGCCCCTCGGTATCCTTCCTGACCTGGTTTTTGAAGAAGTGGAGATCATGCTGGAGGGTGGGGCACTCTATCTTTTCACCGATGGAATGACTGAAGGCTTCGACAGTGAAGGCCAAGCACTGGGTGTAGCAGGGGTGAAGGCAGCTATTGAGCAACATCAGAATTTGAATCCACAGGCACGTATCCAGGCGATGGTGGAACCCCTGACAGATACAGATACGCAACTTCGTGATGACATAACCCTGCTGGTCGTTGAACATCAGCCCATACAGGTGCTGGCCAAGATAGAGGTTTCAGCATTGCCAACTAATCTCAAGGGACTGCGGGATGGCCTGCGCGAGGTGCTGGTCGAGAATGAAATCGACAAGGCCCTGGTGGAGAAGCTGGTCCTTGCGGTTGGAGAGGCTGTGATGAACGTGGTGCAACACGGCTTTGACGGAGGGGGAGCAGAGGGTAGAATTACCCTTGAGGTATGTAAAGAAAGGGACGGTCTGCTGTTTCGGTTGATGGATAACGCTCCGTCGATGGACCCTGCCGAGGTCACCCCTCGTGATCTTGATGACATCCGCCCCGGAGGTCTGGGTACCCACTTTATACGGGAACTGATGGACAGCGTTGAATTCATGCCACCACCTGCTGGTAGTGGAAATCTGCTGGAAATGCGCAAGAGGATAGAACTGCTGTGAAATGTGAAATTAGCGAGCAAGAAGGATTTCAGGTCGTCGCCTTGGGAGGAGACGTGGATCTCGCCAGTTCCCCAGAAGCGCGTGATGCCATTCTTGGCGGTCTCGCCAAGAGCAATGTTCTGGTCGATCTGTCCAATGTCGAATATATCGACAGTTCCGGTGTGGCAAGCCTGGTTGAAGGATACCAGTCAGCCAAGGATAAAGGGCGTAGTTTTGGATTGATTGGCGTCAGCGAGGCTGCATTGATGGTCCTACAGTTGGCCCGTCTGGACAAGGTTTTTTCTATTTACACGAGCGTTCAAGACGCCGTAGATCAAGGCTAACGGCCACAGCATGCTCACGTTTCTGGAAGGCTTGGGCAGACGCACTGTACGCGGTATTGAAGAGTTGGGCTATCATGCGGCCCTGTTTGCCGAGAGCATCTACTGGTTGGTCTGGGGTAAACGCATAGGTCAACCGGTACGCAACAACCATGTGGTCAAGGAGATGGTGTCGGTGGGCATCAATGCGCTTCCGATCATAACAGTACTCTCTTTCAGTATTGGCATCATGCTGGCCATCCAGGGAATCCATACTCTCAAGACATTTGGTGCGCAGAACCAGGTCGTACTGGGTATAGCGCTTTCCGTCACACGTGAATTTGCACCCCTGATTGTGGCGATCCTTGTCGCCGGCCGTTCAGGCTCAGCCTTTGCCGCCCGCATCGGTACAATGAAAATCTCTCAGGAACTGGATGCCCTCAAGGTAATGGGCATCAACCCGGTGCGTTACCTGCTCGCCCCGGCACTGCTCGCGATGCTGGTGATGGTTCCCACGGTGACTTTTTTTGCCGATCTCGTCGGGTTGCTGGGTGGCGGGCTCTACAGCGCCGCTGAGTTGGGAATAGGGCTGGATGTCTACTGGGAGCGCACCCTTGATGTGCTTGATCCGGAAGACCTGATGCAGGGGTTGGTCAAGAGCGTCCTTTTTGCCGTGATGATTTCACTCATTAGTGCAGCCAATGGCTTTTCAGTCAGCGGGGGTGCCGAGGGTGTTGGACGAGCAACCACCCGGGCCGTGGTAATGTCTATTGCCGCCATCCTTGTGACCGATATGCTGTTTACCTACTTCATGAATCAATAATCATCATGGCTACTGACCCGGCAATAGAAATATCCAACCTGCACGTACGCTATGGCGACGTCGATATTCTGCAGGATGTCAATCTCACCGTGGAACGCGGTGAGGTGATGGTGATCATGGGAGGGTCGGGTTCTGGTAAGTCGACCTTTTTGCGCCAGCTGCTGGGGCTGGAAAAACTCTATGGCGGCTCAATCAAGTTGCTGGGTAAGGATATCACCACCCTTACGGGCCAAGAGATGTACCAGATGCGCAAGGAGATGGGGGTTGCCTTCCAGGGAGGGGCGCTGTTCAACTCTATGACCGTGGGTGAAAATGTCATGCTGCCGCTACGCGAACACGTGGATCTGAATGAGCAGACCATGCAGATCATGGCACGCATGAAGTTGGAAGTGGTCAACCTGGCAGGTTTCGAAAACTTGATGCCTGCTCAGCTTTCGGGCGGTATGATCAAGAGAGCGGCAGTAGCCAGGGCAATTATCATGGATCCCAAGCTGCTGTTTTTTGACGAGCCTTCGGCTGGTCTTGATCCGGTGGTATCGGCAGAACTCGATGACCTGATCCTGAAGCTGAAGACTGCCATGGGCATGACCATCGTGGTGGTGACCCACGAACTCGAATCAGCCTTCAAGATCGCTGACCGAATTACATTTCTCGACCGCGGCAAACTGCTCATGAGTGGTACTGTTGATGAGGTACGCAATTCGGATAACAAGCGTATCCAGAACCTGTTGAACAGGGTACCGGAAGAGGAACAGTTGGATGCCGATGAATACATCAGGCGCCTGGTGGGACGGGAAGAGTGATTTTTTACTATGATTTAATAGCCGGAACGGAAACTCGATAACAATGAAATACCAAAATGTCTCCTATATAACAGTCGGCTCCTTTGTACTGGTCATGCTCATCGGTCTCATGGCGATGCTGGTCATGATTACCGGTTATGTCTGGCATGCTGACTACTATACGGTTCGTTACGACAACGTAACGGGACTATCCCGTGGAGCCCCGGTTACCTTCGAGGGATTTCAGATCGGGCGCGTTGCCAGCATTGTTCCGGAGCACGACGAAAAGAATACGACGACCTACAAGGTCAACCTGGAAATTGACAAGCAGAACGAGGTGAGTTGGCCTATACCGGATGACAGCAAGTTCCGACAGGTCTCATCTGGTTTGCTTTCCACCATAACGGTAGAAATCGAACGGGGTGAATCCAACACCGCGCTGGAACCCAATACAGAACTGGTAATCCAGGGAACCAGGAAGCGCGACCTGATGCAGACACTGAATAGCATCGGCGATGAAATCGAGAGCTATAAGGATGATTTTCGCAATATTATCAGCCGCCTTGATAACACCTCGCGCATTATCGATGAGGAGACGCCTGCGATTATTGCCCTGGTCAAGAGCGGTAGTACCTCCCTGGACAAGGGCATTGTGGATATTGTCACTGACGTGAAAAGCATGTCTTCCGAATTGAAGGCGGGAATTCAGGATATGCGTGAAGTGGTTGGTACGGCCAACCGTGAATCGATTTCATCTTTTCTGGAAGCGATGGAAAAGGGCGGCCAGAACTTTGAGGAGCTTTCCATGCAACTGCAAGGGAGTCGCGGCAAACTGGATTCGTTGCTGGAAGATTCACGCGACCTGGTCGGGAATAACAAAGGTGATGTCAACCGCACCATCAAGGATTTGCAGGCGAGTATCAAGATAATCAGCCAGTCGATCGGTGCTATCACCCACAACCTCGATATAACCAGTCGCAACCTGGCGGAGTTCAGCCGCCAGATACGGCAGAATCCTGGACACCTGATCCGTGGCACATCACCGCGTGATGCAGCTCGCTAAGGTAAACCGGACATGATTTCCGACACTCACCGCTTCGGATAATTACAGGAGCCACCAATGAAAAGAGTCTTGTTATATATGCTGCTGGCATCGTTTCTGACGGCCTGTGTTTCTTCACTCTCACCGGTACCGGAAGATCGCTATTACCGTCTTTCCGAGGTGGCGGGAAAATCGTCGGGGAGGGCCTCTCTTGGCGGGGTACTGGCGATAGGTACGATCGAGAATGCCGGTGTTTACAATGAACGGGCTATTCTCTACAGCGAGTCAACTGAACCTGCCAAATTGCAGCGTTACCACTATCACTTCTGGACCGACGCTCCACCACGCCTGATACAGGACCATCTTGCCGTCTACCTGCGCAAGGCTTCTGTAGCAAACACAGTCGTGAACGACAGGGGCGAGGTAGACTGGAGTCACTTGTTGTCAGGCAAGCTGCGCCGTTTTGAGCGCATCATGGATGGCAGTGGTTCGCGTGTTGCAGTGGATATGGAATTTCGGCTTATGCACAATCACAGCAGAAAAGCCTTGCTGGTCAAGGACTACGACGTTGAGGTCGAGGTGGCGGGCGATACCGTCAACGATGCGGTTGAGGCTATGACAAGGGCGTTGGAGTCAATCTATGGGCAACTACTGGCTGATATCAGAAGAGTGGCGAGGTAGCACACTCCCCTGAAATCACCTTAAGAGGCAGCATTGGACCAGTAACTTACCTGATCAATGCCTGGCCTTGTCGCCCCATATCTCTTTCAGGCGTTGGTCTCGCCCACAACTGTAACGATAGAATTTATATCTGATCGGGTTGTTTTTGTAATAGTCCTGGTGATAACTCTCTTTTCCCTTGATGGGATAAAAAGTAGATGCATCCAGAATGGGTGTGACAACAGTTTTACCTGGAAATTGTGAAACGACTCTCTTTCTGGATGTTTCAGCCAGTGCGCGTTCGTTTTCATTGGCAACGAAAATTGCACTCAGGTAGCTATGTCCCTTGTCGCAAAACTGTCCTTTGGCATCGAAGGGGTCGATACTGACCCAGTAGTATTCCAATAACTGTTCGTAGCTGACCTTGTCCGGATCATAGGTGATCTCAACTGCCTCATAATGTCCCGTATGATCACCTTCATAGGTTGGATTGTCCACTGTGCCCCGGTGAAGCCTGAGATGACATCGGTTACACCTTCCACTTTTTCAAAGTCAGACTCCATGCACCAGAAACAACCGCCCGCAAATGTTGCCTTATCGGCAACAGCTACATTTGTACAACAGAGAAAACCTGCCACTAAAAGAATTACCTGTTTCACAATAAGACCTTTATCCGTACTGTTATTCGTATGAACTTACTGTAGCAGAAGAGCTCAAAATTAAATGAGACATTTTTCAGGGATTTATATGGACGTCATGAAAGATCGAAATCTATTACTCATCTTCAGCCTGGCGATTGTGATTATTTCCGGCTGGTATTTCACCGGCAGCCACACAGCAACAGCCGAAGATCAGAATACGAACCAGGCTCTGGAGAACCCTCTTGCCGGTACTGATTCGAAATGGAGTAAGCCCCCCGACGAAGTGTTAAAAAGCCGACTGACGCCCTTGCAGTACAAGGTGACACAGCACGAAGGTACGGAACGCCCATTCAATAATATCTACTGGAATAACAGAGAAGAGGGTATCTACGTGGATATCGTCAGTGGTGAACCGCTATTTAGCTCCAGTGACAAGTTCAAGTCAGGAACCGGATGGCCAAGTTTTACACGTCCCCTGGTCAACAATCATGTCGTGGAAAAAACGGACAGGATGTGGGGAATGAGGCGAACCGAGGTACGCTCAAAATTTGGAGACTCCCATCTGGGTCACGTCTTTAATGACGGCCCGGATCCTACCGGTCTTCGATACTGTATTAACTCGGCTTCACTGCGATTTATACCCAAGAGTGCTTTAATCGATGAAGGCTATCCAGAATTTGTTTCCCTGTTTGAATCGATTGAGAAATGAAGTTGTCCCGAATCTTGATTTCACTGATTGCTCTTTTCCTGTTTGCACAAGCAGAAGCTTCAGAGAAAACATATTCCAGCGGTGAACAACAGGTCGCTCTACTGGAACTCTTTACTTCCCAGGGCTGTAGTAGCTGTCCACCTGCCGATAAGTGGGTTAATCAATTAATCGACAGGCCCGGCCTGTGGAGAAAATTTATACCCGTCTCTTTTCACGTGGACTACTGGGACTACATCGGTTGGAAAGATCCCTATGCCAGCAGGTCTAACTCGAATAGACAATATCGATACAAGCAGCAGAAAGGAGTCAAGGTTGTATACACGCCCGGTTTTGTTGTAAATGGTAAAGAGTGGCGAGATTGGCGCCGTAACAGCAAGATACCGCAAGATGAAAACAGTCCGGGCAATCTGGAAGTTAAGATTGATGGTCAGAGACTTCAAGCGAAGTTTATTCCTGTTGAAAAGAGTGATGAGCGTTATCGTTTAACTGTTGTGTTACTCGGTTTTGATTTGAGTTCGCGGGTAACAGATGGAGAAAATGAAGGCCGTACTCTGAAAGAGGAGTTTGTTGTACTGGATCAAGCCAGCCAACTTTCGCATGACTCAAACTGGGATATACAGCTTCCCTGGTTGAATACAGCATCCCGGGGAAAGAGAGGCGTTGCTGCCTGGGTTGCAACTGAAAACAGGCAAGCACCTGTCCAGGCTACCGGAGGCTGGTTGAATCAGTAACTACTCAGGCGGTTGCAGCAGATGACTTTTCGTCATGAATTGACGATACAGCAGCGGCACAATCACCAGGGTCAGCGATGTTGAAAAAACCAGTCCCCAGACAATGGCTGTTGCTACCGGCCCCCAGATGAGTGATTTACCACCCAGCCCGGTCGCCAGTGAGAAGAGGCCTGCGACCGTGGTCAGTGATGTGATCAGAATCGGAATAACACGCCGTCTTGCTGCATAGATGGTTGCATGAAGCACACTCATTCCCGCCTTGAGGCGCATGTTGCCCGCAGATATCAGGACAATCGCTGCATTAACAGCGATACCGGCGAGTGCGACTATGCCATACAGGGTGTAGAGGCTCATCGGGTTGCCTGAAATCAACAGGCCAAAGGTGACGCCTGTGAAAGCCATGAAAAGGGTAGAGAGGATCATGAATGGCTGCCAGTAACTTCTGAACTGGGTTCCAAGAATGGCGTACATGACTCCGACGCCAAACAGGAACAGGATGAGAATCGAATCCATGGCTTCATAGATGTCATCGAGTTCACCTGAAAAATCGAGATCTATGTCAGGGTAGTTATTCTGTATATCATTCCAGCCTTTCTGGATCAGTTGATTGGCAGTGACCGTATCGATAAGCGTCTCTTCAAGATCTGCTTCCACTGTAATTGCACGCCTGAAATTGTAATGGCGTATGTTTCCAAGTCCGGTTTCCCGCTGCTCTTTGACCAACTCGATAAGCGGTACACTGCCACCATCAGCTAACGGCAGTCGGAACTGGAGCAATTCATTGATATTCTTAATATTGCGATCGGATCCTTTTACCCGTATGTCCACCTTCTCACCGGCATCGCGCATATCTGTCACCACCAATCCATCAACCAGTAACTGGATTGTACGGGTCACTTCCAGCGGGTTAATTCCGGTGCGATTAATGGCGTCTTCGTCGAGTGAGAGGATGAGTTCGCTGCGGCCTTTACTTGCATCATCATCGATATCCTTAACACCTTCAATGCCGGACAACAGGTCTCGTAATGCATCTGCTGCCTCCCGTATCTCGGGGTAGGAATCACCACGCACCTTGATGCTGATCGGTTTTTCGGTCGGCGGGCCGCCAGCCAGCCTCAAAAAAGAGATTTGTACCGGACCGGGTGTTGCCATGATGTCACTACGCATCTCCTCAATCATTGCTTCTACAGTTCTCAGATCCGGTGTTTTCGGATTCAAACCGACCATGATCTGGCCGACGTGCTCTCCCAACCGTGGTGCAGTTTCTGTGAACATATTCCCCGAATAACTCAGAACAGCACGCGCCTCTCCATCACGCAAATGTGATTGAACCTTTCTTTCAATCTCTTCTACTTTCTTCAATGTGGAATGCAAGGTGGTTTCAGGTGGCATTTCAACGTTGACATAGAAGAGGCGTATGGTGTCAGCAGCGAAGAAATCCATACGCACCATGCCGGCAGCCATGGCTCCGAAGGCGCTGACAAACAGCAGTATGACAAATGAGAATGTCAGCCAGCGGTGACGCAGAAACTTTACCAGCAGACGTACATATTTAATTTGAATTGCGTGAGTCAGTTTGACCCGGTACTTATGGATTCTTGAGGGCTTCTCGAAGCTGACTTTCGCTGCAGTAACATGGGCTGGCAGCATCCAGAAGGCCTCGATTAATGAAAGGGAGAGTGCAACAACGACAACAATCGGAACGACTCTCATAAAGTCCCCGAGGATTCCCGGTAACAGAATCAATGGCCCGAATGCAGCTATGGTTGTGAACACGGCAGCTGTCACAGGAGCAGCCACTTCGTTGAGTGCTTCCATGGAGGCCTCCATGGGTTTCATGCCATGCCTCACGCGGTAATAGATGCCCTCAACGACAACAACGGCATCATCCACAAGCATACCGAGCACGATGACAACGCCAAGCAGAACCATGACATTCAGGGTTTCACCAACCCCCGACAGTATCCAGAAGGTACCTGCAAGTATAAAAGGGATGCCGATTGCAGTCAGAAGTGCAATGCGTGAACCGAGAAAGAACCAGGCAACAATCAAAACGAGAACAAGTCCGATCAGGGCATTTCTCTGCATCAGTGAAATAGCACTCTTGGTGACAACAGTCTGGTCATCGACAAGAATCAGCTCTATACCGGTCTGGTCTGAATAGATGTTCCTGCCTTGCATATAGGCCTTGATACGATCGACAAGCTCTATCGTGTTGGCATTTGCCTGCTTCATCACTGCCAGAAGAACTGCCGGACGTTCATTGAAACTGGTTAATTGGGAGGGCTCAGCACGGCCACGTTCAACCCGTGCAACGGTGCCGAGTGTGACTTCGCCCTGTGCTCCGACGATTGTGCGTGATGCAAGCTGACCTGGGTCGTTACTTGAACCGACCAGTCGCACCAGCCAGTTCTGTTCCCCAAGACGTGTGTCGCCGGCTGCGATATCCTGAAAAAATGCGGAGACAGTATCTGCTACCTGTCCGGGTGACAGGTTCAACTCTTCCAGCAAGGCAGTATCAAAATTGACCTGTAATTCAGGTTCTGGCAGTCCAATTGGATCGACACGATCAACTCCCTTGACCCTCTCAAGCCCTTTCTGGATATTGCGTGCCTGGATGCGTAGCTCTTCATCAAGAGATTGACCGACAACAGCAACTGTCGCAGAAGGGAAGGCATTAGCAGTGGTGATTTCCAGTATCTGGGGGTCTTCTGCTGCGTCTGGCAGTTCACTCTCCTTGTTCTGGATTTCGCGCCTTAAGTCAGCAACGCTTTTATCGAAGGTGCGTTCATCAATATCCTGAAATCGTACAAGGATACTGGAAACCGACTCCCTGCTTGTGGAGGACATGAAGTTGATGTTCTGGATTTTACGAACTGCGTCTTCAATCGGGTCCGTGACCTTTTTTTCGACATCCAGTGCCGATGCGCCGGGAAGTACAGTGGTAATGACGATCCAGTTAAAGTTGATCGTCGGATCTTGCTGGCGCGGCAGGTTCATATAAGAGAGCAGGCCAATGACCAGTACAAGCACAAAAACCAGGTTGGCAAGAACATGGTTTTGCAGGAGTGACCGGTAGAATGCACCCACGACTTAATTCTCCTCCACGAGGACCTCGATGTTATCGCCGTCCTGTAATCTCTGACGGCCCTCGGTCACAATCAGTTGTTCAGGGGAGGCATTGAACTCGGCTGGCTGCCCCTCCTGCGCATTGGGCAATGCATGGAACCTGGCAGTGCTATTATCCACAAGAAAAACACCCAGAAGACCATTTCGTCGTACAAGATAATTTGCAGGGAGTTGATTTGCGCCACCTTGCCAGACAAGGCGTCCTGTCGTTCCCGGAGAAGCAGATATATCTTTAAAGACAAGGCGAGCCTCTTGCGTTCGGGTTTTATTATCATAGATCGGGATGATAGTACGCAGCTCCAGCGGGTAACTATTACCTGCATGGTGGAAATCAACAGCTTTTGCCTGTTGCAGGCTGACTGCATCAGCAGAACGAAGTTCGGCACTTACTTCTGAGTGGTCCAGTTGCACCAGGTTCACCAATGGCGAGCCAGGATTTGCGAGTTCACCGACATTTGCCAGACGTTTTACAACGACCGCATGAACAGGCGCTTTGATAATGCAGCGTTCAACATTGATCTCTGCCTGTCTCACCTGTTCCAGCTGATTTTGATGATCAGCCGTTGCTGCGAGCAGGTCAGCATTGCGCTGCTCAAGAACTTCCTCACTGATACTCCTGGTGTTTTTCAGCCCGCTGGCACGTTCCAGTTGTGTAGATGCAAATGAGCGCAGCGCCTCATTTTTACGTAAAATCGCTTTTGCCGACTCAAGCCGGGATTTGTGATCACGGCAGTCAAGAATGACTAGCTGATCGCCTTTTTTTACTTGATCTCCCACCTGGACAGGAATGCGTTCAACTCGTCCGGTTATTTCAGCGGGAATCTCCGGGGCATTGAGCGAGAGGGTAGTAGCAGGAACACTGAATTCTGACACTCGTAAAAGCTTATCGAGTTGCATTGCCCTGACTGGCACAGCTTCGGCATGAACCAGTGGGGTGGCTAACATCATAAGAACGAGCAGTGTTATTTGTCTCATGACAGATCTATTCCCATTTCGTTATGTATGCTGATATTAATCCAGTCAAAAGCACACTGGACGTTGATTTCAATCTGGTCGTACCCCTAACTACTGTAATTATATTGTACTGCAGTATAGAAAGCTTCCTTATCTGGAAACCATTCCCCGAAAATGAAAGGGGTATACTGACAATAGATGTGAATGAGGCTCACAGAAGTAGGAGCGATATCTCAAAACTTAACCAGCTGACTTTTCTCACCGCTTCCAGACTCTTCCGTCGATAGCGGACAGCCCCAACGCAATTAATACCATCCCTATGTAATGGACAGCCTCCAGGCTTTCATCAAGAAAGAGTGAGCCGAGTAGAATCGCCGAAACAGGTATTAGCAGGGTGACCAACAGCAAGTTAGTTGCGCCTGCAGATTCAAGTATTTTGAAATAGAGAACGTAAGCGACTGCCGTAGACAGAATAGCAAGCCCAACGATAGCTGCCCATGTCCCCATACCGGGGGCGGTAATGTCAAGGGGGCCGTCTATAGTCAGTGCAATTGGAGCCATGACGAGTGCCGATGCAGTGACCTGGCCAGCTGCCGTCACAATCGGATTAATCGCCATAGCTTTAAACCGGCGGCCATATACACCTGCAAATGCATAAGATAAGGCAGCTGCGATTATTGCCACTTGTGCAAGTGTGTTATCACCTTTACCTATCGCTGGTAGCCCGATCATCACAACGACACCGATAAAACCGACTGCAACACCTGCAAACTTCAATGGCGTGGCACGTTCGTCAGGTAACAGCATCCCTGCAACGACAACAGTGAATAAGGGCGTTGTTGCATTCAAGATGGATGCCAGGCCAGATGCGATATGTGTTTGCCCCCAGACAATAAGGACAAACGGAATAACATTGTTCAGCAATCCCATTCCCAGGAAAGCGGTCCAAACAGCTTTACTTTTCGGGGGGCGAAGTCCCATGAAGAGTGCAATACCCCACAATGCGATTGCTGCCAGGCCAACCCTCAGGGTGACAATCGTCAGAGGTGGAAGATCAGCGACAGCCACACCGATAAAGAAAAATGACCCGCCCCACAGAACCGATAATATGAGGAGCATGGCCCATTCAAAGCCCCCCATGGAAGTATTGATAGATGATTTCATTGTGTTCGCACGCTTGCGTCAGGCCATTTCAGGTTCAATATAGCCACTCCCTGTATCTGAAACCATCTGATTTTTGCTGTCTAATTCGTAAATAGGAGATTTACACTCCTGATGTGTCTGGATTATCTTGAAGCATGAGCACCACTTTGAAATTACCCGGCAAGAAACGGATGGAAATACAGCAGTCAATACGATCATATAGAATCAATCTGTAGTCGTTGGAGAAAAGAGATGTCAATGCCATCTGAAGAAGAGATGCGGACAGCAGTATCAACACGGGACAAAGCCAGTGACGGGGGTTTTTTCTACGGAGTCATTACTACCGGGGTTTTCTGCAAGCCTTCCTGTACCTCCCGCCCGGCTCTGCCTGAGAATCTGCGTTTCTTTCCAAGTGCCGAGTCTGCGATTGTTGCAGGTTTCAGGCCATGTAAAAGATGTCGGCCAACGGCAGACAACCCACAACTAACCAGGCTTGTAGATATTGCCCGATATATAGAATCTCACGCTGAAGAACGCCTGACACTTGCACAATTAGCAGATCAGGCAGAGCTTTCACCCTCACGACTCCAGCGAATATTCAAACAGGCTTTTGGGGTTTCCCCTAAAGCCTATCAAGATGCGATTCGTATGCGGAAATTCAAAAAATCACTGAAAGAAGGCGCCACTGTTACCGACGCAATATACTCATCCGGCTTCGGTTCCATCAGTCGAGTCTATGGTGAAGCGACACGTAATATAGGTATGACACCGAAAGCTTATAGAGTTGGCGGTAGTGGTGAGACCATTACCTATGCCTGCCGGGAGACAGCACTAGGGTTGATGTTAATGGCCGCTACAGTCAAGGGGATCTGTTCTGTGCAATTTGGAGAAAATGAAGAGACTTTTCTGACAAAACTGCAAGAGGAGTTCCCGAAAGCGGAATTCGAAGCATCATCCTCTCAAAACTCGCCTGAACTTGATGCCTGGATGAATCTCCTCGGTATGAACATCAGCCAAGGGACTCCGAGGCCAGACCTGCCTCTTGATCTCCGTGGAACTGCATTTCAAATGCGGGTTTGGCAATTCCTTCTTGGCATACGTGAAGGGGATGTCCTTAGTTATAGTGAAGTGGCGGCACAGATAGGCAAGCCCAAAGCCTTCCGTGCCGTCGCATCTGCTTGTGCTGCGAATCGCGTTGGTGTGCTTATACCTTGTCACCGTGTAATAAGAGGAGATGGAGGTCACGGTGGTTGGCGTTGGGGGATGGAACGCAAGCGAGCACTGCTTGATTCGGAACGAAAACGACGTAGAGGTTAGTTAACTTGAGTGGTTATGTAACGGCTTTTCAATGTCTATATGCAGACAATAATAATCCAGTAAGTGTGTCGCTAGATGCCGGGTGGAATCACATAGAAAAGAACTGAAAAGAAATGCAGCACACTTCCAGCAAGAACGAAGAGATGCCAGATAGCATGATGGTATGTCAGACTCTTCCATAGATAAAAAATCACGCCAAACGAATAGCAGAGTCCACCAGCGAGTAATAAAATCAGTCCACCTGTTTCAATAGAGGCGATCATGGGCTTTATTGCAACGATGACAATCCAGCCAAGCCCCAGGTAAAGAGTGATTGAGAGGCGCTTCATGCGCTTTTTGACCAGAACTTCGAGCACAACGCCGGCGATTGCAACAGCCCAGACTAATCCGAACAGAGTCCAACCCCATTCGCCACGCAAGTTAACCAGGGTGAAGGGCGTATATGTGCCTGCTATCAGTAGAAATATCGCAGCATGATCAAGGCGCTGTAGAATCTCTTTTGCTTTCTCATGGGTAATGCTGTGATAGAGAGTCGAAGCTGTATAGAGCAATATCAAAGTTGCGCCATAAATGCTTGTGCTTGCGATATGCCACGCATCCCCGTTCAGGGAGGAAAAGGCAACCAGAACCGCTAGTCCACTGATGCTGAGCAGCACTCCCAGCCCATGCGTTATTGAGTGAGCAACTTCTTCTGCAATGCTATAAGAATTTGGCATGACCAATCCTGTATCAACGCTGATATTAAATTATTGCACAAATAAGTGGTGCCCGCTTCCGCTGGTAAACCAAATCGGACACTAGTCAGTTAATGAAGTATTATCCTTAAGATTAATCTCTATATTATTGATATTAAATGAAATCTGTGCTGATATGCGTAAATAGTATTTACCACTTTCATCAACCTGGTAATTCAGTACCGTATTATCATCATCGCTTTTCAATGTCATTTTTTCGATGAAATCAAACTCATCGTTAATAATTTCTACACAAAGTCTGGCGCTGTCATGTGGCCCGCTGAATGATAAGTTGTATGAATTCGGCTGAAGAGTACCTAAAGGGATGAAATAAGCTTTGCCGGTATGTGAGCGAAGAGGAGATAGCTGGTTTTCACTCCAGAATCCGTCATCAGAGAGTGCCAAATCAAGTGGATAATAACTACATTCCACTTTCATGTAGTGCAGGAGTTCGTGTAGCTCTTGATAGATCTCTTGAGATAATTTGCCGGTATGCCTTTGGATATGCTGATCGGCAACATCCTTCGACATATGGAAGGTCATTCTTCCGCTGCATTCACCTTCGTGGCATCGTGCACAATTTGTATTAAATGTGGCAATCGACTCTGTTCTTACCCGGTCATCGCATACGCCAATAGAAGGTATTGCGATCATAATCAGCCACAGAATAACTTTCATTGCCGGTATCCCAATCTGGATTCATACAAATCTTATTCACAGTATATGTTATTCAAGTTGCGATGCTGATCCGTTCATCACCCACTACCTGGGAAAACGGTGATTTAACTCGTAGCTGGAAGGGGGGTATGGTGGCGTATTGAGCGATACCGGGCTGAATATGGTTCAATCGTATTCTGCGGTTCCAGGGAAAGAACGTGGGAAAGAAAAAGGGTTAGCTACAGAATAGCTAACCCTTTGACTTTAAAGATGGTACCGAGGGTCGGACTCGAACCGACAAGGCCGTGAAGCCGGGGGATTTTGAATCCCCTGTGTCTACCAATTCCACCACCCCGGCAAAAGTGCTGAAGCGGCGTAGTATACCTGAAAAAGTCATTTCTGTAAGGGAGATCACGGCCTTGCGTGATATGATATTGCCGCTATGAAACGAACAGATTTCCAATTTGAACTACCAGAGGAGTTGATTGCCCAGTTTCCGCCGGAAAAACGTGGAGACAGCCGCTTGCTGAGTCTGAATTCGTCGAATGGGACGGTTGATGACAAGCACTTCAGTGATTTGCCCGATATGCTCGACGAGGGTGATCTGCTGGTATTCAACGATACGCGTGTCATGAAAGCACGCCTGCATGGTGTCAAGGAGACGGGGGGGCAGGTTGAGATTCTCTTGGAGCGCCTGCTGGATGATTCATACGCACTGGCACATGTCAGGGCAAGCAAGTCCCCGAAACCGGGCACACGACTCCTGATCGATGACGGTATTATCGAGGTGCGCGGGCGTGAGGGTGATCTCTTCGAACTCACTTGTACGCACCCGGGGTTTGCCAGCCTGATGGAAAACAAGGGTCACGTACCCTTGCCGCCCTACATCGAACGTGATGATGAGGTTGAAGACCTGGAGCGATACCAGACTGTCTACGGTGAGAAAGTGGGTGCTGTTGCTGCGCCCACAGCCGGTTTGCATTTCACACATGAACTGCTTGAACGTCTAGATGCGAAAGGGATTCATTCTGCACGTGTTACCTTGCATGTTGGTGCCGGCACCTTTCAGCCGGTACGAGTCGATAACCTGTCCGATCATGTCATGCACAGCGAGTGGCTCGAGGTGGCTGAGTTGACCTGTGAACAGGTGAGGGCGTGCAAGGAGGAAGGTAGACGTGTTGTAGCAGTTGGAACAACCAGTGTGCGTGCCTTGGAGTCGGCTGCAACCAGTGGTCAATTAAAGCCTTACGTGGGTGACACCGAGCTCTTTATTACGCCTGGCTACCAGTTCAACGTAATCGATGCACTGGTAACGAATTTTCACTTGTCGGAGTCGACACTTCTGATGCTGGTCAGTGCACTGGGTGGAGTCGATAATATTCGGCACGCCTATCAGCATGCGATCGATCAACGCTATCGCTTTTTCAGCTATGGTGATGCAATGCTGATTTCGCCATGACGAACTGAAATAGCAACCATCTGTTTTTACATCGTTTTCTCTATCAATTAAAATGGCGCTCTTATACGAGCGGGGTACACAATGCAGGACATCAATCCAATTACCAATTCCATCAACGATATCAAGACGCGACTCGTATCGCTCAGGGGGTATCTTTGACTATGATGGCAAACGTGAAAAACTCGATGAAGTCATGCGGGAACTCGAAGACCCGGATGTCTGGAACGACCCGGAGCATGCGCAAGCGCTAGGTAAGGAGCGAGCACTGCTTGAGGGCGTAGTAGAAAATATTGATTCGATTGATGCGATCATCGCAGATGCCGGTGACCTGCTGGAAATGGCAGTAGAGGAGGGTGATGAGGAGACTGTCGATGTGATCGCCTCTGATGTCGAGACTTGCGACAAAAAAGTTGCCGATCTCGAATTCCAGCGTATGTTCTCTGGTGAAATGGATGCCAATAACGCTTTCCTTGATATACAGGCGGGTTCCGGTGGCACCGAGGCGCAGGACTGGGCCGAGATGTTGCTGCGTATGTATCTGCGTTGGGCTGAATCGCACGGATTCAAGACGGAATTGATGGAAGCGAGTGCCGGCGATGTTGCAGGCATAAAGTCGGCAACCGTAAAAGTTGACGGCCCCTATGCTTTTGGCTGGCTGCGAACCGAGATTGGTGTACACCGCCTGGTACGCAAGTCACCATTTGATTCAGGCAACCGTCGCCACACATCCTTCTCATCAGTATTTGTCTCTCCCGAGATCGATGATTCATTCGAGGTGGAGATTGACCCAAGTGACCTGCGCATCGATGTCTACAGGGCTTCCGGCGCTGGTGGACAACATGTAAACAAGACAGAATCGGCTGTGCGTATCACGCATAATCCCTCTGGCGTAGTCGTTCAGTGTCAGAATGGACGGTCGCAGCATCAGAACAAGGATCAGGCGATGAAGCAGCTCAAGGCGAAGCTCTATGAGCTTGAGATGCAGAAGCGAAGCGAATCCCAGCAGGCTCTTGAAGAGACCAAATCCGACATCGGTTGGGGCAGCCAGATCCGTTCTTATGTACTCGATCAGTCGCGTATCAAGGATCTGCGTACAAATGTTGAGACGGGCAATACAGGTGCTGTTCTTGACGGCGCGCTCGACCAATTTATCGAGGCGAGCCTGAAAAGTGGCTTATAAGCACATTTGGAGCTTGTCATTCGCCCCTTTGGCGGCTAAAATGCGCATCTTTCCTCAGTAGCCAAAGCTACTGATATCGACTCCAGGCGCGTAGCTCAGTTGGTTAGAGCACCACCTTGACATGGTGGGGGTCGGTGGTTCGAATCCACTCGCGCCTACCAATATAATCAAGCACTTATGAGAAATCGTAGGTGCTTTTTTATTGCCTGAGGTTAACAATCAGGTTAACAAGAAACTAAGAAGGAGCGAATGTCTGCTTTCGGCCAGAAGCGGGCATTCATTACCGGCAGTTGCTAGCTAACTGACGTTCGTTGGTCTATGTTGAAGTTAGAAGCGCACTTTTTGAAAAGGAGGTAGTCTCATGGCTATAGCTACTCGCCTAGAAGAGTTTCTTGATTCAAACTCTTTGAGCTATGACATTAATGCTCATGAACATGCCGAGACCGGTATGCGTAACGCAGAAGCCGCGCATTTACCTGGAGATATTGTCGCAAAATCAGTACTTCTGAAAGATGGTGATAATTACATGCTTGTTGTGTTGCCAGCGACGCATATGCTGGATTTAGGTCAATTACACAGAAAATTAGACCGCCATGTTGGCCTGGCAACCGAAGAAGAGGTGGCTCAGGTATTCAGTGATTGCCAAGTGGGAGCGATTCCACCGACTGGTCTGTTGTATGACATTGATACGATCGTTGATGAAGCCTTGTTATCTCAGCCAGAGATCTATTTTGAAGCCGGAGACCATGAGCATCTTATTCATATGCAACGAGATGATTTCGGAAAGCTCATGGGTGATGCTATTCATTTAGACATCAGCAGTCATGTATAACATTTGGCTCATTAAACAGTCGCAACTGTCATATCGTTGCCTTGGTTAATGTCCGCTGTGGGTCGGAAGCGGTCATTTAGCCGGGCTAAACCGATTCAATCACACGAAGGTCTGCTATCGGCCAACTCCGGACATTTGACCCCACCCCAGGCGAGCCGTAGCAGGGTGGTAAGGGCCTGCTGCTGGCGCAAGGTACCGCGCCTGCTAAAAGCACATTCCTATCCCTAAATCAACGCGTAGTGATAAACTTGCGGTTTCAATAAATTCTGGTTATTGGCGTGACTCCTACTGTGCGATTCATCGTTAATCTCTACCATATCAAGATTATCATTGCTTTCATTGTATTGATTTATGTCGCGTGTGTGCTTGATCAATACGAATGGGTATCAAACCAGTACCTCAATACCTTTATTCATACCGAAATGCTCACCAATGATGAAAGTTCATTTTTTGAAATCTTATCCGCAGTTGCTTGGGTTATTGCAACATACCTCTTTTTTAACCTTCTAAGAAAGCAAGTTAAATTAGAGGGCTTGGGGAAAAAAGCCTATTGGTTTGCGTTTTATATGCTGCTTAGTTTTTTTGCATTTGGTGAGGAAATAAGTTGGGGCGATCACTTGTTTGATTACTCACATGATTTGGAAATAATAAAAATCAATGCGCAAAAAGAAACAAACCTGCACAATATTAATCTTTCTAATTTACTGAGTTTGGAGAAAGACGGTGTCATGGACGCCTATTTAAAAAACTTGGGTAATTTACTAACGCCGTTATTTTATCTTGTACTGGCATTTTTTTGGGTTTTTCTTCCAGCAATAAAAAGGTGGATATCAGGATTTTCAATAATCAACGCAATGCCATCGCCATCAACAGGATTTATGTTATTTTTTGTTGTGCACGCCATCATGTTTATATTTATCGATTATGCGCTTTTCAATGTTGGGCAGGTTTTTGAAATGTTTATCAGTTTAGCGACTATAGCAGTGGCGCTTGATATATTAAAAGCTAATGCACAAGCTCAGGCTATTGAGAGAGAAAATTCTTAAAGTATGAACAATTGTAGACAATCTATGCCTGTTCTCAGCCATGGTGATGTGAATCTGAATGTCCGCTTTGGGTCGGTAGCGGTCGTTCAGCTAAGTTGAAGTAGGAAATCCTTCCAATTGTCTGCTATCGGTCAGAAGCGGGTATTCACAACATAAAATCGTCTGTTTCCTTCCTATCAAGACAACTAAGGCACTTCATACTAATCTTCTATTAGAGATCATAAATAAAGGTCAAGGAGGTTACTGCTATGATGAAGGCAAGACAATTTTCCAAATTAACAGTGTTTCTTATGGCAATCGCATTACTGTTTGCTACATCTTCAGCGTTTGGTGCTACTCCTATAGAAATTCCAAAAGTCGCTGAACCTCAGAGTCCGCCAGGATCACCTGTGGGAGGTATGCCGATACCCATACCGGAAACGACCCCTCCAGAGGCGGGATTACCAGTGCCTATACCAAAAGTAGCTGATCCTCAATCTACTCCAGTGGAAGAGAAAGGAATCATTCTCCAGAGAGAAACCGAACAAAAAGGCATCATTCTTCAGCGATAAGGTGGCAGGTAAGGACGGCATTCAGGATTGTTGATGAGTATGCTTTGAGGCTCATCGCGGGGTATTAATTAATGCCTGCTTACGGCCAGAAACGGACATTCAGATACGAAGGCAGGACTGCACTGGCAGACCTGCCTGTCATAAGTGACATTTTTCAGGAAATCTTTTTCAGCTTCTTCTTCAGCTTTTTCACTTTTGATTCCTGCTTGGAAACCTTGGCCTTACGCTTCTTGATTTCTTTTTTAATAGAACGTGCTTTTTTTGATGTTTTCTTTGACATAGGATTCTCCAAATTGTCTTCAATGAATGGCCTTCACAGCCAAATATAAATAATGCCGAAGTTGCCGCAGAGGTTTATTACACTTCAGCCCACATCTACTTCCCCTTCACCTCGCCTTTTTTCTGTTTTTTCTTGAGTTGGTCCAGCATCGCCAATCCTTTCTTGCGTTGGGCGTGTGTAAGCTTGATTCGTTTTTTAATACGCTTTTGCTTGTCTGCATCCTGTTCGTTCTCAAGTTCCTGTTCGAGCTTTTTTTCGTGACGACGGATTTTCTTCAACACGTGTTTTAGGCACTTGCGCTTCTCCTTGCGCTTACGCTCGTCGGTATTGATATAGCGTTCTGCCTTATCGATTATTTTCATTAATTTCATCGGTTTGCACCTGCCTGGTTATTTATATCGTCTTCCATTAATAGCGCCATTTCCTCATCATCGAGTGCCAAGCTGCGTTCAGCTTCGCGAATCGCCATGCTGCCGGTTGAAAAAAGGATCTCACCCATCTTGATCAGGTGTTTGGAAACATCATACGCATAGCTTCCATCATTCATCAACGATGTTGCCATTTGTGGCGTGATCAGCTGTTTGCGTACCAGGCCGTCCAGGTTATGGTCAAACTGGTTATCGGACTCCTTGATCTCCAGTTTCAGCGTATCAATAGAGAGAATTGCTGCGGAATCTTCTCCCTCTTTACGTACATCGTCGAGTTGTCGCATGACTCGCGCAACCTGGCACCGAATAGCATCATATTCCTGTCTCACTTCCGCATTATCAGCGTTGAGATAATTCGACAGGTTCTTCTGCAGATGCTTGGTGTCCTTAATTGCTTCAACAATATCACGGCCGGCAGCACGCAACTCGAACAGCTCTTCGGCCTGCTCTGACGTCATGCTGGTTTGCGCCTCACCAATGAATCCGACAATTTCAGCATAGAGGTTTTTGACCGTGTCGTTATATTCCGCGGATTCAACTCACTAGTGCAACGGATGGGTTAATCCCGAAAAATACTTGATTGGGCGTTTTAATGCCAAGACATTTTCGGGGACGATTGTTCAGTTTATTCATCACCTGGTTGATTTCCGCCTGAGTGATGGTTGTAAAGTCCCGATGCTTTGGGAAGTATTGGCGAATGAGTCCATTGGTGTTCTCATTCAAGCCACGTTCCCAGGAGGCATAGGGATGGGCAAAGAAGAACCTGGCACTGAGGCCTTTAGCGATGGTCTCGTGACCGGCGAATTCCTTACCATTATCTGAGGTCAGCGTGTGAACGCGGCCGGCGATGGGTTTGAGCAGTTTGAGGATAGCGCTGGTGACGTTGCTGGCGGTTTTTCTCTCCACCTTATGGATGAGCGTCAATCGGGATTTACGCTCGGTGATTGAAACGATGGCCTGTTTGTGGCCTTTTCCGATAATGGTATCAAGTTCCCAATCACCGAAGCGTGAACGCTCATCAACCACGGCAGGACGTTCATCGATGCTGACTCGGTTAATCAGTTGCCCTCGGCGGCTATAGCTGCCATAGCGCTTTCGACGCTGCTTCTGGCAACGCAGGTGGCGGTATAGGTTACCGCCCATGGATTTGTTCTGGAGAACGTACTGGTAAATCCACTCATGAGAGATTTGAATGTCAGCCTCATTGCACAGCCACAGGCTGATTTGTTCCGGACTCCAGTCCTCGCGCAACAGATGCTCGACTCGCTCCCAGTGGGTAGTGGCAATACGGGGCTGGCTCTTGCTCTGACGGCGCTCTACAGACAGCCGATGGGCCTGTTTGGGGCGATAGCCGCGCAAGCCACGGTTACGCCTCAGTTCGCGGCTGACAGTGGATTTGTGGCGCCCAAGTATCTTGGCTATCTCTGTTTGATTGTGACCTGCTTTCATCAGTGCCTGAATCTGGTATCGTTCTTCCTGGGTAAGCTGCGTGTACATGGTGCTCCTCTAACTTTGGTCGGTGAGAGAAGCTACCTATGCTACCGCAGCTTGCCCTCTAACCAACTCTGTTGAGTTGCACTTGGAAATTGAATTCACGTAGTGGTTAACTAATCATTCTATTGGAAAGATGACTTCAAAATGTATGGATCAAGTCAGATATTTGTTATTTGTCAGTTTTCATTGATTCAGGTCAATGATTGGCATGCAATAGGTTGCAGGCGAGACGATTTCAAGCAACTAATCAGAGTCAGGTGGACTTTGATCGTACCATCGTAGTTTGGGTTTTCTCACCCGGTTTTCCATACTATAAATTTAGAAATATAAAAATATTTATTGATGCAGAGCATGGTGATGCATCACTTCCAATAGATATGGGCGTAGATACAAGGGTTTTCTCTATTGGCATGATACATATTTTATTTGTTACAAATAATCAGTATGAAAGCAGAGCGGTGCCATCGGGTACCGTTTTTGTTTAACGTAGGCCCGTTTTGGGTCGTTAGCGGTCATTTAGACTGACTAGGGTATATCCTGCCCGGAAGGGCTGTCCGTGATTAATATGGCCAGTATTATTACAGAAAAAACAACTATATAACGTATTATATATATAAAGCCTTAGGTCCAAAGGAAGGGAGTGCTCTTAAAAAACTTTAACTAGACAGGCAGAGAGGTGCGAATTACCCGTGACTCAAAGTGCTTGAAAGTACCTTAATCCTCTGATGAATAATATGTCATGCGTTGTCCTGAGCGTCGAGTCATAGAGAAGTTATGGCGTAAGCTTTCCCATCACGGCCAGTAGGTAATGGTATATACGTAGTGGTATGAGTTAGGTGCATATTTAACCTGTTGCAGTAATCTTCTTTGGTATGAGTTGGGTGCATGTGCTGTTTGACTTAGGTGCATCATTATTTTTATGAGGGCAGGAAGCCCGAGATAATCCACTCGCGCCTACCAACTCTAGTACATGTTGAATCCCGTGCATTCAGCATCATCAGTCCAGGCCAAGAATGTCTTTAGTGAAAAGTTCGGTATTGCCACCCTGACTTAGAATATCATCACCAATGTATCGGTATTCAGCGCATTGTTTGAGTAACTGCTGCTCTTTCTCATGAGCATCAGCTCCGACTTCATAGTGCTCTATGTTAAGAATAGTGATCTTGTCCATGTCACCAGTGAACCTTTCCTCGACAGTTCTATTGGTGATGCCGATTTTGTAAACACGCTGATTTCGTGTTTCTATTTTTAAATAGTAGAGGATTGCCGGCTTGTCTGGATTGAAACCATGTTCGGCACATGATGGACAGCCTGTACCTGCTAAAATAGATCCTGGTGTCGCTTTCCATTCATGCTTACTCTGGCATTTAAATACTGTCTTGGTGTTAGCACTAATATAATCACCAACCAACTTTAATCCACGTTCTCGAATTCTCTCATTGACTGTTTCTTTCGTTAACGGGGCATTACCAGCGCAAACGGGGCAATCCTGCCCTCCGATAACTTTATCCGGTATCGCCTCCCACAGGTGCCCATGTTTGCATTTGAAAGTTGTGTGAGTAATATCGTCAATGTATTTACCAGCCAAAAATAAACCCCGGTTAGCGATACATCTATTTACATCTGCTCTCGATAACGTTGATCTGTTTGAGCAATAAGGGCAACCACTACCTTCTTTTTTGTATATAGATGAAGGAGCCGCTTCCCATTCATGTCCTTTCTTGCACCTGAACGTTGTTTTTGTATGGTTCGCACTATAATCGCCAATCAACTCTATACCACGCTCAGCAAGTCTTTCGTTTACGATTTCTTTGGTTAGCGGTGCAAGGCCAGCGCAAACCCTACAGCCTTTACCGGATAACACATCTCCTGGTTTTGTTTGCCATTCATGCCCTTTTTTGCATCTGAATGTGGCACGTGTATCTGTATTAACGTACTCACTGATCAACTCTATTCCACGTTTGGCAATTCGATCATTTACTATTTCTTTCGTTAGCGGAGCATTACCAGCACAAACAGGGCAACTGCTACCACGCATAACACTCCCTGGAGTAGCTAACCATTCATGACCCTTGCCGCACTTAAAAGTGGTTTTGGTTCTAGCGTTGGAGTAATTACCGATTAGCTTAATTCTGCGGTCAGCGATTCTTTCATTGACTGCACTTTTTGATAAAGATGATCTGGTTGGGCAATGCGGACAACCTGTCCCACGCATCACATTTCCAGGAGAGGCCTGCCACTCGTGTCCATTTTGACATCTGAATGTTGTGATTTTGGCTTTGTTTGAATACTCACCAACCAACTCTATCTCACGATCAGACAGGCGTTGATTAACGATTTCTTTGGTGAGTTTCTTTGGCATGAGTGAACTATATCACTAGACTGGCTAATGACTGCTTTCGGTTATGAAATTACCTGATCGATGCAACACATTGGGTCAATCGTTCTGTCGGAATCAGGTTTATACATTAATCCCTAACAATACTTTCGCGGAGATTCAATCCGCAGTAAATACTCCTCTCTCATGGTTTTTAGTAATCTCCTGCCATAAAGACAGGAGACTATATAAAGAATAATATTATTAGGGTGATACACAGGATGGGTATTGAGCAGTATCGCCTAAATAGGCATATGTAGCAGATACACCTGTTCCCCATGGGAGTGCCTGATGATTACGCCAGCCATCTTTGTCCGGATTATTATCCGGTGTGTCTGTACAAACATCCGCGGTATGCTCATCGATAACGCCGTTGTTGTTCAGATCAAGGTAATTATGATGAAGTGCTTCGTGGCCGAGTAAAGAATGTGGAACGCCTTTTTTACCTTTTCCCAAGAGATCTGTTTGTCCAATAGCTTCGAGTGAGTCGACACCCAGAGGAGCAAAAAATGCTTCTAATTCACGCCCTACAAATCCTTCCCAGATATTACGGACATTGGTAAAGGCGGTTCCTGTAACACCATGCGCACCTGGATCTGTAAGAATGTTGGCTGCAAGGACACTACGAAATCCTGTACGGCATAAGGTAGTAATTGGAGTGTTTTCATCACCACCTAAACCAGTAATGACGGCAACAACTGCATCAAAGAAAAATTGTGGATCTTGATCACCATATCCTACGATATGCGGAAAAGGAACATTATATGCTTCCTGATTATTTGCTAGCCCATTGGGGTTGATTGGATGCCCGGCTCTGTATTCCCGGAGTCTACGGACGTCAATAAGAACAGTTCCAGTTTGCATTTCAAGAAATTCACCGGCAGAACTAATTTCTGAATTGTAGCTGCGTGGTAAATCATAGCGACTTCCTTCCGCAGATACTGTGCTTAAACAGAATAGTGTCATTATTGAAATAAAGCATATAGCCTTTATAGTTTTTTTCATTTTCATTTTTCCTCTCTAATGTACTTGATTAACCGGCATACATAGAAAGGGGCGGCACTATTGAAATCAGCATGATCATGCTGACTATCTGTGCAACCCCGCTACCTTTAACACGTGAGTGTTAGTCAGGCCGGTGGCTTTGCGTCCCTCTCTTTCAAGAGGTTTGCCTTTGACAGAAAGAATATCTAACTGCATTTCGCCAGATAGTTCATCCTGTAAGAATGTTATCTATCTGGCGTATGTTTCAGGATAGACAAGATAATATAATGAGCAAATAGAATGGACTTATCGTTATGACGTAAGGTCGTTGATTATTTTGTGTAATGTATTTGCCTCTTGGGGTCGTTGGTAGTTGTTCAGCCATCGCACTCCCAATTTATTCCATATTTAAGTTCAGAGTAAAAACTCTCCAACTGATTGAGTAATCTTGAATAATGTTCATGGTGGGCCAGTCTGTTACAACAATCGATGAAAGATGGCAGTAGAAATAAGGAGTTAGTGCTTTGAACTCATAAATACATAAATAGAATGATTCTTGTAGACTATGCCTTTGAGGGATGCCTTTTGACATAAAGTGGCTATCTACACTTCTGTCTAATCAGGTTGAGATCAGCCCATAACTACGAATGCATTTAAGTGGAAAAGTATTAATGCGCCAGTACGAATTAAGTAAACAGATACTGGTTACCGGTGGAGCCGGTTTCCTGGGATCTCATTTGTGTGAGAATTTACTGGAGAAGGGCCACGAAGTTCTTTGCCTGGACAACCTGTTCACTGGTATCAAGCAGAATATTGATCATTTACGTGACCACCCGTGTTTCGAATTCCTTCGTCATGATGTGACCTTCCCGCTATACGTAGAGGTAGACGAAATTTACAATCTGGCCTGTCCGGCATCACCTGTTCATTACCAGCATGACCCGGTGCAAACGACAAAAACAAGTGTGCATGGAGCCATAAACATGCTTGGGCTGGCCAAGCGGCTCAATGCTCGTATCTTTCAAGCGAGTACTAGTGAGGTCTATGGAGACCCAACAACTTCTCCCCAGGTCGAATCCTACTGGGGCAACGTCAATCCAATTGGGATGCGGAGTTGCTACGATGAAGGGAAACGCTGTGCCGAGACACTTTTTTTCGACTACTACCGTCAGCATAAGCTTGATATCCGTGTCGCACGCATCTTCAATACTTACGGCCCTCGCATGCACCCTAACGATGGGCGAGTAGTCAGCAACTTCATTGTGCAGGCTCTGAAGGGCGAAGATCTCACCCTTTACGGTGATGGTCAGCAAACACGCTGTTTTTGCTATGTGGATGACCTTATAGAAGGCATCGTCCGTTTCATGGAATTGCCTGAGGGGGAGAATGGAACCCCCGGTTTTCCCGGTCCGATTAACTTTGGTGACCCTGTTGAAGTTACTATTCAGCAACTGGCCGAAAAAGTGATTGAACTCACCAATTCAAGGTCAAAAATTGTTTTTCAGCCCTTGCCATCTGATGACCCCAAGCAGCGCAAACCCGACATCAGCCTTGCACGTACGTATCTCGATGGGTGGCAACCAGAAATTAAACTGGAAGAAGGTTTAATGAAAACTATCGATTACTTCGATGGATGGTTTTTACCCCGATTAAGTGAATGATTCTTTCCTGCTAACAGTGGAAAAACGAGGTCTATCTTGGAATCGAGTATGTCAGTTGTTTATCTGGTTCATGGAACAGACCTGGAAAAGATGCTGGAAAACAGTGTAAGAACACTATTGAGGCATTGCGAAAACATAGATGTCATCATTTATTATACGGATGATTCAAATACCCACTATGACCAAGTTGCGCAGAAGTTTGGTGTGCGTGTAATTCCTGTTGAAGACATCACTGGAAACAGAGAGTACAGCAACTTCGGAACGGAAAATT
Organism: Solemya velum gill symbiont; assembly: GCF_000787395.1. Lineage (GTDB taxonomy): Bacteria > Pseudomonadota > Gammaproteobacteria > Chromatiales > Chromatiaceae. The sequence goes on from NZ_JRAA01000001.1 coordinate 384,174, forward strand.
TTAATCGTGTCACATCACTTAAGTGGAAGATAATCCTTCAAACCCTTGACTTGGGATACGATACCGTTGTTTTCTCCGATTGTGATATTGCGTTTGTTCAGGATTTTCGGCCATATATTGAATCTGCAGTCAGGTATTATCCGGTTGGCGTGCAATCAGAATCATCATCCATGTTTCCTCCCGCTTTTTGTACCGGCTTCATGTACTTCAACAAGTCGACGAAGCCGTTTCTTGAGCGGCTCAAGGAAATTAATCAAAATGTGCTAGGAGAATATAACGATCAAGAGGTATTCAATCGGACTTTAGGAAATACGCCTAAGTTGTACAGGGATATTCTGACGTTACCAGAGAGCTTGTTTCCGAATGGACTCCATAGTCGCTCCTTCGTGGGAAAAGATTTTGAAGGGCTTTTCGGGGAATTATCACCATTCTTATTCCATGCAAACTTTGTCAAAGGTGTGCAGGAACAGATTGATCTTCTCAAGTATGTAAACTTGTGGGAGATTGCTTGAGCTATCAGTTCCTCTGATTCGGGTTCGCTGGTCATTGATAGTATTACAGCAGGCGGCAAGTTGGATGCGCCAGTTCCACAGCGTATCTTCCGGGCAACAATGGAAGGATTGATTGCAGCAGCACTGTTGTTTGGAGGAGGGGCAGATGCCCTGGGCGCATTACAATCTGCGGCAATTACAGTCGGACTGCCATTACAGCCGTGCTGTTAGCAATGTGTGTTGCGCTCTATATGGGACTGAAGCACGAGGAACGGTTTGTCCTGAATAACAAAAATTAAATCTGTTAATCGAACAGAAGAAAGTCAGTAATAGACTGGAGAGCCGGACATAATAAAGCCCCTGAGGACAGGGGCTTTATCGTTATACTCGAGAGTATGATTCGTCTGAATACATTACTGTATTAAGCGCAATCTCCTGCTGCAGCCTGGTACTCATCAACATCCAGTTTGCCGTCTTTATTTGTATCCGATTCTTCAAATTTTGCATCAATACCACTGTCAGCAAATTCAGTAGCATCTACAAAACCATCGCCATTGGCGTCAGCTTTTGGGAATTCTTTTTGAGCAAATGCAATGTTGCTAGTCAGAAGCAGAGCAAGGGCAGCAAAGATTACTGATGTCATTTTCATTTGATTGGTCCTTTTAATTTACAAATTGGCTGATTTCCATTATAGACTCGTAGAATGAAAAACAGTTCATACAAAGCAATATGATTATACTGTGAGATGGCAGAAATGACCAGAATCCGGGTTAATTCATCAAAAAAGATTAGAGATAATTAACATCGTATAAAATCTATAATCCTTTGTAATTGCAGTAATAATTATTTCTCTTTCAGCTCGAAGCTCAGCAGATTATCATGCATGTGTGACGCTTTTGGCTAATCTCTAGGGCCGTAATGCCTAGTAGGTATAATCGTAGTTTCTGTATTTCCCGTACTTGTAATATCCACCATATCCGGAGGCACCCTGGTGCATCTGGTTGAGCACGCCACCGATGATATGGCTGTCGACCTGGTGCAGGCGCTTCACACCTTCCTTAACGAGGTGGTAGGGCGTTGATTCAGCCTTGATAACGTAGATAACCCCCGATGCCTGGTTGGCAACCAGTATGGCATCACTGACAAGCTGTGTCGGTGCGGTATCGATGATGACCCTGTCGTAGTGTGAGGCGAGTTTCTGTAGTGCTTCGGAAAAACGTTGTGAAGAGAGCAGTTCCTGCGGATTTGGCGGGATCATGCCGGCAGGTAGTATGTCGATACCTGCATCTTCATTGTGGTGGATGCAATTAGCCTCTTCCTCGGTTCCAGCCACGAGGTCAGAGAGTCCAGGTGTGTTCTTTTCTATACCAAAGTGCGGGCCAAGACTTGCACGGCGCATATCGGCATCGATCAGCAGAATCTTTTCCAGTTGCCCAAGTGCGACTGCAAGGTTGATCGAGACGGTTGTTTTTCCTTCACCGGGGACTGAGGAGGTGACAGCAACAACCTTGTCTGGTGAATCGAGGGAGGTGAGTAGAACTCCTGTCCGTATAGTACGAATCGATTCAGAGAAGAGTGATTTCTGGTCGTCGATATACATTCTTTCTGGCGATAAATCACTTTTGTCCGATTTCAGAACCTGCAGGTTGCCAAGAGTGGCAATGCCGATCTTCTCTTCGATATCCTGACTGTTCTTCAGGGTATCGTTGATGTAATCGAGCAGGAAGGCGAGCAACAGCCCAAGAAAGAGTCCGCCCAGCGACGCAATCACAACAATACGCTCCAGGTTTGGCCAGTAGTGGCCACCAGGTACTCTTGCTTCATCGATGATTCGTGCATTAGGTGTGTTGTTGCCGCTGGAGATATTGGTCTCCTTGAAGCGTGTCAGAAACGTATCGTACAGCTTCTGGTCAGCCCCGAGATTCCGTTCGAGTGCCCTGTATTCAGCCTGCTTACTGTCGATTGCGTGTGCCTGCAGTTTCAGGTCATCAAACTGCTTCTGCAATTTCGTTTCCAGCCACTGTGCACGTTCAAACTCCTTGTCGATATTGTTAAGTACGATATCGACCTCTTTTTTCATGCGGCTGATTCGTGTCTGGTGGCCTGCTTTTGCAGCGATCATTTTGGGGTGCTTGGGGCCGTATCGCTTTGCAAGCTGTGCTATTTCCAGCTCGGAATCCAGTTCCTCGCGTTTGGCTTCCTTGATATTCTCGTATTCGATCAGGGAAGGGTGGTTGACTGCCTCATTAAAAGGGAGTTCGCGCAGACGATCGATATCCTTGACGATTTTTTCGAGTGTAATACGGTTTTTCTGTGCGTCGGTGAGGTTGTTGAAGGCGTCTTCCATCTGTCTGCCAAGAATGGAACTACCGCTTTCGAGGTTGACGATTTTCTCTTTTTCACGGAACGCCAGCAGCTTCTTTTCAGACTCGTTGATCGATGCTTTCAGATCCATTGTACGATCTGTCAGATACTGGGTCGCGTTTTTGTATGAATCGAGGCGTGACTCGAGATCAAATTCAATGAAGAGGTTTGCAATTTTATTCGCCATTTCGGCGGCAAAATCCGGGTCATTCGAGTTGAAACCAAACCTGTAGAGCATGGTGTTTTCGATATGCTCAAATTCAATGCCTCCCTGTATCATGGCGAGTGCCTGTACTTTCAATGTCTCTTTGGTTTGTAGAGAAGTAACAGGTTCTGTCGGCCGCAGGAGTGTTGCCATCCAGTCAGGCAGGTAGCTGAGCCAATCGATTTGCAGGGTCGCACGGCTCTCTTTCATGTTTTCAGGATCGAAGTAGGGGTGGTTCCATAGTTCAAGTCTGTCGACGACACGCTCAGCAAAATCCCGTGATTTGAGAATGACGCTCTGGGTGTTGAAAATACGTTCACCCTTGAATCGTCTTTCAAACTCGTTGAAGCTGGACTCTTTGACTGTTCCCTGATCCTGGGTTTGCGGCGTGAACTCCAGCATGGCGAGAGCCTTGTACTTCGGTTCCAGTGAAGCAGCATAGAGATAGGCAATGATAGCTGCAACCAGTGTCAGGCTGACGATGCCCCATTTGTGCTTGAGCGCAACTTTCACATACTGATGAATGTTGATGCGCTTTTCATCCTTCCGGATGTGCGTTGGATCGGGCTGCGGTGCCTGGCGATGTGCCTTGTAGCTTTCGTATGAGAGCTCGTCGTCAGCGATCTGTTCGTTGTCAGCCATCAGAAAAAGCTCTCGCCGACAAAGAGTGTGTCGCTGGGTTTTATCTTGTGACTGAGAGTCGTCTTGTCGCCTTTCTCGCTGGTTGAACCGGCTTTATTCACGTAGAGCTTGCTACGTGAAGCCAGGTCACTGAATCCACCGGCTTTTTGCACTGCCTGCTGGAATGTCATGCCGGGTTGATATTCGTGCCAGCCAGGCTCCTTGACTGCACCCCGATAAAAAATTCTCTGTAGGAGTTCATAGTGACACTGACAACAGGTTTGACGAGGTAAGGCCCCTTGAGTTTTCGGGTGATCTCCTTTTCTATCTGGTTGGGTGTCATGCCGTGGACACGAACTTCGCCTAGCAGGGGGAAAAAGATTGTGCCTTCGTCATTGACTTCAACCGTGACGCTAAGGTCTTCTTCGTTGAGGACATAGACATCGAACTTATCGCCCTTGTCGACCCGATAATTGCTCACATCATCATTCACAGCAAGTGCGAGCGGTGCAAGACAGGTTAACACCAGAATAAGTAGTATGTTGAAATATCGAGGCTGAGGGTTTAGCTTGCTCATCAATATCGAGGATATCACTTTTTTTTCATTCAATTTCATTGCATTTCCATATGGTTGTTGCAATCCATGCATCTTCCAGAAAGGATTACCTCTGGGGTTTCACATCTGCGTGTATTGGATGATCATAGTAGAAGAATCAAATTGGTTTAATTTCCTTGCGTGCGATGCACGGTTACCTGATTTTACAGATATCCGCTGCACGTGCCTCTGAATTGATCTGTTCACCAAATCCAAACAGCTGACCAATGTTGTAGTCGATCATGATGCCCTGGTCTTCATAGCCATGGCCAGCCAGGCTGGAGGTGCGGTTCTCGCTGAAGAGCGTGACACCGATACTTCCATAGCGATTGGTTTTATAGCGTAAACCAAGTTCAGCTCCGTAGCGTTCATCAGCACGTCCAGACACATTGTATTCATCCTGGCCGTAATAGGCGCTGGTGTTGCTGAAAAGGCGCGGTGACCAGGCCTTGCTCCACGTCAGGTCAACCTGGTTGATCTCGACATAATCGTCCTGGACGAGGTCATCATACTCGACGCTCTCAAAGGGGCGATACATATAGTGCAGGCGTACTGCATTGTATTTGTTCGGATTCCAGTCAACGGCAAGGTCGAGGATGAGGTTGTCATGGCCCTCCCTGCTACTGCCGCTCTCAAAATCTTTTACGACATAACCGATTTTGGCAGTGCCCGTCGTTTTCCTGGTTGCCCGCCAAGTTGCGCCGACCAGGTAGCGGGTCTCTGTGCTATCAAGCCCATCAGTGAAGTCACCGGTGTTTGCGTTTGTATATTCAAAATTGCTGTGGGCTACCTGGAACAGGAGGTGGGTTTTTGGCAATACGCGAGCCAGCAGGGTGGCAGAAGCGTCAATGATGTTGCTGTCTCGATAATCGTAATCGTCGTCATCGTTACGGATGCATGTCAGGCAGGCAGCCAATTCCAGTTTGCCGCGAGTTTCGTCATTGCCGAGCACATAGAGGGCGCCAGCCTGGTACTGTTTCCAGTTGGCACCCGATGGATCACCAATTGTATTGTGATTCCCGTCGAGGGGATTCTCGTATCCACGTGGCAATTCCTGATCCCTGATTTCGAAACCAATATCGAGGTTTTGCCGTTGTGTGAATGCAGTGCCCCAATAGCCTACAAATCGCTGGTTGACTTGTTGTTCTTCAGCCTCTGTATCTGTAAAGTAATTTGTCTCTGCTACATATTCAAGGCCGTAGAAGTGCCCGCGACGCTTGCCCTGCAGACCAGCACCAAGCATGACGGCAATCGTCGGAGATGCGGCCTTTTCATCTCCGCTGCTGTCATACAGCGCGCTGCTGTAACCGGCAGAAATGTTGAGAATAGGGTAGGCGACCATGTTTCTAACTGGTTTCTCGAGCCTGTATTGCGATAGTACACTGCTGCTGCCAAACGCACCTGCGCATAGGATTAATGCACCTGCTCCCAGTTTCAGTCGAGTGACTCGCACACGATCTCCTCTCATTGCTTTATATAGTTTCTTGGCCATAGCTTGGTACCTGTATATCCTCCCGTTACTGCATTCCTTGCTTTCGTGTAACTGACTCATACAGTTCTTCAATCCTGGCTTGAAGATGGTGGTGGGGGATAGACAACAGGCTTACATGTACCAATCCCGGCTCCGGCCGCCAGCGCAGAACCACAGATACCGGCACCGCAAGCAGCGGGGGAGTCGCAGGTATAGCGTTCAGTCTCATGGTAAAAAAAGACGGCAGGTATGTATTTAACACCAAGGCTGTTCGCAACCGCTACCCACTCGGCATCATCGATCCAGCGCTCCATGGTGTCGCCGTATACGGTAATCATTACCGGCTTTTCGAAACCGTTGTTTTTCAGTTGCCTGGCAATTTTGTTCCACTTGTTACCAGGGATGGATGACTTTTCCGGTATGGGGAAAAGTGCCATTAACTCACTGGTTTTCGCATTCACATGGTGGTCGAGTTGTCGCCATTCACGCGGTGGGGTGACACGCAGGCGTTGCGCATCATAGATGTAGAGCACTTCACTCGCGCTGGTACGATTGTCGTTGGTGTCGATATAACGTCCGCCGGCATAGTTGGCAAGTGATACTCCCCCGATTCTGCTACGCATTGCCTTGGCAACAGAAGGCTCAACATGACTGGTCGGGAGCAAAATTTCAGCGTTGTAGATGAATTTAACGGGTAAAGTGTTTGTGCCAGAGGCCTTATGTTGCTTCAGAGCTTCAACATCCGCATCCACAACGACATGCTTGTCTTTCTGATAGAGAGAGATAAGTATGGGTAGCTGTGGAGTAGAAGGATTTTTTGCTGACTTGTACCACCAGGCATCGCCATTCGAGCCTTTTTTCTCCCGGTTTGCGATTTCGAGGAGTTCATCGATATTGACTTGCAGTTCGCCTTTGCGATTACTCATCCCATTCAAGCGAGCACTGGTGCTGAAATACTTGCCGGCAACAGCCTGAATCGATTTTGATGCGCCAAGCTGGCTTGCACTGTAGCGTTCGTAGAAACGATTTTTTGAAGCGATTGACTGTTCACATACCCAGCCAGGCAGTGAGGGAAGAAGATCCATCGCCTGCTGGTAGATTTCCAGCCCGCTTTCGGGATCGGACTTTACAAGATGATAAACAATGTCGTTGATCGGTAAACCGCGACCAATACCATGCAAAATGATGGATGGAGTAGGGTAGTCCTTAGCGATCAGTGACTTGATGTAGCCTGTTTCGTGATCGTTGAGGTTCGCCCCGTAGGCATTCATTGAAAGCCTGGATGACTGTATTTCAAGATCGGTGGGTAATTCTGCATGCAGTGTTGCAGCGCTGATCGGGAATAGTACGGCTGCTGATGCAAGGAGTTTTGGTAGTGCCCTGAAGAGGGTTTTTATCCTGAAACTTTCAGTTCTGGTAGATGGTGTCTCTACAGACTCATACATATTTGATATTCCATTTATCATGTCGCACATCCCTGTTGTACATAATGTGCGACAATTATCAGACCTTTTTGCACAGACTACAAGCATTTCAAGAAGATATTGCGGACATGCATATTCTAAATTAGTATATTAATACACGCTGATCATGACACGAAAAGCTGATAATGTCACCAGAACAGGGGTACTGATCGCACTTCTTTTTCTGCTTGTCCAGGCGTTTCTTGCTGCTACTGCAGGGTTTGCTGATTTGCATTCTATCGCAGCGCACAAATTATTGCATGAAGAGAAGAGCTCAACGACTCTAATGAGCCGGGAAAAACTGGGCAGAGTAATCGCAATGCAGGAAAATGCAACCCGCCTCTCCTCATTAAATGCAGACTATCAACTTGATCTTGCGCTTCTCTATCAATCATATCCTGAGACCCCCGCTACAACAGGGGAGAGACAAGCTGCACAAACTGCTGCGGAACATGCCCGGTTGGCTGTCGTACGGAGAAGTGCCTGGGCAAGGGCCTGGTCTGAATTTGCGCTTGCGCGTTTCAACCACTCGGGATTCGATAACCAGGTGCAGGTAGCGTTGTCAAAGGCGCTGCTACTTGGTCCATGGGAGCGTGGTGTTGTTAGCCAGGTTGCATGGCTTGCAATGACAGCCTGGGGCCAGTTGCCCTGGCAACAGCAGGAGGAGATGTCTGCTTTTTTTCTCTCTGCGATGCAGGATCCAGGATTCAGACAGATTATTCATCAGTCAGCAAGGCGAACCGGCTGGAGCGGATTTCTGAAACGGCTTGAAAAGGAACACGGGGCAGGGTGAAACAACACAAGAAACATAGTGACAGATTGAGGCGGGATGCCCCCCGGCCGCTATTCATTCTCTACCTGTTCCTGATTGCATGGTTGCCGATTCCGCTCGGCAGCAATCGTGTATGGGCCTGGTCGCTTTTTGAAGTCGCCATATGTCTGCTTGCCGGAGTATGGCTTGTCTACATATTGACCAGAAAATTATCACTGCCAGAGGCGCTGATTCGCCTGAAAATACCCCTGCTGCTACTTGGTGCATGGATTCTCTACCAATGGTTGCAGCTGGTCCCTCTGCCACTTGCAATGCTTGAGTTTTTCAGCCCGTCAACTGCGGCGCTGATTGCTTCGGCTGAGCCGGTGATCGGGACAGGCTGGCATCCGATATCGATGGACCCGGGTTCTTCTCTTGCAGGGATCTTGAAAAACACGGCCTATCTGTTGATGCTGGTGATGACCTTGATATTGGTTGATAGTCGCAAGCGGCTGCGCACCTTGATGATTCTTCTGTTGTGCGTCGGGCTTGGCGAGGCATTGCTGGGTATTGCAGGGTATTACGGTAATGGTTTAACTCTACTTTGGGTAGAGACGGGTGGAACTAGTCGGGCGCATGGTACTTATCCCAATCCCAACCATTTCGGCGCACTTCTTTCGATATCAATCAGTGTGACACTGGGGTTGTTGCTCACTTCGATGAACCTGCTACGTGAAGGCAAGGGCATGCGCGGTATATTAATCCGCTGGCTTTCAGTCGTACTCAGTCCCAGGGCGGTGCTTATCGTTGCACTTGTCACCATGTTCGGTGCGCTTTACCTGAGTAATTCCCGTGGTGCGAGTCTGTCGCTGTTTTTTTCGCTCTTGCTGGTGATTGCTTTCGGCATCTATCGCCACGGTTGGCAGTCGAGAGAGGCGGCGATGTTACCCGTGGCACTCTTGCTGTCGCTGGGAGCTGCTCTCTTTATGGGAGCGGGCAGGTTGATGGAGCGTTTTCTGCTTTTTCAGGCTGAATCAGAGGAGCGCCTGATTATCTGGCAGACTACGCTTGAAATGGTGTCTGACTATCCGGTTTTTGGAATCGGTGAAGGGGGATTCCAATGGCTGTTTCCCGTTTACGAAACTGTCGAGTCTTCATCAGCCTGGTATAAGTATGCACACAATGACTACCTGGAACTGCTGGTTAACCAGGGCATTGTGGGCGCCCTATTGCTTGGCGGTGCCATGATGCTGTTACTGAGGCACCTTTTCAGCAGTTTCACTGCCAGGCGCGATCCGCTCGTACGTGGCGTTCTGTTTGCCGCGTTGAGTGCTATCTTTTCTTTCCTGGTTCATGCACTGTTCGATTTTAATTTTCATATACCGGCAAATGCAGCCTGGTTTCACGTCATGCTTGGTGCCGGGCTTGTTGCCTGTTACCTGCCATCAAGACATTCGCATTCACATGTTGCCTCAGTCTAATTTGTGCTTGTTTGAAACTGACAAGTAGATAAACGAGATGGTCAGAAACGCCACTGTCATGATCCACTCTGGTATTGCATGATTTTCAGCGAGTATGCCAACAGATGCCAGCAACACAATAGCAACCAATATAACAAGCAGTGTTGTTGTTACACTGAGCCCACTCGACAGAAGCAGGTGATGAAGGTGGGTTCTGTCAGCTGAGAAGGGAGATTTCTTACGCATTACACGACCGATCATGGTGGCGACGGTGTCAATGATCGGTATGGCAAATAACCAGAGTGCGGTGACAGGCGCGTAGGCTTGTGCAGGCTCTTGTCCGAGATCGATCAGAAACCAGCAGAGGATATATCCCCCCATCATGCTGCCTGCATCACCAAGGAAGACATGGATCCGTTTTCTTAAGTGTGTCCGCAGGTTAAAAACGAGGAATGCAGCGCACGAGGCGGCAAAAAGAGACAGTATGCTTGCCGAGTCGATTTGGTTCACACTGAAGGCCAGCAGGGCCAGCAGTAGTGCGGTGAGCAGCATAATACTGCCTGAAAGACCATCCATACCATCGATCATGTTGACAGCATTGATGACACCAACGACGCAGAACACGGTAAAGGGAACCGACCAGATACCTAGTGGCAGTGACTCGGTGCCGAGCAGGGAGCCGAGATCAGTGATTGCTATACCACCCCACTGCGTCATGAGCAGTGCAGCCAACACCTGGTAGAAAAAACGAAATCTGGCAGAGAGTTCGTGAAAGTCATCCAGTACTCCAACCAGCAGCAGCAAGGCGCTACCGGCAAAGAGTGCGCGGTAACCGGACAGCGAAGTGTCCAGTATCAGGATTGCAAACATCAAGCCGATGAAGATGGTGATACCGCCGACAAGCGGTGTCTCACTGGCGTGGAGCCTGCGATTACAAGGTGCATCGGTCAGGCCAATTCGCATGGCAAGTGGAGCCAGTGTCGGAATTAGCAGTACCGTAATGAAAAAGGCGACTGGCAGGGCGTAGAAGAGTGAGTTGTCAGTATAAGGCATCGTGTAAATGGCAAAAAATTGCAGGAAAGATACTATCATATTGCCTTAGCCTGTCCACCATTACTGGACGCATTCCAACACATCTCTCTGGTAAGATAGGTACGCATTCTGGAATAAGGAGTTGATTGTTGAAAGGTATCATTCTTGCTGGTGGCAGTGGCAGCCGTCTTTACCCGGTAACCCAGGCGGTCTCCAAGCAATTGCTTCCCGTCTACGACAAGCCGATGATTTACTATCCGCTGACGACTCTGATGTTTGCCGGTATCCGCGAAATCCTGATTATCTCTACACCGCAGGATACCCCCCGTTTTGAACAGCTGCTCGGAGATGGTTCCCAGTGGGGACTGAATCTCTCCTATGCTGTACAGGAGTCACCTGATGGCCTGGCCCAGGCCTTTATAATTGCTCGTGACTTTATCGGTGATTCTTCCTGTGCGCTTGTGCTGGGCGATAATCTCTTCTACGGACATGGCTTTCCCGAGGTTCTGGAGGCGGCCGCAGAAAAACAGCAGGGTGCGACTGTATTTGCATACAGGGTAAAGGATCCCGAACGTTATGGTGTGGTGGAGTTTGATGAAGATGGCAGGGTGGTCAGCCTTGAAGAGAAACCGTCGCAACCTAAGTCGAGGTATGCAGTTACCGGGCTCTATTTCTATGATAACCAGGTTGTCGATATCGCCGCCGGGTTGACACCATCGTCACGTGGAGAGCTGGAGATCACCGATATTAATCAGAGCTACCTCGACGCTGGTGAGCTCGAAGTCTCGGTGATGACACGCGGTTACGCATGGCTCGATACCGGCACCCACGAATCGCTGCTTGAGGCTTCACAATTTATAGAGACAATTGAACGTCGACAGGGCCTCAAGATCGCCTGTCCCGAGGAAGTTGCATGGAGCAGGGGATATATCAGCAATGAGCAGTTGGAACAGCTGGCGCATCCGCTAAGAAAAAATGGGTACGGCGAATACCTTCTGAGCCTTCTTACTTAGCAGGTGGCATCATGAAACTGGTACCGACAAAACTTCAGGATGCCTTCGTGATCGAGCCCACTCTGTATGGTGATGACCGGGGCTTCTTTTTCGAGAGCTTTAACCACAAAATTTTCACTGAACTGACAGGGTTTGATGGTCAATTTGTTCAGGACAACCATTCACGTTCGCAACAGGGTGTTCTACGAGGCCTGCATTACCAGCTCCGGCAACCGCAGGGGAAACTGGTGCGCGTGGTGAGTGGCGAGGTATTTGATGTTGCGGTTGATCTGAGAAAATCATCGCCAACGTTTGGGCAATGGGCAGCTGAAGTTCTCTCTGCAGAAAACAAGAAAATGTTCTGGATGCCTTCAGGTTTTGCACACGGTTTCATGGTGTTGTCTGAGTCTGCAGATTTTCTCTACAAAACTGACGACTATTACGCTCCGGAGCATGAGCGCTGTATTCAATGGGACGACAAACAGCTGGCGATTGACTGGCCGCTGGGTCGGATTCCATCTCTTTCGAAACCCCTCTTGTCTGACAAGGATAGCGCGGGTATCCCATTTGCTGATGCGGAGTACTACGCGTGAATAAAAGCAGCAGCAAACCGGAGAAGCCGGTGATACTTGTTACCGGCAAGGATGGGCAGGTTGGTTGGGAATTACAGCGCACCCTGATGCCGTTAGGTTCTGTGATCGCCCTGGGTCAGCAGCAGATGAATCTTGCTGATAGTGATCAGGTTCGTACCGTGATTCGTGACATCAATCCTGCTGTTATCGTCAACGCTGCTGCATACACTGCTGTCGACAAGGCAGAAGATGAAGCAGAGCTGGTGATGCAGGTCAATGCGACTGCGCCTGTAATCATGGCAGAGGAGGCTAGCAGGTCAGGCGCCTTGCTGGTTCACTACTCAACAGACTATGTGTTTAATGGCAGCAAGCAGGATGCCTGGACCGAGACTGACCAGCCTGATCCAATTAACCTGTATGGAAAATCAAAGCTGGAGGCTGACTTGGCGATCACTGCGAGCAGTTCGGATCACCTGGTATTCAGAACATCATGGGTCTATGCTTCGCGCGGTCAGAATTTTCTTCTGACAATGGCACGCCTTATTCGTGAACACAATAAATTAAACATTGTCGATGACCAGGTCGGTGCACCTACCTGGGCTCGATTGATTGCGGAAACAACCGCAATCGCTGTACAGCAATCGCTTCAACAGAAGAGTCGAGATGAGTTTCAGTCGGAACTGCTGCACCTGGCATCAAGCGGAGAGACATCATGGTTCGGGTTCGCATCCGCCATCCGCGCTATAATTTCTGCACGTGAAGGGGCTAATGTACAACTTGCTGAACTGGAAGCAATCAACAGCTCAGAGTACCCGGTACAGGCAGCTCGTCCAGCAAATTCCCGACTTGACTGCAGGCGACTTGAACAGCGTTTCGGACTTGCTCTTCCGGACTGGAAAAGAGCGCTTGAGCTCTGCATGGACGAAAAACAGAATTAAAATATAAGGCAGTAATAAATATGGATCAGTCGGAAAGAAAAATTGCCGTTATCGGCCTCGGCTATGTTGGTTTGCCGCTCGCAGTCGAGTTTGGCAGGTCGCGGCCTGTGGTCGGGTTTGATATCAATCAGCAACGTATTGATGAACTTGTTGTAGGGACTGACAGCACGTTGGAAACCAGCAGTGACGAGTTGCAAGAGGCAAAACATCTCAGTTTCACAACCGATGTCGAAGAGCTGCGTGATTGTGACTGCTTTATTGTAACAGTGCCCACGCCAATCGATGAGTACAATCAGCCAGATCTCACCCCGCTTGTTAAATCTAGCGAGACTGTTGGAAGTGTGCTGAATAAAGGTGACATCGTCATCTACGAATCGACAGTATACCCGGGTGCGACCGAGGAAGTTTGCGTGCCTGTACTCGAGTCTTGCTCGGGGCTGAAATTCAATCAGGATTTCTTTGCCGGCTACTCTCCCGAGCGAATCAACCCGGGTGACAAGGAACACCGACTTGCCACGATAAAAAAAGTGACAGCAGGATCGACACCGGAGATTGCTGAACTCGTCGATGCACTCTACGGCGAGATCATTACAGCAGGTACCCACAAAGCCGACACGATTATGGTTGCCGAGGCCGCCAAGGTGATTGAGAATACGCAGAGGGATCTCAATATTGCGTTGATCAACGAGCTGGCGATTATCTTCAACAGAATGGGTATAGATACGCAGGCAGTTCTGGAAGCAGCTGGAAGCAAGTGGAATTTTCTTCCGTTTCGCCCAGGGCTAGTCGGTGGGCACTGTATCGGTGTTGATCCCTATTACCTGACGCACAAGGCGCAGGCAATTGGCTATCACCCGGAGATCATTCTTGCCGGGCGCCGCCTCAATGACAGCATGGGAAGTCATGTTGTTACCCAGCTGGTCAAGACAATGATGAAGCGCCGTATCCAGGTCACAGGTGCCCGGGTGTTGGTGATGGGTCTTACCTTCAAAGAAAATTGTCCTGACCTGCGAAATACCCGTGTGGTTGATCTCGTCGCTGAACTCGCCGAGTACGAGTGTGAAGTCGATGTGTATGATCCCTGGGTTGATGTGCAGGAGGCGCAAAATGAGTACGGTATTACGCCTGTTGTTGAACCCGATATCGCCACTTACGATGCAATTATCCTTGCTGTGGGACATCACCAATTTGTGGAGATGGGCATCGACAAAGTTCGACAACTTGGCAAGCCGGAGCATGTGCTTTACGATCTTAAGTATCTCTTTTCAGCCGATGAGTCGGACTTGAGATTATGATCATGTCTGACTATGAAAATCTGAAAAATGAATTGCAGAGTGAGCCGCGCACCTGGCTGGTAACAGGTGTTGCCGGCTTTATCGGTTCCAACCTGCTTGAGACGCTGCTGAAGCTTAACCAGCAGGTCGTCGGACTGGATAACTTCTCTACCAGTTTTCAGCATAACCTGGACGAGGTGAAGGCGAGCGTTCCACCGGAGCAGTGGTCTGCATTTCGTATGATCGAGGGCGATATTCGCGATATCGCAACCTGTCACCAGGCTTGTAATGGAGTCGATTATGTTCTGCACCAGGCTGCGTTAGGTTCTGTGCCGAGAAGTCTTGAGGATCCGGTTACAACAAACCAGAACAATATCGATGGTTTTCTTCACATGCTAGTCGCAGCCCGGGATGCTGAAGTGAAACGTTTTGTCTATGCCGCTTCCAGTTCAACCTACGGTGATCATCCGGATCTGCCAAAGGTGGAAGAGAAGATCGGCAGCCCGCTCTCACCTTATGCAGTGACCAAGTTGGTCAATGAGCTCTATGCTGACGTCTTTAACAAAAGTTACGGTTTCAGAAGTATCGGCCTGCGCTATTTCAATATCTTCGGCCGCCGCCAGGTTCCCAACGGCGCATATGCGGCAGTCATTCCGAAATGGACCGCAGCATTGCTTGACGATGAGACTGTTTTTATCAATGGTGATGGATCAACCAGTCGTGATTTCTGCTATATCGACAACGCTGTTCAGGCCAACCTGTTGGCAGCGACTACGGACAATTCCGAAGCAACAAACCAGGTCTACAATGTTGCAGTAGGTGATCGTACAAGCCTTAACGATCTCTATCGCCTGATTAGAGAAGCACTCGAAGGGCTGGGTGTTTATACTGCGGAAAAACTCGAATACCGCGATTTCAGGGCGGGCGATGTACTCCACTCATTGGCCGATACCGGCAAGGCAAGCGATCTGCTGGGCTACCAGCCGACACACCGTATTGGCGAAGGTCTTGAAGAGGCGATGCAGTGGTACAAAAACAGGCATGAACAGAGCGGGGCTGATTCAGACTGATGAAGTTTATTATTACAGGGGGTGCAGGTTTTATCGGCTCGGCTGTGATCCGTTACCTGCTCGCAGAGACCTCTCACGAGGTGCTCAACCTCGACAAGCTTACCTATGCAGGTAACCTGCAGTCATTGAAAAGTGTCGAATCTAACCCGCGTTATCGTTTTGTGCAGGGTGATATCGCCGATGCTGACCTGGTCGAACAATTGTTCAGTGATTTCCAGCCGGACGTGGTTATGCACCTGGCTGCAGAGTCGCATGTTGATCGATCAATTGATGGTCCGGCCGATTTCATCCAGACCAATATCGTCGGCACCTCGGTTTTACTCGAAGCGGCACGCAACTGGTGGAAGTCTCTTTCTTCTGAAAAGCAACAGGCGTTTCGTTTTCACCACGTCTCCACCGATGAGGTCTATGGCGACCTGGATTCGACTGATGCTCTTTTTACCGAAGAGACATCCTATGATCCGAGTTCGCCTTACTCCGCATCCAAGGCGTCATCTGATCATCTGGTACGTGCATGGCATCGTACCTATGGACTGCCTGTTGTGGTCAGTAACTGTTCCAACAATTATGGTCCTTGCCAGTTCCCGGAAAAACTGATTCCGCTGATGATTCTCAACGCCCTTGAGGGTAAGCCACTGCCAGTCTATGGTAAAGGTGAACAGGTACGCGACTGGCTACATGTCGAAGATCATGCACGTGCACTCTACCAGGTTGCGACACGCGGCGAAGTGGGGGAGACCTACAATATTGGCGGGCACAACGAGAAAACCAATCTCGAGGTGGTTCATACCATCTGTGACCTGTTGGATGAACTGCGTCCTCAACACCCAGGTGACATCAGCAGCTACAGGGAGTTGATCACACATGTTACTGATCGACCGGGTCACGATCTGCGCTATGCAATTGATGCGGGCAAGATCGATCGCGAGCTTGGCTGGGTTCCCGAAGAGACTTTCGAAACCGGTCTGGAGAAGACGGTTCACTGGTATCTGGATAACAGTGACTGGTGTCGGCAAGTGCAGGATGGCAGTTACCAGCGTGAGCGTCTGGGTCAGGCCTGATTTCGGATTTTCATCTTGTCATCCAGAATTCTAATTTCGTCATCCCGGGCTTCACCCGGGATCTGATCTATTGTGACGCTTCGCGTCGGTTTTATTTTTGAAAGCGCGCACTGGCGCCACTAACGGAGAGTTCTTGCTATTCTGGTGTGGGATGCATGTCTTGGGGCGATGTGTTGTTAAACCGATAACTCTTTCTCGGAAAACTTAAGCGTCTCATACCGCCACGCCTGCAACTCACCGTCAACGGGCGAAAGAATCCCCGCTTTTTGCATCAGATGATGCAGAAATTGCCTGGGATCTGGCAGCTGCTCCCAAACACTGGGCAGGAATGTTGCCTTTTGAAAACCCTGCTGAATAATTAATCCATCAGTGCCCGGTCTGATCTCTTCAAGCAGTTGCTCGTATTGTTGAAACTCTATCTGCTGCGAAGGTGTCAGAACTGAAATCTCGATTTCAAGATCATTTGTTTCGGTTTTGCTGATCGGGTTGAAACGGGGATCCTGAAAGGCTGCTCCCCTGGCATGCTCAACAACGTCTGTTACTAGTGGTTGGTATGCCTCCAAAGCGCCGATACAACCGCGCAGTTGCTCATGCAGGTGCAGAGTGACAAAGCTTGCTGCCAATTGCTGCAGGTTGGCACTGTAGTCCGTGGCATCAACCTGTAGTGGTCGATCTTCAGACAGGTAATGGTTGATGCTCTGGCGAGCCAGCACCAGCAGTTGTGATTTATCGTCCGATGTGAGTTCAAACGAATGCATAACTGGCATATCCCACCACCTGGTCTTTGCCACCGGCGGTGTCACCGGAGTTTTTTCTGTCGAGTGTGATAACTCTCAGTCCCATCCTGCCTGCCAGTTGCAGCAGTCCGTTGAGTGGAAAAGCACCACATGCCTGTTGAGGATGAATAACTGGTTGCAGGGTTTCGATCAGTTCGCTGGTGTGGTTGTCGATGCGTTGTGCCTCGTGATATTCATGGAAATGGCTCAGGTCGCTGCTGACAATGACAATATTTCCGGGTTCGTGAATCACTTCCTCGAGAAGGGCAGCGACATCATCTGCTGCTGTCTCTCCGACGACCAGGGGTACCAGTTGCCAGTTGCTCAACAGCTTTTGTAAAAAAGGGAGCTGGGTTTCGAGGCAATGCTCCTGGTGATGCGGTAGCGAGTTGATCTGCAGCAGGCCCTTGTCGGCAAGCTGGCTAATCATTTCCTGGTCTATCTCAATATCACCCAGCGGTGTACGGAAACAGCTGACATCCGGTGCAGCAATGCCTGCAAGTGGTACACGATGGTTGGGTCCGAGCAGGATGACGCGGCGAATCTCATCAGCATAGGGTTGTAAGCTCCTGTAACCATGGGCTGCGACACCACCTGAGTAGATGTAGCCTGCATGGGGTGCAACCATGGCTTTTGGCTGATGCGGCAGGCTCATCGGTTTGGCAGCAGCCAGGAGTTCACTCACCATCGCTGAAAGCGCAAGCGGGTCTCCCGGGTAAAAGGCTCCTGCTACTGCCGGTGGACGGCACTGCATGGATTCTGTATCTCTGTTCATATGCTCTACTTGGGGATGCATTTGACACAATTCCAGTATGACCTATCGAAATCATCTACATGCCCCTATATTTAATATAGGACAACAGAGAGAAATGGAATGGAGAAAGTTTCAAATTTAAACACGGGTGTTGTGTCGACGAAGTACTGGCATCGAATCGATGATGAGCATGTACAGTGCGACCTGTGCCCGCGTGAATGCAGGCTTCGTGAGGGTCAGAGAGGTCTGTGCTTTGTGCGTGGTTGTGAGCACGGCGAGGTTGTTCTCTACAGCTACGGACGCTCTAGCGGCTTCTGTGTCGACCCGGTCGAGAAAAAGCCGTTGAATCACTATTACCCCGGTTCAGCCGTACTCTCATTCGGAACTGCTGGCTGTAACCTGTCATGCAAATTCTGCCAGAACTGGGATATGAGCAAGTCACGCGAGATGGATACCCTTGCCGATGCTGCTTCACCACAGCAGTTGGCAGAAGCTGCTGTGAACCTTGGTTGCAAGAGTCTCGCCTATACCTACAATGATCCGCTGATTTTTCACGAATATGCAGTAGACACGGCAGAAGCATGCCGTGAGAAGGGGATCAAAAATATTGCCGTCACTGCAGGTTACGTCCACCCTGAACCACGGCGTGAGTTTTTTGCCGCGATGGATGCAGCCAATATTGACCTCAAGGCCTTCACTGACGATTTCTACCATCGCATTTGTGGCGGCCATTTACAGCCGGTGCTGGATACCTTGCTCTATGTACACCATGAAACAGACGTGTGGATGGAGCTGACTACCTTGCTGATTCCGGGTCATAACGATTCAGATGAGGAAATCGACAAGATGACCCGCTGGGTGGTCGAGAACCTTGGGCCAGATGCGCCTATGCACTTCACTGCATTTCATCCATCGTGGAAAATGATGGACGTTCCCTCAACTCCGGCTTCGGCATTGACCAATGCACGTCATATTGCAATGGAAAACGGTGTGCAATACGCCTACACAGGCAATGTGCATGACAGCAATGGCGGAAGTACCTGGTGTCCTGAGTGCGGTGAGTTGCTGATCGAGCGTGATGTCTACGAATTGGGCAAGTGGGGGCTTGAAGATGGCGCCTGCCACAAGTGCGGATTCAAGATTGCAGGAGTGTTTGATGATCAGCCCGGCGACTGGGGTTCACGGCGACTGCCTGTGCGTCTTTCGGATCATGCCTGATTGATCAATCGCCCCGAGGGCGGGGCTCCCACAACTGCGCCATATCATGTAGGAGGCCCGTCCCCGGGGCGATTTGGTTATGCGGTCAAGCCATCTTTGAATTCACTCAAATAAAAAGGCGGGGTAGAACCCCGCCTTCTTATTCAGCATGTCGCGATCTTACTTGTTTTCGCGATTTGCTATCAGGTCATCAACAACAGCCGGATCGGCGAGGGTTGAAGTATCACCCAGACCATCAATCTCGTTGGCTGCGATCTTGCGCAGGATTCGGCGCATGATCTTGCCTGAGCGGGTCTTTGGCAAACCTGGTGCCCACTGAATGATGTTGACCTTGGCGATCGGGCCGATTTCACCACGAACCAGCTTGACCAGCTCTGTCTTGAGCTCATCAGTCGGTTCAACACCGCCCATTGGAGTGACATAAGCGTAGATGCCCTGACCGGTCAGGTCATGCGGATAACCGACAACAGCGGCCTCGGCAATATCATCGTGCAGAACCAGGGCAGATTCGATTTCAGCAGTACCCAGGCGGTGACCTGAGACGTTAAGAACGTCATCAACACGACCAGTGATCCAGTAGTAGCCATCTTCATCGCGACGTGCACCGTCACCAGTGAAGTAATAGCCCTTGAACATCGCAAAGTAGGTTTCGAAGAAGCGCTTGTGGTCGCCGTAGACGGTACGCATCATTGAAGGCCATGGCTGCTTGATGGCGAGGTTGCCTTCAGCAGGGTTGCCTTCGATTTCATTACCCTGGTCGTCCAGCAGTACCGGGGCGACACCAAAGAAAGGATTGGTTGCAGAGCCGGGCTTCAGCGGAGTTGCACCAGGCAGAGGTGTCAGCATGTGTGCACCAGTCTCTGTCTGCCACCAGGTGTCGACGATAGGGCAGCGCTCATCGCCGACGACATTGTGATACCACTCCCATGCTTCCGGATTGATTGGCTCACCAACAGTTCCGAGCAGGCGCAGGCTCTTGCGGCTGGTCTTCTTGACAGGCTCATCACCAGCACCCATCAGTGAACGAATTGCTGTCGGTGCAGTGTAGAAAGAGGCAACATTGTGCTTGTCTACTACCTGCCAGAAACGCGAGATATCAGGGTAGGTTGGAATACCTTCGAACATCAGGGTGGTGGCACCATTGGCCAGCGGACCATAGACGATATAAGTGTGGCCTGTTACCCAGCCAACGTCAGCTGTACACCAGTAGACTTCACCATCCTTATAATCGAAGACTGTCTTGTGAGTCATTGCTGCCTGCAGCAGGTAGCCGCCAGTGGTGTGCAGTACACCTTTTGGAGTACCTGTTGAACCGGAAGTGTAGAGGATGAAGAGCGGATCATCCGCTTCCATCTCTTCTGCTTCACACTCTGCAGAAGCTGCACCAACAGCCTCGTGATACCAGACGTCGCGTTCGTTGTCCCATTCAACCGGGTCACCGCCGCGCTGAACAACAATACAGGTATGAACTCCAGGGCAGTCTGCGATCGCCTTGTCAGCATTGGCTTTCAGAGGAACTTTCTTTCCGCCGCGCATTGACTGGTCTGAAGTGATGACAACTTTACAGTCAGAGTCATTAATACGGCTGGCGAGCGCATCAGGTGAGAAGCCGCCGAAAACAATTGAGTGCATTGCGCCGATTCGGGTACAGGCAAGCATGGCAACTGCAGCTTCAGGAATCATCGGCAGGTAGAGTGATACACGATCGCCCTTACCGACGCCACGCTCTTTCAGCACGTTGGCAAATTTACACACCTCTTCGTGCAGTTCACGGTAGGTGATTTTTCTGTCTTCATTCGGATCGTCGCCTTCCCAGATGATGGCAACCTGGTCACCACGGGTTTCCAGGTGACGGTCGAGACAGTTGTAGGAGACATTCAGAGTGCCACCCTTGAACCAGTTAATATGCAGGTCATCCTGATCGAAAGACCAGTCAGTGACCGTGTCCCACTTTTTGAACCAGGTAAGGTATTTTTCAGCCTGCTCGCCCCAGAATGCTGATGGGTCCTCGATGGACTGTTTGTACATAGCTTCGTACTGCTCTGCAGTGACATTAGCTTGGGCTGCAAACGCTTCCGGTACAGGATAGGTCTTCACTTCTGACATTGATTTCTCCTCTGATAGGCTCTGTTTTTTGTATGCGTAAGCGTATCTCCATGCTGTTTTTTTAACAACATTGAAAATACGAATTATTGCAGTGCATTAAATATGCGCGAATACGCCTTTCGTGTCAAAGACTTTATGTCGCATCGCAGCATAATATTAGGGTATTCCCTAATAAATCACTCATCTTTTATTGATAAAACGTTTAAGCGGCAACTTGTGTGCATTACCCATATATTCAATGATTGCGAGTAATAATTCTGCCGTGGCAAGCGCATCAACCAGTGCGTTATGTGCCTGGTACCTGGGCAGATGATGTCGCTCTCTGAGTGCATAAAGACGCAATTCATTCGGGCTGAAATGCATCTGGCGACGATCGAACCACTGGCGAGCCAGTTCAAGTGTGTCAATCATCGGCAATACCGGCGCATGACCGTAGAGATTCTTGCATGCCTGTGTCAGGAAGTTGCGCTCGATCGCAGCATGGTGAGCGAGAATAATTTTTCCTTTGAATGCCTGCATCATCTCTTCGACAATCGTTTGTACCTTGGAGCCTTCAGCCATAATGTCATCAGTGATGCCATGAATGACGACGCTCTCTTCAGGCAAATCCTGTTTCGTTTGAACCAGGCTGTGAACTGCGGTTCCGAGAAAAATCTCTTCGTTGTACATCTCCACGTAGCCAGCACTCAACAGGTGATCTTTCTTCGGATCAAGTCCGGTGGTTTCGAAATCGAGAGAAACGATCGGGGTTGAGAAAATGCTTCCCTTGAGATCCGGAAAGGGCGTTTCAAGGTAATCACGCACAGGGCCATCCGGCAGCTTTTTTAATTGGTTAAGACGCTGCTGCTCAACGCTCGGTGAGAAAAGCGAGAACATTAACCGAGCCTGCCATAGCGATTGGAGACACTCTCCTGAATCTTGTGGATCACGCGAAATGCATCTTTGAGGTGTTCTCGTTCAAGCTTTGAGAATTCCTCCGGTGGAACATAGTTATCCGGTTTTTCACCATTACGTATCTGGCGTGCCTGGTGCTGCACCCTGAGCGTACTGATGAATTCGTAGGCATCAACTAAATCTGCTGATGCACCGGCTGACAGGGAAGGTGTTCCGGCCACTGCTTCGAGTCGAGCAATGGTATTGGATTCCGGTAAGCCTTCAGCAAGCACGAAAAGGCGGGCAAGATCAGTGACCGGCACAATACCGCTGTGCTTGAGGTCCAGCGTGTTGTCGTGTTCACCGTCATGTACCAGCACAAAATTACGGAAAAAACCAAGCGGCGGACGATGTGAGAGTGCATTTTTCGCCATGTAGGCAAGAAAGAGCTTGTTTTGCTGACTCTCTTCCAGCATCTTCGACTGGATATCTTCAAACAGGCTGGCATCACCGTGAACCACGCGCATGTCAAAAAAGATACTCGCCAGCATCAGTGCCATCGGTTCCGGCTCCCAGATCCAGTCATGGAAATACTCCATCCACACTGATTTTGGTTGGCGCCACTTTTCGTTGGACGCCATGACATCACCGGGACAGAATATATAGCCGCATTTGTCGAGGCCGGCATTGACGTACTTCGCGACTTCGCGGAAATACTCATCATCACCCGGTTTCATATCGTCACTGATAATCATTCCATTATCCTGATCGGAATGAGCTGATTGTTCATAACGGGCCTGAGAGCCTGCTGCAATCCATGCATAAGGAACGGGTGGGGGTCCAAATTTCTCCTCGGCGCGTTTAATCAGCCGCTTGGTGAAGGCGTCTGTCACAACCGTGACTGCATTGCCAACATGCTGGGCAGTACCGCCTGCATTGACCAGATGCAGCTGGAGTTCAGGTACACGCAGGCTCGCCTCGATCATGTCATCGAGTGTTTTTGCCTTACGCACCTTACCTGCCAGGTAGACCGTGTTGGAACTCTCCTGTCGTACAAGGTCTGTGGTTGTCAGCATGCCAAGCAGTCCATCATCTCCTGTTACCGGCAAGTGATGAATTCCTTCCTGGGTCATCATCATGAGTGCGTCAAATGCGGAAGAGTCTCCATTTATAGTCAGGATACCGCTTGTCATTATTTCGCTAACGGGAGTCTCCAGAGGTTTGCCTTTAGCGACCAGGCGTGAACGGATATCCCTGTCAGTAAGAATACCGGCAAGGTTATTATCGTCATCACTGATCAGCAACGAGGAGACTTTTACCTCACTCATGTACTTTGCAGCTTCATAAACAGTTTTGTCGCTCTTGATGCAAATTGGGTCTCGCTTTACCAGTCTCTGACTTTCAGGTTTGCAAGCGACTGGCCATTGGGGTCTTTTGAGATCCTTTCCAAAGCCAGCTTGAGTCTGTCACGGTTTTCAGGCTCAAAGAAGCGTGCGAAGTCAGGAAATTTCTTTTGCAGGGTACTCATGGTTTCGCACGGCACCAGGTAGAAGAGGGTGTCTTCAGTCGCTTCACCATGATCAACACTTTCCTGGGTGACAACGCAATGGTCTCCGTACAGGTCTCCCTCGCCAAGTTTTGTCAGCAGCTTGTTGCCATCATCGAACAGGGAAATGGCACCACGACGAACCAGGTAGACGAGAGGAGTAGGGGAAGCATCGCTGGGTGGAAATTCTTTTCCGCGCCTGATGTAGCGAATTGAGAGAGTCGGCGTCAGTTCATTCAGGGCCTCTCCCGGAAGTGCATCAAAAGGAGGGTGAGAGGCGACAAAGTCACGAATTTCGAGCAGTTCAACTTCCACGAAGTGGTTCCTGTAATGGTGATTGAATATGCTCTATTTTTACATAAAAAACGGCCGTTTAGGGTGATTGAAATCAGTTTTTTCGCAGTGCAATAAAAAAGCCCCGCATAAGCGGGGCTTTCTGATCATATTCGATAACGAATTATCGATTAGTGATCAACTGCAGCGTCTGCACCTTTAGGTACACGAACATCTTCAACCATGTGCTGAATATGCTCCGGCGGCGCCTTGGTGACGCTGGAGACAGTCAGTGCAACGGCAAAGTTGACGAGCGCGCCAACTGAACCGAATGCATTGGGTGAAATACCGAAGAACCAGTTGGCTGTGAAGCCTTCTGAGCCTGCACCACCAATCAGGTGAGCAGTATTCGGGACGAACGCGATGCCCTTGTGCTGGAACACGTAGAACATTGTAACGCTGATACCTGCCAGCATACCCAGGATTGCACCTGTGTTGTTTACCTTCTTGGAGAAGATACCCATCATCAGTGCCGGGAAGATAGATGCTGCTGCCAGACCGAAGGCGATTGCCACGGTACCAGCCGCAAAATCTGGCGGATGCAGTCCAAGGTAACCAGCCGCGAAGATTGCACCTGCCATCGCGATACGCGATGCCATCAGTTCCGCGCCTTCCGAGATGTTCGGAGCAAAAATGCCCTTCAACAGGTCGTGCGAAATAGAGGATGCAATTGCAAGCAACAGACCAGCCGCAGTCGAGAGTGCAGCGGCAAGACCACCGGCAACAACGATTGCGATTACCCAGTTAGGCAGTTTCGCGATTTCCGGATTAGCCAGTACCATGATGTCACGGTCAACCTTGGTCATCTCGCTTCCAGCCCAGCCATAACTTGCGGCTTTCGCTGCCATATCTTCGTTCTTCTCATTGTAGTACTGGATACGACCGTCACCGTTCTTGTCTTCGAACTTCAGAAGACCGGTTTTTTCCCAGTTCTTGAACCACTGTGGAGCATTCTCGTACGCGAGGTTGCCTTCAGCAGAACCGACTTCACCAGTCTGGATAGTGTTCATCAGATTCAGACGAGCCATTGCGCCAACAGCAGGAGCAGTGGTGTAAAGAATCGCGATGAAGACCAGCGCCCAACCGGCTGAACTACGTGCGTCACGTACTTTAGGTACAGTGAAGAAGCGGATGATGACGTGTGGCAGGCCAGCAGTACCAATCATCAGCGAGAAGGTGTACGCGAACATGTTCAGCTTGCTGCCGATTGTCTGTGTCGTGTACTCCTTGAAGCCGAGGTCGGTTACAACCTGGTCAAGGCGATCCAGCATATAGGTGCCGGAGCCGTCTCCCATGGCGCTACCAAGACCGATCTGTGGGAACGGTTGGTCAGTCAGCTGCAGTGAAATAAATACTGCAGGGATGGTGTATGCGAAGATGAGTACGACGTACTGGGCAATCTGGGTATATGTAATACCTTTCATACCACCGAGTACCGCGTAAACAAATACGATAGCCATACCAATGTAGAGACCAGTGTCGTAGTCAGTCTGGAGGAAGCGTGAGAACGCAACACCGATGCCTTTCATCTGGCCGATTACGTAAGTAATCGATGCGATGATCAGACACAGAACAGCCACAATACGGGCAGCTTTTGAGTAGTAACGGTCGCCGATGAACTCCGGAACGGTGAACTTGCCGAACTTACGCAGGTAAGGTGCAAGAAGCATTGCCAGGAGTACGTAACCGCCGGTCCATCCCATCAGGAAGACTGATGCGCCGTAGCCATTGAAGGCAATCAGGCCAGCCATCGAGATGAAAGATGCAGCTGACATCCAGTCAGCAGCGGTAGCCATACCGTTTGCAACCGGGTGGATGCCTTTACCAGCGACGTAGAATTCGCCGGTGGTGGCAGCACGTGCCCAGATTGCGATGCCGATATAGAGCAGGAATGTTGCTCCAACGACAGCATAGGTTAAAGTTTGCAGATCCATTTATTTCCCCCTGTTAATCTTCGTGAACGTCATGTTTACGATCAAGCGCATTCATGCGTGAAGCATAAAAGAAGATCAAAACTACGAAGGTGTAAATAGATCCCTGCTGTGCGAACCAGAATCCCAGTTTGTAACCGCCGAGGCTAATAGCGTTCAGTGGTTCTACCAGGACAATGCCGAACAGATAAGAGACGACGAACCAGACAGTGAGACAAAACGCGATAAGGCGCTTGTTCGCTGACCAGTAGTCTGACGCTGAGGTTTCACTCATTTGGGTGCTCTCCTCTCTAAGTTTATGGACATTAATTATTAGTTAAAGACTTCCGTGTACAAAAACACCCACGCAGGTAAACCTGGTGGCTGTAGTAAGCTCCTTTCTTCATCCCCCCCCCATTATTGACCCGGGGAGCATGATAAGCTTAACAGGACATTTTGTTCATTGCACCATAAAATCTGACAGGAATATGGAAAATCTTAATTACAACCAAGAAGGGCTGGAAACCCAGCCACTAGGCCAATTTACTGAAAAAGCGTACCTTGATTACTCTATGTACGTCATCCTTGATCGTGCACTGCCAAACATCGGTGATGGTCTCAAACCAGTGCAGAGACGCATTGCCTACGCAATGTCTGAACTAGGACTCTCTGCAACCGCGAAATTCAAAAAATCGGCACGTACCATCGGTGATGTGCTGGGTAAGTTCCATCCCCACGGTGACAGCGCCTGTTACGAGGCTATGGTATTGATGGCGCAGGGTTTTTCCTATCGCTATCCACTTGTTGACGGCCAGGGGAACTGGGGCTCTGCAGACGACCCCAAGTCATTTGCAGCGATGCGCTACACGGAGGCACGCCTGGCGCCATATGCCAAGGCGCTTTTGTCTGAACTGGGGCAGGGAACAGTCGACTGGCAGCCCAATTTCGACGGTACTCTCGAAGAGCCGGTGGTACTCCCTGCGCGTGTACCCAATATCCTGCTCAATGGCGGAAGTGGTATCGCGGTCGGTATGGCGACAGATATTCCCCCACATAATCTGCGTGAAGTCGTGGCTGCCTGCATTCGTCTGATTGAGTCACCTAAATCGACTGTTAGCGAGCTGATGGAGGATGTGCAGGGGCCGGATTTCCCGACCGAAGCCGAAATTATTTCGACTCGAGAAGAGCTTCAGAAGATTTATGAGAGTGGCAACGGCAGCGTCCGCATGCGTGCCACCTGGGAGCATGAGCAGGGCGAGGTCGTTGTGCATGCACTGCCTTACCAGGTTTCCGGCTCCAAGGTGATGGAGCAGATTGCACACCAGATGCGGGCGAAGAAAATGCCCTGGATCGAAGACCTGCGTGACGAGTCGGATCATGAAAACCCGACGCGCCTGGTGATCGTTCCACGCTCCAATCGAATCGATATCGAGCGCATGATGTCGCACCTGTTTGCAACCACTGATCTTGAGCGCAGCTATCGCGTCAACATGAATGTCATTGGTATCAATGGGCGGCCGCAGGTCAAGAATCTGCTTACGCTGCTGAAAGAGTGGCTGAAATTTCGTTTTGAAACAGTACGCCGCCGTCTTGAGCATCGTCTTGATAAGGTCAATAGCAGACTGCATCTGCTTGATGGCCTGCTGGTCGCTTTCCTCAATCTCGATGAGGTGATTCATATCATTCGTACCGAGGATGAGCCGAAGAAAGTGCTGATGGCGCGTTTCGAACTGAGCGAGTTACAGGCTGATTACATTCTTGATACGCGCCTGCGTCAACTTGCGCGACTCGAAGAGATGAAGATTCGCGGAGAGCAGGAAGAGCTTGCCAAGGAGCGCGACAAGCTTGAAAAAACACTCGGCTCCAAGGCACGTATGAAAACCCTGATTCGCAAAGAGCTGGAAGCAGATGCCGAGGAGTTCGGTGATGACCGGCGCTCACAGATCGTTACACGTGAAGCATCCGAAGCACTTGATGAGAACGCGCTGACACCAAGCGAACCGATTACGGTTGTACTATCCGGGAAGGGTTGGGTACGCGCTGCCAAGGGGCATGAGATTGATGCGTCAACTCTTAACTACAAGGCGGGAGACCATTACCTCTCCAGCGAACGAATGCGAACCAATCAACAGGCTGTATTTCTCGATTCAACCGGGCGTAGTTACTCTCTCATGGCACACAGTTTGCCATCAGCAAGAGGGCAGGGTGAACCTCTGACCGGGCGCCTGTCACCACCAGCGGGTGCCTCCTTTGTTGCCGTGATTGGCGGAGCCCCCGAGGTCTGGTACCTGATGGCATCAGATGCAGGATACGGTTACCGGGTACAGTTGAAGGATCTGTATGCCAATAAGAAAGCAGGCAAGGCTGTGCTGAAACTACCGAAGAATTCGGTTGCGATGCAACCGGCACTGATTCACTCGGATGAGGACAGGCTTGTTGCTATTACCAATGACGGGCACATGCTGGTATTCCCTGTAACCGAGTTGCCGGCGATGAGTCGTGGCAAGGGCAACAAGATTATCTCAATACCGGGCAAGAAGTCAGAGGCGCGCGAAGAGTTTGTCGTTGCCATTGCCTGTGTGCCGCCTGGCGGACAGTTGAAGGCGATTTCAGGCAAGCGTCACATTAACCTGAAACAAGCAGACCTGGATGCTTATTCAGGTGAGAGAGGACGTCGTGGCAGTAAGTTGCCGAGAGGTTTTCAGAAGATTGATGCTGTTGAGGTGATTCTCTAAACGTCATGCCAGCCTTGAGCAGGCATCCATGAATGCATGCGCTGTTCTGGATGGGCCCCGGGTCAAGCCCGGGATGACGTTTTATCGACTACTCACAATTCCTGTTACTGTAATAATAATCGTGTTTGTGCAACTGGCTGGTCAAACGCCATGCCTCTGCGTGCGAGATGGTGTCGCTCTTGGGGAAGATAATATGGACATAGAGGTCTGAACAGTGCTCCTCGGCAATCTTGGCCAATAACGCATCAGTATCCGCAAGGCTGAGAACACGCGGTGAATGACCGGGAACTGTGACTTCAAAACTGTTGTCCGGCAAGTGAACTGTCTTGACGATGTACTTGCTTTCCTTGGTGCGTGCAGGCCTGAAGAGTTTGTCATATTCAACTTTCAGGTCGTTGAACTCGGTTTCAAGGCTGGTGTAGTGCTGTTGTGATGCCTTGATATTGGAGACGGCCGTTTCGAGTTCGGCTGTTTTCTCATCCAGTGCCAGTTGCAGGGTCTGCAGCTGTGCCTGGTTGGAAGAGAGTGCTTCGTTCTTTTCCGTCAGGTTGTTTTTTGTCAGGTCGAGTGATGCCAGTAGTTCGGCAATCTGCGTATTGAGGTTGGCACTCTGCTGATCAAGCTCTTCCTGCCTGCTGCGCAGCGCAGCAATCTCGTTCGCTTTTTCGCTGTTGGCAAGTTCCGATGCCTTGAATGCAGCCTGTGCTTCACTGGTCAGCTCTCGCTGTGTTTCCAGTTGCTCGCGCATGCTCTCGATCGAGACCTGCTGTTCATCACGTGTCTGTTCCAGTGTTGTGATGAGAGCAATCTTTCTTGCAAGTTCTTCGCCAAGTATTTTTACTTCATTTCTGGATTTGCTGTCGAGGCCCTGCAGGTCTGCAACGAGTTGGTCCTTCTCTGTCAGCAACGCGTCGTACTCCTGTTGCATGGACGTGACGAGATCACGCTGCTTCTGAAGTTCAGTATCTCTTTCGCTGAGCATCTGTTGAGTTGCTTCAAGATTTGCAGAGAGCTCCTCTTTGTTGGCGGAAAGGCTTTTTTCACGTTCTTGAAGTTGACTGATAATACTAAGGCGCTCGCTTTCCCTGTTTTTGAGTTGCTCGATCGTGGACAACTGTGAACTTTCGCTACTTCTCAGCTGCTCGATCGCTGCCAGTTGTTCGCTTTCCTTCTTTTTGAGCTGCTCAATGACTGCGAGTTGTTCACTCTCCAGTTTCTTTAGCTGCTCAATGGTGGCCAGCTGTTGAGTTTCCCTGCTCTTGAGTTGCTCAATGGCAGCCTGTTGTTGAACTCCCTTGTTTTCGAGTTGCTGGATCGTGGCAAGCTGCTGACTCTCCCTCGTCTGAAGTTTCTCGATGGCAACCCGCTGGTTATTTTCCTTGGTCTTGAGTTGGGCAATAGCGGCAAGGCGCTGCTTATCTCTCTCGGTGAATTCAGTAACACTACCCTCAAGCAGGGAGATCTGTGTCTGCTTCTCTTCGAGAATCTTGTTTAGAGTTTTCTTTTCCTGGCTGACCTGGATTGCCATTGACGAGGCCGCACGCTCCGAGGCTAGAGTCTCACGCAGTTGCGTCACCAGCTCGGTGTTTTTCACCAGCAGGACGACCATTGCTAACAGGAAGATCATGACGATAACAGTCATGATGTCTGTAAATGATGGCCAGAAGCTCTCGTTATGATCGGTCTGGCCGCGATTCAGGCGCAGATCGATGTGATTATCGTTGGCTGGCATTACTCTAGGTCATCCGCTGTAAGAACTGTTTTATTACTGTGGTCTTCGAGGCGGAAGCCCTCGCGCAGGATAGCTTTCAGTTCATCGATTTCAGCAGGCATGGCTTCTGTCTGGTCGTTGAAGCGTCCGATTGCATGCGCCATGGTGTTTTCCATTTTGCTGAACTGTAACTGCGAATGATCCATCTTCTTGACCAGTTGTTGCAGCATACGCAACAGCCCGGTCATTTCGTAAATCACGTTTTCATTTGTGACCTGGAACTTAGGTGTGAGATGGACGTTGGTCACTTCCTCGATGGCAGAGACAAGATTGGTCTGCACATCGGTGGTCTTGAAGTAGAAATAACCGAAGAAGAAGTAGCAGGCGATCGCGGTCATGGTTGTGGAGAGTGCGGTAGACATGCCGTGGATAACCATGCCCATGCCGCCTGATTCGACCGCCGTCTGCAGCATATCGGATGCACCAATCAAGGCGATTGAAAGCGCCACGATGGTACCGAATACACCGGTCAGAATAAGAACGTTATTGATAAAACGCGGCAGTCCGATCTTGTTGCTCTCGTTGGCCAGCAGGGTCGAAGTCATGGTGCCCAGGTTAATCGGCGTGCGGCTCTCGTAGAGGTGCTGCATCACCATGAAGCGTTGGGCGATGAGTGACTTGCTGCCGACTTCCTCCAGCGGGTTCTCCGGATCCTGGCTCATATTTTCCAGAAACTGCTCGATTGCCTCTTCCTCGCGAGAGTAGGCGAGCAGCAGCATGACAATTTTTACCAGACCTGCGAGAAACAGGAAGAGGATCAGTCCATTGATCACCAGGCCGAGTTGTAATGCCTCCCCGGTGTCGAAGTAGAGTGATTTAATTGTTTGCGACTGCCAGAAGGCTATAATGACTGCCAGAAGGCCGAAAATAACCATCTGGACAAGTATATTTTTACAGTAGCGTCGCCTGAATTTAATCATTTCCAATGGTGGAATCCCCGGGAACTATCAATTGAATGTGCAATAGTTTCTTATGTAGGCTCGTGCTTGTCAAAGGTTCTTGTCAATCGGCCCACTCTTTTTAATTGAAATGTTGCCATCCCGGAGACTGAGGAAGTCGTAAATAATGTCTGACAAATGTTTAAAATCCGATTTGCTGGAAGCGTTTTCTGCTGCATTGCGGGCTGTAGACCCAGTTGCTGTTACCAGCAGGGCCGTTAGCGAATGGGATAATGGCAAACCGGTTAGTGTGATTGCAATCGGCAAGGCTGCTTGCGGTCTCTACGAGGGCGCATGGCAAGCGCTGGGTGATCAAATTAATGCGGCACTGGTGATCACCGGGCGTGAGTATGCCCGTTCGGTACCCGGCGACCCGGAGTTCTGTTTTGGCGCACACCCTGTTCCTGATCAGGGGAGTGTTGATGCAGGCAAACGTCTTGTTGAGTTTCTGACCACCAGCTGCAAACACAATCGCATCCTTGTATTGATATCAGGTGGATCATCGGCAATGGTTGAACGGCTGCGTGATGGCGTCGGTTTCGATGACCTGCAGCGAGTGAATGAATGGCTGCTTGCAAGTGGTTTCGATATCTTGCAGATGAATGCCATTCGTAAACGGCTTTCTGCCATCAAGGGTGGTGGCCTGCTCGATTTTCTTCCGCATCATGATGCGCAGGTGATGCTGATTTCTGACGTGCCCGGGGATGACTTGGGCAGCATCGGATCGGGACTGATGACTGATGATCAAGAGCTATCGACGAAAATCATGGCACTTTCACTACCGTCCTGGGTAGAAACACTACTTCAAACCGGTAGTGACTCTCCGCAGCGACCTGCAATTTCACAACAATTGATTGCATCCAACACAATAGCGCTCGATGCGGCTGAACAATCGCTTCTCCCTCTTGGTTTGCCGGTGATGAGGCATGGCCTGTTGCAGGGCGATGCCGTGGTACGTGGTGGGGAAATTGGCTCGTTCCTGTTACAGGCCGATCCCGGAATTCACCTGTGGGGTGGCGAAACCACCATGAACCTGCCTGAAAATCCGGGCAGGGGTGGGCGCAACCAGCACCTGGCGTTAACCCTGGCAAAAAGAATTGATGGCGCCAGTGAGGATATCAGGGTGCTGGCTGCCTCGACTGACGGCATCGATGGGGCCAGCCAGGATGCAGGTGCGATTGTGGATACACAGACAATCGAGAATGGACGTTCACTTGGGCTCAATGCCAATGATGCATTGGTTCGCGCAGACAGCAACAGTTATTTTGACGAGTTGGGTGCACTGGTTCATACGGGGGCAACAGGTACCAACGTGATGGACCTGGTTATCGCCTGCAAGCAGCCACTATGACGATGTCTGACTCGACCAATCTTTTCGTGCGGGCACGCGCAGCCCTGATGGAAGCGGAGCCACAACGCAAATGTGAACTTGCAGACCGGTTGTATAGTGACTGGAATAACAACCTGCTGAAAATCGAGAGCGACAGCGATGCTGTGCGCACGGATGTGACCGAGCCCGGGCGTCCGTTAAAACCCGAGCTGGTACATCCGCGCGCATTGCCGCGCCGTGGCCTTGGAACGCAGGAAGGGCAGGCTGCACTGATTCACGCGGTCACACACATCGAATTTAACGCCATCAATCTGGCGCTTGATGCTGTCTACAGATATCCCGGAATGCCTGTGGAATACTATGGCGACTGGCTCCGTGTAGCACATGAAGAATCCAAGCATTTCAATCTATTACGTAATAAATTGAATAAAATGGATTATGATTATGGTGATTTCGTCGCGCACAATGGTTTATGGGAAATTGCGATGCGAACAGCACATGACCTGGTACACCGCATGGCCATGGTGCCGCGTATGATGGAGGCACGCGGCCTGGATGTGACGCCAGACATGATCAAACGCTTCCGCAAGATCGGTGACCTTGAGACTGCTGAAATACTCAAGATCATCCTCAGCGAGGAGATCGGGCACGTCGAGGCGGGATCCCG
This sequence comes from Solemya velum gill symbiont, assembly GCF_000787395.1. Lineage (GTDB taxonomy): Bacteria > Pseudomonadota > Gammaproteobacteria > Chromatiales > Chromatiaceae. Next base: position 417,491 of record NZ_JRAA01000001.1, read on the forward strand.
CTGGTTCAGTTTCCTGTGCAAAGAGCGTGGTATTGATGCGGAACAAACCTGGCTCGACCTGGTTCAAACTTACCTGGCATCTGATATTCGCTGCCCGCTGCATTGGGAAACACGCAAGCAGGCCGGCTTTTCCGACAATGAACTGGAGCAATTGCAGGAACTATGTACAAGAAACTGATATCCATTCTCCTGTTGATGGCTGCCCCGGCAGGTTTCGCTGAGACAGAAAGTAAACAGCAGACTCCTGCATCCGTTGAACAGGTTCAGGTACAGATGCTTGTCTACCGTGTCGATGAGGCGGGTACAGCACCATGGTTTTCCCGCATTCTGGTCGCAGAAAACATGATGCGCCTCGATGAGCCGGTAGCCGGTGGTGAACCTGTAGGCAGTTACACTTTGTATGAGCTTGATACCAGCACACTTTATAACGTTGATCTCGAGGGGCCAACGGTACTGATGATCAAGCCTACGCCTGATGCTGAGACAGATATCGGTGAAAATATTCATATTGAAACCAGGGAAACGATTGAGTCTGATGACAAGTCGGGACTGCAACTTGTCAAACGACACCTGTTTGCCAATGGCGAACAGTGCCTTGAGATCACCACAACAGGTGGTGAACAATTACAACTGGCCCGCACGGCACTGAACCAGCTGTATGCAACGCTGGCGAAACAGCATGCGGTTACGTTAGCTAATACACCTCCGGAATTTGTTTCCTCATGTGACATTGCGATTCATGTAAAAGAGACTGACTTCAGGTATGGCAAAGGCTTGATGATGCAGAGTCAGCAGAAAGGAGAGTCGGAACAGCTGGTCGATTTTTCCGATAAGGAACTGGTTCCGGTGTCACTTTTCAAATTGCCAGAGGATGCAAAAATTATTACGCCGGAACAGTTAGGCCCACTGAGGTGAACATCTAATGAATCAGCCAATACGCTTATCCATTGGCGGTATGTCCTGCGCAGGATGCGTTGCATCTGTACAGGATGCACTGTCGTCAGTTGATGGTGCTGTTGAGGTTGATGTTAGTCTCGGTGAGCGCACTGCAACCATTACCGGCAAGGTAGATGCAGGTGATCTGATCGGAGCTGTACAAAAGGCAGGCTTCGAAGCTGCCTTGTTGCAGAGCGAAGAGGATGAATCTGCCAAGGAGGAGGCTGAGCTAAAAGAGTATCGAACCCTCTGGCGACGCGCCATCATTGCCGGTTGTATCGGACTGTTACTGTTTATTCCGGGCATGGCTGGATTGATTCCACCACCGCAACAGGCGCAGGGTATCTGGATCGGGATTAGCCTGGTCACACTATTGGTGCTTGTATTCGTTGGTGGCCATTTCTTTCGCGGTGCCTGGTCTGCGATGCAAAATCGTCGTGCCAACATGGATACCCTGGTTTCGCTTGGTACTGGAACTGCGTGGTTCTATTCAACGCTCGTCGTACTGTTTCCAAACCTCTTCCCGACGCTCGCACGTCATGCCTATTTTGAAGCTGCTGTCATTATCATTGCACTTGTCTCGCTCGGTTCGGCACTTGAGAGCAAGGCGCGTGGCAAGACCTCGAAGGCACTGAAAAAACTGATAGGACTGCAACCGAAGCAGGCTTCTGTGATTCGCGAGGGGTTTGAACAGAAAATTCCATTAGCCGAAGTTGGTCTGGATGAGACCATACGGATTCGTCCCGGTGAACGTATTGCGGTCGATGGTGTTGTCATTGACGGTGACTCATTCGTTGATGAATCGATGCTCACAGGTGAGCCCATTCCTGTCAGCAAGGAGAAGGGCGATCAACTCTTTGCCGGTACGCTCAATACGTCCGGCAGTTTTCTGATGCGCGCAAAACATATCGGACGTGAGACGGCACTTGCGCAGATCATTGAACAGGTACGCAAGGCTCAGGCAAGTAAGCCACCGATAGGCAGGCTGGTCGACCGGATCGCAGCAATCTTCGTTCCTGTCGTGGTGACGATTGCAATTATTGCCGCAGCGGTCTGGTACTTATTCGGGCCGCAACCGCAGTTTGGTTATGCGGTTGTCTCCTTCATGACGATTCTCGTTATCGCTTGCCCCTGTGCACTGGGACTGGCAACACCAATTTCCATTATGGTCGGCATTGGCAGGGCAGCCGGTCTTGGTATTTTAATTCGCAGTGGTGATGCCTTGCAGCAGGCGGGTAGGTTGACCAGCGTGGTTCTAGATAAGACTGGCACAATCACTGAGGGTAAACCTGCTGTTACTCACAGGCTGCCAATCGAAGGCATCAGTGAATCAGAACTGATGTTACTCGCTGCTGGACTGGAACAGCATTCAGAACACCCGATTGCACGCGCAATCTGTGATGCAGTTGATAAAGAGTCTATTCCGCAGACCGATGCCTTTAACTCGATCAGGGGGCAGGGGGTAACGGCAACTATTGAAGGTCAAACCGCCAGGCTTGGCAATGCCTTGTATATGCATGAGTCGAGTGTCGACATTTCAAATCAAACTGAAACAGCTGATGAACTGTCAGGGCAGGGCGTCACACCTGTCTATGTGGCAAAAGATAAACAGCTGATTGGCTTGATTGGTATAGCAGATAGTGCACGCAAGGATTCGCACGAGGCGATCTCAGGGATGCAACAGATGGGGCTAAAGGTCATCATGCTAACAGGCGATAATCAACGCACTGCCCAGGCGATTGCTGCGAATGTTGGTATTGATAAAGTCATTGCCGATGTACTGCCGGCTGACAAGGCTGCGGTCATCAGCGATCTGCAGTCGAAGGGGGAGATAGTTGCTATGGTCGGTGACGGCATCAACGACGCACCTGCACTGGCGAAGGCTGATGTCGGCATCGCTATGTATACAGGAACGGATGTCGCGATTGAATCGGCCGGCATCACCTTGATGCGCCAGTCGTTAAGCGGCGTCTCCGATGCGATAGCTTTATCGAAAGCAACCTTGAAGAACATCAAGCAGAATCTCTTCGGTGCCTTTATCTATAACCTCTTCGGCATCCCCATCGCAGCCGGTATTCTCTATCCGGCTTTTGGGTTACTACTGAGTCCGGTATTCGCAGCAGCTGCAATGAGCATGAGCTCGGTCACAGTGGTTAGCAATGCCCTGCGTCTACGTCGTACTTCCCTCTAAAAACTCATGCCTCTACGAAACAAACTGTCAGGTATGAGAATTCTTGCCAGGGATATTAGGGATCTGAGTACATTTCCCAGAATTAGCTAGAAGCTTGCTGTGTTAAGTCATGGTCTTTCCCCCAATAACCCCGAAAGCTTTGTGATTCGTATGGAATGACTGCTTTCGGCCTGAAGCGGTCATTTGAATATCTATTCATAATTTCTCTCATCAAACCAGGAAAATGCGGATAAGCTGACATGGCCCATCCGTTGCATTTTTTCTACAGGTACCGTAATACTGCGTCATGGAAGTATTTAATGGTGATGAAACATGAAATGGTCCTTCAAGCTGGTCCGTGTTGCAGGTATTGATGTATATATACATGCAACTCTTATTATACTTCTCATCTGGCTCGGATTGAGTTACTGGGCGGTTGAGGGCACCTTGGGCGCTGCACTTAATGGTGTTAGTTTTATCCTCACCCTGTTCACCTGCGTTGTACTGCACGAATTCGGACATGCGCTAACTGCAAAACGATATGGAATTCGAACACAGCATATAACACTGTTCCCTATCGGTGGACTTGCTGCGATGGAGCGCATGCCTGATGTTCCAAAACATGAAATTGCCGTGGCACTGGCGGGGCCTGCTGTCAACTTGATTATCGCAATATTGTTGTGGTTCTGGCTAACGGTGACAAATACGATGATATCTGCTGATGAGCTTACTCTTACGGGAGGTCCGTTTGCACAACGGTTGATGCTCTTCAATATTATACTCGTGGTATTTAACCTGATTCCTGCTTTTCCAATGGATGGTGGTCGCGTATTACGTGCTGTCCTGGCATTGCGTATGAATCATAATAGAGCGACACAGCTGGCCGCCAAGGTAGGGCAGGGATTTGCATTATGGCTGGGTTTGATGGGACTAATGTTTAATCCTTTCCTCATGTTTATAGCTCTGTTCGTTTGGATCGGTGCTGCTTCCGAGGCGGCGGCAGAAGAGATGAAGTCCACGCTGCTGGGCATCTCTGCAGGGCAGGCCATGCTGACAGATTTTAATGTATTATCTTCGCATGACCGTTTGGATCGTGCTATTCAGTTGACGCTGGCTGGTAGTCAGAAAGATTTTCCAGTACTGGATGGCGAAGCTATTGTCGGGGTGCTCACACAAAATGATTTGTTGAGAGGTCTGCATGAGCATGGTGCTCAGGCCAGTGTAGGTAGCTGGATGCAAACAGGTTTACAGTACGCTGATAAAGATGAGCCATTGGACGAGGTGTTGGAGCGACTACAGAGTGACAAGTGTCGTTTATTTGCTGTGATTGAGGCCGGTCATCTTGCTGGTATCGTTAACATGGATAATGTGATTGAATTGATCTCCATACAGAAAGCGTTGCATTGATCAAATTAGACTCCTGTATGACAGCACCGATTAATAATCATCGCCCTACCAGATCCATTCCTCGCTGCCTGAAGCTTGCTTATACCGCTTTTGTTGCGGTGCTGGTACCGGTTTATTGGTTCGAGTACGGCCCGGCAAATTTTCTTTGGGGCTCGGATATTGCCCTGCTGGTCACGCTGGCTGCTTTGTGGTTGGAATCACGCTTGCTTCTCAGCATGATGACCATTGCTATACTCATCCCTGAGCTGGGTTGGTGTGCGGACCTGCTCATCCGCCTAACTATTGGAATCGATGCTATCGAGTTTAAGGGAACACAGTATATGTTTGAAACGAGCATACCGCTCTTTGTCCGCTCCTTGTCATTGTTTCATGTTGCCTTGCCCGTGGTGTTGCTGTGGTGTCTTTACAGGCTCGGTTACCACCAGCTCGGGCTGTTGGGACAGAGTCTGCTGTCTTGGATCGTGTTACCCGTAAGCTACCTGGTGAGTAACCCGGTTGAAAATATTAATTGGGTATATGGTTTTGGTGGCACTCCCCAGACCATGCTACCGGAACCGCTGTATGTGCTTTTACTAATGGTGCTGTTTCCACTACTCATCTATCTACCTTCTCATCTCGTCATGGGACGGCTGTTCTCAGTGCCACGAGGACATTCCTCATGATCTCAACGAATATCCTGTTGCCAATGTCTGCTTTCGGTCAGAAGCAGATACTCAGAAAGGTGAATAAAACTTGATCCCAATTGTATGTGTGGGTAATGCTATCTATACCATGGATTCCAATGAGTGTTGCCATTTTGATTGCTACAAATGAAATTGATCCTGTAAGTTGCCCCCATGCAGTATCCGATGAGGCTGTTCTTGATGAATTGAAAGGCTCGCTTCATGGGTTAACTCATAGCGAGGCTATTACCCGCCTTGATCGATATGGCCGCAACACACTGCCTCAAGTCAAGTTGCCGGGAATCGGGATGCTCTTTCTGCGTCAGTTTGCGAGTCCGCTCATCTATGTTCTTGTTGTGGCCGCGCTGTTCTCTCTAATGATCGAAGAGTGGTCTGACGCGGGATTTATCTCAGCAGTATTGCTTATCAATGCTGTTATTGGAACTGTCCAGGAATATTCCGCACAGCGAGCTGCCGCTGCGCTGCAAGAGCTGGTCAGTATACGTTGTCGTGTGTTACGCGAGGGGGATACTTACGAAATCAAGGCCGAAGAGTTAGTCCCGGGCGATATAGTGCTTTTAGTGCCCGGTGATAAAATCCCGGCAGATCTGCGATTGCTGGCATCCCATGATCTGGAGGTAGACGAATCCTTATTAACGGGTGAGTCATTACCCGTGCTGAAAGATGCCAAAACTGTTTTGCCGGAGAACACCGCCCTGGGAGACCGGGTCAATATGCTATATACAGGCACGTTGACAAGCCGCGGACGCGGCAGAGGTGTCGTTGTGGCTACTGCGCTTAATACGGTACTGGGCCGAATTGCTGCTGATGTCCTTTTCAAACCCTCACCCAAAGCGCCTTTGCAAGTCCGCATGGATCGATTTACCCATCGTGTAGCGCTCTTAGTTGGCATTGCAGCATTGTTAATGTTCGTAATGGCATTGATGCAGGCTACGCCAATCACCGAAGTGTTCCTGCTTGCTGTCGCCCTTGCAGTATCTGTAATTCCTGAGGGCCTGCCAGTGGCGCTTACCGTCGCACTGGCTATTGGTATGCGGAGAATGGCCAAGCGCAATGTTATTGTACGCCGACTTATCGCCGTCGAAGCACTGGGTTCCTGTACTTTAATTGCAACTGACAAGACAGGCACACTCACGGTTAATCAGCTGACTTCGCGTCGAATCGCCTTACCCAACGGTGAGGTATGGGAAATTAGCGGTGAAGGTATTGTGCCAGAGGGATCAATCCTGACATCACGCGGCGCTCCATCAGAAGATGAGGCGGCGTTGCTGGAGCGCCTTTGCCAGGTGGCAGTGCTGACTAATGAAGGCTTTCTTGGTCGCACCGAGTCAGGTTGGTCTCACCATGGTGATGCAGTGGATGTCGCTTTCCTGGTGATGGCGCATAAGGCTGGAGTCGTCAAGGCAGAGATGACAAATACCTTTCCCGAGATTGAGACTATCCCCTATGAGTCGGAGCAACAATTCTCGGCCAGCTTAAATAGTGTGGATGGCAGACAGTGTGCCTTTGTAAAAGGTGCCCTTGAACGTCTCCTGCCTATGTGCACGACGATGGCGATCCCTGGGCAAGATATAGCAATAAAGCATGACATGATTGAGCAACTGGCGTAATCCCTGGCGAATGAAGGCTATCGAGTCCTTGCCCTGGCTGCCGGCGATATTGAGCTGGATCAAGCACAGGCATTCACGGAAGAGAAATTACATGGGCTCACATTGATCGGCCTGGTGGCGATTATCGATCCACTGCGCACCGAGGCAAAGGGAGCCGTAGCAGCATGTCGCGAGGCTGGTATAGAGGTGGCGATGATTACAGGTGACCATCCTGCTACTGCCCTCACCATTGCACAAGAATTAAACATTGTGGAGAGTGCCGACCAATTGGTGGCAGGGCCTGATCTGCAACTCGCGCTGGATTCGGGAACAATTGATCAGCTAACCGCGAAGGCACGATGTTTCGCGCGTGTGGGACCACGCCAAAAACTGGAGATTGTTCAATCTTTGCAACGGAATGGACATTTTGTGGCAGTCAGTGGTGATGGAGCCAATGATGCGCCAGCACTACGCACTGCGCAGGTGGGAGTCGCCATGGGTCTGAATGGCACCGATGTGGCGAGAGAGACTTCCGACCTTATTGTTACCGATGACAATTTTGCTTCTATTGTTGCGGGTGTCGAGGAGGGCCGCGTTGCTTTTGCCAACGTACGAAAGGTGATTTTTCTTCTAATCTCTACTGGTGCAGCGGAGTTGGTGCTCTTCACACTCGCGTTGTTGACCGGGCTTCCTCTACCTTTAATGGCAGTACAGTTGCTTTGGCTGAACCTGGTAACCAACGGAATTCAAGATGTGGCTCTCGCGTTCGAACCAGGCGAAGGTAACGAAATGCGTCAATCGCCAAGATCACCACATGAACCGATCTTCAACCGGATCATGATTGAGCGTGTCATAATCTCCGCATTGGTTATCGGGACAGTTGCTTTTCTTCTCTTTCAGTGGCTCATCGCCAGAGGTTATACATTGGATGAGGCGCGCAATGGAACCCTTCTGCTGATGGTGCTATTCGAGAATGTCCATGTATTCAATTGCCGATCCGAAGCGCGCTCGGTATTCCGACACAACCCGTTACGCAATCCTATTCTTTTAATCGGTACAGTTGCAGCCCAGCTCGTGCATATTGGGGCCATGTATACACCATGGCTTCGGGATGTACTGCACGTGCAACCGATTTCACCACAACACTGGCTGGAATTACTTGGATTTGCACTAACCGTTCTGATTGCGATGGAGCTACACAAGGCAATTCGCAAGCGATATTTACATTGATTCGTCTTAAGAGTGTCTGAGGATCTGCTTTGGATCGGAAACGGTCGTTCAGTCCAGTCTGTTCGCCTGATTTTGTAGCAATGTTTTCTTTTTACAATCAGGTAAGATATTTACGCGGATTCAACTCACTAGTGCAACGGATGGGTTAATCCCGAAAAATACTTGATTGGGCGTTTTAATGCCAAGACATTTTCGGGGACGATTGTTCAGTTTATTCATCACCTGGTTGATTTCCGCCTGAGTGATGGTTGTAAAGTCCCGATGCTTTGGGAAGTATTGGCGAATGAGTCCATTGGTGTTCTCATTCAAGCCACGTTCCCAGGAGGCATAGGGATGGGCAAAGAAGAACCTGGCACTGAGGCCTTTAGCGATGGTCTCGTGACCGGCGAATTCCTTACCATTATCTGAGGTCAGCGTGTGAACGCGGCCGGCGATGGGTTTGAGCAGTTTGAGGATAGCGCTGGTGACGTTGCTGGCGGTTTTTCTCTCCACCTTATGGATGAGCGTCAATCGGGATTTACGCTCGGTGATTGAAACGATGGCCTGTTTGTGGCCTTTTCCGATAATGGTATCAAGTTCCCAATCACCGAAGCGTGAACGCTCATCAACCACGGCAGGACGTTCATCGATGCTGACTCGGTTAATCAGTTGCCCTCGGCGGCTATAGCTGCCATAGCGCTTTCGACGCTGCTTCTGGCAACGCAGGTGGCGGTATAGGTTACCGCCCATGGATTTGTTCTGGAGAACGTACTGGTAAATCCACTCATGAGAGATTTGAATGTCAGCCTCATTGCACAGCCACAGGCTGATTTGTTCCGGACTCCAGTCCTCGCGCAACAGATGCTCGACTCGCTCCCAGTGGGTAGTGGCAATACGGGGCTGGCTCTTGCTCTGACGGCGCTCTACAGACAGCCGATGGGCCTGTTTGGGGCGATAGCCGCGCAAGCCACGGTTACGCCTCAGTTCGCGGCTGACAGTGGATTTGTGGCGCCCAAGTATCTTGGCTATCTCTGTTTGATTGTGACCTGCTTTCATCAGTGCCTGAATCTGGTATCGTTCTTCCTGGGTAAGCTGCGTGTACATGGTGCTCCTCTAACTTTGGTCGGTGAGAGAAGCTACCTATGCTACCGCAGCTTGCCCTCTAACCAACTCTGTTGAGTTGCACTTGGAAATTGAATTCACGAATTATCTTAAGGATGCTAAACTCAGTTATGCATCAAAGACTCATCAGAATTCTCTTGCTGTCTCTAGCTTACTTTGCAGCAGGTTGGCTTGGGTTGAAGATACCTTTCACGGGCTCTCATATCACACTTGTTTGGCTACCTGCGGGTATAGCGGTGGCTGCATTGCTTCGTTGGGGAAGTGCTATTTGGCCTGGAATTTTCATGGGTGCCTTTTTGGTCAATCTTTCGATTGGCTCCACCGTAACCTTGGCTGTTGGCATTGCCATGGGCAGTACTCTTGGCTCACTCCTAGCGTCAGGGTGGCTACGACGTGTCGGCTTCCAAACAAGCTTTCACCAGAAACGAGATGTAAGTATGCTCATTGTGGCTGCCTGTCTGGGAATGGCGTTATCGGCATCCATTGGTGTAACCAGTCTTTACCTAGCCGACATAATGCCTCTGAGAGATACGGGGCCTGCTTGGTTAACATGGTGGATGGGCGATGTTGTCGGGGTGCTACTGGCTGCGCCTCTTATACTGACTCTGAACCGAATTAACTTGGCTCAACTTGCCCATGTTCCCAGGGAAGTATTGATCTGGATTCTGGTGGCGACACCATTGGCATGGTTTGCATTTATTCATGAATATTCATATTTGGGAGGAGCATTGCCACTTGCATTCCTGACTCTGCCTCTAGTAGCCGGTGCTGCCCTGCGATTTGGGATTACCGGTGCATCGCTGTCTGGTTTGGGTTTCTCGGTGGTTGCTGCCTTGGGTTTGTTTACCGGGAAAGGCACCTTCTCTCTAGAAGATGAGCAGATTAGCCTATTCTTGCTTTGGGCCTATATGATCACCACCGCTATCACTGGCTTGCTGGTTACCGTCTTACAGACGGAGCAACGTCAAGTCGAGCACACACTGAAAGAGAGTGAAGAAAAGCTCCGAGGACTGTTTAATCTATCGCCACTAGGTATTGCGCTTACGGATATGAAAGGTCATTTCCTAGAGTTCAACGATTCATTTCTGAGGATTTGCGGTTATACATCTGAAGAAGTGAAGGCGCTCGACTACTGGGCTCTTACACCCAAAAAATACGAAGCAGATGAGGCAAAGCAACTTGAGAGTCTAGAGCGTACTGGCGTCTACGGACCTTATGAAAAAGAGTATGTTCGCAAAGAGGGAAACGCTATCCCTTTACAGCTTAACGGTATGCTGGTCACTGGCAAAGATGGGCAACATTATATCTGGTCGATCATCGAAGATATTTCTGAGCGCAAACAGATGGTGGCTGACTTACGAATCGCTGCGATTGCATTCGAGTCTCAGGTTGGCATCATGGTGACAGATGCTAATGGTGTAATTCTGCGTATCAACCGGGCTTTCTCTGAAGATTCGGGTTATACAGAGGAAGAGCTTGTTGGACAAACACCGCGATTGCTTAAATCAGGTCATCATGATGAGAATTTTTATGCGGAGATGTGGAATAGCATAAGACACACTGGCGTCTGGCAAGGTGAGATATGGGACCGTCGCAAGAATGGGGAAGTCTATCCAAAATGGATGACTATCACATCCCTTAAAGGAGAAGACGGCGTCGTCACGCACTACGTTAGTACACAGATAGACATCACCGAGCGTAAAACTGCTGAGGATGAAATAAGAAGCCTTGCATTCTATGATCCACTAACTCAATTACCTAATCGACGCTTGCTGCTTGACCGTTTGCAGCAAGCTTTGGCAAGCAGCGATCGGGACCATGGACAAGGCGCTCTTCTATTTATTGACCTGGATAATTTCAAGCTGCTCAATGACACTCTTGGTCATGACAAGGGTGACGTATTACTTCAACAAGTTGCACAGCGCCTCTCAAGTGCCATTCGTGAGCGTGATACTGTGGCGCGGCTAGGCGGAGATGAGTTTGTCATCATGCTGCTAAACGTAAACACTCAATTCGCTGATGTAGCGGATCAGGTAGAAATTATTGGAGAGAAGATTCTCAATTTGCTCAATCAACCATTTCTGCTTGATAGTCATGAATTCCAAAGCACAGCAAGTATCGGAATTACTCTGTTCGGCACGAACGATGAGACCATCGATAACCTGCTAAAGCAGGCTGACTTGGCGATGTACCAGGCTAAGGAAGCAGGTCGTAATACCCTTCGCTTCTTTGATCCAGAGATGCAAGTCGTAGTGGATGCCCATATGAGTTTAGTAAAAGAACTTCGCAGGGCAATTCGCAAAGATCAACTCGTTCTCCATTACCAGCCACAAGTGGATAGCGATAGTAATTGCATGGGTGCAGAGGCACTAGTGCGCTGGAAGCATCCGAAACAGGGCATAATATTTCCAGATGAGTTTATCCCTGCTGCAGAAGAATTGGGGCTAATTACGGAGCTAGGGAAATGGGTATTGGAATCAGCATGCAAACAATTGGCTGCATGGTCGACAAAGCCCTTTACCAATCATTTGTGCCTGGCCGTCAACGTCAGTATCCAGCAGTTACGACAACAGGATTTCGTCGAACAGGTGCAATCCATATTGGACCGTACAGGTGCCGATCCGACAAAGCTCAAACTAGAGATCACAGAAAGTTCATTGTTGATTGACACAGAAGATGTTATCGCCAAAATGATGATGTTAAAGTCCAAAGGTATTGGCTTTGCATTAGATGACTTTGGGACCGGCTACTCCTCGCTCACATACCTCAAGAGCTTGCCTTTGGAAAAGTTGAAAATTGACCGTTCTTTCGTCTTGGATGTTATGACCGATCCAAATGATGCATCAATTGTCAAAACGATTGTGGCTCTAGCACAGAGCCTAGATCTTGCGGTCATTGCGGAAGGTGTCGAGACGGAAGAACAGCGCGAGTTTCTCGCCCGTGCTGGCTGCCATGACTACCAGGGGTACCTGTATAGCCAACCGATACCACCTGATAAATTCGAGTTATTTCTTACACAGAGATAATTATCACTCACGTGGTCAGTATCAGCTGCAGCTTTACGATCAGCATAAGGTAAATGTCCGCTTTGGTCGTTAGCGGTCGTTCAGCCTGGATGTGGCATGAGATTTTCACGAAGGTCTGCTTATGGCCAATAGCAGACGTTGTATATTCTCATCGGCCCTCTGCAAATTAGTGCGTCCAACCAGCTATACGATTTACAAAATTTATAGATGGTCTAAACACTAGATAATTTCCAATCCGTACGCTGTAATAAATAAAATTTTATTGTTATGGAATAATCCCAACAATTATTTTAGTATCAAAATCTTAGAAGTTTATATGACACTTGGCTTTCAATAATAAAAAACTGAATATAGATATTGCATAACAAGAAGGTCTCAGAATAGGCGGTTCGGAGAGCGATAATAATGATCGATAGCATCAGGAACCTGGGGCTTAGGAACAGGGTGTTTTTAACAATCCTTGGGATCATTTTGCTTGTAGGGAGCTTACTCTACTTCAAGGTGCAATATGACCAGCGCCAAGCGTTACATAATTCTTATCTCTCTATTGCACAAAATGCGCTAGACAATCGTAGTCAACACCTGATAATCCGCATTGAAAACCTGCGTAATCAAACCAGGTTTCTTTCCCAGACACCGCCAGTACAGGCAATTGCCCGCGCTATAAAAAACAATGGATTTGATCAACTAGAGGGCAACTCGAGGTCAATTTGGGAACAGCGGCTCAAGGATATCTTCAAGGCATTTCTGCAGGCTAATCCCTTCTATTTTCAGCTTCGTTATATCGGCGTGGCTGATAACGGAAAGGAGCTAATACGTGTGGATTACAAGAATGACCAGATAATTACTGCAACAGGTGAACAACTGCAGTCTAAAGGCGATGAGAAATACTTTATCGAGACACTAAAAATGTCCGAAGGAGAGATTTACATATCAGATGTCACGTTGAACCGCGAGTTTGGTGTTGTTCAGTTACCCCATGTGAGAACGATAAGGGCATCAGTCCCTGTATTCACGCCAGACGGAGAATTATTCGGTATGGTTGTCGCCAACATGGATATTGGCCCGGTTTTTGACTTAGTAATGTCGCAGATTCGACCTGGTATAAAAGGCTATGTCAGCAATCAGGAGGGTGATTTTCTTGTTCATCCTTACCCTGAGAAAACCTTTGGCTTCGATTTGGGTAAGCGCTACCGCTGGCAAGATGAAATGCCATCAACGGATTTACATAATCTAAGTCAGAAAAAAGACAAACTAGTGTCAACCCATAGCCATTTAGAACAAGAAGACTTGTTACACGCAGTTGCAGGCAAGGTTTACTTCGACAAAGATAGACCGGACAGATATATGTTGTTGATTTATTCTTTTCCGGAGTCCCTTATTGAGAATGAAACTGTGGCATTTCGAAACCTGATGCTGCTTGGATTCTTTGTACTCACGTTTCTACTTGGCATCATTATGTATGTCATGTTGAAGAAAATATTTTCTCCACTCACACAATTAACTAATGGCGCCTCGGCGATTGCTGAAGGTAGACACGATATCGAATTTCCAAAAGGAACTTCTGACGAGGTTGGATACCTCGTCAGCGCTTTTCAATACATGCTGAAAGGGATCACATCTCAGGAGCAAAAGGTTGCAACACTATATGAGGAGCTGAAGAGAAGTGAGGTCTATGCAAACCATATCATCGAATCGACTCCTCAAGGCATCATCGTAGCTGATACGAATGGCCAGATTGTTAGAGTAAACAAGATTGTACTTTTAATGTTTGGCTACGACGAGGATGAGATACATGGACAGTCAGTGGAACTGCTCATGCCTGAAAAATTCATCCCAGATCATCGAATTAACTATGTCAATTATCTGAATCGAAAAGATTCAAAGCCTAGAATAATGGGGGAGAACCACAATCTCACCGCACGGTGCAAGGACGGTTCTGAAATAGCCGTAGAGATTGGCATTAGTCCAATGCGACTGGATGACAAGCGTTATGTCGTTGCGACAATTGCAGATATCACCGAACGCAGTGCAATTGAACAGGAGCTGCAGATTGCGGCTACTGCATTTGACTCCCATGAGGCAATGCTCGTTACTGATTCCCAGGGCGATATCCTAAGGGTCAATGATGCCTTCACCAAGGTCACGGGTTATAGCCGGGAAGAGGTGATTGGCAAGAATCCCAACATCTTGCAGTCAGGTCGTCACTCCGCTGATTTTTATCATGATATGTGGGAGCGCATTAATCAAGATGGCTGTTGGCAAGGTGAGATTTGGGACAGACGGAAAAATGGAGAGGTCTATCCGAAGTGGGCTACCATCACGAGTGTTAGTGATAAGAATGGGCAGGTTTCGAATTACGTTTCTATATTCTCAGACATCTCGTCAGTCAAGAAAGCTCAGGACCAGATACTTGAACTTGCCTACTACGACCCACTAACAGGGCTTCCTAATCGACGAAGGCTTGTTGAATATCTTGAACGTGCCATGGTGGAAAGCAAACGCTCTAATATGTTTGGCGCACTGATGTTTATCGACCTGGATAACTTTAAAATTATCAACGATACATTAGGACATGAACAGGGCGATGTACTACTCAAAGAGGTCGCTAATAGACTGACAACCGCTCTTCGCGAAGTCGATATTGTTGCAAGACTTGGAGGAGATGAGTTTGTTGTCATTTTGCATGAGCTGGAAAGCGATGGTAATCGGGCAATGCAATATGCCAGGCATATTGGAGAAAACCTGATAAGAATCCTCGCTAAGCCACACATATTGGAAGGGAGGAGCTACGTCTGTACTGGAAGTCTAGGTATTACGATGTATTATGGAAATGAAGTCAGTTTTGATGAAATATTCCGCAGTTCGGACGTGGCAATGTACGAAGCAAAGAAACGGGGTAGAAACAGTTTACGTTTCTTTGATCCGGAAATGCAGGCCTCACTTGAAAAACGCAGTCAAATGGAATCTGATCTCCGTATCGCACTAAAGAAAAAACAGTTTGTTCTTTACTTCCAGAAACAAGTAGACAATGAGGGCCGCATCATAGGAATGGAAGCCCTGGTCAGGTGGGCGCATCCGGAACGAGGTATGATTTCGCCATCCGAGTTTATTCCAGTATGTGAAGATAGCGGACTGATTGTACCTGTAGGACATTGGATTTTGACGGAGTCTTGCCGTACGCTAAGTCAGTGGCAGCAACACGACAGCATGAAGCATTTAAAGCTTGCAGTGAATATCAGTATTAAGGAGTTCATGCAGGATGATTTTGTCAGCCAGGTAAATCTCCTCGTAGATGAATATGGTGTACATTCTGATCGTCTTGAGTTGGAAATCACGGAAAGCATGGCGCACGATGATCTGGATGCCCTTATTGAGAAGATGCATCAGTTGAAAAAAACAGGTATCAGTATTGCAATGGATGACTTTGGTACAGGCTATTCTTCCCTCTCATATCTTAAGAAGCTCCCGGTTGACATAATCAAAATTGACAGAAGCTTTGTTGATGACCTTGGTGTCAATGCTAACAATGAATCAATCGTGAAGACCATTGCCAAGGTCGGTGAGTCATTTGGTATGGATGTACTTGCGGAAGGTGTGGAAACAGAAGAGCAATTCAGGTTATTAATAGAATATGGTTACAAACAGTTCCAGGGTTACTATTTCGGAAAGCCTATGACTGCTGACAAATTTGAAGAAGAATTCCAGTCGATTCCGAGACGCGAAAAATAATGTAGAGCGTGATTTGTTAGTCTTTATTGGTGTCTGAAGAGTTAATCGCGGTTTCATGATCTTCTTGATGACAGGACAGAACATAGGGTCTACATTGTCAAGTGTGAAAAGATCCCCCAGCAGGTGGAGCAATATTGGCTCGTGCATAGAGTTGGGTAGATGCCATAGAGTTGAAATCTGCCTCAATGACTGACTCACCGTTGATGAGAATTGAAGCCCTGAGCTCTGAAGGGATCGCTTGCCATGCTGGAGCAATCAGTCGTCGACCAATATCAAATCTGACTTTTTCTCCTTCTCTGATTGTGAAAACACGAAATACAGTTTTTTCTCAAAAGATAAACATAGATTTTCTAACAGTGATTCGATATGACGGATAGCATTTTCTTCTGGCATTCTGATGTCCAAATCAAGGAGTTATCGTGATGGAGCGTATGGTTATCTTAACCCATCTACACTCTGTCTGAATTGAACCGATGTCCACGGATTTAGGGGGTTGTACAGGCTTAGCCAAAACCTCCCGAGCAGAACCACGAAAATGCTGTAATTTCAGGTGCACATAGGGTGCACTATGTGCTAAGATTCGCGCCTTCAAAGTATAGAGGGGAATCGTAAGCCCTTGTTTATACTGAATGGCTGAGTGGCAGAGTGGTTATGCAGCGGATTGCAAATCCGTGGACCTCGGTTCGATTCCGGGCTCAGCCTCCATATTTTTTCGATATCAATCTGCCCGGGTGGCGAAATTGGTAGACGCAACGGACTTAAAATCCGTCGGCCATTGCGGCCGTGCCGGTTCGAGTCCGGCCCCGGGCACCATAATTAAATACATAAATTAAATACCTGCAGACCGGTGCTAAATAATAAACATAGTCTGCAGCAGAGTGGAGAAGAGTTATGCGTAAGCCGCTGATTGCCGGTAACTGGAAGATGAATGGTTCTCGCGAGAGTATCGCGACCCTGCTGGATGGTCTCAAAACAGGTATGGGCGATGTGAACACTGCTGAAGTTGCAGTTTGTGCACCATCTATTTATATCGCCGACGTCCAGTCGAGCCTGGAAGGCAGTGCTGTAACCTGGGGTGGACAGGATGTATCTGTTCAGGACTCTGGTGCATACACAGGTGAAACCGCGGCATCCATGTTGCTGGATTTTGGCTGCAAGTACGCAATCATCGGACACTCTGAGCGTCGTACCTATCACGCAGAGAGTGATGCACTGGTAGCCGAGAAGTTTGAACAGGCAATCAACAATGGCCTGGTTCCACTCTTCTGTATTGGTGAAACGCTTGAAGAGCGCGAGCAGGGCATCACTGAAGATGTTGTTGCACGCCAGATTGATGCAGTACTTGAGCGTGTTGGTGCCGAAGGCATGGCCAAGGGCGTTATTGCCTATGAGCCGGTTTGGGCGATTGGTACCGGTAAAACGGCATCACCTGAACAGGCGCAGGATGTACACGCCTTTATTCGTGGTCGTGTTGCTGCCGCAGATGCGGCTGTAGCTGAAAAGGTACAGATTCTTTACGGTGGCAGCATGAATGCCGGTAATGCAGCAGAGTTGCTGTCACAGCCGGATATTGACGGCGGCTTGATTGGTGGTGCATCACTCAAGGCGGATGATTTTCTTACTATTGCCCGGGCTGCAAACCAGGGCTGAATGAACCAAAAACGGTAAATCCATGGGTCTCGAAAGTATACTGATTGTTGTTTTTCTATTTGTCTCGCTTGGCGTAGTCGGCCTTGTGCTGATTCAGCACGGCAAGGGTGCTGATATGGGTGCTGCGTTTGGAAGCGGCGCCTCCGCGACTGTTTTCGGATCCCAGGGCTCTGCAAACTTTCTAAGTCGTGCAACTGCCATTCTTGCTGCATTCTGGTTCGTGCTGGCAATGACACTGGCCTGGTTTGCTATTCAGGCGACTGACACCACCAACCTCATGGATGACTCTGTCATGACAGAGGAAAGCGGTGGTGAGGCAGCAATTCCTGCTGCACCAGCAGCACCTGTATCACCTGTACCTGCGCCTGTTGTTGAATCGCCTGTTTCTGCTGCCGATACTATCCCTGCAGCAGAAATTGAAGTGCCGGCTGCAGCAGTTGAGACCGAGATGCCTGCAGTCCCTGAAGAAAAGCCCGGTCAATAACAATTATTTAGTTTTTAGCTCTTTCTATCTTTCACAGAATCACATAGAATGCGCTCCTCTTGCCGAAGTGGTGGAATTGGTAGACACGCTATCTTGAGGGGGTAGTGGCGTGAGCCGTGCCGGTTCGAGTCCGGCCTTCGGCACCATCTTCAGAAAAGGTCGTCCAGTGGACGACCTTTTTTGTTTTCCGGAATTGCTCCTTTGCTTCAAATCACTTCACTCAATTGTCGCCCTGGCAAGACGAGGCCATTCATTCACCCAACAGCAGTGGTGACCAAATTCTGGCAGTAACTGAATGCTCGGCTTACTGGATGAAGGGAAGCGTGAGCGATACGCGTTAGCAACCAGTGGCGGCACACTCTTATCCTTGCCTCCGACAAAATGTATTTGCGGTATCGCTTGTAAATCCTGCCATGCGTCAGCGGCATTCAATGAGCCTCTGAGAGGCGTTAAACGATGATGTTTACTCCATGTCTTATGATCAAGATTTCCTGCAACTGTGATCAGCATGGAAACATCATTTCTCTGTGCAGCCAGCAGGGCCGCGACGGCACCGCCACCTGAGAACCCGACCAGTCTCAGCCTGCTTGCACCTGACTGCTGTTTTAACTGGTCGATAGCCTGGCTGGATGCATTGATCACCTGGCGGGAAAAGCGCCTGTTGGTCCATGCACTCTGCTTGCAGCGTTTATCATTGTTTACATACTGACATGGTCGACCCAGGTAGGCGACCGGATCGCCAAGCGGATCTGCAAGAGCCAGTTTCAGTGCCAGGTGATTAATTGGCGTGGGATTACTGGATGGTTGAGATGATGATATCCATGCAAAGCCATCACCCTCGATATAGACGGTCAGGATTTCACCAGCAGGCATTGGCATTGGGGAAAACGCGACAAGATCATACTCATTCGTCTTCAGGAGTTGTGATTTCCAACCGTGAGATGCTACCAGCTGCTCTGCAGATTGTGTTCGTTCAGCTGGTGTCGGAATGCTGATACAGGCTGATAGAAACAGGCACAGGAGCAGGGCAGGTAAGCGCATCCTATTTCCCATGAGGGCAGGTCCCGAAAAGCATGAGGAATAGATTCCGTTCAATCACCTTGAAGGCTCTCGCTTTTCTCAACAGGAAGCATTTTTCTCATGACTGTTTCGAGGTGAATGCCATTTTTGGCTCGCGTCTGTTTTTCTATGTGAAAGTAACCGTTGAATCCATACATACTGGCCCAGCGTTTTTCGTCATCGAAATACATGAGGAATGTCTCATCTGTGATGATGTTGACATGTGTTGGATCTCTCCACGCAGCCGAGGCCGGATAAGCCGGGGTAAAGGAGTAAAACAGTCCTCCCGGTTTAAGCACCCTGTAAATTTCATTCATTAACTCAACAAAACAGAATCTTCTTTCAGGTGCATAGATTATCCTGGGAATATGTTCGATTAAGTCAAATGCAGTGACAAAATCGAAGCTGTCACTTTCAAATGGAATAGCCTCAATCGCAAGGTCTGCAGAGACGATTGTTCCATCTTCTGATTCACGTATGTCCACTCCCATGACGGCATCCGCTTTGAAAGGGTTTCTCGGCTCAAGACCTGATCCGAGATCAAGACTTACGCTGCCGTCATTTTGTACGGGTCTGTATTGTGTGGTCCGGGCCATTAATTTACCACCGGCTTGTGGGAGAATCGCCTGGTACGTCTGGCTGTCATATTTATACCCTCTGCTGCTGATGTTTCTGAGCCAGTATCCGTGCTTTCTCAAGCGCCTCTTGGGCAGCCTCTTCTTGACCTGTATTAAGCAACAGAATCCCAAGAATTTTCCAAGCGTAATGATGTTGAGGATTGAGCTTCAATGCACTCTGGTAACTGGAAATTGCCGCTGCCGTCCTGCCGGTTTCAGCCAGCGACAGGGCAAGATTGAAATAGGCGTCAGCGTTATTTGGCAGCAGTTTGACTGCCTTTTTGGCACTTTGTAACGATTTATGTAGCTCACCCATGTGTCGCTGGATAGTTGCAAGATTGGTATAACAGGCTCCATTGTCGGGATCTATCAGGAGTGTTTTCTGCATCAGGGTTTCAGCATCCATGTATCGCTTCTCCTGAACTGCCTGGTGCGCGAGTTCATTCCATGTTTCAGCTGCCTCGTTGCTTGTTTCATTGATCAGCTGCGTGAGTTTTTCAGCTCTGTCCGGATCGCTGGCAATGATTTTACCGAGCACATCGTCGAACTTACGTTCATGCTCCTCACGTTCTTTTCCAAGCAGGCCTGTCGGTCTTTGACTTTTTTCGTCAGGGAAATCGAGAAATGTCATCCTGATGCGATTGGAACGTATCGCATAAACCATAACGTAGAGATCAAGCAGCAGGTAGAGAAGGATGGGTAACACCATTCCTTGGCTTGATCTGTCAATGATCTGCATGCCTGATTGCAGGCTGTCCATGATCAATTGTATTGCCAGCGTTACTATCAATATCAACCTGCCATGTTGCCAGATTGAACGCCATAGCTGATGTGCCCCCGGCTGTCGCATGACAAGGGTGACAAGCAAAAGTATTGCAGGTATATCGGCAACCATGGCCTGAAGCGAGATGAATTCCTTGATAAATGTGCCGTCACCGCCACCTCGCATCAGGGGGAAATAGGCCAGAAAAATCAGGAAGACGTGACGGATGGCATAGAGTAGGACAAGGAGCATGCCGGTTGAAGGTTTCAGCTTGAGCTGTTCGTCATAGGCGTCAGGCGGGAATTGTATCTTCATATACCATTCTCATCATTAGTCATCTGCCGCGGTTTGTTAGCTGCGCTCAAAAAACAGTCCTTCTCTATGTGCTGCATCATGTTGATTCATGTGCACAGTATCTGAACGAAGAAGAAAATTAAAGGTTGCCGTTTCAGGACGGCTGTAAGGCATCAACTCAATTGCTGATTACATCTCGTGATACCAATTTTTTATGCGCGCAATAAAAATCATATTAATTTTTGCGAATATTCTGTAACCAATTGAAATTAATCTATTTAAGGCCTAATTGGCACTAATCACTCTGGTTTGACACACACTCGGCAAGCAGATTAGACTGGTTCAGGTTTAAAAAGTGGTATTACGGATGGGGTTTTATCACCTTTTCGTGATAACAGAGTCAGAAAAATAAAGGGGACAACTCCCGATGTTGGAGAATTATCTGCCCATCCTGGTGTTTATCACTCTCGGTGGCATTATTGGTGCCGTTGTTGTTGGATTGGGTTTTTTGCTGGGGCCACACAAGCCTGACAGCGAAAAGCGATCACCTTTTGAATGCGGCTTCGAGGCCTTCGAAGACAGCCGTATGAAATTTGACGTGCGTTACTACCTCGTCGCCATCCTTTTTATTATTTTCGATCTTGAGATTGCCTTCCTGTTTCCGTGGGCGGTTGCTCTTGACCAGATCGGACTTGTCGGTTTCTGGGCCATGGTGCTGTTTCTCGGCATTCTTGTTGTTGGCTTTATATATGAATGGAAGAAAGGAGCACTCGAATGGGAGTAGAGGGCCTGCTCAAGGAAGGATTTGTTACCACTTCCGCAGATAAACTGATCAACTGGGCGCGCACCGGTTCCATGTGGCCGATGACATTCGGGCTTGCATGTTGTGCTGTCGAAATGATGCACGCAGCTGCAGCGCGCTACGACATGGACCGCTTCGGTATTGTTTTCCGTCCAAGCCCGCGCCAGTCGGACGTTATGATCGTTGCCGGCACCCTGGTCAACAAGATGGCACCTGCATTGCGCAAGGTCTATGACCAGATGGCAGAACCACGCTGGGTTATCTCAATGGGTTCCTGCGCCAATGGCGGCGGTTATTACCATTACTCCTATTCCGTGGTACGCGGATGTGACAGGGTGGTTCCCGTGGATGTTTATGTACCAGGCTGCCCGCCAACTGCGGAAGCCTTGCTATACGGCATATTGCAGTTACAGAACAAAATACGACGTACGAATACCATCGCACGTTAAACAGAATTGGATACAGGACGATTTGAATCATGACGCTTGCTGAGCGCCTCGACGAACTTGCCGACGAACTCGAAGAAATCTTCGAGGAAGAGGAAGATGTCTCCTTTCACCGTGAGCTTGAGGAGATTACCCTCGAAGTCCCGCGTGACAAGCTGTTCGAGACCATGAAAACACTGCGCAATGCGCGCCCCCTGCAGTTTGATACCTGTATGGATATATGCGGTGTCGATCTCTCTGCCTATGGCATGAGCGAGTGGACAACAGACAATGACGGTTTCTGCCGCGGTGTCGACCGCCGTATGTTCAACCCGGAACCTGCATCACGTTTCGCCGTTGTCTATCACCTCTTGTCTGTGGTCAAGAATCATCGCATCCGCGTCAAAACGCTGCTCGACTCCGACTACCCGGTTGTCCCATCTGTCGTCGACCTGTGGGCGGTGGCTGACTGGTTCGAACGCGAGGCATTCGATATGTTTGGCATTCTCTTCCAGGGGCATCCTGATCTGCGTCGAATTCTTACCGATTACGGCTTTATCGGCCATCCACTGCGCAAGGATTTCCCACTCGAGGGCGAAGTCGAAATGCGCTACGACCCGGAACAGAAGCGAGTTGTTTACGAGCCGGTCAGTATTGAAATGCGCACCCTGGTACCGCGCGTGATTCGTCACGACAATCGCTACGAGGAAGGCTGGAAACCCGAAGAACCGGCAGTAGAGGAAGAGGGTGAAGCCGATGTCTGAGATTCGTAACTACACGGTCAACCTGGGCCCCCAGCATCCGGCCGCGCATGGTGTACTGCGCCTGATACTTGAGCTGGATGGTGAGGTTGTTGAACGCGCCGATCCACATGTTGGCCTGCTGCATCGCGGTACTGAAAAACTCGCCGAGACCAAGCCTTATAACCAAAGCATCGGTTACATGGATCGTCTCGACTATGTATCAATGATGTGTAACGAGCACGGCTACGTGCTGGCAATTGAAAAACTTCTCGGTATCCAGGCACCGGAACGTGCTCTCTATATCCGTTCCATGTTTGACGAGATCACACGCATTCTGAACCACCTGATGTGGATCGGTACCCATGGTTTCGATCTCGGTGCCATGACTGTATTTCTTTACGCTTTCCGTGAGCGCGAGGATTTGATGGACTGCTACGAGGCGGTATCCGGAGCGCGTATGCATGCGACCTATTATCGTCCCGGTGGCGTCTACCGCGATTTGCCTGAGCAGATGCCGAAGTACGAGGCGAACAAGTGGCTCAAGCAGAAAGATGCCGATTACCGCAATAGTGCACGTGAAGGCTCACTGCTCGATTTCATCGACGATTTCGCCGACCGTTTTCCACACTGCATCGATGAGTACGAAACACTGCTAACCGATAACCGTATCTGGAAACAGCGTACCGTTGGAATCGGCGTGGTGTCGCCTGAAGATGCAAAGAACATGGGATTTACCGGCCCTATGCTGCGCGGTTCAGGCGTTGCCTGGGATCTGCGCAAGAAGCAGCCGTACGCTGCCTACAGCAAGCTTGATTTTGATATTCCGGTCGGTACCAACGGCGATTGCTACGACCGTTACGTGGTGCGTGTTGAAGAGATGCGCCAGTCAGCTCGTATCATCAAGCAGTGCGTTCAGTGGCTGCGCGACAATCCGGGCCCGGTCATGATTAATGATCACAAGGTTGCGCCGCCAAAGCGCGCCGAAATGAAGGATGATATGGAATCCCTGATTCATCACTTCAAACTCTTTACAGAAGGTTACTGTCCGCCAGAAGGCGAGGTCTATGCAGCTGTCGAGGCGCCCAAGGGTGAATTTGGCTGCTATATCGTTTCCGACGGTGCCAACAAGCCTTACAGACTGAAGGTACGTGCGCCAGGTTTTGCACACCTCTCTGCGATGCAGACGATGGCCAAGGGACACATGCTGGCCGACGTGGTTGCCATTATCGGCACCATGGATATTGTTTTCGGTGAGATAGACAGATAGAGATGAAAATAGATAAAACATCACTCTTCACCGACGAAGTTCGGGCGGAAATCGACAAGCACATTGCCAAGTATCCGGCAGATTGGAAACAGTCTGCCTGCATGCCGGCGCTGACTGCTGTGCAGGAGATGAACGGTGGTTGGCTGACACGTGAACTGATGGACCAGGTGGCGGCTTATCTCGATATGCCTGCAATTGCCGTCTACGAGGTCGCAACCTTCTACTCCATGTATGAACACAAGGAGGTTGGTCGTCACAAGATCTGTCTTTGCACCAATATTTCATGCATGGTGAATAACTCGGATTCAATTCTCGAACATCTCAACAAGCGTCTCGGCATCAGTTTTGGTGAAGTGACCGACGACGGCAAGTTCAGCATCAAGGAAGTCGAATGCCTCGGTGCCTGTGGTGGCGCCCCGATGATGCAGATCGGCGACCATTACTACGAGAATCTCACACCGGAGAAAATCGATTCGATCCTGGAGGAGCTTGAGTAATGGCTAACGAAGTCTGTTTTCGCACCCTGCACCGTGATGCTCCCTGGACGATTGAGCAGTATCGGCAAGAGGGTGGTTACAAGGTTCTCGAGAAGATTCTGCGCGAGAAGACCTCGCCTGACGAAATTATCGAAGAGGTCAAGCTCTCGAATCTGCGTGGCCGCGGCGGCGCTGGTTTTCCGACTGGCCTGAAGTGGAGCTTTATCAATCGCACCACGCCCGTCGAAAAATACGTGGTATGTAATTCGGACGAGGGCGAGCCCGGTACATTCAAAGACCGCGACATCCTCAGGTATAACCCGCACCAGCTGATCGAAGGTATGATTATCTGTGGTTACGTGATTGGCGGTACTGCCGGTTACAACTATATTCGCGGCGAATTTCGAGAGCCCTATTTCCGTTTTGAAGAGGCGCTTGAAGAGGCGCGTGCTGCTGGTTACCTTGGCGAGAACATTCTCGGTTCGGGTTTTGATTTCGATATACACAGCCACCTTGGTGGCGGTGCTTATATCTGCGGTGAAGAGACTGCACTGCTCGAGTCAATCGAAGGCAAAAAAGGCCAGCCAAGATTCAAGCCGCCATTTCCGGCGATGTTTGGCCTGTTCGGCAAGCCGACCGTTATCAATAATACTGAATCATTCGCTTCGATTCCGGTCATTCTCGACAAGGGCGGCCAGTGGTTTTCAGATATTGGCGTGCCTAACAGCGGCGGTGCAAAACTCTTTTCTATCTCGGGGAACGTCAACCGCCCCGGTAACTATGAAATCCCCATGGGAACACCGTTTCGCGAGTTGCTGGAACTTGCCGGCGGTATGAAGGATGGTCGCAATATCAAGGCGGTCATTCCCGGCGGATCATCATCACCGGTTATTCCCGGCGACCAGATGATGGAACTGAATATGGATTACGATAGTATCGCCAGCGCCGACTCAATGCTCGGTTCAGGTGCCGTTATCGTAATGGACGACACCAACTGCATGGTCAAGGTTC
Organism: Solemya velum gill symbiont; assembly: GCF_000787395.1. GTDB lineage: Bacteria > Pseudomonadota > Gammaproteobacteria > Chromatiales > Chromatiaceae. Next base: position 442,956 of record NZ_JRAA01000001.1, read on the forward strand.
TCGACCGCATCTCCTACTTCTATTACGAGGAGTCGTGCGGGCAGTGTACGCCATGCCGTGAAGGTACCGGCTGGATGCATCGTGTGATCCACAGAATCGAAAACGGGCAGGGCAGGCAGGTAGACCTCGACTTGCTTGATGATGTCGCAGCAAAAATTGCAGGGCGCACGATCTGCGCACTGGGTGATGCAGCAGCAATGCCTGTTGCAGGCTTTCTCAAACACTATCGAGATGAATTCCAGTTTCATATCGATCACGGAAAATGCATGGTGTAATGGCAATGAGTGAAGAACAGACCATTACAATAGAAGTAGACGGCAACCAGTTGCCTGCAAAGCCTGGTCAGATGCTGATCGAGGTAACAGATGCTGCCGGTATCACGGTTCCGCGTTTCTGCTATCACAAGAACCTGTCGATTTCGGCGAACTGCCGTATGTGCCTTGTCGAAGTAGAGAACGCACCCAAGCCGTTGCCTGCCTGTGCAACACCTTGTGCCGATGGTATGAAGGTGTTTACCAAGTCACCGCTGGCTCGTGCAGCCCAGAAAGGAACCATGGAGTTCCTGCTGATCAACCATCCGCTTGATTGTCCGATCTGTGACCAGGGTGGTGAGTGTGAGCTGCAGGACGTTGCGATCGGCTACGGCAATGACGTTTCACGTTTCGCAGAGAACAAGCGCGTGGTTGCGGATCCGGATATCGGTCCACTTGTTGCTACCGAGATGACGCGCTGTATCCATTGCACGCGCTGTGTGCGTTTTGGCGACGAGATTGCCGGACTGCGCGAACTGGGTGCAACAGGACGTGGTGAACACACCAAGATTGGCACCTATGTCAAACATGCGATGACATCCGAGCTATCGGGCAACGTCATTGATCTCTGCCCGGTTGGCGCACTGACTTCAAAACCATTCCGCTATACCGCACGAGCCTGGGAAGTGACCCAGCAAGAGACAATTGCACCACATGACTCTGTTGGCTCGAACCTCTATGCACATGTGCGTCGTGGCAAGGTGATGCGTATTGTGCCGCGCGAGAATGATGCGATAAACCAGTCATGGATCTCTGATCGTGACCGTTTCGGCTACGAAGGTCTTGATCACGAAGAGCGTCTCACCCAGCCGATGGTTCGCGAAGGCGGTTCCCTTAAAACGGTTTCGTGGGATGATGCGCTAACAAAGGCTGCAGAATCTCTCGCCAAGGTGAAAACACAACCTGACGAGGTGATGACACTGGTATCACCATCTGCCACGCTTGAAGAGATGTATCTTGCGCAGAAGCTGGTGCGGGATATGGGCAGTAACAATATTGATCATCGTTTGCGCCAGATCGATTTCCGTGGAGATTCCGCAGACCCGCAGGTAAGCTGGCTCGGCGTTACTCTTGACGACCTTGAAAATTCCGATGCAGTTCTGCTGGTCGGATCGAACGTGCGCAAGGAACAGCCGATGATCAATCATCGCCTGCGACTCGCTGCCAATCGTGGCGCAAGCGTCATGTCGATCAATCCGCTTTCAACTAATGCGAATTACACCGCTGGACCGTCACTGGTGGTCAAGCCATCCGAGATGGTCAAGACCTTGCAGGCACTTGCCAGTGCAGTTGGTGCCGGCGACGAAGATATGCCGGTCAGTGATGAGATACGTGCAATTGCAGAGAATCTCCGTTCAGCTGCAGATGCAGTTGTGCTGCTGGGTAATATTGCTGTTTCACACCCTGATTATTCAATCGTTCGCGATACTGCAGCTCGTGTTGCCGAGGCAACGGGCTGTGCCCTGGGTATTATTCCCGAGGCTGCCAACAGTGTTGGTGCCTGGATTGCAGGAGCTGTACCAAACAGGTTACCTGGCGGTAAACCTGTCTCAGCATCAGGTCGCTCGGTTAACGAGATGATGACGCCACCACCGCAATGTGCATTGCTGATAGGTGTTGAACCGATGGCCGATGTGGCACGTGGTCGTGCACTGGTGAATTCACTGCGAGGAACCGAATCTGTTATTGCCGTTTCCGCCTATATGTCTGATGCGTTGATGGAAGTGGCAGATGTCGTGCTGCCGATGACACCTTTTAGTGAAACATCCGGAACCTATGTTAACGCGCAACGTGATATGCAGAGTTTCAACGGCCTGGTGAAGCCCAAGGGTGAATCACGACCCGGCTGGAAGATTCTTCGCGTGCTCGGCAATTTCCTCGATCTGGAAGGATTTGATTACGAAAGCTCTGAAGATGTTTGCAACGAGCTCATACAACAGTGTGATGACAGCCTGCCAGAGATGAAGGTGGGTCAGTCTGGCGCAAGCGAGAGTAAGACCGAGGCGGGTGGAGTAGAGGCAACGCCCTACGTTCCAGCTTACAGTGTTGACGCGGTTGTACGCCGCAGCGAACCGCTTCAGTCAACCGAAGATGCACGTTGCGTGTTCAGAATGCATCCGCAAACGGCATCTGCACATGGTTTGTCTGATGGCAACTGGGCAATACTCAAGCAGGGTGAAAACCACTGCAGCGCAAAGGTCGTTACAGATGATGAGTTGTGTGAAGATGTACTGGTTTACGCCTCCCAGTCAGGTGATTTAATTTGGGGAAACAGTATGATCGAGAAGGCTGATACAGGAGTGATCGTATGATTGAATCAATGATCGCACTGTGGGAGTCACTACCGGTTATCGTTCAGATCCTGGTCAAAATCGTTGTCATCGTAGTACCGCTAATGATTGCCGTTGCCTATTACACCTGGCTAGAGCGTCGTGTTATCGGTGCCATGCAGGTGCGTATCGGTCCTAACCGCGTCGGTTTCTTCGGCTTCAAGCTTCAGGGTCTGGGGCAGCCGATTGCAGATGCCATGAAGCTGATGTTTAAAGAGATCGTCATTCCGACAAGGGCGAATCCTTTTCTGTTTGTTATTGCGCCGATGCTGACCCTGGGTCCGGCTCTTGCAGCCTGGGCCGTGTTCCCGTTTGATGAGAACCTTGTCCTTGCAGACATCAATGCAGGATTGCTCTACATTCTTGCACTGACATCACTGGCTGTTTACGGTGTTATCATCGCCGGCTGGTCTTCAAATTCCAAGTACGCATTCCTCGGCGCGATGCGTTCCGCTGCACAAATCGTATCTTACGAAATCGCCATGGGTTTTGCCCTTGTCGGCGTGCTGGTCGCTGCAGGCTCTTTGAACCTGGGTGATATCGTACAGGCACAGGCGGGTAGTGCAGTTCACTGGTTCTGGTTGCCGCTGTTTCCGCTCTTCATGGTCTACATGATTGCGGGTGTGGCTGAAACCAACCGTGCACCTTTCGACGTTGCCGAGGGTGAATCTGAAATCGTCGCCGGTTTCCATGTTGAATACTCGGGCATGACCTTTGCTGCATTCTTCCTCGCCGAATATGCCAACATGATCCTGATTTCGGCCCTTACCGCGTTGATGTTCTGGGGCGGCTGGCTGTCACCGTTTGAGGGAACCTTTTTCCAGCAATATTTTGAATGGGTACCGGGAATTGTATGGTTGCTCGCCAAGACCTTTGTCTTCATGGTGCTGCTGCTGTGGTTCCGTGCAACTTTCCCACGCTATCGTTATGACCAGATCATGCGTCTTGGCTGGAAAGTTTTTATACCGATTACGATTGTCTGGATCCTGGTCGTCGGACTGGCGGTCGTCTACGAAATGCCATGGTGGTTTGACTGATGAAAGCCGTGACCAACTATGTAAAAAGCCTGTTCCTGTTTGAACTGCTGAAAGGCATGAAGCTGACGGGCAAATACTTCTTTCGCAAGAAGTTTACCGTCCTCTATCCCGAGCAGAAGGCACCGGTATCGCCGCGTTTTCGCGGACTGCATGCGCAGCGTCGCTATCCTAACGGTGAGGAGCGTTGTATCGCGTGTAAATTGTGTGAGGCTGTCTGTCCTGCGCTGGCCATTACCATCGAGGCAGAACCGCGCGAAGATGGACAGAGACGCACAACCCGTTATGACATCGATCTCTTCAAGTGTATTTTCTGTGGCTTCTGCGAAGAATCCTGTCCGGTTGATGCGATTGTCGAAACCCGACTCTATGAGTATCACTTCGAGAGCCGCGAGGGGAGTGTCATCAATAAGCAGAAACTGCTTGAAAATGGTGAACGCTTTGAAGAACAGATTGCTGCTGACCGTGCGGCACAGGCACAGTACAGGTAAGTGGAAAGCATCATGAGTGTTGAAAAATTTCTCTTCTACGTTTTTGCCGCGATGCTGATATTTGCATCAGTCATGGTAATTACACGCAGGAACCCGGTTCACTCGGTACTCTTCCTGGTGCTGGCATTCTTTAATGCTGCTGCACTGTGGATGCTGGCAGAGGCAGAGTTCCTCGCCATTGCACTGGTACTGGTCTACGTCGGTGCCGTGATGGTGCTGTTCCTGTTTGTTGTCATGATGCTGGATATCGATCTTTCCGAGATGCGTGCCGGTTTTATGAAGTATCTTCCACTTGGCATCGGTATATCGGCTGTCATGGTGGTGGAACTACTGATGGTTGTCGGTCCTGCCTATTTTGGTCTCGACAAGTATGCGGCACCGGCAGCAAAGGCTGCTGACTACAGCAATACCGAGGCTCTCGGTACGCTGCTTTATACCGAGTATCTCTATCCATTCGAGATTGCCGCCGTCATTCTGCTGGTTGCGATTATCGCAGCGATCAGCCTGACACTCAGAAAGCGTCCTGAAACCAAGTATCAGGATCCTTCAAAGCAGGTCACGGTGAAAAAAGAGCACCGACTGCGCGTTATCAAGATGGAGGCAGAAGAGTGATTGCATTATCTGACTACCTGATCGTCAGTGCCATACTCTTTTCGCTGAGTGTGGCCGGTATCTTTATTAACCGCAAAAACCTGATCCTGCTGCTGATGTGCATCGAACTGATGCTGCTCGCAGTCAATATCAACTTTGTTGCCTTTTCGTACTTTCTTGACGATATGGCTGGACAGGTTTTTGTTTTCTTCATTCTCACCGTTGCCGCCGCCGAGGCTGCAATCGGGCTTGCCATACTGGTGGTGCTGTTCAGAAACAGGCACACCATTAATGTGCAGGATCTGGATACGCTGAAGGGGTGATCGTGGAGACTATCTATCTGACAATTGTTCTTGCCCCGCTGATTGGCGCCATCATTGCCGGTTTGTGGAGAAACCAGGTTGGCAAGGCAGGCGCACACTGGGTAACAATTATTGGTGTCGGCATCTCGTGTGTGCTGTCAATTTACGTGCTGCTTGGTTTCACCCATGGTGATGCCGAATCACAGAACCTCAGCCTCTATACCTGGATGGTGAGTGATGGCCTGCGCTTCGAGATCGGTTTTCTTGTAGACCAGCTGACAGCGATGATGATGGCGGTTGTGACTTTCGTCTCGCTGATGGTGCATATCTATACAGTTGGTTACATGGCGCATGAGGAGGGCTATCAGCGCTTCTTCAGCTATATCGCCCTGTTTACCTTCTCGATGCTGATGCTGGTCATGTCGAACAACTTCATGCAGCTCTTTTTCGGCTGGGAAGCGGTCGGACTTGTCTCTTACCTGTTGATCGGTTTCTATTTCAAGAAAGAGACAGCCATTTTTGCAAACCTCAAGGCGTTCCTGGTCAACCGTGTTGGTGACTTCGGCTTTATTCTCGGTATCGCAGCAATTGCCATGTATACCAACAGCCTCGATTACGCCGAGGTGTTCGAGAAATCTGCCGGTCTCGCAAATGAACAGATCACTGTTTTCCCGGGGACAAGCTGGTCGCTGATGACAGTGATCTGTGTCCTGCTGTTTATCGGTGCAATGGGTAAGTCGGCACAGATGCCGCTGCATGTGTGGCTGCCGGACTCAATGGAAGGCCCGACGCCGATCTCCGCACTGATCCACGCCGCAACCATGGTTACCGCTGGTATCTTCATGGTGGCTCGTATGTCTCCGCTTTACGAGCTCTCCGAAACCGCTCTCAGCTTTGTTCTAATTATTGGTGCCACCACGGCATTCTTTACCGGACTGATCGGTATCGTGCAGAACGACATCAAGCGCGTGGTTGCCTATTCGACCCTGTCGCAGCTTGGCTACATGATTGCTGCACTGGGTGCCTCGGCCTATGCTGCTGGTGTTTTCCACCTTATGACCCACGCCTTCTTCAAGGCGCTGCTGTTCCTCGCAGCCGGTTCCGTCATTATTGGTATGCACCATGACCAGGATATCCGCAACATGGGTGGCATCAGGAAGTACATGCCAATCACCTGGATTACATCCCTGCTTGGATCACTGGCACTGATTGGTACGCCGTTCTTCTCAGGCTTCTTCTCAAAAGATGCGATTATCGAATCTGTCCATCTTGCTGATCGCTTCGGTACGAATTACGCATACTACCTGCTGGTGGCGGGCGTCTTTGTCACTGCTCTCTACAGCTTCCGTATGTTCTTCCTCGTTTTCCACGGTAATGGACCACGCGATGAGCATGCAAAGGCGCATCTGCATGAATCACCGTGGGTTGTGACTGTGCCACTGGTGCTACTGGCGATTCCGTCAGTGGTTATCGGCTGGTTCACAATTGAACCAATGCTGTTTGGTGAGTTCTTCAAGGATGCGATCTATGTCGATTCGGCTAATGATGTGCTCGCACACATGGGCGAGGGTTATCATGGTGCGCTTGGCTTTGTCGTTCACGGCGTGATGCAAGCACCTTTCTGGCTCGCACTGGGTGGCTTCCTGACGGCCTGGTACATCTACATGATGAAGCCTTCGATCGCACTCGATATCAAGGTACGTTTCGATTGGCTCTACACGATTCTCGATCGCAAGTACGGTTTTGATGAACTCTTCCAGTTTGTATTTGCCGGCGGCAGTCGCATGCTGGGCAAGATCTTCTGGAAGGGCGGTGACCAGTTCCTGATCGACGGTGTGGCTGTAAATGGCTCAGCGCATGGTGTTGGTTGGCTCGCAAGTGTTGCGCGCTACCTGCAGACAGGTTTTCTCAATCACTATGCAATTGCGATGATTCTCGGATTGATTGGCCTTGTCGGCTGGTTCGTGATTCTTCAATGATTATCTACAGAATAGAAGGAATAGGTTAGGGCATGTTTGCAGATTTTCCGATACTGAGCACCGTCATCTGGCTGCCGATTATAGGCGGTTTGCTGGTGCTCGGCAGTGGTGACAAAGCCCCGAACGTCTCTCGTTGGCTGGCTCTCGTGGTTGCTGTTCTGACCTTTTTACTTAGCATTCCGCTGTGGAGCGGTTTTGACGTCACGACTGCAGATATGCAGTTTGTCGAAAATACTCCATGGATCGCGGCATACGATATCAACTACCATCTCGGTATTGATGGCATCTCCATGCCACTGATCCTGTTGACGACATTTATTACAATTCTTGTTGTCATTGCCGGATGGGAAGTGATCCAGTACAAGCCGGCGAGTTACATGGCTGCATTCCTGATCATGGAAGGCGTCATGGTTGGTGTATTCGCTGCACTTGATGCAATGCTTTTCTATGTTTTCTGGGAAGCGATGCTGATTCCGATGTTTCTGATTATCGGTATCTGGGGCGGACCGAACCGCGTCTATGCGACGATCAAGTTCTTCCTCTACACATTCCTTGGCTCTGTTTTCATGCTGGTCGCACTGATCTACATGTACTTCCAGTCAGGCAGCATGGGGATTCTCGATTATCATGTGCTCGAACTGGGCCTTAAAGAGCAAATACTGATCTTCATCGCTTTCTTCCTTGCCTTTGCGGTCAAGGTGCCGATGTTCCCGGTTCACACCTGGCTGCCCGATGCACACGTTGAGGCGCCTACCGGCGGTTCCGTCATCCTGGCAGCGATCATGCTGAAGATTGGTGGATACGGTTTTCTGCGTTTCAGCCTGCCGATCACTCCGGATGCCAGTAACGAACTCGACTGGATTATTATCCTGCTTTCACTGATTGCGGTGGTCTATATCGGTTTCGTTGCCCTTGTACAGAGCGACATGAAGAAGCTGATTGCCTACTCGTCGATCTCGCACATGGGTTTTGTCACCCTGGGCTTCTTCATTGTCTTCATGATCGCGCAGAACTCTGCTGCCGATTCCGGTGCTGTGCTTGGCCTTGAAGGCGGCATGGTGCAGATGGTATCGCACGGTTTTATCTCGGCGGCCATGTTCCTGTGTGTCGGTGTCCTGTATGACAGGTTGCATTCGAGGGAGATCTCCTCTTATGGCGGCGTCGTCAACGTGATGCCCTGGTTTGCTGCATTCATGGTCTTTTTTGCCATGTCGAATGCGGGTCTGCCAGGTACCTCCGGTTTCGTAGGTGAACTCATGGTGATTCTTGCCAGTTTCCGTGCCAACTTCTGGTTTGCACTGCTTGCAGCAACGACCCTGATTGTCGGTGCAGCCTATACCTTGTGGATGGTGAAGCGCGTCGTCTTTGGCGATGTCACCAAGGAGAGCGTAGCGAGCCTGCAGGATATCAATGCTCGCGAGGCACTGGTTCTCGGTACACTCGCTTTCATGGTATTGCTGCTGGGTGTTTGGCCTGCGCCACTGATCGAGGTGATGGACGTGAGTGTCACGAACCTGCTGCAACATATTCTTGTATCCAAGGTAGGAGGCTGATCTGATGGCATTTGATACAACACAGCTGATTCCTCTGTTACCTGAAATCATTCTGCTGGTGGGTGTCTCCCTGGTTCTGGTTATTGACCTGATGGTCACTGACAAAGAACGCACCTGGCCTTTCATGCTCACCCTGTTTACCTTGCTGGCAGCTGGCTGCACTACCGTGATGCTTGCTGACGGGACCACGCAGGTGGTGTTTGATGGCACCTATATCCGTGATCCCATGAGTGACATTCTGAAGGCGTCGCTGCTCTTTCTTGCTGTGCCTGTGTTCATATATGCACGTGAAGGCCTGATGAAGAGTGGTCAGTGGCGCGGCGAGTTCATGACTCTGACGCTGTTTGCGATCCTGGGCATGATGGTGATGATCTCTTCCAACGGTTTCATCAGCCTCTATCTCGGTCTTGAGCTGCTTTCACTGTGCCTCTACGCACTGGTCGCTTTCAATCGTGATTCATCCAAGAGTGCTGAAGCGGCGATGAAATACTTCATCCTCGGTGCACTGGCATCCGGCCTGCTGCTCTATGGTATCTCGATGCTGTACGGTGCGACAGGCAAACTCGACTTTCCTTCAATCGCACAGGCAGTCGTTGGTAAAGAGAGTGACATCGTTCTGGTTTTCGGTCTCGTATTCGTCGTTATTGGCCTTGCATTCAAATTCGGTGCAGTACCGTTCCACATGTGGGTGCCTGATGTATACGACGGCGCCACAACGCCTGTGACACTGCTGGTTGGTTCACTGCCAAAAATTGCAGCCCTTGGTCTTGCCATGCGCATACTGGTCGACGGTCTGGGTGAATTGCAGGAATCATGGCAGATGATGCTGATCATCCTCGCTTTACTGTCGATGGCTCTTGGTAATCTCGTTGCGATTGCGCAGGAGAATATCAAGCGCATGCTGGCCTACTCGACAATCTCACACGTTGGTTTCATCTTTCTGGGCATTCTCGCCGGTTCTGATGAAGGCTATCGTGCAGCGATTTTCTATGTCATCGCCTATGCAGCCATGGCTGCCGGTGCCTTTGGTGTCCTGATTGCCCTGGACAGAAAAGGGCTTGAGGTTGACCAGTTGCACCAGCTCAAGGGACTCAATGAAAAACACCCCTGGCTGGCAGGAACCATGCTGTTGCTGATGTTCTCTATGGCGGGTGTTCCACCGACTGTCGGTTTCTTTGCCAAGCTGTTCGTACTGGAAGCAATCGTCTCGGTCGGCTTGACCTGGCTGGCACTGGTTGCAGTGTTCTTCTCGATCATTGGTGCCTTCTACTACATCCGTGTTGTCAAACACGTCTACTTCGATAAACCGACTGATGATGTCGAGGTTGAAGTTGGTGGAGCAGCACAGGTGATGCTGGCAATCAATGGTCTGGCGATGCTCGCCCTGGGACTCTTCCCGGCCATTTTGATGAACCTGATCTAGAGATCTCCGGTACCGTAATACCGTCACCCCGGGCTTGACCCGGGGTCCACCGTGAATTGCAAACTTACTCATGGATGCTGGTTCAAGGCCGGTATGACAACAGAGATATCAGTCCAAATCTTGGGGTGATAGAATCTATCCCGGAGACTGTTGCAGAATCAATCTACTTCCATGAATCGTCAAATTTTGCATTCGATTATTCTTATTTCCACAGTATTGCTTTCATTTCGCGTGATAGCCGATGCTCCACTCGATGATGAGTTATCCCAGGCAATGCAGTTATCTCCTGATGTTGCTAAAGGTGAAATCCTGTTCAAAGAAAACTGTTCTCAGTGTCATGGTGATGATGGGTGGGGCACCACTGACGGAAGGTTTCCCCAGATTGCTGGACAACACAACAGTGTAATTATCAAGCAGCTGGCTGATATTCGTGCCGGAAACCGTGATAACCCCGAGATGTATCCATTTGCTCGGGAATCGGTACTGGGTGGCCCACAATCTATTTCAGATGTCGCTGCTTACATATCAACCTTACCAATGGAGCCATATCCTGAATACGGTGAAAGCGATGACATTGAAAACGCTGAACGTCTTTATAAGGAAAAATGCGCAGCTTGTCATGGTGCAAATGGTGAAGGCAATGCCTTGAAATTTTATCCTCTTATTCAGGGGCAGCATTACGAGTATCTATTACGGCAACTGATATGGATTCGTGATGGTAAACGCAGGAATGCTTACCCGGAAATGATGGAGAGTGTTAAAACATTGAGTGACACCCAATTTCAGGCGCTTGCTGACTACGTATCTCAGCTTCTGCCGCCAGATGATAAATTAGCAAACTAGTAGTGAGACTTGGGGGAGATTAGGGGGCAGAGGAATATGACTGGTGTTGCCGTATAAACGCGTAACGCCCACTTCACAACAGAATACCCGTATGCGGACTCCCGTTGCGCCGTGGGCGCTGAAATCTGTTCTGTTGTCTGTTATTACTTGTGAATCAGCTGATTAATCTGCATTGATTCACGGATCTCCCTGAAAATGGCCACTGCAAGTGGTATTCCCAGGCTGATGACTATCGCGATGACTACCGCAACAAGAAATCCCGGTTCATCAAACAGACTGGCTGACTCGAGCCTTACGGAAGAGCCTTCCGACTGTGCAGCGAGTAGTGGTGTACTGAACATCAGTAGCATCAGTGCTGTGGTTGTTTCGATCTGTTTTCTCATTTGAAAACCCTCTTAGAGTATTTGCGTACCAGTCTAGTAATATTAGATAGTGCAATAAAGATGCCAATACTGAGGATTTTACTAGGTAATTATTAAGTTATTGTTACAGTAGGAAAAAAAGATTTCCCTTGAGTTTATAGTTAAATGACCTTGAGATAGAAAAGCGAGTAATTCCGCACTGGAATGGTGCGGAATGGTCAAAACGGGCACATTGCCTGTATAAGAATTACTCTAATAGCCAGTCATCGTTACCAGATCTTTTCAAGTGCACGCAGGACATCGCGGCGACTGATCTGGCCGACCAGTGAGTTGTCATCAACCACCGGAAAGCGCCTCACAGGAGAGGAGTTGAACATTTCAGCAGCTTCAACAATGCTGGTTTCCGCCTCGATTGCCTGTACATCTGTTTTCATATATTCGGAGACTTTACCGCCGAGCTCCTCGTGATAGCAGGCGTTGAGCATTACTTGCATACAATCCTTCTCGGAAAGAATACCGACAACATTGCCATGATCATCTACAACCGGTGCACCTGAAACACGACGTGTAATCAGAGTATGGATGGCATCCATCACGCCGGTATCGGGCTTGAAGGTGACAATGTCACGTGCCATGTACTGTTTTACTGTCAGTGCGCGTAATACTTCTTTAGCCATCCTGTGATCCTCCGCAAGTACTCTATTTTCTATTTATTCAGATACTATTGCCTGCCAGAATTGGCAAGTCAAAATATATATATCAGCTTGTTTCTGCATGCCTGTCAGCAGCCTCTGCTTCACGTGCAAGACGTTTTTCACAGGGCGAATCGCAACTGCAGGCACTCTTGAGGCCTGTAATGGTGTTGAGGCCACCACAGGAGCCCTTGATCTGTTTGTTCTGCAGTAATCCTATAGCCATGATTGCGACAACAATGAGCATGACGATGAATGTGACCAGAAATATTTCCATTATTGTTCCTCGCCGTGAATATATTTTGCGAATGCTGATGTCGCTTCAGTGTGTAACTCTTTTCCATTCCGAATAATGAAATAGGCAGCAATTCTGTTTTTCTCTGCCAACTCCATCGCCTTGTCCGGGCCCAGTGCCATCAGGGCGGTGGCATAGCCGTCAGCTAACATGACGCTTGGCATGATGACTGTCACTGAAGCCATTCTGTTTTTTACCGGTAGTCCAGTGATCGGGTCGATGGTGTGTGAGAAACGCATGCCTGCATCATCTTCAAAGTAGTTGCGGTAGTCACCGGATGTCGCAACGCCCATGTTGTCGGGACTAATCACCAGTTGCACGCTTTGCATGCCATCGACCGGCTTTTCGATCGCGATGCGCCATGCATTGCCACGGTGGCTTCGTCCCATGGTGATGAGTTCACCACCAACCTCCAGCATATAATTCGGGATGCCCAGCGCATTGAGCTGTTGTGCAACGCGATCGACCGCGTATCCCTTGGCAATCGACGAGAGATCGATGGAGAGATCAGCATTTGATTTTCTGAGTTGTGAGAGATTCTGATTGACAGAAAGTTTACGGTAGCCGACTTTTCTCAGAGCCAGATCAATCTCCTCGACAGAGGGTTTCTTGCCATTTGTTTCTACAGGCCCGAATCCCCACAGCTCAACCAGTGGCTCAACCGTGATGTCATAGGCACCATCAGTCAGGGCAGAGATTTCCAGCGCTGCAGAAGTCACTTCCGCCAGTTCTGCTGGTACTTGTTGCCATTCAACTGAATTGCTGTGATTGAACTGTGTTATGTCGGAGTCAGCTCGATATGTCGACATCATCTGCTCAAAGCTGTTGAGTTGAGACTGGATAGATTGCTGTACCTGCATCTTGTCGGGCAGGGTTTCGTCAGACCAGTACTTGACTGACCAACCGGTTCCCATTGTGCTGCCGCTGAGTTTAATCGCCTGACGCTCACTACTGCAGGACGCAAGCAGAAACAGGCTGACCACTGCCAGCATGATCCTGCCGGTAGTGGTCAGGGTGATGCGATGCCGCTTATCCGCCAAAATCATCGAGCAGGATGTTTTCATCTTCGACACCGAGGTCTTTAAGCATCTGGATAACAGCAGCATTCATGACGGGTGGTCCACACATATAGTATTCACAATCTTCCGGTGCAGGGTGATCCTTGAGATATTCATTATAGAGCACCTCGTGAATGAATCCCTGGTAACCATCCCAGTTATCTTCCGGCTGTGGATCAGAGAGGGCCACGTGCCACTGGAAGTTGCTGTTCTCTGCCGCGAGCATGTCGAAATCTTCAACGTAGAACATTTCACGTTTCGAACGGGCACCATACCAGAAGCTCATCTTGCGCTTCGAGTTGAGACGGCGCAGCTGATCGAAGATATGCGAACGCATTGGCGCCATGCCGGCTCCGCCACCGATAAAGACCATCTCTGCATCAGTCTCCTTGGCAAAGAACTCTCCGAACGGCCCGGAGATCATCACCTTGTCACCTGGCTTGAGGTTGAAGATGTAGGAGGACATGATACCGGGAGGAGCATCTGGTACATGCGGCGGAGGCGTGGCGATACGTACATTGAGCATAATGATGCCTTGTTCTTCAGGGTAGTTCGCCATTGAGTAGGCGCGCATCGACTCCTCTTTGAAGTTGGCTTCGTACTGCCACAGGTTATAGCGGTCCCAGTCCTCGCGATACTCTTCATCAATATCAAAATCGGTGATTTTTGCATGGTAGGGAGGCGATTCGATCTGAATATAACCGCCGGCTCGGAAGTCGACAGCTTCACCATCCGGCAGTTCCAGTACAAGCTCCTTGATGAAGGTGGCGACATTGTCATTAGAACGCACGGTGCATTCCCATTTCTTGACGCCGAATACCTCCTCGGGTACTTCGATCTTCATTGGCTGCTTGACGGCTACCTGGCAGGAGAGACGTTCACCTGACGCAGCTTCACGCTTGGAGATATGCGACTCTTCTGTCGGCAGGATAGATCCACCACCTTCAAATACCTTGCAGCGGCATTGTGCACAGGTTCCACCACCGCCACATGCAGAAGGCACGAAGATACCTGCATCGGCCAGTGCCTGTAGCAGCTTGCCGCCGGGGCTGGTATGGATCTCCTTTTCGCCGTTAATCAGGATTGCGATGTCACCGCTGGGGACGAGTTTTGATTTTGCTGCCAGGATGACGAATACCAGGGCAATAACGATGACAGTAAAAAGGACGACACCAAGTGAAATTTCTAACATTGTGATTATCCTCCCTTACAACTGAATGCCGGAGAAAGCCATGAAGCCGAGAGACATCAGACCAACCGTGATAAATGTAATGCCAAGACCTTGCAGGCCGGCAGGCACATCCGAATACTTGAGTTTCTCGCGCACACCGGCAAGCGCCGTGATTGCCAATGCCCAGCCAATACCTGAACTGAGACCGTAAGTAACAGACTCTGCGAAGTTGTAGTCACGTTCCACCATGAACAGCGAGCCGCCCAAGATGGCACAGTTGACTGTGATCAGCGGCAGGAAAACACCGAGAGCGTTGTAGAGTGCAGGGAAGTACTTGTCCAGTAGCATCTCCAGAATCTGCACCAGTGCAGCGATGACGCCGATGTAACTGATGAGACCGAGGAAGCTCAGGTCGACTTCAGGAAGTCCGGCCCATGCGAGTGCGCCATCTTTTAACAAGAACTGGAACAGTAGGTTGTTGACCGGGACCGTGATCGCCTGTACCACGGCCACGGCAATACCTAGGCCAAGAGCCGTTTCAATTTTTTTTGAGACCGCAAGGAAGGTGCACATCCCGAGGAAGAAGGAGAGTGCCAGGTTTTCGACGAAGACCGCCTTCAGAAAAAGGGAAATGTAATGTTCCATTATTTCGCCTCCTCGTGGTTTGGATCATGGATGTTGAAATCAGGCTCCTCGAGTTGATCCTTTTTGAATGTGCGAACACCCCAGATAAAGAGGCCAATCAGGAAAAATGCAGAAGGCGGCAGCAGCATGATGCCTGCGGGCTCATACCAACCTCCATTGTTGACCAGTGGCAGGATCTCGTAACCGAGTAGTGATCCTGAGCCGAGCAGTTCACGAAAGATGCCGACGACAATCAGGATAAGGCTATAGCCGAGGCCGTTACCGATACCATCTATAAATGACAGCATTGGTGGATTCTTCATTGCAAATGCCTCGGCACGACCAAGCACGATACAGTTGGTGATAATCAGGCCAACGAAGACCGACATCTGCTTGGAAATCTCGTAGACATATGCCTTGAGTATCTGGTCAACCACGATTACCAGAGACGCAATAATGGTCATTTGTACGATGATACGAATCGATGAAGGGATATGGTTACGGATCATCGAGATCGAGAGGTTCGAAAATGCCGTGACCGAAGTCAGGGCAAGCGACATGATCAGTGCAGCAGCCAGCGTGGTTGTTACCGCCAGTGCCGAGCAGATACCGAGGATCTGCAGTGTGATCGGGTTGGTGTTGATCAGCGGATCAAACAGGACCTGGCGTGCAGTGGATTTAGACATGATCAGGCTCCTCCGTTCTTGAACTTGGTAAGGTAGGGGCCGAAACCGTTGGCGCCTGTCCAGAAACGCACCAGGTTGCTGACACCACGACTGGTGAGGGTTGCGCCTGCGAGTCCATCGATCTCGTGCTGAAAGAATTTACTATCAGGTGAGACATTCCCTTTAAGCACGTTGAGCGCCTGCTTGCCGTTGGCATCAAACAGCTGTTTTCCATTCCACTTGGCCTGCCACTTGGGATTATCAACTTCACCACCAAGACCTGGAGTTTCAGCATGATCATAGAACTTGAGTCCGTAGACCGAGTTGCCATCCGGTTCGATAGCCAGAAAGCCGTAGAGCGTCGACCACAGGCCATAACCGTGGACTGGCAGAATCACGCGCGTGATTGTGTCGCCATTCTTGACCAGGTAGATACTTGCGATTTTTGCGCGGGCCTTGATTGAAGCAATATCGACATCCGACGAGAGAGTGAGGTTCTGTTGCGGGTCTTTTGCAGCCTTGCGCTGGTCATAACCTGCTGCGTCCATCTCTTCGACATAATCACCTGAGGCTAGGTCAACAAGACGTGTCTCGATGCTCTGATCGAAAGTTGCCTGGATATTGCCGCTTATATCCAGCCCGGCAACGGAGAGGATATAACGTTGCTTGTCGAGTGCCTTGTTTGCCTCTTGCAAGGGACGCAATCCGACGGCAGCAGCCGCAACGATAATCGAGCACACCAGGCACAAGGCCAGAGCAACCACGATAGTCTTGGTCTGCGAGTCATTCGGCATCGCGAGGATGCGACCGATCGGTCCGCCAATGGTTTGTGCTGTATCCTGGCTCATGATGCGATCCTCTTTTGACGGCGCTTGATATTGGCCTGGACAATGAAGTGGTCGATTAACGGAGCAAAGATGTTTCCGAACAAGATGGCGAGCATCATGCCTTCAGGAAACGCAGGATTGATGACGCGGATCAGCACGGCCATGAATCCGATCAGTCCGCCGTACCACCAGCGCCCCCTGTTGGTCATTGCCGCCGAAACCGGATCTGTCGCCATGAAGATCATGCCGAAAGCGAAGCCGCCAAGTACCATGTGCCAGTAGAAAGGCAGGGCAAACATGGGATTGCTGTCTGAGCCGATCAGGTTGAGTAAGAGTGTTGTCGCAGTCATACCAACGAAAACACCACCGACGACACGCCACGAGGCAATCTTCGTATACAGCAGGAAAACACCGCCAAGCAGAATGGCGAAAGTTGATACCTCGCCAATCGACCCTTGGATATTGCCGAAGAAGGCATCCCACCATGTGAGGTTGGATGCGATGATATTTTCCACACCACCTGCAGCACTCAGCGACAGGGGAGTTGCACCTGAGAAGCCGTCCACTGCTGTCCACACGGCATCGCCTGACATGGCAGCCGGGTAGGTAAAGAAGAGAAATGCACGGCCCGTCAGTGCCGGGTTGAGGAAGTTCTTGCCGGTTCCACCAAAAACTTCTTTACCAATGACGACACCAAAGCTGATGCCGAGCGCAACCTGCCAGAGTGGAATCGATGGCGGCAACGTCAGAGAGAAGAGCATTGAGGTTACAAGAAAGCCCTCGTTGACCTCGTGTTTGCGTATGACTGCAAACAGCACCTCCCAAAAGCCACCGACCGCCAGGGTGACGATATAGATGGGTAACCAGTAAGTAAGGCCATGTACAAAGCTGGCAAATATCGAGTCGGCAGAGTAACCGATCCCGAGACCTTCAAGAACATCGGCACGCCAGCCGCCTGCAGATTCGATACCCATTGCAGCCATCGCACTGTTGGCCTGGAAGCCGGTATTGTAGAGCCCCCACAGAAGTGCAGGCATAACTGCAACAACAACCAGTGACATGACACGCTTAAGATCAATTACATCACGAACATGCGGTGAGCTGCGTGTGACATCTGGAGGTGTATAGAGGAATGTATCGACCATCTCGTAGAGGGCATACATTTTTTCGAATCGCCCACCCGGTAGAAAATCGGGTTCGATCCGGTCAAGAAAACGACGTGTACGTGACATTATCCTTCCCTCTCTATCTGTTCCAGGCAGGCACGCAGTGCAAGGCCATAGTCAAATTTGGATGAGGAGACATAACTGCAAAGCGCAAGATCCTCCTCGTCGAGTTCCAGGCAACCGAGTTGCTGTGCAAGATCCGTGTCTCTTGTAACAAGAGCCCGCAGCAGTTGCGTTGGCAAAATGTCGAGCGGCATAACGGATTCGTAATTACCGATCGGCACCATCGCTCTCGGACTGCCATTGGTTGAAGTGGTAAATCGAAACAGGCGATTCCTCGGCAAGAGGGAACTCAAGTGCGAGTTGATTGCGGAGAACTTGTTCCTGCCGGGCTTGATCCATCCCAGTAGTTCGCGTTCGCGACCTTCAGGCAGAATGCTGATCTGGTTATGGAAGCGGCCAAGGAACTGTCCCCAGCCGGCTGCTTTCTTACCTGCCAGAACAGAGCCGGAGATAATGCGGCACTCACCGGCTTCGAGTTCATCTTTCAACAACTCTTCTGTATTTGCTCCCATGCGTGTCCTCAACAGGCGAGGGTTTTTCACCATTGGGCCGCCGATTGCAACAACACGATCAACCGGCAGGCGACCGCTCTTTAAGAAGCGTGCAAAGGCAATCACGTCCTGGTGATTGATATGCCAGAGCGTTTTGCCTGCGTGCGCAGGCTCAAGCATATGCATATGTGTTCCTGGCAGACCCGCAGGATGGGGACCCTGGAAGCAGGTATTTACGACCCGCTCAAGGTGAGTTGGCAGTTCATACGGTTCTGCTGTATTGACGTAGACATTACCGTGCGTCATCACGGTCAGCAGTGCCAATCCCTGGTTGAACTCCTCACGAGCATCATTGATGACCACCATCGGGTCTGCCGCGAGAGGTCGGGTATCTACAGAAGTGACGAAAATGGCGGATGGAACCGAGCCTGTTTCAGGTGCCTTGCTGTATGGGCGAGTTCTGAAGGCGTTCCAGAGTCCCGAGTGGCGCAGCTGTTCGCAAACAGTGTCATGATCGATGCTGGTAAATTCTGCCGGATCATAACGCTGGAACTCTTCTGCCTCATCGCCATCAAGTTCGATCACAACTGAACGCAATACGCGACGCGCACCACGATGAATCGCCTTGATGGTACCGCATCCGGGTGATGTCACCATCACGCCCGGATTTTTCTTGTCTTCCAGCAATGCCTGTCCGAGTTTGACGCGTTCGCCTTCCTTCACCAGCATGGTGGGTTTCATGCCTACATAGTCGTGCCCGAGAATGGCGACAGTCTCAACCTTGTTACCATCCTCGATAACCTGGCTAGGTCTACCCTCGACAGGCAGGTCCAGGCCCTTTTTGAGTTTGAATGTATGGCTCATTGGGGTCGTATCCAGTTTTTATAATCATCCGTAAACAGGGTGGGAAATCATCTGAATCTGATGATGTTCACCTCCCCAGTTATCAATACTGCTTATGCTGCAACGCAGTATTTCTTATTATTGCGGCGCAACATAGCAAAAAGGAGATACGAATTGCAAGTTCAAATTCTGTTTTGAAGGAAATGGCTTTAGATAAGCGGGGAAATGGAGAGGATATTTTCCAGCTCGAAGCCGTTTTCCGTTAGAATGTGCTGCTATTTTTTCAGATCTGGGCAATTAGAGAGTTATGGCGCTGAATTCGATCGACGAGATTATCGAGGATATCCGTCAGGGCAAAATGGTCATCATCATGGATGACGAGGATCGCGAAAACGAGGGTGACCTGTTGATGGCTGCCGAGGCGGTTACGCCTGATGCAATCAACTTCATGGCAACCCACGGACGTGGTCTTATCTGCCTGACACTGACCGACAAGCGCTGCAAGCAGCTGCGTCTTCCACTGATGGTTTCTGGTGAGGATCTGCTTCAGTCGACTAACTTTACTGTCTCTATCGAGGCGGCTGAAGGCGTGACAACAGGTATTTCTGCTGGTGACCGCGCGACAACCGTGCTGGCAGCAGTTGCCGAGGATGCCACGCCACAGGATCTTGTGCAGCCGGGCCATATCTTCCCACTGATGGCACAGCCGGGTGGAACCCTGGTGCGCGCTGGACACACCGAGGCTGGCTGCGACCTGGCACGACTGGCCGGCTATAATCCTGCAGGTGTGATTGTCGAGATCCTCAATGAGGACGGCACCATGGCACGGCGCCCCGATCTTGAAAGCTTTGCTGAAGAGCACGATCTCAAGATCGGCACGATCGAGGACCTGATTCAGTATCGCATCAGAAATGAAAAGACGGTTGAGCGCATCAATAGCTGCGACTTGCCGACAGATCACGGCGATTTCAAGCTTTATGCCTATGAGGATACTGTTGACCGTGATGTTCACATGGCTCTGGTCATGGGCGAACCGTCACCTGACAAGCCCGTGCTGGTTCGTGTCCATGTGCAAAATTCAATCCACGACCTGTTCGATGCCAATATATCAGGCAGCGGTTGGCCGCTACGCAGCGCGATGGAGCAGATTGCCCGTGAGGGTGAAGGTGTAATTGTCGTACTGCGTAACCATGACAGCCCCAAGGAACTCGTACAGCGTATTGAGGTAGCGGCAGGCAGGGCGTCTGCACCCGCAAAAGCGTCTGGCGATGCAGATAGTCGCAAGGAGTTGCGCACGCTTGGTGCCGGTGCACAGATCCTGGCTGACCTCGGTGTTGGCAAGATGCGTGTCATGAGCGCACCAATCAACTTGCACGGTCTGCATGGATTCAACCTCGAAGTTGTTGAGTTTGTTGAAAGCGAGTAAAAGGTCAATATAGACTTGATCTAAAAAGTATTTATAATTAACTGAAATCAAAGAGTAAAAAGGTTAGTCAAATGAGCATCAAAACGATCGAAGGCGGCATGACAGTCTCGGGCGCTAAATTCTGCGTCGTGGTAACTCGCTGGAACAGCTTTGTCGTGGAAAGTCTTGAGAAAGGCGCAATCGATACACTGTTGCGACATGGTGCGAGCGAAGACGAAATTACTGTTGTGCGTCTGCCCGGAGCCTTTGAACTGCCTGTAGCACTGGACAAGATCGCGGCCAAGGGTGAGTACGATGCCATTATCGCACTCGGCGCTGTTATTCGCGGCGGCACTCCGCATTTCGAATATGTTGCCGGTGAAGCAGTCAAGGGAATGTCACAGGTCAGCCTCAATCGCGGCGTACCAATCAGTTTCGGCGTTCTTACTGTCGACACGATTGAACAGGCCATTGAGCGTGCCGGTACCAAGGCAGGCAACAAGGGCGGTGAAGCGGCTGCTACAGCCATCGAGATGGTTAACCTCCTCAGGCAAATCTGATTTCAATGTCAAATAAACGTCACAAGGCCCGGCAGCTCGCTATGCAGGGCCTTTATCAATGGCAGGTCAATGAACAGAACGTTGCCGAGATCATCAACCAGTTTCTTGGCGACGAGGATATGGGCACTTTTGACGTTCCCTATTTTCGTGACCTGCTGGCTGGAGTCCCTTCACATCTCGACTCCATTGATGAAAAGATCAAGCCCCTGATTAATCGTTCCATCGAACAGGTTGATCCGGTGGAGCGCGCGATACTGCGGCTAGGGGTTTATGAAATGATGCAACACCCTGAAATTCCTTTTCGGGTTGTCATTAACGAAGGCGTGGAGTTGGCCAAGACATACGGTGCCGACCAGGGACACAGATACATCAATGGTGTTCTCGACAAGCTTGCGCCGGAGTTACGCCCATTTGAAGCGAAAAAGAAGTGAAAGCCTGCAGGCTGAAGCACAGTGAGCAGTTCCGAATTTGATCTGATCGAATCTATTCTCAGGTCGCAATCTCTGCGACGTGATGATGTGACGCTCGGTATCGGCGATGACTGTGCCTTGCTCGATGTCCCGCAAGGAATGGAACTGGCGGTTTCTCTCGATACACTCGTTAGCGGGCGCCATTTTTTCCCGGATGCCGCTCCCGAACTCATTGGCCACAAGGTGCTGGCTGTTAACCTCAGTGATCTTGCCGCCATGGGTGCAGAACCTGCATGGGTAACCATGGGATTGACTCTGCCCGATGCGGATGAAGAGTGGCTGGCAGGTTTCATGCGTGGTTTCTCGGCACTTTCATCAAACTATGGTGTACAGCTTGTTGGTGGTGACACGACCAGTGGCCCACTCACTGTCAGCTTGCAGGTACATGGTCTTGTTCCAGCAGGGAAGGCGATCAGGCGTAGTGGTGCCAGGCCGGGTGATCTTGTCTTTGTCAGTCATACAATTGGTGATGCAGGTCTTGCACTGGCAATGCTTCAGGGACGAATCACACCGACTGATGAACTGCAGACACTCAGGCAACGCCTTGAATCCCCGCAGCCCAGAATTGAACTCGGTATTGCCCTGAGAGAGGTGGCAACTGCTGCCATCGATCTTTCCGACGGGCTTGCCAGTGACCTTGGACATATTTGCGAACGCTCACAATGTGGTGCTGTAATAGAGACGCACGAACTGCCGCTCTCGGATGCAGTTAGAACATTGTCTGACTGGCGTCTGGCTGTCAGTGCTGGTGATGATTACGAACTCTGTTTTACTATTGATTCATCACGGCAAGAGAGAGTCACACAGTTATCAAAGGAACTTGACTTGCGCCTGACCTGTATTGGCAAGATACGACAGCAGCCGGGTATCGACTTTTTGTCTTCTGGTGGTTCATGCGAGTCTAACCTGCAGGGTTATGACCATTTTCCGGAAAGCGACTCATGAATAGCTTCGATATGAAAAATCCCGTGCATATTCTTGCTGTCGGTTTCGGTTCGGGTCTCTCTCCATTTGCGCCCGGCACCATGGGCACACTGGTTGCGATCCCTCTCTATCTGCTGATTGCGGGACTACCTCTGCTTGCTTATCTCGCGATATGCCTGGTCACTTTTGTTATTGGCATTTGGTTGTGCGAACAGACCTCAAAAGATCTTGGCGTTCACGACCATGGCGGTATCGTGTGGGACGAGATCGTCGGCTACCTGGTGACAATGGCCGGAGCACCATTCGGTTGGCCATGGATTCTTGCCGGTTTCATCCTCTTCCGTATTTTCGATATCCTCAAACCATGGCCGATTCGCTGGCTCGACAAGTATGTCAGTGGCGGCTTCGGCATTATGATTGACGATATAGTCGCCGGCCTCTTTTCGGCAGCTATCTTGCAGTTGGCATACCATTTTCTGCTGTGAACTTTCCACGCATAGAAGAGATTCCCTACACAGTTGACTCGGCGCTGCTGTTTGAGCAGATTTCCGACATGCAGTGGCCAGTGTTTCTCGACAGTGGCGGTAGCAATCGCCGCGGCAGGTTTGATCTGCTCGCAGCGAATCCTTTTAAAACACTGGTGACTCGTGCCGGTGAGACAGTCATCAGCCAAGATGGAAAGCGTCATAGATCGATGGATGATCCATTCAATCTGCTCAGGCAGGCGATGGGTGAACAGCAGCAAGCTCTCGGCTCATTGCCGTTTGAAGGTGGTGCCATCGGCTATTTTGGTTACGACCTTGCACGCTCAATCGAAAAGCTGCCCGAGAAGGCTCAGGATATAGACCAGTTGCCGGAAATGATGGTTGGTATTTATGACTGGGCAGTCATCGTCGATCATGAACTGGGCAGAAGCTGGCTGGTCGGGCAGGGAAGAGATGACAAGATTGCTGCCGAGTGGCCACAGTTGCTGGAACTCCTCTCTGCTCCCGGACTACAGGAAAAGAGCAGGGCGGCTGCACTAAGGGCATTACAGCCTTTTGAGTCATCCGTCACCAAGGCTGAGTATCTTCAGGCACTGAAACATATTCATGACTATATCCATGCAGGTGACTGCTACCAGGTCAACTATACGCAACGTTTTGCTGCCCCGGTCGAGGGTGACGCCTGGCAAGCCTATGTCGATATTCGCAAACAGAACGCAATACCTTATGCGGCTTTCATGCGTCTCGATGAAATCGAGATTTTGAGCTTCTCACCAGAACGTTTTCTGCGTCTCTCTGGTAATCGCGTTACAACTGAGCCTATCAAGGGAACACGCCCACGCGGCAAGTCGGCAAGCGCTGATCTGGCCCTGCAGGATGAACTCTATAATAGCAGCAAGGACCGCGCCGAGAACCTGATGATTGTTGACCTGCTTCGCAATGACCTCGGGCGCGTGTGTCAGCCGGGCACAATCCATGTCAAAGACCTCTTTCATCTCGAAAGCTTTCCAACAGTTCATCATCTCGTCAGTCGCATAGGCGGAGAGTTACGTGAAGACGAAGATGCACTGAGCTTGTTACGAGCCTCCTTTCCAGGTGGTTCGATTACCGGTGCGCCCAAGATACGTGCGATGGAGATTATCGAGGAGCTGGAACCATACAGGCGGGGTATCTACTGTGGTTCGATTGGCTATATCGGATTTAACGGCAACATGGATACCAGCATCACGATTAGAACCCTGGTACACAGGGCAGGGCAGGCGCATTACTGGGTTGGTGGCGGGATTGTTGCTGATTCAGATCCTGATGAAGAGTACCAGGAGTGCTTGGATAAGGCAGCGGTGTTCAGGCGTTTTTTCGATTCCTGACTTACGCTTTATAGGCTCTCAAACTCGTCAGCCTGGACTCCCTGATTCGCCACCTCTGGCTCTGAAAATCATCACCCCGGGCTTGACCCGGGGTCCATTATTAACAGTACATGTATCCATGGATACCGGCGCAAGACCGGTAGACGATCCCAGGGGAGAAATTACTTGTGCTGCATATGTTTTGAGTGATCCATTTTTGAATGGTCCATCGCAGGCATCATCATTTTCTTAACCGGTGCTTCAACCTGCTTGGTGCTGCCATCTCTGAACTTAAGCGTTACAGTCACCATGTCGCCTGCTTTTAACGGATTATGCAGATCAATCAGCATGACGTGATAGCTCATTGGTTTCAGCATTGTCTTGCCATTGGCTGGGATGATGATTTTCTCTACCTCGAACATGCGGTGAACACCCTTGTCATCTGTTTCATGGGTGTGCAGTTCTACCAGTTTGGAGACATCACCGCTGGCACTGACCAGGGCCGCTTCCTTGTCACTGGTATTTGTCAGTGTCATGAAGAGAGCTGATGTTTGAGAAACTGGTGGTACTTCACGTACCCATGCATCGGAAACAGTGACCCTTTCGGCACAAGTTTCAGCATATGCAGAGGTGATACCTGCGAGCATGATCAGGGCTGAAACAAAAATTCGGTTCGTGAGTTTTTTCATAACTATTTCCTGTATTCCATATTTTAAGAATGTAACCTTGGCGATTATATGATGATTTAGTGATTTTCGACTTGCTAAATATCAATTATTTACTGTCATGTACATGGGTTGTTACTGGCAGGTAGAATAGGCTTCAATTTATTCCACCGCCCGGAAAATCTTCACAATGAGATACATCTCCATCCCGGTCACACCGTTTGAACAGAACTGCTCCATTGCATGGTGTGATGCGACTAAAGAATCAGTCTTTATTGACCCGGGTGGTGACGCCGACGAGTTGATCAGGGCATCCGATGCCAAGGGACTCAAGCCGGTCGCCATCTATCTGACCCACGGACACCTCGACCATGTTGGTGGGACGACTGAATTGGCAGATCATTATTATATCCCGGTTTGGGGACCTCACAAGGAGGATGCCTACTGGCTGGAAGCGCTGCACAAGCAGGCGCAGATGTTCGGGCTGCCTGAATGCAGGGAGTTAGTGCCGGATCACTGGCTGGATAACGGTGATCAACTGCTCTTTGGTAATGAGAAAATGGAAGTTCTGTTCACGCCTGGACATACCCCGGGGCACATTGTGCTCTTCCACCGGAAATCGAATGTTGTATTCAGTGGTGACCTGCTGTTTCGAGGCTCAATTGGCCGTAGTGATTTTCCCGGCGGTGACCACCAGCAACTGATCGATTCTATTAAAAATCAACTTTTTCCGCTCGGGGATGATGTTCGGGTCGTTCCGGGCCACGGGCCTGAGACTACAATTGGTGAAGAGAAGCTTACAAACCCGTTCGTGCGTTAAAGCGTAGAGAGATAAGTGGCAAGTGCGTCCTCTTCTTCAAGGGTCAGCACGTTCTGAAAAGAGGGCATGTCACGGCCACCATCATGGACTGCCCGCTTGAGGAAGTCCTTGGGTTCCCGGAGGTCGTCTGCATAACGATGGCAACGCTGGCAGTTATCCTCGAAAAGCGTTGCTCCATCAATGGGTTGTTTTGATTCGTTTGTAGCACATGAGGCAAGCACTGCCGATAACAGGGTGGCTGGCAGGAGGAGAAAAATTGTCTTCATCTGGTACAAATCTATCATTATTTTTAGCTACATTAACATAGTTGCTAGCGGGCATAGAAGATGAAACAGAAATTGATTCTAGGGGTAAGCAGTTGCCTGCTCGGCAACCCGGTTCGATACGACGGAAATCATAAACGCAACCCGTACATAGCCGATATCCTGTCAGATTATTTTGATTTTGAAGTTTTCTGCCCTGAAACCGCAATCGGGCTTGGTGTTCCAAGACCGCCAATGCAGCTCTATCTTGACGGCAACAACACGCGATTGGCGCAAGTGGCTGATAGCAGTATAGATTTAACACAACAGATGCAGGCGATGGCTGCCGAGCAGTGTAAACAACTGGGCCACCTGAATGGTTTCATTCTGAAAAGCAGGTCTCCCAGTTGCGGCAAGCAGGGTGTCACTCTATTTGATTACAGCGGGGAGATCGTCGGTAGTGGAGCGGGCCTGTTTGCGGCAACCCTGGTGAGGGCTTTTCCATCCCTTCCGGTTGAAGAGGAGACAATGCTTGAAGATGCAGCTCTTAGAGAGGATTTTATCGAGCGTGTTATCGCATACGCAGCAAGCAAGCCCCCCATATAGCTGGATTTCTTCCCTTGGAGGGGCTCGAGCCTTCCCTGCGTAACTTGCATTTTCCTGAAAAGTCGTTAAACTGCGCGCCTTTACGTGGTTTTGTGCATGTCATGAAATCACACTCCTTGCTTCACCGCACTAGCGGGAGGCTACTAACTCATAGGGAGCTACAATGCGTCATTATGAAATCGTGTTCCTGGTCCATCCAGACCAGAGTGAGCAGGTTCCTTCAATGATTGAGCGTTATCGCACAATGATCGAGGGAAATAGCGGCAAGATCCATCGTCTTGAAGACTGGGGACGTCGTCAGCTTGCATACCCAATCAACAAAATTCACAAGGCACACTACGTGCTGATGAACATCGAGTGTGACAGCGATACTCTTGCTGAAATCGAGAGCAATTTCCGTTTCAACGATGCCATCCTGCGTAACCTCGTCATCCGTCGTGATGAAGCTGTTACCGATGCCTCGCTTCTTGCCAGGCAGGATACTCGTGAAGAACCCGCCGCAGCTGAATCTGCTGCCTGATTCTGAAACAGGAGATATAAGAGATGTCACGTTTTTTTCGTCGTAGAAAATTCTGCCGTTTCACCGCTGAAGGTACCAAGGAGATCGATTACAAAGATCTCGATACCCTGAAGCAATACATTGGTGAGAATGGCAAAATCGTACCAAGCCGTATTACAGGCACCAAGGCAAAGTACCAGCGTCAGCTGGCAACAGCCGTCAAGCGCGCTCGTTTCATTGCGCTGCTGCCTTATACGGATCAGCACAAATAATTAGTAAACAGTTGAATTAACCGGTTTCCTGTCATGCAGTGGTTAGCCAGACAAGTCATGCTGGACAGGTACAGGGCGGTAATGGTGATTGCCACGACCGCCATACTGGCAGTGTTATTACCGCCGGTCGGTGTATTGAGTGCAGCAGCTGTTGCACTCGTGGTAATGGCTAACGGCGTCAGGGAGTCCCTGTTTGTTGTTGCCATCGCACTGCTTGCAGTGTGGGGCCTGGGAGAGTTCATCCTGCAGGCGGGAGTAGTTGTCGGAATTTCGGCACTGGTTCTGTGGCTGCCAATGATCCTTCTCGGTGGACTGCAACGCTGGTCACAGTACCTGCCGTGGTCTGTAGAGGCAGCATTGTTGGTCGCCCTGGTTGCACTGGGCTTGCAGTATGTCGTTTTTGACGACCCGGTCGCTTACTGGAGCGAGTTGCTCTTGCCGGTGATTGAAGAGATTGCAAAAGGCGGTGCCTTTGAGGCAAGTGGTGGTACGGCAGAGAGTGTCGTTGCCGATATTGCACAAGTACTGCCGACAATGCTGACAGTAGGTTTTTTTCTGCAGCTGGTGATTGCACTCTTTATTGGTCGCTGGTGGCAGTCACTGCTCTACAATCCGGGCGGTTTCCGAGAGGAATTTTATTCCCTCAGGTTAAGCCGGATACTGGCACTGGCAGTCATACCACTGATGTTGGTGGGCATTATTTCATCAGAAGCTATGATGCTTGATGGTGTAGTGATGCTGGTAATGGCCGCGTTTGCGATACAGGGGCTTGCAGTAGCACATGCAAGCCTGAATGGTATGAACGCAGGTGGCTGGTTGATAGCTGTTTACGTGTTGTTGCTTTTTGCAGGACCCTGGATGCTGATGCTACTGGGTTTTGCTGGATATGCGGATGTCTGGATGGATTTCAGGCAACGTTTTTTGAATAAACAAGATTGACCGATTCGGGGGTTCCTGAAGATGGAAGTAATACTGCTTGAGAAAGTAAATAACCTGGGTGATCTGGGTGAGAAAGTTAACGTTAAATCTGGCTATGGCCGCAATTTCCTGATTCCATCAGGACGTGCACTGCCTGCAACAGATGCGAATGTTGAAGAGTTTGAAAAGCGCCGTGCCGAACTTGAAAAGTCGGCTGCCGAGAAGCTGACTGCTGCTGAAGCACGCAAGGCAGAACTCGACGGTGCAACTGTCACCATCACACAGAAGGCCGGTGAAGAAGGCAAACTGTTCGGCTCAGTCGGAACCACCGACATTGCTGAAGCACTGACTGCAGCCGGCAAGCCTGTCGATAAGGCTGAAGTTCGTCTGCCTGAGGGTGTTTTCCGTGTCACTGGTGGTTACGAGGTAACGATTCACCTGCACACCGATGTTGATGCGATCGTCAACGTTCTGGTTGAAGGCGAAGAGTAATCTGGTTTAACTGATCAGAATGTGAAGCCCCCGCACCCTTGCGGGGGTTTTTACGTTATAAGGTTGACGCACTGACTGGATATTCCTGCTAAAATCACAGCAGTTTTTTCCAGGATTCCTGCCGTTGACCGAGACTCATGCCTGAATTTCTCATACTGCTGTTGCCTATCGCTGCCGCCTCTGGCTGGTGGGCTGCGAAGCGTTCTGTTCGTAAAGAGCGAGAGAAACTGCGCAATGCTGAAATTGATCCGGCCTATTTCCGCGGTCTTAACTATCTCGTTAACGAACAGCCTGACAAGGCAATTGATGTCTTCGTGCGCATGCTCGAGGTCAACAGTGAAACGGTTGAGATGCACCTTGCACTCGGCAGCCTGTTCCGCCGGCGTGGCGAGACAGACCGCGCAATCCGTATACACCAGAACCTGATAGCACGTCCGACGCTCTCCTCAGAGCAACGCTCGCAAGCCCTGATGGAACTGGGCCTCGATTATATGAATGCAGGCCTGCTTGATCGTGCAGAGGCACTCTTTTCAGAACTGATCGACAACAATGCGCTTATCAACACATCCCTGGGCAACCTGAAGATCATCTACCAGCATGAAAAAGACTGGCAGAAGGCACTGGATGTTACCCGGCGTCTTGAGGAGATCGGTGAAGAGGACCAGTCCGGGGATCGTTCCCATTTTCTCTGCGAACTGGCTGATATCGCTCTGCAGGAAGGGCGTGACGAAGATGCAAAAAATTATCTGAAGGAAGCGGGTGAGACTGCACCGGAGGCTATGCGTCCGCTGTTGACCCAGGCCACGCTTTCCCTGCAGCAGCAGGATTACACGACTGCACTGCGTCTCTACCAGCGAGTTGCTGAGACACATCCGGCTTTCATCGGCGAATTTGTCAACCAGATGGCTGAATGTCACAGAGCAACTGGCCAGGAGCAGGCATGGCTCGAATGGCTCAAGGCACTATACCAGCGACGCAGAAGCCTCTACGTGATGCTGGCGATTGCAGACGAGATTGAACACAGTGAGGACGGTGACGAGGCTATTCGCTTTCTTAACGATGAACTCGCTGCCAATCCCTCGCTTCTCGGTGTACAGCGACTCATACGCATGCGCCTGACACAGCAGGGAAGTGGCAAGACGACATTTCTCGAAACCCTTGATGCATTGGTCCAGAGCATGACCGATACTCAGTCTGCCTACCAATGTCATCGCTGCGGCTTTACCACGCGTACCCTTCACTGGCAGTGCCCAGGGTGCCGCACGTGGGGCACAATGCTGCCTACCTCTGAAAACAACGGGAGATACTCTGAATGACGTCACCGATTATTGTCGCTGTCGACTATCCGCAACTTGAACCGGCGCAGGATTTGCTTGAACAGCTTGATCCGGCGCTTTGCCGTGTCAAGATCGGCAAGGAGATGTTTACCCGTTTTGGCCCATCTGCAGCAGAAATGTGCATGAAAAAGGGCTTCGAGGTGTTTCTCGATCTCAAGTTTCATGACATTCCGAACACCGTAGCCGGTGCTTGCCGTTCAGCTGCAGAGCTGGGCGTATGGATGATGAATGTGCACGCATCAGGCGGACGCCGCATGATGGAAGCTGCACGTGAATCTTTGGATAAGGCCAATTCGGACACACTGCTGATTGCCGTGACCATTCTGACGAGCTTGTCACAAGAGGAGATTCACGAAATCGGCTATTCGGGCACCCCTGAAGAGAATGTCAGTCGCCTCGCTGCGCTTGCGAAATCAAGCGGCATGCACGGCGTCGTCTGTTCACCCAAAGAGGCTGAACGCCTGCGCGCTGAAAACGGCAATGATTTTCTGCTTGTCACTCCCGGTGTACGCCCGGCCGGCAGTGATACCGGTGACCAGCGCCGTGTAATGACACCTGCAGACGCCATGCAGGCCGGTTCCAGCTACCTGGTAGTCGGCAGGCCGATAACAGGTGCTGAAGAGCCGAACGAGGCGCTCACATCGATTCTTGCATCAATTGAAGATTAGCCCAAATCCTTCTTGAAATGTCTGGTCTAGGCTTGAATTTTTAATCACTGATCTCCACATTTCTTCAAATTCCGGTGGCATTGTCGTGTCACCGGTACTATTTTTCCAATTTCTTGAATACTGGAGCATGTTTACATGTCTGCTGAAGCTCACAAAGAGACGCTTGAATTCAAAACAGAAGTGTCTGAAGTCCTCAACCTTGTCATCCGTTCACTCTATTCGAACAAGGAGATTTTCCTGCGTGAACTCGTCTCGAACGCATCTGACGCAGCCGAAAAGCTGCGCTTTGAAGCGCTCGGTGATGATGAGTTATATGAATCTGATCCTGATCTGAGGATTCGTGTCTCACTCGATAAAGATGCACGCACTGTCACGGTCACCGACAACGGTATCGGCATGAGCCGCCAGGAAGTGATGGAGACGATTGGAACCATTGCCAGTTCGGGCACGAAAAAATTCGTTGAAGCAATAACCGGTGATGAGTCTGAGGACAATCGCCTGATCGGACAGTTTGGTGTCGGTTTCTATTCGTCCTACATTGTTGCTGACAAGGTCACTATCGAGACCCGTCGCGCTGGCCTGACCAGCGAGCACGGTGTGCGCTGGGAGTCGACCGGTGAAGCCGAGTATTCAATTGAGAACATTGAACGTCCGGAACGTGGCACTTCAATCACGCTTCATCTGCGTGAAGAGGAAGACGAGTTTCTTGACAGCTGGCGCCTGCGCAGCATCATCAGCAAGTTCTCTGACCATGTCGCTCTGCCGATTCAGATGCTTTCCGAGCCAACTGAAGAGGATGCAGAGCCGGAGTGGGAGCAGGTTAACAAAGGTACAGCCCTGTGGATGCGTCCAAAGAACGAAATCACTGAAGAGGAGTACAACACCTTCTACCAGCATGTCTCGCATGACTTCAGCGAGCCGCTGGCACACGTACATAACCGTGTAGAGGGGAACAACGAATACAGCTCGCTGCTCTACGTGCCATCACAGGCGCCTTATGATCTCTACGATCCGAATCAGAAACATGGCGTCAAACTCTATGTGAAACGTGTTTTCATCATGGATGAGGCCGACAAGCTGATGCCGCGCTTCCTGCGTTTCGTCAAGGGTGTGGTCGATTCTGATGATCTGCCACTCAATGTCTCCCGTGAAATTCTCCAGCACAACCGCAAGATCGACTCGATTCGCGGAGCTAACGTCAAGCGCATCCTCGGTCTGCTCGAGAAGATGGCAAAAAATGATGCCGAAAAGTACCAGAAGTTCTGGGAAGTGTTCGGTACCGTCCTCAAGGAAGGTCCTGCTGAAGATTCGGCCAATGCCCAGCGCATTGCCGGCCTGTTGCGATTTGCGACCACCGCTTCAGACTCCAGTGAGCAGACAACCTCATTTGCTGACTACATCGAACGCATGCAGGAAGGTCAGGATAAGATCTATTACCTGACAGCCGAAACCTGGCAGGCATCCAAAAACAGTCCGCACCTGGAGATTTTCCGTAAGAAGGGCATCGAGGTCTTGCTGCTGACTGATCGTGTTGATGAGTGGCTGGTTTCAAACCTGGCTGATTTTGATGGCAAAGCACTGACCTCGGTCGCGCGTGGAGACATCGATCTCGAAGGTGACAAAGAATCAGACGATAGTGAAGAGAAAAAGGACGAGAAGGAGAATGCAGTAGTTCTCGAGCGTCTGAAAGAGATGCTCGGTGACAAGGTCAAGGAAGTTCGAGCCAGTTCACGACTGGTTGATTCACCCGCCTGCCTGGTCGCTGATGAGAATGATATGAGCCAGAACCTGGCGCGTATCCTCAAGCAGATGGGCCAGGATGCACCTGAGTCACCACCGATTCTTGAAGTCAATCTTGATCACTTGCTGGTCAAGCGCGTGGCGGATGAAGAGGATGAGACTGCATTTGAAGACCTTGCATCCATCCTGTTTGACCAGGCGCTGTTGGCAGAGGGTGGACGTCTTGAAGACCCGGGTTCGTTCGTCAAGCGACTCAACCAGTTGTTACTGTCGCTCGGTTCCTGAATGAGGTTACAGATCCCCGGTATTATTTACCGGGGATTTTATTATGCATATCAGTTAACTATGAGATATCCATCAAATTCCTTATGATTGGCGCTTGTCACTAACCGACTCATCCGGTATATTACGCACCTCGTTGATGCGGGGTGGAGCAGTCTGGCAGCTCGTCGGGCTCATAACCCGAAGGTCGTAGGTTCAAATCCTGCCCCCGCTACCAATTTCAGAAGCAAGTTACTCTGCTCATAACTTGTTAAAATTTAAAAGGCCTGATCGGTTCTCGATCAGGCCTTTTTTATTGCCTGTGAATGATGCCGAGCTGACTGTTGTCCAGAAGCTCGATTATTCAGGGCGCCCAATTCTAATCAGCTTGTCGCGGCAATGGAATCTCTGCAACAATGTCTGAACTCTTTACTTGGATAATGGCGTGACTTCAAAATAGAGTCACCACGACTAATGGCCTGGAAATCTTAAATGCCCGGTAATACATCTGCCATGCAAAATAAACAAGACGAAACCAACTTAAATTGGGTCTCTCCTGAAGTACGTTTGCAGAGTGATCGTGACCTCGCTAACAGATCGATAACGGGTATCTTCATATACCTGTTTGGATGGCTCCTTGTTGTCATTTCCACTGATATCGTGCCTTACAGTCCCACCCTGGTTTACGGCGCAGGAATTTTCCTGCTGGTTATCGGTTTAGGTCGGCTGATTCTGGCCATAGGTTTCGATGCAATCTACAGCAAGAATGTAGAGGTCTGGCAGCTACTCTTCGGAATCGGCATGTTCGTCTCTGCCACTATCTATGGGCTATTCTCAGCCTGGAGTGCCTACAGGCTCGGGATGACAATAGAATTACTGATTATCGTGATTTCAATTGTCATGCTTGTTTCAGATGGCTCCATTAGCCTGTCACCCGGAAAGCGCCTGTTCGTGCTCTTCTCTGGTTTGCTGATTCTACCCATGGTGGGTGTTTTAATCAGTTTCAGACAGACAGACAGTTACATGATCGCTTTTATGTTGATCCTGTTTCAAATCATCCTCTCTCTTTATGCAATGAGTGTTTACAACAGTTATTGGAGAGAACTGTTCCACAAGGAATTACTCGATCTCAAACTGATAGAGCTTGAAGCATCAAAGACAGAAACAGACAGGGCCAATGCAAGCCTGGAGGCAGCGATCAAGGAAGCAGCGATTGCCAATTCTGCCAAGAGTCAGTTTCTTGTAAATATAAGCCATGAAATTCGCACGCCAATGAATGCCATTATCGGCATGTCACACCTGGCATTACAGACAAATCTCGATGACATACAGTCAAATTACATCAACAAGATTCATCTGTCGGCGGAGAACTTACTTGGCGTTCTCAACGACATTCTCGATTTTTCCAAGATTGAGTCAGGCAACCTGGAAATGGAACATATCGACTTCCGCCTGGAAGACCTGATCGATAATGTGAGCAATATTCTTCGCCTCAAAAGTGAAGAGAAGGAGGTTCAGTTTGATGTCACGATTGAACAGAATATACCTACGGCACTGGTCGGCGATTCGTTGCGCCTCGGACAGGTCCTGCTGAACCTGTGTAATAACGCGGTCAATTTCACTGGCAGTGGAGGTTCAGTCACACTGGGTGCTGAACTGGTTGATAGAGAAAGTGGCCTGGTTACGCTGCATTTTTCGGTGAAGGACACTGGAATTGGCTTAAATCCGGAGCAACAGAAAACTCTTTTTCAACCGTTTAAAAAGGCGGATACATCAAGCAATCGCGAGTATGGTGGAACTGGCCTTGGACTATCTATCTGCAAGCAACTGATTGAACTGATGGAGGGCGATATCTGGATAGAGAGCGAGTTGGATAAGGGCAGTACCTTCCATTTCACGGTGAGACTGAAGGAGCAACAGGGTGAGCCCTCACTGCGCCGTTCGGAACAGGGTATTGATAATTCCGGTCAGAATACTGCTATTGAACGACTCAAGGGAGCCAAGCTGCTGCTTGTAGAAGACAACCTGTTTAACATGGAAATTGTAAGAGAAGTGCTGGTCAGCAATGGCCTCGTTGTGGAGGAAGCAACCAACGGCAAAGAAGCTGTTGAACTCATAAGTTCGTCTGGGGAAGATTTTGATGGCGTACTGATGGACTGCCAGATGCCTGTCATGGATGGTTACATGGCCACACGAAAAATTCGTGAAATGGACAAATACCTTGACCTGCCGATCCTTGCGTTGACTGCGAATGTGATGCAGGAGGATCGAAAAAAAGCGTTAGATGCAGGAATGAACGACCTGATTGGCAAGCCCTTTAATATCAACGAGTTACTTTCTACCATGGCGAAATGGATAACGCCGGCCAATAGACCCGGCAAGACTCGGCCAGAGTGAGTCGATAATTCCGCAGAAACAGTTGATTTTCTTCAGTTGAAGGGTGTATAGTTGCGCCCCAATGGTGTTGGTACGGGATGTATTGCCAATTGGGCGCAGGTTAACAGCCTGCCTCGTTACCAAATAAGAACAATAAACCCCGTTATCGGGGTTTTTTGTTATGCAGCGCCACACCGATCATGGATTGGTTGATGGCGAGGAATATGGGCCACTGGGCCCATTTTTTATTTGTCCGGGATCTTGATTTGAAACAGGCACCGCAAAACCTGGTTGATCTGGCACGCACCACTGCCGAAGCAATGGGCTACGAACTGGTGGGTGTGCAATTGATCAGCCGTGGAAACTACGGCAAGACGCTCAGGGTTTACATTGACCATGAGAATGGCATCACTGTGGATGATTGTGCGTCGTTAAGCCATCAGTTCAGCGGCGTGCTGGATGTTGAAGATCCGGTCAAGGGCAACTATGAGCTTGAAGTGTCGTCTCCGGGTCTTGATCGGCCACTGTTTGAGATGGCCCATTTCGAACGATTTATCGGTCAGCCGGTAAATATTCGTATGGCAGACATGATTGAGGGTCGCCGCAAGTTTGAAGGCGTCATTCAGAGTGCTGCAGAGAATGTAGTAACGATAGAAGTTGAAGATGGCAGCAAAATAGAACTGCCGTTTGATGAAATTGACATGGCACGGCTGGTTCCCGTGTTCGAAAAACAGGCGAAGAGATAACCACTGCTTCCAGGAAATGCACAGATGAGCAAAGAAATTTTACTTGTTGTTGATGCTGTCTCGAATGAGAAAGATGTCGAGCGTGATGTAATTTTTAGTGCGATCGAAACGGCATTGGCCACCGCCACGCGAAAAAAGCATGGTGGCGAGATAGATGCACGTGTCGATGTCGATCGTGAGGATGGCAGTTACAGGACCTATCGTCGCTGGGAAGTGGTCGATCCACAGGAAGACGGCAGCCTTGAATTCCCGATTCGTCAAATTACCCGCGATGCAGCCGAGGCGCTGGCAGAGCAGGGCGAGGAAGTAACGGATTTCATCGAGGAAGAGATCGAATCAGTCGAGTTCGGTCGAATTGCTGCACAGATTGCCAAGCAGGTCATCAAGCAGGTACTGCGTGACGCAGAACGCAACAAGGTCATGGAAGCGTACAAGGATCGTGTCGGTGAGCTTGTTTCCGGCGTGGTCAAACGCCTCAGCAAGGGTGCCGTGATCATGGACCTGGGCGGCAATGCAGAAGCTGAAATTCCGAAGAACGAACTGGTTCCTCGTGAATCTGTACGTATCGGTGATCGCCTGCGTGGTTTTCTCTACGAGATTGACCCCGAGAATCGCGGCCCACAGCTGATGGTAACGCGCACACGTCCAGAGTTCCTGATTGAACTCTTCCGGCTTGAAGTGCCTGAAATCGGCGAAGGCCTGATTGAGCTGCTTGGAGCAGCACGCGATCCTGGTTCACGTGCAAAAATCGCGGTACATACACGTGATGCACGTATCGACCCGGTCGGTGCCTGCGTCGGCATGCGTGGTTCCCGCGTACAGGCGGTATCTAATGAGCTGTCAGGAGAACGTGTCGATATTATTTTATGGAACGAGAATGCAGCACAGTTCGTCATCAACGCGATGGCGCCTGCTGACGTTGTTTCAATTGTTGTAGACGAAGATGCACACAGCATGGATGTTGCCGTCAAGGAAGATAACCTGTCACAGGCAATCGGCCGTGGCGGGCAGAATGTCCGTCTTGCCAGCCAGCTGACAGGCTGGGAGCTCAATGTTATGGGCGAGGAAGACGCTGCACGCAAGAGCGATGAAGAGGCGTCCAAGTATGTTGAACGTTTCATGTCGGAACTCGATGTGGACGAAGAGGTTGCCACCATCCTTGTACAGGAAGGTTTCACCTCGCTCGACGAGATCGCCTACGTGCCTCTTGAAGAGATGCTCCAGATCGAAGAGTTTGACGAGGACATCGTCAATGAGCTGCGCGATCGTGCAAACGACATGCTGTTGACGCGAGCTATTGCTAAAGAAGAGATACTCGAGCAGCCACCTGCTGAAGATCTTCTCGGCATGGAAGGTATGGACGAGCAGACTGCCAACAAGCTGGCTGCAAAAGGAATAATAACCATGGAAGACCTTGCGGAGCAGGGTGTCGATGATCTTCTCGAGATCGAGGGGATCGACCAGGAGCGTGCAGGAGAATTGATCATGACGGCTCGCGCACCATGGTTTGAAGAAGCAGAAGAGACTAACGAATAAGGGGTGTGGCAATGAGTGAAGTTACAGTAGCGCAGTTAGCTGCGGATGTCGGCATTCCGGTTGATCGTCTGCTCACCCAGCTTGGTGAAGCAGGGATCAAAAAATCCAGTGATGCAGATATCATCACCGAAGATGAAAAACGCGATCTGCTCACTTTCCTGCGCCAGGCGCACGGCAAGAAGAGCACTGCCACGCAGACTACTTCTGCACCGGCAGAACGCAAACTGACTCTCAAGCGAAAAACTGTCAGTGAATTGAAGCAGCCTGCTGCAACGCGCAGCGTGGCATCACGTGGCACACCGTCTTCCGGTAAAACTGTCAGTGTCGAGGTGCGCCGCAAGCGTGCCGTGATCAAGACTGCAGAAAGTGCCGAAGAGAAGAGTGCACTGCTCAAGGAAGCTGAAGAGGCACGCAAGGCGCTTGCCGAACAGGAAGCTGAGAGAAAGGCGCAGGCTGAACAGGAAGAGGCGCGTCGTGCTGCTGCTGATGAGCTGCGCAAGCAGGAAGAGGATAACCGTCGCAGCAAGGAAGAGAAGCTGCGTGCACGTGAAGAGGAAGAGCGTCAGCGCGAAGTGGCAGAGCGTTTCAAGAAAGAAGAGGAAGAGCGCGAGCGCCTCGAGGAAGAGAAACGCAAACTCGCCGAAGCTGAGTCTGCCAAGAAAGCTGTTGCCAAGGCCAAGGCCAACAAGGCTGCAGCCGAGGAAGCACGTAAAAAACGTACGTCTGACAAGGGCGGACGCAAGGAGCTGCATGTTGCTGCAAATGCACCACGCGGTAGACGCAAGAAAAAAGACCGTTCTCGTGCCGCACAGCGCGACCAGAACATTAATGTACCAGGCAGTGGTGAGCATGGATTCCAGATGCCGACCGAACCGGTTGTGCATGACGTGGAAGTGCCAGATACCATCTCCCTTGGCGATCTTGCCCAGCGTATGTCAGTCAAGGCACCTGAGGTCATCAAGACCCTGATGAATATGGGCATGATGGTTACCATCAACGAAGTTCTC
This sequence comes from Solemya velum gill symbiont, assembly GCF_000787395.1. Lineage (GTDB taxonomy): Bacteria > Pseudomonadota > Gammaproteobacteria > Chromatiales > Chromatiaceae. The sequence continues at coordinate 481,445 of NZ_JRAA01000001.1, forward strand.
GACCAGGATACTGCTGCACTTGTCGTCGAGGAGATGGGGCACAATGTCGTCTTCAAGAAAGCTGACGACGAAGAACAGGATATTCTGACTGCAGTCGATATCGAGATTGAAGGTGAGACTCAGCCACGTGCACCGGTTGTTACCATCATGGGTCATGTTGACCACGGTAAGACATCGCTGCTCGATTACATCCGTACCTCACGTGTAGCAGCAGGCGAGGCGGGTGGTATTACCCAGCATATCGGTGCTTACAGTGTCGATACAGACCATGGGAAAATCACATTCCTCGATACCCCGGGACACGCCGCTTTCTCTGCAATGCGTGCTCGTGGTGCCAAGGTGACTGATATTGTCATCATCGTCGTGGCAGCAGATGACGGTGTGATGCCGCAGACAAAAGAGGCAATCCAGCACGCACGTGCGGGTGATGTACCGATTATCATTGCCATCAACAAGATGGACAAGCCGGAAGCGAACCCGGACCGCGTTATGCAGGAACTGGTTGCCGAAGAGGTGGTTCCGGAAGATTGGGGTGGTGATACCCAGTTCATCAAGGTCTCCGCACACTCTGGTGAAGGCGTTAACGAACTGCTTGAGTCCATCCTGCTGCAATCCGAGGTTCTGGAACTGAAAGCTGTTGCTGAAGGTCCGGCTCGCGGTGCAATTATCGAATCCAGTCTCGACAAGGGACGTGGTGCCGTAGCAACTGTTCTTGTTCAGAACGGTACCCTGCGTAAAGGCGATCCGATCGTCTGTGGAACCGAGTTTGGACGTGTACGTGCCATGTTCGACGAGAGTGGTGCAGAGGTAGACAGCGCCGGTCCATCAGTGCCTGTTGCTGTACTCGGCCTCTCAGGTGCACCGAATGCGGGTGACGATGCTGTTGCCATGCCTGACGAGCGCCGTGCACGTGAACTGGCTGAAGTCCGTCACCAGAAGGTGCGTGACTCACGCCTTGCAGAACAGAAGGCGGCCAAGCTCAACGAGCTCTTCTCTCAGATGGGTGATGGCGAAGTGCTACAGGTCAACCTTGTGGTTAAGGCTGACGTTCAGGGTAGTGTTGAGGCACTCAAGGATTCACTCGAGAATATCTCCACTGACGAAATCAGGGTCAAGGTCGTTGCATCCGGTGTCGGTGGTATCAACGAATCCGATGCCAACCTTGCCGCTGCATCCAGCGCCATCGTCGTCGGCTTCAATGTTCGTGCGGACTCAACTGCTCGACGTATTCTTGAAGAACGCGGTCTTGAACTGCGTTACTACAGCATCATCTATGAAGTCATCGATGATGTGAAAAAAGCTGCCAGCGGTATGCTCTCTCCGGAAATCCGCGAGTCCATCATCGGTCTTGCCGAGGTTCGCGATGTATTCCGTTCATCACGCCTTGGCGCGATTGCAGGCTGCATGGTCGTTGACGGAGTCGTCAAGCGTAACAACCCGATTCGTGTTCTGCGTGATAACGTGGTTGTTTTCGAAGGCGAACTCGAATCACTGCGCCGCTTCAAGGACGACGTTCAGGAAGTCAAGTCCGGCACCGAATGTGGTATCGGAGTGAAGAGCTACAACGACGTAAAGGCTGGTGACCAGATCGAGTGTTTTGAACGCACCGAAGTTGCAAGGGAGCTCTAAGAGAGACCTGCATGAGCGATTTCAAACGTTCTGACCGCATCGGTCCGGCAATTCAGCGTTTACTCTCTGAATTTCTGCCACGACTCAAGATGCCGCCTCCCGGCCTGGTAACATTCCAGGAGGTGCGCGTTGCCAGCGACCTGTCGCATGCAAAGGTGTACTACACAGTACTCGGCGCAGAAGTAGAAGATGCGCAGGAGAACCTCAAGCACAATGCCGGTAGCCTGCGTCACATGCTCTCAAAAGAGATGAAGCTGCGAACCGTTCCCGAACTCCATTTTGTTCATGATGCGACCCTCGAGGAGGGTAATCGTCTGCAAGGGCTGATCGAAAAGGCCGTTGAATCAGACCGTCATGCTGATGAGCAATCCCCGGAAGAGACAGAAGACAGGTAACAAAACTATGGCAAAACGCCGTCGTAAAGGGCGTCCGGTCAGCGGAATCCTGCTGCTGGACAAGCCTGTGGGCATCACATCGAATGCTGCCCTGCAAAAGGTCAAGTGGATCTACAAGGCAGCCAAGGCCGGCCATACGGGAAGTCTTGATCCGTTGGCTGAAGGCTTGTTGCCGATCTGCCTCGGTGAGGCGACCAAGATATCTGCCTATCTACTCGATGCAGACAAGCGCTATACCACCACCGTTAAACTCGGCGAAAAGACCACCACTGCGGATGCAGAGGGTGAAGTCATAGAAAGTCGTCCGGTTGAAAATATCAGCGCACAGCGAGTGACTGAAGTGCTGCAGAATTTTCTCGGTGAGCAGGAACAGATTCCACCCATGTACTCGGCAGTCAAGCACGAGGGAAAACGCCTGTATGATCTTGCGCGTGAAGGCAAGGAAGTTGAGCGTAAATCCCGCAAAATCACCATTTATTCCCTTGAACTGACCAGTATCAACGCTGATGAACTGGTACTCGATGTACACTGCTCGAAAGGCACCTATATTCGTACACTGGCAGAGGATATCGGTGAGATGCTTGGCTGCGGCGGACATGTATCCGCTCTGCGCCGAACAAGTGTTGGCCCGTTCGATGAAAGCAATTGCATGACACTTGCTTCACTTGAGGAACAGGCAGACGCTCCATTTGCAGAACTTGATGCGCTGCTCCTTCCGATAGACAATGGACTTAACCACTGGCCCGAAGTTCGACTGGATGCCAACAGCAGCCACTACCTGAAGCAGGGTCAACCGGTTCTGGTGCCCAAGGCGCCGACAGAAGGGTGGGTCAGGGTATACGACGCATCCGATAATTTCATCGGTGTGGGCGAGGTGGATGACGATGGTCTGATCGCTCCACGCCGCCTGATGATTGCCTCTTGAAGGGGCGTTTAGCCTGATCGAATCAGGTGATACAGATTTGTGCGTATTCATGTTATGATGCGCCCGATTTTCGTGCGGTATCTGGACTCATTGCCGGAACCGCTATTTTCAACATTTCCTAACTGGAGAAGACAATGACAATGAGCGCAGAAGCCAAACAGGCTGTAATCGATCAATACAAGCGTGCTGACAACGACACAGGTTCGCCCGAGGTGCAGGTTGCACTTCTGACCTCACGCATCGTTGAGCTCACCGAGCACTTCAAAACACACAAGAAAGACAACCACTCGCGCCGTGGCCTGGTACGCCTGGTCAACTCGCGCCGTAAACTTCTGGATTACCTGAAGAACAAGGACATCGACCGTTACCGTGAGCTGATCACCAGCCTCGGCCTGCGTCGATAAACAACGTCGTTTATTTCTAATCCTAAGCCATCGAGGATGATCAAGTGATACCCACTCCTATTAGCAAAAGTTTTCAATATGGTGACCACACAGTAACACTGGAAACGGCAGAAATTGCCCGCCAGGCAAATGCAGCTGTCATGGTTAACATGGGTGACACCGTTGTCCTCGTGACAGTGGTTGCAGACACTGGATCAAGCGTTGAGCGTGATTTTTTCCCGCTCACGGTTGATTACCAGGAAAAAACCTATGCCGCCGGCAAGATTCCCGGCGGTTTTTTTCGTCGTGAAGGGCGCCCAAGTGAGAAAGAGATTCTCACCTGTCGCCTGATCGACCGTCCGATTCGTCCGCTGTTCCCTAAAGGATTTGTCTGTGAAACCCAGGTTATCGCTACCGTCGTTTCCCTGAATCCTGAAATTGATCCGGAAATCCCGACTCTTATCGGCACTTCTGCAGCGCTTGCTGTTTCCGGTCTGCCTTTTCAGGGCCCGGTTGGTGCAGCACGTGTTGGTTATAAGGATGGTGAGTACATCCTAAACCAGTCAAAAATCGGTATCAGTGACGAGTCTGATCTCGATCTGATTGTTGCTGGTACCTCAGAAGCTGTTCTGATGGTTGAATCAGAAGCTAATGAGCTCTCGGAAGAGATCATGCTCGGCGCTGTTCTTTTTGGCCATGAGCAGATGCAGACTGTCATCAGCGAAATCAATACATTTGCTGCCGAAGTCAATACACCTGCGATTGACTGGACTGCACCTGAAACAGACGACGAACTGATTTCGACAGTAGACAAGGCCTGTGCAGAAGCTGTCGGCGAAGCCTACACCTTGGCAGACAAGATGGAGCGCTACGGTCGCCTGAGCGCAATCAAGGCTGACCTGATGGACCTGCTGTCCAGCGGTGACGAGCCAAAGTGGAGCAGCAATCAGATCGAAGGTGCCCTCGACAAGGTCAAGAAAAAGACTGTTCGCAGCCGCATCATCGCTGGTGAGCCACGTATCGACGGTCGTGACACCAAGACTGTTCGTCCTATCACCATTCGCACCGGCGTTCTGCCGCGTACCCATGGTTCAGCTCTCTTTACTCGTGGTGAAACCCAGGCACTGGTCATTACCACCCTCGGTACAGAGCGTGATTCACAAATTATTGATGCACTCGACGGTAGCTATAAAGAACCCTTTATGCTGCACTACAACTTCCCTCCGTTCTGCGTAGGCGAAACTGGTCGTGTTGGTAGCCCCAAGCGTCGTGAAATCGGCCACGGCCGTCTCGCCAAGCGTGGTGTTCTGGCAAGCATGCCGAACATGGAAGAATTTCCGTACTCTATTCGTGTTGTTTCCGAGATCACTGAATCCAACGGTTCATCATCAATGGCTTCCGTATGTGGTACCAGCCTGTCACTGATGGATGCCGGTGTTCCGGTCAAGTCACCAGTTGCCGGTGTTGCAATGGGCCTTATCAAGGAAGACAACGCATTTGCAGTTCTCACCGATATCCTCGGTGACGAAGATCACCTCGGCGACATGGACTTCAAAGTTGCTGGTACTGCTACCGGTATCAACGCCCTGCAGATGGACATCAAGATCAACGGTATTACCCGTGAGATCATGGAAGTTGCTCTCGACCAGGCAAAAGCCGGCCGTCTGCACATCCTCGAGGAGATGAACAAGGCGATCGATGCACCTCGCAGCGAAATGTCTGAGCACGCTCCACGTATTACCACTTTCAAGATCAATCCGGACAAGATCCGCGATGTTATCGGTAAAGGTGGTGCAACTATCCGTATGCTGACTGAAGAGACAGGCACCTCGATCGACTTGACCGATGACGGTCTCGTCAAGATTGCATCTGCCGATAAGGAAGCGTCTGACAACGCACGCAAGCGTATCGAACAGATCACGGCTGATGTCGAAGTTGGTACCATCTATGAAGGCAAGGTCGCACGCCTGATGGACTTCGGTGCATTCATTACTATCCTGCCTGGCAAGGACGGTCTCGTTCACATCTCGCAGATCTCAAATGAACGTGTTGAGAAGGTGAGTGATAAACTTGCTGAAGGTGACACTGTCAAGGTCAAGGTTCTTGAACTTGATAAACAGGGTCGTATCCGTCTCAGTATGAAGGCTGTTGACGAAGAGTAATCGAAACAATTACTCAAATTGATTGAAGGGGCGGAAACGCCCCTTTATCACGTTTGGAATAACCATGATTTCTCCATAAGGGTTTTATTCATGACAGAGTCACTTCTTCGACAGGATCTACTCATTGCCCTCGGCAAAGTGGGCGTGTCGGAAATTCTGAACAAGAGCCTGACAGGCATCGAGAAAGAGAGCCTGCGCGTGTCGCCGGATGGTTCACTTTCACAAAGCGAGCACCCGCAGTCACTCGGCTCCGCACTGAAACACCTGTGGATCACCACTGACTACTCGGAGGCGATGCTTGAGCTGATCACGCCACCGATGGAAGGAATTCCCCAAACACTCGATTTCCTGCGCGACCTGCATCTCTATGTCTATGCAAAGCTGAGAGAACAGGATGAATTTCTGTGGGCGACATCGATGCCATGTGTGCTTGCCGGTGAGACCAATATTCCGATCGCCGAGTACGGCACATCGAATCCCGGTCGCATGAAAAATCTCTACCGCGTCGGACTCGGTCATCGCTACGGTAAAGTGATGCAGGTTATCTCCGGTGTGCATTTTAATTTCTCCTTTGAGGAGTCACTGTGGCCGCTTTATGCAGATGCAATCGGCGAGTCTTTCAGTGGACAGGCCTTTATCGACAAGCACATGATGGGCATGGTGCGGAATATCCAGCGATTTGGCTGGCTGATCCCATACCTTTTTGGTGCTTCTCCCGCGGTATGCCGCTCATTCTTTGGTGAACACCAACCCTCCAATCTGGAGAGTTTCGACGAGGGAACTTACTACCTGCCTTACGCGACTTCGCTGCGCATGAGTGATATCGGCTATCAGAACCAGAAAGAGGAGCTTGTCGGAATCAAGGCGAATTATGACTCGCTCGAGAGCTATATCGATTCACTGGCACATGCCATTGCCACTCCTGCCGAACCCTGGAAGGAGCTCGGCCTGCGCGATGAAAATGGAGAGTATCTGCAGCTCAATACCAACATTCTTCAGATCGAGAATGAGTACTACAGTACCGTCAGACCCAAACAGCTGCTGCAGAATATGGAGATGCCGACAGTAGCACTAAAGCAGCGCGGTATTCGCTACGTCGAATTGCGTTCTCTGGATGTCAACGCATTTGAACCGCTCGGCATCAATGAGTCGCAATTACGCTTCCTGCAAACATTTTTTCTCTTTTGCCTGTTGCACGAGAGTCCTGTTATCAGCCCGAGTGAGCGCCAGGAAATTGACGAGAACCTGTTGATCACATCGCGCAACGGCAGGGATCCTGAGTGTAAGTTGCAACAGAATGGGAAGGAGATACCGTTACGTGAGTGGGGCATGGAACTGCTCGATGCCATGCGTCCGGTTGCCGCTCTTGCTGACAGTGAGGATGAAGGGTTATTTACGGCCGCACTTGAAAAGCAGGTGGACAGGATGCTGGACGCTGATTTGACGCCTTCTGCACGCATGCTTGCCGAGATGCGTGAGTACAGTGAGAGCTTCTACGCATTTGCACACGCAAAATCACATGAGTACTACCTCAGCTATGAGGAACAGAAACTGGATGAGGCTCGTGCAGCTGAATTTGAGCAGGAGACAGCAGACTCACTACGCAGGCAACTGGAGCTCGAAACGGTAAAACAGGAAGATTTCGACCAGTTTCTGGAAGCCTATTTTTCCACTGGCCTGGTTTCAAACACATAGCCGATACTTGTTACTTGCCACCGAATCGGTACAATTCCCTTAACGGTCAACACATGAGTGACCGAATTCCCATTACAAGGAGAGGGATCGCGATTGCACCAGATTCCCAATATCATCACTATTCTGCGCATTTTTCTGGTTGTACCGATTGTATTGGCGCTTCTTGACCAGCGATATGAGCTGGGACTGATTCTTTTTGCCGTGGCCGGTATTTCTGATGGTGTAGATGGCTTTCTTGCCAAGCACTACCACTGGGAGAGCTGGTTTGGCAGCATGCTGGACCCGATCGCGGACAAGCTGCTGCTGGTCGCCACCTATATCACTCTAAGCTATCTTGGACTGCTCCCGCTGTGGGTGGTTGCTCTTGTCCTGCTGCGTGACTTTATCATCGTCGCAGGTGCAACCTACTATTATCACCGTATCAAGCATTTCACCGGTGAACCGACTCTCGTGAGCAAGATCAATACTTTCACACAGATTTTGCTCGCCCTGCTGATTGTCCTGGCACAGGTCACAAACTGGGTCCCAGCATCGTCGATAACTATTCTGATCGGAATTGTCGCTGGAACAACCATCGCCAGTGGTGCAGATTATGTTGTCGAATGGGTGCGCAGGGCACAACAACATGGCAAGTGAAACACGCCTGTTCTGGCTGATTATCGCATTACTTGGAGGTGGCCTGATTTACCTGCTGTCGCCGGTGCTCGCGCCATTTATCGCAGCGGCATTCTTTGCCTATATCGGTGACCCGCTGGTCAACAAGCTGGAAGTGAAGAAATCGATTTCCCGCAACCTGGCGGTCACAATTGTATTCACTATCACTTTTCTCATCCTGGTACTACTGACAGCTGTCCTGCTGCCACTGATCGAAAGTCAGATCAGTACGCTAATTTCAAATATGCCCGAATATATCAAGTGGCTGGGCACAACTCTGATCCCAATTCTGAAAGAGTACCTTGGCTTTGAGATGGAGATCATCGACCTGGCTGAGATCCAGAGCATGTTGAGCAAGCACTGGAAAGATGCCGGAGGCATACTGTCATCACTGTTTGGACAGGTCTCCCGTTCAGGATTTGCCCTTGTTGGCCTGCTGATCAATCTTCTCCTGATTCCGGTACTGACTTTTTACCTATTACGTGACTGGGACAGCATCATCGAAAGCATTGATGGCCTGCTGCCTCTGAAACAGCAGCCGATAATCCGCAAACTGGCGAGACAATCTGATGAAATGCTCAGCGCTTTTCTGCGAGGTCAGTTGCTGGTAATGCTGGCGCTGGGCATAATCTATACCCTGGGTCTGTGGATGGTAGGGCTCGATTTTGCACTGCTGATTGGTGTCTTTGCCGGAGTCGTCAGTTTTGTTCCTTATCTAGGCCTGATCCTCGGCATGCTGTTTGCCGTTATCTCCGCGATACTCCAATTCAAGGGATTTGATGTGGTGCACTGGGTTGCGCTGGTCTTTATTGTCGCCCAATTATTGGAAGGTATGCTCCTGACACCTAAATTACTCGGTGACCGTATTGGTCTGCATCCTGTAGCGGTGATTTTTTCGGTGATGGCAGGCGGAACCCTGTATGGCTTTTACGGCATTCTGCTGGCATTGCCGGTCGCCTCTGTGCTACTGGTTCTGATTCGATACGGCTTACAACAATATCGTGAAAGTGCTTTCTATCACGGCGAAGTCGAACTCGAAGCCGAAGAGTGACGCCTGCTATTAAAGCGCCTGGTTGTGCTGCAACCATTCGCTTAGCAACGGAATCGTCAGCTTGCGCTGACGCGCCAGTGAGTAACGGTCCAGTTGTTCAATGCTCTCAACCAGGTAACCAGTATCACGAGCACAGCGCTTGATCAGGTAAGCGGCAGCATCGGTATGCAGTTGCATGCCACGCTCGGCTGCTAGTTGCATCAGCAATGCAGCTTTCTCTTCATCCTCAAGCGACTGTAACTGGTAGACAGCGCCCCACATCAGTCTCGATTTCAGATCTTCAAGCCCGAGATTAACACCACGTGGTGCAGAGGTGGCACTGACGACGAGATAACCATTTTTTTCGCGAATACGATTATATAAATGGAAGAGGCTCTCTTCCCAACTCTGCTCACCACAGATATTGTCTATATCGTCAATGCACACCAGTCGAAACTGTTCCAGTCCCTTGAGTATCTCGGGTGAGAGTGATTCGGATTCGGCCAGTGGCAGGTAAAAACTCTCCCCGGCATGTAATTCGCACAACGCCATTAGCAGGTGTGATTTACCTGTACCTGTCTCACCCCACAGATACAGAAAGCCAGGCGCTTCACCCTGCGTCAGACCCTGCATGGCGTCGACAGCGAGTCGATTGCGTTCATTAAAGTAGTTATCGAATGCCGGCTTGCGATTGAGTGCCAGCTTGAGAGGAAACTGGAGCTGCATTTTACTCTTGCCGGGTCATCCACTTGGCATGAAATGCAGCACTGAACATCAACGCCAGGGCTGCAAACACTTCGAGTGCAGCCAGTAGGCCAGGTGTGTCGAAGAGTTCTACGCTGCCATGTACCAGGTAGAGAAGTGCAACGAATACCGTAACCTGGTAGGTTTTCACACGTTCATTCAACATACCTCGAACAAGCAGAAGTAATGGTATTGTGCCGATCAGGAATGGAACCAGGCGCCTGTTTTCGTCTTCGATCTGCAATACCCACAAGACAACAGTTGCGGCGAGCAGGATTAGCGAAGCCAACACTGCAAAATAGCAGAGTTGTCTTTTATTCATTCTGTTTCCAGCCGACATGCGATTTTTGCAAGACGTTCGCCAAGTGCCCTGCACAGGGCGCTTTCGTCATCACTGAGTTCACTAATATTCTCGAATCCAGCGTGATGGCTGGCACCATAGGGTGTACCACCGCCCTTGGTATGCATCAGTTCGGTTTCTGTATAGGGAATTCCGATCAGCGCCATGCCGTGATGCAGTAATGGCAGCATCATTGTCAGGAGTGTTGTCTCCTGTCCGCCGTGCAGTGAAGTAGACGACGTAAACAGGGCAGCGGGTTTGTCACGCAGGGCACCGGCTGTCCACAACGCAGAGGTACCATCGAGGAAATATTTCAGTGGTGCAGCCATGTTGCCAAAGCGGGCAGGGCTGCCAAGAGCCAGTCCGGAGCAGTTTTCCAGGTCATCCATTGTTGCATAGGGTGCGCCACTGGAAGGAACAGCTTCATCTGTCGCTTCACATACGGTGGAAACTTTAGGCACTGTTCTCAGGCGTGCTTCCATTCCGCCTTTTTCGACGCCACGCGCTATCTGCTTGGCCATCGCCTCGGTTGATCCGCTGTTGCTGTAGAAAAGTACCAGGACGTAGGACATCAGATAATCTCCAGAACCGATTCCGGCGGACGACCAATCGCAGCTTTGCCATTGCTGATGACAATAGGGCGCTCAATCAGTTTCGGCGTCGCAATCATGGCATCGATGAGTTGTTCAGCGCTGAGAGACGGATCATCAAGTCCCTGTTCCTTGTATTCCTTCTCCTTGGTACGCATTAACTGGCGTGGCTCGAGACCCAGCATCGATAGTATTTTCTGCAACTGCTCCCGGTCAGGTGGAGTTTTCAGATACTCGGTAATTTCAGGCGCAACACCCTTGTCATTGAGTAATTCAAGTGTCTGGCGGGACTTGCTGCAGCGTGGATTATGAAATATCTCTACTGTCACGGCGTTCTCCTCTGGATGACAGTCCTAAACTTGGGTAGGCCCTATTCTAACGTGTCAGGAGCGGTGAGTCTCTGTCCATATCATGTGGGATTTAAGGAGTCTCTGATCTAGTCATGAATGTTGACCTTGCCGCCAGAATACGCCATTTCTTCGTTGCAAATCTTTGCATAAAGAACGCCTGGAGCGTTCTTCGCGCTAGCCCAGAAGGGGTGAGGCGCAGGGATGCGCTGAACAATAGCTCTCTGCTATTACATGCGATTTACGCCTCAAACTGACGCATTCTGATCAGCAATCTCTTTATCCAGACTTAATCAGAGGCTCCTTAGCTATATCACCACTTCTCTTAACAGATGTATGATATCGGCTCACGACAAGCGGAAAAGAGTCATTGAACAGAATTAACGCGTACTTCTCAACTCTTATGGTACTGGCGGCACTGTTACTGTCGCCAGTTGCAGCGGCTGAGCCGATAGAGTTTGAAATGGAAGATATTGATGGTAAGCAGCACAAACTCTCCAGCTACAGGGGCAAGTGGGTTTTGCTCAATTACTGGGCCACCTGGTGCGGGCCATGCAGGCAGGAGATGCCAGACCTGGACGAACTTCACGAAACAAACGAGGATGTCGTTGTACTCGGTATCAACCTGGAAGATGCCAGTAGTCGAAAATTGAAAATGTTTCGTGAACAGTACTCTATCTCTTTTCCCTTGCTGAAAAGCTCAGCTGATGCTGATGGAATCAATGGTCCCATTCAGAAACTGCCGACTTCTTACTTACTTAGCCCGGACGGCGAAATCGCCGGATACCAGGTTGGCACAATTACAAGAGAAGCGATAGAATCCTACATCGATAAACAGGCAAAATAACAAATAGCCAACGGAGCGATGCAAATGCGACTGATCAAAACATTTCTCTTTCTACTCGCCATCTCTCCTGCTGTTGTTTTTGCAGCAGATTACAAAGATTTCTTTGATGAGGGTTTCGGTGATTTTCAGGAGGAGCTGGAAAACGCGGTAGATGAAGGAAAAAAAGGCATCTTGCTGATGTTTGAGATGGATGAGTGTCCGTTCTGCCATCGTATGAAAAGAACAGTGCTCAACCAGCCCGAAGCACAGGACTTTTTCCATGAGCATTTCAAGATTTTCACAGTAGATGTCGAGGGAGACCTGGAGATTGTCGACTTCAACGGCGAAGATACAACTCAAAAAGAGATGTCCCTGAAACAGTTCAGGGTTCGTGCAACACCTGTTTTCCAATTTGTCGATCTTGAAGGTAAACCGGCAAAACGAGGACGTTACACAGGTGCAACATCAGGTATCGATGAGTTCATGCTGTTCGGCAAATTTCTTGTCGAAGGCGTCTATGAAGAGATGCGTTTCAGCAAATACAAGAAAGCTGTTGCCGCCGAGAAGAAGGCCGAAGCACCAAAGGGGTAGGGAATTGCACCGGATAACCAGCAGGATCTCCACAAGATATGGTCTCGTTAGCGGTGTGCTTCTCATGCTGTCATCTCTTTCCCCGTCGCCTCTATATGCTCAAGAGTTAACATTTGAACAGGCTCTGTCAGCTGTAGATGAATCCAGTGCCGCAGTTCGCTTCGGTATGCAGCAAGATGATGACTTCAGACAACGCAAGGTATCCGAGTGCCAGGAGAGAATGCTCAAGCCATTGATCTTTGATGCGCCCAACCTGAGCTGTTCAGTTGATCACCTGTTAACTCCACTGCAGCGACAGAAACTGCTTGTACTCAGGCGTTTTCTTGACGTTTTACTTGCTGATGGTCGTGCCGGTCTTGAAAACGAGGCATTGGCTATCGCCTTTATCGATTTTGATCGAACCCAGACACGCATGCAGCTTGGCCAAAGGTCAGAGCTGGATGTAAGCCAGTTTCAATCACTCTATCAACCTGTGAGGGTGCGATTTACTGAAGGTGAGAAGTCGCAGAGACTGAGCCGTGAACTACTTGCTCTTGCACAGGGAAAACCGGGTGAGCTTTCTGCAGATGTTGAGATACCCGATTTCAATGCCTGGCTGCAACTGCCTGAAACAGAAACCAAGGAAATGATTGCGCGTGCACTTCAATCAAATCCGGTGTTGCAGAAGGTCACGAACGAAACACCCTTACATGAAATGATGCGAGATCAACTGCGCTATTCAATCATCGAGATTATGCAGGCACTGGATGTGATGCAAATCGAAATGGAATCTGCACAGGCGCTTATCGATTACAGGGACCTCTACCTGGACAGAAGCCGCACTCTATATGAGCTGGAGGTTAAGGCAGACCTGGGTGATTCAATGGTCGAACAGACTGGTGCACGCCTGGCGTATCATGAAACCCTCTACCAACTCGTTATGCTACGCGCAACACTCAATGCCCTGCAGGGATATCCACTCGATAAAGGCCTTAAACAGGACAAAGAAGAATGAGAATGAATAAAAACAGACTGATTTCTGTATCAACATTGCTGCTGTTCCTGATTTCATCACCCGTCACAGCAGAGGTTTTCAAGGCACGACTGGAATGGGCACACACTGTCGACTTGCGTGTTCTGGAGAGCGGAGTTGTTGATAAAGTGGCAGTTCTCGAAGGCCAACGAGTTAATAGCGACGCCTTGCTACTTGAACTGGATCAGCGTGATTTCGACCTGGCAATTTCATCGGCCCGAGCAGCTCTGACAAAGGCAGAAGTCGAACTCGATCATGCGCAACGCAAGTTTGACTGGAACAGTGAGCTCTATGACCAGGGACTGATATCTGAAAATGAGCAGCATGAGGGCGAAATTGCCAGGCTTGCAGCCGAAGCGTCGGTAGCAGCTGCAAAATCGACTCTTGACCAGAAGAAGATCGCAAAAGAGCGTTCTAAACTGACTGCGCCTTTTGACGGTATTCTCATTTTGGTGGATAGCTGGAAGGGGCAGGTCATTCTGCCAAATCTGCAAAAAGATCCGCTGATCCGTCTTGCTTCAGCCAACGAAATGGTTGCACGTGCACGTGTTTCTGCCGATAGAGTGGGTGACTTTGAACCAGGGCAGGAGGCCATGATCTCGGTCGGCAATCAGACTCGTCCGGGCAAGATTTATCGTATAGGTGCAGTTTCGGAAGGGATTCTTGAACGCGGCGTTGCCTATGCGGTCGATGTTATCTTTTCTGTTGCTGACGGGGAACGCCTCAGGCCTGGACAGTTCAGTAAAATCGATTTTTCCGCGGGTCAATGAAAAGCTCTATTCGTTGTATCGTAATTGGACAGGTTCAGGGCGTATTTTTCCGTGCTTCAACACAACAGGTTGCTCAGCAACTGGGAATTAGCGGATACGCTGTTAACCTGCCTGATGGCTCAGTTGAGGTCGTGGCTCATGGTGAAACAGACAATCTCGATAAGTTGAAGCAGTTCCTCGGCACAGGACCAAAAGCTGCCGCTGTCTATTCCCTTGTGTGCGAATCTGTCGAAATGGATGAAGAAGCAGTTAAGTCAGGCTTCAGAGTCGGTTCAAGGTTAGCTGATGACGCTGACTGAACTCAGGTATATCGTCGCCGTCGCCAGGGAGCGCCATTTCGGACGCGCAGCTGAAACCTGTTTTGTCAGTCAGCCAACGCTCAGCGTAGCAATCAAGAAACTTGAGCAAGAGCTGGGGGTAACGCTATTCGAACGTGGCGCGGGTGATATTACCGTCACCGCTGTTGGAGAACTGGTTGTTGCACAGGCACAGCACGTGATCGAGGAGGCCTCGAAAATACAGGAGATTTCCTCGCAGCAGTCCGACCAGTTGAGTGGTCCGCTACGTATCGGTGCCATCTATACCATCGGCCCTTATCTTTTTCCTGAAATGATTCCTAGAATCACTTCTAAAGCTCCAGATCTGCGCATGGCAATCGAGGAAAATTACACATCTGTTCTGACAGCCAGGCTCAAACAGGGTGACCTGGATGTCGTGATCATCTCCTTGCCATATGAAGAGAGCGGTATTATGACAATGCCTCTCTACAGCGAACCTTTCGTACTCCTATTACCATCTTCACACCCTTTGAATCAGCCCAAACATGATATCAAGCGTAAGGAAATTGCCTCTGAATCAGTGTTGTTACTCGGTAAGGGCCACTGTTTTCGTGACCAGGTACTGGAATATTGTCCGGAGTGTCATCAGACGGCAGATACTACTGACCCGATCAGGAATATCGAGGGTGGTTCACTGGAGACAATACGCTATATGGTTGCCTCGGGTCTTGGTATAACAGTACTGCCATGTACGGCTGCTGGTGCTGACCGTTTCTCACAAAGACTTGTCAGTATCAGGCGATTCGCCGGCGAGCCACCAAACAGAACGGTTGCTCTTGCATGGCGGAAAAGTTTTCCTCGCCCGGATGTGATCGCCTTATTAAAAGCTTCCATTCTCTCCAGTCTGCCAAGTTGTGTTGCAGGCGTATAAATCTTTACTATCAAGCATTATATTAAACTTCAGGTTTCTTTATAACAGTGTTGATATAGAGCCCTGTAGTAATAAACCCCTTGCGATATAAATATATTAAAGATAGAATCCTCGCCCACATGATTAATCTATCAAGACTATAGTTAAATATTAATCATGACTTTGACAAGTGTTTTATAAACAAGGAGCAGGTTTAATATCATGGCGAAGAAAAATATTAACAATTTGACTGCAGATGAACTCTACGAGCTTGCCGAAGCGCGCAAGAAAGAGGAGATGCAAAAAGAAAAAGAGGAACTGAAATCACAGGTAGCTGATCTCAGGGCAAAGAAAAAGGATCTTGAACGCGAACATAAAAAGACAATGGCTGCCATTGATGCTGAAATTTCGCAACTCACCGGCAGAAAGAGCAGGTCTGGAGGCCGTGCAGGTGGCACCAGCGCTTCAATACTCGATTTCCTCGCATCAGGAGAGTCAGACACAGGTTCAATCCGTGCTCATCTCGAAGCACAGGGTTTCCCGGTTGCTAATTTGCCACAGACCATGGCCTACCTGAAGCGTACAGGCCGTGTTGTTTCTACCGGAAGGGGACGTTACAAGGCTGCGTAACAGGCATTTGCCCCAAGGGACGTAAAACCCAAGTAATAAAAAGCCCCATCAAACGATGGGGCTTTTTGCATCAGTCTGAAACCGGATCAGGGCTTGACTGTACTCAGACCGAGGATTTCCCAGTCCTGCATACCGCCACGGTACCACTTGATCTTATCTGCAGGGTAACCGAACTTGAGCAGGTTCATGATGTTATTCGGTGACTGACCACACCACATGCCATTACAGAACATGACGAGTGTCTTGGCATTGCTGAAATCGAATACCTTGCTGGTATCACCTGCAGCAATCGCCTCGTCAACGGCAAACTCATCCGCATCGCCAGCAAGGCCGACATTAAAGCTTTCCTGCATGATCTTCATGATGCCTTCGGTCTTGGCACCTTTCTTGGGATTCAGGCCAGTCCATGGAAGGTTAACAGCGCCCGGGATAGTTCCCTTGGCAACCCAGTCAGGCGTTCTTGAGTCAACAACAAGAATAGAGCTATCGCCAGAAGCCATCTTCTCAATATAGTTAATGACCTCGACTTCACCGAGTGTCTCTACGCCTGGTGCGAGAGAGATAGGCTGGATACAGAATGGAGGGCACTTGCGTGAGGTTTTGGCGAAATCTGCCTTGACGGTATTCTTTTGATCCTGATTACGAGAAATGGTGTGTTTCTTGCCATTGTGTTCGAAATCAAGTTTTTTCATTGTTGGTGTGATTCCGACAGCCATTCCGTGACTGTCAGCAAATGCACCAGCAGAGAAGCTGAGTGTCAGTGCGATTGCACTCATAGATGCCAGTTTTGCAAACTTCATAATTATATTTCTCCTTCAGAAGATTTAGTTATTCTTTTGTTATTTTTTTCGCGGTTTTTCGCGGTGAATAGTACTTATAATAATCGCGACATTATTGTTGTTTTGCAGCGACTTGACAGATCATATGCTTTTTTGTTCTGCTTGTCACGGATAGAAATTGATCCGTTTCTGAGTTACTTTACGCCGTATACGATAGCTAAAAAAGAGGCGATGTTGTGCAAGGTTCAGTCAAATTGAGACTTCTGTGTGGATTTTTTCTGCTGTTGCCATCGATTACAATCATGGCCGCAAGTGACCTGGAACGGGAGCAGCGTCTTGAGGATGAAATAGTCGATGCGATACTCGATGGTGACCCGCTTGATTTACCGAGAGGCGATGGTGGTGACTTTCTTGGTATTTACACTGAAACGGATGCAGACGAGCCAAAGGGTGCTGTCATTATTCTTCATGGCCGTGGTTACCATCCCGACTGGGCTTATACCGTCCAGCCACTTCGTGTCGGGCTGATCGATTATGGCTGGAATACGCTATCGATTCAGCTGCCGGTCCTGAAAAAGGAAGCAAAATATTTTGACTATGTCCCGATCTTTCCGGAAGCATACCCGCGTATCGAGTCAGCGATCAGCTACCTGAAAGAGCAGGGGAATGAACAGATTGTTCTGATCGCACACTCCTGTGGTGCACACATGGCAAACTTCTGGCTGGATGATGTTGGTCACGAAAACATTGATGCCTACGTGGGACTGGGTATGGGTGCAACCGATTATCAACAACCGATGGTTCGTGATTTCCCTCTCGACAAACTGAAAATACCTGTACTCGATCTCTATGGTGAGCATGATTATCCAGCTGTTCACCGCTATGCACCACTGCGCAAAATGATGATCGAAGCAGGGGGTAACTGGCTGGATACGCTCTAATTCAGTCGATATAGCGCCTGAGAAGGTCCCCGTATGCATCGATGCGACGGTCCCTGAGAAAAGGCCAGATGCGGCGAATCTCTTCACTGCGGCCAAGCGAAACAGTCGCAGCAAGAGTCACGGCTTTCTCATCTGCACGCGCAAGAAACTCGCCCTGTGGCCCACAAATAAACGAGTTGCCCCAGAAATTGATACCCGCTGTGTGGCCACCCGGATCTTTTTCATGTCCGACCCGGTTGCAGGCAATCACGGGCAGTCCGTTTGCAACGGAATGACCACGCTGTACGGTGATCCATGCCTCCAGCTGACGCTGCTGCTCGGCCTCATCATCACGTGAATCCCAGCCGATTGAAGTCGGGTAGACAAGCAATTCAGCTCCTGCCAAGGCCATTGCCCGTGCAGCTTCCGGGTACCATTGATCCCAGCACACGAGGACACCCAGGCGTCCCACTGATGTATCAATCGGTGTGAAGCCGAGATCGCCCGGTGTGAAATAGAATTTCTCATAGAATCCGGGATCATCAGGGATGTGCATTTTTCTGTAACACCCGGCAATAGAGCCGTCAGCATCGATGACAACTGCTGTGTTGTGATAAAGACCGGTGGCACGTTTTTCAAACAGGGATGTGACAATAACACAGCCGTTCTCACTGGCAATGCGGCCGAATCTTTCTGTTGAAGGTCCGGGAATCGTCTCGGCGAGATCAAAATTTGCAATCTCTTCCTGCTGACAGAAATAAGGTGTGTTATGCAGCTCCTGCAGAACGATCAATTTTGCACCAGAAGCAGCTGCAGTTCGAATTGATTGCTCCAGGCTGTCCAGGTTTGCCACGCTATCCACTGCTGCTGCCTGCTGAATCAGTGCGACCTTGATTTCATTGCTGTTCATTGATCTGTTCCTTCAAAATTAATCGTGCCCTGTGCCAGTTGCATTGTCGCGCAATGCAGGCTGCCATTCTGTTCGAGCAGGGTGTTGCACTCGATCGGGATAACCTGTCGCGAAGTCACCTGCTGTAGTATCTCGGCAGCCAGTTTATCGTTGGTGTCATTGTAAACCGGCAGAAGTACGGCATCATTGAGAATGAGAAAATTGACATAGGTTGCCGCCAACAGGCGATCGTCAATGACAGACTTCCTGCGCGGTGGAGGTGGTAATCCGACAAGACGATAGGCTTCACCATTTGGCTGCCGCAGTGAGGCGAGTTGCTCTCCAAGGTTCTGCATAACACCGAAATCCGGATGTGTTCTTTCAACAGTCGCATAAACAATTGTTTCCGGGTCGGTAAAACGTGCCAGTGTATCGATATGGCCATCAGTATCATCGCCGGTCAGTCCGTTACACTCAATCCAGTGAAAATGAGACAGCCCCAACTGTTCGCTTAGCAGGGCTTCTATCTGTTGCGCATTTAGCCCTGAATTGCGGCTTTCACTGATAACAGAGGAACGGGTTGCCAGCATAGCTCCCTGGCCATTGGTCTCGATTGCACCGCCTTCAAGTACCAGTTCGCTGGAGTGCATATTTTTAAACAAGCCCTTGTTGCAGAGGTTGGCGCTGACAGTATCATCCTTTTGTGACTCGTATTTTCCGCCCCAGGCGTTAAAGCGGAAATCGATAAGTGATGCTTCACCCTCCATTTCGACAGACAAGGGACCGTAATCCCTGACCCAGGTGTCGTTGCTATCGACAGTAATAAACAGGGCTTTTCGAACAGCATTCGTCAGCAGGGACTCAACATGTGTGCGCTGTTCACTGTCATGCACAAGAATGATTAATGCCTGTCGTGCAAGAATTGCTGTCGCAATCTCAACGTAATTGCGCTCACTCTCAGCCAGGGTTTGCTGCCAGTCACTATTCTCGTGAGGCCAGGTGATCAGCACAGCATCCTGTGTTTCCCATTCAGCCCTGAACCTGGTCGTGGGCCATACACTATTTATTATTGAATCTTTCATCGAAACATCTCGCACAATCTTCTCAAGTGTTTATAATTTGCGCATGTATCAGCCATTCGAATATTTTCTTGGATTTCGCTATACGCGTTCAAGAAGAAAAAACCATTTTATCTCTTTTATCTCCATGACATCGATGCTTGGCATCACGGTTGGCGTCATGGCGCTGATCGTGGTGATGTCTGTCATGAACGGTTTTCACAAGGAGATTCGCGAACGCATTCTCGGCATGGCTTCGCATGCCACTGTGACTGCATTTGAAGGCGGCCTGGCAGAATGGCCCGATGCGATGCGACTCGCCGGTGAACATCCGAAAGTGATTGGTGCGGCTCCCTACGTGGAGATGCAGGTCATGACAGTACGTGGTGAATCCGTTTCCGGCGCCGTGATTCGTGGTATCGATCCATCGATGGAGGCGCAGGTCTCTGATGTTGGTGAACATATGAAATCAGGCTCCCTCGAGACTCTCAGTGCAGGTGACTACAGTATTGTTCTAGGCTCCGAGTTGGCCCTGAAACTTGGCGTGACAGTCGGTGACAAGGTGACGGTTGTCGCCCCGACATCAATGGTCACCCCGGTGGGAACCATGCCGCGTCTCAAACGCTTTACCGTGTCCGGACTGTTCGAGGTCGGAATGGGTGAGTATGACAGCGGTGTCGGTATTGTCCATATCAAGGATGCAGCAAAACTGGCACGCCTCGGTGAGTCGGTGACAGGTGTACGCCTGAAAGTAGAAGACCTGTTCGAGGCACAACAGATTTCACGGGAACTTGCGGAAAGCTTGCCCAATCTCTACTACGTCAGCGATTGGTCAGATCATCATCGCAACTTCTTCCGCGCCCTGAAAATGGAGAAACGCATGGTCGGTCTGCTGCTCGCGCTGATCGTTTTGGTTGCTGCCTTCAATATCGTCTCCATGATGGTGATGGTAGTCACAGAGAAGCAGTCAGATATCGCGATCCTGCGAACACTTGGTGCATCATCACGCAGTATCCTGAAAATATTTATTGTGCAGGGCGCCGCGATTGGCGTGCTTGGAGTCGTTCTCGGGGTGATTCTTGGTGTTTTGCTTGCACTCAATGTCGAATCAATCGTGGATACATTCGAGCGCATGTTTAACCTGCAGTTTATCGATCCCGATCTCTACTACATCAGCAAATTGCCATCTGACCTGCACTGGGATGATGTCGTCATGACAGCCGTGGTCGCTTTTATTATCACGCTAGCAGCAACACTCTATCCGGCCTTCCGTGCATCTGGAATTCAACCGGCAGAGGCACTTCGCTATGAGTGATTTCGTGCTTCAGTGCAGGGACCTGCATCGCAGTTTCATCGATGGTGATACCACTATCGAAGTCCTCAAGGGTGTCAATCTTGAACTCCACAAGGGTGAGTGTATCGCTATTATCGGCAGCTCAGGATCCGGAAAAAGCACCTTGCTTCATTCACTCGGTGGGCTTGACCAGGTCGACGAGGGTGAAGTCTCAATCAGCGGTGTCTCACTGGCACAGCTGCGTAGCGATGAACTCAACAGGCTGCGCAACCGGGAACTCGGTTTTATTTACCAGTTTCACCATCTTCTGGCTGAATTAACTGCGTTGGAAAATGTTGCCGTACCACTATTAATACGCGGACTGAACAAGGATGAAGCGGCACAACAGGCACGTGAATGGCTGTCAGCCGTTGAGATGGAGCATCGCCTCACTCACAGGCCGGCCCAGCTATCTGGTGGTGAGCGTCAACGTGTTGCAATTGCTCGTGCCTTTTGTGGTGATCCTGTCTGCATCATGGCAGATGAGCCGACCGGTAATCTTGATGAAGAGAATGCCGAGCGCATCGTTCAACTGATGCTGAAACTTGCTCACGAACGCAACACCGCTTTTGTTATCGTCACCCATGACCGGCGGCTCGCTCAGCGAATGGACAGAATTTATCGTTTGACTGAAGGGCGTTTACTTGCCGAGTGACGGTTTTTCAGGCGCAGCCTGCTCTGTTTCCACCGTTTGACCACATGCAGACGCCACAGCAGGTGAATACCGTAATAGCCGATGAAACCGGCAATAACCGCACCTGTCAGGCTGCCAATGACCAGCGGCAGCCAGATCTCTGACAGCACTGCCCTGAACCAGTCGATTGAAACATCAGCAGGGAGGTCCATCGCATCAGCCCCGATCATCCAGCTTCCAAGCAGGTAGAGCAGGTAAAAAACCGGAACAATGGTGAGAGGATTGGTGATCCACACCAGTGCGAAAGAGATAGGCAGGTTGGCGCGCCAGAGAATCGCGGATATGGAAGCAAAAATCATCTGCATCGGGATTGGAACCAGGGCCCAGAAAAAACCGACGGCAAAGCCCTTGGCAACCGACTCGCGATTGAGATGCCACAGATCGTACGCATGCAGATGTGAACCGAGAAATTGCAAGTGCTTGTGATTTCTCACCTTCTCGGCATCTGGTGTATAGCGGCGGATAAAGTTTCTTGGCACGGCCCAATTCCAGCTCGTCAGTGTTATCAGAATATCCTAAACTAGGAATTGGCGAAAGATCGTCGCGGCGCTTTTTTTATATAGAAGGTTTCAAGGATGAAACTAGAACTCAATGCAATCTCCCTCCTGCTTGGCATGCTCTCACTCTCCCTTTTCCGGGAACTGCCGGGGCACGCCTGGTTTATCCCCGCAGGCATTGCCCTGACTCTTTTACTGCTTTTCAGAAAGGCCTTGCCATTGAGCTTCCTGCTTGCCGGTTTTCTGTGGGCCGGGCTGGATGGTCATAATTATATCCAATCAAAACTGCCAACGGATCTTCACGGCACAGATTTCACACTAACCGGCAAGATCAGCAGCTTTCCCAAGGGAGACAACAAGCGCATTACATTTCTTGTCACCAGCACTGCACCTGTTTCAGAGAGATGGCCGGGTGGACGGATTCGGCTCAGCTGGAGAGATCCCGTTTCTATACCGACACTCGGTGATGAGTGGTCTTTCAGGGTGCGTCTGTTCACTCCCTCTGGCATGCTCAACAAGGGTGGCTTTGATTATGAACGATGGCTCTATACAGATAATATTGTCGCAACAGGTTACGTGCGCGGTGATGAACAACGACTGAATGGCGGGGCTGTGTCGGTTGATCGTGTCAGGCATTATTTCAGGGAGCGTATCGACGCGCTTGCGAATCAACAACAGCATCAGGCAGCAGGGCTACTGAAGGCGTTGTTGATCGGAGATCGCTCTGGAATCGATCAACAACAGAGTCAATCCTTTCAGGCAACCGGTACTTCGCACCTGATCGCAATATCCGGTTTACACATTGGACTGGTTGCAGGTGCCTGCTGGTTTCTTGCCTCATTCTTATGGAGTCGTTCAGTCAGACTGATGAGAAGAGTACCGGCACCACTGGCAGGTGCGATTGCTGCAATTCTGGGTGCATTTCTCTATGCTGCACTTGCGGGTTTCAGCTTGCCCACGCAACGTGCATTGATTATGACCATCGTGTTTGCCGGCGCAACCTGCCTGAAAGTCTATTATCCGCCATTGGTGCGCCTGGCTGTTGCACTCATCCTGGTTGTGATTGCTGATCCACGATGTATTTGGCAACCGGCGTTCTGGTTTTCGTTCAGTGCAGTGTTGTTGCTTATCACCTTGTTCCAGTATCGACGCAATCTGTCATCATGGCAGTTACTGATAATCGCCCAGCTATTTCTAACCGCCTTAATGTTACCGTTACAGGCAACTTTCGGCATGCCTCTTTCACTGATTTCACCACTGGTTAACTGGATTGCCGTGCCCTGGTTTTCCCTGCTACTGGTGCCAGCCACACTGGTTTCAGCCATTCTCAGTCTGTTTGATTTCAATCTGCCAGTGCAGATCTACCTGCAACTGGCAGACTGGACCCTGGCTTTAATCAACCTGGTCGCAGAATACAACTCACCGTTAGTTATTGGTCAACAGCACATCCTGCTCACACTGGCTGCTGTCATCGCTGTTTTTCTTTTTGTGCGTTATTTCTCATGGCGTAGTCTGATTCCGCTTCTGATGCTCTACCTCTTGAGCTGGGCGAGGCTGCCTGTTGAAAAGCCTTACCTGAAACTGGTGGTATTCGATGTTGGCCAGGGTCAGTCACTGTTGATTGAAACTGAAAACCATCGACTTCTTTACGACCTGGGACCTGCTTTTCCAAGTGGTTTCAATACGGCAGAATCAGTGGTGATCCCCTATCTGCAGGCACAGGGTATCAATCAGATTGATAAACTGATTCTCAGCCACGATGACAAAGATCATACTGGTGCTGCCGACTCCTTTCTGACTAGAATCATGACACTCGAATTGCTTGAGGGGCAGGCTGTCGAGTCAACCGGGCACCATGGGCCGCGTGCATGCAGGGCAGGAGACAGTTGGCAGTGGGATGGAATACTCTTCGAAATAGTGCATCCTCACAACAGGGATTCTGGTATCAGTGATAATGACATGTCATGTGTACTGATGGTCAAATCAGATGAGACCACCTTGCTAATCACTGGAGATATCACGAAGCCGGTTGAAAAGCAGTTGCTCGAAAACGCAGATTTAGGCAATGTAGGCCTTGTAACACTACCTCACCACGGCAGTAACAGCTCGTCAGCGGATGTTTTCGTAAATTCACTGCAGGCAGATTACGGTGTGGTTTCCAGCGGCTGGAGAAATCGTTACGGTCATCCACGCAAACCGGTCATTGATCGTTGGAGTGCGACAGGAACAAGGATTTTCAACACGGCTGACAGCGGTATGCAGGTTTTCAGATGGGAGAGGGGATCTGCAACTCCTGTTATCGACTCCTGGCGTACTAATCACGCCAGTTTCTGGAACAGGTGAGGCGGAAAAAGGTAAACTTGTTGTTTGACTATACTTAATATGATGATCTGGAGTACCCATTGATTGAACTGATACAGGCCGGTGGTTGGCTGATGGCCCCGATTCTTCTCTGTTCCATTATCGCAATGGCGATCGTGATCGAGCGTTTCGTACGGCTGCGTAAAAAACGTATCAACCCACCAGGTGCCCTTCAGGCGGTGTTTCGCCAATATAAAACCGGCAACCTATCGCCTGAATACATAGAAACACTACAGAAAGGCAAGCCACTGGAGCGTGTCTTTGCTGCGGGGCTATCGAACAGAAACCAGAGCCGGGGCGTGATGAAAGAGTCAATCGAGGAGGTCGGCAGGCAGGTTATACATGAACTTGAGCGCTACCTCGGTATTCTTGCAACTATTGCTGCAATTACTCCACTGCTCGGTCTGCTGGGTACAGTCATCGGTATGATTGATGTCTTTACCGTCATCGTGGATGCGGGCATTGGCAACCCGGGCATCCTCGCCGGAGGTATCTCGAAAGCCCTGATTACAACGGCAACCGGTCTCAGTGTCGCAATTCCCTCCATCCTTTTTCATCGAGTACTGGTCGCACGTGTCGATGAACTGGCACTTGGAATGGAAGACGAGGCTGTCAAGCTGGTTGATATCCTGCACAGGAGCAACGCGTGAATTTGCGTCAACGCCGCATTGATAAGGCAGAAGTCAATCTGACGCCATTGATTGACGTGGTGTTTCTGTTACTGATTTTCTTCATGGTATCGACTACCTTCGAAAGTCGCTCACGTCTCAAGGTCGAATTACCCGAGGCGACGACCGAGCATGAGAAAGACAAGCAGATGAATATTATCAAGGTGCAAGTCTCAGCAGATGGAAGCATCTCCTTGAATGACGGCAATGTACTGGTCAGTTCCACGCCAAGAATTCTTCGCCAGGCATTGAGTGAGCTTGCACAGGGACGCAACGATGTCCCAGTGATTATCAAGGCAGATGCGCAGGCAAGTCACCAGTCGGTCATGACTGTAATGGATGTTGCCAGCCAGATTGGCCTTAGCAAAATCACATTTGCCGCGCGCAAGCCGGTTGGCAGCGACTGAGGCCTGATCATGCAAACACCTACATGGTTCTATAAGAAATCGCATTCGGTCGCACTGTTGCTGTGGCCAGTGTCCCAGCTCTACAGGCTCACTGTGTTGGGAAGGCGAATGGCCTACAGCATTGGCCTGAAAAAGATCCATAGGTTACCGGTACCGGTCATCGTTGTCGGAAATATCACTGTCGGAGGTACAGGAAAGACACCCCTGGTGATCTGGCTCGCAGAACAGTGTAAATCGCTCGGATACAAGCCTGGTATCATTTTGCGTGGTTACAAGGGGGAGAGCCAGGAGTGGCCGCAACTGGTAACCCCCGAAAGTGATCCAGCCCTGGTCGGTGACGAGGCCGTGGTTATTGCCAGGCGCACAAACTGCCCGGTGTGCGCTGATCCAGATCGCCCGAATGCAGCACGTACATTGATAGAGAACGGGGACGTTGACCTGATCATCTCTGACGATGGCCTGCAGCACTATGCGCTTGCCCGTGATATAGAAATCATGGTGATTGACGGTGCGCGTCGTTACGGGAATGGCATGCTGCTTCCTGCAGGGCCACTCAGAGAACATCGCAAAAGGGCCTCACATGCTGACCTGGTAGTGACTAACGGCACAGTCGGAGTAGGTGAGTACGGTCTGCGTCAAAAAGCAACGACAACCGTTAACCTGGTAACAGGCGAAAGACGTCCTCTCTCATTCTGGCGCTATGTACTTGTTCATGCTGTTGCCGGGCTCGGCAATCCACAGCGATATTTCCGCATACTGGAAGAGGCCGGCGTCGAGGTGATTCGCCATCCGTTCGAGGATCATCATGACTACACTTCCTCCGATCTCGATTTTTCGGATGAAAACCCGATAATGATGACAGAGAAAGATGCCGTCAAATGCGTCGACTTTGCAGATGATTCATATTGGTACCTTGAACTTGATATCGATCTCGATAACAATTTCGCCGATGCTGTGACACGCGCTCTGCGTTTTACTAACAAGGGACCGGTTAATGGATAAAAAACTGCTCGAAATACTTGCCTGCCCACTATGCAAGGGAGAACTTGTGCATGACCGCAAGGCGAATGAACTGATTTGCAGGCTCGACAGGCTTGCCTTTCCGATTACTGACGGAATTCCCGTGATGCTGGTCAGTGAAGCACGCGAACTGCCGCCAACAGAAGAAATTGACGCATGAGTCAATTCACTGTCGTTATCCCGGCACGCTATGCATCAACCCGCCTGCCCGGTAAGCCGCTTCTGGAGATTGACGGCAAACCAATGATTTCACACGTCGTCGAGCGTGCACTGGATTCGGGTGCATCCAATGTTATCGTTGCAACCGATGATCAACGTATTGCAGATGTGGTTTCCGGCATGGATATCAATGTCTGCATGACACGCGCGGATCACCCCAGTGGCACCGACCGTCTAGCCGAGGTAGCGGAACAGCAGGGGTGGGATGATCAGCAGATGATCATCAATCTTCAGGGTGATGAACCGCAAATGCCGGCAGCCCTGCTGACACAGGTTTTTGAGGCACTGGATGCACATCCAGAGGCAGCGATAGCGACGCTCTGTACGCCAATCAGTGATGCCGAAGAGCTGTTCGACACCAATGCCGTCAAGGTGGTGATGGACAGTGAAGGATATGCGCACTACTTCAGCAGGGCAGTGATTCCCTGGCAGCGTGACT
Source organism: Solemya velum gill symbiont (assembly GCF_000787395.1). Lineage (GTDB taxonomy): Bacteria > Pseudomonadota > Gammaproteobacteria > Chromatiales > Chromatiaceae. The sequence goes on from NZ_JRAA01000001.1 coordinate 508,640, forward strand.
GGTTCGCACAGCATGGCACCCATACATTGCCCGATGGCGTCAATTACTATCGCCATCTCGGTATCTACGCCTACCGTGCGGGTTTCCTGAAAAAATATGCCAGCCTGTCACCTGCGCCAACAGAGGAGGCTGAGTCTCTCGAGCAACTCAGGGCCTTGTGGCATGGAGAAAAAATTCATGTCTCGGTTGCACATGAAGTGCCACCGGCGGGAATTGATACCGAGGCGGATCTCAATCGTGTGCGTCGTCTCTGGCCTACATCCTGAAGTAACACTTACCTGATGCGATAACCCGTGTGGCAGGTGACACATGCGGTAGTCACTTCGACCAGGGAAGCATAAGCCGCTAACGCGTCACCTTCCTCTGCCTTCAAGGCAAATCGGCTCGCAGCCTTGTGCATACCTGTACCTGCCTGGCGCATGCCTTGCGGCATAAAACCAGCCATGTGACTGGCGCCATGCCTGTCCAATGAGCTCATGCCGAGACGGGATTCGGCGATCTCTGCTGCCTGATCCAGTTCGCCATTTGCCATGTTGATCAGGATTTCGTTAATCGCCGCGAGGTGATCGCGCATATTCGACATCATGTGCTGCTGCATCATCGGCGGCATCTCGACCAGTTGCCTGGCATCCTCTTCTGCGTTTGAGGTTGTGCCTGCCATCAAGATCGCAAGCAGGGCCGTCAATCTGAAAAGCTGTTTCATCCGGTTCTCTCTATTTTAAGTTGATGCCATGGCTAGCGTTTTCCGCCACCACCGGCTTTCATCAATACCCTGTCCATCTGGCGTGTGGATAAAAATCGCTTGGTGATTCCCATGAACCAGGTTGGCTTGGTGACATAGTAGCGTGCTTTGGGACGCTTGCTTTCAAGTGCGTGAAGCACTTTCACATGAACGGCATCCGGTGGCAGGGTAAAAGGCGCGACCGGTCCCTCTGTTGTCAGCCTGCGAATCATGCCCTCATAGGCCTCTTTATGAATACTTTTGTCAGCATTTATATATTTATTGAACATTTTATAGCCATTATCGCGGAATTTACTGACAATTGGCCCTGGCTCAATCAGGCTGACATGCACACCGGAGCCCTGCAGCTCCAGCCGCAAGGTATCAGTCAGCCCTTCGATTGCGAACTTACTGGCGTTGTAGGCACCGCGATAGGCCATCGCGGCAAAGCCCAGCACCGAACTGTTCTGAATGATACGCCCCCTCTGCTGTTGACGCATGGATGGCAGCAGGGCGCAGGTCAGCTCATGCCATCCGAAAAAATTGGCCTCAAATTGGGCCGTTAGTGCTTCTCGGCTCAGATCTTCTACTGCGCCCGGCTGGCCATAGGCACCGTTATTAAACAGCGCGTAGAGCTTTCCATCAGTCTGTTCGAGAACATGATTGGCCGTTGACCGGATTGAATCGCTGTCTGCGTACTCAAGATAGAGGGTTTCCAGCCCCTCGCTGTTGAGACGAGCGATATCCTCCTCGTTTCTTGCGGTGGCAAAAACACGGTATCCGCGTGTCTGCAGGGCGTGCGCAACATGGTGGCCAATGCCACTGGAACAGCCGGTAATCAGGATGGATTCACTCATATCTATAAAATCAGTGTCACAGAAGCCATTAATGTATTAAAATTCCGAAAATTTTTCTTGCCTTTCCTCTCTGTTGTCCCGATTTTCGGGAAAATAGACCAAGGAGTTGAATATGCCAATTTATGATTATCTCTGTGGTGCCTGCGGGCATGAACACGAAGCGATGCAGAAGATGAATGATGCGCCGCTGACAACCTGCCCCGAGTGCGGCGAAGATGAGCTCAAGAAGCAGCTCTCGGCAGCCGGGTTCCGTCTCAAGGGCGGCGGTTGGTACGAGACCGATTTCAAAGGCGGCAACTCGAAAAAGAATGTCGCAGAGAGCAGCAGCGCAAAAAGCTCTTCGGGGCACAAGTGCGGTACAGGCAGCTGCGGCAGCTGTAACTGACGCAAACCAGACAACACTGGCACGGCGTAATTCCTGCGTCGTGCCATTTTATATTTTTAACAAACTTAAGGAACCCCTGATTAAGTCATGAATTTTGACCTTGCCGCCATAATGCGCCATTTCTGCGTTGCGTATCTTCGTAATAGCGCTGCTATTACGTGCAATTCGCGCCTTGAACTGACGCATTCTGATCGGCAATCTCTGCGTACAGACTTAATCAGAGGTTCCTTAACCTGAATTCGGATATCCCAGATGCGAACACACTATTGCGGACAACTTAACATCAGCCATAACGACGAAACCGTGGAACTCTGCGGTTGGGTTCACCGTCGCCGTGACCATGGCGGTGTCATCTTCATTGATCTGCGTGATCGCGACGGCCTGGTGCAGGTTGTTTATGATCCGGATGATGCAGACACCTTCGCGACTGCCGAAGAGGTTCGCGGTGAATACGTGCTGCGCATCAAGGGCAGGGTACGCCCGCGTCCGGAAGGAACAGTTAACAAGGACCTGGGTACCGGTGAGATCGAAATTCTCGGACAGGAACTGGAAATCCTGAACCGCTCGGAAACACCTCCGATTCAGCTTGACGATGATGATGTCGGCGAAGATCTGCGCCTGCGCTACCGTTACATCGATCTGCGCCGTCCCCTGATGCAGGACCGCATCCGCATGCGTGCAGAAGTAACACGCAACCTGCGTAACTTTCTCGATAACGAAGGTTTTATCGATATCGAAACGCCAATGCTGACCAAGGCGACACCTGAAGGTGCACGTGATTACCTGGTACCCAGCCGTACCCATGAAGGTAAATTCTTTGCTCTGCCGCAGTCGCCACAGCTCTTCAAACAGCTGCTGATGATGTCGGGAATGGATCGCTATTACCAGATCGTGCGTTGTTTCCGCGACGAGGACCTGCGCGCCGATCGCCAACCTGAATTCACCCAACTCGACGTCGAGATGTCCTTCATTGATGATGAAGACATCATGCAGACCATGGAGCGCATGATTCGCCAGCTGTTTAAAACTGTTCTTGATGTCGATCTGCCTGATCCGTTCCCGCGCATGACTTATGCAGAGTCAATGCAACGTTTCGGTAATGATCGCCCTGACATGCGTTGCCCGCTCGAGCTGATCGATGTTGCTGACCTGATGCAGGATGTTGAATTCAAGGTTTTCGCCGGTCCGGCAAAAGATCCAAAGGGCAGGGTTGTTGCCCTGCGCTTGCCAAAAGGTGGCGAGCTGTCACGCAAGGAGATCGACGGCTATACGAAATTTGTCGGCATCTACGGTGCCCGCGGTCTTGCCTATATCAAGGTCAACGAACTTGCCAATGGTCGTGACGGACTGCAGTCACCAATTCTGAAGTTCCTCCCGGATGAAGCTGTTAACGCCATTCTCGAGCGCACAGGTGCAGAAGATGGCGACCTGATTTTCTTCGGTGCAGACAAGACCAATATCGTGAATGAATCAATCGGTGCACTGCGTGAAAAACTCGGTAAGGATCGTGGACTCATGGAAGGCGAGTGGAAGCCTTTGTGGGTTGTCGATTTCCCGATGTTTGAATTCGATGAAGGCGAGGGACGCTGGACTGCGCTGCATCACCCCTTTACTGCACCCAAGTTTGAAGGCGACAGCATCGAAGTCAACCCGGGTACTGCACTGTCTCGCGCCTATGACATGGTGCTCAACGGCAGCGAAATCGGTGGCGGCTCAATCCGTATCCATCGTCGCGCTGTACAGGAACAGGTCTTCAACCTGCTTGGCATCGAAAAACAGGAAGCGGATGAAAAATTCGGCTTCCTGCTTGATGCACTCAAGTATGGTTGCCCACCGCATGGTGGACTGGCGTTTGGCCTTGATCGCCTCGTCATGCTGATGAGCGGTGCCAGTTCAATCCGTGATGTCATGGCCTTCCCGAAGACGCAGACTGCCAGTTGCCTGCTGACAAATGCGCCGTCGGAGGTCTCTACAAGACAACTGCGGGACCTGCACATCAAGCTTCGCGAGAGAGAAAAAACAGCAGAATAAACCTGAAGGAAAGCCCCAACTACGGGTTTCATCGCCTCGATAGACGCCATATGGCATTGCCATGTGGCGTTTCTCGTTCTTCGGTAGTACTCTATGCACCCAGATGCATTGAACAGAATCGATTAAATGATCAAAATTGGCACACCGCTGTCACCGACAGCCACCCGCGTCATGCTTCTAGGTGCTGGAGAACTCGGCAAGGAAGTCATCATCGCCCTGCAAAGACTTGGAGTTGAAGTCATTGCTGTCGACCGCTATGAAAACGCCCCGGGACACCAGGTCGCACACAGATCCTACACGATTGATATGGCTGACCCGGACGCACTCAGAAGCGTTGTCGACAAAGAGCAACCACAGCTGATTGTTCCAGAAATTGAGGCCATAGCGACTGATGAGCTGCTCAAGATCGAGGCAGAAGGGCGTAGCAAGGTCATCCCTGTCGCACGTGCCACACGCCTGACAATGAACCGTGAAGGTATCAGGCGCCTCGCAGCTGAAGAACTGCAACTGCCCACATCAGGTTACATCTTTGCCGATTCCTATGATGAACTTCAGGCAGGTGCAAAACGCATCGGATACCCCTGCATCATCAAGCCCGTCATGTCCTCATCCGGCAAGGGACAGTCGATGGCAACAAATGAAGACGAACTGCATCGCGCCTGGAATTACGCGATGGAAGGCGGGCGTGTTAATCGCGGACGTGTCATCCTTGAAGAAAAAATCGATTTTGACTACGAGATTACACTGCTCACGGTGCGCTCAAACGATGCAGAGGGTGAAATTGTCACAAGCTACTGTGAGCCTATCGGCCACCGCCAGGAAGAGGGCGACTATGTCGAAAGCTGGCAGCCACAGCAGATGAGTGAAGCCGCGCTGACGAGATCAAAAGAGATTGCCAGTGCGATTACATCAGAACTCGGTGGTTGCGGTATTTTTGGCGTTGAACTCTTTATCAAGGGCGACAAGGTGTGGTTCTCGGAGGTGAGTCCTCGTCCACATGATACCGGTATGGTCACAATGGTGACACAGTACCAGAATGAATTTGAACTGCATGCGCGGGCCATCCTCGGTCTGCCGGTCAATACCGTCATGCACGCAACAGGTGCAAGCGCTGTGATCTACGGCGGTCTGGATAGCAAAAGCACTGAGTTTTCAAACCTTGCTGCCGCCCTGGCTGATCCTGATACCGACCTGCGCCTGTTTGGTAAACCTGAATCCTTCGTCAGGCGCAGAATGGGCGTGGCTCTGGCACGCGCCGAAAACACCGATGCTGCACGCAAAAAGGCGAAAAAAGCCGCTGACACCGTCAAGACATCCGGATAACAGCATGAAGCAGAAGCCAATACTTTATTACACCTATGATCCAATGTGCAGCTGGACCTACGGCTTTGAGGCAACGCGCAGAGAACTATTTGAAAAGCTCGGTGACAGTGTCGAGATCGAATTCCTGGTTGGTGGTCTTGCACCTGATTCAGATGACCCCATGCCTGAAGAGACTCGCAGCTTCCTGCAACAGACATGGCACAAAATCGAGCAGCGAGTTCCCGGCGTACATTTCAATTTCGACTTTTGGGAAAAAGCCAAGCCACGCCGTTCTACCTATCCGGCATGCCGTGCGGTGATCGCCGCACGCCACTTCGGTCCGGAGTATGAAGGGCTGATGACGGCTGCAATCCAGCGCGCCTATTACCAGGAAGCCAGGAATCCTTCTGATGATTCGACACTGATCGAACTTGCAGCAGAGATTGGACTGAATGCGGATGAATTTGCCGGCGTTCTGAGTGATCCGGCTACACAGCAGAAGTTGCTTGAAGAAATTGGCAAGTGCAGGGCAATGAAGCAGGACAGTTACCCGAGTTTGCTGCTTGAAGTTTCAGAAACTTCCCGCTGGCAGATTGCCATCGACTACAACAACGAAGAGACAATGCGCGAGATGATTGTTTCAGTGCTACGAAATGAAGGCTGACTGACTCTCAACCAGCCCGGTGAGGTTATCCCCGGTCGGGGATAACGCCTGCCTACCTCTTCTGCTGCAGGATAGAGAGCTCCTGAGCACAGGAACGCCACACCTTGATGAGTTCCTCGTTCTCGGTATTCATTCCGGCAAGGTCGGTGCGTAACTCTTCTGACAGCCTGTTAGCCAGATTCAGGTCACCCTTTGTCTTTAGTAATTCAGCTTGAAGCTGACCGATTTTCTCATACAGTTTATCCACTTCTGACTGCTTGTCGATTCCCGCCTGCATGAATGCCTGCACCTCATCCCTGTGCTGCTGTGTGAAGTCGGCTTTCACTGCCTGTAACTCCTCAGTACTACTCTTGGCACATCCTCTCAGGAGAAGAAACGAGGCAAGAATCATTACAACGATAAAAAGCCATAAGGGTGTCACTGTAACGCTTTCTTTGCTAGAAACTACCGGGTTAGACATGTTCAGCTCAGTATCCTGTTCAACAGTTTAATCAATTGATCTGCTTTATTTTAGGCTTTGAATCGGCCTTACGCCATACCAAGGATATGGTATCCCGAGTCGACATAGAGAACATCACCCGTAATGCCGGAAGCAAGGTCAGAACAGAGGAATGCCGTCGCGTTACCGACTTCATCTATGGTGACATTACGGCGTAACGGTGTCTTGCCCTCGGCCTCGGCGAGCATGCCCTTGAAACCACTGATGCCAGCTGCTGCGAGTGTACGAATAGGACCGGCCGAAACAGCATTGACACGAATCCCTTCAGGCCCAAGTGAATCTGCCAGGTAACGAACATTGGCCTCAAGTGCTGCCTTGGCTACACCCATGACATTATAATTTGGTACTGTGCGTACGGCGCCGAGGTAGCTCATGGTAACGATCGAACCGTTACGCCCCTGCATCATGGAACGACCCGCCTTGGCCAGCGCAGCGAGGCTGTAGGCGCTGATATCGTGTGCAACGGCAAAACCTTCACGAGAAACGGCATCAATATAGCTACCCTCGAGCTGATCACGTGGTGCAAAGCCGACCGAGTGGACAATCGTGTCCAGTCCATCCCATTTTTCACCGAGCGCCTTGAATACGGCGTCAATTTCTTCATCCGAGGTGACATCGAGCGGCAGCACAATATCGGAGCCGCACTCTTCTGCAACACCTTCGACACGACTCTTGAGTTTGTCGCCCTGGTAGGTAAAGGCCAGCTCGGCACCTTCACGTGCCATTGCTTTTGCAATACCGTATGCAATTGACTTTTTACTTGCTACGCCCACGATGAGGACGCGTTTATTATCGAGAAATCCCATTAATCAAACCTTGCTTTGTAGTTGTTACTGACAATTTTCGTCGAGAATGCGATGATTGTGCCATTAACCCGCAGCGCTGTCGCGCCATAAAACAGATAGTGTATTGAAAGCCGAACAAAAAACAAAGAGCTCTGCATGGATTGGAGGTATCGCACTGCTACTGGCGAGCTTCATGCTGTCCGCCTGTGGGCAGGCGTGGAACAATCCCTATCCGCAGTCACAGGCCGGTAAAAACATCTATTACAGCGCATTTGGCGAGCGTCCAAAACACCTGGATCCGGCACGTTCCTACTCGTCGAACGAGTGGTCATTCCTGTCGCAGATCTATGAACCGCCGCTGCAGTACCACTTTCTCAAGCGTCCCTATGAACTGGTACCTCTGATGGCCAGCAAGATGCCCGAGGTTGTTTTTCTCGATGCTGACATGCAGCCGACTGATGATCCACAGCAGGTCGCATACACTGACTACCTGATTAATCTGCAGCAGGGCGCCCGTTACCAGCCGCATCCCGCCCTGGCGACTGATGCCGAAGGAGAAGCTCGCTATAACGCAAAATGGCCCGGGCTTGAAGATGTTCACACGCTTGCTGATTTTGAGCATACGGGAACACGTGAGGTCACTGCAGAAGACTATGTTTACCAGGTCAAGCGCCTGGCCTCACCTGAACTCCATTCTCCGATTGCCGGGTTGATGAAAGAACATATTGTTGGCTTCGAGGCGTTCCAGAAGTCTGTTTCACAAGCCTACGAGAAACTCAAACAGAAGACGGGTGAGAAACACCCCTGGCTCGATCTCAATGGATATCAGATGGAAGGCGTCTCCGCGCTTGACCGGTATAACTACCGTATCCGTCTTGAAGGGCTTTATCCGCAGTTCATCTACTGGCTGGCGATGAATTTTTTCTCACCCATGCCATGGGAGGCTGAGCGTTTTTACCATCTGCCTGGACTGAAAGAGAACAACATCACGCTTGACTGGTTTCCGATTGGAAGCGGCCCCTACATGCTCACGGAGAATAATCCCAACCTGCGCATGATCCTGCAGAAAAATCCCGAATTCCGCGGTGAAACCTACCCGGTAGAAGGCGAGGAGAGTGATAAGGCCAGTGGCATACTTGATGATGCAGGGCGCGACTTACCCTTTATCGACACGGCGATCTACAGTCTCGAAAAGGAGTCGATTCCGCGCTGGAACAAGTTTCTGCAGGGCTTTTATGACCTCTCAGGCATCGGTTCCGACAGCTTCGACCAGGCTGTGCAGTTTGGCGGTAGCGGTGAAGTACAACTGACAGAGGAAATGCGTCAGCAGGGCATCGAACTGCAGACCTCCTCGGCGACCAGCATCTTCTATTTTGGTTTCAACATGAAAGATCCGGTTGTCGGAGGTGACTCACAGCGTGCGCGCCTGTTGCGCCAGGCAATCTCGATAGCTGTCGACTACGAGGAGTTTATCTCGATTTTCCGTAATGGCCGCGGTGTGCCTGCCCAGGGACCATTGCCACCCGGTATTTTCGGCCACCGTGAAGGCAGCGAGGGAATCAACAAGGTGGTTTTTCGCGAAGTAGATGGCAGGCCGGTACGCCGTTCAATCGATGAAGCGAAAGCACTGCTGGCACAGGCCGGATATGAGAACGGTATCGATCCTGATACGGGCAGCCGCCTGACCCTTTACTATGATTCGACCGCCACTGGTCCGGATGACAAGGCGCTGCTGAACTGGTATCGCAAACAGTTTCAGAAACTAGGTATCGAGCTGGTGATTCGTGCCAGTGACTACAACCGTTTTCAGGACAAGATGGCAAAAGGTACAGCACAACTCTTCACCTGGGGGTGGAATGCCGACTATCCGGATCCGGAAAACTTCCTGTTTCTGCTTTACGGGCCAAACTCGCGTGTTGATCATCATGGTGAAAATGCTGCCAACTACAACAACCCGGAATTCGATGCGCTGTTTGATCGCATGAAATACCTTCCAAGCGGTGAAGAACGTCAACAGATAATTGACCAAATGGTAGAAATTCTGCACAAGGATGCACCATGGGTGTGGGGTTTTATCCCGGTGGATTATGTTTTGCGTCACCAGTGGTATCACAATACCAAGCCCAACCTAATGGCGAACAACACGCTCAAGTACCGACGCATCGATACCTCGCTGCGTGATCAGAAACGCGTCGAGTGGAATCCACCGATCCTGTGGCCGCTGTTGCTGATTGCTGTTATTTTTATTGTCACACTGGTTCCGGCCATTATGCTTTATCGCCGACATGAGAGGAGCAGGGCACGATGACCGCCTATATTATTCGTCGTATTCTCTACGCGATTCCGATCCTGATCGGTGTCAACCTGATCACCTTCGTGCTCTTTTTCATGGTCAACTCGCCTGATGATATGGCGCGCATGCACCTCGGCGTTAAGCGCGTGACGCCGGAGTCAATCGAGCAGTGGAAGGTGGAGCGCGATTACGACAAACCGCTGGTCTTCAATGTCGAGGAAGATGGCAGCGACAGATTCACACAAACAATTTTCTACCAGAAGTCCCTGGCACTGTTTGCCTTCGATTTCGGCTCTTCAGACAGTGGGCGTGATATCAGCTATGACATTAGCCAACGCATGTGGCCAAGCCTCGCAATTGCATTGCCGGTGTTGATCGTGGGGCTGTTGACCAACATCAGTTTTGCACTGCTGCTGGTCTTTTTCAGGGCAACCTATGTCGACTTCATGGGGGTTGTTCTGTGTGTCATCATGATGTCGATATCGGCACTCTTCTATATTATCGGTGGCCAGTTCCTTGTCGGCAAAGTTTTGCACCTGGTGCCTGTCTCGGGTTTCGGGGAGGGCATCGCTGCATGGAAGTTTCTTGTGCTGCCGGTTCTGATCGGCGTGATCGGTGGTATCGGTGGCGGAACGCGTTTTTATCGCACCCTGTTTCTCGAGGAGGCACACCGCGACTATGTCCGCAGTGCACGTGCCAAGGGACTCTCCGAGATCAAGGTCCTGTTTGGCCATATCCTCAAAAATGCCATGATTCCGATACTCACCGGTGTGGTGGTGGCCTTGCCTCTGCTCTTCATGGGAAGCCTTATCACCGAGTCTTTCTTCGGTATTCCCGGACTTGGTAGCTATACGATTGATGCCATTAACAGCCAGGACTTTGCTATCGTGCGCGCCATGGTGTTTCTTGGCTCGGTACTCTATATTCTTGGCCTTGTGTTGACGGATATCTCCTACACACTGGTTGATCCGCGAGTGAAACTGAACTGATGGTCTGGCTCTGGACTGACATACTCATCTGGCTGCTGGTGGTGCTGTGCATTATTGGCGGCTACTACAGTTCAAAGCACCCACATCTGCGTGAGCCCTGGAAGCGTGTTGCTCAATCATCCGTGGCTGTTGCATCGGGCACCTTCCTCGCCGCATTTATCATCGTTGGCCTGCTCGACTCGTTGCATTTCAAGGCAGGAGAGAATGATCCGGACCACGGAGAGGTCATCAGCGCGCTTGACGTGGTGATGCGCCCACTACGCAAGAACCAGGAAAAGACCTATTCTGCACCTTTTGCCCTGCATCTCTTCGCCAAGGAGACTGTCGAGATGCCTGATGGCTCACAGCAGCGTATCTATCCTCGTCTGAAACATGGGGGAGCCCACCTTGAAAGTGAAGAGGAGAGAGCTGCCGATATCTACCAGAACGTCATCTCCGCATTGCTGATGGCACTGATCACCTGGATGATCCTTGTCGCAATGGTCGGACTATGGCGCAGCGAGGGGCGTACCTTCAAGGAGACCATCTCGGTATGGATCTGCGTACGCTGCCGTGTGCAGCTCGGTGTATCGAAAGGCTTCCCGTGGCCGACACTCTTGTGGACTGCCATGCTGCTGCTGATCCTGCTTTTCCTCATGATCACACTCGGCGGCAAATACCATATTCTCGGAACCGACAAGGTTGGTGAAGATGTTCTCTACCAGGCATTGAAAAGTATTCGTACCGGACTTGTGATTGGCACCCTGACCACCATGGTCATGCTTCCTGCTGCAATTCTCCTTGGTGTTATGGCCGGCTACTTCCGTGGCTGGATCGATGATGTCATCCAGTATCTCTATACAACCCTGAACTCCATTCCCGGGGTACTGCTGATAGCAGCCTCCGTGCTCATGCTACAAGTCTACATGGACAATCATGCAGATGAGTTTGCATCTGTGATTGAACGTGCCGACCTGCGACTCCTGTTCCTGTGCATCATCCTCGGTATCACAAGCTGGACCGGTCTGTGCCGCTTGTTGCGCGGCGAGGCGATGAAAATCAGGGAGCTGGACTATGTGCAGGCATCACAGGCGTTTGGCGTTTCTCATATGCGCATCCTGATGCGTCACCTGGTACCCAATGTCATGCACATCGTACTGATTACCATTGTGCTCGATTTCAGTGGACTGGTACTGGCTGAGGCCGTGCTCTCCTATATTAACATCGGTGTGGATCCGACCACGCAGAGTTGGGGCAACATGATCAACAGCGCGCGCCTTGAGATGGCACGCGAACCGGTCGTCTGGTGGTCCCTGAGTGCTGCATTGATATTCATGTTTACCCTGGTTCTCTCTGCCAACCTGTTGTCTGACAGGGTGCGTGATGCCTTCGATCCCAAGCTGCGAGGTATACAGTAATGACCGATTCCCTGCTGTCGATACATAAACTGACCACGCAGATCGGTCGCGATGACGGTGCGATCATTCCGGTCAGCTCAGTCAGTTTCGACATACACCCCGGTGAAACTTTCGCCCTGCTGGGTGAGTCGGGATGCGGAAAATCGATGACAGCACTGTCGGTCATGCGCCTGCTGCCACCCGCAGGAAAAATCACGGAAGGCGAAATTTTTCTCGACGGCATCAACCTACGCGATCTCCCGGAAGTCGACATGCGCGCACAACGGGGCGGCAATATCGGCATGATATTCCAGGAGCCGATGACATCGCTGAATCCTGTTCTCACTGTCGCATACCAGGTCGGTGAGGCGGTTAAACTCCATGATGAGGAGCATGCAGGTGATATTGATGCACGCGTCCTTGAGCTGTTGCAGCAGGTCGGCATTCCTGACCCCGAACGTCGCATGAGTGAGTATCCGCATCAACTTTCGGGTGGTATGAAACAGCGTGTCATGATCGCAATGGCACTTGCGGGCAGACCCAAACTGCTGATTGCCGATGAACCGACAACGGCACTGGACGTCACCATACAGGCACAGGTTCTGGATCTGTTGCGTGACCTGCAGAAACGTACGGACATGGCAATTCTTCTGATTACCCATGATCTCGGTGTTGTTGCTGAAACTGCCGACAGGGTAGGCGTCATGTATGCTGGTGAAATTATCGAGACTGCACCAGTCGATACATTCTTTGCCGAACCACAACACCCCTACAGCCAGAGACTCTTTGATGCATTGCCTTCAGTCGAGCGCAGGAACCGGCCATTAACTGCAATAGAGGGTAATGTCCCATCGCTGGCTGAAACTTTTCGTGGCTGTCGCTTCAGAAGCCGTTGTGATGTTGCCAAGGAGATCTGTGCGACTGAACTGCCACCGTGGCATGGAGACCAGGAGCATGGCTATCTGTGCCATCTGCAGCAGCTCAGATCAGAATCAATCGAAGCCCCGCAGGAAGCATCCATAAGCGAACAAGAACCAGGCAAAAATGTTCTCAGGGTAGAGCAGATGCAACTCTACTTCCCGATTAAAAAAGGGCTGTTGCGTCGCACCGTCGGGCATGTCCGCGCTGTCGATGGAATCGATCTTGATATCAGCAGCGGCAAGACAGTGGCACTGGTTGGTGAATCTGGCTGCGGCAAGACAACAGTAGGGAAGGGCATACTACAACTGTTGCGTCCGACTTCCGGCTCGGTACAACTCAATGGCACTGAACTGACCAAACTGAAAGGTGAAAACCTGCGCAGTCTGCGTGCGGGTATGCAGATGATATTCCAGGACCCGGCATCCAGCATGAATCCTCGTATGACAGTCGAGGCGATCGTCTCGGAAGGATTGATTGCACAGAAAATTGGCAAGGACCGTAGTGAACGACTTGAACGGGTCAAGGCAATACTCGACAGGGTAGGACTGCCTGAACGATTCATGAAACGTTATCCGCATGAGTTCTCTGGCGGACAGAGGCAGAGAATCGCCATCGCCCGGTCATTGGTACTGCGTCCTGACCTGCTGGTCTGTGATGAGCCCACCAGCGCACTCGATGTCTCGGTGCAGGCGCAAATACTCAACCTGCTCAAGGAGATTCAGGATGAGGCAAAGATTGCCTACCTCTTTATCACCCATAACATCTCCGTGGTCTCCTACCTGGCGGATGAAGTCGCCGTTATGTATCTTGGTCGCATTGTAGAGCAGGGTGATGTCGATACTGTTCTGGGTGATCCAAAGCATCCGTATACGCAGGCACTACTGTCAGCCGTACCGGTCGCAGACCCGCAGCGTGAACGCGAGATCATACGCTTGCCGGGTGACATGCCGTCGCCAGCCAATCCACCATCCGGGTGTCATTTTCACCCACGTTGCCCAAGAGCGACTGATATCTGCAGCCAATCATGGCCAGAGCTGAGTAAGAGCGGTACTCACAAGGTCTGGTGTCATCTACATGGCTAGTAACACCAATATGGTTGAAGAAAGAGAATGAAAATCTGGGTTGATGCGGACGCCTGTCCGGTTGTTATTAAAGAAATTCTGTTCAAGGCAGCAAAACGTACCGGTGTCTGGCTGACCTTTGTTGCCAACCAGCCGATCAGGGTACCGAGCCTGCAAAACATCACATCGATTCAGGTGCCTCCCGGCTTTGATGTGGCTGACAACGAAATCGTTCGGCTTGCCGAAAAGGATGACCTCGTCATTACCAGCGATATACCGTTGGCTGCAGAAGTGATGGAGAAGGGCGCGCATGCGCTGAGTCCGCGCGGTGAAGCCTACTCAACAGAGACAATCAAGTCGCGTCTGTCGATGCGTGATTTCATGGAGACCATGCGTGCCAGTGGTGTGCATTCAGGTGGGCCACCACCTCTTGGGAATGCTGAGAAACAGGCGTTTGCGAATCACCTGGATCGGATGCTGACCCGTTACTTGTAGGAGAGCGAGGGCAAATGAAGCGTCCCGATCAGGCCTTACGCCTTGCGGGACTTGGGTATCTTGAGTCTCTGTCCAGGCTTTATCTTGGTGCTCTTACCCATACCATTGTGCTTCTGCAAGGCCTTGACTGATATGCCGTGACTACGCGCGATGCCATAAAGCGTATCGCCTTTTCTCACCTTGTAACTACCCGAGCTGCTTCTTTTCGTTGATTTTCTACTGCTCGATTTCGAGGCAACACGTCTTGTTGTTTTACCAACCTTCAGTCTCTTGCCGATACTCAGGTGATTACTGCGCAGCCTGTTCTGTTTCTTGAGACTTGCAATCGAAACGCCAAACTTGCGAGAAATCTTGTATAGCGAATCTCCCTTTCTGACCTTGTAATAACGGATCCTGGGACGTGCTTTTGCTTTCGCCTCGGCAACGACTTTATTCCAGTCCTTCTCTTCAAGGTCGGGTAACACGCTTTTAAAGCTTGCGACATGGTGCTCAGGCACCAGAACTGTGCTGGAGTGAGAGGGCGTGATGCCTTTGACGAAATGCGAGTTGAGTCGTGTGAGGCTACCGCTGTCAATTTCAGCCTTATGTGCGGCCTGCTTGATATCTATCGATTTATTCAGGGCGATACGCTCGATAACCCGCCTGTTGGGAATCGGTTCGATCGAGACGTTGTAACGTTCAGGATTCTTGATCATCAGGGCGAGGGCATAGATCCTCGGCACATAATCCATAGTCTCTTTACGAATCTTGAGAGACCAGAAGTCTGTCGGTTTGCCCTGTTTTGCATTTTTCTTCATCGCGCGACGGATGGTTCCTTCTCCGCCGTTATAGGCAGCAATCGCAAGGTTCCAGTCACCATCAAAGTAACGATGCAGATATTCAAGATAATCGAGTGCTGCACCGGTGGACTTGTCAGGATCACGGCGATAATCAATCAGTTCGCTCTGTGAGAGACCGTAAGCACGTCCTGTGCCTCGTACAAACTGCCACAGGCCTGCTGCACCCGAACGGGAGTAGACGTGAGCCTGGTAAAGACTTTCGATAGCCGGTACCAGGGCCAGTTCCATAGGCAAGTTACGACGCTCGATTTCCTCGACGATATCGAAAAGATGAACACGCGCATTGTCCTGTATTTTTTTGAGAGTGCGTGGATTCGCCTGAAAGTGAGCAATCTGTCCCTTGACTCGTGCATTCATCGGCTTGTTGATTTTCATGCCGTGTTCAACACGTGTCCAGAGGTTCCCGCCACCACTGACACTGCCAAGAAAGTGATCATTGTAACTTCCACCGCCACCGAGGCCTACGCAGCCGCTCAGAAAGGGAAGGGAGAGTGCAAGCACAAGGATATAAAAACGACTGGTCAGGAGCTTGTTATACATCGCGGATTCAACTCACTAGTGCAACGGATGGGTTAATCCCGAAAAATACTTGATTGGGCGTTTTAATGCCAAGACATTTTCGGGGACGATTGTTCAGTTTATTCATCACCTGGTTGATTTCCGCCTGAGTGATGGTTGTAAAGTCCCGATGCTTTGGGAAGTATTGGCGAATGAGTCCATTGGTGTTCTCATTCAAGCCACGTTCCCAGGAGGCATAGGGATGGGCAAAGAAGAACCTGGCACTGAGGCCTTTAGCGATGGTCTCGTGACCGGCGAATTCCTTACCATTATCTGAGGTCAGCGTGTGAACGCGGCCGGCGATGGGTTTGAGCAGTTTGAGGATAGCGCTGGTGACGTTGCTGGCGGTTTTTCTCTCCACCTTATGGATGAGCGTCAATCGGGATTTACGCTCGGTGATTGAAACGATGGCCTGTTTGTGGCCTTTTCCGATAATGGTATCAAGTTCCCAATCACCGAAGCGTGAACGCTCATCAACCACGGCAGGACGTTCATCGATGCTGACTCGGTTAATCAGTTGCCCTCGGCGGCTATAGCTGCCATAGCGCTTTCGACGCTGCTTCTGGCAACGCAGGTGGCGGTATAGGTTACCGCCCATGGATTTGTTCTGGAGAACGTACTGGTAAATCCACTCATGAGAGATTTGAATGTCAGCCTCATTGCACAGCCACAGGCTGATTTGTTCCGGACTCCAGTCCTCGCGCAACAGATGCTCGACTCGCTCCCAGTGGGTAGTGGCAATACGGGGCTGGCTCTTGCTCTGACGGCGCTCTACAGACAGCCGATGGGCCTGTTTGGGGCGATAGCCGCGCAAGCCACGGTTACGCCTCAGTTCGCGGCTGACAGTGGATTTGTGGCGCCCAAGTATCTTGGCTATCTCTGTTTGATTGTGACCTGCTTTCATCAGTGCCTGAATCTGGTATCGTTCTTCCTGGGTAAGCTGCGTGTACATGGTGCTCCTCTAACTTTGGTCGGTGAGAGAAGCTACCTATGCTACCGCAGCTTGCCCTCTAACCAACTCTGTTGAGTTGCACTTGGAAATTGAATTCACGCATGGATGAAAAAGTATGTCCGGCAATTAAAAAAAGGGTATGGTTACAAAGCAAACTATACGGCAAAGAGTGGTTCACTTCCAGCAGCATCGTGATGTGCCTAAAAGCCATATTAAGTCTGTAAAAACAATTAGATATGTCAATCGAAAGCCTTTTTTCAAAAACCATTGTCAAGTCTCTTCTGAAATGGAAAGATGATTTTCGCGGCCCATTCCGGGTGTGCGCAGGTGGAGTCTGCAAAGAGATACTTGAGGACGAAGCAGAAAAGCTTGAACTGATCCATACAACTTCTGAATGCTTCGACAGCGACATCACTGCAAACTGTGTACGTGCTGACATGAACCAGCTTCCCTACCTCAGCGGTTCAATTAACCTGCTGGTCATGCCACTGACACTGGAGATGTGCGCAGCGCCCGAACGTGTCATGCGTGAAGCGGAACGTGTTCTTGCAGATGATGGCCGCCTGGTTCTCTTTGGTATAAACCCATGGAGTCACTGGAGCCTGTTGAGGCGCATATCGGGTGGCAGCGATGATCTTGCCCGGCGCCAGCAGAGAATTTCCCGGCGTCGAGTCAAGGAGTGGCTTCTGCTGCTCGGATTCGATATAGAGCGACAGACATCATTGCTCTATAGTCTGCCGCATGAACCGTTTGAATCTGCACCGGAAGAACGTCGAATCGACAAAATAGGGCGCCAACTGCTGCCTGGCTGTGGCATATTGTACGGCTTACAGGCAATCAAGCGTGTCACGCCCCTGATGCCAACCAAAGCCCCCCTGAGGCAGATAAATATAGCCAATGCTGAAGCAACGGGTTACCTGCAAACACAAATGAAGAGCGCACAAAAAGAGTTATGAAAACAGATGTGGAAATATTTACAGATGGCGCCTGCAAGGGCAATCCGGGTCCGGGTGGGTGGGGCGCCCTGTTGCGATACGGCAGTGAAGAGAAAGAGCTTTATGGCGGAGAGGCCGAAACAACCAATAACCGCATGGAACTGACCGCGGTTATCCGCGCGCTCGAGGTGCTCAAGCGTAAAGTCTCTGTAGCGGTCACAACAGATAGTGTCTACGTGCGTGACGGCATTACCAAGTGGATTCACAACTGGAAGCGTAATGGCTGGAAGACAGCGCAGAAAAAAGCAGTTAAAAACGCAGACTTATGGAAAGAACTTGATGAACTTGCTCAACAACATGAAATTGAGTGGCACTGGGTAAAAGGGCATGCCGGCCACCCTGAAAACGAACGTGCGGATGAACTTGCCAACATGGGAATAGAGACATTATGAGGCAACTGCTGCTCGATACGGAAACAACAGGACTCGATCCGAAACAGGGTCACAGGATCATCGAAATTGGCTGTGTCGAGATGATCGACCGTCAACTGACAGGAAATAACTTTCACCAATACCTGCAACCTGACAGGGAAATCGATGCTGGGGCAATCGAGGTGCACGGAATTACCAACGAATTCCTGCTCGACAAACCGCGTTTTGCCGATATCGCCGATGACCTGGTCAGCTACCTGAAAGACGCCGAGCTGATTATCCACAACGCACCCTTTGATGTCGGTTTTCTCGACCATGAACTAGGGCTGTTGGGTAATCGCCCGAAGATCAATGATATTTGCACGGTTGAAGACACACTGGTAATGGCACGCAAGCTGCACCCGGGTAAACGCAACAGCCTGGATGCACTCTGTGATCGCTACGCGGTTGATAACAGCAGGCGTGACAAGCACGGCGCTCTGCTGGATTCCGAGATTCTCGCCGATGTCTACCTGTTGATGACAGGTGGGCAGAATGAATTGCAACTCGATAGCGATAATTATTCAGATAATCAAGGGGCTGCGGTAATACGCAAGGTCAGCTACGAGGGTGAACTCGCAGTATTGAAAGCTTCTGATGAAGAGCTGGCCGAACACCAGGCTTACCTGGAGATGCTGCAGAAAAGCAGTGACGGGAAATGTGTCTGGAAATTGTGAATCGAGCTGTTTAACTGGTTACATTTATCAAAACCCCTGACAGGTAATCAGCCTGGCAGGGGTTTTTGGCTTATTAGTACTGTTAACTCAACAGCTTACTGAGCCGGTGGCGCCTGAGGCGCAGGGGCAACAGGTGCCGGAGCAGGTGGAGGAGCATAATAGCCAGGAGGTAGGCCGTAGTACGGGCCATAACCACCATAATATGGGCGATTATAACTGTTCCAGCGATTGTCCCAACGGTTATCCCAGCGGTTATAGCCACGGCCATAATAGTCACTGGAACCGTCGCCTTCCCAGTCAGTATCGGCATCAGCATCAAAATTCATGTTGAAGCTGCCGCGGCCACTGCCACGACCTCGACCACGACCGTCGCCGGGACCATAGCCACGACCGTACCAATCGTTGTTCCAACGGTGGTCGTTATAGCCGTCATCATCCCACCAGGCTGCGCTGGCCGAGCCAGCTGCGAGAGCAAATACCCCTGTTGCAAGGGCGACACCAAGAAGGTGTCTGACTCTTATAATCTGCATTAGAGTGTCTCCTTCAAAAATTTTCTGAGTAATAGTTTGCGACATTATTCAGGCCACAAATCTGCATTGCGAGACGAGTGCCTGCACAGATGCTAATTAGACTATAGTTCAGCCCCGTCACATTTTGAAGAAAATCGGGAAAATAAATCCCTAATTCGGATAAATTCGATTGAGCCGAAGGGGGGCAATCTGTTATCGTATAAACCCGTCAGCAATCACACCTAATCGACGGCTCCTATCTCAATGACAAAATACATTTTCGTGACTGGCGGCGTAGTCTCTTCCCTTGGAAAAGGCATCGCATCCGCATCACTGGCAGCACTTCTGGAAGCTCGTGGTCTTAAAGTGACCATGATGAAGCTCGACCCCTATATCAATGTCGACCCGGGCACCATGAGCCCATTCCAGCATGGCGAGGTCTTCGTTACCGAAGATGGCGCCGAAACAGACCTGGACCTTGGTCACTACGAGCGTTTCGTACGCTGCAAGATGAGCAAGAATCACAACTTCACAACTGGCCAGATCTACGACAGCGTGATCCGCAAGGAGCGCCGCGGCGATTATCTTGGCGGTACAGTGCAGGTGATTCCGCATATCACCGATGAGATCAAGGAGTCGGTGCGCAAGGGTGCAGCAGGTTCTGATATCGCCATGGTCGAGATTGGCGGTACTGTCGGTGATATCGAGTCACTGCCGTTTCTCGAGGCGATTCGACAGATGGGTGTTGAACTCGGGCATGAAGATGCGCTCTTCATGCACCTGACCCTGGTCCCTTACATCAGGACTTCCGGCGAGATAAAAACCAAGCCGACACAGCACTCGGTCAAGGAACTGCGCTCTATTGGTATCCAGCCCGACGTGCTTCTGTGCCGTTCTGATCGATCCATTCCCGATGACGAACGCCGCAAAATCGCACTTTTTACAAACGTTCAGGAACGTGCGGTAATCTCGGGTGTTGATGCAGATACCATCTATCGCATTCCGTCGCTGTTGCACGCACAGGATCTTGACCAGATTGTTGCCGACCAGTTTCATCTCGACGACCTACCACCAGCTGACCTGGTGGAGTGGGATGCTGTTATCGAGGGGCTGACGAATGTCAGCGCACAGGTCGATATCGCCATGGTAGGCAAGTATGTCCACCTGACAGAAGCCTACAAATCACTCTCCGAAGCGCTCGGTCACGCCGGTATCAAAAACCATGCACGTGTCAATATTCACTATGTAGACTCGGAGGCTATCGAGGAAAACAGTGGCGAACTATTGAAAGGAATGGATGCCATCCTCGTTCCCGGTGGTTTTGGCACACGTGGCGTCGAAGGCAAGATCGAAGCTGTCAGGTATGCACGTGAGAACAGGATTCCCTACCTTGGCATATGCCTTGGCATGCAGGTTGCCGTGATCGAATACGCACGTCATGTCGCATCATTGGAAGGTGCGCACAGCACAGAATTCAACAAGGAAACGCCGCACCCTGTTATTGCACTGATTACTGAATGGCTTAATGCCGATGGTAAAACCGAGCAGCGCGATGAATCTGCGGATATGGGCGGCACCATGCGACTTGGCGGGCAGGAGTGCAAACTGATCGAAGGTACGCATGCCAGAAAAGCTTATGGTGACAGCTCGATTGTTGAACGCCATCGTCACCGTTACGAGTTCAACAACGGTTATCGTGACCAGCTCACTGCAGCAGGCCTGACGATTGCCGGTACTTCTGTGGATGGAGAACTGGTCGAGATCGTCGAAGTCAGCGATCATCCATGGTTCATCGCCTGCCAGTTCCACCCCGAATTTACCTCTACACCACGTGATGGCCATCCGCTCTTTACCAGCTATATCGAGGCTGCAATCAAGCACAAACAGGAATCAGACACATGAAGCTTTGTCACTTTGAAGCCGGGCTCGATCAGCCGCTGTTTCTGATAGCAGGCACCTGTGTTATTGAGGGTGAACAGTCTGCACTGGATGTTGCCGGAAAGCTGAAAGAGATTACAGAAAAGCTTGGTATCTCATTGATATATAAGTCATCATTTGATAAAGCCAACCGTTCTTCTCATGCCAGTCTGCGTGGCCCCGGCCTTGAGGAAGGCCTGCGTATTCTCTCCGAGGTCAAACAGCAGCTTGGGCTGCCGGTTATCACCGACGTGCACGAAGATACTCCGCTTGATGAGGTTGCATCGGTTGTCGATGTCATGCAAACCCCGGCTTTTCTATGTCGCCAGACCAATTTTATCCAGAATGTTGCACGCCAAGGCATTCCGGTCAACATCAAGAAGGGGCAGTTTCTCGCTCCATGGGACATGAAAAACGTCGTCGACAAGGCCAAGACAGTCGGTAATGACAATATCATGGTGTGTGACCGCGGTGTTTCATTCGGTTATAACAACCTGGTTTCCGACATGCGCGGGCTTGCAGTCATGCGCGAAACCGGTTGCCCGGTGGTTTTTGATGCGACACACTCGGTGCAGTTACCGGGTGGACAAGGTAGCTGTTCAGGTGGGCAGAGAGAGCACGTGCCCGTGTTAGCGCGCGCCGCAGTTGCAGCTGGTGTATCTGGTCTCTTCATGGAGACGCACCCGAATCCGGATGAGGCACACAGTGACGGCCCCAACTCCTGGCCGCTGGGCAGAATGGAAGAATTACTCGAAACACTGCTGAATATCGATTCAGTGGTTAAGCAGCATGGTTTTATCGAAACCGGGCTATAATATTTAACTTTTATAAATCAAGGTAATAGGCAAAACATGTCAGAAATTATCGATATTCGCGGTCGGGAAATCCTCGACTCACGCGGCAACCCTACAGTTGAAGCTGATGTCATCACTGCTGATGGTGCAGTCGGACGTGCTGTGGCACCGTCAGGCGCATCGACCGGATCCCGCGAAGCGCTGGAACTGCGAGATGGTGACAAGAATCGCTATCTCGGCAAGGGCGTACTAACCGCCGTTGAAAACATCAATGAAACAATCGGCGATGCAGTCGCAGGCATGGATGTACTCGACCAGGCAGCACTCGATGCAGCCATGATCGATCTCGATGGTACAGAGAACAAATCAAAGCTCGGTGCAAACGCAATTCTTGCGGTCTCACTTGCAGCTGCACATGCAGCCGCACAGGAGAAGCAGCTGCCGCTCTACAAGTCTCTTTCAGACGGCCCATACCGCATGCCGGTTCCCATGATGAATATCATCAATGGCGGTGAACATGCTGACAACAGCGTCGACTTCCAGGAGTTCATGATCCTGCCAGTCGGTGCCGATTCAATTCGCGAGGCTGTTCGTTACGGTGCAGAAGTATTCCACTCGCTGAAAAGCGTCCTCTCCGGCAAGGGTATGAATACAGCTGTCGGTGATGAGGGTGGATTTGCACCTGACCTGCCTTCGAATGTCGCAGCGGTCGATATCATTCTCGAGGCTATCGAAAAGGCTGGCTTCAAGGCCGGTGATGATATCTATCTCGGACTTGATGTTGCCAGCTCGGAATTCTATAAAGATGGTGCTTATGTACTTGGTTCGGAAGGCAAGAGCTTCGACTCCGACGGTTTTGCAGCATTCCTTGAAAGCTGGGTTGACCAGTATCCGATCATCTCGATCGAAGATGGTATGGACGAAGGCGACTGGGACGGCTGGAAAGGCCTCTCAGACCGTCTCAGTGACCGGGTACAGCTGGTTGGTGATGACCTCTTCGTAACCAACCCGAAAATACTTCAGGAGGGTATCGACAAGCAGATTGCCAACTCCATTCTGATCAAGTTCAACCAGATTGGAACCCTCACGGAAACCCTCGAAGCAATCAACATGGCGCATAACGCCGGTTATACCTCCGTGGTTTCTCACCGTTCGGGTGAGACAGAAGACACCACGATCGCCGATCTCGTTGTTGCAACCAACAGCGGCCAGATCAAGACAGGTTCACTGTCACGCTCCGACCGTATCGCCAAGTACAACCAGCTGATGCGCATCGAGGATGCACTTGGTGATGATGCTGTCTACGCCGGACGCCAGGCATTCCGCTGGTTGTGATTAATGAGCATTAGCTGATTTCCATGCGATGGCTGCTTGCTGCGCTCATCCTGCTCCTGATCTACCTGCAGTTTCAACTGTGGGTAGGCAGAGGCAGCCGCGCAGAGATCGCCGCACTACAGCAGGAGATAGCAACGCAAAAACAGCAAATTCAGGAGTACCAGGAACGTAATGATGCGCTTCATGCAGAAGTGAAAAGCCTCAAGGAAGGCCTGGATGCAGTCGAGGAGCGCGCACGTGCCGACCTCGGCATGATTGGCGAGAATGAACTCTTTTTCCAGATTCTTGAATCTCCAGGGGAGAACCAGAAGTGAACCAGCTATGGGTTGTCGTTCCTGCTGCCGGCATCGGCTCACGCATGCTGAGCGAAACGCCGAAACAGTATCTTCCGCTGTGTAATTCAACTGTTATCGAAAATACACTCGATGTTCTGCTCCAGATACCTGATGCGCAGCAAGCCGTGGTCGCAATTCGTAATGATGACCGCTGGTGGCCGCAAACCTCCACCTCCAAACATCCTCAAGTGATTACCACCACAGGTGGCGATGAAAGGGCCGACTCCGTCATGGCTGCCCTTGGGCATCTGCTTGCAATGGGCGTTGACAGGGAATCCTGGGTGCTGGTTCACGATGCAGCGCGACCATGCGTACGTCTTGATGATATTTCCGCGCTGATCGACAGCTCTCTTTCTCATGGTGATGGAGGAATTCTGGCCTTGCCTGTACGTGACACCATGAAGCTTTCAGACGACGAATCCCGTATCGAAAAGACAGTTGATCGCGATCACTTGTGGCACGCGCTGACCCCACAGATGTTTCGTCTTGGAGAATTACATGATGCAATCCAGAGTGCACAGGAAGCAGGTTTTCCGGTTACGGATGAAGCCAGCGCGATGGAATTTTCCGGATTTCGTCCTAGACTTGTTGAGGGAAAAGGTGACAATATCAAGATCACTCGTCCGGCAGACCTTGCTCTGGCGGAATATTTTCTGATGCACAGAGGAGACTCCTGATGCGTATAGGACACGGGTATGATGCACATCGCTTTGGACAGACACGTCCACTTGTTCTTGGCGGAGTGACAATTCCACATAGAACAGGACTCAAGGCACATTCGGATGGTGATGTACTGATTCACGCCCTGTGTGACGCCATGCTAGGTGCAGCAGCCCTTGGCGATATCGGCAGACACTTTCCTGACAGCGATGAACAATTCAAAAATGTTGATAGCAGGTTTCTGCTCAGAACCATCCAGGAGAATCTGAGAATAAACCACTATTTTGTAGGCAATGCCGATATCACGGTAATTGCACAGGCTCCCAAGCTGTCTTCATACATGGACACAATGTGTGAGCATATTGCCGAAGATCTCGAGATTCACTCGGACCAGGTCAATATCAAGGCCACGACAACAGAAGGTATGGGCTTTATGGGTCGTGAAGAAGGTATTGCCTGTCACGCAGTCGTACTGCTGCTGAAAGACTAGTGACTCAATCATCCAGCGAGAATCCCAAAGAGATTTCGGGCGAAGCCAAAACAGAACCAGCTATTACTCCCGAACGACAGCAGGCAGAAAATTTCTCTGTAAGCCAGCTTGCCTGTGCTTATGGTGGCCCTGTTGGTAGTGGAACACTACGTTCAACTGCCGAGGATTTTTTCGTCGAAGAGCAGCTGTCGTTTGATTTAACAGGCGAGGGTGAACATCTCTTCCTGTTCATCGAAAAACGTGGCGAGAATACAGCCGATGTTGCAGACATGCTGGCAAAGATTGCAGATGTCAGACAAATGAATGTCAGTTACGCAGGACTCAAGGACCGCCACGCAGTCACCCGGCAGTGGTTTTCTATCAGCCTGCCGGGCAAGCCCGATCCTGATTTTTCAGCATTGCCGGATAATATCAGGATACTCGACAAAAAACGCAATAACAGAAAACTGCGACGTGGTGCATTGCGCGGCAATCGATTCGAGCTTCGCATTCGTGAACTCGATGCAGATATCGATGCCCTGGTTGCACGGCTCGAAGCGATCAAATCCGGTGGCTTTCCCAACTATTTTGGTGAGCAACGTTTCGGTCGTGGTTACGGAAACCTGTCACGCGCGATTCCGGTACTGGCTCGCGGCAAGACCCGTCGCAAGTCAGAAGGCATGAATCTCTCTGCAGTGCGCTCCATGCTTTTCAACCTGCTTCTCTCGAAACGTGTTGAACTGGGGCGCTGGTGCAGTCATCCACTTGTCGGTGATGTTATGCAGTTGGGAGGCTCTAGCAGTCTCTTTGTGGCTGAATCAATTGATGCCGAGCTTGAGAGAAGACTGAATGGTGCAGAGATCAACCTCACCGGCTGTCTCTGCGGTAAAGCTGCCCGGGTCATGCCCGTTGCCGATGCAGCAGACTTCGAACAGCAGGCGCTGGCTGATTACACTTTCTGGATCAATGGATTACAGCGCTGCAAGGTAGATGCCGACCGGCGTTCACTGCGTACCACAGCAAACGACTTGCAGTGGGAGTTTCAGGATGACATGCTAGTAGTCAGCTTCTCACTACCCAAAGGCAGTTATGCAACTGCACTGATAAGAGAATTAATCAGATGAACAAAAAGAATCTTGCACGCCTCTTGATGATCTTAACTACCACCATCATTCTAAATGCCTGTGCAGCACGTGTGATGCATCGTGATACATCTACACATCCTCGCATTGAAAGCGATGTATCAGTCTCAACAACTGGCAGGGCATCCGCCGGGTTATCTTTTAACCTGTTCTGATCCCGCGAACGACCTTCTTGTAGGAATATTCCTACAAATAAATCAGTTTATTCCCGCAGACGTTCCTTTTAAGTGACTCTATAGTTATACCTAATCAGCAAGATTAGTACGACAGTAGCAGAAACAGGGAGTGTTGAATGGCAAGAAAATATCTCGGCATCATCTTCGTAACCGGCCTGGTTGCAGTGATCGCATTCGGAACCTACTGGTTTGCAGAGCAGAACCGTGTCTACCAGGATCAACGTTCCGTTATCATTGAACTCAATCCCACTGAAGTACAAACCCCGAATACAACTGACGATGCAGACCTGGGTGAAGAGGTCGCTGCAACAGAAACCATCGAACCGGAAGAGCAATCCGCAGCTCTGCCCAGCGAAAGCCTGAAACTCAAAGAAACTTTAAAAGAGTACGCAGCGACCCGTGAGAAAGAGCCTGCAAAAATCAGCGGTTTAAGGAAAAAGCTCGACGCAATCAAGCAACCAGGCGAAATAGAGACGACTCAGAACACACTTGATTCAAAACCGGATGAACGTCTATCGGGCTTGAACGAACGCATAGAGGCGCTCAAGCAGTACATCAATAGCAAAGAACAATAAGAGAATAATCACGGAGATCCAGAATGACATGACTGATTCGTGATCAACCATGTCTACTTTCTAGCGATACCTTCAACAATATAACAGGAATAGAATCAGAAACTCATGAACGACAAGAGGCAAGAAATGGTCAACTTACTTCGCTTGCCTCTTTCACTCAATAAAAAGTTTCTGCACCAATATAAATCCGTGAATTCAATTTCCAAGTGCAACTCAACAGAGTTGGTTAGAGGGCAAGCTGCGGTAGCATAGGTAGCTTCTCTCACCGACCAAAGTTAGAGGAGCACCATGTACACGCAGCTTACCCAGGAAGAACGATACCAGATTCAGGCACTGATGAAAGCAGGTCACAATCAAACAGAGATAGCCAAGATACTTGGGCGCCACAAATCCACTGTCAGCCGCGAACTGAGGCGTAACCGTGGCTTGCGCGGCTATCGCCCCAAACAGGCCCATCGGCTGTCTGTAGAGCGCCGTCAGAGCAAGAGCCAGCCCCGTATTGCCACTACCCACTGGGAGCGAGTCGAGCATCTGTTGCGCGAGGACTGGAGTCCGGAACAAATCAGCCTGTGGCTGTGCAATGAGGCTGACATTCAAATCTCTCATGAGTGGATTTACCAGTACGTTCTCCAGAACAAATCCATGGGCGGTAACCTATACCGCCACCTGCGTTGCCAGAAGCAGCGTCGAAAGCGCTATGGCAGCTATAGCCGCCGAGGGCAACTGATTAACCGAGTCAGCATCGATGAACGTCCTGCCGTGGTTGATGAGCGTTCACGCTTCGGTGATTGGGAACTTGATACCATTATCGGAAAAGGCCACAAACAGGCCATCGTTTCAATCACCGAGCGTAAATCCCGATTGACGCTCATCCATAAGGTGGAGAGAAAAACCGCCAGCAACGTCACCAGCGCTATCCTCAAACTGCTCAAACCCATCGCCGGCCGCGTTCACACGCTGACCTCAGATAATGGTAAGGAATTCGCCGGTCACGAGACCATCGCTAAAGGCCTCAGTGCCAGGTTCTTCTTTGCCCATCCCTATGCCTCCTGGGAACGTGGCTTGAATGAGAACACCAATGGACTCATTCGCCAATACTTCCCAAAGCATCGGGACTTTACAACCATCACTCAGGCGGAAATCAACCAGGTGATGAATAAACTGAACAATCGTCCCCGAAAATGTCTTGGCATTAAAACGCCCAATCAAGTATTTTTCGGGATTAACCCATCCGTTGCACTAGTGAGTTGAATCCGCGATCAGTGAAAGGATGCCATTATGAAAAATCAGACACTCCAAAATACTTCTGTCGTTATTCAATCAACAAGAATCATGCTGGTTGTATTATTCACGATCCTGGGTGGCTGTTATTCAACAGGTCCGCTTTACGAGGAGGATAGTCATCGCAAAAACGAAACAGCAGGTGATTACAGCATAACGATTAAAGACAAGAGACCTGATACAACAGCCAGCAAATTGTCACCGAGCGTGGACAAGCACGAGTTAATCACGATTTTTCATCACCTGATAGAGAATCATCGCGTGTCTGATTTATCAGACTACAGTTTTGAGCTTGATCTAATTGAAGGCTACAAGTTACTTATGCCTGATGAGCCACAGAAAGAAGATCATGTCGTTTGGAAAGTCACGCTACGTTCAATTGCAATGGATAATCCGACGCATATCATGCAAAGCAATGGGGACTGCTGGGGTGAAATATCTAGCATGGACAACATGAATGCCGAACTTGATGATATGTTCATTCATTGCTACGAAAGTGCTGTTAGCAATGCACTGACGAAATTAAACCTGGGGATTATTCAATAACCTGTATGTCTCTTTACTGCATGACTCATAGCTATCGGCTTTCAATAACCAAGTCACTTGGTCTATACTCCATGGAGCATACTACAATGTTACCAATAGAAGAGGGGATCAACATGGCCGGCAAATTCGAAATCTATAAAGACAAGAAGGGTGAATTTCGTTTCCGTTTAAAAGCTTCGAATGGACAAATCATTCTTGCTTCCGAAGGTTATAAAACCAAGCAATCCTGTAATAACGGCATTACTTCTGTAATGAAGAATGCTGGATCAGAAAAGAGTTTCGTTACCAAGGAGACCAAGACCGGATCCAGATTTAATATGATCTCGAGAAACAAACAGGTTATAGGAACAAGTCAAACATATAAATCAAAGGCATCTCGCAACAATGGCATTGCATCTGTTGGGCGTAATGCACCAGGAGCGAAGATCGACGATACGACTGCGTAATCGTTGACTGCCTTGCATAAAACAAATGGGGCCAGGGATTGTTTCCCTGGCCCCATTTGTTTACATTTTAACTAGCTCTGTAACAGGTGTATCGTTCTTCTTGTCTATCTTGCTGTATAGGTCATAGAGTGCTGCCTGCAACGCCTCCTCGATAACCGGGTGGTAGAAAGGCATCTGCAGCATCTCACCTACTGTCATCTCTTGCTGAATCGACCATGCCAACAGGTGCGCGAGGTTCTCGCCCTTGACGCTAATCATTTCCGCACCGAGTAACTTGCCGGATTCTTTATCGGCATAGACACGAATCAGTCCCTTGTTTTTTGCCATGATCATTGCGCGTCCAACGGGCGCAAGAGGTATTTCTCCAATAACTGCAGTCTCCTGATCCAGTTGATCGTAACGAAGGCCAACCTGGCAGATATTTGGATCGCTGAAGGCGATATTGAGCAGCGTATTGCGCTTGAATGCGACAGGCGTCTCCTGGGTTGCATTGTATCCGGCAACACGCCCATCATGTCCTGCTTCATGAAGCAGTGGCCGATCTCCATTCACATCGCCGGCAAGAAAGATGTGTGAATCGCCAACCTGCATGGTGTTTTCGTTATAGATAGGCATGTCATTCCCATCAAGGGAAATCTCTGCAGCTTCGAGGTTGAGTGAATCAAGATTGGGTTTACGGCCAATCGAAAGCAGAACAGAATCGACTGTTACTTGTGTATCACCTGATGTGATCTGTAGCTTGCCATCATCCGCTTCTTTGATTTCAACTGCTGCACCGAGATGCATTGGTATCTCTTTACCGAGAATATCGATGGCAACTTTTGCAACATCAGGATCACTGATCCCGCCAATCGTGTTTGCCATGTCAAAACCGGTGACATCGACACCCATACGCACCAGTGACTGACCGAGCTCAAGGCCAATTACGCCAAGGCCGATAACGCCAACAGAGGAGGGCAGTTGTTCCTGTTCAAAGAAGTTATCAGTTGTCAGGATACGGTCGCCAAACTGCTGCCACTGTTCAGGAACAACAGGAGACGAACCGGTCGCAATAACAATTTTATCAGCCCGAATTTTCTGGCCGTTATCTATCTCAAGCAGGTTTGGCTCGACAAACTGCGCATAGCCCTCGATGAAGACCTCGTCACTCATGTTATCTGTGCTGTTGGAAAGCACACGATCAACGAAGTTGTCGCGCATGTGCTGCACGTACTCCATCGCCTCTTCCTGGTCGATGGTGAGATGTTCCATACCCTCAATACCAAAACGGCTCATCACACCGCGGCGGTGAAAATCCTCAGCTACCTGGATCATTGCCTTGGATGGCATACAGCCAACGCGGGCACAGGTCGTACCCGGCTCACCGCCATTAATCAGAACAAAGGATTTACCAGCTGGCTTGACCTTTCCCAGCGCATAGAGGCCGGCACTGCCGGACCCGATAATTGCAACATCAACATGGCGCTCGCCCATTTTCTGGATACTCCGAATTCATTAGTAATAATAATGATGCGGATTATACAGGAGAGCAGGGCAGACTTAACCGTTACAACAGCCGGGGTTAAAAATCCTGTTTCGATTAAATACCTCTTCGAGGTTGACCTGCAGCTGTTTAATTACCTCGTTGCCTGTAGATGCAATCTTCGGAGTACTGAACCAGGGTTGAGCGTGGCCTCTAGCAGCAGATGCGATAGCATTCAGGGGTTCACGCCAGTCACCCTGGGCAATAATCCAGTGCTGTGCGCCACCCCAGTCGAGTAAATGCTGCTCCTGTTGTGGTACTTCAGCTGCTGGTGGTGTCGAAATACGCCAGAGTGATTGTGAATCAGCAGGAGTGAAGAACTCGTGCTGCTGATCACGCAGTTGCTGCCAAACGCGATTGTCAGCCAGCCATTCTCCACCAACGCGCTGCTGCAGTTTGTTCAGTGCTGTCTCACTTGCTGCTGAGAGGCGAAGATGAAGCTGATCCTTGTACCAGAAAGCACCTGTCAGCGGTACGGACTGGCTACGCATCGAGTTCATCAACTGACGTGATTCGTCATACCCCATACCTGTACGCAAGGTACGCTCAACTCGTGCCTTTGGGATCAGGCGAATGCTGACCTCAAGCAATACTCCAAGCGTCCCCATGGCACCGCACATCAATCTGGTAATGTCATAACCGGCAACGTTTTTCATCACCTGGCCACCAAACTCGACAATACGTCCTTCGCCATCGAGCAGCTTGATACCAAGAATCGCATCACGTGGTGCGCCACGCCATGGACGGCCCGGACCAGCAAGCCCCATCGCAACGGCACCAGCAACTGTCCCTTTGCCGTCAAACATGGGCGGATCAAAAGGAAGCATCTGGTTGTGCTCATTGAGTAATTCGTTGATTTCAGCCAATGGCGTGCCGCCACGAGCAGTGATTACCAGCTCGGTTGGTTCGTACGAAACCACGCCATGGTGGCGTGTCAGATCAACCGTTTGACCCGAGTCGCACTCAGATGGCAGCAGGAACCGCTTGCTGCCAGAGCCGAGGAGGGCGAGTGGCTCGTTATTTTTTTGTGCCGCAACGACCTGTCCCAGCAACTCCTGTTGAATATCAGACATCAGAAGCGCTCCAGTTCAGGGTGGGGCAGTTGACCATGATGAACATGCATGGCGCCAAACTCTGCACAACGATGTAGTGTCGGTACCGCCTTGCCGGGATTCAGCAAACCCTTATTATCGAAAGCGGCTTTAACTGCATGAAATACTTCAAGTTCATCCGATGTAAACTGCACGCACATCTGGTTGATTTTCTCAATTCCGACACCGTGCTCGCCAGTGATGGTTCCACCATATTGAACACAGGTCTCGAGAATCTTGCCGCCAAGCTCTTCAGCTTTCTCCAACTCGCCGGGTTCGCTCGCATTGTAGAGAATCAGCGGATGCAGATTACCGTCACCAGCGTGGAAAACATTCGCGACTCGCAATCCGTAGTGTTCGGAAAGGGCGTGTGTATCTTTTAAGACCTGGGCGAGATGCTTGCGCGGAATGGTGCCATCCATGCACAGATAGTCAGGCGAAATTCTGCCAATAGCAGGGAATGCGGCTTTGCGTCCGGCCCAGAACTTCAAACGCTCCTCGACCGATTCAGCAACCCGAATCTCTTTTGCACCTGCCTTCCTGAGAACAGCTTCAACAACTTCCTGGTCTGCTGCGATATCCTCAGCCTCACCATCCAGTTCACAAAGAAGTATCGCTTCGGCATCGGTCGGGTACCCTGCGTGGACAAAATCCTCTGCGGCAACAAGGGAAGGGTTGTCCATCATCTCAAGTCCTGCAGGAATGACGCCTGCAGCTATAATGTCGGCAACCGCATTACCGGCAACTTCAATCGAGTCAAAAGGCGTTAAAAGAACTATAATATCAGTGGGTTGCGGCAATAACTTAACAACTATATCGATTATAACGCCAAGCATTCCTTCAGAGCCTGTCATCAGTGCCAGCAGATCAAGTCCCGGGGAGTCGAGTGCGCCGCTGCCAACCTTAACGGTTTCGCCATCAATAGTGACTATCGTCAGTTCAAGGATATTGTTGACTGTCAGACCATATTTCAGACAATGCACACCACCGGCATTTTCGGCCACGTTACCACCGATAGTACAGGCAATCTGTGATGATGGATCAGGCGCATAATAGAGGCCGTGAGGCTTGGCAGCCTCGGTAATCGCGAGGTTGCGAACACCTGGTTGCACACGTGCAGTGCAGTTTTCCGAATCAATCTCGAGAATTTTGTTAAAGCGGGCGAGGCTGAGAATAACGCCATCTTCATGCGGGATAGCACCACCTGAAAGCCCGGTTCCAGCACCTCGAGCAACCACGGGGATCTCGTTGTCATAACAGATACGGAGCACCTTGCTGACCTGGTCAATCTCTTCAGGAAGCAAGACCAGCAGCGGCACAATGTTGTGCGCCATCATGCCGTCACACTCGTAGGGTTTTAGCTCTTCATCGAGGCTTAGTATCGAATCGGCAGGAAGTATATCCCTGAACAATTCTGCAGTCTTTTGACGTTGTGTTAATTTCAGATTCATCTGACAACTCTTTCAGAATTTTCCTACAGAAATATGAAGTTGAACATGCTTTAGTAACTACGACAACGTTAATTCTAACGTTGTTTTTGAAATCATGATTCATCAAATAATACGTATAAGGAGATCATACTATGAAAAAGAAAATTCTAGCTGCACTGGTCGCATCGATTTTCACGGTTGCGAGTACTGGAATCTTTGCTGGAAGCGTCAATCTCAATACTGCTGACGCAAAGACACTTGCTGACAACCTGGATGGTGTTGGAATGTCAAAAGCAAATGCCATCGTTGCGTATCGTACGGAGCATGGTCCATTTAAAACGGTCGAAGACGTTCAGAATGTTAAGGGGATTGGTACCGGAACATTCGAATCGATTAAATCTGACCTAAATATCAAGGAGAAGTAGTCGTTACACAGAAGAGGCCTGCAGGCCTCTTTTTTCACTTCAGGCCCATTTGACGCTGATATTATTGCTGTCCGCGTTGATGGGCCTGCCTGCCTTAAAGACGCATAATGTATATTATGTTAAATAATGAAGAGCGGACAGATTCTTCATCTGAGTAATGGATCTGGTTTACATCTACCCCACCGCGTTGTGTAGGAACTAATTACCACCAGAAACCTCAAGGGATTAAAATCGGTCAAGGATAATTTCGCGCTATTTGACAGATACACATCGAATAAGCACGCTGTTTGATGGAAACAATCATAAGTTGCACTAGCAATGAAACTGAACTCCTCGATTAAAAGATCTTGTTCGCACTTGAGTGATTTTTCGATTTATTCAGCATCTCCCCCGTTCAGTTGACGTATCAGAGATGCAATTTCCGCATCGCGCCACAACAACCCTGGCAGGCAACAACCCAGATCAAAATCAGTAGATTAATTCAGTGGCATTGGTACTATAGTGTATGAACTTTTAATGAGCTCAGGTGATAGTTCGTTTTCGAATTAACATCCGAGTAACACTATACTTGACACTACAAGCTTTACAGGAATCCTCATGAGGCAGGCTGATAACGATTTGAAAACACCAATTCGCACATTGACGGTCGCCACAATGCTCTTTTCTTCCAGCATCACTGATACATTTGCGGGAAGCTTCGCTCAAATAGATGTCGCTGAAGATTCAAAGACCCTGATTTTTGCTACTAAAGCAGGTGACTGGAACCTCGCTGCGGTTGCGAGCGACTGGGGAGACGGTGAATTATACAGCGCTTCAGCGGTTAAAAATGTAATTGCAGCTTCTGAGCAGCAACCATTTAACCTTGGTCTCGGCATCGCCCTGTCACAAAAGATCTATGATGAAGACGGGGAAGACGATTCACAAGGCATCGGCCTGAAAGCCGTGATCGATTCTTATCAGACTCATGACTGGGGAAACAGCTTCTGGCTAGCCGAATATGTAACTACTGATAACAATTGGCTGTTAATGACGCAACTTCTGCCCTCAAATACTGCGTTTGGCCTGCAGCTTACTGCTGTTGGCGATGACTCGTACTCAGGACAATCGATGGCCCTGCTCTACAGGCTGGAGAATACACCATGGACATTACGTACCGGTGTACAACATGATAGCGATGACACAAAGCTATTCATTGGTGCAAGCTATAACACCTTCTGATTAACCTGATTTCAAAATATCATTCCGCCTACTATCCTACCAGGGTACGTATGCGGTTATAAGTCACGTTATTTCCTTGCCAAAAGCCCGGTTCCATAGCTTCCAGAAAATCCCCGACCAGTTGCCTGTTTCATAAATGCTGTTGTCATAATGCCCAGTAAACAGCTTGGTGATAAGCTGTTCACGTAGAGGAATCGGAGTGTCTACAAACTTCAGCATTACGGAATGGTCACTGGAGTTTTTTACTTCTACCTGAAAAGGCTCCGATATACCTGGAATGGATATCTCTGACATTTCCCCGGTTTCTATAATTCGGCGCTTCTGTGAATGTATAACTCTGCAGCCACCAACAGACACATCACTCACTACGACAGTAAATCCTTCAATTTTCGTTATCTCATTGACCCTGAACCTTTCCTCTTTACGCTTCCTGGGTGTGTCCACAGCCAATAAGATACACATGAAGAGGAATATAATATTAAAAGTACTCCAGAATAATGCATATGGAAAGAAATCAGTATATTCGATGATGCACAACTCAGGAACCTGGTTTATAAACACGCCTGTGATAGTTAATAAAATCAATATAAGACTGCTGACAATAATATACCAATCGACGCCAACTTTTGCCCCGCTGCCCTTGGGGGTTACCATGAATGGCTTACCAAATGGTTTAATCAGGCTTGATACAACCACGGGAAATATCCGAAACATGCTAAAGATATTAATGGCTGTTGATATGATTGGAATATATCTTTTTCTTGCAAGCCACCACATTGAAATAGTGAAAGCAAAAAACATTGGAAACTGGTAGGAAATCAACTCCTGGGTTGTAGTCAACTGCAACGGAGACAGACCGATAAGAAGATAAACGATCGGAACAATGAGCAACATCAACTTGGTGATGGGCTGTATTATCCAGCTATATGGAGCAAACAGAATTCGTTGAAGCGGGCTTAAGCCCTTTGCTCTCAAAGGCCCTTCAGGCAGTAACAGGCATTGTATTCCACCGCGACACCAGCGAGAGCGTTGGACGAAATAGCCTTCTAGAGAGTCGGCAGACATGCCATGACTAAGCTTTTCATTTAAATAGATCGTCTTGTAGCCGGCTTTCAACAGAGACAGGGTTGTGAGCAGATCCTCTGTTATCGAAGAAGTAGGAATTCCACCTATCTCATCAACCGCCTTGCGCCGGGTAATTGAACATGACCCACAGCAAAATGCAGCATCCCAACGATCCCTGCATGGCGCCATAACATCAAAAAAGAGTCGTTGCTCATCCGGCAGAAGTTTGTCCAGGTAGAGGTTTGACTGGATCGGATCACGGTTATAAAAGTGTTGGGGCGTTTGAACCAGTCCGACATCCGGGTTGTTGACAAAAAACCCGGTTGTTCTTTTCAGATAATCAGATAAAGGAACAAAATCAGCATCAAAAATCGCAAATAACTCCCCTGAAGCATGTTTCAAGCCATTGTTAAGATTTCCAGCTTTGGCGTGTGAGTTATCTTCGCGGGTCAGATAATTGACATTGTGTGCTTTGCAAAACCCCTTGAGCCATTCCCTTTTACCATCATCCAGTACCCACACCTTGAAATCAGGGTAATCAAGGTTCTTGGCACCTATGATTGTTTTTTCAAGGACATCAATTTCTTCGTTATAGGTGGGTATAAATACGTCGACTGAGGGGAATTCGGTCTGTGATGCCTGGTATAAATCTGCCTCTTTATGACGTGAATTGGTTTTACTCATAATGAGCAGAAAAATCGAAATCTCAACAAACGCTAAAACCTCAACTATATAGACAATATATACCCAGACTACCTCGATCGTAGGTCCATCAAACGGCAGGACGGTTTCAAACAACCTCCAGATGAGATAACGGAATCCCATAAAGGCCGCAAATAGAGTAACAAGCTCCCTGTGCCTATCTTGGCGTCTGTCGAGGTAAGGAAGAATTAGGAGCCCGAATACCAATGCTACCAGGAGCATTCTGAAGGTAACGAGGTCAGAATACATTAAAGAACCTTATAAAATTATCTTCCCAATTCTGCTCGCGCGGGATTTTGACCTCAATTCGGCGCCCTACCTGGTAGTAGTTTCCGGCGCTCAGCTGCAGATCATCGAGATTGGGACGAGCCCAGATTCTGAATTCACGCTTTGGGTCCTTTTCCAACTCACCAGCAAGATTAATGTCACCAAGAATACTTCCAGAACCGCGTAAAGCAAAAACTTTTGCCTTGTGAAACACTGTTTCTCCAATGAGTCGGTACTCAATTTCATCACCGGGTTGAACATTGGAAAACTCTGCCTCATCAATTGCTATATCGAGAAAGATATTGGTAGCATCCAGTAATACAATTAATTCTGAATCAATGACAATTGTAGCCCCATCAGCTACCGGCATTCTCCATACGATGGATTTAAAAGGAGACTTGAACGCATGTGTTTTCGCCACTTCAAGACGCGCATCTTCAATTTCCATCTGATCTGCTATAGCTTCTATCCGGCGCTTGGCTTCAAACATGGCAGTTTTTGCCAGTTCCTTTTCTATCACCATCTGGTCGAGTCTACGGCTTGAATAAGGAATATCATTATGGCCTTCGCCAAGATATGTATCTGCCTGGATTCCTTCAAGCTTAACAGCAGGTCCTACAAGACGCTCACTGCCTATCTCAACCTGCTGTTCGAGCAGTTTTGTAGTGTATTCCTTATATGTATCAGCGCCGAGTGCCAGTTTCTCATCCAGCTTTGCAAATTCTTCCAACCTCTCTTCAATCGTTTCTACCCGTCTTTCCAGCGATACTTTCTCAGTTGCAAGTTCGTGGTAATAACTCCTGTTTATACGCTCGTTTGTTATAGTGCCTATTAACTGGTCTTTCTCATACATGCGTCCATGGGTCACAGGGCCGTCAAAGGCAAGAACACCCTCTTGATGGCTTCTTAAAGTGGTGGTGTGAGCATTGATAATGCCATCACTGGAAATAGTGACATAAAGTCGAGGAATAAACGAAAAGATGACAACAACCAGCAATATCAATCCTAATGATAATCGTGCGACTCTTTTGTTAACCATGAAAATCAACCTTCAACTATTAAAATGTCTAAATTTCAATTCCACTAATATCGGGAAATCAGTTTGAAAAACTATCTGTACTGCAAAATTATACAATATAGTATTGTTTAAGTATTCCCTTGATAGGGCTTTCTTACTCGTCCTATATCCAATTCATATACGGGTGTTGCGTCCTGAGAAGCTGTTCAACGAAGCAGCCTTTCCCTGTCTTGAAGAATCATCTCACTGCCCTTCTCCGCAATCATGATCGTTGGTGAACTGGTATTTCCGGAAGTAATGATCGGCATGATAGAGGCATCAACAACACGCAATCCCTTCATCCCGATCACGCGCAAGTGCGAATCAACGACTGCTGCTGGATCATCCGTTTTCCCCATCTTGCAGGTGCCGACAGGATGAAAAATAGTTGTGCCGACATCGCCAGCCGCATGGGCGAGCTCATCGTTGTTCTGATATTGAATGCCCGGCAGATGCTCGACCGGTTTGAATGGTTTGAATGCATCCTGCGAAACGATCTCACGCGTGATGCGAAGCGCCTGCGCCGCCTTGGTGCGATCTTCATCTGTACTCAGGTACTCGGGGGAAATGGCTGGTGCAGATGCCGGGTCATTGTCAGTTACATTGACGTAACCGCGTGAGGTCGGCCTCAGGTCACATATACTGGCGGTGAACGCAGGGAACTTATGCAGTGGTTCGCCAAACTTGTCCAGTGACAGGGGTTGCACATGGTATTCAAGATCCGGGGTTTCTACCGACGCATCAGATTTAAGAAAGGCACCCAGCTGACTTGGCGCCATGCTTAACGGCCCTTTCCTGAATAAAAGATATTCCAGCGCCATCGACAGCTTCCCTTTCAGCGAGTGATATTGCTGGTTGAGCGTCTTGATGCCTTCCACCTTGAAGATGGTGCGTAACTGCAGGTGGTCCTGCAGGTTCTGTCCGACACCTGGCAATTCCAATACAGGTTCTATTCCGGCCTTCTGCAATACCTCGACTGGTCCAATTCCTGAACGCTGTAAAATCGCAGGTGATCCAATCGCTCCGGCAGCAAGTATGGTTTCGGTTAAAGCTGCCGCATAGAAGCGTTCACCATCAAGAATGAACTCTATCCCTTCTACGCTATTTGTATCGTTATAGATTAATTTATCGCTGAGTGCCCCAGTGACAACGGTGAGATTCGGGCGATGCCTGATCGGATCAAGAAAGCCTCTCGATGCACTCCAGCGTGTACCACGTTTCTGATTCACCTCAAAACGCCCTACGCCGCTATTGTCACCTCGATTGAAGTCTTCACTCTCGGCAATACCTGCCTGACCTGCAGCTTCAACAAATCTGTCGAGGATGTCCCAGTGAAGACGCTGTTGCTCGACACGCCATTCGCCACCCGTCGCATGAATTTCATCTGCTCCACGCCAGTAGTCCTCGCTTTTCATAAAGTGGCGCGTGACACTCTTCCAGTTCCAGCTTTCATCACCGCTTAGCTGTGCCCACTCGTCATAGTCTCGTTGCTGGCCTCGCATATAGAGCATGGCATTGATCGAAGTGCTTCCTCCAAGAGTCTTGCCACGCGCATAGAGAATAGAACGACCGTTAAGACCTTCCTGTGGTTCTGTTTGATAACACCAGTCGGTACGAGGGTTGCCAATGCAATAGAGATAGCCGACAGGGATCTTGATCCACATCCAGTCATCCTTGCCACCCGCTTCGAGTAGCAACACCCTGGTTTCCGGATCTTTTGTGAGGCGATTTGCCAGTACGCAACCTGCCGCACCGGCGCCCACAATGATATAGTTATATGTTCCATATAGCTGCATTTGTTAAAAATAGCAGTTATCTGTTTCGAGTAACACATTTTTTGGGGCAACTCATGTCTGAGACACTACACCACTATATTGACGGGAAAAAAGTACAGGGAAGCAGCGGGCGCTTTGGCGATGCCTATAATCCAACCAGCGGTGAAATTTCTGCCCAGGTTCCACTTGCATCTGCAGATGAAACCTCTGAAGCAATCAGGATCGCAAACGAGGCATTTCCTGCCTGGCGCGATACCCCTCCCCTGACTCGTGCACGTGTCTTTTTTAAGTTCAAGGAACTGGTTGAAAAGAATCTGGATGAACTCTCGGAGCTTGTCTCTGCTGAACACGGCAAGGTACTTAGCGATGCTCGTGGATCGGTTATCCGCGGCATGGAGATTGCCGAGTTCGCCTGCGGTGCACCTTCATTACTGAAAGGCTACTTCTCTGAGAATGTCGGTACCAATGTTGACAGCCACTCGGTACGCCAGCCTCTCGGAGTTTGTGCCGGAATTACACCGTTCAATTTTCCGGCGATGGTTCCTATGTGGATGTTTCCATTGTCGATCGTATGTGGAAATACGTTCATCCTGAAGATCTCGGAAAAAGTTCCCTCCACTGCCCTGCGCCTCGCTGAACTTCTCAGCGAAGCAGGTCTGCCGGATGGTGTCTTCAATGTCGTCAACGGTGACAAGGAGGCTGTGGATACGCTGCTGACACATCCGGATGTTGCTGCCATCAGTTTTGTTGGATCAACGCCAATCGCGGAATACATTTACCAGACCGGTACATCGCACGGTAAACGCGTACAAGCCCTGGGCGGTGCCAAAAACCACATGGTTGTCATGCCCGATGCAGACATGGACCAGGTTGCCGATGCCCTGATGGGCGCAGCCTATGGATCAGCCGGTGAACGCTGCATGGCGATTTCGGTTGCCGTTGCAGTCGGCGACCAGACGGCTGAAGAGATCATCTCGCGCCTTGTACCGAGGGTAGAGGCACTCAAGATTGGTCCAAGCACAGCACCCGATTCTGAAATGGGACCTCTGGTCAGCGGTGAGCACCGCGACAAGGTTAAAGGCTATGTAGACCTGGGTGTCGAGGAAGGTGCAAAACTGGTTGTGGATGGACGTGGTCTTACAGTTCATGGCTACGAGGATGGCTTTTTCCTCGGCGGTTGTCTGTTTGACGAGGTCACCACCGACATGCGCATCTACAAGGAGGAGATTTTCGGTCCGGTACTCTGCGTCGTACATGCAGATGATTTTGACTCGGCACTGAAGATGGTCAACGACCACGAGTACGGTAATGGCACGGCAATCTTCACGCGTGACGGCGACACTGCACGCACCTTCGCATCACGCGTTCAGGCTGGCATGGTAGGCGTTAACGTCCCAATTCCCGTGCCTATGGCATTCCACAGCTTTGGTGGCTGGAAGCGCTCACTGTTCGGTGATATCCATGTGCATGGCACAGAAGGCATCCACTTCTATACCAAGCTGAAGACAGTCACCTCACGCTGGCCGACAGGTATCCGTGCCGGTGCTGATTTCCACATGCCAACAATGAAGTAAGGAGAGATCAAATGAGTAATATCGGTTTCATCGGCGTGGGCATTATGGGAGCACCAATGGCAGGCCATTTACAGGCTGCCGGTCACCAGCTCTACCTTGTCAGCCACAG
This sequence comes from Solemya velum gill symbiont, assembly GCF_000787395.1. Lineage (GTDB taxonomy): Bacteria > Pseudomonadota > Gammaproteobacteria > Chromatiales > Chromatiaceae. The sequence goes on from NZ_JRAA01000001.1 coordinate 549,870, forward strand.
CTCACCCCTGCCACAGGAGTTACTCGATGGCGGTGCGATCGAATGTGCAACACGCACCGAGGTTGCAGAAAAATCAGACATCATCTTTATCATGGTGCCGGATACACCACAGGTTGAAGAGACACTCTTTGCTGAAGATGGGGTTGAAAACGGACTTAGCGCAGGCAAAACCGTGGTCGACATGAGCTCAATTTCACCAAGCGCCACTAAAGATTTTGCTGCCGCAATTGAGGATATTGGCTGTGATTATCTTGATGCACCCGTATCTGGTGGTGAAGTTGGTGCGAAGGCTGCATCCCTGACCATCATGGTTGGTGGTAAGCACGAGGTGTTTGAACGCATCAAGCCCCTGTTCGAATTGATGGGACAGAATATCACCCTGGTTGGCGATGTCGGTGCCGGTCAGACCTGCAAAATCTCCAACCAGATTATTGTTGCACTGACCATCGAGGCAGTAAGTGAAGCACTGCTGTTTGCATCGAAAGCCGGCGTCGATCCTGCCCAGGTCCGAAATGCACTGATGGGAGGTTTTGCCGGTTCGAAAATCCTTGAGGTCCATGGTGAACGCATGATTAACCGCACCTTCAATCCCGGATTTCGCATCGCCCTGCACCAGAAAGATCTCAACCTGGCACTGGAAAATGCTCGTCAGTTGGGAGTCTCGCTTCCCAACACGGCGACTGCACAGGAACTCTTCAATGCGTGTGACAAGGATGATGACCACTCCGCCATGGTCAAGGCGTTGGAGCAGCTTGCAAAGCACCAGGTGGCGGATTCCTGATATCCACCAGGTTACAGGAGAATCGTCATGCCGGCCTTGAGCCGGCATCTTTCTGTCTGTGTGTACTCTTCCTGACAGACCCCGGGTCAAGCCCGGGGTGACGAGCATACTTCCTAATCGCTTGCCGAATTCTTTTTCATTACGAGGTAAACAGCAACCACAACCAGCACCATGCCTGCCATGTTGATCAGGCTGAGCTTCTCATCAAACAGCAGGTATGCCTCGACTGCCGTCAATGGTGGTACCAGGTAGAAGAGACTCGAGGTCTTGTGTGCCTCGTGTAGCTTGATCAGGTAATTTAGCAACAGGATGGCACCAATCGACAGACCAAACACCAGCCATGCCAGTGCCATCAGGAGTTGTGCACTCCACTCAATCACCTGCTCTTCAAACATCAGTGCTGCGAGAGTAAAGGCAATCGCCGTTGCAATATACTGGTAATACGCAACGCTAAGGACATCAACACCGGCGGTTACCCTTTTTTGGTAAATCGTACCGAAGGTGATGCCAACAAGTGCAACAGTACCTGCGATTACGGCTTCGGTTCCAAAGCCCTCGAAAGACGCCTTATCGATCAACACCAGTAAAATACCGATAAATCCCAGTGCCACGGCGATCCAGTGCAGCATTGGTATGCGCCTGTGAAACACAACAGGTGTAACGGCAGCGGTCAGGATAGGCTGCAGTCCCACCAAAAGTGCAATCACACCTGCAGGCATGCCCAGCTTGACTGCAGTAAAAACACCACCGAGATAGGCACCATGAACCATCAGGCCGCTCGCCATCAGGTGTGCACGTAATACCCGGTCGAGTTTCAGGTCGGGCTTGAAATAACGAAACAGCTGCAGAAGTACGGCCAGTGCGATGATGAATCGCATTGCCAGCAAGGTAAAAGGCTCGATGAAAGGCAGGGCGTATTTTGCCCCGATGAAACCTGTGCTCCACAGGAATACAAAAGCATAGGGTGCATAAACAGCGTGTTGTTTATGCATGTTGCGGGATCAGCAAGCTGGTTTTCGTGTGCTTACCTGAAACAATACAGACGATCAGACGTTGTCCGGACCATCCTTGATTTCGTCATAGGAACTTCTGTAGATCATCAGTAGCACGAGTATTGCGATCACCGGAAATGCGATCGATTCGGTGTTGTCCCAGATCGAGTAGGCAAGTCCGCCGATAAACAGCGACGAAATGACGATGGCAATGAGTCCGCAGATGTAATTGGTCATACTAAAGCCGCCCTTGTGTAAGTTGTTCTTTTCATATCAATTCAGATTATAGTCAAGTTGTCAGGCTGTTGCCTGCCCTGCACCTATGAAGCCTCAATGTGTTGCGTAAGCCACTCAGCAGTTCTCAGCAAACGCGCATCATCTCCTCTCGAAGAGACAAGCTGAACACCAAGCGGAAGCCCGTTCGAGCCCTGCATCAGTGGCAGTGTTACCGACGGCATACCGCAATAACTCCAGGGTGTGCAAAATACAGGGCTACCGGTTGAATCAAGCCCTGCAGGTGCTTCTCCGGTTGTCGCCGGTGTCAGGATCGCATCATACTCGTGCATGATCTCATCCATTGCCGTGTTGAGCGCTTTAATGTGCTCTGCTGCCTCGTTGTAGTCAACAGCCAGCGTTTTGTTACCGCGTTCGATCATACTGCGCAGTTCAGGGCTCATCACGCCCTCCCCCTGTGCGTACTCACGTTGAAAACTTTTGGCGATATCGGTTTCCATTAGGATCTTGTGCCACTTCACCACATCTTCAAGAAGATGCGTCAGGTCGATCTCCTCGATATGGTCTCCAAGAAAATCGACAAGCTCGGCGAATCCCTCATGTACGTCCGCATCGGCCTCTTGCCACGCAGGTGTCTTGACGAAGATCATACGAGGCGGAACCAGGACGCCACCCTCGATGATCTCGAGCAGGCGAGGATGCATACGTGTCTGCATCGCAGGGTCACGCTCATCGTAATCCATCAACTGTTCAGCAATCAGAGCCGCATCACGCACATCACGTGCAAAGATACCAACCTGGTCGAGTTTCAATGACTGTTGCAACACGCGGTATCGTGATATCAGTCCATAACTCGGCTTGTAGCCAACCACGCCACAATAGGATGCCGGCCTGATGACGGATCCATTGGTCTGTGTACCTAGTGCCAGCGGGATCATATTCGCTGCAACAGCAGCTGCCGAACCACTTGAGGAACCTCCAGGCGTGTGTGAAGGATTGTGAGGATTCCTGGTCTTGCCCGGTGACAATACGGCCATCTCGGTGGTCACTGTCTTGCCCATGATGACGGCGCCGGCCTGGCGCAGTAGCGAGACACAGGTTGAATCATACGCAGGTGTACGACCTTTATGCAGTTCGGTACCATCCTCGGTCGGCATATCCTTGGTATCGAAGATATCCTTGATACCGACTGGCACACCATGCAGCGCGCCAAGCGACTGGCCGCTCTTGCGATGCAAATCAGCCTCTTTTGCCTGCTGCATTGCATAATCGGCATCGAAATGTGCCCAGGCGCCGATCTGCTCCTCGTGAGCATTGATCTGTTGAATATAAGCCTGCACGAGCTCCTGCGAAGTGATATTGCCCTCACGAATTGCCTCGGCAGCTGCCGAGGCACTCATCTCAAGTAGATTCATGCCCTTATCCGAATAGATATTTCGGCAGCCACAAGGCAATGCCCGGGAACATGTAGAGCAGAACCATTGCAGTAATAACAATGCCCAGGTACGGCATGATGCCCTTGAAGATATCCATTAGCTCCACCGACTTGTCCGCCACCCCTTTCAGGTAATAGGCAGCCATCGCCATCGGCGGCGTCAGGAAGGAGGTTTGCAGGTTGAGTGCTACCAGTACACCGAAGAACAGCGGGTCAACATTAAAATGACCCAGCATCGGCAGGAAGATCGGAACGAAAATAATGATAATTTCACTCCACTCCAGTGGCCAGCCGAGCAGGAAGATAATGACCTGCGCAATAATCAGGAAGCCGACTGATCCGACATCAAGACCCAGTATCCAGTGTTCGATCAGGCTATGACCACCCAGGTAGGAGAACACGGACGCAAATGTCCAGGAACCAACAAACAGCCAGCACACCATCGCAGACGTTCTGGCTGTCAGGTAGACAGCTTCCTTGAGACGTTGCCAGCTCAGCGCTTTGTAGATTGCAGCGAGGATCAGACCACCCATGGAGCCAACACCGGCTGCCTCAGCAGGTGTTGCGATACCGGCAAGTATCGATCCCAGTACGCCCATGATGAGGACAAACAGGGGTACGAACGAAGTCATCAACTGCCACACGACCTGGGCAAATCCCGGTACATCCTCCTCTTTTGGCTTGGGGGCAAGGCTCGGATTGAGCGTCGCTCGTATGATGACATAGACCATGTACATGCTCGCCAGCATGATGCCGGGAAACAGGGCTGCGGCGTAGAGACGAACAGGCGAAACCTGTGCAATCGCTGCATAAACGATCAGCATGATGCTTGGCGGTATCAGTATGCCGAGCGTACCACCGGCGCAGATAACACCGGTTGCAAGCCGCTTGTCATAACCGACCTTCAGCATTGCCGGCAATGCCAGCAGTCCCATTAAGGTTACCACGGCACCAATGATGCCGGTTGCAGTTGCAAATACGGCACAGGTAGCCAGTGCAGCAATGGCCATAGAGCCTGGAACATGTCGGGCTGCCATCTGGATACTGAAAAAGAGCCGGTCGACTATATTGGCACGTTCAACGATGTATCCCATGAACAGGAATAGCGGCACCGCGACCAGGACATCATTCGACATTACCGAGAAGGTATTCTGTACAAACAGGTCAAATATCCGGTTATCGAAAATTGTTGTCATCCGCTCTGCGTCGAAGTAGGCGTAGTAGCCAAATGCGAGCCCCATGGCGATCAGTGTGAATGCGATTGGAAAGCCCAGTAGTACGATAACGATAAACAGGCCCAGCATCATGATAGCAATTTGAGGATCTGTCATTTCTCTTCTCCCTTGCTGCCTGAATCTCTAATAAGAGTCGCCATGGGCTCTTCGTTATCCTCAAGGTCCTTTTGGGCAATAATTGCCATTGTTTCTGTCTCCTCGACGTCATGCAGGCGTTCAGGCCATACCCCGGTGCGCAAACAGGCAACACAGCGGGTTGCCTCGGCAATGCCCTGAAGTAATATAAAGAAACCTGCAACAGGAATCAGTGTCTTGAAAAAGTAAATCTGTACGCGAGCAGGACTACTCCAGCTCACCTCTTTGTAGCGCCACGAATCGGCGGCGAAATCGTATCCATACCAGATCAGCGCGAATACGCCTGGCAGTAAAAACAGGATATAAAGCACCAGGTCGATACCGGCCTGCCACTTGATTGGAAGTAACCTATGTATGACATCACCACGGACATGTCCATTGCGTGACAGCGTGTAGGCACCCGCCATCATGAAAAGAGCGCCATACATCTGCACACTCATATCAAATGCCCAGGCGGTTGGCGCATTTAACACATAGCGCATGAAGACCTCGTAGACGGTGGCAAAGGTCAGCACCATGATGCACCACCCAAATGCCTTTCCAACCCAGGCACTAAGGCTGTCAATAAAGTAAAGAAACGCTTTCATAGGAACTACCGGTTATTCAGAATCGACAAACAGCCCGAAACCGGGACGGCACACTGAGTACCGCCCCGATCACAAGCTGTCGATATGGTCCAACTCCAGTCTTAGCTGGCTGAACCAAAGTAGTGGGTATAAGCACCCTCGTAGTCAGGAGCATTGGTCAGCTCGAATGCACCAACACGCTTCATCCATGCTTTCTGAGATGCGACAACCTTGGCGAAGAAGGGGTCTTCCATGAACTTAGGAAGAACCTTGTCCCACGCTTCGAGCTGTGCAGCCATGATTGCATCAGATGTACGACGGACAGTAACACCATGCTCTTTCTTCAGTGCATTGAGGTCGTTGGAATAGCGATGCTGTGCTTTCCATGACATGTCTGAAGATGCAGCCTCAGAAGCGTACTGCAGAATCGCCTTGTGCTCATCAGCAAGACCGTTGTACTTGTCCTTGTTGAAAATAATCTCGAAAGATTCCTGCGACTGGTGGAAAGATGCCAGGTAGTAGTTCTTGGCAACGTCCTGCATACCGAAATCTTTATCCGAGGTCGGATTGTTGAACTCAGCCGCGTCGATCAGGCCACGCTCCATTGCAGGCTGGATTTCACCACCGGGCAGCTGTACGACAGACATGCCCATCTCCTGCATAACGTTGGCAGCAAGACCAACAGTACGGTATTTCAGACCCTTGATATCGTCAACAGAATTGACTTCCTTGCGGAACCAGCCAAGTGGCTGTGCTGGCATCGGTCCAGAGAAAAAGCCAACCACGTTAAGCTTGAGAATCTCATCCATCAACTCAGTGTAGAGCTCTTTACCACCACCGTAATGTATCCAGCCGAGCAGCTGGTTTGCAGTCCAGCCCCAGCATGGGCCAGTACCAAAGAGTGAAGCAGCAGCATTTTTACTGTACCAATAGGCTGTTACCAGGTGACCGCCATCGAGTACACCCTTACTGACAGCTGTCTGGATTTCTGCAGTTTTTACAACTGCACCAACGTCCAGGTAATCTACCTTGAGTGAGCCGCCAGACATTGCGTTAACACGATTAACATAATCGATTGCGTATTCTTTAAAGATACCGCCGCCCCATGCACCCTGAATTTTGAGCACAGTTGGTTCAGCTGCTTTGGATATCATCGGAAAACCGACTGCCGCAGTACCAGCTGCAGCTGCAGTTCCTTTCAGGAACTTACGGCGACCGCTTGCTGCTTCAGTTGTTTTCTTTTCTTCTGTAGCCATGGATTTCTCCTCCAGTTGTGTTATCACTGCTGATTCTTTGTCAGCAGTTTGAATGTTGCGATGACTGCCAAGAAATCGCAGGTCTTAAAATATAGCTGTCATTCACACGGTTTGCAGCTTTTTATTACGCCAATTTGTCACGCGGCGTCTCGCCGGCAACAATTGCATCCAGATTATCCAGTGCCCTGAATCCCATTGCGTCACGCGTCTCAACCGTGGCACTACCCACATGTGGTAGCAAAAAAGTATTGTCGAGCTCTTTGTATCTTGGGTCTATATCAGGTTCGTTATTAAATACGTCGAGGCCGGCAGCGAAGAGCTTTCCTGACTGCAACGCGGCAATCAGGGTATCGTCGTCAATCACAGCGCCCCTGGCAGTATTCACCACAATCGCACCGTCCGGTAAAAGAGCAATGGTCTCGGCATTGATCATTCCTGTTGTTTCAGGTGTTGCCGGGCAGTGTATTGACAGCACATCAGAATGGCGTAGCAAAGACTCGATGGTAGCGTGATAGATTGCTCCATTCTCACGTTCCTCGTTGAGGCGTGAACGGTTGTAATAATGGACTTCCATATCAAAGCCACGTGCTCGCCTGGCCATGATCTGCCCTACTCGTCCCATTCCGACAATACCGATACGTTTACCGGTGATTTGTACTCCGAGCTGGTGAGTTGCACTCCAGTCAGCCCAGCTGTCGGTACGAATTTCACGTGCAGATTCGTAGGCACGACGTGCTGCACCGAGCATGCATAACACGGCAATTTCTGCCGTGGCATCACTGAGTACATCGGGTGTGTTGGTTACTGTAATGGCACGTGCACGTGCTGCGTCAAGATCAATATGATCGTAACCGACAGAAAAACTGCAGATTGCACGAACGGAATCCGGCAAGCTGGCGATGACATCTGTTGTCAATCTTTCTGTATGGCAGGGAATAATTGCAAGGGCACCTTCAGAGAGTTCGATCAACTCTTCACTGGTATAGATTCTGTCAGAAACATTCAGACGAGCGTCATAATCCCGCGTCAAGCGTTCTTCAACGGCTTGCGGTAGTTTTCTCGTAACGAGAACGGCAGGTTTTCCACTCATTTTCTATTATTCGCCTATATTGGCTGATTTTTTTTATACGTTGATTTAATCTACATAATCAAATCCGATAGATACAATAACCTATCCATGGAGATAGGCTAAATTATATTTTCCTGAAATAAATATAAGTTGATTTCATCATGTGAAAACCACATAAATCAAATGCTTATAATCATTGCCATAAATGCACGGAAACCCTATGAGTGAGCTAACACTTGAGCAGGCAAACAAACTTATTTCAAAGACGTTACAAACAGCCCGTGAAAAAGAGATGCCCCCAATTGCCGTCGCGGTACTGGACACAGGTGCACACCTGAAGGCATTTCAACGTGAGGATGGTGTCTCCTTCATGCGCGTGCATATTGCCCAGGCCAAGGCATGGGGCGCACTCGGCATGGCAACCGACTCTAGTGCGATTGCAGACAGGTACGCCCAGGATGACCTTCAGCGCGGTTTTGTCAATGCACTCAACGCCATGACAGGTGGTCAACTGATACCACTTCCGGGCGGTGTACTGGTACGTAATTCAGATGGCCTGGTTATCGGCGCCGTCGGTGCTGCCGGCGGCCTCTCCAATGAGGATGAAGAGTGCGTATTTGCTGCTATCGAGTCATTGGGCCTGCACAGATGAAACAATCACTGGATGGCATGACAATCGGTTTCATCGGTCTTGGACTAATGGGCAAGCCCATGTGTGCCAACTTGCACAGTGCAGGTGCAAATCTCGTTGTTCACAACCGCACTCATGCGGTGGCTGAAGCAATGCAACAGGATGGCATCAAGGCGGTGACCACTCCGGTACAGGTTGCAGAACTATGCGATCTGGTCATCATCATGACCCCGGACACAACCTCGGTCGAAAACGTACTTTTCGGTGAACAGGGACTGTCAAAGGTTCTTCATTCGCGCTCCCTGGTCATCGACATGGGAACCACGGCAGTGACACCCACACGCGTATTCGCCTCCCGACTGGCAGAATGCGGCGCCGAATACATCGACGCGCCTGTGTCAGGTGGTGAGATCGGTGCGATCGATGGTGACCTGGTCATCATGGCCGGTGGTTCAAAAGGCGCAATTCACAGGGCACAGCCCGTATTCGACGTACTGGGTAAATCGACAGTTCATATTGGTGAAGTTGGAACCGGGCAAGTCACCAAGGCAGCCAACCAGGTGATTGTCGGTCTCAATATCGGTGCTGTCGCAGAAGCATTCACCCTCGCCAGTGGCGCCGGAGCCGATCTTAACAAGGTACGTGAAGCACTCATGGGTGGATTTGCCTCCTCGAGAATTCTGGAGGTACACGGTCAGCGAATGATCGATGAGAGTTTCGCTCCCGGGGGCAAGATCACTACACAGTACAAGGATCTGTCACAGGCGATTGACCTTGCAGCTGAGTTCTCTCAGCAGTTGCCGGCAACCGAATTGAACAAGTCGTTTTATGGAGAATTGATTGATGCAGGTAAAGGTGGACTTGATCACAGTGCACTGATCCTGGCGCTAGAAACACATCAAGTCGAAAAATAACCGGGATGGCGAATTCGTATTCGTCACCCCGGCATATATCCTGTTCTGAAACTCAAGGCCTATATGGCGCCCTTAGAACTTCTTGTATAAACATGGTGAGCAGAGTTTCTTTCCTGACTCGAACTTCTTGTAGGAGACAACCTTTTTATGTTGTCCATCTTTCTTCACTACAAACTTGTAATACCTGCCACCAATTTTGGCAATAGCGCGACACTGCTCTTTGCCGCCTTCCATTTTAAGACAGATACGGCCACTACCATCTCTCTTTTTAGTGACTCTCCAAAAGCCTTTCCGCGTCTTGCCATTTCTTAGCTGCGTGACCTCCCCTTTGCTGGAATGGTAGTAGGTCTTGCTTTCAGTTCCGCTACTGTTGATTGAGGTCACTGTTCTCTTGGTAAACAGCTGTTTCAACTGACTTGCAGTCAACCAATTATAATCACCTGACCCGGTGTCACTCTCCTTTACATCACTCACCTGAACACACCCGCTCATGGTAAGTAACATGCTTACAATAAAGACGAATATTGCACTCTTTTTCATTACTCTGTTTCCTTTGGTTTTCTAAACAAAAACTCTTCAATTAAATGATCAACTGAATAGCGCCTGACATTATCAATAAAATTGTGTCCTGCATCCGCAATAACCTCGTGCTCAAGCAGGATCGGCTGATTGATTTCATCTGCAGACGCACGTATCTCCTTTTCCCAGTTATACGCACGTTCAAGTCGAGTCATGCCCTGTCGACGGTCAATTCTGGCAGTTTTGTTTAAACCGGCATCACGGTATATATCATCACCACCAGAAAGCAGAAGTGTCGGGATAGAAAGCGTTTCATTGAAACGAAACTTCAGGTTTGTATCAATCAACTTTTGCCCCAGCCCATAAGGGTAACTGTACTTTTCGTCCGGCATAGTGAACCAGCCAGGCGCAGCGAGCACCAAACGCTCTACACGCTGAGGGTAGAAAAGTGCATAACGTTGCGAGAATTGTGCTCCACCAGAGAATCCGAACAGGTGGATTCTGGATGTATCTACGCCGTATTCATCCTGAACATTTTTCAGGATATCATTCAGTGCATTATCCGAGCGCTTTGCCACTGAAGTTTTTGCGAGACCCGGACGTTGATACCCATTGAATTTAACATCATCAAACAGGGGCGCAATCAATATTGCCTTGCCAGAGCTTGCCAATCCGGAAAAAATTGATGCGTATTCCCGAGCGTGACGTGAAATGCCGTGAACCACGACAACAACGGGAGTGTTCCTGTCTATGGTGTCTGGCAACACCTCAAAGTAGCGGACTTCGGGACGATGATCGAGTTGACAAAACCTGGGAGCAACTGCCGCCACGCTTTTATTGTGTCCTTTAGCAATAACAGCACGGGATAATTGATTTGGTAATTCCCTGGCTGCCGGGTGAAGCACTTGATAAGTACGCATATTCCTACTCCTGTCCCACAGCATTTTCTTGCTTAAAAAACTGATGCATATCATCAAACTCCTTCATAAAGGTTTCCGGATTTTCACTGATGATGATTTCACCATCTGCAATTAACCAGATCTCATCTGAATTGCATGCCATTGCTTCATTATGTGTTGCCTGGATAATTGTTCCTTTATAACTGGCCAGGAGAGCCTCCAGGTCACGTGTAAAAACCGGATCGAGATTAGATTCAATTTCATCCAGAAGGAGAAGCACAGGTGAACCCAGCAGAGCACGGGCAAGTGCCACTCTCCTCCTCTCTCCGAGAGAAAGATTCAGCCCTTCACGTGTAAGGCGTGTTTTCTTACCATCGGGCAGCGATTCAACAAGACTATCCAGACCGCATTGCGACAGGATCGCATCAACCTCTTCTGAACTTGCCCCAGGATGGCGATAGCGCAAATTTTTATCCAGGCTTCCTTGCATCAATGGCAACAGGTCACTAACGATACCTATCGACTGTCGGGCCGTTGATGCTTTGAGGCGCTGCACATTTGTGCCATCCAGGCTAATAACGCCACCCGGTGACTGCCTGAGTCCGGCAATTGTCATCAGTAACGTCGACTTTCCTGCCCCATTCAGGCCAATCAATGCGATTCGCTTGCCCGGTTCTATTTCTGCATTGACAGGAACTGTCTCCCGAAAAAGAGAGAGATTTTTGAATGATACGTTTCCCTTCACAGATTCTATTTTTCTGTTTCGGGAATGCTTCTCTTTGCCAGCACCCTGGTTGAAACGCATAAGGTTGTTTCTGGAAACCAGCATATTCAACCAATACTCGTAAACACGCCCCAGGTCACGTAATGGTGTGGCGAGTAAACCAATCAGAGTCATCAAGGCAACAATTGTACCGGCGCTGACAGTTGTTCCTGATGTGTAGATGACGACCGCAAGTACAGCGGTACCTGCCCACATCGCTGTCAGTTCGGTTCCTGCACGCATCCCCCTCGCTAATACACTCTTCTGAAACAGTGCATTTTTCAGATCAAAGGATAATTTACTGTGCCTGTCAGTCTCACGGCGAGCACGTCCGAAAAATGCGACCACAACCGGATGGGTTATTTTCTCGGTCAGATTGCTGATCATTTTCGAACGTCGTTGTCGAGCGTACTTGACTGCTTTCAACGTTGGTTTGCTCAACAAGATGTTAAACAGGATGCCGCAGACCATGACGAGCAACGCGGCTAATGCCGCCTCAACAGAATAGATTGACAGCGCTATAAGTGAGAACGTCAGTACGACAGAGCTGACAATTGCCCCGGAAAGCCCCAGGCTCACCCAACGTCTCAGCGCCGAGAGGTCACCAGTAAATGGCAGAAGCATCCTACCTGTAGAAGCCTGTTTTGAAATTCTGTTTTTTGATTTCAACAGGCTTTCAAAAAGCTCTACACGAACATCATGAACATAGCTCTGGCCAATATTCTCGGCTAGAAGTCGCCCGGCAAAACGCAGTCCGACCAGTGCTAGTGAACTTGCAAGGAGACCCGCAAACATGAGGGGAAGCTGATTGCCGGCAGAGGGTGCCCTGGCAATGTCGATAACTGACCTGACTAGCAACGCAGTACAAACCAGGGCAATAACCTGAAGCAGCCCGGAGAGAATGAGCAATATCAGGTAGAACTTGCGCTTCTGGATATAAACTGCAGGAAGCGACATTAGTCAGGGAATGGAGCGTTAACGAAATTGCCTTCCTGGCAACGTTTCAGGTCGCGCATAAATATTGCAGAGTGCAAATCAGAAGTGCAGTAAACCGGAACAGTTGATTGTGACTGTATCTCGTCAATCAGCATAGATGAGATTGTAAACTGCCCTCCTATGCCTATCAGTGACAATCCACACTGATGCAGCCTGCGAATACCTGTCACAGCTCCTGAACTGTCGCCTGCCGCAAATAAAAAACCGTCCACTACTCCTCTCAGGACCGTACCCTTCATAAGAATTGATGCCTCATTCTGAAAAACGCCGTCGGCCAATTCGACAACAATAACATCTGGTTGACTCGCCTCTGCTGTAGCAACCAATCCTTGTATAATCGATTCCAGTTCATTCTCGTTACATAAATAGGTCGAGATGAATCCCGCATCAGTGAAGTCGTATACGGGCCAGGCACCGGCATCAAGCATTTTCCAGAGATCACCGCCAGATGCCGTGCCCGTGAGCTTTAACGCAGCAACTTTCAGTCCCGCTTTTTTTAAACCAAAAATAGCAGCAGCTGCCATGGAGGTTTTCCCTGCATTCATCGCTGATCCTACAACACCCAGGACCAGTGGTTTTACAGCTGCTTGTTCCTTGTTACCTGCTTTTTTGGTGATAATGTTCTGATTCAGATTAAGACGCTTTTTTGAAGCATCTGCCAGTATGCCAATTGGCGCTATGGCTGTCGCATTTTTGACTCTCTGGCTTTTCCTGATCATTAGTGAAGCAACACCGCCTGCTGCCACCATATGACAATCACAGAGGTTGTCTGGTACATGGCCTTCGAACTGATCAGGCGCATAACGATTGCCGTAACACAAGATAACCTGATCTGAAGGAAAGAGATGTGCACGCCGACCATTTGCCAGCTCTATCCTGGCATGCTGTCCGATGCGTTTTATCGTTGCAAGAACCAGGTCGCCGGGTTGTGGTTGCACCTCCCCGGCTATAAGGTACTTTGCCCTGGAGAGATCTACATTGCGAGTTGAAAATGCCGCCTTTGCACTCTCGATCTGCTCATTTGGCAAATCCAGAAATTGTACGCCAGCGGTATTTATATCCGGATTAATTGGGCCTGCATTCATGATTGGGAATTTATTCCCAATATTATCGAATGTCAAGCAAGATTCATGCTTATTCTTATTGATTATAGTGATTACCCTGTCGCAGGCACGTTATGAATCAGGTTTTGAGTCTTTCTTTACCAGTGACCCGACCGTAAGCCCTTGAACAAAATAGAAAACACCACGATCAGGTAGGTAACTGCGATCAGCATGTCACGCTCGGGCACATTTGGAATCGACAGTGCCAGTGCAACCGATATGCCACCACGAAGCCCGCCCCACGTCAATATTCTGATCGCATGCGGGGTGAACTTGCGAAATGGCTTCATCAGCGTCACCGGTACACCGACTGCAACAAAACGTGCCAGCACAACGACCGGTATCAGGATCATGCCAGCCTGGATAAAGGAGATTTCGAAATGCACCAGCATCAGCTCGAGGCCGATCAACACGAACAGAACGGCATTAAGAATCTCGTCGATGAGTTCCCAGAAGTTGTCCAGGTGTTCGCGTGTACGCTCTGACATCGCCAGCCTGCGCCCGTGGTTACCGATCAGGAGACCGGCAACAACGATAGCAATTGGTGCCGACAGGTGCATAGCGATAGCAGCTGCATAGCCACCCAGTACAACGGCGAGGCTGATCAATAGACGACAGCATACGATAGGCAACAAAGCCGATGACAAATCCAAACAGGGCTCCACCGACCGCCTCCTGCAGAAACAGCCGTGCGATCGCCATCGGTTCAGCGTCATGTCCGCCTGCCCCATCCGTGGCAATCGTGAGTATCGCAAGAAACACCACCACGGCGACTCCATCGTTAAAGAGGGATTCACCGGTAATTTTTGTTTCAAGTGTCTTCGGCACCCCGACTTTCTTCAGAATACCGAGAACGGCAATCGGGTCAGTCGGTGAGATCAGCGCACCGAATAACAGACAATAGATCAGGGAAATCTCCACACCCAACATGCCGAAAACATAATAGCTTGCATAGCCAATCAGCAAGGTTGATGTGACGACACCCACGCTGGCCAGCAGTGCAATAACCCACTTCTGTTCCAGCAGGTCATCGAGATTGACATGCAGCGCGCCAGCAAACAGCAATGCGCTGAGCATTCCTTCCAGCAACGCCTTGTCGAAATCGATACTGGCGAGAATCGTTTCGGCATGCAGTTCAAAATCGAATCCCAAGCGCGTAGAAAGAATCAGCAGCAGTGAAAAAAGCAGCGCAATCACCATCAAGCCGATTGTTGTCGGCAACTTGATGAAGCGGTGATTGATATAACTGAAGAGTGCAGACAGCGTGATGAGTATCGCGCTTAACTCAAATATTCCCATGTTTACCCGGGCGCAGTTGCGCGGTCAGATTGAACGGCGAATTGCCTCAAGAAGGCCCCTGGAGGCAATCTCGACCATATCAAAAACCTGTTCAAATCCCTTTCCACCACCATAATAAGGATCTGGCACTTCCTGAATATTCAGTTCTGGCGCATACGAGAGAAACAGCTGCAGACGCTCTTCCTTTCCGACAGGACAGATCGCCTCAAGGTTGGTGTAATTCTCAACATCCATTGCCAATACATAATCGAAGCGATGAAAGTCATCGACTACCACCTTGCGAGCACGCAGGTCCTGCATGTCGATACCCCTGCGCAATGCAGTCTGTTGTGCACGCAAATCAGGTTCTTCACCGACATGGTATGCATGGGTGCCGGCAGAATCGACCTCAATCAACTCGTTCAGCCCCTCATCAATAACCATCTGGCGAAATACGCCATGAGCCGTTGGCGACCGGCAGATATTCCCCATGCAAACAAATAGTACTTTTACCCTTGTATCTAAGGACATAATTATATGATTTTCCGTTGTTTTATCTATAAATATCTTTTCTGGACTAAGAGTATATACACATATTTGTACACACAACTTGTTACACAGGCACACAATATGAGCACTACCAACCGACTATCCGAAGCCTCTCTAAAAGCTCTCAAATGGGAAGGAAAAGACAGGCGCATTACCGATGGGCAAGGGCTATATCTTTTCGTTCTTCGCAGTTCCAAGACTTGGATTATACGCCGCCGCCACGGCTGGAAAAACCGTATTACCACAATTGGTAAGTGGCCTGTTCACATAGTCAAAGAAGTCAGGCCGAAAGCCGACCACATTGCAACCTCCGATGATCCATAAAATATTACGACTGAAGCGATGGCAGAAAAGTATTTTTCCAAAATAATCGAGAAGACTCACAAGCGCCCCGAACTCACACGAGGATATACAGGTTTACTGCTGTGACCCACGGAGTCCGTGGCAGCGTGGATCGAACGAGAATACGAATAACCAAGAAAGACCCTGGACTTTACAACACCAGCTGTACGATTTAACCAATGTGCTGCATTGATCAATTGAGGCGGCAACAAAAGAGCATTCGCTATGGACACCTTAGTAAGTGCAGAACGGTTAAATACGCAAAGGATAATATTTTGTTTCATGAATTGGACGGCGTACTAATGGCGAAATATACTATTTGATTACTCTTTGATCTTTTACAGATCAAATCATAGTTTCAATTTTCCTTCTGAAAGATCTCTTCGATTTCTTGTGCGTTAAGCGGTCGGCTATAAAGATAACCCTGGACCTCATCACACCCCTTTTCTGTAAGAAAATCGTGTTGCTCATCAGTTTCAATGCCTTCAGCAATTACGTTCAATTGCATACTCTTTCCCAGTGCGATAATAGCCTTGGTGATGGCCACTCCATCAGAATCATATGGAATATCCTTAATAAAGGAGCGATCGATTTTTAGCCTATCTATGGGCAAGCGTTTTAGGTAACTCAAGGATGAATAACCTGTTCCAAAATCATCAATGGCAAGAGCAACACCAATTTTCCGCAATTCTTCCAATGTACTGATAGCCTTTTCTGCCTGTTGCATGATAAAGCTTTCTGTTATTTCAAGCTCCAGACAGGCAGGCTCAAGTTTGGTCTCTTTTAACACATCCTTGACTGTTTCCACTATATCACTGTTCTGAATCTGCTGACCTGCAACATTAACGCCAATACGATCAATATCAAATCCTGCTTCCTGCCATGTCTTTACCTGACTACATGCTTGTTTCATTATCCAACGACCAATAGGAATGATCAGGCCATTACTTTCGGCCATCGGTATAAACTCGTCTGGTGGCACCAACCCTAACTCCTTATGATTCCAGCGGATCAAAGCTTCCGCTCCAGTCAACCGTCCGCTAGATAATTCATATTGTGGTTGATAGTAGACCTCAAACTCATCATTGTTCAACGCCTCCCTTAGGTCATTCTCAAGATTTAGCTTTTCCAGTGCTTCACTGTTAAGGTCATCCGTATAAAAACAGAATTGATTCTTTCCTTCTTCCTTGGCGTGATACATCGCAGTATCAGCATTTTTCAGTAGAGTTGCTACATTTTCACCGTCACTCGGGTAAAGGCTGATTCCAAGCGTGCTTGTGACATAGAGTCTATGATGGTCAATTTCCAGTGGAGCCTCAAATACACTCAATACCTTACTTGCCACCTGGGAAGCCCCCATGGAATCAGAGATATCACCAAATACCAGGGCAAACTCGTCGCCACCCATGCGTGCCACAGTGTCTTCATCCCGCATTATTGCTGATAGCCGCCGGGCCACCTTCTGCAACACCTTGTCACCGACAGGGTGACCGAGACCATCATTGATCTGCTTGAAATTGTCGAGATCCAGAAACATCACCGCCACTAGCTCATTTTGCCGGTGGGCATGCTGCAAGGCATGTTCGAGACGCGCACTGAAAAGAAGCCGGTTAGGTAATTTGGTAAGCGGATCATGATGGGCCAGGAACTGAAGACGCTCTTCGGACTCCTTTATCGCACTGATATCTGAATAAACGCTGACAAATTGATCCAACTGCCCCTTTTCATCACGGATAGTATCAATCGTCATCCATGCCGGGTAAACATCACCATTCTTACGGCGATTCCAGATTTCTCCTTGCCACCTCCCTGTTTCTCTAAGGGATGCCCAGATAGTCTGATAAAATGATTCATCATGCTGTTCTGACTTCCACATCCTTGGATTCTCGCCAATAACCTCTTCCTCGCTATAACCACTGATCTCACAGAATGCTTTGTTTACGGCTATGATTTTAACGCTGGTGTCGGTAATCACGACACCCTCGGTGGTGTTTTCGAATACCCCTGCCGCACGCCTGAGTTCACTCTCATAACGAAGTCGTTCCATTTCTGCTGATGCACGTACAGAAAAAACCTCCAATAACGAGGAAGCAAATTCGATGCTCTTCAGAGGTTTACTATCGAGCGCAACAATTAAACCTATTGCTTCCTTCTCCGCACTATACAGCGGGATACCTATATAGCTTTCAAATCCCATTTCCTGAATTTCTTTGTCATCAGGAAACTGTTGTCTGACACCGGATGGATAGGCGCATGGCCTTCCTTGAGTTACATTCTCACAGGGTGTACCCGCAAGTGTATATTCAAAATTGTCCACAATTTGTTGATCAAAACATACACTCAGTGTCTTGACGTGGTTGCCATCCGTAGTCAGTTCACCGACATGTACGTAGCGCATCTGCAGGGCATTGGCCAACTTGACTGAAAGATCGCGAAAGAAGGTTTCTCCAGCGCCAGTCGCAATGACCGAGGCGGTATCCCGAATAAAATTCACAAGCCTTTGTCTTTCAGTTATATCCCGGTCAATTCCCCTATAGCCTTGAAACGTCCCATTATCATCAAAAATGGGTACCCCGGCAGTCTCAATGAAGACCAGATGCCCATCTTTATGACGATTTATATTCTCAAGACCATGGAATGGTACTTGTGCCGTAAAAATAGATCCAAATTTCTCAGCCACTCTCTCTGCTTCACTTTCAGGCATGAGGTCGAGCGGTGATTTACCAAGCAACTCTTCAGGCTTATACCCGAGTAGTTCTTCCACCTTTGGGCTGACATAGCTATAGAGAGCATCCGGGCCAACCTCCCAAATCCAGTCACTGGTGGATTCTACAAGGTTGCGAAATCTTGCCTCACTTTTCCGGCGTTTGTTCAACTCAACCTGGTACTGGCTCGTTCGCTGCTGCACCTTTTTTCTCAGCGTGACGTTCCAATAAATGATACTTAGTAGCACTACGATAAACACAACTAATATCTGCCAAACTAACTTACGGTCGATAGCCTGTTCAAACTGGATGGACATCCAGCGGGTAAAGATCAGATCGTGCTCACTTTGTGGGATAGCATCCAGGCCCTTTTGCAGAATTCCTGCCAGAATAGGCCAGTCGTCTCGCACTGCCATAGCCTGATCGTTGCTATATGGTGTTTCTCCAACGGCATGCACGTTGTCCAAACTGAGCTTGCCAAGATAGTAATTGGAGGTCACCGCATTCCCCACGAAAACATCCAAGCTGCCTTTTGATACCTGCTTCAAACCCTCAGGCGGTGATTCCACTGGAACCAGCTGAAGTTCCGGGTGCTCATTCTTCAACCAGTCGTGAATCGCATATCCATCCACAACAGCAACACGCTTGCCTGCCAGGTTTCTCAAATCACCAATGTAAGAGATATTATTGCGGGCGAATATGTTGATGGGCATGGAAACATACGGCCGGGTGAAGAGTGCATATTTTTCTCGTTGTGACGTTCTGGCCACTGAGGCAAACATATCTGCCCGCTTGTTTTGTACAGCAGCCACAGCCTCCTGCCAGGTGACTGCTTTCACCACCTCAAAACGAATATTGAGTAGTTTTTCAAGATGTTCGAGATAGTCAAGGGACATCCCCCGATAATTTCCCTCTTTATCCTTGTACTCGACAGGCGCCCAATCAGGATCAAGAGCAACTCGAATTGTCTGTTGTTCAAACAACCATTGCTTCTCTTCAGCGGTCAGTAAGACCATTTCATCAACCGCCGCATTTCCTGCAACTGGTAAAAGCAGCACCAGCGCAAGAACGTATGTATTCACCTTATAGCGATACGTCCAATTTTCTTTACTCATTGCAAGCCAGAAAGGCAAAACCAAAGAAAGCATCAAAAATAAGGTAGTGGTAATCACATAATGCCACTTTTCGTGACCTCCCTTTGCCTCTTCGCCTAATAAATGTAAAAGATAGGGTTCGACCCAGTGCTCCCAAAGGATAGCAAGACAAAATGTAGACAGGACAACTAATGCAAATAAGAAGGAGTAGGTGAAACGATTAATATTCTGATTATTCATATGGAGTATTTCAATTGCACCAATCTAATCATCTTCAGCAATTCACGTACGGCCAAAAGTAGATACTCCTTATTCCACTTCAATGATGTCCCCATGGCGATCAGATACTGACAGGCACTTTCCTTCCAGCAGTAATTTCTCAAATTCCTGATGTGTAGTCGGCTTGCTGAAATAAAAGCCCTGGATCGAATTACATCCGTTGCGCTTGAGAAATTTTAGCTGCGTTAATTTTTCGACTCCTTCAGCAACAGTTTTCAGATTCAACGCATCTGCCAAGGCGATAATAGTCCTGCAAATTGTGGCACTATCCGTATCATCCGGGAGTTCCTTAATGAATGCACGGTCTATTTTTAGCGTGTCGAACGGTAAACTTTTCAGGTTTGAAAGAGAAGAATAACCCGTTCCAAAATCGTCAATAGAAATCTCTACTCCGAGCTCGTGCAGAGACTTCAAAAGATAGACAGCATTCTCCGGGTCGTCCATTACAAGACTCTCGGTAATCTCAAGTTCGATGCAATTCGGTGGTACGCCAGTTTCCCGTATCACATTTTGCACCGTTCCCAAGAATTCCCAGCTTTTGAATTGCTTGGGGGATACGTTAACACTAACTTTGAGATGATCGAAACCTAATCGACGCCAGGCTCTTAAATGTCTGCAGCTTTCACGCAAAACCCAATTGCCCACATCGGTGATAAGCCCCATTTCCTCCAGCACAGGTACAAATGTCGCTGGTGATACCAGGCCAAGTTTGGGGTGGTTCCATCTTAGCAGTGCTTCTGCACCAATAATGCGCCCATTCAATAACTCAGCCTGGGGCTGGAAATGTAAAACAAACTCTTCCTTCTTAATAGCAGACCGCAAATCGAACTCTAGTTCTATACGGTGTTGCACTGACGCCCCTAACTGCTGCGAGTAATACTGGAATTGGCTTCCACCCATTTCCTTTGCACGGTACATCGCCATATCAGCATCCTTCATCAAATCTTCAGGCAACTTGTCATCCATAGGATAGAGTGTGACTCCAATGCTGGCTCCAGGATGAATCTCACGGCCATTGAGTGTTGCTGACCTGGATAGGCTTTCTACTATTTTCTGGGCAACCTTGGTCACAATACTGATATGGTCTACATCCTCAAGTATCACGGCAAACTCATCCCCACTGAGTCGTGCAACTGTATCGCTCTTGCGAGTGTTACTTTGCAGCCGTTCCGCCGTTAGTCGTAATAGCTGATCTCCAGCATCATGTCCCAGACTATCGTTTATTTGCTTAAAACGATCGAGATCGATATAGAAGAGTGCAATCAGGGTCTCATTTCGTTCAGAGCGGGCTATGGCATGTCTCAAACGTTCATGAAATAACGTGCGGTTAGGTAGACCAGTGAGTTGGTCATAGTTAGCGATGTTCAACAGGTCATCATGCGCCTGCTTTCGTTCGCTAATATCACGCACGATGCCGAGAAACAATCGTTCCGTACCAACAATAGCTTCACTGATGACAAGGTCGATAGGAATGACGCTGCCATCCTTCTTCAGTGCTGAAACTTCCCTGGGGCCAACACCAATAATTCGACCTTTTCCAGTATCCAAATACCTCTTAACGTATCCGTCATGCTCTTCCTGGAAAGGTTGTGGCATCAGCATACTGATATTCTTGCCGAAGACTTCCTTTTCGGTATAACCGAACAGTTTCTCTGCGGCAGGACTAAACGACTTGATCAGGCTGGACTCATCAATCAGGATTGCACCATCGACCGCATATTTGAAAATTGCCTCATGCACGCCCTTTGACTCAACCAGGTCCGTAATATCAATCCAATATCCAACGATCTCTTTAGGCTCACCTGCATCGTCCCGGGTAAGGAATAGCGTATCGTACATCCAGCGGTACTTACCATCGGCGTGAAGAAAACGGTATTTGTAGATATGCCGGCCCTTCTCGAAAAGGTCATCCAGGCTATTTAGAACCCTGTCACAGTCTTCCGGGTGAATATGGTTGTGCCAGAAGCCGCTGTCACTGGTAAATGTCTCTGGGCTATACCCTAATTGATTTTCAACATTATCAGAAATCGCGGATTCAACTCACTAGTGCAACGGATGGGTTAATCCCGAAAAATACTTGATTGGGCGTTTTAATGCCAAGACATTTTCGGGGACGATTGTTCAGTTTATTCATCACCTGGTTGATTTCCGCCTGAGTGATGGTTGTAAAGTCCCGATGCTTTGGGAAGTATTGGCGAATGAGTCCATTGGTGTTCTCATTCAAGCCACGTTCCCAGGAGGCATAGGGATGGGCAAAGAAGAACCTGGCACTGAGGCCTTTAGCGATGGTCTCGTGACCGGCGAATTCCTTACCATTATCTGAGGTCAGCGTGTGAACGCGGCCGGCGATGGGTTTGAGCAGTTTGAGGATAGCGCTGGTGACGTTGCTGGCGGTTTTTCTCTCCACCTTATGGATGAGCGTCAATCGGGATTTACGCTCGGTGATTGAAACGATGGCCTGTTTGTGGCCTTTTCCGATAATGGTATCAAGTTCCCAATCACCGAAGCGTGAACGCTCATCAACCACGGCAGGACGTTCATCGATGCTGACTCGGTTAATCAGTTGCCCTCGGCGGCTATAGCTGCCATAGCGCTTTCGACGCTGCTTCTGGCAACGCAGGTGGCGGTATAGGTTACCGCCCATGGATTTGTTCTGGAGAACGTACTGGTAAATCCACTCATGAGAGATTTGAATGTCAGCCTCATTGCACAGCCACAGGCTGATTTGTTCCGGACTCCAGTCCTCGCGCAACAGATGCTCGACTCGCTCCCAGTGGGTAGTGGCAATACGGGGCTGGCTCTTGCTCTGACGGCGCTCTACAGACAGCCGATGGGCCTGTTTGGGGCGATAGCCGCGCAAGCCACGGTTACGCCTCAGTTCGCGGCTGACAGTGGATTTGTGGCGCCCAAGTATCTTGGCTATCTCTGTTTGATTGTGACCTGCTTTCATCAGTGCCTGAATCTGGTATCGTTCTTCCTGGGTAAGCTGCGTGTACATGGTGCTCCTCTAACTTTGGTCGGTGAGAGAAGCTACCTATGCTACCGCAGCTTGCCCTCTAACCAACTCTGTTGAGTTGCACTTGGAAATTGAATTCACGAATATAAGTTGCACCGAAATCGCCATTAGCTTTGCAGACATAGGACACCGCAGGGATGTTCTCGATAACCTTATTTTGTGCTTTATCTTCCGAGGTCATATATGCCTTTCTAGATGCCAGCTTTCAAAAACTAAAAGTTACTTATTGTGGATTGGCGCGTTTGGAGTAATTGATAATACTCAATGTTACTTTACAAATAGTTATCAACTCAATATCAGACTTCTTCTACCCTCATCTCAATCTTATTAGTGGATATTTCTATTATTACTTGGTGCTTTATCTTTGATACTCCAAGCCACTATCATTGAATAAATTTATAGATGCTATAAAAAAGTACCGGGCGGTTAAGCCCGGCCATCAATGAAATGAAGTCTTTTACTAATAAGCCAACCAGTTTTTCTTGAGGAGCAACTGATAGGATTATTGATAATAATCAATCAAAAACATCAGGTCATCCCCCATAAGGGTGATACAAGAACTGCCAAAAACTTGTTTTACTTGAACTGAGAGAAGCTATGTAACTATGGGTAGATGTAAACAATGGAAGATTCTGCAAGCCAATTTCAAGAAATACTGAACCGAATACCAAATGGAGTCGTTGTTCTTACTCAGGAAGGACGGGTAATATACTTCAACGAACAAGCGCGTGAGATTTTTGAGGTGCAATCAAGTATTTCTTTATTGAATGATAGCCTTGTTTTTACGGATAAGACGACACAAGAGCAATTCAATACCGAACTGAAAGCTGTCTTTCAGCAACATTCCAATACGACAATAGAATCTACTCCAGTATGCATACAAAATCTCTCATATGACCTTCCGCTTTCACTAACGGTTTCAGTGTTGTCATCTAGTGACAATAGTAAACTTGCGTTAATTATCCTTGCACCTCCTTCACTCCCTATAAAACTTACCGAGACATGTTTACGTGAAAGCTTTCAGCTTACAAACGCTGAATCAGCATTGGTAATGGAGATTATAAGGTCGCGAGATCTTCAAGAAGCAGCTGGCAAACTGAACATCACTCGCAACACTGCAAAATCGCAGTTGAAATCAATTTTTCTGAAAACTGGTGTTTGCAAACAAACAGAATTACTTAAACTGTTGCTTTCTGACTCTGACATCCTGGTTTCTTAAGATTAATTGCCGTATCAACAATGTTTGAATAGCTAAAGCAATGACCGCTTTCTTTCATACCCACCACAGCTTCTACATAACTTGGGCAAGAAATGAACCCAGTCTCATATCATCAACAAGAATATGTTCTGTTAACCAATTTTCCAGGAATTCGATATTCTCATTGGAGATCTGATGACCTTCCTGCTTGAGTGTCTGTTGTAGCTCCCTGGCGCTTTCAATCAGCTTGCTGTGCTCGGAATAATGCTCCTCATAGTCCTTGTATCCATACTTCACCATTAATCGCTCTTCATGCCTGAAGTGCCAGGCAGTGCATGTGATTAACTCTTCCAACACAGCTTCTATATATTTCGGATCATCACCATCCTCTACAGAGTGATTGAGCATATTAAACAGGCCTACAAGTTTACGGTGATCATCATCGATCTCATCAACCTCGACGCTTAAGGTATTACTCCAAGATAGTTCTTTCATATTCTGTACTCCTGATGACGACACTACTATTGTTTCAGCTTGACCTTGAGATAACCTTCTTCAACCTGAATATTTTCCACTCCATCGGCAAAGCTCTTCCAAAATCCGTTGGCGTCTCCAAACTCACTGATCAAATCAATATTTTTCAGCCCGCCCAGCCAGGCGTTTGGTATAGGCACACCCATAATGCTGACGCCCTTGAGGATGACAACAGGTTTTGCATCTCGAAATGCCATTTCAACACCTGCAGAAACTCGCAGCGTTTTACCACCCAGGATCGGGAAGTCCTGATCAAGCGGCACTAATAGCCTGGCACTGACAAGATCATCTCCCATATCAATGGCTAGTTTTTTTGCGAGGTCACGATTGTTAGCCAGCATGGCATTAAGTTCACGTTCACTAAAGCTTACTTCGCGTTTGCCGCTTTCTTCGCTGTAACGTTCTGCTCTTAACCATTGCTCATCAGTTTCCTGTGCCGCCTGACCTGAATTTCCACTTGTCGACGGGGCAGGATTATATCCCAGGCTCTTCAGTTTGATGTTGAGTGTCTGATGTTCCTTTTCGCTAAGTTCAACCGGTGTGAAATCCTTTGCATAAATGTAGGTCCGAACAACCCAGAAAGTGACTGCCACTGTCACCAGTATGGTGGCAAGAACGATCCACATTATGTGGATTCCGCGCAAACCTTTACTCTTTTCCTGTACCTCGTTATCTTCTATCACTTCGGTCATTCTTGTATCTACCTATATCTAATCTACTTCAGGTAATACCATCTTACATTAGTCACAGATATCAAGGGTATCCATCGATATCTATTTGAGGGTGGTTATACCTCTTCGTTCTCATGTCCGGGTATCCAGCCATTCATATCTGCAAGCTGTCTACGCCATTTCTTTTCCAGTAACAGGCATGCCTCACTCGGCGATAGAGTCTGAAACTGTTCTTGCTCATCAAGGGTGACAATTTCATCCCTGACCAGGCGCTCCAGAGCATCTTCTATTTCAAAATCAACCCTCACGTTGAATTTGTTGCTCAAAAACGTCTCGATCTCCTCGTCAAGCAAGTGGAGTTCATTGCGTGGCAAGGGCTTACGAAAAAGGAAATAGTAGAGCAGAAACTCCTCTTTGACGTCCTCTTCCTCACCACGATCCGATAGCAACGTCAGTGCACCGCGATTATCCGCCAAAGAGTGAAAATAAAGCCGCTTCGAGAGGGTTAGCATGTAGCGGTTCCTGGTATTGAAAAAGTTCATTACCTGCCTGGTAATAACGGCAATGACACCGATAAATGCACCTGCAAGAGTGATTGGATTTGAGGCAGCGGCTGCCGACATCGCCTTGGTGGCAGCACCCGCAACACTGGCGACTGTACCACCACCTGCGGTCATGCCAAGTTTGACCTTGTCAAACATGCTGAAACGTACCTGGTTGTTGGGAAACATCATCTCCAGATCTTCCTGGGGGATATTCTTGAACAGCTTGAGGTAGATATGTTCACCACTGTTAACCTTCGGCAGGTGCTTACGCAGTTTCCTGACGATTTTTGTGGCCTTTTTCTTGCTGACATTCTTTTCCTTCATCACTTCAGAGATTCGAACATCTTCGGATTTTAGCTTGAGAAGAAGAAAAAGGCGCTTGAAAGTCGGTACGATCACCGTCTCTTTTTTGAACTTCTTTCGCCAGTTACGTTGCTGTAACTCCTCGTGTCCGGCGCCACGATAATAGACCAGAGTCTCTTCAAATTCCGAACGATCGACCTTGAGTTCCAGCCCATGGGCAGAGTGTGTCGATAACAGTTTATCCAGTGTGTCATCATCGAGATGCGTATAATTGGCTCGCGTTAACAGCCTCGTGACTGCTTCAATCAACTCTCTCTTGAAGTCATTTAGCTTATCTTCACTATATTCCAGTATCTTGACCGTATCCCTGTCAGGGCTGAATGGCAGGTAGTGCTCCTTGAGCTCAAGCAGTCGCTGCTGGTATTCGAGATGGCGCCACTGGCCGAGAAAACGAAAAAATGAGGTGATCTCTTTGCGATCACCATGACTCTCGGCCTCATTGGCGAGAGTATCGATGATGGCAAAACGGGTGACCGGAATAAACGTCTCAAGAGCAACAGAGCCACTACTGTCGCCTGCTCTCTCCTTTGTCTCTGCCAAGTGCCCTTCATTCATTGTTATTGCCCTGTCCGGATTCACTACAGATTTACGTCTTACTATCCCTGATTATTATGCAATTTACGCATTTTGTATGCCCTCTCTATTTAAATATAGATCCCAGGCAGGAATGCCTTCAAAGCGTTTGACGAGAAAATCCACGAATGTCCTGACACGTTTGGAAAGGTGCCGCGTCTGGGGGTAAATAGCATAGGCGTCAAACTGTTTACTTTCATAGTCACTCAGTATGGGCACCAGCCTTCCCTCCTCGATCTCCTTGTGCGCTATAAATGATGGGACGAGAATGATACCCAGACCGGCAAGTGCCGCATCCTTGAGATACTCTCCGGCACTGGCTTTCATGTAGGGAGACACCCTGATCCTGACCAGTTTCCCATCAGGTCCAGTTAACTGCAAATAGTCATAATCGGGAACCAGCGTATAAACAAGGCACTGGTGTCCGCTCAGTTCTTGCGGTGATTGAGGTGTGCCCTCCTGTTTGAGGTACTCAGGGCTGGCACAAAGTAAGGTTCGGATAGGTGTCAGTCGACGTGCAATCAGGCTTGAATCAGGTAGATTGGCAATACGGATAGCAAGGTCGAAACCCTCCTGTATCAGATCGACTTCACGGTCGTTAAAATCGAGATCGAATTCAATATCAGGGTGCGTGCGTGCAAAATCGTTGATTGCCGGCCCCATGTGCAACAGGCCAAAACTTGTTGGCAAAGCGATTTTCAGCTTTCCCTTGAGAGTGCCATGCGCATCTGAAGTAGCTATCTCAGCTTCGAGCACATCATCCAGTATGCGTACGCACTGGTGATAGTAAGCCCTGCCTGTGTCAGTCAGATTCATCTTACGCGTCGTTCGATGAAATAGTTGCGCATTCAGATGTGCCTCCAGTTCCTTGAGTCGACGGCTGACTGCAGATTTAGCAATTCCCATCCTCTCTGCAGCACCGCTGATCGTACCGGCTTCAACGACACGTACAAATGTATCCATATTGTCAAAGCGATCCATAAAGACCCTATTGTTGCTAATTAGAGAACAATTATTTGCATTATTACACCTTTATTCATTAATCATCAGCAACCATACTTTCCGTATCGAGTTTACGAATCAACTTTCAAAAGAGATTAACTGGAGAATAGTTATGGAAAAAATCACTCAACTTGTTGCACGCATTTTTATCGGGCATATCTTTTTGCTTGCCGGTCTCAATAAGATCGGTGCGTACGAGGGAACACAAGGCTACATGGATGCGATGGGCGTGCCAGGCTCACTGCTGCCCGCAGTCATCTTGCTCGAAATCCTGGGCGGCCTTGCTATCATTACAGGATGGAAAGCCAGGCTGACATCCTATGCGTTAGCAGGTTTTACGCTTGTCGCAGGCATCATTTTTCATAGTAACTTAGCAGACCAGACACAGATGATCATGTTCATGAAAAATATCGCTATTACTGGCGGATTGTTATTGATCGCAGTTCACGGCAGTGGTGCCTACAGCCTGGATAACCGCAATCATGCTTAAACAAACCAGAATTGTTCCAGCCATGGAAATCACGGAGGGTGCCGGTGTGAGTGTCAATCGCACCATCGGTACCCCTGCCCTGCGCAATTTTGATCCTTTCCTCATGCTGGATCATTTCGGTAGTGATGATCCAGACGAGTACATTGCCGGTTTCCCTTCACATCCACATCGTGGCTTCTGCACATTTACCTATATGCTGGATGGCTACGTCGAACATAAGGACAGCATGGGTAATACCGGCAAACTGGAACCGGGTGGTGCCCAACTGATGAAGGCTGGCAGTGGAGTCATCCATTCAGAAATGCCAATGCAGGAGAACGGCCTGATGCGCGGCTTCCAGCTCTGGATCAATCTGCCGGCTGCAAACAAGATGGACAAGCCCGGGTACCAGGAGTTTGACTCCGGTGCATTTCCAGTGGTCGAGACACAGGACCATATTGTTCGAATCCTGATAGGGAATTTTGCAGATCATGCTGCGCCCATTATTGATGACATTACCGGTGTCAGCTATCTTGATGTGCAGGTTAAAGCGGGACGATCTTTTCAAACAAGCCTGCCCGAAAGTAACAACAGCTTTGCTTACCTGTTTGAAGGCAGCGGGCAATTGAATTCACACCAGCTACCGATTAACAGCCTGATCAGGCTTGGGTCGGAGGATACCAGCTTCAATTTCACCGCTGGTGATGAAGCGGCACGTTTTATTCTTGTCAGCGGCAAGCCTATCGGCGAAGCAATTGTTCAATATGGACCATTTGTCATGAATACCAGGGAAGAGATTGACCAGGCGATGAGTGACTATCAATCGAATAACTTTGTGCGAGACCGCGCATGGATCAAGAATAAGTCATAACAGGCTTTGCGGCCACCATGGTAACCGGTTAGCTGGCTTGCTGGTGACCACGGTGTGTGCGAATAATCTCTTCCTGGTCGAACTCTTCCAACTGCGCTGTCATGTTGACAAGCAGCTGTTCGATCTCTGGAATAACAACATTCTCCAGTGCGCGCGCGCGACGTTCCGTCTTCTGGTACTCATCCATCAGGCGATGGAGATTTCCGCTGATTCCTGCAAGCACTGCAGCGAGAAACAACAGTTCCCGGAATTCATTACCGGTGTCAACCGCTTCAGGTGAGGGGTTCGCCACCAGAAGATTATCTGGCGCATCTTCAGCATCAAGCTCAGACTTGGCAAGAGTGACACCCATGAAGGGGCGCTGTTCGCGGGACAAGTGTGCCTCGATCTCTGCAGGCGGATAGAGTTGGACTCCATGCAGGCCGTGACGGGAAACTGCTGATCCCATGGCACTACGGCACAGATGACGTTGCTGTTTCAGCCTGTCACTCAGCTTTTCAAAATCCTCGAGCTGTTTGAGTAACTCGGCAGCCAGTAACAGGCGTTTTTCATCAAGAAAATCATACGCCTCCAGAACAATGCTCTTCTCGTCACGAAGCTCAAGTACTGCGGATTGGCTCGGTGTGAATTCAACTGCCACGGCGTTGTTGCCTCTCCCTGTCGCTGATATGCGTGTCGATCTGCATGTCACTGAGACGATTTAATTCAGAGATCGGCAGTTTCATCAACAGCTCCCAACCTGCTGTCATACTCTCTTCAAGAGAGCGCCTCTGCCCCTGCTGAACAAACTCCCTTTCAAACTCTTCACCAAATTGCAGAAACAGGCGATCTGTCTCTGACAATCCCTCGGTTCCCATAACACTCGCCAGCACGCGTACATGAATTGCTCGTGAATAGGCCGCATAAAGCTGGTTGGATAACGCGGGGTGATCCACGTCCGTAAAGCCTTCGCCTGTTCCATCTTTCATCAGGCGCGACAGGCTCGGCAATACCTTCACTGGCGGATAGATATCATGGCGATGCAACTCCCTGTCGAGCACGATCTGACCCTCGGTAATGTAACCGGTGAGATCAGGTATCGGATGTGTAATATCATCTGATGGCATCGTCAGAATCGGCACTTGGGTCAGGGTTCCACCGCACCCCTTGATACAACCGGCGCGTTCAAAAATGGTCGCGAGATCCGAGTACATGTAACCTGGATAACCCTTACGCCCGGGAATTTCACCATGACTTGCCGACACCTCGCGCAAGGCTTCACAGTAGTTAGTCATATCTGTCATGACGACCAATACATGCCTGTTTTCTTCAAAAGCAAGATACTCTGCAGCGGTCAGTGCGTAACGCGGAGTGAGCAGGCGCTGGGTACTGGAATCCGAAGCGAGATTAAGGAACATAACCGTATGGTTAAGCGCCCCGCTCTCTTCCATGGTGTTACGAAAATAGTCAGCTGTATCGTAGGAAACACCGATGGCAACAAATATCACGACAAAATCGTTTGCCTCGCCGCCGAGCAATTTTGCACTGCGAGCAATCTCGGCAGCAATACGATCATGCGGCAAACCGCCGCCGGAAAAGATCGGTAATTTCTGTCCGCGAACCAGGCTGTTCATCAGGTCAATTGTTGAAAACCCCGTTTCGATAAAATCCCTGGGAGTTTCTCTTGCCACCGGGTTGATAGACATGCCGTCGATACGCAGCCGCTTTTTCGAGGAGATTGGCGGGCCGTGATCGATCGGACGACCGACGCCATCCAGTACACGGCCGAGAATATCGGGACCAATGCCAAAATGCAGCGCTTCACCATGAAAGCGCACCCTGGTATTCGACAGTGAAAGGCCACTGGTGGTCTCAAGCACCTCGACGATCATGCTCTCGTCATCCAGTGCCGTGATACGTCCGGGCCTGTTGCGCTGTTGCTCATCAATGACGACAACAGAGTCGTTCAGGCCCACGTTAACATTCCGTTTGAGGAACAGCAGTGGTCCCTCGATGCGGGTAATTGATCCACTGCTTGAGAGGTCAGCCTGCAGCATCGGTCTCTCCTTCTTTCAATTTTGAAAAGGCCTCGTCAAGGCTGTGGCTCAGCTGTGTGAAAGCCTTGATGTTATCCTCGCCGATCTCTTCACCCATACGCTGCAAACGGCGTAACAGCGGCATACTGCTGATATCCTCAATTGCGACTCCCCTCTCCAGCGCCTCTTCCGACTTAACGATGAAGTGGTGAATCAGGCGCATCATTGCAGCTTGTCGCTGAGGTGAGCAGTAACGGTCGATATCGGAAAATGCAGACTGGCTCAGGAATGCCTCGTTGATCAGTTCGGCACACATCAGGGTATGCTGCTGGCGTGGCGGCAAGGCATCTTTACCGATGATACGTGCCATACGTTCCAGGCGCTGTTGATCTTCCATCATGCTGAGAAATCTGCGTCGCTGTTTGAGCCAGTCAGGGTGATGATTCTGTTTCCAGAAATCGACGAGGCTCTGTATATCTTCACTATAGGAGAGCAGCGGATGTACGGCAGGATAGAATCTCGCCTGTGCGCGTGTACTGTCCAGAGTCCAGTAGACTTTTGTATAGCGCTTGGTATGCGTTGTTACCGGTTCTGAAAAATCACCACCGGGCGGACTGATCGCCCCGATAAGAGTGACGGAGCCTGTCTTGCCGCAAAGCGTATGTACTGCCGCAGCCCGTTCATAAAAATCTGCCAGGCGGCTACTCAGGTACGCAGGATAGCCGGACTCACCCGGCAGTTCACCAAGCCGGCCGGAGACTTCGCGCAAAGCTTCTGCCCAGCGACTGGTTGAGTCTGCCATCAATGCTACTCGCAAGCCCTGGTCTCTCAGGTACTCTGCTACTGTTACCGCGGTATAGATGCTCGCCTCTCTTGCCGCAACCGGCATATTGGAAGTGTTGGCGATAATCAAGGTCCTCTCCATCAACTGACGCCCACTGTGTGGATCTTCAAGTTGCGGGAATTCGTCAAGTACACCGGCCATCTCATTACCACGCTCACCGCAGCCCACATAGACGATGACGTCAGCGTCACACCATTTGGCGAGTGTCTCCTGAAGAACTGTTTTGCCGGTACCAAATCCACCCGGCATGGCGGCTCGGCCACCACATGCGAGTGGAAAGAGTGAATCCAGTATCCTCTGCCCGGTCAGTAGCGGGCCCTGAATCTTCATGCGCTTCTTGATCGGACGCGGTTCACGCACCGGCCAGTCGTGACACATACTGAGCTGGTGTTCCTTGCCATCGCTCTCCTTGATGATACAAATGGTCTTGTCATCCGGGTATTCACCGGCTTCATCAATCCATGTCACTTCACCATTCACCCATGGTGGAACCAGTGCATACTGCGGTCTGCCTTTAGCAGAGTTCAGCGTGCCGAAAATCGCCCCCCCCTCAACTTGGTCGCCAGGCTTGAGTCGGGGAGTAAATCCGAATTTCTCTTCAACCCGGGCCTGAATTCCAGGCTTGACGAAATTTCCCTGCTCGAGCGTCAAGGGTCTCAACAGACCATCAAACAGGTTCCCGAGCAATCCCGGCCCCAGTCGTACTGACAGGGGACTTCCGCTGCCAAAAACCGCCTCTCCGGGACGCAGGCCACTGGTATCTTCGTAAACCTGGGCAACGATTTCGTCACCATTGATACGAATCACTTCACCCAGCAACCCGACTTCCCCTACCCGGATAGACTCATGTATATGAAACTGCTGTTCACTCGTTGCGCGCAGTACGGGGCCGCTAATCCAGTTGATTCTTGCTTCACTCATTAGCTGTCATCCTGGTTGTTCTCATCTTGTTCCAGAGCAGCGATAATCTCGCTCTCGAGACGATAGCGACTACTGAGAAGTCCTTTCAGGGTGCAATCAAGCTTTGCGCCATCAGCCTCTATCAATAGACCAGCTTCGATATCATCAGAAACAACGAAGACCGGAGCGATACCGGTATATTCATGTACCTTCTGTTCAAACCCTGCAACTTCATCACTTGACCAATCCTGAGGATGACTGATTGTCCAGCAGGCCTTGATCAGCCTCTGGTGAGCCAGCTGCCATATGGTTTCAACCCAGCCCGATCGCTGCTCGTCATTCTTCCAGCGTGTAGTCAGTTCATCCTTCAAGCCTTCAATCACCTTTTTAACAAGCATGACCTCGTGCCGCTGCAACTCTTCACGTTTATGTCTTTCCTGGGCCGCTTCAAGCGCTGCAAGACGCTGCCTGCTGGCAGTACGGTCAGACTCGAAGTGGCTGCGTAAACGCACACGTGCGTCATGGTGAGCGGTTTCAAGAAGCTCTTGCACCTTGCTGTCGCACTCTGCCGATATCTCGGCACAGCGTTTTTCAGCCCATGAACTGGTCAGGCCCAGCAACTCTTCAGCTTGCTGTGAAACTCTTGATTCATCCTGCTTCATTCAAGTATCCCCAGTGTACGGCGAACCTGAACTGCCAGGTCTGTCACCGGAACACCGTTATTTATATCTGCAATGACCACGATCATTGGAGAAACTTTCATCATGTACTCCTGTTGCAGTTGACTATCGAGTGACTCTATAAATTCTGCCGTGACAAGTATCAGCGAGGCATGCTCACACACTTGTGCCAATACCTCGTTCAATTTCTCTTTCTCGGGCGTCATCACAGTCACACCAGCAAGTCTGAAACCTGCCGCTGTCACTTCATCACCGATAAACAGAACCTCAGACTGCATTTACAATACCTTGTTTAGAATCAGTATTGAGATGATAAGGCCATAGATGGCAATACCTTCTGCCAGGCCGATGATAATCAGTGAGCGGCCCAGCAGTTCAGGTTTCTCGGCAAGTGCACCGATTGCAGCACTACCAACAGATGCAACTGCAATACCAGCACCAAGTGCAGACAAACCAGTTGCCAATGCAGCAGCAAGGAAACCCCACTGCACAACCCCGGGCGGCAACGCTTCAACAACCGCAGGAACTGACTCTTCAGCATTCACATTACCGAACACCAGCAACAGGGTTGCAACTATGGCGACGACTGCGCTGAATCCGGACAGGGTCAGCAGAGATATATTGTGTCTTTTCACTCTTTTCTCCTTTTAAGAAATTCATGATCTGGAGCCTTGAGAGGACGTAGTGTGCGCCCCTCAGCTCTCAGAAAACGGATGAAAAATTCAAACAACACCAGGCGAGTGGTCTGAATCGATACCACAAGCCCTTCTAAAAGAATAACGATTGCATTACCCAAAATCAGGACAAACACCTTGAAGAAGACGCTATCGATACTGTCTGCCATGGTGACGAATGCAAGAGAAAGCCCTGCATGAGCCAATGCAAAGGCACCCACCCTGATAAATGAGACCGTGTTAACCACCAGCTGGAACATCACTTCAAGTAATGCTCCGAGCGATAACAGCATGTTCTTCAAGCGCTCCTCTTGCGAAACAAAGAAGTTTCCCAACAGGTACCAGCCCAAGGCAAGTACTAGGACCAGCAGGGCTGAACTGTTAAAGAACAGCGCGATAATGGAAAGGTACATCAACACTATCGGTGCCTCGCACAGCAACCAGTTTCTAAATTGTCCTGCCCACCAGGCTTCGATGCTATTCATCAGCATACCCAGCAATAACAACACGGCTCCGCCTGCCAAAGGCACCATGAGAACTGGCAGGGGTTGTTCAACAGGGTTAGTCCACAATGGAGTCAGCAAGTGCTCATTACCGAACACACTGCCAAACACGAAACCGAAAATCATCGCGGAGATGCCGCATGCAAAAAGCACCCCGAGTGCCGGCCAGCGCTTGTGAAAATACCAGCCCGCAGCGGCCAGCAACAGGCCATGTCCGACATCACCGAACATGTAACCGAAAATCAATGGCACGATTAGGGCCAGCAGTTTGGCCGGATCAGCCTCGTTTGCACCTGGTGTACCGAGCAGTGATGCAAATACTTCAAAGGGTTTCGCCCAGACAGGATTGTCCATTACCAGCGGACGCTCCCTCTCCACAGGAGGAGGTGGATAGCTGACGAGCCCTTTAATTCCGGCCGACTGCATGGCGTCTTCCAACTTGCGACCATCAATATCGGATGTCCAGCCACTCAGCCAGGCAAAATTCTGGCTGACTGCCTGGTCGCCGACATTGCCGATAAACCACTGCAACTGCATCAGGTCACCGAGTGCCTCGCACATGTTCCAGCTATCGCACAGTGCGTGCAGGGAAGCCGTATGCTTCTCAAGCTCCGTGGTGATTTTGTCACTTCGGTTGCGAACTGCTGACAAGGTATCGTTTGAATTTCCCTGCATCCAGGTGGGCAGTGAAACCGTTTTGCTCTTGAAGGGCTGCAGGTTACTCTTCAACTGGTCGAGTTGCCGTTGAGGGCCTAATGCGTACAGGTAGAGCTTGTCCCCATGCATAACCTCTTTGACCAACAGGCTGTGGGGATAGTGTGTCATTGGTATCTTTTCAGGTACCATGAACAGTCGTTCAGCGATAATTCCCCGCTGCTTGCCAACCAGGGAAAAATCGATTTGTGACTGTTGCAGCTCCTGCAGCCACTCGGTAATCAGTTCGAGTTCCTTGAACTCACTCTGGAGGCTTTCGATACGAGTAATCAGTGGATCGGCATCAAACCGCCAGGAGTTGATGCGCTGGATCGCTTGGCCCAGCCGCGCATCAGCTGTGCCAGCAGTGCCCGAAACATGCAGATCATGTTGTGGCCAGTAGTGGCTGTACCTTTGTGACAGGCGTGTGAACTCCTGCAGCTTCTCCTGCAGTTCCGGTGCGCCAACTTGTTCCTTGCTATCTTGCCTGGCAACGATC
Source organism: Solemya velum gill symbiont (assembly GCF_000787395.1). Taxonomy (GTDB): domain Bacteria; phylum Pseudomonadota; class Gammaproteobacteria; order Chromatiales; family Chromatiaceae. The sequence goes on from NZ_JRAA01000001.1 coordinate 585,695, forward strand.
TCTACTAAGCCCGTATGTGCAAGCGCCTCTGCTGCATTTGAAATCTCGTTTCGATCAACGAGAACCTCAAACCAACGTGCCGGTTTTGGACGAAGGCTCATTGCTTAGCCGCCACTGAGTTGAGCAGAAGTGCGCGTGAGGAAACGTTGCCACGTAAGCGCTCCACATCAAGCGCTACCAGGCCGAGATGAGCGAATACTGCTGCTGGCTGTTGGCTTAGACGCCTGAACTGAAGCCCCAGCTGTTTTGATAACTCTGACCGTGCCGCAGCTGTTGCATGGGTTTTCAATTCCATGAAAGAGCCACGATGGCGCAATATCAGCGCCTCGACACTCTCAACACCTGCGAGAGCCTTTGCAGATGTATCGGGCCAGCACTCCTTCCAATGCGTCCTCCAGCTTTCCAGCATGCTTGTGGTTGAATGCCATGTTGCAGTTAACGGAGCATAGCGAGTCAGGGCAAGCCTCTGTACAAGGGCATCGTCGGAAACTTCAAGCAAAGGGCCGAGTTCCTCGTCATCTGAAAGCCATTGCGGGACCTCTCCCCTGTTCCGTATGTTCTCAAGCAGTGGAAGGTCGGGCAGCGCTGAAATCCACAGCGTTGCCTTGCGCCATTGCGCAGGCTGCCAGTGGGAAACCTGTTCTACATAGTCTCTGAAATGTTTGGAAAAGGATTTTTCAAGAATATGAATCGAGTCATCGGCATGCAATCCGGCAAGCCAATCGCTCATACCTGATTCAGATGCGACGTGAAGGAAATTGGCCAGTCCCTGTTGTGATTCCAGGTGCCGCCACTGCTGTTCATTCAGCCTGAGGCCGTGGCGTACTTGCAGTCGTGCCTGCGTGTAGGCGAACCTGGATGAAGTCAACATGACAAGGTACTCCCGCTACTCATCCTGTTGTTCCAGGTGAGTCAACTGGTCAGCCAGCCCTGTGACAACCCTGCTGACAACTTCATCCTGCATTGCCTGTTGCATGTGAAACTCAGCCGGATATTTATCCGCTGTCTTTAACCATCTTTCCAAGTCTTTGGTTACAGTTTGAAAACGCAGGTGTATTCTTGTGATTCGCTTGTCTGTACGACGTGCAATCCGTTGTGCAGCCTGGTGTGCCTTGACAATCCTTACCTCTGCTTCCATTTCGCATTCAGCAACTCTCTGCTGTGCCTTGGTCTCGGATTCCAGCACTTCGTTGATCGCCAGTTCCACTCCCTGGTTGACGCCGCTTTCATCGTTACTTGTCATCGATATTCAACTGTCAATAAACGAAATCCGACAGACAGAATCGTCATTATTACAGCACTGATTTCGTTTGATTATGATTTCCCGGAGCATATATTTCACCGGCACTTAATCTAACTGATACAGACTTGTCATTACCTATGTATAAGCTTATCTCATTCAGGCTCAATCTTCATTGATATATAACCGATAACTAATGAAAAGATCGGCGTAACATGCTGACTTCTATTTATTATTGTTCCGACTGGATTGCATCTCCGAAGAAGGTGAATCAGTGATGTACTGCTGAACAGAGGTCGCATCTACAAGCTTTACAGCAACATGGCCAGACTGCTCTGCCCTATCAGCATAATCGCAACGACCCACAGCACAATACGCAGCAGCTTTTTATAGGCATCCATGTCGAGACGTTTGCGCAACCGGATTCCGATCCACAGGCTGATGATGATCAGCGGAAGCATCCACAAGGAGAAAAACAGGGCTGGTCCGTGGAATGCACCCTGTGAAACAAATCCTGCGATTTGTCCTGATTTACTGGTCAGAAAACTGATGTTGAATGTCGTCACCATCAGTTCCGGTTTCATCTTTGTCTCAAGGGCAAAAATGATAATCAGCGGTGCGAAGACATTGACGACGCCGGCTGAGACTCCAATGATGAAACCAAACAGGGCCAGTCCCCAGAGTGGAACAATACGTTCTTTTTCAACACCCCTGATGTGATCACTCAACAGGTAACCAATGACCATCAATGCCAGCAAAATCCTGGAGAGGTCGGGATCAAAAGCAAACAATATCTGGGTGCCGCAATAACTGCCGATAATGGTGAATAGTGGAATCAGCCAGAATTGCCTGATCGCCTCCTTCCACTCTTTTTCCGAGAGTACGCTGACAGTATTGATCACTACCGTTGGTACCAGCGTCATCAGGATGGCAGTGCGGATATCGATTCCCAGGTTGAGCAGAGGTGTACTGAAGAGTGGAAAACCGAAACCGAAGGCACCATGTGCAAATGCAGTGAGCATCAGCAGAGGTATTGCGATCAGGAAATCACTCATGTCGATTTTTTTCCGGCGCTTTTTCGGTAAATCATCACCAGGCTATAGATGGCAACAGCTGTCCAAAGCAGGTTAACCAGGGTTGCAGGGTAAGAGTGATTCGCGAAGGTATTGATACCGAGACCAATGCCGCCAATCAGGTTGAGCAAGTGATAACGGCGCATGGCGGCAGTCAATTTGCCGATCGACAGGAACAGGTAGGCAGAGAGGAGACCGGCAGCGCCTATCCAGCCGATCAGATCGGTCAATTCCAGGTTCATCACTGCCTCCTGTGTGGGACTGTTTTTAATCAGAGATCGTAGATCTGGAGCACACCTGCAAGCTTGCCATCCCTGTCAGTGACCAGCAGGGAGTTGATTTTACGATCCAGCATGATGCTCTCGGCATCGGCAAAACGTTCATCAGCATCGATTGTGATTGGCGTGGAGGTCATGATTTCATCACAATTTTTTTGCAGGGAATCAGCACCTTCAATCAGGGCGCGTCGCAGGTCACCGTCTGTTATCAATCCACGAATATCACCATCTTCAACAATAATGGCCACGCCCAGCCTGCCCTCATTCATAACCGCAATCGTCTCGGGAACCGGTGTCCCCGGCTTGACTAAAGGCAGTTTATTAATGTGCATGACATCACGAACGCGGGTCAGTAATCTTCTGCCGAGACTGCCGCCCGGATGAAAACGGGCAAAGTCACCAGGTTCGAACTGGCGTTCTTCCATCAAGGCTACGGCTAGTGCATCACCCAGTGCCAGCGTGGTTAGCGTGGAATTGGTAGGCGCGAGATTGTTGGGACAAACCTCACGATCCACCTTCATGGTCAGGGTGATGCCTGCGTGCCTTCCGAGAGTCGATTCCGCTTCTCCGACGATGGCGATGGTTTTGATGCCAAATTCGTTGAGACTCGGGAGTAGCTTGTTGACCTCGTCTGTTTCACCTGAATAGCTGATGAGAATGATGACATCATCACGAGTGATCATGCCAAGGTCACCATGAAACGCTTCTGCAGGATGTACAAAAAACGAGGGAGTGCCGGTAGATGCGAAGGTTGCCGCGATCTTGCTGGCAATGTGTCCCGATTTACCCATACCGCAGAGGATCGTATGTCCACTCGCATTCGTGATACAGGCGACCGCTTCAGCAAAAGCGTCTCCGATCTGCATCTCAAGCTGGGAAACTGCCTGCGCCTGATTACGAACAGTCTGGCGGCCCAGGTTGATCAGCTCTTCTTCACTCAATCGCATTTTCTATCAGCTCTTCAAGTTGTTGTTCATTAAGCACCCGGATTCCGAGCGCCTCAGCCTTGGTCAATTTTGATCCTGCTGCGTCACCTGCAACAAGATAGTCAGTCTTTTTTGACACACTTCCACTCACTTTTGCACCAAGTTGCTGAAGGCGTGTCTTGAATTCGTCCCTTGGTTTGCTCAGCGTACCAGTCAGGACGAAACTCGTCCCGCTTAATTTCTGCTCTTCTGCAGCGGGTTTCTCAATCGATGGCCACTCGATTCCGGCACAGAGAAGCTTGTCTATAACCTCGATGTTATGTGATTGCTGAAAAAAACTGACGACATGTGAAGCCACAATTGGACCGACATCCTGTACCTCCTGCAATGCATCCTCAGGGGCTTTTTCTATTGCCTGCAGATCACCGCCAAAATGGAGCGCCAGGTTACGCGCAGTTGCTTCACCAACCTCGCGAATGCCAAGTGCAAACAGGAACCTGGGTAGTTCAGTCTGTTTAGATGCGTCAATTGCTGCAAGCAGGTTGGCGGCAGACTTTTCGCCCATACGTTCAAGTCCGGCAACCTGGTCAGCCTCAAGGCTGTAGAGATCAGCGACATCATGAATCAATTCAGCATCTACCAGCTGCTCAACAAGCTTGTCACCAAGGCCTTCTATGTCCATCGCACGGCGCGAGGCATAATGCTTGATCGCTTCCTTGCGTTGCGCTTCGCAATAAAGCCCGCCGCTGCAGCGAGCCACAGCTTCACCTTCGACGCGCAGCACATCAGCACCACACACCGGACAATGTTGCGGCAGATTCACAGGATTCGTGTCTACAGGGCGCAGGGCAGTTACAACATTAACGACTTCGGGAATGACATCACCGGCACGACGAATGACAACTGTGTCACCAACCCGCACATCCTTGCGTTCAATTTCATCCATATTGTGAAGTGTTGCGTTACTGACAGTCACACCGGCAACCTCGACAGGCTGCAGGCGTGCAACTGGTGTGACTGCTCCCGTTCTGCCAACCTGGAACTCGATCGCCTCGACCCGGGTCAGCTCCTCCTGGGCCGGAAACTTGTGTGCAATAGCCCACCTGGGTGCACGACTAACAAATCCGAGCTGTTTCTGCAGGGCAAGTGAGTTAACCTTGTAAACAACACCGTCAATATCGTAATTGAGCTGGTCGCGTTTCTCTGCGATATCCTGGTAGACGCTTAAACAGCCATTCGCTCCTTCAACAAGTCGCAGCTCAGGTGAAACCGGGATACCGTAATCACGCAAGGTCTGCATCATTTCAAAGTGCGTTTGCGGGAGTTCTCCGCTGACCTCGCCAAATCCATAGGCATAAAAGGAGAGCGGTCTTGTCGCTGTCACTTTAGAATCAAGCTGGCGCAGACTGCCGGCAGCTGCGTTGCGCGGATTGGCAAAACTCTTTGTGCCCTCTTCCACTGCCTTGCGGTTCAGTTCAGCAAATCCGTCACGCGTCATAATGACCTCACCACGAACCTCGAGAACTTCCGGGAAGTTTCCGCTCAATCGCAAGGGAACCGAACGGATGGTACGGACATTGACTGTCACGTCCTCTCCCACACGGCCATCACCACGAGTCGCAGCCTGTGCCAATACGCCCTTTTCGTAGCGCAGGCTCAGGGCGAGCCCATCAAGCTTGGGTTCAGCTGTGAAGCTGATTGTGCCAGCAGAATTCAGGCGTTCTTTCAAACGGCGTTCAAAATCAGCCAGACCATCCTCGTTGAAGATGTTGTCGAGTGACAACATGGGAACACGATGTTCGACCTCATTGAAATGCTCAAGTGCCCGCCCACCAACACGTTGAGTTGGTGAATCAGGTGTAACCAGTTGGGGAAATTCCTCTTCAAGCGCCTTGAGTTCGTTAAAGAGACGATCATACTCGGCGTCCGGAATCTCTGGATCATCCAGAACATAATAGCGATAGTTGTGATACTGAAGGCTATCGCGCAGCTCTCCTGCCCTCTCGATCTGCTTTTTCATGAAGGTTATGCAGGGTACCTTTCAGCTATCAGACGCATCTTCTCAAGCGCTTCGTCATCAAGTAGATCGCGATTGGCATCATGCAGTGTGCCATCAAGAAAAGCCGCCAGCTTGTCAGCTGTCTCGCACATATCCTCGAATATCCTGACACCTGGCCGGGGACCAGGCAGGGTGCCAAAAAGGGTGATGCCGGAGGTGGTGAAACGGCGCATGTCTTCGAGCGGAAAAAAGCCGGGTTCTACCATGCTGGCTACAGCGTACAACCTCTCCTGTTCATCATGAGAGCAGCGATAGAATATATTATCTTCACCTGCAGTCAGGCCCACGCTGCGCATCGCACTGATGATGGCATCGCCTGTGAAATACTTGCGTCGCGAGATGACGCTCATCATCAGAATCTCTTCCGGCTCGTGAGGATGCGTTGATTCATCACCGACATTCTCATCCGGCTGATCACCTTCATTTCCCTCGCGAACGATTCCGGCGAGTTCATCCAGGTGGCGTGAGAGTGCATCATCGTGCTGGATATCTTCATGGTGACTTGGCATGGAACTGTCTTCATCATGCTCAGCAATTAACGCAGCACGTCTGCTTTTGCGTTCGGAGCTGCCCTTGTGGCGCTCCCACAGGAAGATCCCGGCAATCAAGAGTATGCCGAGTATAAGTAATATTATTCGAAGCTTGTCTGGATCCATAAAGTCGAAACCTTAGGAACCTCTGATTAAGTCTGTACGCAGAGATTGCCGATCAGAATGCGTCAGTTCAAGGCGTGAATCGCACTTAATAGCAGCGCTCTTACGAAGGTTCGCAACGCAGAAATGTCGCATTATGGCGGCAAGGTCAAAATTCATGACTTGATCAGAGGTTCCTTTACATGGCAGCCATTTGTGCTGCCTCTTCAATATCAACAGATACCAGCCGAGAGACACCTGGTTCATGCATGGTGACACCCTGCAGCTGATTACTCAACTCCATTGTAATCTTATTATGCGTAATAAAGATGAACTGCACCTGGTCAGACATCTCTTTCACCATCTGGCAGAAACGTCCGACGTTGGCATCATCAAGTGGAGCATCAACCTCATCAAGCATACAGAAAGGCGCCGGATTTAGCCTGAATATTGAAAATACCAGGGCCACGGCTGTCAATGCCTTTTCTCCACCGGAGAGCAGGTGGATACTACTGTTACGTTTGCCTGGCGGCCTTGCCATGACAGTCACGCCGGTATCGAGCAGGTCTTCACCTGTCATCTCAAGATAGGCGTGGCCACCACCAAATAGCTTGGGAAACAGCTCCTTGATACCGGTGTTGACCTTCTCGAAGGTCTCTTTGAATCGCGTACGTGTTTCACGGTCGATTTTACGAATCGCCTCTTCGAGTGTATCGAGCGACTTGTTAACGTCTGCACGCTGGGTATCCAGATACTCCATACGCTCGGACTGTTCCTTGAATTCATCGATTGCAGCAAGATTGATCGGGCCAAGTCTCTGGATACGATTGCTGACCAGTTCGTGCTTCTGCTGCCACTCTTGCAGGTCGGTCTCTTCGTCCAGGCCATCAAGCAGCGCCTTCTGGTCATATTTACCTTCGCGCAACTGATCCTCAAGTGTGCTGGTACGAACCATTGTCTCCTGGCGGCTCATACGTGCCTTCTCAAGCTTCTCACGCTGATTCTGTACACTCTCTTCAGCCTTGTGACGATCCTGCTCTTTCTGACGCAAACCGGCCTCAAGCGTTTCGAGCAGTTTGCGTGCCTCGCCCAACTGCTCCTCGACTTTAAGGCGTGACTGCAACTGTTCTTCAAGTTTCTGCTTCTGCTCTTCAATCGGTGAATCATCACCGCTGAGCGACTCGGCCAGTGCCTCACGGCGCCCGCTCATCTGTTCTATCTGGTTGCTACTGCGCTGACTGCTCTCTTCGAGGCTGCTGTGTTGTGAACGCATTGTGGAGAGTTCAACCGAAAGCTTGTGAACCTCTGCTCTTTTCACTGTCACCTGCTGACGCGCTTGCTCCAGCTCTTCCCTGATTCGATCACGCTGCTGAACCAGTGCATCGCGCTTCGAACTCATGGTTTCAATCACTTCCAGCGCTTCGTAGAGACGCTCTTTTGAAGTCTCGATAGTCTCATGCCCTTCAGCAATCATGGCATTGAGTTCCTGGTGTTCCTGCTCAACCGTCTCAAGGCGTTGCCTGAGGTGATCTGCACGCGCCTTTTTGGCACTCAGCTGTGAACGGATGTCGGCGAGCTCACGGTTGACCTGGTTGTACTCTTGCTGCTGCTGTTCACGTTGCGCTTCAGCGGATGTAATCTCCTCGCCATGCTGTTCAAGCTCTTTGGCCAGGCTCTCGACCCGTTTTTCAAGTTCAGACTGGGTCTGCTGCAGCTCACGAATCTGCTGCTCGCGCTCGAGAATACCTTTCTGCGCACCGGCTTCGCGGCCGAATCGCATCCAGTTCTTGCCAATCTGTATTCCGTCTGCGGTGATGAAGGATTCGCTGCCGTTTAACTGGTTACGACGTGACAGCGCATCGTGCAGACTATCAGCCATGCGCACACTGCCAAGCAGTCCTGACAGATCCAGTTTTGAATTGACCTTTTTCAACAGGGAATCATCAGCAACCTGCTGTGTACCACCTGCGCTCTCTATCAGTTCAACAAGTCCTTCTTCGAGATCGACAACGGCGCTGCTGTAACGACTGAAATCATCTACACAGATCGCCTGCAAATGCTGAGCAAGCACGGTCTCAACCGCCTTGCGCCAATCACTGCTGACATCAATCGACTGTGCCAAGCGCTTACCCTCGGCAAGATCCTGTTGCTTCAGCCAATTGGCACCTTCACTACCCTCTGTTGCCGCCGCCTGTTGCAGGGCTTCCAGTGATGCAAGACGTCCTTTACTGCTCTGCAGTTCAGCACGTGCATCATTCAACTTGCTGTTAACCGACTCCTGCTGCTGGCGCATGTTACCAATACGCCCGATGGCCGAATCAAGAGCAGACTGCTTCTCTTCAAGCCTGGCCTGCGCCTCGCGTTGCCTGTTTTCCAGTGTGTCGATCTCATTGACAAGATCAGGCGCCTGCAGACGCTCACGCTCTTCACTATTACGTTGAAGTCGCTGCTGCAGTTTTTGCGCTTCTGATTCGATGTGGTTGATTTTTGTTCTTTCAACCTGCGCAAGCTGTGCCGGCTCGTTTGCCTGCTGGTTAAAACTGTCCCATTCGCTCTGCCAGTGTTGCATGGCTGTTTCCGAGGCCGCCATCTGCTCAGATGCTGTACGCTCCTCTGTCTCGGCTGTATCCAGTAACGGTTGCTGCGCCAGCAGTGTCGCGGCGATTGATGCGAGGCGCTCCTTGTCCTGCTGGCGTTCACGGTTGAGCTCTTGCAGGGATGACTCCAGCTGGCTCAGGTCAGCCTGCTGTCTTGCTCGAGATTCGAGCGCATACTGAATCGTCTGCTCAAGTCTTGCGATTTCGGCACCAAGCGCATAAAACTCGCCCTGCACCTGGTTAAAGTTGTCATTGGCATCCGTATGATCACTGCGCATCTGTTCAATCTCAGACTCGATCTGGCGTTGAGTAGAAATCTCCGCTTCAAGCTTGTTCTCCTGGGCAGCGATCTCACGCTCATGAATGCCGAGTTCATCGTGCATCGATTTCCAGCGCAGGGCGAGACATTCACCGCGTAACTGGCGCTCTTCAGCCTTGAAGGTCTTGTACTTTTCTGCAGTTGCTGCCTGGCGCTCTAGATGCTTGAGCTGTTTTCCAACTTCCTCGATCAGGTCATCGAGGCGTTCGAGGTTTTCCCTCGTGTGGCGAATGCGGTTTTCGGTCTCACGGCGGCGTTCCTTGTACTTGGAAATGCCGGCCGCCTCTTCGAGATAGACGCGCAGCTCTTCAGGGCGTGCCTCGATAACGCGCGAGATCATACCCTGCTCGATAATTGAATAGCTGCGCGGACCAAGACCTGTGCCGAGAAAGAGGTCCGTAATATCACGGCGACGACAACGGGTATTATTCAGATAATAGTTTGACTGGCCATCACGTGAGACCTGGCGTTTAACCGAGATTTGTGAATAGCTGGCGTATTGACCACCGGCACCGCCGTCACTGTTATCGAATATCAGTTCTATTGACGCTGTACCTACCGGTTTACGTGAACTCGAACCGTTAAAGATGACGTCAGCCATTGATTCGCCACGCAACATTTTGGCCGAACTTTCGCCCATGACCCAGCGTACGGCATCGATAATATTCGATTTACCGCAGCCATTGGGACCGACAACACCAACCAGGTTTGTGGGGAAATCAGCAGTGGTTGGGTCAACGAAAGACTTGAACCCGGCAAGTTTTATTTTTTCCAAACGCATGGAGCGGTAGCATACTGAAAGTGGCGCCTGTCGTCTATATCTGTATAATATTAAAAAAGCACCATAAGCTATTGATTGAAAATGATATTCGATAAGTTCTTTGAATATAGATATAATAGAGGGCAATTTTTTTGACAGGGAACAAACCGATGTCCACCAAGCCAAGCAAAGAGCTTGAAACTTTTGACAATCCAAATCCGGAACGTGACTATACAATCCGCATCCGCATGCCGGAATTTACCTGCCTGTGCCCAAAGACAGGCCAGCCCGATTTTGCCGAACTGCTGCTTGAATATGTACCAGATCAACTCTGCGTCGAACTCAAGTCACTCAAGCTCTATATCTGGGCATTCCGTGAACAGGGTGCTTTTCACGAAGCAGTCACCAACGAAATGCTGGCGGATCTTGTTGCTGCCACCAATCCACGTTTTATGCGCCTGACGGCTGATTTCAAGGTGCGTGGTGGTATCTATACGGTGGTCACCGCTGAACACAGGGATGAAAACTGGGTAGCACCACAAAAGGTGGAGCTACCCTGAGCCATGTTTGACAGGGATGATCTTCCGCAACGGTTATCGCATCGGCTGACCCAGGCCGATGTGACACCCTTGCAGGAGAACTTTCCTGCCGATTTTTTCAATTCACCACCAAAAGCTGCCGCAGTATTAATGCCACTGGTCCGCAAGGATGATGGCTGGCACTTTCTCTTTATCCGTCGCAGCCTGCATGACAAAGACAAGCACAGTGGCCAGGTTGCCTTTCCGGGTGGCCAGGTTGATCCCGGCGACAGGGATTCACACGCAACGGCACTGCGTGAAGCGCATGAAGAGATTGGTCTGCAATCGAATGCAGTCGATGTCCTCGGCTCACTCAACAGTTATCGAACCATCAGCAACTTTGAGGTGACCGGAGTCGTCGCTCAGGTTACATCTGCTTTCACGGCTTCCCCGGATCCAAGAGAAGTTGACCGCGTCTTCACCATCCCGCTAGAGTGGCTGGCCAATCCAGACAACCTTGAAAGACGCCCTCGCCTGCTTCATGGTATGCAGCAACAGACAGATGTTCTTTACTACCGCCGTTACGATAATGAACTGCTGTGGGGTGTGACTGCCCGTCTGGTCGACAGTGTGATCAGGGTGTTGTAACTGATTTATCAGTCAGAAATTTTAATCAGCCTGACCTCAAAAACCAGCGGCCAGTTTTTCCCGGTAACAAAGAGTCTTTCTGAATCAGCATCCCAGGCAAAGCCGTTGATCACATTGACCTTCTCTCTCTTGTCCAGCACTCTGCGAAGTGGTGACAAATCGATTGTTGCAGTCACCTCGCCGGATTGCGGGTCGATGATAACGGCACGATCCGTTAACCAGATGTTGGCGAAAATCTTACCTTCAATCCACTCAAGTTCATTCAGGCGGTTAACCGGTGTTCCTTCCTGGGTGACGACAATACGGCGCTCAGGAATCAAGCCGGATGGATCAAAAAAGCGGATTCTGTTGCTACCGTTACTCATCAACAACTGACGACCGTCGCTTGCCAGCCCCCACCCTTCGCCGCTATAGGCGATGCGCCCCGTTTCCTGCAGAGTCTCGGGATCAAGTTGCAACATGACACGCGACTTCCAGGTCAACAGGTAATAGGAAGCACCATGTTTTGCCATGCCTTCGGCAAAATAGTCAGCACTGACAGCCTCGCGCTGTTGAGGAGCAAATGCACCGGGTTGATAGCGTTGCAGGTAACTTTCTCCGTAACCACCTGAACTTTCAACCAGCCCCTCATCGAAGAAAAATCCCTGGGTGAATGGTGTGTCCGGATGAGGATATTGTTTGATGATTTCGATGCTCAGCTGATCTACCGAGAAGGCTTCTGCTCCCGTTAGAGGGAGCAAAAGTAAAAGCATGACCCGTATCGCAGCTCGCATGTTCAACTATTGTCTATGAACGCAGTCCGACACCCTTGTTCAGCAATCGCATGCTAAATGAGGCAAGCACAGTGATAAAAAACAGGATGATGACAAAGGCCCACATGATATTGATATCCGATATACCAATCAGTCCGTAGCGGAAAGCATTGACCATGTAGAGAATCGGGTTTGCCAGTGATGCCGTCTGCCAGAAATCGGGTAGCAACTGGATCGAGTAGAAAATACCGCCAAGGTAGGTCAGTGGTGTCAATACAAAGGTCGGCACGATAGCGATATCGTCAAAATTCTTCGCGTAGACGGCATTAATGAAACCACCAAGCGAAAAGAGTACCGAGGTCAGAAAAAAGACCAGCAGTGTGACCAAGTAGTTATGCACCTGCAGATCGGTAAAGAACATCGCGACAATGGTCACAAGTACGCCGACCACCATTCCACGCGCTACTCCTCCACCGACGTAGCCGGCAAGTATGACCCAGTTCGGCACAGGTGAGACGAGTATCTCTTCTATATAGCGTCCGAACTTGGCCTGGTAAAAACTTGAAACCACGTTGGCATAGGAGTTGGTAATGACCGCCATCAAGATCAGACCGGGAACGATAAAATCGATGTAGGCATAGCCGTCCATCTCACCGATGCGCTCACCAATCAGTTTGCCGAAAATTGCAAAGTAGAGCGCCATCATAATACCGGGCGGAAGGACAGTCTGAACCCAGATACGGATAAAACGGTTGAACTCCTTGATAACGAGGGTTGTGAACGGTGTCCAGACATTACTTCTGTAGTTCATTCTGCGGACTCCTCTACCGGGCTTCGGCTCTCCCTGGTCATCTCGAAGAACAGCTGTTCAAGACGATTCTGCTTGTTACGCAGGCTGAGCACCTCGATATTTTGCTCGGCAAGAGCGCAAAAAAGGCGTGTCAGGCCGCTCGCCTTGTCGACAGTAACCTGCAGGGATTGCGCATTGCGTAATGTGACACTGTAACCCTCTATCGCTGGTGCCTCGCTGACGGCCGTATCAATATCGAGAACAAAAATTTCCTGCTGAAGACGTTCAAGCAGTACATTGATCGAACTATTCTCGATAATCATACCGTTATCGATAATAGCGATATTGCGGCACAGGTTTTCCGCCTCTTCGAGATAGTGAGTCGTAAGGATAATTGTTGTCCCTTCTTCATTAATTTTGCGCAGGAACTCCCACATAGACATACGAATCTCGATATCAACCCCCGCTGTCGGTTCGTCGAGGATCAGTAGCCTGGGATCGTGAACCAGTGCGCGTGCAATCATCAGTCGGCGTTTCATTCCGCCGGAGAGGTTGCGCGCTATGGTATTGCGTTTTTCCCACAGGTTGAGCTGCTTGAGGCGTTTTTCAGCCCGTTGAGCAGCATCGCTTCGCTCAATGCCATAGTAGCCCGCCTGGTTGATCAGAATTTCGATCACGGGTTCAAACTGGTTGAAATTGAACTCCTGCGGAACCAGGCCGATGTGTCGCTTAACACCCAGCAGATCATTGTCGAGATCATTACCGAAGACCTCGACCTTGCCGTCACTCTTGTTAACCAGTGAACAGATGATCCCGATCGCGGTTGATTTCCCGGCGCCATTGGGACCAAGCAGCGCAAAAAAGTCTCCGCTCTCAACGGTCAGGTCAATACCCTTCAGGGCTTGCGGACCGTTCCGGTAGGTTTTACTGAGATTTGTGATTTGTAGCGCGGGCATGTATCGATGCTTCCTTTCGTGCAATCGGCAATGATAACCGATCAGGACTCTTTTTTGTCATCGGAATCTAGTGCCAGCGAGGCTGAATTGATACAGTAGCGCAGCCCGGTTGGTTGCGGACCATCCGGGAACAGGTGGCCGAGATGTGAATCGCACTTTGCACAATGAACCTCTGTGCGCACCATGCCATGACTGGTATCCCGATCCTCCTCAACAGCATCATCATTCAACGCTTTGAAAAAACTTGGCCAACCGGAACCGGAATCATACTTGGAAACAGAATCGAACAAGGCTTCACCACAACAGGCACAACGATAGATACCATCGGTTTTGGTTGCGTAGTATTCACCCGTGAATGGCGCCTCGGTCCCCTTCTGGCGACAGATTTTGAACTGTTCGCTACTGAGCTGCTCACGCCACTCGTCGTCCGGCTTCTCTATTTTCTGTTTCATTCCAGGGGCTCCTGATCATTTTTGTAATCAAGCGTTTTAATCATGCTATAATCTCGGGCTGACAAACTGTTGTTAACTTTACAGATACAAGGCATGGCAAAAGAAGATTTTATCGAAATGGAAGGCACGGTCACCGACACCCTTCCCAACACCACTTTCCGCGTTGAGCTGGAGAATGGTCACGTTGTTACCGCACACATCTCTGGCAAGATGCGCAAAAACTACATTCGCATTCTCACCGGCGACAAGGTCACAGTACAGCTGACCCCATACGACCTGACCAAGGGCCGTATTACTTATCGCGCCCGCTGATATCTATCTTCAGCTCGCCATCCCGGCGGCTGATTTTTACATCTCCTCCAGACGCAAGCTTGCCAAATAGCAGCTCTTCAGCGAGCGGCTTCTTGATCTGATCCTGAATCAGGCGGGCCATTGGGCGCGCACCCATTTTCGGATCATAGCCTTCTTCTGCGAGCCACTCGCGTACTGGTTGCTCGATAAGCAGTTCGACACCCTTCTCGGATAACTGTTGCTCAACCTCGAAAAGAAACTTGTCGACAACGCGCGCGACAGCATCCCCGTTTAGAGGATTAAACTGCACGATAGCATCGAGACGGTTACGGAATTCCGGGGTGAACTGCTTCTTAATCGCCTCCATGCCGTCACTACTGTGATCCTGCTTGGTAAATCCGATTGAAGCACGACTCATGTCACTGGCACCGGCATTGGATGTCATGACCAGCACAACGTTCCTGAAATCAGCCTTGCGGCCATTATTATCAGTCAGGGTGCCGTGATCCATCACCTGCAACAGCAGGTTGAAAACATCAGGGTGCGCCTTCTCAATCTCATCGAGTAGCAATACACAGTGCGGATGCTTGTTGATCTCCTCGGTCAACAGACCGCCCTGATCGTAACCAACATAGCCGGGTGGTGCGCCGATAAGACGCGACACCGTGTGTGCTTCCATGTACTCGGACATGTCAAAACGAATCAACTCGATACCCATGATGCGAGCCAGTTGTCGCGTCACCTCGGTCTTACCAACACCTGTGGGGCCAGTAAACAGGAATGAACCGACCGGCTTCTCTTCAGCGCTGAGTCCGGAACGGTTCATGATAATTGCTGATGAAAGCCCCTCGATGGCACTATCCTGTCCATAAATCACTGCACCAAGGCTCTTTCTGAGGTTCTTCAGGGTGTCATGGTCACTGGCAGAAACCTTGCGTGCCGGTATACGAGCCATTTTCGCTACCAGTGCCTCGATATCATGCACACCGATACGCTTCTTGCGCTTGCCTTCAGGTTTCAGACGGGTAAATGAACCTGCTTCGTCGATGACATCAATCGCCTTGTCAGGCAGGTGACGGTCATTAATGTAACGGTCAGAGAGTTCTGCTGCTGCAGTCAATGCCTTGCTGGTATAAGTTACACCGTGATGCTCCTCGTAGCGACTTTTCAGCCCCTTGAGAATATCAATGGTTTCACTCACACTCGGTTCATTGACATCGATCTTCTGGAAACGACGCGCCAGCGCCCTGTCCTTCTCGAAAATGCCACGATACTCCTGGTAAGTAGTGGAACCGATACAACGCAGTGCGCCCGAGGCAAGTGCCGGCTTGATCAGGTTGGATGCGTCCATGGCACCACCGGATGCAGAACCTGCACCTATGATAGTGTGAATCTCGTCGATAAAGAGAATCACATGCTGTTGCTGTTTCAGCTCTGACAGAACTGCTTTGAGGCGCTTCTCGAAATCACCACGGTACTTGGTTCCTGCAACCAGGGCGCCGAGATCGAGAGAATAAATCAGGGCATCCGAGAGTATTTCAGGAACCTCACCGTCAACGATCATTTTCGCCATACCCTCGGCAATCGCTGTTTTACCAACACCAGCTTCACCAACCAGCAGGGGATTGTTCTTGCTGCGGCGACACAGAATCTGAACCGAGCGTTCAACCTCGGCGGCACGTCCGATGAGCGGATCAATGCGTCCCTGAATCGCTTCTTCGTTCAGATTTACGGCATATTTTTCCAGTGCCGAACTCTTTTTCTCTTCGAACTGATCCTCGTCAAGAGGCTCGTCGGAAAAATCGTCGTGCTGCTCCTCTTCCGGTTCACCTATGCGCGATATTCCGTGAGAAATATAGTTGACCACGTCGAGACGCGTGATTCCCTGCGAGGCGAGAATATAGATTGCCTGTGACTCCTGCTCTGCGAACAGGGCAACCAGGACGTTGATGCCTGAAACCTCTTTCTGTTCAGATGACTGCACCTGGTAAACAGCACGCTGTAGTACTCGCTGAAAGCCCAGCGTCGGTTGCGTCTCGCGCTCTTCGTCTTCCGGAATCAACGGAATGGTTTCGTTGATAAAGGTCCTCACCTGGTCTCGCAGACCGTCAAGTTGAGCACCACAGGCACGCAAGACACCGGCTGCAGATGGATTGTCGGCAAGCGCCAACAGCAAGTGTTCAACCGTCATATACTCGTGGCGCTGTTCAGCAGCCCATTTGAACGACTGGTTGAGTGTAAATTCAAGTTCTGCGTTTAACATAGCCACCTAATTTTCCGTCTCCATGGTGCACAACAGCGGGTGCTGGTGCTCTCTTGAATAGTCGTTGACCTGGTAGACCTTGGTTTCGGCGATTTCACGTGTAAAAACACCGCAAACCCCCTGCCCCCGGGTATGAACATGCAACATCACCCGGGTAGCCTGCTCCTGGTCCATATGAAAGAAACGTGACAGTACATCAACGACAAACTCCATAGGAGTATAGTCATCATTCAGCAATAGAACCTTGTACATTGGCGGACGTTTGAGCTTTGGCACAGCCTCGGCCGTCGCCAGTCCATGGTCATCTTCATATTCTTTGTCAGGCATACAACTTCAGATAGTAGTTAATCATATAAAAATCAAGTCGATTCGCATTTTGTGCAGTGCAATTTTGCATTGAACTTTTTGCCGTCATCGCTATACTCAGAGTCTAACCCACTCTTCTGCCGGTAAGCACCGGTAAATCTGAGGGTTAAACCAGAATAACAATAATACGACCTGGACGCTCTGGATAATCAAAATAAACAAGGCGCCGGTCAACCTGGTAATCGCTCTACTTTTTGAGTGAACAGGACGACATAAGAAAAGTAGCAACTAAGGAGGTATTTTCATGTCGACGGGTATCGTCAAATGGTTCAATAACACCAAGGGATACGGCTTTGTTACACCTGATGATGGGGATGCGGATATTTTTGTCCACTTCTCATCAATTCAGATGGAGGGCTTCAAAACCCTCAAAGAGGGGCAAAAAGTCGAATACGAAGTAACCGAGGGCCCCAAAGGCTTGCATGCAACATCAATCCAGATGGCAGGCTAATCACAAAGGTTCCTGACAGGAACTCTGTAATAGAAAAGGCCCGCAAATGCGGGCCTTTTTGATTACTGCCTGTACTGCGATCAGTCCATGTTCGCAATGACGGCATCACCGAACTCGCTACAACTCAGTTCAGTTGCATCATCAATCAGGCGCGCGAGGTCGTAGGTTACGGTGTTAGCTGCTATTGAACCCTCAACACCCTTCATCACAAGATCTGCCGCCTCGGTCCAACCCATGTGTCTCAGCATCATCTCTGCAGAGAGAATCAGTGAGCTCGGATTGACCTTATCAAGACCTGCATATTTTGGTGCTGTACCGTGGGTTGCCTCGAACATACCGACAGCATCGGCAAGGTTGGCACCTGGTGCAAGACCGATTCCACCAACCTGTGCTGCAAGCGCATCAGAAACATAGTCACCGTTCAGGTTCAGGGTTGCGATCACGTCATACTCTTCCGGACGCAGCAGAATCTGCTGCAGGAAGTTATCTGCAATCACGTCCTTGATAGTGATTTCTGTCCCGGTCTTCGGGTTTTTCAGGGTGCACCATGGGCCGCCGTCGAGTTCGGTCGCGCCGAATTCACGCTTGGTGAGTTCGTAGCCCCACTCTTTGAAGCTACCCTCGGTAAACTTCATGATGTTGCCCTTGTGAACCAGTGTCAGGCTCTTACGGTCGTTATCGATCGCATACTGCATTGCCTTGCGTACCAGGCGTTCTGTACCTTCTTTAGATACCGGCTTAACGCCAATACCCGAGGTCTCGGGGAAACGGATCTTGGTGACACCCATCTCCTTAATAAGGAAATCGATGACTTTCTTCGCTTCCGGTGTGCCCGACTGCCACTCGACACCTGCATAGATATCCTCGGAGTTCTCGCGAAAAATGACCATATCGGTCTTTTCAGGCTCACGAACAGGACTTGGAGAACCGGGGAAATAGCGCACAGGACGCAGGCAGACGTAGAGATCAAGTTCCTGGCGCAGGGCGACGTTGAGTGAACGAATACCACCACCGACAGGTGTTGTCAGCGGACCCTTGATGGAAACGACAAACTCCTGAACCGCCTCAAGCGTCTCTTCAGGCAACCACACATCGTCACCGTAGACCTTGGTTGATTTCTCACCGGCATAGACTTCCATCCATTGAATCTGACGCGTGCCACCATAGGCCTTCTCGACAGCCGTGTTAACAACTTTCATCATCGGCGGAGTCACATCCACACCGATACCGTCACCCTCGATATAGGGAACAATCGGCTTGTCAGGAACATTGAGTGAATGATCACTGTTGACTGTAATTTTTTCTCCGTCGGCAGGCACCTGGATTTTGTCGTATGCCATTTTGACTCCTCTTTATTTGATAAGAATTCTCAGGCGAAAAATCTTATCATAGGCTCAGCCCGAGTGTTGCAACTGTTAATCAAATAGTGATGGAATTTGCATGGTAAAACTGGTTCTCTTCAACAAACCCTATGGTGTTCTGTGCCAATTCAGGTATTCTGATGGACGTCCGACACTGGCTGATTTTATAGATATTCCAGGGGTTTACGCCGCAGGCCGTCTCGATCGCGACAGTGAGGGACTTCTGCTTCTGACTGACGATGGCAAACTGCAAAACAGGATTACGGCTCCCGGAAAGAAAACCTGGAAACGCTACCTGGTGCAGGTCGATGGTGAAATTTCGGATGATGCAGTGGCCCGGTTGCGTTCAGGTGTCACTCTTAAAGACGGGAAAACCAGGCCCGCAAAGGTCGAAAAAGTTGCTGAACCAGAATCACTCTGGCCACGAGACCCTCCAATCAGGGTGCGAAAAAACATCCCCACCAGCTGGGTAGAAATTTCCATTCGTGAAGGCAAAAACCGCCAGATCAGGCGCATGACAGCGGCTGTTGGCTTCCCTACCCTGCGACTGATTCGAGTACAAATTGGCGAGTGGAAACTGGGCGACTTGCAGCCAGGCAAGTTCAGCGTTGATTCACGAAAAAAGAGCTAGGGAGTTCAGACTTTCGCCAACTTTGATACACTGCGACCTATATCTAACCAGCGATAAACCAAGAGTATGAACTACCAAAAACTTCTGTTTGGCATACTGCTGTTTTCTGTACTGGTGTCGAATGCGGCAGCAGTTAATCTGCTCAATCCGGAGAGCAGCGGCAAACCACAAATCGACGACCCGGATCCTTCACGGTTTTCGGTCTGTTACGGTAATACCTGCCATACAGTCGAGCATATCTCTCTCAGCCCGCAACAATGGGAAGCTGTCAGGGAGTTTTTCCTACCTCTTGCAGAAACACCTGAGCAGGAGCGCAGCCAGATAGCAAACGCCATAGCCTACCTGGAAGTGGAAGTCGGCAAGCAGATTAACTCCCTGGGCGACCGTGGCGGCAATCTCAAGGGATTTGGCTCCAGCAGTAACCAACTCGACTGTGTAGATGAATCGACCAACAGCACCTCTTATATGCGCATGATGGAGAAAGATGG
The DNA here is from genome assembly GCF_000787395.1 of Solemya velum gill symbiont. Classification (GTDB taxonomy): domain Bacteria; phylum Pseudomonadota; class Gammaproteobacteria; order Chromatiales; family Chromatiaceae. Next base: position 605,546 of record NZ_JRAA01000001.1, read on the forward strand.
ATTATTCCAATTTCACCGGGTAGACAAGAAGAGGCAACGCGGCTTCCTGATCATTGGGGGTTGGCCACATTCAACCGCAGCAATTCAGGAAACAGGAAGTGGAAAAAGATGGGCAGTCGACTCATGGTTCCACGATAACGGCACCAAACCTGACATCGTCACAATGAAAAAGTGGAAAGCAGGTTGGCGTCCAGAGAACAACTGATCAGTACGCAGTCATGAGAAATATTCAAATTCTGCTTCTTGCCACTCTCTTACTAGGCTGTACGACTACGGGAGCCACGGGCCTGTTGACCCTGAATACCTGCATCAACTTTGGCTGCAGTGACAAGAAAAAAGTCTACATGCCCCAAAATGAAATCGAATCCCTGAAGTCACTTTTTGCCGGTACGGTCAATGCGGAAACTGAACGCGAGAAAATTGCACAGGCAATTGGCTGGTTCGAGTACCGGGTCGGTAACCAGAACGGAACCTGGCGTGACAAGGGACGAAATCCGGGAAGAGTCGATCCCGAGGGTCAGCTCGACTGCATTGCGGAATCACTCAATACCACAACCTATCTGAAGCAGATAGAGCGTCTCGGCCTACTCAAGTGGCACAGCGTCGATGATCGGGTTGTCAGGCATCGCATGATATTCGGCACACACTGGACAGCGGTCATCAAGGAGAAAGAAAACAGTGATCTCTACGCTGTTGACAGCTGGTATGAAGACAATGGCACGTCAGCACGAGTGATTCCGCTGGAAACCTGGTTCAACGGAGCGGAAAGAATTTTGTGACCATGGAAAAGGTGATTGTCGGTCTCTCCGGTGGCGTTGACTCGTCGATTGCCGCCCTGCGCCTGCTGGAGGCAGGCTACGAGGTCGAAGCACTCTTCATGAAAAACTGGGAGGAGGATGACACCCAGGAGTACTGCAGTGCCACTGTCGACCTTGCCGATGCAGAAGCTGTTGCCGACAAGCTTGGTATCAAACTGCATACGGTCAACTTTTCCGATACCTACTGGGATAGTGTTTTCGCCCATTTTCTTGAAGAATACAAAGCAGGTCGCACTCCCAATCCGGACGTACTGTGCAACCGGGAGATCAAGTTCAAGGCGTTTCTCGACCATGCGTTGACACTTGGTGCAAATCGCATTGCAACCGGCCACTATGCTGATTCGCATCAGCTTGAGGATGGCAGCTGGCAGTTGCTACAGGCACGCGACAGCAACAAGGATCAAACCTATTTCCTCCATCTGCTCAACCAGCACCAGCTGTCACACGCACTCTTTCCTCTTGGCGATATCGACAAGAGCGAAGTACGCGAGATAGCCAAACGGCATAACCTGCAAACACATGACAAGAAGGACAGTACCGGCATCTGCTTTATTGGTGAACGCCGATTCCGGGACTTCCTGTCTAATTACCTGCCGGCAAAGCCGGGGGATATTATCAACGAAGATGGTGAAGTCATCGGACAGCACCAGGGTGTTTTCTACTACACCATCGGACAACGACAGGGACTTGGCATCGGTGGCGTCAGGGGCAGCGATGAATCACCCTGGTTCGTTGCCGAAAAGCGCCTCGAGAGCAATCAGCTTGTCGCTGTACAGGGACATGATCATCCACTTCTGATGTCACGTTCATTGATCGCACAGGATGCTCACTGGATCAGTGGCACCCTGCCCGACTACCCGCTGACATGCATGGCAAGATGCCGACACCGCCAACCCCTGCAAGTCTGTCGTGTCGTAAATAATGAAGATGGTTTGCAGGTCAGTTTTGATCAACCACAGCGTGCTGTCACGCCGGGACAATCAATCGTTTTTTATCATGAGCGCGTCTGCCTTGGCGGCGCCATTATCACAAAGGCCAGTCAGACTTAAATGAATTCTCAACTGATCATTCCGCTTGCCGCCATGTTCCAGTCAGCACGACTGGTTGCCGAGATCGCACACAATGGCCGTTTCGACATGGAGACAGCAACTCCTCTGCTCTCCTCCCTGTTTCAGTTTGAGGCAGAATCGACTGAAGCTGTCTATGGCGGACTTGATCCGCTCAGCCCGGGTTTCAAAGAGCTGGAACAACAACTATCACATGCCGACAAAGAGCAAATCGAAATACCTCACATGGTGATGGCGATGATGCAGTTGGCAAAAAAACTCGGCAAGGCAGAAACCCGACTGCAACAAATGCGTGATGAACTCGTACGCATCGAAGAGAAGCTTGAGATGTACGAACTGACACACGTCAACACGATTTCAGCAATTGCCGAGATCTACAAGCAGAAGGTCAGTGATCTCTCTCCAAGAATCATGGTCAAGGGCGATCCGCTACACCTGGAGAATCCTGACAACCAGAGCCGTGTCAGGGCGATGTTGCTCGCCGGGATTCGCAGTGCGATTTTATGGGATCAACTGGGCGGAAGCCGTTTTCAGCTGTTGTTCAGGCGCAAGGCGCTTCTGGAACTGCTTCGAAATCAAATGTAGAAGATATAGTTCTGGCATTACGCTCCATGGCCAAGCTCGCCGTTAACGAAGCCAGCGTAAAATCAGTGGGCAAGCGAAAGGCTGTCTGAGCGAACGCAGTAAGCGAGTTCCTTTCGCGCACTGGTTTGGAGTGATCAGGCGAAGATGTGGCGAGCCTGGTTATGGGGCGTAGCCCCGGAACCAGGCTCCTACAACACCTCGATGGGGCCACGAAATATGTTACTTCCTGCGCTTGGCAGCCACTCGCAGACGCAATGCATTCAACTTGATGAAGCCTGCCGCATCTTTCTGGTCATAAGCACCTGCATCATCTTCAAAGGTCGCAATACTTTCATCAAAGAGACTGTCTGATTCCGACTTGCGCCCGGCAACAATGACATTGCCCTTGTAGAGCTTGACGCGTACAACACCATTCACCACTTGCTGAGTCTGGTCGATTGCAGCCTGCAGCATCTCCCTCTCGGGACTCCACCAGTAGCCGTTGTAAACCATCTTGGCATAGCGAGGCATCATCTCGTCTTTCAGATGCGCTGCTTCACGATCGAGTGTCAAAGACTCCATCGCACGGTGTGCCTTGAGCATGATGGTGCCTGCAGGTGTTTCATAACAACCACGTGACTTCATGCCGACATAGCGGTTCTCGACGATGTCATCACGACCGACACCATTCTCACCGCCAATCCTGTTGAGGGTCTCCATGACAGTTGCAGCTGACATCGCTTCGCCGTTTATAGCAACAATGTCGCCCTTCTCATACGTCAGTTCGAGGTAAGTTGGCTCATCCGGTGCAGCTTCAGGTGAGACACTCCAACGCCACATCTCCTCTTCAGGCTCATTCCATGGATCTTCGAGAAGATCGCCCTCGTAGGAGATATGCAGCAGGTTAGCATCCATCGAGTAAGGTGATTTACCACTCTGCTTGGCAAAATCGACTTCGATGCCGTGCTCGGCAGCGTAGTTCATCAGCTTCTCGCGTGACAGCAGGTCCCACTCGCGCCATGGTGCAATCACTTTCACATCAGGCATCAGTGCATAGGCACCGAGTTCGAAACGCACCTGGTCGTTACCCTTGCCGGTTGCACCATGAGAAATGGCATCTGCACCTGTCTCTCTTGCGATCTCGATCAGGCGCTTGGCAATCAACGGGCGTGCAATCGATGTACCCAGCAGGTACTCGCCTTCATAGATGGCATTGGCACGGAACATCGGGAAGACATAATCGCGTGCAAACTCTTCACGCAGATCCTCGATGTAGATCTCCTTGATCCCCATCGCCTCTGCCTTGGCACGCGCCGGCTCAACTTCTTCACCTTGCCCGATATCTGCAGTGAAAGTAACAACCTCACAGTTGTAGGTATCTTCCAGCCACTTGAGAATGACAGAAGTATCTAGACCACCTGAATAGGCGAGAACGACTTTGTTGATGCCGTCGGACATGGCGTTTGCACCCTGAGTTAATTAATAAAATGAAGCGTTGAATTATAACGAACTTTGACTAGTGTGACTTCAGAAATCTCGACAGGGAGTCAATAAAAGCCTGCGGCTGGTCTGCATAGACCCAGTGACCGGCATTGTCGATACCCTTGACCTCGGCATTGGGGAAAAAGTGACTGATTGCCGCCCTGCCCTCCGTATCGACATAATCCGAGTTATTTCCATGAATAAACAGCGACGGACCATTGAAACGCCTGCTCTCCTTGACAGGAAAACCGGTAATTTGTGCAATGCCATTAGCGAGCGCTTCGAGATTAATACGCCACTTCCAGGCATCACTTGTACGCACAAGATTCTGCAACAGGTAAGCACGCACACCTGATTCATCGATGAAATTGGCCAGGTAGTTATCGGCCTCATTGCGGTTTTCCAGACTCTCGAGCTCAATCTTTCTTAACGCCGTAAGAATAGCTGCAAAACTGTGTTGATAGCGTCTCGGTGCCATGTCGACGACCACCAGTCGGTCGACCATTTCTGGTAGGTGCAAGGCAACCATCATCGCAACTTTACCGCCCATGCTGTGTCCTACCAGGGTCGCTTTTTCAATCTCAAGCTCTTCCAGCAGATCAATAACGTCACCACTTTGCGCACCATATCCAACGCCATCATCATGGAATGAACGACCGTGATTGCGCAGATCGGGAACGATACAGTAATGTGTCTCGGCGAAAGCCTTGACGATGCCGCCCCAGTTGGCCGATGAACCAAACAGGCCGTGTAGAAAAACAAGCGGGGAGCCAGAAGATGGCTCCCCGTATTCCCTGTAAAAAAGAGTCACCGTCCGGTTATTTGCGCTTCTTCGGCGGTATCAGGTCAGTGATGGTACCTTCAGCCATTTCAGCTGCCATACCGACGGTTTCGATCAGGGTTGGGTGCGGATGAATGGTCAGGCCGATATCAGCCATGTCTGCACCCATCTCGAGAGCCAGCACGGTTTCACCAATCAGCTCACCTGCATTGACACCGACAATACCAGCGCCAAGGATACGATCTGTTTCAGGGTCGAAGATAAGCTTGGTCAAGCCCTCGTCGCGTCCGATACCGAGTGCACGGCCACTGGCAGCCCATGGGAAAACACCTTTTTCGATCTTGATGCCCTGTTCCTTTGCCTCGGTCTCGGTGAGACCCATCCATGCAACTTCAGGATCAGTGTAGGCAACCGAGGGAATTGTCAGTGGATCAAATTCGCTCTTCTCGCCACAGATCACTTCTGCTGCCACCTTGGCCTCGTGCGTCGCCTTGTGTGCGAGCATCGGGTTGCCGACAACGTCACCAATCGCATAGATGTTTGGCACGTTTGTACGCATTTGTGAATCAACAGCGATGAAACCGCGCTCATCCACATTGATGCCTGCAGCCTCGGCATTGATCTTTGCACCGTTCGGACTACGTCCAACGGCAACCAAAACACGATCGTATATCTGCGCTTTTTCAGGCGCTTTCTTGCCTTCGAAGCTGACTTTCAGGCCATTTTTCTGCGCCTTGATCTCGGTTACCTTGGTTTCGAGCATGATGCTGTTGACACTGCCTGAAAGACGTTTCTGAAGCGGTCTTACGAGGTCTTTATCAGCACCCGGCATCAACTGATTCTGCAGTTCAACAATATCAATTGATGAACCCAGCGTGCTGTATACCGTTGCCATCTCGAGACCAATGATGCCGCCGCCAATAACGAGCATTTTGCCGGGGACATCTTCCAGCTCAAGTGCATCGGTGGAATCCATCATGCGTGGATCATCATTCGGGAAAACCGGGATTTGTACAGCCTGTGAACCGACAGCGATGATACAGGCATCAAATGTGATCTCCTGCGTACCCTCATCACCTTCGACAGAAACAGCATTTGGACCCGTAAATTTGCCAAGTCCCTGCACCGTGGTGACCTTGCGCTGCTTGGCCATACCGGCAAGCCCGCCAGTCAGGCGGCCGACAACTTTATCCTTTCCAGCACGCAGTTTGTCGAGATCCACTTTTGGTGTGCCGCCGAAATCAACACCCATCTCGGTGAGTTCTGCTGCTTCATTAATAATCGCTGCGGTATGCAGCAGGGCCTTGGATGGAATACATCCAACATTCAGGCAGACGCCGCCAAGCGAGGCATAACGTTCAACCAGGACGGTTTTCTTTCCAAGGTCTGCGGCGCGAAAGGCGGCTGTGTAGCCTCCGGGTCCTGCGCCAAGGACAAGAACTTCTGCGTGCATCTGCATCTCCTCTAGATGGCGGGATCTCCCTAAAGGAAAACCCCATCCAGTTTTTTATGTCTACTATAATCTTTTCTTATTATGCTGTGCTGCAGCATTTTGCAGAAAAGCAGGCATGATTACAAGAGCAAATGACGAATATCATCCAGCAAATCGCCAAGATAGGTTGTAAATCGCACACCCTGGGCACCGTCAATCACACGGTGATCATAGGAGAGTGAGAAAGGCATGATCAGCCTGGGCTGGAATTCACTGCCATCCCAAACCGGCTTCATCTCTGCTTTTGAGACGCCAAGAATGGCCACTTCGGGTGAATTGACGATTGGTGCAAACTGGGTTCCACCAATGCCTCCGAGGCTTGAAATGGAGAAACAGCCGCCCTGCATGTCACTCGGCTTGAGCTTGCCTTCACGTGCGTTGGCAGAGATCTCCATCAGCTCAGCACCAATTTCAAAGATACCCTTTTTATCGACATTCTTGACGACGGGTACAACCAGACCATTTGGCGTATCCACCGCAATGCCGATATTGACGTATTTTTTCAGAATCAGACGTTCGCCATCGGGTGTCAACGATGCATTGAACTCAGGCATTGTCTTGAGAGCCGTGGCACACGCCTTGAGCAGAAATGGCATAAAAGTCAGCTTGATACCCGCCTGCTCTGCACGCGCCTTCGACTCTTTGCGGAACGCCTCCAGCTCGGTGATATCTGCATCATCAAACTGGGTGACATGCGGAATCGTCAGCCATGCACGATGCAAGTGCGCACCAGAGAGCTTCTTGATACGGCCGAGTTCGACCTCCTCGATTTCACCCCACTTGGAAAAATCGATATCGGGCGCTTCAGGCAGGCCAAATCCACCCTTGGCCTTGTCGCTGTCATGTTCAGCAATCACACGCTTGATGTGATTCTGAACATCCTCTTTAGTGATGCGTCCCTTGAGTCCGGTACCGACTACCTTGCTGACATCAACACCGAGTTCACGCGCAAACTGCCTTATCGCAGGACTGGCATGTGCCTTACCACCGGTTATGCGTTCAGGTGGTGCCGGCTCAACCGGTGAAGGCTTCATCTGTGTGTCACCAGGTGCCAATGGCTCGCTGGCAGCAGCCTGTGGAGCAGGTACGCTGGCAGGCTTTGAAGCAGCCGGAGCAGCAGCGCCGGTGGCAGTCATCATGGCGAACACATCACCTTCACTGACACGATCACCAACCGACACTGCAACAGATTCAATTGTTCCTGCGTGAGTCGATGGTATCTCCATCGATGCCTTGTCGCTTTCAAGCGTGATCAGCGACTGCTCTTTCTCTACCGTATCACCAGTCGAGACCAGCACCTCGATCACTTCAACATCATTGAAATCTCCGATATCAGGTACGTTCAGTTCAACTGCCTGCGGTGATTCGGTAACTGCCGGGGCGTTTTCTACTGCATCAGCAACGGCAAATGCCTCATCAGACTCCCTTGCTTCGACTATCTCCTCTTCGACGCTGGCAGATGTGTCACCACTCTCCTCCAGCGTAACCAGAAGGCTGCCCTCGCTTACCCTGTCTCCAACAGAGACGGCAACCGATACAATCTCGCCTGCGCTTGGCGTGGGAATCTCCATCGATGCCTTGTCACTTTCAACCGTAATAAGTGAATCTTCGGCATCGACCGTATCACCCGGTGAAACCAGCACCTCGATAATCTCGACATCCGCGAAGTCACCAATGTCGGGTACTAATATTTCTGTCGTCATTGTCAGTTTCTCCGCAATCAGACCGTTACCGGATTAGGTTTTTCCGGATTGATGTCATATTTCTCAATCGCCTTTTTCACTGCACTGGCTGCAATTTCACCATCATCGGCAAGCGCCTTGAGGGCAGCAACAACAATGTAGTAACGATTGACTTCGAAGAAACGACGCAACGCTTCACGCATATCCGAGCGGCCGAAACCATCGGTGCCCAGTGTGAAGTAACTGCGATCGATATAAGGACGGATTTGATCTGCATAGGTGCGGATGTAATCCGTTGCTGCAATGACAGGCCCTTCTGTTCCCGACAGCTGTTCTTCAACATAGCTGCGCTTGGGGGCCTCATCAGGGTGTAGCATGTTCCAGCGTTCCGTATCGATACCGTCACGACGCAGTTCGTTGAAACTGGTGACACTCCACACATCTGCAGCAATGCCAAAGTCATTCTGTAACAGTTCTGCTGCAGCAATCACTTCGCGCAGGATGGTGCCCGAACCGAGTAACTGCACACGCTGCTTGGCCTTACCGCCCTCACTGAAACGGTACATGCCCTTGAGAATACCCTCTTCACTGCCTTCCGGCATTGCGGGCTGGGCATAATTCTCGTTCATCACCGCGACATAGTAGAACACCCTGTCCTTGTCGACGTACATGCGACGCATGCCGTCGTGAAGGATAGTGACCAGTTCGTATGCAAAACAGGGATCATAGGAGACACAGTTCGGAATTGTGCTTGCAACCAGGTGTCCATGACCATCCTGGTGCTGCAATCCCTCACCTGCCAGCGTGGTTCGACCGGCAGTACCGCCGATCAGGAAGCCGCGTGCCTGCATGTCGCCAGCAGCCCATGCTAGGTCGCCGATACGCTGAAAACCGAACATCGAGTAATAGATGTAGAACGGAATCATCGACACGCCGTGGTTGCTGTAGGCGGTTGCCGCAGCAGTCCACTCTGACATGGCGCCGGCCTCGTTGATACCTTCCTGCAGAATCTGTCCCTTGGAGTCCTCGCGGTACCACATCAGCTGATCTGAATCCTCGGGCTCATAGAGCTGACCTGAAGAGGAGTAGATACCGAGTTGACGGAACATGCCTTCCATACCGAAGGTACGTGCCTCGTCAGGAACAATCGGCACAACGCGCTTACCAACCTGCTTGTCACGAATCAGGGTTGTCAGGAAACGCACGAATACCATGGTGGTCGAGAGTTCTCGATCACCACTGCTTTCGAGCAGTGACTTGAATGTCTCCAGAGGTGGGATCTCAAGCGTCTCGACATCATCCAGACGTGAAGGGAATGAACCACCAAGTGCCTCACGGCGCTCTTTCAGGTAGATGGCCTCGGTGCTGTCTTCAGCCGGCTTGTAAAAAGGCGTCGAACTGAGTTCATCATCCGGGATCGGAATATTGAAGCGGTCGCGGAATGCACGCAGTGACTTGTCACCCATCTTTTTCTGGGAGTGCGTGGTGTTCTGACCTTCACCCGCTTCACCCATGCCGTAACCCTTGACGGTCTTGGCGAGAATGACAGTCGGCTGTCCCTTGTGGTTCATTGCGGCTGAATAGGCAGAGAAAACTTTCGCCGGATCGTGTCCGCCACGATTAAGACGGAAAATATCTTCATCGCTCATGTTGGCGACGAGTTCCTTCAATTCAGGATACTCACCAAAGAAATGCTCACGCGTATACTTACCACCGCGTGCCTTGTAGGCCTGGTAGTCGCCGTCGACACACTCTTCCATGCGCTTGCGCAGCAGTCCGCTTTTATCACGCGCCAGCAGTGGATCCCAGAAGCTACCCCATACAACCTTGATAACATTCCAGCCGGCACCACGGAATATCGCTTCGAGCTCCTGGATGATCTTGCCGTTACCACGCACAGGCCCGTCGAGACGCTGCAGGTTACAGTTGACCACGAACACCAGGTTGTCGAGTTTTTCACGTCCGGCAAGTGTGATAGCACCGAGAGATTCCGGCTCGTCTGTTTCGCCATCACCAAGGAAAGCCCAGACTTTACGCTTACCAGCATCGATCATTTCACGGTCATGCAGGTAATTCATGAAGCGCGCCTGGTAAATCGCCATGATCGGACCAAGTCCCATGGAGACGGTCGGGAACTGCCAGAAATCTGGCATCAGCCACGGGTGCGGATAGGATGAAAGACCCTCTCCGTCAACCTCCTGGCGAAAATTGTGCATCTGGTCTTTGCTCAGGCGTCCTTCAAGATAAGCACGCGAATAGATTCCGGGAGCTGAGTGTCCCTGGAAAAAAACCAGGTCACCGCCATGATTCTCATCACGGGCATGGAAAAAATGGTTCATGCCGACATCATAGAGTGTGGCACTGGAAGCAAAACTGGCGATATGGCCGCCGAGCTCTGTAGAAATTCTGTTCGCCTGCACCACCATCGCCATTGCATTCCAGCGTGTCAGCGAGCGAATGCGGCGTTCAACTGCCCGGTCACCCGGATAGCGTTCCTGCAGATGTTCAGGAATGGTGTTGAGGTAGGCAGTATTTGCCGAATAAGGTAAGTAGGCACCGCGGCGACGCGCCTTGTCGATCAGTTTCTCGAGAAGGTAATGCGCACGATCTGTTCCTTCGTGCTCGATGACGGCGTCAAGCGCCTCAATCCACTCCTGCGTTTCCTGTGGGTCTACATCTTTCGTATTGTCTGTCATGTGGGTTCATCCTTCGACAGTGTTTAGCCAATGCATACGTGAAGTTTCCACGCTGCGCTTAAATAACGATCTGGAGACGGGGTCACCGTCCTGCAAACCGGCAACAGTCTCCGGTAATACCGGAATCTGTGCAAACAGGTTATTGCATCGGTTGATCACAGACTGTTATATACAGGGGGGAAATTTAAACAAAACGCACTGCACAAATGCAATCAGGAAGTTGCAGTTAATCCATGTTTTTGCATGGGTATCGATGAATAAACTGTTGATACTGCGTAATTAGCCGATAGTGGTGTAAAATGCGTGAGAATATCTCCCATATTAGTCACCTGGCTGGAAACTGTACGCATAAAAAAAGCCCCTTACGGGGCTTTTTCCAGAATCGCTTAAAGCGAATCGATCAGCTGTTGTTATTACTTACCGGTAACAGCTTCTGCGCGCAGTGATTCGAAATGCTTATCCATTTCGGCACGGCGGGCGTCGATTTCCTTGCGGATCTCTTCACGATGCTGGTCCATTTCCGCCTTGTGGGCTGCACGGCGTGCTTCCATCTCGGCTTCAATCTCTGCACGTTCAGCATCCATCTGCTTGCGAATCTCTTCGATTGAGACCATTTCTACAGGAGCAGGCATACCTGCTTCTGCACGGCGCTTTGCAATCTCGGCATCACGAGTTGCACGGCGCTTGTCGGCTTCTGCTTTTGCTGCTGCACGCTTGGCGTCCATCTCGGCTTTCATTGCTTCACGTTCGGCATCCATCTCTTTGCGAATCTCGTCGAAAGACTTCTCTTCTGCTGGCTGTTCAGCAGTTGCAAGCTTGTCAGCCTCTGCACGATGCTGTGCTATTTCAGCTTCACGTGCTGCACGACGCTCTGCAATTTCTGCATCACGAGTTGCACGGCGCTTGTCGGCTTCTGCTTTTGCTGCTGCACGCTTGGCGTCGATCTCTGCGCGAACTTCTTCGTATGTTGGCAGTTCAACAGGCGCCTGGATACCAGCTTCTGCACTACGCTTGTCCATCTCTGCTATATGGGCTGCACGACGTGTTTCCATCTCTGCTTTCATCGCTTCGTGCCTGGCATCCATCTCTTTACCAATCTCTTCGAAAGATTTCTGCTCTGCTGGCTGCTCGGCAGTTGCAAGCTTGTCTGCTTCTGCACGACGGACGCTGTGCAATTTCTGCATCACGTGCTGCACGGCGCTTGTCAGATTCTGCCTGGCGAGCTGCACGCTTGGCGTCCATCTCGGCTCTCATCGCTTCACGTTCAGCATCCATCTGCTTGCGAAACTCTTCAATTGAAGAATCAACTGCTACAACGGTTTCATGCTCGGCGGTGAGCTTGTCCATCTCGGCCTTGTGCGCAGCAACGCGAGATTCCATTTCAGCCTTCAGAGCTGCACGGCGAGCTTCTGACTGCTTGCGAATTGCTTCGAAATCAGGCATTTCAACAACAGGCTTGGCAGCCACATCAGCCGCTGTGGCTTCTACAGTCTGGTCAGCAGAAGCTGTGCCAGCCATTGATGCCAACAGGATTGCAGCGGTGAGTTTTTTTACTGAAAACATAACTATTCTCCTAAAATGACTGTCTGCTGCAACTGTTGATACAAACAGACGGATATCTTCGTATTTTCTGATAAAAAGCCATCACCCGAAGGTGACGGCATAATGAATTGTTTGATTACTCGGCAGCTGCTGCAGTTGCAACAGGTGCGGCCTGGGGAGCTGGAGCTGCTACTGGGGCGTAATAGCCGTAAGGAGCGCCGTAGTAGCCATTGTTTGCGTAGTAACGGTTATCCCAGTTGTTATAACCATTACCGTAGTAGTAGCTGTCTGTATCGCCATCGAAATCGGCATCAACGTCAAAGTCGAAATCCATGCTGAAGTTGAAGCTGCCACGTCCGCGTCCACGACCATTGCCGTCGCCACGTCCATAACCGTAGCCATCGTTGTACCAACGGTTATCGTTGTAGTAATCATCATCGTCACTGAAGAAAGGAATATCCCAATCATCGTTATCGCTGAAGAAAGGGATGTCCCAGTCAGCAATGGCAGCAGAAGAACTCATGATTGCGGCAATAGCAGCTGCAGTAATGATCTTTTTCATTTCAATCTCCGTAGAAGACTCAATCTGTTAAAAACTGTTTAAACGGCTGTGCCGCTTTCGTTACTGATAAGTATATTAGTATTTTCTTATTTTGCAATATTTATTTTAATTATTTTTTCTTATGTAAACGATTTGATTGATTGAATATGCCTTAATCACCTGGAAATAATGCCGTAAATCGATTGCATAAAAAAACACCGGACAGGTTACCCCGCCCGGTGTTTTTATCAGCTAACTGCCAGTATGACTTACTGTGGGCAGTTACCAGTAGCTGCAGGTGCCTGAGGGGCAGCTGGAGCAACAGGAGCTGGTCCGTAAGGAGCTGGACCGTAGCCGTAAGGAGCGCCGTAGCGACCGTTGTAGCTGTTGTAACGGTTGTCCCAACGGTTGTCCATGTTGTTGTAACCACGACCGTAGTAAGAGTTATCAGTCTCACCGTCGAATTCGGTATCAGCGTCAGCATCCATGTTGAAGTTGAAGCTACCACGACCCTTGCCACGTCCACGGCCGTCACCACGTCCACGACCGTCACCACGTCCGTAACCGTAACCATCGTTGTTCCAGTTGTTGTCGTTGTAGTAGTTGTCGTCGTTATCAAAGAAAGGCATGTCCCACTCAGCAACTGCAGCTGAAGAGGCGCCCATGATCGCTGCGATTGCAGCTGCTGTAATAATCTTTTTCATTTCAGTCTCCAAAAGAGTTTTCATGTTTCAATCGTTTCGTGATCCGGAAGTACCGCGCGCCGTCTCAGTGACAATAAGAATATAAGTAATTGCTTAAATTGTCTAATTTGAGATGCTTATATTGCTAATTAGTTATTCTTATTAAGGGGCCGAGGTGACTCCTCGGCCTGTCTCAGGAGTGTGTCTCTGGTTGCTTCCCGAAAAACGCATCGTACAGCAGGAATACGACACCCAGGAAGATAGCACTATCAGCCACATTGAAAGCGGGCCAGCTCCAGCGGTCATAATAGAAGAGCAGAAAATCGATAACCTGGCCATAGAGCACACGATCAATCAGGTTACCGATGGCGCCTCCAAGCACAAGGCTGACACCAACAGCAACAACTCGCTCATGTGGTTGCAGGCGCTTGAGCCATACGAGCAGCCCAATCGATATCACGATCGAAAGCACGATGAAAAACCAGCGCTGCCAGCCCCCCGCATCAGCGAGGAAACTGAATGCAGCACCCTTGTTATACACAAGTGTCAGGTTAAAAAAGCCCTCGATCACGGGCAACTGTTCCCTGAATTCGAAACTTGCCTCTACCCACAGCTTTGTCGCCAGGTCGAAGACAACAACAATCAGAGATAGCAACAGCCAGCGCAGCATCAGGCAAATACTCTCTCTTCACCCTCGCCGCTAACATTGGTCACACATCTGCCGCAAAGCTCCGGATGATCTGAATCAGCACCAACATCCTCGCTGTGATGCCAGCAACGATCACACTTGGTGGCCGCGGACGGTGTCACAGTGACATGCAATCCACTCAACTCGGTTTCAGTACCCGCATCACCAGTAACAACTGATGCTTTCGAAGTGATGAGCACAAAGTGCAGCTCATCACCGAGTGCAGCCAGCGCATCATGCAACTCGCCTTCACAACTGAGAACCACCTCGGCATCCAGCGATGAACCGATGGCTCCATCCTTGCGTGCCTGTTCCAGCAGTTTGCCGGTGGCAGAACGTGCACGAATGATCTGCTGCCACTGTTCTGTGCTAACCACATCAGCGTCAGTCAGGTTGAACAGCTCCTCATACCAGGTCTCCAGAAAGACTGAGTCGCTACGCTCACCAGGCATGTGCTGCCAGATCTCTTCAGCGGTAAAGCTAAGGATTGGTGAAAGCCAGCGAACCAATGCTTCGGCAATGTGATACATGGCAGTTTGTGCTGAACGCCTTGCAAGGCTGTCTGCCTGGCATGTGTACTGCCGGTCCTTGGTGACATCCAGGTAGAAGCCTCCCATGTCAGTGACACAGAAGTTATGAATCTTCTGGAAAATCAGGTGAAAGCTGTAGTCACGATAAGCTTCGATGATCTCATCCTGCAACTGCGCAGCTCGTGCAACAGCCCAGCGATCGAGTGACACCATCTTGTCGGCAGACACCATGTTGACAGACGGATCGAAACCGTCGAGGTTCGACAACAGGTAGCGTGCCGTGTTGCGAATACGTCGATAAGCATCGGCAGTACGCTTGAGAATCTCTTCAGAGACGTTCATCTCGCCGCGATAATCAGTTGCGGCCACCCACAAACGGATGATATCCGCGCCCAGGTTCTTGATCACCTTCTGCGGCTGCAGTACGTTACCCTCTGACTTGGACATCTTGCGACCGTTGGCATCGACGGTAAATCCGTGGGTGAGAACGCTCTTATAAGGCGCGTGACCATACATGGCGGTCGACGTCATCAGGGATGACTGGAACCAGCCACGGTGCTGATCGGAACCCTCAAGGTAGAGATCTGCAGGTGCATGCAGGCCATCACGATGATTCAGTACAGCGGCATGAGTAACGCCCGAATCGAACCATACATCCAGCGTATCCGTTACCTTTTCGTAGTCAGATGCTTCATCACCAAGGAATGCCTCAACATCGAGAGAGAACCACGCCTCGATTCCCTGCTGCTCGACCTCTGCCGCAACACGCTCGATGAGTTCAGTTGTATTCGGGTGCAATTCGCCAGTCTGCCGGTGAATAAAGAGTGTAATCGGGACACCCCATGTGCGCTGGCGCGAGATACACCAGTCCGGGCGTCCCTCGACCATACCCTCGATACGCGCCTGGCCCCATTCAGGCATCCAGTGTACTTTTTTGATTTCTTCAAGTGCTGCCTTGCGCAAGCCATTCTGTTCCATGCTGATAAACCACTGTGGTGTAGCACGGAAAATGATCGGTGTCTTGTGACGCCAGCAGTGCGGATAGCTGTGCACCAGCGCCTCTTCACGCAGCAGTGCGCCACGCTCCCGCAGCACATCGATAACGTGAGCATTGGCTTTCATCACATGTTCGCCAGCAAACAGCTCTGTGCCTTCAACAAATACACCATGACTATTGACCGGATTGTCGACCGGCAGGTCGTAATACTGTCCGGCAACAAAATCCTCGACACCATGCCCCGGTGCTGTGTGGACAGCGCCAGTACCGGTCTCGAGCGTGACATGCTCACCGAGAATAATCGGTACCTGTCGATCATAGAATGGATGCTGCAGCATGAGGTTTTCGAACTCACCGCCCTTTCCATAGGCGAGCACATGACAACGCTCGATATTCCAGCGATCCATGGTCTCCTTGAGCATGCCCTCGGCAACCATCAGGCGCTCTTTACCCGCATCATTTTCCACCTGAACAATGGCGTACTCGAGTGCGGGATTGAAGGCCACAGCCTGGTTCGCCGGTAGAGTCCACGGCGTGGTAGTCCAGATGACAACCGACATCGGGCCCTCACCGTGGTGATCAGGCACCGAATGACAGCGTGCGAAAAATGCTTCCTCGTCAATGACGCCAAAACGCACATCGATTGCATGTGACTGCTTGTCCTTGTATTCGACTTCGGCCTCGGCAAGCGCAGATCCACAATCAGTACACCAGTGCACCGGCTTGGCTCCCTCGTGCAGATGGCCGTTGTCTACGATTTGCCCCAGGGAGCGGATGATCTCTGCCTCGACCTGGTATTGCATCGTCAGGTAGGGATTCGCCCAGTCACCAAAAACACCAAGACGCTTGAAATCCTCGCGCTGGCCATCGACCTGTTTGGTCGCATACGTACGACACGCCTTGCGGAACTCGGCAGCAGTAACCTTTTTGCCTGGCTTGCCGACTTTCTTCTCAACCTGCAGTTCGATTGGCAGTCCATGACAATCCCAGCCGGGTACGTATGGCGCATCATAACCGTCCAGGGTGCGTGACTTGACGATGATGTCTTTCAGAACCTTGTTAACCGCATGGCCGATATGAATCTCGCCATTCGCGTAGGGAGGTCCATCGTGCAGAATAAAAGTCGGACGTCCCTTGCAGGCCTCGCGAATCTTTTCATAGAGACCTGTCTGCTCCCAATGGTGCAGCAGCGTGGGTTCACGTTGTGCCAGGTTACCCTTCATCGGAAAGGCTGTTTTTGGCAAATTCAGTGTCTCTTTGTAGTTACTCACAATAGTTCTCAGGTCTGTATCAATTCTTTATAACGGTTCAACGTTTCTCAAGCGCTTCCTGCGCATGGATAACGTCTTTATTAATCTGCATTTTCAAATCATCAAAGGATTCAAATTTTATCTCGTTGCGCAGGTGTGCAACAAACTCCACCTCGATATGCATTCCGTACACCTCCCTGTCGAAGTTAAACAGGTGCACTTCCAGGATGACTTGTTTACCATCATCGACAGTCGGTCGACTGCCGATATTTGCAACACCCTCGACAGGCGTGTCACCAAGCCCCTTCACGCGTACTGCGTAGACACCGTGCAACGGCGTCTTGCGACGGTGCGCCGGAATATTCAGCGTCGGAAAACCGATCGTACGTCCACGCTTGTCACCATGCGCGACTCGCCCGCAGACTGAATAGGGCCTTCCCAGCAGCGCCGTGGCTGTCTCGAGGTCATCATCCGCGAGGCACTGGCGTATCCGCGTGGAGCTGACGCGCTCACCATCAATCATGTGTGTATCCATATCGTCTACAGCGAAACCGTGCAGTTCACCGGCATCGCGCAGCATCGTAGCGTTGCCACTGCGTGCACGCCCAAAGCGAAAATCGTCACCCACGTAGAGATGCTCAACACCAAGACCACGTACCAGTATCTCGTCGATAAAGGTCTCTGCTCCCATGGAAGCCAGTCGACGGGAGAATTCCAGTATGAGCACCGTGTCAATTCCACACGCCTGTAATACCTGGAGCTTCTCGCGTAAACGCGTCAGACGCGCCGGGGCTTCGTCGGGACGAAAATACTCGGTTGGCTGCGGTTCGAAGGTAATTACGGTCGAACGCAAGCCCAACTGGCTGCCGACATCATGCAACGAGCGAAAAACAGCCTGGTGCCCACGGTGTACACCGTCAAAGGTACCAATTGTGGCGACACAGCCATGATCTTCGGGGCGTAGATTATGAAGCCCGCGTATTAGACGCATATTCGAGCGGATGCTGACGAAAAACGCAATTATATCAGGATTAAAGCGTCAGGCTGCCTCATTTTCCGGCTCTTTGCCGAATGGAACGTATCGCACTCATATTCAAACACCCGGACAACCGGGAAATTCTGCAGCAAGCCGTTAGCGACCGGTGAATTCAAGTCGCCGACCCGCGATCACATTGGAAATGACACCCTGATCATAGACAATTTCACCATTGACAATCGTGGTGTCAATCGTCGAACCAAGGGTATCTCCCTCAAGCGGTGACCAGCCACACTTGTACAGTATATCCTGACGCTCAATTGTTATTGGCTTATCCAAATCGACCAATACCAGGTCCGCCCAATAGCCTTCACGTAAAAAACCGCGTTCCTTGATACCAAACAGCTGCGCCGGTGCATGAGAGCACTTGTTGACGACCTGTTCCAGCGTCAGAACACCATCGTGGTACAGCTCGAGCGCCATTTGCAGGGCATGCTGCACCAGGGGCAACCCTGCAGGTGCCTTGAAATAGCTGTTATCCTTCTCTTCAAGCAGGTGTGGTGCATGATCGGTGGCGATAACATCGATTCGGTCTTCCGCGAGGGCCTTGCGCAGTCCTGCTTTATCCGAGGCCTTTTTAACCGCCGGGTTGCACTTGATCAGGGTGCCTTTGCGCGCATAATCGCTTTCATCAAAATAGAGATGATGCACACATGCCTCGGTGGTAATACGCTTGTCGAGAACAGGGCCCGGTTCGAACAACTCAAGCTCGCGTGCCGTCGTCATGTGGAGTACGTGCAGACGGGTGCCATGCTCTTTAGCCATCGCAACAGCCATTGAGGATGACTTGTAGCATGCCTCTTCGCTACGAATCAGCGGGTGATACTCAATCGGGACATCTTCACCGTATTTCTCACGATAGATTGCCTCGTTCTGTTCGATCATTGGCGAATCTTCACAATGCGTCGCTATCAGCATTGGCGCATCACGAAAAACCATTGCCAGTGTCTCGGGGTTATCGACCAGCATGTTGCCCGTTGATGCACCCATGAATATCTTGATACCGCAGGTCTGATCCGGCTTCAGTTTACGGATCTCGTCAATATTGTCGTTGGTGGTACCCATATAGAAGGCGTGGTTCGCCATGCAGCGGCCGGCCGCCAACTGGTACTTGGCTTCGAGCGCCTCAACTGTAATCGTTTGAGGATTGGTATTCGGCATCTCCATGTAGCTGGTGATACCGCCCGCAGCTGCCGCACGAGATTCGGTCGCCATATCCGCCTTGTGGGTCAGGCCCGGCTCACGAAAATGAACCTGGTCGTCAATCATGCCCGGCAGCAGATGCTTGCCGCCTGCATCGATCACCCTGTCATTGGCCTGCACACTGATTTCGCCACCAACCTGCGCAATGCGTCCATCAGCAACTCGCAGATCACCCTCGCTGATACGGCCCTCGTTAACAATGCGGGCATTCTTGATCACTATTGATTTCATTTAGTCATACTCCCTGTCTTTCCAGGTTCGTACTGCGGTAAAAACTTCTGTGCCGCCAGACAATGATCTGCCGGCATATTTCTCTGCTGCAGCAATGACATGCGCTTCAGCTGTCCTCAAAAAAGGATTCGTCTCCTTCTCCAGCGACAGCAGCGATGGCACTGTCGGCTTGCCTGCCTTGCGTCGTTCACTGTCATTATGGATTCGTTCGGCAAGTACCTCACTGTCAGGCTCGACCCATTTTGCAAAACCGAGGTTGGCCAGTGTGTACTCATGCGCACAGTAGACAAGGGTATCACCCGGCAGTGATGCAATTGCCATCAGCGAGTGATGCAGCCGTTCATGCGTACCACTGAACACCCTGCCACAACCTGCAGCAAACAGGGTGTCACCGCAAAACAGCATGCCATGCCCAAAATAGGCGACATGCCCCTCGGTATGTCCCGGCACATCCATGACTTCAAACTGCGCACCAATTTCAGGCAATTCAACCTTGTCACCGGCACCGACCCGTTCTGTCAGCGAGGAGATCGGCTCATTGCGCGGGCCAAAAACGGGAATACCGGGAAACGCCTCAAGAAGCTCCCGGACACCACCGACATGGTCACCATGTTTATGAGTAACAAGTATCGCACTGAGAACCAGCCCATTCTCTGAAAGATATTCAAGCACGGGATCTGCATCACCGGGATCAACGACCCCTGCAGAGCCGCCATCTCCACCTGTCAGGCACCAGATATAGTTATCGTCAAATGCAGGTATCGGAAAAACATCAATCATTTGTAGAGCTCTTCAGGATTGATCAGGGGTTCACCGTCGATGACAACCCTGTCACCATCAACCTTGTGATAGAAACAGCTGCGGCGACCTGTGTGACAAGCGGGACCTGTCTGATCAACCTTCAGCAACAGTGCGTCACCATCACAATCGAAACGCATCTCGATCAGTTTCTGAATCTGCCCCGAGGACTCTCCCTTGCGCCAGTAGGCCTGGCGTGAACGCGACCAGTAGCAGACACGACCGGTTTCCAGCGTCTCCTCGATTGCGGCACGGTTCATCCACGCCATCATGACAACCTCACCACTGTCGTACTGCTGTGCAATCGCAGGCACTAATCCATCGCTGTTGTATTTGAGCGCTTCCAGGGTCTCGCCCAGCGTCTTGGCATCACCTGCAGAATCCTGCTCGCGTAACTTGAAAAATCCCATCGCTGTATCCACGCCCATTTCTACTATTGGGTTTAAGTCAGTCTGAGATCATTGTAAGCCATTTCCAACGATTATTTGATGTAAAATAGCCGCATGAAGCAGACTGACAACCTCAAACAAAGTGTCGAGATCCAACGCGCCTCCCTGCATAACATGCTGGTAGACCCGACACAGCGTATTGCGCATGAACTGGCGGCCGTATGGGGCGACCTTGAAACTATCAATTCGCTGCTCGGTAATGCCTTCTCAATGGTGCCCTTCGCAACCTATCTCTATGTTGTAGATGCAGAGGGTATCCAGCAGAGCTTCAATGCATCACGCAACGGCTTTATCGAGCTCGACTACCACCGCAACCGCTCACAGCGACCTTACATGCAGCCCTATCCGCCGCGGGACACCATGTCGCTGTCTGAATCCTATATCAGCATGCGCAGCAAGCGTCCCTCGGTCACGGCCATGCAGCCGATCATCAAGGATGGTGAATTCGTTGGATTTTTAGGTATCGATTTCGACTTGCGCGAACTGCCGCTGACACGTGCAATCTATGAGGAACCGCACCAGTGGCACCAGCTCAAGGGCGACCCTGCCATACGCGGACAGCTGTTTCAGCAGAGTCGCGCCGAAAGCATGCTTGACCAGCATATCGACGATATTCTGCCCGTTATAGAAGAGCTGATGGCAGAAAGCGGCGTGTTTCACGGCAAGATCCACTTTGCATCAAGCCGTGCAACCATCTGGCACATCGACGACCCATATCGCTACCGGCTTCTCAACTATGACGCCCTGATCGACCCGGATATCTGTCTCGCCTATCCACACCGTGCCTATCCTGACAATGCACTGGTACCGAAATCTGCGCTGCAGCCGATCCTCGAGACCTTCAAATACCTGCGCTTTGCAGATGAAACCATCTATTTGCGTGCCGGCTCGGTGAATATTTTCAATGGAATTGTCGGGTTGAACTTTTCCTGCGATGGTTCACACTATATCCCCCATGAGCAGTTCCTCGCCCGGGATTCCGATTTCTGGGGCGGTATTGCCTGACACATATCTATTTCGTGAAGAGTGAGAACTGCAGTGAGTCGTAAAGAAGAGATTGAACACCTGCTCCAGGAAAGCTTTACCCCGATGTTTCTGGAGGTGGCAGATGAATCCCATATGCACAGTGTTCCCGAGGGTTCCGAGTCACACTTCAAGGTCACCTTGGTGAGCGATCAATTTGATTCCAAACCACTGGTACAACGTCACCGTGCCGTGAACAGCTCACTTGCTGCACTGCTTGCAGACGGCATCCACGCACTCGCACTTCACACCATGACACCAGAAGAGTGGTTTGCTAAAGGCGGAGTTGCTCCCGACTCACCACCTTGTCTTGGTGGTTCTAAAAAGTAACAGATCAGAGGTTTTCAAACATGATATTCGAAGGACTTCGCTGGATTATCGGCCGTGGTGTGCTTGCCTACGAAAAAATGACTGCACCGGAACCACCTGTGTACAGCATGGAGCAGCAAGCCGCGATTGATGCACAGACACAGGGACTGGCGCTGTATGAATTCAAGGCATGTCCTTTCTGCATGAAAGTACGCAAAGAGCTTCGCCGCAAGGGATTTAACGTTGAACTGCGTGATGCAAAACGCAATCCCGCGTGGGGAGATGAACTCAGGGAAGAGGGTGGGAAATACCAGACACCCTGCCTGAAAATCACCAGTGGTGACGGCCAGGTTGAATGGCTTTACGAATCGGATGACATTATTGACTGGCTCGGCAAAAATATTGTCATCCAGGCCTGAACCGGGCAACGAAACAGTTTCGATTTGCAGTTTGTAACTGACTAACTACAAGAGTGACATGGCGTAAACCAGCGCATCCTCTCTCTTGTCACCATCAGGATAGTAGTTGGGGCGAAAACCGATCTCATTGAAACCGTAATCAAGGTAGAGTTGTTGGGCAACGACGTTTGACGCACGCACCTCGAGAAACAGGGTTTCAACACTCCGCTCTCGTGCAATAGCGATAAGACGGTCCAGCAGCTGTCTGCCATACCCCCGTCCCTGCAGGTGCGGGTGAATACAGATATTCAGCAGGTGTGCTTCACCGGCTGCAGCACTCAACATGGCATAACCGATGATTGAGCTTTCCTGCTCGGCGATGATACCGATATAACCAGCCTGCAGGCAGTCACGAAATATCCCCCTGGTCCAGGCGTGCTTATAGGCGATCGTCTCAATCTTCATCACTGCACCGAGGTCTTGACGGGTCATCTCACGGCATGAAATTTCGTCCGGCTTGATTACTGCGCTCACGACAAGTCTCCGAGCTTGCGCATCGCAAATTGCAGATCTTCCCAGCTTTTTCGTTTCTCTGACGGCTGGCGCAGCAGGTAGGCAGGATGATAGGTCACTATCATCGGCACCTTCTGCCCTCCATAGTGGTAGAGCTCACCACGCAGCTGGCCAACCGGTTTGTCACTATCCAGCAGACTGGTCGCTGCAACCCCACCTACCGCAAGCAGTAATTTCGGTGCGACCAGTTCGATCTGGCGATTGAGATAGTGGCGGCAGGAGATCATCTCTTCTGGCGAGGGATTACAGTTTCCCTGCGGTCGGCATTTGAGAATATTGGCAATATAGACCTGCTCACGACTGAATCCGCAGGCGAGCAGCATCTGGTTGAGCAACTGCCCCGCCCTGCCGACAAAAGGTTCTCCCTGCCTGTCCTCGTCTGCGCCGGGAGCCTCGCCGATGATCATCAGCTCTGCATGCTGATTGCCTGCGCCAAAAACTGTTTGTGTGCGTGTGGCAGCAAGTCCGCAGCGATGACACGTCTCAACAGCCTGCTGAAGGGATTCCCAATCATGCAACTGCTCTTCAGCTTCATCCGGCTGTGTAACGTCTACAATATCACCAGGCTGGTGTTGCTGACGACGCGACCACAGCTGGATGCCCATGGCATCCAGCATGCTGTGTTGTCGCTGGTCCAACATATATCTGGCTTACACGTCTGCTGCTTGCGGATGTTCCCTCACTTCGGGCTCCAGCAAGCGGTTGAGGCCATTGAGATAGGCTTTTGCCGAGGCGATGACGATATCGGTATCGGCTCCAGAACCGTTAATGATGCGGCCACCTTTCTCGAAGCGTACGGTCACATCACCCTGGGAATCTGTACCCGAGGTAATGTTATTTACCGAGTAGAGCTGCAGGTGCGCACCGCTATCGACAATCGACTCGATCGCCTTGTATGCGGCATCGACCGGACCACTACCGATTGCTGAACCACTGACCTCCTCGTCATCAACAGACAAGACGAGCTCTGCCGTAGGGGTTTCGCCGGTTTCGGAACAGACCTTCAGCGAAATGAGTTTGATACGCTCCTGCAGGGCTTCTCCACTGCTTTCAGACATCAGCACCTGGAGATCTTCATCGAAGATTTCATGTTTCTTGTCAGCGAGATCCTTGAAGCGGCTGAAGACGACATTCAGTTCAGCCTCAGTCTCAAACTTGTGCCCGAGCTCTTCGAGGCGGGTACGAAAAGCGTTTCGCCCGGAGTGCTTGCCGAGCACCATGCGGTTCTGCGACCAGCCGACATCCTGTGCACGCATGATCTCGTAGGTCTCACGACTCTTGAGTACACCATCCTGGTGAATACCGGACTCGTGTGCAAATGCATTCGCACCGACATCGCCTTGTTCGGCTGTACCGCAAAACCGGTAATGTTGGATACCAGCTTGGAGCAGGTGACGATCTGCGTGGTATCAATGCTGGTCTCACAGTCGTAGACATCGTGACGTGTACGCACTGCCATCACCAGCTCTTCGAGCGAGGCATTGCCTGCACGTTCACCAAGGCCATTGATAGTACACTCAACCTGGCGCGCGCCATTCTGCACAGCAGCCAGTGAATTGGCCACGGCAAGACCGAGGTCATTGTGACAATGCACTGAGAAAATCGCCTTGTCAGAGTTGGGCACACGCTCAATCAGCTGCTTGATGGTATCGCCAAACTGCCACGGCATGGCATAGCCGACCGTATCAGGAACATTAATCGTGGTTGCACCGGCATCGATCACTGCCTCGAAAACACGGCACAGAAAATCGATCTCCGAGCGCCCCGCATCCTCTGCGGAAAATTCAACATTATCGGTAAAGTTGCGTGCTCGCTTGACTGCATAAACGGCCTGTTCGACCACCTGGTCGGGGCTCATGCGCAACTTGTGCTCCATATGGATCGGAGAGGTTGCGATAAATGTATGAATACGCGCCGAATTGGCGTTCTTCAGTGCCTCACCGGCACGATCAATATCGGCATCAAGGGCACGTGCAAGGCCGCAAACTGTAGAGTCAGTAACAGTCTCGGCAACCGCCTTGACAGCCTCAAAATCACCCACACTGGCAATTGGAAAACCCGCCTCGATAACATCGACACGCAGCTTCTCCAGCGCCTTGGCAATGCGCACTTTTTCATCTTTGGTCATGGATGCGCCGGGGCTCTGCTCACCGTCACGCAGTGTTGTATCAAATATGATGAGTTTGTCGTTACTCATGGAATCCTCTCCTGATCAGCCCCATAGTTTACGGACTATGGCAGATCGTTCAATCTTTTCTATATAAATTCAGGGTATTGCGGTGGATTTAGTGCCCTCGCCAGGGCAGGTCGGTCGTATTAAGCCCCGCAGGGCAGCAGACCAGGGAGTGATAGCATGAGTAGAACAGGCGCACACGGACGATCATTACGACTGAAAGTCGTATGATGAGCCGAATTGTGGCGTGCGCACTGTGTCATCAGGTTTTCTCTGCTTGACGCCAGGTTGATTCCCGGAGTCGTGAAAGACCAATATAACCCGCTTTTCTTCCTTTGCCAATAGCCAGAATCAAAGGTACTATTGGCACTTGACCACAACTCTGCGGGAGAGATTGGCTGTCTGTACGCAGACGCGCCAACGCCGAAGGCGCAAACCGCCCGGAATCGCTCAGGCAAAAGGACCGCGGAATTGGCACATAACTGCCAGGTCAACTCTGGAGAGCAGCCACCAGATTGGCTCACCGACGGGGCAGGGTGAATTTCAGGAAATCCCGAACCAGGGACAACCTTTCACTCAAACTCTCAGGTTCGAGGACAGAGGGGCGGCACCAGGAAAATATGGCCTGGTGCCGCCCTTTTGCGTTTGAACTGTCGCTACGGAGTCGACCATGGATCAAAAAACCATTCTGAATGAAAGCCATCGCGCCATGGGCGCCCGCATGGTGCCTTTTGGCGGCTGGGATATGCCCGTCAACTACGGCTCGCAAATCGAGGAGCACCATGCTGTACGCCAGGATGCCGGTATGTTCGATGTGTCGCACATGCTGGTTATTGATATCAAGGGAAGCGACAGCACACATTTCCTGCGTCACCTGATCGCCAATGATGTCGCACGCCTGAAAGAGTCGGGCAAGGCACTTTACTCCTGCATGCTCAATGAACAGGGCGGCGTTATTGATGACCTGATCGTCTACTATCTCGATGACACCTGGTTCCGCATGGTGGTCAATGCCGGCACCGCCGACAAGGACCTCGGCTGGATTATCGGCCAGTCATCCGGTTTCGATATCGAAGTGGCACCACGCCGTGACCTGGCGATGATTGCCGTACAGGGCCCAAATGCAGTGGCGAAGACCCTGCCGCTGCTGAATGACGAGATTCGTGATTCTGCCGGTACTCTCAAGCCTTTTCATGCAACATGGGACAGCAGCTGGTTTATCGGACGCACCGGTTATACAGGTGAGGATGGTTTTGAAATTATCCTGCCGGAAAATGATGCTACTGACTTCTGGCAGCAGCTGGCAGATGCGGGCGTACGCCCATGCGGACTCGGCTCACGCGACACCCTGCGCCTGGAGGCCGGAATGAATCTCTACGGTTCAGATATGGATGAAGAGACCAGCCCGCTTGAGGCCGGACTCAAATGGACCATTGCGCTTGAGCCTGCAGAACGTGATTTTGTTGGGCGCCAGGCGCTGGAAGCGAAGCTTGCCGAAGGCAACCTGAAAACATTTGTCGGCCTGGTCCTGGAGGGACGCGGCATCCTGCGTGACCACCTGCCCCTTTTTGATGGTGACAAGCAGATCGGTGAAATCACATCCGGCGGCTTTTCACCGACACTCGAACGCAGCATCGCCTATGCACGGGTTGATGCCGATGCACCAGAGCAATTTGAGGTCGAGATTCGAGGCAAGCGCCTGCCGGTCAGAAAAACAAAAATCTCATTTGTGCGCAATGGCAAAGCCTGCGTCGATTTGTAAAACAAACAGAATTCAAAGATTAATTTACCTGGAGAAAGAATATGAGCAACGTACCAGCTGACCTGAAATATACAAATTCGCATGAGTGGATCCGTAACGAGGGTGACGGCATTGTCACTATCGGCATTACCGACCATGCACAGGAGCTACTTGGCGACCTGGTATTTGTTGAACTGCCGGAAGTCGGTGCAAGCGCAGAAACAGGTAGTGAAATTGCAGTAGTCGAATCAGTCAAAGCCGCATCTGACGTATACAGCCCACTCGATGGCGAGGTTATCGAAGTCAACGAGGCGCTCGTGGATGCACCTGAGCAGGTCAACGATTCTGCATACGAGGATGGCTGGCTGCTCAAGCTCAAGCTTGCCGATGCCGGTGCGCTTGATGCCCTGATGAACGCTGAAGCATATACAGCACATGCAGAGTCCGAGGATCACTAATGCCGTTTATTCCACACACGGAACACGACATCGAGAAAATGCTGAAGACCATCGGGGTCAACAGCATCGATGACCTGTTTGATGAAATTCCGGATTCACTGAGGACCGACAAGTTCGATGCGATTCCGCAGGGTATTTCGGAGATGGAGATCTCCGCACTGATGCACGAAAGAGCCAACCAGGATGGTGTGCCAACCTGTTTTATCGGTGCAGGCGCTTACGATCACCACATACCTGCAGCAGTCTGGGAACTGACTACCCGCGGTGAGTACTACACCGCCTACACGCCATACCAGGCCGAGGCAAGCCAGGGCACCCTGCAGCTGTTGTATGAATTTCAATCGATGTTGACAGCCCTGACCGGTATGGATGTTTCAAATGCGTCCCTGTATGACGGTGCATCCGCACTCGCCGAAGCGATCCTGATGGCAGTACGTGCCAATCGCAAGTCAAAGTCGAGAAAAATCCTGGTACCGCGCTGCCTGCATCCGGAATATCGGAAAACAGCCAAAACCATCGTCACCAACCAGAAAATTGAGCTGGTCGAGATTCCTTTCGATGCAGAAACCGGGCGCACCGACCTGGCTGCGCTGGATGCCTATAGCGATGAAGATATCACTGCACTGGTCATCCCCCAGCCAAACTTTTTTGGTGTACTTGAAGATGCCGATGCACTCACAAGCTGGGCGCAAGAGCGTAATATTTTCACCATCGCAGTCGTTAATCCGCTTGCAATGTCCATGCTGACACCGGCAGGTGAATGGGGAGATGGCGGTGTCGATATCTGTGTTGGAGAAGGCCAGCCACTGGGCATTCCACTCGCCTCAGGCGGCCCCTATTACGGTTTCATGTGCTGTAATCAGAAACATGTGCGCCAGATGCCGGGACGTATCATCGGTCGTACCGAGGATCTTGAAGGCAAGGTCGGTTACGCCTTGACCCTGCAGGCTCGTGAACAGCATATCCGTCGCTCAAAAGCGACTTCCAACATCTGCACCAACCAGGGATTGATGGTTACTGCGTCAACCATTCACATGGCAATGATGGGTGGAACCGGTCTGGCACATGCTGCATCAAACAGCCACCAGGCCCTTGGCAAACTGAAAGATGCGCTGACTTCAATCGAAGGTGTCGAACAGCTTTTCTCTACACCGGCATTTAATGAAAGCGTGCTCAAGCTCGATGCGCCGGTCAAAGATGTATTGCGCTCACTGGCCACGAACAACCTGCTAGGCGGATACGACCTTGGCAAGGATTACCCGGAACTGGGTAACGCGCTGCTCGTCTGTGCAACCGAAAAACGCACTGATGCAGAAATCGAAAACTACCGCGACAAGCTGAACGGGATTCTGAATGCATAACGCCAGCCTTATCATCCAGACACATCCCGGCCAGTCCCGAAGGAGTTAACAGAATGGTTGCTATTACAAGACGAGGCACTCCCTGTAATACGATTGGCGAACTGCCTGCAGTTGGTACCAAGGCGCCAAATTTTCGCCTTGTCACCGAGAATCTCAAGAACTGGACGCTGAAAAACTTCAAGGGAAAAAAGAAAACTCTCTATATCGTCCCAAGTCTCGATACACCGACCTGCGCCATGTCGACAAAAATATTCAACGACCGTATCGCCAGTGTCGACGGGGTTGTCATCATCATCTCGGCTGACCTGCCGTGGGCGATGAAGCGCTTCTGCAGCACAGAGGGTCTTGAGCATGTCGTCAACCTGTCAATGATGCGAGACAAGAAATTTGGCAAGGATTACGGTGTCCTGCTTGTCGACGGCCCACTCGAGGGCATTACTGCACGTGCCGTGGTGGTTCTTGATGAAAATGACGTCGTGGTGCATACCGAGCTTTCACAAGAGATAGCGACAGAACCTGACTATGATGCCGCACTCAAGGCAATTGGCGCCTGAGTCGGACACAGATAAACAGATAGATACAGACGGATAAACCGATGCTGATTTACGAACAATCACACACTGGCCGCCGCGCCACTGCCCAGTCACCTGCTGCCATGGGAGATGTCAGCGACATCCCTGCAGAACTGCTACGCAAGGAGACGGCGGCATTGCCACAGGTCTCCGAAATGCAGGCAGTGAGGCACTATACGCGCCTGTCACAGAAAAACTTCTCTATCGACACCAACTTCTACCCGCTTGGTTCGTGCACCATGAAGTACAACCCGCGTGCGTGTAACACGCTCGCCATGCTGCCCGGAATTCTCGCACGCCATCCGTATGCACTCGAGTCGCACAGCCAGGGATTCCTGGCCTGCATGTATGACCTGCAGGAGATGTTGAAAGTGGTCACCGGTATGCAAGCTGTCTCCCTGACACCTGCAGCAGGTGCACAGGGTGAGTTTGCCGGTGTTGCCATGATTCGTGCTTACCATGATGCAAATAATGATCATGAGCGCACCGAGATCATCTGCCCCGACGCTGCACATGGAACCAACCCGGCTACTGCAGTCATGTGTGGCTACAAGGTCCGGGAGATCCCGACCAAGTCAGATGGTGATGTTGATGTTGATGCACTGAAAGCCGCACTTGGTCCACAAACAGCCGGGATCATGTTGACCAATCCCTCAACACTTGGTGTATTTGAACAGCGCATCGAGGAGATCTCCCGTCTCGTGCACGAGGCAGGCGGCCTGCTCTACTACGATGGCGCCAACCTCAATGCGATTCTCGGCAAGGTTCGTCCGGGCGACATGGGTTTTGACGTGATTCACATGAACCTCCACAAAACTTTTTCTACACCACATGGTGGTGGCGGTCCGGGTGCCGGCCCTGTCGGTGTCAGCAAGCGCCTTGAGCCCTTCCTGCCAGTACCAATGGTTGCCCATGATGGTGAAAACTACCGCTGGGTAACGGAAGAGGAACGCCCCCAGTCCATCGGCAAGCTGTCGGCTTTTGCAGGCAATGCAGGTGTTCTGATGCGTGCCTATATCTACGCACGCATGCTTGGTCGTGACGGCATGTTGCGAGTCTCGGAATACTCAACACTGAATGCCAACTACCTGATGGCATTGCTGAAAGAGTCGGGTTTTGAGATCGCATTTCCTGACCGCAGGGCGACGCATGAATTTATCGTCACCCTGAAGAAGCAGGCGAAAGAGCTCGATATCAAGGCGATGGATTTTGCCAAGCGCATGCTCGATTACGGTGTACACGCACCCACAACCTACTTTCCGCTGCTTGTTCCGGAATGCCTCCTGATTGAGCCGACGGAGACCGAATCAAAAGAGGATATCGACTACTTTGCCGAGGTCATGCAGAAGATCCAGCACGAGGCAGAGACAGAGCCACAAACTGTCACCGGGGCACCATTCACACAGCCGGTTCGTCGTCTTGATGACGTCAAGGCGGCACGTGAACTCGATCTGCGCTGGAGTGGAAAATAGGCTATGAAACCTGGGAACACAGGCTTCACCCGCATCATCAAGGCGAGCGGCTACTCAATCAAGGGAATCAAGGCAACCTTCAAGCATGAGGCAGCCTTCCGACAGGAAGTTGCTGCTTCCCTGATACTTGTACCGCTGGCACTTTACCTTGGAGATAGCGGAGTGGAGCGTGCCTTGCTGCTCGGTAGCTGGCTGCTGGTTCCACTGGTTGAGCTTATCAACTCATCGATTGAAGCTGTGGTCGACCGAATTGGCCCTGAACATCACAAGCTATCTGGAAGAGCGAAGGATATCGGTTCTGCCAGCGTTGCACTGGCGATCATGATTGCCGCAATCATGTGGGCCCTGATCCTTGTACCAAAGTATCTGACCTGATCTCTATCCGGCCTTGTCACACACAAGGCAGCAAGTGCCTCGGATCGGGTCGCATTGGCGCAGCCCGTTCAAGCTGCAGAGAAAGCGAAAGTGTGTCTGAGCAAACGCAGTGAGCGAGTTCCTTTCGCGCCGCAGCTTGAACGATCAGGCGGAGACAGGCGACCCGATGCGGGGTGCTTGATGCCTGATCACATCAAACGAAGCTCACAGCCTATCTTGATGCAGGAAACAGGCGATAGAAATTTTCCGTCGTAATCTTCATAACCTCGTCGACCGACAACCCTCTCAACTCTGCAATCTTTTCTGCCACGTAAGAGACATAGCCGGGTTCATTTGGCTTGCCCCGGAATGGAACCGGCGCAAGATAGGGAGAGTCAGTTTCGATCAGGATGCGATCAAGTGGCACCTTGCTCGCAACTTCGCGCAACTCTTCGGCGTTTTTGAATGTCACTATGCCTGAGAAGGAGATGTAGAAACCAAGTTCCAGGGCCTGTTGTGCCATTTCCCATGTCTCGGTAAAACAGTGCATGACGCCACCAGCCTCTTCGGCATGCTCTTCACGCAGAATACGGATGGTATCTTCTCGTGCATCACGGGTATGGATAATGAGTGGCTTGCTGCATTCACGCGCAGCACGAATATGGGTACGAAAACGCTCCTGTTGCCACTCGACATCATCCTTGTTGTAGTAGTAATCCAGCCCGGTCTCGCCTATGGCAACATTCTTCGGATGCCCGGCCAGCTCAACCAACTCTTCAACACTCGGCTCCCTTCTGTCCCTGTCGTTGGGGTGTACACCGACGGAAGTTGAAATTGACGCAAAGGGCTCAACCAGCTCCAGCATTGCAGGATAACTTTCGAGGTCAATCGAGACGCATAGCATATGATCAATGCCATGCTCCATGGTCTTTTGAACCATGGTTTCAAATGAATCGTTGTAGTGCGACAGGTTAACCCTGTCGAGATGACAGTGCGAATCAATCAGCCCCATGATTACATGGTATAAGTTGCTGATTCACTATCCAGCAGGCCAGCCAGCAGGCCCTCGATACTTGTGCGCAGGCGACCATTATCCTCTTCGCTAAACTGCACACCGACTCCGGGTACTCTCGAGACGGATGATTTTGGTGTCAACCAGACGACCTTTCCGGATGTCGGGAACTTCTGTTTTAAACCGGGCAATTTGACCATCAGAATCAACTGGTCGCCGGGCACATAATCCTCATCAGTCTTGATAAAGAGACCACCGTTGTTTACATAGGGCATGAAGCAACGATAAAGCTCTTCGCGGCTATCGAATTCAGCCACCATCATCTTTTTACCGCGAGTATTTCTTTTCAGCATTACGTTCCTGCCTCCATTAATTCCAGCGCCAGGGTCTCGAACTGCATTTGTACATTCAGGTTACGCGACCTGATACCCTGCTGCAGCGATGATAATTTATCCAGAACACTAAAGAGTTTCACCGAATCCAGTTGTGGAATCAAGTCTTTCAACCAATCTGCAAGCTCCCGGTCATGCATTTGCATAATGCCAGATTCGTTTGCTCGCGCCAGATCAAGTGTCCAGTGATAGATCCAGTTGGCTATCATGCCGGTCTCATCCTTGCTCCAGGCCATTCCGACCTCGACAAGATTCGCCTTGCCTGAGAGCAGTGCGGCAAAGCGCCTCTTCTCCTCGCGGTAACTATCCAAGCCATGCTGCTGGAATTCAAGCGCCTTGAGTGGCGCACCACGAACACAATCAAGAAGTCCGGGCCATTCATCATCTGGCTGTTGTGCAGTCAGCCACTCAATCGCCTCCTGCTTTGCAGGCAGGGGAAACATCAGGTGCTGGCAGCGTGAGCGGATCGTTGCCGGCAATTCCCATGGAGCATGACTGACAAGCAGGATATGATTCCCCGGATTGGGTTCCTCAAGCGTCTTGAGCAGGCTGTTTGCTGCTGCCGAGTTCATTGCTTCCGCTGGTGAAATCAGTGTAATGCGACAGGCTGCAATCTGAGGGGTAAGCGCTGTAGAGGTGACAAAGGCGCGTATCTCGTCAACCTTAATTGTCTTACCACCCTCCTCAGGCTCCATATCAACAAAATCCGGATGATTGCCCGCCTTGAGCAACTGGCAACCGTGACAACTACCGCAGGGCTCATTGTTGCGTGGCGAACTGCACAGCATGTAATTGGCGAACGCACGAGCGAAGGTCTGCTTTCCCGTTGAGCGAGGACCTTCAAGCAGGATTGCATGCGGCAGACGGCCTTTCTCTTGGTAACTGCAGAGGCGTTCCCACTGCTCTTGTTGCCACGGCAGGCAATTCATTCTGCAGCGCCCAGAATATCAGTCATTACCTGTGACAGCTGCAACTGAACCTGCTCAAGTGGCTTTGATGCATCGATCACTTTGACGCGTTCTTTATGCTGCCGGGCGATTTCCAGGTATGCATTGCGTACCCGCTCAAAAAAGTCGTGACGCTCTTTTTCGAAACGATCTGGCGCCGATCGCTGGTTGGCGCGAGCCATACCGACATTCACGGGCAAGTCCAGCAGCAGGGTAAGATCAGGCCGTACCTCTTCCTGCACGAAGCTCTCCAGCAGTCGGATCGATTCAATATCAATGAGTCGTCCACCACCCTGGTAAGCATAAGTTGCATCTGTAAAACGATCGCAGATGACCGTTTTTCCTTCGGCCAGTGCTGGCAATATTTTTGCGTGCAAGTGTTCGGCACGTGCTGCGAACATCATCAGCAATTCAGTCTTATAGGACATGCCATCGTGCTTGTGACCCAGCAACAGTTCACGCAGTTGCTCACCTAATTCGGTACCCCCGGGCTCACGTGTCATCAACAACTCATGGCCGCGCTTTTCGAGCAACTCCTGCAAGTAGGCAATATTACTGCTCTTGCCAGCGCCCTCGATACCTTCAACCGTGATAAACAGCGCCTGTTCCAAACTCATTACTCGCTTCTCTGCTTGCGCCGCTGGATCTGGCATTTATTGACTGCACGATTATGTTCTTTGAGTGTTGCAGAGAAGTAGTGTCCGCCATTGCCGGTAGCAACGAAATAGAGCGACTTGCCATCTGCCGGATGCAGGGCAGCATAAATTGCGTCACGACCAGGCATTGCAATTGGTGTTGGTGGCAAGCCTGCCCGCGTATAGGTGTTATAAGGCGTATCTTTCTTCAGATCGCGACGGCGGATGTTGCCGTCGAAATTGTCAATCCCGTAGATTACGGTCGGATCAGTCTGTAGCAGCATGCCCTTCTCGAGGCGCCTGGTAAAAACTCCGGCGATCTCCGTACGCTCTTCTGGTAGCCCTGTCTCTTTCTCAATAATGGATGCGAGAATCAAAGCCTCGTAGGGCGTTTCCAGGGGCAAGTCTTTATCTTTTTGCTCCCACTCTTCAGCAAGAATATTCTGCATTGACTGGTAGGCTCGTTGCAGAAACTCCTTGTCTGTCGTTCCACGCGGGAAAAGGTAGGTATCCGGATAAAATTGCCCTTCCGGATGCTGACCCTGGAGTCCAATCGCTTCCATCAGCTGTTCGGTACTGAGACTCTCGGAGAGTGTTTGCACAATCATCGGGTGAGTGCGTACGGCAGACAACACCTGCTGGAAGTTCCAGCCTTCAATCAGGGTAACAGAGTACTCAATGACCTTCCCCCTGACCAGCTGGTCAAGCAGGGCTACAGCTGTGGTGCCACCTGGAATATGGTATTCACCCGCCTTGATCCGGTTTGCATCGGCTCGTTCGCGTGCCAACAGGCGCAAGTAGAGTGGTTGGCGCAAGATCCCCTTGTCTGCAAGGTCATTCGCGATAGCAGTCAGCGTGGTGCCCGGTTCGATGCGGTAATTAATCCCTCTATCCGAGAGTACCAGAGGCGCTTGTTGAAAGCGCTGATAATCGTGCCATAGCCAGTAACCGGCTGCAGCACCTACAACCAGTAACACCAGTAACGCAATGAAGACACCGCCCTGTTGCGGTGAATGTATATGACTCTCAAGCCTCATGTTTCATCAGTTTCCTGTTGATTGTTTCCAGCAGGTCATGCGAAATCGCATCCAGGCTGTACTCACGCCCCGCCAGTCGCCTGACAGGAACAATACCGTTAACTGCATTGGTCAGGAATATCGCGTTTGCGCCTGACAACTCGCCTGGGGTGACACGCACTTCCCTGCACGAAATTCCCAATACTGCCGCCTGCGCAATCACCTCTTCGCGCATCACACCAGCAACACCACTACCATCCAGTAGCGGGGTAAACATTTCACTTCCAGTGATCCAGAAGATGTTCGACATAACACCTTCGACTACAAATCCTTCGCTGTCACACACAACTGCCTCTCGGCAATTGTTGGATTCTGCTTCACGTGCTGCCAGCACCTGCTCCAGGCGGTTGAGATGCTTGATTCCCGCATGAGGCGAACCGCTCGCCAGGCAAGTTTCACATAAATGAATATCGATCCCATGTTCACGGTCATGATGATCGAATCCTGCCGACTGGCGGAGGATAACAATTCGTTGTGTATCTCCCTCAGCTGGAAAATATCCGTTTCCGGCAGCTCCACGCGTAACTATCAGTTTGACAACACAACGCCCGGATTGCTCCCCATGATGAAAAATTTCCTGCTGGATTTCATCTCTGATCTGCTGCTCTTGCGGGACTTCGATAGCAAGCCTCTTGCAGCCACTGGAGAGACGTGCGTAATGACGCTGCCAAAGTGGCATCTCATGACCAATAACGGCGATGGTCTCGAAGAGGCCATCGCCGTATTGAAGTCCACGATCAAGCAATGAAACAGTGTCACACTGCTGACCGTTTACCAGCATCCCGATTAGTCGGTGTAGCGGCGAAACACAAGTGTCCCGTTGGTTCCACCAAAGCCGAATGAGTTGGAGAGTGCGACATCGATTTTCATATCACGTGCGGCATTTGGCACATAATCGAGATCGCATTCCGGATCTGGATTATCGTGATTGATGGTTGGCGGCGCCACCTGGTCACGAATTGCCAGCGTGGTAAAAATCGCCTCTACACCACCAGCTGCACCGAGCAGGTGTCCAACCATTGACTTGGTTGAGCTAACGCAGAGTTCATTGGCATGTGCGCCAAAAGCACCCTTGATGCCATTGGTTTCAGCCACGTCACCAGCGGGTGTCGAGGTACCATGAGCATTTATGTAGTCAACCTCGTCGGTATTGATGCCAGCATCTTCCAGCGCCAGTTCCATGCAACGTCCACCACCGGCGCCATTCGGGGCAGGTGCTGTCATGTGATGCGCATCGGAATTCATTGCACAACCGGGAATTTCAGCATAAATGGTCGCACCACGTGCCTTGGCATGCTCCAGCTCTTCAACAACCATGACTCCGGCTCCGTCACTGAGAACAAAACCGTCACGGTCCCTATCCCATGGACGACTTGCAGTCGTTGGATCATCGTTGCGCGTTGAGAGCGCACGTGCTGCAGCAAATCCGCCGATACCGATTGGCGTAGTCGCATATTCCGTACCACCGGCAATCATGACATCTGCTGTGCCGTACTGGATCATGCGTACCGCATCAGCGATATTGTGTGCACCCGTACTACATGCAGAAACAATCGAGATGTTCGGACCCTTGAAACCGTACTTGATCGAGAGGTTTCCGGAAACCATGTTGATGATCGCTGCGGGAACAAAGAAAGGAGAGATCTTGCGCGGTCCTCTTTCAAGAAAAGCGCCATAGTTGTTCTCGATGGTATAGATACCACCAATGCCGGCACCGATGGCAACACCGATACGCTCTGCATTCTCCTCTGTTACTTCCAGGCCAGAATCCTGGATCGCCTGGATGCCTGCTGCCATACCGTAATGGATAAAGGGATCCATCTTGCGGGCATCTTTTTTGGAGATATAGTCTGTGATATCAAAGTCGACAATCGTGCCGCCGAAACGCACACTGAACTCCGAAATATCAAAGTGTTCAATCGGACGAATACCGCTGACACCGGCCTTGATATTTTCCCAAGACGTTGAAACGTCATTACCAACTGGCGTAACAAGACCCAGACCCGTTATCACTACCCTGCGTTGAGACATGTAGGACCCACCTCGTGGTATCAAATCAGCTTTTCACCAGTGAAAAGCGTAAATACAATTGAGGCCGCGCTCAACTGGAGCTGACGGCCTCTGGAATTTCTTTACCTGAATCGATCAGCTGGCGTTTGCGTTGATGAAATCAACAGCCTGCTTGACAGTGGTGATACCCTCTGCCTCTTCATCAGGAATTTCAGTCTCGAACTCTTCTTCAAGCGCCATTACCAGCTCGACAGTATCCAGAGAGTCGGCACCAAGATCGTCGACAAAAGAAGCTTCCAGGGTGACTTCTTCCTCTTTAACACCAAGTTGATCTACTACGATCTTGCGTACACGGTCTTCAACACTCATTCTAGTTTCCTCTGTATGGGGATTAAATCAAAATAATTAGCATAATTGTATTGGGTTTTATCTGTTCGTCAACGCGGAAATTCCCTAACACGAGACACTTCCGCATAGTTTACCCGACATTTACGCCATATACATGCCTCCATTGACATGCAGGGTTTCACCTGTGACATAGGCGGCGCCATCGGATGCAAGAAATGCAACCACTGACGCAATCTCCTGTGGCTCGCCGAGGCGCGCCAACGGAATCGAAGCAAGCAGCGCATTACGCTGCTCTTCCGGCAATTCACGCGTCATATCGGTATCGATAAAACCTGGCGCGACTGCATTAACTGTAATACCCCGGCTCCCCACCTCGCGCGCAAGCGACTTGGAAAAACCGAATATACCCGCCTTGGCGGCTGAATAGTTCGTCTGACCCGGATTACCGGATGCGCCAACCACGGAGGCTATATTGATGATACGACCAGTTTTGGCCTTCATCATGCCACGTAAACAGGCTTTTGACACGCGAAAAACAGATGTCAAATTGGTATCCATTATCGACTGCCACTCATCCTCTTTCATCCGCATGAGCAGGTTGTCTCGGGTAATGCCGGCATTGTTAACCAATACGGTCGGTACACCGAAGTCGGCATTGATGGTTTTGATAACCGAGTCAACGGACTCCTGGTCGGTCACATTGAGACAGAGTCCACGCCCCTCGATACCCTGCTCGGATAAATAGGCTGAAATTGCTTCTGCACCCTTGTCAGTCGTTGCAGTACCGATAACAGTCAATCCTGCGCGGCCAAGTTCCTCGGCAATCGCGCGCCCAATACCACGGCTGGCGCCCGTTACAAGTGCTATTTTCTGTTCAGACATCAAGACTCTCCATCAATTTTTCCAGGCTTGCCGGATCAAACAGCGGCATTGCACCCAGCTTGCGGTCGATACGTCGTGCAAGACCAGTCAGTACCTTACCGGGACCCGCTTCAACCAGCAATGAGACGCCATCAGACTGCATACGCTGCACTGTTTCGGTCCAGCGAACTGGCGAGTAAAGCTGCTCAACCAGCATCTGGCGTATGCTGTCGGCATCGTCAGCAACGTCAACATTCACATTATGTATGACAGGAATTGCGGGTACATTGACCTCGATTCCCGACAGTACTTCGGCAAGCTTATCAGCTGCCGGCTTCATCAGGGCACAGTGAGAAGGAACACTTACCGGCAACGGCAGAGCTCGCTTTGCACCCGCCTCCTTGGCCGCTTCGATGGCACGAGCCACGGCTGCAGCATGACCGGCAATCACAACCTGGCCGGGTGAATTATAGTTTACTGCCTCGACGACCTCTTCGCCGGCTGCATCAGCGCACACCTGGCGAACAACATCATCATCGAGTCCGAGAACAGCCGCCATTGCACCAACACCCTCTGGTACCGCCTGCTGCATCAACAAGCCGCGCTCGGCAACAAGCCTGACCGCATCCGTGAACTGCAGGGATCCACTGCATGTCAATGCTGAATACTCTCCCAGGCTATGACCTGCCATAACGACTGGATCACTACCACCCTGCTGCTTCCACACGCGCCACGCTGCAACACCTGCAGCCAGCATTGCGGGCTGGGTATTATGTGTCTGGTTGAGATCCGATTCCGGGCCGTCCTGTACCAGTTTCCACAAGTCGAAACCAAGCGCATCCGATGCCTCGGCAAAGGTCTCTGCCACGACAGGATAGGCTGCCTGCAGGTCTGCTAGCATGCCAATTGACTGCGAGCCCTGCCCCGGGAATAGAAATGCAATCTGCTGTGTCATTGTTCTTGTCTGTTCTTGTTGTTTACTATCGGTTCAAAATTTGAGTAGCGCCGAACCCCAGGTAAAACCGCCTCCGAAGGCTTCCAGTAATACGGTTTCTCCCCGCTGTATACGTCCATCACGCACAGCCACATCAAGTGCAAGCGGGACAGAGGCTGCCGATGTGTTTCCGTGCTGGGAAACAGTCATAACGACATGATCCATATTCATTCGCAATTTGCGTGCTGTCGCCTGGATAATGCGGGTATTTGCCTGGTGCGGAACCAGCCAGTCGACATCCGACTTCTCCATGTTGTTCGCCGCAAGGGTCTCATCGACAATACGTCCAAGCGTATTGACCGCCATGCGGAATACCTCGTTGCCCTTCATCTCTACAAAGGCAGTACCACTGATCACGGCATCATAATCTGTCGAAACGCCAGCGGGCACATGCAGCAGGTTTTCGTAAGAACCATCCGCATGCAGGTGCGTGGAGAGAATACCCGGCTCATCGCTGGCCTCGAGTACAACTGCTCCGGCGCCATCGCCAAACAGGACACAGGTACCGCGGTCATTCCAATTGAGAATGCGTGAAAAAGTCTCAGCACCCACGACCAGCGCCTTGCGAGCAGTACCGCTGCGAACAAACTGGTCAACAACACCCAGTGCGTAGACAAAACCGGTGCATACGGCCTGTATGTCGAATGCTGCACAGCCATGAATATCAAGGCGCTGTTGCAGCAGGCAGGCTGTTGACGGGAAAATCTTGTCAGGTGTTGTGGTCGCAACCACGATCAGGTCGATATCAGTTGCAGTGACACCAGCCATCTCCATCGCCTTGCGAGAAGCATGTTCAGCCAGGTCACAGGTGGTCTCACCCTCAGCGGCAATATGACGCTTCTCGATTCCGGTGCGTTCACGAATCCACTGATCCGTGGTATCAACGATCTTCTCGAGATCATGGTTGGTGAGTATCTTCTCGGGCAGATATCCGCCCGTTCCGGCAATCCTTGAGTAAATCAAGCTTCACTCCCTGGCAGCAGGTGTGCCTCGACTTTCTTTTCTATTCTACGTGGGATATCTGTATGCACAGCCTTGTCCGCAATTTTAATCGCGTTACCGAAAGAGAGCTCATCGGCGCCTCCGTGACTCTTGATAACAATACCGTTGAGGCCCAGCAGGTTTGCTCCATTGTAACTACGCGGATCAATCCGCTTACCGAAACTTTTCAGTATTGGCATCGCCAGCAGTGCAGCCATTTTGCTGAAAAGACTCTGCTTGAAACCGGCCTTGAGATAGTGGCTAATCATCTTGGCAACACCCTCGGAGGCCTTGAGCGCAACATTTCCGACAAAACCGTCTGCGACTACCAGGTCAACCGAGCCGTCATAGATGTTATCCCCTTCGACGTAACCAACATAGTTGAGATCACTGCCGGAAAGAAGTTCGTGTGCTTTTTTGACCTGCTCGTTGCCCTTGATCTCCTCTTCGCCAATATTGAGCAAACCGACAGTCGGAGATGTATTGCCATCCAGAGCAGCTACCTGCTCAACACCCATCACGGCAAACTGGTAGAGGTGTGAGGCACTCGAATCAACGTTAGCACCCAGGTCGAGCATCCAGGTATGGCTTTTGGTGTTGGGGAGAGCTGTGATGATCGCAGGGCGATCAACATGCGGCAGCATTTTCAGAACAAAACGTGCGGTGGCCATCAGGGCTCCGGTATTACCCGCACTGACGCAGGCATCAGCCTCGCCGGACTTGACCAGGTCAATGGCGACTCGCATCGAGGAGTCTTTTTTTCTGCGCAGGGCTTGTGATGGTAGTTCATCCATACCAACAACCTCGCTGGCATGATGAATACGAATGCGTTTGCAGCCTGTAGGCATAGCAGCCTTGATCACATCTTCCTGCCCGACGAGGATTAGCTCGACAGCAGGATTGGATGCCACGTAGGCGCAGGCAGCTGGAACCACGACAGAAACGCCGTGGTCGCCTCCCATGGCATCCAGTGCAATACGTACCATCCCTTCAGACGGGGCCGCAGAAGAGGCCATGGGGTGGGTTCTTAACCCTTGTCGACTACTTTACGTCCGCGATAAAAACCATCAGCGGATACGTGGTGACGCAGGTGTGTCTCGCCCGAGGTTGGGTCGACAGACAGCGTCTCTTTCTTCAGGCCATCATGTGAACGGCGCATACCGCGCTTTGATGGTGTTTTACGATTCTGTTGTACTGCCATTGTTCTCTCCTGACTAACGGATTAGTCGTTACTCTTTTTAAGCTGCGCGAGAACATCAAATGGGTTCTCATGCACCGCTTCTGTTTCCAATTCTTCGCCACTTTCTGTTGTTGCCGCTTCACAATCGAGGTGACGCGGAACTGCCGGTATAGCCAGCAACAACTCGTCCTCGACCAGTTGCAGCAGGTTGACACGCTCTTCTTCAAGAATCAGCGGATCAAACTCCGGCTCCAGGCTCTCAGCCTCGTCTAACCCTTGCACGACAACCAGTGAAACCTCGGCATCGACGCTAAGATCAACTGGCTCCATGCAGCGCTGGCACTGCAACAGCAATACGCCCTCTACCCTGCCTTGAAGCAACGGGCGGTGACGGGTATCACGGGTAAACCGGAACCTGAAGTCAACACTCCCTTCCTGACTGGCCAGCATGGGCGCGATGCGCTCGAATTGATCGAGCTGTGCGCTTCCGCTGCTGCTGCTCTCCTGTCTTGCAAAACGCTCAGGATCGACAAGTTCGGGACACTGTGGCGACATAGGGGCGCAATAGTATTGCAACACCCTGTTTTTGTCAAAAGAAATCAACGAGTTTCGGCTAAAAAACTGCGGCCGTGAATTCTGACGAAGAACAATCCCCGCGACAGCGGGGATTCAGACTAAAACTCTTGCAGGTCAGCCACCTACAACTGCAAGCAACACACCGGCAGCAACTGCGGAGCCGATAACACCAGCCACGTTTGGCCCCATTGCATGCATCAGCAGGAAGTTATGTGGATTTGACTCCAGTCCAACTTTATTCGCGACACGTGCAGCCATGGGTACCGCCGATACGCCGGCAGCGCCAATCAGTGGGTTAACCTTACCGCCACTTATCTTGCACAATACCTTGCCCATCAGTACGCCTGTTGCAGTTCCGATCATGAAGGCGACTGCACCAAGGGCCAGGATACCCAGTGTTTCTACACTGAGAAACTTGTCTGCCGAGAGCTTGGAGCCGACTGAAAGACCAAGAAAGATGGTGACGATATTGATAATCTCGTTCTGAGCAGCCTTGCTGAGGCGATCAACAACCCCGCTCTCCTTGAGCAGGTTACCGAACATCAGCATACCGATAAGGGGCGCGGCTGATGGCAGAAACAGGATAGTCAGCACCAGTACGGAGAAGGGGAAGAAGATTTTCTCCAGCTTGCTCACAGGGCGCAGCTGACTCATAACAATACTGCGCTCCTTTTCGGAGGTCAGTGCTCGCATAATCGGCGGCTGAATAATAGGCACCAGCGCCATGTATGAATAGGCAGCAACCGCGATCGCACCGAGCAGGTCGGGTGCAAGCTTGGAAGCAAGAAAAATCGCTGTCGGGCCATCGGCACCACCGATAATTGCGATCGCTGAGGCATCGGCAAGAGTAAACTCAAAACCAGGAATCAGGTTTAGCGCAAGGGCGCCAAGCAGGGTTGCAAATATTCCAAACTGCGCTGCCGCACCCAGAAACAGGGTTTTTGGCATTGCGATCAGCGCACTGAAATCTGTCAGCGCACCGACACCCATAAAAATCAGCAGGGGTGCGATACCACTGGCAACAGCTGCGTTGTAAAACTGGTTGAGCATGCCATCCGAATAGCCGAGATCACTGGCTAACTGGGCTCCGGATAACTGCATCGCAGCACCCGCCTGTTTCCATGCCGCTCCAATCTGGTCAACCTCTACCTGCAACAGGGTCGCAAATAGCTCTTTATGCTCAAACGATCCGTAATGCATCAGCTGTTCAACCGCACTTTCGGCGAGACCGGCAACGGGAATATTGGCCAATATCGAACCAAACCCGATCGGCAACAGCAACAGAGGCTCAAACCACGTGAGATCGCAGATAGATCAGCAGCGCACCGATAAACATCATCAGCAACTGCCCCCATGCAAAGTTGGCTATCCCCATCGATAGCCAGAGCGCTTCAAAACCTTCCATCAGGAGAGTACCAGCAGGGTTTCACCGACTTGCACAGAATCGCCTTCCTTGACGCTGACCGTGGTAACCGTACCGCTCCTCGGAGCACGTACTTCGGTTTCCATTTTCATCGCTTCGAGGATCATGATGACGTCACCGTCATTGACCACGTCTCCGGTGGTCACATTGATCTTGTAAATGTTACCTGCAAGCGGCGATGGAATATCTTCACTTGCACCACCAGCTGCCGGTGCAGGCGCTGCTGCCGGAGCAGGAGCTGCGGCAGTCTGTACACTGGTAACAGCCCCGCCAGGACCAACGACCACATCGTAAGTTACGCCGTTAACGCTGACAGACAATGCTTCCGGTTCAACAGCACTCTGCGGAGAAGCTGCTGCGGGCGCAGCTGCTGCAGTCGCATCCTCGGCTGTTGGTACCGGTTCGAAGGCATCCGGGTTATTGCGATTCTCAAGAAACTTGAGGCCAATCTGCGGGAACTGGGCATAGATCAGCACATCATCTTCAACGCTGTCTGCCAGATCGATACCCTTCTCACCGGCGATCTCTTGCAACTCATCAGTCAACTTGTCAAATTCCGCTTCGAGAAGATCTGCAGGGCGACAGGTAATCGGCTCTCCGCCTTCCAGTACACGTGCCTGAAGTTCAGCATTGACCGGTGCAGGAGATGCGCCATACTCACCTTTCAGGATGCCTGCTGTCTCTTTTGAAATTGACTTGTAGCGCTCTCCGGTCAGAACATTCAGTACCGCCTGGGTGCCAACAATCTGGCTGGTCGGTGTGACCAGCGGGATATAGCCAAGGTCCTTGCGAACTTCAGGAATCTCCTTGAGTACATCATCAAACTTG
The DNA here is from genome assembly GCF_000787395.1 of Solemya velum gill symbiont. Classification (GTDB taxonomy): domain Bacteria; phylum Pseudomonadota; class Gammaproteobacteria; order Chromatiales; family Chromatiaceae. Next base: position 649,773 of record NZ_JRAA01000001.1, read on the forward strand.
TCTGCCGCACCCTGCTCTTTCAACTGGCCTTCCATGTTGGTCAGCATGCCGCCGGGAACCTGTGCGATAAGAATACGTGAATCGATTCCTCTCAAAGAGCCTTCAAACTTTGCATACTTCTTGCGCACTTCGCGGAAGTAAGCAGAAATCTCTTCGAGCAATCCAAGATCAAGCCCCGTATCACGTTCGGTATCCTGCATGATTGCAACAACTGATTCAGTTGCCGAATGGCCATAAGTCATCGCCATGGATGAGATTGATGTATCAACAACATCAACGCCGGCTTCAGCTGCCTTGACGTGTGTCGCGGTGCTCATGCCGGTTGTGGCATGGGAGTGCAATGCGATAGGAATATCCAGTGCCTCCTTGAGTCGGGTCACCAGCTCAACAGCTACATAAGGCTTGAGCAGGCCCGCCATATCCTTGATACAGATAGAGTGACAACCGAGGTCCTCCATCTGCTTCGCCATATCAACATAACCATCAATCGAGTGGACCGGGCTTGTTGTATAGGAAATCGTACCCTGTGCATGCTTTCCTACCTTGAGCGTTGCTTTAATTGCAGTCTCAAGATTGCGAACATCGTTCATCGCATCAAATATACGGTAAACATCCATACCGTTTTCTGCTGAACGCTCAACAAAACGTTCAACAACATCATCTGCATAGTGCCGGTAACCGAGGATATTCTGTCCTCTCAGCAACATTTGCATCGGTGTATTTGGCATCGCCTCTTTCAGCAGGCGCAGGCGCTCCCACGGATCTTCACCAAGGAAACGGATGCAGGCATCAAAGGTTGCTCCACCCCAGGTTTCAAGCGACCAGAAACCGACCTGGTCGAGTTTCTCCGCGATTGGCAGCATATCGTCGATACGCATACGCGTTGCAAAAAGGGATTGGTGAGCGTCACGAAGGACGTTATCGGTGATTCCGAGTTTGTTCTGTGTCATGGTCGTTATCCGCTTGGTTTTAATTATGTCGCTTGCGCCACACGGCTACTGCTGCCGCGATGACCGGAATGATATTGGCATCAACTCCGCTGTCGCGAACCGGTGCCTTTGATGGAAGCGCCTCTTCCTCGCCGCCAACAGTAATGGCCAACCAGCTCATCGCTTTCATTGTCATGACCAGTATGGTCAGGAATATAAAGACGCTCCCCATACCCAGTAACATGAGCTGTGCGCCTTCTAGCATGAGATCTGAAACCTGCATTTCCATTACCTCCCGATCACGAATTAGAGTTAACCGAACACTGTCGGCATAGAATTAAAATGCCGTCTGCCAGTCATAAGTGTTGGTTATTCAAAACCAAATTTCATTGCACTGCAACAATTTTTTAACTTTTTAGTCGGACAACTGTCCTATTTTGCACTTGTTTTTCCGGACAATTTTCTCTGACCGAAAGATAGTTTACTCAATAACAGGAAAGATTTCACATCCCCTCCTTTCAGGGGAATCAACTATTAATAGTTTGGCCAGCCCTTACCCCGCCGCCAATCGATTTTAATGTCTGCAGTGTCACTGATCAGCATGTCGGCGATTGCAATCAATTCACCCTCCCTGAACAACAGTGGCACGCGCTCCCTGAGCCAGGCTGGTACATCATTCATATGGAACAGCGCCTTCAGATCACGATGCATACCTCCCTGCAGAAGACGCTCACCACCACGGCGAAAACCGACCTCCAGCGGCATATTGAATTGACCTCCGGCCGAATGCAGAACACCCAGGTTCCCCGGCAGCTGCAGCGGCTCACCACCCTTCCACGATGAGCGCCAGTTGCTATCGTGCTCCGGCAATAGCTGGTGCGCGATCAGCCGGTCTGCATGACGAGCAATAAAGAGGCTGTTCCAGGTAAACGCAGGTTGACGGTCAGCAGGAGACTCTAGCTGCTTCAAGAGTTCATACAACCTTGCTCTTGGAGGAGATCCAAAGCCACGTGATTCACACCACTTTCTTACCAGCAGCGCCTGCATCTTCTCTTCGTGCTCAAGCAACACGGGGAGAAGCAGACAAGCCCGCTCATCCACGCATGCAGCCAGCTCGTCTTCTATCTGTATGCCAAGCAGTTCATCTGATTCCTGCAGCAGTCCGGCACTGGTTGCCAGGCTGCCTGAAGCAGCTGGCCAACGATTCTGAAGTAACGGGATAACAGAGTGGCGCACAAAATTTCTGTCCAGCGACTCATCCAGGTTGCTCGGGTCATCAATCCATTCAAGCATTCTGTTATTCGCATAATCAAGTAGTTGCTGACGTGAGCAATCGAGTAGTGGACGCATCAGCCACCCGTCGGCAAAAGGTCTCAGCAACGGCATACCGGCAAGACCACGCAGACCGGAACCGCGCATCAGGTTAAGCAACAGCGTCTCCGCCTGGTCATCGAGATGATGTGCAGAAAGCAGCACATCCCCCGGCTCCATGATGGCAGCGATCGCATCGTAACGAGCCTGTCGCGCTGATGCCTCGGGGCCATCTCCATTTTCAACCTCAACCGTGAGAACGCTCAACTCTATATTGTGACTTTCACACGCCTGCCGGCAATGGTCTGTCCATGCCTCTGCTCTCGGATGAAGCTGGTGATTGACATGCACTGCAGCGAACCGAACCGGCAGCAGTGACTTCCTGATTGCCACCATTGCATCGAGCAACACGATCGAATCAACACCACCGGAAAGCGCCAGCAAAAAACGCCCCGTCGGGGGCGCTTTTTTGATCACCTGCAGCAGTTGCTGCGGATTGAAGGCATCATCCCTCTTCAAAACGCCCATACTCCATGATGCGCTTGTAACGCAGCTCAAGCAGCTCTTCACTATCTATCGACTCAACCCGCTCAAGCGTCTCCAGCAGCGAGGCCTTGAGAGACCTTGCCATGGTATCCGGGTCACGATGTGCACCACCAAGCGGTTCTTCAATGATGGTATCGATCAGCCCGAGCTCTTTGAGCTTGTCCGAGGTAATCGCCATGGCATCGGCAGCAAGTGAAGCCTTGTCGGCATCCTTCCACAGAATTGAGGCGCAGCCTTCTGGCGAAATAACAGAATAGGTACTGTACTGAAGCATTTGCACCCGGTCACCAACACCAATCGCAAGCGCACCACCAGAACCACCCTCGCCAATCACGGTACAGATAACAGGTACGCGCAGACGTGCCATTTCGCGCAGGTTACGTGCGATTGCTTCACTCTGTCCACGCTCTTCAGCACCGACACCTGGATAGGCACCCGGGGTATCGATAAAGGTAAATATCGGGAGTTCAAAGCGTTCAGCCAACTCCATCACGCGTAACGCCTTGCGATATCCTTCCGGACGGGGCATACCAAAGTTGCGATGCAGCTTCTCCTTGGTATCGCGTCCTTTCTGATGACCAATCAGTACGACCGGGCGTTCGCCGATACGGCCAATGCCGGCGATGATCGCAGGGTCATCTGCATAGGCACGGTCGCCATGCAGCTCTTCGAAATCATCAACAATGCGTTCAATATAATCGAGAAAATAGGGCCGCAGTGGATGACGCGCCACCTGGGAAATCTGCCATGGTGTAAGACTGGAGAAAATCGTACCTGTCAGCTCGCTACTCTTGGTTTCAAGCCTGGTGATTTCATCCTGGATATTTATCTCGGCGTCAGTATCTACCAGGCGCAACTCTGCGATTTTCGCCTCGAGTTCGGCGATCGGCTGTTCGAAATCTAGAAAATTGAGATCCATAGGGTGAACTATACAGAAGTTTCAGCGACTGCGGAATCCTGCATTTCGCTATAGCCGAGTCGAACAGACTCTTCTCCAAGCGTCCTTCTCAATGTCTGCAACAGCGCCTCCTTCGGATGAAGGCTCCACTGATCCCCGAGCAGCAAACTGCCAGTGTAATGATCTCCCCTGTAATTAAGACAGACGCGACTGTTGCCACCACAGTAAGGCTGCATTAACTGCATCAGAGATTCCACAAATGATGCCGGTGTTTCGCCTGCCTTGCGCCACTGACTCTCTTCAATCACAAGATACAATTGTCGACATGAGAGCTGACGCGCCTCTTCGAGCAGCACTGCATTATCAGCACGGATACTGATCGCATCCCGGTAGGAGTCATAGGAGAGCGTACCTTCAATCAACAACATATTGCCGTTCACCAGAAACTCTTCGAGCCGTTCCAGAGCATCGGAAAAGAAGGCAACATCGCAACGAGCTTTTCCGTCCTCGATCAACACGCTTGCCATGGTACCGCGTTGTGTTTCCCGCCTGTTGATTGCGGTTACAAGCCCGGCGAGTCGGACTCGCTCACCACGTCCCTTCTCTTTGGGTGGAGCAGCTGTCTCCAGCTGCTGCAGGCGACGTACCCCGAGTGCATCCAGGTCAGTCTCGTAAGCATCCATTGGATGTCCCGTAAGATAGAGCCCGAGTGTCTCCAGTTCGCCCTGCAGGAGAATTTCGTTCTGCCACTCATCATGCGACGGTAAAATACTTTCATCCATTGATGGCTGTTCACTGTCGTCTGACCCCATGCCAAACAGGTCATCCTGGCCAGCTGCATCCATGGCATTCTGCTGTTCTGCCATTTTCAACGCCATCGGAATTTGTGCCGAGAGTGTCGCCCGGTTGGAACCAAAACTGTCCATTGCACCGGAACGAATCAGTGATTCGAGAACACGGCGATTGACCTTTTTCAGATCAATGCGCTGACACATGTCGAACAGGTCCCTGTAGCCTTTCTCACCACGGCAAGTGACAATCTCCTCGATAGCCGCCTCGCCAACACCCTTGATCGCACCTAACCCGTATATAACTCCACCCTCGTTGCTGACCGTGAAGTAATAGGCGGAACTGTTGACATCGGGCGGCAGCAGTTCCAGTTCGAGTTGCTTGCACTCCTCGACAAAAATTTTGACCTTGTCAGTCGAATCCATATCCGACGAGAGGACTGCAGCCATGAACTCAGCCGTGTAGTGCGTCTTGAGCCACAGTGTCTGGTAGGAAACCAGTGCATAGGCAGCAGAGTGCGACTTGTTGAAACCATAGCCGGCGAATTTCTCCATCAGATCGAAAATATAGGTGGAGACCTCCTCGTCGACATCATTTTCTGTTGCACCCTGAAGGAATATTTCGCGCTGCTTCGCCATCTCCTCGGGCTTCTTCTTGCCCATTGCACGGCGCAGCAGGTCGGCGCCGCCCAGGGTGTAGCCCGCAAGATCCTGGGCGATCTGCATAACCTGTTCCTGGTAGAGAATGACACCGTATGTCGAACGCAGAATCGGTTCCAGCGTTGGGTGCGCGTATTCAACCTGTGCACGCCCATGCTTACGGTTGATGAAGTCATCAACCATGCCCGATTGCAAGGGTCCGGGGCGAAACAGGGCAACCAGCGCCGTGATATCGTCAAAGTTATCCGGCTGAAGCTTGCGAATCAGCTCCTGCATACCGCGTGATTCAAGCTGAAATACTGCTGTCGTATGTCCGGTCTTGAGCAACTTGAAAGCATCGACATCATCCATCGGTATCTTGGCGATATCCAGCGCTTCAAGACCCTCCTTCTTACGCTGACGGTTGACGTGACCAATTGCCCAATCGATGATCGTCAGGGTACGCAGGCCAAGAAAGTCGAACTTGACCAGGCCCACTGCCTCGACATCATCCTTATCGAACTGGGTCACGAGATTGGCACCGCCGGCTTCACAGTAGAGCGGGGTGAAATCTGTCAGTACTGTCGGCGCTATGACCACGCCGCCGGCATGCTTACCGGCGTTTCTGGAAATACCTTCCAGCTTCAAAGCCATGTCGATTAGTTCCCTGACCTCCTCATCCTCGTCGTAGGCCTGGCGAAACTCCGGATTCTCATCCATCGCTTTTGTCAGCGTCATGCCAACTTCGAAAGGGACCAGCTTGGCAACCCTGTCAACAAATCCGTATGGGTGTCCCAGTACACGCCCGACATCACGCACCACCGCCTTGGCGGCCATCGAACCGTAGGTAATAATTTGCGATACCGAATCGCGCCCGTAAGTTTGCGCCACGTAATCAATGACACGGTCTCGGTTATCCATGCAGAAATCGATATCAAAGTCAGGCATCGAGACTCGCTCGGGATTGAGAAAGCGCTCGAACAGCAAATCATGTTCAATCGGGTCGAGATCAGTAATCTTGAGTGCATAGGCAACCAGTGAACCGGCACCCGAACCACGCCCGGGACCTACGGGTATGGCGTTATCCTTGGCCCACTGGATGAAGTCGGCAACGATCAGGAAGTAACCGGGAAAACCCATCTGGTTGATGACGTCGAGCTCAATCTGCAGGCGCTCGTCGTAAGGCGCCCGTTGCGCTTCAATCTCTTCCGGGTTATCTGCAAAAATTGTCTGCAGACGTTCATCAAGTCCCTTCCTGGAGATATCTGCAAAATACTCTTCCGTGGTCATCCCCTCGGGGATCGGAAACTCCGGCAGGTAATTCTTACCCAGGCTTAGCTGAAGGTTACAGCGCCTGGCAATCTCGACACTGTTGTGCAAAGCCTCGGGGATATCGGCAAACAGTTCACACATCTCATCTTCGCTGCGTAGATACTGCTGCTCGGTATAGAGGTGAGGACGCCGTGAGTCGTCTAGTGTGCGGCCTTCATGGATACACACCCTGACCTCATGTGCATCATAATCCTGCTTGCCGATGAAACGTACATCATTGAGCGCAACCAGCGGAACCTGTTCTTTTGATGAGAGCGTAACCATTGCATGTACGGCCTCCTCTTCATTGGGCCGCCCTGTACGGCTCACCCCAAGATAGAGAGATGCTGGAAAACAGCTCTGCCACGCGGCAAGGCTTTGCACAGCCTCCTGCTCCTTACCGGCAAGCAGCTGCTGCCCGATATCACTGTCAAAACAGGGAAGAATGGCAATCAGGCCGTCAGCTGCCTCGTCAAGCCAGTCGCGTTCGATCATCGGCACACCGAGGTGTTGCCCCTCACGGTATGCACGCGAGATCAAACGATTCAGGTTGAGATAGCCTGCCTCGTTCCTGACCAGCATCAGTAACCTGTGGGGGTGACTCGTATCCTCTTCATTATGTATCAGCAGGTCGACACCGATGATCGGTTTGACCCCGGCAGCCAATGCCGAACGGTAAAACTTGACCATGGCGAAGAGATTGGAACGGTCAGTCAGCGCAACTGCAGCCATGCCTTGCTGTGCAGCTTTCGCAGCCAGCGGCTTGATACGCACCAGTCCATCGACGAGTGAGTATTCGGAATGAATGCAGAGATGGACGAACCTTGGTTCCATTACGATCAAACAGCCTGGTAGATATTCTGATTATGAGAGGCTTTTATTTTGCGTTGCCCGCGCCGCTGCATCAAGATGATTTTACTGATACGTGCAATGCTTTCTGCACGGGAGAAAAAGAGCGACGATGAATTGGCGTAACACCAAGGCTTTGCAGGGCCTCCATGTGTACTTTTGTCGGGTATCCCTTGTGCAATGCAAAGCCGTAACCCGGGTAACAGGCATCCATTTCGACCATTTCCGAGTCGCGTGTCACCTTTGCAAGGATTGAAGCTGCTGCAATCTCTGCGTGCAGGCTGTCACCCTTGACGATCGCCTCTGCCCTGCAATTCAGTCCCGGTGGAATGCGGTTGCCGTCAATCAGTGCGAGCGCAGGGAGAATGGGCAATGCTTCAATCGCACGTCGCATTGCCAGCATGGTTGCATGCAGTATATTCAACTCGTCGATCTCGGCGACTTCTGCACGCGCAAGAGCCCAGCAGAGTGATTTTTCGCGGATCTCATCAGCGAGGTAATCACGGCGCTTTGCCGTCAGTTTTTTGGAGTCATCAAGACCAATGATTTCGACATCGGGATCGAGGATGACGGCTGCCGTCACGACCGGTCCGGCAAGCGGGCCGCGCCCAACCTCATCAACACCACATACCAAAGTCTCAGGCATGATTGGCACCACCACCCGTATATCTCAGCTGATCAAGTACCGCCTCGGCGGCAGATGCAGCAGCAGCACAACGTAATTGTTCGTGGATTTCTGTATATCGCTTTACGATATTCTGTGTTTGTTCTTTATCCGTAAACATCTGCACTACAGCAGGCGTCATCAATTCTGCACGGCAACGCTCCTGGATAAACTCGGGCGCCAACATTTCGTCACATAACAGGTTTGCAATCGCCAGGTAGGGAATTTTTATCATCCTGAACAGCCTGATATAGGCCGCGGTAAGACTGCTCACCTTGTAACCCACGACCATGGGGCGCTTGCACAGCATCCCCTGCAATGTCGCTGTACCGGAAGCCAACAGAACAACATCCGCCGCTGTGATGACTGCTGTTGCGTTGCGATTGACAAGTACCAGGTTCAATTCAGAACGGAACGGCTCAGCCAACTTCTCGAACAGGTCGCGCGTCGTTGCGTTAACCAGTGGAACCACGACGTGCAGATTATCCAACTGTGCACTGGCCTCGACAGCTGTTTGCAGAAACGGGCGAGCAAGGCGCTCAACTTCTGTTGCCCTGCTTCCCGGTAACAACGCGAGTATATTAGCATCCTCGGGCACGCCGAGCTCTTCACGCGCCTCACGCCTGTTGGGACTCATCGGCAACTGATCTGCCATCTGGTGCCCGACATAGGTTGCCGCGACATGGTGTCGGTGCAGAAAACTCTCTTCAAATGGAAACAGGCACAGGACCCGGTCAACCGAGGCGCGTATCTTCTTTACACGCTTCTCCTTCCACGCCCACACGCTTGGTGAGACATACTGGATCGTCTTGATACCTGTTTCTTTCAGGGAGCGGGCAAGCCCAAGGTTAAAATCAGGCGCATCGATACCGATAAAAATATCCGGTTTCTGCTCTATCAACCAGAGACGCAACTGCTTGCGCAGTTTAAGCAATTCCGGCAAGCGCGGCAGTACCTCGAAAATACCCATGATGGAGAGTTTCTCCAACGGAATCCTGCTGTCGAGACCGGCGGCGGTCATCTCCGGACCACCAACACCGATAAACCTGATATCTGCATGACGGGACTTCAGCGCGACCATCAGCGCGGCACCTAGCAGGTCACCCGACGGCTCTGCGGCAACCACGGCTATTGTCAATGACATCAGCGAACGATACTTCGTTGAGAATTTTCCAGGAAGCTGACGAATGATTCGAGTGCTGCAATTCCGTTAGCTGTTGATGCAATCTCCTTGATTGCATCGTCCAGTTTCCTGCCGCTCAGATAGAGAATCTTGTAGGCATTTTTAATTGCACGAATTGTCTCTGGCTCAAAACCACGTCGCTTGAGACCTTCACTGTTGATACCGTGAGGTTGAGCAGGATTCCCGCTCACAAGCGTACAGGGGGGGACATCACGGTTCACACCGCTACCCATGCCTGCAAAGGCGTGCTGCCCAATACGGCAGAACTGGTGCACCAGTGTAAAGCCGCTGAGGATGACATGATCCTCGACAGTGACGTGGCCAGCCAGTGATGCGCCGTTCGAGAGAATCACGTGATCACCGACAAGACAATCGTGAGCGACATGGGTCGACACCATCAGCAGGTTATCGCTGCCGACTCGCGTCAATCCCTGGTCCTGGGTTGTACCTCTATGTAGAGTTGCATATTCGCGGATGGTGTTGCGATCACCGATTTCGAGCCGGGTCGGTTCACCCTTGTACTTGAGGTCCTGGCACGCCTCACCGACTGATGCAAACTGGTAAATTCTGTTATCAGTGCCGATACGTGTGGGGCCATGGATCACCACGTGCGGACCTATGACGCTACCGGATCCGATCTCGACGTCAGCGCCGATGATGCTGTAGGCACCCACCTCAACGTCATCTGCAAGCCTTGCTTGTGGATCTACAATCGCTGTTGGATGAATCACACGTCTGTTCCGCTAGATGAGAATCCTGAAATCAGATTTCACGTGCTGTACACATGATTTCTGCTGAAGCAGCAAGCTCGCCATCAACGGTTGCCTTGGCGCTGAAGACCCAGATAGAGCGTTTGCGCTTGATGAATTCGACTTCCATTCTCAGCTGATCGCCTGGTACTACAACGCGCTTGAAGCGAGCCTTGTCGATTCCGACAAAATAGTAGATTGAATTCTCCGACACTTCCTCTGGCTGTGACTCCATCGCCAACAGGCCCGTGCACTGTGCAAGCGCCTCGATAATCAAGACACCGGGCATAATCGGCTTGACCGGAAAATGTCCGGTGAATTGTGGCTCATTCATGGTGACATTCTTGATCCCGACGAGACGCTTGGTACCTTCGATCTCGACCACTCTGTCCACTAGCAGAAAGGGATAACGATGGGGCAAATGCTCCATGATCCGTTGAACATCCATTACGACCACAATTTCTCTCCGATTCGACTGTGCCTGGGCACAAATTTTTATTGAAAGTGCATCCTGCGGCTATTTTTTCATTTTCTCGAGTGCACTGATGCGATCAGCCATCGCATCAATTCGCCGCAGCCTGGCTATCATACGCCGCCACAGGCCAGACTCGACAGCAGGGACGCCACCACTGACATTACTTCTCTCTTTCAGGGAACGCGTCACCATCGCGCGCGCCCCGATATGGCAGTAATCACCAATCTGGAGGTGTCCGACAATACCAGCCTCACCTGCAATAGTGCAGTGACTGCCTATCGTTGTAGAGCCTGCAATACCAACCAGGCCTGCGATTGCCGTATGTGCGCCAATCACGACATTGTGAGCAATCTGTATCTGGTTATCCAGCTTGACACCATCACCAATCACCGTATCACGCAGGGAACCGCGATCAATCGATGTATTGGCACCGATCTCAACAAGATTTCCGACCACCACACGTCCGATCTGGGGCACTTTAAGCCACTTGCCCGCCTCGTTCGCAAATCCGAAACCGTCACTGCCGATTACTGCTCCAGGATGAAGCAGGCAGTGCGTGCCAATCTCAACTCCTTCACACAGGGTCACGTTGGCAATCAGGCGACTGCTCTCTCCAACAATGGCGTTATCGAGAATCATGCAACCAGGCCCAATATAAACACCTTCACCAATCACGGCATTGGCACCGACAACCGTGTTTGCACCAATCTCGGCACTGGTAGCAACTGTTGCCGTGACATCGATCACTGCAGAATCTGCAACGCCAGGCACGACCGCTCTGGGTGGATTGAAATACCTGCTCACCATGGCAAAACCCAATGAAGGGTCAGGGTGAAGAATCCTGTTGCAGTCCAGCCCTTCGGCATCCTTCTCGGCAACTAATATGCATCCGGCACTGCTTTTTTCCACCTCTCGTTTGTAGCGACTGTTCGTGAGAGCCGCAACATGGTGGTTTTGCGCATCGTGCAGGGTAGCGACTCCGTCAACCAGGTGATTGCCATCACCTTCCAACACGCCCCCGGTTATCGTTACCAACCGTTCAAGACTAACAGGCATGGCGTGATTACTCATCACTTGCTGACTGATTCGCCCTTGTTCGCCTCAAATGCTGCCTGCATACGTTCCAGTACCTGGTTTGAAATATCGGCACGCTCGCTTGCATGGACCACTGCGGCTTCAAACACCAGGTCGATAGACTGTTCCCTCGCGATCGACTCAATCGTCTCGGCGATCAGAATACGTAAACGGTTCTGCTCATCGGTCTTCTTGAATGCAATATCTTCATCAAGCTCACTTGTTGCCTCTTTCAGACGACGTCTTTCGGTGAGAACCTTGCGTTCCAGTGCGGTGCGATCTTCAAAAGAGAGAGAGCCGGAATCCTTGAGTTCAAACTCAAGCTCTTTAAGCTTTTCGCGGCGTGAATCAAGCACCTTGTTACGGCTCAGATATTCCTGCTTCAAGCCCTCTTCTATCGCGGCAACCTGGGGCGACTTCTTCATAATCAGGGGTACATTTACAAAGCCGACCTTGTGAGATGTCTCGGCACTTGCCGTGGATACCTGCACAAAAAGAAGTGCCAGCAATACGGTTCTTGTCAATTTCAGCATAACGTTGTTTTTAACCTGGTTTCAGGCGCGCACTCAGAAGCGCGTACCAAAAGTGAACTGAAACTCTTCGACCTCATCAGTCTCCGTTTCGTTCAATGGCAGTGCATAACTGACATTCAGCAGGCCAACCGGGGAGAGCCAGCTCATGCCGATGCCAGCACTGTAACGCAGCTCACCGACATCAAAATCACTGATGTCCGGGTCGAAAACATTACCGAAATCGACAAAGCCGACAAGACGCATGCTGTCTTTCAGATCAGCTAGCGGTGGTGGCGTCCAGAATTCGAGTGAACCAGTCATGCTGATGGTGCCGCCAATTGCATCGCTACAGCTTGAGTCCTCGGCAATGCCAAGATATTCACACTCGGTCGGACCCATCGAGTAGGCCTGGAAACCACGCACAGAACCCGGGCCGCCAGCATAAAACCTTTTGAAGAAAGGAAATTCACTGCTGTCACCATATTCGGCGCCGTAGGCGAGATTGACACGACCTGCAAGCACGAAATCTTCCCAAACCGGTACGTAGGTCTTCTGGTTGTAATTTGCCGTGAAGTACTGAAGATCACTACCTGGTGTAGCAACCTTGAGGCCTGCGGAGATCTGGCTACCGTTGGTTGGGAAGTAAGCCCGGTTACGGCTGTCATGTGTCCAACCGAAACCTACAACATAGTTCAGATAGCTGTCATTGCCATCCTGCCCGCAAATAAAGTCTTCCGCAGGATTCAGGTCCCCGGTCTGATCACCTGGAGTACAGTAATCCCCATCAGTACCACCGTCATGTGGATCAACAATCTTCAGCTTGGTGTAGTCGATATCGGCCGTGACACGAAAACGGTCATGCTCGGTAATCGGGAAACCGAAGTTGATGCCAATTCTGCCATCATCAGTTGCATAGTCGGTTGTTACCGAACCGCTGACATTACTCATGTCGGTTTCACTATAGCGCAAGGTAAAGCCCTGGCTAACGCCATCCATAGTGAAGTAGGGGTCGGTATAGCTGAGTTCGTAATAGGTCGTGACATCACTGGTATTGAATCCCAGCTTCACCTTCTTGCCGGTTCCAAAGAAGTTCTCTTCACTGATACTCGCCTGCAGTGAAACACCTCCCGACTGCGAGTAACCGACACTAGACATCAATTCACCGGAGCGGTGCTCAACCACGCTGACATTGATATCAATCTGGTCAGGCGCACCTGGTACAGGCGACGTGGTGATATCCACCTTGTCAAAATAACCGAGTCGCAACAGGCGCTCTTTCGACCTGGTCACCTGCTCGGCTGAATACCAGGCAGATTCCATCTGGCGGAATTCACGACGCAGCACGCGATCACGTGAACGTGTATTGCCCTGGATATTGATTCTGCGCACGTAAACGCGGCGACCTGGCTCAATGTAGAAAGTGACTGCGACTGTTTTCTTCTCTTCATCGATTACCGGAATCGGATTGACCTTGGCAAAAGCGTATCCCTGGTCAGATAGTGCACTGGTGAGGCGCTCGGCACTACGTACAACCAGCTTGCGTGAGAAGGGTTCGCCACGCACGAGGTGAATCAGCGGAAAGAGTTTCTCTGGCTCGACAATCGTCTTGCCCGCGATCTTTACATCGCTGAGCGTGTAGACATCACCCTCGCTGATATTCATTGTCAGGTAGACTTTTCCACTCTCGGGGCTGATGTTGACCTGGGTAGAATCGACATCGAACTTGATATAGCCGCGATCCATGTAATAGGAGCGCAGGGTCTCGATGTCGGCCGTCATCTTCTGGCGTGAATAGCGGTCTTCCTTGGTAAAACGCGAAATAATACTTCCGGTCGATTGTGACAATTCATCTTGCAGATCATCCTCGTCAAACGCCGTGTTACCGACAATGTTGATCTCCTCAATGGTGGCTGTCCTGCCCTCTCTGATCAGCAGGTCGACTGCAACACGGTTACGCTCAAGAGGAGTGATCACGGAATCGATCTGGACACTGTACTTGCCACGATCGAAGTAGGCGCTCTTGAGCCCCTCCTTGGTACGATCCAGCAGCAGCTCATTAAAAACCCGGCCCTCAACAAAGCCTACGGAACGCATACTCTCAAGGATCGTCTCGTCATCGATATCCTTGTTGCCTTCCAGCGTGATCGAGGCGATTGCAGGACGCTCGACAACTGAGACCACCAGAACATTACCGTCCTGCTCCAGTTGAACGTCCTTGAAAAAACCGGTGCCGTAGAGTGAACGGATAATTTCAGCAGGCGCATTCTGATCGACGCGATCACCCACTTCATAGGGAATATAGCTGAAGACGGTACCAGCCGATATTCTCTGTAATCCCTCTACGCGGATATCTTTGATAGAAAAGCTTGCAGCGAAGCCAACTGAACAGATCAGCAGCGCAATTACTACAACAAAAAGACGAGATGTTTGCTTCATCATGGTTAACGAGCCCGGGGTTATATTATTCATTCTTGAGCAACAAAAAATCGATTACTCGGAGTATAAAGGAGTTTTGCCAATGTTGAAACGGGAAGCTGAACCTTAAGGAGCCTCAGATTTTGTCTACCTGAAAAAATTGCCGATTAAATTACGTCAGCTCAAGGCGAGAATCGCACGTAATTGCATCGCAATTTTGAGGATTTACAACGTAGAATTGGTGAATTCTCACGGTAAGGTCAAAAATTATGGCCTGACCAGAGAATCCTTAATCACCCGAAAAACCTGCCAAAATCGACATAGAGCGCCAGCAGCATGATGCCGAGCATGATCATCATGCCGATTCCCTGTGCGCGTGCCTGCACTGAGTCCGGCAGGGGCCGCCCGGCAAGGAATTCGATCAGGTAGAAAACCAGGTGCCCCCCATCCAGCACCGGAATCGGCAGTAAATTAAGAATGCCGATCGTCACAGACAGCATTGCCAGGAAGCGAACAAAGGCGCCAATACCGATTTCCGCGGTGTCTCCTGCAGCCTTGGCAATGGTCACGGGGCCGCCAAGACTCTCGACAGAGAGCTGGCCGCTAAGCATGCCCCCGATCACTTTCAGTGTCAGGGCTGACATTTTCCAGGTTTCCTGCGCTGCTCTCTCCAGAGCGGCGAGCGGAGTGTAGTGAATCTCGGATCGATAGCGGCCAAAATCGACGTCATCGGTATAGCTAACGCCGGCAAAACCGATCACGCTGTCGCCACTCCCCTTCTCTCCCGGGATCAACTGCAGGAGCTGTAGCCGTCCGTTACGCTCAACTTCGACCTCAAGGCCGCGCCCCGGATTTTCACGGATTTCGCGGCTCCAGCCATGCCAGTCTTGAATTGGCTTGCCATTCACGCCGGTAACCCTGTCACCGGGCTGAAAACCGGCAGCCTCTGCAGGAGAGTCAGTGACAACCTCTCCGATTACGGCAGGAATATGGGGGAGCTTCTGTACCAATCCGATTTGACTGACAGCACCCTGGCTCTCGGTAAGCACCAACAGGGATTCAGCAGGCAGAAAGAGCTCTCTCTGCATACCATCCTCTCCAACGACGCTAACAGGCGCAGCCTCTCCGTCGACGGCATACTCAACCAGCTGATAAATCACACGCTCCCAGCTATTTGCCGACTCTCCGCCAACCTCGACAATCTCGTCACCGGAGCGGAATCCCGCAGCTGCAGCTGCAGATTCCGGGATCGGCTCATCCAGTATCGGCTTGAGCCCGGTTTCGCCGGAGAGAAAAATTGCCCAGTAGGCAAATATCGCAAAAATCAGGTTGGCAAGCGGACCGGCAAGTACGATTGCCGTCCTCACACCGAGTTTCTGACGGTTGAATGCCTTTGGCAGTTCTGCCTCGTCGACTCCGCCTTCACGCTCATCGAGCATTTTTACGTATCCGCCCAGCGGTATCGCGGCGACGACATACTCAACGCCATCGCGTGCAGTTCTTTTCCACAAAGGTGAGCCAAAACCGACCGAGAAGCGCAGCACCTTGACGCCCAGCTTGCGCGCCACCCAGAAGTGACCGAATTCATGCACGGTTACCAGCAATCCAATCGCGATTATGGTCCAGAAAATGGTTTGCAGCATAATCGCCTAGCCTCTTCGTGCCAGATGCTGATTCGCCACACTGCGACTCTCACGGTCCACATCCACCAGGTGCGCGATTGATTCGGCTTCGCTGTTGGCAACATCTGCAAGCGTCTCTTCAATGAGTACCGGAATATCTGTAAAGGTGAGCTTGCGCTGAAGAAACGCATCCACCGCGATCTCGTTAGCGGCATTCAGTACCGCGGCGCTGACACCTCCACTGGAGATTGCATCATAGGCCAGCTGGAGGCAGCGAAAACGTTCAAAATCCGGTGCTTCAAAATCGAGACGGGCCACTTCAAACAGGTCAAGCGACGCCACCCCGGAGGTGATCCGTTCGGGCCATGCCAGTGCATGGGCGATCGGTGTACGCATATCAGGATTACCCATCTGCGCCAGCACCGAGCCGTCAACATACTCAACCATCGAGTGAATCACGCTCTGTGGATGCACCACCACCTGGATATCCTTGCATCCGACATCAAACAGCCAGCGTGCTTCGATCACTTCCAGCCCCTTGTTCATCATGGTGGCCGAATCGACGGAGATCTTCTTGCCCATATCCCAATTCGGATGGGCACACGCCTCTTCAGGCGTAACAGACTGCAACTCTGACAGGGATTTTGAGCGGAATGGTCCACCCGACGCCGTCAGCAGGAGTCGCCTGATACCATTTTCGACCTCTGTATCGGGTGCTGGCATACACTGGAACAGCGCATTGTGTTCACTATCGATGGGAAGAAGCCGTGCACCATTCTCCTTGACGGTGCGCATAAACAGCGAACCCGCCAGAACCAGCGACTCCTTGTTGGCAAGCAAAACACGTTTACCAGCCCGGGCAGCAGCAAGAGATGAACCGAGGCCAGCGGCACCAACGATTGCAGCCATGACCGTATCAACTTCCGGCAGGGCAACAACTGTTTCGAGTGAAACTGAACCACTGAGGACTTCTGTATCAAGATTTGCGGTAAGAACCTTCTCACGTAGCCGGCCTGCGGCCTGCGGATCAACCATAACAACGTATGGCGGTTTGAATTTCTCAACCTGGGACCACATGGCATCGACACTGGTGTTGGCAGCAAGAACCATTACCTGGTAACGATCGGGATGGCGCGCGATGACATCCAGCGTGCTAGTACCGATAGAGCCGGTCGAGCCCAGTACGACTACACCGATCATCCGTCAAAACCACCGAGCATGATCATTAATGCGAGAAACACGGGCGCTGCAGAAACCAGGCTGTCGATACGGTCCCAGACACCACCGTGTCCGGGCAGTAGCCGTCCACTGTCTTTCTCGCCGGCACGGCGCTTGACCATGCTCTCGAAGAGATCACCGGCAACCGATACCGAGGCGACAATGAGCGCTATCGCCGTCAGTGAAACATAACCGACAGGAACAGCGATGAGTTGCTTGACTACAACTACCCACAACAGGGCTGAGAGCATTGCACTGAAAAATCCTTCCCAGGTCTTGTTTGGACTCAGCACCGGAGATAATTTATTGCGTCCGAAACGCTTGCCTCCAAAGTATGCGGCAGTATCGGCAAGCCAGATCAGGAAGAGTAACGCCAGGGTCAGTTGCGGTCCAACTTCCGAAGAAAGATGCAGGCGTGACAGTGAGAACCAGGCAAAGGGAAGCAGCATGAGACCAAACAGTGCCACCACGGGCTGATTGGAAACCTGCTGAAGTGGCTTGCGCCCCCACACAAAGAGTGCGGCTGTCATCCCCATCCAGATTCCGGCAATCGCCAATATAGCAAGGTTGAGAACCGGGTCAGAGGCATTCAGCCACAAACCGATCATCAGGCCGGCCATGCTCAACAGGTAAAACAGCCTTTCGGCAATACCACGCAGACCCGCAAGTCTTGCCCACTCATTGCCGCATAGAAGGATAACGAGTAGCAGCGCGCCGGAGAACATCGGGTTGGAGAGCTTCAGAACTCCCAGTATGACCAGTGGCGCAAGCAGTAATGCCGTAATAACTCTAAGCTTTAGCATTTTTCACCCCCAACTGCTCACTGGTACGCCCGAAACGACGCTCCCTGTTGGCATAATCATTCAGGGCCAGGCGTAATGAGTCTGCCGAGAAATCGGGCCACAAGGTGTCGCTAAAATAGAACTCTGCGTATGCTGCCTGCCACAAAATGAAATTACTGATCCTCAACTCCCCGCCGGTGCGGATAAAGAGGTCAACTTCCGGCAGGTCTGAAAAGGAGAGCTGCTGAGAGAAACTGTTTTCATCAATATCATCGGCACTGAGTTGACCATCGGCGACCAGGCGTGCTGTCTTTTGAGCTGCCTGCACGATGTCCCAGCGACCACCGTATGAAACAGCAAGTTGCAGTACCATGCCACTGTTGCCGGCTGTTCGCTTTTCAGCAGCAACAATGGTATCCACAAGTTTCGATGAGAGGTTGGAGCGATTCCCGATGACACGGAAACGGATGCCTTGCTCCTGGAGCAGTTTCACTTCACGAGTCAGGGCTCGCAGAAACAGGTCCATCAAAAAGCTGACCTCTTTCTCCGGCCTGCTCCAGTTCTCACTGGAAAAGGCGAACAGTGTCAGCACCTCGATACCGGCAGTGACACTTTCTTCAATGACTGCACGCACACTCTCGGCACCGGCCTTGTGGCCAGCCTGGCGTGGTTTGCCTTGCTGCCTGGCCCAACGCCCGTTGCCATCCATGATAATGGCAACATGGCGTGGCACTCCTCGCCAACCGTCGTGACTCATTATCCTGCTCTCAGAGGAAATTGATGCAGAAGCATCAGATTGACATCAAGTCTTTTTCTTTGACTTCCAACGCCTGGTCAACTTCCTTGACATGCTGATCTGTCAATTTCTGGATAATCTCCTGGCCACGACGCTCATCATCCTCGGAAATCAGCTTCTCTTTAACCAGGTTTTTGAGATCACTGTTGGCATCACGGCGAATATTACGTACCGCTACCTTGGCGCCCTCACCTTCGCTGCGGACAACCTTGATCAGGTCCCTGCGACGCTCCTCGGTCAGTGGCGGCATGGGCACACGAATAACAGTACCTGCAGTATTGGGATTGAGACCAAGATCAGACTCGAGGATCGCTTTCTCAACCGCGCCCACCATGTTCTGCTCCCATGGCTGAATTGACAGTGTGCGACTATCCTCTACAGAGATGTTTGCAACCTGGTTGAGTGGTGTTGGATTGCCATAGTAGGAGACGCTCAGGTGATCGAGCAGGCTCGGATGCGCCCGGCCAGTCCTTATTTTTGACAGTTCGCGCGCCAGTGCCTCGACACTCTTGCCCATTCTGTCCGCTGCATCTTTTTTGATGTCATCAATCATCTGTCTTTCTCTCCTGCGTGCACAAGCGTACCAACCTCTTCACCTTCCACGAGACTCAGCAAAGCGCCGGCCTCATTGATATCCATAACCCGCAGCGGCATACCGTGATCACGGCACAACAGAATCGCTGTGAGATCCATTACACCGAGATTCTCGCGCACTACCCGATCATAATCCAGTCTTTCGTAACGTTTTGCCTGCGGATTTTTCAGCGGATCATCATCATAGACACCATCAACCCTGGTTGCCTTGATCAGGAGATCGGCACCAATTTCGACTGCTCGCAGAGCCGCCGCGGTATCCGTGGTGAAAAAGGGGCTGCCAGTTCCGGCTGAAAAGAGAGCTACACCGCCCGTTTCCAGAAAACGAACTGCTGCGTCACGCTGGTAGGGCTCACACACCTGTTGCATATCAAACGATGAGTAGACACGACTCGGTACCTGTAAACGACGCAGAAAATCGTGCATCGCAAGCGCATTCATGACAGTTGCCAACATCCCCATGTGATCACCGGTGACACGGTTAATGCCACTTTGCACCAGTCCGGCACCGCGGAAGATATTGCCGCCACCAATAACCAGGCCAACCTGCACACCCCTGGCGACGAGTTGTTGAAGATCAGCGGCAACGCGCTGCATGATCTCCGGATCAATGGCGGAATCGCCATTGCCCATGAGGGCCTCACCGGAGAGTTTCAGTAAAATACGCTGATAGCTCATTGAGTCATATCCTGTTGAATCACGCCCAGAAAAAAGGCGCCCCGTTCGGGACGCCTGTTCGGATCAGGAACCCTGGACCTGCGCCATAACCTCGGCTGCAAAATCCTCTTGTTTCTTCTCAATCCCCTCACCCACTTCGTAGCGCGTGAAGCTAATCACCTTTGCACCTGCCTTTTCAAGCAGCTTGCCGACAGTAACATCGGGATCCTTGACGAAAGCCTGACCGTTAAGAGTGATCTCCTCGAGGTACTTGCGAACACGCCCTTCAATGATCTTGTCGACGATCGCTTCAGGCTTGCCGCTCTCAAGAGCCTGGGCGCGAAAGATTTCACGCTCGCTGGCGAGCTTCTCGGCAGGAACATCGTCTGCAGAAACACATACAGGGTTGCTTGCAGCAATGTGCATTGCGATATCACGACCCAGCTCTGCGTCACCACCTTCCATATCGACGAGAACACCGATACGCACACCGTGACGATAAGAGTAGACTCCGCCACTGGAGTTGATACGTACAAAACGGCGCACGGACATGTTTTCACCGATTTTTGAAATCAGTGCATCACGTGTCGCAGCAATTGTTGCCTCTTCACCATCATGCAGAGGCATATCGACCAGTGTCTCAACATCCGCAACATCAGAGTTGAGCGTACGCTCTGCAACTGCATTGGCAAAAGATGAGAAGTTTTCATCCTTTGCAACAAAGTCAGTCTCACAGTTGACTTCAACCATTGCGGCTGACTTGTTGTCATCGCTGGCAGCAAAAACAATCAGACCTTCCGCAGCAATGCGTCCAGCCTTCTTGGCAGCTTTCGCCTGACCGGATTTACGCATATTCTCGATAGCGGTTTCGATATCGCCATCTGTTTCGACCAGTGCTTTCTTGCACTCCATCATGCCTGCGCCAGTTCTTTCACGCAGCTCTTTAACCAAAGACGCGGTAATCGCCATTACATCGACCTCGTAGGAATTGAATTAGGTTTGGGTTCCAGTAAGCCTTGCGAAGGAATTAACCTTCTACAGGTGCTTCCGGTGCAGGTTCAGCTGCTGCTTCTGGAGTAGGCTCTGCAGCCGCTTCAGGTGCTGGTGCTGCAGGTGCAGTGTCACCACCGGCTGCAACTGTTGCTGCACTGGCACGACCTTCAAGAACCGCCGCAGATGCGCCCTGTACATATAGCTGTACTGCGCGGATAGCGTCATCATTTCCAGGAATGACGTAATCGATTGCATCCGGGTCATTGTTGGTATCAACGACAGCAATAACAGGAATCCCCAGCTTGCTGGCTTCAGCTACAGCATTCTTCTCGTAACCGCTATCTACAATAAAGAGCGCATCGGGAATGCCGTTCATGTGCTTGATGCCACCAAGACTGCGGTTCAGCTTTTCCATTTCACGAGTAAGAGTCAGTTGCTCTTTCTTGTTGAAACGGGTTGAAAGGCTACCATCCTCGCTCATGCTCTCAAGATCCTTGAGGCGCTTGATAGACTGCTTGATGGTTTTGAAGTTTGTCAGCATGCCGCCGAGCCAACGATGGTTGACATAGGGCATATTGCAACGCTCGGCTTCTTCGCGAATCACATCGCGTGCCGCACGCTTGGTGCCGACAAAGAGAACTTTGCCGCCATTGGCTGCAAGGGATCCGATGAAATTCATCGCATCATTGTGCAGTGGCAGGGTCTTCTCAAGATTAATGATGTGGATCTTGTTACGCTCGCCAAAGATGTAGTTAGCCATCTTCGGGTTCCAGTAGCGGGTCTGGTGACCAAAATGTACGCCTGCTTCAAGCATCTGGCGCATGCTGATATTTGCCATTTTTTAATAACTCCAATATCGGGTTGGGCCTCCATGTATCCCGACTCTCAACCTTCAAGAGGCACCCAGAAAATCGTGTCGATACATGTGCGGATTAACTTCACTGAAGCGACTTTGCTCCATGAAGGGCGCGATTTATAGCATAATGCGCGCCCAATCTCAATCTTTAACGGATAAGAGTCTGTATAATCCGCAGCAATACCTAACAGGGCAAACAACGAAATTATGGCCGTCACAATAAAAACAGCAGAAGAAATCAACAAGATGCGTATCGCCGGGCGACTCGCAGCTGATGTTCTGGACATGATCGGCGAACACGTCAAGATCGGCGTGAGCACCGAAGAACTCGACACTATTTGCCATGACTACATAGTCAATGCACAACAGGCAATTCCTGCCCCACTGAACTATCACGGCTTCCCGAAATCGATCTGTACATCTGTCAACCACCAGGTTTGCCATGGCATTCCAGGCGGCAAAAAACTTAAGAATGGCGATATTATCAATATCGATATCACTGTTATAAAGGATGGCTTCCACGGCGATACCAGCCGTATGTTCATTGTCGGCGAGGGTTCGATTCTCACCAGGCGCCTGATCGACATTACCCGCCAGGCGATGTGGAAAGGTATCGAGATGGTAAAGCCGGGCGTCCATATTGGCGATATCGGCCATGCGATCCAGACTCTTGTCGAGTCCAGTGGTTACTCAGTCGTACGCGAGTATTGCGGTCATGGCATCGGGCGCGAGTTTCACGAAGATCCGCAGATTCTCCACTATGGCACACCAGGTAACGGACTCACCCTCCAGGCAGGCATGTGTTTTACGATTGAGCCCATGGTCAACGCCGGTAAGCGTCAAATCAAACTCCTGCCCGACAAGTGGACAGTTGTCACCAAGGATCGCAAGCCTTCTGCCCAGTGGGAACATACGCTGGCTGTCACTGAAGATGGATTCGAAGTCTTCACCCTGGGTGCAGAAGAACGGAGTTGAACAATGCTTCCTGCTGAAATTGAACTCCCACTCCTGAAGACACTGGAATCTGCAGGAGACCATATCGGCGAGCTCAAAAGTTATATCGATGCCATCAACCAGGCCCTTCTAGCTGCTTTCAAAAAGGGCGCTTCCATCGATAGCGTCATTACGGGGCGTGCACACCTGGTCGATAAGCTGTTGCAGTCGATCTGGGAGCAGAAATGTGACCCTGATTGCGGAGCGGCCCTTATTGCTGTTGGTGGTTACGGCCGTGGTGAACTCCATCCCTCCTCGGACATTGATCTGCTGTTCCTTGTAGAAGAATCCCTTCAACAGGAGAGCGAAGAACAGATTTCTGCCATTGTCACCCTGTTGTGGGATATTGGGCTGAATATAGGACATAGCGTTCGCACACCGGAAATGTGTGCCACCGAGGCAGAGAATGACATCACTGTGACCACTACCCTGATGGAATCCCGCCTGCTGGCTGGTAGCGAAAGCCTCTACACCGAAATGCAGGCTGCAACCGGGCCGGACAAGGTGTGGCCGCCAGATGCCTTCTTCCAGGCCAAGCTTGAAGAACAACAGAGGCGGCACAAAAAATACGATGATACCGCGCACAATCTGGAACCCAATATCAAGGGCGGCCCTGGCGGCCTGCGCGATATCCAGATGATCCAATGGGTCGCAAGGCGCAAATTCGGAGTGACATCACTCAACGAACTGGTCGAACGCGGCATTCTCACCGAGGCCGAGTTCAGATCTCTTGAACTGGGTAAAAAACACCTGTGGCGCATTCGTTTCATGTTGCACACAATTACCGAGCGCGAGGAGGATCGCCTGCTGTTTGACCTGCAGCAGAAACTGGCAGCAGCATTTGAACACAGGGACAACGAGGCCAACCTCGCAGTCGAGCAGTTCATGCAGAAGTACTACCGGACCATTGCCCGACTGCAGCGTCTCAACGAGATACTCCTGCAATACTTTGAGGAATCGATCCTCAACGCGGATGAGAAGCGCGAAATTACAGTGCTGAACCGCCGTTTTCATATCGTCAATGGCTACATCGGGGCTGTCGACAGCCAGATTTTCAGCCACAGGCCGCTGGCACTGCTGGAAATCTTCTTTCTCATCACCCAGAACCCCATGATCCGTGGCATACGTGCCTCAACGATCCGCCTGATACACGAGCACTTGCACCTTATCGATCGTCGTTTTCGTAACGACCCGAAGGCAAAACAGCTTTTCCTGCAGATTGTCAGACAATCGCATGGTGTTTACCGAGTGCTGCGCAGCATGAACCGTTATGGCTTGCTGGCTGCCTATATTCCCGCCTTCACCAATATCGTCGGACGTATGCAATACGACCTGTTTCATGTCTACACAGTCGATACGCATACCCTGTTCCTGATTCGAAATATGCGACGCCTGACGGTTCCTGAACTGAGCAGTGAATTCCCTTTGGCGAGTGAGATAATGGCTTCAATTGATCAGCAGGAGACCCTGATTCTGGCCGCCCTGTTTCACGACATAGCAAAAGGTCGTGGCGGTGACCATTCGGAACTCGGTGCGGTTGATGCGCTTCATTTCTGCCGTGCACACAATTTGTCCGAACAGCAGGTGCACCTGATCTCCTGGCTGGTAAAAAACCACCTGGTGATGTCGATGACTGCGCAGCGCAAGGACATTGAAGATCCGGACGTCATCCGCAACTTCGCAAAGCTTGTGATGACGCCGAAACACCTCAAGCACCTCTACCTGCTGACACTGTGCGACATGCGTGCAACCAATCCGAAACGCTGGAATGGCTGGAAAGATACCCTGCTTAAACAACTCTACCGCCACACGCTCAGAGAGCTGAACAATCCACAGTCTGAAGCGGATGATTACTCCGAGCTGCAGAAAAAGCAGACACAGGCACGCGAGGAACTTGCCGATCAGGACCAGAAAGCGGTGACACAATTATGGATGCAATTTAGTACTGACTACTTTCAACACCATAGTGTGCAAGAGATAGCCTGGCACGCTGATGTCATTCTCTCCACCCCGGAACATGAATATCCACAGGTTCGTATCCAGTGTGAAATGAAGCCGGGTGCGAGCGAGATTCTTATTGTCGATATCGATCATGACAACCTGTTTGCCATCATCACCTCGATAATTGACCAGTGTGCGCTCAACATAGTACAGGCACGCTGTGAAACCACGGATGACAACAAGGCAATCAACAGCTTTTCGGTACTTGAGGAGGACGGTAGCCTGATCTGTGACAGGCACCGCGAGGAAGAGATTCGCTCTCGCCTCATCGACGATATAAAGAATCTTACCGAGCCACCGGTCAATTCACGACATGTTCCGCGCCAGCTTAAACATTTCGAGATTCCCACGACCATCGAGTTCAGCCAGGACAAGACCAACATGCGCACTTTACTGCGACTGCAGACTGCTGACAGGCACGGTCTGCTGTCGCGCGTCGGTCTCGCCCTCAGCCAGGCTGAGGTGCGTCTGCTGAACGTCATTATCGCTACTGTGGGAGCAATGGCAGAGGACACTTTCTTCCTGGTCGACCGTAATGACGAACCCATTACCGACCCGGAGCATCTTGAACGCATCAAGTCGCTGCTGCTAGAGCACCTCGAATAGCAGGATAGCCAGACCAGAACGCAAAAGACCGCCACGAGGGCGGTCTTTTGCGTTAATAATTGTAATCCGGGGCAAGCCCCGGGCAGCAATCAAACATCTCTTGCTCTCTTACATATTAACCAACAGCGGTGCGATAACCAGTGAGACTATCGCCATTACGTTGATGAGGATGTTCATTGATGGACCAGAGGTATCCTTGAAGGGGTCGCCTATGGTGTCACCAACAACGACGGCCGTGTGAGTCTCGGAACCCTTGCCACCAAGATTACCCTTCTCGACATACTTCTTGGCGTTATCCCAAGCACCACCGGCATTCGCCATGGTGATTGCCAACAGAACACAAGCCAGCAGAGCGCCACCCAGCATACCACCTAGCGCTTCAGGACCAAGACCGAAACCGACAACGATTGGTGCACCAACGGCAATCACACCTGGCAGCACCATCTTCTTCAGTGCAGCGGTAGTTGCAATATCGACACAACGCTCAGTATCAGGCTTGGCTGTACCTTCCAGAAGACCGGGGATCTCGTGGAACTGGCGACGAATCTCATGGATCATGTCGAACGCGGCTTCACCGACAGCAGTCATAGTCAGGGATGCAATCAGGAATGGCAGCATGCCACCAATCAGCATTCCACCAAGTACCAGCGCGTTACCCAGTTCGAGAGCAAAATCCGGCTTGCTTGCTGCAATGGTTTCCACGAAGGCGGTAATAATCGCCAGTGCAGCCAGTGCAGCAGCACCGATTGCAAAGCCTTTACCGATCGCCGCTGTAGTATTACCCAGTTCATCAAGTGAATCGGTAATAGCGCGAACTTCAGGACCAAGTTCCGCCATCTCGGCAATACCGCCGGCGTTATCGGCAACAGGACCGTAAGCATCGATTGCCATAGTAATACCGACGGTAGCCAGCATGCCGACAGCCGCGATACCGACACCGTAGAGACCGGCGAGCCAGTCAGAGGCAATAATAATGGCAACAATCGACAACAGAGGAATCACCACTGATTGCATGCCGATTGCAAAACCGGCGATGACAACGGTTGCAGGTCCGGTATCACCGGCTTCAGCAATCCTTCTTACCGGGGAACCGTTAGTGTAGTACTCGGTTACCAGTCCGATGACGATACCGCCGAGCGCGCCAGCAAGCACTGAACCCCAAACGCCGACCGAAACACCTGTCATGGTCACTACGAAGTAGGCCAGAACCATGAAAAGAATGGTCGCTCCCATGGTGCCGATACGCAGTGCCACCGCAGGCTCCTTACCGGAAACCAGCTTGACTGTGGCAATACCGAGAATCGAGCTCAACAGGCCGGCAGACGCCAGCAGCAATGGCAGACTCATGAGTGCTTCCTGCGTACCCAAACTGGCAAGCGTCGCCGCTGACAACGTTGATGCAATCGCGATAGTAGCGATCATGGAGCCACAGTAGGACTCGAAAATATCCGATCCCATACCGGCAACGTCACCAACATTATCACCGACATTATCAGCAATAACACCCGGATTACGTGGATCATCTTCAGGGATACCTGCTTCTATCTTGCCAACCAGGTCGGCACCAACGTCCGCACTCTTGGTGAAGATACCGCCACCGACACGAGAGAAGAGCGCAACCGTGGAAGCACCCATGCCGAAACCGTGGATCGCATGAGCCGTCTCGGGATCACCGCCAAACACCAGGTAGAGAGAACCAAGGCCAATCAGACCCAACGAGGCAACTGCCAGTCCCATGATGGAACCGCCAAAGAAGGCAACTGAAAGTGCTGCCGCTGGACCTTCGTCTTTTGCAGCACAAGTGGTGCGCGAGTTGGCGTGGGTGGCCGTATACATACCAATCCAGCCAGCGGTAGCAGATGCAAGTGCACCGACCAGGAATGCCAGCGCTGTTTTCCAGCCAAGGCTGAAGTAGAGGCCAACCAGCAGAACCAGGGAAAACATACCCAGCATACTGTATTCGCGTTTGATAAAGACCATCGCACCGTGATGAATCTCATCACCGATCTCGCCAACTCGGTCGATTGTCACCGGGTGGCGCTTGACCATACTAAAAATGACAAAGCCTAGTACAAGCCCTATCACTCCAAAAGAAACTGCTATTTCACCAGTCATAACTTACCCCACTTATATGTGTAATTTTTTTTACAATGTAACTTGAATGGTTTTTTACTTAGCAGGACAAAGTCTATGCTTTGAATGTCTCTAAGTATAGGGATTCAGGCATAAAAAAATGCACCACTAGGGTGCATTTTTTTATGGTGTATTGCACAATGCTCACTCAAACGGGTGTCGCAGAATCATGGTTTCCGCGCGATCCGGACCGGTTGAAATGATGTCGATCGGAGTCTCGCAGAGCTCCTCGATCTTGCGCAGATACTTCCTTGCAGCTTCCGGCAGCTCGTCATAATTCTTGACGCCAACCGTCGATTCGCTCCAGCCTGGAAGCTCTATATAGATTGGCTTGCACTGCTCAAACAGATCAGCCCCGGCTGGTGGGTGCGTCACTTCTTCGCCATTGAGATCGTAGGCAACACAGATTTTCAGGGTGTCCATACCGTCAAGTACATCGAGCTTGGTAATGCACATACCTGTCACGCTGTTGATCTCGAGAGAACGGCGCAGGGCAACTGAATCAAGCCAGCCGCAACGACGTTCACGCCCGGTAGTGGCACCGAACTCATGGCCCTTTTCACCGAGATGGTGGCCATCCTCGTCAAAAAGCTCCGTCGGGAAGGGCCCGGCACCAACGCGAGTGGTATAGGCCTTGACGATGCCAAGAATATAGTCGAAATCGCGCGGACCAACACCTGAACCTGCAGCAGCTCCACCGGCAGTGGTGTTAGAAGAGGTCACATAAGGATATGTACCGTGGTCAATATCCAACAGGGCGCCCTGGGCACCTTCGAACATGATGCTCTTGCCCTCGCGGCGCATGCGATGCAGGATACCGGGAATATCGTCGATCAAACCAATCAACTGCTCACGCTGCTCCAGAGCCTCATCAAGTACCGCCTGGTAATCAACCGCATCCTGCTTGTAGTAGTTAACCAGTGCAAAGTTGTGATACTCCATCACTTCTGCAAGACGCGCCTTGAAGTGCTCAACATCTACCATCTCACCCAGTCGGATGCCACGGCGAGAAATCTTGTCCTCGTAAGCTGGACCGATACCACGACCCGTGGTGCCGATCGCCTTTTTGCCACGTGCAATCTCGCGCGCCTGGTCGAGCGCAATATGGTACGGCAGGATCAGTGGGCAGGATTCGCTGATACGAAGACGTTCACGTGCCGGTACACCGGATTCTTCAAGCATCTGCAGCTCTTCGAGCAGTGCTGCAGGAGAGAGCACCACGCCATTCCCGATCAGGCACAGCACGTTTTCACGAAGTACACCGGATGGAATCAGGTGCAGAATCGTCTGCTGCCCATCGATAACCAGCGTATGACCGGCATTATGCCCGCCCTGGAAGCGCACAACCGCCGACGCTTTATCAGTCAGCAGGTCAACGACCTTGCCCTTGCCTTCATCTCCCCACTGGGAGCCGATTACTATGACATTCTTGCCCATCTCTACACTTCCGAAAATAAAATCAAAAAAACTTGTGTCAATTCCCTTTCTCGACACGCCAGCCAGCATCTGTCTTGCGTATAACCTCGCCGCACTCCATAGCGACCATATCAACATCCTGCCCCGGCAACTCCTGGATTACGATGCGTCCTTCCTGACGCAAGCTGTTAACCAGCGCAAGCAATTCAGCATCTTCACCCCAGGGAGCCAGAATGCGTGTCGGTTGTTGCGCCTGCTGTACAGAGCCAAGCTCCGAAAGAACACGCAAATCTGTGCTGAAACCTGTTGCCGGACGAGCACGTCCGAAAGCACGACCAATATCATTATAGCGACCACCGCGTGCTATCTCGGTACCACTGCCCGGTGCAAATGCTGCAAACACAATACCTGTCTGGTAGTGATAGGCGCGCAGTTCGGCAATATCAATATGCACACTCGCCTCGCTGACTCTCGATGCGATCGCGGTGGCGATCTGCTCAAGATTCTCAAGCGCCGCCTTGACCTCTGGTGATGCCTTAGCCAGCCTGTTTTTCGCATCATCAAGCGTTGAAATATCGCCACTCAGACTCGGCAGAGCCAGCAGCATGTCGGCCATGTCACTGTCCAGCTCCAGCTCAGCGATCAGGCTCTCGATCTCTGGCAGCGCCTTGCGCTGCAGCGCATCGAACAGCACCATTTCATCTTCACTGCTGATACCTGCCTGCTCGACAAGGCCACGATAGATGCCCACGTGCCCGAGGTCGAAATGAATACGCGGCAAACCCGCTGCCTTTAGCGTCTCCAGCATCAGGGTCAGAACCTCGACATCACTGGCAACACCGTCATGACCAAAAAGCTCGGCGCCTACCTGTAGCGGGCTGCGTGAACCGCCAAAACCATCGGGACGAGTCCACAATACATTACCGATATAACAAAGCCGTGACGGTTTGTCGCTGCACAACTTGTGTGCATCGATGCGTGCAACCTGCGGTGTCATGTCTGCACGCAGACCCATCATGCGGCCGCTCAGCTGATCGGTCAGTTTGAAAGTTTTCAGATCAAGATCTGCACCGGTTCCGGTGAGCAGCGATTCGACGTACTCGACCAGCGGCGGCATCACCAGCTGATAACCCCAGCTGTGGTACAGGTCCAGTAACTGCCGGCGCAACTGTTCAACCTGTTCCGCCTGTGGCGGTAACAGTTCGTCTATGCCTTCCGGCAGCAACCAGTGTTCATTTTGCCTTTTCATCATTCTCTATGTCGTTTTCTACAGACGCACCAGGTAAAGCAGGACAAGGCCGGCAATCATACTGATTATCCCCGCCGTTCGCATCGAATTGTCGTCCATGTCGGACATTTTACGCATTGTCTCGCGAAATTTCTGTGGCGAGAGAAAGGGAAAAATTCCCTCGATAATCATTAACAGCGCAAGTGCCGCCCACAGATCCTGCATAGTCTAGCCCGGGTCAATCCTGAAAAAGGCCGGGACAAGCCCGGCCTGTGCAACTAACTCAACAATCTGATTCTACTGCGATTGCTGATTCAAGTAACGAAAAAATTCCGATTCAGGATTCAACAGCATCACGTCACCACCCTGCTCGAAGATGGTGCGATAGGAGCTGAGACTGCGCCAGAAGGCATAGAATTCAGCATCCTGTTCAAATGCAGTGGCGTAAATCTCTGCAGATTTCGCATCACCCTCACCACGGATTTTCTCCGCATCACGATAGGCTTCAGCTAGCAGTTCAGTACGCTCGCGCTCTGCCTCTGCGCGAATCCTTTCGGCTGCCTCGGCACCCTGTGCACGCAGCTCCTTGGCCGCACGTTCACGCTCGGTACGCATACGACGGTAGATCGCCTCGCTCAACTGCGGGGGGAAATCAACCTTCTTGACACGTACGTCGATAATTTCAACACCAAGGTCAGATGCATCTTCAGAAGCCGACTTCGCAAGCAATTCCATGATTTCAGCACGTTCACCAGAGATAACTTCCTGGATGGTGCGCTTGGCGAACTCGTCACGCAGTGCCGTGTTGATTCGTTCGCCCAGCAGCTCAGCTGCACGTCGCATGTCACCGCGCGTGGTACGGTAGAACTTTTCGACCTGTAAAATGCGCCACTTGACGAAAGAGTCCACCACGACGAACTTCTTCTCAATGGTGAGAAATTCCTGTGGACGTGAATCAAGCGTCTGTATGCGGCGGTCAAACTTGATTACGGAGTTGATCAGCGGGATACGGAAATGGACACCCGGATCATATTCGGTCTCGACGATCTCACCGAGACGCAGCTTGATAGCAACCTCGCGCTCATCGACGACAAATGCCATAGAAACCAGTGCAACCAGTGCAACCAGTACGATTCCAACGATTAATTTACCCATCAACGAGTCCTCCTGTCACGGCTGCCACGCGAATCAACACGCTCTGTTGCCTGGCTGTCGCCGGGATCTGCCGCCGTCGTCCCAAGATCATCGAACTGCTCCTGCTGAGGAGCTGTACGGGTGCGCTGCTTCATCAACTGGTCCAGCGGAATGTAGGTAAGATTATTGCTTGAGTTGGTATCCATGACCACTTTACTCGTGTCACTGTAGACCTGCTCAACAGTTTCCAGATAAAGACGCTGGCGTGTCACTTCTGGCGCCCTCTTGTACTCGCCAAGGAGCGAGAGAAAGCGCGCAGACTCACCTTCAGCCTCTGCAATGACCTGGGCCCTGTAGGCCTTGGCATCTTCAAGACGACGGGCAGAAGCACCACGTGCACGCGGTACAATCTCGTTAGCATAGGCCTCGGCCTTGTTTTCGAAGCGCTCCTTGTCCTCGCGCGCCTTGTTGACGTCATCAAACGCCTCTTTTACAGCAGGTGGTGCACCCGCACGCTGAATATTGACACCAACAATCTCGAGACCCGTCTGATAACGTTCGACCAAAGTACGCAGGCCCTGCTCTACAGCGTCTGCAATCTGGCTACGATTTTCCGAGACGATAATGCTGTCGAGTGGATTCTGTCCCACAACCTCACGCAGCGTCGTTTCGGTCGCATCGCGTATGGTTTTCTCCGGGGCAAAGTCCCTGAACAGGTAGGTTTCAGGAGCTGAGATGCGATACTGCACCTTGAGTTCCAGGTCGACGATATTTTCATCGCGCGTCAGCATGTGTGCTTCAACTTGAAAGTTCTCGACATTATCAACGTTAACCTTGATAACTTCCTCTATTGGATAAGGGATATGCCAGTTTGGCCCCGGTTGGGTAACATCCCCGAAGGCACCAAAACGCAACACAACACCACGTTCTGCCGGCTGCACAATATAGAACCCGCTCGCAGCCCAGACTGCCGCAGCAACCACCAACAGTGCAGCGACACCCTTGCCGCCAATACCGCTGGGAAAGCCACCGCCACCACCGGAGCTTTCACCGCCGCCGTTGCCACGCGATTTGCCAAACAGCCCGCCAAGCTTCTTCTGCAGATTCTTGACTACTTCGTCTAGATCAGGCGGGCCGTCATTACGATTGCCTCCACCCCAGGGGTCGCGATCGCCGCCACCCGGTTGATTCCATGCCATTCAAAACTCCGGAATAGTAATTTAATAATGGACAAATAATGCCAAAGCACGAATTCTAGCCGGATTGGCGCACAATTCATACCATACACTTCAAGTGATTTTGGACTACTTCACTCTGCGGATGGTTCCTCGCCCAACAGAGGGAAGTTCTTTTTGAGTTGATTGAAGCTGCGCAGGGGCATCCTGAAACTGACGATCGTATCGCCCTTTTCCGAGTATTTCTCCTCGAGGATGTCTGCTTCACGGTAGAGTGCAGCTCGCAATGCGCCTTCTGACGGGGGCAATTCGACTGTTTTCGTCACCTGCTCACTCGCCGCGAGTTCTGCCAGCACCTCGATAAGCAGGTTAATTCCCTCACCACTGACGGCAGAGAGCCAGACCTTGATCGGACGCCCCTCATCATCTCTTTCGATACGCGGCTCGACCTCTTCCATTCGGTCGATCTTGTTCATTACGATCAGCTGAGGGATGGTTTCCGCGTTGATCTGTTGTAACACATCATCCACTTCGGCAACCTGTATTTGATATTGCGGATTGGAGGCATCAACAACATGCAACAGCAGGGAAGCATCAATGGTCTCCTGCAGGGTTGACTTGAATGCCGCGATCAACTCGTGCGGAAGACGCGAAATAAATCCGACCGTATCTGCCAGCACCAGCGAGGTATTATTCGGTAATTCAAGCCGCCTGAGTGTTGGATCAAGTGTCGCAAACAGTTGGTCCTGAGCGTAGACATCGGCCTCAACGAGACGATTGAAGAGAGTGGATTTGCCGGCATTGGTATAACCGACCAGGGAAACGGTAGGCGTATCTGCACGGCGACGTGCCTTGCGCCCCAGTTCGCGCTGGGCATCAACTTTATCAAGACGCTTCTGGATACGGGTGATACGCGCCCCGATGAGCCGCCGGTCTGTCTCCAACTGGGTTTCACCCGGTCCACGCAGGCCGATACCACCCTTCTGACGTTCGAGGTGAGTCCAGCCTCTTACCAGACGCGTGGAGAGGTGCTTGAGCTGCGCCAGCTCAACCTGCAGCTTGCCCTCGAAGGAGCGTGCACGCTGGGCGAAAATATCCAGCATCAGGCCGGATCGATCGAGTACCCGGCAGGAGAGTTCGGCTTCGAGGTTGCGTTCCTGGGCAGGTGATAGCTCATGATCAAATATCACCAGCTCGCCGTCGTGCATGGCAAGCAGTTCCTTGAGCTCTTCGAGCTTCCCCTTGCCGATAAATGTCCTGCTATCCGGTGATGTACGCACACCTGTCAGCTGTGCAATCGCCTCTGCACCGGCAGAACCGGCGAGTTCAGCAAACTCCTGGAGCTCCTCCTCGTCTGGCTGCCCGGAAAAACCGACATGCACAAGGACGGCACGCTCACCACTATCCGGGCGTTCGAAAAGCTCCACGAGTTAATCAGAACCTGAAAATAATGATATCAGGCGTTACCCGGCTCAGGCTGGTCAGAATCTTCTTCAGTGGCGAGACGGACATTCCGTGCTGGCACAATGGTGGAGATGGCGTGCTTGTAGACCATCTGGCTGACAGCATTCTTGAGCAGAACAACAAACTGATCGAAAGACTCGACCTGGCCCTGCAGCTTGATGCCGTTCACAAGGTAAATCGAAACAGGTACACGCTCCTTACGCAGCGCGTTGAGGAAAGGATCTTGTAAATTTTTCCCTTTTGACATGATGGTATATCCTTTTGTGGCTTGGTTATTGTAATTTTTTGGCGTAAAACACCGGCGCCAGTCTGCCTATCATAGACATCTACAGCTTGAAACTCAATGGACTCCGAAATGGTGTAAATGTTCCCCAAGCTCACTACGCTGTTTCAGCCAGATCGCATCCTCCTCCTTTCTGAGCCATGTCATCTGGCGCTTGGCGAGCTGCCGCGTGGCCGTGATCGCCGTCTCAACCATCTCATCATGACTGATTTCGCCGCGAATATACTGCAACATCTGGCGGTAACCGACGCTGCGCATCGAGGGCAAATCGGGGGCGAGGTCATATTTCTCCAGCAGGGAGCGAACCTCATCCTCGAAGCCCTGTTCCAGCATCTGCCTGAAACGCACAGCGACCCTCTCACGCAACTCCTCTCGGCCAAAGGGCGCCCATACCAGCTTCAGAACCCGGTACGGAAGTAGCTCCTGTTTTTGCTGCTGCACCTCCGTCATTGGCTTGCCGGTAATACGATAGACTTCCAGTGCGCGTTGGATACGCTGCGGGTCGTTGGGATGAATTCGCTGTGCCGCTGCCGGATCTACCTGTTGCAACTGCCGGTGCATCGCTTCCCAGCCGTCCTGCTGCGCCTCTTCGAGCAACTGCGTCCGAACCGACTCATCCGCCTCCGGTAGTGGCGACAGGCCGTGCTGCAGGGCGCGAAAATAGAGCATGGTGCCACCGACCAGCAAGGGAATACGCCCGGCCTCAGTGATCTGTTGCATCTCGCACAGTGCATCCTCGCGAAAACGTGCTGCTGAATAGGCCTCGTCCGGGTCACAGATGTCGATCAGCCGGTGTGGCGCAAGGTGTAATTCATCTGGCGTCGGTTTCGCGGTGCCGATATTCATATCACGGTAGACCAGCGCAGAATCAACGCTGATGATGTCGCACGGCAGGCTCTCAACCAGCTCCATTGCCAGCGCTGTCTTGCCCGACCCGGTAGGCCCCATAATAAAAATAGCAGGTGGCAGTTGCTGTTTCATTGTCCGCGGCTGAACCACTTGTCGATCTCACCAAGCCCGAGTTGAACCCAGGTTGGACGGCCATGATTACACTGACCGCTGCGTTCAGTCTCTTCCATGTCGCGCAGCAATGCATTCATTTCAGGTAGCGTCAGGCGCCTGTTCGCTCTCACCGAGCCATGGCAGGCAATTGTGCCGAGCATCTCGTTGATATTCTCCGCGACACGCTGACTATTACCGTGGACCGCAAGGTCAGCAAGGATATCACGCAACAGCTGTTCGGCATTGGCACCCTGCAGATAGACCGGCATGGATCGAATCACAAGTTTTTCCTTGCCCAGTGCATCAATCTCCATACCCAGTTCCAGTAACTGATCACGGCACTCTCGTGCCAGTTCCGCTTCACGACTGCTGACATCGACTGAGACTGGAACCAGTAACGGTTGTGAACGCATACCGCCCTCCTCCAGCGCCAGTTTCATGCGCTCGTAGGTGATACGCTCATGGGCTGCATGCATATCGACCACAACCATGCCCTCACTGTTCTCGGCAAGAATATAGATGCCATGCAACTGCGCCACCGCGTAACCCAGCGGCGGCACACTCTCATCACCAACGGGCACTTGCATCTCATCTGATTGCTGCTGAATGCCGACTGCCGGTTGCTGTCTGCCGGATGCAGGCATCTGCAGGCGATTAACCGCCTCATAAGTTGCCTGCTTGTCGCGCACAGAGAGACCGAGTGACTGCTGTGGAGGCACCGCCGCTTGTGTATAGGCGGGCCTTCCCGGAGAAAAGGAAGATTGTGCAGTCGACGACACGCCCTCTTCGCTGCCAGCGGGTAGATCACCAGGACGACTCTCACCAATCACCTTGTGCAGGGTACGGAAGAGAAAATCGTGAACAAGGCGGCCTTCCCTGAAACGCACCTCGTGCTTAGTGGGATGCACGTTGACATCAACAAGCACCGGATCGAGCTCAAGGTAGAGAACATAGGCGGGATGCCTGCCGTGAAAAAGCACATCCTGAAACGCCTGGCGGATAGCGTGCGCAACCAGCTTGTCACGCACCATGCGGCCATTGACGAAAAAGTGCTGCATATCGGCCTGGCTACGCGAAAAAGTCGGCAAGCCAACCCAGCCCCACAAATGCAGACCTGCCGCCTCGTGATCAAGCTCGAGGCAATTCTCAACAAAGCCCTTGCCGAGGAGTTGTGCCAGGCGTTGCAGCTGCTGCTCTCGCTGCATGGCAGGCGCAAGGCGCAACACCTCACGACCATTATGGGTTAACCGGAAACCGACATCGAAACGTGCCAGCGCAATGCGTCGTAGCAGCTGCTCAATGTGACCGAACTCGGTCTTCTCGGTTTTCAAAAACTTGCGGCGTGCCGGAGTATTGTAGAAAAGATCGACCACTTCCAGCGTCGTGCCAACAGGGTGTGCTGCCGCACTCACCTCGCCGGCAGAATCGACCATGGTGGCATGCGCATCATCTGCAGTACGAGATGTCAGGGCAAGACGTGATACCGAGGCGATACTCGGCAGGGCTTCACCACGGAAACCCATACTGGCTATGCGCTCGAGATCTTCCAGTGATGTAAGTTTACTGGTTGCATGGCGTGATAGTGCCAAGCCGATATCATCAGAAAGAATCCCGTGACCATCATCACGGATGCGGATGCGCTTGACGCCGGCCTGATCAACTGCAACATCAATATCTGTTGCGCCGGCATCCAGGCTGTTTTCGACCAACTCCTTGACCACGGAAGCCGGGCGCTCGACAACCTCGCCAGCGGCTATCTGGTTGATGAGGACTGAAGGAAGGGCGTGTACGCGCCGAAAAGTGTTACTCACGTTGAATCGGTTGGTAGAAGTGCGATTTTCAATAGGGTATCACTCTATCACAGAGTCACTACATGCTGGATGCTGACTGCTGTTTTGTAGGAGCCCCCCGGGCGATTGAAACTGCCACATAATCACGGCGAGTACGCCGCTCTTACAAGCCGTTATCCCTCAGCAGGAATTTTCAGCACCTGTCCGATGCGGATGCGATCGCCATTGATATTGTTGACACTACGCAGCGCAGAGGTACTGACGCTGTATTTGACCGCAATTTCCGACAGGGTATCGCCCGGGGCGATGACATACTTGTCACTTTTTACCGGGTCGTTACGACGCGCCAGCCAGGTATCCGGCGGTGGCGATTTGTGAAAATAGGTACGGATACCACCAAGAATCGCTTCTGCAAGCTTCTTCTGGTAACTCGCCTTACGCAGTTTTTTCTCTTCTCCGGGGTTGGAGATAAAGGCTGTTTCAACAAGCATCGAGGGGATGTCAGGCGACTTGAGTACGACGAAACGCGCTTTCTGCACCTTGCGTGAGTGTGTCGGCCCCAGTTTGCGCAGGTTTCGGAGTGTCTTACCGGCCACATCGTGGCTGACCTGCATGGATGCAGACTGGGACAGATCCAGTAGTACTGAGGCAAGGACATTATCCTTGTCATCGAGGCTCACGCCGCCAACCAGGTCGGAAGAGTTCTCCTTCACCGCAAGCCACTTTGCCGCCTCACTTGAAGCACCACTCTTGGACAAGACGTAGACCGATGCACCATGTGCACGAGAGTCCTTGAAAGCATCCGCATGGATGGAGACAAAGAAGTCAGCTTTTTGCTTGCGTGCAATCACCATACGTTTGCGCAACGGAATATAGTAATCGCCCTTGCGTACCAGCACGCCCTTCATGCCGGGCTCGGCATCGACCAGCGCCTTGAGTTTTTTCGATATAGAGAGCACTACATCTTTCTCACGCGTACCGCGTTTACCGCGTGCGCCCGGATCTTCACCACCGTGTCCGGCATCAATCGCAATGACCAGGTCCCTGGCTGGCTTGGGAGGCTCAGCCGGGGTTTTAGCAACTTTTGCAGTTGTAGCGGCTTTTTCTGTTTTTGCCGCTGCCGCTGCTTTTGTCGCCTTCTCGGCTTTTGCGAGACGTGCAAGAGCCTCGTCAACACCTGTTTCTGCGCTGACCTGTTTTTTCTCATAAAGATCAACAACCAGGCGGTGGCCGTAGGAACCGTTCGGCTTGAGCTGGAAACTTTTCGCCGTGGCGTTCTCCTTGAGATCGAGAACCAGTCGAATACCGCTTTTATCACGAACACCGCTGCGCATCGCCTTGACGAAACGGTTGTCAATCAGTGTGGGAGAGTTGTCTGTGAGTCGACAGTTTTTGATATCGATAACAATCCGGCCGGGATTATCGAGACTGAATATCCTGTGTTCAACCTGCCCGGTGGTGTCAAAAACCAGGCGCGTGCGCTCAGGTGCACTCCAACTGCGCACACCCTTGATCTGCTCACCGGCCAACAGCGGGACAGAGACAAAGCAGCTTGTGAGCAATGCCAAAGAAATCAGCAGACGCGCAAACACAAAAACCCTCCTCGACCCTTTAATAGTTAAAAAATAGCATAAAACAATGCTTTCTCCAATAATTTCCTAGAGATAGGCATCTTTTTTAATAAATAATTTATATAAAAGGAAGGTATTACCCCGACACCTTCTGCAGCAGAGAGCGCCCTGAAGCACTGCAACTCGTCAGATTTAACTCACGCCCCTGTTGACGATGAGCTATTTCTATCAGCAAATCGGCAGGCGGCAGACCCGATACTCCCCTCTCCGGCCATTCGAATACCAGCACACCGTGACCAACCATGTCGCGTAGTCCTAGGTAATCGAGTTCTTCAGGGTCGGCGAGGCGATAGAGATCGAAATGGTAGAGACTGATGACATCCAGTTCGTAGGGCTCCATGATCGTATAGGTCGGGCTTTTGACCGCCTTCTGCCAGCCAAGACCACGCAGCATACCTCGCACCAGGGTTGTTTTGCCCGCACCCAAATCCCCCTGCAGGTAGATGACAAACCCCCCTTTGGCAACGGCTGGCAACAGTGAACCGAGTTGCGCACCGAATTCCTGCTGTTGCTGTTCTGAGTCGAGCTGTATCTGCATCAGTTACCCCAACAATGAACGCAGTTTCGGCAAAAGATCAGATGCGATCATGCCACGCATACCATCACGTGCCACCAGGTCACCGGCCGCCGCATGCAGGCAAACACCCATTTCAGCTGCAGATGCCATGTCATACCCCTGCACAAGCAGGGAGCCGATCACACCACTGAGCAGATCACCCATACCAGCAGTCGCCATGCCCGGATTGCCCTCGCTGCAGATTGCAGGACGGCGTCCTGATCCATAGCAGATCACACTGCCGGCTCCCTTGAGAACAATGACACCACCGTAGCGCTTCTGAATCTCTTCGGCTGCAGCAATCCTGTCGCTGGCTATTTCGGCTGTTGAGCAATCAAGCAGTCGTGCTGCCTCACCCGGATGTGGTGTCAATATCCGTTTCTCATTCCTGTCCGGTTGTTTTGCCAGCAGGTTGAGTCCATCAGCATCGATCAGCACGGGCAGTTCAGTCTCACAGAGAGAATCAAACAGTGATTGACCCCATTTCTGCTGACCGAGGCCCGGCCCCACCACGATCGCATCGGCACGCTTGAGCAAACCCCGCAATGCCTGCGGATCCTCGATTGGTTGCGCCATGATCTCGGGGCGCCCTGCAATGATGCTCGCGCAACTGGCTTCCCGCGTCGCCACACTAACTAGACCGGCACCACTACGCAGCGCTGCCTCGGCAGCGAGGCGTGTTGCCCCGACAGTACCCTGATCGCCACCAACAATCAGCAAATGCCCCTGATTCCCCTTGTGGGCAGTCGGCATCAATGGTCGCAGTAGTGTTTTCTCCCTCTTCCAATCGAGTCGACGGGCAGTGAGAATCTGGCTGGCGTAGAGTTTCGCCGGCACATCGAGAGAATCAAAATGAATTTCACCGCAGCAGCCAGGTCCGTCGCCGGTGAAGAGCCCCTGCTTCAAACCGATAAATGTGGCCGTGGCATCTGCACGCACAACGCAACCCATAGCTGCACCGCTGTCTGCATTGAGGCCCGAGGGGATATCAATTGCAAGCACCGGCGTTCGCATTGAATTCACCTGTGCAATGCATTCGGCCCAGCGCCCCTCAACTTGCCGGTCGAGCCCGGTACCGAGCAAGGCATCAACAATCACGCCATGATCCGTGTCGATATCCAGTGATGATATGACGTTGATATCAAGCTTTTCACACGCCTTCGCATTGGTCAGCGCATCGCCTTGCAAGCGCGCCTCATCAACCATCGGCAACAGTCGGACTGTGAAGCCAGCCTCGTGTGCCAGGCGTGCAACCACGTAACCGTCTCCACCATTATTACCACCACCGCAAAGAACTGTGATGCTCTTTCTATGCGGCCATGTCCTGCGTAAAAGGTCAAATGCAAAACTCCCTGCACGCTCCATCAACTGCAGTGATGGAATCGAAAACTGTTCGATCGCGAGGCGATCCAGTTCACGCACCTGTGCAGCACGATAGAGTGCATAAGGCAGCTGATCTTTGTGCGGCAGTTTTCTCACTTCTGTCATCTGATCTTTCAACTGGTGTATTGCATAGGTTAAACGGATAATGGATAACTTCAATAATAACCCAGCAGACGCCATTTGATGACTGAATCATCAACAGCTCTTCAACAGGTCGCCAGCGACATCAAGTCGTGGGCCGGTGAACTCGGCTTTCAGCAGTGCGGTATCACGGATACCGACCTGACACTTGCCGAGTCACGTCTGCACGCCTGGCTTGGCAATGGTTACCATGGTGACATGGAGTACATGTCGCGGCATGGTGTGAAACGCTCACGCCCGGGAGAGCTGGAACCTGGCACCTTGCGGGTGATTTCCGTGAGCATGAATTATCTGCCGGACAAGCAGGAAGACCTGCTCGCGCTGACGCAAGAACCGGCACAGGCATTTATCTCACGCTATGCCCTTGGACGTGACTATCACAAGCTGCTGCGCAAGCGCCTGCAACAACTGGCAGACCGGATCACATCAGCACATGGCAAATTCGGTTATCGCGTATTTGTCGACTCGGCGCCGGTTCTTGAGAAACCGATTGCGGAAAAGGCGGGGCTTGGCTGGATCGGCAAGCATAGCAATCTCATCAGCAGGAATGCAGGGTCATGGTTTTTTCTCGGTGAACTCTACGTCGACTTGCCGTTACCAATTGATGATCCCGCTGAGGAGCATTGTGGCAGCTGCAGCGAATGCATTGACATCTGTCCCACGCAAGCAATTGTCGAACCCTTCGTGGTTGATGCGCGCCGCTGTATCTCTTATTTGACTATCGAACTGCACGAAGCGATTCCGCTGGAACTGCGCAAGCAGATCGGCAATCGCATCTACGGCTGTGATGACTGCCAGGCCGTTTGTCCGTGGAATCGCTTTTCACAGAGCACCGGAGAAGAAGACTTTCTGCCGCGTCACGAACTTGACAAGAAGACCCTGCTCGAACTGTTCAGCTGGAGTGAAGAGACATTCCTGAAGCGCACCGAAGGCTCGGCCATCCGACGTATCGGCTACCAGCGCTGGCAACGCAATCTTGCCGTGGCACTGGGAAATTCCAGCGGTGGAAGTGAAGTCATCAGCAGCCTGCAACGGGCGCTTGCAGATGCGTCACTGCTGGTAAAAGAACATATTGAGTGGGCGCTTTCGAATCTCGGCAGCGACTAATTATCAGCGTTGTCGTCAGCCACGTTCATTGGCTCAAGATTGAAGAAATGCTCGCGGTAGTGCTTGAGCTCTGCAATCGAGTCGCGAATATCATCCATCGCCAGGTGCTTGGCCTGCTTGCTTAATCCCTTCAACGCATCGGGCTTCCAACGCCGGGCAAGCTCCTTGATTGTACTGACATCGAGATTGCGATAGTGAAACCAGGCTTCCAGCCTGGGCATTTCGCGGGCCATGAAACGTCTGTCCTGGCAGATGCTGTTGCCGCACATGGGCGATGCACCTTCGGCCACATACTGCTCAAGAAAAGCCAAGGTCTCGCGTTCAGCTGCGGCCGCATCATGCTTGCTTTCACGCACACGATCAACCAGGCCTGATTCACCATGGGTACGGGTATTCCAGTCGTCCATTCCATCCAATACCTTGTCCGGTTTGTGGATGGCAATTACAGGGCCCTCGGCAACGACCTCCAGGTGCTGATCGGTGACAATAGTTGCGATCTCAATAATCGTGTCATTGCGCGTATCCAGACCTGTCATTTCCAAGTCGATCCAGATCAGGCGAGTGTGCTCTTCAGCCATGTATTTCAGTTCCATTAGAGGTATCGGTAAAGAGTGCCATTTTTGACTTGTGAAATCAAAGAGTCAATGATGCACCTCTCTTCACCTATTTCCACATGGATGAAGGTGTCACCCGCAACCGCTTTCGACTAAACTGTGATTACATTCACAGATTGGATTCAGAAAATGAAAAAACTGTTACTTGCAGGCATGGCGCTACTGACAGCAACTGCTGCACAAGCCCAGGATGCCGAACAGTTGTTACAACGTGATTGCTCCAGGTGCCATGGGACAGAAATCTATACACGCACCGACCGCAGAGTTGGAAACATCAATGCACTTGAGGCGCAAGTCAGGCGTTGTGATGCCAATCTTGGAACACGCTGGTTCGACGAGGATATTCATGCTGTTGTCAAACATCTCAACAACAACCACTACAAATTCAAGTAAGCACGCATGGCCCGGCGTCTGAGCAAGCAACAGGCTGCACGCATTGCAAAACGCCAGCAACAACAGAGAGACTCTGCCGGCAGCGAATCAACCACTGACAGTGATGAAACGCTTGGTGAGGCACAGCAAGGAACCGTTATCATTCGCCATGGCAAGCAGGTGGTCGTAGCAGATAACGAGCAACAGATGACACCCTGCCAGATTCGGCAGAATATAGGCCAGATCGTGTGTGGCGACCATGTTGTCTGGCATCGTATTGACGAACATCACGGTATTGTCTCGGCACTCGAGGAGCGTCATTCAGCACTGGTTCGCCCCGACTAC
This sequence comes from Solemya velum gill symbiont, assembly GCF_000787395.1. Lineage (GTDB taxonomy): Bacteria > Pseudomonadota > Gammaproteobacteria > Chromatiales > Chromatiaceae. The sequence continues at coordinate 693,008 of NZ_JRAA01000001.1, forward strand.
AGCGGTCGCGACAAGCCGATTGCCGCCAACATCACCCAGCTAGTCGTCGTCATTGCACCACAGCCCGAACCAACCGGTTACCTGATTGACCAGTACCTGGTGACAGCCGAGTTAATCGGCGTTAAGGCAGTGATCCTGCTCAACAAGTGTGATTTACTCGACGACAGTGATACATCCCGCAAGTTGGAACAGCGTCTCGATGACTACCGGGAAATCGGTTATGAGACGATCGCAATCAGTGCCAAGCAGAAGATTGGGCTCGAACAGCTGGACCAGCTATTCGCCGGCGAGACCAGCATCCTTGTGGGGCAATCAGGCGTAGGCAAATCATCCCTGATCAACCGCCTGATCCCGGACCAGGAGATTCAGACCGGCGCAATCTCTGAGGCCACCGGGCTGGGACGCCATACCACCTCAACAACCACTCTCTACAGGTTGCCAACGGGCGGACGCATCATCGACTCGCCCGGCGTGCGCAGTTTTCGCCTCACTATCAATAGTCGTGAGCAACTGGAATCGGGGTTCAGGGAGTTTGCTTCCCAGCTGGGGCATTGCCGCTTCTCCAACTGCAGTCACTCACACGAACCCGACTGCGCACTGATTGAAGCACGCGATGCCGGCAAGATACCGGCTTGGCGCCTGGAGCATTTTCAACAGCTGGCGGATACCCTTAAAAATGGGCGATCTTAGGCAGCACCTGACAGAATTCTAATTATTATCAGATTCTGAAATCTCTTCTGCCTTGCCCAACTTGATTGCGTTCTGAAGAACTGACTTATTGAAAAACACGGTTTCACTGGTGGTGATGTTGCGAGTTTCCCAGAGATCACCTGCATCAGAAATCACTTCAATTGCCATACCTGAAATCATCAACTTCTTACCAATCATTTCGTCCACAATTGATCTTTCCAGGTCATTCAAACAGAGCTGAGTCCATGGGATGTTTCAGCCCTGGAAACCAAAACTCACGCCCCGCCCTTGTAACCAAACTTTTCAGCCCATGGCTCAAGGGTTGGGATAATCTGTTCAATCCTGTCCTTGTAATTTACCCATCGACCACTGGCTTGCGTATACAGGCCCTGGGTTACCTGGTTATAGCTTGGCGTATTAATTCGCCCTCTCGACATAGCTGTTTTCTGATAATCAAACAGATTGTCATCCCACTCCAGATCGAGAAAATTCAGGATCGGCTCCACCGTACCCTGTAAATCCTGCACTAAGTCTTCGTATTTCAAGGACTCAACCTCAAGATCAAGTGCATTGTTGTAATGCTCCCAAAGCTTCATGACCGCATCATACAACTTGGCCGACTGCTGTAAATCCAGAAAATTAGCCATCGCCTCGTTCACTTTAAAGTACTGCATGAAACAGCTCAGAACACAGTCACATGGATGCCGTAATGCCAGGATGAATTTGGCATCCGGAAAGACCCGGTGGATTAAACCGACATTCATCAGGTTGAGGGGGAACTTGTCAATAATGAGCTTGTTCGCACTATCGACCTCAGCACTTGAATGCAACTCATCAAAATAAATCTTTCTCAGTTCACCAACTTGCTCATCACTCAATTCTGTCAACAACTCAGGTGATGCTGTATCGGCCAGGTGATCCTTCATGGCTTTCACCATGGGCATTTCCTCAACAACAGAGACGTCCGGGTGCGAGCGAAGAATTGTGTCGAGAAGGGTAGTCCCGGAGCGTGGAAACCCGACAAGAAATGCAAGAGAAGGCTGGTTTTCCGAATTCGGAATTGAAGGCCAGTTGACTTTTCCAGCGCTCGACCATGCGTCAGAAAGTCGCACAACCGTATCCATGTAGTTCTGAGCACTGGCTTGAGGATTATTGAAAAACTCCGTGGTCAGCTGATTGCTGAGTTCAAATTGGTCGAAAGCCAGTGAAAACTGGCCAAGTTTGTCATATGTCTTTGCAAGAAGTTCTGCGCAGCTTATTTTCAATCTTGGTTGAGCAGACTCAAGATTGATACTTTCCAGAATATCCCGGGTATCTTCCAGACGCTTTTCCCGACTGGCGAGTTGGGCTGTTCGGTACAGCAGCCATGGCTCATCGCTAGGAAGCACTCCGCGCGCCTGCTCAATGGCACTTTCCAACTCGGCAAGCATGTGTTGTTTTTCGTATATCTCACAAAGATTACTGAAAGCCTCAGCATAATCAGGCTTGAGCTGGATTGCTTTATTGTAATTTTTTATAGCCTCGTTATGCTGCCCGTTATTCGATAACGCGTTACCGAGATTATAATAAGCTTCAACATATTCAGGCTTGATACTGATCGTCGCATTAAAACTATCGATCGCCTCTTCAAACTGGCCACTGGCAGCATACGCATTGGCAAGATTAAAATGAGCCTCTGAATAACGCGGATCAATATCAATCGCTTTCAGGTATGCCTCTTTCGCCTCGTTAAATTTTTCCGTTTGAAAGAGATCGTTGCCCAGATTATTTAACGCCAACGGATTGCCCGGATTGACTTTCAAGGAGTCCTTGTACGCCTCGATTGCCTCAGGAATCCTTCCAACACTGCTGAGAGCAGTACCCAAATCATTATAGACATCAGCATCCTTGCCATCGATGCTGATTGCCTTCTTGAAATGCGTTATTGCATCCTTTGCTTTTCCAAGATCCATTAGTATCAAACCAAGGTTGCGATAATACATCGCTATTTTTGGAGCAAATTTAATCGCCTTCTTTATCAGTCTAACTGACTCTTTCTTGTCCCCTTTTTGACTGGCAACAATACCGAGAAGGTGCAGGGCGTCCGGATGCCGGGGGTTAATCTGCAGGATTTTCTTGAAATTATCCTCCGCAACAGCCAGGTTGCCACGCTCAAAGTTATTGATGCCGGTTCTGAGAAACGAAATAATATTGCTCTGTGTCATATCTTTTGGAAAAGGTCGTTATTGGGACTGGATGAGAAAAGCCTTGAAAGCGCCAGAAATAAACCTGCCACGCCATCAAATGAAGAAACAACAGGATGAACTTTATTGTGCAATAGCGCACAATTGAATGCAATCAACTGAAATTTATAAATGCCCTGATACAACGCATTGACGGACTTATTGAAATGAAGAAAAAAGAGAAGCCAAACTACTGGCTGATGAAATCAGAACCTGATGTCTTCGGCATTGATCACCTCATCGCCATGCCGAAGAAGACCGAACACTGGGACGGCGTGAGAAACTACCAGGCACGCAATATGATGCGTGATGAGATGAAAAAGGGCGATCTCGTCTTCTTTTACCACTCCAACTGTAAGCAGCCGGGTATTGTCGGCATCATGACGGTTGTTAAAGAGGGCTATCCCGACCACACTGCGTTCGACTCGAATGAGAAATATTACGACCCCAAGAGCGACCCGGACAATCCACGCTGGTACATGGTGGATATCAGGCACAAACGCAGACTCAAGCGCAACATTACGCTTGAGGAGCTGAAAGAGTTTGCTGACACGGAACTCAAGGACTGTCCACTGGTTCGCCGTGGCAACCGCTTGTCGATCATGCCCCTGAGTGAAGCACAGTGGGATTTTATTCTGTCACTCGAATGACGGAGATATAACCTGGGTTAACTCTACTTTTTCGTACCCGGCTTGATCGAGTCGATTGAAACCACATCGGCAGTGCGCTTCTCATCGGTAAAATAGGGTTTTTCGACGGCTGCACCTGCCTTGTCGGCAAGCTCACGTTCGCGCGCCGAAATCATCCCCAGGCAGTTGCGTACCTGGTCAATTGTCACATCTGACAGAGGATGCTTCATATCCTTATGTTCAGGCGTGGTGTCCTTGATAATATTTGCCAGCACCTTGCGCATGGTCATGAGGATTTGACGCTCTTTACTCGAAATGTCGTTCATTTTTCAGTTGAAACCCGTTCATATTCTTGAATATGAACAGAATACCCCTGTAGAGGAGTGAAAAAAAGCCTGGTCGCCTGCGGTTTTCTTCACATGCGGCAGTTCACGGCTGCAGACTATACCCGTACTCAGCAATATCCTGCATAATCAGCAAAAGACAATCAATCGAAACGGAGAGCTTGCGCATGGATCCATCACTCATTATCACGGCGGCTATCATACTTATCCCTTTAATCGTGGGATACACAATTTACGCCAGCCTGATTCGTAAAAAGAACATGGTTCTCGAGGCACTCTCGGGAATCGATGTGCAGTTTCAAAAACGTACTGACCTGGTCCCCAACATGCTCAAGGCTGCAAAGAAATACATGGAGCATGAGAAAGAGTTGTTAAGCGAGATTGTTGAACTGAGAAGTTCAGCCAACGTCAGCTATGACAAGTCTGATCCGCAACAGGTCGGTAAACATATTGATGCTGAAAATATGCTCAAGTCGAAGCTCGATGCGCTGAAAATCACGGTGGAGAACTACCCTGATCTTAAATCGGATGCCACCATGCTTGATGCAATGGACTCCATGGAAAACGTCGAGAACAACCTCAGTGCAGCAAGGCGCTTCTACAACTCTGCTGTTGGCGATCTGAATAACGCGGTCGAAATCTTTCCCAGTAGTTTCTTTGCCAACTGGTTAAACATTCGCCAGATGCCCTTCTTCGAGGCAGAGGAGTCCGCCCGCAAGTCTGTCGATGCATCCGACTACCTCTGAGTGTGACTGATTGCCGTGGCTGATGAACACGTAGAATCAAATCGCATCCAACTCGACCCGGAAATTTTCAAAGACGCGAGCGTATTTGAATCAGAATCGATCGAGCTACTGGCTAACTACAGAAAGAAAAGCATTGCCATTCGCACCACTGGCATTTTGATGATTGTCATCATTGCCGTACTGGCATTGCGGGGAAAAGGATTCCCCATGGCTGATCCCGGTGATCATTCGTTACCCTTCTTCCTGGGGGCGGGCATTATTGCCCTAATGGGAATCCTCAGTAAACACGCCTACAGACCGGTCCGCAGATTCAAGCAGAAAATAAAATTCGATTTCGGCAATCGTGTCCTCTGGCACTACGGTGATGGCATCGAACTCCGCAGAGAAGGCGCTAGTGAGAGCGAGTTCAGATACGCATTGAAAGATATTGCACCCCAATACGACAGATACAGTTCAGAGGATCTGGTTAAGGGGGAGATAAAGGGAACCGACTTTCAGTTCTACGAGGTCGAGCTTCAAAAGAAGCAGGAGACAGATACAAAGGGTCATCGAAGAACTTCTTATAAGACCGTATTCAGGGGGCATGTTCTATCGATACATCTTAACAGGCAGTACCAGGGCTATATACGCATCAAGGCAGACTCGCTTGGCAACAGGCTGTTTCCCGACAAAGACCTTATCCGACTTGAAAGCCCGGAATTTGAAAAACTCTTTGACGTTTATGCCGATGATCAGATCAGTTCGCGCACCATACTCACTCCATCATTTATGGAACGACTGACCGAACTGGCACAAAGCCCGACGCTAACTTCGGGCAGAAAATTAAATCGCCCGGCGTTCAGAGCAACCATCAAGAACGATTACATTAATCTGATGATAAAGACCAGGGGTAACAGGTTCGATATCAAAGATGATGGAAAGCAGGTTCATCTGAAAACTTATGCCATGGCCATCCAGGAGGAGATGAAAGCGATCATCCACTGCATTGAAGGCCTCAAGTTGGAGCAGACCTGATCACACTGTCACGCTACGACTGATCTCAATAAGAGAGTCCTGCCCAGTCAGTAGCAGCCTATTGACTCTCTGCAATTGCGAACTCAACAGCTTTTGCTGCATGTATAGCAGTTGTATCCAGCAACCTGACTTCCGTATCAGCCTGGTTGACCAGCATTCAGATTTCAGTGCACCCGAGAATAACCGCCTCTGCCCCCTGATCTGACAAGGCATTGATGATACGCAGATACGCAGCCCTGGAGCCGGACTCGATCTTCCCCAGGCAAAGCTCCTGGTAAATGACTCTATGGATGATTTCCCTGTCGGTTTTATTTGGCACCAAAACCTCAAGACCGTAGTTCTTCTTAAGCCTTTCTTTATAGAATCCCTGTTCCATTGTGAAGGCTGTACCCAGCAGACCAACTGTTTTTACGCCTTCGTCAATCAGCACTTCTGCAGTTGCATCAGCAATGTGAAGTATCGGAATCTGAACCGCAGCCGCAATCTCCGGGGCAATCTTGTGCATGGTGTTTGTGCAAATAAGCAGGCAGTCGGCTCCTGCTGACTGCACATTTTTAGCCGCCTCAATCAGGGTATCTGCTGTTCCCTCCCAGTCTCCTGCCGCCTGCAGTGTCGCAATCTGTTCGAAATCGACGCTATACATAGCAATCCTTGCTGAATGCAAGCCACCGAGCGCATGACTGACACCCTCGTTAATTTCCCTGTAATAGCCGAGTGTACTTTCCCAGCTCATACCGCCAAGTAAACCGATTGTTTTCATAGTTATTACTCTGACCCCAAACTATTATCATCACCTCCAAACCAACGCTTGAGTGTTTCCCTGGCCTTCGCTGCATGCTCTTCTTTGATATGCGCAGAGACTGTAGCTGCCGCTGCAGCTAATGCGCCAAGGTCATCAACATATCCGCCAGGCAAAAGATCTGGAACTGCATCAACAGGAAGGATGAAATAGGCAAGAGCACCCGTGATCACTGTCTTCGCCCAGGCCGGAGTATCGGAATCCAGCGTTGCGTAATAAAGCTTTAAAGCCAACTCAATCACTTCACGACCAGCCATGATCGCGTATTTCTTGATCTTTGACCAAAACGACTCTTCGGTGAATCCTTCCATGCACGCTGCTCGGTAATTTATTCTCTGACTATAAATATACCCCATATGCACTCATAAATAATGAACAACCAGTATCCTGCATCATCGGCAAAGCCACAAAAAAGCCCGGTATGTAACCGGGCTTTCTGTTCAGGTCAGCTGGATCAGTTTTGATCCTTGAGGCGGGTAATACCAAGCATCTTGAGAACATACTTCTCGTAGATTGGCTCCGAGCTGCCTTTCTTCATCTTGCGGATGAAGTATTTCTCAAACACGATCTTGGCCATGTGTACCCACTTGCCCTTCTTGAACCAGGCGACGTTACGCGGGGGTATCTGCGGCAGGGCAACGAAAGCTGCACCCGTGTCACCCATGTCTGCGAGACAGATGGCATTCCAGGTGCCGTGACGATCCGGCTGCTTGCCGTCGAGTTCATTGTGAATATTGTGCACGATGGAGGTCACCATGGACTCGATCATGTAACCGGTCTTTGGTGCACCTGTTGGTACCGGGGTCGCCTCTACCGGCGGAATTGCGATGCATACACCAGCTGAATAGATGTTGGGGTATTTCGGATTACGGTGATGCTCATCAACCATGACAAAACCGCGCGGGTTACACAGCCCCTCAACATTAGCGACGGCATCGACACCCTTGAACGCCGGCAGCATCATGGCGAAGTCAAATTCCACCTCGTGACTCTTGGCTGTCTCACCATTGTTGTCGAGTTCATCAACGAACATTTTGCCCGGCTCAACTTTTTGAGTCTTGGCATTGGTGATCCACTTGATGTGATGATTACGTAACTCGGACTCGAGCATACCCTTGGAATCGCCCACACCACCGAGGCCGAGATGGCCAATATAGGGTTCAGATGTGACCAGCGTCATATGGAACTTGTCACGCACACGGCGCTTACGCAGATCGGTATCAACAATAAAGGCGAATTCGTATGCGGGGCCAAAACAGCTGGCAAACGGCATTGCGCCAACAACGATATGTCCGCTGCCTTTCTCCAGCAATGCCTTGTAGTCTGTAAAGGCTGATTCTGCATGGTCAACAGAACAGATTGAATGTGAGTTACCCGCATCTGGTCCGGCACCTTCAACCTCTTCAAACGCAAGACGTGGACCTGTTGCAACAACAAGAAAGTCATACTCCAGGGTGCCACCATCCTGAAAGACCAGTTTGCTGTTTTCTGCATCGAGCGTATCAACACGTCCATGGCGGAAGTCTATGCCACGGCGTTCGACATAGAGCTTGATTTCGAAACAGATATCATCGCGGTCACGCCAACCGACAGCAACCCAGGGATTTGATGGTACAAATTGGAAGTAGTCTCTCTCATTGACCAGGGTAATTTTGTGCTCCTTACCCAGTTCATCGCGAAGTTCATAGGCACAAGGCATACCCCCTGTTCCTGCTCCCAATACGACAACATGTGCCATGCTCTTCTCCTGCTATTTTTATGGTTAGTGCCCGACTTATCTATATCAGACAAACTGAATATTATTCTGTACTAATTCCGCATTTTGGCAGCGGCCTTCTATTTCAACAGAAGCAACCGCATTGAGCAAGAGAATACTCCCATGCAGTCAATCAGTGTTTAAACGAGGCTTCCAGCCTTTTTGTGACCATCCTGATTCAGCTATCGGAATAGAGAGACAGGCTTTCAATCAACCCAGGCACGTCCGTTTTCAAACAGGCGCAGCCAGGGTGATGCCTCACCCCACTCTTCGGGGGCCCATGACATCTGCACGCTACGAAATACGCGCTCAGGATGCGGCATCATAATGGTGACACGACCATCCGTTGTGGTTAAAGACGTAATGCCCTGCGGTGAGCCATTTGGATTCGCCGGATAGGTCTCGGCAACAGCTCCACTGTTCTCGATATAGCGCATCGCAACCTGGGACTTCACCTGCTCCAGTTGCTGAGCAGACTCGAACTCGGCCTGCCCTTCACCGTGCGCCACTGCAATCGGAAGACGAGAGCCATGCATGCCTGCGAGCAGAATTGAATCGGATTCGACAATCTCAACCAGCGACGTACGTGCTTCGAACTGCTCCGAACGGTTACGCACAAAGCGTGGCCATAATTCCGCACCCGGTATCAGCTGCTTGAGATTGGATAGCATCTGGCAGCCATTACAGACACCCAGAGAGAAAGTATCCTCACGCTGGAAGAATGCCTCGAAAGCATCACGCGCACGCGGATTGAAAAGTATCGATTTTGCCCAGCCTCCACCGGCACCGAGCACATCACCGTAGGAGAAACCGCCACAGGCAACCAGTCCCTTGAATTCATCCAAAGCCACTCGACCGGAAAGAATATCCGACATGTGCACATCAACAGAGGTAAAGCCGGCACGATCAAAAGCTGCCGCCATCTCGATCTGGCCATTCACTCCCTGCTCTCGCAGAACCGCCATTTTCGGACGCACACCGGTAGAGATCATTGGCGCTGAAACACGCTCTTCCTGATCAAAAGAAACACTCGGAGAGAGGCCCGCGTCGTCTGCGCTAATACGTGCATACGCTTCATCGGCACAGTCCGGATTATCGCGCAGTTTTTGCATTGCATGGCTGGTGGCAGACCAGGCAGACTGCAGATCACTACGTCGTGCAGAGTAAACCGCTTCACCGTCACGCTGTATATTGATGGAATCTCCGCTCACAGGTTGGCCAATCGGTTGAGTCACTGCTGTAAGCCCATGTGACTCAAGCACGGCAAGTACAGACTCATGGTCAGATTGACGAACCTGGATGACAGCACCAGGCTCCTCGTTGAACAGCAGCGCCAGGTCATCATTGCCAAGCGCATCAAGTTCAATCGCCAAGCCGCAATGGCCTGCAAAGGCCATTTCACACAGGGTTGCAAGCAGACCACCATCGGAACGATCATGGTAGGCGAGCAACTTGCCATCTGCATTGAGTGCCTGGATGGCATTGAAAAAGCCCTTGAGCTGCGCCGGATTATCGAGATCGGCACACTCGTCTCCAAGCTGGCGGAACACTTGTGCCAGGGCACTGCCACCAAGGCGCTGTTTACCAGCGCCAAGGTCGATCAGCAGAAGTTGCGTCTCCCCCTGATCCAGCCTCAATTGTGGTGTCAGTACCGAACGTGCATCGGTGACAGGTGCAAATGCTGACACGATCAGTGACAGTGGCGCTGTCATGGCACGCTGCTCATCATCCTGTTGCCACACGGTTTTCATCGACATGGAGTCTTTGCCGACCGGAATTGCGATGCCGAGCTCAGGGCACAGCTCCATGCCCACAGTCTTGACCGTTTCGTAAAGACGCGCATCCTCACCCGGGTGACCTGCTGCAGCCATCCAGTTGGCAGAAAGTTTGATATCACTGATTCTTTTGATTGGTGCAGCGGCGATATTGGTAATCGCCTCTGCCACGGCAAGACGTCCTGATGCTGGCGCATTGATCAATGCAGTCGGGGTGCGTTCACCCATCGACATCGCTTCGCCGGTGTAACCGGAATAGTCGCTGAGGGTCACGGCACAGTCTGCTACAGGCACTTGCCATGGGCCAACCATCTGCTCACGCGCCACCTGGCCGGTAATGCTTCTGTCACCAATGGTGATAAGGAAACTCTTGTCCGCCACGGTCGGCAGCCTGAGAACGCGGTCGATGGCATCGCCAAGACTGATTGCGCTGGTATCCAGCGTCTTCAATGCAGGTTTTACGGATGTCACATCACGCTGCATCTTGGGTGCCTTGCCAAACAGCAGCGACATTGGCATGTCAATTGGCTGGTTGCCGAAATGTTCATCGGAGAGCGTCAGGTGCTCCTCGTCAGTCGCATTGCCAACAATTGCATAGGGACAACGCTCACGCTCACAAATAGCAACAAATTCGTCAAGACGCTCCTGGTCGACCGCCATGACATAACGTTCCTGTGATTCGTTGCACCAGATTTCCATAGGAGACATGCCCGGATCATCATTCGGCACTTTGCGTAATTCAAAGTTGGCACCACGCTCACCGTCGTGCACCAGTTCCGGCAACGCGTTGGAGATACCACCGGCACCGACATCATGAATAAACAGAATCGGGTTGTCATCACCGCACTGCCAGCAACGGTCTATAACCTCCTGGCAACGACGCTCCATTTCCGGATTACTTCTCTGCACGGAGGCAAAGTCGAGATCTTCAGCCGAGGTACCGGATGTCATCGAGGATGCCGCACCACCACCAAGACCGATCAACATCGCCGGACCACCCAGTACGACCAGGGGTGAACCTTGCGGAAACATGCTCTTCTCGACATGGTCTTCACGAATATTGCCAAGACCACCAGCCAGCATGATCGGCTTGTGATAGCCGCGTAGTTCAGAATCTGCTGCTGTTCCCGGAACCCGCTCCTCGTAGCTGCGGAAATAACCACACAGGTTGGGTCGACCAAACTCATTGTTGAAAGAGGCCGCACCGATTGGCCCCTCGAGCATAATATCGAGTGCTGAAACGATACGTGATGGCTTGCCGAAATCCTCTTCCCATGGCTGTTCAGCACCTGGCAGGCGCAGGTTTGAGACCGAGAAACCGGTCAGACCGGCCTTGGGTTTGCCACCACGACCTGTCGCGCCTTCGTCGCGAATCTCACCACCCGATCCTGTTGCTGCTCCCGGATCAGGAGAGATAGCAGTTGGATGGTTGTGTGTTTCGACCTTCATCAGGATGTGCACCGGTTCATCCGAAGCACTGTATTCAGCACTGCCGGGCTGCGGCATGAAACGCTTTGCCTGGTGACCACTGATTACAGCGGCGTTATCACTATAGGCTGACAGGACATCAGCCGGAGAGCTATTGGTCGTGTGGCGGATCATCGAAAAGAGGGACTGCTCACGCGCCTCATTGTCAATCAGCCAGTCAGCGTTGAAAATCTTGTGGCGGCAGTGTTCGGAGTTAGCCTGTGCAAACATCATCAACTCAACATCCGTTGGATTTCGTCCTAACTCAACGAAACTCTCAACCAGGTAGTCAATTTCGTCTTCGGAAAGCGCAAGTCCCCACTCTGAATTGGCTGTGACCAGTGCATCACGGCCACCATCGATAACATCGACCGTACGCATGGGCGCAGGCTTGGCATGCACAAACAGCGCAGAAGCCTCCTCAAGATCAAACAGCACTGTTTCTGTCATACGGTCATGCAACAACTCACCAGTACGCATCAACAGCTCTGGACTGAGCTCTTCGCCAGCATCTACAAAATAGGCTGTTCCGCGTTCAATTCGCTGAATCGATGCGATTCCGCTGTTATGTGCAATATCGGTCGCCTTTGTTGACCAGGGCGTGATGGTCCCGGCTCGTGGTACGACCAGCAGCATCTGTCCACGTTCGGCAACAGGCTCACTTGCAGGGCCATAGCTCAGCAACTGCTCCAGAATAGCCTGGCTATCCTGATCCAGTTCAGTCTCTGTTTCGACAAAATGGAGATACTCGGCATCAACAAGGCAGTCACGGCCCAGTTGCTGCGACAGAGTCGCTTGAAGTTTTTGACGACGAAAATCGGAGATTGCAGCTGAGCCGCGAAGAATCTGCATGGTTCTCAAATCCAGGCTATTTACAAGAAAGGCTGAAAGGGGGATTTTACCCCAAGAGGCGCAAGAATCGCAGGTTAATTAATATCGAACCAGTCGCTCACTGAATCTTGCTGTAACAGGGCCAGGCGTTCATTCAGATCCGGTATTGCCTTGCGCAATTCACCCTCGACAAGATCGGGGTGATTATTCTTCTCACTGATATGACCTGCAACAAGGCACTGCAGCTCTTCAACGTGAATCGATTCGAGCAGCTTGGCAGCCTGGCGATTGTTTAGATGCCCGTGATCACCCGCAACCCGCGCCTGCAGTGAAGGCGGATAGGGGCCGTTATGGAGCATGCCAAGGTCATGATTGCACTCCAGAAAGAGTGCATCGAGCGAACTCAGGATCGAGACGATATGCGGCGTGATGGAACCCGCATCCGTGAGCATGGCAAAACGTTTGTGCGATGCTTCGAACAGGAACTGGCATGGCTCTGCCGAATCGTGGGGTACCGTGTAGGGTGTTACCTGGATTTCACCAATTTTAATATCGCTGACACTGCTGCTGATCGGCTGTAAATCAACATCCGCATGCCAGGCTCTCCTGCCGGCCTGCTTGCGCAGGGTGCCCTGCGTAGCCCACAGGGGCACCCCATAGCGTCGTGCGAAAGCGTTGGCACCGCGGATATGGTCGTCGTGCTCATGCGTTATCAACAGTGCATCGATACGGGATGGATCAATACCGACAAGCTGCAGACGCCGCTCCAGCTCTTTGACAGAGTAGCCACAATCGACCAGCAGGCGGGTATTACCCGCCTCGATCAGTGTCGCGTTGCCTCGACTCCCACTCCCGAGTGAGCAGAAGCGCATGCCCCGCCTTACCGTAGCTGGGCGTGCAGCAGTGAGAGAATACGTGTAGCCGTATTGGACGAGACCGACGCACCCGAATCATCACGTACAGTAACGCGGGACAACTCATCGCTCTCTTCAGCAAGGTGAATAATGTAGGTCACCCCACCATCCGGGCGATCTGAACTTCCATCGCTCCAGAATGCCAGCTTTGACAACAAGCCTGATTTGTTACTGGTGTAACGCTCGTCATCCGGATCGTTGTAACGAACATAATAGTCACCAGCAGAGCGGTTACGATCCTCGACGGTAAAACCGACGCGGTTCATTGCAATACCCACGAGGCGCCATGCGCGAGCATAATCGGTCCGAACATCAAGCGATGGGACTGCAGCACCTGTATTCAGAGACGAGAGACGCTCTCCACTTGCTGTCGTAGCAGCTGCCTTGCGAGCTGTCTGTTTATCAGATGCACCCATGAAGGCCATCAGGCGCTGCAGCATAACTGCCTCGACTTCAGGATCACTGTCTGCAGGCACCCAGATGCTCTGGTCGGTATCCTTGCTGCCTGCACCACTGACCAGTTTTTCAACCATGGCAGAATGCGTCAGGTAAACCTCGGTTTTACCCTCTGAACCACGCTCAAGACGCGTGCGGAACTGGTCGCGCGTTCCGCTGGAGTAGATACTGTCGAGGCTCTTGCGCAGAAAATTGGTAATGAAGTCTGACTTGATATTTGCACGGTTCTCGACCCAGTCGGTCTTCATGACGCCTGCAATCGGGTCCTGCTCAACCAGGATGATGCCAGCATCAAACCAGAAATCGAGCACCTTGTCCCAGACTGCATCAGGAGAACCTGTAACCAGCAGCCAGCGCTTGTTGCCATCGCGGCGCACTTCGACTTCCGGATTTTCGGGAAGTACGCTACGACCATACCCACCAGCAGCACCAGCCTGCTTGCCTGACTGATATTCAGAATAGGTTGTAACAACACCACTGCTGCCAAAGGTAACACCACCCTCTGCCAGTCCGTCCCTTGTGAGATCTGGTGGAACTTCAAGCGAAGTATCTGCCTGCTTCGCGCGTTTGTACTCGACTTTTTTGTCCGGCAAGACACTGCTCGTACTGCAGGCACCCAGGGCCAGTGATACAAGCATTCCCGCCGACACACTCAAAACACGCTTCATTGTCATCATTTTCACCAATTCTCTCTCTTAATTCAGTACGCCAGATTCGCGCAGTGCAGATTCAACTTCTGCATGACAGCCTTCGTCCAGCACAGTCAGCGGCAAGCGAATACCCAATCCGATCCGTCCCATACGAGCCAAAGCCCATTTTGCCGGGATCGGATTGCTTTCAACAAACAGCTTGTCATGCAACGGTGCCAGTTGAGCATCAAGTTCACCTGATTCAGGTGAGCCGGTCAATGCCGCAGTAATCATACGATGCATGATACCGGGAGCAATATTTGCTGTCACAGAAATCACACCATTACCGCCATTGAGAACAAACTCCCTGCCGGTGTCATCATTTCCGCTGTAGAGAGCAAAATCGCTCCCGCACAGCTCACGCAGTGTTGCAACCCGTGACGGCCCGTCTGCGGCTGCCTCCTTGAGGCCGGTAATATTACTTACCGCTGACAGGCGTCCGACTGTCTCCACATCCATATCGACAGCTGTTCTGCCCGGTACATTGTAGAGTATCTGCGGTATATCGACAGCTTCCGCCACCGCCTTGTAGTGCAAGTACAAACCCTGCTGCGTCGGCTTATTATAATAGGGAGTCACCAGCAGGCAGGCATCAGCACCAGCTGATTTTGCACAAGTCGTCAAGGTGATTGCCTCGCTTGTCGAGTTGGCACCTGTGCCTGCAATAACCGGAATTCGCTTATTGACGGTCTCTACCGTGGCGCGAATGACGTCACAATGCTCTTTCTCATCGAGCGTCGCAGATTCGCCGGTTGTCCCGACCGCAACAATCCCGTCTGTTCCCTCGGCTATATGCCACTCGACAAGCTTCTCGAGCGCATCGTAATCGACATCGCCGTTATCAAGCATCGGAGTGACAAGCGCTACAAGACTGCCGGTAATCATGGAAATATCCTGAAATTCAAGTGCACGAATTCTACCCTGCCGCCCGTACCGGGGACAAGTCCGCATTATTCATACGATTCAGGAAATCAGCGAACGGTGTCTCAGCTCATCGAGGAGAGTGTCCACATTCTCCTCAAGCGGATTGCCGGCTGTATCTATGATGATCTCAGCTCGCAATGGCTCCTCGTAGGGTGCTGATACGCCTGTAAAATTATCAATTTCGCCCGCCAATGCCCGCTTGTACAGTCCCTTCGGATCTCGCTCCGCACAGGTTTCGACTGAGCACTGACAGTAAATCTCAAGAAAATCACCATGCGGCACCTTGCTACGGGCAAGCTCACGATCAGAACGGTATGGCGAGATAAAAGCCGCCAGCACAATGGCTCCTGTCTCGCTGAAAAGCTTGGCCATCTCACCAATGCGGCGCAGGTTTTCGTGACGATCTTCAGCGCTGAAAGAGAGGTCGGCACACAGGCCGTGCCTGACATTGTCTCCATCGAGAACGACAACATTGCAGCCTTTTTCAAACAAGGCTGCCTCAAGTGCATGCGCCGTGGTCGATTTGCCAGACGCTGACAGACCGGTAAACCACATCACACAACCCTTGTGTCCGTTACGTTCTTCACGATCATTACGGCTGATCACACTCTCATGCCAGTAGACATCCTGACTCACTCACACTCTCCTGGCCGTCATACGGTCCATTAGATTACTAATCTTCAACTCTCAACTGCTTGAGATGTTCTTTGACCGGGTTTAAGACCGGTTCGACTTTCCTGCGCATCAGGCTGCCTATCGCAGTTGAATCGCGCAGCATTGGGCGTAATACACCATAGCCCAGGCCGGATAACAGCCGCATCGATGTCAACCATCCTGCAGTCCTGTCATCAAATTCCGTCAGTTTCGCAAACAGAGACTGCTGCTCGTCCGGATAACTCTCTAGCTCACCGGTGAGCTGCTCCAGCGTCAGATCTTCGACACCTTCGGGGCGTAATGGTGCGAAATAACGTGCAATGATGTCAATACTCCTGGTGACAATCTCCTGGGTTGACGGTTTTGCAAGTACTGCTTCAGCAGTGTGAAGGAACGCCTGCCCCTGTGGTGAAAGGAGCTTTTTCAGCTGAACAACCACCGCATTGTCATCATTATCAAAGTGTTCGACAAAGCGACGGTAAAGGTCACTTGCATCACCCTGCCCCGGTAAATCATTCGGACAGCTCTCAAGAAAACCGACAAGATAGCTATTCTTCCTGCGCGACTTTTTCCACAAATCCTGCTTTGCCTCATCAGAGATTAAACCGGGCTGCAGCACGAAAGCAACTGTCGTCATCTGAACGTCCGGTTCGCTCTCAAAAGGCAAATGCTCGACCAGATAGTCAGCAAGAACGGGGCCCATGTCGCCACTACGCACAGCCTCGTTGGCGAGCATACGCCGGGCATTGTCTGCATCATCCATCGCCCACCAGGCACGTCGTGCCAACTCATCGGTGAGACCGGCAGCACAACTGACCGCCACAACTGCCTCGGGTTCGCCCAGCAACAGCAGTTGATCGAGATTGTCCTCGCGCATCTGACCCATGCGTGTCCAGCGCTGCAGGTAGACCGGGTAGCCACCGGGCGAACCCAGGACGTGGCCGGAGAGCATCTCCCTGACACGCTTGAGATACCTGTCATCATTACAATCCGGGGTGAGTTGAACCTGCATCTCGCCCTTGTCAGTGAGGGCATACAAGGTCATCGTGGATTCGTGAATACGGATCGCGTCCGGCTTGTTAGCCAGCAGAACATTAAGACGCAGAGCATCTTCCGAGGAGAGTTCCATGCAGAAAAACTGTTACTTATTCAGCGGGTGGGACGTATGTTGGATCTTTCGGATTCAGAAAAATAAACTGCATGTTGTCCTTTTCAAGAGCGACATAATCGAGAGTCGTCTCATCCAGCATAGGGACATATTCGGGCGCCATGACAACATCAATACCTTCACACTTGAAGCTGATATCTTCATCGTTGGAATCATCAAATCCCATCAGGTAGTCAAATGAGCCATCCTCTTTGCGCGTTGCTGCAAGGCGCAGAGCCATGCCATCTGTACCACCCTGGGTTGCAGCTAAACGAATCTGCTCGGCAGCAGCTTCCGTCACTTTAAACATTCTTGACCTCTCTCTTTACATCGACGCACATAACTGACAAAGCGCCTGACCCAGTGGCTTCCCGCCACGTCGCGCAGGTGAGTATAACTGGCGAGCAGGTTCTTGTGTATCAAACCATCACTCTTTCCATTAATCCCGTAGCCGCGCCTGACTTCATACGCAAACAGGTAATCCTGGCGCAGAATCTCGAGACGTGAGTAGTGAAACTCGTGCGCTGCTACTGTTGCCGCCTGTTCATCTTTGGCCCAGGGGTGTTGCGCGGTCTCTTCAACTGAGACGTAACCCCTGCCCTGTGGACGTTCATGCATCACTACGTCCGCATCTATCACACCAACCATTCTACATTGTTTGTCCTGCCACTTCAGTGATCTGCACAGATACATCAGGCCACCACACTCGGCATAGGCAGGTTTGCCACTCTCGATGAAGTCGCTAATCGCTGCACGCATCGATTCATTAGCCTCGAGCTCCTGCATTGCAGACTCGGGAAAACCACCACCGATGAAAAGCGCATCCACATCAGGCAGGGACTTATCGTTAATGGTATCAAAATACTCGATATTGGCACCTGCGGTATGAAATGCCTGCAGGTCCTCTGCGTAGTAAAAACCGAATGCCGCATCTTTGGCAACACCAATTGTCACATCAATGCTCCCTGCTTCGACAACCGCCTCTGCAGGCTGCTCTTGCGGAGCCGGAGCTGCAGTCGAAGAGGCAATTTCGATAATTTTGTCGAGATCTGCATGCGATTCAATCACTTCGCGAATCGACTCAATCTTCTGCTGTGCTGCCTGGTGCTCATTACTCGGCATCAGGCCCAGGTGACGCTCATCAATAGAGAGACGCTGATCTCGCGGTATGGCACCAATGACAGGGATATTCGTGTAGGTTTCGACTGCAGCTCTCAGTTTGCCCTCGTGACGTGCTCCGCCAACCTGGTTGAGTATGACGCCGGCAATCGTTAGCTCTTGATCAAAACCGACATAGCCCTGCAGCAAGGGTGCAATACCGCGCGTCATACCACGTGTATCAATAACCAGGATGACCGGTGCATCCACCAGTTTTGCAACGGCAGCATTGCTGTCACTACCGTCCAGTGAGAGCCCGTCAAACAGGCCCTTGTTGCCCTCGATTACGCCAATATCAGCGCCATGTATACGCTGCTGGAAACGCTTATAGACTGCATCACGAGGTTCAACGTGCAGATCAAGACTACTGCAGGGTGAGCCGGCTGCGGCACTCAGCCATAATGGATCGATATAGTCGGGGCCCTTCTTGAAGGGCTGGACGTTCAGACCGCGCGCAGCAAGTGCAGCACAGAGACCAATACTGAGTGTGGTTTTGCCAGAGGATTTGTGCGCCGCAGAGAGATAAAAGTGCGCCATGGTGGCCTTGATATGTTGTGACTACCCGGGATGATATCTATTTCATCCCGGGCTTGCAACCGTACCGTCAAGAGGCAGAGTGTGGATCCGCAACCTCATCTGCCAATGACATTGGCAGAATTTTCAGCATACGTACGCCGATCGCGGTGATCAGCAGGGCAACAGCAATGCCGCCAATGCCGAGCAGCGCTTCCGCAAGTGAGGGTGAATAAGTACTGGCGAGACCGTTGATGCCGTCATAGAAGCCAGATGCAATCACTGTCTTACCCGGGAACATTGTCATCGGGAATGCCTGTCCACCGATAATAATGACATAGATAGTTGCAAGACCACCGATGATAACCATGATGGCTGCTGCATAAATCCATGCGCGGGACTTTCCAAGCGAAGGATGAAACACGATCGCAAGCGGAAGGAGTCCACCGATAAGAATCTGGCCGATCCAGAAGGCTGCCGTGTAGACACCGCCGTCACGCAGAATGAATGCCTCGTATGCGTGATTTTCGGTACCGTAGAGGTTTGTCAGGTGGTACATCAGCGCAAAAAGCAGGCTTGCAGCAACGAAAACACCCAGCAGGTTCTTGAGACGGAACATCACAGAATCGCCGAGCGGGCGGCCGCTGAGACGGAAGAAATCAGACAGTACCAGCATGTAGATTGCGAGACCGAAACCGAATGACATGATGATGAACCATGGCGCCATGATCGCGGCATCGTAACCCTGGCGCGCGACCAGGAAGCCAAAGATAGAGCCTGTACCAGTGGTGAGTATCAGTCGCCAGAGGAATGCTGCAACTCCGGCAGCCTTGTAAAAGCGATTCATCTTACGGTCAAGAATTGTCCACAGGTAGAAAGCGACGATTGCAATAAAGCCATTATAGAGAATGATGTTCCACGCAAAAATCGACTTGAAATTATAGGTGGTCATGGCGACGATCAGGCGTTCCGGGCGGCCAAGATCGAGAACCAGGATCAACAATCCGCCAATCAGCAACGCTACCGCAAGCAGCGCAGAAAGCGGTGCGAGTGGTTTATAGGCCTTCTTGTTGAACACCGATGCGATCGATGCAACGTTGAGTGCGCCTGAAGCGGCCACGATCAGGAATACCGCAAATACGTGCGGAGTTCCCCATACGATCTGGTTACTCATGCCTGTAACCCAGTGGCCGTTGTGCTCCATGTGCAGCACGGCGAAGCCGGCAATCGCAGAGATGACTGCAAGTACTGCCAGAATCATCCAGTAAGTCTGGCTGGCAATATCCCACTCTTTGTAGAAAATCTTTTTCATGGCTTAAATTCCGCTGTAGCGTACGCCGGTATTGAGTCTCAGGTCCGCACGGATCTGAACACTTGGATACTCAGCCAGTGCCTTGGAAACTTCACTGTTCGGATCATTCAGATCGCCGAAGATAATCGCATTCTCCGGGCAGGCATCCTGACATGCTGTAGTGGTCTGACCGTCATCGAGACGATGAACACAGAAATTACATGACTCGACACAACCCTTGCCACGTGGAGCAAGCTCAGGCTTGATATCAACATTCTCATGAATGAATGAACGCGCCTTGTAGGGACAAGCCATCATGCAGTAACGGCAGCCTATACAGATGTGGCGATCAACCATGACAACACCGTCAGCACGACGGAAGGATGCACCCGTCGGGCAAACATCTGCACATGGCGGATTCTCACAATGCTGACACATGAGAGGAAGGTTACTGATACGCCCGCTGAGATTATCCTTGAGGGTCACACTGCGTATCCACTTTGGACGCTGTTGGTCCCATTTTTCCGGATCGGCACCTTCAGGCATGCTGTATGCTTCAAGACCGTTCTCATCGTTACATGCCTGCACGCAAGAATCACATCCGCTTGCACACTTGCTGCTATCAATCAGCATGCCCCAACGAACACTGCTGTCTACAGCCTTGTCACGTGGTGCGGCTTCTGCCGTATGCATGACAATGCCGGGAGCAAGCGTTACGGCTGATGCTGCGACACCGGTTTTAAGAAAGTCTCGACGCTTGTGGTCGGTCTGATCAGTGGTTTTCACTTTGTCTTCCCTCTCCACGCTTATTCAGTTGGAACAGTTGAGTGACACTGGAAACAATCCAGAGAGACGCTGGTATAGACATGGCAGCTCGCACAGAACTGGCTTCCACCAGGGCCGCTCATGGCCGTCACAGGTACATATTCACCGGATTCCTGCTTGTTGGCATGACAGTTAACGCAACCCTTGAGGCTGCCATCAAGGGCACGAATCCCCTGGTGGACTGTTACGTCTCTGTCGTGCTGAATCAAGTCCATGTGATTGCGTCGCATATCTGCAGTATCCCGGACACACATTCCGCCGGTTTGCGCCATCTCTGATGCCTTAGAATTACCCTCGGCACGCCAGTTCTTGCCCGCATGCGCCGTGCTGATCATCAACAAAGAGACCAGCAGAGCGAATAACACTGCAAACTTTACACTTTTCTGTTCGATGCTTTTTGACATCATATGCTCCGGTGTTGTCACCGACAATTATTCGCCCATACCCATTTTGATGTAGCCGGTTGGGCAAACATCTGCACAGATATGACAGCCGATGCAACGAGAGTAATCAGTTGCGACGTAACGACCTGTTGTTGCCTCTGTCTTCTTGACACGATAGACCGCATCCTGAGGGCAGTAGATAACACAGTTGTCACACTCGAAACACATACCACAACTCATACAACGCTTGGCTTCGTCCTGCGCACGCTCTTCTTCGAGACAAATCAGACGCTCGTGGAAGTGACCCAGTACCTCGTCAGAAGATGGAACCTCTTCCTTACGGTGATTACGCTCGTGAAATTCAAAGTGCCCAAGGAAAAGCTCGTCATTCTTGATAATCTCTGCGTATGAACGGTCTTCATAGTTATGAATCGCCCAGTTACCGAGGAAGGTTCCACGCATGTCGCCTTCGCCAGTCGTATTGGGATCGAAATCATCCGGGCTCAGACCTGCTTCCTCGAGCTTGTCTTCAAGGTCGAAGTGGTGCACGTCAACCTTTGGACGACGTGTATTCACTGTGCCGTCATCGAGATAGTCGTCAATTGAGTCAGCTGCAATAGATGCCTGGCCAATCGCCGTGGTCAGCAGATGCGGACGAACGATATCGCCGGCAACGAAATGACCTGCTTTGTTTGGGACCTGGTAGTGCTTGTCAGCATCGATAAGGTTGTGATCGTTGGCGTAATCCTCAAGGCCCGCCA
The DNA here is from genome assembly GCF_000787395.1 of Solemya velum gill symbiont. Classification (GTDB taxonomy): domain Bacteria; phylum Pseudomonadota; class Gammaproteobacteria; order Chromatiales; family Chromatiaceae. The sequence goes on from NZ_JRAA01000001.1 coordinate 714,996, forward strand.
TGTCACCGCCCTGGCCGATTGCAGAGACGATAATGTCTGCTTCAATCACCTGCTCGGTACCATCAACAGGAGATGGACGACCATCTTCCATCGTACACTTGGCAATTTTCAGACCTGTTGCACGACCGGCAGCATCTCTGACAATCTCAACCGGCATCACTTCGTCAAGGATGGTGACACCTTCGTGCAGTGCATCTTTAACCTCGTGCTCTGCAGCAGTCATGTTATCGATCGGGAAAAGTGAAGTAAGGGTAACGTCAGACGGAACTGTTGTAATCGAACCATGCTCAGCTGCGTCATCAAGGACAATCGCTTCAGGCAGCTCGTCAGTACCTTCGACGTGGCCAAGACGGCGTGCAACCGAGACGACGTCGATAGAGGTATCACCACCACCGACACAGACAACCTTCGTGCCTGTCGCCTTCATGCGTCCTTCGTTGAACGCCTTGAGGTAGTCAACACCTGTCACACAGTTAGGAGTCTCGTCCCAGTTGTCGACAAAAAGACCACGACCGGTCCAGCAGCCAATCGCCCACAGAATCGCGTCATGCCCCTTCTCAATCTCTTCAACAGAGATATCTTTTCCAACACGGGTGTTGAGCTTTACTTCAACGTCACCCATATCAAGGATTCGCTGCACTTCACTACCCAGCTTGTCACGTGGAATACGATAGTTCGGAATACCGAAACGCATCATGCCACCGAGATCGGAGAGTGATTCAAAAATGGTAACCGCGTGGCCTTTACGACGCAGCTGGTAAGCTGCTGCCATACCTGCAGGACCGCCACCTATGATTGCGACTTTTTTGCCGGTAGAGGCGCCTGCCTCGAATTTATAACCGTTTGCCAGTGCTGTATCACCGATATACATCTCTACCGAGTTGATACCAACGAAATCTTCAACCTCGTTACGGTTACAACCATCCTGGCAAGGCGCAGGACAAACGCGACCCATCATGGATGGGAAAGGATTCGCATCAGTTGAACGGCGGAATGCATACTCCTGCCACTCTACACCTTCAGAAGGCTTCTCCTGCTCGCGAACGATTGCAAGCCAGCCACGGATGTCTTCACCCGACGGGCAGCTGCCCTGGCAAGGTGGCGTCTTGTTGACATAAGTCGGGCACTTGTGAGAGTTATCTTCATTGAAGATTTTATCTGTCCAGCTACCCCACTGGTCATCGCCTTCTTCAAAACGACGATAGGATAGTTTTGTGTTCATTTCATCACTGGAAGTCGCCATGGATTTTTCTCCTTCCCACTAATTCGAAAATTAATATCTATTAACTGGTCTCTGAAGCTGGCCCGGCTCAGGCCGCTTCTTCATCTGTATCTTCATCGTCTTCGTCAACCTGACCGGTGAGGATCAGTGCATTCGAGACGAGTTGATGGACACTGACAATCTGGTCCATCTCCATACCGTAGTACGGTAATATCTTTGTAAACTGGCTTTTGCAAATCGCGCAAATTGCGGCCATGTGAGTCACACCGGACTCTTCGATGACATTGTTCAACGCTGTCATACGCGGCATGCCGCCCTTGATGCGAATCTCCATCAGGTCATCTGTCAGCAGACCACCGCCACCACCGCAGCAGAAGGTCTTCTCATAGATAGTGTCCGGATCCATATCAACATAGTTGTTACAAACCGACTTGATCACATTACGAGGAATGGTGAACTGACCACCTGGCTCATCACCCATGCGGGTCGCGCGTGCGACGTTACATGAGTCATGGAAAGTCAACGTCATGTCATCGTTACGTGACGGATCCAGGTTCAGGGTTCCTTTCTGGATTTCGTTCCAGGTGAACTCAAGAATGTGTTGTGGCACCGGGTATTCCGGATCAAGAAAATCGAACGGACCTGCAAGTGTATTCAGGAATGAGTAAGCAACACGCCATGCGTGTCCGCACTCTCCAAATACAATGCGTTTAACACCCAGTTCAAGAGCAGCCTCGCGAATACGCAGCGAAATCTTGCGCATATTCTCGTAGGAACCGATAAACATACCGAAGTTGGCTGCCTCGGAAGCAGTTGTACTCAGGGTCCAGCTAACGCCAGCCTCGTGAAATACCTTGCCGTAACCAATCAGGCCATCAACGTGCGGTTCTGCAAAAAAGTCTGCTGACGGTGTCACCAGCAAAATATCCGCACCCTTCTTGTCCAGCGGATAAAGAACCTTTACGCCGGTTTCGTCTTCGACATCCTCTTCCAGCCCCTCGAGAGTATCCTCAAGTGCTGGTCCGGGAAGGCCAAGGTTGTTACCAATCTTGTAAACCTTGCCGATAATTTCGTTTGAGTATTTCTGACCGATGCCAACGCGTGCCAGAATTTCTCTTGCCGCCATTGTGATCTCGGCAGTATCTATACCGTATGGGCAGAAAACAGAACAGCGGCGACACTGTGAACACTGGTGATAGTAGCTGAACCACTCGTCCAGGTCTTCACGCTCGAGTTCTTTCGCACCGACGAATTCGGGCATGCCGAGCTTGCCGAAAAATTTACCCGCGAAAGTAAAGTAGCGGCGGTAGACGCGACGCATCAGGTCCTGACGCGCAACCGGCATGTTCAGCGGGTCCTTTGTACCCAGGTAGTAATGACACTTGTCAGTACATGATCCACATTTAACACAAGAATCCATAAATACCTGCAGACCGCGGTATTTGCCCAGCATGTCACCCATTGCGTCAAGGGTTTTCTCTTTCCAGTCGTCCTGCACTTCACCGACGTAGCCTAGTGGTTCCTGGAACTCGGGCTTGGCGACATACGGCGCACTGTGCGCCATGGTGCCAGACTCTAATTCTGGAACCTCGACATACTCTTGTAACTCTGGAATTTCGTAATCTACTTTTGCCATGAGTGTTCCTCAGTCGGCTCTTCTCTTCTGCAAAATCAATTCTGTTCGAGCTTCTTCGCCCAATCAGAGATGTGGCGCTGTTCACGTGGGTTATCCACCTGGTTGCGTGACGGGCTGAAAAATACGCCCGGCGCATGGAGCAGCTTGCTCACTGGGAAAATAATCATCAGCGATGCAACCAACAGCAGGTGAACCCAAACCAGGATATCTCCCGGTAGCTGACCAATACCGTCAAACGGCCACATCAAAGTGTGAAAAAAGTGTGTCACCATGGTGATATCGGTATGCGATACAAAGGTCATCATGGCACCGCTGACTCCGATCAGAATCAGAAGAAACAGCATGGCGAAATCTGATGGAGACGAAATATAGCGTACGCGGTCCACAGCAAAGCGACGGATCAGCAAGCCAACCAGGCCGATAATCATCGCAAAGGCTGCATATTTGAGCGGGCCAACAATTTCGGCAGGCATCAATGAATTAAAGTAGCGGCTGTGGCGTGCGAGCACGGCAAACAGCCCGATGTGGAACATCCAGCCAAAAATCCAGGTCCACTTGGTCGATTTGAAAAGACTTTCAAAAAAGACCACTTCGCGGAACAGTCGCATGACAACACCTGTCTGCGTTGTCGGTGCCGGAGTTGTTGGAATCTTGAGCGGTGCAGGTGCTTTCGCATACATGATCACGCGACGCGCAACACCAATCACCAGAATCGCAAGTGCTATGTAGAACAAAATGGCGTAGGCCACAGACATGTTCCCAATCCTCTAAATGTTAACAACAGCTTGAAAATGTGCAGGTCGAGCCACACGCAGTCCATCTTCCGGGTGAAGATCGACCTGCAAATTTTCCCTGCCGGGATGGATGCCCCTCCAAATGGAAGGGCACCCCCGAAATCATCCGAAATTAATCAGACACAACCGGTTGGCTTAGGAAGGCCGGCATAACGACATGCCTGCTTACCAGGACCGTATGGGAACAGGCCGTACAGGTACTTGCTGTTACCCTTCTCCTTACCCAGCTTCTTGGAAACCGCTTTGGTCAGAACGCGTACTGCTGGTGCGATCTGGTACTCTTCGTAGTACTCGCGCAGGAAGTTGATGATGTCCCAGTGCTCGTCGGTCAGCTCAAGTTCGTCTTCCTTGGCCATAACTTCAGCAACACCTGGCTCCCACTCGTTAATGTTAGCGAGGTAGCCCTCTTCGTCAGTTTCGAATGTCTTACCGTTCACTTCGATAGGCATTTGTGTATCTCCTAAATAAGAAATAAATTGCAGGTTACAGCCAGGACTGAACCTTGTCGTTTGATTCAACCAGATCGACAAAGCCCGCATAATCGACGACAGTAACGCCATCAACCAGCTTCTCTTCCGAGATGCCGCGTGCAGCCAGGTCCGGACCCAGTACGGAAACTTTCATTCCGCTGATTTTTGATGCAGCTTTACCACCACTCATGGCAGCGTAGACCCCATCTTCGATTAACAGCATGGCATCGCCATCGACCATGTAGTCGGCAGCAGTATCCAGGCTATCGCGCTCGTAAGGGGATTTGTTCACCAGATGTAAAATTGACATTTGCTTCTCCCCTAGAAGTTAAACATGACGTCTTGCCCGGAAAATACCTCGGCAAGTTCTGCACGACTAACCAGACGAATGGAATCCTTTTCGGCCCAGTCATCATCCTCATCTTCCCAGACAAGGTGCTGAAGGTCGTCGAGTGTCAGGCCACGCTCTTCCAGTGACTCTTTTTCAACGTAGATCTTGGTAACTTCATAGTCGCCAAGCGCTGCATAAGTCGGTGAGAAGTTCTTCATACCAACACCGGCAGTATCCTGGCCCTTGACCAGCTGATAGACGCCGTCGTCGATAAACGCAAGACTGACATCCTGTTCAAATGCCGCACCAATCAGAACAACTTCAAGCGACTCCCATGCATAGATGGTGCCGTAAGGCGCTCTGCGGTTGACGTACATGAATTTTTTCGTTTCAGACATATCCGATTCTCCGCATCAGTCGCCGAACACGACCAGACGGTCGCTCTGAATCCCACCTTCGACCAACTGGCCGAGGCCAGAGATACGAAAGCCAGGTGCGATGTTGGTCGCGTCCTTTTTATTACGCTCTGCTTCACCGTCATCAACGATTCCACGACGCTGGGCAGCGGCGACACAGATAACAAGATCGAGATCATGCTCTGCTGCCAGCTCGCTCCAGCGACTGACGACGTTGCGGTCGTCCTGCGGAGGCGTCGTCAGACGCGTGCCGTTGTTGACTCCATCGTGATAGAAGAAGACACGAAAAATCTCGTGCCCCTTCTCAAGAGCCGCCTTGGTGAAGAAGTATGCAGAATCAGACGCCTGGTGCTGATAAGGCCCTTCATTGACCTGAATGGTTAACTTCATCTCGTCACTCCGAATCAGAAGCGGATATGCGCTGAAGCGTTCAGGCTCTTACGAGCTCCACGCCAGTTATCGATGTGGTACTTGGTAAAGGGCAGCTCAACGAGTTCAAAGAAACGCGGCCATCCGATACGTTCGATCCACTCACCAACACGCTCCCAATCACGCGCGCCTGCTTTATATTCAGCAAGGATGCGCTTGACGATAGCAGTTGCTTCAGGCCAGCGCGGCGGGTTGTTAGGAATACCAGCTGCAACAAGCTTCTGGAAAGTCGGCTTACCACGTGCGTTTGAGTGGTTACCACCGACCCAGATTGCCAGCTTGGTGTGCTCAGCATCGTTGATCTGCATTGGAGGACAAGGAGGGAAACATGCACCACAACAGATACATTTCTTCTCGTCAACTTCCAGTGAAGGCTTGCCGTTAACCATTGCCGGGCGAATCGCAGCAACCGGGCAACGTGCAACAACAGTTGGACGCTCGCAGACGTTAGCAACCAGATCATGATTGATCTTTGGTGGCTTGGTGTGCTGTACGTTGATCGCGATATCACCCTGGCCACCACAGTTGATCTGGCAGCAAGAAGTCGTGATATGAACACGGTTAGGCATTTCTGAAACTTTAAACTCATCAATGAGTTCGTCCATCATGGACTTGACCACGCCTGATGCATCGGTACCGGGAATGTCACAGTGCAGCCAGCCCTGTGTATGCGACAGGGTTGTTACAGAGTTTTTGGTACCACCAACGATGAAGCCAGCCTCTTCCAGTTTCTCAATCAGCGGCTCAACACGAGACTCTTCAGTTACGAAGAACTCAGGATTTGAACGGATTGTGAAACGGATAAAACCGTCAGAATAGTCATCCGCAATCTGGCACAGGGTGCGCAGAGTGAAGAGATCCAGAATACGCTGGGTACCGGCCTTGATGGTCCACAGCTTGTCACCGTTTTTAGCAACGTGCAGAAGCACACCCGGACGTGGGTCTTCATGATAAGCCCACAGGCCAAAGTTACGGCGCATCATAGGATGCATGTACTGGAATGGATCAGGGCACCCGGTTTCGATCGGGTCACGCATGTCTGCCATTTCTACCTCCAGAAATTTCGAAAAATTCAGTATTGCACCCGGCTGCAATCAGCCGGGAACAGAGTATCAATATGTCGAGCGAATCTTCTTTTATTAAGAAGCTTCAGCCTGACGATCAAACCACTTGACGGCTTCCTCATCCCAGCCATCCATACGGATGTAGGAAGATTCGCGCGGGTTGTTGACCATGTTCGGATCAACTTCAACACCGACGCCTTCAAGGAAGTTCACCAGGCCGATACGTTCGATCATCTCACCGCAACGCTCGTGCTCAAGTGCGTTCTCAGCCCAGAAATCAATGATCTCTTCAGCCAGTTCAACAATCTCTTCCCAATCTTCTTCGGTATCGAGCTTCTTGAAAGGAACAACAACGGTACCCATGAGGTCACCGATCTTGAGGGTACGCTTACCACCGATGAGGATGGTGACACCGCGGTCATCGCCGGGGTGCAGTGCTTTAGGCACAACGTTCAGGCAGTGCATACAACGGACACAGTCCTTGTTGTTCACTTCCAGGCTGTCATCGTCGTTCAGTGACAGTGCGTTGGTTGGGCAGCGAGTGATAATGTTATCGATCACGTGCTGGCGACCCTTGCGTCCAACGTAGGCCTTGAACTCGTCCTGGTTGACGTTCATGTCATCGCGCCAGGTACCGATAACTGCGAAGTCGGCACGCTCAACTGCGTTCTGACAATCGTTTCCGCAACCGGAGACCTTGAACTTGAACTTGTATGGAAGAGCAGGACGGTGGACATCGTCGGTGAAGTTATTCACCAGAAGGCGATGTGCTTTCTGCTCGTTGGTGCAGGACATCTCGCAACGCGCTGCGCCAACACATGACATTGCAGTACGTACACAAGGACCGGCGCCACCAAGATCCCAACCATAGTCGTTGATCTCGTCAAAGAAGTGCTGGGTCTGTTCAGTATCAGTACCGATGAACATGATGTTACCGGTCTGTCCGTGGAAGGTGACCAGGCCTGAACCATACTTCTCCCAGCTGTCTGCCATCTGGCGCAGCATGTCAGTGCTGTAGTGGTTACCTGCAGGTGGCTGAACACGCAGTGTATGGAATTCTTTTGATTCCGGGAATGCATGACCAACTTCTGAGAAACGTGGGATGATTCCGCCACCGTACTGGAATACAGAAACAGTTCCGCCCTTCCAGTAGCCTTTACGGGTTTCATATGAGTGCTCAAGCTGACCGAGAAGATCATTGGTCATCTTGTTGATACGCTCTTCCGGATGCTCGTCACGCAGACGCTTGATACCGGAAATAAAGCTTGGCCAAGGACCGCTTTCCAGCTGGTCCAGCATCGGAGTATGGTGCTTATTAATTGCCATTTCGCTTGTTCTCCTGACTGAGACGCTTTAGTTCTAAATGCATAAAAAATTCTGTCGACCCACTTCGTGGAAGAGGATCAATAAATTCTGGTTCTTAACGAGAAGGGAGAAAAGTACATCACCTTCCCGTCCCATTAACAGCCGCTAATATAGTCCAGTGCAACACATCAGTGGTATTCCACCAAAGTGGGGGAGAGGCAATTTATTGCTATCCCCTTGGGGATATGCCTACTTTGAACCGATGTACAGAAAACCACTGAATATCAGGTAAAATGCTGCTCCTCCACACTTTTTCTCTATAAATCCAATGAGTTAAGAAAAAAATAACCCTGTACAGAGAATGTGTTTGGCAGGTATCCTAGCCGCTACTCTATAAGCAGTCAATAAAATTGTAATAAACCCATGAATGTAGCAACGCAACATGATTCGCCCTTTCTGACGGCCAATAAAGAGGCCTATGAAAACTGGAAAAAATGGAAGCTCGAACAGCAACCGGCAGCAGAAATGCTTGCCGATCCAGTTGTCGTGCATAATCCTGCCGCGCTGACACAGTCGGAGCTTGACGCCATACGTGAACGCGTCAGGGCAACCAACTGGGTGCTGTTTCGTATGGAAGAGCGTGACACTCTTGACCAGAACACGATCAAACAGTTTGCATCTCAGCTGGGATTGACGAGCCTCGATGCCAACCTCAAGTCCGAAGAGAGCGGTGTCAGCGCAATTTGTGTGAAAAAACAGGAAAGCACCCCATATATCCCCTATACCAGCAGACAAATCAGCTGGCATACGGATGGTTATTACAATGACAGCGATGAACAGATATACGGTATGTTGCTGTATTGCGTGCGACAGGCGGCTGAGGGTGGCAGCAACGACCTGATGGATCATGAACTGCTCTACATGATGCTGCGAGACGAGGACCCTGCAATGATCGACGCCCTCATGCACCCGGAGGCAATGACGATTCCGGCCAACATCGAAAATGGCGTCGAGATTCGTCCCGATCATACCGGGCCTGTTTTTTCGATTCGTGCCGACGGCAACCTGCACATGCGCTACTCTGCCCGAACACGCAATATTATCTGGCGGGATGACGCCGATACACAACGTGCAGCAGCACGCATTGTCGAATTGATGAGTGGAGATGAATACCCGGTGATCCATCACCACATGCAGCCCGGGGAAGGTGTCATCTGTAACAATGTCCTGCATCGCCGCGATGCTTTTAAAGATGGCGATGCACCGGAACAGCAGCGGCTATATTACCGCGCAAGATTCAGTGACCGTATCGCAGGAACCGGTTACCAAAACGGATAAAGATTATGCTATTACTCAGTGAAATTATGATTGCCAACCAGCAGTTCAAGACCTTTGAGGAGCTTGAGGCTGCCGTGAGTGAAATTGCCAATAGCGGTGAACGCTTTTTCCGTATCGACGTCAAACCCCAGTACTTCGATACACCGAATGACTGGGAAGAGCGTCTCGAAGCAGCTTTCAGCACACTTGGCAGGTAAATTGACATGACGGACATATTTGACCCGAACAAACTACAGGATACGGCTGCTGACTCATTGCGCAAGACGCTGGGACAGGACGCCCAGCTGGAAGGCGAACTGCACGAACTTAAACAGCAGCTGGCAAAATTACCCGAAAGTGCAAACCCGCTCGAGCGCGCAAAACTTTTACTGGAGATGGCACGTGCCCACCAGATACTCGAGCGTGGCGCCGAGGCCTGGCCGCTGGGGCGTACTGCATTCGACATTTATGCAGAAGCCGAGGCCTGGGAAGAGGCAGCAGATGCCTGCGACATTCTCTACCAGTGTGACCAGCCCGATTCACTTGTTGCTCTCGGTAATGGCGCCTGGCTAGGTGTGACATTCCCGATAGATCCGGAAATCAGCGTTCATCTGCTGAGCCATATCGTTGACGACACCCCGGATGATGCCGACGGTGCTGCAGTTGCTGCCGCGACAGCCCTGTTCCTCGCAGATGTACGTGCCGAGGAAGGCACAGAGAAAGAGCGCCTCACCTTCTTCTCCAACCAGATGCTTGGACAGGTCGCACGGCGCCACTCACAGGTAGACAACGAGGAGCAGTTTTCCTTCTGGATCGAGAAACTCGAACTCAACGATCCTGACAAATTCCTGGTACGTCTGCGCAACGTCATCGATGTGCTGGCACAGGATGACTGGTGGATCGACCGCGACGCAATCCAGGCATCACTACCCCACTAGGTAACAGGCATGTTCTGGGAAGAAGACGAAAAAATAAACGAAAAGGTACCGGATAGCATCCTAGATCTTCTGTTCGAGATTCGCGGACGTGAAATACCGGTCGACCACGCATACGCACTCTCGACTGCGATCACCTCGATTGCGCCCGAGATACTTGAGGATGGACGCTTCGGGGTACACACGATTCATGTAGCCGGCTCGCAGAACGGCTGGGAAAGACCCGACTTCAACACCGAGAATCGTCTCATCATCTCGCGCAGAACCAAGTTCACCCTGCGCGTCCCACGTGAGCATGCCAGTGCGGCTGAAGAGAAACTCAGCGGCGCACAGCTCGACCTGGGCGGCTGCCAAATCACACTCGGCAAGGCAAAAGAACGTCCGCTGAGCAAGCAGGGAACAATCTTCTCACGCTACGTGCAGAGCGACCCGGATGAGAGCGAAATGAATTTCCTGCAGCGTATCGCCAATGAATTGAAACAGCACGACATCCGCATCAAGAAGGCGATGTGCGGCAAAAACGTCAGTGTCTATACGCCGGACGGTCCGATCGAGAGCCGCAGCCTGATGCTGGCAGACCTGTTAACCGAGGAGACTCTCAAGCTGCAGGAAGTTGGGCTAGGCCCCGGCAGGCACATGGGATTTGGCATCTTCATCCCGCACAAGGGCATAGAAGCGGTCAACAAAGGCGAAGAGGAAGAGAAGTGAGTCTATCCCAAAGAGGCTAGTTGTCAGCACACACTCTCTTTTCATAAAATCTGCACACAATATTTATGACAATTTGACAAGAACAGGAGTAGAAACATGGCACTTGATACTGACGCAAACGGCAATCTGACAGATCCAAACGCATGGAGCGAAGATGTTGCACGTGAACTTGCAGCAGCTGATGACACCATGAGCGAGCTGTCCCAGGAACATATGGATGTACTCAACTACCTGCGTGACGAGTACTTCAACAACAACCAGAACCAGCCGATGGAGCGTATGATCGTCAAGGGCATGAGCAAAGTCTGGGGCAAGAAAATCGGTAGCAAGGACCTCTACGTCCTTTTCCCGGGCGCACCCAGCAAGCAGGGCAACCGCATTGCGGGACTGCCTTACATCGCACGTAAAGGCGGATATTGATCTGTTAGAAGGTTCAATACCTGTTGAAAAGGCGGCTTCGGCCGCCTTTTTCAGTTGGCAAGGCACAAAGTGAAAGGTGAAAGGCCTACTCTGCCCTGACAGCTTCACAACAAATTCTTGTACCTTGTGCCTTGTGCCTTGTGCCTTTTACCAATTGAACAACCACATGCGAATCCGGCAATGCTAAACTAGCCGCAGTTTGGCAAACCCACAGACCAAAATGCTCACATACCCAGATCTCGACCCGGTCCTGCTCTCCATCGGATCACTGAAAATTCACTGGTACGGTATCATGTACCTGGTCGGTTTCGTCGCAGCCTGGTGGCTGGCACGCTATCGCGCCCGTACACAGCCAGCCCGCGGCTGGAAAGTAGCAGAGATAGAAGACCTGATTTTCTACGCCGCACTCGGCGTGATTCTTGGTGGCAGGCTTGGCTATATCCTGTTCTATTCATTTGATGAAACGCTCGCCGATCCGATACGCATCCTGCGCATCTGGGAAGGCGGCATGGCATTCCATGGTGGCCTGCTGGGCGTCATGCTTGCGATGTGGCTGTATGCAAGAAAAACCTCGCGCCGCTTTTTTGCAGTAACCGACTTTATCGCCCCGCTTGTACCAATCGGCCTGCTGACCGGTCGCATTGCCAATTTTATCAATGCTGAACTCTGGGGTGGCCCGACATCACTTGCAGTCGGCATGAAAGTTCCCTGCGAAAGATCTTATGAGCTATGCCAGCGCGTTGGTGTATCAGATGTAGGCATGTCTGCACCAGTACATGCCTCTCAACTTTACGAGGCAGGACTGGAGGGTGCCCTTCTGTTCCTGATCCTGTGGTTCTACTCAGCCAAACAGAGAGCAGTGATGGCCGTCTCGGCGCTGTTCCTGATTTTCTATGGCCTGTTTCGCTTCTCGATAGAGTTTGTGCGCATGCCTGATGCGCATATCGGCTACCTGTTTGGCGGCTGGTTTACCATGGGTATGCTACTCTCTCTACCGATGATTATCGGTGGCGTCCTGTTATTGCTGGTCGCTTATAAAAAAAATATGGAGACCCCCAGTGCAACAGTATCTTGACCTGATGCGCCTCGTGCGCGATGAAGGCACCCGCAAAGAAGACCGTACCGGTACAGGTACCCTGTCGCGTTTTGGCCACCAGATGCGCTTCAACCTTGCCGATGGCTTCCCCATGGTAACCACCAAGAAACTGCATCTGCGCTCTATCATTCATGAACTGCTGTGGTTTCTGCAAGGCGATACCAACACTCGTTACCTGAAAGAGAATGGTGTCTCCATCTGGGATGAATGGGCGGATGAAAATGGTGATCTTGGCCCTGTCTATGGCTACCAGTGGCGCTCATGGCCGACACCGGACGGCAGACATATCGACCAGATCACACAGGTTATCGAGCAGATCAAAACCAATCCTGATTCTCGCCGCATTATCGTTTCAGCATGGAATGTCGGTGAACTCGACAAGATGGCACTGGCACCCTGCCACGCCTTTTTCCAGTTTTACGTTGCTGACGGCAAACTCTCCTGTCAGCTCTACCAGCGCAGTGCCGATATCTTTCTGGGGGTACCCTTCAATATTGCTTCCTATGCACTACTGACCATGATGATGGCGCAGGTGTGTGGGCTGGAGCCTGGTGATTTCGTGCACACATTCGGTGATGCGCATCTCTATCTGAATCATCTTGAGCAGACTGACGAGCAACTTTCACGCACGCCTTTCGCGCTGCCGAGCATGCGTATAAATCCTGATATAAAAGACCTGTTTGAATTCAGCTTCGATGATTTCGAAGTGGTTGACTACCAGTGCCATCCTCATATCAAGGCACCGGTAGCCATTTAGACAAACAATAGTCAGGCAGGCTTGACCGCCTCGATGGTTGCAGAGGCAACATAGTCGGTGACACTCGTGCCCGGCGCCCAGTCCTTGATGAACTCTTTTGATTCATCCTTCGGCTGAATCCGTACCTGCTCGAAACCGGCCGCGAGCATCATCTCTTCGAGATCGGCAACCAGGGATGCGTTGCCCATGCAACCGGCGACCAGGCCGATATCCTCTTTTATCTCCTGCGGCATTTCGGCAGTTGCAACAACGTCTGAAATCGCCACACGACCACCCGGCTTGAGCACACGGTAGGCCTCGCGGAAAACCTGCGGCTTGTCGGACGAAAGGTTAACAACGCAGTTGGAAATAATCACGTTAGCAGTGTCATCGGCAACCGGCAGGTACTCGATCTCGCCAAGTCGAAACTCGACGTTGGCAAACTTGCCTTTGACCGAATTGGCACGTGCCTTCGACAACATGTCCGGTGTCATGTCGATGCCGATCACGTGTCCGTCAGCACCCACTTCTGCTGCTGCCAGGAAACAGTCAAAACCACCGCCGGCCCCCAGGTCAACGACAACCTCGCCCGGCTGCAGCGCTGCAATTGCCTTGGGATTACCGCAACCGAGCCCCATGTCGGCACCTTCCGGCACCATATCAAGTTCCGCCTTGCTGTATCCGAGCCGGGTCGAAATCAGGGAACTGATCGCGATATCGTCGCTGACGCCACAGCAGCTGCTCTCAACTCCGCAGCTGGCGCCTTCGTTATCTGCCTGCGCAACCTTCGCATAGGCCTCACGAATACTTTGCCGGTGAGCATCGTCACTGCTCGCGGCATCATTCTGCATATCATCAGAACAACATGAATCACTTTTGCTCACTATTTCGATCTCCATAATTTTAGCTCTACCGTCCTTGTGAAACGGTCGAATTGGCCTCTTCAACAATGGTATCGATGATAGCCGATTTCAACCCTCTGGTGGAGACAGCACAAGGAAGGGCTTTCCATTCACGCCACGGAAAGCCACAATACAGAAATGATCGATAGCCATTGTCATCTTGATTTTGAAGAGTTTGACCGCGACCGTGATGCTGTACTGACGGAATCTGCCAACGCCGGTGTAACAGACCTGGTTATTCCGGGAACAACAGCAGATAGCTGGCTCCGCACACTACACCTGTGCCGCGAACACCCTTTTCTGCATGCAGCTCTAGGCCTGCACCCCTACTTTATGGATCAGCACCAGGCACCGGATATTGACAGGCTCAGGGAACTGCTTGTTGAACACGGGGAAGTTGTCGCCGTAGGAGAAATCGGTCTCGATTTTGCCCTCTCGGATCCGGACAGAAATCACCAGAAAAAGCTCGTGCAACAGCAGCTGGAAATTGCTGCAGAAATCGACCTTCCCGTGATTCTGCATGTCAGAAAAGCACATGACGAGATGATTCAGCTGCTAAAGCAGACACCTGTACGCGGCGGTACCGTGCACGCTTTCAATGGTTCACTACAGCAGGCAGGTCATTACCAGGCTCTCGGATTCTGCCTCGGCTTCGGCGGCATGCTGACCTATCCGCATTCACGCAGACTGCACACACTCGCCAGCCAGGTTTCCCGCGAGACCATCGTGCTGGAAACAGATGCTCCGGACATGACCGGATTCAATCATCATGGTGAACGCAACTCTCCTGCGTACCTGCCTGAGGTCCGTGATGAGATTGCTAAGTTGCGTAACGAATCACCTGATGAAGTTGAGCGCTATACAACAGAAAACGCCCGGCGGGTTTTCAACCTGCCGGGCGATTCCCAAGCTCATGTTTAATTAAAAACAACGTCGCCGTCAGAGAGCTCGGCGTGGATTGTTGAATCGGGACCGAATCGTCCTGACAGTATCTCCTGTGCCAACCTGTTCTCAAGCTGCTGCCTGATAGCGCGCTTGAGTGGACGCGCTCCGTAGACAGGATCGAATCCCGCCTCACCAAGATGATCAAGCACTGCATCTGAAACATTCAGGGTGATGTCACGATCAGCAAGACGCTCCCTGAGGTAGCTGATCTGGATATCCGTAATCGCCCGAATCTGCTCGCGACCGAGTGGATGGAAGACCACGATCTCGTCGAGACGGTTGATGGACTCGGGACGGAAATGACCACCGACAACTTCCATCACGGAATTTTTCATCGACTCGTAGTTCTCTTCTCCGGCCATCTGCTGAATCAGGTCAGAACCCAGGTTGGAGGTCATGACGATCACGGTATTGCGGAAATCGACCGTACGACCCTGGCCATCCGTCAGGCGACCATCATCAAGCACCTGTAACAGAACATTAAAGACATCCGGGTGTGCTTTCTCGACCTCGTCGAGCAGAATCACGGAATAGGGTCTGCGACGCACTGCCTCGGTCAGATATCCACCCTCCTCGTAACCGACATATCCAGGAGGCGCACCGATCAAACGCGCAACCGAATGCTTCTCCATGAACTCCGACATGTCGATACGCACCATCGCCTCTTCAGTATCGAATAGGAACTCGGCAAGCGATTTACACAGCTCGGTCTTTCCGACACCGGTCGGACCGAGAAACAGGAACGAACCATTCGGCTGATTCGGATCTGAAAGTCCTGCACGCGAACGGCGAATCGCATCTGACACTGCAGAAACCGCCTCGCTCTGCCCGATGACACGTTTGCCAAGCTGCTGTTCCATCTGCAGTAGTTTGTCACGCTCACCCTCAAGCATCTTGCTGACAGGAATTCCGGTCCAGCGTGACACCACCTCGGCAATCTCCTCCTCGGTGACATTGCTGCGTAACAGCTGTGTCTCCTGCTGCCCGGCCTCTGCTTCTGCTGCATGGGAGAGCTGATTCTCGAGTTCGGGAATGCGTCCATACTGGAGTTCCGACATACGCTGCAGGTCACCTGCGCGATTGGCGGTTTCATATTCGATACGTGCCTGCTCAAGCGCCTCCTTGATATGTGCAGTACCCTGCACGGCTGCCTTTTCCGACTTCCAGATTTCATCAAGGTCGGAGAACTCGCTCTCCAGCTCGGCAATCTGCTCTTCAAGCACCCTGAGACGTTTTTTCGATGCATCGTCCGACTCTTTCTTGAGCGCCTCGCGCTCGATCTTGAGCTGGATCAGACGGCGTTCGAGACGATCCATAGACTCTGGCTTGGAATCGATCTCCATGCGAATTCTTGATGCCGCCTCATCAATCAGGTCGATCGCCTTGTCAGGCTGCTGGCGGTCAGTGATGTAACGAGTTGACAGGGTTGCCGCGGCAACAATCGCCGGATCGGTAATCTCGACACGGTGATGCACTTCGTAGCGCTCCTTGAGGCCACGCAGAATAGCGATGGTATCCTCGACACTCGGTTCATCAACCAGGACTTTCTGGAAACGACGCTCGAGCGCAGCGTCCTTCTCGACATACTTGCGATATTCATCCAGCGTGGTCGCGCCGATACAGTGTAGTTCACCGCGTGCCAGTGCAGGCTTGAGCATATTGCCGGCATCCATCGCACCTTCCGCCTTACCCGCACCAACCATGGTGTGGATCTCATCGATGAAGAGAATAATATTCCCCTCGGACTTGGCAATATCATTGAGCAGCGCCTTGAGACGCTCCTCAAAATCACCTCGGAATTTGGCACCTGCAAGCAGTGCGCCGAGGTCAAGCGACAATAGACGCTTGCCCTTGATACCCTCGGGCACCTCGCCGTTGACGATACGCTGCGCGAGACCTTCGACAATTGCGGTTTTACCGACACCCGGTTCACCGATCAGCACCGGGTTGTTCTTGGTACGACGCTGCAGCACCTGGATTGAGCGACGAATCTCCTCGTCCCGCCCGATAACAGGATCAAGCTTGCCTTGTTCGGCACGCTCGGTCATATCGATCGTATATTTCTCCAGTGCCTGCCTCTGGTCCTCGGCATTGGGGTCATTCACAGCTTCTCCACCACGAACGGAGTCAATTGACTGCTCTATACTGCCTTTGGCGGCGCCTGCATCGCGCAGTACCTTGCCTACTTCGCCCTTGTCCTCAATCGCGGCAAGCAGAAAGAGTTCGCTGGAGATGTACTGATCTTTGCGCTTTTGTGCCAACTTGTCGGTCTGGTTGAGCAGGCGCCCGAGGTCATTTGAAACAGTGACATCACCGGCACTCCCCTCAACAGTCGGCAGACGCTCAAGCATCTCGCCAAGACGGGAACGTAGCTGGTTAACGTTGACATCAGCACTCGACAGCAGGTGGCGTGCGCTACCGCCCTCCTGGTCGAGTAACGCGATCAGAAGATGAACAGGTTCAATAAACTGGTGATCCCGTCCGACAGCCAGGCTCTGGGCATCGGCCAGCGCCAGTTGAAACTTGTTGGTCAATTTGTCCATTCGCATGGGTACAACTCACTTATAAATAATAATCTGTTGCTTTCTATATAGGGACAATCGACGCAGAATCAACGCCTCATGTGTAGATCTTCTCGAGTTCCTCATGAAGCGCATGCGCACCATCTTCCGGGTAGAGTACATCTACCTCTTTTACCGTGGCGCGCGAAGGGACAAAAACCGAGGCGACCACCACGCCCTTCAGGCGTATACCTTCGATCATGAGTGCGTGAACCGGGCATTTGGATATTGCTGACAGTCTCGCTGCGCCGCCTTTCAGTTTCCGCGGGGGATCACTTGGAAGATGAATTTTTCCATGCGGAAATATTGCGATGACCTCTCCCGCTTTCAATGCGTTGAGGGCCTCGCGCATCGCCTTTTCAGGTCTGCCACTGCGATCGACCGGGATCGCACCAAGTGCATGGAAGAGCCACTGCATGCCAAAACGTTCGTATTGCTCACGTGCAATCATGAAACGCAAGGGCCTCGGTGAGGCTGCGAGAAGCAGTAGAGAATCAAGCCCCGAGACATGGTTGGAAGCGACGATTGCAGGCCCGGTTTCAGGCAAGTCGAAATTGTCTTCCGGAAGCCGATGAACAAAGCGGCAGAAGAGACGGTTGAGACCATCGAGGCGGTTGAGAAAGGGTGTTCCCCATTCTGCACCGTTATAAGCAGGCATTACAAAGTGAAACAGCACAACGATTGTTGAGACCACAAGCAACAGCCAGGTCAATGTACTCATGATTCAATCCAGATCATGCTCGCCATGCGCCCGGTGATACCGTCACGCCGATATGAAAAGAAGTCACTCTCTTCAGTGAAAGTGCAGTAGTTACCTCCATATATATCGGCAACTCCAGCACTTTCCAAGCGTTGACGTGCCAGCTGGTAGATATCCGCCATCCAGCGCCCCTGTTGGTTTTGTATAAATGCCTCTTGCGCACTGCTGTCCCTGGCAATAAAGGCATCACGCACCTCCTCACCAACCTCGAATGCCTGCTGGCTGATGGCTGGGCCAAGCCATGCCATGAGGTTTTCGGCTGGCGAGTCCAGTTTCGCGATTGCCGCTTCCAGCACACCATCACAGAGACCTCGCCAGCCCGCGTGTGCAGCTGCAACCATGGTGCCACTTCGGTCACAGATCAGTACAGGCAGGCAGTCAGCCGTCATCACCACGCACACCTCATTGCTTTGAAATGAACAGGCTGCATCCGCGTCACATCCACCCTGAACCTGCTGCGTCTCGACCACATCGCAGCCATGCACCTGCCTGAGCCAGTGCGGCTCAGCAGGAATTTCAGCTGCGCGAATCAATTCGGCCCGGTTATGTGCAACATGCTGTGAATCATCCCCGACATGATCACCCAGGTTAAGGCTCGCCCATGGTGCAGCACTGACACCTCCATGACGCATGGTGGAGATGGCCCTGATGCTCGCCGGAACAGGCCAGTCGGGTTCAATCCAGTCAATTTCGTCATGCCTGACGATACGATCAGGCATTGGCATCTTCTCGCAGTGTCTCGAGGAGGTTCAGCATGTCATCAGGCATCTCGGCCTGCCATTCGACATATTCACCAGTGTCTGGATGATCAAAACCCAGTTTGAAGGCGTGCAGTGCCTGGCGCTTGAAACTCCTCAAAGCCTCCTTGAGTGGCTCTGAAGCGCCTGCAGGAAGGCGCAAACGCCCACCGTAAACCGGATCACCGACCACCGGGTGACGAATATGTGCCATGTGGACGCGAATCTGGTGCGTTCTACCAGAATGCAATTTAACCTGCAGCAGTGTGTGTGCAGGGAATTTCTCCAACACACGGTAATCGGTTTGTGCCTCTTTGCCGGATGGCACGACCGCCATCTTGACGCGCTGAGTCGGATGACGCCCGATCGGTGCATCGATATGACCGCCGGTGATCAACACACCATTGACGACCGTGCGATATTCACGGTGAATATCACGCGCCTGCAGCAATTCAACCAGGCGTTTGTGTGCCTTCAGGCTGCGCGCCACCACCAGCAGACCGGAGGTTTCCTTGTCGAGTCGATGGACAATACCCGCCCTCGGGAGCTTCTCCAGTTCCGGCGCATGATAGAGTAGGCCGTTTTGCAGGGTTCCGGCCGGATTGCCGGCAGCCGGATGCACAACAAGCCCCGCAGGCTTGTTGACCACGATCAGGTGCTCATCCTCAAACACGATATCGAGTGCGATCTCTTCGGCAACCACATAAGTCACTTTCTCCTCTTCAGCATCGAGAAGAATCACATCGCCGCTTTTGACCTTATCCTTGTTTCGGGCAGTCTCACCGTTCACGCGAACGCGCCCGGATTTCACCCAGGATTGCAGTCTGCTGCGCGAATAATCGGGAAAAAAAGCCACCAAAGCCTGGTCGAGACGGCTGCCCGAGAGCTCCAAATCGACCACGGCCTGCAGATAATCCGGTTCAGATTGATCAGATTCTGTCGCTTCCAACGTCAAATCCGTTATACTTTCGTCCATTCGGCGAATATTACAGGAATTAATCTCAGATGGGGCGGCACTTCCTATACATCTTGATCGTTGCAATCCTGCTAACGGGTTGTGCATCAAACAAGAAAAATGATGATAAAACCAGGAACTGGTCAGCAGATCGATTCTACACAGAAGCATCGTCAGCCTTGGCTGAGGGTGACTATGAAGGCGCGATCGAGTATTACGAAAAACTCGAGGCTCGTTACCCTTACGGTCACCAGGCTGCACAGGGGCAGTTGGACGTTGCGTTTGCCTACTACAAGTATGACGAAGCCGACTCAGCCATTGATGCGCTCGACCGCTTCATTCGTCTGCACCCGGAACATCCGCAGGTTGCTTACGCTTACTACATGAAGGGAGTGGTTAACCTGAACCGCAACCTTGGCCTGCTGGACCGTTTTATACCAACCGATTCATCACAGCGTGATCCGGAAACTTTCAAGGATGCCTATGATGCATTTCGCGAAGTTGTAGAACGCTTCCCGACAAGCCGTTATGCCAAGGATGCGAAGCAGCGTGCGATATTCCTGCACAACACAATTGCCCGTCACGAAGTCCATGTTGCTCAATACTACCTGGATCGTGGCGCCTACCTTGCAGCCGCCAACCGCGGAATCTATGTCGTTCAGAATTATCAGCGCACACCTTCTGTCAAGGACGTCCTTGAAATCATGGCGCAGGCCTATGACAAGATGGAGCTGCCGAAACTTGCTGATGACACACGTCGAGTTCTGGAGCTTAACAAGGTCAACTTCGCCTCTGACGAGTACAAGGAAGGTGAAAAGAGCCTGCTGCGCAGTATCTGGGACACATTGGGTCTCGACAAAAACTGATCAAACAACCTGCAGGAACGCCGCCACCCTGGTGGCGCTCCTACAGGCTGCCGGTTAAATCCCTGAAACCAAACCCCAGCAAGGGCTGCTCGATCCCCCGGCTCAGAGCCATCACCTTGAATACCTCACCCATCTCGGTTGGTAACATCAGGCGCTTGACCGCCTCTGCCTGGCTATACGAGTCGGTCATACTAAGCCCCTGCGCAGACCCGGCGATCAACTCATCAATACCACAACCAATCAAAAAATTGCTCTGGCTGGTGTAGCCGCGGACATCGAGACTCACTGCAGAGGCCGCTTCAGCAACTGCGGTGAAATCAACATGTGAAGTGATATCCTGCAACCCGGGCCACAATAGAGCATCATCATGCGCTATGTGCCGGTAGTGACACATCAGGGTGCCCGTATAGCGGTCGGGATGATAGTACTCACGCCGCGCGTAACCATAATCGATCAACAGGATTGCACCACGATCGAGAATATCTGAGAGGGCATGAATCCAGGGGCTCAAGCGCAGGTTGATCTCGGATTCATAGCCCTCGTCAAAATCGACAGAGAGAGCTGCAATTGCTTCAGTAAGAACCACCGAGCACCTCCCCCAACTGGAAACGGGACGCCCTTCACGGCAACCGACCAGTCGCTCTTCGAATCTGCCGGCAATATGGCGAAAACGATGCACCGGCATCGCATCAAGCACCTCGTTGGCAATAATGACTGCCTCAACACGACTCTCCGGCAAGTGATCCAGCCAGTGAAACAGTGACTCGTGCTGCGGGATCGACTCACGAATTGTCTGCTGCTGCCTGTGCCTGAGTTCGGCACTCAGCTCAATGATCGTATAGCTTTGCGGTAGAGAGTCATCCACTTCCAATTGTGTTACCAGGTCAACTGCCAATTTTCCCGAGCCGGCACCGAACTCAATCACGCAGCCATTCTCGAGTTGCTGCAACAGTTCGGCAACCTGGCGTGCCAGTGCTTGTCCATAGAGTGGCGACACCTCTGGCGCAGTAACAAAATCCCCATGTGCACCAAACTTCTGCTGCCCACCAGCGTAATAACCGAGCCCCGGGTAATAGAGAGCCATCTCCATGTAACGATCAAAGCCGACATTGCCACCAGCCACTTCAATTTCGTCGCAAATGGCAGCCTGCAAGCGTTTGCTGAGTGCCAGCTCTTCATCTCCGGGCCGTGGCAGTGACTTTATGTGCATAGCGAGTAATAATGAAATGCGTTATTCGATAAAACGAGTGTAGCAAATCAGGCAGCAACAATTTCTGCCAATAGACTCAAAAGAGGCAACTGCAGTGGAACAGACAAGAAAAACAGCCCTGATTACAGGTGGTGCTACCAGGCTTGGTGCCGCCACAGCACGCCTGCTGCATGCTGCCGGTTATGACATAGTGATTCATTATCGCAATTCGACTGACAACGCGGAAATACTGGCAGCTGCGCTCAATTCACTGCGTGAGCGCTCAGCGACTATTCTTCAAGGCGATTTACTCGAGGATGGAATCATTCCTGGGCTCGTTGAGCAGGCCGCTGCCTTCAACCAACGTCTCGATGTTTTGATTAATAACGCTTCAAGTTTCTATGCAACAAAAATGGGGCACGTGGAGACGGAACAGTGGGAAGATCTTGTCGGTACAAATATGAAAGCACCCTTTTTTCTTGCCCAGGCCGCTGCCCCATGGCTGACGGAGACGAATGGCTCAATTGTCAACATGGTCGATGTTCACGGCTTCCGTCCGAAAAAAGATTTCGCGGTTTATTCAATGGCAAAAGCGGCCAACGCGATGATGGTCAAAGTACTTGCACGGGAACTTGGACCCTATGTGCGTGTCAACGGCGTCGCACCAGGAATTATCCTGTGGCCCGAACACGGCCTCGCTGATGAAGAGAAGAACCGCATGCTGTCACGCACAGCACTGCAACGCCCCGGAAGCCCGGATGACATCGCCAGTACGATCCGCTTCCTGGTGACGGAAGCCGATTATATTACCGGACAGATAATTGCTGTTGATGGCGGGCGCATGACGCAACAGTGAGCCGGCAAAGCGCCTGACATCTGCTACACCCTATGCTCTGGTTCTCCGTTGGCGGAGCCAGTTCAAACCACGGGGCAAGCGAAAGGTTGTCTGAACAAACACAGTGAACGAGTTCCTTTCGCGCCGTGGTTTAAGCGATCAGGCGCAGACAAGGAGAGACGGGGCATAGGGTGTAGCGCCATTCCTGCCCCGGTCAAGCAATCGCTCCTGGACAGGGCACCTACAGTGAATAGACTTAAATCGCTTCCTTGCCGGTCTCACCTGTTCTGATACGCACGACCTGCTCAATCGGGCTGACAAATATCTTGCCGTCACCGATTTTGCCCGTGCGAGATGCGTTGGTAATCGCCTCGATACACTGGTCGACCTGCTCTTCAGCCACCACCAGTTCAATTTTCACTTTGGGAAGAAAATCAACCACGTACTCAGCACCACGGTAGAGTTCGGTATGTCCCTTCTGACGACCGAAACCCTTTACCTCGGTGGCCGTCATGCCGGTTATGCCAATATCTGACAGGGCTTCACGTACATCGTCGAGTTTGAATGGCTTGATGATTGCATCTACTTTTTTCATTATCTGTCTCCGCTCCTTAAGCAAACCTCTTTCTAGAAACCGTTGGTTATCGGGTAACGGCGGTCACGACCAAATGCACGTCGTGTAATCCTGACTCCCGGGGGAGCCTGGCGCCGCTTGTATTCATTCCTGTCGACCATACCGGTAATGCGACGAACCGTCTCTTCATCGTGGCCATCGGCAACGATCTGTTCGACGCTGTGATCAAGCACTACATAATGCCACAAAATCGAGTCGAGAGCCTCGTAGTCAGGAAGGCTGTCCGTATCGACCTGGTCAGGTCTCAACTCTGCTGAAGGCGGCCTTTCTATAACACGCCGCGGAATCACCTCTTCTTCCTGGTTACGATACTCTGCGAGTCGATAGACGAGCGTTTTCGGTACATCCTTGATTGGCGCATATCCGCCTGCCATATCACCATAGAGGGTGGCATAACCGACAGACATTTCGCTTTTATTACCCGTGGTCAGGAGCATTTTACCCGTCTTGTTACTCAGGGCCATAAGAATAATACCGCGGCAGCGTGCCTGGATATTCTCCTCGGTAGTATCCTCGGGCAAACCTGCAAACTCATCTTCCAGCATACCCAGAAACGCCCTGAACGCCGGTTCAATCGGAATCACCCGGTAGAGCACGCCCATCTTGTCAGCCTGGACTGCTGCATCCTCGTTACTCATATCCGCCGTATAGCGTGACGGCATCAGTACAACCTCGACACGCTCGGCACCCAGTGCATCAACTGCAATTGCCAGTGTCAGGGCAGAATCAATACCACCGGACAAACCCAGCACCGCACCCTTGAAGCCGTTCTTGTTAACATAATCACGAACACCAAGTACCAGCGCCTGGTAAACCTCGACTTCCTCATCAGCATGGGGAGCTACTTCAGACTGCTCCGGCTCCAGCACGCCATCCTCTTCACTGAAGACAATGAGCTCTTGTGACTCGACAAAAAATGGCGCGCGTGCGCACACGCTGCCAGCGGCATCGGTGACAAATGAACCACCATCAAACACCAGCTCATCCTGTCCGCCGACAAGGTTGCAGTAAACAATGGGAATACCATTCTCTGACGAACGTTTCCCTACCAGTTCTTCACGCTCGACAGGTTTTCCTGTGTGGAAGGGAGAAGCATTGAGGTTGAGAACAAGTTTCGCACCTGCCGCTGCGGCCGCAGCAGTCGGTTCTGAAAACCACGAATCCTCGCAGATGGTAATGCCGACGGGTATTCCCTCAACATCGACAACCAGGGGTTTGTCACCTTCACTAAAATAGCGCTTCTCATCAAACACGCTGTAGTTGGGCAGTAACCACTTGCTGTATTCACCGAGCCGGTCACCATCACGAAACACGCCCGCCATGTTATACATGCCGGTATCAGTCGAACGCGGGTAGCCGATAACGACTGTAATACCTGAAATGGAAGAGATGATTTCAGTCAGCGCCTTCTCAATCCTGTCATGGCACTCGGGACGCAAGAGCAGATCTTCAGGTGGATAACTGGTCAGTGTCAGTTCCGGAAACACGATCAGGTCAGCCTGCTGTTCATCACGCGCACGTGATGCCAGCCTGATTACCTGTCTTGCATTCCCCTCAATATCACCAACCAACAGGTTGACCTGCGCTATGACAACTCGCAATGTCATAATTACCTCGCGACTATTCTTTTATCCTGATACCTGCTGCCGATGAGCCAAACCAAAAAACTGGCATGACCAACAGCTCTTAATGCTGATCATACCAGTCTTTGAAAGCGAGATGCTGCGGGATCAGGCCAGCAATGATGCCATTTTCTCGCCAATTTCGGCAGGTGAAGGAACTGTTGCCACACCGGCAGCCTCGAGAGCTGCGAACTTGCCTTCCGCTGTACCTGCACCACCACTGATGATAGCGCCGGCATGACCCATACGCTTACCCGCAGGCGCGGTGACTCCGGCAATATAGGCAACAACCGGCTTGGTGACATTGGCCTGGATATAGGCCGCGGCCTCTTCCTCTGCAGAACCACCAATTTCACCAACCATGACAATTCCTTCTGTCTGCGGGTCCTGCTGGAAAAGCTCCAGGCAGTCGATAAAATTCATGCCGTGAATCGGATCACCGCCGATACCGACACAAGTGCTTTGTCCCAGTCCCGCATTGGTTGTCTGATGTACCGCCTCGTAGGTCAGGGTGCCGGAACGTGAAACGATTCCGATCTTGCCCTGCTGGTGGATGTTACCAGGCATGATGCCGATCTTGCAGGCACCCGGGGTGATAATTCCCGGACAGTTGGGGCCGATCAGGTATGCATCTGTTGATGCCAGTGCAGCCTTGACCTTGAGCATATCCAGAACCGGTATGCCTTCCGTAATACATGCGATCACCTTGATACCTGCATCTGCAGCTTCAAGAATCGCATCAGCAGCGAAAGGAGGTGGCACGTAGATCATGGTGGCGTCTGCACCGGTCGCCTCGACCGCGTCATGCACCGTGTTGAAAACCGGCAGCCCCAGATGCTCCAGGCCGCCTTTGCCAGGCGTTACACCACCGACCATGTTGGCGCCGTAGGCTATTGCCTGCTCTGAATGAAATGTGCCCTGCTTTCCGGTGAAGCCCTGGCAGATAACTTTTGTCTCTTTGTTAATCAGAATACTCATTGATACTCTCCAGGTGTTCAGGCCGAGGCCAGTTCAATCACTTTCTTGGCTGCCTCGGTCAGGCCGCCCGCTGTTGCAAGGTTGAGTCCGCTCTTGTCGAGCATCTCTAGTCCTTGCGGTGCATTGGTCCCTTCAAGGCGAACCACGACAGGAACTTCGACCCCTACCTCATTGACCGCCTTGATAATGCCTTCGGCAATCAGGTCACAACGTACGATGCCACCAAAAATATTCACCAGCACGGCTTTAACCTGGTCATCGGAAAGAATCAATTTGAATGCTTCTGCAACACGTTCTGCTGTTGCACCACCGCCAACATCAAGAAAGTTGGCGGGCTCACCACCATGCAACTTGACAAGGTCCATGGTTGCCATTGCCAGGCCAGCGCCATTCACCATACAACCGATACTGCCATCGAGGCTGATGTAATTGAGCTCATGCTCAGCAGCAGCTGCCTCACGCTCGTCTTCCTGGCTCATGTCGCGCATCGCGACCAGGTTTGGATGACGGTAGAGAGCATTGCTGTCGAGGTTAATCTTGGCATCAAGTGCAACAAGATTACCTTCACCGGTAGTGACCAGCGGATTAATCTCGACCAGGCTGGCATCATTATTCAGAACCAGGTTGTAGAGATTCACCATGATCGCCTGCAGTTCACGAATCTGTGTACCTTCAAGTTCAAGTGCAAAGGCAACACGACGGCACTGGTAAGGCTGCAAACCTGCTACAGGGTCAACCTGGATAGTAATTATCTTTTCGGGTGTCTCGTCAGCAACCTCTTCAATATTCATACCGCCGGCACTTGATGCCATGAAAGCAACACGGCGACTGCCGCGGTCGATAAGAACAGAGAGATAGAGCTCACGTGCAATTGCAGTTGGCTCTTCGATCAGCAACTCGTTTACCGGCAGGCCGTCAGCACCTGTCTGGTGTGTAACCAGGGTCATGCCAAGCATGCGTTGCGCTTCGCTCTCAACCTGCTCAAGGCTGTCGACGATGGCAACGCCACCAGCCTTGCCGCGTCCGCCCGTATGGGCCTGCGCCTTGACAACCCAGCGCTCACCGCCAAGTGCCTCAGCCTTTTCCCTCGCTTCCCCCGCACTGGCAATCACCTCTCCTTGTGGGACAGGAATACCGGCATCACGGAACAGCGCCTTTGATTGATACTCGTGAAGATTCATAGCTTATCCAGATAGTGGTTAAATTCAGTTATTATGCAGATAGTAACGGGCAAGTCGCTGATGTACAGCGCTGGCAGCCCGTGTCTACCTGTTGCACAGCACGGGTAATGCGGTGCAGCATGAGTATAGCCAGAAAACTGCTACTAACGAGAAAAAAATACAAGAAAATGATAGATATGTATTTTAAAACAGTAAGTCAAAGCATGTAACTAATTGAATAGACAAAATTAATAATATTTTTTAATTGTTATAGGACAATCATACTATTATTCGTTTTTTCACTGTGAAATGTTGGATAAATTGAATTACCCCTGCTCAGATGGAGAGTAAAACATGAAAATCCTGATTCTGGCCGCTGTTTTTGGCCTTGCCGTACTTTTCATTCGATCATGGCTGAGGCTATTGCAATTCAAGCCACCCGAGCAGTCAGGCAAAGAGAAAAAAGCACAAATGGTCGCATGTGAAAAATGCGGCCTGCATGTACCACTCGAGATGTCATTCGAGGTTGATGGAAAATACTACTGCTGCCGTGATCATGCAAAGGGATGATTTCTTCTGAACAATAGGTGCAT
Organism: Solemya velum gill symbiont; assembly: GCF_000787395.1. Lineage (GTDB taxonomy): Bacteria > Pseudomonadota > Gammaproteobacteria > Chromatiales > Chromatiaceae. Next base: position 742,612 of record NZ_JRAA01000001.1, read on the forward strand.
TGTCACCAGGTTGGCTACAGTCACCGGGCCGACACCCGCTAGCAATCAATTGAAAAAAATCTGATCCGTTCTCACTGAAGGCAACATTTGCGAGGCACTGCTTGCTGATTTAGTGCGTACGTTTTTTGGAAAGAAACATCAGCGACAAGACGCCGGCAGGTACCGTCCAACCACTCCACCCACTGCAGGTGCGGTGCATTCCCAGTCGGTTGTCCCTGAGCTACTCTGCGGTACGATTGCTATCTGGTTGTCTGCACCAACCAGGGCTGTATCAATATAGATCGTAATCGTACCTGTCACTGAAGTACTGATTTGATCGACATACAGGCTACGCGGCGACCCTGCACTACCACCCTCACCACATCCCCACGAGTCTGGCGTTGCCTGCGTGGTAGTCCCTTCCTGAAACTTCTCTGAAATAACCTGTTTACAAGATCCTGAAAGCATCAGACCTTCTGACACTTTTGCTCGAACTGCGAAATCGTTGTATGCAGGTAAGGCAATTGATGCAAGGATGGCGATAATGGCAATCACCATCATTAATTCTATCAAAGTGAATCCAGCAGTCCTCTTGGTCCAGCTCTTTAACATGCCCGATCCCTAATATGATCTCTTCTCTATTCAAGAAGTATTTTTTATATATGCAGGATAGCGTAATACAATTCACCAGCAACGATTACTGATAAATTTAACCTGCAATATAATCACTGTCAAACCAATTATGTATACAATTATGTTACGCGTTATTTCAGCATAGCACCAGTTAACTACAAGCAGTATATATGTATATATACATTAGTCGCGACACCCCGGTTGATCACCTTAGCTACGGATTGAATGCCGCATACCAGCGACCTCACTGCGTACTGGATTCAGACCACCTCAATACAACAGGATACCGTCAAACACATCGCCGCCTGATTCCATGCGCAAAAAAGGCAGCCAGGCTGCCTTTTTTGCGCATTGATTAAATTAATTTTAATCGCTGCAAGTAGATGGCAAGTATTTTGTGTCAACACCACCAGATGCAGCCGGACCACAAGACCAGGTTCCACCAACAGTTGCCGGTACGCCGAGTACGATTTCATTATCATCGCCTGTCAGGTCTGTATCAAAATGAATAGTAATATTACCACTCGTATCGGTTGCCAACTGATCAACATAGTCAGTTATTGGAGATGTAGAAGAACCACCCTCGCCACAGTTCCAGTCATCTGCATCATTAGACACACCACTCTGCCTGGCCTCTTCTACTGACGCTTTACACTTACTGGCCAGCATAATACCTTCTGAAACCTTGGCGCGAACCGTGTAGTCCTGATATGCGGGCAATGCCAGTGCAGCAAGAATACCAATAATGGCAACCACAATCATCAGCTCGATCAGTGTGAAACCCTGCTCTTTTCTGACCTGTTTGTTTACGTCTTTCATTTGAATAAACCCCTTGTTTAAGTATTTCAATATCTTAGTTTCAGCATGATGAGTCTCAAGCATCACCACTGCCTATATTGTTGATTATGGACATCCAACACCACTGGAGTCAACAAAAGTTCTCATCCGGAGCGCCTTCGACCAAAAAACCAGTCAAATCAATGCTCCCATAAACTTTAGTCTAGCATAATATATAATGTTCAATGCAATAAGAAAGATTCTGTTTTAATTTTTTAATCCGACATTCCTAACAGTGGAAATATGCAGGTTAATGCATTAACCTGAACACTAGGCATGTAAAGAGATTCCGGCATCTCAACAATCTCCGGTAACACCGTTTAAGTACAGGAAAAACCATGGCACTGACTGGACTGGTAAAACATCTGCATAAACGCGGACTCATAAACAAAGAGGACGCAGAAAAACTAATCGAAGAATCACGCCAGACAGACACATCCCAGGTTTCACTGCTACTCAAGTCCGATGACTTTACCCCTCGAAAAATCAGTCTTCTGATCTCGGATGCCTACAGCCTGCCTTTTCTCGATCTGGACTCCATCATTGTTCAGGATATGCCTCTCAACCTTCTGCCCGAGGAGTTCATCCGTTCACGGCGCGTGATGCCGCTGCACCAGCACGGAAGAACCCTCTTTATAGGTATTACAGATCCTGTCTCACTTGAGGCGATTGAGCAGATCTCCTTCAAGACCGCACTCTCGACCAGGCCGGTAGTCATTGACGATGATGCGATGAAAGCGCTTCTCGACTCTGACATGTTCAAGGGTGATGAAGCAGCGTTCGACGCGCTCGATGCAGCCCATCTTGATAACATCGAATTCGACGCAGGTGAATCAGAGGACGATGAAGAAGAGCAGGTCTCTTACAGTGATGATACGCCTATCGTACGCTTCATTAACAAAATCCTCGTCGATGCAATCAACAGTGAAACCTCGGATATTCACTTTGAACCATACGAAAAGTTTTACCGTATCCGCTACCGTCAGGATGGCGTTTTGCGTGAAGTCGGCAGACCCCCTATCACAACTGGCGCACGGCTTTCATCACGCCTGAAAATCATGGCAAGGCTCAACATCACGGAAAAACGCATCCCGCAGGATGGTCGTATCCGTTTGCACCTGTCGAAACACAGGTCGATCGATTTTCGTGTCAATACCCTGCCTACTCTATATGGTGAGAAGGTCGTGCTGCGTATACTCGATCCAAGTACCGCCAAACTCGATATTGATATTCTCGGCATGACAGATGAGCAAAACAAGCTCTACAGGGAAGCCATCGGGCGTCCATACGGCATGATCCTGGTCACGGGTCCTACCGGTAGTGGTAAAACCGTAACTCTCTACTCGGCGATGAACAAAATTAACAAACCCGGAACCAATATCTCTGCCGCAGAGGATCCGGTAGAAATCCCCCTGGCGGGGATTAACCAGGTCAATGTCAACCCCAAGGTTGGCTTGACCTTTGCCAGTGCTCTGCGAGCATTCCTGCGTCAGGATCCGGATATCATCATGGTGGGTGAGATTCGTGATATTGAAACCGCCGAGATTGCCGTCAAGGCAGCACAAACAGGCCACCTGGTTTTTTCAACCCTGCATACTAATGACGCACCCCAGACCCTGACACGTCTAGCCAACATGGGACTGCCGCCCTATAACATTGCCGCCTCGGTTCTGCTGATAATGGCACAGCGTCTCGTGCGCGTCCTCTGCCCACACTGCAAGGAACCCGAGAGCCTGCCTGATGAAGTTCTTCTCGAAGAAGGTTTCTCACTCGAGGACATCAAAAAGGGCATCAATCTTTTCAAAGCGGTCGGCTGTGACAAGTGTACCGAAGGCTATAACAGTCGTACCGGTATCTTCCAGCTTCTGCCTGTCAACGAGGCGATGCAGAAGATGATTCTTGAAGGCGGTACAACATTGGAGCTGGATGAACTGGCTGAAACCCAGGGTGTATGGAACCTGCGTCGTTCCGGCCTTGAGAAGATCAAGCAGGGATTCACCAGTCTCGAAGAAATCAACCGCGTCACCCTGGATTAATAACAAGCATGGCAAAACAACCGAAAGACTCCCAATCTCCCGTCAAGACAGTAGAAATAAAGACCTACAAGTGGGACGGGAGAGACAGTCGGGGAAAAAAAGTTTCAGGCGAAGTACAGGCAAAGGACCTCAAGCAGGCCAATGCCCAGCTGCGCAAACAGAACGTAACCCCTAACAAGCTCAGTATCAAGAAAGATACACTTCTGACCAAGCTCTCTGAAAAGTCCATCAAGAGCAGGGACATCACTTTCTTCACGCGCCAGTTATCCACCATGATTGATGCCGGTGTTCCATTGGTACAAGGCCTGTCAATCATCGCAGGCAGCCATGATAACCCCTTGTTCAAACGCATGGTCGACAGCTTGCGTACAGAGATCGAGAGTGGCTCGACTCTCTCAGATAGTATGACCCATTTCCCGAAATATTTTGATACGCTCTACATCAACCTGATCAAGGTCGGTGAGGATGCAGGTATTCTCGAAGAGGTGCTGCGGAAACTGGCTGACTACCGGGAAAAAACCGAAAGCCTGAAAGCCAAGGTCAAGAAAGCAATGATCTACCCGGCAGCGGTCATCACTGTCGCTATTACCGTAACCACGATCATCCTGATCTATGTTATCCCGCAGTTTGAGAAAATCTTTACATCTGCAGGGACCAATCTACCTCTCCTCACCCGGGTCGTTATCAACGCCTCCCATATCATGGCCGAATATGGATGGTTAATGCTGATCGGCATCGCCACGATGTTCATTCTTTTCATCAGGTCATGGAAACGCTCTCCAAAGTTTCAGCGAACCGTTGGTCGCCTGCTGTTGAAAATGCCAGTACTTGGCGAGATCATGCTGAACTCCTCGCTCGCACGTTTTTCCCGTACGCTGGCGACAACGCTTGCCGCAGGTGTACCCATCGTCAAATCTCTTGTTTCAGTTTCCGGGGCAACAGGCAACGCTGTGTTCACGGATGCCGTCCTGCGTATGCGTGACAGTGTATCCACCGGTCAAACACTCAACTTTGCCATGACCCAGGAACCGCTCTTCCCGAACCTGATGCGACAGATGATTGCCATCGGTGAAGAGACAGGTGCTCTCGAGTCACTGCTTGGGAAAATAGCTGACTATTACGACGAGGCTGTTGATAACGCGGTTGATTCTCTCAACAGCCTGCTCGAACCATTAATCATTGTCGTTCTCGGTGTTATCGTCGGTACCCTGGTTATTGCCATGTACATGCCGATCTTCCAGTTCGGTAATGTTGTCGGATAACAGGACTGAATTGGACTGATGCAGGATTTACAACTTGTGCCATTGCCACTCATCCTGGTATTTGCCTGCATCATAGGACTACTGGTTGGCAGCTTTCTGAATGTTCTGATCCTGCGCTTGCCAGCAAGGATGAAATACAGCTGGAGACAGGAGTGCGAGGAGTTTCTTGGCAAAGAAGTATCAACAGAGGATGAACCACCAGGGATCATTCTGCCCGCTTCGCACTGCCCGACATGTAAGACCCGGATCAAGCCCTGGCACAACATACCAGTCATCAGTTACCTGCTGCTACGTGGCAAATGCCACACTTGCAACACATCGATCAGCCTGCGCTATCCTTTCATCGAGCTTCTGACTGGCCTGCTGACGCTTTACGCAATCATCCACTTTGGAGTAACTGCACAGGCACTCGCCGCGATTATTCTTGTCTGGGCATTGATCGCCCTGACTTTTATCGACATCGATGAGCAGTTACTGCCCGACAGCATCACGCTTCCGTTAGTCTGGCTCGGTCTGTTTATCAACACCCAGTCCCTGTTTGCATCACCAGTCGATGCCATCTATGGAGCCGTTTTCGCCTACCTGCTGCTCTGGAGTATCTACCACCTGTTTCGACTGGTTACCGGCAAGGATGGCATGGGCTTCGGAGACTTCAAACTCCTCAGCCTGTTTGGCGCCTGGTTTGGCTGGCAACTACTGCCGCAGATACTGATCATCTCATCACTTTCCGGAGTACTGGGAGCTGTCATCCTAATGCTTGCCGGCAAGGCGCGCATGGGCAAAGCTCTGCCCTTCGGCCCCTACCTTGCACTCGGCGGACTCATCGCGCTCTTCTGGGGCAACGAGATCAATACCTGGTACCTTGGCATCTCGGGCCTCGCCTAGCATGTTGCGTGTCGCACTGACTGGCGGCATTGCCAGCGGAAAATCTGTTGTCACCGACCTGTTCGAAAAACTCGGCGCTGAAGTTATTGATACGGACCTTATCAGCAGGGAACTGGTAGAACCCGGCAATCCACTGCTGAAACAGATTTGCGAACTCTTTGGTGAAGATATCCTTGATGAGTCACAGGCACTCGACCGAGCCAAGCTGCGTCAACGTATTTTCAATAACAACGAGGAACGAATCGCCCTGGAGGAGTTACTCCACCCTGCGATCAGGCAGCGTGTCTATGAACGCATTGCCGAATCCGACGCAGACTATGTCATTGTCGCCATCCCTCTTCTGACAGAAACCCGCTATCCGTACGAGCTTGATCGCATTCTTGTCGTTGACGCACCACGACAGCAACAACTGGAACGACTGGTTGAACGCGACAAATTATCCGGTGAAGCTGCCAAAAAAATGGTTGAAGCACAGTCGGACCGGGAAGTTCGGCTTGCAGTTGCAGACGATATCATCACGAATGATGACAGTATCTATGCACTGAAGCAGAAGGTTGAGGAGTTGCACAAACACTACACCCAACTAAGCCAAGCGACCACAAGTGAATAAGGCCGCTTTTATTTAGGGAATAAATCGAGCACAATAGCTATGACAGGACTACAATCAGGATACTGCTGAACAAGTGGCAAAGAATATTACATTCGAACATCCTCTCAACGAGCGCACGCGTCTGTTGCTGCGACTTGCGCACCTGTTCGACCAGCTCTCAGCATTCCAGCCACGTGAGGAGCAGGTTGATTCGCGCGTTGCAGTCAATGTTCTGTTACAAATCTCTTCAATTCTTTCCCGTTCGGATATCAAGTCAGAAGTCATTAAAGAGCTTGAGCGCCACATGACTAACCTGGTGCGCATCAGCCAACACTCTGATGTCGACATGAGCCGCCTGGACTCTGTTGTCAGCCAGCTCGAAAATAACCTCAGCGGACTTCACAACATCTCCTGCCAGCTCGGACAGGAGCTACGTGATCACGAATTACTTAAATCGATAACGCAGAGAACCTCAATACCGGGCGGGAGCTGTGACTTTGATATGCCTGTTTATAACCTCTGGCTACAGCAAAGCGCACAAGTACGCTGTAAGCAGTTGAAGGAATGGATGGCCCCTCTTGAACCATTGCAGAATTCTGCAGCCCTTCTTATTGACCTGATCAGGACCAGCAGCAGACCTGTCAAGGAAGTTGCCGAACAGGGATTCTTCCCGCAATCACTCGACAGGAAAACACCAGTGCAGATGCTGCGCGTAACCATACCCGTCAAACTGGGACTGATTGCTGAAGTCAGTGGTGGGAAGCACAGATTCAGCGTACGTTTTCTGAAAGTGGACAGCTTTAAGGATCGCCCTACACAAACAACTGAATCAGTTCCCTTTGAGTTAACCAAGTGCGTCTTCTAGAACAGGCCAAATCCCACTGATACCTGCGATACCCTGGGCACCTGCCTGCCATGCCCGTTCAATGTCAGACTCACTCATACCACCTAGCGCATAAACCGGCATGGTGACATTTTCAGTCATTTGACCAAACATGTCCCAGCCCAGTGGTGCTGCATGTGGATGCGACAGCGTTCTCTGCACCGGCGAGAGTGTGACGAAATCGACATTCAGCACAACCGCCTGCATGAGTTCTTCATGCGTATGACAAGAGGCAGCAACCATTTGGGCAGATGACAATGGACGCTGGTCGAGCGCCATCAGGTCAGCCGCGCGCAGATGCACACCGCAGCCAAGCTCATCAGCCATCCCAACCTCTTTAACCAATAGGGCAAGTTCTGTATAGCGATCCAACAGCTGTTGTGCAATCTCGATCACTTGCGCGTGACTGTGTTCAAGCAGGCGCAGCTGTAACAGAATCAGCTCCTGCCGGGGTACTTTTGCGGCGATGAAATCAAGACGCCGCATCAATTCAACACGATCAATACCAGGCGGAGTCACCAGGTAGCGGGAGGGCAATTCTAACGCTGTGACAATTGGCTTGTCGGCTGGAGGCAATGGATAGCGTGCAAGGGAATCAGGCTCAACCCAGGCAATCTCCTGCCCTTCCCGCCCGGACGCCTCACCGTGCCACCGATCAACAAGATGAACATCGAGCAGCACTTCACGATCAAGATACGCATGCCTGACCTGTATCAGGGGACGGTGGGTCTCAACCAGGATGCCAAGCTCCTCGTCAATCTCGCGCTTGAGGCCATCCGCAAGGGATTCGCCAGGTTCAAGCTTGCCGCCGGGAAATTCCCATAACCCGCCGAGATGCTTATCATCAGGGCGACGCGACAGCAAGATACGTCCTGCCTGATCACGGATAACTGCTACAGAAACATGTAGCATGTGAATAGTGAGCGAGCGATCAAATCAGCTTCGATACTCGGCATTGATCTTAACGTAGTCGAACGACAGGTCGCAGGTCAATACGAGACTACTCGCATCACCACGCCCCAGTTCAATATGAATGGTATAGGCATCCCTATCCATAACGGCTTGTCCTGCCTCCTCGGTATAACCGGCATCACGCCCACCGCCTGACACAATCAGAACATCATCAAGCAGAATACGTACGGCATCGAGATCGAGCGCTTCAACACCCGCCCTGCCGACAGCCGCGAGGATTCGGCCCCAGTTCGGATCGCTGGCAAACATTGCCGTTTTGACTAATGGTGAATGCGCTACCGTGTAGGCAACATCCCTCGCCTCCTCAACACTTGCAGCACCGCTGACATGAATTTCGACCAGCTTGGTTGCACCTTCTCCATCCTTGACGATGGCTCTTGCGAGCTCCATGCAGACGTCGAGAACTGCGGAGCACACGGTATTACCGGCGGAGCTTTCAAGGTCATCAACCACGACATCGCTACAGCCGGTTGCGATCAGGACGCAGGCGTCATTGGTCGAGGTATCACCATCGACAGTAATGCTGTTGAAACTTGGGGCGACCGCCTCATTGAGGCACTGCTGCAGCAACTCTTGCGGCATTCCTGCATCAGTTGCGACATAGGCAAGCATGGTTGCCATGTCCGGACGAATCATGCCAGAACCCTTTGCCATACCAGTGACTGTCACTTCGCTATCACCAACTTTGACTCTCCTGCTCACCAGCTTGGCGACTGTATCAGTCGTCATGATAGCTTGTGACGCACGCTGCCAGCCTTCCTCTTGCAAGCCTTCAAGCAATGAAGGAACCGCTGCAGCAATTGCCTGCGTATTGAGATCTTCGCCAATTACGCCTGTTGAGAATGGTGCAACCTGGCTGAGTGCGCAGCCGGCGGCGGCTGCAAGTGACTTGCAGGATTCACGCGCTGCTCGCAGACCGTTATCGCCGGTTCCGGCATTGGCATTGCCGGAATTAACCAGCAGGTATCGCGGTGTACCAGCCTCAAGATGTTCACGCGCAACAGTTACGGGAGCAGCACAGAAGGCGTTGCGGGTAAAAACAGCAGCTATGCTGGCGTCATCAGCCAGCTCAATTGCAACCAGGTCATCGCGTCCACTGTAGCGAATACCTGCAGCAACACTTGCTAACCTGATACCTGCAACCGGGTAAACCTTGTCAGTGGCTGTCATGCGCAGGCTTCCTCAAGATAGCTTACCGTGACACTGCTTGTATTTTTTGCCGGAGCCACATGGGCACGGCTCGTTGCGGCCAATCTTGCGTTCATCACGCACAAATGGCTGATGCTCTTCCTCAGATGGCTCTGACTCCGATTCAGCTGACGCGCTGTCACCAAGGCCTTTGAACTCCTGGTGCATGAACTCCATCTGCTTTGGCGCTTCATGCGGCACATCCAGAGGAGATGTTTGCTGAATACGAACAAGTGACAGCGTCTTGATAACATCGACCTTGATCGTATCGAGCATTGCCGAGAACATTTCGAATGCCTCGCGCTTATACTCCTGCTTGGGATTTTTCTGTGCATAGCCACGCAGGTGAATTCCCTGGCGCAGGTAATCCATCGCCGCAAGGTGCTCTTTCCAGTGCGTATCCAGCGTCTCAAGCATGATGCCCTTTTCGAAATTTCGCATCTGCTCGGCACCGGCCAGCTCGACTTTCTTGTCGTAAATCGTGTTGAGCATCTCCAGCAGTCGACCCCGCAATGTCTCCTCATGCAGGTCGTGGTCTTCATCAAGCCACTTCTGTAGCGGGGCTTCCAGTGCGAATTCACGCTTCAGCGCCTCTTCGAGGCCGGGCACGTCCCACTGCTCCTCAAGACTCTGCGGAGGAATATAGAGGCTGATGGTATCGTTGAGCACTTCCTCGCGCATTGCCAGGATGGTGTCATAGACATCTTCCATATCCATCAGGTCGTTGCGCTGTGTATAGACAACTTTACGCTGGTCATTGGCGACATCATCGTACTCGAGCAGTTGCTTACGAATATCGAAGTTGCGCCCTTCAACCTTGCGCTGGGCATTCTCAATCGCCTTGTTAACCCATGGGTGCTCAATCGCCTCACCTTTATCCATGCCCAGCTTTTGCATCATGCCGGAAACTCGATCAGATGCAAAAATACGCATCAGGCTATCCTGCAACGAGAGATAAAATCTGCTTGAACCGGCATCACCCTGACGTCCCGAACGACCACGCAGCTGATTATCGACACGGCGTGATTCGTGGCGCTCTGTACCGATTACGTGTAAGCCGCCAGCTTCAAGGACCTTGGCATGACGCTCCTGCCACTCTGACTTGATCTTCTCAACTTGCGCATCTGAAGCATCATCATTCAGCGCCTGCAGTTCAGCATCAAGACTGCCGCCAAGAACGATGTCGGTACCACGACCCGCCATATTGGTTGCAATAGTAACCGCACCCGGACGACCGGCATCCTCGATAATATGCGCCTCGCGCTCATGCTGTTTCGCATTGAGCACCTGGTGTGGAATCTTGCGTTGATTCAGCAGTTTCGAAATCAGTTCTGAAACCTCGATCGAGGCAGTACCAACCAGCGAGGGCTGGCCACGTTTAACGCAGTCGCGAATATCCTCGATAATCGCCTCGTACTTTTCATCCGGTGTCAGGTAGACCAGGTCTGCACGATCATCACGCGTCATTGGCTTGTTGGTCGGGATAACAACCACTTCAAGACCGTAGATCGACTGTAATTCAAAGGCCTCGGTATCGGCCGTACCAGTCATTCCCGAGAGCTTGTCATAGAGGCGGAAAAAGTTCTGGAAGGTGATCGATGCGAGCGTCTGGTTTTCCTTCTGGATCGCCACACCCTCTTTCGCCTCGATCGCCTGGTGCAGGCCCTCGGACCAGCGACGTCCGGGCATGGTTCGGCCGGTAAATTCATCAACGATGACAATTTCACCGTTTTGAATAATGTAGTCGACATCCTTCTGGAACAGCACATGTGCACGCAGTGCTGCGTTGACATGATGCATCAGCATTATATTCTGCGTATCGTAAAGGCTGGTTTCCGGATCCAGCAAACCTGCATCTGCCAGCGTCTGCTCGATATGCTCATGACCTTCGTCACTGAGAAAAACCTGGCGTGCTTTCTCGTCCACCGAGTAGTCACCCGGACCAAAATCCGGTTCGCCATCTTCATTCGTGATCGGATCCTGGCGCGTCAGGGCCGGAATCAGCTTGTCGATGCGGGAGTAGATTTCCTGATCACCCTCGGCAGGCCCCGAGATAATCAGAGGCGTCCTGGCCTCATCGATAAGGATGGAGTCAACCTCGTCAACCACGGCAAAACTGCGAGAGCGCTGCACACGCTGCTCTGCATAGAAGGCCATGTTGTCACGCAGGTAATCGAAACCATACTCGTTGTTCGTACCGTAGGTAATGTCAGCCTCGTACGCCTCTTTACGCGTAGCGTAGCGCAGGTGAAGATAGCCACCCTCGTCACCCTTGTAATCAGCATCGAAGAGAAAAGACGCTTGGTCAGGATTCAGACCGGACGACTGAATGATGCCCAGCGAGAGACCAAGAAAATTATACAGGCGCCCCATCCACTCACCATCGCGGCGAGCCAGGTAGTCGTTGACGGTTACAACATGTACACCATTACCATCCAGCGCATTGAGATAGACAGCCAGGGTTGCAACAAGTGTCTTACCCTCACCGGTACGCATCTCGGCAATCTTGCCATCGTGCAGAACCATGCCGCCAATCATTTGCACATCAAAGTGGCGCATACCAAGCACGCGGCGACTCGCTTCGCGTACGGCAGCAAAGGCCTCCGGCATCAATGCATCGAGTGATTCGCCGGCCTCGTGGCGTTCCCTGAACTCAGTGGTCTTCGCCTTCAGCTGCTCATCGGAAAGCGCTTCGAATTGAGGTTCGAGATCATTGATTTGCGCAACTGTCTTGCGCATACGTTTGACCAGCCGGTCATTACGGCTGCCAAATATCTTGGAAAGTAGCTTTGCCATTATCTATCCGTCACAAATTTCAGCCGCTGATGATACCGTATTCGCGGCCATGAGACACGAAGATTGGGGCAGATTTGCCAAAAAACAGGAGGAAATCGCATAACTTAGCCGAAACCGGCTATTTCTGATAGAAATGATATCCCGGCTGGAATCTGTGCCGGGCAACAGATTCAGGATTTGTCGACGTGCTTGATGAATTTTTTAGGGTTGACTGCAACGCCGTCCTTGCGCACTTCGAAGTGCAGGTGCGTACCGGTGGCCGAGCCTGTGCGGCCCATGAGGGCAATTTTCTCACCCTTTTCGACAAGATCGCCCTCGCCAACCAGAAGCTTGCTGTTGTGTGCATAGCGAGTCAAATAGCCATCGGCATGGCGAATCTCAACAAGGTAGCCATAGCCGCTCACGTACTTGGACTTAGTAACAATACCAGGAGCTACTGCAAGAATTTCTGTCCCTCTCCTGCCCGGGAAGTCGACTCCCAGGTGCATTTTCCGCTTGCCGGAAATAGGATGGATACGACTTCCGAAGCCTGAAGAGACCCAGCCACCCTTACCGACAGGTAGACCGGAAGGCATGATCTCCCTGAGTACATCCTTATTCATCAACACCTCTTCAAGAAGTGTCAGCTGATACTCCTGCTGCTTCAGCAGGGTCTCAAAATTATCCAGCTCCGCCAGCAAGCGAATACCTGATTCACTCTCGCCGTCACTGCCGTTATCAAGTCCGCCAAGACCAGGCTCCTGGCCAAAAACAAACTCACTCTCATCGAGTTCAGCAACGCCAACCAGGTGTTCACCGACAGCCTCAAGACGCATCACCTGCGCCTGGATGGAACCGAACCTGACAGCCAGCGCGTCAAGTTCATCCTCTGCACGTGCCTGTGCTTTTATCACGGTCTGACGATCTTCGTTAAGATTATGCTGAAGCAGATCAATCTTGGTCAGCATCTCAGGGGATGCCTGCTGAAGACCGCGTTCATAGCCAAGCATGACTCCAACACCACCACTGATTGCGCCTACAACAGCAAGCACAAGCACCAGCGATACTATAGATCCTATGGAAATGCGGTTCTTTTTTGCGATCAAAGATGTCACCATGTAATTAAGCCGACCTGGTAAACACCGGTCGCCCTTATTAATTATAAATCCGAACACTTAATCATCCATGAAAAAAGAGCCCAAGAGCCTTCAGCAAATCCTGCGCAAGGCGCCATCTATCAAGAAACTTCTGCAGGAGGCAGACGCCGATCATAACCGCTTGATCCAGTTACGACAAATGGTTCCCGCGGAGCTTGCCTCCCACTGTGTCAGTGTCCACCAGCAAAAGGGGACAATGACTATCTATCTTAGCTCACCCGCATGGGCGAGCAGAATGCGACTTATATCTAAAAAACTAGCAGATAAACTGGGTGTACGCTATATATCATGCAAGGTACAGGCTTCGCGTACACAACCAAAAATCACAAATAAAATCACCTCTCGGGCTCGTCACTCAGACTTGGCCGCCGATCTTATCGAATCGTCTATCGGCCACTCTTCTGATCCTGAACTTGATGCCATCCTGAAACGCCTGGCACAAGCAGTAAGACCGAAACACTAAATAATGGTTATGCCGTCTCCGGAGTCGCCGGCCTGGCATAGGAGATTGGCGCATTCGCCTCCTCGTTGAAAGTCACCTCTTCCCAGGCATCCTGCTGAACCAGCAGCTCACGCAGCAGCTTATTATTCAGCGCATGCCCTGATTTGTAACCGTTGAAATGCCCTATCAGGCTGTGACCCAGCAGGTAAAGATCGCCGATCGCATCAAGGATTTTGTGCTTGACGAACTCGTCATCGTAACGCAGACCATCTTCATTGATGACCCGATACTCATCGACGACAACAGCGTTATCCAGGCTTCCGCCCAGTGCCAGGTTCATCTCGCGCAAAGCCTCGATCTCGCGCAAGAAACCGAATGTACGTGCACGGCTGACTTCGCGAACAAAAGAGGTGGAAGAGAAATCGATGGATGCAAAAGCAGGACGCTCAACAAAGGCAGGGTGATCGAACTCGATACCAAAACTCACCTTGAAACCATCGAAAGGCTCGAACGAGGCTCGCTTGTCACCGTCCGTGACCTCAATAGGTTTTTTGATACGAATAAAACGCTTGGCGACATCCTGCTCAACAATACCGGCTGACTGAATCAGGAATACGAAGGGTGCCGCACTGCCATCCATGATTGGAATTTCTACCGCACTGACATCAACAAATGCGTTATCAATACCGAGACCGGCAAATGCGGAGAGCAGGTGTTCGACTGTGGAGACCTTGACGCCCTCTTCATTCACAAGGGAAGTCGAAAGGCTCGTGTCACCAACGTTTTCTGCCCGTGCTTCAATGTCGACAGGCGCATCAAAATCAAGACGTCGAAAAACAATTCCTGTATCAGGGGCTGCGGGGCGCAATGTTAGCAGCACCTTCTCACCTGAATGAAGGCCGACACCAGTCGCCTTAATGCTGTTTTTCAAAGTACGCTGCTTAATCATCACGCAATGCTCTCATTATTAATTGTGCCGTGACCGGAGAACCGCCTGTAAGTGGCTGTTTCTTATCATTAGGGAATACCCTAATATTGAACACGAATTGGTTTCTCAATGCAAGCTTATCTGTTGCTTTACGAAAGAAAATTCTATTATCACCCCGTGTCTCATCGACAGGAATCGCGTAAGATTGCATCCAAACTCTCTTCCTTCGAATGAAATCAATATGACAACAAGCACCCGTGATCTGAACAACAGTTGTGATTGTGATAACTCCAGAGAAAAATTACAACCTCTGGAATCAGCACTCGATGCCCTGCTGTGTGCAGCACCAGGAATAAGCGATACAGAAACAGTGCCACTGCATGATGCGGCCGGCCGCATTCTTGCAGTCGACCTAGTGTCAGGAATCGATGTGCCACCGGCAGACAACAGTGCCATGGACGGTTATGCCATTGCCAACGCAGACTACAAGGGAGAGCCATTGAGAATCTCTCAACGCATTCCGGCGGGCATCTCTCCCGACCCTCTTGAAGCAGGTACCGCCGCACGTATCTTTACGGGCGCTTTCATTCCCGCAAATGCTGATGCAGTGGTGATGCAGGAGAACGCATCAATAGGTGAGGATGGCAGCGTCTCCTTCTGCGGCGAGATCAGGACAGGCCAGAATGTTCGCAGCAGGGGTGAAGACATTACCCGTAATGAGACCATATTAAATAAAGGTCGCAGACTGCTGCCACAGGATATCGGACTTGCTGCCTCGGTTGGTATCGGTGAAGTCGAGGTCTACAGGCGCGTGCGTGTCGCTACATTCTTTACCGGCAGTGAACTGGTGCAACCGGGCAAGCCGCTTGAGCCAGGCCAAATCTACAACTCAAACCAGTCTGTACTCAATGCGCTGCTCAGCGCATGTGGCTGCGAACTGGTGAGCCTCGGCATTACTGAGGATACGCTTGAAGCTACCATAGAAACCTTCAAGCAGGCTGCCTCGGAGGCTGATTGCATTATTACCAGCGGTGGTGTCTCGGTC
This sequence comes from Solemya velum gill symbiont, assembly GCF_000787395.1. Lineage (GTDB taxonomy): Bacteria > Pseudomonadota > Gammaproteobacteria > Chromatiales > Chromatiaceae. Next base: position 758,223 of record NZ_JRAA01000001.1, read on the forward strand.
GGTGAAGAGGATCATGTCCGTGCAGCCCTCGAGTCTCTCGGCAAAATCGATTTCTGGCGCGTCGCCATCAAACCGGGAAAACCGGTCGTGTTTGGCCAGGTCGACGATACACCGGTTATCGGTCTACCCGGAAACCCGGTCTCTGTCTTCTCCACTTTCTGCCTGTTGGCACGCCCCTTCCTGCTGACCATGCAGCAACGTGAAGATGTGATGCCTGTTTCGCACCAGGTCAGCGCCGGTTTCGACTGGAAAAAATCGGGTTCACGTCGTGAATTCGTGCGTGCACAGCTGCAGACAGATGCACAAGGACGCCAAAGCGCGATACTTTACCCGAACCAGGGCTCAGGCGTACTCTCCTCGACTTCATGGGCGCACGGCTTCGTCGAGGTTCGGGAACATAAAACCGTCACTACAGGCGATAGAGTCGTCTTCTATCCATTCAGCGGACTTATGTCATGAGCAAATTGACACATATAAATGATAAGGGTGATGCCGTCATGGTCGATGTCTCGGCCAAGCAGGCAACAGTACGAGAGGCAAGAGTCAGCGGTCAGGTCAGCATGCTGCCGGAAACACTGAAGCTGATCATCGAAGGCAACCATAAGAAAGGTGACGTACTCGCAACCGCTCGCATCGCAGGCATACAAGCAGCCAAGCGCTGTTGGGAACTGATCCCCCTGTGCCACCCACTGCAACTATCATCTGTCACTGTTGAACTGACTACGGATGAAACCGACAACTCGGTACATATACTTGCTACCTGTAAAACAGTTGGCCCCACGGGTGTCGAAATGGAGGCACTGACCGCAGCATCGGTCGCTGCCCTGACAATCTACGACATGTGCAAGGCCGTTGACCGAGGCATGGTCATTGGTGAGATCGCCCTGCTTGAGAAGAAGGGTGGAAAGAGCGGTCACTGGAAACGCAAGTAAAAAACTGACTGACAACAACACCAGCGTAATTAACAGGACAACCACCTTTTCATCTATGAAGCACTCTATGGACACTAATCAGGACAACCCCACCCAGCCACGTATCATGAAGCCGGCTGCGATTGCCTCTATTGTATTCCTGTTCACCACGCTGATAATTTACCTGCTCTACCGCATAGCTTTTATCCACTATTTTTCACCCGGCACATCAAGTGACGACGTATTACTGATTACCCTGTATGGCATGCGACTGGATACAGCACTTGTCGCAATCGAGCTCGCGCTCATGACGCTTGTCTTTCTCCTGACACGTCATTTCCGCTTGCGCGCCTTTGTTTTAACACTGATCACACTAACCCTGATTCACATCATCCTGGGCTTATCCAACATACTTTTCTTTATGGAACGTGATCAGCACTTATGGGAGATGCTTCTCGCCAACATCACCAGTCCAGATGAAGTCCTGATCGCCATCCTTCCATTTATCCAACTCCACCCGGCGCTCATCACCACGAGCCTGCTTCTTACCGTAATGGTGTTCTATTTTTCCTATAGAGCCACACGTCAGTTGCCGGGTATGAAACTCGACCTGTGGAAACCGCGCCGTCACCTCGGTCGTGGCATCATGCTAATCCTGTTTTTCTCAATCTCCAATCTTGACGCAGTTGATAACAAGGTAAAAAAACACTGGACGCTTGGCTGGATTCCATTTCCGACAACCAGCCAGCTCTATATGCGCTTTGATGGCTACCAGACCAACCAGGCCGTGGTTAATCCGTTCCATGATTTTCTGCGCTTTTATGTACCCGCAACCTTTACCAGCATGTCATCAGACAAGACCGAACTGCTTGATCGCGAGGAAGCACTGAAGACAGGAAAAATATTGCTGGGAAATGACAGCAGCAATGAAACCTATCCACTCATGCACACGCTGAAACAACGACTTGAGCCTGGACTGAAGAACGTGATTATTATCCAGGTCGAGGGATTGAGCCAGTCGGTCATCGGACGCCGTAAGGAGGGCAGGGAAATGACTCCCTTCATGAACCAGCTCAGCCAAAAAGGACTCTACTTTGATAACATGGTGCAGAGCTTCAACGCTACCGACGGTGCTGTGTTTTCTACCGCCACCGGTGTACACAAAGCCTTCTTTAACCAGAACTGGAAATATTTCCTGCCAGTGGAGATCAACGGTTATTTCGCCTCCCTTCCCCACCTGCTGGGAACTGATCACTACCAACACTTCTCCATGCATGCCTTCCACAACCGGCGTGAACTATTCAGCAGTTTTATGAGCAACCAGGGCTACAAGTCACTCGATTACCTCGATTTTCAAGTACGCCTGGGAGGCGAAGAGGTGATGCCTGAGTTCAGCAACGGACTGGGCATATTTGACGGTTTCTTTTTACAAGAGGCTGCCGACTTCCTTGCCGCTGTCGACACACCATATACAGCTCACCTGCTCACCACCACGACGCATTCACCATGGCAAATCCCGGAAGATGCCGAGAGGCCTTTCAAGAACAAAAAAGCAAATGCCTTCCACTATCTGGATCAAAGTATCGAGTCTCTGTTCAAGACCCTCAGGGGAAATCGCACCGCTTTTGAAGAGACCCTGTTTGTTATCGTGGCTGATCACACCAGCGTACTTTATGATGAGGGCATGATGGAACGTATCAGGGTGCCACTGATTATTTACAACCCGCATCTCGAAGTGATGAAAGACCATTGGCAGCCACACCCCGGGCACTATGCAAGCCAGGTAGATATCATTCCGACCATACTGCAGTTGCTGGATGGCAATCACATATACAGCGGCATGGGAAACAGCCTGTTACAGGAAACGCTGCCAGATGCCGGTGCCATCAGCAGCAACCGCTACGACAGCCTCTACCTCAAAGGCAACTACGCCTTGCGCTATTCACCTTTTGCAGCAACCGGAGATGAAATCCAACTATTCGAGATTCGCAATGATGAAATCATCGAGGATGACATTTCTGATACCCATCCCGATGTCGTCGAACGGCTCAGGCATGAGTACCTCTCTCTTTATGAGACCTCGGCAAGGCTCGCAAAAGAGAAGCGCTATATTCCGGTTGAGCAGGCAAATTCAACGTCTGATACCACCGCTTCAGTCAGCCGGTAGGCCGCCATGCGAAACAACCCCGAACTGACCAGGTATTGGTGTCTCTTGAATTCGTTCAACTGGCAAGAAACCCTGTGCTGCGATAACATCGGTCACACTGAGCGGAGAGAAGCGTTCGATTCCAATCCCTCCAGCTCAGCCCAACTACAGTGGTGAAAGCTTCCTCCACCACGAGACAGGTAATGGAGACGAGATGATCAGAATTTGCTACTTTGCCCGGCTCGCAGAAGAACTGGGATGCCGCGAAGAGGAACTCGATAGTGGTTTCGATACAGTGCGAGACCTTGTTGAAATGCTTAAGCAACGTGGCGAGCCATGGCAGTCGACACTATCGGACGGTAAGCTGATGGTGGCACTCAATCACACCATGGGGTCGCTCGACTCCCAACCAGCAGATGGTGATGAGATTGCTTTCTTTCCCCCTGTCACAGGTGGCTGAAGATGCCGGGCTCCGTTCGTATACAGCATGAGGATTTTGATATTGGCGCTGAAATACGCCATTTTCAACAATCACGCACCGAGATAGGAGCCGTCGCGACATTTACCGGGCTTGTTCGCGATCTCAATCTCAGCGACAAAGTCTCTTCAATGACGCTTGAACACTACCCCGGCATGACGGAAAAATCCCTTCAGGAGATTCTTGAGCAGGCGATTGAACGCTGGCAACTGATCGATGCAATGGTCATTCACCGTGTCGGCAAACTGCTGCCTGGTGACCAGATCGTTTTTGTTACTACTGCCAGTGCCCATCGTGGTGATGCATTTTCTGCATGTGAATTCATCATGGATTACTTGAAGACACAAGCGCCTTTCTGGAAAAAGGAGGAGACTGCATCGGGTAGCCGCTGGGTGGATGCGAGGGAGACAGACTCAGATGCGGCAGAGCGCTGGAAGTGACTGGCCATACCTGGCCCGGTAGAGATTCATCCCGCCGAAGTCAGTGACTCCTGAGGTCAGGCCGCTGACACGCTAGCTAGCGCACCAGCGACCTCCCACGGGCGTTTCATACAGAGGGCACAAAACCCTCATGCAAATCAGCGTGTGGAGAGCATGCTGTTTGCATCAACGTACATTCTTACGAATGTAACATTTGTCAGTCCGCCTGGCGCCTCAGAAAAGCCGGGATATCCAGGTAATCCATATCATTCTGATCGAGTGCATCCTGCGCATCTACCGGGCGACTCTGCGCCTCATTTTGTCGGCGAATTACTGTCGGCTCATCAAGGCCCGCATACGGACTGCTTCCCTCTGCAGGCGTACTACCCGACGCATTACCGGCAACAGCATCAGCTCCGGCTTCAAGATCAGACCCCACAGCTCTCTGTGGCACTCTCTGTTCAGTGGGCACTTCAATCGTTTTCAGAACTGGTTTGTGTGCGCCCTTGGTCTGACCACCGAGACCTGTAGCAACCACTGTTACACGCAGTTCGTCCTGCATGTCCGGATCGATGACAGTACCAACAACAACAGTCGCATCTTCATCTGCATAATCCTTAACGGTCACACCAACCTCGTCGAACTCACCAATTGACAGATCGAGTCCTGCGGTAATATTAACCAGCACACCCTTTGCACCTGCGAGGTCGATATCCTCGAGGAGCGGGCTTTGCAGGGCAATTTCTGCAGCATCACGTGCACGGTCCTCACCGGATGCAGCACCACTGCCCATCATCGCAATACCCATCTCCGACATTACGGTTCTAACGTCTGCAAAGTCCACGTTGATCAAGCCAGGCTTGGTAATCAACTCGGCAATACCTTGTACAGCATTGAGCAGTACGTCATTTGCAGAGTTGAATGCATCCAGTAGTGACATGTTGGAACCCAGCACTTCACGCAGCTTCTCATTCGGGATGGTGATCAGTGAATCGACATGCTTGCGCAACTCCTCAATGCCTGCCTCAGCAATATTCATGCGCTTTTTGCCTTCAAAACCGAAAGGCTTGGTAACCACGGCAACTGTCAGGATGCCCATGTCACGTGCGACCTCGGCAACGACTGGTGCCGCTCCGGTTCCGGTTCCACCACCCATACCTGCAGTGATAAAGACCATGTCCGCACCGTGCAGCAATTCCTTGATACGCTCCTTGTCTTCGAGTGCAGCCTGGTGTCCAACCTGCGGATTTGCACCGGCTCCGAGACCCTTGGTCAGGCTGGTACCAATCGGCAATTGTGTCGCAACGCCACTTTTATTGAGTGCCTGCACATCAGTGTTGGCACAGATAAAATCAACACCTTCAAGGTTTGCCTGCAGCATGTGTGACACGGCGTTACCGCCACCGCCACCTACGCCAATTACCTTGATCTCTGCCTCTTGCGAGTAACTATCTACTATCTCAAACATATTTTCTCTCCACGCCCGTTAACGATGCCTGATGATGTACCGGAAAACGCTTTCCGATCTCTCCACACCTGCATCAAAAATTACCCTGGAACCAGCTTCTCATACGATCCCAGATACCTTTTGCACCCGATGGTGAAGGCGCATCCTTGATGCGCGCTGCCTCCTCCCGGTGCCCGAACAAGAGCAATCCAACGCCAGTAGCGTGAATAGGATTGCTCACCACTTCAGACATGCCAGTAACATGCTGGGGTATACCCAGTCGTACCGGCATGTGAAAAATCTCTTCGGCCAGATCCACAAGTCCTTCAACCTTGGAACTGCCGCCTGTCATAACGATTCCGCCAGCAAGTCGTGGCTCAAAACCACTGCGACGCAGCTCTACCTGGATCAGCTGAATCAGTTCCTCGTAACGTGGCTCGATAACCTCTGCCAGCGTTTGACGGGAAAGACGTCTCGGTGGACGATCACCGATACTCGGAACCTCGATGGTTTCGTCAGCTGTCGCCAACTGTCTCAGTGCGCAGCCATAACGCATCTTTATTGCCTCGGCGTTTGGCATCGGTGTACGCAATGCAACTGCTATGTCATTGGTCACCTGGTCGCCCGCGATTGGAATCACCGCCGTGTGACGGATCGCACCCTCGGTAAACACCGCGATATCTGTCGTACCCCCACCGATATCCACCAGGCATACCCCCAGCTCCTTCTCGTCATCCGAAAGGACCGAGTAACTGGAAGCGAGCTGCTCAAGAATCAGGTCGTCGACTTCAAGACCACAACGCCTGACACACTTTTCAATATTTTGCGCAGCACTGACCGCTCCGGTAACCATGTGCACACGCGTCTCAAGACGCACACCCGACATTCCGACAGGCTGACTCACTCCCTCCTGGTCATCGATAATGAATTCCTGCGGCAGGATATGAAGCATCTTCTGATCAGCCGGGATGGCAACTGCCTGTGCCGCATCGATAACGCGATCGACATCGCTGCGGGTCACCTCGCCATCCTTGATTGCAACCGCACCGTGTGAGTTAAGGCTCTTGACGTGACTACCGGCAATGCCTGCATAGACGGAGTGAATTTCACAACCCGCCATCAACTCGGCCTCTTCCACGGCACGCTGAATAGAACTGACGGTTGACTCGATATTTACGACAACGCCTTTTTTCAACCCGCTAGACGGGTGCGTGCCGATACCGATGATCTCGATCTCATCATCGTCGCGAATCTCACCAACAAGGGCGACGATCTTGGAAGTTCCTATATCAAGACCAACAATCAGCTTGCTGTCGCCACGTTTGCTCATGATGTAGTTTCCTCTGAAATATTCTGTTCGTAATCCTGCAAGTCGAGCTCCACAGCCACTCCATTTGAATAACGTGCATCAATTCGGCTCAGCGATGCCAGTTGATCGCTGAAGTGACGCATAAATCTCAGGGTACGATCGATGCGGGCATCAACCTCGCTGCTGCCAAGCACGATAGCCAGGCCACTATCAAGGATCATGCTCCAGCCTCCCCTGCTGCTTCGGCTGAGTGATTCGATCTCACCGAATGATTTAAATCTCTTACCCAGTTGCTGGTATTTCTGAAACACCAGCGTGTGGTAGGCGTCATCACCGTTAAGTCGCGCCAGGTGCATGTAATCAAGCATATCCGGCGGCTCGTAAAGCACGCCCTTGAGGCTAATCAGCTTTGTCGCACCCCAGCGTAATTTCGGACGATGCTGTTCAACCCGTATGACCAATGTTCCGGGCCAGATACGACGCACACTCGCTTCCGCAATCCAGGGCACCTCGAGAACGCGCTGCTGTACCTCGTGAACATCCACGGCCAGGAAACCATCGGCAATTGCCGGAGCGACCGCCTGCTTGATTGCATCGCTGTCGAGTTGTTTGCCTGGTGCATCTACAATCACTTCGGTAATCGGCAACTGCATACGTTCGGCAACTGCCTGGTAGACGAACAGGGCTGCAAACGCGATGACCGGCACACAAAAAACAATCAGCGCAACGCGCAGGTGACGACGCCACTCGATCGGCTTGCGAGGCGGCGCTTTGACTTTGCGTGACACCTTGCGATTACGCGTCGCGGTCATGCATTCACCTCGCTGTCATCTTCGAGTGTCTGCTCAAGAATGCGCACAACCAGAGAGTCAAAATCGATTCCTCTCGCCTGTGCTGCCATCGGTACAAGGCTATGGCTTGTCATGCCCGGCACAGTGTTCACTTCGAGAAGCCAGAAATTTCCCGACTCATCCATCATCAGGTCAACACGTCCCCAGCCACTTGCCCCGACTGCACTGTAGGCCTCGAGGGCCAGCTTCTGTGCCTCTCTCTCCTTCTCATCAGAGAGACCGGAGGGAATCAGGTAACGTGTTTCATCCGACTCGTACTTCGCTTCGTAGTCATAGAAATCACTATCGGTTTCAAGGCGAATCACAGGCATTGCCTCATCACCAACAACGGCCGCCGTGTACTCACTGCCAGTTATCCATTGCTCAACCAGTACATTGGCGTCATATTTTGCTGCTGCCTCCCAGGCTCCACGTAACTGGTCTGCCGAGGTAACCTTCGCCATACCGATACTTGAGCCCTCCTGGGCAGGCTTGACCATCAGGGGAAAACCCAGCTCGGCAACTGCATCCAGGTCTGCTGCCTTGCGTACCATGCGATAGGCAGGTGTCGGTAAGCCAATCGCATTCCACAACAGCTTGGTACGGAACTTATCCATTCCAATCGCAGAACCGAGTACCCCACTTCCCGTATATGGCAATGCGAGAATCTCCAGCGCACCCTGCATGGCGCCATCCTCACCTCCACGGCCGTGGAGGACGATAAAAACCCGATCAAAACCACCATCGATCAGTTGTGACAAGCTCTCCGGCCCCGTGACATCAATACCATGCGCATCAACACCCTTGTGTTGCAGCCCGGCAAGAACTGCAGCACCACTGACCAGTGACACCTCACGTTCTGCAGCCGTACCACCCATCAATACGGCAACTTTTCCGAGTGCCTGTTTCTGTTCTGCACTAATCTGGCTCATGATGGATCTCCCACAACATGGACTTCAGGAACCAGTTGAATACCATTCAGTTCCTCAACCGTTGTCTGCACGTGCGCAATCAACTGTTCAATATCAGCGGCCGTTGCGTCACCCTGGTTAACGATGAAATTTGCATGTTTTTCCGAGACCATGGCACCACCGATGGCAAATCCCTTGAGGCCCGCCTCTTCAATCAGTCGTGCAGCATAATCATTATCGGGATTTCGAAAAGTCGAACCACAAGTTGCCTGGTTAGTCGGCTGTGTAGCCGAGCGCTTATCCAGCAAGGCACGAATCTTCTCCTGCGCTTCATCAACATCGCCATTCTCCAAGCAGAATTCTGCAGCCAGAAACCACTCCCCCTCCTTTCCTTCAACATGGCGATACGCAACGCGGTACTCATCTGGCGAACGACGATGAATTTGCCCTTGTCGGTCAATGGTTTCGACAGCTTCGACATGCTCCCAGGTCTCACTGCCGAAAGCGCCTGCATTCATTGCCAGCGCACCGCCAACCGTACCCGGAATGCCTGCAAAAAATTCCAATCCGGTAAAGCCTTCACGGGCACAGATACGCGCGATCTTGGCACAGGTAACTCCCGCCTCTGCACGTAATATGCCGTTCTCCATGAATCGCATTTCGAGAAGCCTGTTCTTGGTTACGATCACGGTACCGTTAAAGCCTCCGTCACGTACCAGCAGGTTACTGCCGAGTCCGACCCACAAGAGTGGTTCATTCTCAGGCAGGCCCGAGAGAAACAGCGCAAGATCTTCTGCATCTTCGGGACGATAGAGGCGCTTGGCTTCACCACCGGTGCGCCAGCTACAGAAGTCACCCATTGACACATTCTCCTGAAGTTCGCCACGCAGCTTCATTTGCCACACTCCTCAAGGTCCGCAGGCAGACTGGCTGCAACCTTGCCGATATCACCCGCACCCATGACCAGTATCAGGTCACCCGGTTCAATGATCGCTGCAATCCGGTCAGAGAACTCATCAACCTGCTCAACAAAGATGGGCTCCAGTTCACCGCGCTGACGAATGGCACGTGTCAGTGAACGTCCGTCGGCACCGGGTATTGGCGTTTCGCCAGCCGCATAAACCTCACCGAGCAACAGCACATCTGTTGAAGAGAGCACCGCGACAAAATCATCAAACTGTTCCTGTGTACGTGAATAGCGATGCGGCTGAAAGGCAAGCACGATTCGATGCTCCGGCCAGCCTTCACGAGCTGCAGTCAAGGTTGCGGCAAGCTCACGCGGATGATGGCCGTAATCGTCTACCACCAGAACTTCTCCATCGCGCCATGCCACGTTACTGATCTGAAAACGGCGACCGATACCTTCAAAACGTGTCAATGCAAGCTGGATACTTTCATCATCAACACCGAGCTCTGTCGCAACTGCAATTGCAGCCAGTGCATTCAACACATTGTGCTCACCCGGCATATTCAGGGAGACCTGCAGTTGTTCGCGGTCAGCACGTTCAACTGTAAAGTTTGTTTTCATCCCTTCCTGAACCATATCGACAACGCGTACATCTGCATCATCCGCTGCACCATAGGTAAGAACAGGACTGGTAATTTTCGGCAGCAGCTGGCGCACTTCATCATCATCGATGCACATCACCGCAAGACCATAGAATGGCAAGTGGTGAAGAAACTCGATAAAGGTTTGGCGCAGCTGGTCAAAATCGCCACCATATGTGCCCATGTGATCAGCATCGATATTGGTGACGATCGAAATCATCGGCTGCAGGTAGAGAAAAGAGGCATCACTCTCATCCGCTTCGGCAACCAGGTACTGGCTTTCACCCAGCTGCGCATTGGCACCTGCCGAGTTCAGTTTTCCGCCGATCACGAATGTCGGATCAAGATTACCCTCAGCAAGAATACTTGCCACCAGGCTGGTAGTGGTGGTTTTTCCATGTGTACCGGCGACAGCGATACCGTAACGAAAGCGCATTAACTCAGCGAGCATTTCTGCACGTGGTACAACAGGAATGCGCTGCGCCTTTGCGGCGACCAGCTCAGGATTATCCTGCTTGATGGCACTTGATACGACAACCGCATCACAACCCTCGATCTGTTCAGCGGCATGACCGATATAGATGGTCGCGCCCATGTCTCGCAGCTGCCTGACAGGGACATTCTCGGCGATATCAGAACCGGACACTTTGTAACCCAGGTTGAGCATTACCTGCGCAATACCGTTCATACCGGATCCACCGATACCGACAAAGTAGAGATGCTTGACGCGTGACTGCATCGCTTCTGCTGTGCGTCCATTCATTACTGGATTATCAGCCATGCCCTAAAGCCTCCTCGCAAAGAGTTGCAACCCGTGACGTTGCATCCGGTTTGGCAAGCTGCCTGGCTATCACAGCCATCTTCTTCAGCTTTGCCCTGTCACTGGCGACAATAAAGTTCGCCAGCAGATGTGCATCAAGGTCGCGCTCCTGTATCAGCTCGGCAGCGCCTGCATCCGCCAGGTAACTTCCATTCGCTGTCTGGTGATCATCAACAGCGTACGGATAGGGAACCAGGCAGGCCGCCACACCAGCTGCGGCAAGCTCAGATACGGTGAGCGCACCGGAACGGCAAATCACCAGGTCGGCCCATGCGAATGCTTCCGCCATATCATCAATAAATGCGCTAACGCTGGCATCAACACCTGCGCTGCGATAACTCTCAGCAGCAGCAGCATCCTTGTTGCGACCGGCCTGGTGGCGAACCACGGGCCGCTTGTCAGCATCAATCAGTGCCAATGCAGCAGGTACGGTTTTGTTGAGTGCTGCAGCGCCAAGTGACCCACCAACGACAAGCAGCTGCAATTTGCCCTCGCGTGCGTCATACCGTTTCTGTGGCTCTGCCAAAGTCGTGATTTCCGGGCGTACAGGATTGCCGGTCAGTACTACCTTGTCGCCCTCGAAGGCGCCCGGAAAAGCCTGGCACACACGTGATGCAATTTTCGAAAGCAGCCTGTTGGTCAATCCGGGAATTGCGTTCTGCTCATGAATCAGCAGGGGAATCCCCATCAGGCGTGCAGCCACACCGCCAGGAGCAGCGGCAAAACCACCCATGCCGATAACAAGATCAGGAGTGCGGTGTTTCAATACACGTGATGCCTGCAACAGCGCACGGCTCAGTTGCAACGGCGCAAGCAGCAGACGCTTGATCCCATTACCACGCAGCCCCTTGATGTCGATGGTATCGATCTCAATACCCTCTGTAGGTACAAGGCGTGATTCGAAACTCTCTTTCGAGCCCAGCCATGTCACCTTGTGCCCCCTTGCGATCAGCTCTTTTGCAGCCGCAAGTGCGGGAAAAACGTGCCCGCCTGTACCACCGGCCATTACGAGAATCTGCGCCATAACGCACCCTCCTTCTTGACCGGTTTTTGTGCTGCAACGATGCCACTCACTTCCATGTGGATACGCTGTAGAATCGCGATGACCAGGCAGGCAACGATGATACTGTTACCGCCGTAACTCATTAGTGGCAGCGTCAATCCCTTGGTCGGCATCATGCCGAGATTGACCGCAATATTGATAAAGCCCTGTAGACCGATCCACAGGCCACAACCATAGGCAACATAGACAGAGAATCGATTACCCGCCTTCTCGGCCAGAACGGCGATACGAATCGCACGCCATGCAATAAAGGTAAACAAAGCGATCACGGCAACTGTACCCATCATGCCGAGCTCTTCACCAATCACCGCAAGCAGAAAGTCATTGTGCGCCTCTGGCAGGTAGAAGAGTTTCTGTATACCGTTTCCGATACCGACACCAAACCATTCGCCACGCCCGAATGCGATCAACGCATTGGACAGCTGGTAGCCGGAATCAAGTGGATCAGCAAACGGATCGATAAATGCCTTGATACGCTCCCAGCGGAACGGCTCGAATACAATCAGTGCCACCACGGCAGCAGCAGCCATCGCGAGAATGATGCTGAACTGCCACAAAGGAACACCTGCCAGCCACAACATGCCGAGAGCAGTCATCATCAGAACAAAGGTGGTTCCAAGGTCCGGCTGCAGCAGGATCAGCACCGAGGCCATGATGATAAGGATGATCGGCTTGATAAAACCCCACACCTTTCTTGCCACCTCGCTCTCGCGCCTGTGCAGGTAGCCTGCAAGAAACATCATCATGAAGAGTTTCATGAACTCACTGCTCTGCAGGTTGAAAGGCCCCATCGGGATCCAGCGTCGCGCACCATTGGCTTCACGCCCAACACCTGGTATCAGCACCATAACCAGCAATAACAATCCAACGGCATACAGCCATGGGCTCCAGCGCTCCCACTCCCGCATTGGTATCGCCAGGGTAACCAGGCTCGCACCGAGACCAATAAAAATAGCAATCATGTGGCGCTGGGCATAAAACCAGGGCGCCGCCTCGCTACGATGAAATGTCGCTGATGTAACAAAAACCAGGCCCGCAAAGAGTAGGGTCAAAGCAGCCCCCAGCAGCTGGTAATCCAGTGCCAGAGGCTCCTTGAAGCGCTGTTGAATGATCTGAGCGACAGCAATCATTACAACAACTTCCCCACTTCAGCCATGAAGACTTCACCACGTTCAATATAGTTTTTATACATATCGAAACTGGCGCAAGCAGGAGAGAGCAGCACGCGGTCACCCGGAAGTGCAGCGGCAGATGCTGCCGCCACGGCCTCGGCCATGTCTCCTGCATATTGAATATGGACCTGTGCCGGCAATGCGTCAGCGATCTGCTGCGCATCACGCCCTATCAGCACAAGCGTACGTATATAGGTGGGTGCAACTTCTGCAAGTTCGTTAAATGACGCGCCCTTGCAATCACCTCCGGCGATTAACACGGTACGACTCGCATCATTGTGATCAAGCCCCTGCAGAGCCGATACCACGGCACCGACATTGGTGCCCTTGGAGTCGTTGTACCAACTGACACCATTTTTTTCGGCAACAAACTGGGTGCGATGTGGCAGACCGTGAAACTCCACAGCTGCATCCAGCATCGCCTGCATCGGCAGGCCAGAAGCATGTCCCAGCGCAAGAGCCGCAAGCACATTGGCAACGTTGTGCTGTCCGACAATCCTCAGTCCGGAAACCGGTAACAGTGCTTCATCACCATGGCACAACCAGCTTTCACCATTGATCGAGCGCAAACCGAAATCGCCGTCTGAGGGTTCGGCCGTGGTAAAGCCGACACTCTTTTCTGTCTCAGCCAGTGCCGCTGCATCTGCATCATCACGGTTGACGACTGCGTGCTTCGCATTGGCGTAGACAACAGCTTTTGCAGCGACGTAATCGGCATAGCTGTCATAACGGTCCATGTGATCAGCCGAAAGATTCAGCACAACAGCAGCCTCGGCTCGCAAAGAGTGAACCAGCTCAAGCTGAAAACTCGACAACTCCAGCACATAGAGCTCAGCCGTCTCATCAAGCAGATCCAGAACCGGGATACCCAGGTTGCCGCCAACTGCGGCAGCTTTACCAACGGCTTTCGCCATTTCACCAAGCAGGGTGGTGACAGTGCTTTTGCCGTTGGATCCGGTAATCGCGATGATCGGCGCTGCTGCTTCACGAATGAAAAGCTCGATGTCACCGATAACCTCGACACCTGCTTCTATTGCATCCTGAATCGCAGCTTCAGCCAATGGCACGCCAGGGCTCACAACCAGGCGTTCAGCACGTGCGAACTGCTCTGGATTGAAGGCACCTGTCACAACAACAACCTCGGGGTAATCACTCTGCAGTTGCGCCAGGCCGGGGGGAATACCCCGACTGTCACACGCCTCAACTGACACGCCCTGTGCACACAGAAAACGGACACAGGAGAGACCGGTCACGCCCAGTCCAACGACCAGCGTGCGGGGTGCCTCCATCTTGTCCTCTGTTATTGCCATTGCTGTGTTCACATCTCTGCCATTAACGAATTTTCAATGTTGCCAATCCAACCAGCACCAGGATCAGACTGATGATCCAGAAACGCACGATGATGGTTGGCTCTGCCCATCCCTTGAGTTCATAGTGGTGATGCAGTGGCGCCATGCGGAAGATACGTTTGCCACGTGTCTTGAATGACCACACCTGCAGCATCACCGAGAGCGTCTCGACGACGAAAAGCCCTCCCATAATGACCAGCACGACCTCCTGCCTCACCGAAACTGCGACCACGCCGAGTGCCGCACCAATTGCAAGCGCACCGACATCACCCATGAACACCTTTGCCGGGTAGGTGTTGAACCACAAAAAACCAAGACCTGCACCAATCAGTGCCGAACAGAAAATCACCAACTCGCCAACCCCGGGGAGGTAAGGCATGTGCAGATATTCAGAAAAGTTGCTATGTCCCGACAGGTAGGCGAAAACGGCAAGCCCACCGGCGACCAGCACAGTCGGCATAATCGCCAGACCATCTAGCCCATCGGTCAGGTTCACCGCGTTGGATGAACCGACGATGACGAAATAACTCATGACAATGTAAAAAAGCCCCATATCAAACACGGCATCCTTGAATATCGGGATCAGGAACTGCGTCTCTTGCGGAGCTGTTGACGTCATGTAGAGGGCAGTAGCTGCACCGATACCCAGAATCGACTGCCACAGATACTTGTGTCTGGATGCCAGCCCCTTGGGGTCCTGCTTGACGATTTTTTTGTAATCATCAATAAAGCCGATGATGCCGAATCCCATGGTGGTCAGTAGTGCGATCACGACATAGCGGTTGCCGAGGTCTCCCCACAAGAGTGTCGCCACAGCAACTCCGGCAAGGATCATGACACCACCCATGGTTGGTGTACCCGCCTTGCTGAAATGGCTCTCCGGGCCATCGTCACGTACCGGCTGTCCCTTGTAGGTTGCCAGCTTGCGAATAATTGCCGGGCCAGCAACGAATGAGAAAATCAGGGCCGTCAGCACACTCAGAATGGCGCGTAAGGTGATATAGCCAACGACTGCAAAGCTGCTGTCAAACTGAGCCAGGTAATTGGCAAGAAGAATCAGCATCAGTTTTGCACCCCTGCGTCCATTAATAGTTGGACAACCCGCTCCATCGCCGAGGCCCTCGATCCCTTGACCAGAACAGTGTCGCCTTGAATCAGTTTTTCATTCAGAAACTGCTGCATTTCATCAAGTGATGCAGCTGCATATGCATTCTCGCCAAAAGCGTCCGCTGCATGACGACTCAGTTCACCAAACGTCAGCAGCAGATCAATTCCTGCTTCACGTGCAACCACGCCAAGATTTGCATGTTGCTGTTCAGCGCCCTCACCAAGTTCGGCAAGATCCCCCAATACAAGCACTGAACGCCCGGGCAGTTCTTTGAGAACTGTGATCGCGGCGGTGACTGAGTCCGGATTTGCGTTATAGGTGTCATCGAACACACGACAGCGTTCGGAAAAGAGCGGCATGAGACGTCCGGGGACAGGCTTCAGCCCTGCCAGCGCAGTTGCCATGTCTTGCATAGCAACTCCAGCCTCGTGCGCAACAGCAACAGCAGCAACTGCATTCATACAGTTGTGACGACCTGCAAGGGGAATAGTCAGGCTCAGTTGTTTTCCCTCAAGCACGCATTCGAATGACTGGGAAAAACCCTTCTCATCCCACTCGGAGCGAATCGACTCCTCAAGCAGGCGTACATCAACATGTTCAGAGACGCCAAATGTCACCAGCTTGTGATCACCCGCCAGGCTGCGCCACATGGACAGCCATTCGGAATCACCATGACAAACGAATACACCGTCATCACCTAGCCCCTCGATGATCTCCGCCTTGGACTCGGCAACCCCCTGCAGAGAACCAAAACCCTCGAGGTGAGCACGCCCGGCATTATTCAGCAGGGCAATATCCGGTTTTACAAGATGAGTGAGGTAACGGATTTCACCACGATGATTTGCACCCATCTCAATCACGGCCCAGGCTTCATCCTGCAGACCGGTGAGCGTCAACGGAACCCCGATATCGTTATTCAGATTACCCCGGGTCATCAGGACATCAGCTTTCTGATCCAGAATCGCAGAGATCATCTCCTTGACAGTGGTCTTGCCGTTACTACCGGTGAGACCAATCACGCGTGCATCGGATTTCTGTCGCCATGCAGAAGCGAGTTCACCAAAGGCATGAAGCACATCATCAACCACTATCTGTGCAATACCGTCTTCCAGCGGGTGATCAACCAGGGCGGCAACTGCGCCATCTGCAGCCGCCTGTCCTACATATTCATGGCCATCGAAGCGCTCACCGGAAATCGCAACAAACAGCGAATTACTTTCAACTGCACGACTGTCGCTACCGACACGGTCAAAAACCACGTCCGAGCCGATCAGCCTGCCGTCTAAAATTCTTGCTGCTTCGCTGGTGCTGAAACTGATCATGCACTCATCTCCTCGAAACAGCGCCTGGCCACCTCGACATCACTGAAATGGGTGCGTCGGTCACCGATAATCTGGTACTCCTCGTGTCCCTTACCTGCGATCAGGACAAGGTCATCCGCAGATGCCTGCTGAAGGGCAAGAGCAATTGCCTGCGCCCGATCAAGTTCGATTTGGCTCTTTGCCTGATCAGCAACACCCTCAAGAATCTGATCAACGATCAACTGCGGCTCCTCGGAACGCGGGTTGTCACTTGTAATGACGAGGCGGTCGGCAAGAGAATTCGCAACGCGCCCCATCTCTGCACGCTTGCCCTGATCACGGTCACCACCGCATCCAAATACACACCAGAGGTCACCCTGTGTATGCTCGCGACACGCATCCAGCGCCTTCTCAAGTGCATCCGGGGTATGTGCATAATCGACAACAACCGTTGCCGCATTCTCCCTGGTCAGCAGTTGCATGCGACCAGGTACGGGCTGCACCTGCGAGAGTAGAAAGATCGCCTGCTTGAGAGAGTGCCCCAGTGAAATCAGCGCACCTGCTGACAACAGCAGGTTATCAACATTGAAACGCCCGAACAGACCTGTATGCATTCTCTCCACATCACCCATGTAGTGCAGGTCAAATGCCAGGCCGGCCGCCGTGGTTTCTATTTTTTCTGCCGCAAGGCCCGATTCGAGCGCATGCATCTCACCCCTTGATGAAACAGGAATTAACTTCACACCGTCATCCAGGACAGAGGAGATTGTTTCAGCATAGTCATCATCGAAATTGATGACCGCCGCTTTCAGCCCCGGCATCCTGAACAGCCGCGCCTTGGCATCGCCATAGGCCTCCATGCTGCCGTGGTAATCAAGATGGTCACGACTGAGATTGGTAAATACGGCAACATCAAAACGGGCACCGGCAACTCTTCCCTGCGTCATCGCATGTGACGAAACTTCCATGGCGACGGAAGAGCACCCCGTATCATGCATCTCTGCCAGAAGCCCCTGCAGGGTCACCGCATCAGGCGTGGTATGGGTTGCCGATGACAACTCTCCCGGTGTGCCGTTGCCAATGGTCCCGATCATGCAAGCATGGCTTTGCAGGTTCAACGCATGTGCAAGCATCCAGGCACAACTGGTTTTTCCATTGGTTCCGGTAATACCGACAAGATCAAGCTTCGCTGAAGGGTCGCCATAAAACCTGGCTGCAATCACACCAGCCGCCTGCGTCAGCTCTTCAAGCGCGACAACAGGAATGACAGACGACGCACCTTCAATACGCTCTGCGTTCCAACGCTCATCAATTTCGGCCACTACAGCAATTGCACCCTGCGACACCACTGTGTCGAGATAATCGAGACCATGAGAGCGCAGACCAGCACGCGCAATAAACAACGAACCCGGTTTAACCTCGCGGCTATCCTGGGTTACAGAGGTGACTGCCAACTGCGCCACCTCCTGCGGTAGCGTAACGATACCGGTGAGCAGGCTATCCAGGATTATCATCTGCTTGCGTTTGTCGGCAGCCATCATTGCGTGCCCCCCATCGCTGTCAGATGCAGTGGAGGGCGTGGCACATCACTGTCGGGAGCGATATTCATCAACTGCAGCGCGTGCCCCATGACATCGGCAAAAACAGGCCCTGCGACCTGTCCGCCGTAATACACATCACCTTTTGGCTCTTCGAAAACCGTCACCAGCACGAGCCTCGGATTTGATGCGGGAGCAATACCGGCAAATAGCGCACGATAGCGCTTATCGGTATAACCATCCTTGCCGACTTTTTTCACAGTACCCGTCTTACCGGCAACACGGTAACCGGCGATTGCGGCAAGCGGCGCTGTCCCCTCTGTTGAGACGACCGCCTCCATCATCTCGCGAACATCACGCGCAATGTCATGATCCAGAATGCGCTGCTGGTCCAGCGGCTGCGAGCTTTTCAGCAAGGTCACCGGGCGCTTGATGCCATCGGCAGCAATCACGCTATAGGCCTGTGCCAGTTGCAACGCAGATACCGACAGTCCGTAACCGAAAGCGAGAGTCGCTTTTTCGATCTCTGCCCAGCGGCTGTAGTTAGGTAGATGACCACTACTCTCACCGGGAAAGCCGACGCCGGTAGAGAGACCAAATCCAAATGAATCGAGCATGCGCCAGTACTCTTCGCTCTTCATCTGCAGGGCGATGGTTGCCGCACCAACATTACTTGACTTGCGCAACACGCCGGCGAGGTCGAGCTCGCCATAGGTTTTCGGATCCTTAATTGTGTTCGACCCGACCTTGAGCAGCCCCTTACGAGTTGTTTTTATTCTTGATTTTGCATCGACAACACCCAACTGCATTGCCGATGAAACCGTGATTGGTTTCATGGTCGAGCCTGGCTCAAACGTATCAACGACGGCACGGTTACGCAGACGTCCACCACGGTTGCTGCGATTTGCATTGGGATTAAACGATGGCTGGTTGACCATCGCCAGTACTTCACCGGTGGTCACATCCAGTAACACCAGCGATGCTGAATTTGCCTTGTGCTTGCTAACTGCGTTCTTCAGCGCCCTGTAGGCGAAATACTGCAAACGCCTGTCGAGGCTGAGCGTGACATCCTCTCCCGATTTTGCATCCTTGATACTTTGCAGGACATCAAACAGCTGTCGCCTGGCATCCCGACGTACCAACTGCTCCCCACTGTGCGGCCGCAACGCCTCCTCGTAGAGTAGCTCGATACCCTCCTGCCCACTGTCATCACGCCCGGCAAAACCGACAACGTGGGCAAACACCTCGCCAGACGGATAGTAACGACGATACTCACGCTTGATGTTGACGCAACGAATTCCTGACTCATCAGCAACGCTGAGTACGTGCGCTGCGTCCTGCGGCTTAAGCCAGCGCTTGAGATAGACAAAGCGCTTGTTGCTGTAGAGAGCCAGGCGCTGACGCAATGCATCCGGGTCCTGCTTGAGTGCGGAAGCCAGGGTACGAACTGTCTGACTATCCTGTTTGATGCAACTGGGGTCAGCCCATATGGAGTCAACAGGCGTACTCACTGCCAGTACCTCGCCATTGCGATCAAAAATGCGCCCGCGCTCGGCAGAAACAGGTACTTTCCTGAGGTTCTGACGATCACCATGCTTTTGCAGAAAATCTGTTCGGCTCACCTGTTGATACCAGGCACCTGCCACCAGCACACTCGCGACGAGGAAAATAACGAACAGCATAAAACGGCGACGCATATCATAAGCAGGTACCGGCAAGGCAGCAGCTTGCCTGGCCTTACTCTTGCGCAGGCGGCTTGCAGCAGATTCCTGGTTTTTAACGCGCTTCTTCAAGGCTCAAGCACCTGTATCTGTTCTATAGAAGGCATATGCATCGAAAGCTTTTCACGTGCCAGCTCTTCAATTCGTACATACCCGGCGAATGTCGCCAGTTCGAGCTGCAGCTTGCCCCATGTAATCTGTAATTCATCGAGCTGCACACGCAGCGACTCTTTTTCAGCAAACAACTCACGGCGCTGCTGCTGCGTCTCGACCAGTGCGAGGCCGGACCACACCACGGCCACGATCAAAGTGCTCAGCACCAGCCACTTCATGCCGCCAGCCTCTCGGCGACACGCAGTCTCGAACTGCGTGCACGCGGATTTCTGTTAATCTCCTCTTCGCCGGGCGCCACCGGCTTACCAACCAGGCGCATTGGCGCATGCATTCCCTCGCTTGATACCGGCAATCCCTTCGGCAGGTGATCCGCGGTAGACTGATAACGCATAAAGCGTTTAACCAGGCGATCTTCCAGCGAGTGGAAACTGATCACTACCAGGCGTCCACCCGGCTTCAGCACTTCCAGTGATTGTTGCAATGCTGATTCGACCTGCTCGAGCTCACGATTCAGCTTGATGCGCAACGCCTGGAAGGTACGTGTCGCCGGATGCTTACCCTTCTCCTTTCGCGGTACTGACGCCTCAACAAGCTGTGCCAGCTGCAAGGTCGTAACAATTGGCTGTTCATCTCGCTGCGTCACTATCGCTGTAGCGATGCGCCCGGCAAATCGTTCTTCGCCGTAACGCCTCAATACATCGCGAATCTCCTCCTGCGATGCAGTTGCCAGCCAATCAGCCGCAGTCATGGACTCACGCTGATCCATACGCATATCGAGCGGCCCGTCACGCATGAAGCTAAATCCACGCTCATCTTCGTCTAATTGCGGCGAAGAAACGCCAAGATCAAGCAAAATACCGTCAACCTTGCCCGTTTTTCCTGCTTCGGCAGCCACTTCCGCCAAGGCTTCAAAACCTTTATGGAACATCTGGAAGCGAGGATCATCACCAAAACGCTGCTGCGCACAGGCAACAGCGGCGGCATCCCGGTCAATCCCGATCAAGCGCCCGTCCGTTCCAAGCTGTTCCAGAATTTTTGCACTGTGCCCTCCACGCCCGAAAGTCCCATCGATATAGACGCCGTCAGGCTTAACCGACAGCGCCTCCAGTGTCTCGTTGAGTAGCACTGGAACATGTTCGTTCTCCATAGGGTTAGAGCATCAACTGCTGCAGACTGTCAGAAACTTCCGAGTCCGTCTGTCTTGCAGCTTCCAGGCAGGCTGCGTTTTGCTCCTCAAGCGCCGCTTCAGACCAGATCTCGAAACGTTTGCCCATTCCGACAATGCCGACCTGGGCATTGGCATCCAGCCCAGCGTGCACACGATGTGACGCCGGCAGCAGAATCCTGCCCTGCCCGTCAAGTTCAAGTTCAAAGAGATTGGTAAAGAGGATGTGTTTAAGGACAGCATTTTCATGTTTCAATGACGGCAGGGATGCAATCATCTCGGCAGTTGTCTCCCACTCGTCCCATGGATACATCCACAGGCAGGAACCGCCTGTCGGGTGAATCGTCACCGCGACGCGGGAACCGCAACGCTCGCGCAAGCGATCGCGGTGTCGCGCTGGTATCGCGACCCGGCCCTTTGCATCCATCTTGACGAGGTTGGTTCCAAAATACATAAATAGCCCTTTTAAGGGATTTCTCCCCCTATTTCCCCACTTTCCCCCACATACACCTAAATAATAGGCTGGATTAGCGGTCGAGTCAAGGTCAATGGACAAAAAAAGACTGAATTTACAATCACTTACAGCTGATGCGCTGTTTTTAAAAAAGCTCGCTTAAAACATCTCCATAAAGAATGCTTTTAAAGTGAATTATTAAGATAAGTAGATCAAATAGAGAACAAAGGCGAAAAAAAGTGGGGTGAGAGCCGACCGATAAGCCGGGTTCTGTCGTGGATAATCATTCATCTAGGGGATGCGTCGCCACATCCCTCGAGCGACCTACCCGAAAGCGCCTGCGGACCACAGACTGCAACAAGTGCACGCTTTCCTATTTGGTCTTGCTCCGGGTGGGGTTTACCATGCCACAACTGTTGCCAGTTGCGCGGTGCGCCCTTACCGCACCATTTCACCCTTACCGGCCCCGAGGGGCTTAGGCGGTATCTTTTCTGCGGCACTTTCCGTCGGATTTCTCCGCCCAGGCGTTACCTGGCACCCTGTCCTGTGGAGCCCGGACTTTCCTCTCCCGCTTGCGCGGCAGCGATCATCTGGTCGACTCTCGCGAGCAAGGTACTACTTTCGGTGGCAAGTTGCAACCAACAACTTTTGCCACTCACACCCTTGAATCCGCAAACCCCCGCCCTATATTTATTTCAGGAACAGAAATTTACTGAATATCTGAATTATCAGAGGAGATAAAACTATGGCTATCATGACACGCGACCCCTGGAGTTTGCTTGACCAGTGGAACAGGGAGTTGAACCAGCTGCCTTCAAGAGGCGATGACACCAGTCGTGTCGAGGGCAGTGACTGGACGCCTGCGGTGGATATCAAGGAAGAGGATGATCGCTTCGTTCTGCACGCCGACATTCCCGGCGTCAGCGCAGATGAAATCGAGCTTTCCATGGATCAGAATGTGCTTACCATCAAGGGAGAGCGTAAACACGAGTCTACTGAAAGTGGACAAGGCTTCAAGCGAGTGGAACGCTCTCACGGCATATTCGCACGCCGTTTTGCACTGCCAGAAGGTGTTGATGCCGAACACATCAGCGCCTCCAGCAAGGATGGCGTACTTGAAGTAGTGATCCCCAAGCAGGAACCACAGTCGCCACGCCGCATCTCGGTACAGTCTTAAGCGACAACAAATGGATTCCTGATCGCGCAGGCGATCAGGGCTCTTTCATCTCCATGGCACGCTGATAGAGCTCTTTTTTACGCAAATCTGTCAGGCGCGCCACCATCGCTGCTGCCTGACTTGGTGGTAACTCATCCAGTGCAGCTTTGAGCAGCTTGTCGACACCGATGACCAGCTCTTCACCACCACCCTCCGGTGCAGGCTCAACCAGGACCACCATCTCGCCACGCGTCTGGTTTGCATCGTCTGTAAGCATCTCGAGAAGCTCACCCGACGTTCCACTAAGAAGAGTTTCATACTGCTTGGTCAGCTCTCTCGCTATCACCACCTGCCTGCTGGCCTCGAAAACCGTTCTGAAATCCTCGAGTGATTCACGCAAACGGTGAGATGATTCATAAAAGATCAGTGTGTGTGGCAGATTCATCAACTCCTCGAGCCGCGACCTACGCTTTGAACTGTTGCGCGGTAAAAAACCCTCGAACTGAAAGCGGTCGGAAGGTAAGCCGGAAACGCTCAGCGCCGTGATAACGGCACTTGGCCCGGGCACCGGAACCACGCGCGCCCCCGCCTCTCGACACGCACGCACAACGACAAAGCCCGGATCACTGATCAGTGGCGTTCCCGCATCACTGACCAACGCAACCGAAAGCCCCGAGGAGAGCTTGTCGATCAACTGACCACTACGTTTCTCTTCATTGTGCTCATGCACAGAAAGCAACTCGGCGCGAATCCCCAACGCACTTAACAGTTGCCCCGTGTGACGGGTATCCTCGGCAGCGACAAGATCAACTTCAGACAGAATCCTGACTGCACGTCGTGAAATATCTTCAAGATTTCCTATCGGCGTGGCAACGATATAGAGAACGCCCGATTTTTGTTCAGTTGACATCACCGCTCCGAGTTCCGATACTGAATCCTTCACAGGAGTACGATTCAAAATAATATGAAACCCATGCTATCACCGATCAAGCTGCTATTGGCAGCAACCATAGTCGTCACAACACTTTCTGCCTGCGGCGGCAGGGGCATCAGGACAGATGCACCTCTACGCACCGCTGCCACATCTGCACCCGATGCCTCTACGAGGATTGCAGTGATGCTGCCGATGAGCGGAAAGTATGGACGGGTCTCGGCCGCGATACGCAATGGCATGGAACTGGTCAACAGCAGACGATCGCCTTCACAGCGCCCGATGCTTGAGTTTATCGATTCGGGCAATGATCTTTCAGATGCACTCCTCTCCACAACAACCGGTGCTGACATCATGGTCGGCCCTCTCTCACGCGAGAACGTGGACCAGGTCATGCGTGAGACAACCAGCCTGCCAAGAACAGTTATCACCCTCAACCAGGTGAGTGACATATCTCCCTATGGTGTTTTCCAGTTTGGCCTGTCACCGGATGAAGATGGCCGACAAATCGCCAACAAGGCCTTTGCCGACGGCTACCGCACAGCCTCAATCCTCTACCCGGAAACAACATGGGGCAGCCGCTACCTTGCCGGCTTCAGCAAACACTGGGAACGCCTTGGCGGTGTCACCGCTACAATTGCCGCATACCCGCTTCCCGGCGAGACAGTAACAGACAGCCAGGAGAAAAAAACCAACCGTGAGCGACTCACTGATGCAGTCAAATCGGTACTCGAAAACAGTGGTGACTTTGTCTACGTTGTCGGCAAACCCGCAAAAGCACGTGAACTCAGAACATTCCTGCTCTACTACGGCAATTTCGACCTGCCTGTCTATATCAGCGCACGCGGTTACGACCGCCGCCTGTTCGCACACAATACGGCAGACCTCAGAAACGCCTGGATGCCGGCCATGCCGATCAACATCCCGGATGAGAGGCCCGAACCTGCAAGTGCAACACAAGGTGAAGCCGATACAACTGCGCAGGACGCCGAGACCGCTGCCACCGAGGCACTTGCCATTCAACCGCAAAGCAACGAACCCGACTGGGCGATGCTGACCGCCAGTGCGAGCCAGTCCAGCGGCTATCAAAGCGATATTATCAGCAGCGCCGTACCCGGATGGAACGATATCGCCTCCATGCCAGGTTTCGATTCCAATTACGCTGCTTACTACGCGATGGGTATAGACGCCATGATTTTGGCCCTGAACAGCTGGCAGCTTTCGCCTGACAGGACCATCAGAGGCAGTACCGGTCTGCTGTTCTCAGACCAGGATGGCATCATCCGACGCCACCCTGCCTGGATCTATTACGACAAAGATCAGATCAAGGTGCAGCCACCCACAGTGCATTAGCCGGGGCCAGCCCATGCAAACCACAAGGAGTAGTGGAACAACAGCTGAAAACCTGGCACTGAACTACCTGCAAAAGCGGGGGCTATCTCTTGTCACGAAAAATTACAGCTGTCGCTGCGGTGAAATCGATCTCATCATGCAGGATTCCGGGGCGCTGGTATTTATTGAAGTGCGCTACCGGAAGAGTACCCGTTTCGGGCTCCCCGAGGAGACGGTCGATAGCAGAAAACAGCGCAAGCTTATTCTCACTGCACAACGCTACCTCCAATCTGCACAGATCGATGCCGAATGCCGGTTCGACGTGATCGCTATTTCAGAAAAGAGGCCAATCAAATGGACGCGGATTCAACTCACTAGTGCAACGGATGGGTTAATCCCGAAAAATACTTGATTGGGCGTTTTAATGCCAAGACATTTTCGGGGACGATTGTTCAGTTTATTCATCACCTGGTTGATTTCCGCCTGAGTGATGGTTGTAAAGTCCCGATGCTTTGGGAAGTATTGGCGAATGAGTCCATTGGTGTTCTCATTCAAGCCACGTTCCCAGGAGGCATAGGGATGGGCAAAGAAGAACCTGGCACTGAGGCCTTTAGCGATGGTCTCGTGACCGGCGAATTCCTTACCATTATCTGAGGTCAGCGTGTGAACGCGGCCGGCGATGGGTTTGAGCAGTTTGAGGATAGCGCTGGTGACGTTGCTGGCGGTTTTTCTCTCCACCTTATGGATGAGCGTCAATCGGGATTTACGCTCGGTGATTGAAACGATGGCCTGTTTGTGGCCTTTTCCGATAATGGTATCAAGTTCCCAATCACCGAAGCGTGAACGCTCATCAACCACGGCAGGACGTTCATCGATGCTGACTCGGTTAATCAGTTGCCCTCGGCGGCTATAGCTGCCATAGCGCTTTCGACGCTGCTTCTGGCAACGCAGGTGGCGGTATAGGTTACCGCCCATGGATTTGTTCTGGAGAACGTACTGGTAAATCCACTCATGAGAGATTTGAATGTCAGCCTCATTGCACAGCCACAGGCTGATTTGTTCCGGACTCCAGTCCTCGCGCAACAGATGCTCGACTCGCTCCCAGTGGGTAGTGGCAATACGGGGCTGGCTCTTGCTCTGACGGCGCTCTACAGACAGCCGATGGGCCTGTTTGGGGCGATAGCCGCGCAAGCCACGGTTACGCCTCAGTTCGCGGCTGACAGTGGATTTGTGGCGCCCAAGTATCTTGGCTATCTCTGTTTGATTGTGACCTGCTTTCATCAGTGCCTGAATCTGGTATCGTTCTTCCTGGGTAAGCTGCGTGTACATGGTGCTCCTCTAACTTTGGTCGGTGAGAGAAGCTACCTATGCTACCGCAGCTTGCCCTCTAACCAACTCTGTTGAGTTGCACTTGGAAATTGAATTCACGGGATAAAAAACGCCTTTTATATTGTCTAACCCAGTCACAGACATATAATGGATAAAAACAGGATTATTAACCTTGGATACCTACATGACATACAAAATGATTCTTGCCGCTCTACTCTCAGCCACCATATTAACTGGCTGTACAACTGTGGCCGTTACGGGGGCTGTCGGCGGAGCTGCAACAATTCATGACAGGCGCACAACAGGTGCGGTAATGGACGACTCCCAGATTGAACTTGAAGCCATAGGCATCATGAACGACCATCCGGAAATTGATGAAGTCGCACAGATCTCACCCATCAGTCATAACAGGCGACTGCTGCTGATCGGCCAGGCCTCCAACATGGAAGCGGCCCGCCGCTATGCAAAGCTGGTCGCCGCGATTCCGAATGTACGTGCCGTTTTCAACGAAGTTGAGCAAGGCGCACATGCAAGCTTTGGTGACCGCACCTCGGATGCCTACATGACCACCAAGGTCAAACTCTCACTCACTGGCATGGATATCGAAGGCTTCGACATCACGCGCGTTAATGTCAGTACCTTCCTCGACCGTGTCTACCTAATGGGTCTCGTCACCAGGAGAGAAGCCGCAGCCGTTACCGATAGGGTACGTGGCATCAGCGGAGTCAAAAAGGTGATCGATATTTTTGAATACATCGACAGGTAATTCACCCTTGTCTCCGGATTTTCTCGAGCGCCTGTGCAAAATCGCTGGCGCTGACAATGTTCTTAGCGAAGCCGGGCAAACCTGGGCTTACGGATATGACAACAGCAGGCGCCAGGCTCAACCGGGTGCTGTTGTACATGTTCAAAACGCGGCTCAGATCGAGGAGATTGTCAGGCTCTGTCATGAAAGCGGGGTTTCGATCACGGCTCGCGGCAAAGGCACAGGCACCACCGGCGCTACCGTCCCCCTCGATCACGCCCTGGTCCTCAGCTTCGAACGCATGAACCGTATCATCGAGATCGACACCGCCAATCGCCTTGCTCGTGTCGAACCCGGGGTGACCAACGGCGAACTTCAGGCAGCACTGAAACCCCTCGGTTTTTTCTGGCCACCCGACCCCACCAGCGCAGCCGTATGCACCATCGGTGGCAACCTTGCATATAACTCTGCTGGCCCACGTGCGGTCAAGTACGGTACACCAAGGGAGAACAGCCTCGGGCTCAAGGCGGTATCCGGAAGCGGGGAGGTATTTGCAACCGGATGCAACACCACCAAGGGCGTGGTGGGCTACGACCTGACACGCTTGCTGATTGGCAGTGAAGGTACGCTGGCAATCATCACCGAGGCGACACTCAAGCTGACCCCGCTTCCCGAAGCAAAATGCACCATGCAGGCAACCTATCGAGATATAGAGTCAGCAGCCCAGGCAGTTGCCGCCATCATGGCTCAACCGGTCATCCCCTGTGCACTCGAATTCATGGATGGTACCGCTATAAAAATGGTGCGCGAGCATGCTGACCTCGGATTGGACGAGAGTGTCGGCGCACTCCTGATGATCGAAGTCGACGGAACTGAGAAGAGTATTGCCGAGGCTGCCGAAGCAGTCGCAACTGCTGCAAAATGCGGCAACTGCCTCTCTGTCGATATCGCCCAAACCGACGAGGAAGTGCAAAAACTGTGGAAGACACGCAAGGCGCTCTCCCCCGCTCTGCGCACAATTGCACCAAAGAAGATTAATGAAGATGTGGTTGTTCCAGTCTCATCGATTCCTCAACTCATCGCTGGACTGGAAAAGCTCTCTGCTAAACATGACATCATGATCGTGAACTTCGGCCACGCTGGCAATGGCAACATTCACGTCAACCTGCTGGTTAACCCGGACGATGAAGAGGAGATGAAGCGCGCCCACAAATGCCTGGATGCTGTATTCGACCTGGTGCTGTCTCTCGATGGTACATTATCCGGAGAACACGGCGTGGGGCTCGAAAAGCGTGACTTCATCGATAGGGAGATCGACCCGGTCGCACTGCGCCTGATGCATGACATCAAGAAGCAGTTCGATCCGGCCAATATTCTCAACCCCGGCAAGACCATTCCGCCACTTGAGTCAGATACAGGTAGTTAAAAACCCCTGTTTTTACACCTTGAAGTTAGCCGCTGGCAGTTCATACTTTGACTGACAGTAATACAAAACAGTAACAGACAACCAGAGGATGAGTTATGGCAACCTATGAATGTTCACAATGCGGCATGGCAGTCAATGCAACCTGTGCAAAATGCGATGCACCCCTCGTTAACGACACGCTCAAACTTGAAGACGGCAGTGAAGTGCAAGTATCCAAGTGCCCCAATGGCCACGGCATGATCAAATCCCCTCTCTGCTGTGGACAGGATATGACCTGCACAACCAGCTGAACTTAAGATTTGAAGCAACGCCGCTCCATGACATCCATGTCACCGCGGCATTCACTACGTCCTGTACATAAAAAAACCGCGTCATAAAGACGCGGTTTTTTTATTCTTTAGACTGACTCCGAATCAGGAACAGCCGCCACCAGCAGAACCACAGGTTCCACAACCAGCGCCGTCAACCGGCTTCAGGTTATTGAAGACAAAGCTGGCATCGCCGTTGCCACGATCGACAAAATCGATTTCAACGCCTTTCAGATACTCCATGGTGCCATCATCGACAATCACCTTGAATGTGTTACACGCCAAAACCATGTCGTTTGAATTCAACTGGTCAGTAAAGCTCATGCCAAAGCTGATGCCGCTACAGCCGCCAGGTGTTGCATAGACGCGAACGCCCTGAACATCATCTTCGATCTGGGTAAAAAGTTCAGCCATCTTGCCCTGTGCTGTTTCAGTCAGGCTCAGGTCGGTATCGGTTAACAGGTTTGTGCTCATCAATCTCGCTCCGGGGAGAATACTAATCCTATTATTATAGCAGTATCTGTCGATGAATGGCCTGCGTGAGTTACTGCAGGAAAATATAGGTAATTTCGGTCTATAATGGTCGTGCATGTCAAAAAAATAAACAGACCCTTATGGAGAGAAACATGAAGAACGCCATCATCATGCTGAGCGCGGCACTGATTCTGCTGGTAGCACCGCTGGTTTCTGCTGAAAACAGCACAGAAATCGAAGGTTACGTAATACACCACAACGCTATTACCACAGACATACTGACGCCTGAAATCGCGCGTCACTACGGTATTATCCGCAGCCGCAATCGCGCCATGCTGAATGTCTCTGTGATGAGAAAGAAACAGGACGCACTGGATGAGGCAGTTCCGGCCGAGGTCAAGGCGTATACAACCAACCTCTACGGCCAGCAGAGGAAACTTGTTTTGAACATGGTCGAGGAAGGCAGCGCCATCTACTACATCGGTGACTTCCTGGTGCGTAACGGCGACCGCCTCAATTTTCATATCGACGTAAAACCTGAAGGCGAGAGGAATTATTCACCCGCCACTTTTACCCAGGAATTCTATACGGAGTAACTGCCAGCCGATCTCCCTGGTTCTCTGAATCACCCGGGCAGGGCCTAAAAAACGGCCCTGCTCAGGGTATAAACCCCGAAAGCAATCAACATCAAACCTGCAACTGTGCGCATACGCGGCTGTTGTACAAAGCTGACAAAGCGATTGGCGAACAAGCCGGTTGCCAGCAGGTTGGGTAGAGTCCCCACCCCAAAAGCGAGAAGCAGCAAGGCGCCATTGATCGCACTGCCGCTGGCCAGCGCCCAGATCAACATGCTGTAGACAAGTCCGCACGGAAGCCAGCCCCACAACATCCCCAGCAGCAAACCCTGCAACGGATTACGTACCGGAAGCAGACCCCTGCCAAGTGGTTCGATCAGCCGCCAGAAGTATCCGCCAACTATCTCGACATGACGCAACACCCTGCTCCAGCCGCCAATATAGAGCCCCAGCAGTAGCATCATTATGCCGGCAACGACTGCGAGAACAGACTGCATCAACTGCACCTGCTGTAGCGGCAATGAAAGTTGCCCGAGGGCACCGAACAGCCCCCCGGCAACTCCGTAGGAGAGCAGGCGCCCACTGTTGTAACTGAACAGCATTGGCAGCCTGGCCGCGGGTCTGGCGCCTGGTGACGCTATACTCAGGGCGCCAACAATACCGCCACACATACCGACACAGTGCACGCCACCGAGAAGCCCGGCACTAAATGCTCCAATCAGTGAGATTGCCTCATTCATTCGCCTGCTCTACCTCTGTATGACGGTTGGCGAGCCACACAAGGAGGAATACCGGCACACCAATCAGGGAGGCGCCAAGGAAGAATTGCTGATAGCCGATAGCATCAACAATCTGCCCCGAGTATCCACCCAGCAGTTTCGGAAACAGGGTCATCAGTGAACTGAATATCGCATACTGAATGGCAGTAAAAGAGAGACTTGTGAGGCTCGACAGGTAAGCGATGAAAGCGGCACTTGCCAATCCGGCAGTCAGATTGTCCGCACCGATGACAACATAAAGCAGTGGCAAATTACCGGGCGCCTGTGCCAACAGGATAAACAACAGGTTGGTCACAACCGTGAGGACGGCACCAAGCATCAGCATGCGCATGACGCCGAATTTAAGTGTCAGAAAGCCGCCGAGGAACCCGCCAAGTATCGTCATCCAGATACCGAACACCTTGGTCACGGTGGCGATCTGCTGCTTGGAAAAACCCATATCCTGGTAGAAGACGTTGGATATAACACCAAGCACGATATCGGAAACACGGTAAAAACCGACCAGCAAGAGGATCAGCAGCGCAGCCTTGCCATAGCGATGAAAAAAGTCGGCAACCGGTGCGATATAGGTATCCCGCACCATTTCACGGCGTGCAACACCAATAACAACAACCAGCCAGGCAGCGCCCAGCGCCGCACCAAGAGAAACAGCCAGTCGCAAGGTCTCGCCTGCAAAGCCTGCCAGTGCCTTGTGTTGACCCTCGGCACCAGCCAGCGCTGCCTTGAGCCCGACTACCAGGTCACTCAGCAGCAGAAAACTGCCGATAAAGGTGCCTACAAAAATAATAAACAGCAACACGAAACGCAGGTAATCGCTGACATGATGAAAATAGGAGGATTCACCGCGTGCTACGGGCTCGCGAACCAGCAGCGTCGTCAGCACCCCGATACCCATAAAAGCTGCCATCGACAGGTAGGTCCATTTCCACGCGGAGTAGATGTAAACCTCCTTGGTGGTACCCAATCCTGCTGCTATATATAGCGCCACTGCACCGGCAACCAGCATGCCGATACGATATCCCGCGACATAGGTCGAAGCCATCAGCGCTTGCACATCCTTTTCCACCACCTCGATACGATAGGCATCGATAACAATATCCTGGGATGCCGATGAAAAACCGAGCAACACTGCGGCAAAAGCCATCACCGAGAGGCCGGATTGGGTCGCAGGGTCACTGCTCGCCATCAGGATGATGGCAGTTATTACGGAGAACTGAGCCAGCAGCAGCCAACTGCGCCTTTGTCCGAGCAGCTTTGTCAGCGCCGGAATCGGCAGCTTATCGACCAGCGGTGCCCACACGAATTTGAAGGAGTAACCCAGTGCCGCCCAGCTGAAATAGGTGACGGCACCACGTTCGACACCGGCCTCACGCAGCCACAATGAGAGGGTGGAGAAAATCAGTAACAGCGGCAGACCGGAGGAGAAACCCAGGAACAGCATGGCGCTGACCTGTTTCCAGTTACTCCTCAGCAGATCCAGTCCGCCGCGTGTTGATGCAATCACTCAGTATGATACTGCTTGCTTAGTGAATGTACGGCCTCTACCAGTGCAGCAGCGTGCTCGGGTGGAATCGTCGGGTGAATGCCATGTCCCAGGTTGAAGACATGCCCGCTTCCCTTGCCATAGCTCTTCAGAACAGTCGCAACTTCTGCGCGAATTCGCTCAGGTGAGGAGTAGAGTACGCATGGATCGAGATTGCCCTGCAGGGCGACCTTATCGCCAACACGCTCGCGCGCATCATTGATATCAATTGTCCAGTCGAGACCCAGGGCATCAGCGCCTGATGCAGCCATATCCTCCAGCCACAGGGCACCGCCCTTGGTGAACATAATGACAGGCACTTTACGTCCATCATTCTCACGCTGGAGACCGTCGATAATCTGCGTCATGTAGTTGAGAGTGAACTCACGATAGTCACGCGGAGTCAGTACACCGCCCCAGGTATCGAACAGCATAACTGCCTGTGCTCCCGCGGCAATCTGGCCATTCAGGTAACTGGTTACCGATTGTGCCAACTTGTCGAGCAACAGATGCATGGTTTCAGGCTGCTCAAACATCATGCCCTTTGAGAGCGCGAAATTCTTGGTACTGCCACCCTCAACCATGTAGGTTGCCAGCGTCCATGGACTGCCGGAGAAGCCAATCAGCGGTACACGGCCATCGAGTTCACGCCGGATCACCCGCACTGCGTTCATAACGTAGTCGAGCTCATCTTCCGGATCGGGAATCGGCAGCGCTTCAACCTCAGCCTTAGTGCGCACCGGGCGTTCGAACAGCGGTCCCTCACCTTCACCAAAGTAGAGTCCCATGCCCATGGCATCGGGGATCGTCAAAATGTCGGAAAAGAGAATCGCTGCATCCAGCGGAAAGCGTTCGAGGGGCTGAATTGTCACTTCGCAAGCAAGTTCCGGATTCTTGCACAGCGACAGAAAGTCACCTGCCTTAGCGCGCGTTTTACGGTATTCCGGAAGATAGCGACCTGCCTGGCGCATCATCCAAACGGGGGTCATATCAACAGGTTCGCGCAGCAGCGCTCTCAGGAAGCGGTCATTTTTTAGTTCTGTCACTGGAAGATCAATCATTTATGGGTACAATGGAACGATTCTAACACGGACTGGCCAGGATTCAGCGCATGATTGAACCATTTGAGGGAGAGAATCCTGACATACAGGCTGACTGCTGGATTCATCCCAGTGCCGTCATCATCGGTGATGTCACTATCGGCAGCCAGTCAAATGTCTGGCCACTATGTGTCATACGTGGTGATGTCAATTCAATCAGCATTGGTGAACGGACCAATATCCAGGATGGCAGCGTACTGCACGTCACCTCGAAACGCGAGGATAATCCTGGTGCCGCTCTCGCTATTGGCGACGAGGTCACTGTTGGCCACAAGGTAATGCTACACGCCTGCACGATTGGCAATCACTGCCTCATCGGTATGGGCGCCATCATCATGGACAACACTGTTGTCGAGGATAATGTCATCGTCGGCGCAGGCAGCCTGGTTCCCGAAAAAAAGCGACTCGAAAGCAAGCATCTCTACATGGGCAGTCCGGTCAAAAAGATCCGCCCACTGACTGAACAGGAGCTTAGCTGGCTGAAACGCTCAGCAGCCCATTACGTCAAACTGGCAGCTCGCCACGAAAACCCGGCATCATCATGAAAAAAATTCTCTACGCATCACTCCTTCTCCTGACACTCAATGGCTGCAGTGAACTGGAACAGGTTCTCACTGAACTTGAACAGGCTATACCTGAAAACAGCAACAGTCAGAGTCTTACCTATCATGACATCCGACCGGTATTCTGGGGCCAAGTCTATAGCAATGGAGGCAACACGCTTTACTGCGAACAATCGTTCGGAAAACGACACGGCCGGAACATTAATATTGAGCACGTCTTCCCGATGAGCTGGGTCACCAAGTCGCTAAAATGCGGCACACGTAACCAGTGCCGAAACAGCAGCGACAGGTTCAATCGTATTGAAGCCGACTTGCATAACCTCTATCCGGCACTCGCAGAGATTAACGATCTCCGTGGCGCCATGTCCTTTGTCATCATCAAGGGTGAAAAGCGGGTGCGCAAAGGTTGCGATTTCGAGGTCGACAAACGCAGCTACAAGGCTGAACCCCGCCCTGAAGTGCGCGGTAATATCGCGCGCGCCATGCTCTACATGGCTGACAACTACAAGGAACTTAAACTCTTCAAAAGCCAGCGCAAACTGATGGAGAAGTGGCACCGGGAAGATCCGCCGGACAGCGAAGAAAAACGACGCAATCGCCTGATCGAGTCGATTCAGGGCAACCGCAATCCCTATATTGGCTAATTTCCTGCCTGCCAGGCAGGAATCAGCATCAATAACAGTTAAATCAGCTATAATTGCCGGCTATTTTCCCGATTGCTAGTCAGATGTCAGACAAAACCACTCTTATCAAAGAAGCCCTTTCGCAACGCATCCTGATTCTGGATGGTGCCATGGGCACCATGATCCAGCGCCACAAGCTGGAAGAAGCCGATTTTCGCGGCGAGCGTTTTGCCGACTGGCACTCAGACCTCAAGGGCAATAACGACCTGCTCGTACTGACCCAGCCGCACATCATCCGTGACATCCACGAAGCCTATCTCGAGGTAGGCGCCGATATCATCGAAACCAACAGTTTCAATGCCACGCGCACCTCGATGGCCGACTACCAGATGGAAGAGCTGGCCTACGAGATCAATCTCGAATCGGCAAAGCTGGCTCGTGAGGCAGCGGACAAATACTCTACCGATGACAAGCCACGCTTTGTCGCCGGCGGACTCGGTCCGACCAGCCGCACCCTGTCGATTTCACCAGATGTCAACGACCCGGGGTTTCGCAACGTCACCTTCAAAGAGCTGGTTGATGTCTATGTCGAGGCAGTGCGTGGACTAATTTCGGGCGGCGTCGACCTGATACTGATCGAGACCATTTTTGACACCCTTAATGCCAAGGCAGCCATTTTTGCCTGCCAGCAGGTTTTTGAAGAGGATGGTATCGAGTTGCCGGTCATGATCTCCGGCACCATCACCGATGCATCCGGCAGAACTCTCTCAGGCCAGACCACGGAAGCCTTCTACAACAGCCTGCGCCATGCAAATCCTCTGTCGATAGGACTCAATTGCGCGCTCGGTCCGGACCTGCTGCGCCAGTATGTCGAAGAGATGTCACGTGTTAGCGAGACCTGGGTCTCAGCCTATCCGAATGCCGGCCTGCCGAATGAATTTGGCGAGTATGACCTTGATCCTCAGTCAATGGCCGAACAGGTTGCAGAGTGGGCGCAATCCGGTTTCGTCAACATCGTTGGCGGTTGTTGTGGATCCAGTCCTGATCATATCAAGGCGATTGCAGATGCAGTCAACGGCCTGCCGCCGCGTAAACTGCCGGAAATTCCTGTCGAGTGCCGCCTCTCAGGTCTCGAACCACTCAACATCGGCAAAGAGTCGTTATTCGTCAATGTCGGTGAACGCGCCAATGTTACCGGCTCGGCAAAATTCAAGCGCCTCATCCTCAACGAGGAGTATGACGAGGCGCTCGACATCTGCCGTAGCCAGGTTGAGAACGGCGCACAAATCGTCGATGTCAACATGGATGAGGGCATGCTCGATGGCATAGCAGCAATGACCCGCTTCCTTAACCTGTGCGCAACCGAACCGGATATTGCCAAGGTACCCATGATGATCGACTCTTCCAAGTGGGAGATCATCGAGGCCGGTCTACAGTGTGTGCAAGGCAAGGCAGTTGTGAATTCCATCTCCATGAAGGAAGGAGAGGCCGCTTTTATAAAGCATGCAAAACTGTGTCGCCGCTATGGTGCTGCAATCATTGTCATGGCATTTGACGAGGAAGGCCAGGCCGACACACAAGAACGCAAGGTTGAGATCTGCGAACGAGCTTACAAACTGCTCACAGAGACAGTCGGCTTTCCGCCTGAAGATATCATCTTTGACCCCAACATCTTTGCCGTGGCAACCGGCATCGAGGAGCATGATAACTACGGCGTCGATTTCATCGAGGCAACACGCGAAATCAAGCAACGCCTGGCGCACACACTGGTTTCTGGTGGCGTTTCCAATGTCTCCTTCTCGTTTCGCGGTAACAACCCGGTACGCGAGGCGATTCATGCCGTCTTCCTCTACCATGCCATCAAGGCCGGTATGGATATGGGCATCGTCAATGCAGCCCAGCTTGCCGTCTATGATGAACTGCCTGCCGAATTGCGTGAAGCTGTCGAGGATGTGGTCCTCAACCGCTCATCCGATGCCGGTGAGAAGCTGGTCGAGATTGCACCAAACTACATCGACTCCGGTGACGAGCAGGAGAAGTCAGATCACGCCGAGTGGCGCGAATGGAACGTTGAGAAACGCCTTGAGCATGCGCTGGTCAAGGGTATTACAGAATTCATCGATGAAGATACCGAGGCGGCACGCCTCAAACTGGGCAAGCCTCTGCTGGTTATCGAGGGCCCGTTGATGAACGGCATGAATATTGTCGGCGACCTGTTCGGCGCAGGCAAGATGTTTCTGCCACAGGTGGTCAAGTCTGCACGCGTGATGAAAAAATCGGTGGCTTACCTGGAGCCTTTCCTCGAGGCGGAAAAGGCTGATTGTGCCCCGCAAGCCAAGGGCAAAATTCTTATGGCGACGGTAAAGGGTGATGTCCATGACATTGGCAAGAACATCGTCGGCGTGGTGCTGCAGTGTAACAACTACGAAGTCATCGATCTCGGTGTCATGGTGTCAGCAGAAACCATCCTGCAAACCGCCCGTGATGAGAATGTCGATATTATCGGTCTTTCAGGTCTGATTACACCGTCGCTTGACGAGATGGTGCATGTCGCCAATGAAATGACACGCCAGAGCTTCAACATACCCCTGATGATCGGTGGAGCGACCACCTCGATGGCACACACCGCTGTCAAGATCGAACCAAAATATGCACATGGCGCTGTTTATGTAGCTGATGCTTCGCGTGCTGTCGGTGTTGCATCACAACTGCTTTCCAGTGATCAAAAAGCTGCTTTTCTTGCCGATACGAAAGATGAGTACGAAGCTGTGCGCCAGCGTCGTGCCAGCAAGGAGAACAAGCAACAACTGCTGCCTTTCAAGCAGGCACAACAGAATCCCACCCCGATCGACTGGGAGAGTTATACACCTGTCCAGCCAAACAATACGGGCATCACTGTACTGGATGATATTCCAATCAGTGAACTGGTCGATACCATCGACTGGACCTTCTTCTTCCATGCGTGGCAGCTCAAAGGGCGTTATCCAAAAATCCTTGATGATGCCGAGAAAGGAGAAGAGGCACGCAAGCTGTTTGCCGATGCACAGAAGATGCTGCAACAGATTATTGATGAGGAGTGGCTCTCGGCAAAAGCAGTTGTCGGACTCTTCCCTGCCAACAGCCATGGGGACGACATCACCCTCGAACTGCCTGACGGCAGCCACAAGCAACTGCACTTCCTGCGTAAACAGGGCAAGCAGCCGGCTGGTCATTACAATGAGTCGCTCGCCGATTACATCGCTCCCGAATCATCCGGAAAGCAGGATTATCTGGGTGGTTTCGCCTGCACAGCCGGCATAGGTATCGATGAAAAGGTCAGGGAGTTCGACAAGGATCACGACGACTATAGCTCGCTGATGCTCAAGGCACTTGCTGACCGCCTCGCAGAATCTCTTGCCGAGTGGCTGCATCACAAGGTACGTACCGAGTTGTGGGGATACGCAAAAGATGAGTCCCTTAGTAATGATGACCTGATTGCCGAGAGGTACCAGGGCATACGCCCCGCAATCGGTTACCCTGCTTCACCGGACCACACAGAGAAAGATATCCTGTGGGAGATTCTCGATGCAGAAGCCAATACCGGTATCTGGCTGACTGAATCGAAGGCGATGGTACCCACTGCAGCTGTCAGCGGTCTCTATTTTGCACATCCACAGGCACGTTATTTTGCCGTTGGTAAACTCAATCATGATCAGGTTGCAGATTATTCGGAACGCAAACAGATGGAATTGAAAAGCATGGAACGCTGGCTTGCCCCTAATCTCGCCTACGATCCTGACGCTTAACCCGGTCTGATCGATGGAAGTCCTGTCGCTGTCACTGCCCTTCTTCGGACTCATACTCCTCGGCTGGGCATCGGCAAAGGCAACCTCCTACGGCGAGGAAGGGCTCAAGTGGATGAGCTTTTTCATCATCTATATCGCGCTGCCTGCACTCTTCTTCCAGCTCATCCGCAAAACACCACTTGAGGAACTGGCGAATCCCGGATTCATCATCGGCACCAGCGGCAGTACCCTGGCTATTTTTTTGCTCGCTTACCTGTTTGGGCGCTATTTCAGTCGCAATAACAATACCGAAAGCACCATGCAGGCGGTTGCAGGCAGCTATTCCAACATCGGATATATGGGACCGGGCCTGACCCTCGCCGCATTCGGCGAGGCTGCCGTGGTACCAACTGCCCTGGTCTTCTGTTTCGATAACGCCCTGTTGTTCACCCTGACACCATTGTTTGTCGAACTCGGAAAACAGAGTGAACATCACATCGGAGCAGTGCTCCTGCAGGCCACTAAAAAAGTTCTACTGCATCCTTTCATCATGGCAACAATTGCCGGTGTACTGGCGTCGGCTATTAACTTCGAGCCACCGCAGTTTATCGAGAATATCCTCAACCTTCTCAAGGGCGCAGCAGCACCATGCGCCCTGTTTGTTCTTGGCGTCGTCATCGCCGGGCGCAAGGCACACCTCAACAGCATTGATATTCCGGTGACTCTGCTGATCAAGCTGATACTGCATCCCCTGCTGGTTTACATACTATTAACCTGGATAGGTGATATACCTCCCATTTGGCTCTATACCGGTGTTCTGATGTCCGCCTTGCCGCCAGCGCTGAATGTATTCATTCTTGCGCAGCAATACGATGCCTTCATTGAGCAGGCATCATCAATCGTGCTGATCGGCACCATCATTGCTGTATTCACTGTCACTGCCCTGCTCTATGCTATTCAATATGGCTGGATCTGACCGCACACTTCACCTGGTTAGCGGCGACATGGCATGGTGCCATGCGCAAGCCGGGAATATTCTGGATGATCTCGATCAGCACAGGGTGCTCCTGCTATCGAACAGCCTTGACGGTCTTGCTACCAGTCACTACAGGCAGATTCTGGGGAAAGAGTTTGATTGCATTATCTATGACTGCTTCAGCGGGCTCGATGCAGATGCGCTAGGTTCAGTCTGCGGCACTGTTCGAGGTGGCGGTGCACTGATTCTGCTGACACCGCCCCTGACTGACTGGAGCAACTTCAAGGATCCTGACTACAGGCGCCACGGTTATACCGATAATGAAAAACCACAAGGCCTGTTCATTCAACGCCTGGTACATCTGCTGTTGAACTCCGATGCTGCCACCAGTCATAAGCAAAAAGAGAACAAGCAGGTCAATATCAGCCTGAAACCGGTAACAGCAACCGCAGCAACTGACGACCAGTTGCATACCATCGAGGCAATTGAGCGTGTGGCACTGGGTCATGCAAAGCGCCCACTGGTAATCAAGGCAGATCGTGGTCGCGGCAAAAGTGCCGCCATTGGAATTGCTGCTGCCAAGCTGCTTGAAAAAGACAAGCGCAACATCCTGGTTACTGCACCGTCATTTGCAGCCGTGGAAACTTTGTTCCGGCATGCGGCAGACAATCTGCCCGGCTTTGCCATGCAGCAGCAGGCATTGACCCATGCAGACGGGCGAAGACTGGCTTTCATTGCGCCGGACAAACTGGTTCATGACAAGCCGGCATGCGACCTCTTATGTGTCGATGAGGCTGCAGCAATACCGGCACAACTGCTCGAGGCGATGCTCAAACAGCAAAACCGCATCCTTTTCTCGACAACCGTACACGGCTACGAAGGTTCCGGTCGCGGTTTTGAAATCCGCTTCAGCAAGGTACTCGAGAGACTTACCCCACAGTGGAAAACAACAAGTCTGAAAGCACCAATCCGCTGGCGTGATGGGGATGCACTGGAAGCACTGCTCAATGACCTGCTGCTGTTCGATGCAGACCAAACAGCATTCGATACAGACATGCTCGACTCTTCCGACCTGGTCATCAGCTGTGTCACTCAGCAGGAACTATTCAAAGATGAGGCTGCACTGCGTGCCTTCTTCGGCCTCCTGGTCACGGCACATTACCGCACCCGCCCCTTCGACTTGCGCCACCTGCTTGATGGCAAACAACTACGCTTGTGGAGAGCTACAATCAACAACCGACTGGTCGGTGCTCTTGTGTGTGTTGAAGAGGGAAATATCGACGAACAACTCGCTCAAGGAATTCGCAGCGGCAAGCGCAGACCAAAAAACCAGCTGGTTCCGCAGACTTTGCAACAGCATCTTGGCGTGGACCAGGCACTGGAGACCAGCTATCTGCGCATCATGCGCATCGCTGTCGCCCCCGGACTGCAACGCAAAGGTATCGGCAGACGACTTCTGCAAACAGCAGCTACAGATTACAGTCAATCAACAGACCTGCTCGCCACCTCGTTCGGAGCAACTGCTGAGCTACTCGATTTCTGGCGCACAACAGGTTTCACACCAGTGCGCATCGGACTCACGCGGGATGCATCAAGCGGTTGCCATTCAGTGCTGATGCTCGCGCCACTCTCAGGTAATGGTGAAATGCTGATGCAAAACTGCCAGGAACGTTACCTTGAAACACTTCCGTACCTGCTGCGTGGAGGCTTAAGTGATCTCGAAACGAATATTATCCAAAGAGCATTTCCACACACCTCGGATGCGCTTACAAAAGAGAGCAGGAGCAGGCTTGAGCTATTCAGTACACATGCCCTGTCACTCGATGCTGTGCTGCCAGACCTGCACCAGTTAACCCGACTGCTTCTGTCCGGAGAGAGACACATCGATATCAAGCCGGAACACCTTGCCTGCCTTGTGAGTTATTCACTGCAGGAAATCGACAGCAAAGATGTTGCGACCAGGCTGGAAATAGCAGGGAAATCGGCTGCCGAAAAACTATTGCGTGACGCAACGACGGAAGGATTGCAGCGACTGCAATAACGCACCAAAACCTGGAAGCCTCTGACCCACCCCCTTACTTGATAAGGTTGAGATATTCCATACGAGTCGCCTGCGACTTGCGAAATGCTCCCAGCATCACCGAGGTCTTCATTACAGAATTCTGTTTCTCGACACCACGCATCTTCATACACAGGTGCTCAGCTTCAATAGTTACCGCCACACCTGCAGGATTAATCGCCTGCTCAATCGCGTCGGCAATCTGTATGGTCATATTTTCCTGGAT
Source organism: Solemya velum gill symbiont (assembly GCF_000787395.1). Lineage (GTDB taxonomy): Bacteria > Pseudomonadota > Gammaproteobacteria > Chromatiales > Chromatiaceae. Next base: position 799,915 of record NZ_JRAA01000001.1, read on the forward strand.
CTGCAAGCGACGCGCATACATATCGACGATACGGGCGATCTTGGACAGGCCGATCACCTTGCCCTGCGGCAGGTAGGCAATATGTGCCTTGCCGATAAAAGGCAGCATATGGTGTTCGCACAGGGAGTAGAGCTCGATATCCTTGACGACAATCATGTCGTCGGCATCGCTGTCAAAGATCGCCTCGTTGACGACATCATCAAGAGACTGGCTGTAACCGCGGCACAGGAACTGCATGGCCTGCGCGGCACGTTCAGGGGTTCTTATCAGCCCATCGCGCTCGAGGTTCTCACCAACATTCTCAATAATGCCGGCATAATGGTCTGTCAGTTTATCCAGGGACATATTGGCTCCGTGCAATTGGATGAAGGACAAATTCTGCCCTATAGGCATTGATTGTATGCGACTGCACCCCGCACTCAAAGCCCGGAAAAATTCTGGAAATAGTGTTTCTGCGTTATCCTATAGGAATGTTTAGCAATTCGACTCCTAAGACAGCGTGAGATTACGCACCGTCATCCTGCTGACGCTACTGCTGTTCGCGGTCGTCCCGACACTGCTGTTTGTCGCTTTCAGCTTCCCGTTGATGTTTGACCGGATGCAGAGTGTTTATCACCAGGCGCACCTGCAGACGCTGCGTGCCGACTTTCGTGATCTCGATGAGCACCTTGCCGGACGCCGTGAAATGACTCGCGTCCTTGCAAAGTTGCCGGAACCAGGTGTCGTGATCGGTGCCAACTCGACAGACCAGGCTCGCATTAATGACAGCCGCCAGCGCTACACCGGCTGGGTTAACGCGGTTTTCGGTGAGCAGCTTGACGTGGTTGGTATCTCCTTCATCGACCGAGATGAGAAGAAAAGCTTCTGGCTCTCGCGTGAAACAAGCACCTCTCCATTTTCGCAGACCCAGGTACAACCCGATCAACCTGACAGCCGCCTGTTACAGGATGCAATGGAAGCGGGCCGATCAAGAGTACTGGTTTCACCTGTCTATACCAGTGATGATGAGCAAGGACGTCCACATCCACGCATGCACCTGGTTGCACCGATTCATGCCAATGATGAGAAAGCTGTTGCGCTTGTCATTACCACCATTGATATCGGCGGTCTTGCCAACGCCTATCGCAGCACCCTGTGGGTCGATGTAAAAGGGCGCTATATCGGCGCAACCGAGCAGGCCGGCAACAATGCCTTCGATGATTATGTCGGACTCGAAACACTGCTCACAGGCAATCGAATCAGTTTGTGGCAAGACCCGGACAAGGGACAGATCATCTGGATACCCATGTTCCGCTCCGCAGACGGTGAACCTTTGTGGGTTGGTCGCGTTGTCGGCCAATCACCGTTCACCGACCTGCTGCAAAACCTGCTGGTGCGTGGACTATTGATCAGCCTTCCTGTTCTGATCGGCATCTGGTTTGTTGCACGCCGGGTCACCCGCAGCATCGATAGCATCGGTAACAGCCTGGGTCAGGGTGTACAGCGCATCGTCTCGGACAATAGCGAGGTTAACTTTAACTGGAAACGACCGATCGAGTTGAAGGAGGTTGGTGAAAACCTCAGTCGCTTGTCGGTAACCCATGCGCGCAACCAGCGTAATCTAGTCTCTCACACGCAGGAACTGGAAGAGAGCAACCGTTTCAAGTCAGAGTTTCTTGCCAATGTTTCGCATGAACTGAAGACCCCGCTCAATTCGATCCTTGTTCTGTCGAAACTACTCAAGGAGAGTGAAGAGCTGGATAGCCAGAAGCGTGAGCAGGCCGCGGTCATCAATACTGCAGGACGTGATCTCTACCGTCTCATCGAGAACATCCTCGAATTGAGCCTGCTCGAACGCATGGAGCAATCGCCCTCTCTCGAAGAGACGGATCTCAAGCAACTCATTCTAGACACGGTCGAGTTGATGCGTCCTCAGTATGAGGAGAAATCCCTCACACTGGAGACCCGCTTTGATATCGCCTCTGTGCCGATGATTGTCACCGACAACAACAAGCTCAAGCAGATTCTACGCAACCTGCTCGCCAATGCGCTCAAATTCACCGAGCAGGGCGGCGTCACCATCAGTGTCAACATCGATTACTCGGAAGCGTCTCACTCCCAGCCGGTTCATATCTCGGTACAGGATACCGGCATGGGCATTCCTGCAGAGGAGCAGAAACGCATTTTTGAAGCCTTTCGCCAGGCTGACGGCTCCATCCGGCGACGCTTCGGCGGTACTGGTCTGGGCCTCAACATAAGCCAACGCCTTGCCCATATGATCGGGGGGAAAATCAGTCTCGACAGTAAACCTGGCGAAGGTGCCCGTTTTACAATCTCCCTGCCGCTGGAGTACAGCCCCCTGATCGCACCTGACGAGGAAACAACACCTGCGGTGGAGGAACAGGCGCCTGCAGTAGTCACAGAAAAGATGCCTGATTACCAGGGAAAACATGTACTCATCATTGATGATGACGTCGACAACCTGCTGCAACTCTCGCGCATTCTTTCGCAGTGGAACATCGAGGCAATCATCGCTTCTGATGATGAGGAGATACGGGAAGCCCTTGTCGAAAACCCGGATTGCCTGCTGACATTGGTCAACCTCAAACTTTGTGAATCGAACAAGTGTGATAGCATTCATCTGATCGAGGAACAATCGTATCAGTGCACCCTGGTCGCAATCGGTGATGAAGAACACATAGATATGTCGAGCAAGCGCTTTGAACATGTTCTGACACCGCCTTTCGACGCAGAAAAACTGAAAGAGCTGATCGATCACAAATTGCAATCAATGAAGACTGATTAACAGGTATGCCAGACCACAGTAACTTTACACTCCTGATTGTCGATGACAATGCCGCCAATCTCTACAGCCTGCGTTCCCTGATCTCAAGCCATCTGCACGCCGCTGTTATCGAGGCGGATTCGGGCAAACAGGCAATTGAAATTGCATCCGAACGGGATGATATTGACCTGATTGTTCTGGACATCCAGATGCCGGAAATGGATGGTTTTGAAGCAGCAACACTGCTCAAGATGCGCAAAAAAACGCGCGACATCCCGATTATCTTTCTGACGGCGGCTTTCAAAACCGAGGAGTTCCAGCAACGCGGCTATGATCTTGGCGCGGCCGACTACCTGCTCAAACCGATTGACGACAATCAGTTGATCAACAAGCTCAGCACCTATTTTCGCCTGATCGAAAAAGAGCGCAATCTGAATCGCGTACTTGAACAGAAAGTCGCTGAGCGTACCGAACAGCTTCACCTGGCCAATCAGCACCTTGAAAAAATCCTCAATACCATGGGCGAGGCACTACTGGTGCTCAACAGGGAGGGGGTCGTCACTCGCACGAACCCGGCCGCCCTTGAGATGCTCGGGTATAATGAAGATGAACTGATCGGCATGTCGATCGGTGATATTTTTGAAGAAGAGAGCGATGAACAGGCCAAGGCGTTCTTGGGCACCTGGCTGGAGGCATTGATTCGCACCGGTGCACTCAGTGCGATTGAGGCCGCTTTCATCACCAGCACTGAAAAACGTATCCCAATCCTTTTTTCACGCACCGCTATCAATGATAATGCCGGTGAGGTTGAAGAAATAATCTGTATAGCCAAGAATATGAGTGGCTACCACAAGCTGTAAACAGCAGGAAATAAGCATGAGTGACACAGACAATACCGACACTCCGGTCAATGAAGATGCAACCCTGACCGCCAATGCACTCAAGGCAATGGCACACCCCCTGCGCTGGCGCATTCTCTGCACGCTTGGGGACCAGGAACTCTCTGTCGGCGAGATCGTAGAACAAATCGGCACATCCCAGAGCAATATCTCCCAGCACCTTGACCAGTTGCGCAACAAGCACATCCTGGTCTCGCGCAAGGAGGCCAACAGAATCTACTACCGTATTCGTAACGAGCAGCTTCTGGAACTGATCGGCACCATGCGCAATGTGCTTTGCCCGACAAATCTGAGTGACATCTAAGGATAATAAACCACATTTATTACAGGGGTATTGACATCCGCTTCATTAAAGCTTCTTATTGATCTATAGATTAATTTCTACTATATTAGATTTTTCTAATATATATGGTCCGGAGCTCACTGATGAACAAGGTAATACTGGCTGTTACCCTATTGCTGACATCCATGGTACAGGCTGCAGAGCCGAATGCAGGTTCTGCATCGCTGGAGCTTGCCAGTGCTACGCTGGAGAGCATGCCAAATCACCAGTACCTGGATGGCACGGTAGAAGCCGTCAACAGGTCAACTGTCTCGGCGCAAACCAGCGGACAGGTTAAAGAGATTCTTGTCGACGTCGATGACTTTGTCAGCAAGGATCAGGTCATTGTTCGCCTGCATGACACCCCCCAGCGTACCGCTCTCGAACAGGCAGAAGCACAGTTCAAACAAGCCAATTCAGATCATGAACGTATTGCCAGCATTTTCAAGAAAGGCGTTGCTACTGAAGCTGAAATGGAAAAGGCAGAGACGGCACTGACCAGTACAAGGGCAGCTCTCGAAAGCGCCCAGGAGCAACTCAACTACACGGTAATCAAGGCGCCCTACACAGGCATTGTCATGCAGCGGCATGTCGAACCTGGCGAAACAGCCAGCCAGGGAACACCACTGATGACCGGTGTCTCGCTGGAAAAACTGCGTGTCAGCGTGGGTGTACCCCAGACTCTCATCAACAAGGTGCGTGAATTTGACACTGCCTTTATCCTCTCCGGTGAGGAGCCGCCCATTCCCGTTACAAAAATCACGGTATATCCCTTTGCAGACTCGACCTCAGGTACCTTCGAGGTGCGGCTCGAGCTGCCGGAAACAAAACAGCAACTCTACCCGGGTATGTTCGTCAAAACAGCATTCCTGACCGGTCAGCGCGAATTTCTGACCGTACCCACTTCAAGCATTGTCTACCGCTCAGAAGTAACAGGCATCTACGTCGTCAAGGAGTCTGGCGCTGTCTCCCTGAGGCACATCCGTGTCGGCAATCATTTTGGACAACGCACCGCGATTCTCGCTGGCCTCGAACCGGGTGAGCAGGTTGCCCTGGACCCTGTAGCTGCTGGCATCATGGCACGCCAGGCAGCGGGAAAAGAGTAATAGCATGAGTCAGAATCTAGGCATATCGGGCAAGACTGCAAAACGCTTTCTGACCACCGAAATCACTCCGCTGCTGGCACTGCTTGGCATTCTTCTTGGCCTGTTTGCGATCGCCGTAACACCGCGTGAGGAAGAGCCGCAAATCAATGTCACCTTTGCGAATATATTCATTCCCTTTCCCGGCGCCACTGCTGTCGAAATTGAACAACTGGTTTCGACGCCTGCAGAACAGGTTCTCTCTGAAATCGAGGGAATCGAGCATGTCTATTCGACCTCTCGCCCCGGCATGGCAATGATCACCGTACAGTACCGGGTTGGCGAGGATCGTACCCAGGCGATTGTACGTCTCTACAACAAGGTTTTCTCAAACCAGGACTGGTTACCAAAAAATCTTGGTGTTGGCACCCCCATCATCAAGCCCAAGGGTATAGATGATGTTCCCATCGTCACTGCAACCCTCTGGTCAAGCAACCCGTCAGTTGGTGCATATGAACTCGGCCAGGTTGCGCACACCATAGAGGCAGAACTGAAACGCGTACCTGGTACACGTGACATCTACACAATTGGGGAACCGGAGCGCACGGTCAAGGTCACACTCAATCCGCAATCCCTGTCTGGTTACGGAATTGACCTCGACGATCTGCGCAATAGCCTGCGAGCCGCCAATTCCACGGCCGACGGCATCAGCGTCACCAGCGCAAACAGAGAGCTGTTAATTCAGGCTGGCACCTTTCTCACATCAGCATCTGAACTCGGTGGGCTGGTCATCGGTATGCATGACGGGAAACCAGTTCACCTGCAGGATATTGCAACCATCAGCGAAGGACCGGATCATCCGCAGCAGTATGTGTGGATCGGTGCAGGTCCGCAGGCAGCCTCTAACGGCCTTGACCTCAGTGGTACGCAACCGGCTGTGACAATTGCGGTGGCGAAGAAACCGGGTACCAACGCTGTGAATATTGCCAAACGAGTCATAGACCGCTTCGAAGACATGAAGGGAATCTTTATTCCTGAAGGCGTCGAGGTAACTATCACACGCAACTACGGTGAGACAGCTGATCACAAGGCACGCAAACTGATTACCAAGCTGATTTTTGCAACCCTGTCGGTCATCGGCCTGATTGTTATTGCGCTTGGCTGGCGCGAGGCACTGATTGTCGGCGGGGCAGTTGCCATTACCCTGCTGATCACCCTGTTCGCCTCATGGGCGTGGGGCTTCACCCTCAACAGGGTTTCACTCTTCGCGCTTATTTTCTCAATCGGTATTCTTGTCGATGATGCCATCGTGGTTGTAGAGAATATCCACCGCCACCTGGCGATGGGAGCAGAGAACCTTCTGGAGGCTATACCCAAGGCTGTCGATGAAGTGGGTGGGCCCACCATACTGGCTACCTTCACGGTAATCGCCGCACTGCTGCCAATGGCTTTTGTCAGTGGGCTCATGGGCCCCTACATGTCGCCGATTCCGATTAATGCCTCGATGGGCATGCTGATCTCGTTGGCCGTCGCTTTTATTATTACGCCATGGTCTGTTAACAAGGTTCTGGGTAACAGTCATCACGCTCATGCTGTTGCCGACGAGTCACAGGAACACAAGCTGACGCCCTTCTTTGCACGAATCATGTCACCTTTTCTGGATGACTCCCGCGGTCGTGCAAACCGCTGGAAACTGCTGATAGCCATCCTGCTGTTGATCGCAGCTTCTGTCTCGCTGGGCTTCTTCAAGCTCGTCGTACTGAAAATGCTGCCATTCGACAACAAGTCCGAGTTCCAGGTTGTTCTCGACATGCCGGAGGGAACTGCACTTGAACAGACCACGCGCGTTCTCAGCGAAATAGGCGACTTTATCGCTACCGTACCAGAGGTAACTAACTACCAGGTCTATGCGGGTACTGCGTCACCGATCGGTTTCAATGGACTGGTGCGCCAGTATTATCTCAGGGAGGGTGCCCACCTTGGTGACATCCAGGTCAACCTGGTCGACAAGAGTGAACGCGATCGTAAAAGCCACGAGATCGCCCGCTCGGTTCGCGAGCCTGTACAGGCTATCGCACGTCAATTTAACGGTAATGCGAAAATTGTCGAGGTACCACCCGGGCCACCGGTGATGTCACCATTGGTTGCCGAAATTTACGGTGTCGATTATGCCGGTCAGATCAGGACCGCCAAGGATGTACGCACTCATTTTGAGTCAACTGCAGATATTGTCGATGTCGACGATATGATTGAGACACCGTCTGAAAAACGCATCATTATTATCGATCGCGCCAAGGCTGCTCGCCTCGGCATTGCACAGAGCAGTGTCGCGGCAGCGCTTGCCACCGTACTTGATGGTGAAGACGTGACTTATATGCACGGCGCCAACCTCAAGTACTCTGTACCTATCCGGCTCGAGTACAGCGAGGCTGACAAGGCGAATCTTGATGAGGTGATGTCGTTGAAAGTCCGCAGCCAGAGTGGCGCCCTGGTGCCCATTTCCGAGATCACCACGGTTGTCAGTGGCGCACGCGAGTTCACCATCTACCATAAGGACCTGCTGCCGGTCGTCTATGTTACCGGTGATATGGCGGGTGATTTAGACAGCCCGCTATACGGCCTGTTTGATATTGCTGGAAAAATTGATGAGCATGACGAATTTGAACAGTGGTACCTGACGCAGCCTGACAATCCCTATAACTACAGCCTCAAGTGGGATGGGGAATGGCAGGTCACCTATGAGACTTTCCGCGACATGGGCGCTGCCTATGCTGTTGGCCTGGTTCTGATTTACCTGCTGGTGGTCGCACAGTTCCGTTCCTACCTTGTGCCACTGGTCATCATGGCGCCGATACCTCTGACCATTATCGGCATCATGCCGGGTCACGTGATAGCACAGGCACAGTTTACTGCGACCTCTATGATCGGCATGATCGCTTTGGCCGGTATCATCGTGCGCAACTCGATACTGCTGGTTGACTTTATCAATCAGCAGGTCCGGGAAGGTGAGGATTTCAGGAAAGCCGTGATTAACGCAGCTGCGGTACGTACACAACCTATCGTACTGACTGCAGTTGCAGCGATGGCAGGTGGCTTCTTTATTCTGGACGACCCGATTTTCTCTGGTCTTGCCGTGTCGCTGATCTTCGGCCTGCTGGCCTCGACCATACTCACGCTAGTGGTGATACCGGTCGTCTACTTCGCAGCGATGCAGAACAAGTTGCAGCGTCTGCGCGCCTGATTGTCAGCGTACGCCGGCGATTCCGCTGACACGCGGGTCGCTGGCAGCACTGACCTCTCCTGTCAGCTTGTCCAGCGTCACCGCCTGCATATTGCCGTAGACCGGATTCTCTTCGCCATAGGAACCCATGCGCTCAGAAAATTGATGCCCCATTATGCCGAGTTCCCAGTGTGCATCCTCGCTGATCGCATCTTCTTCATAGGTAATGGAATCGGGCAGGTACTGGTGATGAAAACGTGGTTTACTGACGATGGCATGCGCATCACCACCTTTCATGAATTCCAGTGCACCAAGTAATACCATTGTGATAATCCTGCTACCACCTGGTGTACCCAGTATCGCCAGTCGCTGATCATTTTCAACGAATGCCGGGGACATGCTCGACAGCGGACGCTTGCCGGGAGCGATGGAATTCGCTTCAGCACCAATTAGCCCGTAGACATTGGGCGAACCGGGTAAAGCGGAAAAGTCATCCATCTCGTCATTCAGAAGTACACCGGTCCCCGCTGCCACGTAACCGGATCCGAATGGATAGTTAATGCTGAGAGTTGCAGCAACACGGTTCCCCTCTTTGTCGAGTATGGAGAAGTGTGTTGTATCACGCCCCTTTGCACTCTCGGCGGTTGCAACAGGCAGAAAATCACTGGGCGTTGCTATCTCTTCCTTGATCCACTCTTTTCTCAGCGAAGCTGCATGACTCTTGTTAATCAGCTTGCTGACAGGCACATCAACAAAATCAGAATCTCCCAGGTACTCGGCCCGGTCACGGTAGGCCAGGCGCATCGCTTCGACAATCAAATGTGTGCGCATAACCTCATCCAGACTGTCGAGGTCATACGGCTCCAGAATATTGAACATGGTTGCCAGTGCCACTCCCCCGGATGAAGGAGGCGCTACAGTGGTCACTTTCCAGCCCCTGTAATCAAAACTGATCGGCTCCCGTTCAATAACCCTATAGTTTGAGAGATCCTGCAGGCGCCAGATGCCACCATTGCGGCGTACCTCTCTGACCAGCGCAGTGGCAATCCTGCCACCATAAAATCCCGCCCTGCCCTGCTCCGCCAGCGCACCAAGCGTCTGTGCCAAATCGCGCTGTATAACCAGGTGACCAAGTGGTGGAACCTCTTTGTTATGCAGGAAAATTCTTGCGCTCTCACTATCGCGCGTCAACAGTTTGAGACGCATCGATGCCATGCGTTGATAGTGAGCATCAACCTCAAAGCCTGCTTTCGCAAAAGCGATTGCAGGAGCTAGCGTCTGCTTCAGCGGTAACTTTCCATACTCCTGTGCGAGCTTCGCAAGGGCCGCAGGGATACCAGGAATTCCAGCCGACAGCGGTCCCTCCAGCGAGTCAGATGTCGGCTTGCCATCTTCACCCAGATACATGTCACGTGTTGCTTCGAGTGGCGCTGTCTCACGCGCGTCCAGCATCACCTGACGATCATCACTCGCCCTGTGCAAGAGGTAAAAACCCCCCCGCCAAGTCCGGATGAGTAGGGTTCGACAACCGCCAGTACCGCAGTCACGGCCACTGCTGCATCAAAGGCATTGCCGCCATCACGAAGAATCTGCAGGCCCGTGGCAGTTGCATAGGGATGAGCCGAAGCGACAGCCACCGAGTTAACAATAACGGGGGGGTGCAACAGGCTCTTTAGCAGAGATGCCACTGCTTACGAGAAGAACACACAACGATACAAGCAAACGCATTAGCAATCCTTTCCACACAGCGCTGTGGGAAGACGATGACGAGTAGAGAGCGCCTCGGCGACGCGTACCCTGAAGTAATAATCTGACGGCTGGTTGATCAACAGGCTGAATGGCTGCCAGCTTCCATCGCGCTTGAGAAAGCCCGCATAACAGCTAATGCCACGCAATGTACCTGTTTTTGCCAACACCTTGCCTTTATGGTTCGGAAGCAGTTCACGATAAGGCTTAAACTCCTTGACCACTTCCAGCAACTGCCTGGCACTGAGGTGATTTTCACGTGATAGTCCAGCCCCTTCAACCACCTTGAACTCCTTCCATTTAAACCGCTTCCTGATCCATTTTTGCATCCGTTGCTGGGCTTTGTTCATATCCAGCGGACCCTTGTCACCAGCCATCAGCAGGAAGAGTGAATTGGCAATGAAGTTGCTCGAATGCTCCATCATTGCAGCCACCACCGTACTCAGGGTGCGGCTGTTTTTGTGAGTATAGATCGGTTTGAGTCCATGCGGAACCTGTCCGGCAGAGAGTCTGTTTTTAACAGCAACTCCAGCGAGACGTAACTTGGCTGCCAGTAATTCTGCGAAATAGCGCGGCCCGTTCTCCTCGCTGATGAGATTGACGCGTCCGCGACTCTTCTTTTTTGCATATCGCCTGGCAATTTTTTTGCCAAGCGCCGTCATGGGTGTTTGCGGCTCTGCCGAAATGATTTTATTTGCTGATTTCTTGTAGCTTACGGTATTGAAATTGGCCGCGAGTGAAGAGATCGGTGCATCGTAGGGATTATCGCTGCTTGAGCGCCCACCAATCTTCAGGTCACTATCGAAAAGCGTTGCATCGGTACTGATGCCATCAAGCTTGTGAACGCCCTGTTCCTGCAATGCTGTAACAATCAGATCGAGCTCTTCGGAAACCAGGAAGGGATCACCGCCACCCCGAACCCAGAGGATATTATCCTGAAGATAAAAACGGGTTTCGAAACGATGCTCTTCACCCCAGTGCTCAAGTGCAGCAAGCCCTGTCAGAAGTTTCAGTGTCGAGGCTGGAATCATCTGGCGACCGGCCAGTTTGCTGGCAACTGTTTTACCATTCTCTTCGAGCAACAGGCTCGCATTCGGCATGGCCGCAAGTCTGACCAGCGGATCCTTCTGGGCAGCCTGTAGTGGCTGACATAACAAGAGCAGCAAGAAAGGAAGGAGAAGGCGTGAAAAAAGAGACAACATCAGGAGCCTGCGAGATAGTCCAGAAACAGGCCGGCAAAGACAATCGCACCGAACCAGTTGTTATTCAGGAATGCCTGGAAACAGGCTTTTGGCTCGCGCTCACGTATCAGCCACTGTTGATAGATAAACAGGGCTGTCGCCACCGAGATACCGGCAACATAAAATGCATCTCGCCCGGTAATGAGGCCGACCCACATCAGCAGAATAATCATCAGCCCCTGTAGCACGCCGATAATCAGGCGATCGTACTCGCCAAAAAGGATTGCACTCGACTTGAGGCCGATCTTTAGATCATCTTCACGATCTGCCATCGCATACATGGTGTCGTAGATCAGCGCCCACAAAACAGTAGCCAGGAAGAGCAGCCAGGCCGCCAGCGGGATCTCCTCTCGCAAGGCCATGTAGGCCATCGGAATCGCCCAGCCAAATGCGATGCCAAGCACCAGTTGCGGGAGGTTGGTGTAACGCTTCATGAAAGGGTAAACAGCTGCTGTTACAACTGCGGCAAAGGAGAGCAGAATGGTTCCGGCATTGAGAAACAGCACCAGGAAGAAAGCAGCCAGGGAAAGGACCGCAAAGACCTTTAGCGCCTCGTTTGGCGTGATTTTACCTGCCGCCAATGGCCGCTGTTTTGTGCGCTCCACATGGCCGTCGAAATCACGATCGGCATAGTCGTTGATTGCGCAGCCGGCCGAGCGCATCAGGACAGTTCCAGCAACAAAAATCAGAACAACGAACCAGTGTGGTGAACCCTCGCCTGCAAACCACAGTGCCCACAGTGCAGGCCACAGCAACAGCAAAATACCGATTGGCCGGTTAATCCTGATCAGTTCGCCATACAGGATCAGCTTGTTGCGGATTTCGGGGTTCATGCCTTTTCACTCACGATCGTGGGAAGAAATATTTCATGTACCAACAGGGGCTGACCCGCATAACGGAAACGCGTTCTGCGCCCCCAGAGTATATCGGCCGGTTCAGCAAGCGCCTGGTTTGCGCGCCGGAACAGACGATTGTTATTACGCAACTCGGCCACCTCGAATAGCTCCCTTTGTGTCGATCTGTCATTAAAAAGGACCGCGCCGAGTGGACGATTCCCCAGCACAGTTAACCCACGAACCCGTCCCTTCATGCTACTGACGGGAATCACAGTCCTGGCAAACACCAGCGGCGTTGAATCACACCACAGCTCTACCTCGCGTACAAGTCCACGTTCACCCATCGCCATCATTAATACCTGGCGTTCGGATTCAAGCGGCCGTGTCCACTCCTGGTTCAACAGGCGCACATGAAAACGTCCACTGCAATAATCTGTCAGTCGCTGTGTCAGTGAGTCCGGATCGCTCAGCCATGCCTCGACATTCCCCGGCACTGATCTCAGGTGCAGACGCCTCATTGGCATCCACACTGCTTCACGTTTGCTCATTTATCAAACAGCCCGGGCAGTCATCGCTATATTCATGCGTACATCTTATCGCACTACGGCAATAGCAGACAGTGAAAGCAACCAGTGCACATCATGGTAAAATCACACCAGAATTTTAATTTGAAGGCTGAAAAACATGTTTAACCTGCTGAGACTGCTGCTCCTCGCCATAATTGCTCTTGCTGTCGTGATTTACCTGCGCCCTGACCTGCTTGAACAGGTCGGCATCCAACTCCCGCAACAGCAATCGACTCCGCAGCCCACTGCACCACCTGTTGCTGAAACCGAACAGGCACCAGCTCCTGCTCCAGCACCTGTTGAACCCCCTGCTCCCGCGGTTCAGGCCACAGTGACAGAAACACCGCGTGAATCTATTCCACAGGAACAACCTCAGGAGAGCGAGCCAGTCGCACCTGCCGAACCGGCTGCTTCCCAGGCAAGTGACGCAACTGCTGTTGCCGCACCGGACACCATCGAGCAAGAAGCAAGCCAGGCAGCTGATTCCGCTGTAGAAGCCACCCTGGAGCCAAATGCAATGACTGAAGTTCCTGCAAATGAAGTAATCCCACAGCAAGTACCTGCTGAGGCAACTGCTCCAGTCACGGAACCCATGACTGAGGCGGCTGAACCTGTTGTTCCGGTTTCTGAAACTGCAATCGAACAAGTGGCTGCTCCAACAGAATTTACTACGGAACCAGCCGTACAGGATGCTGTTACCGAGACCCTGACTACGGAGGTTCAGGCCACAGAAACCCGGACCACTGACACCCCGGCTGCTGAGGTCCAGGCTACTGAGCCAGAGCCTGCCACGGAAGAGCTGAAAGAAAAAGCGATGGAACAGCTGCTTGAGTCATTCGGCAGCGAGCCTGAAAAGCCAGCCATGCAATTCAGACCACTCGAAGAGTGAACCCTTTGGCCCGGGCTAGCCGATCATACGCGTCAACCTGTTGACGACAGGAACATGTCGCAGGTTTTTCATCAGGCGCGAAAGGTGGCGCCTGTCGTGAACACTGAGAGTAACGATCAGTACCGAGATGCGTCCATCATAGTCATCGGTACGGATTGATTCTATATTTGATCCCGCATCGGCAATTGCCGATGCGACGGTCGCCAATACTCCGGGCTGGTTGCTCGCCTCGACGCGCAGCACGACTGGAAAACTACCCGTGATACTGGATTCCCACGCGACATCAACCCAGTTTTCCGGGTACTTGCGCATATCCGAAATATTCGGGCATGTCGCATGATGAACAACGATGCCACGCCCGGGGTGAAAAGTACCGATGATCGGATCTCCCGGAATCGGATGGCAACAACGTGCATAACTGACCACCATACCCTCAGTGCCACGTATATTGACGCGCTGTGCTGCCAAAGGCTGCGCCTCACCACCTGATCCGGCATCACCCTCTTCTACGACGCCATCAGCGAGGCGTTTTGCCACCAGGCGTGCCGGGCGATTGCCCAGCCCCACGTCAGCGAGGAGATCATCAAACTCGCTATAGCCGAGCTCTTCGCGTATCTCCTCTATTGCCTGTTGTCCGTACTTTTCCAGGGTCCCTCCATAGAGCTGCAGCTCGGCAGCAAGCAGTTGCGCACCAAGTTGTACGGCATCCTGACGCTGCAGGTTTTTCAGGTAGCTGCGAATCGAGGCACGCGCCTTGGAAGTCACTGCGAAATCAAGCCAGCGCGGGTTGGGTCGACTCTTTTCCGCAGTATGGATCTCGATGGTCTCACCATTATGCAGGCGGGTCTTTAACGGCACCATGCGCTGATCGATACGCGCTGCGACACAGTGGTTTCCGACTTGCGAATGTACTGCGTAGGCAAAATCGATTATCGTCGACCCTTTAGGCAGCACGATAATCTTGCCCTTTGGAGTGAATACGTACACCTCGCCCGGGAACAGGTCGAGCTTGACGTTTTCGAGGAACTCCATCGGATTCGCCGAATCTTTCTGCACATCGAGCAGGTTTTTCAGCCAGTCAATACTGTTGCGTGCGGTACTGCTACCCGCTTCACCACTCTTGTAATTCCAGTGTGCAGCAACCCCGCTCTCTGCGACCTGGTCCATTGCCTGGGTGCGAATCTGCACCTCGATCGGGCCACCGTGCGGACCAACCAGCACTGTGTGCAAAGCCTGGTAGCCACTCGCCTTGGGTATTGCAATATAGTCCTTGAAGCGCCCCGGTCTCGGTGCATAGACATGGTGTACGCTGCCAAGTGCCCGGTAGCAGGCATCGACGTCATCAACAATAATGCGGAAACCGACCACGTCGGCAATCTCGGAAAAGGGAACCTTGCGATCACGCATTTTCCTGTAGACACTGAAAAGATGTTTCTCGCGATAGACCACATCGGCATGAATCTTCTCACGCATCAGCTGGCCACGTATCGCGGCAAGCGTACCGCTGGTTAACTCCTTGTGGAAACCATGGTGCTTGACAACCGCCTCCCTCAGGATGCGATATCGCATCGGCCAGTGTGCCTGGAATGCCAAATCCTCAAGCTCATGGCGCAGGCGGCTAATGCCGAGACGCTGTGCAATCGGCGCATATATTTCCAGCGTTTCACTGGCGATACGCCGTGCCTTTTCGGGACGCATCACTCCCAGTGTGCGCATGTTATGCAGTCGGTCGGCCAACTTGATCAGAATGACCCGAATATCCTTGGTCATCGCGAGAATCATCTTCTGAAAACTCGCTGCCTGGGCCTCTTCGCGCGAACTGAAATCGAGTGATGTCAGCTTGGTCACACCATCGACCAGTTCTGCCACCTCTTCATCAAACTGCTCATGGAGCTGTGATTTTGCAGTCGGCGTATCCTCTATAACATCATGCAACATGGCCGCCATAATGCACTTGTGGTCCATGCGCATGGTCGCAAGGATATGTGAGACTGCAATCGGGTGATAGATATATGGCTCACCGGAAAGGCGCTTCTGGTTGATGTGTGCATCTGCGCCAAACAGGTAGGCGCGGTAGATTTCACTCACCTGTTTTTGCGGGAGATATGTCTCAAGATAAGAGGTCAGATCACTGATCAGAAAGCGCAGGTCCGGCTGCCTTTTCTCATTGTGGAGAGGCATATCGAGCTGGGTATCCCCGATCGAAGGCTTGGGCTCACTCAATTGAAGCTGCCACTATGGAGTCTCGATGATCATCTATAAAGAATAACACCAGATTGCTGTTAAACAACAGCAGGTTGTGGAATGAAATACTTAAACCAGTAATATTCATCCCACTCGCCGCTCCATGACATCTGCATCATCACCAGGTAATGTACATCCTGTACATAAAAAAACCGCCACTCAAATGAGTGACGGCTTGTCAGGATTGTTACGAAAACACCCGATCTGTTACATTCCGGCAAGTTCCTCGCCAAGTGCAAAAATTAGGTCTTCCTCGTTGATCTCCTCGGTCACTTCCTCAACTGCAAGAGCAGCATCAAGTGATTCGTTAGAAACCAACCCCTCTGCGATCTCACGCAGGGCGATAACGGTTGGCTTGTCGTTCTCTTCCGGCAGCAGCGGCTCAACACCCTCTGACAACTGGCGAGCTCGCCTGGTTGCAAGAAGTACCAGGTCGAAACGGTTATCGACATGCTCAAGGCAGTCTTCTACTGTTACACGTGCCATTGGTTATTCTCCTGTGCCTTTTTCATCAGACTCTTCGGAAACGCTGAGCGCCTCCTTGATTGCCGCCTCGACTTCCTGCGCCGCAAGCGTTGTATCGACTTCAGTCTCTTCTACCACGCGGTTATCTTTGCGAGTCCTGTGATAGGAGAGGCCTGTTCCCGCAGGAACCAGGCGACCAACGATAACATTCTCCTTGAGGCCGACAAGATCATCAGATGCACCGCGAACGGCTGCTTCCGTGAGTACTCGTGTGGTCTCCTGGAAAGATGCTGCAGAGATGAAAGACTCTGTTGCCAGCGATGCCTTGGTAATACCAAGCAGTACCGGATCATAGAGTGCAGGCTGCTTACCTTCTGCAACCAGCTTCTCGTTAGCTTCAAGTACGCGTGAACGCTCTGCCTGTTCGCCCTTGATAAAGCGTGAATCTCCGGAGTCGGTAATCTCAACCTTACGCAGCATCTGGCGAATGATGACCTCGATGTGCTTGTCGTTGATTTTTACACCCTGCAGACGGTAGACGTCCTGAATCTCCTTAACCAGGTATTCAGCAAGATCTGTGACTCCACGCAGGCGCAGAATGTCGTGCGGTACGAGTTCGCCATCAGCAATAATCTCACCACGTTCAACATGCTCACCCTCGAACACATCAATACGACGCCATTTCGGGATCAGTGTCTCGGTTGTTTCACCGTTCTGATCAGTGATGACCAGGCGCTGCTTACCCTTGGTCTCCTTGCCGAAACCGATGGTTCCGGAAGACTCAGCAAGAATCGCAGGCTCTTTCGGTTTACGTGCCTCGAAGAGGTCAGCAACACGTGGAAGACCACCCGTGATATCACGAGTCTTGGAAGATTCCTGCGGGATACGTGCAAGGGTGTCACCAATCTTAACCGCGGCACCATCCTTAACGCTAACAACCGAACCTGACGGCAGGAAGTAGGAAGCCGGAATATTGGTATGTGCAATATTGACGTCCTTACCCTTGTCGTCGACCAGTTTCACCATCGGACGCAGATCTTTGCCTGCAGCCGGACGCGCTTTCGGATCGATAACTTCAAGTGACTTCAGACCGGTAATGTCGTCAGTACGGCTTGCAACTGTGACGCCTTCGACAAAATCGACGAACTGCAGAATACCGGCAACCTCGGTAATAACCGGATGCGTATGCGGATCCCATGTTGCAATCAGTGCACCGCCTTCGATTTCCGATCCATCCTTGACCAGCAAGGTGGCACCGTATGGCAGCTTGTAGCGCTCACGCTCACGACCAAGCTCGTCAAGTACGTGGACTTCACCGGAACGCGAGGTAACAACCTGGTTACCTGACTCCTGCTCAACATACTCGAGGTCACTGTAGCGAACCTTACCGCCATTCTTGGCGTCGATGCTGTTCGCAGCAGCAGCTCGTGATGCAGCACCACCGATGTGGAAGGTACGCATGGTCAGCTGGGTTCCCGGCTCACCGATACTCTGTGCAGCGATAACACCAACAGCCTCACCGGTATTGACCTGGTGTCCGCGTGCGAGGTCACGTCCATAACACTGGGAGCAGACGCCGACGCGTGCATCACAAGTGATTGCAGAACGTACCCACACCTGGTCGACACCGTTATGGTCGAGCGTATCGACCCAGCGCTCATCAAGCAGCGTGCCGGCTTCACACAACAGCTCTTCAGTTGTTGGATGATAGATATGCTGTGACACGACACGACCGAGGATACGCTCACGCAGTGGTTCGACAACGTCACCACCCTCGATGATCGGAATCATCAGGATGCCGTTTTCTGTTCCACAATCATCCTCGAGGATAACCATGTCCTGTGCAACGTCGACGAGACGACGTGTCAGGTAACCGGAGTTCGCAGTTTTCAGGGCGGTATCCGCAAGACCCTTACGAGCACCGTGAGTTGAAATAAAGTACTGCAGGATATCGAGACCTTCACGGAAGTTTGCCGTGATTGGCGTTTCAATGATTGAGCCGTCCGGCTTGGCCATCAGGCCACGCATACCGGCAAGCTGACGAATCTGAGCTGCCGAACCACGAGCACCGGAATCGGCCATCATGAAGATCGAGTTGAACGAGTTCTGTTCAACGTCTTTGCCTTCAGCATCGGTAACAGTCTCTTTACCGAGCTTGGTCATCATCGCCTTGGCAACCTGGTCGTTGGTATGTGACCAGATATCGATAACCTTGTTGTAACGCTCGCCCTGGGTAACAAGACCTGATGCGTACTGATTCTGAATCTCCTTAACCTCTGCTTCTGCAGACGCAAGAATACTCTCTTTCTCTGGCGGAACCACCATGTCGTTTGAACAGATGGAAACAGCCGCGCGGGTTGCATAACGGTAACCCGTGTACATCAGCTGGTCAGCAAAAATAACTGTCTCTTTCAGTCCGACACGACGATAGCAGGCGTTGACCAGGCCGGATATGGCGCGCTTGCCAAGCTCCTTGTTCATCAGTTCGAAAGAGAGCCCTTCAGGCAGGATTTCTGCAAGCAGTGCACGACCGACTGTTGTATCGATAATGGTCGTGGTGGTTTCGCTATCACCATCGTCATCATTAATCGTCTGGGTAATACGAACCTTGACCTTGGCCTGCAGGTCGGCATTTCCTGAATCATAAGCGCGACGCACTTCATGAATATCAGAGAAGACCATGCCTTCACCCTTGGCATTAACTCTTTCGCGGGTCATGTAATAGAGACCCAGGACCACGTCCTGTGAAGGAACGATGATCGGCTCACCATTCGCAGGCGAGAGAATGTTGTTGGTCGACATCATCAACGAGCGCGCTTCGAGCTGTGCTTCCAGCGACAGGGGTACGTGTACCGCCATCTGGTCACCGTCAAAGTCGGCGTTGAACGCGGTACAGACGAGTGGGTGCAGCTGAATCGCCTTGCCCTCGATCAGAACCGGCTCAAATGCCTGGATACCGAGACGGTGAAGTGTTGGTGCACGGTTGAGCATGACCGGGTGCTCGCGGATAACCTCTTCAAGGATATCCCAAACTTCCGGATCACCACGTTCAACCATCTTCTTGGCAGCCTTGATGGTGTTGGCAAGTCCACGCCACTGCAGCTTGCTGAAGATAAATGGCTTGAACAGTTCCAGTGCCATCTTCTTCGGAATACCACACTGGTGCAGGCGCAGTGTCGGGCCGGTTACGATAACCGAACGGCCAGAGTAGTCGACACGCTTACCAAGCAGGTTCTGACGGAAGCGACCCTGCTTGCCCTTGATCATGTCTGCAAGCGATTTCAACGGACGCTTGTTTGAACCTGTAATGGCACGGCCACGACGGCCATTGTCGAGCAGCGCGTCGACAGATTCCTGCAACATGCGCTTTTCGTTACGTACGATGATATCCGGAGCCATCAGCTCAAGCAGTCGCTTGAGACGGTTGTTACGGTTGATAACACGACGATAAAGATCGTTGAGATCAGATGTTGCGAAGCGGCCGCCATCGAGCGGTACCAGTGGACGCAGTTCAGGTGGCAGTACTGGCAGTACTTTCAGGATCATCCACTCGGGACGGTTACCTGAACTCTGCAGGGACTCAAGCAGCTTGAGACGCTTGCTGAGCTTCTTGATCTTGGTCTCGGACTTGGTCGCGCCCATCTCTTCGCGCATGCGATCGATCTCTTTGGAGATATCGATAGTGCGCAGCAGTTCGAAAACGGCCTCGGCACCCATGCGAGCGTCGAATTCGTCAGCATACTCTTCGACTGCTTCAATGTACTGCTCATCAGAGAGCATCTGGTTGCGCTCGAGCATGGTCATGCCCGGCTCGATTACCACGTATGACTCGAAGTAGAGTACGCGCTCGATATCCTTCAGCGTCATGTCCAGCAGCAGACCGATACGTGATGGCAGCGACTTCAGGAACCAGATGTGTGCACAGGGCGCAGCCAGTTCGATATGTCCCATACGCTCACGACGTACTTTTGACAGCGTGACTTCAACGCCACACTTCTCACACACCACACCGCGGTGCTTGAGACGCTTGTACTTTCCGCACAGGCACTCGTAGTCATTGACCGGGCCAAAAATCTTGGCACAGAAAAGACCGTCGCGCTCCGGCTTGAAGGTACGGTAGTTGATTGTTTCAGGTTTTTTGACCTCTCCGTATGACCACGAACGGATCATCTCCGGAGACGCCAGGCCAATGCGGATTGCATCAAACTCTTCTACCTGGTCCTGTTTCAGGACATTCAGCAAATCTTTCACAATTGATCTCCCGGCGTGATTACTCTTGTTCCAGCTCGATATTGATACCGAGTGAACGGATCTCTTTAACAAGGACATTGAAGGATTCCGGCATACCCGGCTCCATGCGATGATCGCCATCGACAATATTCTTATAGATACGTGTACGTCCGTTGACGTCGTCCGACTTGACCGTCAGCATCTCCTGCAGTGTGTAGGATGCGCCATAGGCCTCGAGTGCCCAGACCTCCATCTCACCGAAGCGCTGGCCACCGAACTGTGCTTTACCACCAAGTGGCTGCTGGGTAACCAGGCTGTACGGACCGGTTGAACGTGCATGCATCTTGTCATCAACCAGGTGGTTGAGTTTCAGCATGTACATGTAGCCAACAGTGACCGGACGTTCAAATTCTTCACCTGTGCGACCGTCGGTGAGAGTCATCTGACCACTCTCCGGCAGACCTGCAAGTTTCAGCATGCCGCGGATCTCATCCTCGTGCGCACCGTCGAATACAGGTGTCGCCATTGGTACACCACCACGCAGGTTGCCGGCCATCTCGAAAATCTCGTCATCACTGAAGCTGTCGAGGTCTTCTTTCTTGCCACTGGTGTTGTATACCTTGTCGAGGAATCCACGTACTTCACTGGCATTCTTCTGTGCATCAAGCATCTCGCCGATTCTGTCACCAAGTCCCTTGGCAGCAAAACCGAGATGGGTCTCAAGTACCTGTCCGATATTCATTCTAGACGGTACACCCAGCGGGTTGAGTACGATATCGACAGGAGTACCATTCTCGTCGAAAGGCATATCCTCGACCGGAACAACCTTCGAAATAACACCTTTGTTACCGTGGCGTCCCGCCATCTTGTCACCTGGCTGGATACGACGCTTGACGGCTACATAGACCTTAACCATCTTCTGTACGCCTGGAGCCAGGTCATCACCGGTTGTCAGCTTGAGGCGCTTCTCTTCAAACTTTTCGCGATAGTCTTCACGCTGCTTCTTGACCTGCTCTGCAACCATCTCGAGTTGCTTGGCAGCACCTTCGTTGTGCAACCTGATTTCGAGCCACTGATCCTGCTCCAGCTCTGCGAGATACGCCTTGGTGACCTTGGTGCCCTTCTTGATCTTGTTTGGACCGCCATCAGCAACCTTTCCGATCAACATCTTCTCAACACGTGCGAAGGTGTCGAGTTCCATAATGCGCAACTGGTCGTTGAGGTTCTGGCGGACACGTTCGAGTTCGGCTTCTTCGATCTCCAGTGCACGTGCATCTTTCTCGACGCCGTCACGGGTAAAGACCTGTACATCGATAACGGTTCCGCTGATGCTTGATGGAACACGCAGTGAAGTATCTTTAACATCAGATGCCTTCTCACCGAAGATTGCACGCAGCAGTTTCTCTTCCGGAGTCAGCTGGGTTTCACCTTTCGGCGTAACCTTACCGACCAGGATGTCGCCATCCTTGACCTCGGCACCGATGAATACAATTCCTGACTCATCAAGGCGGCCGAGTGCAGACTCACCGACATTCGGGATATCCGCTGTAATCTCTTCTGAACCCAGCTTGGTATCACGCGCCATGCAGGTCAGTTCTTCGATATGAATCGTGGTAAAACGATCTTCCTCGACGACACGCTCCGAAATCAGGATGGAGTCCTCGAAGTTGTAGCCGTTCCACGGCATGAAAGCGACTCGCAGGTTCTGACCCAGTGCCAGCTCGCCCTTGTCTGTTGACGGGCCGTCGGCAAGTACGTCACCACGTGAAATCTGATCACCGGTACGTACCAGTGGACGCTGGTTGATACAGGTGTTCTGGTTTGAACGCATGTACTTGGTCAGGCTGTAGATATCAACGCCTGACTCACCAGCAATCGCCTCGTCGTCATTAACACGAATAACGATACGCATTGCATCAACTGACTCGACATGACCGCCGCGACTAGCAACCACACCAACACCCGAGTCGATGGCAACAACACGCTCGATTCCTGTACCGACCAGTGGCTTGTCTGCCTTCAGGGTTGGTACTGCCTGGCGTTGCATGTTTGAACCCATCAATGCACGGTTTGCGTCATCGTGCTCGAGGAATGGGATCAGTGCCGCAGCAACAGATACGATCTGTTTCGGCGATACGTCCATGTACTCGATTTTATCTGGTGTCGAGAGTGTAAATTCGTTCTGGAAACGGCATGAGACAAGCTCTTCCGTCAGCGCACCCTTGTCACTCAGCACGGCGTTCGCCTGTGCGATCATGTAGCGACTCTCTTCGATTGCGGAGAGATAATCAATGTCATCAGTGACCTTGCCATCCTTGACAACACGGTACGGAGTCTCGAGAAAACCATAGTCATTGGTACGCGAATAGACTGCGAGCGAGTTGATCAGACCAATGTTCGGTCCTTCAGGAGTCTCGATCGGGCATACACGACCATAGTGGGTTGGATGCACATCGCGCACCTCAAAGCCTGCACGCTCACGTGCCAGACCGCCCGGGCCCAGTGCAGAAACACGACGCTTGTGCGTGATCTCAGACAGCGGGTTGTTCTGGTCCATAAACTGTGACAGCTGGCTTGAACCGAAGAACTCCTTGATTGCAGCCGAAACCGGCTTGGAGTTAATCATCTCCTGCGGCATCAGGCCTTCACTCTCTGCGAGGCTGAGACGCTCCTTGACCGCACGCTCGACACGTACGAGGCCAACGCGGAACTGGTTTTCTGCCATCTCGCCGACACTACGGATACGACGGTTACCGAGGTGATCGATGTCATCGACCATGCCGTTGCCGTTACGAATATCGATCAGTGTCTTGAGGACTTCGACGATATCCTCATTTGAGAGAACGCCCGAACCTTCAGATTCTTCACGACCGAGACGACGGTTGAATTTCATGCGACCGACCGCTGAAAGGTCATAGCGATCAGGTGAGAAGAAGAGGTTGTCGAACAGGTTCTCGGCTGCGTCTTTTGTTGGCGGCTCGCCCGGACGCATCATGCGATAGATCTCAACCTGGGCAGCAAGCTTGCTGTCGGTTGGGTCTATACGCAAGGTATCAGACAGGAAAGGACCGTGGTCAAGATCGTTGGTGAAGAGAGTCTTGATCTCTTTAACACCATTCTCGATCATCGCCTCGACCATCTCTTCTGTAATCTCGTCATTGACGTTAACCAGGATTTCACCTGTCTCCTTGTCAACCACGTCATGCGCGATCGTACGACCGACAAGGTAGTTGAGAGGCACGTCCAGCTTGGTGATGCCTGCCTTGTCGAGTTCATTGATGTGGCGCTGGGTAATACGGCGACCGGCTTCAACCAGTACCTTGCTCTTGATCTTTATATCAAGATCGAGGGTTTCACCACGCAGACGCGCAGGAACCAGGTCGGCAGTCAGACCCTTCTTTGACAGATTGAAAGTATCTGTCTCGAAGAACATATCGATCATTTCGCTTGTTTCGTAACCGAGTGCACGCAGCAGAATGGTTGCTGGCAGCTTGCGACGACGGTCGATACGGACGAAAACACAATCCTTCGGATCAAATTCGAAATCGAGCCATGAGCCACGGTATGGAATCACGCGTGCAGAAAAGAGCAGCTTGCCCGAAGAATGGGTCTTGCCCTTGTCATGGTCGAAGAAAACGCCAGGCGAACGGTGCAACTGGGAGACGATAACACGCTCGGTACCATTGATAACAAAGGTGCCGGTATCAGTCATCAGAGGCATTTCGCCCATGTAGATTTCCTGCTCGCGAACCTCTTTTACACGGTTCTTCTCTTTGCTTTCCTTGTCGTAGATGACGAGCTTGACGAGCACACGCAATGGTGCAGCGTAGGTCGAACCACGCAGCTGACATTCGCGCACATCGAATGGCGGCTCGCCGAGACGGTAATTGACGTACTCGAGAACAGCACTGCCTGAATAACTCTCGATTGGAAAGACAGACTTGAAAGCTGCATGAAGACCTTTGTCATCACGCTCGTCGGGATTCGCATCAAACTGAAGAAAATCACGGTATGAGTCTATCTGGGTAGCCAAAAGAAATGGCACTTGCAGAATACTTTCCTGCTTGCCAAAGTCTTTACGGATACGCTTCTTTTCTGTGAAACTGTACGCCATCTTTTCCGTCCCTCGGGATTATTCGGAACACTCCCGCATTGCGGGAAACCACTGGGCTTTCGCCCGTCATATCGCCGGCGGATCACGCCGGACTATATGCCAATTCAGAAGCGGGAAAAGGCCGGTGACCTTCCGGTCACCAGCCTGTCCGCTCAAGAGTCGGCAAACTTACCGTACAAGATCTTACTTGATCTCTACGGTAGCGCCTGCTTCTTCGAGCTGCTTCTTGAGGTCTTCTGCTTCGGCCTTCTCGACGCCTTCTTTCAGCGGAGTGGGTGCACTCTCTACTGCTTCTTTGGCTTCTTTCAGACCCAGACCTGTTACGCCGCGGACTGCCTTGATAACGGCAACTTTGTTGTCGCCGAAACCAGTCAGAACTACGTCGAATTCAGTCTGTTCTTCTGCAGCAGCGCCACCTTCGGCACCAGGTGCAGCAACAGCAACTGCTGCAGCGGCAGCAGAAACACCAAACTTCTCTTCCATTGCTTCGATGAGCTCAACAACTTCCATTACGCTCATGCTGGCAATCGCTTCGAGGATATCTTCTTTACTCACAATATTTACTCCTGAATACGCTTCAACACACTAAGGTGAATCAGCCAATTAATCGCTTAAGCCGCTTCTTTTGCGTCTTTAACCGCTGCAACGGTGCGTACCAGCTTGCCCGGGACCTCGTTCATGGTGCGTGCCAGTTTCTCAACTGGTGCTTTCATGACGGCCATCAGCATGCTGACTGCTTCGTCGTAAGTCGGCATTTTTGCCAGGGTTCCAATCTCGCTCGGATCAAGCATCTGTCCACTAATGGAAACCAGCTTGACTTCAAGTAGATCGTGCTCCTTGGCAAAGTCTTTAATGACGCGAGCAGCAGAACCAGGATCTTCCTGGGAGAATGCCAGCAGCAGCGGACCGGTAAGGCCTTCCTGCATACATTCAAAATCAGTACCTTCTACGGCACGGCGAGCCAACGTATTCTTGACAACACGAAGATAGACACCATTATCACGCGCCTGTTTGCGCAATGCTGTCATCTCGTCAACGCCAAGACCACGGTACTCGGCCGCGATCGCAGAAAATGCACTTCCTGCTACTTCAGCAACTTCGGCGACAATGGCTTTTTTCTGCTCAAGATTAAGAGCCACTAGTCACCTCCTGACTACGGTGGAATCAATGATTCCGTTAAACAAATTCAACCCGGCAAATGCCAAGTTGACGTTAACGTGACCGCTATCAGGTTTTCTGGTCGTAACCAGGGTATCCTGACATGGCCCGTCTGCGCGGGAAATTAAGCAGCAATCGCTTGCCGCACCTGCGGTCTTTGACGGCCACGACCGGTAAACCGGTCATTGCCACAAAGTTCTTTTTTCAGTGCACAAATGCACTGGAATTCACAGCTGTTAGAGGGTTAGAGAGCCCTGGTCCAGCGTAAGACCCGGTCCCATGGTGGTGGAAACCGACATCTTCTTCAAATAAATACCCTTTGCAGCACTTGGCTTGGCCTTCTTCAGGTCAACAATCAGTGCTTCAAGGTTCTGCTGCAGCGCGCTCGGTTCGAAATCAACCTTGCCGATCGAGCAGTGAATGATGCCGTTCTTGTCGGCACGGAACTGTACCTGGCCAGACTTGGCATTCTTGACCGCTTCTGCGATGTTAGGTGTTACAGTGCCAACTTTCGGGTTAGGCATCAGGCCGCGTGGACCGAGAATCTGTCCCAGCTGACCAACAACACGCATTGCATCCGGTGAAGCAATGACAACATCAAAATCCATGTTGCCCTTTTTGACTTCTTCTGCGAGATCATCCATACCAACGATGTCCGCACCGGCTTCTTTAGCAGCATCTGCATTCGGACCCTGGGTAAATACCGCAACGCGGACATCTTTACCAGTGCCGTTTGGCAGAATGCTTGATCCACGTACAACCTGGTCAGATTTACGTGCATCGATACCGAGGTTGATTGCAACATCAACACTCTCGGAGAATTTGACTGAAGAGAGCTCTTTCAACAGGCTGAATGCTTCTTCAGCAACATAGAATTTGCCGAGCTCAATCTTCTCGTTAATCGCCTTCTGGCGCTTTGACAGCTTAGCCATTTACACACCCTCCGTGTCGAGACCCATGCTGCGCGCGCTGCCAGCAATAGTACGTACGGCTGCATCCATATCTGCAGCAGTCAGGTCAGGCATTTTCATGGTCGCAATCTCTTCGAGCTGCGCACGATTGACCTTGCCAACCTTGTTTGTGTTGGGCTCGCCACTGCCAGACTTGATACCTGCAGCCTTCTTCAGAAGAACTGCCGCTGGCGGCGTCTTCATGATGAAGGTGAATGAGCGATCAGCGTAAACCGTGATCACTACAGGTACAGGCATGCCTTTCTCGATACCCTGGGTCTGTGCGTTGAACGCCTTACAGAACTCCATGATATTGACACCGTGCTGACCCAGTGCCGGACCAACAGGTGGACTTGGATTCGCTTCCTGTGCAGGAACCTGAAGCTTGATATAAGCTTCGATCTTCTTAGCCATATTTTACTCCTGCGGGTAATGACGCAAGGGACTGGTTACCTTTGCTCCCCGACAATAAATTAAACAACAGCCGTTTAAGGCTGGTTAATGATCAGCTCTTTTCGACCTGACCGAATTCGAGATCCACAGGAGTGGATCGTCCAAAAATCATGACAGAAACACGTAAACGGCTCTTGTCGTAGTCGACTTCTTCTACAACACCGCTGAAATCGTTGAACGGACCATCTGTGACACGTACAACTTCGCCCGCTTCGAACAACACCTTTGGACGCGGCTTGTCGACGCCTTCCTGCACACGCTGCAGAATCGCATCGGCTTCCTTTTCAGTGATCGGTGCAGGACGGTCTCCCGTTCCACCGATAAAGCCCATTACCTGGGGTACATTCTTCACCAGGTGCCAGGTCTCATCCGTCAGTTCCATGTTCACCAGCACATAACCGGGAAAGAACTTGCGTTCACTGCGTCGCTGTGACCCGCTGCGCATTTCGACAATCTCTTCTGTCGGGACGAGAATCTCACCAAAGAAATCCTGCATGCCTGCGCGCTCAATGGCGTCTTCCAGCGAACGTTTGACACGACCTTCATAGCCCGAAAAGGCATGTACAACATACCAATGCTTAGCCATATCAGCCCCCGGTGCCAACGATTGAACGAAGGATCCAGCCCAGTATGCCGTCAACGGCCCACAGGAACAGCCCAACCAGCAATACGACAAACAGAACGATCAGTGTCGTCTGCAAGGTTTCCTGGCGACTCGGCCATACAACCTTGCGTACCTCGGTACGCGCCGAAGTGGCAAAGCTCCAAAGCGACTTGCCTTGTGCCGATGTCAATGCAACAGCCGTAGCAACGCCCGTAATTACCAGCAAGGCAATCACGCGCAACAGGGTTGATTGCGCCTCGAACATATAAAATGCTGCGATTTCGCCAATCAGAATTGCAATAGCCGCCATCAACTTGATGGTATCCATTGCTGTAGTTTGTTGTTTTGCCTTTACGTTCATCCTGCCAACTTAAAAGTGGCAGGCCAGGAGGGACTCGAACCCCCAACCTGCGGTTTTGGAGACCGCTGCTCTACCAATTGAGCCACTGGCCTGTAATTACCCTGATCCCAGGGAATACAAACAATTTCTCTTCCATGAAGCACCGCTTCTGGCGATGCATATTTCCTATCTTGCGAAACGACGAAAGAGGTGGCGCAATGCGCCCGCCTCTTTCGCGTCACGATAGAGTATCGATTACTCGACAATCTTTGCTACAACACCGGCGCCAACAGTACGGCCACCTTCGCGAATCGCGAAACGCAGGCCTTCTTCCATTGCGATCGGTGCAATCAGCTTCACGGTCATCTTGACGTTATCGCCAGGCATAACCATCTCTACGCCTTCCGGCAGGTCACATGCGCCAGTTACGTCCGTGGTACGGAAGTAGAACTGGGGACGGTAACCGTTGAAGAATGGCGTGTGACGGCCACCTTCGTCCTTACTCAGGACATAAACTTCTGCTTCGAAGTATGTGTGAGGCGTGATTGAGCCCGGCTTCGCCAGAACCTGACCACGCTCAACATCTTCACGCTTGGTACCACGCAGCAGGACACCAACGTTATCGCCAGCTTCACCCTGATCGAGCAGCTTGCGGAACATCTCAACACCTGTACATGTAGTCACCTCGGTGTCCTTGATACCAACGATTTCGATCTCTTCACCAACTTTAACCACACCACGCTCTACACGGCCGGTTACGACGGTTCCACGACCGGAGATTGAGAAGACGTCCTCAATCGGCATCAGGAATGGCTGGTCAATCGCACGCTCTGGCTCAGGAATGTATGAGTCCAGTGCTTCTACCAGCTTGATCACTGATGGTGCGCCAATGTCTGACGTGTCGCCTTCCAGCGCCTTCAGTGCAGAACCAATGATGATTGGAGTATCGTCACCCGGGAATTCGTAGTCGCTCAGCAGCTCACGGATTTCCATCTCAACCAGCTCAAGCAGCTCTTCGTCATCAACCATGTCGGCCTTGTTCATGTAAACAAGGATGTATGGAACGCCAACCTGGCGTGACAGAAGGATGTGCTCACGTGTCTGCGGCATGGGGCCGTCAGCAGCGGAACAGACCAGGATCGCGCCGTCCATCTGCGCCGCACCGGTAATCATGTTCTTGACGTAGTCCGCGTGTCCGGGGCAGTCAACGTGTGCGTAGTGACGCGTTGGTGACTCGTACTCCACGTGCGAGGTCGCAATGGTGATACCGCGCTCACGCTCTTCCGGTGCATTATCGATCTGGTCGAAAGCTTTCAGCTCTCCACCCCAGGTCTCTGCACACACTCGAGTCAGTGCCGCTGTCAGTGTTGTTTTACCGTGGTCAACGTGGCCAATTGTACCAACGTTCACGTGCGGTTTCGTACGTTCGAATTTTTCCTTAGACATGAAATCGCCCCAATAACATTAATATAGATAAGTCAAATTCGCGCGCTTACCGCACGCCACTACAAATAAAATGGAGCCCAGAAGCGGATTTGAACCGCCGACCTCACCCTTACCAAGGGTGTGCTCTACCAACTGAGCTATCTGGGCCTGGCTTTTACAGCGCCAAGCTGATTGGAGCGGGTGATGGGAATCGAACCCACATAGTCAGCTTGGAAGGCTGAAGTTCTACCATTGAACTACACCCGCTAAATTTTTTACCACTGCGCTTCAGTTCATCCTGAAGCCTTGCCCAGCTCGGCCATCCACGGCCTCGCATTGCTATTCGCGCAAAAACAGCAGACGCAAGCGACTACTGTACTACCAGAGCCAACAAATCGGTCGGCTACTGCCTTTTAATATGGTGGAGGGGGGAGGATTTGAACCTCCGAAGGCTGAGCCGTCAGATTTACAGTCTGATCCCTTTGACCACTCGGGAACCCCTCCAAAAAAGAGGTGCGCATTTTGCTACAAGCAGCATGCCGTGTCAACAACAATGTTCGACCGAACTCCGCAAAAGACGACATAAGCTTATACTGATATAAATTTGCAAGATGCCGATAAAGATTGACATATTACAATTAATGCAACAATATTCCGGTAATTCGATCGATCAATAATAATAACCGGCGAATTAACTAGTTAATAAAACAATATATTCAGGAATCTATTCCCTGAGCATTCATACTCAAGTTTTGGAGGAGCATGAAAAAATCTTTAACGGCGCTGGCGATCAGCGCTGCACTCGTCGCACCGGCTTTTGCGACCAACGGTATGGCACCAGTTGGTCTAGGCCAGGCAGCAAAAGGTATGGGCGGCGCAAGTATTGCATACCCACAAGACACACTGCAGGGTGGTAACAACCCGGCCGGTATGGTCCATCTTGGCAACCGGATGGATGTCGGTATTGAGATCTTTATGCCAGATCGTGGATTTAACGTAGGGGAATATGGATCTGAAGGCGGAGGCGAGGCTGCAGAAGCCGCTGGCATGTTAAATGAGATAGAAGCTTATTCATTTGACGGCACTGGTAGCGGCGTAATGGAATCATGGTTCCCGATTCCTGAATTCGGCTACAACCGCATGATAAACGACAATCTCTCTGTTGGTGTTTCTGTCTTCGGCAACGGCGGCATGAACACTACATATGGAAATAATCATCCATTTTCACACCTTCTTACGGCCGTCCCAGCTGAGGAGGGAGGACCTTGCGAAGGAAATCTATTTGCGTGTCCTGATGTCGGAATCGACCTGATGCAACTCTTCGTTGCACCAACAATTTCATACAAGGCCAATGATAAGCTTTCAATCGGTGCTAGCCTCAACCTGATCGCTGCTCGTTTCTCTGCTGAAGGCCTGTATATGTTTGGTGGTCAGTCATCAGACATGTCAGCTCTCACAAATAACGGTAACTCTTATGCCTATGGTGCCAGCCTGCGTGTTGGTATGCAGGCTCAACTGAGCGACGCAATCACAGTTGGTGCCACTTACCAGACAAAGGCCAACATGAGCGAGTTCGATGAATATGCTGGTCTTTTCCCGGACCAGGGAACGATGGACATTCCTGCCAACTGGGGTGTCGGTATTGCTATCAAGGCAACCGACAAGCTGGATATCGCCATGGATGTTATGCAGATTATGTATGGTGAAACCAATGCCATGGGCAACAGCCCGAACTCTCTCATGACTGGAGCACAACTTGGCAACTCAAATGGTCCGGGATTCGGTTGGGAAAATCAAACCGTATATAAACTTGGAATGGCATACCAGTATAGCGATGACCTGACCCTTCGTGCAGGCCTCAACTACGGTGAAACTCCGGTTAATACCGAAGGCCTTGGGTTTGCATTTAACACTCTTGCACCTGGCGTCACCGAGAAGCACGTTACCCTCGGCTTCACCAAAGGCCTGGGTGATGGCGCGTCAATCACTGGATCCTATATCCGCACAATGAGTAAGTCTCAGGATGGCTTGTTTATGCTTGGATTCCCGGATCATACTGCACTAGCAAGTGATGGTGAAATCGAAATGGACCAGCATGCCTTCGGTATCAGCTACAACAAAAAATTCTAAAAACAACAATAACGATTATTGGCCCGCCTAGCGCGGGCCTTTTTCCCTCTGTAATTTCTCTGTTGGAGGAGAACACATGAAAAAAACACTGATTGCTGCAGCACTGATTGCGGCACCACTGACAGCAAACGCCGAATTCATGGACGCCGACTGGGCAGCCATGGCCTGTGATGCTTGGAATGCTAACTCCACCCTCACCAACGAACTCGGCGGTGACTGGGCTGGCAATAATGGCGGACGCGGCTATAAGCTGATCCTCTCCTATCGCGGCAAAGACAGCGGCGGAGCAGCTCCTTGTGGCCAGGCCTCAAGAGTCCAGATGACCATCGAGGACAAGGGTGGCAAGGCTGTCTGCACCTATGGCGGCGCTCCGGATGCCAAGGCGGCTGTTTTCGACAAAAGCATGGACTACGAGATGCATGCCAGCGACAAGAACTGGGCCAAAATGGGCACTGGTGAAACTGGCGCGATGGGTGCCATGATGTGGGGCAAGCTCAAGTTTAATGGCCCCAAGATGGAGGCCATGAGCGTCATGGGCCCATTTAATGCCTACCTGCAACTGGTTGACGATGTTCGTGAAGATGCCGCTACCATTTCAGCTGGTAGCTGTAACTGATTCAAGCGGTTAAATTCTAAAAACCATAAAGGGAGTGATTTTCACTCCCTTTTTTATTGCATTGCGAAATATCATTGACTTCCAGATAGAACTTTACTATATTAGCAATAACTTATATTGTAATGACAAACCATCCCGGTTGTTTCCTGGGAGGGAAGTGGAAAATATGTTTTGCTCACACTACAGAAGCGAATTTGCTCGCAATAACAGAACACCGATCGCTGTTACTTTCGGCTGGGCTCTGCTTGGCCTCGCCCTTATTCTCAGCTTCAATTTCTGGCTGACCAGCCTGATAGGACTGGGACTGTTAACATTCAATGGCTACCACCTGGTGAAAAGCGCTGTTGCAGTCGCCTGCTGCATGCGCCAGCGCAAGCGCGAGAAAAAAAGGACCGGAATCGATCCGGGCCAATGCGCCATCAACTAACATTCTAACCGGTACGGGCTTGACTCCCGTACCTACCAACCAATTGTCGGAGTCTTGTTCAAGTATCCGACAATTAATCTATACTATCTGGGTAAGCCCTGCTGCCCATCATCATGTATCATTAAAGCAATCCGCCGGCAATAGAGCGGAGAACGGATAAATGATGATGAAAAAAACAGATACCGCCGCCAGTGTGGCTGCGAACCAACTCCAAACAGCAAAAGTACTACTCTCTTCAAAAAACTTTACCCGGGCAGAACAACTCCTGAAAGAGATTCTGCAAGTCGAGAGCAAAAACCCTGAAGCGCTCGACCTGCTTGCAAAGATTCTCTACCTGCGCGATGAAAAGAAGGCAGCAAGGAACCTGTGGAAGCAGTCGCTGAAACATGCAAAACAACCCGAGGTCTTATTTTCGAATTTGCATACATTCCTGCATGTGCTCCGCAAGGAGGGGAACCTCGAAGCTGCTGCCAAGCATGCCTCCATGAAGCTGCCTGAATGGCCTCAAAACCACACACCCAACAAGCAAGAGCGGGACAGAATAATTGATCTCGCAAATTTGCTGGCAAAATCAGGGCAGTATGAATCTGCACGGAACCTGCTGGAACAGATCGCCACCACTCTTCACGACGATGTCGAGGTCATGGCCTCGATAGGCATCATCCAGATGCTTGAAGAGCAGTACACAGAAGCACTCGAGACATTTACCACGGTTGACCGCGCTATCCAGCCAAGATCAGACCTGAGCCTGCTTGCGAGAATCTACCAGGCAGCAGCCGGGGTGGGCAACCTAGAGCTCATGACTTCCATCGCAGAACGTGCCACTGATGAACACCCCACACATAATATTCCAAAGCAACCGGAACACTCAAAAAGCATTCTCATTCTTTATGGACACCCCGACCTTTCAGGCACAACCCAGGCAGATGAACGGGGGTCTCAATTTAAAGGCAACTATCCGGGCCAGCTGAGAGAGCAACTGGCAGATGAATTTCACTTTTCATCCATCTTCACTGCAACAGAGACCAGCAGGAATGCTGTAAAAGAACTTCCCAGGCCCGACTTGATTATCAACAACCAGACAAATGCCGAAACCCTCGCCGGACAGCAAGACCTGCCTCTGCTTTGCGACTTTATAGACAGCTTTGGTGTACCTGTCGTCAACCATCCGAACAAAGCCCTCTCAACAAGCAGGGAAGAGACGGTAAGGCTCATTAGAGACATTCCGGGCGTCATCGCCCCGGGAACAACACGCTTTTCAACGCTCAATAGATCTCGCGATGACATTGTCGAAGAGATCGAATCCCAGGTCAAATACCCGTTTATCATCCGGACTCTCTCCGCCCAAGAGGGAAAAGGCATGGTGGTGGTAAATGACAGGGAGTCACTGTACCAGTCGCTTGACGATAAGCCGGGTAACTTCTATACCACTGAATTTATCGAAAGCCGGCACGAATCGGGCCTGTTCCGAAAAGTCAGGGCAGCTATCGTCGGTGACGAGGTTCACATTGTTCGTGTTGACCACAGCCCCGACTGGAAAGTCCATGGACGAATGTCAAACGCCCCGCATAGAATCGAATTTTATCGCCAACACCCTGAACTCCTTGCAGCAGAAGAGCGTATTTGCGCCAATCCATCCGAAGAACTTGGCGAGTCGACCATGCATATTCTGGAAGAAATCAGAAAGAGAATTCCCCTGGAAGTATTTGGTATCGATTTTGACGTCACCAGCGATGGGGAAATTCTCTTCTTTGAAGCCAACGCCACCATGCTGCTGTTATCATCTGCTGATAAATCAATGCCTCACCCCGTGGAGGCGGAAGAGCGTCTTGCCTCCTCGTTCAGGCGCTATATCAACGAACAGACAGAGAGTAATTCCTAACAAGCATGCACTGCCCCATCGATGGAAACACTCTCTTTTCAGGCTCCGAATATCAGCCTCGACGGCGTTCAAATTCCGCGATGAATTCTGCCAGGCTTTTAACATCGTCCGGTTCCACGGCGTTGTAAATACTTGCCCTGAATCCACCTCGAGAACGATGACCATCCAGGCCGATCAATCCGGCTTCACGCGCTTCCCGTGAGAAGCTTTCAGACAATGCCTGGTCGGCCAGGTCAAAAACCACGTTCATCAGAGAACGCGAATCCGGCTCCACATCACAATTAAACAAGCCCGAATGATCCAGACAGCTATATAAAAGCTCCGCCTTGCGTTTATTACGCTCTTCCAGGGCAACCATGCCGCCCATCTCTTTCTCTATCCAGTCGAGCATGCATTCAACCACGTAAATCGCAAATACAGGTGGCGTATGGTAATTCGAGGAGGCTGCATTGTGGGCGCGATAATCGAAGAATGGAGGCAACCCATCCGGAATCCGCTCGAGTGTAGCCTGGGGCACAATGACAACTGTAACGCCTGCCGCACCAATCGTCTTCTGCGCATGTGCATAGATAAGCCCAAATTGGGAACTGTCAATTCGACGGCTCAGAATATCGGAACTCATATCTGCAACCAGGGGGGCATCCACTTCGGGAAAGTCATGCCACTGGGTGCCAACCACTGTGTTATTTGAACAGATGTGGAGATATTTCGAATCAGGGCGCGTGTCGAAGTCACTTGGAATTGCACCATGATCACGGGCAACAATACCTACGTCACGACCCATTGCCTGCGCAGCATTGATGGCCTTGGTCGTCCAGTAACCTGTATCGACATAGTCGACAGCATCACCCTCTTCTGACAAGTTCATGGGCACCATGTGGAACTGCATTGAACCACCGCCCTGCAGAAACAGTACAGCATCAGTATCTGCCAGTCCCATGAGGCGTCGGATTTTTTCTTTTGTCCGTTCCAGCAACTCAACCACCGGAGGAGCCCGATGACTGATCTCCATGATCGACATACGTGTATTCCGATAGTCGTATAACTCGTTCTCGATTCGCTCCAGAACTGACAGGGGCAATTTCCCTGGTCCTGCATAGAAGTTATGAATCTCGCTGTTATTCACTGATACGCTCCCGGATACCGGACTCATCCCGGCAAGTGTTCTAATTCAAATTCTACCTTCGAATCCTGACCCGTGTCAGCTTGATGTCGAGGCTCGTGGTAAATGCTGGGGAGTTTTACACCTGGTGCAAACGATTCATTGCCTGCGCCATATCACCCGCAATGATCGCAGGCAGTTCATCAAGCGCACGATCGAGTGCGCGCTCGATCTCGATGGAATCCTCTTTCGAGGCGGGTTTGAGGACGTAATTCACCACCTGTCGTTTATCGCCCGGATGACCAATACCGACGCGCAGACGCTGGTAATCAGGCCCCAGTACCTGGTGAAGATCACGCAAGCCATTATGGCCGCCGTGGCCGCCGCCCGACTTCAGACGGATCACACCCGGATCCAGGTCCAGCTCATCATGAACGACCAACACTTCCTCGGGTTTAATCTTGTAGTAATGACACAGGGCACCAACCGCCTGTCCGCTGCGATTCATGAAGGTTGCAGGCTTAAGCAACCAGCACTCGTTGCCACCAACACTGACCTGCGCGGCCATACCATGGAAGCGCGACTGCTCACGAAAACTGGCATGGTATTTTGAAGCAACAGCATCAGCAAACCAGAAACCGGCATTGTGACGCGTATTGGCGTATTTTTCGCCCGGGTTGCCAAGGCCGGCAATCAGACGGATGGGGGAATTGTTACTCACTGGAGGAAAAGGCACCGGAAGCCGAACGCTTCCGGTGCATATACCGAATTACTCTTCGGTCTCTTCTTCACCGCCTTCAGCAGCAGCCTCTTCGCCGCCTTCAACAGCTTCTTCTTCAGGCTCCACTTCCTTACGGGCAGCGACGAAGGCAAAGATTGCCTGGTCGTGATCCTCGCCAAGTGCCAGTGCAGGAATTTCCACACCTTCAGGCAACTTGACCTCGGAAAGGTGAACAGAATCGCCAATTTCGAGCGCACCGACATCGATAGAGATGTACTCAGGCAGGTCTTTCGGCAGACAGCTAACCTCGACCTCTGTAACGTGCTGAGAAGCGATACCGCCAGCCTTCGCGCCTGGTGCAGTCTCCATGTTCTCGAAGTGCAGAGGAACAGACATCTTGAGCTTCTCGCCAGATTTGACGCGCAGCAGGTCAAGATGCATGACAAAAGGCTTAGCCGGATGACGCTGCAGGTCCTTGAGAACAACCTTCTGCGTCTTTCCGTCGACAGTGACGGTAAGGATGTGCGAATAGAAGGCCTCATTATCGAGGTGAAGCACAAGTTCATTGTGATTAACTGAAATCATCTCCGGCTCTTTGTCAGAACCGTAAATAATCCCAGGTACCAAACCCGTGCGACGCAGGCGGCGGCTCGCACCCTTTCCTGTATCGCTGCGGGATTCCGCATTCAAATTAAAATCTTCAGCCATGGTTTTCTCCCAAATTTGCTGATAAAAAACATCCTCTCTTCCCGCGACCAGGAAAGAGAGGATTCCAGTTACGAGCCTTTCGACCCGTTAAAAATCAATCCACAAACAGTGAACTGACAGATTCTTCGTTGCTGATGCGACGCATTGTCTCCGCCAGCAGCCCTGCAACATTCAGCTGTCGGATACGTTCGCATTTACGCGCCTGCTGTGACAGCGGTATTGAATTCGTTACCACCAGCTCATCCAGCACCGACGCCTCAATCTTATGTACCGCCGGTCCGGACAGTACCGCGTGCGTACAGTAAGCCAGCACCTTGGTTGCGCCATGCTCCTTGAGAGCACCAGCAGCCTTGCACAAGGTTCCCGCTGTATCAACCAGGTCATCGATCATGACGCAGGTGCGTCCTTCGACATCACCGATGATATTCATGACCCGCGCCTCATTGGCACGCGGACGGCGCTTGTCGATAATCGCCAGTTCAGCGTCATCAAGTCGTTTCGCCAGTGCACGGGCACGTACCACACCGCCGACATCGGGCGACACAACCATCAGGTCCGGATACTCACGTAGCCAGATATCCTGCAGCAGCACCGGCGACGCATAGACGTTATCCACCGGTATATCAAAAAAGCCCTGAATCTGGTCAGCATGCAGATCCATTGTCAGCACACGATCTGCACCTGCGGCACTGATCATTTTCGCAGCCAGTCTCGCCGTAATCGGCACTCGTGCCGAACGTGGGCGTCGATCCTGCCTGGCGTAACCGAAATAGGGCATCACCGCGGTGATGCGTCCTGCCGATGAGAGCCTCAGAGCATCAATCATCACCAGCAGTTCCATCAGGTTGTCATTGGTTGGCTCGGAAGTCGGCTGCACGATAAAGACATCGCGTCCGCGGACATTCTCCTGGATCTCAACCATAATCTCGCCGTCACTGAACTGACCAACAACCGCCTTGCCAAGTGGCTGGTTCAGATGCTGCGCGATTTTGCTCGACAGTTCCGGGTGAGCATTCCCGGCAAACACCATCATGCCACTCACAACAATCACCTCTCTCGGTTGATGTTCAAGTCAGTTACTGCTAACAGGTACTTCTTAATATGGCTGGGGCGGCAGGACTCGAACCTGCGATGCCGGAGTCAAAGTCCGGTGCCTTAACCACTTGGCCACGCCCCAATAAAACTTCTCTTTGAATTTCGAATCCTGCCATTTGCAGTTATTCAAAACTCGCTATCTCTACTTGTTCGGGCGATTCATCCATGAAGCATCGCCCAGCTCGGCCATCCACGGCCTCGCGTTCACTGTTACAAAAGCCATGTTAAATGGCTTTTGTTCGGCTGCGCCGACCTCAGTTCACCCACTTGGCCACGCCCCAATAAATCTTTCTCTCAAACCGCATACAGCGGCGAACGGTTCACACCCCGGGCAACAAAATAGTCTAGCCCTTGCGGGAGTTTCGTCGCGGCATCCTGCGCGCGCTTTTCATCTTCAAAAGCGATAAAAAGGCAGGAACCAGTTCCCGTCAATTTTACATCGCCAAGAGCCGAGAGCCTATCGACAATTTCAGCAACCGCCGGATAGCGTCTTTTTACCACTGGAAAAAAGACATTTTCGCCCGATCCCGCGAGAAAGTCGGCTATTGTGATGGGATGACAATTCCTTGTCAATTCAGAATCATGAAATAATTTGTGCGTCTCGATGTGAATATCGGGTCTGACAACCAGAAACCAGCGTTCAGGAAGCTCGATTCGGGTCAGTTTTTCACCCACTCCCTCACCCCATGCGGCTTCGCCATGGACGAAGATTGGCACGTCTGCGCCCAACTGCAAACCGAGGTCAGCAAGTTGCTGTTTCGAGTATTCGAGCCCCCACAAGCGGTTCAGTGCAACCAGGGTGGTAGCGGCATCTGAACTGCCTCCGCCGAGCCCACCGCCCATTGGCAATCGCTTGTCGAGTTCAATCCTGGCTCCCAGCCTGGTTCCGCTGTCACTTTGCAGTAAGCGCGCTGCCTTGACGATAAGATCATCATCGTGTGCTACACCTGCTGGCGGAGTGGAATTTTCAATCTCTCCACTCTCGAGTACCTCGAAACCAAGCTCGTCTCCGTAATCGAGGAACTGGAATACCGTCTGCAGAAGATGATATCCGTCATCACGCCGTCCGGTGATGTGCAGCATCAGGTTGAGTTTGGCAGGAGCAGGAAAGCGGTTCACTGCAAGGTTCATCATTTCTGAAGCCGTTTCATCGCCTCAACTATATGCTTGTTGTCAGGCTCGCGTTCAAGCCCGCTTTTCCAAACGCTCATCGCCTCCTCGCGCTTGCCGCTGTGCCACAGAACCTCGCCGAGGTGTGCGGTAATTTCACCATCACTGTTTATATCAGCCGCCTGCTGAAGATAGGAGATCGACTCATCTAAACGCCCCATGCGAAACAGCACCCACCCCATACTGTCGAGTATTGCCGGGCTTTTCGGCATCAGCTCCAATGCCCTGGTGATTAATTCGAGCGCTTCCTCGTACCTGTCAGTCTCATCAGCAAGCGTATATCCGAGTGCATTGAGTGCCAATGCATGGTCAGGGTTTGCCGCAATGATTTCACGCATGCGTTTCTCAAGCGTGACAATGTCGCCGTTATCTATCGACAGCATGCCGTGTGAATAGAGCAGGTCCAGATCATCGGGATAGATTTTGATTGCCGCAGCCAGTAATTCAAGTCCCTCATCGATGTAATCAGCCAACTTGAGTAGCTCAGCTTCTGCCAGGTAATAGGCGATTGCCTCATCAGGCTCCGCAAGCCGCTGCTGATCAAAGAGCTTGTGTCCGGATTCAATTCTGCCTGCTTCAAACTCGATTTTCGCCAACTGAACAATAGCCTCGCCCTGCAATTCGCCCTTGACGCTGTTGAAGTAGTCACTCGCGGCATCCATGTCTCCAAACCCGAGTTCGACCTTGCCGAGAAGCAAGCGGGCATGATCACGCATCTTCGGGTATTCAAGGAGCTTCTCCAGGTAGAGTCTGGCTTCAGGCCACAGGTTAAGTTCAATTGCCAATACACCAGCAATCTGCAGCAAGTCGGGATCATCGGGCTCGGCCTTCAGCATGTTCCTGTAGACTTCGAATGCTGCCTGGTATTTATTATGCGTAACCAGGCTGCCAGCATATGCGAGTTGCATAACACGATCTTCCGGATGGTGTGAAACTGCCTGCGAAAGCACCTTCTCTGCCTCTTCGAATTGATCTTGAACCGACAGCAGGCGACTCAACAATATCCAGTAACGTGCATCATCCTTGTTCAGCTCGATCGCCTGACGCAATGCAGACTCAGCCCTTACGTACTTCTTCATGCCGAAAAGTGCGACACCCAGTGCATAGTGTGAACCGGGGTCTTCGCTGTTTTTCTGCGCCACTGTCTCAAGCAATATGACAGCCTCGTCGACATCACCCAAAGCCGTCGCAACTGCCGCAATTTCAAGATAGCCGTCCTTGTCAGCGATTGCCGCCGAGCGCATCAAGGTCTCTGCCGCCGCCAATGCATCCTCCTGCCGCCCTTCCTTCAAATGCAGCAACAGCAGTGCCTGGTGCGCATCGATAGCATCAGGAGAAACACGCACCCACAATTCAACAGCCTGCAGCGCCCGCTCTGAAGAGAGATGCAGGGCAATACGTGCCGTACGGCGAACCACCATGGGATCCAGCGATGCCTGGGCTACAATCCAGTAGTCATCCAGCGCCTCCTCAAGCCTGCCGCGATGGGCATTGATCTCGGCGGCAAGGTAACGACTCATAAGATCCGGGGAAGCAAATACCGGTGAGCGCGAAGCTGATATATCCGCACTTTTCTCGGACATTGCAGGAGAGGCCAGGATGCTCAGAAGAATCAGGCAACAGGCATGGAGAGATCGCCGCGAACGCGTCAGTAATTTCGAATAGTGCATACCAGTGAGTATAAGGGCCGCGCCTATATTTTCCAATCCAGCGCCGACCTTGCTAGAATAGGCAGCGATATGCAACCGAAACAGATCAGTTCCTGAGATGCTGCTCAACCTGGGCATCAATCACAAAACAGCTCCCGTCGACATACGGGAGAAGGTCGCGTTTGGCCCGGATATTGTCGTAGCAGCCCTGCGTGGCTTGCGCGAACAGGCTGGTGCAGAGGAAGCAGTCATCCTCTCAACCTGTAACCGCACCGAGATTTACGCCTCTGTTAACGACTCCAGCGTTGATGCGCTCAGCGAGTGGATAAGCGATTTTCATGGCATCGACAAATCTCAGCTGACACCTTATCTCTATGCACATACAGACAAGGACTGTGTCACTCACCTGATGCGCGTCGCCAGCGGCCTCGACTCACTGGTACTCGGTGAACCGCAAATTCTCGGCCAGGTGAAAGATGCCTACCAGGTCTCAGTATCAACAAAATCGAGCGGCAAGATGCTCGACCGCCTCTTCCAGCACAGCTTCTCCGTTGCCAAGCAAGTGCGCACCGATACGGCGATAGGCTCCAGTCCGGTCTCGGTTGCTTTTGCCGCGGTCAATCTCGCAAAACAGATTTTTGCAGACCTCAGCGAGCAGACAGCCCTGCTGATTGGTGCAGGCGAAACCATCGAACTGGCAGCACGCCATCTGCACCAGCAGGGTATCAAGCACATCATCATCGCCAACCGCACCATCGAGAAGGCAGCTGCGCTCGCCTCGGAATTCGAGGGTTATGCGATTGGCCTGCAGGACCTTCCGGCACACCTCGCCGAGGCCGATATCGTGATTGCCTCGACAGCAAGCCCGTTGCCGATTCTGGGCAAGGGCATGGTTGAGAGCGCCCTCAAGGCACGCAAGCACCAACCGATCTTCATGGTGGATATCGCCGTGCCACGAGATATCGAAACCGAGGTCGGCAAGCTGGATGATGTCTACCTCTACACGGTTGATGATCTCGAAACTGTTATCGAAGAGAACAAGCAGTCCCGCTTGCTGGCAGCCGAAGAAGCCGCCGAAATCATCGAACAGCAGACACACAATTTCCTGGAGTGGCTCAAGTCACTCGATGCCGTATCCCTGATTCAATCGTTCCGCACACAGGCAGAGAGTGCTCGTGACGAGGTGCTTGAACGCGCCATCAGGCAGGTTGAAAACGGAAAAAATCCACAGGAAGCACTGCAGTTCCTTGCCCACACCCTGACAAACCGCTTGCTGCATACACCTTGTGCCAAGATGCGTGAAGCAGGCAGTAACGGCCAATCGGAACTACTTGATGCGGCCGACAAGCTGTTTGCCATCGGCGTCGATAAAAAATAGATGAAGTCCTCAATTCGTCACAAGCTGGAGCAGGTCAGTGACCGCTTCCAGGAGATCACTGCGTTGCTCTCGGAACCTTCTGTACAGAGTGATCAGAACCAGTTCCGCTCCCTTAGCCGCGAGTACTCGCAAATCGAACCACTGGTCGACACCTACAGGCGTTTTACCGAAACCGAGGCCGAAATCGACGGCGCCAGGCAGATGCTTGATGACCCCGAGATGGCTGAACTGGCACAGGAAGAACTTGATGATGCCAGTGCGCGTCTCGCCGATCTTGAACCTGAACTGCAACTGCTGCTGTTACCAACCGATCCCAACGACGAACGCAATATCTTTCTCGAAATTCGCGCCGGAACCGGCGGCGCAGAAGCGGCGCTATTTGCAGGCGCACTGCTGCGTGCTTACCTGCGCTATGCCGAAACACGTGGCTGGCAGGTAGAGACTATCAGTGAAAGCGAAGGCGACCAGGGCGGCTGCAAGGAAGCTGTTGTGCGCATCACCGGCAACGGTGTCTACTCACGCCTCAAGTTTGAATCCGGCACCCATCGCGTACAGCGTGTGCCAGAAACTGAATCACAGGGCCGCATTCATACCTCTGCCTGTACTGTTGCAATTCTGCCTGAAGCCGATGAAATCGATGCAGTCGACATCAACCCGGCAGACCTGCGTATTGATACCTACCGTGCCTCCGGAGCCGGTGGACAGCACGTCAACAAAACCGATTCAGCTGTACGCATCACGCACTTGCCGACAGGCATCGTCGTCGAGTGCCAGGATGAACGTTCGCAGCACAAAAACAAGGCGCGTGCGCTGTCACTGCTTTCATCACGCATGCTCGACCAGGTGCAGCAAGCACATCAGAGCGAAGTGGCCGCAGACCGCAAACTGCAGGTCGGCAGCGGTGATCGCTCCGAGCGTATTCGCACTTACAACTTCCCGCAGAACCGCATCACCGATCATCGCATCAACCTGACCCTCTACAAGCTCGACGAGGTAATGAATGGCGCTTTCGACCAGGTGATCGATCCGCTGATACAGGAGCAACAGGCGGAACTGCTTGCATCGATGGCCGAATCCGCGTGATGCAGGTAAAGGAGCTGTTGCAACAGGCAACAGCCCGGCTCGAAGAAGTGACAGACACACCGGCCCTCGAAGCTCGGCTGCTTCTCGCTCACCTTCTGGACAAATCTGAAAGCTGG
Source organism: Solemya velum gill symbiont (assembly GCF_000787395.1). Taxonomy (GTDB): domain Bacteria; phylum Pseudomonadota; class Gammaproteobacteria; order Chromatiales; family Chromatiaceae. The sequence goes on from NZ_JRAA01000001.1 coordinate 843,540, forward strand.
CTCATCGCCTGGCCAGAGCATCAACCGACTGCTGATCAGCAAGCCCGCTTTGAACAACTTCTTGAACAGCGTCTGCAGGGCAAACCGATTGCTCACCTGCTCAGTCATCGCAGCTTCTGGACGCTTGAACTCAAGGTAACTCCGGATGTACTGATTCCACGGCCTGACACGGAAACAGTGATCGAGACCCTGCTCAACCTGTTTGATGATCAATCCCGGCTACGCATCCTCGATCTGGGCACGGGTACCGGGGCAATTGCTCTTGCACTCGCCAGCGAACGTAAACAGTGGGAAATCCACGCCTCGGACATCTCGGACAAGGCGCTGGACGTGGCACGTGAGAATGCTGCCAGGCATCACCTGGACATCCGGTTTCACCAGGGAAGCTGGTTCGAAACGATTCCCGATGAACTCCGTTTTGACCTGCTGGTCAGCAACCCCCCATACATTTGTGAAAACGACCCGCACCTGGTGCAGGGCGATGTCCGTTTCGAGCCACAACTGGCCCTCACCTCCGGTCCTGACGGCCTCAATGCCATCCGGCAACTGGTTCGGGAGGCTCCAGCCCACCTGGCACCAGGCGGCATGCTGATGTTTGAACACGGCTACGACCAGGCCGAAGATGTCACACAACTATTTGATAGTGCAGGATTTAATCAGATAGAGACCTGCCTCGACCATGGCGGCAACCAGCGCGTCACATTCGGCACTCTTGCCTGACGAACAAAACCCGCTTGCAAGATGCGGGATTTTCGATAGCATGTGTGAATGGAGGATAAAAAGAACAACTTCAAAGTGCGCGAACTCGCCTTCGATCCGGCTCACCCAGATCCGGACCAGGTACAGGCTGCAGCACTGAGTCTTGCCGATATCACGGGTATCCTCGAAGTACATGTCACCTCAACGCAGAGCCTGCGCGTCCATTATGAACTCCTTGAGATCAGTCTTGAACAGATAGAGACCGGCCTGATCGATGCAGGCTTCCACCTCAGCAACAAGCTGATGCATAAAATCAAACGCGCACTCCACTACTACACCGAAGAGGTTGAACGCGCCAACCAGGGCTGCGCCAAGGGCAACAGCAACTGCACTCGCAAAGTATTTATTGAACATTATCGCCATGGCCAGCACGGCTGTCGCGACCATCGCCCGAACCACTGGCGACACTATCTCTGAACCTTTTCCGGAAAGAAACTATTGGCGCCACTCGACCGCAACACCATTGACCGTTTGCGTCAGGATATTCATTTCAGCGAAACCCTGAATGGCCACACACTGGTATTTCATACCACCTGGGGCATTTTTTCACCTCGCGCAATCGATGAAGGCACACGCCTGCTACTTGAACATCTTGAAATTCGTGAGAACGACAGGGCGATTGATCTCGGCTGCGGTTACGGTCCTCTCGGACTAACGATAGCAAAATCAGCACCACAAGGTGAATGCCTGATGGTCGACAAGGATTTCGTTGCTGTCGAGTATGCTAATGCCAACGCAGCGCGCAATCACATCGATAACGCTTCCGCCATGCTCAGCGATGGCCTCAAGCATATCGACCGGCAACAGAAATTCACTCTCGCAGTCACCAATCTGCCTGCGAAGACAAGCAACGAGCACTACTATCTCTTTTTCCAGGATATCTATGAGCACCTTGAACCGGGTGGACGTATCTATGTCGTCGTGATTTCGGGTTTGCGCCAGTTCATCAAGCGTGCTTTCATTGAAGTGTTTGGTAATCACAAAAAAATCAAACAGAGTAAGAACTACACGGTCGCCATGGCAACCAAATAACAACAGGGCACAAGCCCAAGGGAGAAACCGATGCAACAGACCAAAATCCTGCTGGATGAGAAAGACCTGCCAGATCACTGGTACAACGTCGTCGCGGACATGCCAAATGCCCCGGCTCCCTACCTAGGCCCTGACGGCAACCCCGTTCCTCCTGAAGCAATGATGCAGATTTTCCCCGAGGCACTGGTCATGCAGGAAGTCTCGGCTGAGCGCTGGATCCCGATCCCGCAGGAAGTGCGTGAAGCACTCACCATGTGGCACCCATCACCACTGGTTCGTGCCCACAGGCTTGAAAAAGAGCTTGGAACACCGGCAAAAATCTATTTCAAAAACGAGTCGATCAGTCCTGCAGGATCACACAAGCCCAACACCGCTGTAGCACAGGCCTATTACAACAAGGAAGCTGGTATCAAACGCCTGACCACGGAAACCGGTGCGGGCCAATGGGGCTGCTCACTGGCACTCGCCGGTCAGATGTTTGGCATTGACGTACGTGTCTTCATGGTCAAGGTCAGCTATGAGCAGAAACCCTATCGCCGCTCCCTGATGCAGACCTGGGGCGCAGAGGTTTTCCCAAGTCCGACTGACATGACCGAGGCTGGCAGAACAATTCTTGCCCAGCACCCGGACTCGCAGGGCTCGCTCGGCATCTCCATTTCTGAAGCGGTTGAGGAAGCTGCAGGCCGTGATGACACCAACTATGCGCTCGGTTCAGTACTCAATCACGTCTTGTTGCACCAGACCATTATCGGCCTTGAAGCAAAGAAACAGCTGGAAATGGTCGGAGACTATCCGGATATGATTTTCGCGCCTTGTGGTGGCGGATCAAACTTCGGCGGTATCGCCTTCCCCTTCTTTGCTGACAAGGCAGCCGGCAAGAAAATTGACCTGGTCGCGGTTGAGCCAAGCTCGTGCCCGACCCTCACCAAGGGCGTCTACGCCTATGATTTCGGCGACACTATCGGACTGACTCCACTCATGAAGATGTTCACGCTCGGACATGACTTCATGCCACCGGGAATCCACGCAGGCGGCCTGCGCTACCATGGCGACTCGGCACTGGTGAGCCAACTCTACAAGGAAGGTTTGATCGATGCGGTAGCAGTTCCCCAGCTGGAAACATTTGAAGCAGGCGTCCAATTCGCACGAACCGAAGGCATTGTTCCGGCGCCCGAGTCCTGCCATGCAATCGCAGGTGCGATTCGTGAAGCAAAACGCTGTAAAGAGACCGGTGAAGCCAAGACCCTGCTGTTCAACCTCTCTGGACATGGCCATTTCGACATGACTTCCTATGAGCGTTTCATCGCCGGTGAATTGTCTAACTTCGATTATCCGGAAGAGGCAATCAAGGAGTCACTGCAGCACCTACCGAACGTGGGTTAGGACAGAATTCCCCATCAGTGGCGTCAATGAGCAACACAGGGCGCCATAGGAGAACTAAAAACCGATGAGGATTCGTCACCCCGGGCTTGACCCGGGGTCCATCAGGAACAGTACGCAGAGTTGAATGCCGGCTCAAGGCCGGCATGATGGAAGGCAGTTCAGGGTAACCAGGGCTCCCAATATGTCGCGCAGCGACACCTACTACTCGGTGCGCAACGCCATATCAATATAGATCTCACGCAGTTTACCTGTCATCTCCCCTGGCAAGCCATTCCCGATAGCCGCAGCATCAATCTTTACGACAGGCATAACAAATGTCGTCGCCGATGTAACAAAGGCCTCCGCCGCCTCGTATGCTTCTGCCGGAGTGAAGGGACGTTGTTCGACACTGAAGTCATTCTCTCCAGCCAGTGCCATAACAGCTTTGCGCGTGATGCCATGCAATATATCGTTGCTCAATTGACGTGTGACGATTGTTCCCTCTTGCGTGATAATCCAGGCATTATTGGAAGTTCCCTCTGTCACATAGCCATCCGCATCAAGCATCCAGGCATCCTTGGCCCCCGCCATCTTTGCCTCCATCTTCGCCATGCAGGGATAGAGCAGACCAACGCTCTTGATATCACGACGCTGCCAGCGCAAGTCCGGAACAGTAATCACATCGATTCCCTGCTCGGCATTCGGGTCATCAAGCAGGTTCTTTGACTGGGTGAACATCACCAGGGTGGGTGAAGGGTTTTCCGGGTAGAAGAAGTCCCGGTCTGCAGCACCGCGTGTAATCTGCAAATAGACCAATCCCTGCTCAACACTGTTTTCAGCGACCAGTTTTTTCACTATCGACTCTATCTCGACTGCACTACAAGGCGCTGCCATATCGAGTTCGCCAAGTGAACGATTCAGTCGCAGCATGTGCCCCCGGGTGTCGATCAGCTTTCCGTTGAGAACCGAGATAACCTCGTAGACACCATCAGAGAAGAGAAAGCCCCGGTCAAAAACCGAAATCTTTGCCTTCTCTTCCGGCAGGTATTCACCGTTGACGTAAACAATACGACTCATTATGACTATCCTTTTTCGGATTGTTCGAAAGAGCGCCTGATCAGCCTGACTTCCAGGCAAACAGCAGCATAACAGCACCAACTCCCGCCAACGCAGCAGACACGACCTGGCCAGCCATGAGTGTCAATGCGGCAGGCGGCATACCGGCCACAACGGCAGCCGTTATCAGCAATGTACCGCCTGAAACAGCCGCTTTTGTCTTACGGTTGGAACGTGCAATCTGCTCACGCATCTTCTCCAGTTCGGCAGACTGCCACTGGATTTTCAGCTTGCCCTGGTCGGCATCCTTTAACACTTTGTAGGCAAGCAGGGGGATCTCCGGCAACTGCTCGGAAACTTGTGGGAAGTTCTCTTTCACACGTCGCAGAAGTGCTTTTGGCCCGACCTGCTCTTCCATCCAGCGCTCGAGGAAGGGCTTGGCCGTTGTCCACAGATCGAGCTCGGGATAGAGCTGCCGGCCCAGGCCCTCGATATTGAGCAGGGTTTTTTGCAGCAAGACCAGCTGCGGCTGGACTTCCATGTCGAAACGACGCGCTGTCTGGAACAGGCGCAGCAGGAAATGGCCAAATGAGATTTCGGCAATCGGCCTGTCGAAAATCGGCTCGGAGACAGAACGGATTGCCGACTCGAATTCATCAACACGGGTATCAGGTGGCACCCAACCCGATTCGACATGCAGTACTGCAACACGATTATAGTCACGGTTGAAAAAGGCCAGCAGGTTCTCGGCAAGGTAGCGCTGATCCTCGGTCGTCAGGGTGCCCATAATGCCGAAGTCGACACCGACATAGCGCCCGTCATCTTCAACAAAGATGTTGCCCGGATGCATATCTGCATGGAAAAAGTTGTCACGGAACACCTGTGTGAAGAATATCTCGACACCGCGCTCACCAAGCATCTGCATACTGATGCCCTTGACCTGCAGAGTTTCAACTTCACTCACCGGGGTACCGTAGATACGCTCCATGACCATCACGTTGGGACGGCAATACTCCCAGTGCACCTGCGGTACGTAGAGCATCTCCGAGTTGTCGAAGTTGCGCCGCAACTGTGAAGCATTGGCTGCCTCGCGCATCAGGTCTAGCTCATCGAAAATGGTCTTTTCATACTCTTCGACCACTTCAACGGGACGCAGGCGTCGTGCCTCTTTCGAATATTTCTGTGCAAGACGTGCTATCAGGAACAGCAGGTCGATATCACGACGAATGGTTTTCTCGATACCTGGACGCACCACCTTGACGACAACATCCTCACCACTGAGCAATGTTGCCGTGTGTACCTGTGCAATTGAGGCTGATGCCAGCGGTTTACGCTCAAAGCGGGCAAAAACATGATCGACCGAGTCACCAAGCGCTTTCTCAATCAGGCGCGTGGACTGTGCTGCCGGAAAAGGCGGTACCTGGTCCTGCAACTTGGCAAGCTCATCGGCAATATCATCAGGCAGCAGGTCTCTGCGCGTTGAGAGAATCTGCCCGAACTTGATAAAAATAGGCCCGAGATCTTCCAGTGCACGCCGGATACGATAGCCGTAGGGTGCAGATGTTTCGGAACGAAACCAGAAAAATGGCGAAAAATACTTGAGAAACCGGAGCGGCCGGAGCAAGTGTGCAGAGAGCACAATCTCATCCAAACCATGGCGTAACAGCACCCAACTGATGTGCGCAAGACGCACACCTTCACGTATACCAATCATGCAGTTCCGCCCTGTTTTATCTTGCTTGCGAGCAGGTCAATACGCGCTTGCAAACGCTCAACCGCATCTCGCGTCTCATCGACCGCATCTCGCCACTCATCGACTTCGAATGCAGTCGGCAGTAGTTGTGCCTCCTCGGTCAGATATTCGCCAAGTGCGGCATTCAGATGACGCCTGCCGCGCCATGCCCACTTGGCAACACCGCGTAAATTGTTGCCCAACTGGTGCGCCACCAGGTCGCCGGCAATTTTCGAGAGCGCCTCTTCCCAGTCAAAATCAAAATCGGCAAGAATGTTGGAGAATGCCTCGGCAAGATGGATATCACCCCGCAGGCGAATCTTGCCTTTGAAAACCTGGTCCTCGCGACGGTCTGCCATTGCAGTCTCGGCAAAGTTGAACGGCGTTGCCGAAATGACTGCTTCCGCCTCTTCTACCGGTGCGCTGAAAATCTGCAATGCACCCCTGCCATCGGGTACGCAATGCAGTGTCACCCATCCAACCAGTTCAATGGCGATACGACGGCCGTGCAATTTTGCCAGACGCTCCCTGGTAACCTGGTCTTTCTCCAGCACCTGGTTAACAGCAGACTCCAGTCCCACCAACAGGGTATTGGAGACTTCCATGATCAGAGTTTGAAACCGCGGTGAATAGCGACCACACCACCTGTCAGGTTGTGATAATCACAACGCTCGAAACCCGCATCTTCTATCATCTGCTTGAGCGTTTCCTGGTCAGGATGCATGCGAATCGACTCCGCAAGGTAACGATAGCTGTCAGCATCCTTTGCCACCAACTTGCCCATCAGGGGCAGTGCCTTGAAAGAGTAGAAATCGTAAATCTTCTCAAGCGGCTTGTTGACCGGTTTTGAGAACTCAAGCACCAGCACCCGGCCACCCGGCTTGATGACGCGAAACATCTCGCGCAGCGCCTTGTCCTTGTCGGTCACGTTACGCAGGCCGAAACCGATAGTGACACAATCGAAACTGTTGTCCGGAAATGGAATCTCCTCGGCGTTGATCTGCAGGTATTCAACATTACCGACATGGCCTGAGTCGACCATGCGTTTTCTGCCCTCTTCGAGCATTGCGAGGTTAATGTCGGACATCACCACGCGGCCCTCGGGGCCCACCAGTCCGGCAAAACGAGAGGCAAGGTCTCCGGTGCCCGAGGCAAGATCAAGCACATGCTGGCCGTTTCGAACTGCAGAAAGATCAATCGCAACGTGCTTCCACAGGCGGTGGACGCCGAGCGACATCAGGTCATTCATGATGTCGTAATTCGAGGCGACCGAATCGAACACCTCGCGGACGCGGCCAGCCTTCTCCTCTGCCTTGACAGTCTCGAAGCCGAAATGGGTGGTTTTGTCGCTATTCATGCCTTGCCCCTGCTGGATACCTCTTCAGCCTCAAAGTATACCCAATTACGGCCCGCATGACCCGGTTTCAGGAGTCTGCCTTTCTCTCTTTCCCGGCAGCTTCGAGTTCGGAGAGATACTCTTGCCACATCTCGTCATAGTTAGCGCCCATGGTGTAGAGCGTCTCCCATGAATAGATACCGGTGTTGTGTCCGTCATCAAAATGCAGCGCAACAGCATAATTGCCGACCGGTTCAATACGCTCGATATTGACAGCCTCTTTACCAACCTGCAGCACGCGCTGGTCAGGAGTATGTCCCTGTACTTCGGCTGAGGGCGAATAGACACGCAGAAATTCACACGGCAGCGAGAACTTGTTGCCATCGTCAAATGCAACCTCGAGTACCCGCGACTGACGGTGCAGGTTAAGCTCTGTTGGCATTGGTCTGGACATGATAAAAACCTCGAAAATCGATTCAATGGCGGTATTGTAACGCCATCTTCTGCGGAGATTCCGCAGTGTGTCTGATGTTAAAGGATGTAGCGCGTCAGATCTTCATCCTGCGCCAGCTCGCCAAGACTCTCGTCAACATAGGCCGCATCAATTGTGACACTGTCTCCCGCCCTGTCCGAGGCTTCATACGAGAGGCTTTCGAGCAAACGTTCCAGCACGGTGTGCAGACGGCGTGCACCGATATTCTCTGTCTTCTCGTTAACCTGCCATGCGATCTCGGCAATGCGCTGGATGCCACTCGCTTCGAACTCTACCGAAACACCCTCGGTCTGCATCAGAGCCTGGTACTGCTCTGTCAGGGATGCATCCGGCTCGGTCAGAATACGTGAGAAATCCTCAACACTAAGTGCCGAAAGCTCAACCCGAATCGGCATACGCCCCTGCAGTTCAGGAATCAGGTCAGATGGCTTGGCCAGGTGGAAAGCGCCCGAGGCGATGAAGAGGATGTGATCTGTTTTCACCATGCCCTGCTTGGTGGAGACGGTACATCCCTCGACCAGCGGCAGTAAATCACGTTGCACTCCTTCGCGGGAGACGTCAGCACCACTTGCCTGGGCGCGTGAACAGACCTTGTCGATCTCGTCGATAAAGACAATGCCATGCTGCTCAACATTATCTATTGCCTGCAGCTTCATCTCTTCCTCGTTGACCCGTTTGGCTGCCTCTTCATCCTCAATCAGCCTGAGGGCTTCCTTGATATGCAGCTTGCGCCGTTTTGAACGACCTGAGCCGCCCATGTTCTGGAACATCTCCTGCAACTGGCCGGTCATCTCCTCCATGCCCGGTGGCGTCATGATCTCGACACCGACCTTCTGTGCAGCAACCTCTATCTCGATCTCCTTGTCATCCAGTTCGCCGCGACGCAGCTTGTAACGAAACTTGGTACGTGTCGACGACTCTTCAGGTGTTTCCTGGCTCTCCTGCTCCCATGTCGTGGGGGTGGCTGACGGCAACAGGGCATCAAGCACACGTTCCTCGGCTGCTTCGCGCGCCTTGTCGCGCACTTCTTCCATCGCCACTTCACGTGCCATTTTGGTGGCCGAATCGGCAAGGTCACGAATGATACTGTCAACTTCGCGTCCGACATAGCCAACCTCGGTAAACTTGGTTGCCTCAACCTTGATGAAAGGCGCATTGGCCAGCTTTGCCAGGCGACGTGCGATCTCGGTTTTTCCGACACCGGTCGGACCGATCATTAGAATATTCTTTGGTGTGATCTCGGCACGCATCTCCTCGTCAACCTGTGAACGACGCCAGCGATTTCGCAGAGCAATCGCCACGGCGCGCTTCGCCTCGGCCTGACCAATGATATGTTTATCGAGTTCTGCGACGATTTCGCGGGGAGTAATTTCAGACATGGTACAAATCAGGAGTCCTGGATTTCAAGTTCTTCGATGACGAGATTGTGATTGGTATAGACACAGATATCTGCCGCAATATGCAGCCCCTTCTCGACAATCCCGCGTGCATCAAGCTCGCTGTTGTCTAGCAGGGCACGGGCAGCAGCCTGGGCATAAGCGCCACCGGAACCGATCGCCATGAGGTCGTCTTCCGGCTGAATGACATCACCATTACCGGAAAGAATCAGCGATGCTGAATGATCAGCAACACACAAGAGCGCTTCGAGCTGGCGCAGCATTTTGTCGGTACGCCAGTCTTTTGCCATCTCTACAGCGGCACGCGTCAGGTGCCCCCCATGCTGTTCAAGCTTGCCTTCAAAACGCTCAAACAGGGTAAACGCATCGGCTGTTGCACCGGCAAATCCGGCAATCACACGATCCTTGTAGAGACGGCGCACCTTGCGCGCATTACCTTTCATGACGGTGTTGCCAAGGCTCACCTGGCCATCACCACCGATAACAACTTTGCCGTTTCGACGTACAGATAGGATTGTTGTCCCGCGATATTCAGGCATTAGGAAACCTCTTGTTTCTCTTTGGCCGCAGCATATTCGAATACATCTGAATACATGTGGTCTCGTGACAGCCCTTTATCCGCAAAAGCGTTTGCACACGCCTCGACCATGACCGGCGGACCTGCCATGTAGACATCATAATCGGCAATATCCTCGATGTCTTCAACCACTGCCTCGTGAACGAAGCCCGAACGTCCTTGCCAACCTTCATCCGGTTCTGACAGTACGGGTACAAACTCGACATTAGCATTTTCGTCGGCCCACTTCTGCGGCATATCCGGAAGGTAAAGATCACGACTGGAGCGCACACCCCAGTAAATTTTCATTGGCCGCTTCTCACCGACATACAGGGCGTGTTCGACCATCGCCTTGATCGGCGCAAAACCGGTGCCACCGGCAACAAACAGCATCGGACGGTCTGAGTGTTCACGCAGGATAAACGATCCCAGTGGCGCCTCGATACGCAGTATTGTCTTCTCCTGCAGGGAGTTGAATACAGTCTCGGTGAACTCACCACCCGAAACATAGCGCACATGCAGTTCGATGACTTCATCATCGTGCGGCGCATTGGCGATCGAGAAGGCACGACGGTGGCCGTTCGGCAGGATGATATCAAGGTACTGACCAGCCAGAAAACGCAAACGCTGGCTGTCCGGCAGCTTGAGATGCAGACCCATGACGTCATGGCACAGCTGCTCCATGTGCTCAAGCTTGCATGGCAACGCCTTAACCTCGATCTCCTCGATAGTTTCGAGCACTTCGGCACGAATTGTCACATCCGACAGGGGCTGGGCCTGGCAAGTAAGGCATGCACCCTCCTCATCAGGCATTGCACCCGGGATTCCAAATGGATACTCGACTTCGCCCTCGACCAGGGTAACCGCACAAGAGCCACAACTGCCGCTGCGACACCCATAGGGCAAAATAACATTCTGGTGCAGAGCTGCATCAAGGATGGCTTCACCCTTGTGAACGGTAAATTGCTGCCCATTTGACTCGATTGTGACCTGAAAATCAGACATAAACTTGCTTGAATCCGTAAAAATTGCGAAATTGTCCCGTATTTCGGGCCGAATTAAAACCTAATGACTGCAACGTTAATCGTTGGCTGCGGCGACCTCGGGCGCCGAATTGCCGCAAAACTGCTCCGGCAAGGTGCTTCTGTTACGGGTCTAGTACGCTCAGACAAGAGCGCACAACAACTTGCCCATGAAGGCGTTACGCCTTGCATCGCAGACCTCGACACTGCTATTGCACCCATCAATATCGATGCCAAACACCTGCTCTATCTTGCGCCGCCACCTCCACAGGGGAGTGTCGACACACGCATGCAACATTTTCTCGATGCCGTGTCAGGCACGCCGAAAAGCCTTATCTACTTAAGCACAACTGGCGTCTATGGCGACTGCCATGGAGCATGGATCGACGAAACTGCAACTGTCGCACCCAAAGCCGAGCGTGCAAAGAGACGTCTCGATGCGGAACAGCAGATCAGACAAAAGGCGACACGGGAAGGCTGGCCCCATATCATCATTCGTGTTGCCGGCATCTATGGCCCGAACCGGCTGCCATTACAGCGCCTCGAGAGTCAGGAGCCGCTATTATGTGCCGATCAGGCGCCATTTACCAACCGTATTCATGTCGACGATCTTGCCAGCATCATTCTCGCCCTGGGTGAAAAGGGCCGTAACGGGGAAATCTATAACGTGACTGACGGTCAGCCGGGCAATATGACTGACTATTTCATGCGCGTTGCCGATTTTGCTGGATTACCGCACCCGCCGACAATCAGCATGGCAGAAGCACAGGGGGTGCTCAGCAAGGGTCTGCTGAGCTACCTGAAAGAGTCGCGCCGCCTCTCCAATGCAAAACTGATGGCAGACCTCGAACTCGAACTGGAGTACCCTACGCTTGACGACGGCCTGGCCGCCATATTCAACCGATCACCAGAGGATCTTCAGTGAACCCTTTTTTCTACCAGGCTAAATTTGACATGAGCGCTGCCGCACTGGAGCAACTACCCAGCTGCGAAGATGCCTACGAGGTCGCTTTTGCCGGCCGTTCAAACGCAGGCAAGTCGAGCGCCATCAACACACTGACAAACCAGAAGAGTCTGGCACGCACCAGTAAAACCCCCGGCCGCACCCAGCTGATCAATCTCTTCTCCCTTGATGAGAATCGTCGACTTGTCGATCTGCCCGGGTATGGATTTGCCAAGGTACACAGCTCAATTCGCGAACAGTGGCGTGGATTGTTATCCAATTACATCGAACAGCGTGAGTGCCTCAAGGGCGTCGTAGTCATGATGGATTGCCGCCACCCGATGAAGGATCTCGACATGCAAATGATTGAATGGTGCGTTCATCTCGAACTGCCGGTTCATATCCTGATGACCAAGTCGGACAAGCTCAAAAACGGTCCCGCCACCGCCGCCATGCTCAAGGTTCGCAAGCGCATCGCAGAGTACCCCGATGTCACCGTACAACTCTTCTCCGCACTCAAAAAACGCGGCGTTGATGAAATCCATGCCAAGCTCAACGAGTGGTACAACATACAGGCTGAATGAACTCGCTGACATGACTGAAGAGTGGAAAAAACAGGGATACATCGCTGCGAGACAATTAATCGATAGCGAAACCATCGATTACCTCGCATCTCTGGACGTAGACTCAGGTGATCTAAGCAAACCCAATGAGCTGAAGCGACTGTGGATGACAGATACGCAAGTGCGACAGCTTGCTACCAGCCAAACCATCCGTCACCAGCTGGACTCACTTTTCGAAAACAGCGATTACTATTTATGGGGCGCCCAAATTATTGATCGCGAGCCTGACCAGATCCATCTCTGGCATTCAGACAACGAAACCAGCCGGCCTGAAGGTGGCTTCGTTTCACTCTGGATCGGCATCTCCGGTGTTGATGAGAACAGCACCTTGATGGCGATTCCCGGCAGCCATACATATGGGGTGCCTGTGCAGAAATTCTTTGCCTATGAAGACCCGGCAAGATATGACCCCGATGGCGTGGCCGTACTTGAAAAAGCGCTTGAATACGATTCTGAAGCCAGCATTATGGCCCCATCCTGCAATGATGGAGATGGCATATTCTTTGACGGCCGCTTGTGGCATGGCACTTTCAACCATAACAGGCTTCCACGACGTACCCTGTTACTGCAGTATGGCAAACGTGGCATACCGATCAGGTTCGCTAAGGACTATATGTCTTACCCATTTGTTTATAATGACGGCCATGCAAGTGCCCCTCCAGTGATGCCAGTCCAGGGAAAACCTGACCCCTTGGTCAATCACAATGTTCTGGAAAAGAACGGACAACTGACCTATACGGCAGCATCTATTGCCGTACAGCCTGAACTTGCAAACAAGAAACAGTTGAACTGGGCCGCCTTCCCTTACTTCAACACGCCGACCCGGATTTTCAGAAAGTTCTCGTGTCATGCTTCAGAACTGCTGCCGGGATGCATGCCGCATATGCCACATGATCATGATGACGAGGAGATCCTGCTCGTCCTCTCAGGCACAGCAACCATCTTCATCAACGAACCGGGCAAGGGAGCACTTCGGGCATATCCATCCCTCGCCGGAGATTTTTTCTATTATCCTTCAGGGCAAACACATACGATCTACAACGGCAGTGAAGAACCGATTCAATACCTCATGTTCCGCTGGAGCGCACGGGCAGCGCAATCCAGGCCAGCAAAAACTGTCGGATATAAAAAATCCTTCTATGATGCAGGAAACAATCGGCTTTCAGTCAACCACCAGAGTTCCGGGCTAAAACATCTGCACATGCATTTCACCCGACTGCAACCTGGCCAATCATTCAAGCGGCATGTCGATCAATACGACACTGCAATTATTGTTCTTGAAGGTGAATTAAGCGTACTCAATCAACGACTTGGCCGTGGTGGTGTCTTTTTCATCCGGGCCGGTGAACTGCATAACACGCACAATGAGGGAACAGAGCCGTGCGCCTACCTGGTGTTCGAATTTCATGCTGACACAGCGACAACCATCAAGGCGGTCTGATAAACCGGCCTTTACTTAGTGTGCCTCGTCCCAGTTATCACCAATACCAACATCAACAACAAGCGGTACTTTCAGTTCTGCAGCCTGTGACATTCTGCTGCTGATTTGCTCAACCGCAGAATCGAGCTGGCCTTCAGCAACCTCGAACACAAGCTCGTCGTGCACCTGCATGATCATGCGTACATCAGGCTTGTCATTGCGAATCCAGCCATCAACATCCAGCATTGCCAACTTGATGATATCTGCTGCTGTTCCCTGCATCGGTGCATTGATCGCGGTACGTTCAGATGCTGCACGACGCATGCCGTTGCGTGAATTGATCTCCGGCAGGTAGAGGCGGCGTCCAAACACTGTCTCGACATAACCGTTCTGATGCGCATCGGCACGGATTGAATCCATGAACTCCCGAACGCCCGGGTAGCGTTCGAAATAGAGATCGACATACTCCTGCGCCACAGAGCGCTCAACGCCCAGTTGCTTGGCCAGCCCGAATGCCGACATGCCGTAGATCAGGCCAAAGTTGATCGCCTTGGCAGAACGACGCTGATCAGGTGTCACCTCATCAAGCGTGACACCAAACACCTCTGCTGCAGTGGCACGGTGAACATCCATGTTGTCGGAGAATGCACCCATCAGAGCCTTGTCGCCTGACAGGTGCGCCATGATGCGCAACTCGACCTGCGAGTAGTCAGCAGCCACCATGCGATAACCATCCTCAGGCACAAATGCCTGACGAATTCTGCGTCCCTCTTCGGTGCGCACAGGGATGTTCTGCAAGTTTGGATCCGATGAACTGAGGCGTCCGGTCGCAGCCACTGCCTGATGATACGAGGTGTGTACCCTGCCAGTGTCGGGATCAACCATCTCCGGCAGCTTGTCTGTATAGGTTGAGCGTAACTTGGCAAGACCGCGGTGCGACAGGATCACCTGCGGAAGCTCATGTCCCTGCTCGGCCAGTTCCTGCAACACGGACTCTGCTGTCGATGGTGCCCCCTTGGGAGTCTTGGAGATTACCGGCAGTTCGAGTTCCTCGAAGAAGATCTGCCCAATCTGCTTGGGTGATCCCATATTGAAGGAGCGTCCTGCAATTTCGTACGCCTGCTCCTCGAGCTTGTGCATACGGGTTGCCAGTTCGCCGCTCTGCTTGACCAACATCGCCGAATCTATGCGCACACCTGTGCATTCGATGCGCGACAGCACAGGCACGAGTGGAATTTCGATTGTTTCGAAAACCGATTTAGGGCCACTCTCTGCGGAAAGTTTTGGCCAGATCGCCTGATGCAGGCGCAATGTAATGTCGGCATCTTCCGCTGCATAGGGAGCAGCCTGCTCCAGCGGCACCTGGTCAAATGTCAGTTGCTTTGCACCCTTGCCGGCAACCTCTTCATACTTGATTGTTTTGAGGTTCAGGTAGGTCTGCGCAAGCGAATCCATGTCATGCCGTGTCGCGGTCGAGTTGAAGACGTAGGATTCAAGCATGGTGTCATAGGCAACACCCTGCAGGTTAATTCCGGCATTCGCCAGTATGTTCATGTCATATTTGAGATGCTGCCCCACCTTGGCGATGTTCGCATCCTCGAGCAACGGCTTGAGAGTCGTCAGCACCATCTCCCGGTCGAGCTGATCCGGTGCACCCGGGTAGTTGTGGGCAACGGGAATATAGCAGGCCTCTCCCGCCTCGACTGAAAACGACAGGCCGACAATTTCTGCCTGCATATAGTCGAGACTGGTGGTTTCCGTATCAATACAAATCAGCTCGGCACTGGAGAGCTTTTCGAGCCAACGCTCAAAATCATCCTGTGTCAGAATGGTTTCATATTTCAGCTCTGCAGGTGCTTCAGCCTCGGGCGTCTCTGCATCTGCCACTCCAGCCTCTTCATCAAGCGTTGCCAGCAGGCGGTTTGATTCAATGTGCCGATACCACTCACGCAGTTTTTGCGTATCTGCTGGTGTGGCAACAAGATCGGGAATCGACTCGTGCAATTTCACATCTGTCTTGATCGTGGTGAGTTCACGCGACAGCGGTATCTGCTCCATTGAGGCACGCAGGCTTTCACCAATCTTGCCCTTGATGCTGTCAGCATTGGCAAGCAGGTTATCAATGTCACCAAACTCAGACAGCCACTTGGCAGCAGTCTTGGGGCCACACTTTGGCACGCCGGGAATATTGTCCGAGGTATCGCCAACCAGTGCCAGGTAATCGATGATCTGCTCAGGTGCGACACCGAACTTGTCGATCACACCCTGGCGGTCGCTTTTTGTCTCCGACATGGTGTTAACCAGGGTGACGTGATCGCTAACCAGCTGTGCGAGATCCTTGTCGCTGGTGGAGATCACCGTCTCAACACCATCACGCGTTGCTTCTGCAGCAAGCGTTCCAATCACGTCATCTGCCTCTACACCAGACTCGATAATCACTGGCAGGCCCATGGCACGAATGATCTCGTGCAACGGCTTTATCTGCTCACGCAGGTCATCCGGCATCGGTGGGCGATTGGCCTTGTATTCTGCGTAGAGATCGTTGCGAAAGGTTTTACCCGGCGCATCGAAAACAACGCCGATATTACTCGGCTGGTAGTCGGCAATCAGCTTGCGCAACATGTTAATCACACCAACCAGCGCACCTGTCGCCTCGCCTTTCGAATTCGTCAGTGGCGGCAATGCATGGTAAGCGCGGAACAGGTAGGAGGAGCCATCGACCAGTACCAGTAGTGGTTTTTGTTCACTCATGAGGAGGTTAATACTGCCAGAAGATTATTGAGACGTTCACGCGGCACCTCGCCAACAACTGTTGCAACCAGTTTGCCGGCACGATCAAAAACAGCCGTAAAGGGAAGTCCACCGTTTTTATTACCCAGAGATTTGGACAAGGTCATACTGTCCGGATTTCCCATGAGTATCTCATAGCCAATCTCTTTCTCCGTGATGAATGTTTCGACATCTGCCTGGTTATCAATTGCGATACCCACAAATTTCACGCCGGCTTCTTCGTATTCATCTTGCAAAGCATCGAACATCGGCATTTCAGCAGTGCATGGCGGACACCAGGTTGCCCAGAAGTTGAGTACCACCACATTATCCTGCCACTCGCTGCTACTGTGCAGTTCACCCTTAAGGTCAGACAATGAAAATTCAGGCATGTATTGACCGAACAGCTTGATCGTCAGCGTATCGAATCCCCTCTGCAGGGAACCATTCTGCTGCATCACACCCAGGCCAATACCTGCACCCAGTGCGACAATCAGCAATCCGGCCAACAGCCCATGTTTTTTCACTGCAGTCACATGCCCGCCGCGTTCAGACGTTCGAGCAACTGGTCGACGGTCACGTTACCGATCATGCGATAGTTGCACAGCTCGGTACCCTCCGCATCAAACAGCAGTATTGTCGGTGGTGCCACCAGGCCAAACTCATCCATCAGCTCGGTGTTGGAAGTAACATCAGCCTGCAGCAGCAGTTTGCCCTCGAACTTCTCCTGCACCAGCGGGTGCGGGAAGATTTCGCGTTCCATGGTTTTACAATAGACACACCAGTCGGCATAGAAATCGAGCACGACCGGCTTGCCTGCCGCACGCGCTGCAGCCAGTTCGGCATCAAGCTGCTCCACGGTAGTAATTCGCTTGAACTCCACATGCTCTGTATGAACCAGTGGCTGCAATGGATCATCCTTGCCGCTGGCAGCGCCGATCAGAACAACGGCACCCCAGGCAATAAAGGCGATACCGAGGGCTTTCCACAGTTTGCGCCATCCGGAAGCGCCTTCAGGCAACTGCTCAAGTGCGCCCATGTAGATTGCCGATGCAATCAGCAACAGCCCCCACAGGATCATCGGCAGGTAAGCAGGAATAAAGGTCGGTGCGAGACGTTCCAGCATGGTGATACCGATCGCCAGCATGACAACGCCAAAGACAGCCTTGACCGCATCCATCCAACCGCCTGCACGAGGCAACAGCTTGCCTGCCGAGGCACCAAGTGCCAGCAGCGGCAGACCCATACCGATCGACATGACAAACAGGGCTGTTCCGCCAAGTACCACGTCACCAGTCTGGCTGATATAGGCAAGCGAAGCTGCCAGTGGCGGTGCAACACATGGTCCGACAATGAGTGCCGAGAGGAAACCCATGATGGCAACGCCAGTATAGCTACCGCCTTTCTGCTTGTTGCTGAACTCGGTCAGCTTGCTCTGCAGGCTGGAAGGCAGCTGCAGTTCATAAAAACCGAACATTGACAGCGCCAGCAACACAAACAGTCCGGCAAACAGTGAGAGTGCGATCGGGCTTTGCAGCGCGACCTGCAGGTTCTCACCCGACTTGGCTGCGATGATACCTGCCAAAGTGTAGGTAACCGCCATCGCCAATACGTAGATCACCGAGAGCATGAAGCCCTTCGCCGGCGTCATCTTTCCGCTATGCCCGGTAATGATTCCTGACAGGATCGGAATCATCGGGAAGACACATGGTGTCAGCGACAAGAGCGCACCGATGATGAAAAACGACAGGATAATCGTCCAGAACCCCTTGTTGCCAAACGTGGCATTGGCACCTGAAACATCATCGCACAGCGGCCCCATTGGTTTGACATCGACTGTTTGAGGAACAGGGGTCGGTTCAACCGGCTGAGCCACCGCTGCCATTGATGCATCAGCTGTCGAGAAAGGAAAGCTCAGCTGTTTTTTCTGTGGCGGGTAGCAGATACCAATCTCTGCACACCCCTGGTAACCGGCATTCAGTACAACGGGATCATTACTCACGCGATTGAGCGGTACATCGACAGTCACTAAACCGTGGTAGACATCCAGTTCGCCTTCGGTACCATCCGGTGCCAGTCCCCACTTTTTCTCTGGAGCCGGAAAAGTGAATTCTCCTGCCGTTGCGCCACCGCTGACGGCAAGCTTCATCTTGTCGGCATAGAGGTAAATGCCATCTGCCACGTTCCAGTTCACGCGCAACGTGCTGTCATCGACAAGCTGCGCATCAAAATTGAACGCCTGTTCTGGCGGCAACAAATCATCATCAAAACCGAGTGAATCACCAATAGCGGCGATCTCTTGTACCGGGTCATTCGCAGGTGCAGCCTGTGCGGGCGTAGCAAGCGCTGCAAGCACCACAGGGAACACCTTGCGCTGTGGCGGATAACAGAGACCCTTTTCTGCACAACCCTGGTAGGTGACGCGCACCTCGGCATCTCCACTGCCCTGCTCCACCGGCAGGCTCGCGATCAATGCATGGTAATAAACCTCGGTGTTTCCGAAATTGGGATCGTTCTTGGTCTTGGATTCAGGCAGCTGCGGTTCGCCCAGCACCACGCCGTAAGTCAGGCTTTCAAACTTGAGCTTGTCGCGATAGAGATAATAGCCGTCAACGATTTGCCAGCGTGCCTCGAGCCGTCCATCAACCTCGACAAGGTCTGCCTTGAACGCCTCGTCGGGCATCAGGAATTCGTCCTCCTCAAACAGCGCAAAGGCCGAGGTGGACATCAATGCCACACCAGCTGCAAGCAGTAAAGTCAGGACTTGGTAAGCTCGTTTGTAATCCACGTTAAATACTCCGGGTGACCGGCCGCGACCGGGACACCTATTATTTCTGGGAGATCATAGGGGTGCTGCGCCATAATCGCCTCCCTGAGGGATTCAAAATGCGCAACATCACTCTTGATCAGCAGCAAAATCTCATCATCATGTTCTATCTGACCCTGCCAGCGGTAAATCGATTGCACCTGCGGCAATATATTGACGCAAGCGGCAAGCCGCCGTTCAACCAGCATCTCTGCAATTGTTTCAGCAACACCCTTGTCAGGGCATGTACAGTAAACGATCAGCTTCATCAGCGAGACAATGCTCTTGTAATTCTTTTATAGCGGCCCTATTTTAGGGCTAATAACGGCTGCGCGTCCATGACAACCGAAATCGGCCGTAGCCATCCATTCAACTGACACCAGAAAAGCCCCTATGCCCCTACTCTTCCTGCTGTTTTTTGTTGCCGTTCCCGCAACTGAACTCTACATTATGATAGAGGTCGGTAGCGAGATTGGTGCTTTTGCGACCATCTGGCTGGTCATCCTGACAGCCGTCATCGGTGGCTGGCTGGTTCGCCAGCAAGGCATTTCGACCATTTTCCGTATGCGCCAGCAACTCGATCAGGGTGAGGCCCCGGCATTCGATATGCTGCAGGGCATCCTACTTGCGGTCGCTGGCATCTCCCTTCTGCTGCCGGGTTTCGTCACCGACACCATCGGCTTTCTGCTGCTGATACCACCATTGCGCCACCTTCTTGTTTTGCGCTGGCTGAAAAATAGTCAAATCATCACACCGGCAGGTGAAAAACCGGATGTCACCATCATTCGCGAAGAGATTCGATACTCACGTGAGGGTGATATTATCGAGGGCGAATTCAAAAGGAACGGTCAGGATGACAGCAAGCCACAAAGTTAAACCGTACGTAAAGAAATCCTTGAAAAAGAGAGTCAGCGCAGCACTCCTGCTGTCTGCCTGCACACTCCAGCCAGCCCTGCTCCAGGCAACCGAAGAGAAACCTGCTGTACAGCCAGATGCCATTGCAACTCCGAAGCTGACCGTTGTTCCAGCCACACCGGGCTCGCAGGAAGAGATGGTTCTGAAAGCCCTTGTTGGTTCACTGAAATCTGCACATGGCGTCCCGCGCGAACTCTCCCTGCAGGTCGGCAAGCCGATCGAGGCTGTACGCAAAGGTGAAATCATAGAAGTTGCCTTGCTCGACACCCGACTTACTGATCCCGCAGGAAATGGCATTCAATTCGGCGATTTTGTCTACCGGACAACACCCGGTGAAGATGAAAAATTCAGCTATCAGCTCACAATTCCGTCCCAGTGGATCATCCTCGACAAGGGCAAGCCACTGCTGACAGTCGATATTGCCGATCAACATTGTAATGGAAGCTATTGGCAACTACTCAGCACAGGTACGGATTGCCGCCTTGAATCAATCACCGTACAGACTATTGAAAAGATAAATCTCCGCAAGGGGCCCTACCTGACAATCAACTCTGTCAGTTTCCAGCAGGCAGTCACAGAGCAGGATGGTGTGATCGGTGGAAAATCAGATTTCAATGCCAGCGGAATCCACTTCGATAGCGGCAGTGGCCAGCAAGTGGAAGTGGAAAAAATCATCTCCAACGCAAGCCTTGAGAAATTTTCACTCCCTCTGTTGCTTTCGCTGATGGAGCAGATGGATGCATTAGTGAATATTGAGCAGGAAGAGCTGGACAAGGCAGAGAATCAGAAACTGGTTCTCAACTACATTCTTGGCCTCTTGCGCACGGCATCCGGTTCCTCCCTGACATCCGATGGCCGCATTGTGAACCTGACTTACAGCGAGGATGGTCTGCAAGTTGCCAGCCTGGATGAGATTGGTAGCCTGGCGAGTTACACAGGACAAGAAGAACTCAGTGATCTGCGCGGGAGCTTCCATTTCAGGAATCTCCACCTTTCCCTGCCGCAAGTTACAGCCGAACTGCAGCCCATCAGCCTGCAGCTGGATATAACCGTGGCCAGGTTGCCGCTGATACGCTTTCTTGAGAGCCTGGCAACACTCCTCCCGGTTGGTGAAAGCGACCGCCAACTGATTGGCCAGTTGCTGCAGAAAATCCTTCTGCAACAGCCCCCGCTATTAAAAATCAACAAGTTACAAATTGCTGGTGGTAAATTTGACCTGCAGTTCATTGGCACGGTCGAACCCCTGCTGCCGCCTGACAGCGATCCAAAACAGTTTCTTGCCAACAGCGACACGCCACTCGATTTTCTCGACGGACACCTCAAGGGAACGATCAACGGACTCGACTTTATCTCCACCCAGGCCGCGCAAAGGTCGCAGCAGCAGCCCGAGCTGATGCAAGTGGTGCTGGTAACGTCACTCATCAGGGGGTTCGGCGAGGCGATCGAAAAGGACCAGTATGCCTACGATATTGTCTTCTCCCCCGAGAAGGGCCTCGTCATTAACGGCAAGGATATGTCGATGCTGCTGATGGGTCTTCAAGCACCACAACCCTAAATTAGCCACGATTCGGGCTTGACCTGAGAAATTTTGCCCCTATTATTAGCACTCACAATTAACGAGTGCTAACAGCACACGACTTGTTTTAACCACAAACTAATAAGTTTCAGGAGATGTCCTCAATGAACATTCGTCCTTTACATGATCGCGTCGTCGTACGCCGCATGGAAGAAGAACGCACCAGCGCAGGCGGTATCGTGCTGCCAGACAGCGCTACAGAAAAACCTGCCGAAGGCGAAATCCTCGCTGTTGGCAACGGCAAAATCCTTGATAGCGGCGAAGTCCGCGCCCTCGACGTTAAAGTCGGCGACAAGATTCTGTTCGGCAAATACTCGGGCACCGAAGTGAAGGTTGACGGTGAAGAAGTACTCGTGATGCGCGAAGAAGACATCATGGGCGTTATCGAAGGCTAAGCAAACTTAATTCCACAGGATATTTCAAATGAGTGCAAAAGAAGTACGTTTTGGCGACGACGCTCGCCACAGAATGCTGGCAGGTGTTAACGTCCTCGCCAATGCTGTAAAGGTTACCCTTGGCCCGAAAGGCCGCAACGTTGTTCTCGAAAAGAGCTTCGGCGCGCCAACCATCACCAAGGACGGCGTCTCGGTCGCTAAAGAGATCGAGCTGACTGACAAGTTCGAAAACATGGGTGCACAGATGGTTAAAGAGGTCTCTTCACAGACTTCTGATATCGCCGGTGACGGTACCACTACCGCAACCGTTCTCGCCCAGGCAATGGTTCGCGAAGGCCTCAAGGCAGTTGCTGCCGGTATGAACCCGATGGATCTGAAGCGCGGCATCGACAAGGCAACTGCTGCTGCAATCGAAGAGTTGCGTAACCTCTCAAAGCCATGTGAAACCGAAGATCAGATCGCACAGGTTGGTTCAATCTCTGCGAACTCCGACACCTCCATCGGCAACATCATTGCCGATGCGATGGGCAAGGTTGGCAAAGAAGGCGTTATCACTGTTGAGGAAGGTTCAGCACTGGAAAACGAGCTGGATGTCGTTGAAGGCATGCAGTTTGACCGTGGCTACCTCTCTCCTTACTTTATCAACAACCAGGAAGCACAGAATGTTGAAATGGAAGATCCCTTCATCCTTCTATTCGACAAGAAGATCTCCAACATCCGTGACCTGCTCCCCGTACTGGAAGCCGTTGCCAAGGCAAGCCGTCCTCTGCTGATTATCGCAGAAGATGTTGAAGGCGAAGCACTGGCGACCCTGGTAGTTAACACCATTCGTGGCATCGTCAAGGTTGCTGCAGTCAAGGCACCGGGTTTCGGTGACCGCCGTAAGGCAATGCTGCAGGATCTAGCCATCCTCACCGGTTCTACCGTGATCTCTGAAGAGGTTGGCCTGACTCTCGAGAAAGCAACTCTTAACGAGCTGGGTACTGCCAAGCGCATTATCATCACCAAGGAAGAGACCACTGTTATCGACGGTGCCGGTGTCGAGAATGACATCAAGTCACGCGTTGAGCAGATTCGCGCACAGATCGAAGAGACTTCTTCAGATTACGACCGCGAAAAGCTGCAGGAACGTGTTGCCAAGCTGGCCGGCGGTGTTGCCGTCATCAAGGTTGGTGCTGCGACTGAAGTTGAAATGAAAGAGAAAAAAGCACGTGTTGAAGATGCGCTGCATGCAACCCGCGCTGCTGTTGAAGAAGGCATCGTCCCGGGCGGTGGTGTTGCCCTGGTTCGCGCACTCAGTGCAATCTCCGGCCTGACTGCCGATAACCACGACCAGGATGTCGGTATCAAACTGGCACGTCGTGCAATGGAAGAGCCTCTGCGCCAGATCGTTTCTAACGCAGGCGGCGAGCCTTCAGTTGTTCTCAACAATGTTGTAAACGGCGAAGGTAACTACGGCTTCAACGCTGCAAATGGCGAGTACGGCGACATGGTCGACATGGGTATTCTTGACCCGACCAAGGTCACCCGCTCTGCTCTGCAGAACGCTGCTTCCGTTTCAGCCCTGATGATCACCACCGAGGCGATGGTTGCCGAGGAGCCTCAGGAAGAAGCACCGGCTGCAGCCGGCGGCGGCATGGATCCCATGGGTGGAATGGGAGGCATGGGCGGCATGATGTAATTTAAGCCCCGGGAGCGGGTCTGGAGTCTGTCTTGATCTTGAGCACCATCCCTCGCCCCTGGAACTTAAATACAGATTCATGGCTGCACAATGCCGTACAAAAAAGCCCCGCAAATGCGGGGCTTTTTTATGCAGGAAAAATGGCTAATTCAATCAGCCACTTTCATCTCTGAAATTAATCGCAATCAGGCTCGGGCTCGGGCTCGCCTTCCTTTTTAGCTGCTGCCTCGCCTTCCTTCGCTGCTTCACCTTCCTTTGCCTTGTCACCTGTACCGGTCATATCTTTAGCGGTATCAGCAGCAGCGCCCATGGCACCTGCCATGGTATCAGCCATTTTACTCATTGGATCAGCCGCAAAAGACGCTCCTGAGATCAGCAGGGCAAACAACAGAGCGAGTGTAGCGCTTAAAACTTTATTCATTCTCAAATCCTCTCCATATACAACATGGTATTAAAAAAATTATGGCCGTTACTTCCGTCGGCTCCCGATGCGAAATCCCACATCAGGGATGCATTGTTCTGGGTTATTATTAGTCAACACTATTATTACGAAGCAGATGCAGAATAATGTCAAGCCACCCTCGCCTCGATAGCTACCTGGAAGAATGGAAAAACTCGACAACTCACGCACACCTTGCTGCAGATCCCGACTTCAACTCTTCACTTGAGACGGTTCTTGCAGGCAGTGAATACGTGCTCGCTCAACTGGAACGAAACCAGGCGCTGCTCGATGCCTTGATCGATGGAGAACTGATCCTCAAGCCTCGTTCCCAGCAACAGATGGACGACTCCCTTGCAGAGGCACTGTCTGAAGTAGACAGTGAAGATCAACTCAACCAGGTTCTCAGACAGTTTCGCCACCGCCACATGATTCACATCATCTGGCGCGACCTCGGCATGTCGGCAGACCTCAATGAAACCCTTGAGTCGCTGTCAGCACTGGCTGATGTCTGCATACAGCAGGCCGCACGTGTTCATTACAAGTGGCTCGTAGAGAAACATGGAGTCCCGCGTGACGAGAACGGAATACAGCAGCACCTGGTTGTCATCGGCATGGGCAAGCTTGGCGCCCGTGAACTCAACATGTCCTCGGATATCGACCTGATCTACACCTATCCGCATCGAGGTCAGACCGATGGCGATCGCTCACTCGACAACGAGACTTTCTTCACCCGCCTGTGCCAAAAACTGACCCAGGCACTCAATAGCCAGACGATTGACGGCTTCGTCTTCCGTACCGATACACGCCTGCGCCCCTACGGCGATTCAGGCCCATTGGCGCCCAGTTTTGATTTCATGGAGATCTACTACGAATCACAGGCACGTGAGTGGGAGCGCTACGCAATGATCAAGGCACGCATCATCTATTCAGAAGATGGTGCAGGCCAGGAACTGATGACCATGCTCAGGCCTTTTGTCTATCGCCGCTATCTCGACTTCGGTGCAATCGAATCCCTGCGCAGTATGAAACAGATGATCAGCGACAACCTCAAAATGAAAGGTATGCGCGACAATGTCAAACTCGGCCCCGGTGGTATCAGGGAGATCGAATTTATCGGCCAGGTATTCCAGCTGATGCGCGGTGGACGTGATCCGGAACTTCAGATTCGTCCTATCCAGCAGGTTCTCGAACGACTTGCCGAGAAAGAGCTGGTTCCTCATGCTGCTGCAGATGACCTGCTGCAGGCATACCGTTTCCTGCGCCTGACCGAAAACCGCATCCAGGCGTGGCGCGACGAGCAGACACACCTGCTACCCGAAGACCAGGAGGGTTTGCAACGTCTCGCTACCCTGATGCAGTTCGATTCGGTTTCTGCCTTTATCGAAACACTCTCCATGCATCGTAACCGCGTGCAGCAGCAATTCGAGGCACTCTTCAACGCAGACACCACGGAAGAGGAACCGGAGGATGCACCCCTGGCGCGCCTGTGGCGTAATGCAATTGACGATGAGCAGCGCATCCCGCTGCTGGAATCAATCGGCTGTAAAGAGGCGCAGGCTGCCGACGACGCCATCAGAAAATTGCAGGAGAGTCGCACACTACACGCTGCCGGACCGCGCGGTAGCGACCTGATTGCTGAAATCGTCCCGCACATGCTGGGGTTGGCGCTGCCGCTCGAGAATTCAGCGGAAACGATTGAGCGACTGGGTCTCATCCTCGAAACAATTGCTCGCCGAACCACCTATCTTGCGCTGCTAAAGGAAAACATCTCGGCCATGCAGGGACTGGTCAAACTACTCTCTGCCAGCCCATGGTTCGTCCACTGGATCAGCCGCCAGCCGATTCTGCTCGACAGTCTCATCGATCCGCGTCAGCTGTATCAACCATTAACCAGGGCAGATCTGAAAGAGGAACTCGAACAACAGCTCGTCACGGTCAGCGGTGACCTCGAACAGGAGATGGAGGTATTACGGCAGTTTGTCGCAACCAACCGTTTACGTGTTGCGGCTGCGGATGTCAGTGAAATCGTGCCGCTGATGATCGTCAGTGACTACCTCACCGAAATTGCCGAGGTCACACTTGAAGCCGCACTCGATCTCGCCTGGCGTGATATGACAGAACGTCACGGCAAACCCTCGGATACCGGTGACGGGTACGGATTCGTGATTATTGCCTACGGAAAACTTGGCGGCATTGAACTCGGCTATGGTTCGGATCTCGACCTGGTGTTTCTGCATAACTCCTCACCCAACAGCATGACCGACGGCAAACGCCAACTGGCTGCCGAGAATTTCTATGCACGCCTTGCGCAACGCCTGATTCATATCATGACGACACGCACACCCTCTGGCCAACTCTACGAAATCGACATGCGCCTGCGCCCAAACGGCAACTCGGGGCTATTGGTCACTTCACTGTCGGCATTTGAAAAATATCAGCACAACAATGCATGGACATGGGAGCACCAGGCACTGGTACGTGCCCGCCCGGTTGCCGGTGACCCCGGCCTGGTTGACTCTTTCGCCACGATTCGTCAAAAAATCCTTTGTGAAGAACGGGATGCCGACGCCTTGCGGGAAGAGGTCATCAAGATGCGCGAAAAAATGCGCGACAGCCTCGACAAAAGCAGTGACGACTGTTTTGACGTTAAGCAAGGGCGTGGAGGAATCACAGATATCGAGTTTATCGTGCAGCACATGATCCTGCGCTGGGCCAGCCAGCACCCTGAACTGTGCCAGTACAGCGACAATATCCGTCAACTGGAGTCGCTGGATCATTCACAACTGCTTCCTGATCAATGGGGTGAGCGCCTCAGCGGCCTCTACCGTGCATTGCGGGCACATGCACACCGCAGTGCGCTGATGGAAAAAAAGCCGATTGTCGGCATTGACCAACTGGCACAGGAGCGCAAGCTGGTTGCAGAGGCCTGGCAGCTCTTCATGCTGGAATAAGAGAGTCTCACAAGAGGCCGGGAGAATGGGTTAGAATAGCCCCAATTTCTGACTCACGAACTCTATTCCACACGGAATCAGCGGAACCAAAATGCATTGCTGGATCTACAAAAGCAGCCGTAAGCAGGAGATGTACCTCTACCTTGCAGACCAGGATGGCTATGACGACCTGCCCGAACCCTTGCGGCAGGGCTTCGGTAAACCTTCACTGGTTATGAACCTTGAACTGGGTTCTGACAGAAAACTCGCACGTGTCGATGCCGGACAAGTTCTGGAGGCGCTGCGCGTACAGGGCTACTTCCTGCAGATGCCGCCTGATCTTGAACCTGATATGGATTATGGAGACCGCCCTTGAGTCGCACTACCTGGCTGATTGTTGCCTTTTTTATCGTACTGGCGGCTGTCCTGATATTCAGCAGCGGACAGGATAGACCCCTTGAAACAACCACACGTACTGACTTGCCGTGGCTGATCACAACACATGACGATGGCAGCAGCACAGTGCTCGACATCCACCTCGGACATACGGATCTCAAGGGTACAGTCGATAAATTTGGCTCCCCTGAGGGCATTGCGCTGTTTGCGCAGGGTGAAAAGCCGGGTGCCCTGGAAGTCTATTTCGGTAAAGTCAGTTTTGGCCCGTTGACAGCCAAAGTCGTAGTCAACCTGGCAGCCTCTGATGACGAAAAGATCGCCATGCTGGAACGTGCCGTCTCAAGACAAGGCGCATCCGGCAGTGATGCCCGCTTTACACTCTCAGAAGAGGACCAGCAGAAGGCGATATCGCGGATTGTTGAGGCAATCACCTATATTCCGTCTTATGGTGGTCTCGAGGCAGACTTTTTCCGTGAGCGCCTTGGCGAACCGGCAGCATGGAAATTGGAAGACGAAGAGCGCGTACTCTGGTTTTACCCGGACAGGGGAGTGTCACTACTGCTCGACGCTGATGGAAAAGAGGTGTTTCAGTACGATCAGCCACGCAACTTTGTTCTCCCTGAAGGAACTGAGACAGGCAAAGAGTAACTGTCAGCCGTTTCGAATCAGATTGTCCAGCTGTGCCATCGCTGCATCCCAGTCATCTCCCTGGTTCCCGTTCTGCGCCATCAACTCCATCAGCTGGTATGCAAATTGACGCTCCTCCTCCGACAGGTCGCGCAGCTTGTTTAGCTTGAAAAGACAGCCCGCCTGCTCATATTGCATGGTAGAGGCCAATGCATAGAGCGTCAGCGTACCGGCCGAATGTGCACTATTCTGTGCCATGCTGACCAACTGCTGAAGTACGTCATTTGTTTCTGGCATATGGGCTCCATGTACGCCTTATTGAAAGGGATGAAACAATCATAATACCGGCACAGCCCCGCTGAAAACAATTCATCCAAAAATCCTGTTACACTTGAACGAAATCATGTCAATTCTTTATGTTGGAGGAGAATATGGATTCAAAGCTGATTGCACTGGTGACTGCCATATCAACACTCACCGGTACAGCTGTAATGGCCGCCGACTGTACCCTGCCTATGTCACAGGGCGAACAGCGCTATCATCAGGAACAGATGTCCCGCCTTTCCGGAAGCGCACGCCAGGCTTATAGCGACGGACTCTACCCGCAACTGCGTCAACGTGCCGAGAACTGCGGCTGGTCACTACCCGAGCAGCCACCATGGAATGATTCTGCAGCTGCTGGTTCCACACCACCGGGCAAGCCGAGCAAAGAACGTGCTGCAATGAGAGCCGAGATGGAAAAAGCACATGCGGACATGCGTTCACGCATGGAGCAGGCAAAAGCAGAAATGGAAGCACGCCGCCAACAACAGGCAAAGCAGCATGAAGAGATGAGAGAGCAGGTGCGCAAGGAGGCCGATCAGCTGAAGCAGGAAGCTGAGCAGCAACGTGCACAGCATCAAGCTGAAGCAGAAGCGCGCCGCAAGCAAGCAGAGCAGCCGGCAGCACCTGAAGCCGCTTCAACTACCGCTGAAACCCCCGAAGCTGCAGCTGATACAGCACAGCCACAAGCTGAACCTCAGCAGAGTAGCGTAGCAGCAAGTGCAGCTCCCGAAGCAGTGGCTCCAGAGACAACTGCCCCCGAGACTGCCGCCAGCACACCTGCCACAGAAGAAGCACCCAGCGCTGAAACCGCTCCGGCCGAGACAACACCAGCCGAGGGAAGAGATGCTCACAGAGCTGAAATGCAGGCACGCATGAAGGCGCATCGTGAAGCCATGCAGAAACAGATGCGGGACCAGCATGCTGCCATGCGCAAGCGTATGGATGCCGCTATCGACAACCTGCCTTCAGCCCCCATGATGGAACAACCTCCGGCTCTTGCGAGCCAGCCAGAAGCTGACGCATCAAAAACACCTGCAAGTTCACAGCCACCACAACCTGCTCCGATGGCAATGCAGCCACCAGCGCAAGTTCAGCGCCCTGCCCCTGTGACAAGGCCGCCGGCAAGACCGGCTCAACGTCCTCGTCCTGCGCCAGTAGCAAGGCCAGAGCCAAGACCTGCTCCACGCCCACCAGCGTACAGGCAGCCACAGCAGCAGGACTACCGTTTCCGTCCTGCACCTGCAGGGCCTTATTATGGCCAGCCACCGGTGCCGTATGGTCAGCCACCAGCACCTTATGCCCAACCACAGGGACCCTATGCTCCACCGCCCCGCTGGTAAGCATATTTCAGCAAACTAAAAAGCCGCGTTTAAACGCGGCTTTTTTTGAAGCCGGGTATTCCTACTTGCCATGTAAATACTCATGGTCACTGAAAGTAGATACCCACTCGGGCTTCAATCCCACCAGCACCGTCATTATCCATCCATTCAGCACCGCCTCGGGAAACAGCATCAGAGGAATCCAGATAACAAACCCGTTCCACAATGACTCATATGGAACACCCGACAGAAACAACAGGCTTACAGTACACGCCGCGGCACTCATCATGGAAATGGCACCCGTAAAGAATGCATTAAAAAAGATATAGATAAAAAAGTGCTTCGGCAGCAGCGAGCGCACCAGTACCAGCAGAAACCAGGTCATCATCACCGGCACCAGAATGGAGACCAGGCTGGAGGGAAGAAATGCAAGCCACTCGCCTTGTTGTGTCAGGATCAGACCGGCAAGCACCAGGGAACCACCAATAATAGCGAACTGCTAGCCCACCATCAGGGTAAGGGAGGTCATTGCCGAGAGATGAAAGACCGCACCGCCTTCAATTTCTGTTCCCAACATCCAGAGAAACAGCATGCCGACTAACGTGGCGAAATAGGTATTCGAATTTTCACGCACCATGAGTTTTTGCCATGGGGCATAGCGAACAGCTGCGTAGAGCATCAGCAAGTAGAGCAAGCCGCAGGCGACAAGCAGTTGTGGAAGAAGCTGCTCACTGGATAGATACATATATTTATTTTATCAGCAGACTCTGCAAAGCGTATTGAGATTATAGGTGAACGTTGATTATTAAAATGACTGATACCGGCCAATAGCGGTCATTGATTCAACTGTGCTATTTTTTTGTGTGACTTTCTGGCACATTGAGCAGTGACTATGCTTCTTTTTACCGTGTTAAGAAAAGGGAAAGCGCAGCAAGCAATTACTTGTTCCGTTGGTAAATATTTACTCATATGCCTACAAACCTTTTGTCCGGGATTCAAGCCACTGAGAACCTGTTTACATATGATATTGCTCCATTAATAGTTTATAATTTGCTTTATGGTTAAGGGCAAACCCGCTCGAAAGACGGGGACGCAAAGCCACCGGCCTGTGATGAAATGATTATTTGGTAGCGGGGTTACCCAATTGCAGTGAAACCTTGACTCAAGGCTCACTACAATTAAGGCTATTAATGCATTACAGGGGAAATAATACAATGAAAAAGAGTCTACTTGCTGCCATGATCGCTGCTGTAGTTGCCGCTCCGGCAGCAAATGCAAGCGTTACAATTTATGGCAAGATCCATGCCTCCATCGATATGATTGACTATAGTCACAGTCGCGATACTATTGACGATATTGATGCGTGGTACGTTGTCAGTCGAGCATCCCGCATCGGTTTCAAAGGCACCGAAGACCTCGGTAACGGCATGAGCCTCATCTGGAAAGCAGAAACTGGTTACGACATCACTGATGGGGATGCATGGGGTGGTGGCCGTAACGCCTATATAGGCCTTGCTGGCGACTGGGGTACTTTCCTCTACGGTAACCACGATACCCCGCTGAAAATTTCTACCGGAAAACTCGATCTCTTCGGAGATCAGCTAGGTGATTACAACTGGTCAGCAGGGCCCGAGGGCGCACTGTTGGGTCCGGGATTTCATGATGTCCGTGCAGAAAATGCGATTGCCTACATTTCTCCGAACATGAACGGATTGACCTTTGCGGCGGCCATCGTTCCGGGTGAAGGACTGGACTACGATGTCCACGGGGGTGGTCCTGACTATACTGGTCCCCACACACAGAATGGTCTTGCCGATTCCTATTCTGTCGCTGCCATGTACAGCAACAACGGGCTTCATCTCTCTGCCGGCTATGAGAACCTGATGGCAGGAACCTATTACGATACGCTCTTTAGTAAGATCAGTCCGTCACTCTCTTCTTTGGAACTCATACTTAGAGAGCATGACGATGACATGCAGGTTTGGCGTGTGGGTGCTGGCTATACCATGAATGCTTTTACTGTTAATTTCGTTTATGAGAACCAGCAGTTTGATGATGTCGGAATCTGGAGAAGAAATTACAGTGTGATTAATCCACGTTCAGAATATGAGGCCGACGCTTGGCAGGTTTCCGCTGCTTATGATTTCGGCAACAATCGTATCAAGCTCGCTTACGGTGAGAACGATGCAGACGTTGTCACTGAAAGCGGTCCGATCAGCGGTAAGTCCCAGCACTGGACATTAGGGCTAGATCACAAACTGAGTAAACGTACCATGGCATACGCTCAGTATGCTCACGCTGAATCCGATGCAGATTATGAAGCCGACGGACGAGATTATAGTATGGACGAGGAGACCTCCGGTTTTAGTATTGGCTTAGTCCATAGTTTCTAACTTGATGGATTCTACATAGATGTAAAGACGGGACCTTCGGGTCCCGTTTTTCATGTTAACAAATGACCGCTGTGGGTCGGAAGCAGCCAATCAGGAGTGAGTTATTTAGAAATTAACTTAATTAACCGATTAGAGATTAGGTACTTTCCAG
This sequence comes from Solemya velum gill symbiont, assembly GCF_000787395.1. GTDB lineage: Bacteria > Pseudomonadota > Gammaproteobacteria > Chromatiales > Chromatiaceae. Next base: position 875,995 of record NZ_JRAA01000001.1, read on the forward strand.
TATCCAATCACATCAATCACACGCACAGCCACAGCTCTCCGTCGCGGTTCTCCAATTTCAGCCCCTGTAACGACTGGCCTGCGCAAGGCCCCCTGATACAGAGCCCTGTTTGTACTTCAAACAGGGCCCCATGCAGGGAGCACTGGATATGGCAATTTTCACTATCAAGAAACTGGTCGGGCACCCATTCGAGATTGACGCCTGTATGCGGACAACTATTCCGAAAGGCACTCACCGAACCGCCCTGGTGAATAATAAAAACCCCGGTTTCCTGATCATCTATATTGACACGGAAACCGCGACTGCCCGGATCAGGAACCTCCTCCAGCCTGCACAGAAAACGACTCACTTGCCAAGCATCGCCTTTTTAAGGTCACTGGTCACCGGCTTCTTGCCAAGCCAGATACTTTTCAGTGCCCGGTTAAAATCAGCACCCTTGACGACACCTTTCGAAGTGCCATTGATCACGACCTCCGTGCCCTTGCCCGGAATGTAATCGATGGTGACATGATCCCCTTCATGTAAATCGGGAAACATTGCGTTGAACTTGGCAATACGGGGTTTCAGCGATGCCAGCGTGGCAGCATCAAGATTCTTCTTCAGCCCTTCATTCCATGCAGCGACCGTCTTTTTCTTCTCGACTTTCGAGTAAATAAACTGCATGCCGATACGGCTCTCAACATCTGCATCAATCACAGCCTGTGCATTGCTCTGTTTGTTCGCAAGATAGAGCGAACCAACGTATACCTTGACGATAAACTTGGAACGAACACCAGCACCATTCAGTGTAAGTGTCTCCCCGCCAAGTGTAATCTTGTCGCTAACCTCGACACCTGCAACCTCGATCGCCAACGCCGGCATTGCCAGGATCAACATAAGAAATAAACTTGTTATTCTCATTTTTACTACCCCTTTTTATATATATGTGCTTGCACTCTACATAATTTTGCTGTTAAGAGGAATAAACTGTGCTATTTTCCATATGCCAAACAATCTTTTATCTCTAAGTAGGAGGAGTCCTGAAGATGGCCGCAAAAAAGAAAGCCGCAAAAAAGAAGAGTACAGCAAAAAAAGCTGCTCCAGCGAAGAAGCTCACAGCTATTCGCGCAAAGATGACAAAAGCACAGGTTGTTGATTCAATCGCTGCTGAGACTGGCATGACGAAGAAAGAGGTTGCCTCTGTATTCTCAAGCCTTGGTGAACTCATTACCCGTCACATGAAGCGTAACGGTTCAGGTGAATTCCAGATCCCTGATACAGGCGTAAAAATTGCACGCGTGAAAAAGCCCAAGCGTAAGGCACGCATGGGACGCAACCCGGCAACTGGCGAAAGCATCAAGATTGCTGCCAAGCCAGCACATACAGGCATCAAGGTTACCGCCCTCAAAGCACTGAAGGATACGGTTTCAGCCTGATCACTGTCACTTCTTCCGGTTGTTAACCGGTTGCAGTATGTGAAATAGATAAGGGACGCTAATGCGTCCCTTGTTCATTTACCCTTCGAGTAATTCCGATTCGAATCACTCTCTGCGTAATAGCAGCGTCTTGCCTCTCTGTATCAGCGTCAGTCGTCTCAGAAAACTCATACCAAGGAGCACATCGTCACCAAGTGAGGGCATCACTACTGCCGGCACCCGCTCAATAGTTATTCCACCGAGAGAGACTTCGTCGAGCAGTGTGGCATTGCCGTAAACGGTTCCGTTTGCTGTCTGCATTTGGCGCTGCGGGCCCAATTCAAGATCAAGCTTGCGTGCGAGTCTCTTGTCTATTGCAACAAAGGTCGCACCTGTATCCAACAGAAAACGAACCTGTTGATCGTTGATCAAACCGTTCGCAACATAATGGCCAGCACGGTTCTGCTGCAACACGACCTGCAGCTTACCGTCAGCTCCATGTGTTGCCTGGGGTGAGGAGTTGGGATTTTCCTGCTTGTTCAGAAAGATTGATGCCGCCCAGGTCAGTACAAGCAACAGCCCGACCCAGGCTGTAATCGTCATACCGACACCGATTTTACGAGATTCACTCATTAAGGAGCCTCTGATTAAGTCTGTACGAAGAGATTGCCGCCAGAATGCGTCAGTTCAAGGCTCGAATCGCACGTAATAGCAGCGCTATTGTTCAGCGCATCCCTGCGCTTCACCCCTTCGGGGCTAGCGCTAAGAACGCTCCAGGCGTTCTTTATGCGAAGATTTGTAACGCAGAAATGGCGCATTCTGGCGGCAAGATCAAAATTCATGACTTGATCAGAGGCTCCTTAACATCCCTGTTCACCGTAGCGTGGCACCAGTCACAGGTGCTGCAGATCAGCGCATCGCCTTGCGGAAATAGCTCCTGTAGTAGGCAATGGCGCTGGCACCGTTTCCAACCACGTCATACACTTTCCAGCCACCCTTTGTCTGGTGCATACGAAAATCGATACGACCAGGGTAACGACCGGGATTATTCACCAGCGCTGAGACCATCACCTGTCCACGCCTGTTGCGACGCGGTGGAAGATAAGCCACATCCTGGTTGTCATACATGGCGAGCTTCTCTGCGAGTGAGGCAAGAAACATCACTTCCATCTTTTTCGCAAGGCGGGCTTTCTGATCATCTTCCATGTAGCGGTATAGCGGACCTGCAGATGCCTGGCTCATGAATTCAAAGTCGAATCCGGGAGCGATCTTCTCTTCAAGATATGTACCGAGTTCAGCAATCGACGGGGCACTGCGTAAAAACTGAATCAGCGTATCCAGTCCCTGCTTCAATTCTACTGCCGGATTTGCTGCAGCTTCACTCTTGGCTGAGGCAGGTACTGCTACCGGCGCTGTACTCTGTTCCGTTTTCGCCGCTTCGCCAGCCGAAGCGGCTGAAACGCTCAGCAGCGTGGCAACAGCAACTACATAGGTTAATTTCACAATCTACTCCTGTGGTTCTGTTTTAATTATCAACAGACATGATACCCAATGGTCGCGATTCAGCACAGCACTTCCGAAAAGCGGTAAAAAGGCGTAGCATTACAGGCTTCAAAAAAATTAAATAGAAACCTGCAAATCAACTGATGCAGATCGGCTCCCATCGCTTTGACAAACCGCTGATACTGGCCCCCATGGCCGGCGTAACGGATCGGCCATTTCGCCAGCTGTGCCGCCGCCTGGGTGCGGATCTGGCTGTCTCCGAAATGGTAACTGCCGATACCAGCCTGTGGGGAAGCAAAAAAACGCTCAGCCGTCTCAACCATGCTGGCGAGCAGGGGCCAAGATGGGTGCAGATCGTCGGCGCCGATCCGGACAAAATGGCACAGGCCGCGCGTATCAATGCTGATCTTGGCGCAGACATCATCGACATCAATATGGGTTGTCCGGCTAAAAAAGTCTGCAAGGTTGCAGCCGGCTCGGCACTGATGCGGGATGAACTGCTGGCTGGAAAAATTCTGGAGGCCGTCGTTGGCGCCAGCGAACAGCCGGTAACACTAAAGATTCGCACGGGCTGGGATCACAGCAGCAAGAATGCAGAACAGATTGCCCGTATCGCCGAAACGGCAGGCATCACGGCACTGAGTATTCATGGTCGTACCCGTGCTGACAAGTTTGCAGGCGAAGCCGAATACTCCACCATCCGCAAGGTCAAGCAATGCGTGGGCATCCCGGTCATCGCTAATGGTGATATCGATTCACCACAAAAGGCTCGCAAGGTACTTGAGGAGACGCAGGCCGATGCACTGATGATCGGGCGCGCCGCACAGGGCAGACCCTGGGTCTTTGGCGAAATGCGCCATTTTCTTGATACAGGGCAAGAACTGCCACCAATGCCGACTGATAAAATAGCAGCCTTCCTGCTCGAACACCTCGAAGAGCTCTACAGCTTTTATGGTGCAGAGCACGGCGTGCGTATCGCACGCAAGCACATCGGCTGGTACAGCAGAAGCCAGCAAGATGCAGGACGTTTTCGTGATGCCGTCTTTAAAACAACATCACCGGCAGACCAGAAAAGAGTGGTCCAAGAATATTTCAATAACATCGGGCAACAGACCCGAGTCCTGAAGGGAGCAGCTCGCGCAGCATGAAAAAAAGCGTTATAAAAGAAACCAACACCCGTTCATTCTTCTCGGTACCCAAGGAGGCTGACGGTGAACCACTCAGCCAGTGCGTCAGGCGCGCTGTTGACGACTACTTTTCGCACCTTAATGGCCATGATGCCGACGGGCTTTACACGCTCGTACTGCGTGAAATTGAAAAGCCCCTGCTCGAATCCGTGATGGAGCAGACACGAGGCAACCAGAGCCGTGCAGCACAGGTTCTTGGTATGAGCCGTAGTACCCTGAGGAAGAAGCTTCATACCTATTCTATCGATTAATCAAAATTCAAGATCCAAGGGACAACACCAATGTCAAACAAGATGACACGTGCACTAATCAGTGTTTCCGATAAAACCGGCATTGTCGAATTTGCCCAGGCGCTGCACCAGCGTGGCATAGAGATTCTCTCGACAGGTGGTACCGCCAAACTGCTGGCTGATAATGGCGTACCGGTCATCGAGGTTGGTGATTACACCGGCTTTCCTGAAATGATGGATGGCCGCGTCAAGACGCTGCACCCGAAAGTCCACGGCGGCATACTTGGTCGCCGCGGCACCGATGAGAAGGTGATGGAGGAGCATGGCATTCCCCCGATCGATCTAATTTGCGTCAATCTTTACCCTTTTGAAGAGACCATCGCCAAACCTGATTGTGACCTGCCGACCGCCATCGAGAACATCGACATCGGTGGCCCGACCATGCTGCGTGCAGCCGCAAAAAATCACACCGCCGTGACTGTTATTGTCGACAGTGTCGATTATCAGCGCGTACTCGAGGAAGTCGATGCCGAAGGAAATACCTCGCATGAAACCCGTTTCGACCTGGCAGTGAAAACATTCGAACACACGGCCCGCTACGATGGCCTCATCGCCAATCATCTCGGTTCAATTGTCGAGAACGGAGAAGCCGGTGGCCTGCCACGCACATTCAACGTGCAGTTCAGCAAGGCGCAGGGCATGCGCTATGGTGAAAATCCGCACCAGAATGCTGCTTTCTATATTTCGCCAAATCAGCAGGACGCCAGCATCTCGACTTCGCGCCAGCTGCAGGGCAAGGAACTCTCATTCAATAATATTGCCGACACGGATGCGGCCCTCGAGTGCGTCAAGCAGTTCCCGCTGGCGACAGACGGCCCCGCCTGCGTCATCGTCAAGCACGCCAACCCTTGCGGTGTTGCCATCGGTACAAGCCAGCTTGAGGCGTATGACCGCGCTTATACGACTGATCCAGAGTCCGCATTCGGCGGTATTATCGCCTTCAACGGCGAGCTTGATGCCGAAACCGCCACAGCCATCGTTGATCGACAGTTTGTCGAGGTCATTATCGCGCCATCTGTTTCCGCGGCAGCCCTTGAAGTGGTTGCAGCAAAAAAGAACGTACGCCTGCTCGAGTGTGGCACATGGGACGAGAGCGCTGCACGACTCGACTACAAACGCGTCAACGGCGGCCTGCTGGTTCAGGATGCCGACCTGCTGCTGCATAACGAACTCAAGGTCGTCACCAAGCGTGAGCCGACCGAGGAAGAGTGGCGCGACCTGCTGTTCAGCTGGAAAGTCGCCAAGTTCGTCAAATCAAATGCCATTGTCTATGGCAGCAAGCTGATGACTATCGGTGTTGGTGCCGGACAGATGAGTCGAGTCAATTCGGCACGTATAGCCGGCATCAAGGCAGCGTACGCCGATCTTGAGGTTATGGGGTCAGTGATGGCATCCGACGCATTTTTCCCCTTCCGTGACGGTATCGACTCCGCTGCGGAAGCGGGCATTGCCGCGGTTATCGAGCCCGGCGGTTCGATGCGTGACGATGAAGTCATTGCCGCAGCTGATGAACATGGCATGGCGATGGTATTCACTGGCATGCGCCATTTCCGCCATTAAGAAAACAGGGCTGCCCTATGCTGCGGGGCAACATCCACTTTTAGTGACGCATTTGTCTGTTGACAGTACAATGCGGTGAAAATCATTTTCAGAATTCAGGAAGTACACAATGAATATTCTCATTATCGGCTCAGGTGGTCGTGAGCACGCTTTGGCGTGGAAGGCCGCACAATCGCCACTGGCAGACACAGTTTTCGTCGCCCCGGGCAATGCAGGCACTGCACTTGAATCCAAAATAGAGAATGTTGATCTTGGCGTCAGCGATACAGAAGAACTGGTTCGCTTCGCCCTCAGTAACAAGGTCGGCCTGACAATCATTGGTCCGGAAGCACCACTTGTCGACGGTATCGTTGACTCGTTCCAGACAGCCGGACTGAAATGCTTCGGTCCCTCGCACTCTGCCGCAAGGCTCGAAGGCTCCAAGGCTTTTGCCAAGGATTTCCTTGCTCGCCACCAGATACCGACAGCTGATTACGAGGTCTTCAGTGACCTGGACAAGGCTCTCGCTTACCTGGGCGAAAAAGGCGCGCCGATCGTCATCAAGGCTGACGGTCTTGCTGCAGGCAAGGGCGTTATCGTTGCCATGACGCTCGAGGAGGCCGAAGAAGCCGTCCGTGACATGCTTGCAGACAACGCCTTCGGCGAAGCGGGCAGCCGAGTCGTTATCGAAGAGTATCTCGATGGTGAAGAGGCAAGTTTCATTGTCATGTCTGACGGCAGTAATATACTGCCGATGGCCACCAGCCAGGATCACAAGCGCGTTGGTGAAGGCGATACAGGCCTGAATACCGGCGGTATGGGCGCTTATTCACCTGCACCCGTGGTCACAGACGAAATTTACAAAGAGATCATGGAAGACGTCATCGCGCCAACCGTCATGGGAATGCTTAAAGATGGCTACCCCTACTCAGGTTTCCTCTATGCAGGCCTGATGATCATGGCAGACGGCACCCCCAAGGTGATCGAATACAACTGCCGCTTCGGTGATCCTGAAACGCAGCCGATCATGATGCGCATGGAATCCGATCTTGTTGCACACTGCCTCGCCGCTACAGAAGGCGAACTCGACAAGGAGACCACCAAGTGGCATCCGCAGGCAGCTCTTGGCGTTGTTATTGCCGCACAGAATTATCCGGGCAATGTACAGGGCGGCGATATCATTTCAGGCCTTCCTCAAGAGGAAGAGTCCGGACGCAAGGTTTTCCATGCCGGCACCAAGCTTGATGAAGATGGCAACGTGGTGACTGCTGGTGGCAGGGTGCTGTGTGCAACTGCACTCGGAGAGAATGTCACCGAGGCGCAAGAGCGTGCCTACAAGCTTGCCGAGACCATCAGCTGGGAAGGCAGCTTTTATCGCAAGGATATCGGCTACAGGGCTGTTGAGCGCGAAAAGCAGTCCTGACCCATAGGTTCTCGTCATGCCGGCCTTGAGCCGGCATCCATGGCGATGTGCACTGGTTTGGATAAACCCCGGGCTTGACCCGGGGTTTTTATACAGAGCGAAAAGAACTCACGATCTTCGATCGCTCAAACAGCTTTCGCTTATTCCTTTGATGCCCTGTGTCTCGCACGGGCGCCACTGACGGAGAGTTCTCTGATATGCATGGGCCAGCTATTAGGTTTTTAGCCTGAACCCCTTCAGCTTCGCCAGTTTCGGTGCAATCACAACTTGGCAATAAGGCTGTTGTTGATGATTGTCGTAGTAATCCTGGTGGTACCCTTCAGCATCGTAGAACTCCTCCAGCTGAACTGCTTCGGTGACAATTGGCCGCTTCCATACGCCTGATGCCTCAAGTGCACCGATCTTTTTCGCCGCAATGCGTTGCTGATCTTCATCCGCATACAGAATGACCGACCGATACCGGGTGCCAATATCCGCACCCTGCCGGTTGAGACTTGTCGGATCATGAATGGCGAAGAAAACCTCCAACAGGGTTGCATAGTCGATGACATCGCTGTCAAATTCGACCTGTACCACTTCCGCATGTCCGGTGGTTTCATCGCATACCTGCTCATAAGAGGGGTTTGGCGTGTGTCCGCCTGCGTAACCCGACTTGACTGAAATGACTCCGTCAATCCGCGTAAAGACCGCCTCCAGGCACCAGAAGCAGCCGCCACCCAAGGTCGCTATTTGTTTCGACATCCGTTCACCAGGGCTATCGTTAAGATGAATTGTCAGTATAGAATGACCGAATATTGAATAACCACCCTGTCAGTTCAGAGGATTATGCTGCACATCAACCTGCAGGTTGTTACTGATGCGCCAAACCTGCCCAACAGCAATACATTGCAGAAATGGGCTGAAGCCGCCATGCAAGGCGACGAGGAACTCTCCCTGGTTGTACGCATCGTCAATGAGGAGGAGAGCGAGGCACTTAACAGCAGCTACCGAAACAAGCACAAACCCACGAATGTGCTCTCATTTCCGTTCGAGGCGCCTGCGGGCATCGAGGAGCCGCATCTTGGCGACCTGGTCATATGCGCCCCGGTACTCGAAAAGGAAGCAAGAGAACAAAAAAAGCCTCTCGAGACGCACTGGGCGCATATAATTGTCCACGGGGTCTTGCATCTGCAGGGCCTTGACCATCAAAATGATGCTGAAGCTGAAGAAATGGAATCACTGGAGCGACAGATTCTTGCCCACCTGGGCTATCCTGACCCCTATGCAACAACAGAACCCTCATGAAAAACGAAGAACCACCAAGTAGCAGCGGTTCGCTGCGCAGCTGGTTGAAAAACCTGTTTCAGCCACGCGGAAGTGAACCGCAAAATCGTGATCAACTTGTTGCCCTGATCCGCGAGGCCAACCGCAGCGCCATACTCGACGCGGACGGTCAGGCCATGATCGAGGGTGTATTGTCGGTCTCTGACCTGCGCGTACGTGACATCATGCTGCCCAGGGCAGATGTGGTCATGGTCGGGCGCGATGATCGCCTTGAGGATGTACTCCCGGTAGTCATCGAATCGGCTCACTCGCGTTTCCCCGTGATTGGTGATGACAGGGGTGAGGTGGTCGGCATTATCCTTGCCAAGGACCTGTTGCAGTACTGTGGTGATAACGGCGATAAGTTCCGCATGCGTGATGTTCTGCGCAGCGCGGTATTCGTACCCGAAAGCAAGCGTCTCAACGTACTGCTCAAGGAGTTCCGTACCAGTCGCAACCACATGGCGGTTGTGATTGATGAATATGGCGCTGCCGCTGGCATGGTGACAATCGAGGATGTACTTGAGCAGATTGTTGGTGAAATCGAGGATGAGCATGATTTTGATGAGGGCGCCATGATAATGCAGCGCTCCGAGTATGAGTACACCACCAAGGCGCATCTCGATATCGAAGACTTTAATCACTATTTCGATGCCTCTCTCAGTGATGACGAGTTCGACACCATTGGCGGCCTCGTGACACACACATTAGGACACCTGCCAAAACGTGGTGAGTCTGTCACCATTGATCGTTTCGAGTTTCGCGTGATTCGCGCAGACAGCCGCCGTATCCGGCTACTGTCGATCCACCTGCCGGATAACACTCCAGAGAGCTAATCCGGGCTAATGAAGCACGACAAGATTGTTGCCCTGCTGGCAGGAGCTGCTACCAGCTTCTCATTTGCACCCTATGAGCTCTGGTGGCTTGCCATTCTTGCGCCTGCATTCTGGCTAGCGATCACGCTCGACAAGACTCCCGAACAGGCCTTCAGAAGAGGCTGGCTGTTTGGTGTCGGCCTGATGACTCCCGGTCTCTACTGGGTGCATCACAGCATGAGCGCCTACGCAGACACCCCCTACGCAATTGCTGTCGCCGTTGCATTGCTCCTTGCCCTGACGATGGCACTCTACTATGGCCTTGCAGGGCATCTGTCCGCACGCTGGACGCTGAGCCATTCGTCACGGGCGCGCCTGCTCATGATGGTTGCCCTGTTTGGCCTGGGAGAATGGTTGCGCAGCTGGCTTTTCAGCGGCTTTCCCTGGTTACTGCTTGGCTATAGCCAAATCGATACCCCGCTCGGAGCCTATGCACCTGTTGGCGGTGTGTGGCTCGTGTCACTGCTCACAATGGTTTGTGCGGCACTGCTGGTCAGCATGACACGCCCCGGCGTCACGCCACGCTCCATCAGCATTCTCCTCCTGCTTGCCATCGGTGCTGGCGGATACCAGCTGTCAGGGGTGCAATGGACACACAAGAAAGGGGATCCGATACGCGTCAGCATGATCCAGGGCAATATCCCGCAGGATGAGAAATGGCTGCCTGAAAATCGTTTACCGACGCTTGCGTTCTATTCCGACACAACGCTTGAACTGCTCGACTCTGAACTGGTCATCTGGCCGGAAAGCGCGATTCCGGATTTTCTTTTCAGTGTTGAAAGAGAGCTCATCGAACCACTCAATGCCAAGCTGGTGGAGTCATCAACAACGCTTGTCACAGGCGTGCTGACCTACCCCGCCGAGGCAACCTATTACAACACCATTTTAGCCACCGGGCGCGAACGGCACTTTTACCATAAACGTCACCTGGTGCCATTTGGCGAGTATTTCCCGCTTGGCTGGTTATGGAAAGGCTGGATAAGTGGTCTTGCAACCATGGGTGAGGACTTCAGTGAAGGTCAGGCACAACGCCCGTTGATGCAAGTCGGGAGCCACCTTGCTGGTGTCTCCATCTGCTACGAGATTATTTTTCCTGAAGAGGTGCGTGAGTCACTGCCAGATGCCGATTTTCTCATCAACCTGAGTAATGACGGCTGGTTTGGCACCACCAGCGGGCCTCTGCAGCACTACCAGATGGCGCGCATGCGCTCACTGGAAAACGGGCGCATGACGCTGCGCTCGACCAATACCGGCGTTACAGCTGTGATCGGTCTTGACGGACAAACCATCAAACAGTTGCCCCAATTTACACGCGGTGTATTAACGGCCGAGGTGCAGCCTTACCAGGGTATGACACCCTACTCGAGGTTTGGCATCTACCCTGCAGCTGCACTCGTCCTGTTATTGTTGCTGGCAGCCCGCTTGTCAGGCCGCGGCAATTAATCAGCCGACGAAGTGACCACTTCTGAGTCTCTCGGCTTCCATTGACTCCACTTCGCGTGCACCCGAAATAACAATATTCGGATCAGGCACAAAATCGAGTTCCCTGTTGCCTCGCTGGTAGGGCACGGCGTTCAGGATCACACGCATTGCATTGAGGCGCGCAGCAAACTTGTCATTCGAGCGAATCACGGTCCATGGCGCATGGTTGGTATGCGTCTTTTTCAGCATCTCGTACTTCTGGTTTGTGAAGTCATCCCAGCGCTCCTGCGCCTGCAGATCGACCTCGCTCAATTTCCACTGACGCAGAGGATCTGTCTTGCGACGTTCGAAACGGCGCGCCTGTTCATCCTTGGTGACACTGAAGTAGAGTTTGACGAGAATTGTGCCCTGCCTCACCAGGTCCTTCTCAAAACCGGTGACACCACGCATGAAGTTTGCGTACTCCTCGGGCGTACAGAAACCGAAGATAGGCTCAACCACGGCGCGGTTATACCAGCTGCGGTCAAACAGTACGACTTCGCCACCACGTGGGAACTGGGCAACGTAGCGCTGAAAAAACCACTGGCTGCGCTGGTTCTCGGTTGGCTTGCCGAGGGCAACAACACGATTGTGTTTCTCGTTCATGTAGCGGGTCACACGACGAATCGTGCCGCCCTTGCCGGAGGCGTCACGCCCCTCGAACAGAATGATCATGCGGCGCCCGGTTTCCTCGAGATATTTCTGCATCAGAATCAGCTCGGCCTGGTAGGGCTTGAGTGACTGCTCCTCGCGCCTGCGCTTAAGCGCTTTCTTCGCCGCTTTCTTCAGATTTTGCTCTGCGTTCTTTGCCTCTTCATAGGCAGCAAGCAGCTCTTCCGGTGTCATCTGCTGACCATTTACTTCAATCATTTTGTCTATCGATCCTGAATTTAGGTTAACAAGATGAATTATCTCACATGACAATTGTGCATTGCGTGATATTAATCAACGATTTGGATAGATTTGATGTGCGGGTGGAGCTGCTAAAAAACCCACGCCAGCATGAGCCAGATAAAAATGAAAAAGGTGAAAAAACCACCAATCATGTACTGCACTTCACCGATCAATCCGTCACCCGCAGCGACTGCGAGAACGATCATTACCACGAGGGTGACAAAAAAGGCGATGACAGCGGCATCCTTGAGCCCAAGCCCGGTATTCAAGTCAGCGACAGCGACGATCTCACCAAGTGCAGGCAGCATCATAATTGCAGCGCCAACAAGCATCAGTACCAAGACGATCAATGCGATGGCGGTCTTGCGAGAATCGTTTTGGTCTCTGTTGTCTGTATCACCAAGCACGATCAATTCCCCGTATCAGGTTAAATCACGAATTTTGTGCGGATCAGGCATGCCCTTGGCAACAAATTCCGGTGTATCACCAGCAGTATAGACTTCGATTGTGCCTGAGCCCATGATGCGATCCAGAAATGTCTGCTTGACCTTGACCGTTCTGACGCTGCTGATATTGATCTCCGCGTTACTCTTGCTCAGCAAGCCCTCTTCATAGTGAATTTCGGTATCCGTTACCACCAGCTTGGAAGCCTTGTTTTTCACATACCATGTCAGCAGGATGATTACTCCGGCACCCACAAGTCCGAGTGACAGGACAGCCTTGTAGATTGGCACCTCGACAATAATGCCAAGTGCAATCCCCAAAGGAAACAGCAACAGGGTAATGATAAATCCGATCGGATTGGTCTTGAACATGGTTGGGTGTTCTGAGTAGAGCACGTTCATTTTTGCTATTCCCTTTTTACAGATGATGAAATCAGTTTAGCACAACTTTTTTACGACTTGTGCTACTCCCCAGCCTCTACAGTGTCTGACAACAGCGCATCAAAAATCGCCGCTCGCCATGAGGATTCTGCATGCAGACTATCACCACTCATCAGCTTGATCAGCTGGCTGCGCGAGGCGATCATGCCCGGCGCAATGCTGTCGCGCGTGGCAATCGATTGCAGCTGCGACTCCAGTTCTGCGAGACGTCTCTTCTGTTCACCACTGAGGCGCGGTCTCGGCGCCTCATGAATCCAGCTGGAGTCGGGTAACTGCCGCACTTCCGCGGCAATTTGCAGCAGTTTTTTTGCATAACGCTCAAGCTGTCGCTGTGCACTCTTGTCGATCGCCAGCAGCTCCTTGACGCTCTGTGGTTGCTGCTGGGCATACTCAAGCAGAAAGCCATCTCCCAGAACCCACTTACGCGGTAAATCCTTTTTAATCGCCATCTCTTCACGCCATGCCGTGAGTTGCTGCAACAAGGTCAACTGTTGTGCATTGAGGCGATTACGCCCCTTGATCTTCAACCATGCATCCTGCGGATGAACCCGATGCAGCGACTCACTCTCGAGTAACTCCATCTCCTCGCGCATCCACGCGTGTCTCTGCAGACGTGTCAATTCAGCATCAAGATGCTGATAGAGCTTCCACAGCCAGGTTACATCAGCGTAGGCATAGTCGAGCTGCTTCTCACTCAATGGACGTCCGCACCAGTTGCTGCGCGTTGCGTCTTTTGGCAAGACGGTACCGAAAACCGCCTCGACCAGGCGTGCATAGCCGCTCTGTTCTCCTGCACCGACAAGGTCTGCCGCCACCTGGGAGTCAAACAGCGGTTGCGGAACCTCTCCCCACACGTGCAGCAAGAGTTCAAGATCCTGGCGTGCCGAGTGGAACACCTTGAGGCGGCTTCTGTCACACACAAAATCCTTCAAAGGCGCAAGCGCATTGATCGTCAGTACATCGACAGCCACAGCTTCATCCTGCCAGCACATCTGTAACAGGCAGAGTTTCGGGTAGTAAGTGCGCTCACGAAAAAACTCGGTATCGACAGTGATAATATCGGCATCCTGCCAGCGCTTTAGCAGCGCTTCGAGCTGCGTATCCGTTTCAATCAGTTGATGGGGCATTGGTTAGCTTCGAATTCAAATGTATGATGCCATGATACACATTTAGAATAACCAACATGCACATACATATTCTGGGAATCTGTGGCACCTTCATGGGTGGCATCGCCCTGCTGGCGCAGCAGGCGGGGCACCGCGTGACAGGTTCCGACGCCCATGTCTATCCACCCATGAGCGACCAGCTGGAAGATGCCGGCATCTCGCTTATGAGCGGTTACGAGGCGGAACACCTGAAACCAGCTCCCGACATGGTCGTGGTCGGCAATGCCATGACGCGAGGCAACCCGGCGATTGAGTACATGCTTGATGCAGGACTGCGCTACACATCTGGCCCCCAGTGGCTCGCCGAACAGATTCTCAGTGACCGCTGGGTCATCGCTGCTGCAGGCACCCATGGCAAAACCACTACCAGCGGCATGATTGCCTGGATCCTGGAAGATGCAGGCCTCAACCCCGGCTTTTTGATTGGCGGCGTACCGAAAAATTTCGGCCTCTCGGCACACCTGGGTGATGCACCTTTCTTCGTTGTCGAGGCGGATGAGTACGATACGGCCTTCTTCGACAAGCGTTCCAAGTTCGTGCATTACCGCCCACGTACCACTGTACTCAACAACCTTGAATTCGATCATGCAGACATCTTTGATGACCTGCCGATGATTCAGCGCCAGTTTCACCACCTTGTACGTACTGTGCCCGGCAATGGCCTGCTGATCGCACCGGCGGATGACCAGCCACTGAAAGAAGTGTTGGAGATGGGATGCTGGACACCGCTCGAAACACTCGGCCCTGATGGCAACTGGCAGGCCGAATTGCTCGAAGCCGACGGCAGTCGCTTCCACGTCAGTATCGACGGAACCGAAGTGGGAATCGTTGATTGGGATCTCACCGGCGATCATAATGTTCGCAATGCGCTCGCATCTATTGCCGCCGCCCGTCATGCAGGTGTTCCGGCATCAGTCGCAGTCGAGGCGCTTGGCAAGTTTGAGAACGTCAAACGCCGTATGGAGTTGCGTGGCGAGGTTGATGGCATTCGCCTCTATGATGACTTCGCTCATCACCCGACAGCAATTGAGACCACGCTGACGGGATTACGCAAACAGGTCGGAGATTCACGCATCATCGCAGTGCTCGAACCACGTTCGAATACCATGCGCATGGGTATTCATGCAGAATCATTACCGGCCTCACTGCAGCAGGCTGACCGCGCCCTGGTCTACTCGCCTGCATCTCTTGAATGGGATGCAGAGAGTGTTTTCAGACCACTCGGTGAAAAGGCTGAAGTCTGCTCAGAAAGTGAAAAGATTGTCGACCTGCTGAAACAGGAAGCGAAAGCAGGAGACACAATCCTGGTCATGAGTAACGGTGGTTTCGAAAATATCCACCAGCGCATTCTCGATGCACTGAATGAACGAGGAGGTTAACCATGGAGACTATTGATGACGGCCCCATAGCTCTTGCCTGGACAGGCGCATCGGGTGCCGCCTATGGCCTGCGTCTGCTGGAAGAACTGCTCGCTGCGGATCGCGAAGTCTACCTGCTCTACTCACAAGCGGCGCAGATCGTCATGCAGATGGAAGCAGGGCTGGAACTGCCATCACGTGCAGCTGATGCTCAACAGGTGCTGTGTGACCATTTCAATACCAGCGATGACCAACTCTCGGTATTTGGTCGCCAGCAGTGGATGGCGCCCGTTGCCAGCGGATCCAATCCACCGGCCGCCATGGTGATCTGTCCCTGCACCACTGGCAGGCTTGGCAGCATTGCCAATGGCATCAGTAATGATCTGATCGACCGCAGTGCTGATGTCATGCTCAAAGAGCGTCGCTCCCTGATACTGGTCGTCAGGGAGACACCCTTCTCGGAAATTCATATAGAAAATATGCTGAAGCTATCACGTGCTGGAGCAACCATCATGCCTGCCAATCCAGGCTTCTATAGCAATCCGAAAACCGTCAACGAGGTGGTGGATTTCATGGTGTCACGCATCCTTGACCACCTTGGCATTGAGAACTGGCTCAGCCAGCGTTGGGGGGACTGATGTCGCGAATCGGTGATGTATTCAATTTCCTCTACGGCCCGCCGCTAAGATTCCTGGCGTGGATTGCTGAAACCTACACCAGCAACCGTAATCGCGTCAAAAGCATCAAGGAGAACCCGCGTATCGCCGGGTTAATCCGTAATGCCGCGATTATCATCCTGCTGTTATGGGCCCTGATATGGGTTTTTGCACCTGACGAGTACCGTGACCGCCTGACCGAGGAGTTCAAGGCTCAGTTCGGGAAATACAGCGCAGACTCTCAAGATTCGCCTTCACAGACTCCAGCACAGCAGGAGTCTCAACCGGCTGCGACTCAATCATTACAAACAGACCAAGAACGTCGTTGATCTTCTCCTGCATCATATGCCCTGCATAGACCGGGCAATCGCCAAGCACCGTGTCGGTCTTCCACAGGCGTACAATCAAGCGCCGATCATCAACCTGCCTGATCATCTGCACCCCTGGTAACTGGCCCTTGTAGACTTTTGGTGGTGGAGGCAACTCGGTCCCCGGTGCATCCGTCAGGAGATAGCGCAGAAAATCTGTTGCGCCTGTTGCTTCAGTAGGCCGCCAGCCCATGGATTCGAGGGCTGAAGCAGCCGTGTGCGGATCAGCCGCAACCCGCAGCGTGAATTGCTCGATAGATGTTAACGTCCGTCTCGCCATCGGCAATGGCACACCTGCATGCCAATCATCCATCGTCAGACTGTCAACAGTGGCCAGCGGCCGGTAATCGGCAACACGCTGTTCGTGGCTACTATTCACATACCAGAAGAGTGTCAGGACCAGGACAAGTATGACACCGGAAATAACAGCCTTCTCCTGTAGCGGCGGATGGGGGTGGTGTCGCCATGCAAGGCCAAGCACAGAAATCCACAACAGTCCCAGAACCCATCCGGCGATGACATCTGAAAACCAGTGCACACCAAGATAGAGCCGCGAAAAACCAATCAAAAGAACCAGTACGATGGTCACCGCATAAACCAGCCAGCGCCGTTCCTGGGGCAGACGCGTGGCCAACAGCACCGCAAGAAAACCGTAAATCACAGTGGCGTGGACTGCATGCCCCGATGGAAACGACCAGTTCGTTAAAGCGGCATTGGGTGGTCGCGCAACCTGCAAACCCGCTTTCAACAGCCATGGCGCTGCAAACGCGAACACAACAGCGGCCAGCCAGTGCCATGCAGTGGGTCTGTGCTGTATAAACAGCAGGATAAACACGGTCGCAGACAACCAGCCCAGCAGCCAGCCATCTCCCAGGGTTGTGATCAGCACCATGATGCTGTCACCCGTCGGGTAACGCAGGGCACTGGTCGCGTTATGAATATACTGATCGAGGACACCAAAACCGGTATCGCCAAATACCAGGGTCATCAGTAGTGCCAGTGCAAAAACAGAAATGAAAATAAAGGCAGCCATGATCGACAGACCTTTCGATTCAGGGTGTTGCGGGTCGGCCAATGCTGCCGCAATACGCCTTGGCAGGCTGTCACCCTCTGAAAACGCCAGTAGTAATTGCAACCAGCAGTTTGCCAGCGGTTGTATCCAGATAAACAGACGGTGCAGCAACCAGAGGGAAAGCCACAGGATGGCGACCAGTGAAAGCATCAGTACAACAAGATGGAAGGCAACCTGTGAGGCCAACTCAAGCGATGCACCTATGGCGATACCCGGAAGCAGGTAAGCAAATGCCCAGCCTATAGCAGAGAGGATATTGGCCACAAGGTAGCGCCCTACCTGCATCTGCAGCATTCCCGCCACTAGCGGAATTACCGCTCTTACCGGCCCAAAAAAACGACCAATTGCGACACTCTTCCCGCCCCAGCGCTTAAAGTAGACAACGCCCTGATCAAGTAACTCCGTGTGCTTGCTGAAGGGCCACATATTGCACAGGTCTTCGCGGTAACGGGCACCAAGATAGAAACTCAGTGCATCACCGAGCACTGCACCGGCAAAAGCGGCAAAATAGATAGGCCAGAAATCAACCACACCGGCACCGACCAGCGCACCGGCTGCAAACATCATGACAACACCCGGCACGATCATGCCGATGATCGCCAGCGACTCGCTGAAGGCGACAAGAAAAACAAGCACACCGGCCCAGGTCGGATTAGCGCTGACCCAGGTAATCAGGGCATTAAACCACTCCATCATGAGCGCGGCCCGCTATTCATTTTGCAGTCAGGCAAGCGCCTGGAAAACTTCCTCGGCTGTCTTCACTGTCTGCCTGATATCGTCTGCAGTGTGGGCAGAAGAGACAAAGCCAGCCTCGAATGCAGATGGTGCAAGGTAAACGCCGCGATCCAGCATCGCGTGGAAGAATGCCCTGAACCTGTCCTGGTCACAGGCTGTCGACTGGGCAAAGTTGCTAACAGTCTCAGCCTCGGTAAAGAAGAGCCCGAACATGCCGCCAACCTGGTTGGTGGTTAATGGCACACCGGCAGAGTCTGCGAGCATTTGTATACCCTCGACCAGCCCGGTAGTTGCAGCAGTGAGATTGTCGAAAAAACCGTCAGCCGAAATCAGCTCCAGTGTTTTGAGACCAGCAGCCATGGCAACCGGATTGCCTGACAGGGTACCTGCCTGGTATACAGGACCAAGTGGTGCAATCTTTTCCATGATGTCGCGTCGACCACCAAAGGCGCCAACGGGCATACCGCCGCCAATCACCTTGCCGAGTGTGGTGAGGTCAGGCTTGATGTCGTAGAGTCCCTGCACACCGCCGAGAGCAACACGGAAACCTGTCATTACCTCGTCAAAAATCAGTACTGCACCTGAGTTGTCACACACCTCGCGCAGGGTTTCGAGAAAACCGGGCAGCGGAGGAATACAGTTCATGTTGCCTGCTACCGGCTCGACGATAATACAGGCGATCTGGTCACCGATTTGTGCGAAGGTGTCGCGCACCTGGTCGGCATCATTGTAATCCAGCGTCAATGTATGCTCTGCAAGTGAAGCAGGCACGCCCGGAGACGAAGGCTCACCCAAGGTTAGTGCGCCTGAACCTGCTTTTACCAGCAGTGAATCAGAATGGCCGTGATAACAGCCCTCGAACTTGGCGATTTTGTCACGACCGGTAAAACCGCGTGCAAGACGAATCGCACTCATGGTCGCCTCGGTGCCTGATGAGACCATGCGTACCATATCCATCGACGGTACCAGTTCACACACCCGTTCAGCCATCTGCGTTTCAATCTCGGTCGGTGCACCGAATGAGAGTCCGTTGGAAACCGTATCAACCACAGCCTTGATCACGTCCGGATGTGCATGACCGAGAATCATCGGGCCCCATGAGCCGACATAATCGATATACCGATTGCCATCAGCATCGAACACATAGGCACCTTCTGCCTTCTCAAAAAATACCGGGTTGCCGCCAACGCCTTTGAATGCGCGCACGGGCGAATTAACGCCGCCTGGAATATGTTGCTGTGCGCCGGCAAAAAGCTTGCTCGACTGCTGGTGGGAATAACTCATTTAAACGACTCCGAAAATAATGCGCTGAAAGACTCACTGGCACGACGAACATCGTCCTGCCCGAATACACCGTGGATAACGGCGAGCAGATCAGCACCTGCTTCAATTAATGTAGCGCCATTCTGCGCAGTTATGCCGCCGATGGCAACCACCGGCACCTCTAAATGCTGTTTTGCGCTGCGCAACAACTCGATCTCTGCCTTCGCTGCCTGCGGCTTGGTCTGCGAGGGAAAAAAACGCCCAAAGGCGACATACGAGGCCCCACGTGCTTCCATTTCCAGTGCGCATTCAAGATTGTTGTAGCAGGATATGCCGATTATCGCCTCGTCACCCAGCAGCTCACGCGCCTCTTCATAGGGTATATCATCACGCCCGAGATGGACGCCATCGGCACCGCTCTCCCGTGCCAGCTCGACGTCGTCATTGACCAGCAACAGCGCCTCTGCCGAATGACACAGCGGGCGCAACAGCTCAAGTTCAGTGAGAGCATTATCACGGTCTGCCCGCTTGTTGCGATACTGCACTACTGTGGCACCGCCCAGTAGCGCCGCTTCCACATCGTAGAAGAGATCCTGCGACAAACCCGGATCCGTAATTACGTAGAGCCCACGTCTGATTTCCATCACTGTGCCCCCCCTGCCCGCCCCGGAATCAACTGTCCGCTACCAATGCGATAGCCCCGCTGCAGGGCATCATAGGCAAAAGCCTGTGCCAGGCCGAGCGCCATTTTCAATGGCATTCCACGTGCAATAAATGCAGCAATAGCTGATGCCAGCGTACAGCCGGAGCCATGGTATTCACCCGGCAATCGCTGCCATTGCCACGACTCACTCTCAGCATCATTAGAGTGCCAGCTATGCACGATTTCATCACCATCCTCGTGCGAACCCGTCAGCAGAAGATTATTGACTCCTGTTGCGAGTAAATTATCAGCTGCCCGCAACAGGTCATCAGAACCACCAAGACGGCGTGCCTCAATCGTATTTGGTGTAAGCAAAAAACAGCGCGGCAAGAGCGCCGATACAATTGCCTCTTGCAAAGCCTTGCTGCCAGCCTCACCACCACCACCTGCGGCAAGTACAGGATCAAACACCACCGGCACACCTTCTAGTTGATCAAGCATGGTCATTACCGCAGCCAGCGCATCAAATGAGCCGAGCATACCGATCTTGACTACATCGATAGTGATATCTGCATGAATGGCATCAAACTGGCGCAGCATGATGGATGGATCAACAGGTTCAAGCGCCGACATGGAAGATGTGTCCTGCACTGTCAGTGCAGTAATCAGCGTCAATGGGTGAGAACCGAGTGCCGAGATCGTCTCAATATCCGCAGAGATACCTGCACCACCGCCAGCATCATGACCACCTATCGCAAGCACAGTTGCTCGTCGCGCTGCTGTGATCTCTTCACTCTGTTGACTCATATCCTGCATGCCGGGCTTTTCCTTTGTCTTAATTAGACATCATGGAAGCCCATGAGGAAATTTTCAAGGCGCGGGAGGCCATTTAGGCTCAGGAGGACCTTACTGAAGTGTCGAAGGCCCAGCCTACCCCGGAATATTCTTTCTGGCACGTCCGGGCTTTATCCTCAATATGAAAAACAAATTATATGCAGTAGAGTTAAGGTATTGCTTCAAAACGTAATGGGGGCCAGTGGAAAAATACTCAAGGCTCCATTAAAGCATGATGAAAATAGTTTTTACTCTGACCCCAAATATCACACTTCCCCTGTTAGAAATGTAATATTTAATGCTGGTAAAACCAGCCGCATTAATGTCGCTGATTTCATGTCTGACTTAGCCGTAAAATCAGAGCTATGGAATGAATGGAAAGGAAAAATGCCAGTCATCTACGATCGTGTATAACAAGGCACCCGCATAGCGGGCGGGACGTAATAACAAAAAGTTGACTTATGGAAATACTAAGATACAAGCGTAAACATGTTACTTCTTCATCAATTGTGGCATTTGTGTTGTTACTTGTTTTAATGACTCAGGCTCATGGCGATGTGGACAAGTGCATCAAGCTCTATAATGAAGCCAGCTATCAGCAGGCATTTGAACCCTGTAACAGTGCAGCTGAAAACGGCCATGCTCAGGCACAAACCATACTGGGCGAGTTTTACGATGACCAAGGGGAAGTGGAAAAGGCTCGCTTCTGGTGGGAACAGGCGTCCAGCTCTGGCTACTTACCGGCGCGTAATCTGCTTGCGCAGAAACATTATTATGGCGGCTCTGTATTAGGAAAAGAAAAAGGCTGGCAGCAAAGTTACAGCAAAGCCATGTCGATATGGAAGGAAGATGCTTTTATGGGTGTTGCAACGGCACAGTTCATGGTGGGTGAAATGTACCTGACAGGAAAAGGCATGGAGCCAAACCTGGCAGAAGGCTGGGCCTGGATGAAACTGGCTAGTAATAATGGTTATAAGCTTGCCGATGACCTTCTATATGAATTTAAGCATCAAATTACGGCGGCTCAACATGAGGCAGCAGTTTTAAAATTGAAGGAATATGAAAAAATCATAAAAGGCAGGAATTCAGAATAATTGGATAATTAGGGTCAGTGCAATAATGCCCGCACCACTCAAGACGCCAATATAGTAAGGTGAAAATAGTTTTTACTCTGACCCCAAACGTTCCAAACATTTCCAAATATCTTGGGTTGCAATAGAGGTTCTTCGAATGAGTGGTTGTTGTGACAATGAATGTTCTATAGATGCTCTTCGTGCAAAGCAACGAGGAACTCTTCTGATTGTTCTTGGTATCAACGCAGTCATGTTTCTGGTTATTGTGAGTGCAGCATTGTATAGCCGTTCAACAGCACTGCTTGCCGATAGTTTTGACAACATGGGAGATGCCCTGACATACGGACTTAGCCTGTATGTCGTTTCGCGAAGCAATAGCGCTAAAGCCAAGGTAGCCTTATTTAAAGGCTTACTTATTTTCTTGGCAGCAATCATTGTGTTGTCTCAAGTCATTTACAGGTTATACATTCCAAGCACCCCTGTTTTTGAAGTCATGGGTGCATTTAGTATTATCAGTCTTGCTGCAAATTCCGTTTGTTTCTATTTACTTTGGAAGCACCGCGACGAAGATGTCAATATGAGTTCAGTGTGGGAATGCTCACGCAATGACATCGCATCCAATCTTTCGGTGCTGATTGCAGCTGGAGCAGTTTGGCTAACCGGCACAGGGTGGCCCGATATCGTAGTCGCGTTAGGTCTTGCTTTTCTTTTATTGCGTTCGGCGTATCGTGTAATTTCTTCGGCATGGGAAGAACTTCATGTTGCAACCTAACAATGCGCTCGTTCAGATGCGTTATTGGGATCAGAGAAAAACACCTGCGACTTAATGCACCATTGTAGTATGGTGGAAACAGTTTTCACTCTCACACCGCATGTTCCGTTTGATGGCAAACAGATGCCATAGGGATTGTTAGATATGGTCGATATCATTCATCGAGTAGGGATTGCAGCTTCGGCTGACGAAGTTTACAGCGCCCTGACAACCAATGAAGGACTGGCCAAGTGGTGGACAACTGATACCACTGGTGCAGGGAATGTTGGTTCAATTATCAAGTTCAGGTTTGATGGTGGCGGGCCGGATTTCGAAGTTGCAGAGCTTCAACCAGATTCAGTAGTACGCTGGAAACACTCAGGTGAAATGCCTGGTCCATGGATGGGTACAGAAGTATCATTCCATTTGTCTCGTGGTGATAATCAAACGTACGTACTCTTCTCACATTCCAATTGGAAAGAGCCATCAGATTTTATGGGGCACTGCAGTACCAAATGGGCTGTATTCTTGCTAAGCCTTAAAGAGGCGTTAGAGAAGGGAGAAGGCAAACCCTTTCCTAATGACATTCATATTGATCACGATGAATAAACTGTCATATCCCTACTTCTTCAACTACAACCCTTTGAGGGAGACGGACTTACTGCCGATACGGGCCACCTGTTCTCTTTGACCTTATGCGTATTTGATTATGGAGTACCGACTCAATGACAAATGTAGAAACAATTACTGAATTTCTGGGCTGGTGTACCGTTTTGAACCTTGGGATTCTCACATTCTCAACCGTCATGCTTATAACAAATGTAGGCGACTGGCCGAAAGGAATTCACAGCAAGCTATTTGGAGTCCAGAAAGAAGGTCTGGATGCGATGTACTTTAATTTCCTGGCCAACTACAAATTGGCAATATTTATTTTTAACTTGGTTCCTTATTTAGCACTAAAGATAATGGAATGATTCTCAATGAATATCCGCATCGTTACCTACATTCTCGTTTTAGTATTCGCCCTTTCGGGTGGTGCAAAGCTCGCGGCTTTGCCTTTTGAGGTTGAAGCGTTCGCGCGTTGGGGATACACGCCCAGTTTCATGTATCTCACGGGCATACTTGAAGTTGCAGGCGCAGCTGGCTTGCTCATTCCGCGGTTGTCCGCACTTGCGTCTGCCTGTCTTGCTATCCTGATGATCGGAGCTATCGGCACTCACGCCATTCACAGCGAATGGCCAATGTTCGCAGTCGCCGTTGCTATTTTCTGTTTTGCCACGTGGCGTGGCTGGTTTGGGCGTTGCGATATCGCCCAGCTCTTTTCCGGATCTCGTGCGTAACGCGTCATTGAGAAACGTCATCCATATATTTTAGCCAGAGCAACTGCGGTATAATTGCATCTGACCCAGAAGTGGTTACTCGACACAACAGGTAAGTTCCTCTCCCCCGCACACTGATTTGCAGAGGATGCAGAGAAATTTGTGCTAACCGGTTTTTTCATACACTCAACATCAAGATTCTATTATGTCCACCTTTCCATCTGAACAAAGCTGTTACTTTTGCAGAGTCTCTAACGGCGAAACTGATCCCTTTATTTTTGAGAACAGATCATTCCTCAGTGTCTTTGATACCAACCCGGTTAACCCGGGTCATGCATTGATCATCCCAAGAAGGCATGTCGACTCAATCTTTCATCTGAATGAAATGGAAGAGGCGGATTATTTTGATGCGATCAAGGGAGTCAAAAGCGTTATCGAAACAACTGACATGACAGATCTCTATGAAAACATGCTTCACAGGGATTACCTGAAAGACCTCCCCAAGGGCCACATAGAAACAGTGTTACAACTGCCTTTTCTGGGAGACAAGCCTAATGCATACACTGTCGGCAATAACGATGGCAGAGAAGCAGGAAGAAGCATAGACCATTTACATGTCATTCTTTTGCCGCGTTATAAAGGAGATGTGGAAAACCCAAGAGGTGGTATACGTAACGTGATTCCGTGCAGGGCTAATTACCAAAGAAGGTAAATGTAGAAACTGCTTCAGGAAATAATCAGAGCGCCATTGCCAGCATGGCATCAATATCGCTGATGATAATTTCACCGCGATTAGTAACGAGCAGACCCTGCTTTTGCCAACGAGACAAATGACGGGAAACAATTTCTCTGGCTGTTCCAAGCTCTATGGCCAGTTCAGATTGTTTGATTTTTACAACCTGATCATTACCCATTTTTTCAATCAGCAATCCGGCCAGGCGATTCTCCACCGGAACAAATGCATGATTGGCAAATCGTTCTATAACCTGCTTAAAGCGGGAACCAATATTATTGAAGATCCAGTGCTGAAATTCACTGGAGCTATCCATCCACTGTTGAAACTGTTCCTTTTCCGTCCAGCAAAGCCATCCATCAGTCTCCGCAGACGTGATGTAGCTAAAGTTCTCATCATTGATCAGATTAATCAGTGAGTGAATACATAACTGACCCGGTTCAATCCGGTAAAGCAACAGACTCCGTCCCTGATCATTTTGTAGTTGCACCCGAATCGCCCCTTGGCCTAACAAGACAAAACGATTACAAGGCTGACCCGGCTTGAATAAAGTATCACCCGCCTTGAAAGCCTGCTTTTTCCAATTGTGGTCATCTAACCCGGGAAACTTGGCAGCAGCAGGAAAGACGTCAGATAGAATGTGTTGTTCGGCCTGTTTTAGTTCCATTCGGTTTTATCGCTACACTGCAAAGTGCGGCGATCAGGATAATGACTGGATTGTTCATTATCCTATCAAATCATTGATAAGTACTTGATCAATGTCAGAATAACAGAACCTACCTCACCCGGCTTGGGTGAGGGCTGTATCAAGTGTGATGTAAAAACCCGAAACCGGGATTCTATGAATTATCAGATCTCGAAACCTTCAGGCCAAGCCATACCGTCTGCAACAGTGACGCTTTCCTCTTGGGCCACATTAGATGTCGTGCTGAAGCCATATGGCCAATCCATACCGTCAGACACTTCAGTTTCAGTACTCTCTACTGCTGAATTTGCAGTGAAGCCATTGGGCCAATCCATACCGTCAGCCAATTCTGAAGCATGTAGTTGTGAAGCACTAACCAGTGCCACTAAAGCCAGTGATGTAACCAATGTTTTCATGATCTTTATCTCATTAATTTCGGATGCCTGCAGTATAGTGAGCAGCAAATAAAAGTCATGTGACTTAGTCACTTAGAAAAGAAGTTATGTGATATGGTCACACCTGTCAGCCTTCAGCCATTACATACATTGAGCGGGTAGCAATATGAATAATGAGATTAATTACACGAATAATCCGCTACACGGCGTGGGGCTGAAACAACTACTCACAGAAATCGTTGATCATTACGGTTTTGAAATTTTATTTGCCTACTTGAACATCAATTGTTTCAAAACAAGGCCAAGCATAGAATCCAGCATGAAGTTTCTGAAGAAAACGGATTGGGCGCGTGAAAAAGTTGAAAACTTTTATTTGTACCAGTTTAAAAACTTACCCCGGGCCTCTTTTGAGCAGTATTCACTACCTCCAAGGGAACGAATCATTCCGGATGATCAATCACCCGGCGAGCCAGCCAAGCTAAGCCTGGAAGATGCTGAACACTTGCAGGAAAAACGAGAAGCCAGGTCAACTGAACGAGATCATGGAAAAAGAGATCACATGAAAAAGGATATTGATCCCTGGGCAAATCGGAAAAGAAAATCAAAATACTGAAGCATCATTCACTCCACCACTGCCCGTTAACACAAAATAATCTCTCACAAAGGAATTGAGTCAATGTCAAAACTGACTTTAGTCATCGGAAACAAAAACTACTCATCCTGCTCGTTAAGACCCTGGGTTTTTATGAAGCATTACCAGGTTGTTTTTGAAGAGAAGAGAATAGCGCTCTTTACCGATACAACAACGGATGAGCTATCAATATACAACTCAGATTTTAAGGTTCCGATATTGAAAGAGAATGAGTTTGAGGTTTGGGATTCACTATCAATTCTTGAATATGTTTCTGAGCAATATCTATCCGGTCAGGGCTGGCCTGCTGATGCAAATGCTCGAGCGGTTGCCCGGTCAATCAGCACCGAAATGCATTCCAGCTTTTTCAATGTGAGAAATGAACTGCCAATGAACTGTCGCAAGGAGTTCAATGGTATCAAGCTGTCCGAAGGCGCGGTAAGTGAGATAGAACGAATAAAGGAACTATGGAGACGATGCCGAAGTGAATATGGCAGCGGGGGCGAATGGCTGTTTGGAAAATACTCCATCGCTGATGCCATGTTTGCCCCCGTCGCCCTTAGATTCAATGGCTACAATATTCAACTGGATGGAATTGAAAAGGAATATGTGAATAGCGTGTTAGCGCATCCGGCCATTGTCGAGTGGATAGAGGCGGCCAAGCTGGAAACTGAAGTGATTACGGAAGATGAAATTGATGTTTAGCCAACAAACTTCAAGAACCATGAGGGAAATCAAACATGCTTGAGTTGAGACCAACATGCGAACACTGCAACAAGGCATTGCCACCGAATTCAACGGAAGCAATGATTTGCTCATTTGAGTGCACCTTCTGTAAGGGTTGTGCAGATGACGTTCTGGAAAACGTTTGCCCCAATTGCGGTGGTGGATTCACTCCAAGGCCAATAAGACCCAAGAATAATTTAAAGGATGAGAATTTTCTCGGTGAAAGTCCTGCCACGGACAAGATCACATATAAACCAGTAGACACAAAGGAACATCAAGCTTTTGCAAAAGAGATCAAAACGATCCCACCTGAAGAACGATAGTTTCATCCATACATAACCAGCTTCTCGCACATACATAACTTACAAGCTCACAACAAATGACCCCAAGCGACATCATCGACTACTGGTATTCTGACAGGATAAAAAAACCTGGTTTTCCTCCACCCCGGAACTGGACCTGGAAATTAAGGCCCGTTACGAGAAAACCTGGCATCTGGCTAAAAACGATGCACTTGATAGCTGGAGAGAATCAGCTGAGGGCTGCCTGGCTTTAGTAATCATTCTGGATCAATTCCCGCTCAATATGTTCAGAGGTGATCCACGCAGTTTTGAAACAGAAAGTAAAGCCATTGAGATCTCAAAACTTGCTATCAATAAAGGCTTCGACAAGGAGCTAACACAAGAAGCCCTGCCCTTTCTTATCATGCCTTTAATGCACAGTGAAAATATTCAAGACCAGGAGTTATCCGTCAGGCTCTTCAAACAGCATAACCTGGCAGACAATCTCCGCTTTGCCGAGCATCATCGTGACTTAATCAGGAAATTTGGCCGCTTCCCGCATAGAAATAAAACTCTTGGTCGGGAAAGCACCGAAGAAGAAAAGCAGTATCTACAATCTAAAAATGCTTTTACGGGCTGAATCAATACAACCCAATAGCACCAAACGCTATATATCCTGATCTTTTCTCTTGCCTTAATCGGTTAGAATGTAAGCCAACAAACTATTGATCAAGGCAACCATGGCACATACCCCCCGAAAACGTTTCGGGCAAAACTTCTTGCATGACCAGGGCGTCATCCAGCGTATTGTCACCGCGGTGAATCCGCAGGCTGACCAGCACCTGGTTGAGATTGGCCCCGGTGAAGCTGCCATCACGCGTCTTCTGGTGAAAGAGTGCAGGCACCTTGATGTCATTGAGATCGACCGCGATCTTGCTCCACTGGTTGCCGATACATGTGGTAATCCCGACAATCTCACCGTGCACAATGCCGATGCCCTCAAATTTG
The DNA here is from genome assembly GCF_000787395.1 of Solemya velum gill symbiont. Classification (GTDB taxonomy): domain Bacteria; phylum Pseudomonadota; class Gammaproteobacteria; order Chromatiales; family Chromatiaceae. The sequence goes on from NZ_JRAA01000001.1 coordinate 904,444, forward strand.
ATTTCTGCTCACTTGCCACGTCGGGAAAACTTCGCGTTGTCGGTAACCTGCCCTACAACATCTCAACCCCGTTGCTGTTCCACCTGCTTGAACAGGCAGACTGCGTTGCGGATCTTCACGTGATGCTGCAGAAAGAGGTCGTTGAGCGTATTGCCGCTCCACATGGCAACAAAAGCTACGGCAGGCTCTCGGTGGCAATCCAGACTCGCTGCAGGGTGCAGCCACTCTTTACCATTGGGCCGGGTGCCTTCAGGCCTCCGCCAAAGATTGATTCTGCTGTTGTCCGACTGGTTCCAGACGCTGACAAAATTGCGGCAATCAAAGACCCGGTTCTATTCAACCGGGTGCTCGTCAGCGCCTTCAGCATGCGACGCAAAACGTTACGCAACGCCTTGAAAAAGGTTGCCGACGCCACAACATTGGAGTCTTGCGGCATTGATCCCTCTTTGCGAGCCGAACAGATTCCGGTCGAGGCCTTTGTCAGCCTGGCAAACTGTCTCGCCACTAAAACAAATACAGATACGACTGAAAATGAGTAAAAAGAAGAAGAACAACGAAAACGAAAATACCGAGAACACCCTGCTGGCGCGTGCAGACGAATTCCTGCCGACCAGCATCCACTTGCTGCCGATTGCCGCACGCCCCTTCTTTCCCGGCCAGGCGGTACCGCTATTGGTAGATGAGGAGTTCTGGAACGACACCATCGCCGCTGTCGCTGAAACGCCGCACAAGATGATTGGCCTGGTGCTCAGTGATGCCGACATGTCAGAAGAGAGCAAACCGGATGATTTACGCAGCATAGGCACAGTCGGCCGCATCCATCGCGCAGAATCCGTCGACGGCAGCCTGCAAGTGCTGGTCGAGTGCATCAAGCGTTTTAATATTGTCAGGTTGCTGACCTCCGAAGCGCCTTTCATGGCCGAGGTTGAGTACCTCAAGGAGCACAAGGGACAGGCGAATGAGGATGTCAAATCCTATGCGCTGGCGATTATCAACACCATCAAGGAGCTGCTGCCGCTGAATCCGCTCTACGCCGAAGAGCTGCGCATGTTCCTCGACCGATTCGGACCGGATGACCCCGAGCACCTGGCCGATTTTGCCGCCAGCCTGACTGCCTCCGAGCCGCGTGAACTGCAGGAGATTCTCGAAACACGCTCACTGCTGCCACGCATGAAAAAGGTCATGAACCTGCTGCACAAAGAGCTACAGCTGGCCAAGACACAGCATCGCATCAGGGAGTCTGTCGAGAAGCGCATGGACAAGAACCAGCGTGAATTTTTCCTGCGCGAACAACTCAAATCGATTCAGTCGGAACTCGGTATCGAAAAAGATGACCGTACCGCAGAACTCGATACCTTTCGCGAACGTATCGAGTCACTGCAGCTGACAGAACAGGCTTCGAAACGTCTCGATGAAGAGATGAACAAACTCTCTATTCTCGAAGTCGGCTCACCTGAATACGCCCTGACACGTAACTATATCGACTGGATCACCCTGCTGCCGTGGGGCAAGGAGTCCGCAGACCACCTTGACCTCGACCTGGCACGCAAGACCCTCGACAAAGACCACTATGGTCTCGACGAGGTCAAGGAACGCATCATCGAGTTTCTTGCTGTCGGCATCATGAAGGGTGAAATCAACGGCTCAATTATCCTGCTGGTCGGCCCGCCCGGCGTGGGCAAGACCTCAATTGGCAAATCAATTGCCGAAGCACTTGGACGCAGCTTCTACCGCCTGTCGGTCGGCGGCATTCGTGACGAGGCAGAGATCAAGGGACACAGGCGCACATACATCGGCGCCATGCCGGGCAAATTTATCCAGGCGATGAAAGAGGTGGAGACCAGCAACCCGGTCATCATGCTCGACGAAATCGACAAGATTGGTGCCTCCTACCAGGGCGATCCTGCATCGGCGCTGCTTGAAGTACTCGATCCTGAACAGAACAGCGACTTTCTCGATCACTATCTCGATCTGCGCTTCGACCTCTCAAAGGCGCTTTTCATTTGCACTGCGAATCAACTCGATACGATTCCCGGACCACTGCTCGACCGCATGGAGACAATTCCATTGTCAGGCTATATCGCCGAGGAAAAACTGCAGATTGCACGCAAGTACCTTGTGCCCAGGCAGCTCAAACGCGCCGGTATCAAGCGCAACCAGCTGAAGATTGGCACCCCGGCACTACGCGCCATCATCGACGGCTATGCACGTGACGCAGGTGTGCGCCGTCTCGAAAAGCAGATCGGCAAGATCGTGCGCAAGGCTGCTGTCAAGATTCTCGGCAAGGCGAAAACACCCATCACGGTTAATCGTGAAAATATTGAAACCTGGCTCGGTTCGAAATTTTTTACTGACGAACGCAAGCTGCAGGGCATAGGCATTGTCACCGGTCTCGCATGGACATCCATGGGCGGCGCCACCCTGAGCATCGAGGCAGTGCATACACACAGCTTCAACCGCGGCCTGAAACTGACCGGCCAGCTTGGCGACGTCATGCAGGAGTCAGCCGAGATTGCGTATGGCTATATTGTCAGCCATGCACATGAATACCCGATTGAAGAGGACTTCTTCAGTAACGCCTTCATTCACCTGCATGTACCCGCCGGCGCTACCCCCAAGGACGGACCCTCTGCAGGCATCACCATGGCCACTGCCCTGCTGTCACTGGCACTTGGCAAGAAACCGGCACGCAATATTGCCATGACTGGTGAACTAACCCTTACCGGACAGGTATTCCCGGTCGGCGGTATCCGTGAAAAAGTGATCGCTGCACGCCGTTCCGGTATTCGTGAGCTGATTTTGCCTATCGACAACCAGGGCGACTACGAAGAGATACCTGAACATATTCGCAAGGGTATCAAGGTGCATTTTGCCGAGAACTATACGGACGTGGCGGCTATCCTTTTTCCAATGAGAAAAAAACACCACTGACAAGCCCGGCTTGCTACTCCTGCCTGAAGCAGACAAATCATTGCATCTGCTCAGCGGGAATCCGGCTTCAAGAGTTGGTCGACTTGATATCAAAAGAGACCGACTTGCCTGATCGCAATACATCTGGCAATTCGGTTTCATATTGATCTGCATAGACCTCATCAACAAGTTCAGATAACTGTTGCAGTTCATTTCTTATGGCAAGTCTCGACAAAGGATGCGGTTCACCATTCCCTGCCTCTATTTTTTCAGTTTTATTACTCAATACCATCCCGCAATCCAGGTGATCATCAATATCATTCGCTATCCTTATCGCCAGGATTTTTCTTTCTAACTCCCCCAGGCTTGTACTAGTTCCCAGAAGCTTTGTCACAACCGAGAGATCCCAGGGCAGCTTGCTATACCCGGCAATGGCCCCCTCTACTCTCTTGCCGAATTTTTGTGCAATGAACTTTCTACGTTTCTCTGTAATGCCCTTCTCTCCATCAAGAAAATCCCCCTGCAGATAAACAGCGTGTAATAAACCAGCAATAACAACATCAGGAGGAAAATCACAAACGGCCAGTACACTCGCCGTTCCTACCAGGTGGCTGACAAAGGGCTTTCCACTGCTACGAAAACGGCATGGAAACAGCTCCATGGCAAGCTCGTAAGCCGCGCGCGCTGCTTTCAGCTCTCTATCTGACCATCGGCACGCAATCAATTGCCGATAGAGCTGAAGGTTTGTCTGTGCGATGGATATCATCTTTGTCTTATAATCTTGATTGGTTCAGTTTGACTATTGAATGTAAATTTAACACACAGACAAGTTACCAGGCCGTAATCCATAATCGGAAATTATTCAAAGGGACGCCCAGAATGGAAGTTAGCATCATCGTTTCACCAAGGGAACGGTTTACATCGATCATCGTATCGTTACAGTCGCTGTTCGCTACTATTCCTGCAGATATTCCTGTCATCGTCGTGGAAGGATGCTCACCGGAGAGTGTCTGTGAACAACTCAAGGAATTGCAGGAGCAGCGCCCATTTGAGTGGATCAGAACCGATTACTTCATCACTCCCCAGGAGGCCCGTAATATCGGCTTCGACATGGTGCAGACAGAACTCGTTGTCTTTACCGACAATGATATTCACTATCAGACCGGCTGGCTTGAAGCGCTGATAAGCAACAGGGAACAGTATGATAGCGACCTGGTAGCACCGCTCATCTGCATCGGCCCGCCCGAGGCTAGCATTATTCATCATGCCGGCGGCCGCCTTGTGATCAAGAAAGAGAAGGGAAGCAAGCCCCATGTCACCGAGCGACACAGGCTGATGGACAGGCCCATTGCTGAGCTATCTGACATCATGGCTCCGAACGAAAATGAAATTGTTGAATTTCACTGCTTCCTTGCAAGAAGCGATTACATACGCCGTGTTGGCCCCATGGATGAACGCCTCATCACGAGAGAACAAATCGACTTCGGCCTGAGATCAAAAATTGCCGGATGCAAGGTCACTTTCGAGAAGAGTGCTGTTGTCACCTACATGGCCAAGGTTCCATTCGAAGAGGTCGACCTGCCCTACATGGTATTTCGATGGTCAGACGAACTTGCCACCCGGTCGCTGCAGGCATTTACAGGCACATGGGAAATTGAAACCGAAACCGAAAGGGTATTGAATCGCTGGATCAGGCCTCACCGTTTCAGGGCATTCAGCAGTGCATTTCCCAAGCAACTTGAACAGCTTGGGCGTGAAAACTTTATCAAGTACGTTGCCTCACCAAAAACACGCAAGTATATCGCCAGTGCCTTTGCCACACGAACGAAAATACCCGACACACGTTTTCCCCAGGGACCTGGGCCGAAGAAAATCAGTCTTTTTTTCGACGATGTTGCCAGTCAGGATGAACCGGATAGCACAGCACCAGGCTGGATCAGGCATTCAGACAAGCCAATGATCATCGGAGGCATGGCAACAATGCCATCCCGGATGCACACGCTATGGCCTGCGATCGCCTCGATCCTTCCCCAACTTGACCGTCTTTATCTCTTTTTTGACCGTTTCGATAAACTGCCATCGATTCGACATCCGAAGATCATTTATCTCACTTCGCAGAGCTTTGGTGATCACAGGGCAAACGGTAAATTCCTGGGAATGCTATTCGCTGGTGATGGCGACTATTACTTCTCTCTTGATGACGACATTCTCTATCCCCGGGATTATGTCGAACGAATGACAGATTTTCTGCAACGCGGCAATAACGCCTTTATTGCTGGAGTTCATGGGGCAAGACTAAAAACTGATATCAAGCATTACCTCACCGACAGGGATGTTGCCAATAGAAGAATGGCCATTGCCACTGAAAGCAGTGTTCACATACTCGGCACCTGTACTACGGCATTTAACACTGACACACTCAGACTTGACGTACGACGCTGGAAACATCGCAATATGGTTGACCTGACATTTGCACTCATATGTACAGAGCGTGGAATTCCGCTGAAAATCATTTCCAGGGAAGAGAACTGGGTCGGCAGCCAGGAAGAGAACCAGTCAGACAGCATCTTCAGTGAACTGCAGAAAGATGACACCGTACAAACCACGATGGCAAAAGCGCTGCAGCAGTTCCATACAAACAATCCTGAAAGAGAACAGCAGTAGTCCCGGGAACAAACCCCTGAACTTGGCCAGTTGATCTTCAGCGAGGTCTGATATACAAGTAACTCATGTTTATCAGCGTTCTGGAACTCTTCAAAGTTGGTATCGGGCCCTCAAGCTCGCATACACTCGGCCCCATGCTGGCTGCAAATAATTTTATCAGTCAGGTCGGTGAGTACCTTCAGGCACGCGGGCAATCGAAAGATCTCTCCCTGCGCTGTACTCTCAAGGGATCGCTTGCCTACACGGGAAAAGGACACGCAACCGACCGTGCAGTGACACTCGGACTGCATGGTTATACAGCGAAAGAGTTGGCCGGTCAGGATATTGAATCATTGCTGGAAACCATATCGCAAAGAGACAATATCTCCATCGGAGAGAATCAGCTTGTCAGTTTCAATCCACAACAGGATATTATTTTTGACCGCGGGGCCCCTCTGCCGCAGCATCCAAACGGGATGGTATTAGAGTTGCTTGATGCATCAGGAGAAAGCCTGCTTTCTGAAACCTTCTTCTCTATCGGCGGCGGTTTTATCTCCACACTTGCCGATATCGGTCAAGTCGTCGCCCCGCTCAAGTTGCGATCTGCATCAAACTGTCCCTACCCGTTCGACTCCGCAAATTCAATGCTGCAGATGTCCAACGACAGTGGCATCACCATTGCGGAAATGAAGCAGGCCAATGAACTGCAACAGATTGGTGGGGAGGCGCTCCTGAGCGGCCTCGACTCCATTTGGGAAGCGATGCAAACTTGCATCGAAAACGGATTGAAGAGTGAAGGCACCCTCCCCGGTGGCCTCAACCTGACAAGGCGAGCAAAAGCGTTGCATCAGAAACTCTTGAAGGAGCAACAAACAGCATCAGTCAACGACTGGCTATGCGCCTATGCAATGGCAGTCAACGAGGAGAATGCTGCCGGGCACATGGTTGTGACAGCTCCGACAAATGGCGCTGCCGGCGTCATACCTGCGGTGCTTTATCATCTTATGAAACACGAAAACGGCAATAGCGACCAGATCCGTGAATTCCTCCTTACTGCCAGCGCTATCGGCGGTATCATCAAGCACAACAGCTCAATATCCGGTGCCGAAGTCGGTTGCCAGGGCGAAGTGGGATCGGCAGCAGCAATGGCTGCGGCGGGACTCTGTGCCGTACGCGGAGGAAGTGCCGAACAGGTAGAAAATGCCGCCGAAATCGCCCTTGAACACCACCTCGGCATGACCTGCGACCCGGTTCAGGGACTCGTACAAGTTCCCTGCATCGAACGCAATGGTTTCGGTGCAATTAAGGCACACGCTGCCGCCTCGTTGGCCATGCATGGTAGCGGTGAACACTTCATGCCTTTAGACAACTGTATCGCTGCGATGAAACAGACTGGGCTGGAGATGTCCGAAAAGTTCAAGGAGACATCGCTTGGCGGGCTCGCTGTCAGCGTTACAGAGTGTTAATGCCAACCAACGAATCAATCAAACAAACAGACAGGAGCATTAATCAATGCCATTAATCAACATCAAGATTACCAACGACGGTGTAACCAAAGAGCAGAAGCAGCAGTTAATTGAGGGAGCCACTCAACTGATGGTCGATGTTCTCAACAAGAATCCGGCCACCACCATGGTGATCATTGATGAAGTTGATACGGATAACTGGGGAATAGGCACCAGGCAGGTAACAGATCTGCGCAAGGAGAGCGGCTCCTGAATACCTCCACGTTAGATCAGGACGACTCCGTCAATTGGCGGAGCATCTCGACCACCTCATCAGCATCCCACTCAAAAGCTCCAAACACGGCATATTGAATCTTGTGCTCACGATCGAGTACAAAGGTTGTCGGGAACGCATAGCCGTTCCAGCTTTTAAATGCTTCTGCTTCAGGATCAAGCAATACCGGAAAATCGACTGGCTTATCCTTCAGGAAGGCCTGTATATCGGCTGTACTCTCACCAACATCAATACTGACCACTTCCAGGCCATCAGCTTGCATCAGTTCTCGTAAACGCTCAAGCGATGGAATCTCCTCGACACAGGGCGGACACCAGGTTGCCCAGAAATTGAGTACCACGACCTTGTTTTTCAATTGAGCCAGGTCAAACTGATTGCCTTGCATATCAGCCAGTTTCAGCGCGAGTTCGGGCTGTTCACCAACATAGGGCTTAAGTAAGGTGCTGCTGGCTGCCTGTTTCACAGGTGCAGATAGTTCAGGCAAGACTGGAACAGAAGCATAATTTACGGGTGTCACACTCAATAGCTGTATCGCCTTGTTCAGCATTGCCGGCAGGCGGGATGTCAGTTCAATCTCTTGTGGTTCGGTATCATCCAATGGGCGCAAGTGAAAGCCGTCGGCAACCCCCTTCAGTTGATGCAGATACACCTGTGCACCACCCTCTTCCAGGGCAGAAACAACGCTATTGATACGCCAGTGTTGTGCTGTATTGGCAGGCTGAAATAGATAGACAGGCGCATTTGTCGCGCGTGCAACCGGAATAAAGACCGCTTCCTCACCACCTTGTGGTGTACCAACATAGAGTTTTGGACTGACCAGAATTGCGCCGCCTAACTGCTCCTTTTGCACCCCGCTCATTTGCCACAAACGAATCGCTTCAAGCGTCTTGGGGGCCATGCGTCCGGACACAAAAACATACAGCTGTTTCTTGCTCGTCGACTGGGCTTCCTGCATCAGTTCCAGCAATACTTCAGGCGGCAGCGCATTGAGTGAATAGCGGCCTTGAGGAATGAAATAGCCACTATGCAGATCAGGCATCCACACCTCTATTCCTGATTCAGCCAAACCCTGTGCGACTGCAAGCTGTCTTGGCGACATGCCAAATTCAGATGGTAGCCAAAGCATGACACGCTCACCAGCAGCAGCGACATGCTCAACCGGAATTTCAGTGCCATCCTGCAATTCAACCAGTCTCTCTTCTGCAAACACGGAGAGTGGCAAGAAGAAGAGGAGGAGCAAAATAATAATTTTCATATCGAAATAAGTAGCCCTGCAGCTATTCCTTCAGTTTTGGCTAGGCACGGTAGAGGCGTGGAGTCGCCGTCAGCGTGACTGATTATTAATAACTTTAACTTTTTGAAAAGTTTTTTACGGTGTCTAAGCAAATAATCAAGGAATCTTAACAAATTCTTTACGTTACTCTGCCCTGATTAATCAAGAAAATAACAGTCAGGGTGTGTCGATGTTGCGTACGCTTCCTGGTGGCACACCAAATTCCCGCTTGAATGCCCTGCAGAATGCAGCTTCGGATTGATACCCAAGACGTTCGGCGAGAACCGCGAGGGTATCCGATGTCTCTTTGAGTTGAGCACGGGCGAGTTGCATACGCCAGTGTGTGAGGTAGCGCATGGCAGACTCACCCACCAGGTTAGTGAACCGAGCAGAGAAGCCAGAGCGCGACATACCCACCTCCTTGGCTAACAAGGCAACTGTCCATCCCTTTTCGGGCTCCCGTTGAATTGCAGCAAGCGCCCTTCCCACTTGAGCGTCGCGCAAGGCAGCAAGCCATCCCCGTTCTGCTTCGGGTGCCGAGTCGATCCACGATCGGATTGCCTGGATGATGAGAATATCGGCCAAATGCGTGATGACAGTTTCACCACCCGGCCTCAGGTCCCTGGCTTCACGGGCAATAAAACGAAGTGTGCTATGCAACCAGCTGTCCTCATCATCTGCCCAGCTGTTGATATGCAACACCTTGGGTAACAGTGAAATCAGTTTCTGGCCCGCGACATGGTCAAAGCGTACGACACAGCAGGTAATGTGAGTTGATTCACCGGCACCACCGTAACGCATGATCTCGTAACGATCACTGACCTTCTCAACCGGTATATCGAACAGCGGCACAGCATCCTCTTCCGGACCACTGCGGATGCAGTGGCCGTTGCCATGCGGAACAAGCACTAGGCTGCCTTGTTGCAACAAACGGGGCTCCTCGCCTTTAACCTCAATCCAGCAATGACCCGCCGTGACAATATGAAACATCATGCATCCATCAAATGAAGGCAGGTCCACTCCCCAGGGAGCAGTTAATTCAGAACGACAATACAGGGTGCCTGTGAGCCGGAGCAGGTGCAGGGTTTCACCAAGAGGGTCGGTGAATTCAGGGATCTTTGTGATGGTACGTGTCATGGCTTGTATGCTGCCATGAAAATATACCCATAGTCCATACACTCTGGACGAAAGGTAAAGATAAATAGACAGATAGTGATTGTTGATCCAGTAAACATGCGCCATATTTATATCCGAGTCGAGCCTACGGTTCGTTTAAATCAAAAAATCAACCAGCACAGGAGATAGATATCATGAAAAACTCACCCATTCTAATTATTGGTAAGAACGGTAAGACAGGTGCGCGAGTTAATCAGCGTCTGCAAGACCTTGGCTATACGACGCGCGCTGTTTCCAGATCAACCAACCCATCATTTGATTGGGAGAATCGCGCGTCATGGGCACCTGTGATTAAAGGCACTCGCAGTGCATACGTCACCTATCAACCGGATCTTGCAGTACCTGATGCCGAAGCAGATATTAAGGAATTAGTAAAAGCCGCCCGCGAAAACGGTTTGGAACACATCGTTCTTCTTTCCGGTCGAGGCGAAAAAGGGGCTCAACTCGCTGAAAAAGTACTTCAGGAGAGCGGCATTTCATGGAATATCGTCAGGTGCAGCTGGTTTTGCCAGAACTTCAGCGAAAGCTTTATGTTGGAGGGTATTTTGGACGGTGAATTAGTCTTGCCTGCAGCCGACACCGTTGAGCCTTTTGTTGACGCTGATGACATTGCAGATGTTGCAGTTTCGCTATTAACCGACCCCGGCCATCGTAATAAACTGTTTGAACTCACTGGCCCACGCGCTCTCAATTTTGCTCAATGCATCAAGGAGATTTCCGAGGCACTGGGGCGTCCTTTGAAATACACCACTGTGCCAATCGATGACTACGTCACCTCTTTACGCAAACAGGGCGTACCAGAAGAGCTGCAATGGTTACTGCATGAGTTGTTCACCGTGGTATTTGATGGCAGAAACTGCAATGTGATGTCAGGTGTTGAAGAAGCACTTGGCCGACCGGCTACCGACTTCAAAACCTATGTACAGAAGACAATCGAGTCTGGCGTATGGGACGTTGAGCTGCAGAAGCAATCTGCATAAATTTTTTCGGTGCACATACCTGTGAATGTGCAGAGACTCACCTGTTAAACAGAGGAGCAAATAAACATGAAAAACTCAAAAGTGCTTAAATCGATATTAATACTCTCTGGCCTGCTTGCATCTGGAATAGGAGTAGCAATACTTTTTGCTCCGCAAGCATTCTACGCAACAAATGGCATAGAGCTTGGTGGCAACATCAGTTTGCTTAATGAAATAAGAGCACCTGGTGGAGCATTGTTGGCAAGTGGAATATTGATAATATCAGGTGCTTTCGCTGAAAAACTGCGCCTTACCGCCGTAGTGGTTTCCACTTTACTGTACCTATCCTATGGCTTATCCCGGGTTATCAGCATAGCCATCGATGGAATACCGGCCGAGGGGCTTGTACAGGCAGCTATTTTAGAAATAATAATTGGACTGACTTGTGTTTTCGCTCTCGTAAAATACCTGGGAAAGCAGAAGGAATTGGCGTGAATGCTTCTGCTGTTTTTGACATTTTGACTTGCCATGTACAACAAGAAGGCCCTGTATTAACAGGGCCTTCTTACCTTGATACCAGGTTGTTCTTTTCCAGAACCCGATGAATTTTCTTGCTGGCTCTTGTCAGCTTCTCGATATCACGAAAGTTTGGCGTTTCCCCGTTATGCAGGCGTCCTTCCCACTCCGTTATCTCTATATCTATAAATTCAAGGAGTTTCTTGGGGCAACCGTAACGACACTCATCCGCGCACAATGTCTGTTCATCCAGTGCAAAGGGAAAGCTATCCTTTACCTGCCGGATGATGTCATGCATAACAGTGGTCGTTGACGGCTTCATGAAACAGCGCTCTCTTGCTTAACAATTTTTAGACCTTATTCAGCCATATTCAACAGAATACAATGTAATACACAAAATGTCGCCACTACCATTCCTGCGTCGTCAGAAAACCACTTGTAAGCGGTAAAACTCACCATTCGGAATTAAGGAGTTGAAAACGGAGACTAACGCCAATGAACTATACTCAAATGTAGTATATGGAGCATCTAATGGCACAGCAGGCACAACACGAACATGAGCCGCTAAACGAGGGGGTTGTGTTCCATGTTCACGACGTCACCAAGGTCTACCAGATGGGTGAAGTTGCTGTACATGCCCTGCGCGGCATCGACCTTGACCTCTTTCGCGGTGAATTCACCGTACTGCTCGGGGCATCGGGTAGTGGCAAGTCGACCCTGCTCAACATACTTGGTGGATTGGACACCCCAACCGATGGTCATGTGCTCTACGGCAGTCGAGACCTCACCCGCGCCAGCGAGCACGAATTGACCGAGTACCGGCGCTTTCATGTCGGCTTCGTGTTCCAGTTCTACAATTTAATCCCCAGCCTCACCGCACGCGAAAACGTGGCAGTGGTAACCGAAATCGCACGCGAACCGATGTCCCCTGAAGAGGCCCTTGGCCTGGTGGAGCTGGCGGATCGTCTCGACCACTTTCCGGCCCAGCTCTCCGGTGGCGAGCAACAACGGGTCGCCATCGCCAAGCAACCCGATGTGCTGCTGTGCGACGAGCCCACCGGTGCGCTCGACTCACAGACCGGTATCGTGGTGCTGGAAGCACTGCAACGGGTCAATCAGGAGATGGGCACCACCACCGCGGTGATCACCCACAATGCCGGTATTGCACAGATGGCCGACCGGGTTATTCACCTGGCAGACGGTCACATCACCGAGGTGAACACCAATGCCACCCGCCTCGAACCCCACGAACTGACCTGGTGAAGCGGCGATGAGAGCGATCGACAAAAAGCTGTGGCGGGAATTGTGGGCAATGCGGATGCAGGCGCTCGCTATCGCCATGGTGATCGTCGGCGGTGTCGGCATCTTCATCATGTCGCTCAGTACCCTCGACTCCCTGTTTCAAACCCGTGAAAACTACTACCGCGACCACCACTTTGCCCATGTGTTCGCCTCGCTCAAACGCGCGCCGCTAGCGGTGGCCAAGCGCATTGAGGCAATCCCGGGGGTCGACAAGGTAGAGACACGGGTAGTGGCCTACGTCAATCTCGATGTGGAGGGTTTCGACGGTCCGGTCAGCGGCCACCTGCTCTCCCTGCCAGATCACAGCCGTGGCTTGCTCAACCAGCTCTACCTGCGTAATGGTCGTCTGTTCGAGCCGGGACACGACAACGAAATCATCATCAGCGAAGAGTTTGCCAATGCCCATGGCCTTCAATCTGGCGACAAGCTACATGCCACCATTAACGGTCGGCGCAAGGCGCTTACCGTTGTGGGGCATGGCTATCGCCGGAATACATATACCAAATCGCACCGGGGGCCATGTTTCCCGACTATAAGCGTTACGGTGTGATGTGGATGGCGCGCAAGCCCCTGGCCAGCGCCTATGACATGAGTGGCGCCTTTAACAACGTCTCGCTCACCCTTACCCAAGGGGCCAATGAGCAGGATGTGATCGACCGCCTCGATGACATCCTCAAGGATTACGGTGGTATCGGCGCCTATGCACGCAAGGACCAGCTTTCCAACCGTTTCCTCTCCGAGGAGCTGAAACAGCAGAAGACAATTGCAACCATCTTTCCCATCATCTTCTTCGGTGTTGCCGCCTTCCTGCTCACCCTGGTGGCAATTCCGCTGGGACTGTTGCTGGGTTACGGCCTTTGCGCCTTCATGGCATTTCAGTTCGACACCGACCTCTACCGCATCCCGCTGGTGCTGGGCATTAATGTCTACGCCTTTGCCGCGCTGGTGGTGATCGCTTCTTCCATCATCTCCGCCATCATGATCTGGCGTAACCTCGCCCACCTCGATATGGTGGCCGTACTCAAGACCAAGGAATAACACCATGCCTATGCTCTTGCGCAAACATCCTCTCATTACCTTCATCGCCGTGGTCATCGCCCTGTTGCTAACCTGGGGCTTCTGGCCGCAACCGATCATGGTTGAGGCCAAGCCGGCAACACGCGCACCGCTCACCATCACTATCGAGGAGGAGGGACGCACCCGCGTTATCGACCGTTATGTCATCGCCGCCCCGGTAGACGGGGTAACCTGTCGTGTACAGCTCGATGTCGGTGACCCGGTAGAACAGGGTCAGCAACTGCTCAGTATTACGCCAATGGCCTCGCAGGTTCTCGACCCACGCAGCCGCGCCCAGGCCAGGGCCAAGGTTGAGGCGGCTGAGTCGGCACTGCGTGCCACCGAGGAGAAGGCCCGTGCCGCGGCAGCCGCTGAACAGTTGGCGAGTAAGGAGTTGGCCCGCCTCACCCCTCTTCTGCAACAGGGGGCGATCTCAAAAGAGACCTTCGACAAGACACAAACCAGTGCCAGTACCACCAGGGCCAACAAGCGCTCCGCCGATTTCAGTGTGGAGGTCGCCAGTTATGAGCTGGAGGCAGCACGCAGCGTGCTGGAATACAGCAGCGAAAGCGACCTCGACAATCCGGAACTGGTAGCGGTGCACTCACCGATTAATGGTCGTATTCTCAAGGTCGACCACGAGTGTGCCGGACCTGTACGCACCGGCGAGCCACTGCTGGAAGTGGGCGATCCCTCTGCGCTGGAAGTAGAGGTAGATGTACTCTCTGCCGATGCGGTGAAGGTCAAGCCAGGGATGAGAGTATTGTTCGACCGCTGGGGTGGTGAAGGGGTACTGGAGGGTCGGGTACGCATCGTAGAGCCAGTCGGCTTTACCAAGGTCTCCGCCCTGGGGGTAGAGGAGCAGCGGGTACTGATCATCTCCGACTTCACCTCCTCTGCCGCCCAATGGCAACGCCTGGGTGACGGCTACCGCGTCGAGGCACGTTTTATCCTCTGGCACCAGGATAGTGTACTGCAGGTGCCCGCCAGCAGCCTGTTCCGCTATCGTGATGGTTGGGCACTGTTTGTGGTGGAAAACGGTCATGCCAAGCGCAGAGTCGTGAAGCTTGGCAAACGCAACGGTCTGGTCGCCCAGATCGATGAGGGGGTAAAGTTGGGAGAGAACGTCATCAACCACCCCAGTGATGAGGTAGACGATGGTAAGCGGGTAACCATTCGCATTATTGATTAATCGACATGAGACTTATGGGCCTCTACAAACAAAAAGGCTCTGTATAAACAGAGCCTTATTTGCAGTTTCTTTACGAATACTGTCTAAGGTACCCGCTAGAATGGAATATCGTCATCAAAATCCGCTGGTGGCGGCTCGCTCTGCTGAGAGAAACCGTTGTCGTTGGACTGCTGCTGCCTGGCTGGTGCGCCACCACCTCCGCCGCCACCCATCGGTGCGGAACCTCCGCGGCTGTCGAGCATCTGCATCTGGTCAGCAACAATCTCCGTGGTGTAACGATCCTGTCCGTTGTTGTCCTGCCACTTCCGCGTCTGCAGGCGTCCCTCGATATAGACTTTTGAGCCTTTCTTGAGATACTCACCGGCGATCTCGCCAAGACGACGGAACATCACCACCCGGTGCCACTCGGTCTTCTCCTGCTGCTCTCCGGTATTCTTGTCTTTCCAGGTTTCGCTGGTTGCCAAAGTGATATTTGCCACGGCATTGCCGTTGGGCATGTAGCGGACATCCGGGTCTTTCCCGAGATTGCCTACCAGGATGACTTTATTTACTCCACGCTGAGCCATTTCGCTCTCCTCCAGTTATCTATTCTGTTCAGTTTATGCGGAAGCCTCTTCAGCTTCCAGACTTATTGTATCGAGTTGCCTGCTGTTGACCTTCAGGTAAGCGACAGACTCTTCTGTTACAAGCACCACTTCCTCGACGCCTTCAATTGCATTGAGGCGCTGCTCATAGGCCTGCAGATCGTTGGTTCCATCAGGAATTTTCAGCATGCGTGTTTTAAGTAATGGCGCCTGCATTCCGGCAGCTGCCAGCAGCCAGACGCTGACTGCGATTGCGCCGAACAACATAACGCCCTGCGCACCATGGTGACTGAAAACCCAGCCGCCAACAAGGCCGCCAAGAAATGCACCAAAAAACTGTGATGTCGAGTAGACCCCCATCGCAGTGCCCTTGCTACTGGCCGGCGCAATTCTCGAGATTAGTGACGGCAGGGTCGCCTCCAACAGGTTAAATGCCGCAAAGTAGAGCAGCAGCCAGCCCACCAGCCCCCACAGGCTCTCGGCCATCAATCCCAGTCCTGCCTGTGCGATCGCCAGCGAAGCAACAGCTCCGAGAAACACGGGTTTCATCTTGTTGCGGCGCTCGGCAATGATAATGAATGGAACCATCATGGCAATGGAGACCAGCAACACCGGCAGGTAGACCATCCAGTGATCGACGACGGCAAGCCCACCACTATCACGCAGCATCAGCGGATAGGAGATAAACAGCGATGTCATCACCATGTGCAGCACAAAGATACCGAAATCAAGGCGCAACAGGCCCGTATTTGACAGCACCCGTCCAAACTGGCCGGGCACAGACTCGGCATCACGGTGCACACTACTTTTTGCCGGTGTCGGGACAAACAGCGCGAGGATGCCGATGCCTGCAAGCGCAAGCACTGCCGTCAGCCAGAAGATACCTGAAACACCGATCCATGCACCCAGTAGCGGCCCGGCAACCAGCGACAGAGCAAAGGAGAATCCGATACTCATTCCAATAATCGCCATCGCCTTGGTTCTGTGCGTCTCACGCGTCAGGTCGGCTGCTAGCGCCATAACAGCCGCAGCGATTGCGCCACTGCCCTGGATAGCACGGCCGATAATGACTGTGATTATCGAATCGCCATTTGCCGCAACCACGCTGCCGATGGCAAACAGCAACAAACCGCCAATGATCACAGGCTTGCGCCCGATACGGTCCGACAACATACCAAAAGGAATTTGGAAGAGCGCCTGGGTGAGGCCGTAGATTCCGATGGCAAGACCGATCAGGACCGGTGTCACACCGTCAAGATTGCCGGCATAAATGGCAAAAACGGGCATTATCAGAAAGAGCCCAAACATGCGCAGTGCGAAAATACCGGCCAGCGAAACTGCTGCCTTTTTCTCCGTCGCTGACATACTTGGCGATGTGGAAGACGCCATTATCTGAAAGACCCTTTGCCCGTTATCCGTCAAACGTCGTATAGTACCTGATTCGGCCCAATTTCGCTGTGATAACAATTCTCTAAATCATGGAAACTATCCATATACAGGGTGCACGCACCCACAATCTGAAGAACATTTCGCTGCAGCTCCCTCGTGACAAGCTGATTGTCATAACAGGTCTCTCCGGCTCCGGCAAATCTTCACTCGCCTTCGACACGATTTATGCAGAGGGACAGCGCCGTTACGTCGAGTCACTGTCGGCCTATGCGCGCCAGTTCCTGTCGATGATGGAGAAGCCGGATATTGACCATATCGAGGGGCTTTCACCGGCAATCTCGATCGAGCAGAAAACCACCAGCCATAACCCACGCTCCACGGTCGGTACCATCACCGAAATTCACGACTACCTGCGACTGCTGTTTGCACGTGCCGGAACACCCATGTGTCCGGATCACAAGTTGACCCTCGAGGCACAGACAGTCAGCCAGATGGTCGACCAGGTGCTGGCACTGCCTGAAGGTGACAAGCTGATGCTGCTGGCGCCAGTGATCTCCGAGCGCAAGGGTGAATACCACAAGCTGCTTGGTGAATTGCATGCGCAGGGCTTCCTGCGTGCACGCATCGATGGCGATATCTTCGAACTTGATGATCCACCCGAACTGGAGCTGCACAAGAAACACAGCATTGATGTTGTCATCGACCGCTTCAAGGTTCGTGATGACCTGCAGCAGCGTCTCGCCGAATCATTTGAAACTGCGCTCAACCTGGCTGGCGGCGTGGCCCACGTGGCGTGGATGGATGAACCGGAAAAGGATGATCTCACCTTCTCCGCCAATTTTGCATGCCCCACCTGCGGCTACAGTATCGAGGAACTCGAGCCGCGCCTCTTCTCATTCAACAACCCGGTTGGCGCCTGTCCGACATGCGACGGTCTCGGCGTTGAGCAGTTTTTCGATCCGGGCAAGATCATCTCCAATGAAGAGTTGAGCCTCGCCGGCGGTGCTATCAGGGGCTGGGACAGGCGCAGCAGCTACTACTTCCAACTGCTGAGAGCAGTTGCTGACTGGGCCGGCTTTGATCTCGAAACACCCTGGAATGAACTCACCAGCAAGAACCAGAAACTGGTGCTGCACGGTACGGCAGGCAAGCAGATCGCCTTTACCTGGCGAAACGAACGCGGTCGCTCGGTGACCAAGAAACAGCCGTTCGAGGGCATCATCAACAACATCAAGCGGCGCTATCATGAAACCGAGTCCAACTCGGTTCGCGAGGAGCTCGCCAAGTTCGTCTCGACACAATCCTGTCCTGACTGTCACGGTAGCCGTCTCAACACGGCGGCACGCAATGTCTTTGTTGGAGACCTTAGCCTGCCCGACATCACGGTGATGCCGATAGACCAGGCGCTTGATTTTGCTAAAAGCCTCAAATTACCCGGCAAAAGAGGTGAAATTGCGTCTAAAGTCATTAAAGAGATCGATCAGAGGCTATCTTTCCTGGTCAATGTCGGCCTCAACTACTTGTCTCTAGACCGTAGTGCAGAGACACTTTCCGGTGGTGAAGCACAGCGCATTCGCCTCGCAAGCCAGATCGGTGCCGGCCTTGTCGGCGTCATGTATGTACTCGACGAACCCTCAATCGGCCTGCACCAACGTGACAATGAACGCCTTCTAAATACCCTCAATTACCTGCGAGACCTTGGAAATACGGTTATCGTCGTCGAACATGACGAGGACGCCATACGTGCCGCCGACCATGTTCTCGATATCGGCCCCGGTGCCGGAGTGCACGGCGGGCAGATCGTCGCCCAGGGTACGGCTGATGAAATTGCGGCCACCGAGGAGTCACTCACCGGACAGTATCTCAGCGGAAAGAAATGCATCGAGGTACCATCTCAGCGCACTCCCATGGATCCGGAGCGCAAGCTCGTTATCAATGGGGCAACCGGCAACAATCTCAAGCGGGTCTCGCTGGAGATTCCTGTCGGCCTGCTGACCTGTGTTACCGGCGTCTCCGGTTCGGGCAAATCGACCCTGATCAATGACACCCTCTATCCACTCGCGGCAACTGAACTCAACAAAGCCACCACGCTGACTGCTGCCGCCCACGAAGAGATCGACGGACTGCAACATTTCGACAAGGTCGTTGATATCGACCAGAGCCCGATTGGTCGTACACCACGATCCAACCCGGCAACCTACACAGGCATTTTCACCCCGGTGCGTGAACTGTTTGCTGGCACACCCGAATCACGTGCCCGCGGTTACACACCGGGACGCTTCTCCTTTAACGTCAAGGGCGGACGTTGCGAAGCCTGCGCCGGTGACGGTGTCATCAAGGTAGAGATGCATTTCCTCCCCGACATGTACGTGCAGTGCGACACCTGCAAGGGCAAGCGTTACAACCGCGAGACCCTTGATATTCGATACAAGGGCAAGACCATCGACGAAGTACTCGCCATGACCATTGAGGAAGGCCTGGAGTTTTTCGACGCAGTGCCAGCCATCAAGCGCAAGCTGCAGACACTTATGGATGTCGGCCTTTCGTATATCCAGCTGGGCCAGAATGCAACAACCCTGTCGGGTGGCGAGGCACAGCGCGTCAAGCTCTCACGAGAACTTTCCAAGCGCGATACCGGCAACACGCTCTACATTCTCGATGAGCCGACAACAGGACTGCACTTTCATGACGTCAAGCACCTGCTTGCCGTACTGCACAGGCTGCGCGACCACGGCAATACCGTGGTTGTCATTGAGCACAACCTCGATGTCATCAAGACGGCCGACTGGATTGTTGATCTCGGACCCGAGGGCGGCAACCTGGGCGGTGAAATTGTCGCTGCCGGCACGCCTGAGCAACTTGCACAGATGGCAGACAAATCACATACCGGCCACTTTATCGCCAGGATTCTTCAATGAATTCACCTGACAAGGCACCGGTAAAAATCGAAAAGCATATCCAGGTCGAGAGCAGTGAGGCAGATGCAGTCACGCTGCTTGCCGATGCCAGTGGCCTGTCAAAACAGGCGATCAAGAAAGTCATGGCAAGTGGTGCAGTCTGGCACACGCGTGGCAAGCAGACACATCGCATCCGGCGTGCAAAAAAAGCGCTCGTGGCGGGAGATGAACTACACCTCTACTATGACGAGGCCATCCTTGCACAACAGCCAGCACAAGCAGAATTGATTGCAGACGAGACCAGCTTCAGTATCTGGTTCAAACCTCGCGGCATGTTCAGCCAGGGATCAAAATGGGGTGACCACTGCAGCATCGATCGCCATGTCGAGACGCGTATGCAGCGCCCTGCCTTTATCGTCCACCGTCTCGATCGACATGCCAGCGGATTGATGATCATTGCGCACAGTAAAAAAATTGCCGCCGCATTCGCGAAACTGTTCCGCGAGCGCAAAATCGACAAGCGTTACGAAGCGATCGTGAGTGGACGATTCCCCGAGATGCTAACGATGGATACCCCGGTCGATTACAAGGCCGCAGTCAGTCATGCGCGCCTTCTCAACTATGATTCAGAAAGTGACAGATCACTGCTGGAGATTAATATCGAGACAGGCAGAAAACACCAGATCAGGCAGCATCTTGCAGAGGCCGGATTTCCGATCATCGGGGATCGGCTCTATGGAAAGGCCGATGAAAAAGAGGGAGACCTGCAACTGCTTTCAAGTGCGCTCGCTTTTGCCTCACCTGCGGATGGTGAGTTCAAGAATTACAGAATCGCCCCGGGGGCGGGACTCCTACAACAACACCACACCCCGTAGGAACTGAGCCCTCATGGCCGCCAGGATGGCGGCCGCTTTTGTGCGTCCCTGCACGGCAGAAATGCCATTTTTGCAGGAGCAATAATCGGCCCGCGATCCATCAGAGCACGCCCTTCAATTCAACCATCGAATCAATCACAAGGTCAGGATCGTAGTTACGGATATCCTCACCGTGGTTGTAACCGTAGCTCATGCAGATGATTTGAAAACCTGCCGCACGTGCAGCCTTGATGTCACTGATTGAGTCTCCCAGCATCAATGCATTAGCGGGCTCAATGCCAAAAAACTCTGCGGCATGCAGCAAAGGCATGGGATCTGGTTTCTTCTTTGCCAGCGTGTCACCACAAATAGTCACTTCGAAACGATCGGCAATTCCCAGGTCAGCCAGCAGAGGAAGAGTGAACTGCTCCGCCTTGTTGGTGACACAACCGAGACGGTAGCCCGCACTCTTCATGTACTCGAGCCCCTCGGCAACACCGTCATAGAGGCTTGAGCGCTTCGAGGTGTTTTCGGCATAGAGATCGAGAAAGATCGGGTATGCTTTTTCAAAATCCTCATCCGCCGGCTCACCAACAAGACGGCCTACCAGCGCACGGCGCACAAGACGCTCAACACCGTTGCCGACCCAGTCACGCACCTTTTCGCTGCCGTGCGGGGGGCGTCCAATCTGCTGCATCATTTCGTCTACGCAGTAAGCCAGGTCAGGAACACTGTCGACCAGGGTGCCGTCGACATCGATGAGGATCATTTCAGGTTTTGTAATTGCCATATCAGATTCGCCATTTTGACGTGAAAAACAAAGCGCCCGCTATTGCGGGCGCTGTACAGGATTAGCGTGCCTGTCAGACAGTCGCCATCGCGTCACGCATCTGCTTGATGATAGTGTCGTAACGGTTCGGATCTTCATCGTTACCAAAAGCAAAAAGACCGGAGCCGGAAACGAAGGTATCTGCACCAGCAGCCTTGATCTCGGCGATGTTGTCAACCTTGACGCCGCCATCGATTTCGAGACGGATATCACGGCCCGAATCATCAATCATCTTGCGTACGATGCGCAGCTTGTCGAGTGCTGACGGAATAAAGCTCTGGCCGCCGAAACCCGGGTTAACTGACATCAGCAGGATCATGTCGACCTTGTCCATCACGTATTCAAGATGAGAGAGCGAAGTGCTCGGGTTGAATACGAGACCTGATTTACAGCCACTTTCCCGAATCAGTGAGAGCGAACGATCAACGTGCTCAGACGCTTCCGGATGGAAAGTGATGTAGCTGGCACCCGCCTTGGCAAAATCGGGAATGATTCGATCAACCGGCTTGACCATCAGGTGCACATCAATAGGAGCGGTGATGCCATGATTACGCAGCGCGTCACACACCAGCGGGCCAATAGTCAGGTTAGGTACATAGTGGTTATCCATTACGTCGAAATGGATCACGTCGGCACCGGCGTTGAGTATATCGACACACTCGGGACCCAGCTTGGCGAAGTCTGCCGACAGGATCGACGGTGCAATAAAATCAGTTTGTCTGGCCATTTTCTTTTATCTCCAGTTTTCTCATTCCACTCAAGAGCAGATAAATATTCAGCATGGCACTTTACCGTATGCAAAAAGCTGCTGAAACATCCCTAAAGGGGGGTATGCTGAAACAGCCCGGGGAAACTAACAAGCCATTGATTACAATGGAGTTATCTGAGAAATAACTCCGTTTGAATGCAAAAAGGCACTGAAAAAAGGCGATCCTGCCTGAAAGATTGATCCAAAAAACCTAGCGATAAGCAGATTCGATCATGTCACGCGTCAGAATGCCATAGATCCTTGGAACACCAGTCACACTGTCACTTTCCACGTAGAGCGCCTCGGCGACTTGTGTATCAAGTTTCTCCAGCGCTTCCTGCAGGGTCGCACGTGATGAGACAGCCGTGGCATCGAATCGCTGCCCGGGTATATCGAGCAAATCAATAGTTGCTTCCTCCACCGGGTCGCTATTTGCCTCCTCCTTCTCACCAATAACACCGGCAAGATCAACTGCTCGCAGCAGAACTGCACTGCCATCATCCTTCTCCACCAGTAACCATACTGGTTTGTCTTGCAGTAACTGCTGCGCCTCGCCGACCTTGATCTGCTGACGCGTTCTACTGAAATCTGTCGACATGGCACTGACAACACCAAGACGTCGCAAAGCCTGTCGTACCGGGTTTTGATCGATGTCGAGCCCCGCCGCCTTCATCATGGTGATAAAAATCGACTCCTGACCGAATACTTCGCTCGCGGTCATGGAAGCAATCACGATCGCAAGCATGCCCGGCATGATAATTCCCGGCGCATGCGTCAGTTCCATCATTGCGGTCAACGCTGCAAGTGGCGCCTGCAAGGTGGCCCCCATCATGGCACCCATGCCAAGCAGCGGCAGGAATCCCGGCACCACATCCATACCGGCCGAAACAGCAAGCGCTTCACAGGCAGCGCCCAGGGCAGCACCGATGAAAAGAGATGGCCCGATAATGCCACCGGGTATGCCCAGGCCAATCACGGCCGAGGTTGCAAGCAACTTGCCAAGCACCAGCAATAGCGCCAGCTGTAGCAGGGTCTCACCACCAAACAACTGGTTGACCGTGTCATAGCCAACACCCATGGTCTGCGGCAACAGCCACGCGAACGGCAGCATGACGAAACCCGCGATCAACATGCGTTGCCACATCTCCAGTCGCTTGGCACGCCCTGCAACCAGCTTGACCAGCAGGATCATCAGCGTTGCAAGCGCACCGGCAATCAGTCCGAGCAATATGACCATGGGCACATCTGTCAGCGACGTCAGCGACAGTGGTTGAATGGTAAAAGCAGGAGCATTTCCAAAGGCAGCAATCGAAACCAGGGTTGCACTTGCCGCGGCAAGAACGACTGGTATGAAGCTCGCAATCGTGTATTCCATCACCACAACTTCAAGGGCAAAAATCACCCCGGCCAGTGGTGTATTAAAAGAGGCGGCAATACCGGCGGCGGTTCCACAGGCAACCAGTGTACGAATACTGTTGTTGGGCAGCCGCAGCTTCTGCCCGAAGAGACTGCTGGCAGCAGCGCCCAGAAAGACGTGTGGACCCTCGCGCCCAACCGAGTGACCGCTGACGATAGCAATAGTAGCGCCAAAAAACTGCATCAGGAATCCACGCAGGCTGTGATGGCCCTGGTGATAATTCATGCGCTCGATGACACGAGCCACACCCAGTACGCGCACACCCTTGCCAAACCTGACATAGAGGATTGCCAGTAAAACAGCACCAAGCAATGGCAGCACCAGGCGATACTGCAGCGACACCGCTTCGAAATCTTCTTCAGAACCTGAGGGCGACCAGAAAGCTGCCAACTCCTCAACCAACAGGCGGAAGGCGATAATCACCAGGCCTGAAAGAACGCCTGCAATGACAGCCAGCACGGCAAGATGCAACAACGCATCATGTCTCGCCAGGCGCAGGCGCGCCTCTTCAGACTGTTTTTGCCACCATGGCGTCATAGATTGGCCCGATTCTGTTGAGAGTCCTCATGATATCACCAGCAAGAGGTGACAAAAAAGAAAACCCCGGAAGCAAGGCAACCGGGGTGACTATTGATCAATAACTACTGACTGCCTGGTCAGTCGGTATGCATCTCCTGCAGAAGGCGTTCAGTTGTTTCGTGGCGAACATCCTTGCCCTTGATCATGTAAACCATGTAACGGGCGATATTCTTCGAGTGGCCACCAACACGTTCAAGTGCACGCAGTGCCAGGACGATATCAACTGCGTAACCAACACTGCGGGAGTCTTCCATGATGAATGTCGACAGGCGACGGATCGCTGAACGGAACTGGTCTATCAGGTCGAGGCCCATCTCAACCACTTCACCCGCACTATCAAGGTCACGGTTATCGAATGAGTCGATCGCTTTCTCGATCATCTCGTCAACATAACGGCTCATCGTGTAGATATCGGAGAGCATGTGCTGATTCGGCGGATTGCGATCACCGTCATAGAACTGAATTGTCAAACGTGCCACACGCCGTGCCTGGTCACCGATACGTTCGAGATCGGAAACAATCTTTCCTGCCGTCATGATTTCGCGCAGATCCCTCGCCATTGGCTGGCGTTTTGCGATCACGCGAATGATCTCTTCATCGGCCTGCAAATCGAGCTTGTTGACCTCCATATCGCGCAGAATCACCTCGCGTGCCATTTCCACGTCTTCATTTTTGAGCGACGCAGCTGCGTCATGAATCTGCAGGCGTACAAGCTTGGTGATACTGCGAATCAGGTGCCGCAGCTGATCAAGCTCCACGTTATAGGCACGTACTGTGTGCTGGTTACTCTGTTCGTTCATTGACTCATCTCCTCGATCAACCGAAACGGCCCGTTATATAGTCTTCTGTGAGTTTATGTTGCGGGTTAGTGAAAATGTCGTCGGTCTCACCCACTTCGACAAGGTAGCCAAGATGAAAATAGGCCGTACGTTGCGACACACGTGCCGCCTGCTGCATTGAGTGAGTGACGATAGCAATGGTGTAGTTTTTACGTAACTCATCGATCAGCTCCTCTATTTTTGCCGTGGCAATTGGATCAAGCGCCGAACAGGGCTCATCCATCAGGATCACCTCGGGTGATACCGCAATGGCTCGCGCTATACAGAGACGCTGCTGCTGACCACCGGAGAGACCGGTTCCCGGGGTATCGAGACGATCTTTAACCTCGCCCCACAGACCGGCCTTGCGCAGACTGGTCTCGACGACTTCATCCATGTCGGTCTTGCTCGCAGCCAAACCATGGATTCGCGGACCGTAGGCGACATTCTCGTAAATGGATTTGGGAAACGGATTGGGTTTCTGAAAAACCATACCGACACGGGCACGCAGCAACACCACGTCCATCTGCTTGTTGTAGATATCTTCCTCGTCTAGCTGGATATCTCCCTCCACACGACAGATGTCGATTGTGTCATTCATGCGGTTAAGGCAACGCAAAAAGGTCGACTTACCGCAGCCCGAAGGACCGATCATCGACAGCACCTCGTTACGCCCGAGATCAACGCTGACATCGATGATCGCATGCTTCTCGGCATAAAAGACATCGACATTTTTCGCTGCCATACAAGGGTCATCGCTGGTTACCTTGCCGACAGTACCATCGAAGCCTGACTTCTCAAAAGCGGCAAATTGATCCAACTCTTCCTCGGCCGGCAAGACAGCGGGCTCAACTGGTTTGTTCACATTCATATCCTCAATATCACGATATTGGTGCTTACCAACGGCGTTCAAATTTCTTGCGCAACAAGACTGCCAAAGCATTCATGGTGATCAGGAATACAAGCAGCACGATGATTGCAGCAGATGTTCTTTCCACAAAGGCGCGTTCCGGGCTGTCAGCCCACAGGTAGATCTGTACTGGCAGCACGGTTGACGGGTCAAATGCACTGCCCGGAATATCGACGATGAAGGCAACCATGCCGATCATCAGCAGCGGTGCTGTTTCACCCAGCGCCTGTGCCATGCCAATAATGGAGCCGGTCAGCATGCCCGGCATAGCGAGTGGCAACACATGATGAAAAATTGTCTGCATGCGTGATGCACCCATACCCAGTGCCGCCTCGCGAATCGACGGCGGCACCGATTTGAGAGCAGCGCGACTGGCGATAATGATGGTCGGCAAGGTCATCAGTGTCAGCACCACGCCACCGACAACAGGTGCTGATCGCGGCATGCCGAAAAAGTTGATGAACACGGCAAGGCCTAGCAGGCCAAATACAATCGATGGCACAGCCGCAAGGTTGTTGATGTTGACCTCGATGAGGTCACTCCACCTGTTCTTGGGCGCGAACTCCTCGAGATAAATGGCTGTAGCGACGCCGATCGGGAACGACAATAACAGGGTCACCACCAGGGTATAGAAAGAGCCCATCAGCGCACCGGCAATACCAGACTGTTCAGGCTCACGTGAATCACCATGGGTAAAGAAAGGCACGTTGAACTTGCTCTCTATCATGCCTTTGCTCTTGAGGATTTCCGCCCAGGCAATCGACCTGTCAGAGAAGCGGCGATCCTGCTCTGGTGTCTGTATACTCAGGATTTCCCACTCCCCCGGCTGCAGTGGGGTTGTCTCTTTCAGGGCGACTAGAGATTCTCCATTGATGATATCAGCAGAGAGGCTGGCCACCTTGACAACACCGCCATGCATCTTGATCAAGAGGCTGGCAGATTCCGGAGTCTGTTGAAGTATGCCATCAGGAATATCCAGTGTTGCCTGGATCGAAGCGACACGCTTCTCGAGTGCATCAATCTCGCTCTGCAGGGAAGCGATGCGTCCCTCGAGGTCTTGAATAACCTCCGAGATTCGTTCAATTGACTTTACATGTCCGTAATTCGTTGCTTCGTCGAGGAGCTGTCTCTGGTTTTCGAGATCATCCTTGACGCTCTGCTGCCTTGACTTGACCCGGCTGATACGACGATCACCCTGTCGAATAACCTCTTCGGCACTGGCCCGGGCTATCTCTACCAGCCCGGTAAACTGGCCACGACTCTGAATGAGAACCTTTCCATCCGTCACGGTGACAGTCGCTTCTGCATCAGGGGTGCGTTTTTCGACATCAGAGACATAGCCCTTCATGTACATGTCGACTTCGTCGTCGGCAAGCAACCACAGTGTTTTCGTCTGGCCGATCAGGGAGTGATCATTCACGACCATCGCCTGCAGGTCGTAACCAGCTCCACTGCTGACAATCCGGTAGAGTTTCCGCTTGATTTTGCGCCCCTTCACATCAGGGAACTGATCTCTCATCACTTTCTTGATCAGGCCACTATAGTTGGCACCGGCAATCACTTTCGGATCGCGGTCGCCCTTGGGATCGATCATTTCCTCGGAAAAGGTAATCGGCAATTCGATATAGGACTGGGTAAATGCCGAGTAGCCCTTCGAAATTATGTTGTAGAAGAGCAGGAATACGAACGCCAGGCCGATGAAGATAGCCGACAGCCCGATCAAGCGAAAATGACGCTCCTTGCGATAGCGCCTGGGCAGCGTTTTTTTGACGGCTTCTGTGTTGTTGATTGCCATGTGCCTCTCCCTAATCGTACTGCTCGCGATACTTGCGTACCACGTGCAAGGCAACGACGTTAAGCGCCAGTGTGACAAAGAAAAGCACCAGGCCAAGAGCAAATGCGACCAGTGTCTTGGGGCTGTCGAATTCATTATCGCCAACCAGTGCAGTTACGATCTGCACCGTCACCGTGGTCACTGTATCCAGCGGATTGGCTGTCAGTTTGGCCGCAAGACCTGCGGCCATCACCACGATCATGGTCTCGCCGATGGCGCGAGATGCGGCCAGCAGTACAGAGCCGACAATACCCGGCAGGGCTGCCGGCAAAATCACCTTGGTGATTGTCTCTGAACGCGTCGCGCCGAGACCATACGAGGCATCTCGCATTGCCTGGGGCACCGAGTTGATGACATCGTCGGAAAGCGACGAGATAAAGGGGATAATCATGATGCCCATTACCACGCCCGCAGCCAGTGCACTTTCTGTTGAAACCGTGAGGCCAACCGATGTACCAAGCTCGGCAATAAAGGGGGCAACTGTCAGGGCAGCGAAGAAGCCGTATACGACTGTCGGGATACCGGCAAGGATTTCAAGTACCGGCTTCGCATATGCTCTTAGATTCGGGCTTGCGTACTCGGCAAGGTAGACTGCCGCAAGCAGGCCGATTGGCACTGCGATCACCATGGCGATCAGTGAAATCAGCAGGGTGCCGGCAAACAGTGGCACTGCACCAAATGACAGAGTGCCCGGGTTGTAGTGAGTTCCAAACAGAAAATCCGTAACCGGAATCATCTGGAAGAAACGAATCGATTCAAACAGTACCGACAGGACGATGCCGACGGTAGTAAAGATCGCCAGGGTAGAACAGAGAATCAGTAACCCCTTGATAATTGATTCAACAAGATTGCGCGCACGAAGCTGTGGTGTGATCACCCTCATGGCGTATACACCACCAAGAGCCGCGAGTATCAGTATCAGTACAGCCTTGGCTGCCATCGCCGTTGCCTGCAGGCTGGAATAGTGGGCGGCAGCTGCCTGGATGGCTTCCGAGTCAGCTGACACAACATCACCGGCAGCCAGGTTCTTGATATCGTTTATTACAAGGCTGAGGGGCGCTTCTTCGAGCTTCTGCAACTCCTGTGGAAGTCCCGAAACAACCAGATCCATAATGAAGGTGTCCTGGAAACCATTCCATAAAACCAGTACCAGAAAAGCCGGTAAACCTGCCCATAGCGCAGCGTAGAAACCATAGTAGCTGGGAAGAGAGTGCAGATGCCTGATTCCTGACCAACCATCTACTGATGCCAGTGCGCGCTTTTTGCCCAGTACATACAGGCCTGACATGATCAGGAGCAGTATGAGTAACAGTAGCGGTGTTCCAATCAAGACCGTCTCCAGACTTATTGTTGAGTTAATGAATGGACTTCTGGAAATACATTATATGATTGCATTTCCAGAAGAACCCGTACAAGGCCCTTAAGGCGAGAAAAGGCGGTGCCGACCCGGCACCACCTCCTCATTATCATGTGCAAACAATGCACATGGCAACCTGCTTACTTGAGCATGAGGTTATTCAGCTCTTTTGCATCAGCAGCGTACTTTGCACGTTCTTCAGCAGGCATCGGGATCATGCCCTTGTCAGCCAGGTAGCCTTCATCGCCCCAGGCCTTGTCAGCAGTGAATTCTGCCAGGAACTCTGCCATGCCGGGAATCTTGCCTACGTGCGCCTTTTTGACATAGAAGAAAAGTGCACGTGAAACAGGATATGAACCGTCAGAGATCATTTCGAACTCAGGTGCAACGCCATCAACAGTCGCGCCCTTGACCTTGTCGCTGTTCTGCTCGAGGAAGCTGTAACCGAACACACCAAGTGCGCCCTTGTCATTTTCCAACTTCTGGACGATCAGGTTATCATTCTCACCCGCTTCGATGTATGCGCCATCTTCACGAATGTGGTGTGCAACCTTCTTGAAGATGTCCTTACCCTTGACCTTGCCTTTCTTCTTCATGACTGCATCAAAGATCGCCATGTCGATACCGAGGTCAGCCATCATTTTCTTAACGGTTTCAACATCCTTTTCGCCACGCAGGGCTGCAAGTGCTTCTACTTTTTTTGCACCACCGCCGAGAGCAAGCTCTTCGAACGCGTCACGGGTACCTGATGAAGGTGGTGGACCGATGACCTTGATCGGTGCACTTGGCAGACTGCTGTTAACGTCTTTCCAGGTCTTGTTGGGGTTGGCAACCAGCTTGCCGTCCGCACCTGGAACCATGGCAGCCAGCGCCATGTAGATGTCTTTACGGGTCAGTGCGAAATCAGCTGCGCCCTTGGCGTTAGCCATAACGATACCGTCGTAACCGATCTTGACTTCGGTGACATCGGCCACGCCGTTTGCAGCACACTTCTCAACTTCGCTGCTCTTGATGCGACGTGATGCATTGGTGATATCAGGTGTATCAACGCCAACGCCTGCACAGAACAGCTTGAGGCCGCCGCCGGAACCGGTGGATTCGATTTTCGGGGTTTTGAAACCACTGGTCTTGCCGAAAGTCTCAGCAACAACTGTTGCGAAAGGATAGACGGTAGAAGAGCCAACGATCTCAATATAGTCACGAGATGCCGCTTGTGCCGCAGTGCTTGCGAACGCCAGAGCTGCAATCAGTGCAATCTGCTTTTTCATTAAATTCTCCAGAAATGAGGGTCATAAATTGACGTTCGCAAGTATGAAAGCATTTTGTTACAAATCTGTTGGAGAAATATGAACTTTTTGTTACAAAATCCGCCCTGCCGGACTGCTTACTTCTGCAGCCTCAAGACTCCCGGATTTGGCCACACGGGATGGTGGAAAGCGGCACACAAAGGTCGACCCGGAGCCGTAATGGCTTTCAATCTCCAATCTGCCATCGTGGCGATTGAGAACATGTTTGACGATAGCAAGCCCAAGACCGGTACCACCACTCTTACGCGAGCGCCCCTCATCAACCCGGTAGAAACGCTCGGTGAGACGTGGAATATGTTGCTGCTCGATGCCGATTCCCGTATCCAGAACGCTGAATACGGCAGAGTCGCCCTCCATGAACCACCTGATTTCAATCACACCACGTGGCGGTGTGTAGGCGATTGCATTGAAAACCAGGTTTGAAAAGAGGCTGCGCAACTCGCTCGCGTGCCCCTTCAACAGCAGTTTTTCATCAGCCTGATGTGAAATTCTGTGGGCACGTTCGCCACTCAGCAGGCGCGCTTCAGTCTGCAGCGCCTCGAGCAGACCGGGAACATCGACAATCTCTTCAATTCCCGTTGCCTCACCCTGTTCAACCCGTGACAGAAGCAGCAGGTCTTCGACAATCTGCTGCAGGCGTGCAGACTGCCTGTCCAGCTGTTCGATCACAGGCTGCCATTCGTCCATCGATTCGCCTGCATCACGCATGCTTTCGAGATAACCGCGAATCACTGTCAACGGAGTACGCATCTCGTGCGAGACATTGGCGACAAAGTCCTGGCGTACGGTTTCAAGCTGCTCAAGGCGGGAGATATCGCGCAGCTGCAACAGCAGCTTGTTTTCATCAAAAGGAGCAACCCGCAGCTCTAGTAACACACCATTATCGACCGGCGATGTCAGCTTGATTGGCGTGCGGTAATTGTTGTTTTTCAGATAGGAATCGAATCTTGATGAAGCGAATATACTGGAGACCTTCACACGACTGACATCATGCCGACTGATACCGAGCAAGCGGGTTGCCGCCTGGTTGATCCACTCGATGGTTCCACTCTCATCAACCACAAGGGTGGCGTCAGGCAGGGCGTTGGTTGATGCCTGGAAGCTCTCGAGCATCTGTAGCAGCTGCTTTTCTCTCCGGCGTTCACTCTGGCGCAGTTCGACGGCACCATCGATTGCCGCTTTCCACACGCCAAGAGAAATGGGCATTGAATAATTCTCACTGTCCCGCATCCAGGCGTGGTAGCGCAGCATCTGTAGCAGGTGCCAGCCTATATATATAGCGCCGGCAAGCAGAAATGCTCCGCTCGGGTAACCGCTGACGATACCCAGTATGACGGCAACGACAACGAATGCTGCGAGCAGCAGTATCTCATGCCACCATGAGCGGCCGATACTCACGACTTGGCCTTGCTCCCGGAGAAGCGGTAGCCTGCTCCGCGGACCGTCTGGATCATCTCATCTGCGCCATAGGGTTCAAGCGCCTTGCGCAAACGGCGAATGTGGACATCGACAGTTCGCTCCTCGACATAGACGTTGGTGCCCCACACGTTGTCGAGCAGCTTGCCCCTGCTATAAACCTTTTCCGGGTGTGTCATGAAGTAGTGCAACAATCTGAATTCGGTCGGGCCCAGGTCGATTGGATCATCCTCACAATGCACCCGGTGTGATGCAGGATCGAGCTGCAGAGTACCGTTTTTAACGATGTCATCGGTTACATGCGGCAATGTTCGACGTAACAAGGCCTTGATGCGTGCCGTCAGCTCGCGTGGTGAAAAGGGCTTGGTGATGTAATCATCTGCACCGCTTTCGAGGCCGCGTACCTTGTCATCCTCTTCTCCGCGCGCTGTCAACATAATGATCGGGATCATCCGGGTTACAGGACTCTCCTTGAGTTCACGAGTCAACTCAACACCACTAACCCCCGGCAGCATCCAGTCCATCAGGATCAGGGCAGGCTCACCGGTTGTGAGAATTTCTCGAGCCTCTTCGGCTGTCTCTGCCTCAAGGCATTCATAACCAGACTGTTTCAGTGTGAAGCAGGTCATTTCACGCACAGACGGCTCATCTTCAACGATTAATATTCTGGTCATGTTGGCACTATTCCAATTCGGTTAATCGCGAATTAAACCATCTGATCATGACAGTTTGATGACAGTTGTCAGCTAACCCTCGTTTTTTCTTACCTTGAGAATCAGGCTTTCAACGCCGTGATCCCGCAAGCGCATGTGCAGTCCGTATGCCTGTTCACGCGGATAGGGACCACTGCGTACACGGTAATAGGTTTTGTCGTTGATCGCTACTTTCTCGATGCGTGCCGAGATACCTATCAGGGCCAGGCTCGCCTCCATTTTTGCCGCGTCAGGCCTGTTGCGATAGGAGGCCAACTGCAGTTGATAGAGACCGCTTTTTTGGGTTGATTTTTCTGCTGTCGGCTTCAGTGCCTCGGGCGGAACAGCAACTTCCATCTCCGGCAATACCGTGTAAAAGCTGTAGCTCGGACCTTTCGGCTGCTGCGGTACGGGCCTTGGCGGTTGAACTGGCAGGGTTGGCTTCTGAGCCACGACCCCTGCGGTGGTGAGCCACTGTGGTTGTACCTTGGCAATGATAAACACAACGGCTGCTGACAGCACAATGCCACTGATAAACCAGGCCCAGCACGGCAGTGAATGATCACTTTTCCTGCGTGCGGGCGCTCTCTTCTTGCGTGCTGGCGGGCGTTTTTTATAGTCGTGTGGCATAAGTGTCCGCTTACATGCTCTGAGGCGCAGAAACGCCCAGCAATTTTAAACCGTTCTCAAGCACCTGGCGCGTTGCCTGGATCAGCTTGATACGCGCATCGCGCAAATTTTCATCGTCGATCAGGAACTGGTGTGCGTTGTAATAGGTGTGCAGACCGTTTGCCAGCTCGCGCAGGTAGTGGCACAGCTGGTGTGGCTCATGGTGGAGGGCCGCAGCCTCGAGAACTTCCGGATAACGTGCCAGCTGTGTCAGCAACTCCTCTTCATGCTGCTCAGTCAACAGGTCGAGGTGCTCGTCACCTTCTGATGTTGTGACATCAATACCCTTTTCGCCTGCCTGGCGCAGTACCGAGCAGATGCGCGCATGTGCGTACTGCACATAGTAGACCGGATTATCAGATGACTGTGACTTGGCAAGATCAAGATCAAAGTCGAGATGCTGCTCCGACTTGCGCATAACGTAGAAAAAACGTGCCGCATCCGCCCCGACTTCCTTACGCAACTGGCGCAGGGTGACAAACTCACCCGAACGCGTCGACATCTGGACCTTCTCACCGCCGCGGTAGAGAATAGCGAACTGCACCAATAGCACTTCGAGGTTTGATGGTTCGGCACCGAGTGCCTGCATTGCTGCCCTGACACGCGGAACATAACCGTGATGATCAGCACCCCAGACATCAAACACCTGCTCGAAGCCACGCTCGAATTTTTCCATATGGTAGGCGATGTCAGATGCAAAATAGGTCGTTTGGCCATTGTCGCGCACAACCACACGGTCTTTTTCATCTCCGAAATCGGTGGAACGAAACCACTGTGCCCCGCCCTTCTCATACAGATATCCAGCATTCTGCAAGGCTTCGAGGGCGCGCACGACCGCTTTCGAATCGACCAGTGAGCGCTCTGAATACCAGTTCTGGAAAGTCACGCCGAAGAGCTCGAGGTCCTCACGGATATCATCAAGAATCGTATTCAGGCCCAGATCAAACACGTGGCGATAACCGGTTTCGCCGAGCAGCTGCTTGGCGCGTGCGATCAGCGCATCGATATGTAGCTCCTTGTCACCGCCATCCGGCTCATCAGCCGGAATGTCGGCAAAGACAACATCAGCTGCGTGACGATAGGTATCTGCAAACTCGCGGTGCAGGGTTGCTGCGATATCCCACACGTAGTCACCCTTGTATCCATTGGAAGGAAACACAATCGTCTCGCCAGCAAGATCAAGGTAGCGTAACCACACCGAGGTGGCGAGGATATCCATCTGGCGTCCGGCGTCATTAACATAGTATTCACGATGCACGTCGAATCCGGCTGCCTGCAGAAGATCGGCAACGGTTGCACCATAGGCTGCTCCACGACCATGCCCGACATGCAAGGGGCCGGTCGGATTGGCCGAAACAAACTCTACCTGCACACGCTTGCCGGCACCGACTGTTGAGCGACCGTACTGGTGCCCCTGCTCCAGAATCACTGGTACATGCTGGTAAGCCGCCGAACTTGAGACAAAAAAGTTGATAAAACCGGGGCCTGCGATCTCGACACGATCGATGACATCATCCTGCGGCAGGGCTGCAACCAGCTTTTCAGCCAGTGCGCGCGGGTTCATCTTTGCCTGCTTGCACAGAACCATGGCCGCATTGGTGGCAAAGTCGCCGTGGCTAGAGTCACGCGTACGCTCAATATTTGGCTCGATGCTGACAGAGGCGTCAAAAATGCCCTCTGATACCAGGGTGTCGACGGCGGTGGAGATGATTTTCTGAATCGCGGCTTTCATGAAGTGGGCACGTAAAAGGCTGTTAAGCACAAGTTCTTGGGAATTGGTTGTGAAGGATAACGGAAAGATCATCCTGTATAAACCTGAAAAAGCGTGAATTCACGACTTGCTTGGGTACAATGAGGCAAACAGACACATCAGGAAATCGATTCATGTCCAGCGAGCGCGACTTCATACCACTCAACATCTGCATCCTCACCGTTTCCGACACGCGTACCGAGGCGGATGACAAATCTGGTAATACACTGAGAAAACTGGCCGAAGAGGCCGGTCACAATGTCTATGAAAAGGCCATCACTCCGGATGATATCTACCAGATCCGTGCCGTGGTTTCACAATGGATAGCGAACGACGAGGTCAACGTCGTCATCACCACCGGTGGTACCGGTGTCACAGGCCGGGACAGCACGCCCGAGGCAGTCACACCCTTGCTCGACAAAATCATCGATGGCTTTGGTGAAATGTTCCGCCTACTTTCATATGATCTGATTGGCCCCTCAACCATGCAGTCTCGTGCCATTGCCGGAGTTTCCAATGCCACCTACACCTTCTGCCTGCCCGGCTCGACCGGTGCCTGCAAGGATGGCTGGAACAAGCTTATCTCGCACCAGTTAGACTACCGCACACGCCCATGCAACATGGTGGAGCTGATGCCGCGCCTGCTGGAAAAGTGACTGCCTGGAACACCCAATACCGCGTCATACCGGCCCTGGGCCGGCATCCAGTCAACCTGGGGCTGAACTAACTACGTTTTTCTCCCCTTGGCTTCTGGCGTAACAAGTACAATACCCGTCTCCCCATCCCTTCACGCTATGCCTTTTGTGTCCACCCCACGGACGCGAAAGGAACTCGCGATCGCTGATCGCTCAAACACCCTTTCGCTCTCCTCCGTGGGATAAACACGGCTCCGCTGGCGCGTGAACGAAACAGGCAAAGGTCAGGAGATAATGACTGTTGGTGCCGGGCGATAATCACAGTAAAAAACGTGGTCTGTCTCCGATATCCCCACGCTATCCCCAATATTCAGAAGTCACTCAGGCCAAAAAAAGCGGAACGCCGTAAATCAGCGCACCAATGATGAACCAGACAAGAAATGCCCACGAGATCCAGTGCTTCAGCCTGAAGAAAACCACTTGTTGAGTTGCGCGTAACAACCAGAATATCGAAATTAGGCCCAGTATCGATCGCCCCAGCCCTGTGTGTAACAGTTCGTCTGCATGAAAAATTGAAAGGTATGCAAATATGACGAAAACAAAGGTCAGGCTCAGATTGAGAACCTGCATGATTGCCTGGTTCAGGCTGGATAACCGTGGCAGCTCCTCAGGCCACTTGAAGATGCGCCAGAACAGCAAATGAAAAACAACCAGCGCGATACAGTAGACACCACCAACATTAACCAAGACTTCCATTACCGATTCCTCGTTGTTGCATGTGGCAGGTTTTACAACTGCTCCTGCGGATCGATATCAATACTCCAACGTACCGAACGTGCTGTTTTGAGTTTCCTCAGCCGCTGAGACCAGCTATCAATATGCGCATGCAAAGTCGCACGCTCTGTAGCCTGCAATAGCAGGTGGCCGCGAAAATGGCCAGCCTTACGCTCCATCGGCGCTGGAACAGGCCCCCAGATTTCGACATTATTCAGCAACTCCCTCGCCGTATCAGCAGCATACTCGAGAAAATTGTCGGTTTTTTCTGCCGAACTACTCTCAGCGCGCAGAAGCAGTTGGTAGCTGTAGGGAGGAAACTGCACCTCATGGCGCTCCTTGAGTTCAGCTTTCGCAAAACTGTCGTAATCCCCACGCAACAACTCTTGCAACAGGGGGTGGTCTGGATTGCGCGTCTGGATGATCACGTGCCCCGATTTTTCACCTCGCCCTGCCCTGCCAGCCACCTGCAGCATCAGCTGTGCCGTCTTTTCCGGTGAACGAAAATCTGGTGACAACAGACCCGCATCGAGATTGAGAATGCCAACCAGGGTGACATTGGGGAAGTCATGCCCCTTCGCTACCATCTGGGTACCGACGAGGATGCCCGACTCCCCCTTGTGCATTTTCTCCAGGTGCGCTTCAAGACTGCCCTTGCGACGGGTGGTATCACGGTCAAGGCGCACCACAGGCGTTTCCGCAAACAGCTCACCGAGAGTCTCTTCCAAGCGTTCCGTTCCCTGCCCCAGGTAGACAATCTCCTCACTTTCACAGGCCGGGCAAACCTTCGGCTGTGGCTTTTGATATCCACAGTGGTGACACCAGAGCCTGTGCGCTGATGCATGGAAAGTCATGCGTGCATCACAATGTTCGCACTCGGCAATCCAGCCGCACTGGTTACAGGTCAGCTGCGGCGCATAACCACGTCGGTTGAGAAACAGTATCACCTGCTCTCCTGCCTGCAGGCGCTTGCGTATCGCCTTGATCAGCGTTGCTGACAGACCACCGTGCAGATGCTCACTTCGAATATCGACCGCTTGCAGGGTCGGTGGCACTGCCCCACCCGCGCGTTGGGTCAGTCGCAAATGCTGATAACGTCCCTGCAATGCGTTGTATATGGTTTCAAGTGAGGGTGTTGCCGAGCCCAGCACAACCGGAATCTCCAACTGCTTTGCACGCATCACGGCAACATCACGTGCAGCATAGCGAAAGCCCTCTTGCTGCTTGTAAGAGAGATCATGCTCCTCGTCGATAATGATCAGTCCGAGTTCAGGCAGCGGTACAAAAACGGCTGATCGCGTACCAACCAGCAGGCGTGCATCCCCGCTGCGCGCTGCATTCCATGCACGTTCGCGCTCGCTGTCACCCATACCGGAGTGCATGCTGACGACCACTGATTCGATACCGGCCTGAAAACGCCTCAACAGCTGTGGGGTCAAACCGATCTCCGGCACCAATACCAGCACCTGTTTGCCCTGCCCGATGACGGCTTGTGCCGCCTGAATATAGACCTCGGTTTTGCCGGAACCCGTCACTCCCTGTAGCAGGATGGGAGCAAATTTCCCGTCAGCCTCAACCATCGCAGTGACGGCATCGTGCTGCTCATCGTTGAGCTTGAGTGCCTGTTTCGATTGCCTGTTTTCATTGCTTGCTGAATCAAAATGGGCACTCTCTTCAATCCACCCTTTTTGTGCAAGCCGTTTCAGTACGCCACCGATATCAGCACCAAGTTCACGCAGTTGCGCCTCTGCTACGGCACTTCCCGCCTCTTTCAGTTTCTGAATCACAATTATCTGGCGTAAAGCCCGCGCATTAAGTTCGTTGACGTCCGGACACTCCGGAGTCAAGGCCCAGTAACGCTGTCGGTGCGCTCTTACCGAACGCTCCTGGCGCAGGTTGACCGGCAAAGCTGTCGCTACCACATCGCCAATTGGATGGTGATAGTAGTTTGAACTCCACTCCAGAAGCTTGCGCAGTGGTACATCAAGTAGTGCGGTGTCATCGATGACCTGCTCAACAGGTTTCAGTTTGTAGGGAAGATCATCCTTTTGCTCGGCAAATTCCCATACAATTCCGACTCGTTTGCCGCGTCCGAATGGCACCAGTACACGACAGCCCGGTTCGGCCGTCATATGTGCCGGAAACAGGTAATCGAACAGCCCTGGAAGGGGGGCTTGCACTGCGACACGGACGATTCTTTTTCTCATTACGACAATCTTACACGCATGCCTCTTTTCGGACTGCTGTCAATTACACACAGCCTGTGGATAACTCTGTGGATTGATAACCTGAGTTGACTGATTTTACTCATTTTTTTGCCAATCAAATATTTTGCACAATAAAGATGCGCCAGTACATATATTTAATAAAATCAATATTTTACAGAATTTCAATGGATTCTAATAAATGATTTGCTGATTTTGCATCGCACAAGTCAGCATCCATTGCCATGGTGTGAAGAACTCACATTCCTACAGGCAATTCACGCGTCCGTCAACCGAAAATCAACTTGATGCCAAGCACGATTGTGACGGCCTCAAAACCCCGTTTAATCCAGCGATTTCCCTTGGTAATCGAGAGATGCGCTCCTGAATAGCCGCCGAGCAGCGAACCGACGATCAAGACAGGTAACCATTCCCATTTTATGTCGCCCAACAGGCCCAGCGTCAGCGCACCCGCGCCATTCCAGAAAAGCCCGACAAGAATCAGCGTATAGGCAACGGCGCGCTGGTAATCCAGCCCGAACCAGCGGATCAGCCAGATGGTGACAAAAAGCCCGGTTCCAGAGGTCAAAGAGCCGTTAAGTATACCGATAAAAAATAGCCCCGTACCACCCAGGAGATAGCCTGACCGATTACGGTGTACCGGCAAGTGCTCCTGACCAAGCTGTTTACGCCAGATCGAATAGAGCCCTAGCCCGAGCGTCAGAATACCGAGGGCAATTTCAGCATGACGATCCTTAACGGAGAGGATCAGGCTCGCTCCCAACACAACCCCCGGGAGACCTGTTGCAAGAATAAAGAGCATGAAATCACGTTCCAGCGAACTTGACCTCAGGTGCCTGAGCGTTGCCCCTATGCCGAGTGCAACAGAAGCGACCTTGTGTGTTGCCAGTGCGACCCCGAAAGGCAGTCCGAGGAAAAGCAATGCTGGCAATTGCACCAGGCCGGCACCACCACCGGAGAAGGCAGAAAAGAGATTAGCCACATAGGAGATCAGGAACAGCGCGAGGTTTTCAATCACTCTTGACGGCCCCGCAAATCAGGTTCACGGGCGTGAGCTTGCTGATATAATCGACCGAAGTATTGGAAAATAATCTTGGTTTTTGACTATTCACAAACCACATTGTTGGGATACCCTTTACCTTATGTCTATTGAACTTCACGCAGGATGCTCCTGGTGATCACGTTTCGTTTTGCCATTCTAACGTTAATTACAGTGCTTTCGCTTGCTATAGCGAGCCAGCTGCATGCAGGCCTGTACCGTTGGGTTGACGCGAACGGTAAAGTCCACTATTCGGATTCGATGCCCCCGGAAGTCGCCCTCAAGGGCACAGATGTACTCAATAAACAGGGCATTCGTGTCAGGACAATCACACCGCCTAAGTCAAAAAACGAAGTACAGGCAATAGTCGATGATGAACACGCACGCAAAATCGAGGAGCAACGGCATAAGCGCCAGGTTGCAGCGGACAAATCCCTGCTTGCGGCCTATCGCCATGAGCGAGATATACTGGAAGCAAGGGATGAAAATATCGCCATCGTCAGCGCCGCCGAGCTGGTTATTAATGGCAACATCCACCGCACCAGGCTTCACCTGCTGCACATGTCTTCCCTGACCGACAAGCAGGTTTCTGATCTGAAAAAACTGCTCCACAGGAACTATGCATCACTCTTCCGCTATGACAATGAACGCGAGGGGATTGAGGAAAAATACAATGACCTGCTGCTGCGTTACCGACACATTCAAAGTTTTGGTCCCGGCGCAACGGCTCTGATGGAGAATTCGCTTGACTCGGATGTGCCCTTCCTGACTTGCCACAATGTCCATCTCAAGTGCCCCGATAGTGAAACCTGCACACGCTGGTGGAAACATACAAAGCAATACATCACCGAGAACTCGGATATGCCGCTGCTGCTCGAATCGGAGACGCTGCTGTCAACCCAAATGCCTATTCAGAGCGAAGACATCAGTCTGAGTGCAGAGTTCGAGCCAAGGGGAGCGAATGGATCCGGTGAGATTCTGCTGGATCTCGATTGCGGTGATATCAATCCGTCCGGCGAGAGACGGCAGACCAGCTATGAAGGGGAGTGTATTAGCCAGCGCTCAAAAGGTATCAGCAAACAATTCAGGCCTTTTGTCACCGGGGCGTATTGATACCAAAGAATCTCTGTTAAAGGTTCTCTAAAAAACTGCCTTGACGACAAGCGCCCACGACTGCTCCAGCCCATCCATCGGTGAGGTAGTGAAAATAGAGCGGCGATAGTGGTGCAGACGACCCTCACTCCAGTCAACAATAAAACGGGCAGCAACCTCAGGATCAACGCTGGCCTCACGTTCATTACGCATAGCAGCCTCGCGCAACACCTGGCGTAACTGGGTTTCAAGGCGATTGAAAAATTGCTCGACGCGCTTGTGCAGACGCTCGTTTTCTCCTGTTAAAGCATCGCCCAGCAGCAAGCGGGTGATTCCGGGATTACGATCTGCAAACGCGAGCAGCAGGTAACAGATGCCATAGCAGCGTGCCACCGTCTCCTGGCTATCAGCTAGAACCTTGTTGATACGTGAAAAGACACTCTCTTCGGCAAACTCGATTAGCGCTTCGAAGATTTTTGCCTTACTGGCGAAATGGCGATAGAGCGCTGCTTCAGACACCCCGGCCGAGGCAGCCAGTGATGCCGTCGTAATCCGGTTGCCTGATTGTGCCGCCAGTTCATGGGCGAGACTTTCAAGGATCGCCTGCTTGCGCGAGGGCCGTGGCATCTCAGGACCCCATGATCAGGGTTCCGATTCCCTGATCCGTGAAGAGCTCAACCATAACCGCGTGGGGCACGCGCCCGTCGATAATATGTGCACTGGCAACACCTGACTTGACTGCGTCAAGGGCACAGCCGATTTTCGGCAGCATGCCGCCATGGATGGTGCCATCGGCAATCAGGTCGCCGACCCGTTTCGTATCCAGCCCTGTGAGCAACTTTCCCTGCTGGTCGAGCAGTCCTTCGATATTGGTCAGCAGGATCAGTTTCTCGGCTTCCAGCACTTCTGCCATCTTGCCAGCCACCAGGTCAGCGTTAATGTTGTAGCTAAGACCGTCCTTGCCAACACCGATAGGCGCGATAACCGGGATAAAATTTCCATGCACAAGCATATCAACGACCGAGGCATCGATACTCTCGACCTCACCGACATGACCGATATCGATAATCTCGGGCACATCAAGTTCAGGTGCGTTACTACGCATTTGCAGGCGCTTTGCATGAATCAGGTCGCCATCTTTACCGGTGAGACCAACGGCTGATCCACCATGACGGTTAATGAGATTGACGATCTCCTTGTTAACCAGACCACCAAGCACCATCTCGACCACGTCCATGGTCTCGGCATCTGTGACACGCATACCCTGGACAAACTCGCTCTCCTTGCCGAGTCTCTCGAGCAAACTGCCAATCTGCGGACCACCACCATGAACGACGACCGGATTAATACCAACCGTTTTCATTAGCACCACGTCACGTGCAAAGCCTCTTTTCAGATCCTCGTCGACCATGGCATTGCCGCCGTACTTGATCACCACGGTCTTTCCACGAAAGCGCTGAATATAGGGCAGAGCTTCCGTCAATACATGTGCGACATTTTTTGCTTCGTCAGCTGTCAGTCCCATCGCTAAAACCCCTCAGTGACGCCCGGAATGACCAAAGCCGCCTTCGCCGCGGTGACTCTCGTCAAACTCGTCAACAATTGTGAATTGCGCCTGTACCACTGGCAGTACCACCAGTTGCGCAAGCCGCTCACCAATCTCTATACGGAACTCCTCACTGCCACGGTTCCAGCAGGAGACAAACAGCTCACCCTGGTAGTCGGAATCAATCAGGCCAACCAGGTTGCCAAGAACGATACCGTGCTTGTGACCAAGCCCGGAGCGCGGCAGTATCACTGCAGCAAGCTTGGGATCACCAATATGAATGGCGATTCCGGTCGGAATCAGCTTGGTTTCACCGGGTGCCAACAGCATGGGTTCTTCCAGCATCGCGCGCAGGTCCATACCGGCCGAGCCGGGTGTGGCATAAGCGGGCAGGGGGAATTCATGTCCGAGACGCTGGTCCAGTATCTTCAGTTCGAGTTCATGCATAAATCTTGCTCTTTTTAATCATCGCCCTCAGGCTTCTTGAATTGGTCACAAATCAGTTCGACCAGCCTGTGGGCCAGCCGCTGTTTATCCATCATCGGCAGTTCGATACTGCCATTCTTCCACAAGACAGTCAGGGCATTGTCTGCCGCATCAAAACCGCCTGTTTCGCCGCCAACATGGTTGGCCGCGATCATGTCCAGGTTCTTGCGTGTGCGCTTCTCTTCGGCATGCCCGACAACATCGTGCGTCTCGGCAGCAAAGCCGACACAGAAGGGGGGCTCGGGAAGGGCGGCAACGTCGGCGAGAATATCAGGATTACGAACCAGCTCCAGCGTCATACTCTGTGCTGATTTCTTGATTTTACCGTCAGCGACATCTGCCGGACGGTAATCGGCCACTGCGGCGCTCGCCACGAACAGCGCCTGGCCGGCAATTGAGTCCATCACAGCAGCGTGCATTTCTGCTGCCGACTCGACATCGATGCGCCGCACACCTTTCGGCGCCTCCAGCTTGACCGGCCCTGCAACCAGGGTCACCTCGGCGCCTTGCTCGACCAGTGCCCGGGCCACTGCAAAACCCATCTTGCCCGAGCTGCGATTGCCGATAAAACGTACCGGGTCGATCGCCTCATAGGTCGGGCCTGCCGTGACCATGGCACTAATACCATCAAGGCGGCCTCCCGGGAAACTGGCATCTATTTTTTCTGCAATCTCTGCAGGCTCGATCATCCTGCCCATGCCGACGTCACCACACGCCTGCTCTCCGGCTGCAGGACCCCATATAAGGTATTCACGCTCGTCCAACCGTTCAAGGTTCGCCTGCGTGGCAGTATCTGCCCACATCTGCTGATTCATCGCCGGGGCAATCGCTACCGCTGCCGGTGTTGCCAGCACCAGTGTTGTCAGCAGATCTTCTGCCTTTCCATGCGCAAGACGTGCCATCAGGTCTGCCGTTGCAGGAGCAATCACCACGAGATCTGCCCAGCGTGCCAGCTCGATGTGGCCCATGGCCGCCTCGTGCTCTTCGTCAAAAAGCCCGCTCCTGACCGTGTGTCCTGTTAGTGCCTGGAATGTCATGGGGCCGACGAATTCGGTTGCTGCCGTTGTCATGACGACCCGCACCTCGGCTCCGGCCTTGACCAGCAGGCGCGCGAGTTCAGCGGATTTGTAGGCTGCTATTCCGCCGCTGACACCCAGTAATATATGACGCCCCAGTAAAGACAAGGCAACTGTTCCTGTAAGAGCTCTTCTACGCAGATAGATTATCAGATAGAAATCTGCTGCGGTAGTAAGCACTCACAATA
This sequence comes from Solemya velum gill symbiont, assembly GCF_000787395.1. Classification (GTDB taxonomy): domain Bacteria; phylum Pseudomonadota; class Gammaproteobacteria; order Chromatiales; family Chromatiaceae. The sequence continues at coordinate 948,322 of NZ_JRAA01000001.1, forward strand.
AACTTCCATCAGCCAGCGACCGGCAATAAAAAGGCTAACAACTAATGACAAACGAGCAATAACCCTTTAAAGATTACTCTTTTAACCTTAGAATGCCCTGATGGACAATCCCTTGATACTTGATCCCGAACTGATCAAGCGCTACGACCTCAGCGGCCCGCGCTATACCTCCTACCCAACTGCGCTGCAATTTGATGACAGCTTTACAGTTGATGATTATCGCACAGCTGCGGAGGACTCCAATCACACTGACCGTGGGCTGTCGCTCTATTTCCACATTCCTTTTTGCGACACGGTCTGCTTCTTCTGCGCCTGTAACAAGATTGCAACCAAGGACCGAAGCAAGGCACAGCCATACCTGGACCGTGTCTACAAGGAACTGGAAATGCAATCCAGGCTGTTCGATTCATCACGCCAGGTCAGGCAACTTCACTGGGGAGGCGGCACACCGACCTTCATCAGCAACGAGCAGATGCACGAGTTAATGCTCAAGACCAGTGAGGCTTTCCAGTTGGTCGATGATGACTCGGGCGAATACTCGATCGAAATCGATCCGCGTGAAGCAGACCGTGAAAAAGTGATGCAGCTGCGTGAAATCGGTTTCAACCGTATCAGTCTCGGCGTACAGGATTTTGATCACAAGGTGCAGGTTGCGGTCAACCGAATACAGCCCGAAGAACAGACCATCGAGGTGCTGACAGCAGCCCGCGATGCCGGTTTCAAGTCTGTCAGTGTCGACCTGATATACGGATTACCACTTCAAACTGCAGATAGTTTTGATCGCACGCTTGATCGCATGATCGAAATCTCTCCCGACCGCCTGTCGGTATTCAACTACGCACACCTGCCAGAGCGCTTCAAGCCGCAGCGCCGCATCAATGAAGACGAGCTGCCACCGCCTGAAGAGAAACTGGAGATCCTGCGCCGTACTGGCAGCAAACTGGCCGAGGCCGGTTATGTTTACATCGGTATGGATCACTTCGCCAAGCCAGAAGATGAACTCGTGGCACACCAGAAGGCAGGCACCCTGTATCGTAACTTCCAGGGCTACTCGACTCACGCAGACTGCGACCTGATCGGTATCGGTGTTACCTCCATTGGCATGATCGGCAACGTCTACGCACAGAACATGCGTGGTCTGGATGACTATAATGCACGTATTGATGCCGGTGAGCTGGCTGTTTCACATGGTCTCACACTGACACTTGACGACATGATTCGCCGTGACGTCATTACCCGCCTTATCTGCAATTTTCAGCTTGATATCGCCTCTTTTGAGCGAAAATGGCGTATTAATTTTTTGGACCACTTCGCCACAGAACTGGAACGCCTGCAGAAAATGATCGAGGATGATCTACTCACAGTAGGTGACCACAAAATCACCGTCCATCAACGCGGAAGACTGCTTATTCGAAACATTTGCATGCAGTTCGATGCTTATCTCGACAGAGATGGCGCAAGCAACCGTTACTCCAAGGTACTCTAAACAACAGCAGGGATTCAGCAAACCCGCCTGCAGGTTACTGCAGGCTTTTTCAGGCAAACTTTGCCAGACTCTATGTTCACCACGAACGGAGTCATGGAATGGCTATCAGCGATTGGCCGAGCGCGGAAAGGCCAAGGGAAAAACTGCTTCAGCGCGGCGCGACTGCGCTATCGGACGCCGAACTGCTGGCGATTTTTCTGCGCACCGGCGTTAAGGGTAAAAGCGCTGTTGACCTGGCACGGGAACTGCTCAGCAACTTTGACGGTCTGCGCAACCTGCTGGCCGCCGACAGGCAGCGTTTCTGCGAGGCCGCCGGCCTCGGCGATGCAAAGTTTGCCCAATTGCAGGCGGTCGTCGAGATGACACGTCGCTACCAGGGTGAAAAAATCAAGCGTGGCGCTGAACTCACCTCACCCGGCAAGGCATTCAGCTACCTGCAGGCAGAGATCGGCAGTGCTACACGCGAACTCTTTGGCGTTCTGTTTCTCGATACACGACACCGGGTCATTTGTTTCGAAACCCTCTTCAGCGGCACCATCGATGGCGCAAGCGTTCATCCTCGCGAGGTAGTCAAGCGCGTCCTGCAGCACAACGCCGCAGCCGTGATTCTTGCGCACAACCATCCATCCGGCGTTGCCGAGCCGAGTCGCGCTGACATCAACATCACGGAAAAGATAAAATCAGCGCTGGCATTGGTCGAAGTCCGCCTGCTGGATCACATTATTGTCACTGCCGATGGCGCTGAATCAATGGCCGACCGGGGGCTCATCTGATTTCAGGAACTCGATAATCCGCTTCTCAAGCCAGCGCTGCGGCAAACCACCTGTGATGAATCCGACATGACCGCCGTGTTGAGTCAATTCAAGCGTGACATGCTCGGACAGTTCTTCTGGTTCAGGCGCTGCATATGGATACATAAAGGGATCGTCACTGGAGTGAATGATCAGCGTGCGCTTGCGAATGCCGCCGAGATACTGCCTGCAACTGCTGCGACGATAATAGTCATCAACACCGTCAAAACCGTGTAATGGCGCCGTGACCTGGTCATCAAACTGGAAAAAATCCTTTAAGTCAGCAACGTCGATATCGAGTGGAGAAGGGCGCTTGTCGAACTTGCGCTGGTAGGCAGCGCGCATTTTACGCAACAGGTAGGACTGATAGATGCGCGAACCGCCCTGCTGCAAACGTTTTGCCGCAAGCTCCAGACGAAAAGGAATTGAGACTGCAACCGCAGATCGGGGTGTTGCATCACTACCCGCCTCACCAAGCCACTTGAGCATCGCATTGGCCCCCAGTGAATAACCAACCATTGCCTGCAAAGACTTGCCGGTGACCTCAACAACATGTGCCGCTACAGCGGAAATGTCAGCCGTATCACCCGAATGATAGGCCCGGTCGAATCGGTTTGGCTCACCACTACAGCCGCGAAAATGCATGAAAACAGCGCTATATCCGCTCATCTGCAGTGAATTCATCATCGCGGCAGCATAATGTGAATCAATCGACCCCTCCAGGCCATGGACAACCATGACCAGCGGCCCATCACCTTCGCCCCAGACAAGGTCAACAAAATCACCGTCTGGCAGATCAAAGCGCTCTTTACGCCCTTCAAATCGCTGTCGCGCGAAGAACACCGGCCAGAATGTCTGCAAGTGAGGACTTTTCAGCCACCATGTCGGCCTGAATTGACTCTTGATCAGTAATCCACCCATTATCTGTACATCTTGCCTTAATAAGAATTAATCGTTATCTTCGCTCCCTTCTCCCGAAAAAGAAATCGATTATGAGTAAACCATTCGTTGTGGTCCGATCACGGCCGACATGGAACTGCAGGAGCAACTTTGAGTAACTCACTATTGCCTGCGTGGAAATTACGTGAGGCCAGGCGCTGCCTCCATAGCGGCGGCGTCATCGCCTACCCGACCGAGGCTGTTTACGGCCTCGGCTGCGACCCGCTCGACCCACAGGCAGTCGCACGACTGTTTTGGCTCAAGGGCAGGGCGCCTGAAAAAGGAGTGATTCTGGTCGCATCAGCGATCGAGCAGCTTGCACCCTATATCCGTGTCGACGAGAAAACCACAAGGGAACTCGAAAAAAGCTGGCCCGGACCGGTCACCTGGGTTGTTCCAGCCGCAACCGATGTTCCGGCATGGATCACCGGTGGTCGCGACACTGTTGCTGTGCGAGTGACAGCACACCCCATTGCCAGTGACCTGTGTACAGCCTTCGGTGGCGCACTGGTTTCAACCAGCGCCAACACCTCTGGCAAAGAACCTGCTCGCAACCCCTTGCAGGTGCGTCAAAGACTCCGACACCTTCCTGATATGATCGTCTACGGCGCCACCGGCAAGCTGGACAGACCGACCGAGATCCGTGATGCTACAAGCGGCATCCTTCTGAGGGCATGAGAATAAAAAATATGGATGAAATATCGATCAGAAATGTAAAAAACTACCTTCTTGGTTTGCAGGACAGCATCTGCAACGCACTTGCCGAAGAGGATGACGGCGACGGCTTCATGGAAGAGAGCTGGGAACGTGAAGCCGGCGGAGGCGGGCGCACACGTGTGATGGAAGGCAGCAAGGTTTTTGAAAAAGCCGGTGTCAACTTCTCACATGTTCATGGCACCCAGCTGCCGCCGTCAGCAACTGCTGCTCGCCCGGAACTGGCCGGCCGCAGCTTCCAGGCAATGGGAGTTTCGCTGGTAATACACCCTAACAATCCTCACGTGCCAACATCACATGCCAATGTGCGTTTTTTCGTCGCCGAACATGAAACAGAAGAGCCGGTATGGTGGTTTGGTGGTGGTTTTGACCTGACCCCATACTATCCGATTGAGGAGGATGTGGTTCACTGGCACACCACAGCAAAGGCAGCATGCGATCCCTTCGGTGATAACGTTTACGCCGACTACAAGAAGTGGTGCGATGATTACTTCTTCCTCAAGCACCGCGATGAAACTCGCGGTGTCGGCGGCCTCTTTTTCGACGACCTCAACGAGTGGGGTTTTGATAAGACATTTGAATTCATGCAGAGCGTCGGCAACGCCTATATTCCCGCCTACCTGCCAATCGTACAGAAGCGACGCGAAATGCCATACTCTGAGCAGGAACGTGACTTCCAGCTGTATCGTCGCGGGCGCTATGTCGAGTTCAACCTGGTGTATGACCGCGGCACCATTTTCGGCCTGCAGAGCGGCGGCCGCACTGAATCAATCCTGATGTCACTGCCGTCACTGGTGAAGTGGCGCTATAACTGGTCACCGGAACCCGGTTCACCCGAGGCTCTTCTGTACGAACGCTATCTCAAGCCGCAGGAGTGGATCTAGAGTCAAACGCTGGAACAGCCTGAGGTTAGCTGATTCAGCTATACTTAATACAAATAAAGAACAACAGGCCCGTATATAAACGGGCGAATCCCGGAGGATTTTATGACCGACCTCGACCCGCTATTACTTAACATCATCTATGTCGCTACCGGTGGTGTCATGGTGCTGTTTTTCATGTGGATGGGCTGCAAGCTTTTCAGCCACATTGTCAACTTCAGCATCCCCGACAAACTTGCCGAGGGCAACATCGCCGTCGGCATCATGATTGCCGGTATGTTCGTCGGTATTGGAACAGCTCTTGGCCTTGTCATAGGAATGGGTTTGAACTGACATGGACAGGCCTGGCCTGCTGTTTTTTGTTGCACTGCTGCTGCCGGTCATTGCACTGGCTGCAGTCAAGGACCCGCCGGTGGATGACGAACACTGGAGCAACAAGTACGACGATCATTTCCGCAAATATTCCAAGCACTATTTTGGCCCGGCATTTGACTGGCGCTGGTTCAAGGCACAGGGAATAGCCGAATCCAACCTGAAACCGAAGGCAAAGAGCCGCGTGGGCGCAAAAGGCGTCATGCAGATTATGCCTGCCACTTTCCGCGAAATTCAGAAGAAGAATCCGCACTACAAGGATATCACCACGCCGCGCTGGAATATCGCTGCAGGAATCTATTACGACCGTCAGATGTACAAGCTTTGGAAAAAAGAGAACGAAAACATATCGCCCAAGGAGCGCCTCGCATTTGCCCTCGGTAGCTACAATGCCGGTTTTGGCGGAGTCCGCAAGGCATACAGGAAAGCCTCAACCAGTGATAAAAAAGCCCAAAGCTGGCAGGAGGTCTCTCCCTATGCACCGAAAGAGACCCGCAACTATGTCAAGCGCATCCACGGGTTGATGCAGACAGCATCGGTACCAAAACCCGAGCCAACATCAGCACCAGAAAATGAAGAACAAAAACAGCAACAACCCAAGTCCTTTCTCTATCACTTCTTTCGCCAGCGATAACGACATTCGAGCTGCCGAAGCGCTGGCAAAGAAGATCTGGCGTAACCATTACAAGGTAATTCTCAGCCACGAACAGATTGAATTCATGCTGCGCCGATTTCAGTCTATGGCGGCGATGAAAGAGCAAATTGATGCCGGATACCACTACTACCTGGTCTCCGACAGGCAAAAGGCACTTGGCTACTTTTCATTCCAGTTACGCGGGCAGGAACTGTTTCTGAGCAAGATCTATATCGACGCCGACTATCGCGGCAAGGGCGCTGGTTTCTACGCTTTCGATTTCATCGAGAAACAGGCCCTCAAGCTTGGCGCAACAGCCATCACGCTGACCGTCAACCGGCACAACAGCAGTGCACTGGCCACTTATCAACGCTGGGGAATGGTCATCACTGGCGAACTGGTGACCGACATTGGCAACGGCTTTGTGATGGATGACTATTGCCTTGAGAAACAGCTTGGCAACTGAATAGCTCGCATATAAGCTTCGTGGATGAAATATATCAAGCTTCTGACAATTCCATTTCTCGCCATATGTCTTGGTGGCTGTATCGTCGGTGAAACTGCGGCCTTCGTGGTCAAGGCGCCGTTTGAAGTGGCCGATGCCGTCATACCGGGTTCTGCAGGTGATGCTGTTGAATCAACCGGCGAAGCTGCCGCCTGGGTGACTGACGCGGTGATTCCTTTCTGACAGCCGTCAATAAACAGCAAGGCACTTTCGCCTGACAACAAACTACTGGAACGTCAATTCTGCCCAGCGTCCCTCACGGGCCAACTGCTTCCTTAACGCCTGCCAGGCGGCTTCCGAACCCGCCACTTTACTCATCACCTTGTCCAGTACGGCGACCTGCTTTTTTAATCCGGCAAGATAGACGTAAGTATTTGGCTCCTGCATCAGCGCCCAGGTCTCAGCGCTGTTTTCAGCCAGGCTGTTCCCCAGTGCGACGGAAGCATCCATACGGGGACGCGGGTTGATGGCACTGTATGCCTTGAAAGTCGCCTCATCGTAGTAGTTTGTCAGGTCACTGTTCTGGTCGTTCATGTATAGCGTGTCCAGACCACTTTTGGCGCCGTAGAAAAGTCGAACCTTTCCCTGCCAGTCCCCGTGCTGGTCGTAGATCGATTTAACCAGGGTACGGAACGGCGCAATCCCCGTGCCTGTGCCGATCATCAGCAGGTTGCTGCCCTTGTCGGCCGGCACTCTGAATGCCGCCTTGTAGGGTCCGGTAATAGTAATCTGCTCACCGGGTATCGCATCACACAGGTAATTGGAAGAGATACCAGGGTAACTCTCGCCCGACACCTCGTCAATGTAGAAACAGCGTCTCACGAGAATTTCTATCTCCACGTTTTCAGCATCTTCCGTGTGCATGCCTGCAATCGTGTAGTAACGATGGTGAAATTCATTCCCGAACGGGTGTGGGCCTGGCACCAGAACACCGATATTCTGTCCCGCCATGCAGCGAAATGCCGGCTCATCGATGGACAGGTGCAGTTCACGGATCTCATCGGTGTTGTCAGAAGTAATACGCTTGCTAGATTTAACCGTGGCCTGGCAGCTATTGCCAAGAGCCTCTTCCAAGTTTATATCTGTCATATCGAATCCCGTATAAAGTAGATCATTCAGTCAGTACGCCGCAAATTCACGTCGCTATTTCTGTTTCTTGCATGAACCGCCACTGCCGCATTGACAGGAAGATCCGCACCCTGAGCCCTCTTCCCGCGGCGGCCCGAATTCCGGGTGACGCATGGCATATTGTCGTGTAATCCACTGTACGACAACCCATACCAGGAAGAGCAGGGGCAGAGCCAACATCGCAACAAGATAATCTCGCATCATCAAGCTCCCAGTCCTGCAAAACCCATAAATGCCAGTGACAACACGCCACCGAGAATCAGGCTCAGCGCAGCACCCTGTGTCACACTTGGCAGCTTCGCCAACTCCAGTCTCTCGCGCAGACCGGCCATCAGTACGATAGCAAGGATAAAGCCGGCACCGGCACCAAGCGCATAGACGACCGACTGGATAAAATTGTACTCCTTGAAGGTCTGGAATAGTGCCAGCCCAAGAATTGCGCAATTGGTCGTGATCAGTGGCAAAAAGATGCCCAGCGCGCGAAACAGCGCAGGTGAAAGCTTCTTCATCGCCATCTCCACCAGCTGTACAGCCGATGCAATTACTGCAATATAACTGATCAGGCGCAGGTACTCGATATCGAACGTCACCAGTACCTGGTTGATCGCATATGCACATACCGAGCTCACCAGCATGACGAATGTGGTTGCCAGGCCCATTGGCACGGCTGTCTCCAGCTTCCCCGAAACCCCGAGGAAAGGGCACAGCCCAAGGAACAGTGCTAACACGAAGTTATTCGCCAGGAATGCGTTAAAAAATATAAATGAAATGCTGTTAACTTCCATGCACTGCCTCCTCGTCACCGGACAGTTCCTGTTTGCGCACCTTGAGCCATTCAAAAAAGAGCAACCAGCCGCCAAGTACTATGAAGCCTCCCGGTGGCAGCACCATAACAATCCATGGCTGGAAACCATCGCCAAACAGGGGCAAGCCAAACAGTGAACCGTTGCCTAAAATTTCCCGCACGACACCGAGACACAAGAGCGCAAGTGTAAAACCGAGCCCCATGCCGAGACCATTGACGACCGACTTCATGGGCGTATTGCGGGAAGCAAACGACTCGGCCCGCCCGAGGATCATGCAATTGGCAACGATCAGCTGGATAAACGCGCCGAGCGCATTGTAAAGATCGAGACTGATGGCCTGGATGACATAATCGACTATGGTGACAAAGGTGGCGATGATGACGATGTAGGTCGCGATCCGGACCTCTTTCGGGATCAGCTTGCGAAACAGGGAGACGAGCACACTCGAGGCCAGCAGGACAAAAGTGGTTGCCACTCCCATCGCCAGTGCATTCACGGCAGAATTGGTCACCGCGAGAACCGGACACATACCCAGCAACATGACAAACACCGGATTATCGCGCCAGATCCCTTCGAGAAAGGTCTCTGCGGTGATGCGATCATCCTGTTTGAGCAGGCTCATGGCTGCGCTCCTTCCAACTCTTCGAGGTATGGCTGAATTTGCGGAAGCAGTTGCTGCGCACTGGCATTGATGGCCTTGGCAACCGCGTTAGATGAAATCGTCGCACCGGTTATAGCATCAACCTCCCACGGGTTCGTCTTGGAACCCTTCTTGACGAGGACGACCGCGTTCGCCAGTGCTGTAGCATCGGAATTGAGCCTGACATCCAGCGCATCGAAGTTGGCGACAAAGTTCTTGTCGGTAATGATCTTGTCACCCAGCCCGGGCGTCTCCGCCAGCTTGATCACCTTGATACCGGTGACGCATTCGCAGGCCGGCTTGTAGCCATAGATCAACTGAATGATATCGGCATAGCCTTGTGCTGCGCCCTCGGCCGCCAGGCCAATAAAGCTGTTCTCGCCATCATAACCGGCATAGACCCTTGTGCCTTCGATCCCGGGCGCAACAGGAACCAGTGCATCCTCGGTCAACAGCATCGGCGTGAAGCTCTCGGCACCCGGAATCACCTGCAACACCGCCTGTTCGATAGCAAGGCGCTTGTTTTCGGCAATCACCGGCTTGGTCGCCTGGTAGACAAATACAACCAGGAAGCCTGACAGAGCCGTCACCAACCCGAGGGTCAATATCATTGCCGTGCTGGTTGTTTTGTGAGCCCTGTCGACTTGCGGATTATCGCTCATGGCGATTGCTCCTTGCGTCGCGCCCCGAAAACCCGCGGCTGGGTCATCGCATCGATAAGGGGCGTGGCCGCATTGCCCAGCAGGATGGCATACATGATTCCTTCAGAGAGGCTGCCGAATACACGGATTACAACTGTCAGAAAACCGATCAGCAGACCGTAGATCATGACGCCCCTCGCCGTGACTGGGGAGCCGACCATGTCAGAAGCCATGAACATCGCGCCCAGCATCAGGCCGCCTGAAAGCAGCATGAAGAGTGGATCGGGATACTTGTCGGCATCCACCAGGTAGAGCGCCCCGGATGTGACTGTCACGCCGATAAAAATCCATACCGGGATACGCCAGTTCATCATGTTGCGAAACGCAAGATAGAGACCGCAGACGAAAATCAGCAGGGCAGAGGTCTCACCGGCAGAGCCCGCGGTCATACCGGTCAACAGCTCCATCGCCGCTGTCTGCGTATCCTGAAACTTCTGCAGCCCGAGTGGCGTTGCACCGGTAAAGCCGTCGACTGCCACGCTGCTTGCCCATGCGGAGATATCCGGCGGCATCATGAAGGGCATCGTCAGCGTTGTCGGGATAAACTGGGTAAATCGCCCGTCAAAAAAGGCCGGTGTCCAGGTCGTGATAGCGACAGGGAAGGCTGCCTGTACAAAAGCACGCCCCACCAGGGCTGGATTGAAAACATTGAAACCGATACCACCAAAAACCATCTTGCCCATGGCCATGCCGACAAAGCCGGCAACTACACCCATCCATAACGGAAAACCGGGAGGCAGCGTCAGTGCCATCAAGATGCCGGTAATCACTGCAGACCAGTCACCCAGCGAACTTGTCCTGTTACTCATCCAGTTGAAGAAGCGCTCTGTGGCCAGGCAGGTCAACGTCACCACCAGCGTCAGTGCCAGCACACTGATGCCGAACTGGTAAATTGCAAAAGCCAGGATCGGCAACAGGGCAAACACGACGTTCCGCATGATGACCGGAACCTCCTGCGGCCTTTTCACGTGCGGTGCCGTATGCAATACGATAGGCTTGCGCGACATCAGGCTGTTGCCTTCCTGTTTTCATTGTTAATGCTCTTTGCGATACGGAAGTACTGCACCAGCGGAATATTCGAAGGACAGACAAAACTGCAGCAACCGCATTCAAAACAGCTGTTGAGATTGAACTTCTCCTGCATCGCCGTGTATTCACGCTTCTCGGCGAGCCACACCATCTGGGCGGGATTGAGGCGCATCGGGCAGGCATCCACGCAACGGCCGCACTTGATACAGGGAAACCGGGTGCCACGCTCACCTTGCTCTTCAATGAATCTGCGCTCCCGGAATACCAGCACACCCGAGGTGCCCTTGGTGACAGGAACCTCCAGTGAGGCGATTGACATACCCATCATGGGGCCACCCATGATGACCTCTTCATATTCGGCTTCCACCCCCACCTGCTCGAGGATAAAACTGACCGGAGTACCAATCGGCACAAGATAGTTACCCGCCTTCTCCATGCCGGATCCGCTCACAGTGATCACCCTTTCGGTCAAGCCCTCACCGCTGGGCAGAAGCCTGCCAAGCTGTGCCAAAGTACCAACATTGTTGACCACCACACCAACATCAATAGGCAGCCCACCAACCGGAACCTCGAGTCCAAGCAGTGATTTGAGCAGCATCTTTTCAGCGCCTTGTGGATACTTGGTTTCCACCAATTCGACACTGATCGGATCGTTATCCGTCAGCTTTTCACGCAGTAGCCGGGCCGCATCGGCCTTGTTATCCTCGATACCGATGATCGCCCGCTTCGCTCCCGTGATGCGCAGGGCATAGCGAACGCCCTGGAGCAGATTCTCTGGTTGCTCAAGCATGACACGATGGTCGCAAGTCAGGTAAGGCTCACATTCACAGCCGTTGACTACCAGCACCTCGGCCTGCTTCTCCTCGGGCACCTGCAGTTTCACATGCGAAGGGAAGGCAGCACCTCCAAGCCCGGCAAGGCCGCTGTTCTGCACTCGCTTGATGAGCTCGTCCCTGTCCAGTTGCATCGGATCCACGGGATAGCTCTCCAGCACCTGTTGCGAGGCCGCCTCGTAGACCTTGATGACGATCGACAATACCTTTGGACCTGCCGCACTGTGCATCAGGTCAATCGCCTCGACGATACCGGTAGCAGGAGCATGCACGGGCACTGAGAAAAAACCGTCAGCTTCTGCAATCAGCTGTCCGCGAACAACCTCCTGTCCGGCCTTGACCACTGGCACAGCGGGCGCACCGATATGCTGGGACACGGGCACGATCAGTCGCGGAGCAAAAGCCATCCGCCTGATCTCCTTATCGCACGTTATTCCCTTGTGATAGTCAGGGTGTACACCGTGCTCGAAATGGCCCTTGCGAAACCTGTTAAACAACGGGAACATAAAAGTCAGTTCCACCTACTGGTACTTCGCGGCCCGTTGCACCAGCTTCTCCAGGCCCGGTTCATCCGGGTTGAAAGGTGTTCCAGGGTGCAGGCAACCGGCCGTGCATTTCTCCGCGGCCCTGACAATATCCTTGAATGCGCCACCGGTCGGATTGATCACGACGGCCTGCTTGTTGTCATCATAGGCGAAGATATTCGGATTGATCTCTATGCACTCATCACAGGTTGTGCACTCGGGCGTTTCTACCCAGACGGGTTCAAAGTCCGTCGCACCATTGCCGCCACCTGCTGCTGTGGCAGCCGTGCCAGTGTCTCCTGTTGCACCATCCAGCAGGCCTGCCGGCCGCCATACCCATGAGCGTGGCAGTCAGCTGCTGTGCCACCTCGGCCTTGGCCGTGAGTTTGACCTCATCCATGTTGACGACCTGGTCGACACCAGCCAATGACTTGAGCTGGCGCCAGAAGCTGCGACGCTCCTCTGTTGACTTGACCATCTCCTGCGATACCAGCACCCGCATCAGGCGGTTCTTGCCATCCACGCCCCAGATATAGGGAAACATACCATCACGCTCATCCTCGTCCAGGTCGATGAACTCATGCAGTTGAATCATGCTGTCGTTCCAGGTTTCCGGTGGCGCCTGGCGGAAGTTTTTGCGGAAACGCCCCTCTGTCATGGCGAAATCGGCAAAGGTCATGGGCACATCCATATCCTTCTCTTCACCCTCTTCGTCAATGTAATTCAGCGTATAGGTGGGCCAATCCTCGTCAAGCGACGGGTTACCCTCGATATCTGAACAATCCATCAGGGTTTCGCCAGCATCCGGATCGTAGCGAAACAGCGGGTAGGCGCGTGATTCGACCGCCATTTTGCTCTGCGCCTCGGAGGCATCGTCGCCCACGCCGTGTTCCGGTTGGCACACGGCATAGAGATTGAACAAGGCTGGGCGACGACTGTTGAGGCCGTCAACGAAACCTTCGATCATGTGTGTCATGTTGGATATCGCGCCCTGCAGTACATATGAGGTACGGTGCGCCATACCGATCAGGCTGATCTCCTTGCGAATCTCCTCTTTACCTTTCCAGGCCTTGCCGTACGGTGCCATATCAGACACCTGGCCGATGAAACCTGAAGTACATGCCTGGCCGCCGGTATTGGAGTAGACCTGGGTATCAAGCACCAGCATCTTGACCGGCATACCTGACATCAGGGCACGCGACAGGTTCTGGAAACCGATGTCATACATGGCGCCATCACCGCCGACAGCAACAACCGGCGGGCACAGGTGCCACTCGTCATCACTGAACTGCTTCCAGTTGAAGTAAGTGAAGAAGTTGTTGTGCTCGGCAGGGTCATACTTGTCAGCAAGGATGAGCTCGGCCTTGCGAATCGCCTTGAAGCCCCCGGCCATTTTTGCCATGTGGCCTTCGAAGATACCCATCGCCATGGATGGTGCATCCTGGAACAGGTGGTTGGCCCACGGGAATGGATAAGGGTTATAGGGGAAAGTTGAACCCCACACCGAGGTACAGCCGGTTGCGTTGATGATGCCCATCTCTGCACGACCCTGTTTTGTCTGACCCTCGGTATATTTCCACTTGAGATCACGCAATGCATCGAGCAGGGCAGTGATCTCCTTGAGCCACTCCTGGTTCAACGGGCGAGTGTCGCTATCTTCTTCCAGCGTGTGCGACAGCGTGCCAAGAGTAAGATCCTGCTCTTGGTTGCTATCAATGGCATTGCGGAAAGCCTCGGTGTTATCCAGATCGATATTGTCGGCAAGCGTCATGCACACCCTTGTTTCCAGCTGGTTAATCAGCCCGTCAATCTTTTCCAGATGGTTCTGGATGCGTGGCTGCAACAGTGCGGTAACAGTTGCGGTGAACAGGTGCACACTGGTTTTTTCACCACAGCCAAGACAGGCGCCGTCACCCGACAACATTGCATTGTAGTTGCGCTTGTCCAGCAGCAGGGTTTCCAGCGCTCCAATCTTTTCATCGAGATCATCGATACGGATAAAGTCCGGATTGGTGCTGGGCAGATCGAGCCAGTAATTCCACTCCCTGCGCATGCGCTCAATGCTCTCCTCCGTCTGGGTTACCGCAATCAACGCCTCATCGTCACAAACATCGATACACTCCATACAGCCCTTGCAGGTGTAGGGATTGATGGTAACGGAGAAGAGTCCGCCACTACCTTTCTGACGCTTCTCACGTGTCGAGTAGTAGGGCTTGGTAATTGAGAAGCGGAAGTCACCAATGGTCTCCATCAGGCGGGTAAATTCACGCTCCAGGCTCTCTCGCTCTTTGCCTTGCAGCTCAGACTCGGCCAGTGTTTCAAGAACTGCATGATCGATCAGCTTACTGACATCCGCCTCTTCGCCGTTCTGCTCGATCAGGTCTCTCAGTTTTTTCTCAACGCTTCGCACCTCGCGACGCAGGAAGCGTGTCGGATTGCCACCGCGCTCGATTCGCATGATGGTTGAGTTGAATATCTCGGAGATAGAGTTGACCAGGCCGGGTATCGCGCTATCCGGGCAGACACTGTAGCAATCACCACACGCGGTACATTTTTCCGCAATGAACTCCGGGTACTCGAAGCGAATCTGTGTCATGTCGCGGTAAAAACCTGTTGCCACCGGCGTCAGGCCGGTCGCCATGTAGGGGTCGGCGAGGTTGTCGTTGCCCTTTCCTGAAATGTAGAAGCTGCCGGTCTGCTCCCAGAAGCGGTGAATATCGGAAAGACGGCCATCCCCCTCAGGCAACTGCTTGAGCATGACGGGCAAGTTGCTCGCTTGCCTGCGTACCTCGTCCGGGGTGACACCAACAGTTTTTTCAGTAATCTCGACAATCTCGTCAAAGCCGCGGCGCACGACCTTGAGGTTGTCCTGGACCACGCGCGCACCCTTGCTACCAAACTTGTCCTGCAACTGATTTTCGATCGCATCGAGGAGGGTCTCCTCGGTCATGTTGTTGCGCTCCATCAGTGGGGAAGCAGCAAAGAACGCACCCTGGAAGGCGTTGCCTTGCATACGGAACTGCAATTCAGGATTGGTGGCCTCTTCCCTCGCTATCCTGAAACCGTCAACGTAATAAATGCGGATGCCGTGTTCAACGATGTACTGCTGTGCCTGGCGTGGAATCTGTGCCCACACCTCCTCGGGTGTATCCAGGTTGCTCTGGATAATGAATACGCCGCCATTGTCGAGTCCATGCAGCGGGTTGGAGTGCTGGAATACATTCGGATCAGGGGATAACACCACGTCAACGTAATGGTACTCGCAATTCAGACGGATCGGTTCGGGGGCCGCAGAGAGATAGTATGTCGTCGGCTGGCCTTTCTTCTCCGAGCCATACTTTGGATTCGCCTTGATATCAAAACCGAGGAGCTCGTAGAGTGTCATGACAAGGTTCTTGCCGGTCGTTATGGCTCCCCATCCGCCAACCGAGTGCATGCGCACGGTAATCGAGCCTTCGGGCATCAGGTTGGGATTCTCGCTGCCGTCAATGGCAAGATCCTTGATCTGCGGATAACTCGACACCAGGTCGGTGAGGTGAATCTCCTGTTTCGGTGTTGCGGCCTCGCGGTAAAATTCGATACCGAGATAGAAGAAACGCTTGTTCTTGCCATCCGGCAGCATGTTCTCGATCGCACCGATGAGCGCGGAAGGTTGCAGGTCGCGGCTGCCAAGACCATAACTGCCTGAATAGAGAGCCGGAGCATCACTTGCCTTGCTGTAACTCACATAATCGGGGAATGGAAGCTCTCCGTCTGCCGTGCCGTTTTCCAGGCTCTTGGCAATCACCGAACGCACCTCGCGCATGACAGGCAAATCTTCAGCCAGCGGCTGATCGGTACGCTCCAGTACCACGCAGCCCTTTTTGCCCTTCAGCACCTTGCTGACGAGATCACCGGGGAACGGACGGTACATGGTGAGATTGATCACACCAACCTTGAGCTTGCGTGTCTCACGCAGATAGTCAACAACAGCCTCGGCCTGCACGATCATGCTGCCCTGGCCGAAAATGACATACTCGGCGTCATCACAGCGATACTCGGCAATACGCCCGTAACTGCGGCCGGTGAGTTCAGTGTACTCAGCCATCACCTCTTCGCTAATGTCACGGATGTGGTCGAAAAAATAGGGGCGCTGTGCTGCGGTTGCCTGCATGTAGGCATCCTGGTTCTGCACCGTGCCCGCTACCATCGGATTATCGACTGTCCAGACTTCCGGAACACGGCGGCGCTTCGGACCGTAGATCATCTCCTGTGCAGGAGTCGGGCAATCAATCATGTCGGCCGGATAGCCGAGAAACTCTTCGATAAGTTCACGCTCTGGTACCTGCAATGGCTCGATCAGGTGAGTCGTCAAAAATCCATCCTGGGCGACAGCGGCAGGTGTTAACGACAGTTCGGCGATCTTGCGTGCAATCAGGTTAAGATCGGCTGCTTCCTGTGCATCTTTGGAAAAGACCTGGAAGAAACCGGTATCGTCGATACAGTGGTAATCATCATGTCCGCAGTGCACATTCAGGCTCGCCTTGGTAATTGCACGGCAGCCGATGTTGAGAATGTAGGGCAGGCGCTTGCCGACAGCGGCGTAAAGCGACTCGTGCATGAAAGCAACACCCTGCGCGGAAGAGAAGTTTGTTGCACGCAATCCCGACATCGACATGCCTGCTGTCAACGCGGCGGCGGCATGTTCAGATTCAGGTTCGACAAAAATCAACGGCTGCCCGGCAGTATTGACATGTCCTTTGGCAACCTCTTCAGCCCAGTATTCGCCCATCTGTGTCGATGGCGTAATCGGGTAGGCGCCCGCTGCATCAGAGGCTTCGCGCTCGCACATGATGACAGCAGCGTTGCCGTCCATCGCCATGCGCGTACCCGGGTACTTGACAGCTGGTTTTGATTTCTTGTTTCCGAACATTGTTGATGCCTCTCGGATTAGTAATGATTATGCACGGCGCAGCGGCAAGGCTTGCTTGCGAATAATGCTTTTTGCCTTTGCCCCTTTCTCGATTTCGTCTTTCTGGTTAATCCAGACAATGGCTCCCGTCGGACAGCGTTCAATGCCGACCCTGGAAGCAAGAGCATTCTTTCTGTAGTCGATAACTGCAAGGTTATCTTTGATCGTAATCAGCCCTTCAGGTGAGTCAGTGGCACAGCGTTCGCATGCAGTACAGGCGACTTCACATTCAATCTCGGCGTCGTCATCTGAATCGAGATTTTTGCAGGCTACCCACAACCGGTGGCTCACCGGGTGCAGTTCAAAAAGCTGTCTCGGGCAGATCTCGACGCAGTCGCCACAGGCCGTGCACTTCTCGCTGTCCACAATCGGCAATTGCCTTGCTGTTATCGTGCGAGTTGACAGTGCATTGCCCTGGCTGGACATCACCAACGATCAGTTTTTCTGCGAAAATACGGCAGCCGGCCTCGCCACAGGCGCCGCAGTTGGTATGCGGAAGGGCGGATTCAACCTCATCGATGCGAGGATCCTGGAAGACGAACAGGAAGCGGTTCGCAATAACCAGCAAAGCGGCAAGAACAACGCCAAGGGCAAGCATATACCCAAGGGCAATGGCCATGTCCGAATTGAAGATCGTCGAAATCACCGCCACTCCTGTATTTCGCACCGCACAAATCGACTAACAAATTACTGTGCCTAGTGCAATGCAACAATGACATACATCAATAGAATTTCATTATACACTCTACCCGAAATGGATAGGCTGGCCTTCCCAAATGACATAATTCAGTGAGGCCGCGGGGAGTGACGAGCGGTAAGAGACGTGCAGAAGGGCGGGAGAAGTTCCCGCACAGCCAAAAGGAGCGATGGATGAGATACCTGATTCAGTCAGGTCAGTGCATCACGGAGATTCGTATCGATCCACTCGGTAATCCAGTGCATCGGTTTCGCGCTTGAGAAACGCGCAACTTCCTCACCTTGCCAGAATGCGATCACGGTCGGAAAACCACGCACCAGGTATTTGCCCGCGAGACGCATGTTCTCGCCCTCGTCCACCTCCAGCTTGGCCAGCTCTACTGCACCATCATGCTCCTCAATCGCTCGATAGAGATGTGGCGCAAGCGCATGACAAGGCCCGCACCAGTCAGCCCAGAAATCAACCAGAACGGGTTTTGTTGCAGAGGCATCGAGAACACGTGCCTGGAAGTCATGTTCGTCGACGTCGAATATCGCCTTACTTTCAGTTTTCATCGATTTGGGTAAAAAATAGAAAGGCGTAGGGTACAAGGTGCAAGGTGCAAGGTGCAAGGGCATGACTGACAAGTGCATCCAACAACAGTTACAATGCTAAGGTTGAATAATAAACTTATCAGGGCTTGATGATATGAGCTGGCAACAGGTATCCCGCCAATTTCCTGCAACGCGTATGCGACGCATGCGCCGTGATGACTTTTCTCGCCGTCTGATGCGGGAAACAACATTTACCCCTGATGATCTGATCTATCCGGTTTTTGTACTTGAAGGCAGTAACCAGCGTGAGGCCGTTGCTTCCATGCCCGGTGTTGACCGCCTCAGTATCGACCTGCTGCTTGAAGAGGCCAAATTGCTGCACTCACTTGGTGTACCGGCAATGGCGCTTTTCCCGGTTACACCTGCCGAGGCCAAGTCTGAAGATGCTCGCGAGGCCTTTAATCCGGACGGACTCGCACAACGCGCTGTCAAGGAGCTGAAAAACGCCCTGCCTGATATGGGCGTTATCACGGATGTTGCTCTCGACCCCTTCACCACCCACGGACAGGACGGACTGATTGACGACTCTGGCTACGTGATGAATGACGAGACTGTCGAGGTATTGGTCAAACAGGCTCTGTCACACGCTGCAGCCGGTGCAGACGTGGTCGCACCTTCCGACATGATGGATGGACGCATCGGTTCAGTACGCGAGGCGCTCGAATCAGAAGGGCATATCCACACCCGAATTCTTGCCTATTCCGCCAAGTACGCTTCAAGCTACTACGGTCCGTTTCGCGATGCTGTCGGCTCTGCAGCCAATCTCGGTGCCGGTAACAAGTACACCTACCAGCAGGATCCTGCCAACAGTGACGAAGCGCTTCACGAGGTGGCTCTCGATATCGAAGAGGGTGCTGACATGGTGATGATCAAGCCGGGCATGCCCTATCTTGATATTGTCCGTCGCGTCAAAGAGAGTTTCGCGGCACCAACTTTTGTCTACCAGGTCAGCGGCGAATACGCCATGCACATGGCTGCAGCACAAAATGGCTGGCTGGATGGCGATGCGGTAATGATGGAGTCACTCACCTGCATCAAGCGCGCCGGTGCCGATGGCATTCTGACCTATTTCGCACGCCGTGCTGCCGAGTTGCTCGCAGAGCAGGCAGGGTAAAAGAGTATGTTCTGTAAATATGCCGTGATTGGCAACCCTATTGAACACAGCAAGTCGCCAGAAATTCATGCCGCCTTTGCCGAGCAAACCGGTGAAGAGGTGCTCTATACCCGCATCCTCGGCGACATGGAAGATTTTAACGGCGACGTACATGATTTTCTGAATGACGGCGGCTGCGGTCTCAATGTCACGGTACCTTTCAAGGAACGCGCCTTTCAGATGGTTGACGACCTCAGCGAACGTGCTGAACTTGCCGGATCGGTGAATACACTAATTGTGGCTACAGGCAATGAACTGCGTGGCGATAACACGGATGGTGTCGGCCTGATCACAGACCTGGCGAAAAATCACGGTTTTGAATTCACCGGCAAACGTATCCTCGTCGTTGGGGCGGGTGGAGCCACTCGCGGCATCATCGCGCCACTGCTCTACAAGAATCCCGTTTCAGTCACCATCGTCAATCGTACTGTCTCCCGTGCCGAGGAGCTTGCTCTCCGTTTTGTCAATTATGGCCCCGTCGCCGCGTGCGGTTTCGATCAACTTGGCGGTAAATTTGATCTCATCATCAATGCCACCTCGGCCGGTATCCATGGAGAGGTGCCGCCTCTTCCGGACGGGTTGCTGGCAGAAGATGGATGGACATACGACATGATGTACAGCAACGAGCCAACCGCATTCGTCAAATGGGGCAAGGCACAAGGCGCAGCAATCTCTCTTGACGGTCTCGGTATGCTGGTAGAACAGGCGGCGGAATCCTTCTGGTTATGGCGCGGTGTACGCCCTGACACTGCACCAGTGATTGCCATGCTGCGCGAATGAATATCCACCTGATTGCTGTTGGTACACGTATGCCTGCATGGGTGACACAAGGCTACGAAGAATACAGCAAGCGCATGCCACGTGAATGCAGTCTCAAGCTTGTTGAAATCGCCCCCGGGCATCGTGGTAAAAATGCGAGTATCGAAAAAGCGATTGAAGATGAAGGCAAGCGCATGCTTGCAGCCATTCCCAAAGGCGCAAACGTGATTGCCCTGGATGAAAAAGGCAAGTCCTGGTCAACCATGCAGCTCTCCAAACAACTTGATGGCTGGCTGCAGCAGGGGAGTGATACTGCCCTGCTGGTTGGCGGGCCTGATGGCCTCTCGGCATCCTGCCGCGCAAGTGCACGTACCAGCTGGTCTCTCTCCGCCCTGACGTTGCCGCATCCACTTGTGCGGGTATTACTCGCCGAACAACTCTACAGGGCCTTGTCGGTTCTGAACGGTCATCCCTATCATCGTGAGTGAGTCACTCCTGTCCGCCCAACACGTCGTACTTGCATCGGCATCACCTCGTCGCCTTGAACTGCTCCGGCAAATTGGCATCACTGCCGATGTGCATCCCGCCCATATTGACGAAACACCATTTGATAAAGAGGCGACTGCTGACTACGTGATACGCATGGCGAGAGAGAAAGCGGCAGCTGTCGCTTCCAGCTACACAGCGGATGACAGGATTATTTCGGCAGATACCAGCGTCATCCTCGACAACAGGATTTTGGGCAAACCACGTGACGCCGAAGATTTTATCTCCATGTTCATACAGCTTTCAGGACGCATGCATGAAGTCCTCTCTGCCGTCTCACTGGTGACCGACGGCCGGCATGACGAAATGCTAAGCAGTAGTCGTGTCTGGTTTCGTGATATTTCAGAAGCAGAGATCCTGGCTTACTGGGAGACCGGTGAACCAGCCGACAAGGCTGGCGGATACGGCATACAAGGTAAGGGAGCGCTGTTTATTGAGAAGATTGAAGGGAGTTATTCTGGCATTATGGGGTTACCCCTGTATGAAACCGGGCAGCTGTTACAGCGAACCGGATATAAACTATAACTAAAAGGAAAGGGTAAAACCGATGAGCGAAGAGATCCTGGTCAATGTCACTCCCCCGGAGACACGTGTTGCGGTGGTTGAAAATGGCGTGGTCCAGGAGATCATCATCGAGCGCACCAAGAAACGCGGCATTGTCGGAAATATCTACAAGGGCAAGGTGTGCCGGGTCCTGCCTGGCATGCAGGCGACCTTTGTCGATATCGGACTTGCGCGGGCAGCTTTCCTGCACGCTTCGGATATTTCCGGTACATCGGTCAACGATGACAGAACACCCAATATTACCGAGCTGGTACGAGATGGCGAACCCGTCCTGGTTCAGGTCGTCAAGGATCCCCTTGGTACCAAGGGTGCACGCCTGACTACCAACCTTTCCATCCCCTCGCGTTTCCTGGTGTTTCTGCCAAACGCCGCCGGTACCGTCGGTATTTCGCAGAAGATCGAGGATGGCGAGGTACGTAAACACCTGCGATACCTGATCGAAAAATTTGCTGCTCAACACAAGATTCAGGGTGGCTTTATCGCCCGCACCGCTACCGAGAGTGCGGATGATATGGCACTGGGCGCCGATATGCTGTTTCTTTCGCGCCTGTGGGAATCAATCGAGGAGCGCATGAAACAAGCGCAGCCCAGTGAGTTGATTCACGAGGATTTGCCGCTGTCACGGCGCTCTCTGCGAGACATGGTCGATACCGATGTGGAGAAGGTCCGCATCGATTCAAAAGCGACTTTCGAGCGCGCGGTCGACTTCTCCGAGAAGTTCATCCCAGAGATCACAGACCGTATCGAATACTACCCTGGTGAACGCCCGATTTTTGATCTCTACGGTATAGAAGACGAGATTCAGAAAGCACTTGAACGCAAGGTTGATCTCAAATCAGGAGGGCACCTGATCATTGATCAGACCGAGGCGATGACCACGATCGATGTCAACACCGGTGCATTCGTCGGACACCGTACCCTCGAGGAGACTATTTTCAAGACCAATCTCGAGGCAGCGCAGGCGATCAGTCGTCAATTGCGACTACGCAATCTCGGCGGCATCATCATTATCGATTTCATTGACATGACGGTTGATGAGCACAAGCGCCAGGTGCTGCGTGCGCTTGAAAAGTCGCTTGCACGGGATCACACCAAAACCCAGATCACCGAAGTATCGGCTCTCGGTCTGGTAGAAATGACACGAAAACGTACCAGGGAATCCCTCGAACACGTCCTTTGTGAGTCCTGCCCGGTATGCAATGGGCGTCGGACACTAAAGACCCCAGAAACGACAAGTTACGAGGTTTTCAGGGAAATTCTCAGAGAGTCGCGACAGTTTGACGTCGAATCACTGTTGGTTCTGGCATCGCAGGAAGTGATTGACTTGCTACTCGACGATGAGTCCGCCAGCCTTGCAGAACTTGAACAATTCATCGGAAAGACCATCCGCCTGCAGGCTGAACAACTTTACACTCAGGAACAATTTGACGTTGTGCTGCTCTAAGAGGTATCTGAACAATAATCAAGCCCCGGGAAACAGTATGACAACGGGGCAAACACAAGGGACTGACCAGAGTCACTCTCCACTATTTATGGCCTGCGATATCAGCTGAATGCGTTATCTCGTTAACCCTTTTGTCTTCCTGCTGGTGCTTTTTGCACTACTGATCAGTGCAGCACGCATTCTTGTGCCTCTATATATTGAGAATAACCAGGAAGCCATTCTGGAATCGCTTAGTGAACAGAGTGGCTATCGTATATCTGCTGACAGAATTAGCTGCAACTGGGCAAGCACCGGCCCTATAGTCAGGCTGCATCAGTTTACCGTTCTGGACAAAAGTGGTAGTGCCATAGTCCTTCAGGCAGATTCTATACAGTTCCATCTCAGCATCATCGATCTTCTCGAGCACCAGAACATTGTTCCCAAGTCGGCCATCATTGATGGCATGTCTCTCTCACTGGTGCGTGATTCCAGCGGAGACTTCAGCGTCTATGGCGTGGAGAGGCCCGTCGATGATACGCCACCCGATTATGCAGAAATCAGTCGACTCCTGTTTCAGCCGGAGTCCCTGGCGCTAAGTAACGCACGCATTGTCTTTATCGACCTGTTTAAATCCAACCGTATTACCCGTTTTGAACCAGCGTCTCTCGTCCTGATTAACAACGGAAACAAACACCAGTTACGGGCGACGCTCGGTTTCGACAAAAAGGACCGTGGCGAAATGACGCTGTCGACAGAATTCAAAACACCCGACAAATCACTGCAGGAGTGGGAAGGCAGCATCCATCTCATCACATCTCAGCTTGATCTAGCATGGCTGGTTGGCGACAAGATTCCTGGCCACTATGGCATCGAGAACGGCAGCAGCAGCTTTGAATTATGGAGTGACTGGAAAGCAGGACAAATGACAAGGTTGCAGGGACGCTTTACCGCCAACAAGGTTGCATTCATTTCACCAGATGTTGGCGCACCCAGGCTCAGCGTTGACTGGGCGAGTGGTAATTTCTGCTGGCATCATGAAGAGCATGGTTGGCGTATTGATCTCGCCAATATGAAAGTCTCGAGTAATGGATCGGAATGGCCGACACGCTCACTCGGTTTTGCTCTGCGCAAGGAACAGGAGAACGCGCCCTATACCTTGTTTCTGGGTGCCGATGCCTTCAATATTGAAAACCTGATTACAGCCCTGAAATTTCGTACCATCGATTCCAGGACTCTCGACCATCTGTTTGCAACCTTTCCGAAAGGACACGCATCCGACATCCTGCTGGGCATTCGAATGGAACACCCGCTGGAGTGGCAATTCAGTGCAAAGCTCGAGAACCTCGGCCTTCTCGCCGTCAACAAAATTCCCGGTTTTAGCAATATCAGCGGCCAAATTGATGCCGGTCATAATGGCGGGCGCCTGACGCTTGATACGAACAAGGCGAGTGTTGAGTTCAAAGGCCTTTTCCGCAAGCCAATAGCTATCGGCAGTCTCAAGGGAGAAATCCAGTGGTTTCCACGCGATGGTGGCATGCTGATTGCCTCGAACCGGATCATGATCAACAATGATGACCTGGATACAGAACATGCTTTTCGCCTGACAACTCGCGAAGAGAAAACCCCGCTGCTTGATTACCTGGGCAAGGTCTCGCATGCTGAAATTCCCTCGGCGCCAGCTTACTACCCTGTGGGCATCATGAAACCCAACCTTGTCTCCTGGCTGGAGAAAAGCTTGCAGGGCGGTGAACTGAGCAATGGCAAGGCACGTATCAAGGGACCGCTGGATCATTTTCCCGCCAAACTGGCCGAAGAGGATATTTTCGACTTCCGGTTTGACGTGGATGGCATGAGGCTTGATTACCGCGAGGAGTGGCCTTCCATAGAAGAGCTGCAGGCGAACGTCCATTTCCATCGCAACAGCATGACAATCAATGCATCAGCAGGGAAAATTTACAATAGCCAGGTCGCCGAGACGACGGCCAGGATAGAGAGCCTGAAACCTCTCACACCACTGCAGGTTACCGGACGTATTGAGGGCGCCATTCAGGATCCTCTCAGGCTACTGCGAGAAAGCCCCTTGAGTCACCGTTTCGGCAAATTTGCCAACACAATTAAGGCCGAAGGCGAATCTCTGCTAGCAATCGATCTCTCAATTCCACTGAAGAAATCGCACCCGAAAACTCAATTCGAGGGCAGTCTCGCACTCGACGGAAATCAGCTGCAATTCAACCACTCTGACATTCCAATTGAAAGGATTAGTGGCGTACTGCATATGACACAAGATGGCCTTCTCGCTGAAAAAATCAAGGCAACTGCGCTTGGGGCTGAGCTCCTGGCTGATATATCTCCGGCGAAAAATGGTGGCATTGAAATTCGTTCAAACACGCTGATCAACGTTGAACGCCTCAAGCAGCATTTACCTGTACTCAAGGCAGTGCCTATCAGTGGAGAATCGGAATGGGATGTGAAGGTGCTGATTCCTCCGCTTGAGTCGAAAGGACAAGTCAGGCTGAATGCAGCCAGCAAGCTTGTTGGCACAGAAGTCGTACTGCCCTTGCATCTGTACAAAACGCCAAAGCAAAAAAGAAGTACTTCGGTCTCCCTGCCGCTTACCCAGGATAAACCTCCAGTGGATATCCAATATGGTGAAAACGAGATCAACATCGTTTCAGGCGGACGTGGAGGAACAATCTTTTCACCAAAGATTGGCGGTGCTTTTACATTTCCAATCAACAAAAAGTCTCCGTTTATTGCTGAGTTTGCTTATCTCAAGCTAAGATTTGAAGCCAACAACGGAGGCAAATCAGTTATTAAAAAAAGCTCCCTTGATCCACGTAATGCTCCTCTGCTGTTGATCTCAAGTGAATCACTTGAGATTAACGATGTTCCATATGGATCACTGCAACTGGCGACAAAACGTATTAAAAACGGTATGCAACTCTCTGCCCTCGAGATAGCCAATGAGAACCTCCATATCAATAGTAGTGGCACCTGGACAAAGAACGGCACAAAACAGGAGTCGCGCATCGAGGCCAGTATCACTGCGGATGACCTCGGCAAAGCACTGAAGGGACTCGGAATTACGGAGCAGATTGAACAGTCTCCTGGTACCTTTACTGTCAATCTGAACTGGCCGGGCACACCGGATGACTTCGCATTTGAGAGCCTTGAAGGAAAAATCAAAGTGAAATCAGGCAAAGGCCGTCTGAGTGACGCAAAACCCGGTTTCGGACGCTTTATCGGTCTCGTTAATCTGCGCGCCCTGCAGCGTCGCCTCTCTCTCGATTTCAGTGACTTCACCAAGGAAGGTTTCGGCTTCGACAAAATTTCCGGCAAGGCGGTACTCGCCAGCGGGATTGCCACTACCGAGAACCTGAAAATCTCGGCACCGGCCGGAGATATCCTTATCAAGGGGAAAACCAACCTGAAAACACGTGAACTGGACCAGGTCATCACCGTCAAGCCCAAGCTGCACGGCACACTGCCCCTGGCCGGAACGCTTGCCGGTGGGCCGGTTGTCGGTGCTGCGCTACTACTCGCCGGCGCAATTGCCGGAGATAAAATTGACCGTATTGCAGAAACAAAATATATCGTAACAGGGTCATGGGACGACCCTCTCATTGAGCGCATGGGCAAGCAACAAGAAAGCAATCAACAAGAAGCGGAGCTAAATGAGAAAAAAGAGGAGAAAAAGGAGAAAACAGATTCTCATGGCCTCCCGGTCTTTGACTGATTATTGCGCTCCAAAGCCGCAACCCCGCGTGTTATCTTCCTCCTTTGTGGTATGCTTCGTAGTCCGGATTATCTGAAACAGGCACCAATGACAGAGAACGTCAATGTCTCCGCCATCCAGATGGCAAGCGGAACCAATATCGATGCCAACCTGCTTGAGGCAAAGCGCCTTATCAAGCAAGCGGCCGATGATGGCAGCAAGCTCGTTGTTCTTCCGGAAAACTTCTCCTTTATGGGCCAAAGATGCGTTGAAATGGTCTCCGTTGCAGAGCATTTTGGCGACGGAAAAGTACAATCATTTCTAAGTCGACAGGCAAAAGACAACGACATCTGGATCGTCGGCGGTACAGTACCGCTGGTCTCATCTGACGAGACTCGCGTCCGCTCCTCCTGCCTGATCTTTAATAACGAAGGCGAACTCGCCGGCCGCTATGACAAGATGCATCTCTTCGATGTCCAACTGATCGATGCCAACGAGCAATATTCTGAATCCCTTGCGATCGAGCCTGGTGATTCCAGCCTGGTAATCGATACCCCGTGCGGCCCACTCGGCGTTGCCATCTGCTACGATCTGCGTTTTCCCGAAATGTTTCGTGATCTCATCGATAAGGGTGCACGCATCATCGCTGTTCCCGCCGCCTTCACTGAAGCCACAGGAAAAGCACACTGGGACATTCTGGTCAGGGCAAGGGCGATCGAGAACCTCTCTTTCGTGGTTGCCAGTGCACAAGGTGGTTTTCATGTCAGTGGGCGTGAAACCCATGGCCACAGCATGCTGGTAGACCCCTGGGGAAATGTTCTTGCCGAACTTGGTAAAGGTACAGATGTCGCTTCAGCCACAGTTGATCTTGATTTTCTTGAATCAACTCGCCACAATTTTCCAGGCCTCAATCACAGACGCCTTACCTGCAAAACGAGCTGAACAGTATGACGACCTCCTATGAACTTGCCAGCCGGCAACTGCTGGCACCTGTTTCCATTGGTGAACAGGAAATTGACCGCCTGCTTGGAGAGCTCTGTGCTCACCAACTCGATTATGCAGATATCTATTTTCAGGCCAGCCGCCTGGAAGCATGGACACTGGAAGACGGAATCGTCAAGGAAGGCAGTTACAATATTGAGCAAGGCGCTGGCATCCGCGCAAACAGTGGCGAGAAATCCGGTTTTGCCTATACTGATGATCTCGACTTTGCCAGCCTCCTATCCGCCGCAAAAACATCCCGTGCCATTGCTGCCAGCGGCAACTCTGTTACTGTGCCGGTTTCTCTGAGAAACCAGCCTGCGCTCTACCAGCCAGTAAATCCGCTCGACACCATTTCACGTGAAAACAAGATAGAGCTGCTGCAAGAAGTTGAACAACATGCGCGTGCACAGGATCCGCGAATCCAGCAGGTTATTGTCAGTCTTGTAGCGGCCCATGACAGCGTCGTTGTTGCAGCAACTGATGGAACACTGGCTGGTGACGTACGCCCGCTGGTACGCATGAACGTACAAGTGATTGCCGAACAGAAAGGCCGCCGTGAACAGGGCAGTGCCGGCGCGGGTGGACGCACAACACTGGAGTTCTTCCTTAACGGTCGAGGCCTGGAACTCGCCGAGGAAGCAAGCAGGCAAGCATTGGTCAATCTTGAGGCTGTCGATGCCCCGGCCGGTATGATGCCTGTTGTACTGGGGTCAGGCTGGCCTGGCGTTCTGCTGCATGAAGCTGTTGGCCATGGACTTGAAGGCGATTTCAACCGCAAGGGTACTTCTGCATTTTCCGGCCGCATTGGCGAACAGGTTGCTTCACCGCTCTGTACGGTTGTAGATGACGGCACGCTTGAACAGCGCAGGGGATCGCTCAACATGGACGATGAAGGCACACAAACCAGGCAGACGGTATTGATCGAGAAGGGCATTCTCAAAGGTTACATGCAGGACAAGCTCAATGCGCGCCTCTCCGGATGCCAGTCCACGGGTAATGGCCGACGTGAATCCTATGCACATCTGCCAATGCCGCGTATGACCAACACATACATGCTGGCCGGCGAACAGGAACCGGATGAAATTATTGCCAGCGTTGACAAGGGGCTCTATGCAGTCAACTTTGGTGGTGGCCAGGTCGATATCACCTCGGGCAAGTTCGTCTTCTCTGCCAGCGAGGCCTACCTTATCGAGAATGGAAAAATTACGACCCCGGTCAAGGGTGCAACCCTGATCGGCAATGGTCCTGATGTACTCACCAAGGTCAGTATGGTCGGCAATGACCTGGCCCTTGATGCAGGCGTCGGCGTGTGTGGTAAAGATGGACAGAGTGTCCCGGTCGGTGTCGGCCAGCCAACCCTCAAAATCGATGAACTGACTGTTGGAGGTACCGCATGAGTTTTGATGCGAGTGCAAAACAGGCACAGTTGCAAAGCCTGGTCGATACGGTTCTCAATCATGCACGCAAGAAGGGTGCTTCAGCAGCTGAAGTTGCAGCCAACAGCTCTCACGGCATCGCTGCCACGGTGCGCCTTGGCGAAGTCGAGACGATTGAAAACACCGCGGATAACGGGCTTGGCATCACCGTATACTACGGTCAGTGCAAAGGCTCAGCCAGCACTTCAGATCTCTCTGAAGGTGCCATAGATGAAGCATTGACCGCAGCGTGCGATATTGCAAAGTATGCTGCCGAAGATCCTTGCGCCGGCTTGCCCGATGAGAACCGCCTTGCAAAAGAGTGGCCAGACCTGGATCTTTATCACCCCTGGCAGATTCCCGTAGAAGAGACGATATCTATTGCAACAGCCTGTGAGACAGCTGCGCGCTCTTACGATGAACGCATTACTAATTCAGACGGCGCTACCGTCAACCAGGATGAAGGCGTTGGAGTATATGGCAATTCACTCGGATTCATTGGTGGTTATCCGAGCAGTCGCCAAACGATCAGCTGCAGTGTACTCGCCAGTGAAAATGACGACATGCAACGCGACTACTGGTACAGCACGGCTCGTGATGCAAGTGAATTGGAGTCTGTCGAATCGATCGGCCGTCGCGCTGCAGAACGTACCATCTCACGTCTCGGTGCACGCAAGTTGTCCACGCGTTCTGCACCGATACTATTCAAACCAGAGGTCGCAGCCGGCCTGCTGCGCAACTTTATTGGCGCCATTTCAGGTGGCAGTCTCTACCGTAAATCGAGTTTTCTGCTCGACTCGCTTGGCCAACAGGTGTTTCCGGAATGGATAAATATTCACGAAGATCCTCTCAAACCCGGGGGGTTGGCAAGCGCACCTTTCGATTCTGAAGGCGTAGCGACATCGGCCAGAGATATTGTCGCCGACGGTATCATTCAGGGTTATGTTCTAAGCAGCTATTCAGCTCGTCGCCTTGGCATGGAAACCACGGGTAACGCTGGCGGTGTGAGAAACCTGACAATTACTCCAAACACTGAAACCTTCGAAGAGATGGTGGCTGCACTGGATACTGGTCTTATTGTGACCGAAATGATGGGGCAGGGCCTCAACATGGTGACCGGTGATTATTCACGCGGTGCAGCCGGATTCTGGGTCGAGAATGGTGAAATTCTCTATCCCGTGGAAGAGATCACCATCGCCGGCAACATGAAGCAGATGCTCATGGACCTTCTTGCTGTCGGTAATGATGCAGACTATCCGGGCAGTATCCAGACCGGTTCATGGCTGATCAGGGAGATGATGATCGCCGGCGAGTAACTGTATAAATTGCCCATCTGTTTTGTTATAACAGGGATAAGTTTTTTGTTATACTGATATGTAACTTCTTCAGTGGGCTTATTCAAATGCATGTCACACTCAGACAACTCCATGTCTTTCAGGCCGTCGCACGTCACCTGAGTTTCACACGCGCTGCTGAAGAACTGCACCTCTCTCAACCAGCAGTCTCCATGCAAGTACGCCAACTCGAAGAGAGTGTCGGTTTACCGCTGTTTGAAAAAACCGGGCGTCAGATATCCCTTACCGAGGCCGGGCACGAACTCAATCACTACAGTCAGAACATCTGCCGCGAACTCGATGAAGCAGCCGAGGTGATGGAATCAATGAAGGGCGTCAACAGCGGGCATCTGAAAATTGCCGTCGCGAGTACGATCAACTACTTTGCTCCGCGCCTGCTTGCAGCATTCAGTAAAATCTATCCCGGTATCGAGCTATCACTACTGGTCACAAATCGTGAAAGCCTGGTGCAATTACTCAAGGAAAATGAAGAGGACCTGGTCCTGATGGGCCTGCCTCCGGAAGAGATGGAGCTCGAATGGGAGCCCTTCATGGAAAACCCGCTGGTCGTTATCGCAGCGCCTGATCACCCGCTGGCAGGAAAAAAGAATATCTCCATGCAGGAACTTGCCGAGGAGACCTTTGTGATTCGTGAAACCGGTTCCGGTACACGCATCGCTATCGAGCGCCTCTTCGATTCTGCTGGACTGAAGCTTAAAAGCGGCATGCAGATGACACGCAACGAGGCAATCAAGCAAGCTGTCCGCGCCGGCATGGGTGTCTCAATTGTCTCAGCCCATACGATTGAACTGGAACTGGAAACAGGCCGTCTCGCCATTCTTGATGTCGATGGTTTCCCGTTGATTCGACATTGGCACCTTGTTCACCGCAAAGGCAAACGCCTGTCACCGGCTGCAAGAGCATTCCGTGATTTCGTCATGGAGAATGCAACTTCTATCTAGTCGTTATAACGCAAAGCATTGGCCGCGCAGTGAGTGCGCGGCCAACAAGTGAAGAGCTTGATCCGGACTCAGTAAGGACTCCGGCTGGCATGGCTCTCTCTTCCGGCAACCACGGCATTAATGAACAGCTCAACTCTGCGGTTAAGCTTACGCCCCTGGTGGGTGGAATTTGAAGCACGCGGTTGCGACTCTCCACGACCCTCGGCATATAGCCTGTTCCTTGAAACACCACGACCGGACAGGTAACCACTAACGCTTGATGCACGTCGCTCGGAGAGCCCCTGGTTATGACTGTCGCTACCGGTACTGTCGGTATGGCCGACAACATAAACAACGGTTTTATTGTAACGGCCCATTACCGAGGCTACACGGTTGAGTGCCGGTTTCATGGTACTTTTCAGGCTCGCACTATCAAGACTGAAGGAAGCCTCGCTACTTAGGCTTATCTTAATAGTATCCATATCGAGGCGTTCGATGGTTGCATAATCAGCCGCCAGTTCACTCTCGAGTGCACGTCGTAGTTCACGCGCTTGTTCATCCATGTAATGGCCAACTGCACCACCAGCAAGTGCACCGATTACTGCGCCGGCAAAACGGTTTCTTCCACCTCCGCCACCAACATTATTGCCAATAATCGCACCAGTCACCGCACCGATGCCTGCGCCAATTTTTGCACGCTTGTTCGGGTCATTTTCCATACAGCCAGTTACCATCATACTGCTCGCAATGGCAACCGCTATGATTCGTTTTTTCATCTCTACTCCTCCGCAATGAACTTGAAATACATCTCTATATTTAACATTATAAGTTTAGACAATAGAACAGAGTATTCATTGCATTTATTTCAAGAAAGTTTTGTTGCACTCCTCCTGTGCACCCAGGGCAACAACTGCAATCTATCGAAAAATATGCGATGCTTCCTGACAAGAAAAATACGTGAATTCAATTTCCAAGTGCAACTCAACAGAGTTGGTTAGAGGGCAAGCTGCGGTAGCATAGGTAGCTTCTCTCACCGACCAAAGTTAGAGGAGCACCATGTACACGCAGCTTACCCAGGAAGAACGATACCAGATTCAGGCACTGATGAAAGCAGGTCACAATCAAACAGAGATAGCCAAGATACTTGGGCGCCACAAATCCACTGTCAGCCGCGAACTGAGGCGTAACCGTGGCTTGCGCGGCTATCGCCCCAAACAGGCCCATCGGCTGTCTGTAGAGCGCCGTCAGAGCAAGAGCCAGCCCCGTATTGCCACTACCCACTGGGAGCGAGTCGAGCATCTGTTGCGCGAGGACTGGAGTCCGGAACAAATCAGCCTGTGGCTGTGCAATGAGGCTGACATTCAAATCTCTCATGAGTGGATTTACCAGTACGTTCTCCAGAACAAATCCATGGGCGGTAACCTATACCGCCACCTGCGTTGCCAGAAGCAGCGTCGAAAGCGCTATGGCAGCTATAGCCGCCGAGGGCAACTGATTAACCGAGTCAGCATCGATGAACGTCCTGCCGTGGTTGATGAGCGTTCACGCTTCGGTGATTGGGAACTTGATACCATTATCGGAAAAGGCCACAAACAGGCCATCGTTTCAATCACCGAGCGTAAATCCCGATTGACGCTCATCCATAAGGTGGAGAGAAAAACCGCCAGCAACGTCACCAGCGCTATCCTCAAACTGCTCAAACCCATCGCCGGCCGCGTTCACACGCTGACCTCAGATAATGGTAAGGAATTCGCCGGTCACGAGACCATCGCTAAAGGCCTCAGTGCCAGGTTCTTCTTTGCCCATCCCTATGCCTCCTGGGAACGTGGCTTGAATGAGAACACCAATGGACTCATTCGCCAATACTTCCCAAAGCATCGGGACTTTACAACCATCACTCAGGCGGAAATCAACCAGGTGATGAATAAACTGAACAATCGTCCCCGAAAATGTCTTGGCATTAAAACGCCCAATCAAGTATTTTTCGGGATTAACCCATCCGTTGCACTAGTGAGTTGAATCCGCGATATATAAACACCCGGGAATCGAGAGGCTGGTAAATATTCATGAATAAAGATACTGAAAAAGTACAAAGGTTCGGAAACATTCTTGTCGATGGATTCCATTACCTTGCCCTGTTTATTATCGGCGCAACGATCGTGTGGTCTGCTGCTTACGAGTACCTGGAGATGATGAGCAAAGGGTACGCAGCATTAAAAGATATTCTTCTGCTTTTTATCTATCTTGAACTGGGCGCAATGATCGGAATTTATTTCAAAACACACAGACTGCCGGTACAGTTCCTGATATTTATTGCCATTACAGCACTTTCGAGGCACCTGGTGATTGACGTGCAACACGTATCGGACAGCTTTCATCTCTATCTGCTGCTCAGCATCTCGGTTTCGATACTACTGCTCAGTGGTGCACTCTTTGTCCTGTCAATGACCTCAAAGAAATATGGCCGTCCGGAAGATGATCCCGCTAATGATTAGGGAGCCTGATAACAGGTATTTCCAAGTGTGAAAATTGTGAAGGATTCGGTGAAGTGAATCATTCCGACTCGAGAACTGAATTACACATGAAGAATGGCTGCGCTTACTATATTCAGTTATGCGTAGAGCCTGAAACCAATCACACACCAGAATATCTAAGAGAGCAGCTGGAAAGTGGTATGGCAGGCTTATCCAGCCAATCACGTTGGCAACGCTTCGCAGCACCAGTCAATAAGCTGTCTGAAAAGCAACTCGACTACTTGTCAAACATCGATGGAAAAAATCACGTCGCCTGGTGTGCATCCTTACTACAAGAGGGAAAAGAGAAGGGCATCGCCATTGCTCGTTATGTCATATTACATGATGAAGTCGGTGTTGCCGAATTTGCAATAACCGTTCTGGATGATTATCAAGGACAGGGCATCGGCTATGAATTAATCAAAAATTAATCGGGTCCGCTAAAGCAAATGATGTAAACATGCTCATTGGACACATAGCACCAGGCAATAAACGCATGCTCAACTTATGCAAGCGCTTCGATGCTTCTATACAAACAGAAAAGAGCTCATCTGTCATCGCATTAATATCTGTAAAAAACGACTACAGCTAATCAAGCCCATCAACCATGAGAAAGTATCTTTTAAATAATCCTGGTAAAAGTTTACGCGTCTCTCCATTTAACGCTCCATATAAAGCATGGGCCCTCGTACCTTTCTTCATCCTTTTATCAGCAGCTGTTGGTTTTACCTCGGGGCTATTGAAGTATGAGCTGATTGATTCAAAGATGACTGCAATCCTGCCTTTTACACTGTTTGTTTTTCCTGCTCTACTCGAAGAGCTGTTTTTCAGAGGTGTACTGATCCCACGTAATGTCGTCGATTCCGGCCGTAAAAAAACATTTAAGGCGATCGGACTCAGCACCCTGGCATTTGTATTGTGGCATCCTGCGAATGCACTGTTATTGAATGGTTCTGCAATACCGCTTTTTCTCGATTCCTGGTTTCTTGTTATTGTTGCGGCACTGGGAATTACATGCGGCTACAGCTATGCCGTATCAAGATCAATTTGGGTTCCGGTTATTATCCACTGGGCAACAGTTACTGTATGGGTTATTTTTCTTGGTGGCAGAAATCTTGTTTTAGGACAGTAGTTACCTTGCCGGGCTATTGTGCTTATTGCCCGTATTACAATATCTCAAACTGCATCAAGATTCGCATAGGCGATCACCAGCCACTTACAGCCGGCTGATTCAAAATTGACCTGAATTCGTGCAGAGGCTCCACCGCCTTCCATATTGAGCACAACGCCATCGCCAAACTTCGCATGCCTGACATGCTGACCAAGACGAAATGGATACTCTTCCATAGCTGCGGATGCGGATGAACGCGGAGCGGAAGGCGTATAGGGACGCCTGACCTGTGGGCGTGCACGAATCTCGCTGATGAGTTCTGCAGGAATTTCTCGCAGGAAGCGTGACGGCAAGGGATAGGTTTCACTACCATGCAACCGTCGACTCTCGGCATGTGTCAGTGTCAGCGTACGCATTGCTCTTGTCATACCGACATAGCAAAGGCGTCGCTCCTCTTCGAGCCTGTCCGGATCCTCACTCGACATGCTGTGTGGAAACAGTCCCTCTTCCATGCCACTTATATAGACCATTGGAAACTCCAGTCCCTTGGCTGAGTGCATGGTCATCATCTGTACACAATCTTCATATGCCTGTGCCTGGTTATCACCAGCTTCAAGGGCAGCATGTGCAAGAAAGGCTTCCAGGTCTGTGAGGCTCTCTTCGACTGTGTCGTATTCAAACTGACGTGCTGCATTCACCAGTTCCTCGAGGTTCTCAATACGATCCTGGCCTTTGCCATCACAGCTCTTTTTGAAGTGATCACTTAAACCGGAACGGCTGACAACCTCACTGACTAGATCTTGCAGTTCCAGTTCTGATGTACTCGCAGTAGCCTCTTCGATCAAGTCGACATAACCCTGCAGCGCGCCTTTTGCACGCGCTGTCATGCCGCCACCTTGCAGTAGCTCAATGCTTGCCTGCCACATGGAGATTCCAAAATCACGGCTATGTGCCCTGATTGCATCAAGCGTCTTGGCACCAATGCCGCGTGGTGGCTGGTTAACACTGCGTTCGTAAGAAGCATCATCATGGTGATTGCCAATCATGCGCACATAAGATAGCGCATCCTTGACCTCGGCACGTTCGAAAAATCGCATGCCACCATATACACGATACGGTATTCCGGCCTGGATCAGGTTTTCTTCAAACAGTCGAGACTGTGCCGTAGTGCGGTAGAGTATCGCTATCTCACTGCGCTGCAAGTTACCTTCACGCAGGGCATCCTGAATCCTGTCGATGACAAAGCGTGCTTCATCAACTTCATTAAACGCGGCATAGAGCTGAATCTGCTCGCCCTCACCAAGATCGGTCCACAGGTTTTTTCCAAGACGTGACGGGTTGTTGGAGATAACCGCATTTGCCGCCTGAAGAATGGTGCCGGTCGAACGGTAATTCTGTTCCAGGCGAATCAATTTGGGGTTTTCGACATCGTTCTCAAAGTTACGGATATTCTCTACTCGTGCACCACGCCAGCCATAGATCGACTGGTCATCATCACCAACCACGAAAAGATAATTGTCGCCACCTGCCAGAAGTCGCAGCCAGGCGTATTGCACGCTGTTGGTATCCTGAAACTCATCAACCAGTATGTGTGCGAAACGTTTGCGATAATGCTCAAGTATGTCGGGGCGCTTTAACCACAACTCATGTGAACGCAATAACAGTTCGGCAAAATCAACCATTCCACCGCGCTTGCATGCATCCTCGTACTCTTTATAGATGCGTACCATCTGCATGGTGTAATGATCATTCTGGTCATCAATGTGCTGCGGACGCCTGCCTTCATCTTTCTGACTGTTGATAAACCACTGTGCCTGGCGCGGTGGCCATTTCGATTCATCAAGGTCGAGCGCCTTGACGACTCGCTTGACGAGTCGAAACTGGTCATCCGAATCGAGTATCTGAAATCCCTGTGCAAGTTCAGCTTCCTGCCAGTGCGCGCGCAGTAGTCTGTGGGCGAGGCCATGAAAAGTGCCAACCCACATGGTGCCAGTAGGCTCATCGATGATCTGCTCAATTCTCCCGCGCATTTCTCGAGCTGCCTTGTTGGTAAAGGTGACAGCCAGAATATTCCAGTTAGGTACCTGTTCCACCTTCATCAGCCAGGCGATCCTGTGCACAAGCACGCGGGTTTTTCCGGAACCGGCGCCAGCAAGAATCAGAAGATTGCCAGCCGGTGCGGTTACCGCTTCTCGTTGTGCATCATTGAGGTTTTCAAGAATGTAGCTGACATCCATGTGATTAATCTTTGGCCTTGTAGAATTGTATTATTATCCAGTGTGACACCGGGTTGACGCAAACGCTCATATTGATTCCACCAAATCAGACGACTTCAGCAACGACAATCTGTCGCTCATGGCGATATAGGTCAAAAGCATAGATTGCCAATGCGATCCAGATTGCTGTAAATGCAACCTGGTAGGCTTGGGTGAAAATTTCCCCAAACAGATATACCGCGATCAGGAATTGTACTGTCGGACCGATATAAGTAATGATGCCGAGCGTCGACAACCTGATCTTGCGTGCACCTGCTGCAAACAGCATAAGCGGTATCGTCGTCATGATACCAACAAACACCAACCAGAAACGCGCACTCGGTTCACCCGTGATGAAACTCTCATCTCCGTAGGAAAACAAAAACAGGATATAACCGACGGCAACAGGAAACAGTAACAATGTTTCAATTGCCAAACCTGTTACCGGGCCAATTTTTGTCTGCTTCCTGATCAGACCGTAGAGTCCGAATGTCAATGCCAGCGCCAATGCAACCCATGGCACGATACCGTGTGAAAATATCAGTACCAATACACCGGTAAGCGCTATCGCTACGGCTGTCCACTGTACTAGACGCAGGCGTTCACCAAGAAATTTGACGCCAAGTAAAACATTGAAAAGCGGATTGATAAAATAACCGAGGCTCGCCTCGATTACCTTTTCATTTGCAACCGCCCAGATAAAGACCAGCCAGTTGACAGAGACAAACAATGCCGACAATAGCAGCATATAAAGTGTCTTTCTGTTCTCAATGAAGATCTCCTTGAGTGTGCCGAGCCTACCCCGTACTGCCAACAGCAACATAACAAACACAAGTGCCCATATAATCCGATGTGCAAGAACTTCTAGTGCCGCGATGTTTTCTACCTGTTTGAACATCAGCGGAAAGACACCCCAGATCAGAAATGCCATCGCCGCCTGCATGCCTCCAAGCAAATGGACCGGTACTCCATCCATATGCTTGTTCTGTAGCGGCTTAGTCACCCGGTCAGCCTATTTCCATTTCAACAATTGATCTCTACCAATCTTTTTCCACTCTTCATCATCAGCCAGCTCGATAAAACGCTCGACATCTGCAATCGCCTCCTGTCTGCGTCCGAGGTGATCAAGAACCGATGCCCGGTTAAAGTATGGCGCTGCAAATGCCGGTGCCTTGTTAATACAGGTATCAAGATCCCCGAGAGCTTTCTCATGCTGTCCGAGATGAGCATAGAGGGTGCCGCGATTGAAATATCCGGCAATCAAGTCCGGTTCAAGTTCAATTGCCTTGTTCAGATCTGCCTCAGCTTCCTGCATACGTTCCAGGCTGATATAGAGCTGGGCGCGGCCAACATGATAGGAAGCACTCTCACTGTTGAGCTCGATTGCAACACTGATATCATCCAGTGATGCTTCGACGTTTCTATCCTGCCTGTGAATATCAGAGCGCAAGGCGTAGAGCTGTGCACTTCTTGGGTAATTCGTTACCGCCTCTTTCAGAACAGAAATCGCTTCAGAAAAATCTCCATTTTTACTGAGCTCAATCGCACGTCTTGCTGCCTGGTCATGTGTCAGCTTTACCTCTTTTTCTTCGGTAATTTGCTTGTCAGATGCCGGTTCCTCAGTAACAGTTTCTTTTTCAGTTGAAACGGGATCTGCTTGCTGCACTTCCTTTTCAACACTTCTGCCAGCCTGTTCTCTCTGGTTGGCAAACTTCTCAGCATCAATCGGTAGCGGTGGTTCCTCAGGGGACTGACCGCATGCTGATACAAACAGGGTAAATAGCAATAATAGTGAATAGTTTTTCATTCGATTTTCCACAAGATAAACAGATTAGGGCTCAGAGATAGCCCATTAATGTCAACAGCCAGGGCAATAGCATGGAAGTAAAGAGTGCCGATAGTGCCATCGCAAGACCGGAGAAAGCGCCCATTTCCGAACTGACCTGGAACGCACGCGCCGTGCCGATACCGTGAGAGGTGACACCCATGGCCACACCCTTGACGCTGTCATCATTACAACCGATGAGATCGAATAGCCGGGTGCCTATGATAGCGCCGATAACGCCTGTGGTCACTACCAGTATAGCTGTCAGGGAAGGTAGTCCTCCAATTGCCTCTGCAATACCCATTGCCACTGGCGCAGTCACCGACTTGGGTGCTAGCGACAATGCTGTTTCAATTGAAGCGCCCAGGAACTCGGCAATATAAACAGCGCTGATGCCGCCAGATATAATTCCAGCAACAATCGCGCTCATCAACGGAAAGAAAACCGTCCTGAGCTTACGCATCTGACGATAGAGTGGAACGGCAAGAGCAACTGTCGCCGGGCCAAGAAGAAAATGGATAAACTGGGCACCATCGAAATAGGTAGCGTAATCCATACCGGTTACAGACAACATAATAACCAACATTATGACGGCAATAACCACAGGATTAAGTATTGGTTTGGAACCGAATTTCTCATGGATTTTTACAGCCGCCAGGTAGGCAACCAGTGTTGCGGTTAAACCAAACAGCGGAGTTGCAGACAGGTAAACCCAAAGCTGAACAATCTCGCCTTTCATCCTCTATTACTCCGCATCAGGAACTTCATCGTCAGCGCAGTAACAACCATGCCGAGTATACTGCTGATCACAAGAGCGATTGATATTGCAGGCCAGTTTTCTCCAAGCAGCTCAAAGTGGGTGATCACTCCGACACCTGCCGGGACAAACAGAAGAGAAAGATTTTTCAGCAATCCCTCAACCGTCACTTCCATTGTCTCTGCTAACGCATCCCTGGCAAGCAATGTGAGAAACAGCAACAACATTCCGATCACCGGACCTGGTACGGGTAACTCCATGTAGCGAGCCAACAGCTCTCCGCAAAGCTGGTAGAAAAGCAGTAGTGTAATAGTCGCTAACAAGTTACTACCTCCCGGCGTTACAACAGTGCGATTCCTTTTACCTGTGCAAATATCTGTTTTCCACGATGAAGTTCAAGCATCTCAGCAGACCGTTTCGTTATGCGTGACAGCATAGTCTGATCATCATCAAGTTTGAGTCTCACCATCATCTGGCTGTTATCCAACTCTTCCCTCCCAAGTACTGTTACCGGAAGAATATTGAGAATGCTTGTATCCCTGTGTTCACTCAATGCAAGACTGACATCACGGGCATAGATTTGTACTCGTAACCTTGTTCCTGTTCCAGTATATCCCGACAAGCCGACACGACTACCTGCAACATTGATCCAGGTAATCTGGTCCTTTTCATCATACTCAATAACATCTCCCTCGATAATTGCAGTAGCTGTGTCCTTGTGTGATAGTGGGAGGTTGAGTCGCGTCATAAACAGGTGTGCATCACCTGTTGCCGTTACCTTACCATCATCCATCAGTACGATTCTGTCGGCCAGGCGTGCCGCTTCGTTATGATCGTGTGAAATATAGAGTAATGGAATTGATAATTCGGTATGCAGCTGTTCCAGGTAAGGGAATATTTCCTGCTTTGCCTTATTATCCAGAGCTGCAAGCGGTTCATCCATCAAGAGAAGACTGGGGCTGGTAAGTAGTGCACGCGCAATTGCAACCCGCTGGCGTTCACCACCGGATAACTGACCTGGTGCACGATTAAGCAATGGCTCCACACCAAGCAGAGAAACAGCGTCATCAAAGTCGATCCTTTTATCCTGTTTGCTAACTCGCTTGTAGCCATACTCGATATTCTTTCTTACAGAGAGGTGTGGAAAAAGACTCGCTTCCTGGAACACATAACCAATCGGCCTGTGGTGTGGTGGCGTGAAATGCGTTCCATCCTGCCAGACATCTCCATTGAAACGAATTTCACATTGATCTGTTTTCAATAAACCGGCAATTGCCCTGAGCACAGTTGTCTTTCCTGATCCTGAAGGACCGTAGAGGAGAGTCACACCTG
Organism: Solemya velum gill symbiont; assembly: GCF_000787395.1. Lineage (GTDB taxonomy): Bacteria > Pseudomonadota > Gammaproteobacteria > Chromatiales > Chromatiaceae. Next base: position 989,173 of record NZ_JRAA01000001.1, read on the forward strand.
ACGATTCACACTCGAAGTCAACATCGAGCGAAAACGTGTCCAGGTCAGTTTGCAGTTTTACACTGAGTTCGCTCATGTGTCCCTGTCCTGGAATCGCCTGTCGATCATATACATCAAAACCAGCGTGATAAACGCAAAAGCGAGTAATCCTGCCGCCATCATGTGAGCCTGGCCCCATTCAAGCGCTTCAACATGATCATATATAGCAACTGAGAGCACCCTGGTTTCACCCGGTATATTTCCACCAATCATCAGCACCACGCCGAATTCGCCCACAGTGTGAGCAAAGCCCAATACACTACCGGTTAAAAATCCGCGTCTTGCTAATGGCACCGCAACGCTGAAAAAACTCTCCAACGGGCTTGCTCCAAGTGTTGCAGCCACTTCCATTGGCCTTTTTCCGATTGACTCGAATGCGTTTCTTATTGGCTGTACAACAAAGGGCATTGAATAGATCACCGAGCCAACAACCAGTCCTGCAAATGTAAAGGGCAAGGTCCCGAGACCAAGCGTGGTCGTCAGGTTTCCTAGCGGACCTTCAGGACCCAGCAGCATCAGAAGATAAAAACCCAGCACCGTTGGTGGCAGAACAAGTGGCAGGGCAACAATGCTACCAACAACCTCTTTCCACCATGCATTTGAACGCGCAAGCCACCAGGCAAGTGGCGTTCCTATGATAAGCAGTGTCAGTGTTGTCACCGAAGCGAGTTTGACTGTCAACCAAACAGTTTGCCACTCCATGCTTATTCCCTCTCTCCTTGTTTTGCGACGCGATAACCTGAAGAGACAATTTTTTCCATTGCCTCCTCGCTACTCAAATAAGCAAAGAGTTCTGTTGCAGCAGCATTTGACGCTCCTCGCTTGAGGAGCAGGGCGTCCTGTTTAATTGGTGAATAGAGATTCTGCGGAACCTGCCAGCAGTTGACACCTGGTGTCGATATCACCTGGGCTTTTGCGATAAATGCATAGGTTGCATTTCCCGTCATCATGAACTGATAGGTTTGAGCAATATTCTCTCCTGTGATCATGCGACCCCTGAGTGCATCATTGAGACCAAGATTATGCACCACCTCTTTTGCTGCCGTACCGTAAGGGGCAGTTTGCGGATTTGCTATGGCCAGGTATTGATAACTTTCGTCTTTTAAAGCTTCCGGCGATACCTTCTTTGAAATATCAGAACTACAGAGGTATAGCTCTCCAATCGCGTAAGTGAGTAATTGCTTACCTAGATTTTTTTTCTTCAGGATCGCGGGTCTTTCTTGATCCGCTGCAAGAAACATATCATAAGGCGCCCCATAGATGATCTGCGTATAGAGCTTTCCTGTTGAACCAGAACTAAACCTGATGGTGTGCCCCGAGGTTTCTTCGAACTCTGTCACGAGCCGCTTCATCACTGGTACAAAATTCGACGCGACAGCAACCGTCGCAGTTTCTGCGCAGAGGAGTGACGGAATCATCAGTGCCACAAACAGTGATCCTTTAGCAGGAAAACTCATCTGCATAGCAGTTACCAACATCCAGGTAATTTATCTGTGTAGATGTTTGCCATCTCTCCTTTCTGGTACATTGCAAATGTATAGCCCATCACTATGCCAGCAACCAATAGCAGCAGGGCAACAAACAGATTACGCTTTTTTATATTCATGTCGATCTGGTTACAAGTTGGCCGACGGGACGCTCCCTTATCGGAAAATTGAGTAGAGCTGCCATGATACTAAGTGCAATGGCTATCATCCAAACAGAGTCATAATTCCCTAGACGGTCATAGAAATAGCCGCCCATCCAGCCGCCAAGGAATGCCCCAACCTGGTGCAATAGGAAAACAATACCACTTAACATCGACAGGTTTGCCGTACCAAAGAGCGTCGCAACAATACCATTTGTCAGGGGTACGGTACTAAGCCACAGGAAGCCCATCAGTGAACTGAAAATATAGACCGTTGTTTGTGTAATAGGAAAGAGGATGAATATGAGTGTGACTAGCGATCTAAGAGAGTAAATACTCACTAACAAGTAGGGCTTACTCATTTTTCCACCCAGGTATCCGAAGCAATAAGTACCAAATATATTAAAAAGGCCGATCAGTGCCAGCGCAGTTGCACCAGTGGCTGGCCCCAGCCCTTCATCAACGAGGAAGGCTGGCAGGTGTGTTCCGATAAACACAACCTGGAAACCGCAAACGAAAAACCCCAATGATAATAACCAGAAATCCCGTTCATTCCATGCTTCGCTCAAAATATCCTTGAGTGGTAATCTTTTCGCTATCGAACACTCTTTTTCCATCAGCGGTATCGCCAGTGGAATAATGACTGCTGTCACCAGCGCGAGTAGAAGCAGTGACTGCTGCCAACCGATGAAACTGATGAAGTGATTAGCAGCGGGCAAAAATGCGAACTGGCCGAGTGAACCAACTGCCATCGCAATACCCATGGCGGCACTGCGTTTCTGCTCAGATACTGATCTGCCGATCACACCAAAAATGACCGATGCTGTTGTGCCGCTTAGTGCAATGCCTATCAATACACCTGCAGCAAATACCAGTGAAATTTCGGATGAAGAGTAACTCATCAGGATGTGACCAGCTGCGTAGAGCAGGCCACAAACAAGTACGACCGGACCAGCACCGTAACGATCAGCAATCCTGCCCGTAAAAGGCTGGGTTATTCCCCAAACGATATTCTGAACTGCGATTGCAAAGGAGAAGATTTCACGTCCCCAGCCATTGCTGATAGACATGGGTTGTAGGAACAGGCCGTATGTATGGCGAACGCCATAACCGGCTAATAGAACAAGGGAGCCGCAAACCAGTACGAGTAAGGGGGTACGCCAGTTATCTCTTATCACCGTATGACCTGTCAATCGGAGCTGTAACCAGAAAACAGGTATACACTATGATAGTGTTGTCCGATTAGTTAGTGACTACTCACTATACGATAAACCTATGTATAGCATTGGATTATCTCTATCAGATATCAAGATTCTCAACATCGAGAGCATTTTCTTCAATAAACTCACGACGAGGTTCTACCTCGTCACCCATAAGGGTGGTAAAGATTGCATCAGCAGCAACAGCATCTTCGATAGTGACCTGGAGCAAACGTCTGCTGTCAGGATCCATGGTTGTCTCCCACAACTGTTCCGGGTTCATTTCACCAAGACCCTTGTATCTTTGAATGTGCTGGCCTTTCTTGGCTTCATCCATCAGCCAGTCAAGTGCCTGCTGAAAACTGCTGATTTCAAATGTTTTCTCACCGCGACGTACATATGCTCCTTCACCAATCAGTGAATCGAGCTTCTCGCCAAGGTTTTTCATCTTTTCGTAATCAGGCCCTGTGAAGAAATCAAACGGAATGCGCTGATCCGTGTGAATACCATGTACCTTGCGGGTAACAACAATAGCTCCATTCGTTTCTATCGTTTCTGCACTTAGCGAAACACTGTCAGCAGGACCAAGGCTCGCATTAAGACGTGACTCCAGGTCTGCAAGCCAGCTGTCCAGAGACTCCTTATTTGTAAGTAAGTCTTCACTTACATAGGGCATATAAACCAGCTTCTGCATCAACTCGGAATCATAACGCTTTCCAAGTCTGGAAATCATCTGGTTAACTTCAACATAATCATGCGCAAGCGTTCCAAATGCTGAATCCGAGAGTGCCGGTGCATCTTTACTGACATGCAGTTCAGCTTTTTCCAATGCGCTATAAAGCAGATACTGGTTCAATTCAGTATCATCCTTGAGATAATTTTCCTGTTTTCCACGCTTAATCTTGTAAAGTGGGGGCTGCGCAATATAAATATGGCCACGTTTCACTAACTCTTCCATCTGGCGATAGAAAAAGGTGAGTAGCAAAGTACGAATGTGGGCACCGTCAACATCGGCGTCCGTCATGATAATAATGCGGTGGTAGCGGAGCTTGTCCGGATCGAACTCTTCACGACCAATACCACAACCAAGAGCAGTAATCAGGGTACCTATCTCTTGTGATGAGAGCATTTTGTCAAAACGCGCTTTCTCAACATTGAGAATTTTTCCCCTGAGAGGAAGAATCGCCTGGTTTTTACGATCGCGGCCCTGCTTGGCAGATCCGCCAGCTGAATCACCCTCCACCAGGTAGATTTCCGAATTTGCAGGATCTTTTTCCTGGCAGTCTGCCAGTTTCCCAGGCAAACCGGCTATATCAAGCACACTCTTGCGTCTGGTCATTTCACGTGCTTTACGTGCAGCTTCCCTTGCGCGTGCAGCATCTATCATCTTGTTGGATATATTTTTGGCTTCAGTTGGATTCTCAAGCAGAAATTCGCCCAGTTTCTCGGCAACCAGTGTTTCAACAATCCCTTTCACTTCGGATGAGACAAGTTTATCCTTGGTTTGTGAAGAAAACTTGGGATCCGGTACCTTGACTGAGAGTACTGCGGTCAGTCCTTCACGCGAATCATCACCAGTTGTATTAACTTTTGCTTTTTTTGCCAGTCCTTCGCTTTCGATATACTGGTTGAGCGTCCTTGTCAGGGCGCCGCGGAAACCAGCCAGATGGGTACCACCATCTCTTTGAGGAATATTATTGGTATAACAGAAAATATTTTCCTGGTATGAATCATTCCACTGCATAGCGACTTCGACAGCAACATCATCCTTATCACTGACAAAATGGAAGACTTTCTCGTGCATCGGCGTCTTATTCTTGTTCAGATGCTCAACAAAAGCGCCTATTCCACCCTCATACTCAAAGAGATCTTCCTTGCCGTTTCGGTCATCTCTGACAAGAATACGTACACCAGAATTAAGAAACGAGAGTTCGCGAAGTCTTTTAGCCAGGATATCGAAATGATAGACGGTATCTGTGAAAATCTCGCTACTCGGCTTGAATCTTATTTTTGTCCCTTTTTTACTGGTATCTCCAACAACTTCAAGATTAGTTTCAGGCACACCCAGGTGGTATTTCTGGTAGTGCTTCTTTCCACCTCTGTAAATCGTCAGTTCAAGCTCATCTGACAAGGCATTTACTACAGAAACGCCAACGCCATGCAAACCACCAGATACTTTGTAGGAGTTGTCGTCAAACTTACCGCCGGCATGCAGAACCGTCATAATCACTTCTGCAGCTGATATTCCCTCTTCTTCATGGATCTCTGTCGGTATTCCACGGCCATCATCTGTAACCGTAACTGAATTGTCGGAATGAATGGTAACTGTAATTTCTGAGCAGTGTCCAGCGAGGGCCTCGTCGATTGCATTATCAACAACCTCGAAAACCATGTGATGCAGACCAGTGCCATCATCCGTGTCCCCGATGTACATACCCGGACGCTTACGGACGGCATCCAGACCCTTGAGTACTTTTATCGAAGAAGAATTGTATTCACTCATTCATTAAACTCCTGATGTGGCATAGAAGTATACCGTAAATCAGCTAGATACGCTCGCTTATCATATGATTCAACAGGTCTCACAGGTTAACTCCTAGTCAGCCAACCAGGTGTACCTAACTGGTTCCATGTTCCACGTGAAACAATAATGACTCATATTCCTCCAATTCCTTGACAGGCTGCACGCTTGTGATGACTTTTTGAGCATCAACCCGGTCAAGAAAGGAGATTAATGATTGTAAGTGTTTACTATCAAGCTCACTCGGTATGTCATCTATCAGCAAGACGGGACGTTTTTGTGAAACAGATGAGATGTAAACAACCTGGGCAACGATCAGTGCTATTGCAACAACTTTCTGCTGACCACGCGACAGGGTGTCTTTAATGCTTCGGTTGTTATTCGTGATCTTCAGATCACATCGATGAGGGCCGACAGAAGTAAAACCGCGTTCCTGATCCAACGAAAGCTTATTGTTCAATGCTTCTAACAATTGTAAGTGTTTACTATCCCAACCAGGGCTATAAGACAGGTTTACTTTCATCTCTCCCATTAGCTGAGAGACGACTGACTGGAATTCCAGATTGATCTTCTCAATAAAAGAATCACGCAGAGATGTGATGGTAGCAGCACTATCGATCAGTTGCTGATCCCAATGTCGTGCTGACTCGTCTCTCATTTTCAGTGCGGCATTTCTCTGTTTAAGAATCCTGTTATAGAGTTGTATCTGTTTCCAGTAACTGTGTTCCACGTGAAACAATCCCCAATCGAGGAATCGTCTGCGTATATCTGGAACACCTTCGAGTAACTGATGACTATTTGGTGTTATAGCAAAAACAGGAAGATGTTCAGCTATTTCTGACAATCTCGTCACGGGTTGTTGATTAAAGCGGACCACAACTTGAGAGCCACTCTTTCTCATTCCGATAACTTTGTTGTCATCGGTTCTTGCAGTAACTTCAAAAAAAGGTTGCTGGCGTCTGATCTGATGTCTTACGTCGGAGGATCTGAAGGATCGACCACGAGATAAAACATAGATTGCCTCAAGAATGCTTGTTTTACCTGCACCATTGGGACCGGTGATCTGATTAAACCCTGGTGATAATTTCAATTCTAAAGATTCAATATTTCTGAAATCTTTAATTGTCAGGGTGTCGAGAGACATAATCTGGGGAGCGAGAGATAAAAAGGGGCAGAGCGCCCCTTTTAATAATTGCTGTTAAATTCTTTTCTAGAGCCGCATTGGCATGACAACATAACGACTCTGTTCAGAACCTTCAGGTGTAACAATACAGGAACTGTTTGGATCGGTTAGCGTCATGACGACATTTTCGGTATCAATTACGCCCAGGACATCAAGCAGGTAGCCTACGTTAAAACCGATAGACATCTCCTCTTTTGAGTATTCGATAACAATCTCTTCCTCGGCCTGTTCCTGTTCCGGATTGTTGGCTGTAAGATGAATCAGATTTTCAGAGAGTGAAAAACGAATACCACGATATTTTTCATTTGAAAGGATGGATGCTCTCTGCAGTACCTGTTTCAGCAAATCTCGTTCAATAGTCAGAACTTTGTCGCCCTGTGGAGGGATGACACGTTCGTAATCAGGAAAACGACCATCAATCAACTTGGAGGTGAAGGTTGTCGAGCCACGAATAAAACGAATATGGTTTTGGCTTAATTCGATAGTAACCGGTGTTTCACTGTCTGAGAGAAAGCGATGTAGTTCCAGAGCTGCTTTTCTTGGCAGGATGATTTTTTTCTCTTCTTCAAATCCTGTTTCAACTTCAGCATCACTGAGTGCAAGTCGGTGCCCATCTGTTGAAACAGCACGAACACGCTTGGCACTAATCTCGATTAACATGCCATTGAGGTAGTAGCGAACATCTTGCTGGGCAATTGCAAAGCCGGTTTTATCAATCAGCTGTTTCAGTTGCCGTTCTTCAATATCAAACTTTGTGTCAGCTGTTGCTATTTCTATTGACGGATATTCAGTTGCCGAAAGCACTCCCAGGGCATAGCGTCCGCGTCCTGATCTTAGCGTAGCTCTATCCTTGTTATCTATGCTCAGCGATATATTTGACTCTTCCGGTAACGCTTTACAAATATCGAGCAGTTTTCTTGCAGGCAGTGTGAATTCAAACTCTTCATCACACTCGCAAAGTGTAACAGTACGCATCTCGACTTCCAGATCCGTTGCTGTAAGTGCCATCTGATCCTTTTGGCATTGAATCAGAACATTCGCGAGAATGGGAAGGGTTTGACGTCTTTCAACGACGCCATTTATTTGAAGCAGTGGCTCCAAAAGTGATTCCCTGGATATCTTGATTTTCATTGCTCTTAATTATCCTTTAAAGAATATATAAGAAACTTATTGTTATTATTAAGGGCACGAGTACCTGTTAATAACAATAGTTTTTTCTTTTTATTTCAAATACTTACAACTGTTTATCGGCTCCTCAAGATGATGTTTTACCACCTTGAAATCATGTCAATGAATTGTGGATAATTTTCATGCACTGCTACACACAGCTTTTTTACAGAAGTTATCCACAACTTAATGTGAGAGGATTCTCAGGAGTGCCTGGTAATCCTCGTCAAATTTTGTATCAGCCTCACGCAACTCGGCGACCTTGCGAGTGGCATAAAGTACGGTCGTATGATCACGACCGCCAAATCGCTCACCAATCTCCGGAAGGCTGTGATTAGTCAGTTCCTTGGCCAGGGCCATCGCTATCTGTCTTGGACGCGTGACAGTGCGTGTGCGCTTTGATGAGAGCATATCTGAAGCACGAGTCTTGAAATACTCAGCGACAGTTTTCTGAATATTCTCTATTGATACCATCTTGGCTTGTGCGGCGATCATGTCACGCAGCGCAACCTTGGCAAAATCTACATTTAAAGATTGTCCTGTGAGATGTGCATTCGCCATAATCCTGCGTAGTGCACCTTCGAGTTCACGTATGTTGGAGCGTGCCTGTCCGCCGACGAAAAATGCAACGTCATCGGGTAACTCAACATTAAAGAGCTTGAGAGATTTACTTTTAAGAATCGCCACCCTTGTTTCAAGATCAGCAGGCTCAATGGCAACTGCCAGACCCCAACCAAATCGCGATTTTAGACGCTCTTCTAGACCATTCACCTCTTTTGGGTACCGATCGCTGGTCAATATGATTTGTTGCTGTGATTCAAACAGGGCGTTGAAAGTATGAAAAAACTCTTCTTGTGAACGCTCTTTTCCCGCAAAAAACTAGAACATCATCGATCAGCAGCGCATTGACAGTACGGTATTTCTGTTTGAACTGGTCAATCTTGTTGTGCTGCAGGGCTCGTACCATTTCGGCAACAAAAACCTTCCGAGTGCAGGTAGACAACTTTGGCTTCCGGGTTTTTGTTGATGATGAGGTTTCCTACGGCATGCATCAGGTGTGTTTTTCCAAGTCCAACACCACCGTAAATAAACAGGGGGTTATAGACAGTACCCGGGTTCTCTGCAATTTGTACTGATGCAGCTCTTGCAAGCTGATTCGATTTTCCCTCGACAAAGGTGTCGAATGTGAAATTCGGATTCAGGTTGCTACTGATACCGGCTGAAGCCGGCGTGCGAATTGAGGCAGGACTGTTGTTGCCCGGTTTTGCTGTTGGTTCCGGTGACGAGCCAGCAGGCTGGTTTTGTGGAGCCTGATCAACACTTCCTATTTCAAGGCGTATTTCCGGAGCACTTTCGTCCCACACCTGGCTGGATAGTTCGGTCAAACGTGTCAGGTAGTTCTTCTGAACCCAATCGAGTACGAAGGCATTAGGCGCGAGCAGGCGCACGAGACCATCCTCTTCGACACTCTGAAGTGGACGTATCCATGTATTGTATTGCTGTACCGGTATTTCAGTTTCCAGCGTATGAAGACAGCGTTGCCAGTTACTCACCCTTGGTTCCGATTATTTATCATGGTTATCGCTATTGCGTTTATGCATCACAGAAAGTGCGATGTCGGATTTTCTAAGTTTAACCCTCTTTATCAAAGTTATCCACAGGCACATGGATATTGTTCGTAAAATAAAACGATGAATACTTTATATATAATTAATTCAATAATTTATGTCGTATGTGAGTAGTTACTTTACTTATGGTCACAGTATTTAGAATCGAAATAATCATCCATGAGACCCAAGATAGCTAGGTAATACCTGATCTTCTGTCATGGTTCAGCTCTATGGTATTACAAGCAGCTATGAGTTCATTCATAATGTATTGAAAAAACCATGATATCGTGTGTTTGATATGCCTTATAACGTAAGTGAATACTTACATATTGTACTGGGCATGGCGAGCATGTTTACTATTTCATGAGCAATGCAAAAGATTTTAAACTTAGCCGCTTTCACACACATCCGGTTATGAGGAATTTGTAAAATCAAGCAGCAATTTTATAGTGAGTAATTACTGACAAATGACTGTTTTTACAGCCTTTCAGATGAGATTATGATTGACAACGCAGGCACCAGAGCTTATTCTACGCGCCTTTTTTAGATCCTTGGCCAAAGGTATACAGACATGAAAAGAACTTTCCAACCAAGCCGCATCAAGCGTGCACGTACGCACGGTTTCCGTGCACGTATGGCAACTAAAGGTGGCCGCAAGGTTATCAATGCACGACGCGCAAAAGGTCGTGCTCGCCTGGCGGGCTAAGGGCCCCTGATCAAGTCTGGATGAACTAGAGTCCATGACTTGGTCAGAGACTCCTTCTCATCCTAATTGATAATAAAGCCATTCCGGCGTACGCAGCGTCTTCTCACTGCTGCCGATTACCAGCGGGTTTTTAAAAAGCCACTCCGTTCTGTCGACAGTAGTTTTATGGTTTTGGCACGTAAGAACAGTGGTGGCTGTGCACGTCTCGGCTTGGCAATTGCAAAAAAGCAGCTAAAGCGAGCAGTCGATCGAAACCGTGTCAAAAGAGTCATACGAGAAAGCTTTCGACAACAAGCAGAGCTTCTGCAGGGATACGATTTTGTCGTTCTCGCCAGAAGAGATACGCAACAGCATAATAATGATAAACTCACCGCTTCTCTTGAGCGGCACTGGCGCAAATTAACGCAGCCTGCCTCCAATCAACCAGACAAGACAAATACGGATCACCAAAGATCATGATGGATTCAATGCGACCGATACTTTTCGTTGCCCTGGCATTTATATGCCTAATGCTATATCAGGCATGGCAGGCAGACTACGGCCCCAAACCGGTAGAGACCAGCATGCCGGAAGCCGGCAGCTCCACAGTGACCGAATCACCGGTTCCGGGCGCAACGGCAACTAGCACTACCACCGCTGCTGAACCAAGCATGACAGACATTCCTGTTCCTGCCGGTCCGGCAACACAGGTAGAAGCCGGTGCATCCATCATTCGCGTTAAAACTGATGTGCTCGATATTGCAATCGATACACGCGGCGGCAGTATTGTTGATACGGCACTGCCAACCTACCCGGTATCACTCGACACCCCTGAAAAGAAAGTTCACCTGCTGACCAGGGATGAGAATCGCTACTTTGTCTCCCAGTCAGGCCTGATGGGTACAACACCGGAAACAGCACCCGGGCATGAAGCCGTCTACACAAGTGAACAGGCACTATACGAACTGGGTGAAAAAGATGAAATCAAGGTCACCCTGAAATGGACCGGTGCTGACGGTGTCTCGGTTAACAAGGTCTTTACATTCAAGCGTGGCAGTTTCGCAATCAATGTGGAACACCAGGTGATGAATGCCGGTTCTGCTTCCTGGGCAGCACGCGATTATCAGCAGATGATACGTGCGGAGTATGAGCAAAAGCAGTCAGCTTTTATGTACACCTACATGGGTGGCGCTTATTACACGCCGGAAGACAAGTTCAGCAAGTTTGATTACGACGATATGAGAGACAGTAATCTTTCGATCGATTCGCAGGCAGGCTGGTTTGCGATGCTGCAGCACTACTTTGTCGGTTCCTGGGTACCGGCAACAGATCAGCAGAACCATTACTATAGTAAGGCTCTCGATCGTAACCGTTTCATGCTTGGCAGCTATGGCCCGGCTGTAACAGTACAACCCGGTACGAACCACACGTTCGAATCCAAATTCTATATCGGACCCAAGCTTCAGAAAGAACTCGAGGCATTGAACCCGAATCTTGAACTCGTGCGTGACTATGGCTGGTTGGCCGTTATCGCCAAGCCAATGTTCTGGGTACTACAAAAGATCAATGACTACGTTGGTAACTGGGGCTGGTCAATTATCATTTTCACGATCTTGCTGAAACTGGTTTTTTACAAACTTTCTGAAACCAGTTACAAGTCGATGGCAAAGATGCGCAAGTTTACCCCGCGTATCCAGGCGCTCAAGGATCGTTACGGTGATGACAAGCAACGCTTGCAAGCGGCGATGATGGAGATCTACAAAAAAGAGAAGATCAATCCAATGGGCGGTTGCCTGCCAATGCTGGTACAGATTCCGTTCTTTATCGCTCTCTACTGGGTACTGCTTGAGTCGGTTGAACTGCGCCAGGCACCCTGGATCTTCTGGATCAAGGATCTTTCGCTGCAGGATCCTTTCTATGTTCTGCCTGCGGTCATGGGTGCGTCCATGTTCATCCAGCAGAAGCTGAATCCGGCACCGCCTGATCCAATGCAGGCGAAGATCATGCAGATGTTGCCGATCGTGTTTACCATCTTCTTCATCTTCTTCCCGGCGGGACTGGTTCTCTACTGGGTGATGAACAACATTCTGTCGATCTCGCAGCAATACGTGATTACCAAGAGCATCGAAGCAAAAGGTTAGGTATCACAGCGTAAGAAGCCGCCTACTGTATGTCATTGCAGCAGGCGGTTTTTTTGTGCGCCTGAAAATCCGGTGGAGCCTGCTAATCCAATACTCTTGACTCAAGAACCGGACCTGGAAGATTGCATCAAGATCGCCATGGTTGATTATTTCCCCTCTATGACCCAGATTCATAGAGAGACGATCCTCAATATGGAGCAAGCATGGCAAACTGGCAGACAGCAACAATCCTCAACAGAAAAGTATGGGACGATGGCCTGATCAGCCTGACTTTAGACTTGGAGCTGGAGCCATTCAAGGCGGGCCAGTTCATCAAGGTTGGACTTCAGGTTGGAGATGAACGAATCGAGCGCCCCTATTCATTGGTCAATAGTGAAGATCAGCCAAATGCCGAGATCTTGTTCAATGAAGTTGAAGATGGCCCCCTGACAAGCAGGCTGGCACAACTGGATAAGGGAGAGCAGTTGCTGGCAACCACTGATGCGCATGGGTTCCTGGTTCTAGACGAGGTTCCAGATGTTCCGAACTTGTGGATGATTGCAACCGGGACAGGCATTGGCCCATTCATCTCCATGCTCAACTCAGCTCAAAGCCAGCGCTTTGAACGTATTGTCATCATTCATGGCACTACGCATGAAAACAGCCTCGCTTACAGGAACCAGCTTGAAGGACTGGAACATATCGACCAGCGCATCAGCTATTTGCCGGTCATCAGCAGGGAGAAAACAGACGGGTTAATGGAGGGACGCATCACTGAAAACCTCTCTTCCGGAGAAGTTGAAAAACGTGCAAACCTGGAACTGAATGCCGAGCAGAACCATGTGCTTCTGTGTGGCAACATCGACATGATTCGAGATGTACAGGCAGTGCTTGCGGAGCGTGACATGAAAAAGCACAAGCGTTTCGAACCGGGACATATCTCGATGGAGAAATATCACTGATTTTCTATGGCACAATAGCGCCATGATCAGTGATTCACAGACAATCTGCGCTGTTGCCACGCCGCCGGGGCGCGGGGGCGTTGGTATCGTTCGCATCTCGGGAAAAGAGATCGGAGTAATAGCCGATGCGCTTCTCGGCGGATTGCCAGAAGCTCGAAAAGCGGTTTTCCGTCGCTTCAGGGATGCTGAGGGAGAAGCGATCGATGAGGGCATCGTTATCTATTTCCCCGCCCCGGCTTCATTTACCGGTGAAGAGGTACTGGAACTGCAGGCTCACGGCAGTCCCGTGATTATGGATATGCTGCTTGAGAGGCTGGTTGGACTTGGTGCACGTCTTGCGCGTCCAGGCGAATTTTCCGAGCGTGCCTTTCTGAATGACAGGCTCGACCTGGCACAGGCTGAAGCGATTGCCGATTTGATCGATGCCGGCTCACAGACAGCTGCACGCATGGCTGGTCGCTCCCTGCAGGGTGTTTTTTCGCAGGAGATCGACGCTCTTGTTAACAAGCTGATTGACCTGCGTGTTTATGTCGAAGCAGCGATCGATTTTCCCGAAGAGGAGATCGATTTTCTCTCGGATGGAAAAGTCGAGGCTGATCTGAAAGGCATTCTTGACCATATCGACAAGGTGCAACAGAGTGCGAAAACAGGCGTGTTGCTACGTGATGGTATGCAGCTTGTGATTGCAGGTCGTCCCAATGCGGGAAAATCGAGCCTGCTGAATGCATTGTGCGGACGCCAGAGTGCGATTGTTACCGATATCCCCGGTACCACGCGAGACTTGCTACGCGAACAGATACAGCTCGACGGCATGCCGATACACTTGATTGATACTGCTGGTCTGCGTGACAGTGAGTGCGTCGTTGAGCAGGAGGGAATCCGGCGTGCGCGTGAAGAGATTGATCGCGCCGACATGATTTTGTGGGTCTATGATGCTACTAGCGGTATTGAGCAGGACAGCGAAGATCTTGGCTCACTGCCTACATCCATTCCCGTCACCTGTGTGTGTAACAAAATCGATCAGAGCGGTATTGAGCCAGGGCTTGGGGAGTCAGGCGGGCGAATGACTGTACGCCTTTCAGCCAAGTCGGGAGAGGGTATTGATCAACTGCGTGAATTGCTGAAGAAATCCATGGGTTATGCGGGCGAAGAGTCAGGAGAATTTATTGCCCGTCGCCGCCATCTCGACGCCTTGCAGCGAGCCAGGAATTCGAGCGCGAATGCACACCAGATATTGATCGAAAGCCGGGGTGGAGAGCTGGTTGCAGAAGAGTTGCGCCAGGCACAAAATGCACTCTCTGAAATCACCGGCAGCTTCACTTCAGATGAGCTGCTTGGAGAGATATTCTCCAGCTTCTGCATCGGAAAATAGAGAGTCACCTGGCACATGGCCATGCTGCAAGCTGACTCTATTCCATTGTCACTCTATATTCACATGCCGTGGTGTGAACGCAAGTGCCCCTACTGTGATTTCAACTCGCATGCTTCCAGCAATATCGAGGAAGAGTCGTATATTGATGCTTTGTTGCAGGATTTTGAAGGTGAGCTTGAGTTACCCGGTGTGCGAGCCAGGAAGATCAACAGCGTCTTCATCGGCGGAGGCACACCAAGCCTCTTCTCGGCAGTTGCCATAAAGCGACTCTTATCCGGGATTGCACAAAGAGCTGCGTGCGAGGAAACGGAGATAACCCTGGAAGCCAACCCGGGAAGTGCCGACAGTAGTAAATTCGCAGGTTATCGGGAAGCTGGGGTCAATCGTCTCTCCATTGGAATTCAGAGTTTTGATGATGAAAAACTGGCAGCGTTAGGACGAATTCATAATCGTGAAACTGCCATTCATGCGATAGAGAAGGCAAGAGCCGCCGGTTTCGATAATCTGAACCTCGACCTGATGTTTGGATTGCCGGCTCAATCTGAAGGTGAGGCAATGCTTGACCTTCAGCAGGCCACCTCGTTTCAGCCAGAGCACCTCTCCTGGTACCAGCTGACGCTTGAACCCAACACACCATTTAACCATTCACCGCCAGCGGCCCTGGCAGATAATGACCAACTGGCCGATTTTTCCACTAAGGGCATTGGGCAGCTACAGCAGGCCGGGTTTAGCCAGTACGAAGTTTCAGCCTATGCTCAACCAGGCAAAGCCTGCAGACACAATCTCAATTACTGGCAGTTTGGCGATTACCTGGGGATTGGCGCCGGAGCACACGCAAAGATAACACTGGCAGATGGCACGATTGTCAGGAGGAGCAAGCAGCGTCATCCGCAGCGTTACCTGGCTGCTGCGACAGCCACAGATGCAGTTTCATCAAGCCGCGCGCTGACGGACGATGATCTGCCCCTCGAATATATGATGAATGCTTTGCGCCTGAATGAAGGATTCAGGCAGCAGGATTTTGAACTGAGAACCGGCCTGGCTTTTTCATCAATCGAGGAAACGCTGGGTGAACAAGTAAAAAAGGGATTGCTGGAGAGAGACGGCGATTCATGGCGCACATCAGAAATCGGTCGCCTGCACCTCGATAACCTGCTACTCGAATTTTCATAGAGAGGAAAATGTTGCAGACACCTCAATAATGGTATTATTCAAGGCTGTTGAATACGCTTTTTCAGGATATTCATGGAACCTTATGATCGAATAGGATTCCAAATACCTGATGTAACGAGCCAAAAAATATACCAGGAGAAGTAATGAACAAACGATTTCTAGTCGCAGCAGCTGCGCTGCTGATGAGCACCACGATGGTTACAGCGCAAGAGCAAGCGGCAAAGCCGGCGGCAGAAGCGGCCCCTGCAGAACAACAGGACCCAAAACGAAAGCCATCCACCAATCCGGAAAATGGAAAGCAGTACGGCGACTGGCTCAAGGAGTGCGAAATCTTTGTTGAAGCAGAGAATAAAGAAGTCGAGATTTGCCAACTCGTACAAGCCCTAGTCGATGAGAAAAGCAAGCAGGTCATGTTAAAGGCAGCAATCGGTTATGTTCCGAACCAGAAAGAAGCTGTTATGGTCGTCTCCCTGCCGCTAGGCATCTTCCTGCCACCGGGTGTTCAGATGCGAGTTGATGGCCAAGGCAAGGTTGCCACAATTCCGGTTAATACCTGTCTTCCAGCAGGCTGCCAGGCAGGCTCTGCACTGGATGCCGAATTTACCGGTCGTCTCAAGAAGGGCAATAAGCTGACCATGATATTTGCAAATCCAGCAGGTAAGCCTGTCAAAGCAGAGTTGTCATTGAAAGGCATGACAGCCGGACTCGACAGCTTTAAAAAGTAGATTTTCTGTTACCGGGCAGGCAGGAAGTCTGCCCGGTCCTCATCCCTACTCCCCCGTGACTGTAACAGCCAGTTTGCGCTGATGGCCCCTGTGCCTGTGTTCCCACAAGTAGATTCCCTGCCAGGCGCCAAGATCCAGAGAGCCGTTTGTAACCGGCATGGTGAGATCCATCTTGGTCAGGACAGATCGAATGTGCGCGGGCATGTCATCCACGCCCTCGTCAACATGTTGAAACAGTGGATCCCCGTCTGGCACAAGCCGACTGAAAAAACGCTCAAGGTCTGAGCGAACATCAGGGTCTGCGTTCTCGCACAGCATCAGTGAAGCGCTGGTGTGATAGATAAAGAGATGACAAAGGCCGGTAGTGATATCAGACGACCTCACCAGTGAATCAACCTCCCTGGTAATATTGATCGTCCCGCGTCCTTGTGTCTGCAGACTGAATTGTTGCTGAAAAATCATACGGGTTTCATCTCGCTCTGCACAGGGTTACACTCGGTTACCATTATGGTACCTGTAATCAATTGATCCAAACAGATGCAAGCTCTCGATAAACAGCCTGTTACTACTTTAAAGGGCATTGGCCCAAGAAGTGCAGAACGGCTTGCGTCAATCGGCATAGAAACAGTAGAAGATGTTCTATTTCACCTGCCATTTCGCTACCAGGACAGAACTCGCGTAACACCTATCGGCAGTGGACGTCATGGCGATCACCTGGTGATCGATGCGCGTGTCGACAATGCGCATGTTCACTATGGGCGCAGACGATCATTACTTGTTCAGGTGAGTGATGGTAGCGGCAGACTGCTACTGCGCTTTTTCCATTTCTCCAACAGTCAGAAAAACGGCTTTTCCAAGGGTGCGCGTATCAGCTGTTTTGGTGAAGTCCGCAGGGGCCCGAACTCACTCGAACTGATTCATCCTGAATATCGTTTGCTATCCGAGGATCATGCATTCGAAGTTGAGGAGAGCCTGACCCCGATTTATCCGACGACTGAAGGCATGCAACAGCAGAGCTGGCGTGACTTGACCGATAAGGCGCTCGCTTTAATGGAAGCTGGCGGTGCCCTGCGTGAATTGCTGCCCGACTCTTTGCTGCCGACAACAACAGCCATCTCGCTTGCCAATGCGATACGTACGCTGCACCGCCCGCCACCGGACACGGCCGTCAGGCAGATTGAGGCTGGTGAGCACCCGGCACAACAGCGCCTGGTATTCGAAGAGCTGATCGGACACCAGTTGAGCTTGTTGAAGCTGCGCCGACAACAGAAATCACAAAATGCCTTCAGCATAAGCCACACCGGAAAACTGGCTGCCACTCTTTATCAACAGATTCCATTCCGCCTGACGGCTGCTCAGCAAAGAGTATTGCAAGAGATTGAAAGTGATTTACAACAGAAACACCCGATGCAGAGGTTGATACAGGGTGATGTCGGTTCGGGTAAAACCATCGTTGCCGCTTTCGCAGCACTGCAGGCGATCGAGGCGGGTTACCAGGTTGCGGTGATGGCGCCAACGGAACTGCTTGCCGAACAGCATCGCAAGAACTTTGAAACCTGGCTGGAACCGTTAGGTATACAACAGGCGTGGTTGACGAGTCGTCTGAAAGGAAAGAAACGTGAAGCGGTGCTGGAACAGATCATTTCAGGTGGAGTACAAATTATCATTGGTACTCACGCACTGTTCCAGAAAGACGTCGAATTCAAGAAGCTGGCTCTGGTGATTGTTGATGAGCAACATCGCTTCGGCGTACATCAGCGTCTTGCCCTCAGGGAGAAAGGCAACAGTGGTGGCAAGGTGCCACATCAACTCATCATGACAGCCACACCGATTCCGAGAACGCTGGCAATGACAGCCTATGCCGACCTTGATCTCTCCGTGATTGATGAGTTGCCCCCCGGCAGAACCCCGGTTAAAACCGTACTGGTTTCCGACCAGCGGCGTGATGAAATTGTCGACCGGGTTGCATTGGCTTGCAGTCGCGGACGCCAGGCGTACTGGGTATGTACCCTGATAGAAGAGTCCGAATCCCTGCAGGCACAGGCAGCGGAAGAGACAGCCAACCAGCTTAGCCAGGAACTGGAAGGCATACGCGTCGGACTCGTTCATGGTCGCCTCAAGGCAGAACAGAAAGAGCTTGTCATGTCTGCTTTCAAGGCAGGCGAGATTGATCTGCTTGTTGCAACAACTGTCATCGAGGTTGGAGTTGATGTGCCGAATGCGAGCCTGATGATTATCGAGAATCCCGAACGCCTTGGGCTTGCGCAGCTGCACCAGCTGCGCGGACGCATCGGCCGCGGTCAACAGCAGAGTCACTGTGCCCTCTTGTATAAGTCACCGCTTGGCGAAACGGCAAAACAGCGCCTTGCCGTGATGCGAGATACGACAGATGGTTTCGAAATTGCGCGCAAGGACCTCGAGATTCGAGGTCCGGGCGAGGTGCTGGGGACACGTCAGACCGGCGAGATGGAATTCCGGGTTGCTGATGTCGTCAGGGATCAGAAGCTCTTGCCGCAGGTACAACAGGTGGCGCAGCAAATACTCGACAAGCATCCGCGAGCTGCCGAGGCGCTAATAGCGCGCTGGGTCGGTCAGCGTGAAAAATATGGCAGCGTCTAACCCGTCTTGTGTCCGCTGGGAACTGGGCTGACAGCTTAACGCAGAGAGAAGCGGTTATCCTTGACCAGTTCGTACGCCTTTTTGATCTGGTGGGTCTTTTCGGTGGCGATACGCATCATCTCTTCGGGTAGTCCCTTGGAGACAAGTTTATCAGGATGGTGCTGGCTTAGCAGGCGGCGATAGGCTTTTTTAACCTCGCTGTCAGTCGCTGATTTTTCCACGCCAAGGATCTTATAGGCATCAGCGAGTTGCAGAGAGCCTGCTGTTTTGCTTTGTTTTCTGCCTTGGCCTTGCCATCCATGCTGCTGTTCGAAACCACCCATCGCCTGGATCATGTAGACGATTGCACGATAATCCATTTCGGAGATGCCGAGCATGCGGCAGCTATTCAACAGCACCTGCTCTTCCGCAGTATGCAGTACGCCATCCTCGAAAGCAGCCTGTACCTGTATCTCTATGAAAACACGCATCAGGTTGCGACGGCGTCCCAGCTGTTGCTTCAGCTGCAGAAGAATTTCGTCGGGATGGAAGCTCGGCTTCTTGCCTTCATTAAAGAGCCAGATAGCAGCCTGCCGCTGTTCACTGCTGAGCGACATATTCTGCATCACGCGCTCGGCATAGGCGATCTCCTCTTTCGAGACACGGCCGTCAGCTTTTGCCAGGTAACCGAGCATCGAGAAGGTAGCAGTGAAGAAAGCCGTTTGTGCGAGTTCGTTTGATGTATCTGCACTGGCTCCCTGGCGCTCATCAAAATTGATATTAACGCCCTTGTCGAGCTGGTGCCCGAGAGCTGCGCCAAACAGCGCGCCAAGCGGACCACCGAGCATGAAGCCGAAACCACCACCGAGCAGTTTTCCCCACCAGCTCATCGTGAATCCTCTTTGTCGTATTCATTGGCGCGTCGTGCATCGCCCCTGACCCTGTCGGCAGGATAACGCGCCTCGTTAATGGCGATTTTGCGCTGGGCAGCCTCAACCAGGTTGATATCGAGGCGTTCGGCGCAACGTACCAGGAAAATCAGGATGTCGGCCATCTCCATGGCGACCTCTTCGTGTTTGTCAGCATCGAGCTGATAGCTCTGCTCCTCGCTGAGCCACTGGAAGTGTTCAACCAGTTCTGCAGCCTCTGCGATCAGTGCCATGGAGAGGTTCTTCGGTGAATGAAACTGCTCCCAGTCACGTTCCTGCGCAAAAGCCTTGAGGCGCTCATTGAGCAGATCGAGAGAATCACTCATAATCAGTTTTCGTTGAGACGTTGGCGTGCCCTTTTGACAGCAGCAAGTACCTGGTTCGGGGCAGTACCACCGATGTGATCGCGTGCCTTTACAGACCCTTCCAGGGTCAGAACAGTAAAGACCTCTTCATCGATAATGTCAGAGAATGCCTGCAGTTCGGCAAGAGAGAGATCGGACAGGTCACACTCCTTTTCTATACAAAGTGCAACGGCCTTGCCGACGATTTCGTGTGCATCGCGGAAAGCAACGCCCTTGACGACCAGGTAGTCGGCGAGATCGGTTGCGGTCGCGAAACCTTTCATCGTGGCGTTGCGCATATTGTCAGCACGACACTGGATCGCGGGAATCATGTCGGCAAATACCTTGAGGCAGCCTTTCAGGTTATCAACCGTATCGAAGAGGGGTTCCTTGTCCTCCTGGTTGTCTTTGTTGTAAGCCAGCGGCTGTCCCTTCATCAGTGTCAGCAGCGCCATCAGGTGTCCGAAGATACGTCCACTCTTGCCACGGACCAGTTCGGGAACATCAGGATTCTTCTTCTGCGGCATGATGGATGAACCGGTGCAGAAGGCATCAGAGAGAGTGACAAAGGCGAACTGTGCCGATGACCAGATAATCAGCTCTTCAGAGAAGCGAGACAGGTGCATCATCAGGATGCTGGCTGCGGCGGTAAACTCGATCGCAAAATCACGGTCGGAGACGGCATCGAGCGAGTTCTCTGCAGGCGCATCAAAACCGAGTAGTTGAGCCGTGTAGTGACGATCAATTGGATAAGTCGTACCGGCCAATGCTGCGGCACCCAGTGGCATGACGTTCATACGCGCACGGCAGTCTGCCAGGCGTCCAGCATCACGCTGCAGCATTTCGAACCAGGCCATCATATGGTGGCCAAAGGTGACGGGTTGTGCGGTCTGCAAGTGGGTAAAACCAGGGAGAATGGTTGCAGCTTCGCGTTCGGCAACAAGCAGAAGGGCTTCCTGCAGTCGACTGACTTCAGCAAGGACCAGGTCAATCTCGTCACGCATGTAGAGGCGAATATCGGTTGCTACCTGGTCGTTGCGTGAACGTCCGGTGTGCAGTTTTTTACCTGCGATGCCAATCGCTTCGGTGAGCGCGGCCTCGACATTCATGTGCACATCTTCGAGTGCGACAGACCATTCGAATTCGCCCTTCTCGATGCTGGCAAGAATTTGCTCGAGCCCGGCCTTTATAGAGGCAAACTCCTCTTCTGTCAGGATGCCCTGGCGCGTCAGCATGGTGGCATGTGCAATCGAACCGGCAATATCCTGCGGTGCCAGTCGCTGGTCAAATTCTACCGAGGCGGTAAAGGCTTCGACGAAGGCGTCAGTCGGTTCATTGAAGCGTCCGGCCCAGAGTTTTTTGTCTGTCATGATTTAGTCGTTAGTCATTGGTCGCCGGTCATTTGAGCCTCTTCTGCAGGATAAACGCGAATGCAGCAGGCCCGTCCGCAGGGCGACAGGTGTTGTTTATCGAATATTGATTATAGCAGTTCCATGACGGCGTCCATCTCCACGCCGGCATCCTTGGGCAGGCTGGCAACACCAATAGCTGCGCGTGCCGGATAGGGTTCATTGAAATAGTCTGCCATGACCTGGTTCACAAGCGGGAAATGCGACAGGTCTGTCAGGAAGATATTGAGTTTGGCGATATCCGCCAGTGAACCACCGGCTGCCTGTGCCACGGCCTGCAGGTTGTCGAATACGCGACGAATTTGCGCTTCCATATCTCCGTCGACCATCTCCATGGTTTCCGGTACCAGAGGGATTTGTCCTGACATGTAGACGGTTGTACCTGTCTTGACCGCCTGTGAATAGGTGCCGATTGCCTGGGGCGCCTTGTCTGTGTGGATGATTTCGCGGCTCATATCGAGTCTCCCTATATTCAATTCAGTTAATCATTTCGCGGGCACAATTGACGGCAGCAATCAGACTGCCGACATCGGCTTTGCCACTACCGGCGAGATCCAGGGCGGTACCGTGATCGACCGAGGTACGTATAATCGGCAAGCCCAGGGTGATATTGACTGCCTCACCGAACCCCATATGCTTGAGGACCGGAAGCCCCTGGTCATGATACATGGCGAGTACTGCATCTGCCTGTTGCAACAGTTTTGGTGTGAAGAGCGTATCTGCAGGTAACGGCTCACTGCAGTTGATGCCTTCACTTCGCAGCTGCTCAAGTACAGGCGCGATGATTTCTATCTCCTCGCGTCCCATGTGTCCACCCTCACCGGCATGTGGATTGAGCCCGCAGACCAGTATTCGTGGTGATGCGATATGGAACTTGTCGACAAGGTCGTTATGCAGAATTCGCATCACCTTTTCAAGCAATGGCCGGGTGATTGCATCCGTTACATCCCGAAGCGGCAGGTGCGTTGTTGCAAGTGCGACGCGGAGACCGGGACAGGCGAGCATCATGACCGGATATCCACCAGTGATTTCAGCGAAATATTCTGTGTGGCCGCTAAAAGGAATACCGGCATCATTGATGATGCCCTTGTGAAGTGGAGCGGTTACGACAGCAGCGTAACGCCTTTGCATGCAGCCTTCCGCGGCTTCGCGCAAACTGTGCAGTACAGCCTGGCTGTTTGAAACATTGAGTTCGCCGGCAACGACCGGGGCTGTCAGTGGAATATCGTGCACTGTTCCGCTGAAGGATGTTTTCAGCTGCTCAGCACGCTCCTCCAGCAATTCCCTGTTACCGATAAAAACAAGATCGTCGCAGTTGATGCGATGACTCAGTTCAACACAGAGATCCGGCCCGATCCCGGCCGGTTCACCAACAGTGACAGCGAGACGCTGTCGTGATGCACTCATTCGAAATTGTCGTCCCTGTACTCGACGTAGGCCTGGTCGCGCAGACGTCGTGCCAGCAGGTCGAGCGATTCCTCGATTTTACGCTGCTGGATTTTAGCTTTCGCTGCTTCACGCGCCGCGGTATCGGCAGATGTCTGCTTACGGCGATCAAGAACCTGTGCCAGGTGCCAGCCGAAAGGTGTCTGGAAAGGCTGTGAAATCTGATCTTTCTTGAGTCGTTTGAGCTGCTTTTCAAATGCAGGTGTCGCTACTCCTGGGCTCAACCAGCCGAGATCGCCGCCCTTGAGGGCAGAGGCGGTATCATCTGAATAAGCCTGCGCAAGTGACGCGAATGACTCGCCATCGATGATTTGCTGACGAATTTCGGCAAGGCGGGCCTTTGCTTCCTTGTTGGAGAGCTGCTCACCCGGACGTAGCAGGATATGGCGTGCTTTTGTCTGGTTGATCGTTTTGGTCTTTCCGCTGCCGCCATGAATGCTCAGATAGTTATCGATTTCAGACTCGGTCACCTGAACCTGGCTGGAGAGGCTCTTTTGATGGAATTTTTGCTGTCCGATCTGCTTGCGCAGGTTCTCACGAAAAGCGGTGTAGCTCTGGCCTTGGCGTCCAAGTATCTGGCGTAGCTGGGAAACAGTGATCTTGTTGCGTGCAGCGATGGTGGCAACTGCTGAATCGACCTCTTCGTCTGTCACCTTGATGCCGGCACGATCCGCAGCAAGTTTTTGTGCCCTGCTGGTAATCAGTTTGTCGAGCACGCGTCGCTCGTGAGCTGCCTTTGACTCCCCTTTCTGACGACGGTTGCCTTTCATTGCGCGGTTGAGCTCGGAGCGAAGGACTACATCATCTTCGACAACAGCAACGATTTCGTCGAGAGGCTTTGCAGCATGTGCAGCCAGTGGCAACAGGAGAGTGAAGCCGAGGGCAATTAAGAAGGGAAATTTTTTCATCTGGTCAACCTGCGTCTGATTTAGTGCTTAGACAGTGTGTTAATAATAGGTTTCAAATTGGTCGTGTGCCGATACCGGGGGAGAAATTCTCTTACCAAGACCGCCAGTACCGAACTCACCTAGCCCCTTGAGAAGGAATTGCAGCGAGAAGCCGGTATCGTAACGGTGTTCATCGGTTTCGTCATCGGCACGGCGCGTAACCAGGCCGCGTACAGCCCAGCAACACGAATCATACTCGACCCCGGCAGCAACATCCAGAAGCCTGTCCTCTTCGAGTGAGTAGAGCAGGTTGCCGACAACATTCAAGTTGCTCGAAACACGCCAGCCGGTTGCTGCGGAGAGATAGTTGAGCTCTTCTTCCTTTTCAGCCGAGACCTGGTTGCGTTCGCGCCATGCCAGTGAGGCATAGCGGCCGGCATCCGTGTCATGGTAATTGACACCGATAAAACTGTTGCGATGGTTGGTCGATTCCTTGCTCCATTGCAGTGCCGTATCAACTGACCAAAGATCATTGATCTGTGAGTAGAGGCTCGCAACGAAGGCGGTCTCATCGGTGATGATGCCTTGCGAGTCTGGCAAGTTGACCTCGTGCTCATCAAAATAGATGATCTGGCCAAGACTGGCGCGCAGCCACTCGAAGCCACTGTCATGGCTGATAAACCTGGTGGTGATTGCAGCAACCATCTGGTTGGCATCCCCTACCCTGTCAGATCCGGTGAAGCGATTCTCACGAAACAGATTTTCGAAACTGAAGTCAGCCAGTCTGCTGTCAAAAACGGGCAGGTTGTCCTGGTTTGTATAAGGCGTATAGGTATAGAAGAGGCGCGGTTCCAGTGTTTGCAATGATGAGATGCCAAACCAGTTGGTATCGCGTTCATATACCAGTGATCCGTCAAGAGTCGCAGTAATGCTTGTACGGGTTGTATCTTTATCGACCCCTGGTGTGGTGCCGGTGCGATCGAGTGAATAGCTGGTGTAACGTCCGCTCAGTTTTGCTTTGAATGAGCCCCAGGGGCGCAGCAGGTCGATACCAGCAGCTGGTTGCAGGTCGACGCGGTTGCCAATCGCCTTGTCAGGATCCCTGTTTTCAAAGCGCACGTAGCTGGCATCCGCTTCTGTGAAAAAACCATTCTGATGAAACTTGCGCCAGTTGAAGAGAATTTCCGGCAGACGTTCATACGCTTGAGCCGCATCCATATCGGTAGGATCAAAGTCAGCGAATTTGATCGATGCGTCCCAATAGCTGTCACGGTATGAGAGCGTCGCAAAACGTTCTCTGTAGCTGTTAGAAGAGCTATCCAGGTCAGTCTGCATATCATCGAGGTATTCACTGTCCGAGACATGGGTGTAATCAATCTCGGCTGACAGGTGTGGAGAGAATTGCGCCTGGTTGCGCCAGCGCCACATGTAACGCAGTTCATCGCCCTCGTTGTCGTCATCCCATGGTGCAATCTCAGCCTCAAAAATGCCCTGGTGCTGCTCCGTGAGGTAGCGGAATTCGCCGCCAAGAATCAGGCCGCGCTTGGTTGTGATGCGTGGATAGATGGTGGCGTCGTAATTTGGAGCCAAGTTGAGATAGTAAGGCGCCATCAGTTCAGTTCCGGTGCTTGAGGTGACACGGATACTGGGTAGCAGGAGCCCCGTATGTCGCTTGCCATCAACCGGGAACTGGAAATAGGGTACATAGAGAAGCGTTGTATCACCCGCTTTTAGGTGCACATTGTGGGCGGTCAGAACCCCTTTTTCACGGTCGATTTTCATTTTCGACGCTTCCAGTCGCCACGCAGGGTCTTCCATTGGGCAGCTGCTATAGCTGATATCACTGAAGCTGGAGATACCGTCAATCGTGATGTTCGAGGTACCGGCAGTGCCGTTGCCGCCAGTCTCGATCAGGCGATAGCTGACCGGCGTATTTGATTCGACGCGCTTTTCATCGACGAAATAGGTGATTTCCTGTGTAGAGAAGCTGTAGCCGGGCTGGCGAATAATGACGTCGCCGGTGGCGTCTATTCGTCCCCCGCGCCTGTCGTAACTGACGTTATTGGCAGAAATGTGCTGGCTATTCTGTTGCAGTTGCACGCCCCCACCCATTTGCAGCTGCTCACTATGCATATTCCATGAGGCATGTCCGGCATCAATGACCAGGTCATCAGATAGATTCGGTATTGATGTGACAGGCTGTGCCAGGCACGAGTGCTCGACCGCTGCCATCGTGCTGTTGGCAACCATGGAGCCTGTCAGTAGCAGGGTGAACTGTAGGGCATGAAATCTTGTCACAGGTGTCACATTTTCACAGGTTATCAGGGCCAGTTGATTTAGAATGCACAGATTGGAACATTTATCTCGAGCGTTTCAATGAGATTCAATGCTGAATCCAGCACTATTATTTGTTGCCATTCTATTGGTAAATGTGTCGCTTGTCGCGCTGTTTTGTTCTCTGCTCGAACTTACAGAGCCCGGCAGTAGATTGAATTTTCGGAGTAAGTTGCATGCCACAAAGAATTGAGGCCATCAGGAACTGGCTGGACGCACAATGGAAGACGCAGGGAACTGATATCGCCCAGGTCTCTGGTGACGCCTCCTTCAGGCGCTATTTTCGTGCGGTTGGTCCGGACGGCACGCCATGGGTGGTCATGGATGCGCCGCCGGAAAAAGAGGACTGTGGCCCCTTTATAGATATAGAGAAAAGGCTTTCTGCCGCAGGCTTGCATGTGCCGAGGATTGTTGCGCACGAGGCTGAACAGGGATTTCTGCTGCTCGAGGATCTCGGCGATGTGCAGTATCTCGAAGAGCTTAACGAGGAGAGCGCACCACGTCTTTACGGTGAAGCCCTGAGCGCACTAGTGACGATGCAGGCATCTACCTCGTCTGACGGACTGCCTCTGTACGAGGCTAACCTGCTGCGTTTCGAGATGGAGCTGTTTCGTGACTGGCTGTGCAGAGAGCACCTCGACCTGAAACTGGGTGAGCAGGAGCATGACATGCTCGATGAAGCCTTTCACCAACTTACCATGAACGCCCTTGAGCAGCCGCAAGTGTTCGTGCACCGGGATTACCATTCGCGCAACCTGATGGTGTCGCATCCGCCACTGCCCGGAATTATCGATTTTCAGGACGCCGTTGTTGGCCCTATAACCTACGACCTGGTGTCACTGCTCAAGGATGCCTATATCCGCTGGCCGCTGCAGCAGGTGGATGATTGGGCGATGGGCTATGCCGAAATGGCAGTCCAGTCCGGGCTGATGCCAGCCAGTGACAAGGAGAAGTTCCAGCGCTGGTTTGATCTGATGGGGCTGCAGCGCCATATTAAGGTGGCGGGTATTTTCGCGCGCCTCTACCGGCGTGACGGCAAGGCGGGCTATCTTGACGATATCGCGCTCGTTCTCGACTATATTCTGGAGATGGAGCCAAAATACGAGATGATCGAACCACTTTGCAAGCTGATCCGCGAGGACGTCATCCCCGGTTTGCAGGCAGCGGATTAAGCAGATGCTAGAGCATCTTTACCCAGGTCTGCGCCTGATCACCTTTGATCTGGACGACACGCTATGGCCTTGTCACGAGACCATTATGCGTGCAGAAGACGCCCTGTTTGAGTGGCTGCAGACACGCGCACCAGGTCTCACCGAGGCCCATTCAGTCAGTTCGATGCGTGAACACCGTCGCGAACTGGCACGCGCCAATCCACACCTGATGCATGATTTGAACCTGCTCAGAACACGTCACCTGGAAGTGCTGCTTGAAGAGAGTGGCCATGATATCTCCTTGGCGGTTATGGCCACAGAATATTTTCAGGAACACCGTAATCGAGTTGAGCCATTCGACGATGTACCCGAGGTATTGCAGCAGCTAGCTCGACACTACACGCTGATCTCGGTTACCAACGGCACTTCAGAAATCGATAAAACTCCGCTGGCCGGGCTGTTCCACCACTCTCTGACGGCAGCACAGGTTGGCCATGCCAAGCCGCATCCAGCGATGTTGGAGGAGGCGTTGAAACTTGCCGATGCCAAACCTGGGGAATCTCTACACATAGGTGATGACCCGAAGCGTGATGTTCTACCGGCACAGGCGCTAGGCATGCAGGCGGTCAGGGTGGTGCGAGTCGATACAAAATTCAGCTGTGGTGTCGAGGAAGAGGTTGAAACCCCGGATGTATTGCATATCAACTCACTACATGAACTGTTCAACGAAATAATGGATTGACACAGGCTCTTGACACGAATTGTGCTCTGCACCACACTAGGATCTTGCCCTGAGAAATGGCTACCGGAGTCATCTCTTTTTTATTACTGTTGATATTTAAAACATGCGAACTGGCCACAACCGGGATCGCAATATAATCAATCAGGCATGCCGGACTGCAAGGGAGTGCAGGAGGAGAGAAGCGTTGCGCCGCGTGACTTTCCATGGGTAATCATGCCACCTTTGAAAACGTCTGGAGGAATCAGTGGACTATCAAAGCTATTACCGTAAGTCGATCGAAGAGCCCGAAGCATTTTGGGGTGAAGAGGCAGAAAAACTGCAATGGTACAAGTTCCCAAATCAAATCCTGCAGCATGAGGGGAACGAGTGGAACTGGTTTGCCGATGGTGAAATGAACACCTGTTACATGGCCGTTGACTATCACGTCGAAAACGGCCGTGGAGACCAGGTTGCAATCTATTATGACTCGCCTGTGTCCGATACCAAGTCGCAGATCACTTTCAGTGAGTTACGTGACCAGGTCGCCCGCTTTGCCGGTGCACTGAAGGCACGTGGTGTCGAGAAGGGCGACACGGTTGTTATCTACATGCCGATGGTGCCGGAAGTGCTGGTTGCTATGCTCGCCTGTGCACGTCTCGGTGCAATCCACTCCGTCGTGTTCGGCGGTTTTGCCTCGCATGAACTGGCGATCCGAATCAATGATGCCAAGCCGAAGCTGCTGTTAACTTCAAGTTGTGGCATCGAAATTGGCAAGGTCATTGCATACCAGCCCCTGGTTGATGCTGCGATCGAGGAAGCTGATCACAAGCCTGATGCAGTCGTCGTACTGCATCGCCCGCAGGCCGAATTCCAGATGAAGGAAGGCCGCGATCTCGACTGGTACGGTTTCCAGGAGGGTGTAGAGCCTGCTGATCCGGTTCCGGTCAAGGCGACTGATCCTCTCTATATCCTTTATACCTCGGGCACCACTGGTCAACCCAAGGGTGTTGTCAGGCAGAATGGCGGTCACGCAGTCGCTATGCGCTTCTCGATGGAATACATCTACGATGTCAAGCCGGGCGAGGTTTTCTGGGCTGCATCAGATGTTGGCTGGGTTGTGGGACACTCCTATATCGTCTATGCACCCCTGTTGCATGGCTGCTCAACTATCGTTTATGAAGGCAAGCCGGTACGTACACCGGATGCAGGTGGATTCTGGCGTGTCATGGAAGAGTACAAGGTCAGTGCCTTCTTTACTGCGCCGACAGCATTCCGCGCGGTCAAAAAAGAGGATCCAAACGGCGAATTACTCAAGAAGTATGACCTTTCCAGTGTTCGCGCCATCTACCAGGCCGGTGAGCGACTTGATCCACCGACCTACGAGTGGCTCAGCGATCTGCTCAAAAAACCGATTCTGGATCACTGGTGGCAGACGGAAACCGGCTGGGGCATCGCAGCCAACCCGGCGGGTATCAAGCAGGAGCCGGTCAAGAGTGGCTCTGCGACATTCCCTGTTCCCGGCTACCAGCTCCATGTTCTCGATGAGGCGGGTAATGTACTGGGGCCGAATGAGCAGGGGGCATTGGCAATCAAGTTGCCGATGCCGCCGAGCTGTCTTAATACGCTGTGGAACAACCATGAGCGTTTTGTTGAGGCCTACCTGGATACTTACCCCGGCTACTACCTGTGTGGTGATGACGGCTATATCGATGAAGATGGTTATGTCTTTGTCATGGGCCGTATCGATGATGTTATCAACGTCGCCGGCCACAGGCTCTCAACCGGTGAAATGGAAGAGGTTGTTGCAAGTCATGACGCGATTGCCGAGTGCGCCGTCGTGGGTATCAATGACGAGCTGAAGGGTCAGTTGCCAGTTGCTTTCTACATCCGCAAGGATGGTGTCGATAAGGAGCCGGAAGAGATTCAGAAGGAGTTGATCCAGATGGTACGCGGTACCATCGGTGCAATCTGCTGTTTCTCCAAGGCGATGGAGGTCAAGCGTTTGCCCAAGACACGTTCCGGCAAGATTCTGCGCAAGACCATTCGCCAGATCTCCGAGACGGATGATGTGCCGACACCTGCGACCATCGATGATCCGGGTATTCTCGATGAGATTCGGGAGGCTTATAAAACAGCCAAGGTTGGACGCTTCGTATAACGAAGAGCCAGTCAAAAAAAACAGGCCGGGCAATGCCCGGCCTGTTTTTTATTAAAAAGAAGGAATGATCAGGTAGCCTGTTTCAAAGCCTCGGTTGCCGGTACATAGTCATACCCCAGCGCCTCGGCAACAGCCTTGTATGTCACCTGCCCTGCATGCACATTGAGACCATTCAACAGGTTGTGATCACGCATCATCGCCCTGATCGGATCATCTGCCAGGGCCAGCGTGAAGGGAAGCGTTGCATTATTGAGTGCCATGCTAGCAGTGCGTGCCACTCCGCCCGGCATGTTTGCAACACAGTAATGCACCACATCATCAACAACAAAAGTCGGTTTCTCGTGCGTGGTCGGATGCGAGGTTTCAAAGCAGCCGCCCTGGTCTATCGCCACATCAATAATCACGGCGCCCCTCTTCATACGACGAATCATATCCCGCGTCAGCAGCTTGGGGGCCGCAGCGCCGGGTACCAGCACGGCACCGATGACAAGGTCGGCATCCAGTGCATACTTCTCGAGTATGGTGGTAGTCGAATAGATACAGCGGACACGGCCTTTATAATCGTTATCGAGTTCACGCAGGCGTGCAATAGAGCGGTCGATTATGGTGACTTCGGCGCCCATGCCAACGGCCATCGCTGCTGCATTTTCACCAACCACACCGCCGCCGATGATCAGTACCTTTGCTGGTGCAACCCCAGGTACGCCACCGAGTAGTACGCCACGCCCGCCTTGCGCCATTTCAAGGTGGTACGCACCTTCCTGGGCCGACATGCGCCCTGCCACTTCAGACATGGGCGCCAGTAATGGCAAGCCCCCATGCTCATCGGTAACGGTTTCATAGGCGACACAGGTTGCGCCTGATTTGATCAGCAGTTCGGTCTGGCGCGGGTCTGGTGCAAGATGCAGATAAGTGAACAACAGCTGGCCGTTGCGCAGCATTGCGCACTCATCGGGCTGTGGCTCCTTGACCTTGACGATCATGCCGGCGCGCAGAAAAACCTCATCCGGTGTACCGGCCAGTTCAGCACCGGCATCGAGATACTCCCGGTTGGAGAAATCGATCGAACTGCCGGCATCTTTTTGAACCAGGACCTGGTGCCCGTGGCTGACGAGCTCTCTGACGGATGCCGGGATCAGGCCAACCCTGTATTCATTGTTTTTTATTTCCGTGGGAACGCCGATCAGCATACTTTTCTCCTTTTTCGCCTTAGTTTAGCTGCTATTCTAAACCCTTGCCCATGGTGCTTGCAATGAGAAGGGATTTAGGCGAGTCTGGGCAGCGTGAAATCAACAGACAAATCTCCCCTTCAGCTTCTGCAGAGCGTCTTCGGTTACCACGAGTTTCGCCCGTGGCAGCAGCAGATTATTGATGATGTCACCGAGGGTAATGACACCTTCGTAGTGATGCCGACTGGTGGTGGTAAATCACTCTGTTACCAGATACCGGCCCTGTTGCGAACAGGTACAGCGATTGTCATTTCACCGCTGATCTCCCTGATGAAAGACCAGGTGGATGCCCTGCAGGCTAATGGTGTCAATGCCGCCTGTTACAACTCTGCATTAAACGAGAGTGACGCAAGGCAGACCCTGGCACGCTTTCACGCAGGCGAGCTTGACCTGCTCTACGTGGCGCCTGAACGCCTGATGTCGCATGCCTTTCAGGAACGATTGCAGGAGATTGATATCGCCTTGTTTGCCGTCGACGAGGCGCACTGCGTCTCCCAGTGGGGGCATGATTTCCGGCCAGAGTATGTGCAGCTGGGAGAGTTGCGCGATCGGTTTCCCGATATTCCGATGATCGCACTGACCGCAACTGCCGATCCGCAGACACGTAAGGATATTGTTCAACGCCTGCATCTGCGTCAACCGACAATCCATGTCACCGGTTTTGATCGTCCCAATATCCGCTACAGCGCGCTCGAGAAGCGTAAGCCATTCGATCAGCTCAAGTCATTTGTCGATCGCTTCAGCAGCGAACGCGGCATTGTCTATGCGCTGAGCCGCAAGCGTGTCGAGGAGCTGGCATTCAAGCTGCAGCAAGGGGGCTACAGGGCAGAGGCCTACCACGCGGGCTTGCCTGCATCGACACGTGAGCAGGTGCATGAACAGTTCATGCGAGATGAGATCGACGTGGTGGTGGCGACCGTTGCCTTTGGTATGGGCATCGACAAGCCCAATGTGCGCTACGTGGTGCATTATGATCTGCCCAAGAATATCGAGGGCTACTACCAGGAGACCGGCCGCGCTGGTCGTGATGGTCTGCCATCAGAAGCACTTTTGTTGTTTGGTGCACAGGATATGGTGATGGCGCGACGCCTGGTCGAGAACAGTGACAATCCGGAGCAGAAACGTATCGAGCTGCACAAGCTCAACAGCATGATTGCCTTTGCAGAAGCACTCACCTGCCGCCGTCGTGTGCTGCTTCACTATTTCGGCGAAGAGCTGAAAGAGGATTGCGGTCACTGCGATACCTGTAATGATCCTCCCGAGTGTTACGACGCTACGGAAGATGCGCGCAAGGCGCTATCCTGTGTCTACCGGGTCGGACAGCGTTATGGCATGCGTCACGTCATTGATGTACTGCGTGGTGCCGACAGTGAACGCATTCGCAGCCTCGGGCATGACAGCCTGAGTACCTATGCAATCGGCAAAGAGCAGGGAGAGGCCGAGTGGTCGAGCCTGATGCGCCAGCTGATCCATCGCGGTTACCTTGAACAGGATATTGCCAACTACTCGGTACTGAAGCTCACAGATGGTGCGCGCCCGTTATTACGCGGTGAAATTGCATTGCAGCTTGCAAAACCGAGATTGAAAGAGGCTTCTGGCAAGCGTAAAAAGCGCGTAACAGCTGCTGTTGAAGGACGTGACGAGCTGATGTTCGAATCGCTGCGCGGACTGCGCCGCGAACTGGCCGATAGCGAAGGTGTTGCCCCTTACATGGTATTTGGCGATGCCACGTTGACCCAGATGGCGATTCACCTACCGCAGAATCGCACCGAGTTTCTCGAAATTAACGGCGTGGGTGAGAAAAAACTCGAGAAATACGCCGAGGCCTTTCTGCAGGAGATCAGTGACTACCTGTCAGTAAGGGGCAGCAACCCGGCCCCGGCAGCCTGAGGCCTCTTTACCCCTGCATCATCTCGATCAGTATCTCGTGCGCATTGCGCGGCTTGGCGCGCTTTGATGGCTTGACACGCTTGTATGTTCCATTCGATTTCAGCACCCATGACTGGCAGTTGTCGCGCAGGTGGGTGGTGAAGGTCTCCTTGATAATGCGGCGCTTGAGTGCGTACTGCTCAACTGGAAAACAGCTCTCGATGCGCTTGAAGAAGTTGCGTCCCATCCAGTCGGCGCTGGCACAGTAGAGGTTCTCCTCGCCATCGTTATAGAAGTAGAAGACACGCGTATGTTCGAGGAAGCGTCCCATAATGGAGCGTATATGGATATTCTCCGAGACACCCTTGATTCCGGGACGGATACCGCACACTCCCCTGACGATGAGTTCAATTTTCACACCTGCCTGTGATGCCTTGTAGAGCTCCTCGATGATCTTCGGCTCAATCAGGGAGTTCATCTTGGCTCGGATCAGCGCTTTTCTGCCGGCCCTGGCATGTTCTGCCTCATGCCGGATAAATTTCACCATACTGCTGTGCAGGGTAAATGGCGCGGAGAGCATTTTCTTCAGGTTGAGGCTCTTGCCCAGTCCCGTCAGCTGCAGGAACAGGCGATGCACATCACTGCCGAGCGCACTGTCGTCCGAGAGCATGCCATAGTCTGTGTAGGCTTTTGCCGTGCCCGCGTGGTAGTTACCGGTGCCGAGATGCACAAAGCGTTTCAGACGGCGTCCCTGGCGTCTGACAACCAGGGTCATCTTGGCATGTGTCTTGTGGCCGACAACCCCGTAGGCGACGTAGGCTCCGGCATCCTGCAGGCGTGTGGCGAGGGCGATATTAGCCTCCTCGTCAAAACGCGCGCGCAACTCGATCACCGCGGTAACCTCCTTGCCGGCGCGCGCAGCCGCAACCAGTGCATCGGCAATTTGCGATTTTGAACCGGTGCGGTAGAGCGTCATCTTTATCGCTACAACCTTCTTGTCAACGGCGGCCTGCTGTACCAGGTTCACTACCGGATCAAATGACTGGTAGGGGTGGTGCATCAGAACATAGCGCTTGTCGCTGATGTAGTCGAAAATATCCTGGTCCGTGACGAAATCTTCCGGGAAACCGGGACGAATTGCTGGGAACTTCAATTCCGGCCTATCGACCATGTCAACAACGGCAGCGAGGCGAGAGAGGTTGACTGGACCATTGACCGGGTAGACATCCTGTTCGTCCAGACGGCATTTCTCGACCAGGTAATTCTTGAGCCTCGGCTGAATATCATCAGCAACCTCCAGGCGTACCTCGTCACCATAGTTTCTCGACAATAACTCGCCTTTCAGTGCCAGCATCAGGTCATCCGCCTCTTCACTGACGAAGAGATCCGAGTTACGTGTGACGCGGAACTGGTAACTGCCGAGTGATGTCATGCCAGGAAAAAGATCATCAACGTGAGCGTGAATGACTGACGAGAGAAAGACGAATGTATCAGGGCTCGGGCTGATCTCTTCAGGCAGGCGGATGATACGCGGAAGTGCACGCGGTGCCTGTACGATGGCCATGCCGCTGTCACGTCCGAAAGCGTCTTTTCCTTCCAGCTGCACAATGAAGTTCAAACTTTTGTTCAAAATACGTGGAAATGGATGCGCGTGATCAAGGCCGAGAGGCGACAGCAGAGGTGCCAGTTCGCGCTTGAAGTGGTTATTGAGCCAGTTCGATTGCTGCTCGGTCCAGGCGGAACGGCGCAGGAAGTGGATGTTTTCAGCTTCCAGTTCAGGTATCAGTTGCTGATTGAAGACAATGTACTGCTCCTTGACCAGGCTGTGAGCCTCCTTGGAAATCGCTTCCAACTGCTGGGCTGCAGACATGCCTGCAGGATCCTGTGGATCTATGTTATGCATCTGTTGCTGTTTCAGACGTGCGGCACGAACCTCGAAGAATTCATCGAGGTTGCTGCATGAAATACACATAAAGCGCAGACGTTCGAGCAGGGGGACAGAGGTGTCCTGCGACAATTCAAGAACCCTGCGATTGAATTGCAGGTTGCTGAGCTCCCGGTTGATGAAGAGGTCTGGAGTAAATTCACTGCTCATGTGTTGGGCGTCCTGGAAAACAACTAAATATATACGTCAATCTTTGATTATACGCCTTGGGGAAGAGATAATCTTGATACTTAAGTGATGTATCTTTGTTGAAGATTGCTTCTCTGGTATTGCTGAGCGGGTTGAGAGTGGTTACCCTGTATCTTTACGAATAACAATATGAGAGCTATGAAAGGCACAGTCGCAAAATTTAATGCAAAAAGAGGTTTCGGCTTCATTCGCTCGGATCAACTCGATGATGAAATTTTTGTTCACATCACCAAGGTGGACGGCAGGCGTGCACTGCGCCCGGGACAGGATGTCACATTCGACGTTGAAGAGACAGAAAAGGGCCTCGCGGCTGTCAACGTGGTCGTAAAGGGAGCGGAATCATCCAGTCGAGGCAAGCCGGTGACGATTGGCATTGAGGAGCCGAAAGACAGGGCTAAGTATTTTGTTATCGGCGCTGTCATTCTGATTATCGTGGTGGCAGCTATACTGTTGTTTTAACCGAAAAAAGAGGCAACGGAGATGAATACCGGGCAGAGAAATATTTATCAAACGCGTTGTTCCAGTCTCCTTTGTTTGCTCTTGTTGCTGTGGACACCCCTGTCCATTGCTGAAACGATCGAAAGCGGGCTTCGCCATGTGGCTAATCCGGAGTGGTTCCACCATGGGCTGATCGACCTGGAGGCAGAGCTTGAAGCTGCCCGGGTATCCGGCAAGCATGGCGTCATGGTCTTATATACCACCCAGGGCTGTACCTATTGCACAGCTTTCATCAAGAAGAGCCTCGGCGATGAG
This sequence comes from Solemya velum gill symbiont, assembly GCF_000787395.1. Taxonomy (GTDB): domain Bacteria; phylum Pseudomonadota; class Gammaproteobacteria; order Chromatiales; family Chromatiaceae. The sequence continues at coordinate 1,025,518 of NZ_JRAA01000001.1, forward strand.
CGTACCGCCAATCGCCTGCAGCAGCAGTTCATCTCTATTGGTCTGGAGATTTTCGACGACACGGAAATGACAGATCACCAGGGTAATGACATGTCCATCAAGGCGTTTGCGGAATCGCAAAAGGCCGGCATGGCACCGACATTACTGTTTTATGTGCTCAATGATGACGATGAGGGCGAGCTGATTTATCGCGCCATCGGCTACCAGTCACCAGAGCGATTCACCAAAATGCTCGATTACCTGGTCGAGGGGCATAACAAGAGAACCTCGTTTCGTGATTACCTCGCAGCACTTCCTCCTTCAGGTGGTCCTGTGTCAACAAGCGCGCACAAGTTGATTGATGACCCGCTGTTCAACTCGCCACCGCATGCGCTTGATCGCAGTCGTTTTGCCTCGGACAGACCATTGTTTGTACTCCTTGAAGCAGATGGGTGTGAGGCGTGCACCAATTACCACGAGCTTGTGCTTGCAGACGAGAAAATACGTGCCACCCTGGGCCGATTTGAAGTTGTGCGTCTGGATGCTTCGGATAACAAGAGCCATATTGTGACACCGGACGGGCAACGCATGACGGCAGCCCAGTGGTATCAGCAAGAGGATTTCAGCCGTCTTCCTGCTCTGATGTTTTTCGATGAAAAAGGCAAACAGGTTCTGAAAACAGACGCCCTTGTGGAGCTCAGTCGAATGACGAACTCGATGGGGCTGGTTCTTGACCGAGCCTATGAGCAGGGCTGGAGTTACCAGCGCTACGCGCGTACCAAGTCAATAGAAGCGAGCAACAAGAAGGCTGCAGAAGCCGCACAATAAGCCTCTTCTGTGAGGCTGGTAAATTTGAGGTTGTGAGATGAACAGTCCGTCGGTGCTCTACCCTTCCCTGTGGCTTGCCATTTTTTTCAGCGTGCTCACCTGGTCAGGAATTGCTCCTGCCGATACCTACACCTGGGTGCTGGAGGTTTCTCCGGCAGTCATCGGTTTGGCAGTGATGGCGGCGACATACAAGCGCTTTCCCCTGACACCCATGGTCTACCTGTTGATCCTAGTCCATAGCATCATTTTGATGGTCGGTGGTCATTACACCTACGCGCAAAACCCCCTGTTCGAATGGCTACAGGCGCCGATGGGCTGGGAGCGCAACAATTACGACAAGCTGGGTCACCTTGCACAGGGTTTCATCCCTGCCATGATTGCGCGTGAGCTGCTGTTGCGTCTGAAGGTTGTTCAGGGCCGTGGTTGGCTGGTGTTTGTTGTGATCTGCTTCTGTCTTGCGCTGAGTGCTTTCTACGAGTTGATAGAATGGTGGGTTGCGCTGGCAAGTGATGAGGCTGCGGAGGCGTTTCTTGGTACCCAGGGGTACGTTTGGGACACCCAGTCAGACATGGCCTGGGCACTGAGCGGGGCGATATTGTCCTTGCTACTGCTCAGTCGCCTGCATGACAGGCAGCTTGCACAGTTGAATCAAGGAACAGGTCAGAGGTAGATTTTCCCCTACGTCATGCCGGCCTTGAGCCGGCATCCATGAATTAGTGCACTGTTTCAGATGGACCCCGGCTCAAGGCCGGGGTGACGGAAGTGATGCCGATCAGAGCTGGGCGTTAACGAATTCCCAGTTAACCAGGTTCCACCAGGACTCAACATAGGCGGGACGTGCATTGCGCTTGTCGACATAGTAGGCGTGTTCCCATACGTCGATCGTCAGCAGAGGTGTCAGGCCTTCGGTCAGTGGACAGCCAGCATTGCTGGTGTTGAAGATCTCGACACCACCGTCGGCATTCTTCACCAGCCAGGTCCAGCCTGAACCGAAGTTGGTTGCTGCTGATGTTGAGAAAGCTGTTTTGAAATCCTCGAATGAACCGAATGCCGCATCGATAGCAGCGGCAATTTCACCGCTTGGTGCGCCGCCTGCTTCAGGCGCCATGCAGTTGAAGTAGAAGGTGTGGTTCCAAACCTGTGCGGCATTATTGAAAATACCGCCGGCTGGCGCGCTGGTGACGATCTCTTCAAGAGACTTGTCAGCGAACTCGGTGCCTTCAATCAGGTTGTTGAGATTGGTGACATAGGTTGCATGGTGCTTGTCGTGGTGGAACTCAAGCGTCTCGGCAGAGATGTGTGGCTCAAGTGCACTCTTTTCATAGGGAAGTTCGGGTAACTGGTGTTGCATGATGGTTTCCATTGTTTGTTTGATTACAGAATGTTTTGTGTGCAGAAAATTTCCGCAGGTGAATAATTAATCGTCCTTGTTGCCACTCTTTATAAAATTGGACATGGTGCGCTGAAAGGCTTCCATGGAAGAGAAGGAACCCTGCATATAGTTCTCGACAAGCTTCGCCGGATCCATGTTTTCAGAGAGCTGTTCTTTCATACGATCGATCATCTCATCATGCAGAGGGGTCAGGTCAGGCAGACCAAACAGGCGGCGCATCTCTTCGGGTGTTACATCCATATCGACATTGATTTTCATTATCTCGGCTCCTAAGGGCGATGACGTCAAGCATACCGCAGCGCAGCATAATATTGAAACCCTGCAGTAATGATGTTTTTCGTGGACTAGAGGCTATTGCGACTTTGGCCGTAATTTGACACCAGGTGTGTAATTCACCAGGCCGCCTTTCAAGTGTGTAGCAAGCTGCTGTGAAATCTCTTCTGCAGCCTCTTCTGTCCAGGCGGTTTTCTGCTCCTGTCCCCAAACCGGGTTCGGCCAGCAGAAGTCATTGCTGTTGCGCCCGATGACATGAATATGGAGCTGAGGTACCAGGTTTCCAAGTGCACCAAGGTTGATTTTTTCGACATCTGTTCTCGCCATCAAAAAACCTGACAGCGCATTGATCTCCTGCTGGACCAGGTATTGTTGTTCGGCATCCAGTTCGAACACTTCCCTCTTGTCGGTGTCGGGTACAAGAATGAACCAGGGTACGAGGGCATTGTCCATCAGCAGTAGCTGACTGATCTCCATCTGGCCAAGTTGGTGGCAGTCTGCGGCCAGTTGGGGGTGAAGTTCATTATTAGGCATCTGCATCTCCTGTTGGTGTGACCTGCCTGATCGTATCGAGACGAATGATGGTTTTATCGCTGTTTTCAACCAAGAGAACGAGGCACTCAGCTTTGTCGACGATGCGCATATCCATGATGACGCCCTTGAGGGGTGCATCATTGCCGTGCAGTAAAATGGTGACCGGTGTTTTATGCATCGCGTAGAGTTCGTATTGCGAGTGCAGGTCACAACTCACAGGCTGGTAGTCACTCATTTCGCCCGCTCCGCTAATCCGGCCTGGCTTGCAAGCTGTAGCATCAGCTCTCCAGCCTCATCGAGCGTCTCTCCCCAGCTGACAATACCATCCTCGTGGCCTCCCATCGAGATGACATTGGAATCAAGGAAACCGGAACTGATCAGGCGAGCGAACTCCTCTGCCATCTCTGTTGTGCCATAGGCGATATTCGAATTAGTGGTCGCGAGGCCAAGCGATTCAGCCTGCTGCCAGATTTCAGGGCTGTGCACATGGATAACAGCTTGTGCAGTTGGGGCTGCCGAATAGATTGCTGCATGGGTCATGGCTTCAGATGATGGGGCCGTCTTCCCCTGCGCACGAATCGTGTTGCTCGCCGGATCACACAGGGTCACCAGTGCATAGTCTTCGGGCTCCATTTTGTCGAGATGACCGGTCTGGGTACCGCTGATGATGAAGTTGGTAGATCCCGTTTCAAGACGATGACTGAGGTTGCCGAAACCAAGGCCATCGTAGCGTGCCGGGTCATTGCCACCGATCAGTCCGAGTGCGCACAGACGCTGGCGCCAGGCTTCTAGTTGCAGCGCGAGAGCGGGGTGTGGAAGTGGCGCCTGTTCGAAATCGAGCTTGTACTTGATGACGCCTTCGGTTTCCTTGTTATCGTCCATCAATGGGCCCTGGTGTCGAACTCTTCTGTTTTTTACACATCGAAAGTTTAACGCGCTCTTTTTCCTGCTAAAATTCGCGTTTGCAGCTAATTTACTGATTGTACGGGTTTCATGTTTTCTACGCAGCAATATGATGTCATTGTTATCGGCGGTGGTCACGCGGGCACCGAGGCCGCGCTGGCGGCTGCGCGTATGGGCGCATCGACGCTGCTGCTGACGCATAACATCGAAACGGTCGGCCAGATGAGTTGCAACCCGGCGATTGGCGGCATCGGCAAAGGGCATTTGGTCAAGGAGATCGATGCACTGGGCGGCCTGATGGCACATGCTGCAGATCTCGGTGGCATCCAGTTCCGTACGCTCAATTCGCGCAAGGGTCCGGCAGTCCGGGCGACACGTGCGCAGACAGACAGGCTTCTCTACAAGGCAGCAGTGCGCCATGCGGTTGAGAACCAGCCAGGGCTCGACCTGTTTCAGCAGGCTGTCAATGATCTGATTGTCGAGCAGGATCGTGTTGTTGGAGTCACGACACAGATGGGCCTCAAATTTCGAGCCGAGGCCGTGGTACTGACCGTCGGCACATTCCTCGGCGGCCTCATTCATATCGGCATGGAAAACTACGAGGGCGGCCGCGCGGGCGATCCGCCATCCAATGCGCTGTCACAGCGTTTGCGCGAATTACCAATGCGAGTCGACAGGCTCAAGACGGGCACGCCACCGCGCATTGACAGCCGTACCATCGATTATTCGAAACTCGACGAGCAGCCGGGCGATACTCCTGTGCCGACATTCTCCTATCTCGGCGATGCAAGCAAGCATCCGCAGCAGATCAGCTGTCATATCACGCGGACTAACGAAGAGACGCATGACATCATTCGCTCCGGGCTCGATCGTTCGCCCATGTATGCGGGCGTTATTGAAGGCACCGGGCCTCGCTACTGTCCCTCCATCGAGGACAAGATCGTACGATTTGCCGACAAGGATTCGCACCAGATTTTTATTGAACCGGAGGGATTGACCGTCAACGAGGTCTACCCCAACGGTATTTCAACCTCGTTGCCTTTCGATATACAGCAGAAGCTGGTTCACTCAATGACAGGCTTCGAGAATGCACGCATCATGCGTCCGGGCTATGCGATCGAGTATGACTTTTTTGATCCTCGTGATCTCAGGCCGTCACTTGAAACCCGTTATATAGAAAATCTTTTCTATGCCGGTCAGATTAACGGCACAACGGGTTACGAAGAAGCTGCTGCACAGGGATTGCTGGCGGCTGTCAACGCGGTGCAGAAGGTTCGAGGCCAGGAGGCGTGGATACCACGGCGAGACGAGGCTTACCTGGGTGTGCTGGTTGATGACCTTGTCACCATGGGCACACAGGAGCCTTACCGTATGTTCACCAGTCGCGCCGAATTTCGCCTGCTGCTGCGCGAGGATAATGCCGACCTGCGTCTGACCGAGACGGGCCGCAAGCTGGGGCTGGTTGATGATGTGCGCTGGCAGTCGTTTGATACAAAGCGCGAACAGATTGAAAAAGAGCAGCAACGGCTGCGCGAGCACCTTGTGCGCCCTTCTGATATGAGCGAAGAACAGATGCAGGTATTGCTTGGCGACACACTGCGTCGTGAAGCAAAAGCGATGGATCTGCTGGCACGCCCGGCAATGGATTACAATAAGCTGATGCAGATCGCCTCCGCAGGGCCTGGTGTTGAAGATGCCAAGGTGGCTGAGCAGGTCGAGATCCAGGCAAAGTATTCAGGCTATATCGATCGCCAGCAGATGGAAATCGAGCGCACCCGTGAAAGCGCCGGTATGAAACTGCCCGAGGACTTTGATTACGACAATGTCACCGGCTTATCAGCTGAATTACGTGAGAAATTCAACCGGCAGCGTCCGGCAACTATCGGACATGCAGCGCGTATTCCGGGCGTCACACCGGCAGCAGTCTCACTGCTGGTGATTCATCTCAAGAAGCGGCGTGCCTGATATTCATGGACCAGAAAGAGGAGCTTGCACGAGGGATTGAAGCACTGGGTGTGACCCTGTCGCAGGAGCAGCAGAAAAAACTGCTCGATTTTCTCGCCCTGCTCTACAAGTGGAACAGCGCCTATAACCTGACAGCGATTCGTGACCAGGAGCAGGCTGTTGCCCTGCAGTTACTCGATTCACTGGCGATCCTTCCCCTGCTTCCCGAGGGCCCGATTCTTGATATCGGCAGTGGCGGTGGCATGCCGGGTATTCCTCTCGCGATAGCGAGGCCGGAAACGCAAATCACGCTGCTCGACTCCAATAGCAAGAAAACACGCTTTCTCACCCAGGCGAAACTGGAACTTGGACTGGATAATATGAGCGTTATGCACTCCCGCATCGAGGCATGGCAACCGCAAACCATGCCTGTGGCTATCACCTCACGTGCGTTTGCCGAGCTCGAGCGCATGCTCGACTGGACATATCATCTGCTTGAAAAAGGTGCACAGCTGTTTGCGATGAAAGGGATTAATCCGCAGCAGGAAATCGATGCGCTGAAAGGGATGCCGCTGGAGATCGAAGTCACCCCATTGCAGGTGCCGGGAATCGATGCGCACAGGCATCTTGTGAGAATTGCCCTTGAACGCCAATAAAATTAATCGGGCAGATGAAAAAACAGCTTGGCACAGTGTATGATGTTTCGAGCATTTAAGAGAGAGTGTTTAACAGAATGGCAAAAATCCTGACAGTAGCGAACCAGAAAGGTGGTGTGGGCAAAACCACGACTGCGGTCAATCTTGCAGCCTCTCTTGCATATGAGGATCAACGCATTCTTCTCGTCGATATCGACCCCCAGGGCAATGCGACCATGGGTGTCGGGGTTGACAAGTACACACTGCAAAAAACCAGCTGTGAAGTCCTGTTGGGCCAGTGTGATATCAACGATGCAATCATGCGCTCGGAAGCGGCAAAACTCGATGTACTACCGGCAAACAGCGACCTGACAGCGGCCGAGGTCGGCCTGATGGGGCTTGATGACAAGGAGCGCCGTCTCAGTAATGCGCTTCAGAAGGTTTCTGACCGCTACGACTATATCCTTATTGATTGTCCGCCATCGCTTAACATGCTGACGCTTAACGCGCTGGTTGCAGCTGATGGTGTGCTGGTGCCGCTGCAGACTGAATATTATGCACTTGAAGGCCTTTCGTCACTGATTGAGACCATTGAGCAGATTCGCTCAGGCCCCAACCCGCGTTTGAAGATCGAGGGCTTGCTGCGCACCATGCACGACTCCAGGAATCGCCTTGGCAGCGATGTGTCTGCGCAGTTGCTGACGCACTTTGGCGACCAGGTTTACCGGACGGTTATTCCCAGGAATGTACGTGTTGCAGAGGCGCCGAGTCACGGCCTGCCCCTGTTGCAGTATGACCAGTTTTCACGCGGTGCAGCGGCCTACTCCTGTTTGGCAAACGAGATTTTGCGACGTGACGGCAAAATTGGAATGAGATAGAGAATTTCTATGACGAAGAGCAGAGGATTGGGACGTGGACTGGATGCACTGTTGAGTAGTGCGAGCAAGGCGTCTGAGAAAGTAGCAGAGACAGATAGCAGCGATCAGCAGGAGAGCACTGCTGCAGTGACTGGCGACAGCATTTCTCAACTGGGAGTTGATCTTGTACAACGCGGGCGCTATCAGCCAAGACGTAATTTTGACAAGGAGAAGTTGCAGGAGCTTGCGGACTCCATCTCGGAACAGGGAATAGTACAGCCGATCGTGGTTCGTCCAATCGGTGAAGGTAAGTACGAGATCATCGCTGGTGAGCGTCGCTGGCGTGCAGCTCAGCTTGCAGGTCTGTCAGAAGTGCCCGTTGTGGTCCGTGATGTTGATGACAAGTCAGCCATGGCGATGGCGCTTATCGAGAATATCCAGCGCGATGACCTCAATCCTCTTGAAGAAGCAGATGCCCTGCAGCGCCTGATCAGCGAATTTGGCCTGACTCACCAGCAGATTGCCCAGGCGGTCGGCAAGTCTAGAACCGCTGTCACCAACTACATTCGCCTCCTCGACCTTGAGTCGGAAGTCAAGCGCATGGTTGACGAGAAAAAGCTGGAGATGGGCCACGCACGCGCCATCCTCGGTCTCAAAAACGGCCAGCAGGTGGAAGCGGCTAACAAGGTTGTGCGCCAGGGTTTATCTGTGCGTGAAACCGAGCGATTGGTGCGCCGCATGCAGGGTGAGGATGAGAGCAGGCCGGCAAAGCCGGAGCCGGTTGCCGATCCCAATATTTTGACTCTTGAGCGCGACCTGACGGAAAAGCTAGGTGCCAGTGTCAAGGTGAAGAGCGGTCCAAAGGGCAAGGGCAAGCTCGAGATCAGCTATAATTCGCTCGACGAGCTTGAAGGTATCATCGAACACATTCAGTAGTCGTGAAAGGTGTAGGAGTAAGCTTTTCTTGCTCCGACACCTGGATTGGTGCAAGGCCCATCGCGGCGAGGGCGCCGCTCCTACTTAATTCCTCTTTCGACTTCCCCGGTCTTGCGCAATTCGCGCTTGAGAATCTTGCCGGTTGCGTTCTTCGGCAAACTGTCACGAATAATCACCTTGCGCGGAACCTGGTGCTGGCCGAGGTGTTCGCGACAGAAAGCGCGGATGACGCTGCTCGCCGTGCTGCACCCATCTTTTGCCACCACGTGGGCAACGACAATTTCACCGTGCGTGGCGTGTGGCTCACCGACGACGGCAGCCTCGGCCAGATCGGGGTGCTTGTAGAGCACCTCTTCGATCATGCGTGGGTAGACATTCATGCCGTTGACGATAATCATGTCCTTGATGCGATCGATGAGAAAGAAGTAGCCATCTTCATCACGATAGCCAAGGTCACCCGTACGTACCCATTCGCCGTAGAACGATTCTGCAGTATCGTGCGGCAGCTTCCAGTAGCCTTTCATTACATTGTCACCGCGCACGCAGACTTCACCTATTTCATTATTAGCAAGTACTCCCCCACGCGGATCAAATATCGCCATTTCGACCCCCGGTATCGGTAGTCCGACAGAGCCCGGCTTGCGTTCGCCGTCAAGTGGGTTGACGCAGGTGACTGGTGAACATTCGGTGGGGCCGTCACCTTCAAGAATGGGGAAGCCGAATCGTGCTTCAAACTGGTGCATGAGTTCAACCGGCATGGCTGCACCGCCGGAAACGCCGTAGCGGATGCTTGACCAGTTGGCGGTCTGCTCCTCCGGCAGGCGCAGGATTACGCCATACATTGAGGGCACGCCGAGAAAGATGGTTGCATCAGTGGCAGCGATGGTTTCACTGATAAGAATGGGGTCGAACGCAGGGACGGGCACCAGTGACAGGCCGTGCAGGCTGGGTGTCAGCATTCCTACCGTGGCGGCAAAGGAGTGAAACATTGGCAAAACCACCAGCAAGCGGTCCTCGCCAGGCTTGAGCTGCAGGCCGGCGCACACACTGGATGTGTATGAAACAAGGTTGTGGTGGCTGAGCATGGCGCCCTTGGGATTCCCGGTGGTGCCGGATGTATAGAGAATCACGGCAACATCATCGAGCGGGTCGAACGTTACTGCTGGTGTAACGCTACTTTCTGCAAGCCATGTTGAGAGAGTCTGATCGCTCTCTGACTGGGGTTCGCCGATCGCTGCCCAAAGGCTGATGCCGTTGAGACGATCACGAAATGTGCTGACTTTCTCTGCCATGGCCTGGTGATAGATGATGCCGCTGACTTCCGCATCGCCAAGGATGTAGCAGATTTCGTCCGCTGCAATGAGCAGGTTAACGGGGACAACCGTCGCCCCGGATTTGACGATGCCATGCCAGGCCATCAGGAACTCTGCGCAGTTGATGCAGTAGAGGGCAATACGGTCGCTTTTGCCTATGCCTTGCCGGGCAGAGCTGCAGCGATCCGGTCAGAAGCTGCGTCAATCTCGCTGAAACTGTGATTCTGCTGTTGCGTGACAACCAGATCCCGATCGGCGTGGGCACGGGCTGTCAGGCGGAATTGTTCAGGTATTGAGATGAGTCCCGAATTCATATGGGCGCTCCAATATTCATGTTGTTATCTGTTATTTAATCCAAATGTTACACCAGTCAGGCGTGCGGGTGCAGCAATTGCACTATGATCCTGTTTCCCACAATTTCCACATGGTCTGTTTGTCGGTGAATTGTTGACAAAATTGCTAGGTATTACTATAGGTTAGTGTAATAGATAGTTGTTTACCGATTCCCCAAGCACTGTGACAGTTGTTTACAGGAGGTGTGAAAATGACGGGTATTACAGTCTTTATTATCCTCGGCGCCATTGCATCATTGGCCATACTGGTCGCCGGCGGCATTTCCATGGCCAAGGGCGGCAAGTATGACGAGGCCCATTCAATCCCGCTAATGGAAGCAGAAGTTATCGTTCAGGCTCTTATTATCGGAATGCTATTGATCGCGGCTTTTTTCTGGTTATGACGTCACAAGTCGGTTGGTAATACGGCACTGCGTGGCCTGTGGATTTTTCTGCCTGAAATACCCTGGCAACAGGGTCAGGCTGTTGCTTGGCCAAAATATCACTTTTCCACCCGCCTCCATCTGTATGGAATAACGATTTTTCCTGCCGTATAGCAGGAATTCCAGGTGAGCGTTTGTCGTCGCCTCATGCGATAGCCTATACTGATATTAAAGAAGATACGGAGGCGTTGGATGAAAGACCTGGAACCCCCCCATGACATGGTTGATGCCATCGGTGTCGCTTACGAGCGCATGCTTGAACGAGCGATTGATAATTCGCATAAAATCAGCGACAGGAGTGGGCATTTCATGCACGATGCTGTCGACAAGGCGCATGAGCGTGCGGTTGAGCTCAATGAGTTGACCAAGGATGAATCTGAACGCGTCGCTGAGTACCTCAAGCGTGATGTTGAAGATGCGGCTAGATACCTGCAGGATACTGGCGATGACCTGAAGCACTGGCTTGGATTTGAACGCGAGGTGTTCAGTGATCATATTTTGAGCCTTTTTGCACAGGCCGCCGATCAGACCACGCTTGCACTGAAGGAGTTGTCGAACAAGGCGCGTTCCAACTATGAAACTGATGATGTTGTCGCCCCGGGAATTTTCGTCTGCAGCGAGTGCGGGCACAGGACGCAGATTAAAAAAGCGGGCGTATTACCTCCCTGTTCCGAGTGTATGGGCACGATTTTCACTCGAGACACGAGTGCAGAGGGCGGTTCTGAAAGCCAAAGTTGACACAGCGTCCTAAACGCGATGCTGCAGCGCAACATTTTGATCTGCAGGGTAAATTTTACTGCATGCGAAAGCACTTATATTGGTCATAAACAGTTTTATGTCACTATCGTTTGACCTTATGGTGTCAAGCACTTATACTGCGCGCGGTTAGAACGGAGCTGTGGGCAAAAGCGTGCAAAACCTGCCGTCAGAAAAAATTCGTAGTGTCGTCATCAGACAGTTGATCCTGACACTGCTGATTTCGGCAGCTGCATTCCTGATCGGAAAAGATCAGGCTGTCTCCGCACTGATCGGCGGACTTGGTGCATCCCTGGCCAATGCAGTTTTTGGATACTGGGTTTTCAGTGCATACCAGGCACAGAAACCAGGCAAACTGCTGACCAAGCTGTATGTCGCTGAATTTGCCAAGCTGGTATTAACCGGCATTATATTCCTGGCCGCGATACTCTTTTATGAGAATCTGAGTCTCGTGGCTATGTTGGTAACCTATTTTATCGTACATGTGACAGCCAGCCTGCTGGTCGCCACGTATGGAAAAGAAGCGAACAAGGGCTGAATATGGCATCGGGTACCCTGACATCAAGTGAATACATCAAGCATCACCTGACCAACCTCACATTTGGTCAGCATCCTGATGGGTCATGGGGCATGGCGCATTCTGCAGAAGAAGCTGCTGAAATGGGCTTTATGGCGATTCATGTCGATACCATGCTTTGGTCTCTCGGCCTCGGCATACTCTTTATATTCTTCGCTGCACGCGCAGCTAAAAGTGCAACGTCTGATACTCCCGGTGGTTTTCAGAATTTCGTCGAATGGATAGTCGACTTTATTGACGAAAGCGTGCGTGGATCCTTCACGTCAAAGAACGACCTGGTCGCACCGCTGGCAATGACCGCTTTTGTCTGGATCTTCCTGATGAACCTGATGGACCTGGTTCCGGTTGACCTGATTCCGTGGCTGCTTGGCCTCCTCGGGGTTCACTTCCAGAAAATTGTTCCAAGTACTGATCCGAATGCGACATTTGGCATGGCAATAGGCGTTTTCCTGTTGACCATGTATTACAGCATCAAGATAAAAGGTGTTGGCGGGTTCCTCGGCGAACTGACACTGCAACCTTTCCAGGCAAACAACATTGTCGTCAAGGTTCTGCTGATTCCGGTCAACTTCTTCCTCGAATTTGTATCACTGATCGCCAAGCCGATCTCTCTCTCGCTGCGACTCTTCGGTAACATGTACGCTGGCGAGATGATCTTTATCCTTATCGCACTCATGTATAGTGCCGGAATTGTATTGGGCGTCTTTGGCGGCGCACTTCAGTTTGTTTGGGCTGTATTCCATATCCTTGTAATTACCCTGCAGGCGTTCATTTTCATGACGCTGACAGTGGTCTATATGGACATGGCGCATAGCGAGCATTAAACGAATTAACCTTTTTAACCATTAACACCTAACCAGAAATTTTACGGGAGACAATCATGGAAATGGCTAACGCACTGCTGTACATCGCCGGCGCTCTGATGATGGGCCTTGGCGCTCTCGGTGCCGCTGTCGGTATCGGTATTCTTGGCGCACGCTTTCTCGAAGGCGCTGCACGTCAGCCGGAACTGATTCCAATGCTGCGTACCCAGTTCTTCATCGTAATGGGTCTTGTTGACGCGGTACCGATGATCGCTGTTGGTCTTGCTATGTACATTCTGTTCGCTGTTGCGTAAAGATCGAGCTTCAGAATCCGAAACCTTTCTTTATTAACTAACGGGGAAGCAGAATGAACATCAATCTGACCCTGATCGGACAAATGATCGCTTTTGCCATCTTTGTCTGGTTTACCAAAAAGTTCGTGTGGACGCCGATCATGGCGGCACTCGAAGAGCGTAAGGGCAAGATTGCCGATGGTCTTGCGGCTGCAGAACGCGGTCAGCATGAGCAGGAACTGGCAAAGCAGCACGCAGCCGACGAGTTGCGTGAAGCAAAAGCACAGGCTGCCGAGATCATTGGCCAGGCACAGAAGCGTGCCTCCGGCATCATTGATGAAGCGAAAGAGAACGCGCGCACTGAAGGCGACAGGCTGCTGACAGCCGCACAGGCTGAAATCGAGCAGGAAGCCAATCGCGTACGTGAATCTTTACGTGAAAAAGTCGGTGAGCTTGCGGTTGCAGGTGCTGAGAAGATCCTGCGTCGTGAAATCAACGCAGATTCACACCGCGACGTCGTCGACGCTGTCGCCAAGCAATTGTAAGGCGGGCCGACCATGGCACAGGAATCAATCACAATTGCACGCCCATATGCGGATGCTATTTTTGCACGCGCAAAAGAGAGCAGTTCACTTGAGCAGTGGTCACAGACCCTTGAGCTTCTGGGAACTGTTATGAGCGATGCGGCAATGTCCGACGTCGTTGGCAATCCGAATATCAGCAAGCAGCAGCTGACCGAAATGATCCTCGGGATTGGCGGTGAGCAGTTGACTGGCGAGGCTGAAAACCTTGTCCGTCTGCTGGTGGAGAATGGCCGTCTCGTCATTGCTCCAGAGATTGCGACGCTGTTTGAAGAGCGCAAGAATGCTGAGCGCGGCGTACTGGAAGTTGAACTCGTCAGTGCTTATGTCATTGACGAGGACCAGAAGCAGGCGCTGGCGGATGCCCTCAAGGCGAAGCTGGGCAGTGACATCAATATGACAACTAGTGAAGATCCTGAGCTGATTGGCGGCATGCGCATTCGCGCAGGTGACCTCGTCATCGACGGTTCTGTCCAAGGGCAGCTGACCAAGCTGGCAAACGAATTAGGAATATAAGCGAGAAGCCATCATGCAACTCAATCCATCAGAAATCAGTGAGCTGATCAAAAACCGCATCGAGAAATTTGACGCGAAGACCGAAGCACAGACTGAAGGCACAATTGTCTCCGTAGCCGACGGTGTTGTCCGAATCCACGGACTTGCAGATGTCATGTCATACGAGATGCTCGAATTTCCAGACAACGTCTACGGACTGGCGCTCAACCTCGAGCGTGACTCTGTCGGTGCTGTTGTCATGGGTGAATACAAGCACCTTTCAGAAGGCGACCCGGTCAAATGTACCGGTCGCGTACTGGAAGTACCTGTCGGCGAAGGCCTGATGGGACGTGTCGTTGACGCACTTGGTAGCCCTATTGACGGCAAGGGCGCAGTTGAAGCTGCTGCCACATCACCAATCGAGAAGGTTGCACCCGGCGTTATCGCACGTAAATCAGTTGACCAGCCTGTACAGACAGGTATCAAGTCAATTGACTCCATGGTGCCAATCGGCCGTGGCCAGCGTGAGCTGATCATCGGAGACCGCCAGACTGGTAAGACCGCGATCGCTATCGATGCCATCATCAACCAGAAGGGCACAGGTGTTAAGTGTGTCTACGTTGCGGTTGGTCAGAAGGCTTCGACTATTGCACAGGTTGTTCGCAAGCTCGAAGAGCACGATGCACTTGCTCACACCATCATCGTTGCCGCTTCAGCTGCAGACTCTGCAGCGATGCAGTTCCTCGCGCCTTATGCGGGCTGCACCATGGGTGAGTACTTCCGTGACAAGGGTGAAGATGCACTGATCATCTATGATGACCTGACCAAGCAGGCATGGGCATACCGCCAGGTATCACTGCTGCTGCGTCGTCCACCGGGTCGTGAAGCTTATCCTGGTGACGTTTTCTACCTGCACTCACGTCTGCTCGAGCGTGCTGCACGTATCAACGAGGCAGAAGTTGAGAAGCTCACCAACGGCGAAGTGAAAGGCAAGACCGGTTCATTGACCGCACTGCCAATCATCGAAACCCAGGCTGGTGACGTTTCTGCATTCGTACCAACCAACGTTATTTCGATCACCGACGGACAGATCTTCCTTGAGACTGACCTGTTCAACGCCGGTATACGTCCTGCGATCAACGCCGGTCTGTCAGTATCACGTGTTGGTGGTTCGGCACAGACCAAGATCATCAAGAAGCTTGGCGGCGGTGTTCGCCTGGCTCTTGCACAGTATCGCGAGCTGGCTGCATTCTCACAGTTTGCATCTGATCTTGACGATGCGACCCGTGCACAGCTTGATCGTGGTGCACGCGTAACCGAGCTGATGAAACAGAGCCAGTATGCGCCGATGTCAATTGCTGAAATGGCCGTCACACTGTTTGCTGCCAACGAAGGTTATATCGATGATGTCGATGTTAACAAGGTTGTTGATTTCGAAGCGGCGATGATGGGATACATGAACTCGTCACAGAGCGAGTTGATGAGCAAGATCAATGACACGGGTGATTACAACGATGAGATCGAGGGTGCAATGCACGATGCGCTGAAAGCGTTCAAGGCAAACAGCACCTGGTAATCCAGGCTCGTTTAATAACCAGGTAAAAAGATATGGCTGTCGGAAAAGAGATTCGCACGCAAATCGCCTCGGTACAGAGTACCCAGAAGATTACCAGCGCGATGGAGATGGTTGCAGCATCGAAAATGCGTAAAGCGCAGGATCGCATGGGTGCAACACGTCCCTATGCTGACAAGATGCGCAATGTTATTGCACACCTGTCTCAGTCACATCCGGAGTATAAGCATCCCTATACGCAGGATCGCGAGGTCAAGCGTGTTGGTTACATCGTGGTCTCCTCCGATCGTGGACTTTGTGGTGGTCTCAACAGCAACCTGTTTCGCCGCCTTGCAAAAGATATCAAGGCGCAGGCTGATAGCGGGGTTGAGGTCAGCTTTTGCACAATCGGTCAAAAAGCAGCCGGTTTCTTCGGGCGTTTTGGCGGAGATATGCTGGCGCAGGCGACGCATCTTGGTGATGCAGTGCATATCAACGACCTGATTGGTACGATCAAGGTGATGCTGGATGCGTTTGATGAAGGCAAGCTTGATCGCCTCTATGTTGCATATAACTCGTTCGTCAACACAATGACGCAGGAACCAACTGTTGAACAGCTGGTGCCGATAGCGGGTGAAGAGGATGATGAGCTCAAACACCACTGGGATTATATCTACGAGCCGGATGCAAAAGATGTACTGAATGGCCTGTTGACTCGCTACGTTGAGTCACTGGTTTACCAGTCGGTAGTAGAGAATGCAGCATGTGAGCAGTCGGCACGTATGGTTGCGATGAAGTCGGCAACAGATAATGCCGGTGAACTGATCGATGAACTTCAGCTTGTTTATAACAAGGCGCGCCAGGCAGCAATTACCCAGGAGATCTCCGAGATCGTCGGCGGCGCTGCTGCGGTATAAAAGAGTATTTAGAGCGGATGGCCACGGCCATTCACGGAAAGAATTTAGATAGAGAACGAGGAACCAGCAATGAGTTCGGGTAAAGTGGTCGAAATTATCGGCGCGGTTGTGGACGTAGAGTTCCCACGCGACGCAATGCCAAAGGTCTATGACGCACTCAAAATCGAATCTGAAGGCTTGACGCTGGAAGTCCAGCAGCAGCTGGGTGACGGAGTCGTGCGTTCAATCGCCATGGGTTCAACAGATGGTCTCAAGCGTGGCTCGGTAGTCACCGGGACTGGCGCACCAATCCAGGTACCTGTTGGTCAGGCTACACTGGGTCGTGTAATGGACGTATTGGGTGAGCCTGTTGACGATGCTGGCCCGGTTGATGCCGAAGCGCATATGCCGATTCACCGTTCTGCTCCCAGCTTTGACGAGCAGTCATCAGCGACTGAGATTCTCGAAACAGGTATCAAGGTTATCGACCTGATCATGCCAATCGCCAAGGGCGGAAAGATCGGCCTCTTCGGTGGTGCCGGTGTTGGTAAGACCGTAACCCTGATGGAGCTGATTCGTAACATCGCGGTAGAGCACTCCGGGTTCTCCGTATTCGCAGGTGTTGGTGAGCGTACTCGTGAGGGTAACGACTTCTACCACGAGATGGATGAAGGTGGCGTACTTGACAAGGTATCACTGGTTTACGGCCAGATGAATGAGCCGCCCGGCAACCGTCTGCGTGTTGCACTGACCGGTCTCACCATGGCTGAATACTTCCGTGACGAAGGCCGTGACGTTCTGATGTTCGTTGATAACATCTATCGTTACACCCTCGCGGGAACCGAGGTATCAGCACTGCTTGGCCGTATGCCATCAGCGGTAGGTTACCAGCCAACACTGGCTGAAGAGATGGGTGTACTGCAGGAGCGTATTACTTCAACCAAGACAGGTTCTATCACCTCGTTCCAGGCCGTATATGTCCCTGCGGACGACCTGACTGACCCGTCGCCTGCAACTACCTTTGCTCACCTTGATGCGACACTGGTACTGTCACGTTCAATTGCCGAGCTGGGTATCTATCCTGCGGTTGATCCGCTCGACTCTACTTCTCGTATCCTCGATCCGAACGTGGTCGGTGCCGAGCACTATGACACCGCACGTGGTGTACAGGGCTTGCTGCAGCGCTACAAGGAACTCAAGGATATCATCGCCATCCTCGGTATGGACGAGCTCTCGGAAGAGGACAAGCTGACAGTATCCCGCGCACGTAAAATTCAGCGCTTCCTGTCACAGCCTTTCTTCGTAGCTGAGGTCTTCACCGGTGCGCCAGGTAAATACGTTTCCCTCAAGGAGACAATTGCCAACTTCAAGGCGATCGCCGAAGGTGAGTACGATCATCTGCCAGAGCAGGCCTTCTACATGTGTGGCACCATCGATGAAGCTGTCGAAAATGCCGAGAAAATGAAGTAATATCAGGCTACTACGGGGAGCAGAGAGATGTCTATGACAATCCATGTCGATATCGTAAGCGCTGAAGGTGAAATCCATTCCGGCCAGGCCGAAATGGTCTTTGCACCAGCAGTCATGGGCGAACTCGGTATTGCACCACGTCATACGCCACTGGTAACAACACTGAAGCCGGGTGATGTGCGTGTTGACGAGGGCGATGGTGAAATTAAGCACTATTTCATCTCTGGAGGCATGCTCGAGGTTCAGCCACACGTGGTCACCGTACTTGCCGATACTGCTGTTCGTGCCGAAGATCTTGATGAGGCGGCGGCACTTGAAGCCAAGAAGCGTGCCGAAGAGGCGATGAAGGACAAGAGCGCCGAATTCGAATACGCAAAGGCGGCGGCAGAGCTTGCCGATGCGGCAGCGCGTCTGCGTTCCATCGAGAAGCTGCGTAAGGTAGCAAATAAGCGCGGCTGATCCTGCTTGGAAAAATCGCGAAAGAGCCGGGCCATGTGCCCGGCTTTTTTAATCGTGGTACGTCACTTCCCTGATTCTCTCCCCATTATAAAGACGAGCCACCGGATGAAAGGATTTCCGATACAATGTCCTGATGCACAGGCGCCGGAGTCAAGATCAATTCCAGCGCCTTGAACCTTATTCTTAAAGAAGTGGATAGATAGTAAGAGAATGAAACTTGGTGTTGTAATACTTGCCGCAGGCCAGGGCAGCCGAATGAAGTCTGCCATTCCCAAGGTTTTGCACCCGATTGCAGGCAAACCGATGCTTGCGCATGTGATTGAAACGGCACGGAAACTCAATCCGGACAATATCGTGGTGGTCTATGGCCATGGTGGCGAGTTGGTGCGCGAGCAGATGGCATCAGCAGATGTTGAGTGGGCGCTTCAGGAGCAGCAACTGGGGACAGGACATGCTGTTGAACAGGCAATGCCACTGCTAGGGTCAGTTGATCGGATACTCGTCCTCTATGCTGATGTTCCCCTGATTCGTCACGAAACACTTCTAAGGCTCATTGAATCTTCCGCTGATACCAACCTCGGAATGCTGACGGTCGAACTCGACAATCCCACAGGCTATGGTCGTATCGTGCGCGATGAAGAGGGTGCAGTCAGCCAGATTGTTGAACAGAAAGATGCATCTGCGGCAGAATTTGCAATCCATGAGGTCAATGTTGGCATCATGCTGATTAACCGCGAGCGTCTTGCGACCTGGATTGAGAGGCTTGACGACAACAATGCCCAGGGTGAGTTCTACCTGACAGATATCATCAGCATGGCAGTGAAACAGGGCGCTGTTATCTCTACGGTAAGCCCTGACGATCTGTTCGAAGTCGCCGGAGTCAATGACCGGGTACAACTGGCAGAACTTGAGCGAGAGCTTCAGAGTGTCGGGGCACAAGAGTTGATGCGCAACGGTGTAACAGTGATTGACCCTGCGCGAATTGATATTCGCGGCAATGCAAGCGTATCGCAGGATGTGACACTTGATGTCAATGTCATCCTCGAGGGTGATGTCGAGCTTGGTGAGGGTGTGCGTGTTGGAGCTAACTCCATTTTGCGCAATTGTAAAGTTGCAGCGGGCACCGTGATCAAGGAGATGTGTGTCATTGAGGATGCCATTATCGGTGAGTCTTGCCAGATTGGCCCCTTTGCTCGAATCCGCCCGGGAAC
This sequence comes from Solemya velum gill symbiont, assembly GCF_000787395.1. Classification (GTDB taxonomy): domain Bacteria; phylum Pseudomonadota; class Gammaproteobacteria; order Chromatiales; family Chromatiaceae. Next base: position 1,044,981 of record NZ_JRAA01000001.1, read on the forward strand.
TGAGCTTGCACCTGGGTGTCATATTGGAAACTTTGTCGAAATCAAGAACGCACAGGTCGCCAGAGACTCCAAGGTCAACCACCTCAGTTATGTTGGCGATGCAACTGTCGGTGAGTCTGTAAATATTGGTGCAGGAACAATCACCTGCAATTATGACGGCGCATACAAGCACAGAACCGTTATCGGTGACCACGTATTTGTCGGTTCTGATACCCAACTGGTTGCACCTGTGACGGTAGAGTCAGGCGCTACAATTGGAGCTGGTTCAACGATTACCGCAGATGTGAAAGAGAATGCACTGGCACTGAGCCGAACAAAACAGAGAAGCGTGATGAACTGGAAACGTCCACAAAAGGATAAAGGCTGATGTGCGGTATTGTTGGCGGCGTTGCGCAACGCCCGATTGCGCCAATCCTGATCGAGGGGCTCAAGCGTCTCGAATATCGCGGTTACGATTCAGCAGGTGTGGCGCTGATCGAAAATGGGAAGCTATGGCGTGAACGAACCAAGGGCAAGGTCACCCAACTCGAGTCAAGAGTGAATGACGTATCTCCGCAGGGGCAAACCGGTATTGGACATACCCGCTGGGCGACTCATGGTGAGCCAACAGTCAGCAACGCTCACCCTCACAGGTGTCAGGATTCTGTTGCGCTGGTGCATAACGGTATTATCGAAAACCATGCTGGCTTGCGCGAACAGCAGAGTAGCAATGGCCACCTGTTTACTTCTGATACGGACACCGAGGTCATCGTACACGCAGTCTTTGATGAACTGCAGTCAGGCATCTCGTTGCTGCAGTCAGTACAGAATACAGTCAAAAAACTAGAAGGCGCCTACGCACTTGGTGTTATGTACCGGGGTGAAGAGGATGTCATTGTCGCGGCGCGTCGTGGCAGCCCATTGGTCATTGGCATTGGTATTGGTGAGAACTTTATTGCATCCGATATCTCTGCGCTGTTACCTGTGACGCGTCGCTTCATCATTCTTGAGGATGGTGATACAGCGCAAATCACCGCCGACGAAGTAGTGATATATGATCAGCAAGGTCAACTTGTAGAGCGTCCGATCAGGGAGAGTAATATCTCTGCTAATGCAGTCGAACGTGGTGAGTACAGACACTATATGCTCAAGGAGATCTATGAGCAGCCACATGCAATTGCTGAAACGCTCGAAGGACGACTCTCAGACACGCATGTGCTGGAGGCAGCATTTGGCCCAAAGGCAACAGAGCTCTTCGACAGAATCAAGTCTGTCCGTATCATCGCCTGTGGAACCAGTTTCCACGCAGGCATGGTTGCACGTAACTGGTTTGAAGGCCTGGCCGGCATCCCGTGCCAGGTCGAGGTTGCCAGCGAGTTTCGCTATCGTCACCCAGTAGCAGATCCGGCAACACTAGTGATTGCCATCTCACAGTCGGGCGAAACTGCTGATACATTATCAGCATTACGGGCAGCGCAGGAACAGGGTTTCGGACCAACCCTGGGTATATGTAATGTGCCTGAAAGTTCGTTAATACGAGAAACAGATCTCAACCTGATGACGCGGGCAGGTCCCGAAATCGGGGTGGCCTCGACAAAGGCTTTTACCACCCAGCTGGTTGCATTGCTTTTGCTTGTAACGGTTCTTGGCAAGCGCTTCAATATCACGCAGGAACGTGAGGCGGTCATCGTCAAGCAGTTAGCAGCCTTGCCGCGCCAGATCGAGGATGCACTGCAACTCGATGATGCGATCTGCCAGATGGCAGAACACTTCGGTGACAAGAGTAATGCACTTTTCCTCGGACGGGGCGTACAGTACCCGGTTGCCAAGGAGGGGGCGCTCAAGCTTAAAGAGATATCCTATATTCATGCCGAGGCTTACCCTGCCGGTGAATTGAAGCATGGCCCGTTGGCACTGGTTGACGAGGAGATGCCAATCGTAGCTGTTGCACCGAACGACGATCTGCTGGAAAAACTCAAGTCGAACCTCGAGGAGGTTCGTGCCCGAGGTGGTGAACTGTATGTTTTTGCTGACAACGACTCAGGCATGAACGGTTCACAGCGTGTTCATGTGCACGTAGTCCCACCCGCTGGCGAACATGTATCGCCGATTATCTTTACCATTCCACTGCAGCTGCTTGCTTATCATGTCGCTGTGCTCAAGGGAACAGATGTTGATCAACCTAGGAATCTCGCCAAGTCAGTAACGGTTGAATAAGGTAGAAAGAATAATGAACAGGGAACCAGTTCTAAAGTATGCAGTTTGTTTATCAGCACTTTTGTACATATCGAGTGCTTCTGCAGAACTGCCGCCTGCAGAGAAGGAAGCAATCGACCACTTGTTGAAATTCGTTAGTCAAACCAGCTGCAAAATCAACAGGAATGGCAGTTTTCATGACGGTCCTGAAGCCGTTGCGCATATTCGGAAGAAGTATGACTACTTCAAAGATAAAATTCTTACTGCAGAGGAGTTCATCGATTACTCTGCAACAAAAAGCACCATGAGCGGTACTTACTACCTGGTTCAGTGTGGTCAGGAAGAGCCTAAAAAAACACGTGAGTGGCTACTGGAAGAGCTGGGTGAGTATCGAGCAGGCAGTAAGTGATCTGCATTCGTACATAAACGGATGCCGGCCAACAGGAAATTGGATTAAATCAGTAACTGTTGGGCGCTCTCCTGCTTCACCATCTTATTGCCCGACCACTCATGACACCAAGCATCGAATTCTTTGATCGGCAGTGACCGGCTGAATAGATAACCTTGATAGTGATAGCAACCGAGTTTGGCAAGAGAGGCCTGCTGTGAATCAGTCTCTACACCTTCAGCGATTACCTCCAGACCAAGACTGTTGGCCAACGCCACGATTGTCTTCGCAATCTCAGCGTCATTTGGCTCTGTCAATATGTCGCGAACAAATGACTTGTCTATTTTAAGTTGCCAAAGAGGCAGGCGCTTCAGGTAGGAGAGAGATGAGTAGCCTGTACCAAAGTCATCGAGTGAAAAACTGATGCCTGCATCGCCCAGAACCTGCATTTTACTAATGATATCTTCTATGTTGTGTAGCAGGTGGCTCTCCGTGTGCTCGAGCTTGAGCCTGTCCGGTTTGATCCCGGTGTTTTTGACTGTGCTCAGAACCTGTTCAACAAAGTCAGCCTTGGCAAATTGAATCGGGCTGACATTGATTGCAATCTTGAGGTGAGACATGTCAGCTCTTTTTGCCCATACGGCGAGCTGCGCACATGCGGTTTCCAGAACCCATTCGCCAACAGGAATGATCAGTCTTGTCTCTTCAGCAAGGGGAATAAACTCTCGGGGTGAGACTGCTCCTCTTCCCGGGCATAACCAGCGGAGAAGGGCTTCTGCACCTGTTATCCTACCGTTGATATCAACTTGCGGCTGGTACTGTAGAGTGAATTGCTGTTGCTCAATTGCGTTGCGCAGATCCTTTTCCAGCGCGGTGCGTTTCAATACGGATGATTGCATCTCGGGGTCATAAAAACTGATGGCGTTACGACCTGCTGACTTGGATTTGTACATCGCGAGATCCGCCTGTTTCATCAGATCTTCGGTCGTGATGCTCTCAGTACCAAACAGGCAGACGCCTATACTGGCCGAGCTGTGATGAGAGTTGCCATCCAGCTTATAGTCCTGGTTTAGTGCCTCAAGAATTTTTTCAGTAACCTTTTCGGCGAGATCGGCTGCTCGTTTTTTATCAGGGGAAAGCTCAGGCAGTATGATGATGAATTCATCTCCACCGAGTCGTGCAACCGTTTCAATCACCGAGCGTAAATCCCGATTGACGCTCATCCATAAGGTGGAGAGAAAAACCGCCAGCAACGTCACCAGCGCTATCCTCAAACTGCTCAAACCCATCGCCGGCCGCGTTCACACGCTGACCTCAGATAATGGTAAGGAATTCGCCGGTCACGAGACCATCGCTAAAGGCCTCAGTGCCAGGTTCTTCTTTGCCCATCCCTATGCCTCCTGGGAACGTGGCTTGAATGAGAACACCAATGGACTCATTCGCCAATACTTCCCAAAGCATCGGGACTTTACAACCATCACTCAGGCGGAAATCAACCAGGTGATGAATAAACTGAACAATCGTCCCCGAAAATGTCTTGGCATTAAAACGCCCAATCAAGTATTTTTCGGGATTAACCCATCCGTTGCACTAGTGAGTTGAATCCGCGTTGTTTGATGAATTCGGTCCCGAGTTTTATTCACGTTTGAATGAATATGAGCAAGCGGGTTTTGAGATGCAACTCAGTTATACAGGCGAAACTGATTCGCTGCATCTTGGCTATAGTTATGTCAAAGAGATCGAAAGAGATAACAGCGAGCTGGTTGAAGCTGTCGCCTTATCGAGTCCTGAACAAACCCTGAGTCTTCTCTATTCTCATCGCTTCGCCAATGATTGGCTTGGCAGCATCTCGCTGTTTTATGTCGACGACTTGCGATGGAATTTTTCGGCGGCCTCAACTGTTCCGGTGAGTTGGGCCGACCTCAAGCTGGCGAGGAAATTTAAAACCACGAACGGTGACCTGGATGTTTCACTTCAATTACTGTCCTGAATGCAGAGGGAAAAAACCTGGTGCATCTGCAGGCGCAACGCTTTGTAGGTATCGGTGAAACAACATTACAGCATTTCATTGAAACAGTTGACCCTGTCGTTGTTCCCATCTCGGAAGATGAAGAGATTAACGGAGAGGGGGCGTTTGACACGATTGATCCTCAGTCTGGTCTTGGTTCTGTACGGGTTGCCCTGACTCGCTTCGATATAGAAAAGCTCAATGATCAGATTGTTACAAACACCCTGCTAATTGTGATTATTGCTCTGTTGCTTGCCTCGACCCTGCTGTGGCTGGTAAGCCGTTATATCACCAGGCCAATCGACAGGATTACGCATCTCGTCAAACGTGCCGAGAGTGGTGAGCTTGATGAGCGCGTTGAAGAGATATCGAGCGGAGAGCTTGGTGAACTTGAGGCAGGCATTAATGCCATGATGGGTTCATTGGAGGCGCACAAGATTGAGTTGGTCGAACAGGTAGAGGCGGCTACCGAAGAACTTTATATTCGCAACGCAGAACTCGAGAGAGCGCGCCAGGTAGCACTCAAGGCAAGCCGTGCCAAGTCGGAATTCCTTGCGCATATGAGCCACGAAATACGCACGCCGATGAATGGCATCATCGGCTTTTTGGGCCTGCTCGATAAAACACCACTGGATGAAGATCAAAGTGCGCAGGTCGGTATCATCAGGCGTTCTGCACATGACTTGCTGGATGTGATCAACCAGATTCTTGACTTCTCCAAGCTGGAATCAGGAAAAATCGAGATTCAGTCAGAGCCGGTTTCTCTTAACCAGGTGCTCGATTCTGTCTGTGAGATAGTCAGACCGATGGCAGATGAGAAGCATCTTGGGCTTAATGTGGATGTTACAAGCAAGGTTCCGGATGTTCTTATTACCGACCAGTTACGGCTTCGGCAGGTGCTTTCCAACCTGGTTTCAAATGCAGTCAAGTACACTGAAGAGGGTGAGGTCAGCATTCACGCAGATGCTGCTCCCCTTGCCGGCGAGATGGTGGAGTTGCATGTTGCTATCAGTGATACGGGTATTGGTATCGATACAAACGAAATACCTCACCTGTTCGAGGCTTTCACGCAGGCGGATATTGCAAGCCGGCAGTTTTACCAGGGAACCGGTCTCGGCCTTGCTATTGTCCGGCGCCTGCTTGATGCGATGAATGGCGAGATAGATGTAACCAGTGCGGTTGGAGAAGGATCGCTGTTTGAAATTACACTGGTGCTTGAATCGGGTAAAGCGGAACAAGAGGTCGAGATCAGTGAAGAGCCTGTTGTCCAGCACAGAATGGCTAATGTGCGTGTTCTCGTGGTTGACGACAACAAGGTCAATCGCTACTTCCTTGAGCGTCTTCTGAGCTCATACGAAGCGTTGGTGACGACAGCTGAAGATGGTGTCATGGCAACCAGGGCTGCGAGGCAGAAGCAGTTCGATATTGTCCTCATGGATATCCATATGCCGAGGATGAATGGAATCGAGGCAAGCCATCATATACGTGCAATTCCCGGTTACGAGAATGTGCCTATCTTCGCCTTGAGTGCAGATGCGGTCTCCAGGGACGATGTGAGTACAGCCACCTCGGTGTTTGATGAATACCTGACCAAGCCGATAGACGAAGCTCTGCTCTGCAAGGCGATGCAAAGTGCTCTGCAATCAACAGAACCGCGTACAGCTGATACAGAAGAGATGATTGGCGGTAAGCCGGCCGCGCTTGTGAATGAATTGCAAAAACTCTTTTGTAACGACCTGATTCAGCAGGTGAGCTGGATTGCCGATGCGCTGGGCAATGAAGCATGGGAAGATGCCCGTTCACAATTACACTATCTGAAAGGCGCCGCAGGTGTGTGTGGCGCCGACGGTGTTTACGAGACAATCTGCAGCTTGCAGGACGCGGTCAAGAGTAGTGATAAAAAGGGAATGCGTAAAGGGATAAGCGGGCTATATGAAGAGGCTGAGATTCTTTGTGCCGATATTCTTGGTAATGCGGATTAGTCCGGGTAATACTCACACAAGGCAGTGATGATTGCCTCGGCTGATGCCCCTTTGGATTCAATGATTTTCCGGAAGCCGCAAGCATGCGCATGCCGTGAGCAACGTTTGCTGATCACCACTATGGGGGTTTCCAAAATACTCTCCTGGTTACCACACAGCTCCAGCAGGTTGTTGATAATGACATTGGAGGTGGTTGTGATCACATCTACTTTCTGGCGCCACTCCTGCCTGAGCATGCTGCAATCTGCATCACTTGGAATCTGTCGCTGATAGACTTCTGTGTAGTCTACCTTGGCGCCACGTTCCAGCAGGTTCTGCGCCAGTAGTTCCCGTCCACTCTCTCCGCGAATAATTAATACGCGCCTGCCCTGCATTTGCTGCATGTCGGGATGGGCCAGCAGGTGTTCACTGTCGGCCTGTCCACGGGGAGAGAGATCAACAGTCACTCCACGCGCATCAAGTGCCTTGTGTGTCGCGGCACCAATCGCAATGACTCTTTGATTGTCTGGCGTGAAGTGATCAAGTGAATAGGTGACAGCATTGGCGCTGACAAAAATCAGGTCACTGTATTGCCCGGCATCCCTGAGTGAGGCAGCCGCACCGGGTGCGGCACTGATCTCAATAGTAGGGAATGCGAGCGGTTCGGCGCCATGCGCACGTAGTGCGTCAAGCAGCGGGGCAGCCTGGTGCGCAGGCCGGGTGACCAGCACCCTGAGTTGTTTGAGCTGGCACGTTTGGCTGCTCATTGCTGAAACTCAGTCCTGATCGTAAAGCGCTTTCAGAATTCTGTCAGCGCCATGCGTGAGAAGTTCATCAGCAATGGCTGTGCCGATAGTTTCAGCTTCGTCTGCTGGTCCCTCGATATTTGCCTCGATGATCTCGCTGCCATCAGGTTCGCCGACAAGCCCTCGCATGCGCAGTGTTTCACCATCCAGGGTTGCATGGCCTGCAATCGGTACCTGGCAGCCGCCCTGCAGGCGCTCGTTCATGGCACGTTCTGCGCGTACACAAATTGCTGTCTCTTCATGGTGCAGCGGGGCAAGCAGTTCAAGTACACGTTCATCACTGCTTCTGCACTCGATACCAATAGCGCCCTGGCCAATTGCGGGCAGGCTTGTATCAGTGTCAATGAAGGCAGTGATGCGCTCACCAAAACCAAGGCGGATAAGCCCGGCACTGGCGAGGATGATGGCATCGTAGTCACCGTTGTCGAGCTTGGCGAGACGCGTGTTGACATTACCGCGCAATGGCAGGATTTCGAGATCAGGTCGTGATGTCAGCAACTGGCACTGACGTCGCAGGCTTGCGGTTCCGACCTTTGCATTCTGCGGCAGTTCATCAAGTGATTTGAAGTTATTGGAGACGAATGCGTCACGAGGATCCTCACGCTCGAGGATTACTGCAAGACCAAGACCGTCGGGAAATTCGACCGGTACGTCTTTCATGCTGTGCACGGCAATATCCGCTGTTCCTTCGAGCATGCCGGTCTCGAGTTCTTTGACGAAGAGGCCCTTGCCGCCAATTTTTGCCAGCGGCGTGTCGAGTATCTTGTCGCCTTGTGTTGACATGCCAAGCAACTCGATTTCAATTCCGGGATGAGCAGCCTTGAGCAGCGCCTCAACATGTTCAGCTTGCCACATGGCAAGAGGTGATTTACGGGTTGCGATTCGTATCCTGTCGCTCATTACGGCTGCTCCTGTTCGCGAGTCGATGGCAGTGTGTCCATTGTTGATTCGATCCACGCTTCAACCTCGCGAATAACCTGCTTGGCTGATTTTCCCTGTGTCTCGATTGGTTCGCCGATCACAACATCGATTGTGCCCGGGTGTTTTGTTATACCGCGGCGTGCCCAGAAAAGTCCGGCATTGTGCGCAACGGGGGTCACGGCATAGCCTGAATGCTCGGCAAGCAGTGCGCCACCGACACCGTACCTGCCATGGCTGCCAAAGGGCGTACGGGTGCCCTCCGGAAAGATGATTATTCGGTGGCCCTTTTCAAGATAATCGGTACCCTGGGTAACAACTTGCTTGACCGCCTTTCTTCCGGCTTTGCGGTTGATCGCGATAGGCGACATGAAAAACATGGCCCAGCCAAAGATTGGCACCCACATCAGTTCGCGCTTGAGTACCCATGACTGGTTGCCGCCGATGATGTGCCGCAGTGAAATGGTCTCCCATGTTGACTGGTGTTTCGACATGACAATTGCCGCGCCGTCGGGAAGGTACTCTTTGCCCTGCACGCGGTAATCGAGGTGGCAAATGTGCTTGAGCAGAAACAGGTTAACCTGTGCCCAGTTGTTTGCGAGTCGATTACGCATCGATACCGGAACCAGCCAGCCGACCAGTGATAGCGGCAGGCCGTAGAAGATGATGCTCAAGGCCATCAGTACGAAGTAGATAATTGAACGTGCCATCATCTTGTCTCTCCCGTTAGCCCTGATCGTGAAGGATGTGCATGAAGGGTATCAGCCTTGAAGCGCCGAAATATCTGCAACTTCGAGAAAGAGACCGTTCAGGCGGTTGAGCATGGCAAGACGATTATTACGTATCGCCATATCCTCGGCCATTACCATCACGTCATCAAAATAGCTGTCAGTTACATCTCGCAGCTGAGCCATCGACTGTAACGCCTGCGTGTATTCTCTTGAAGCGATCAGTGGAGCAACCTGTTGCTGTGTCTGTGTCAGCTGCTCCAGAAGAAGGGATTCTGCATCCTTTTCAAACAGGGCAGTATCGATCTCGGCAGGGAGGTCGCCTTCGACTTTTTTCAGCAGGTTGTGAATACGCTTGTTTGCTGCAGAAAGACTTTCTGCTTCGGCGAGTTCACGAAATGCGCTAACAGCAGAGATGCGCGCGTCAAAGTCATCCAGTGTCTGTGGATTGACTTTCGCAACTGCCTGAAAGGTGTCGGCATCGGTGCCGGCTTCTGCGTAGATACCACGCAGGCGTTCCAGCATGTAAGCCTTGACCTCGGCAACCACGGCTTTCTCAGTGACTCTTTCTCCCAGCGCTGTTTTCGCCTCTTCGAGGAGGGTGTCGAGAGACAGCGGGAGTTGTAGTTCGCGTAGCATTCTGAGAATGGCGATCGATGCACGTCGCAGTGCAAAGGGATCCTTGTCACCGGTCGGTTTCTGGCCGATACCAAAAATTCCGACAAGCGTATCAAGGCGTTCAGCAAGTGCGATTGCGATACCGGTTTTCGTTTGTGGCAGGATGTCGCCGGAGAAGCGAGGCAGGTAGAACTCCTCCATGGCGCTTGCTATTTCACCATTCTCGCCATCACGTAGTGCCTGGTAACGCCCCATGACACCCTGCATGTCGGCAAACTCGTTTACCATCTCGGTCATCAGGTCACAGCGACTCAGGCGTGCAGCACGTACAGCCATGTCCTGGTCGCCGCCAATTGATGCTGCAATGGTGGCGGCAAGTAAAGCGACACGCTCGGATTTTTCATGCATGTTGCCGAGTTTGTTCTGGAATACGACTTTCCTGAGTGACTCGATATGGTCCTCAAGACGCTTCTTGCCATCTTGCTGCCAGAAGAACATGGCGTCGGCAAGGCGTGGACGGATAACACGTTCGTTGCCTTCGCTAATCACGCCCGGGTTACTGCTGTCGATGTTTGAAATCGTGATGAAGTGTGGCAGCAAGTTACCGTCACTGTCGACCAGGTGAAAATACTTCTGATTTTTTTTCATCGTCAGGATCAGTGCCTCGTGTGGCACTTCGAGAAACGATTGTTCAAAGCCACCGGCAACCGGTACAGGCCATTCAACCAGCGCAGTTACCTCATCGAGAAGATCTTCATCGAATTCCACCTCTCCACCGAGTTCTTTTGCTGTCGTCTCCACCTGTTTTCTGATGGCTTCACGACGCTGGTCAAAATCAGCAATGACGAAGCCCTTGTCGCTCAATGCGGCGGCATAATCGCCCGGCTTGTTGATATCGATAGCTTGCGGATAGTGAAAACGGTGACCAAAGCTTTGCTTGCCTGCTTCTGTATCGAGCAAGGTGCAGGGCACGACATCATTACCGTGCAGGAACAACAGCCAGTGGACCGGGCGCACAAATTCGGCATCCGATGCGCCCCAGCGCATGCGCTTTGGAATCGGTAACTGGTTGAGCGCATCCATGGCAATCTGTGGCAGCAGTTCGGCTGCATCCTTGCCTTTTTCCTCAACCTTGTAATAGAGCCACTCACCCTTGTCGGTCGACATGCGCTCGAGTTGATCTACACTGGTGCCGCAGGAACGAGCGAATCCTTCAGCAGCCTTGGTAGGATTGCCATCGGCATCGAACGCGGCTGCTACTGCAGGACCGCGTTTCTCGATTTCCCTGTCGGCCTGGCGCGTGGCGACATCTTCTATCAGCAGCGCAAGACGGCGCGGTGAGGCAAAGCTTTTGCATGTGCCATGCTGCAGGCCTGTTTTATCCAGGCCGTCGACAAAATGCTGTTCCAGTGCATTGCGCAAGCGCTTGAGTGCTGTCGGTGGCAACTCTTCGGTACCAAGTTCAAATAGCAGGTCGTTTGTGCTCATGATCGTATTATTCTGAGATTGTCAGGCATCGTCAGACGTCTTTTCAGCCGCCTGTTGCGATGGTGGGCACATGGGAAAACCGAGTGCTTCACGCGAGTCGTAATAGGCCTGCGCAACTGCGCGGGCGAGGCTGCGTACACGCAGGATGAAACGCTGCCGCTCCGTCACCGAAATAGCATGGCGTGCATCCAGCAGGTTGAAGGCATGAGAGGCTTTCATCACCTGCTCGTATGCAGGAAGCGGCAGGCCCTTCTCGATCAGGGACTGGCTCTCTTTCTCGCATTCATCGAACAGGCTGAAAAGAAAATCGACATCGGCATGTTCAAAATTGTAGGCTGACTGTTCCACTTCGTTCTGGTGGAAAACGTCTCCATAGGTGACGACGCCCGCATCATTTTTGCCACGTGTCCAGACGAGGTCATAGACACTCTTGACGCCCTGCAGGTACATGGCGATACGCTCAAGGCCGTAGGTGATTTCACCGGTGACCGGGCGGCAGTCAAGCCCGCCAACTTGCTGGAAGTAGGTGAACTGGGTCACTTCCATGCCGTTCAGCCACACTTCCCAGCCGAGGCCCCAGGCTCCCAGTGTGGGTGATTCCCAGTTGTCTTCAACAAAGCGGATGTCATGCTCGAGCGGATCGAGTCCCAGCATCTTCAGTGAGCCCAGGTAGAGTTCCTGGGTCTCCAGCGGAGAGGGCTTCATAACGACCTGGAATTGGTAGTAATGCTGTAGACGGTTCGGGTTTTCGCCATAGCGACCGTCGGTCGGTCGGCGCGAAGGCTGTACGTAGGCAGCATCCCATGGCTCAGGTCCGATCGAACGCAGAAATGTTGCAGGATGGAAGGTGCCTGCACCAACCTCCATGTCGAGAGGCTGCAGAATCACGCAACCCTGTTCTGCCCAGTACTCCTGCAGGGCGAGAATCAGCCCCTGGAATGTTGTAACGTCTGCTGTTGAAGCCATCTGTTATTGCCGTTGATCGAAATATGCCGAAAATCAAACCCGCATTATATAGGAATGTCTCAAATGGCGCGCGTCAAGATGGCTGTAGTTGAGGATGGGCGCCCATTCGCCTCTACATAAAAAACCCGGATTGCGTCGCAATCCGGGTTTCAACGCTTCTTGAAGCGGAAGTCAGGGTGACCTAGTTCCTCTTCAGGTTCCTGTCCAGGTTGTCGTTGATGTTGTCCTTGCGCATGTCATCCACCTGACCGGGGACGTCCTTGGCAGCATCTCCGAACTCTTCACCGACATCAATCGGGTTTGGAACATCAACAGAAGGTGCATACCAGCCTCCTGGCATTTCACCCATACGGCTTGGTGCATTGAGCATGTCATCCCATCCGTCACTCATAGAACCTTTTGGGTCATCCATTTCCATGAAGTCCCATGGGCTGTCTCCACGCCATGGCTTGCGTCGGCCCTTGAACCAGCTGCCGCCATTGTCGCGACCAAACCAGCCGCTTGGTCCATCGCTCCAGCTACGTCCACGATTGCGATTACGCGGTGGTGGAGGTGGTGGGTAGGCGCCATAGCCGGGAGGTGCTGAATAAGGCCCCTGCTGTGGCATAGGTTGTGGCGCAGCCTGCCTGTAACCGGGAGGTGGTCCGTATGGGCCTTGCTGGTAGCCGGGTGGTGGGCCATAGGCTCCTCCCTGCGGAGGTGCAGGTGGTGCATTCCGACGAGGCGGTGGCGCACGTCTGTAATCTGGTGGTGCGAATTGAGGTTCAGGCTGTTGCTGCTGTCCTGCCCATGGCGGTGCATCCATTGGTCTGAACTGGGGGTCATTCTGTGCCATGGCTGCCTGGGCGATTGCCGTGACCAGCAGAGCGCTACAGAGCTGGCCCACTCTTATCTTGTACTTTTTTTGCATCTTATTAGTACTCCATCCTGATTGTTTTTTTATCTTGGGTATATCGGGCCGCATGGCCAGATGAATTCCCTGGATGCTGATGAGTCATTTCAGCAGCATTCTGTCAGGATAAAACGCATTTCCCCTCTTGTCTATGCCCTCTTGTATCCGGTTTTATTTCTGATTCGCGCTATAATGACGAACTGTTTAACCAGTTTTTCTATTTATGACACAGAGAAAGGCAGTCGCCCTTATCTCCGGAGGACTGGATTCATTACTTGCCGTGCGCGTGATGCAGGAGCAGGGAATCCATGTTGAAGGGATCAACTTTTTCACCGGTTTTTGTGTGGAAGGGCATACCCATGCGATCCGCAAAAAGGATCAGAAGAAGCCAAAGCGCAACAATGCGCTCTGGTGCGCGGAACAGCTGGGTATCAAGTTGCATATCATTGATATCATTGATGAATACAAGCAAGTCGTTTTTAATCCGAAGCATGGCTATGGCGCCAATCTTAACCCCTGTTTGGACTGCAAGGTCTTCATGGTAAAGAAGGCGAAAGAGTGGATGCAGGCGCATGGCTTCGACTTTATTATTTCCGGTGAAGTCGTCGGCCAGAGGCCGATGTCGCAGCGCAAGGACACCATGCCGGTGGTGCAGCGGGAATCAGGTATTGATGATCGCCTGCTGCGTCCCCTGAGTGGCAAAAATCTTCCCCCAACACTTCCGGAGCGCGAAGGCTGGATCAGCAGGGATGGTTTGTATGATTTTTCCGGACGTTCGCGCAAGCCACAAATGGCGCTGGCGAAGCAGTTTGGCTTCGAGGACTATGCGCAACCGGCAGGTGGTTGCTGTTTTCTCACCGATGCCCAGTACTCGGTCAAGCTGGCTGATTTGTGGAATAGTCGTGGCAGCAAGGAGTATGAACTCGACGACATCATGCTGCTCAAGGTTGGACGGCATATCCGTCCGGCAACGCATTACAAGCTGATTGTCGCCCGTGAGGAGGGGGAGAGTAATTTTCTCAAGGGATACAAAAAGCAGTATCCCCACATGCGCTGTACCAGCCACGGTGGTCCATTGACTCTGATAGACGGCGATATGAGTGAAGACGAGCTGCAGCAGGCGGCGCGAATCGTTGCGCGTTACAGCCAGGGCAAAAACACACCACAGGTTGAACTGGAGTTTGTCACCATCGCTGGTGAGGTCACCCCCATGAGCGTTGAGCCCATGCCGCCAGCTGAAATACCGAAAGAGTGGGTGCTGTGAGCAGGGAGCGACTCGATTGTCATCGCCTGCTGTGTCCCATGCCGGTGATCAAGACTCAGGACCGTATTGCTACCATGCAGCCGGGTGATGAACTCGAGGTCGTTTGTACGGATCCGGGTGCGCTTAATGACATACCGGCCTGGAGCCGCATTAATGGCCACCAGGTGCTTGAAACAACAACACGTGACGGTGAGTACATCGTCGTCGTAAGGGTTTGTCAGGAGTAACGATGCACGGCGGACATCACCACCATCATGTTGCACGGGATGCGACCCCGGAAGAGGCCTCTTCAGACCGCTATCGCCAGATCAGGCGTGTCACCCTGATCGGAGCGGCGCTCGACTTGATGTTGGGAGTCTTGAAAGTTCTTGTCGGCTGGCTTGCCAGTTCTCAGAGTCTGATTGCTGACGGCGTACACTCGTTTTCAGACCTGGCTACGGACTTCATTGTGCTCTTTGCAGCCAAGCATGGCAGCATGGAGCCGGATGAGGATCACCCTTATGGGCACGGCCGTTTCGAGACCATAGCAACCGTTATTCTCGGTGTCAGCCTGATGTTTGTTGGTATCGGCATCGCTTGGGACTCGATCAACAGGCTGTTTCACCCAGAAATGCTTTTCAGCCCCGGCCCCTGGGCGCTGGCTATTGCGCTGCTCTCTGTTGTTTCGAAAGAGTGGATCTATCACTACACCATGCGCGTGGCCAAGCGCTTGCGTTCACACATGCTCGAGGCCAATGCGTGGCACAGTCGAACTGACGCCATCTCCTCGGTGATTGTTGTGGTGGGTGTTGGCGGCACCATGCTGGGGCTTGATTACCTGGATGCGATTGCCGCGATAGGCGTTTCATGGATGGTTGGTACGATCGGCTGGAAAATGGCCTGGAGCAGCCTTGGCGAACTCAGTGATAAAGGGCTGGGTGAAGAACAACTGCAGATTATCCGTGAAGCAATCATGCAGCAGGAGGGCGCTGAGCATGTGCACATGCTGCGCTCCCGTCGCATGGGGCATAATGCGCTGGTTGACGTGCACGTCGAGGTGGACTCCATGCTGACGGTCAGCGAGGGGCACATGATTGCAACAGCAGTCGAGAACGCAATCAAGGAGAGCGATCAGGGTGTGACTGACGTCACGGTACACATCGACCCGGAGAATGATGAGCGTGCACCATCCTGTGATGGACTGCCCGGAAGAAAAAAGGTGCTGGAAATCCTCTCCCGGGCATGGAAAGATGCAGGTGTAGATCTGCACTGGTACGATGTCCGCCTGCACTATCTTGGCGGCCGTATCGTAATTGATATCTACCTGCCGGATGCCTTTGTAGGGCGTATGGAGGATATTGAGCGCCTTGAAGAGCAACTCAAGAAGTCGCTCTCGGATCTGCCTGATTTTGGTGATGTTCATCTTTACGCTGCCCTGGGTAGCAGGCGTAGCGAGAGGGATTGACGCACTAAAATAGTGCGTTTAGCGCCATAGCGCCCCATAAGGGGGCGGTTTAAGCCCTGAATAGTGGCAAAAGCGGTTAATTTGCTGTTGGCATAGTTTATGCCTTTGTTTTTGTCACGCCTATAGGGCAATCGATTCATACCGCTGTTTATCGCAGTGGTGACTGTTTTAAACAATGTACTGGAGTGAACACTGCCATGTCTGCAAAAGACGCAATGAAATTAATCAAGGACAGCGAAGCAAAATTCGTTGATTTCCGTTTTACTGATACCCGTGGCAAGGAGCAGCACGTTTCCATGCCTGTTTCCGAAGTTAACGAGGATATGTTTGAAGAGGGCAAGATGTTTGATGGCTCGTCTATCGCGGGCTGGAAAGGCATCAATGAATCAGACATGATTCTCATGCCTGATGCTGGTACGGCGGTACTTGATCCGTTCACCGACGATGCCCAGGTCAATATTCTCTGCGACATCCTCGAGCCGTCCACAATGGAAGGTTATGAGCGTGATCCACGTTCCGTTGGCAAGCGTGCGGAAGCTTACCTGAAATCGACCGGTATCGCTGATGAAGCATTCTTCGGTCCTGAGCCAGAGTTTTTCGTGCTTGACGATGTGCGCTGGAGTGCTGACATGAGCGGTAGTTCTGTCAAGATCGACTCCTCGGAAGCACACTGGAACTCTGAGCGTGTCTACGAAGATGGCAACATCGGCCACCGTCCAACCGTCAAGGGTGGTTACTTCCCGGTTCCTCCTGTCGATTCACTGCATGATATCCGTGCTGCAATGTGCCTGGTCATGGAAGAGATGGGTGTTCCTGTCGAAGTTCATCACCACGAGGTTGCAACAGCTGGCCAGTGTGAAATCGGAACGCGATTCAGTTCGCTCGTTAAGCGCGCCGACTGGGTCCAGATCCAGAAATATGTCACTTTCAACGTTGCTCACGCCTATGGCAAAACCGCAACCTTCATGCCCAAGCCAATTGTTGGCGATAACGGTTCAGGCATGCACGTTCACATGTCATTGGCCAAGGGCGGCGAGAACATCTTCGCCGGTGACCAGTATGGTGGCCTGTCAGAGACTGCGCTCTACTATATCGGCGGTATCATCAAGCACGCACGTGCGCTGAACGCCTTCACCAACGCTTCAACCAACTCATACAAGCGCCTGGTACCAGGCTTTGAAGCGCCGGTCATGCTGGCATACTCTGCACGTAACCGCTCTGCTTCAATCCGTATCCCATGGGTTGCAAGCCCGAAGGGTCGCCGTGTCGAGGTGCGTTTCCCTGATCCGACAGCAAACCCGTACCTGGCGTTTGCAGCCATGATGATGGCGGGTCTCGATGGCATCCAGAACAAGATCCATCCTGGCGATGCTGCAGACAAGGACCTTTATGACCTGCCTGCTGAAGAAGCACTGGCGATCCCGACTGTTTGTCACAGTCTTGACCAGGCACTTGAAGCACTTGATGCAGACCGTGCCTTCCTCACTGCCGGTGGCGTTTTCACCGACGATCTGATCGATGGTTACATTGAGCTGAAGATGGAAGAGGTAACCCGCTTGCGTATGACAACACACCCTGTTGAATTCGACATGTACTACAGCCTCTAATAGCATCACAATGTAATCGATGATGCAGGCCCCCGGTGATTCTCATCGGGGGCTTTTTTATTGGTAGGGTTTTCGGCTATGCTTACACTATGAACAAGGTATTTCTCTTTTTTCTCCTGCTTTTATGCATGCCGGTGACCGCAGAGGTTTACACCTGGATCGGTGCTGATGGCAATCGGCATTATGGTGACAGGCCACCAGAAGCAGGTGCGAAAGCCGCCACGGTACCTGAATCTGTCTACGCCTCGCCAAAAGTCGGTTGGGTGAATGGTGTTAGCCGCCGACCCCCGCTACCTGATGAGCCGCAGAGAGCTGCCAATGGATATTACAACAGCCTGGAAATTCTCAGGCCGGTAAACGATGACTCTGTACGTAATTCCAATGGGGATGTGCAGGTCGTTCTCTATGCAGATCCGCCGTTGCGTCGAGGTGATCTCTTTACGCTTTACCTCGATGACGAGGTTGTCTACGAAAATTTCAGCGCTGATGTGCGTATTTTGAATGGCGTCGATCGTGGTACTCATACCCTCCGGGCGGCAATTTTTGGCCAAGAATCGAGTGCATTAATCACCTCTGCCCCGACAACTTTCCATCTTCACAGTCCTTCACGGCTTATCAACAGGCGTAGTAATACTCCCAACCTGTAGTCTTTGACCTCTTGCGGAGCGCACCAAAATAGTGCAGTCTCTATTTGTGCAGGCGTCCCTGAATCATACTGAAGGGAATAAACCCTGACCAAAAGCCAAGCTCTGTCCGCCCTGGCGAATAATCTTTGCTGATGAAAGCATTTTATTGCGACTTGGCATGTCTATTGCATAGGTACATTGCATGAACGGCTACGACAAGCAACACCTTCTTCTGGATAACCTCAATACCGCGGTTCTGGTTTTTGACCGGAATCTGCACCTGCTCTACGTCAATCCGGCAGCAGAGGTTCTGTTTGCGATGAGTGGCAAGCAGATGCAGGGGATGAGAGCCAGGGAGATTATTCCCTGCAGCGATGCCAATGCAGTCAAGCATCTTGAAAGGGCGTGGAGCTCAGGTCACGTTATTACCGAACGCGAGATTCATGTCCATTTCCCGGGCCACGAAGAGAGCATTACCATCGATTGCACCATCATGCCTTTTGATGATGGCGGTGAAGGTGCGCTGATGGTCGAGATACAGCAAGTTGATAGGCAGCTGCGCATCACCAGGGAAGAGCAGATGATTGCCCAGCAAGAGGTGTCGAGCCAACTGATTCGCGGGCTTGCACACGAAATCAAGAATCCGTTGGGCGGGATTCGCGGAGCGGCCCAACTACTTGAGCAGGAGCTGGATAACAGCGAGCTTGAAGAATACACCAGCATTATTATCAACGAGGCTGACAGGCTGAGAGAGCTGGTTGATCGTATGCTCGGTCCGCGCGAACTGCCCAGGTTTGAATCAATCAACCTCCACGAGGTACTGGAGCGTGTTCGCCAGCTGGTTAAGGCAGAAGTAGGTGACGAGATTACTCTTATATGTGATTACGACCCCAGCATTCCACCTCTTCATGCCGATCTGAACCAGATGATCCAGGTGTTTTTGAATATCACAAGGAATGCGGCGAATGTATTGCAGGGTGAAGGAAGCATCACGCTGCGTACACGCGTGATGCGTCATTACACAATCGGCACGCATTGTCACAGACTGGTTGCACGAGTCGACATTGTTGATACCGGTCCGGGCATTCCACAAGACCTGCAAGAACAGATTTTTTTTCCCATGGTCTCCGGAAGTGCGCAGGGCACAGGGCTCGGTCTGACTATTGCGCAATCACTGGTTGCTGCGCACAAGGGCTTGATCGAGTGCCACAGCGAACCAGGTAAAACCACATTTTCTGTATTTATTCCGCTGGAGATTGAGAATGGCAGCTGACCGAATCTGGGTCATTGATGATGACA
Organism: Solemya velum gill symbiont; assembly: GCF_000787395.1. Lineage (GTDB taxonomy): Bacteria > Pseudomonadota > Gammaproteobacteria > Chromatiales > Chromatiaceae. Next base: position 1,064,169 of record NZ_JRAA01000001.1, read on the forward strand.
ATTCCATCCGCTGGGTGTTAGAGAAAGCGTTGACCAAGGCGGGTATGGAAGTGCGCAGTTTTGAATCTGCGGTTGGTGTGGTTGAGGCGCTCGACAAGGAAATCCCGGATACTATCGTTACCGATATCCGCATGCCGGGAAAAGATGGCCTGCAACTCCTTTCCGAGCTAAGGGAGAGCCATCCCGATCTTCCGGTCATCATCATGACAGCGCATTCTGATCTGGATAGTGCCGTATCCGCCTATCATGGCGGTGCTTTCGAATACCTGCCAAAGCCATTTGATATCAAAGAGGCGGTTGACCAGGTACAGCGCGCCTGTCGCAAGTCGGCAGCAGCTAAACCGGCTGCAGAGAGTGGTGATTCGCGCCTGAAAGGGATCATAGGAGAAGCGCCAGCTATGCAGGAGGTGTTTCGCGCTATCGGACGTTTGGCGCGCTCAAATATCACGGTCATGATTACCGGAGAGTCCGGTACTGGTAAGGAGCTTGTAGCTCTCGCCCTGCACAATCATAGCCAGCGTGCAGCAAAGCCCTTCATTGCAATCAACACGGCTGCCGTACCACGGGACCTGCTGGAGTCGGAGCTCTTCGGACATGAGCGTGGTGCTTTCACGGGTGCGACTGAACGTCGTATTGGACGATTTGAGCAGGCAGATGGCGGCACACTCTTTCTCGATGAGATCGGTGACATGCCTGCCGACCTTCAGACGCGCCTGTTGCGTGTGCTGGCTGACGGCGAGTTTTATCGGGTTGGCGGACGAGCACCGGTCAAGGTGGATGTGCGCATTATTGCAGCCACCCACCAGGATCTCGAAGCGCTGGTCAACAGGCAGGAATTTCGCGAGGATCTGTTCCATCGCCTCAATGTCATTCGTATCAAGCTGCCCTCGCTACGTGAGCGACGCGAGGATATTCCCCTTCTGATGAGTCACTTTTTGCAATCTGCTGCCGAAGAGTTGGGTGAAGAAACCAAGGAGCTGACACCGGAAGTCGAAGAGTTAATGCGATCCTGGGACTGGCCGGGTAATGTGCGTCAGCTGGAAAATACCGCTCGCTGGATCACGGTGATGGCGGCTGGAAACCAGGTTCACCTGGACGATTTACCCCCCGAGATGCGTGAAGAGGCGACTTCAGAAAGTGTCTACAGCGGAGACTGGGACGAGGCATTGCGCCAGTGGGCTCGCGTTGAATTAAAGAGAAATGATGCGCCCCTGCTGGACAAGGCACTGCCCTTGTTTGAGCGCACCCTGATTGAAACCGCACTCGAGGAGACCGGTGGCAAGAAGCATGAGGCCGCGACGATTCTGGGGTGGGGACGTAATACATTGACGCGCAAGATCAAGGAGCTCGATATCGAGTCATAGGAGCCCCGTCCCTGTCCGACCGGGGCGATTGCCTGGCAGTAGCGGAATCGGCACTATAGCGCCCGCAGTCTTTGGCCACCACCCCTGACCATCCGGGGCGATCAGCCTGTCCCTTCGATGTGTACGGATAATTCCCATCACCATGCCGTATAATCGTGTGCTGGAAATTTACAGCAGTGGTATTTGAACAATGGACAGTAGCAGTATCGAGCTAAACGGCAGCGAAATATCAGGCGTCAGTGTCAGTGGCGACGAGGTGCGGGTACATCTTGAGCGTGCCATTATCATCAAGACCATGACGGGTTCGGTTGAAAAGACCAAGTGGTGGCAGAAAGGGGATATCGTCTTTACCGGTGCATCGGTTGTTGAACCGCTGCCTGATGCCTTTGGTGAATGTGAAGGCGGTGATGTCGGGGAGAATATCTACACTTACCGCGACATGATTCCATTACCGCTTGAGAGTCGCGGGCAGGCAAGCTGTGATTTGATCATTGCAGGTCAGACACGCCATATCGTGGTGCAGGGAGAAACGATCAAACTCGAAATGGTCGAGGTGCCCAAGTATATCGAGCATATTCGCCCGGAGTAGCACGCGTTAATCCCTGGCATTCGCATGCATCTTGTTACATTTCGCCAACCATTTGCCCGAAGCTTTCAACTTTGTCCCAGTCTGTAAATTCAACAACAGCATTCGGGTCAGTGGGTCCTTTGGTCATATACATGATCAGGCGAATTATCGTGCGGTCCAATACGCCATATTTTGGATAGTCTATTTTTCCTGCAAAGATCCCTATCGCATCCGGTTTCCACGAAATACCGGACAGGAATTTCTTTACATAAGGATTGGTTTCAGGCGTGTTTCTGTTCGGTTTTCGCGCAACCACGCTGACTGAGAAAAAAACACTGGGTTTTTCTTCGAGGAGACTCTTGTATTCAGATACAAAATCAACAACTTCCTTTTGATGTTTTCCATACCGTATGCTGGCACCAATGATAATTTTATCGGATGCGTGTAATTCGTTCACGTCAGCTGAAGCAATAGGCAGAACTTTCACTTCATGGCCGACTTTTTCCAGTACTAACTGAATTCTTTGGGAAATCTTGATCGTGTGTCCATCAGTTGTTGAATATAAGATCAGGATATTATTCACCTTGCCCTCCCGTACACATACAGCTCATTATTTCACACGATAGAATCCATCAATAGTTCTTTCACATAATAGCGGTAATAGGAGCAGACAAGGTTTTGTCGCCCGGCACCAACAGTCTCACTCTCCTGACCTCCGCCTGTTTCGTTCACGTGCCAGCGCAAAAAGAACTCGCTCCCCATGGTCGCTCAGACATCTTTTTGCTTCACCTGTCACGTGACCGGGCTCCGCTCACGGAGAGTGAGACTGTTGGTGCCGAGCTCCCTGCAGGTGCAACACCCCTCTCTTTTCCCAACGTCAGCGGAGCCGTATTCACACCACGGAGGAGAGCGAAAGTATGTTTGAGTGATCCGCGATCGCGAGTTTCTTTCGAGTCCGTGGGGTGGATACACAAGGCGTAGCGTGGTGGGAAAAGAGAGGGGTGTTGTACCAGTTCGGGCGACGATAAGAAGCCTGGTCTATCCCCTGTCGGAACGGCGGCTGCCGTGTTTCTCGTGGTGATTGTTTCCGGAAAGGAGAGCGCAAAGATAAAGCCCGCAATTGCGGGCTTTATCTGGTTTCCGGCAGCTGATGAATCAGTTGCGGGTAGAACCAACGATTTCGTGTGACAGGTCAACAACGCGGGTTGCCATCTCTGCGTACTTCTCACGGTAGTCAGCCAGCAGGCCTTCCTGTGAGTAGTAGTAGTCCTTGCCTGAAATGCCCTTGTCATGCTCGATATCCATGAACTTCTTCTGCATTTCAATCATCTCTTCAACCAGCTTGTTCTTCTCGTCGATCAGTGCTTGCTTGTCACTCATTGTTTTTACTCCGTATCAGCTGCGCGATGTCTATCGCACGGTTCATAATTTACGGGGGTCAATATAGCACTGGTGCCTGCTTGGCCACCCCTCCCAAAGGGGATAGTGGCGGCAAAAGCGGAAAATTAATCCGGCGGACTGATTTTGGAGCTATCCCTTTCGGGATAGATTTCAGCAGTTGCACTTGTTATGTTGTGCCGGTGGCTGATTAAGGGACAATGTTCCTGTCAGCTCCGCGACACTTGTCAGTTCATGACGATCGAGGTATGCCTTGATGCCGTCGTTGATTTTCGGGCAGATCAGCGGATCGTAGAAGAGCGCGGTTCCGACACCGACGGCACTGGCACCGGCAATCAGGAACTCAATTGCATCCTCTGCCGAGTTGATGCCGCCCTGGCCGATGATGGGAATGCCGTGATCACGACACACCTGGTAGACCTGGTGGGTTTTGAGCAGTGCAACCGGCTTGATTGCCGGGCCTGAAAGACCGCCCTGGTTGTTGCCGATGATCGGCGAGCGTGATTCGATATCGATCGCCATACCCATCAGCGTATTGATGACAGCAAAGGCGTCACTGCCGGCCTCAATACAGAGGCGGGCATTGTGCTGGATATCGGTCTGATTTGGCGACAGCTTGGTGATCAGCGGCTTGTTGGTGACTGCGCGGCAGGCCTCGACGACACGTGCCGACATCTCCGGGTCATTACCAAAGGCGACACCGCCCTCCTTGACGTTGGGACAGGAGATGTTGATCTCGATCGCATCAATGTCGGAATCATCGAACTTGCGCGTAACATCGATGTACTCTTCAATGGTTGAGCCCGAGACATTGGCGATGAAGCGGGTTTCGGAGAAATCCAGCTCGGGCAGAATCGATGAGACCACCTGGTCTACGCCGGGGTTCTGCAGGCCGATAGCATTGAGCATGCCGCCCGGTGTTTCATAAATCCTGTGCGGCTGGTTACCGAGACGCTGGGTGCCGGTTGTGCCCTTGAGGCAAACCGCGCCGACATCCCGGTTGGAAAAGCCGCTTACACGGGTATACTCTTCGCCGAAGCCGACGCAGCCGGAAAGCAGTACGATCGGTGTCTGGAAGTTCATGCCGCAAAATTCTGTGGCAAGAGGATTGCTAGTTGTATCGATAGATTTTTCTGAGGTCATCTGATTTGTTTCACATTCTGCTTTACGAGCCGGAGATTCCGCCTAACACGGGCAATATCATACGCCTTTGTGCGAACAGTGGCAGCACCTTGCACCTGATTCATCCGCTTGGCTTTGAACTGGACGATAAAAAACTGCGTCGCGCAGGTCTTGATTATGCAGAATATGCAGCCGTACGTGAACATGCATCGCTAGACGCTTGTCTGAAGACGCTGAAACCTGGTCGCCTGTTTGCATTCACTACCAAGGGTGGAAATGCGCATAGCTCGCCCTCATACAGAGAAGGTGATGCATTCCTGTTCGGCCCCGAGACACGCGGTTTGCCGGATGATGTACTGGCAGGTATCGAAAAAGATAACTGGCTGCGCGTACCGATGCTGGAAAACAGCCGCAGCCTCAACCTGTCGAACACGGTCGCTGTTGTACTCTATGAAGCATGGCGGCAGGCAGGTTACGAAGGCGCTTTGATTAAATAACACCTGGAATAATGGAAACAACCGCATGGACAATGCAAACCCGCTATTGAAAGAGACATTTCTGCCGCAGTTCAACGAAATCAAGGCTGAGCACGTGGAGCCGGCAATTGATACGCTGCTGGCGCAAAACCGCGAGCAGATTGAGAAGCTGCTCGATACGGTTGAGAGCCCCGGCTGGAAAAATTTTGTTGAGCCGCTCGAGGAGCTGGATGACTTGCTTAACCGTGCCTGGTCGCCAATCAGCCACATGAACTCGGTGGTCAATACGGATGAACTGCGTGATGCCTACAACACCTGCCTGCCGAAGCTGAGCAGTTATGCAACCGAGATGGGGCAAAACGCCAGGTTATACAGCGCATACAAGGCAGTACTTGAGAACGAGACATCCCTCAACAAGGCGCAGACAAAGATGCTGGAAAATATCCTGCTCGACTTCCACCTCACCGGTGTTGATCTGCCGGAAGAGAAAAAGCAGCGTTTCAAGGAGATCAGCAAGCGCCTCTCGACTCTCACCAGCAAGTATGAGCAGAACCTGCTTGATGCAACCCACGCCTGGGCCAAGCTTGTCAGTGATGATTCGCAACTTGCCGGTCTGCCTGAATCGGCGATTGACCTTGCCCGCCAGGCAGCCGAACAACGTGAGCAGGAGGGCTGGCTGCTGACGCTCGATTTTCCATCCTATTTTCCGGTCATGACCTACGCGGATGATCGGGAACTGCGTTATGAGCTTTACCAGGCTTATGTCACACGTGCCTCGGACCAGGGGCCGAATGCCGGTGAGAATGATAACGGCGAGTTGATGGGGGAAATACTCGCGCTGCGCCACGAAGCGGCACAACTGCTTGGTTTTGATAACTATGCGGAGCGTTCGCTGGCGAGAAAAATGGCATCAACAATTGACGAGGTCATGACTTTTCTTGAGGATCTCGCAGATCGATCTACACCACAGGCGCAACAGGAATTTGACGAGTTACAGCAGTTTGCCCGTGATGAATTTGGAATGGATGAACTGCAGGCGTGGGATGTTGCCTACTATGCGGAGAAGCTGCGCGAGAAACGCTACAACCTTACCCAGGAGGAGCTCAAGCCATACTTTCCGGACACGCGTGTTATCAGCGGCATGTTCGACGTGGTGCAACGCCTGTTTGATATCAGTATCGAGCAAAGTGATGGGGTGCAGACTTGGCATCCTGATGTGCGTTTCTATGACATCAGGGACAGCAGCGGCAAATTGATGGCGCACTTTTACCTGGATCTCTATGCCCGCGAGAAAAAACGTGGCGGTGCCTGGATGGATGTCTGCATCAGTCGCTTCCGTTCAGAGAAGGTCGATCAGCTGCCGGTTGCATATCTTGTGTGTAACTTCACACCACCGGTTGGCGACAAGCCCGCGCTGCTGACGCACGACGAGGTACAGACGCTGTTCCATGAATTCGGTCATGGACTGCATCATATGCTGACACAAATCGACTATCCGCCAGTCTCCGGCATCAGCGGTGTCGCCTGGGATGCGGTTGAACTGCCGAGCCAGTTTCTCGAGAACTGGTGCTGGGAGCGCGAGGCGCTGGATATCATCTCGGGCCACTATGAAAGCGATGAATCGATACCTGAAGAGTTGTATGAGCGCATGATCGCGGCAAAGAATTTCCATTCGGCAATGCAGATGGTGCGTCAGCTTGAGTTTTCCATTTTTGATTTTCGCCTGCATCGTGAATATGACCCTCAAAGGGAGGCAGATATCGAAGCGCTCATTAGTGAGGTGCGTGATACGGTTGCCGTGGTGAAGCCGCCAAAGTGGAATCGTTTCGCTAACGGCTTCGCACACATTTTTTCCGGTGGCTACGCAGCAGGCTATTACAGTTACAAATGGGCGGAGGTGCTCTCTGCAGACGCCTTCTCCCTGTTTGAAGAGAAGGGTATTTTCGATCAGCAGACAGGCCGCTCATTCCGGGAAAACATTCTTGAGAAGGGTGGTTCGGAAGATGCGATGGATCTGTTCGTGAATTTTCGCGGGCGCAAACCGGAAGTTGAACCGCTCTTGCGACATACAGGAATTACCGGCTGAACAGATCGGGGAACTTAGCCCTCCGTGGCCACCTGGTCCCTTGCTGGATGCCCGGAGAGGCATCTATTGACTCGTTAACAAGTCTAGTACATAAGGGGGCTTTTGCCATTTGCATTTCTTATGGTGAATATGGTGATAAAGTTGGCGATATGGGAAAGGGGAGAGCATGAAGTACAGAGATTTACGGGATTTTATCGCCAGGCTCGAGGAGATGGGAGAGCTGAAACGTATCAACGTTGAAGTTGATCCATTTCTCGAGATGACAGAAATCTGTGACCGCACCTTGAAAGCCGGAGGTCCGGCTCTTCTGTTTGAGAAAGTTAAGGATTCGGACATACCGGTACTTGGCAATCTCTTTGGTACCCCGGAGCGCGTGGCGCTGGGTATGGGCGAAGAGTCCGTGTCGGCTCTTAGAGAAGTTGGCACCTTGTTGGCGCAGCTCAAGGAGCCGGAAGCGCCGAAGGGTATGCGTGATGCGCTTGAGAAGATGCCGGTATTTAAAAAGGTGCTCGACATGGCACCGAAGAAGGTCAAAAAAGCCCTGTGCCAGGAAGTTGTTGTAGAGGCTGGTGATGTCGACCTCTCTAAAATACCTGTGCAGACGTGCTGGCCGGGTGATGCCGGCCCGTTAATCACATGGGGGCTGGTGGTCACGCGTGGCCCCGAAAAACCGAGGGCCAATCTCGGTATCTACCGCATGCAGGTGATCGGCAAGAACCGTGTCATTATGCGTTGGCTTGCACACCGTGGTGGAGCGCTCGATTTTCGCGACTGGCAGAACGCACATCCTGGCGAGCCTTTTCCTGTTTCAGTTGCATTGGGAGCGGATCCGGCAACAATTCTCGGAGCCGTAACCCCGGTTCCCGACTCGCTTTCTGAATATGCCTTTGCAGGCCTGCTGCGTGGCTCACGCACTGAGGTGGTGAAGTCGATCGGCAGTGATCTGATGGTGCCTGCATCGGCCGAAATCATTCTTGAGGGTCATCTACATCCTGATGATATGGCCGATGAGGGGCCTTTTGGAGACCATACGGGTTATTACAATGAGGTGGAGAGCTTTCCTGTCTTCATCATCGATCGTATCACTATGCGTGAAAAGCCGATCTATCACAGTACTTACACAGGTCGTCCACCTGACGAGCCGGCAGTACTCGGTGTGGCGCTCAACGAGGTGTTCGTTCCGATACTGCAGAAGCAGTTTCCGGAGATTGTCGATTTCTATCTGCCACCGGAAGGTTGCTCCTACCGTATGGCTGTTGTCAGCATGAAAAAACAGTATGCAGGACATGCCAAGCGCGTGATGTTCGGCGTCTGGTCATTTCTGCGCCAGTTCATGTATACCAAGTTTGTGATTGTCACGGATGATGATGTCAATGTACGCGACTGGAATGACGTGATCTGGGCAATGACAACGCGCATGGATCCGGCGCGCGATACCGTGCTGGTCGAGAATACCCCGATCGACTATCTTGATTTTGCCTCGCCGGTTTCCGGTCTCGGTTCAAAGATGGGTATGGATGCCACCAACAAGTGGCCAGGTGAGACGGATCGAGAGTGGGGTGAGCCGATTGAGATGGATGCAGAGGTCAAGGCGCGAGTCGATGCGATCTGGAGTGATCTGGGTATCAATTGACCATAATCATCGCGATGAGAAGTCAATTCCTGCCATAATTAATTGCAAAGCAATAAACTCCCGGGAACGATAGATGAGCAAGAGCATCAAGGGCACTCAAACAGAAATCAACCTGATGAAAGCGTATGCAGGAGAAGCGCAAGCAAGAAACAGGTATACCTACTTCGCCGGCGCAGCGAAGAAAGAGGGGCTGGTTCAGATCGCCGATATTTTCGAGGAGACCGCGAATCAGGAAAAGGAGCATGCAAAACGCTTCTATAAGTTCCTTGAAGGTGGAAATATTGAAATAACCGAGATTTTTCCGGCTGCACCAATTGGCACAACCCTTGAGAACCTGGTCGCTGCTGCAGAAGGTGAGGAGCATGAGTGGGAGGAGATGTATCCCGCGTTTGCTCAAATAGCACGGGAAGAGGGCTTTGATGAAATTGCAGAGGCATTCGATGCAATCTCGATTGCCGAAAAGCAGCATGGCAAGCGCTACAGGGATCTGGCGAGCAACCTGCAGGAAGGAAAGGTCTTTAAAAGAAACGGCAAGGTTGTGTGGCGTTGCAGAAACTGCGGTTACCTGCATGAGGCAGAAGAGGCGCCGGACAAATGCCCGGCATGCCTGCATTCAAAGGCCTATTTTGAATTGCTGGGTGAGAACTGGTAATCAGGCATCTTGGTTTCCAGGCCGTGGCTAGGGCGCCCATCCTAAAGAGCGTGGTAGCAAGTAATCTGATAATGGAATCAATCAGCCACGTGCCTTGGCTCGCCGCTTCAGCCACACTTCCAGTCCTTGTGCATTGAGTTCCAGGTCGCTGCTGAGAAACTCCAGGATCTGCTCTTTACTCATATCAACACCGTGGTCGATGATCTGCTGTGCAGTCAGGTCGCCGAGCTCTCCCTTGATGCGCTCATGGCGGCCCGCCTCTTCTCCCTCTTCACTGATAGCAATCTCGGAGATCGCATCAATATTCCTGTGCAGTTGCTGCGCGAGTGATTCAAGGTCGGTCACCAGGCTGTAGTGGGTCAGCAGCATGGCTGATGGATTGAGTGCCATCAGCTTGTCGATGCTCTGGTGCCATGCATCCGGGTCAAAGGCAACAGGGGTGGATGGAGCAAAGATGTAATCGCCCTTATCAGTCTTTAGTTCACGATAGGAGAGGCCGAAGGTATCACCGGTGACGATGGCGCGTGACTTGCTGTCAAGAATGCAGCCGTGGTGATTAGCATGCCCGGGGGTGTCGTAAAAGGTCAGGGTGCGGCCATTGAGGTCAAAAGTGTCACCATCCTGTGCAGCAATGACGCGCTCCTCGTCAACCGGCAGCAGGGTGCCGTAGTCGTTTGCGAAGCGCTCTTCACCGTAGACGGCAGTCGCCCCTGCCACGATTCTCGACGGATCGATCATGTGGGGTGCGCCCTTCGGGTGGATCACCAGTTGTGCATTGGCGCAATCTGCCATCAGTTGTCCGACCCCACCGGCGTGGTCGAGATGCACATGGGTCGGAATCACGTATTTAACATTATCACGTGTGAGACCAAGCACATTGAGCAGTGCATAGACTGTTGGTGCGGTGAAATTGGTACCTGTATCAAGAATGGCAGCGGCATCTCCCTCACGAATCAGGTAACAGGCTGCCATCTTCGGGCGCAAAAAGCCTGTATCGATACAGTAGATGTCGTCGCCCAGCTCTTCCCAGTTTTTTTCTATGCTCATGGTGAATAATGGTATTGTGCAAAGCACAAATCATATCAGGATTAAATCCGGCTTGCAGTCATCCGGCAGGCAGTTTTTTTACACGGGATTATCAATGTCGATGAAGCGGTAGCTGATACCAAATTCTTCCGCAATTCGCTCGCCCAATGCCTGTACACCGTAGCGCTCAGTGGCATGATGGCCGGCTGCAAAGTAGTGAATGCCGAGTTCACGTGCGGAATGAAAAGTGTGCTCGGAGATTTCACCACTGATGTAGGCATCGGCCCCGAGCGCCGCCGCCTCGTTGATATAGCCCTGTGCACCACCAGTACACCAGGCAACTTTGCTGATCAATCCGTTGCCACCATCAATATGCAACGGTAAGCGCCCAAGTGCCTGTGCCAGCTGGCCGGCCATCTGGATGGAATCCATAGGTTTAGCAGTTTCAGCTGCCCACAAGAGCCCCCTGGGGGCGTCAATCGGCGCCATTTGCTGGAAGCCGAGAAGTTGCCCCAGTTGCGCATTGTTGCCGAGTTGTATGTGAGCATCGAGTGGCAGATGGTAGGCGAGCAGGCTGATGTTATGCTGTATCAGCTTCCTGATACGCCGGGCTTTCATGCCGGTCAGGACTTGGGCCTCACCTTTCCAGAAGTAACCGTGATGCACGAGTATGGCATCTGCTCCGGCCTCGATGGCACCATCAATCAGTGCCTCACATGCGGTGACGCCTGATACAATTGACGTTATCGGTCTCAGCCCCTCGACCTGTAATCCATTCGGGCAGTAGTCATCAAACTGCCCTGTATCGAGCAGTTGTGAGCACCAGTTGGCGAGTGTTTCGGGTTGGATCATCGGGATCTGGCCATATATTGTAATTAAATCATTCTACATCGAAAGTGGAAATAACCCATGCTGAAAAGTCTACGCTTCATTTTCATCTCGGTATTCGCGGGCGTTGTTGCTGCAGCCATTATTCTCTCGCTTGGCAGCGATGACGACAAACAAGTCACACTGGTCACGAATACGGCTGCACCTTCCGGGCCAGTGGTCCAGGGTCCATATTCCTATGCGGATGCGGTTGGCCAGGCATCGACCTCGGTGGTCAATATTTATGCGACAAAAATTCGTCAGCAACGTATCAGTCCGCTGTTCGACGATCCCTTCTTTCGTAACTTTTTCGGTGACGCGTTCCGTGGCCTGGGTGAGCAGGGCAGAACACGCAAGGAGAACAGCCTGGGATCAGGCGTTATCGTTGACCCGCGTGGCTATATCGTCACCAATAACCACGTCGTCGCCGATGCCGACGAAATCAAGGTTGTGCTGAGTGATGGAACCGACCTGGAAGCAGAGGTTGTCGGAACCGATCCTGAATCCGATGTTGCCGTGTTACGTGTCGATAATGGCAAACTGCCGGCGATAACGCTTGGCCTGTCGGAAAATCTTCGAGTCGGTGACGTGGTGCTTGCGATTGGTAATCCCTTCGGTGTGGGCCAGACGGTGACCATGGGGATCGTCTCTGCAACCGGCCGTAACCAGCTTGGCATCACCAGTTTCGAAAATTTCATCCAGACGGATGCGGCTATTAACCCGGGTAATTCAGGTGGTGCGCTGATCGATGCGCGCGGAAATCTTGTTGGTATCAATACGGCTATTTTCAGCAAAAGCGGTGGTTCACAGGGTGTCGGATTTGCGATTCCCGTGGATATGGTGCGTGGGATCATGGAGCAGCTGGTTGAGCACGGCGAGGTCAGTCGTGGCTGGCTGGGCATGGCGGGACAGGACGTAACCAGGGCGCTGGCTGAATCCTTTGGACTGGAAAATGTAGACGGCGTGCTGATATCAACAGTTTATCGTGACGGACCTGCGCACAAAGCGGATATCCTGCCAGGTGACGTGGTTACCACTATTAATGGCAATCGTATTGAGACAGCTGCTGACATTATCAACCTTGTCGCTTCGCTCCCTCCCGGAGAGAAGGTCAGCGTGACGGGATGGCGTGAAGGAGAGCCCTTCGAACGTGTGGTCAAGCTTGGCAGGCGCCCGACGACAAACGAACGATAGATTGTGATTCCGCTATTCCGGATCAGGGAAGAGAGGAGTAGATGACCCAGCCCTGGTAAGAGACATAACCGATCAGCAGTAGCAGGCCACCGATACGATTGATGTGGCGCACGCCCTTTGCTGTCCAGGCGAGACCGACAATGGCAAATGTCAGCACCATCATCGCGGGCATGTCACGACTCAGCAGAACATCGTCGACGACACCCGGTGCAATTAGCCCCGGAATCGAGAAGACCGCGAGCAGATTGTAGAGGTTCGAGCCGATCACATTACCAAGGGCCAGGTCTGGCTCGCCCTTCAGCGCGCTTGCCATACTGGTGGCAAGTTCGGGCAGGCTGGTACCCAGGGCCACGATTGTCAGGCCGATAACCAGGTCACTTACACCAAGCCAGCTTGCGACTTCAACTGATCCCCAAACTAGGATTTTCGATGCAAAAACCAGCAATAAGAGTCCGGATCCGAGCCATAGAAGGGCTTTCCCTGTCGACATGGTCTTGGGGATTTCGGCTTCCAGGTCTTCGAGCATCGGGTCCCTTGCACTACCGGAGACAGCCACTCGCCACATCAGGAAGAGAACTCCGGCAAGCATGAAGATGAGTAACAGGCCATCATAAAATCCTAGTTCGCCATCTATAACGAGAAGCAGCGCCGTGATGGTAACGACTAGAAGTATTGGATATTCACGCCGAAGGACTTGTGAACTGACACTGAGAGGGATGACAAGAGCCGTGAGGCCGAGTATCAGGCCGACATTTGCAATATTTGAGCCGACCGCGTTGCCGATGGCGAGACCTGCATTGCCATCGACAGCGGCGGTCAGTGCGACCAGAATTTCAGGTGCAGAGGTGCCGAAGCCAACGACCGTGAGGCCGATGACGAGGGTAGAGACACCAAGGTTGTTTGCCAGTGCGGCAGCGCCGTTAACGAAGTGATCGGCGCTCCATACCAGCAACGCAAATCCGGCAAGGATCGCGAGAAACTCAAGCCACATAAAATCTGGTCTTTAATTCTGTCAGAAGCGCGGATTGTTTCAGATTAGACGCAATGCGACAAGCGGCACTGTCAGCGGTTTTTTCTGACAGGGCAGAATTTGCTGGTGCGGCTGGCTTCAGGTACGAGCGCTGCAATTCGCTTGGCGAGGTAGATGCCACGTTGCCCCGGTGGTAGCTCTTGAGCCTTTTCCTGCCATTGACGAATCATTTTCTCCTGCAGTTGCCCGGATTCACCAGCTGATGCCATTGCAGGAAGTAAGGCAAGAAGTAAAACAGGAAGGTATTTGTGCATAGTGACAGCCCTCGGGTCTGTCAGGAATATATATCTGGAGTATAGTCAAGACTAATAGCTTTCTTCCCATATCACAACAAAAGGAAAGGTGCCGAAGGCTGGGCGGATCAGGGATGGGATTATGCTATGCTTTTGACGCATGGATTGCTTGACCTGTAACAGAAGCAGACGCAGAATGCCTATCAATATGAAAACCTCCGGACCCCAGCCAGCATGAGTGCCCTGGTCAGCATCAGAAACCTGCATTTTTCGCGTGGAGATCGAGCCATTTTCAATGGCGTCGACCTTGATATACCGCGTGGCAAGATCACAGCGATCATGGGGCCCAGTGGCACCGGTAAAACCACCCTGCTGAAACTGATCGCCGGCCAGCTTGTGCCTGACCAGGGAGAAATTACAGTTGACGGGCAACGTATCGATCAATTGTCGACAAAAGAGCTGTATGCGTTACGAACGCGCATGGGCATGCTGTTCCAGAGCGGTGCCCTGCTGACCGATCTGAATGTCTACGAAAATGTTGCCTATCCATTGCGCGAGCATACGGGCCTGCCGGAAAGCATGATCCGCAAGCTGGTACTCATGAAGCTTGAGGCGGTTGGTTTGCGTGGTGCACGTTACCTGATGCCGGCAGAGCTGTCCGGCGGCATGGCGCGTCGCGTGGCAATGGCGAGGGCGATTGCACTCGATCCAATGATGATTCTATATGATGAGCCCTTTACCGGGCAGGATCCCATTTCAATGGGCGTGCTCGTTGACCTGATCCGGCGTCTCAACGATGCAGCTCATCTTACATCCGTGATGGTGTCGCACGATGTACCTGAAAGCATGTCGATAGCGGACTATATCTGCGTGATTTCAGGCGGAAAAATAATCGAGACGGGCACACCAGAACAACTCAGCGCCTCAAACAATCCATGGACGCACCAGTTTATTCATGCTGAATCAGATGGCCCTGTACCTTTTCATATGGGTGCACCCTCAAAAGAGGTTGATTTTCTGGGGATTGACGAATGAACTGGCTTGCATCGATTGGCCACAGGGGAATTAATGTATTGCGCAACCTAGCACGGGCGCTGTTGCTGCTGCTAGCTATTCTGCGTGCCCCACAGGGCCTGGTTACACGCTTCCGTGAATTTCTGGCTCAGCTCTACTCGGTTGGTGTACTGTCACTGTTGATCATCTCGGTGTCGGGTGTTTTTGTCGGCATGGTGCTTGGCCTGCAGGGTTACTATATTCTGTCGCGTTTTGCTGCGGAATCGACTCTCGGGGTCTTTATTGCAGCATCACTGGTTCGTGAGCTGGGCCCCGTGGTTACAGCCTTGCTGTTTGCCGGCAGGGCGGGTTCTGCACTGACTGCAGAGATTGGCCTGATGAAGGCTACAGAGCAGCTTTCGGCGCTTGAAATGATGGCGGTCAATCCTGTTTCGAGGCTGCTGGTGCCACGTTTTTTTGCCGGACTTGTTTCAGTTCCCCTGCTTGCCGCGATGTTCAATGCACTCGGCGTGCTGGGTGGTTATTTTGTGGGTGTCGGGCTAATGGATGTCGATGCAGGCACATTCTGGGCGCAAATGCAGTCCCAGGTTGATTTTAACAAGGATATAATTAACGGCGTGATCAAAAGCGTTGTTTTTGGTGTCATATGTACATGGATTGCGCTGTTTCAGGGCTATGAGGCTGTACCTACTTCAGAAGGAATCAGTCGCGCAACAACAAGAACCGTCGTACACTCATCACTCGCAGTACTGGGCATGGATTTTGTTCTGACTGCGCTTATGTTTGGAGATTAATGTGGCGAACAGCAGGTTTTCCCTTTTAACTGAGGCAGCCGTCGGGGCAATGATGTTGCTTGGCGGTATTGCGCTCTTTTTTCTGGCGATGCAGGTGAGCAACCTGGGTGGTTTCAAGCGTGTCAGCGGCTACCAGGTAGAGGCTCGTTTCGATAACATAGGTGGTCTCAAGGTGCGTTCGCCCGTTACCATGGCTGGTGTGCGTATCGGTGAGGTCTCCTCGATCGGATTCGATGCGACCACCTACGAGGCAGTGGTAACGCTCGACTTGCTACCTGAGTTTAACCAGGTGCCGACAGATACTTTTGCCAAGATACTGACACAAGGGATTCTCGGTGAACAGTATATCGGGCTTGATCCTGGTGGCAGTGAGCAATACCTGCAACAGGACAGTGAAATTACCATGACGCAATCAGCGTTTGTGCTGGAGGAGATTGTGGGACAATTTCTCTTCAGTAAAGCGGAGGAGTCAGCCACAGGAGGTGGATTTTGAACAGCGGAGAAAGAGCGATGAAAAAGAGTTTGATCTGGAGCTTTCTGGTTTCCTTGCTCTTTATTGCTCCTGTCACAATGGCGGCGGATGAAGATGTCATCAAAGTGGTTGATGATGCGGCACAGAAGGTTTTGAAACGCTTCGAATCACGTAAGGATGAGCTCAAGGCACATCCCGAGCGCATACATGACGCGGTGGCTGACCTGGTTAAACCGCATTTTGATTTTAATGCCCTGACGCAGTCGGCCATGGGTAAACACTGGCGTCGTGCATCCTCAGCAGATAAGAGGTCTGTCGTTAAAGCCTTCAGCGAGTTGCTCATACGTACCTATGGTTCGGCGCTACTGAACTACTCCGGCAAGCCGATTGAATACGGAGAAGCAAGGCGCTCAAAGGATAACTTGCGAGTGCTTGTTCCGAGCAAGGTGACAACCGCATCCGGGAGCCTGGTGACGATTGACTATATTCTGCACAAGCCCGGAAGGGCATGGCTGGTTTCTGATGTCAAGATTGAGGGTATCAGCCTGGCAGCAAACTACCGCACCAGTTTTGCCAACGAGATTCGTTCAGGTGGTGTAACGGGCCTTGTTGCCAAGCTTGAAGAACGTAACAAGGCGTTGGTGAATTAATGCCGGCAATCCTGAACTCCCCTGATGGTTCAGGTCGGTTGCAGCTGTCGGGTCAACTCGACTTTTCATCTGTTACGGGCTTGCGTTCTTCACTCTCCCCGTTTCTGAAAAGAGGATCTCGGCTGGAGATTGATTTCAAGGCTGTCGACAGGACTAACAGTGCCGCGCTGGCACTACTGCTGCAATGGCAACAGGATGCACTTGACCGGAATTGCCGCATCAATTTTGTCAATCTGCCCGAGAAACTGATCGATATTGCCGAGCTGCATGGCATCAAGGGTCTTCTGCCCATCTCCTGAAATAGCTCCAAACCTGACCCGGGAGCCAAATTCCAGTACAATGGCCTCCTTTTTTCGCCACAGGCCGCACAGGATCCGGTATCTATGGATAAGCTAGTCATAACAGGCAATGGCCCACTATCGGGCGAGGTGCGCATATCCGGCGCCAAAAATGCCGCGCTTCCAATACTTGCTGCAACACTGCTCGCAAGTGACCGTGTCGTGATCGGTAATATGCCACATCTGCAGGATGTCACCACTACAATCGCCTTGTTGGGACAGATGGGTGCAGATATCACTGTGACTGACCGTATGCACCTCGAGGTTAATGCCAGCACGGTGACCAGCTGTGAGGCGCCCTACGAACTGGTCAAGACGATGCGCGCATCAATTCTCGTTCTTGGCCCGACACTGGCACGTTTCGGTGAGGTTGCAGTATCGCTTCCAGGTGGCTGTGCGATTGGATCACGCCCTGTCAATCTGCATATAGACGGCCTGCGCGCCATGGGTGCTGATATCGAGGTTGAAAACGGTTTTATCCGTGCGAAAACTGATCGACTCAAGGGCGCCACCCTGGTACTGGACATGGTGACAGTGACGGGAACGGAGAACCTGATGATGGCGGCAACCCTGGCCGATGGCATCACCGTCATAGAGAATGCAGCGCGCGAGCCTGAAGTCGTCGACCTTGCAAATTTCCTCAATGCCATGGGTGCAAAGGTATCCGGGGCTGGCAGTGACACTATAACCATCGAGGGTGTTGAGTCACTCGGCGGTGGCAGTTATGACGTCATGCCCGACCGTATTGAGACAGGAACCTTCCTTGTTGGTGCTGCTATTACGCGAGGCAAGATCAAGGTCAGGGACACGGATCCGGAAAGCCTGGATGCAGTATTGCAGAAACTGCGCGAGGCAGGTGCCGTGATTGAGACCGGCGATGACTGGATCTCTCTCGATATGGAAGGGCGCAGACCAAAGGCGGTCGATATCCATACTGCTCCCTATCCGGCATTCCCTACTGACATGCAGGCACAGTTCTGTGCAATGAACGCGGTTGCTGAAGGGGTCGGCATGGTCACCGAGAATGTTTTCGAGAACCGCTTCATGCATATTAATGAATTGCAACGTATGGGTGCTGATATCACGGTCGAGGGAAAGACAGCTGTTATCAGGGGGATCGAACGACTCACTGGTGCGCCCGTTATGGCAACAGATCTACGTGCATCGGCAGGACTGGTCCTCGCCGCCCTGGCGACAGATAACGACACCCTGGTTGATCGTATTTACCACATCGATCGTGGTTACCAGAATATTGAAGAGAAGCTTGAGGGGCTTGGCGCCCGCATCAAGCGCATAGCGGGATAAGGCGATGCAGTTTGATACACCATTAACAATAGCGCTCTCCAAGGGCAGAATTTACAAGCAGACAATGCCGCTGCTGAAACATGCCGGTATTGAGCCACTGGATGATCCTGAGACCAGTCGCAAGCTGATTCTGGATACGAACCATGAGCAGGTGAAGCTGGTCATTATCCGTGCAACTGATGTACCTACCTACGTGCAGTGGGGTGCAGCAGATGTTGGCGTAGCAGGCAAGGATGTATTGTTGGAACATGGCGGTGAAGGCCTTTATGAACCACTCGACCTCGAGATTGCTCGCTGCCGCCTGATGGTTGCGGGCAGATACGGTGCCTCGCTTGAAGGCGACCCGTTGCGGATTGCGACAAAATACGTTCACTCGGCACGCGACTACTTTGCTGCGCGTGGACAGCAGGTTGATATCATCAAGCTCTATGGCTCAATGGAGCTTGCACCACTGGTTGGCCTTTCTGACCTGATTGTTGACCTGGTTGAATCCGGCAATACCCTCAAAGCAAATGGGCTTGAGCCGCTTGAGCATATTGCCGATATCAGTTCTCGCCTGGTAATTAACAAGGCGGCATGGAAAATGAAACACAACACCATTATGCAATTGACCGATCTGCTGAAACAGGCAGTTGAGCAAAATCGCTGACGGGGCACAGATATGGCAGCAATTAGACGACTCGATTCAAATAATGCGGGCTTTCAGGAAGAGCTGGAGGCACTGTTGGCATGGGACTCTGTTTCCAATGCAGAGGTAAACAGCATCGTAGACGAGATCATCGCTGGTATTCGCGAAGAGGGTGATGCCAGCCTGATTGAACTGACAGCGAAACTTGATCGCTGGCAGCCATCATCGGCTACTGACCTCGAAATTCCGCATCAGCGTATGCAACAGGCACTCGAGGCGATTCCGTCAGAACAGCGTGAAGCGCTGGAAAAGGCTGCTGAACGTATTCGCGCCTATGCAGAACACCAGAAAATGAACGACTGGAGCTACACTGAGGATGACGGCACACTGCTGGGTCAGCAGGTGACGCCACTCGATCGTGTTGGTCTCTATGTCCCAGGCGGCAAGGCAGCCTATCCCTCGTCAGTATTGATGAATGCAGTGCCAGCCAAGGTTGCCGGTGTCGGGGAGCTGATCATGGTCGTTCCGACACCTGACGGCGAACTGAATGAACTGGTACTCGCAGCAGCAGCTGTCTCCGGTGTTGACCGGGCATTCGCGATTGGTGGTGCGCAGGCAGTTGCTGCACTGGCTTATGGCACCGAGACAATACCGGGTGTCGACAAGGTTGTTGGTCCGGGAAATATATTCGTTGCCACCGCAAAACGTGCCGTGTTCGGCCAGGTTGGCATCGACATGGTTGCCGGACCCTCAGAAATTCTCGTTGTCTGTGATGGCAAAACCGATCCGGAATGGATCGCCATGGACCTCTTTTCCCAAGCTGAACATGACGAGGATGCACAGTCGATTCTCGTCTCTTCTGATGGTGATTTTCTCGATCAGGTTGCAGCCGCAATCGAAAAGCTGCTGCCGACCATGGAGCGTAGTGACATGATCACCACGGCACTTGAGGCGCGTGGTGCCCTGATCAAAACGAGTGACATGGAGGAGGCTGTTGAGGTCGCAAACTTTATTGCGCCGGAACACCTTGAGCTTTCTGTAGAAGATCCGCTGACAATGGCAAAATCGATTCGTCATGCGGGAGCGATTTTCATGGGGCGCTACACTTCCGAGCCGCTCGGCGACTATTGTGCCGGACCCAATCACGTCTTGCCGACTTCGCGTACTGCACGCTTCTCATCGCCACTTGGTGTTTATGATTTCCAGAAGCGCTCAAGCCTAATCATGGTGTCACCGGATGGTGCAGACACACTTGGACAAGTTGCCTCTGTCCTTGCTCGCGGCGAAGGACTGACTGCCCACGCAAGAAGTGCAGAGTATCGCCTCAAGGTTAAGAAGTGAGTGAGATTGAAAAGCGAATCCGGCAATGGATTCGCCCCGAGGTCCAGGCGATCAACGCCTATCATGTTCCGCTCTCTGAAGGGCTGATCAAGCTCGACGCAATGGAAAATCCCTACACCTGGCCAGAAACAATGCGAGATGAGTGGGCAGCGCTGATTCGTGAAACGGATGTTAACCGTTACCCGGATCCGCAGGCTGCGACACTGACACAGGCATTGCGCGAGGCCATGCAGATACCTGGTGATGCGGGCGTGTTGCTGGGTAACGGTTCTGATGAAATCATCCAGATGCTTGCCCTTGCCCTTGCCCTGGGTGGAGAGCAGCGCGTCATTCTTTCTGTTGAGCCAAGCTTTGTCATGTACCGCATGATTGCCGAGTTCTCCGGCTTGCGTTATGTCGGCGTGCCACTCGATGCAGATGATTTTTCACTACAGCCGGAAGTGCTGCTGGCGGAAATCGCCCAACACCAGCCGGCCGTGGTTTATCTTGCTTACCCGAACAACCCTACCGGCAACCTGTTCGATATTGATGTCATCGAAAAAGTGATTGCAGTTGCGCCCGGCCTGGTTGTGATTGACGAGGCCTATTCTCCCTTCACCTATGCCAGCTTCATGCAACGAGTTGGCGATTACGACAATCTGGTTGTTATGCGTACAGTCTCGAAGATGGGGCTTGCCGGTTTACGTCTCGGCCTGCTTGCAGGACCCGCTGAATGGATCGAACAGATCGACAAGACGCGGCTGCCATACAATATCAACCGTCTTACCCAGGTCAGCGCCAGCTTTGCGCTGAAACACAAACAGCTCTTCGATGAGCAGACAAACAGGCTGCGGGTGGAACGTGAGTCATTGCTTGCTGAGCTGGCATCGATTCCAGCTGTAAAAGTCTTTCCAAGCGAGGCAAACTTTATCCTTATAAGGCTTGAGCAGGGTGATGCATCGGAGACCTTTGATGCCATTCGAGCACAAGGTGTACTGATAAAAAACCTGTCGAACTCACACCCCTTGCTTGCAAACTGTTTGCGCGTTACTGTCGGTACACAAGAAGAGAACGCAGCATTTCTTACTGCGTTCAGGAGAGTTTACCAGCCATAAAAAGGAGTTTGGGATGAGACGTTACCTTATGCAGTATGGATCGCTGCTTGTTATTTTTCTTTTTGTACTCGCCGGTTGCGGCTCGCCGACACTCAGGTCCGCAGGATCACAGACGAATGTCGCACCTGCCCTGTGGCAGGTCACCTCAGGTGCATCTGATGTTTACCTGTTCGGTTCCTTCCATTCACTCCCTTCAAGTATCAAGTGGTATGGCGGTCCTATTGCTGATGCCTTTGAGGCTGCTAGTGAACTGGTCGTTGAGAGTGTCGATTCCCCCGAGGAGGCGCGCAATGCTTTGCTGTTGCTCGAGAGCAAGGCGTTGTTGCCGGATGGCAAGACGCTGGATGAATATGTTGACGAAGAGACTTTCACAGAGCTGATGGAGAGTGCCGACAAGCTGGGACTCAGCAGGTGGCGTGTATCGCGTTCGCAGCCCTGGTTCCTGTCAATCATGTTCGCTTATGAAGGCATGTCTCAAGTCGGCATTCACAAGGAGTACGGGGTCGACAGCCTGCTTGAACAAACTGCGGCCCAGCGTCGGATGAAAATTTCCGGTCTCGAAACTGCAGCCGAAGCACTGGATACACTCGCTAGCCAGCCGCTCAAGATACAGGTCAGGCGTTTGCAGGAGAAGCTCAGGGAGAAACAGCCACAAGTATCGCCCTTGGCCAGCCTGTTTCAAGCCTGGGCGTACGGCGATGAGAAGGGGCTCGCGCGCCTGATGCGCAAAGAGATGACCCACGTGTAGAAAAGCATATTGCATCACCGGGTAAGACCATGATCGTGGTAGGTGCTGCACACCTGGTTGGTGAACAGAGCCTGGTAGCAATGCTTAAATCGAAGGGCTACGCAGTCAGCCGCATACAGTAAATCACCCCACCACTCTATAAGCCATTTTCGTCACCCCGGGCCTGACCCGGGGCCCATCAAGAACAGAGCACATGCTAATGGACGTTGGCCCAAGGCCGGCATGACGAGTTTATTTTCCATCCGCCAGTGAGGCAGAGTCAGCAGGAAAGATCACCAGGTGATCAATTTCAAGTGCAATGCCCAGCTTCTCTCCAATGGCATGGTCATGGTGGGAGTGCACAAGTGAGAGCAACTCGGTGCCACTGCCAAGCTGCAGTGTGTAGAGGTAGTTGGCACCACGGAAAACCTTCTCTGTTATCAGTGCCTTTCTGGGGCTGCAGTCGTCGTGAAGAATATCATCCGGGCGTACCAGTACACGTACCTTACTGCCAGGTTTGCAGCCTTCAGGCAGCTCCCCTTCGAGTGTTGTCAACTCGGTTTCGACCTGCATGGCATCATTGACCACACCATCGACAAAGACGCCCTGACCGATGAAATCCGCAACAAATTCGCATGCGGGTTCATGGTAGAGGTTATAGCTCGTATCAAACTGGAGGATAATTCCCTCGGAGATGACCGCGATACTATCAGCCATGGCGAAAGCTTCATGCTGATCGTGGGTGACGAGAATCGCGGTGATATTTTCACGCTTGAGTATATCCCGCACTTCAGCTGCCAGGGCTTCGCGCAGGTCCGCATCCATGCTGGAAAAGGGTTCATCCATGAGCAGGAGCTTCGGGCGTGGTGCTAGTGCGCGCGCCAGTGCAATACGCTGCTGCTGGCCTCCTGAGAGTTCATGCGGGTAGCGTGAACCGTGGCCGGGCAGGCCGATCAGTTCCAGCAGTTCAGTAACACGCCGTTTTTTGTCGTTACCCTCGAAGTGGCGGATACCAAAGGCGATATTGTCGAAAATGCTGAGATGTGGAAACAGCGCAAAATCCTGGAACACCATGCCGATCTGCCGGTGCTCAGGAGGGGTGGTGTGAGTCGGCGTACTGACACTGTTGCCGTCAATCGAGATGCGTCCATTTTTCAGTGGTTCGAAACCGGCAATGGCCCGCAGCAGGGTTGTTTTGCCGCAGCCGCTTGGGCCGAGCAGGCAGCCGATCTCACCTTCACCAAGAGCCAGGTCAACCTTGTTGACAACAATGGTTCCGTTATAGCCAATCGAGGCTTGTTCTATAGTCAGGCAGCTCACTCTTGTACTCCTCCTGCTCGCGAACGGCTGATGATTCTGCTGAGCATGATCACCGGAATGATACCGGCAGCGACGATCATCAGGGCAGGGGCACCTGCATCGGCAAGGCGCTCGTCAGATGCCATTTCGTAAGCGCGTACGGCAAGGGTGTTGAAATTAAATGGACGTAGTATCAGGGTTGCCGGGAGCTCCTTGAGTACGTCAACGAAGACCAGCAGCAGGGCCGTGACCACGGTGCCCTTCATCAAGGGCAGGTGAATCCGAGCAAGTACTCCTGTGGGTGACAGGCCGAGCGAGCGCCCGGCATCATCCATTGAGAACTTGATCTTTCCCAGTCCCGACTCAATTGCCTGGATCGATACGGAGAGAAAGCGCACTGTGTAAGCAAATACCAGGGCAAACAGGGTGCCGGAGAGAAGCAGCCCTGTCGAGATGTTGAATTGTTCGCGCATCCATGCATCGATGCTGTTGTCCAGCCACGCGAAAGGTAGCAGCACGCCAACGGCAATAACGGTACCGGGAACTGCATAGCCCATTGATGCGATGCGTACGCCGGTGTTGCTGAGCAGATTGCCCTGCAGACGTTTTCCGTATGCCAGCAGCAGCGCCAGGAGTACGGCAACCACAGCAGAGATACCGGCGAGCATCACGCTGTTCCATGCCAGCAGGGCGAATGACCAGTTGATGGTTTCAGTGGCAGTGTTAATAGCCCAGTAGAGCAGTTGCCCGGCAGGAATGATAAAGCCGAACAGGACGGGCGACAGGCATGCAATAAATGCAAGCCATGCACGCTTTCCGTGCAGTTGGTAACGGCGAATCTCCGAGTACCTGTTACTGGTATGGTGGAAGCGCGCACGCTTGCGTGACCAGCGCTCCATGATTACCAGCAGGAAAACGAAACCGAGCAGTGTGGCTGAAAGCTGTGCAGCAGTGGCGCTGTCACCGAGGCCGAACCAGGTACGGAAAATACCGGTAGTAAAGGTGCTGACACCGAAATACTGCACTGTGCCATAGTCTGCGAGCGTCTCCATCAGCGCAAGAGAGAGGCCGGTAACGATCGCAGGTCTTGCCAGCGGCAGCGCGACACGTGTAAAGCTGCGAAACGGCGTGTTTCCGAGTGTGCGACTAACCTCCAGAACGCAAATCGACTGTTCGAGAAAAGCGGCACGTGTCAGCATGTAGACATAGGGATAGAGCACTAGTGACAACATCACCATGGCGCCACCGAGCGAACGTACTTCCGGGAACCAGTAGTCACCGTATGACCAGTCAAACCATGCGCGCATTGCACCCTGCACTGGGCCTTCGAAGTCGAGCAGCCCGGTATAGGTGTAGGCGATAATGTATGCCGGGATGGCGAGTGGCAGAAGGAGTGCCCAGGTTAGCCAGCGCCGACCGGGAAATTCACACATGCTGGTTAGCCACGCAGTGATAACACCAATACTCAGTACACCAACCGAGACACCGACCATCAACAGCAGGGAGTTGCTCACATATTCAGCGAGCAGGTTATCGACAAGATGTTGCCAGTTTTCGCTAGCGGGCAGAAACACGAAGCTTGCGATGACCAGCACAGGCAGAGCCATCAGGAAGGCGATGCCAATGATACCGAGGTTCCACAGGTTGATCAGGGACCTGGGGAACCAGTAGAGATTGGACGGTATCGAAAGCGTTGGCATGGCTGGAGAATATTATCAGATAAAGGCGCGTTGCATCCGGGTGCTCACCGCTTGCAGCACGCCCTTGTCAGCGTTTTGATTAACGCCAGCCAGCGCGATCCATCAACCGCACAGCATCAGCATTGAGTTCGCCAAGCCTGGCCAGGCTGAGGTTATCAGGCTTGAAGTCGCCCCATGATTTCAGAATCTCGCTCGTACCCGCGCCTTCGACAACCGGGTATTCATTATTGGCTTCTGCGTACCACAGTTGGGATTCAGGGCTGACAAGAAACTCGATCAACTTGATCGCATTCTCCCTGTTAGTAGCGGCCTTGGTGACACCCACACCGGAGACATTGACATGGGTGCCGCGCCCATCCTGGTTGGGCCAGAAGATGGCAACTGAATTGGCTGCCTTGATCTGTGCATCATCGCCCGAGATGAGCATGCCGCCATAGTAGTAGGTGTTTGCAATGGCGATATCGCACTGGCCTGCTGCAGCCGCCTTGATTTGGTCACGGTCTCCGCCCTTGGGCGGACGTGCAAAATTGCCCACAAATGCGTCAGCCCACTGCTGTGTTGCTTCCGCGCCATTATGGGCAATCATCGAGGCAACCAGTGACTGGTTGTAGATATTGTTCGAGGAACGAATGCAGATACGTCCTTTCCACTTCTTGTCGGTAAGTGCCTCGTAGGTGGAGAGCTCTTCCGGTTTGACGCGATCCTTGGCATAGAAAATCGGGCGCGCCCGGACCGACAATCCGAACCAGTAGCCCTCCGGATTGCGCAGGTGTGGCGGAACGACCGTATTGAGCTTTTCTGATTTGACCTGCTGCAGCAGGCCGGCGCTATGTGCACGATGCAGTCTGCCGGAATCGGTGGTAATCAGCAGATCGGCGGGTGAGTTGGCGCCTTCAGACTGGAGACGTTTGAGCAGGGCATCCGCCTTGCCGGTGACCAGGTTGACCTTGATGCCGGTCTCCCGGGTGAATTGATCGAGAAGCGGCTTGATCAGCGCCTCTTTGCGTGCAGAGTAGAGGTTAGCTTCTTCGCTGGCAGCCATGCTAGCGTTGCTGCCAAACAGCAGGATGACGACAGCAAAGAGTGCCTTGGTTATATTCATGTTCGATGTTTCCCGGAGTAGTTTGTAAACTCAACGAAAATCATCTTACTGCAAATGAGAATGATTCGCAATAGTAATCATGTGGCAATATTACCTGCTATAGACTGATCAGAAAACGATTGTTCTATTCCGATAGGCGAGAACTCGGTGCTGCAGGTGTTGCCAAATGGCACGTGCGAGAACGATTTTCTCTAGATCACGTCCCTTGCGAACCAGGTCGTCGATCGAGTGTTCATGGCTGACACGCACCACGTCCTGTTCGATGATGGGGCCTGCATCAAGATCGGCAGTCACATAGTGGCTGGTTGCACCGATAATCTTGACGCCACGTTCGTAGGCGGCGTGGTAGGGGCGTGCGCCTGCAAAGGCTGGCAGGAACGAGTGGTGAATATTGATGACCTTGTGTGGCCAGGCTGACACGAAATCCTCACTGAGAATCTGCATGTAGCGTGCCAGCACAACGAAATCAACGCCATAGTGCTGCAGTAATTCGAGCTGTTTCTGCTCCTGCTGGGCCTTGTTTTCCTTATTTACCGGCAGGCAATGAAAATCGATACCAAGACGTTCAACCGCGGGTCTGAGAGTTTCGTGATTACTGATGACCAATGGAATTTCGACGCGCCATTCGCCAGTCTCGTAACGTGCAAGAATGTCGTAAAAACAGTGTGAGTGCTGTGAAACGAACAGTGCCATGCGCTGTACGTGGTCAGTGAATTCAAGTGACCACTCCATCTGCATCTCTCTGCCTAATGCATCTGCAAAAGCGGCATCGATATCTTCTCGTTCCAGGTCGAACTGGTCGAGTGACCAGGCCACGCGCATGAAAAACATACCCTGTTCTGGATCAACATACTGATCGAGCGCAGTGACATTGCCGCCGTGACGGAAAATAAAATCGGTCACTGCACGTACGATACCGCGCTGGTCTGGGCAGTGGATGAGCAGAATGGCGCTGTTGAGATGGTCTGTCATGGATTACACGCCATACTCTTCAGAATAGGCGACAATCGGTTTCAGCCATTTATTGTATTCAGGCATCTCTTCGACGAAAGTAATCAAGTCTTCAAGATGAGCGATCGCACTGACAGGAATACCGATATCAGATTCAACTTCCTGAACGGCTGATGTCTCACCCTGGCCGCGTTCCTGGCGGTCGAGAGCGATCACAACACCGGCAGGTTCTGCATTCTGTTCGCGAATGATGTCGACCGATTCACGTACGGAGGTGCCAGCAGAGATGACATCATCAATGATGAGAACACGCCCTTCCAGAGGGTGACCGACGATAATACCGCCTTCGCCATGGTCTTTTGCCTCTTTACGATTGAAGGCGTAAGCGACGTCGATATCATGGTTGTCTGCAAGTGCGGCAACGGTAACAGCTGCCAACGGAATGCCTTTGTATGCCGGGCCGTAGAGCACGTCAAACTGGATATCGCTGTCAACGATCGTCTGTGCGTAGTAACGCCCGAGTTCGGCAAGGCTGAGGCCGGTGTTGAAGAGCCCGGTGTTGAAAAAGTAGGGGCTCAGACGGCCTGATTTCAGGGTGAATTCACCAAAGCGAAGAACCTCTTTGTCGAGGGCAAATTTGAGAAAGCTGCGCTGATAATCTTGCATTTTCTTTACAGTTTGTGTGCGAATAGCGCATTGTCGGGCGATGAGGGCCTGTAATCAAGTAGAATGTGACAATTCATTAACTGCTTTGTTTGATTTATGTCCCCACGCGTTCCTTTCAGTACCAGGCCTGGCCGTCACGAGCGGCACTTCATGCGCAAACTGGATAACCCGATGTTTCCAAGGCCGATTCTCGATTACGAGGATGATGCCCTGCTGGATGCCCAGCGCCAGGATCACGAGGAGTTGCTGGAATTTATCACCGCACTGCGCAAGCTGATTGAGTCTGTCATCAACCTCAAGCCAAACGAGGAGTCACAACGTATTCTCGATCTCAAGGGAGAATTCGACAAGGCGTATGAAAAGGCCTGCACGCTGGCGGATGACCAGGCGGGTAACAAGTCAGCCATCTCAGAAATGATCAATGTCATCATGCAGGTGATTCGCAGGTCGGCCGGGGATGACCTGATGGCGCTTAAGGAGTTTGCAGACGAGGAACTCGCCAGGAGCAACCATTTTCGCCTGTGTGAACATGCGCTGGTTGCAGACCTGCTGGATCCCGATTCCCTGATTCTCGAAGATGAACTGGTTGCCGTGTTACTGGGCGCGCCCGAAGATGAATTCACTTCAGCGCTTGAGTTGTTCGATGACGAACAGCGAGCAGAGTTGGTAAAGCAGGCAGGGACTGCCATTTCCCGTTTTGATTCACCGGATTCAGATTGGCTGCAGCGTATAGAACAGATGGGAGTGTAAGTACGGGTATCGCCCCGGCCGGAACGGTTCCTTACGGTTCCCGGCATTTCCGCCATCCTTGGCGGTCAAGGAAGGGGCTCCTACAAATGCACTAAACCCCGTAGGAGTGGCGTCCCCGCCGCGATCACAATGACTCCGGTGCCGGAGTAGCGATCTAATCAGCACTTGCCTGGCTGCAGCGGTAGTTGCCAATTGTCTTATTACAGAAGAGCTCAACTGTTCCGGTAACACTGACAGTGAGAGTGCTGCTGCCAGCCTCGATGGCTGCAGGTGCTGCCTTCGCTTCCATTGCCATCATGTTCCCACGGTAGTAGGGAGTCGGTGGGCGGACATTGCCGTTGTTGATCGAGACGTTGACAAGATGGAAGTCATCAAATCCGAAAGCGCTGGCGCTCTGCTGCGCGCGCTGGCGGAATGCCTCTATTGCTTCATCGGTCAGTTTTTGCATGGCTGCTTCCCGGGCACTTCTGGATACCTTGTAAGCAAGATTCCGAATCGCCAGTTTTTCCTGCAGTACCGCGATCAGGTCACCGAGTTTTTCACTATCGCCCGATTCGAGTCGCAGTGACTGGGAAGCGCGCCATGCCTTGATGCGTTTTTT
Organism: Solemya velum gill symbiont; assembly: GCF_000787395.1. Taxonomy (GTDB): domain Bacteria; phylum Pseudomonadota; class Gammaproteobacteria; order Chromatiales; family Chromatiaceae. The sequence goes on from NZ_JRAA01000001.1 coordinate 1,093,250, forward strand.
ATCGTAAACAGCGTTGGTGCTGTAGTTGAGCGTTCGCACTTCGATACCGTCAATCTTTTTTGCCGTATCGACAGCCCAGTTGATCGCCTTGTTGACTTCCTTTGCTGCATGCGCAGCGTTGCCGGCCTGGAATTCAGCGTAGAGTTCTGCAACCAGCAGGTCGTTTTCAATCACCTGTGCCGCTTCTGCACTGAGGTGAACACGGTTGTATGTTTCGTCTGTTTCAGCAAGTGTATTGCCCGCGAATGCCAGGATGGAAAGTAGAAGGAGTGCAAGCACTGTACGCATAGGTTTCTCCCCGGGAATGCGAAAACTAGAGCAGAACGCGTTCGATACCATCTTTCTGCAGGCCATCAATAAAATTTGCCTGCCAGTTGTCTCCAAGCAGCTTGTTGGCCATTTCTATGACGATGTAATCAGCCTTGAGGCCGGTTTCATCCTGGTATTTTGCAAGGCCCTGCAAGCAGGCAGGACAGGAGGTGAGCAACTTGCTCTCCTCGGCATCTGTACGTTCCTTTCCTGTCAGACTCTTGACGCCTTTGAGAAGTTCCTCCGATTTACGGAAGCGTAACTGGCTGGCAATGTCCGGGCGGCTGACGCCAAGTGTGCCTGATTCGCCGCAGCAGCGATCCGACAGTTGCACTTCACTACCGGTGAGTTCGCTTGCGACCTTGAGTGAAGAGTGCTTCTTCATCGGGTTATGGCAGGGCTCATGATAGAGATACTTTCGACCTGTGGTGCCATTCAGCGTGATGCCCTTTTCTAGCAGGTACTCGTGAATATCCAGCAAACGGCAACCGGGGAAGATTCTCCCGAATTCATATTTCAGCAACTGGTCCATGCAGGTACCGCAAGAGACGACAACTGTCTTGATATCAAGATAGTTAAGAGTGTTAGCAATACGGTGAAAGAGCACGCGATTTTCTGTCGTGATGCGCTGCCCCTGTTCTGCAAGCCCTGCTGATGTCTGCGGGTAGCCGCAGCAGATATAACCGGGAGGCAGAACAGTCTGTGCACCGGTTTTATGCAGCATGGCAATAGTTGCCAGTCCAATATCGGAAAAGAGACGTTCTGAACCGCATCCGGGAAAGTAGAAAACAGCATCACCATCTCCGTTCTGGTTCGGATCGGAAATGATGGGCACTTGTGTTTTGTCTTCCAGTCGCAGAGCTTCACGAAAGCCCTTTTTGGGCAGGTCAACACGGATCGGTCTGCGCACCAGTTCGATCACCTGTTCCGTGACTGATGCTTCCTCTGTTGTCGCCTTCGGTAATGGCGGTGTTTTGCTGATGACGCCGCTCAGGCGTGCCAGTGTGTGCCCGGCATTGAGTCCGCGAAAGCCCCACTTGCCCAGTGTTGCACGCAGAAAACGTACAGTGCCCGGGTTGGTGGTGTTGAGGAATGCCATCGCAGCCTTTGCTCCGGGGCTGGTGCGTTTCTGTCCGCGATTAACGAGGATTTTACGCATGCGCGTGGTGACTTCACCAAAATCGATATCGACCGGGCACGGATTGAGGCACTTATGACAGACGGTGCAGTGGTCTGCAACATCATTCATATCATCGAAGTGACGGGCAGAGAGACCACGGCGTGTCTGCTCCTCGTAGAGGAACGCCTCGATCATCAGTCCCGTTGCGAGAATCTTGTTGCGCGGCGAATAGAGCAGGTTAGCTCGCGGTACATGTGTCATGCACACGGGCTTACACTTACCGCAACGCAGGCAATGCCGGATATCGTCATTGAGTGCGCCGAGCTCACTCTCCTCGAGAATGATCGCCTCCTGCTGTACCAGTCGCAGTGACGGTGTATAGGCATCACCGAGGCCGGAGTCCGGCATCAGTTTGCCGCGGTTGAAGTTGCCGTCAGGATCGACATCCTGTTTATAGCTAACGAAGGCCGCCAGCTTGTCATCATCGAGGTACTGGATCTTGGTGAGACCGATACCGTGTTCACCGGAAATTGAACCATCAAGTGACAGCGCCAGTTCCATCACCTGGTCGACGATCTCGTCGGCTTCCTGCAGCATGCGATAGTTGTGTGAATGTACCGGGATGTTGGTGTGTACGTTACCGTCACCGGCGTGCATGTGCAGGGCTGCAAAGAGACGCTCGTCACGCAATTCAGCATGGATTTTTTCGAGGCGCTCCCGTACCGGCTGCATATCCTGTCCACGGAAAATCTCTCGTGTACGTTCAACCACCTCTTCGCGATAGCTGTGGCGCAGGTCGCCGCGCAGTAGCAGGTCGATGAGCTTGTTGCCCGGCTGTATACGTTCACGTTCATCCTCGGTCAGCAGGATTCGTGATGTATCCGCCAGTTGATCAAGAGAGGCGAGTATCTCTCCCCAGCGTTTGAGAGACTTTTCAACCATCTCGCGAGCGGCATCCTGTTTGGCTGTCAGAATTGCGGTGTTTTCTTCCGAATCCTCGTACGCCTCGATCCGCCACAGTTCCGGCATCTCGCTATTGAGGTAATTGAGTACAGCCTGCTTGATACGCAGCTTGTTGCGAATCGACTGCTCGATGTTGATGCGCTCGATACCAACGCTGTATTCAGCCAGGCGATCCAGCGGAATGACCACGTCCTCGTTGATCTTGAAAGCATTGGTGTGCTTGGAAATCGCTGCCGTGCGTGAACGGTCAAGCCAGAAACGGCGACGCGCTTCCGGGCTGACTGCGATGAAGCCCTCTGCGCTCCTCGCATTGGCAAGGCGAATAATTTCATCCGTTGCTTCTGAAACTGCATCTTCAGAATCAGACACCAGGTCGGCAATCAGGACCATCTTCGGACGTTCGCGCCTCGCCGCCTTGGTGGCGTAGCGCACTGCCTTGATGTAACGATGATCGAGGTGTTCGAGACCGGACATGGCAACTTCGGGCTGGCTGTCGATGTAATCCCTGATCTCGACAATTGCGGGAACTGCTCGTGACAGGTCATTGCCAAAAAACTCAAGGCAGACAGTGCGTACATGATCCGGCATGCGGTGCAGAATGAATCGTGCAGAGGTGATCAGGCCATCACAGCCCTCTTTCTGCACCCCGGGCAGGCCGCTGAGAAATTTGTCGGTGACATCCTTGCCCAGGCCGGCCTTGCGAAAGTCCTTTCCCGGGATATCGAGCTGTTTCTCGCGGGTGATCTCGTTACTTTTCGCATCGCGCCATGTGAGGCGGAAAGAGACAAGCTCCTGCTCATGGATTTTGCCAAGGTTGTGATTGATTCGTTCAACATCAAGCCACTCACCGGAGGGAGTGACCATGCTCCACGAGGCGAGGTTGTCCAGTGTTGTGCCCCACAGAACGGCCTTTTTCCCGCCTGCATTCATGGCGATATTGCCACCAATGGTGGAGGCATCCTGCGAGGTCGGGTCAACGGCAAAGGCGAGTCCGTTGGCAGTGGCAAGATCGGAAACTCGACGTGTGACAACCCCGGCACCGGTTCTGACCGTGGCAACTTCACTTTCCAGGCCAGGTAGCTGCTGCCATTCGACAGCGGAAAGCGCCTCCAGTTTTTCGGTGTTGATAATGACGGACTTGGCATCAAGAGGCACCGCGGAACCTGTGTAACCGGTGCCGCCTCCACGCGCAATAATGGTGAAACCGCTGTCGATACATGCACGTACGATCGCAGCAACCTCCTCTTCGGTATCGGGTGAGATCACAACAAAGGGCAGTTCGACACGCCAGTCGGTTGCATCGGTTGCATGGGAGACGCGTGCCAGACCGCCAAAATCGATGTTGTCCTTGCGTGTCAGTCCATTGAGAGCCTGGGTGAGGCGACTGCGCCATTCGCGGCTGTCATCAAGACAATTTGAGAACTTGTCAACTGCCTCGCGCGTGAGTTCCAGCAGTTTGAGTGCCTTTGCGTTACCGGATGCACGCTGATTGAACTGATCGAGCCTGTGATTGAGGGCACCGACCAGCGCCTGCCTGCGAGAGCGATTCTCCTGCATGTCATCCAGCAGGTAGGGATTGCGTGCAACAACCCACATATCCCCCAGTACTTCAAACAACATACGCGCGGAACGCCCCGTGCCGCGGGAGTCACGTAACTCCTGGTGCAGGTGCCAGCCCTCTTCGCCGAGATAACGCAGAAAAATCTCGCGATCGGAGAAGGAGGTGTAGTTGTAGGGGATCTCGCGTATGCGAGTGATTTCGCTCATGGTTCGGGGTCGTCGTGCAAAAAGCGATTTTAACGGATTTTGCACTGCAATGAACAGTAACAACCCACCAGTATTCGTGTATTTTCCCCTTTTCCCGGCTTTCGGATAGACTGACGCTGTTCTATTTATTCGGAGAAACATAATGAAGGCCGTTTTTCTTGATCTGAAAACACTCGACCAGGAGGATCTGGATCTGTCAGGACTTAAGTCTTTGGCTGATGATTGGGTGTTTCACGATTTGACGGCAGCTGAAGAGACAGCTGAACGTATCCGGGATGCTGAAATCGTCATTACCAACAAGGTGGTGATCGATGCAGCATTGATGGATGCGGCCGAACAACTCAAGCTGATCTGCGTGGCAGCAACAGGCACAAACAATGTTGATCTCGATGCTGCAAAAGGCAAGGGCATTATGGTCACCAATGTGACCGGTTATGGAACTCCATCGGTAGTACAACACGTCTTTGCAATGATTCTTGCGCTGAATACCAACCTGCTTGGTTACCATGAGCGTGTTCAGGCCGGAGCCTGGCAGAAGAGTAACAGCTTCTGCCTGTTCGATTACCCGATCACAGAGTTGACCGGCAAGCGTATGGGTATCATCGGATACGGAGAGCTGGGACAAGGTGTTGCTGCAGTTGCCGAGGCTTTTGGAATGCAATTGATGATCGCACAGCGACCCGGAAGCAGAGAGGCGCAGCAAGGTCGATACCTGATAGATGAAGTGTTGCAGCAGGCAGATGTGATTTCACTGCATGTGCCGCTGGCTGAAAATACAGCCAACCTGATAGGTGCGCGTGAACTGAAGATGATGAAAGCGGATGCGCTGCTGATCAATACGGCACGTGGTGGTATTGTTGATGAAGATGCGCTTGTGGTTGCACTCAAGTCAGGTGAAATCGGTGCTGCAGGTTTCGATGTGCTATCGGTTGAGCCGCCTAGAGAGGGAAATGTGTTGCTTGATAACCCGATGCCGAATCTCATCGTTACGCCGCATGTTGCATGGGCAAGCCAGCAGTCGAGACAGCGCTTGCTGAATCTTGTTGTCGAAAGTATCGATGATTATATTGCCAAATCTTCTGTCAGGCGGCGGCTGGTCTGAGTTTCACTAAAAATATGGCTTGAGGTGTTTCTCATAATGTTTCCAAACACCAATAGCCTTCTCAGGCATGGATGAATAATTGCTGTTCATGTACTCCATATATTCATTTTCATAAGGGAGGTCGCAGAATTCCAGTATGCGTTTAATCTCCATTTCAGGATCGCATAGCAGATCCTCAAAATTGACTGTGTGGATAGAGTCAGGGAATATTTTTTTCCAATGCGACATTATTTTGTGATGCGAATCATACTTTTCTGATATGTCAGGTATGTTGTAAGTGTATTGATAGGCATGCGATGCGAATTGTTTGGTAAAGATCTCAAAGATATTATCTTCTCGATTACGTGCAACGTGGATAATTTTTAAATTGGGAAGAGAGAGCAGGGCGATGCCGACATGTAAATCCAGGTTCGGAGCGGTTCCTATAACGCGCTTTGATATTTCGTGTAACTCTCGAATGGAAGTTGATGATTCCCGTCCTGTTTCCGTCACCTGGTTGCCATCAAGGTCTTGAATGGCAGATACGGAAGTATAATTATTCAGCTGGGGCATCCTCTTTTCAATAGTTGAAGAGAGGATGCCTGCCGCGGATTCTCCTGTTTTGGCTGTGTTGGAACTGAGGCCAATGATATTTTCGAGCATGGTTTTTCCGGTTCGAGGAAGACCGATGATCAAAATTGACTGATCTTCTGTATATCCGGATCCGGAGACCTGGTGTCTCAGTTCAGGCTTGAAGTTCATAAGAAGGGTTTCAACCTTTTGAGAAAGGCCTGCAAGGTCATGTTCGGACTCAAGAGCACATAGTTTGTTGGCTTTTTCAAAATGCTGGTAAGAGATGTCGTAGTCTTCAAGGTTTTGATAAATGTAACCAAGACCAAAATGAAGTAATGATTTGTCAGAATCAGGTAAATCTTCTTTCTGTAACAGTCTTTCCAGAACCGCCGCGTTGGAATCCACCTCTGTGTATTTCGTTTGCATGGCTAAAGCATGCTGTGCAAGGACGTTTTCAGGATTTAGTCGGATACTTTTCTGGAAGTTCTTGACGGCTTCATGATAATTGCCTTTCGCATCCTGAATAACGCCAGATTCTGCATAACAGTCTGAATCATTAGGGTATTTTGATATTGCGGACTGTATCGATTTTTCAGCATCTTCAAGTTTTTCGAGTCGTCTGAGAGATGTTGATTTCCCTAGTAATGCTTCTCGGTAATCAGGATTTAGTGCTAAAGACTTGTTATAGCTGGTTAGTGCGGTATCAAATTTGTATAGAGCCATATTGGCCATGCCCAGTTGGCACCATGCCTCAGCGAAATCGGGCTTTACCCGAATGGCTTGTTTGAAGACGTTAATTGCGAGTTCGTCTTGACCGGATGCTCGCAATGCTATGCCCTTGTAAAACAGGATCTCCGGATGATTTGGCTGTATGGAGAGCGCTTTATCCAGGGCCGACAGAGCCTTTTCATAGCTTTTCAGAGAGCCAAAATTGATTCCTTTTCTAAGCCATGCTTCAGGATTGTCAGGAGTGATCGCGAGGACTTTATCAAAGCAGTCAATGGCATCCTGGTAACGCTGTAACCTTTCCAGGGTAATACCTTTTGCAAACCATACCTGGGGGTTATTTGAAACAATGGTTGTTGTTTTCTCAAAGCATACCAGGGCTTCCTTCAGTCGATGCATTTCAGACAGAAGATTGCCCTTGTTGAACCAAAGAGCAGGTTCATTCGGAGCCAGTCGCAGTGCCTTGTCGAAAGACTTCAGTGCTTGATTATGCCGTCCTGCCATTGCATGTTTTATGCCTTTGGCCATCAATTCCTGTGGATTTGGGTTGCTCATATAGATAGACCTGAAAAGGGGGTTAAGCAGTGCGGAGAAATGATTTTAGATTATTTCTTTTTCTCATTAAAGACTCGGCGTCCACCTGAACGTTTGCTTTTCTTTCCTGTTCTGATGCGGTGGTGCAGATCTTTTTTCTGTCCGTGTATTTTCGGTGCACGCTTTTCACCCGGTTGCCAGGATGGCACCAGGTGGCGTTTGCCATTTCCGATGAGATCTGCGCGCCCCATCTGTTTAAGCGCATCACGCAGCAGCGGCCAGTTGGCAGGGTCGTGATAACGCAGGAACGCCTTGTGCAGGCGACGTTGTTTGATGCCCTTGACGGTCGCAACCTGTTCACTCCTGCGAGTGACTTTTTTCAGCGGGTTCAGGCCCGTGTGGTACATGGCAGATGCAATCGCCATCGGCGTCGGCAGGAATGCCTGTACCTGGTCGGGGCGGAAGTTATTGCGTTTCAGCCACATAGCAAGGTTCAGCATGTCTTCATCGGAGGTGCCCGGGTGAGCCGAGATGAAGTAGGGGATCAGGTATTGCTCCTTGCCGGCAGCCTTTGAATACTTGTCGAACAGCTGCTTGAACCTGTCATAAGTACCGATACCCGGCTTCATCATTTTCGACAGTGGACCACTCTCGGTATGTTCGGGGGCGATCTTCAGGTAACCGCCGACATGATGTGTTACCAGTTCACGGATATATTCCGGATCGCGAACAGCGATGTCGTAACGCAGGCCGGAGGCAATAAATACTCGCTTGATGCCGGGCAGTTCTCGCGCGCGGCGATAGAGTTGCGTCAAAGGTGCATGATTGGTTCCGAGGTTCTTGCAGATATCCGGATAGACGCACGAGAGACGTCGACAGGAGGCCTCGATTTTTTCATCCTTGCACTTGAGACGGTACATGTTGGCCGTCGGTCCGCCAAGATCCGAGATGTTGCCGGTAAACCCGGGAACCGTGTCGCGAATGGTTTCGACCTCGCGAATGATTGAATCCTCTGAGCGGCTCTGGATGATGCGCCCCTCGTGTTCGGTGATCGAACAGAAGGTGCAGCCGCCAAAACAGCCGCGCATGATATTGACCGAAAAACGGATCATTTCCCATGCAGGATTACGAGCATCTCCATAGGCGGGATGTGGTCTGCGCGTGTAGGGGAATTCGAACAGCTGATCCATTTCACTTGTTGTCAGCGGTATGGGTGGCGGATTGAGCCAGACATCTCGCTTGCCGTGCCTCTGTACCATGGCGCGTGCATTACCGGGATTGGTTTCCAGGTGAAAGACACGCGAGGCGTGTGCATAGAGTCGCTTGTCGTGAGACACCTGGTCATAGGAGGGCAGCCGAATAACGGTTGTATTTCGGTCAAGTTTTGAGGGCCGCTCATAGAAATGAACAACCTTGGCGGCACCGGCATTTTCGCTCTTGCAGTCTGCTTCTGCAGTGGTATCAGTGTATGGATGAGGATCACGATGATGCGCTGATCCTGGCTCATCGATCTCGGTCGAGTCGATCACGGTCCAGCCCTCGGCAATACCCTGTTGCATATAAGCGGTACCGCGGATATCCCTGATTTCACGAATATTCTCGCCCGCAGCAAGGCGATGTGCCAGTTCTACAATGGCGCGTTCGGCGTTACCGAACAGCAGCATGTCGGCCTTTGAATCTGGCAATACGGAGCGCCTGACTTTCTCGGACCAGTAGTCATACTGAGCAATGCGTCGCAGGCTTGCCTCGATGCCGCCAATGACCACTGGGGTGCCTTTGAACGCCTCGCGTGCACGTTGTGCATAGACAGTGACCGCACGGTCGGGACGTTTTCCACCAGCACCATCCGGTGTGTAGGCATCATCCGAACGCGACTTGCGGTCCGAGGTGTAGTGATTCACCATCGAATCCATGTTGCCGGCCGTGATACCAAAGAAGAGATTCGGTTGGCCGAGTTCACGGAATGCATCAGCCGAACGCCAGTCCGGCTGCGAGATGATGCCGACACGAAACCCCTGTGATTCAAGCAGGCGCCCGATAATCGCCATACCAAAGCTGGGGTGATCGACATAAGCATCACCTGTTACGATGATGATGTCACACGAGTCCCAGCCGAGCATATCCATCTCCTCGCGGGACATCGGCAGCACGGGTGCGGGCCCGAACTTGTGAGCCCAGTGCTTGCGATAGGAGAAAATGTCAGGATTCGTTTGCATTGTCTGTCAGGGTATGGACGGAGCGGGGATTTTACCCGTCATTGCCTTTCAGCATTGATTTTTCTATTTTTTTAATTCGCGCTTTCAGTTTTTCCTTCGGCATTTCAACAATATTGACAATCTCCTCTTCACTCCAGTAAGGCGACAGGCGTGTCAGGAAATCGAGTTCAACCCGGCTCGGGACATAGGCGCGACGGATAGCAACACGGGTAATATTATTGTCAAACAGGTGTTTGAGCGGACGCATCGAGAATCGCTTGGCATCTTCATCCGAAAAGGCCATTTCGGCTATTACGCCGATACCAATACCATTGTTCACATAGGCTTTGATTGTGTCGGAGTCATTTGCTGCAATGACAATGTCCGGTACCAGGCCGGCTTTTTCGAATGCGCTGTCCATCAGTTTGCGCCCTGTCATACTGGTGACATAGGTGACCATCGGATAGCTGGCAAGGTCTTCAAGTGTGATTTCATCAATTGATTCAAGCGGATGCCCCTTCGGAATCAGCAGTAACCGGTTCCAACTATAGGCGGGCAGAGCAATCAGATCCGGATGCTTGCTGACTGATTCGGTTGCAATACCGATATTTGCAACGCCGGAAGCGACCATTTCAGCAACCTGTATCGGCATACTCTGGTGCAGGTTGAAGCGCAGTTCGGGATAGTCATGACGGATTTCGCTGATGACATCGGGCAGCAGGTAGTTGGATTGTGTGTGTGTCGTCGAAATTGAGAGTGTGCCGCCGCGCGGATTGCGCTCCTCTCGCGCAATGCGTTCAAGCGCCTCGAACTGAGCAACCACGACCTGTGCATGATGCAGGGTGCGCTTGCCTGCATTTGTGAGGCCGATCAGTTTTCTGCCTCGGCGCTCAAACAGGGGCGTGCCAAGCGCCTCCTCAAGGTTCTGCAAGTGGCGGCTGACTGCTGGCTGTGAGGTGAATAGTGCTGCTGCAGCACGGCTCACGTTCAGCTCTTCAGAGCAGACCTTGGCAAAACAGGCAAGTTGTTGCTGGTTCATGACTCTTATGCACTTTCTGCATAGCTTTATCCGAAGTCATTATTTTACATTATATTGCACGCTTGACTAGTATTGCCTCAACGATGATTCATATTACGAGGATACCGGGATGGGCATAACACAACTTCAGCAGGTCACGGCTTTCGTAGCGGTCGAAGTGGATGATGAGGGGTTTCTCAAGGATTTTGATTCCTGGAGCGAATCATTTGCCGATGCAATTGCACTTGACCATGGTCTCACGCTGGATTATGAAAAGCTCCAACTGATCGGGCGTATGCGTGAAGCATATTTGCGCAACGGCAGTATTATCAGCCTGCGGAAAATGTGCCGCGAAAACGAAATTGACAAGAAGCGTATTCAAAACCTGTTTGGCAGCTGCCTGCTGTTGTGGCGTTTGGCCGGTTTGCCCTATCCGGGTGAAGAGGCGAGGTCCTACCTCTCCTGATTAACGACCGGGTGTGGCATCCGGACCTGATAGATTTCCACTTTTGAGTATTTCAGGGAGTGCTGCGCAAGCAGCACTCCCTTTTTCTTTTTGTGATCATCAATCTGAGCCAATGGCTTAACAATTATTGTCTTGAAAAGTATTGCTGGCAAGAGTTCGTAAAACCCTGCACCATAGAACTGACATATAGTTGTTAAGGCAGTTCAGCTATAGACAATATTCCAGATCCTGTTTTTTTCCTGGCTGAGACGAACAGACAGATACAAGGATCCTGAGGGGACAATGGCACAACTCCAGCTCGCTGATATTCTTACATTCCCCGTTGTCACTGTGACGCCGGACCGACCTGTGCATGATGCCTTGTCTCTGATGCGTGAACGTATGATCAGCTCCCTTGTGGTTGTTGACGGAGATCGGCCTGTCGGTATCTTTACCGAGCGAGACGCCGTACTGCTGACCTATCGTCATCTGAATGCCGAAAACATCCTTGTTGGCGAGGTGATGAGCAAGCCTCCCCTCACTGCTCTGCCAGGCGTTGATTACCATCAAGGCTATGGCCTGATCACCGCACAGCAGGTCCGTCATCTCATCATCGTGAATCAACAGGGTGAGCTGGCAGGCATTGTCAGCGAAGGTGATTTTCTGAAACATCTGAGCACCGATTTCCTGGTGCGTTTCAAGGAAGTCGGTGCGGTGATGGTTGAGAACGTTGTTACCTTCCCCGGAGATGCCACGGTGGATGATGCGGTCTGTTTGATGAGGCGTGAAAACATCTCTTGCATCGTGGTCGAAGAGCAGGCGCAGCCACTGGGTATCTTCACGGAGCGGGACCTGGTGCGGCTTGCAGCAATACCTGGGCAGACGTTTGACATTCCGCTGGTTGAGGTCATGACCCGTCCGGTCTGCAGGGTAACTGTCGATACTGCTTTAAATGATGCCATACAGGAGATGGATACAAGGTGTATCCGGCGTCTGGTCGTGGTTGATGCCAAGGGATGTATCGTGGGACTGGTGACGCGCCACGATATCGTCAAGCAGCTCTACAACCGCCACGTAGAACACTTGCAGGAGACCCTGGATCTGCGCGAGAGTGAGCTCACAGAGGTGCGAGCCGAACTCAAGGTGGAGCGTGAACTGAGACGCACCGAGGAGCGCCTGGCAGAGTCCCAGCGGTTAACCCGTATTGGCAGTTGGGAACTGAAGTATGAAACGGGCGAACTCTGGTGGTCAGATGAGACTTTCAATATCTTCGAGGTCGATCCCCGGCAGTTCGAATCCACGTACGAGGCCTTTCTCAACGAGTTGCATCCTGATGATCGACACCTGGTTAACCAGGCGTACACAGAATCAGTAGCTAACCATACCCCATACGATATCGTTCATCCTCTGCATTTCAAGGATGGCAGGGTCAAATATGTCAACGAGCGCTGCGAGACCTTCTATGACGATGCGGGCAAGCCTCTGCGCTCCGTCGGAACCGTACAGGACATCACCGAGCGCGAGCAGGCGCAACAACTGTTGAGCGAAAGTCAGGCACGTTACCAGAGCTACTTTATCCACGCGAATAACGCGATTCTCATTTTCGATCCGGAAGGTGACCTTATTCTGGACGCCAACCCCAAGGCCTGCGAGCTGCTGGAATACGGACATGATGAGTTACTGCACACTTCTGTATCCAGCTTTCATCCCGATGAAATGGAGGCTTTGGAGGTGTTTGTAAAAGCCGTTTTCAGTGAAGGGAATGCGGTCACCGAGGAGCTGACTTGCCTGACCAAAAGCCGTCAACGAATTTCAGCCATTATTACTGGAGCTGTTATACCTTATGAGGGGAACACGGCGGTGTTGGCTGTGGTGCAGGACGTTAGTGATCGTGTCCGGCTTGAGGAGAGTCTTGCTCACTCAGAGTTGATGTATCGCCAACTCTTCGAGCGTACCGGCACCGGTATGACAGTGGTCGAGGCCGATGGCACCTTCTCCCTGGTCAACCAGGATTTCGCCAAACTGGCCGATAGTGTTGTAGAAGATATCATCGGTCGTTCCTATCTCGATTTTGTGGATGAGCAGGATCGAGCCCGTATAAAGTCGTACCACGACAGCCGTTTGCTGGGTGAGGAAGCGCCACTTTCATATGAATTCAGGTTTTCCACGGCGGCAGGCCGGACTGGATGGACGCTGCTGAATATTGCATTCATCTCGGAAACCGGGCAAACGCTGGCATCTGTCATAGATGTCACCGAAACCAAGCAGGCGCATGAACGTCTGCGCCTGGCAGCCAGTGTCTTCGATAACACGGCCGAGGGAATCGTTGTGACGGATACCGATGGCAATATTATTGAGGTCAACAAGGCCTTCACGGAAATCATGGGCTATTCGCGTGAGGAAATTCTCGGTCGAAATCCGCGCATATGGCAGTCCGGGCGTCATGACATAAATTTCTACCGAAATATTTGGAAAGCACTAATCGCTACCGGGAGTTGGCGAGGTGAAATCTGGAACAGGCGCAAGGATGGTGATGTTTATCCCGGGTGGCAGAATATCAACGGTGTTTTTGACGAGGACGGGAAGCTGACCCAGTATGTGTCGGTGGTCTCCGATATCAGCCAGATCAAACAGTCACAGGAAAAACTTGACCACCTGGCACACCACGATGCACTCACCGGCCTGCCCAATCGCCTGCTGTTGAGCGAACGCCTGAAACAGGCTATTCGGCATGCTGATCGTACAGGAACTGACCTGGCGTTATTCTTTCTCGATCTGGACCATTTCAAACATATCAATGATAGCCTGGGGCATCCACTAGGGGATCAGTTATTGCAGGATGTGGCGGAGAAATTGACTCAGTCGCTACGCCGGGAAGATACCGTGGCCCGTGTCGGCGGTGATGAATTCGTGCTATTGCTGGGAAGTGTGAGCAGGCCTGAAGACATTGCCAACATGGCAGAAAAACTCTTGAAGGCTTTCAGGGCCCCCGTTTTGCTGAACGGCCATGAACTCAGTATCGGAGCGAGCCTGGGTATCTCCCTGTACCCTCAGGATGGCAAGAGTGCGGATGAATTGTTACACAATGCCGATGCTGCGATGTACCGTGCCAAGGAAGAGGGGCGTAACAACTACCAGTTTTATACTGAAGCATTGACCCACAAAGCGTTCGAACGCGTTCTGATGGAAAACAACTTGCGCCAGGCGTTGGAAAAAGAGGAGTTTATTCTTCACTATCAACCCCAGCTCGACCTGCATACTGGCAAGATCGTGGGCGCAGAGGCACTGATTCGCTGGCAACAACCGCAGCTTGGCCTGATTTCTCCTTCAAGATTTATTCCCATTGCCGAGGATTCCGGTCTCATCATGCCCATCGGTGAATGGGTGCTGCAAGAGGCGTGTTCTCAGGCCAAAAAGTGGTTAGACAAGGGTATCGACATAGGCCGGATAGCAGTCAACGTGGCCGGGCCACAACTCCAGCGCGGCAGGCTCGTTGAAGTGGTACAAGATGTACTTGCCAAATGTGGTCTGCCGGCCTCACGATTGGAGATCGAGGTGACAGAAAGCCTGCTTATGCAGAAAACTGAATCTGCGATTAAACAATTGGATGAGTTGCGTCAGCTCGGTATCGTGTTGGCGATTGATGATTTTGGTACTGGCTACTCCTCGCTCAGTTATTTGAAGCAACTGCCCATTCACAAGCTCAAGATCGATCGATCCTTTGTGCACGACATCCCGGGTGACCCTGATGACATGGCGATTGCTGATGCAGTTATCGCCTTGGGAAAAAGTCTTGGCTTAACAGTTATTGCCGAGGGTGTAGAGACACTGGAGCAGGCTGAATTTTTGCGCGGTGCAGGATGCCAGGAAGTGCAGGGCTATTTATACAGCCAGCCAGTCACGGCGGAACAGTTTGAGCAGCTGATTTCCTTACATGAACTAAAATAGTGGCAATCTCCCTATAGCTTTTCTTCAAGCAACGGACGCATGGCGTGCAGCATGTTTGCAAACAGGTGCTTGTTTTCACCCTCAAGCTGCGCCAGCAGCTGTTTCATCGACTCCCTCTGTGTTGGCATTGAAAAGCATGCCGGACAGGAGTCCGGGATGACAGGCAGTTTTGCACTATTGGCAAAATCAGCCATCTGGTTTTCACGCGCATAGGCGAGTGGACGGATGATGCGCACATCTCCCTCCCTGTTGGTGTAATTCGCCTTCATGGTACGCAGTTGACCGCCGTGAAATATTGACATCAGCAGGCTTTCTGCAAGGTCATCAAGGTGCTGTGCCAGCGCCAGCACGTTATAGCCTTCTTTGCGACAGGTCGAGTACATGATTCCGCGCTTCATACGTGAGCAGTAGGCGCAGAAAGAGTCGCCATCCATGTTCTGTTTTGCCTGCTCCATGATCGGCTGTTCAGCGTAGTGCCAGGGCACACCGATGCGGGTGTAATATTCAGTCAGTGAGTGTGGGTCAAAGCCTTCGACTTCCGGATCGACCGTCAGTACCCCAAGATCAAATTTAACCGGTGCATAGCTTTGCAGGTGGCCAAGGATGTGTAGCAGCGAGAGCGAATCCTTACCGCCGGAGACACCCAGCAGGATTCTGTCGCCGTCGCGGATCATGTCATAATCGGCTATCGCACGGCCGACCTTGCGCAACAGGGATTTTGGAGGTTTGAGGTAACTTGTCATATTGCTGTGCTATGGTATCTGTGATTGCCATAAAATGAAATCAGTGTCGCTTGGAACGGTAGTTTCAACCGCAAATAATCGCTGCTTTGTTCCAGAAAGTCATCATCAATAGGAGAGACAGGAAAAATGGGTATGGAAATGGAGATGTTTACTGTTGTCACCGTCGTACTTGCCTTCGTTATCGTCATGCTTGGCGCGAAGCGAGTGCCGCAGGGATCTGAGTACACGGTTGAAAGGCTGGGGAAGTACACCCGCACGCTCAAGCCCGGTTTTCATGTCATTATTCCGATCATCGATGGCATTGGTGCCAAGATGAACATGATGGAACAGGTACTGGATGTGCCGTCGCAGGAGGTAATCACGCGCGATAACGCAATGGTCACAGCTGACGGCGTGGTTTTTTTCCAGGTGATGGATGCTGCCAGTGCCGCCTACAAGGTTAACGATATGTACCGCGCCATCCTGCAGATGGCAATGACCAATATTAGAACGGTACTTGGCTCGATGGATCTTGACGAGTTGCTCTCCAATCGTGATGCGATCAACTCACGCCTACTGTCGGTTGTCGATGAGGCGGCCGGAACATGGGGCATCAAGATTACGCGTATCGAGATCAAGGATATCAATCCACCGCAAGACCTGGTCGAGGCGATGGGTCGCCAGATGAAAGCCGAGCGTGAAAAACGTGCCAACATTCTCGATGCCGAGGGTTTTCGCCAGGCGGAAATTCTGCGTGCAGAAGGTGAAAAGCAGTCGCAGATACTGCATGCAGAGGGTGAGCGTGAAGCAGCCTTCCGTGAGGCCGAGGGTCGCGAGCGCCTGGCGCAGGCTGAAGCGAAGGCGACCGAGGTGGTCTCAGACGCGATCTCGAAAGGTGATGTCAATGCGATCAATTACTTCATCGCCCAGAAATATACCGAGGCATTGCAGACCATAGGAACGGCCGAGAACCAGAAACTGATCATGATTCCACTCGAAGCCTCGAGCCTGATAGGTTCAATTGGCGGCATCGCCGAAGTGGCCAAAACTGCACTTGCTGAGAAAAAGGAAGCCTGATGATGGAAGGATTGTTCGATTCCATGAACTGGTGGCACTGGCTTATCGTTGCCGTGCTGTTTCTGATAATGGAGATATTCTCACCCGCAGCCTTCTTTATGTGGTTGGGCTTCGCGGCAGCAATCACAGCACTGGCTGCGCTCGCGATCGAAATGAGCTGGGAGATGGAGTTCTTGCTGTTCGCGGTGCTGAGTGTCGCTTCGATTCTTATCGGTCGTAGCTGGTTCAAGCGTCACCCGATCGAGAGCGAGCAGCCTGCACTGAATGAGCGCGGTGTCGAGTTGGTCGGGAAAATGGCTGTTGTTGAGACCCCGATCGTCAACGGTACCGGGCGTATTCACCTTGGTGAAACCACATGGAAAGTGACCGGGCCTGATGCGGCTACCGGTCAGAAGGTTCGTATCATTGGATCACAAGGCTCGACACTAAAGGTCGAATTGATCGACTGAACAGGAAGATAGAATATGACACATGACCAGTGGCTGATCAGCGCTGTTCTGCTCCTGTTGTTCATCATGTTTGCCTGGGGGCGCTGGAGGCATGACCTGGTTGCCATGTCCGCACTGGTCTTTTCAACGCTTCTTGGGCTGGTACCTGTTGAGCAGGCATTCTCCGGATTTGGTCACCCGGCGGTGATAACAGTTGCTGCCGTGCTGATCATCAGTCATGCACTCAAGCGTGCCGGTGTTGTAGACCTGATTACCGGCGGTCTTGCTCCGCTGACAAAACATCCGATGTTGCATATTGCATCCCTGACTCTGGTGGTGACGGTGGCATCGGCATTCATGAATAATGTTGGTGCGCTGGCACTGATGCTGCCTGTTGCAATTGCAACAGCGAAACAGCAAGGACGTTCACCGGCAATGCTCCTGATGCCGTTAGCCTTCGGCAGCATCCTCGGTGGTATGACAACCCTGATCGGTACGCCGCCGAATATTATTATCGCTACAATGCGTTCCGACCTGACTGGCGAGGCGGCTTTCAAACTGTTCGACTTTGCGTGGGTAGGATTGCCCGTGGCAGTTGCCGGCTTTCTTTTTGTCATCATTATCGGCTGGCGACTGTTGCCCAGGGAGAGACTCGAAAAAAATATTCCCGATCAGCTGTTTGATGTGGGTGATTACCTGACTGAACTCGAGATACTTCCCGAGTCGCCGCTGATAGGGCGTTACCTGCGGCCGGTCATGCTCGAAGAGGGATGGGATATCCAGTTGGTCGGTCTGCTAGGTAAGGCGCAGGGCGTGCAACCTATGCCACCGGGTTTTCGTTTTCAGGAAGGAGATGTCCTGATTGCTTCAGGAAAAGCGGAGGATCTGCAGCCGGTACTGGATAGTTACGGACTGCAGCTGAGGGCAGCATCGGCAAGTGATGTTGAACATATTGATCCCCAGGAACTCGAATTTTTCGAGGGTATCGTATCGGCCCAGTCAAAACTGGTGAATCGTAATGTCAGGTTTCTGCGCAGGGAGAGTGGTGACAATCTTTCGCTGGTCGGGCTTTCTCGACATGGTGAAAACTTGCGCAAGCGCCTGCGTCACATCCGCTTCAGGATAGGTGACGTTCTGTTGCTGCAGGGGCGGCGTGACGAAATGGATGAGCAGTTGCAGCGCCTCTCTCTGTTGCCGCTTGCGCCAAGGGATATCTCACTGGGGCAACGCAGAAATGCCAGCTTGTCGCTAATAATTTTTATTGTCGCTATCTGTCTTGGTCTGTTCGAGCTGATGCCGCTGTACCTCGCCTTTCTGCTCGCTATATTCGGCTATATTGTGATTGGCATGCTACCGGTGCATCAACTCTATGATGAAGTCGACTGGCCAGTGATTGTCCTGCTGGGTGCCATGATTCCTGTCGGCAAGTCACTTGAAACCACCGGTATGACAGAACTGGTTGCAAGCAACCTGACTGGTTGGTCTGAAGGAATGGCGCTTTACTGGATAATTGCGCTGGTACTGGTGGTGACAATGTTCATGTCCGATATCATCAATAATGCGGCTACGGCACTGGTAATGGCACCAATTGCGGTCGGTATCAGCCAGCAACTGGGTGTTTCTGCCGACGGCTTTTTGATGGCAGTGGCGGTGGGCGCATCCTGCGCTTTTTTGACCCCGATCGGGCATCAGTCAAATACCCTTGTCATGGGCCCTGGCGGTTACAAGTTCAGCGATTACTGGCGTATGGGTTTGCCGCTCGAGGTGATAATCGTAGCCGTGGCGGTGCCGTTGATTATGATGGTGTGGTTTTAATAAAAAAGTATAAAGCCTGACTTATTACAAAAAAGGAGAATGAGGATGAAGCGACTGATTACAGTGATGACGCTTTTGTTGGCAATGCCGGTTCAGGCAGAAGTTCAAACAAAGACGGTGGAATACGAACATGATGGGGAAAAACTGACCGGTCACCTCTACTGGGATGATGCAAAGAAGGGCAATGGTCCTGGCGTCATGGTGATACACGCCTGGTGGGGTCTGAACGATTATGCAAAAACAAGAGCACGTATGCTGGCAGAGGCGGGATATGTTGCTTTTGCGGCTGATATGTACGGTACCGGAAAAGTTACTGATAAACCAGCCCAGGCGAAAGAGTGGATGTTGGAAGTGACTGCAGATGTCGATGGATGGCAGGAGCGTGCAGCGCTTGGACTTGAGCAGCTCAAGAAGAGTGGCCTGGTTGATCCGCAGCGAATGGCTGCCATCGGCTATTGCTTTGGCGGTGGTACGATCTTACAAATGGCCTATTCAGGCACGGAAGCGAAAGCTGTAGTCGGTTATCATGCCTCGCTTCCTGCGGCACCGGAATCGGTCAAGGGTAAGATTGGTACGAAAGTCATGATGTTTCATGGCCACGGTGATAAGTTCGTCGCCCCCGAGGTTGTCAGCAATTTTCAGAACAAGCTGGAAGAGGCAGATGCGGACTGGGAAATGGTGATCTTTGGTGGTGACGTCAGGCACTCATTTACCAATCCGGATGCTGCTAAATATGGTATTGAGAACCTGAAGTATGATGCAGATGCGGATGCCGCATCCTGGCAGCGTACCCTTGAATTATTTAAACAGACTTTATAAACCGGTAGGAGAAAAAACTAATGTCAGAGCAGGCGCGTTTCACGCTGACGCTTGAACACCTTGAGGATTACGAGTTCAAGGTGAAGTTCGATAAAAAAGCACTCGACGACATGATTGTCGATGAGCCACCTCCTTTGGGCATGCTGGCCGGTCCCAATCCCTCACGCCTGCTGGCTGTCTCGGCAGCCAACTGTTTGAGCGCGAGCCTCCTTCATTGTATTAATCGCGGTGAACCATTGCCCGGCAGTGTGACTACCGAGGTGACGGCAACGATAGTACGCAATGAAAAGAAGCGTCTTCGCATTGGTGGCATGAGTATCAAGCTGAAAATGTCGGAGGATCTCTCCAATGCAGCAAAGGCGAAGCGTTGCCTCGCACTGTTCGAGGATTTCTGCGTGGTCACAGACTCGATTCGGCAGGGTATCCCGATCACGGTCGAAGTTGAGAACAGTGAAGGTGAGGTGGTCTACCAGAATGAAGATGAAGCCTGAAGCAGATCTGCAGCAACGTTTCCTGTTTGACACTATGGGTGTCAGGGGTGAGTTGGTACGGCTTGATAGCAGTTTCAAGGCACTGCTTGAGAACCATGATTATCCGCGGGAAATCAAGGCGCAGCTGGGTGAGGCACTGTCAGCAGCTGCGCTGCTTGCATCTACCATCAAGCTTGACGGCGCCTTGATCATGCAGGTTGAAGGTGATGGCCCGATGCGAACACTGATTGCCCAGGCAAACAGTGATAATACTGTCCGCGGTTTGGCACATTATGATGACAGCTTTGAAACCGCTGCCGGTTTTTCTGAGCTTGTCGGCCAGGGACGCATGGTGATCACTATTGATGCACAGGGTAGTGAGCGTTACCAGGGCATAGTTGAACTTAAAGGCGATTCAATTGCAGAGACATTGAAAACCTATTTCACTCAATCAGAGCAGTTGCCAACACAGCTATGGTTGACGAGTATCGATGGTATGGCTGCAGGTCTGTTGCTGAATATGGGCAAGGAGGAGGTGGAAAGCCTGCTCGAAGAGATGGATGTTGTTGAGACACACTGTGATTTCTGTATGGCAAAATACAATTTTGATGCAGTTGATGTTGCTGCGCTTTTCAGTGATGCCATGCCTGCGGAGAAGGGCCAGTAACAAATCGGGTTTGTGTGTGGCATTCCATAAACCGTCATCCCGGTCTTTACTTGGTGAAGAACCGGGATCTGATGTACTGTTCGGATCCCCGCGTGCGCGGGGATGACGAATAAATTCAGGTGGAACCTGATCCCATTAGGGTAATTAATTCCCGGTGTCTATAACAGTCAGTCGTATGGTCATTGACCATGCCAATCGACTGCATAAATGCATAACAGATAGTTGGGCCGACAAAGCGGCAGCCGTAACTTTTCAGTGCCTTGCTGAGCTGTACGGACAGCTCTGTCTGTGCCGGTATATCTGAAACGGTTTTCCACTTGTTGTGTTGTGTTTCGCCATTTACAAAACTCCACAAGAAGGCATCGAGTGAGCCGTGCTCCTGGCGGATTTTCTGTACTGCACGTGCATTGTCGATGGTAGAACTGATCTTCAGGCGGTTACGCACAATACCGGCATCGCCCATCAGGCTCTCGAACTTGCTGTCGTCATAAGCGGAGACTTTATCGATATCGAAATTATCGAAAGCCAGCTTGTAATTTTCCCGCTTGCGTAAAATGGTGATCCAGCTGAGCCCTGCCTGCGCCCCCTCGAGGGTCAGCATTTCGAAGAGCTTCCTGTCATTGTGTACGGGCACGCCCCAGTCGCTATCGTGATAAGCGACATAGAGAGGATCATCACCGCACCATGTACAACGCCGGGTAAGATCAGTCGTCCGTTTTTTGCTCATAAGCCTCGATTACCTTTTGCACCAGCTTGTGACGCACTACGTCATGTGAGTTGAAAAAGGTGAAGCTGATGCCATCGATATCTGCAAGTACATCAATCGCCTCACGCAGTCCTGATCGTTTGCCTGTCGGCAGGTCAACCTGGGTTATGTCACCAGTAATGACTGCGGTGGATCCGAAACCGATTCGTGTGAGAAACATTTTCATCTGCTCGGTGGTGGTGTTCTGTGCCTCGTCGAGAATGATGAAGGATTCATTGAGTGTACGCCCGCGCATGTAGGCCAGGGGTGCGACCTCGATAACATTGCGTTCAATCAACTTGTGTACGCGTTCAAATCCGAGCATTTCATACAGGGCATCGTAAAGCGGACGCAGGTAGGGGTCGATTTTCTGGCTCAAATCTCCGGGTAAAAAGCCGAGCTTCTCACCCGCTTCGACAGCCGGACGTACAAGCAGAATACGGCGTGCGGTCTGGCGTTCGAGTGCATCCACGGCACAGGCAACAGCGAGAAAAGTTTTACCTGTTCCTGCCGGTCCGATACCGAAGTTGATGTCGTGCGTCACGACCTTGTGGAGGTATTCTTTCTGGTAAGGGCCGCGTCCACGCACCATGCCGCGGCGGGTTTTTATCACGACCTCCTGCGGTTCATGTGCAGGCTTTTTGGCGAGTAACTCTTCTATACCGGCCTGTTGCAGGGCAAGGTGGGTGCGCTCTGCATCCAGGGCTTCATTTGTGGTATCACGGTAGAGTTCAGTGATCAGCTCTTCAGCTGCATTGACCGCACTGTCCGGACCAACCAGGCTGAAATCATGGCCGCGATTATTGATCTCTATGCCGAGCTGGCGCTCGATCTGGTGCAGGTGTTCCTCGAGCGGACCACAGAGATTTGATAGACGCTCGTTATCCTGTGGCTCGAGTGCCAGTTGCAGTGTTGTTGGGTGGTCATTCATTGCTTGTCTGCCATCTCGCCGCGTAGCGAGTTGGGAAAGGCCTCCGTAATACGTACATCGACGAATTGTCCGATCAGTTCTTGTGATCCCTTGAAGTTGACCACGCGATTATTCTCGGTACGCCCGGAAATTTCGTCCGGATCCTTGCGCGCAGGGCGGTCGACAAGTACACGCTGTGTGGTGCCGACCATCTGCCTGCTAAAGCGTTGCGCATTACTGTTGATCGCCTGCTGCAAGCGTTGCAGGCGTGCCTGCTTGGCTTCCATGGGCACGTCGTCGGTATAGTCAGCGGCAGGCGTACCGGGGCGCTGGCTGTAGATAAAACTGAAAGAGTGGTCGAAGTCGATCTCCTCGATCAGTTTCATTGTCTGTTCGAAATCGGTATCGGTTTCACCGGGGAAACCGATGATGAAGTCGGACGACATGCTCATATCGGGGCGGAGTTCACGTAGACGGCGAATTTTCTGCTTGTATTCAAACGCGGTATGGCCGCGTTTCATGCGCATAAGAATCTGGTCCGAACCACTCTGAACAGGCAGGTGAAGATGACTGACCAGTTCGGGTACATCTGCATAGACATCGACCAGCGAATCACTGAACTCGACAGGATGCGAGGTGGTGAAGCGGATGCGATCAATACCATCAATTGCAGCAACATAGCGGATCAGCAGTGCAAGATCTGCGATCTCATCGTCATGCATCTTGCCTCGGTAGGCATTCACGTTCTGTCCCAACAGGTTGACTTCACGTACTCCCTGGTCAGCAAGTTGTGCGACTTCAGCGAGTACATCATCAAAGGGTCGGCTGATCTCTTCTCCGCGTGTGTAGGGTACAACACAAAAGGTACAGTACTTGGAGCAGCCCTCCATGATGGAGACAAACGCTGTGGGTCCCTCGGCACGCGGCTCGGGAAGGCGGTCGAACTTCTCGATTTCAGGGAAGCTGACATCAACCTGGTGCCCACCTTCACTCCTGATGCTGTCCAGCATCATCGGCAGGCGATGCAGGGTCTGGGGTCCGAAGACGAGGTCTACAAAGGGCGCGCGTTTGGTTATGGCATCGCCTTCCTGGCTCGCAACACAACCACCAACACCAATAACGAGATCAGGATTTTTCTGTTTCAGTGGACGCCAGCGACCAAGCTGGTGGAACACCTTTTCCTGCGCCTTTTCGCGCACTGAGCAGGTGTTCAGCAGTAGCACGTCAGCTTCTTCAGGAGTGTCTGTCAGTTCCAGGTTGTGTGACTCACGCAGGACATCGAACATTTTGTCCGAGTCATACTCGTTCATCTGGCAACCGAAGGTCTGGATGTAAATTTTACCGCTCATGTAAGTTCATGTTTTATCAACAGGGCGGCAATTATACGGCAATTCAGCATCAGAGGTTTCCCCTACTTGCCGTTTTCCTTCTCGGCAGGAGTCTCATCACTTTCCTTGTTCCGCCGTGCACGCGGATGCGCCTTGTCGTAGACCTGGGCCAGGTGCTGGAAATCGAGGTGGGTATAGATCTGAGTGGTGCTGATATCTGCGTGCCCGAGCAACTCCTGCACGGCACGCAGATCACCGGAAGATTCGAGCAGATGAGAGGCAAAGGAGTGGCGCAGCATGTGAGGAGTCAGGTGCCTGTTGGTCTCCTGTTTGACGGCACGTTCGGCAACACATTTCTCAACCATTCTGGGACTGATGCGGCTGCCGCGAACGCCGGTGAAGAGAGCAGTTTCACCCTCTTTTGCCATATCGCCACGTACTTTCAGCCATGCATCAATAGCATCGCGTGCCATGCGTCCAAGGGGGATACGGCGGGTTTTGCTGCCCTTGCCGGTAACCTCAAGCTGGTTGTCCTCTGAGGGGATATCATTGACATCAAGTGACACCAGTTCAGCCAGGCGCAAGCCACAAGCATAGAGCAACTCGAGCATGGCACGATCACGCAAGGCAAGTGGATCGGTCTCACGGATCGTCAGTAGCTGGTTGACCTGGTCGGCATCCAGTGACTTGGGCAGGCGCCTGGCAATTTTCGGTGCACGCACGCCTTCTGCCGGATTGATGCCGGTAACACCTTCACGAATCAGGAATCGGAATAGCGCACGCAGGCTTGAGAGTACACGCTGCAGGCTTTTCGCGGTTGTGCCGTTACGGTGGCGCCAGGCAGCGTAGGCGCGTACATGGTGCTGTGTAATCTCCTTCGGATGGCTGACATCCGCTTGCCGGAGCCATTCGCGAAAGCGTTCGATATCGCCCTGGTAGGCAGAGAGTGTACGTGGAGAGAGGCGCCTTTCGTAGGCGAGATAGTCATGAAAGCGTTCAACCAGTTCCCTGGCTATTGCCTGCCGGGAGTTGTTGTCGCCTTCACTCATCTGTCATCCGACTGTTGAAAGCGCGAGATGGCATAGCTGGCGAGTTCACCAAGGCGTTGCAGTAGCTCGGTATCCTTTCCCGGGTGAAATCGCTGGTTGTCGTGACTGCCAATGGCGAGGATTCCCTCGGTATTGGCATGACGCAGCGGGATGATGGCAACAGAGCCTGTCTCCTGTGCATTCTCACTGAAAAGGTATTGCATCTGTTCGCTTTTCAGCAGACCGCAGCGAGGTTTGCCATTCTGCATGAAATCCTCGAACAGCACAGGTCCAGGTTTACCTTCGTTGACAGCCTGTTCGAGTTCACTGGCAGAGAAGAGCTTGACCTCGACTGCATCAGCCTGGAATTGCTCACGCAAATCGTCGAGCAGGGTATCCAGCAGGGTATCGAGAGAACCGGCTTCAATCAGTGTTAGCGTCAGTTCGTGCAAACGACGATTCAGAATGTCGTTCTCACGCGCCACCTTGATCAGCGACTCGAGCTGTTTACGGGTGTCGTCCAGTTTCTGACGCAGGGAGCTGTTCTGACGTTCGATCAGCGAAACTGTTCCTGCTCCCGCCTCGTGTGTGAGGTGCAGTTTCTGCAAAATGTCCGGATGCCCGTCGAGAAAAGCCGGGTTGGCTTCAAGGAAATCGAGAATCTCTTGTTCAAATGATGGTGTATCGCTCATAACTCGTCTTCTATTGTTATAGTTCCTTCAAAAACCGATGTGGCAGGACCGCTCATCCACACCGGTTCATCCTCTTGATCCCAGCATATCACAAGCTCTCCACCCCTCAATTCAGCCGTTACGCATCTGTCCAGCAGGCCCTGGCGTATCCCGTGGGCAACAGCTGCGCAGGCGCCCGTACCACAGGCGAGGGTTTCACCGCTGCCGCGCTCATAGACGCGCAGACGAATGCGTGAGCGGTCCACAACCTGCATGAAACCCGCATTGACGCGATTCGGAAACGCGGGATGTGATTCGATCAGTGGTCCCAGGTGTTCAACATCTGCCGTATCGGTATCGCCGACCAGCAGTACAGCATGTGGATTACCCATCGACACGGCGCCGATTTCAACGCGATCACTGCCGACCTCAAGCATGTAGCTGTCAGCGGTGCTTTCGGTGGTGAAGGGCAGGCTGGCCGGGTCGAATTGCGGTGTGCCCATGTTAACGCGCACCAGGTCATTCTCTTCCAGCTCCAGCGTGATTGGGCCGCGAGCAGTACCGACGGGGATAGTGGCCTTGTCTGTCAGTCCCTTGTCATGCACGTAGCGCGCGAAGCAGCGCGCACCGTTACCACACTGTTCGACTTCGCCGCCATCGGCATTGTAGATGCGGTAGTAGAAGTCAGTTTCCTGGTCACGCGGCGCCTCGACAAGCAGAACCTGGTCGCAGCCGATGCCGAAGTGACGATCGGCAAGCTGACGAATCTGTTCTGGGCTCAGTTCGAGTGGATGATCTATCGCGTTGAAGACGACAAAATCATTCCCGAGGCCGTGCATTTTTGTGAATTGCAGTTCCATTTCTGAAAGATAGCAAAATTTGGAGTTCTTGACTTGCGCAGTTGGTGTTTTTTTGTGTCGCTGCGCGACAGTTTGATGTTGAAAGCGCGCGGTGGCTCGCACCCACTCTACTTTCTTGTGCTGACAAGAAAGTAGGCAAAGAAACAGCTCCTTACCGGCGCCTGATCGTGCGCAACTTGGCCATCACAGCGACCGCTCTTGCGCATCCTGCGCTCGCGGCATTTGTGCTTCCCTGCACATCACGAAGTAAAACTCTCGATCTTCGATCGCTCAAACAGTTTTTCGCTTCATCTGTGATGTCCTGCGCTGCACACGGGCGCCGATAACGGAGAGTCCGCGCTGTTCAGGTGTCGTTCTCAGGGGAGAGTTTGCTCACCAGCGAACAGCGATTCAATCGTCTCGCGTTCACGTACAACATAAACCTGATCCCCATCGACCATCACTTCTGCTGCGCGCGGCCGCGAATTGTAATTGGAGCTCATGGTGAAACCGTAGGCACCACTGGAACGAACTGCCAGCAGGTCCCCTGCAGCTAGTGACAGGCTGCGACTCTTGCCGAGGAAATCCCCGGTTTCGCATACCGGCCCTACGATATCGTATAGGCCGTCACGCCCTTGCGCGTTTTGATCAGCACGAATAATCTGCTGAATAGCGTTGTAGAGTGACGGGCGCAGCAGGTCGTTCATGGCTGCATCGACGATGGCGAAGTCTTTCTCTTCTGTTGGCTTGAGGTACTCCACGCGTGTCAGCAGGATACCTGCGTTGGCAGCAATGGCGCGTCCCGGCTCAAGGATAACCTCGAGATCGCGTGCAGTGATGTGATCGCGTACCGCCTCAGCATAGTTGTGTGGCAATGGTGGCTGCTCATCTGTATAGGGCACACCGAGACCGCCGCCAAGATCGATATGGCGCAGCTTGATTCCGTCAGCCGCCAGTTCATCGATCAATGCGAGAATGCGATCGAGGGCATCGAGGAACGGGGTCAGCTCAGTCAGCTGCGAGCCGATATGGCAATCGATACCGGCGAGGTCGAGTCCGGCAAGCTCTTTTGCCTCGTGGTAAAGGCGCTTGGCCTCACTGACGGGCACACCGAACTTGTTTTCACGCAGTCCGGTCGAGATGTAGGGGTGCGTGCCTGCATCAACATCCGGATTGACGCGCAGTGATACCGGGGCTTTTGTACCGCACTCAAGCGCGACCTGGTTGAGTAGTTGCAGTTCGGTTTCAGATTCAACATTAAAGCAATGAATGCCGACCTCGAGCGCACGGCGCATTTCGTCCGAGCGTTTGCCGACACCGGAAAAAACCACTCTCTTCGGATCACCACCGGCAGCAAGGACACGTTCGAGTTCACCGACAGAGACGATGTCAAAGCCTGA
This sequence comes from Solemya velum gill symbiont, assembly GCF_000787395.1. GTDB lineage: Bacteria > Pseudomonadota > Gammaproteobacteria > Chromatiales > Chromatiaceae. Next base: position 1,120,848 of record NZ_JRAA01000001.1, read on the forward strand.
GCCCATACGAGCCAGGACATTGAGAACGCCTAGATTGGAGTTGGCCTTGACCGCAAAACAGATCAGGTGCGGGTGGTTGTTGAAGGCGTCATTGAAAGCGTGCCAGTGACGCTCCAGGGTTGCGCGCGAATAGACATAGCACGGGGTTCCATACTGTTGCGCAATTTCGGCAACAGCAACACCCTCGGCGAACAGTTGTCCGCCCTTGTATTCAAAATGATCCATCAGTTTCCGGCCGGCTTGACGACAGGCTGACTGGCTTGCCCGGATTGTGATGATTCAGGCAGGTAGAGAGCTCCCTTGCTGCCACATCCGCTGAGCATGTTGCCTATGCCGAGAATGGCGACAAGGATGATGAAGAGATAGCGTGAATAACAGTGCATGGCGTATGTTCCGGTTGTTCGTGAGGCAATTCTACCCTTAATTCATCCTTCATTGTAGGGCTCTATCTCTGGCGCTCACGCCGCTCCTACATCGCTTTTTTACACAGGCTTGGAATCTCTCCGGAGGTGCCAAGCGCATGTTGCATGAAGCCCTCTTTGATGAGAGGCAGTCGCTGCGTGGCAGCTTGCCCCCCGTTTCTAAACAGTTTCAGCAAGCTGTTATCGTTACTGAAGAGGTGATTGAAGCCTTCCATGCTTTTCTGCATCAGCAGGTTATCGCCGCGGCGTGTACGTTCGTATGCACGCAGGCCTTGTTCATTACTGATCGGACGGCCGCGTTCGAGCTGGCTGGCAACCGTGTCGATCAATGCGCCGGCATCACGAAAACCGAGGTTGACGCCCTGGCCGGCAAGCGGGTGAATCTGGTGCGCGGCATCGCCGACGAGAGCGGCATGGCTACTGATGTAACTTTCTGCATGGATTGAGCGCAGCGGATAACGCGCACGTTGAGAGGTTTCTGTAATCTCACCCAGACGTCCCTCGACTGCCTCATTAAGTGCGACACAGAATGCCGCATCGTCCATTTCCACCAGTTTTTCGGCGATGTCCGCCGTGGTTGACCAGACAATTGAACACTGATCGGTGGATATAGGCAGAAAGGCGAGCGGCCCTTCGGGCAAGAAACGTTGCCACGCGGTCTCAGCGTGTCCCTGTGCAAGACGCACCGTTGTCACCACGGCTGTTTGCTGAAAATCGAATTCACTGAAACCGATTCCCAGTTCATCGCGCATACGTGAGCGGGCACCATCTGCAGCAACCAGCAGCTCGCTCTCCAGTGATGCATCGTCATCCAGTTGCAGGGTGATTTTCTCTGGTGACGGCTGCAAATCTGTGACGGAACAGGGTGAAAGTACGGTGATGCCGGGTCTCTTTTCCATCGCCTGCCACAGGGCGCGCTGAATCACCCGGTTTTGAAGTATGTGGCCGAGATCGGGTTCCCCGATATCAGCGCTGTCGAAATGAATTTCACTGCTGAGACTGTCCCATACACGCATTTCGCGATAGGCGACCGCATCCCTGTCGTCAATCAACTGCCAGGCACCAAGATTTCCCAGCAGGTGCTGGGAGGCCTTGTTAATGGCGGAGACACGCAGGTCAATCTCATCCTGTGGCCAGTCGAAATCGGGACGATTGTGTTCAATCAGGGTGACGTCAAGCCCGAGGTCTGCAAGACCACAGGCAGATGCGGCGCCAACCATGCCACCGCCGACAATGGCGACCTGGCTATTGTGTGTGGATGATTTCTTCATAAGGGCAGTCCTCGTCCGAGTCTTGGCTGCTTGCCAAGGACCCCCATCGCATGTTTTGCGATGCGGTGACGCAATCCGGGCAACAGGTCTGTTGCAACCAGGCCAGCGCTGCGCCCTGTGCCAACACCTACCAGCGGGTTGCTGAAAATACGAGCAAGAGCATCGGTGGCGAGCGTGATACTGCGCACATCCTGTTTGCGCCACTCGGCGTACTTCTGCAATACGGCATCACTACCCGGGTCTTCATCCTGCCTGATTGCATCTGTGATGACATCAACCAGCGCGGCGATATCACGCAGGCCAAGATTAAATCCCTGGCCGGATATCGGGTGTAGTGCATGCGCGGCATTGCCGACCAGCGCAACACGTTGTGCAGTGATTGCGTCCGTACGCATCAGTACTAATGGGTAGGAGGCGCGCTTGCCTGCCTGCTGAAAGCGTCCGCAGCGAAAGCCGATGCGTTTCTGAACCTCTTCGATAAAAGCGGCATCATCCAGGGCAAGGTACTCTTCTACCTCTTCCTGGGGCACCGTTAATACCACGCCGAAGCGGTTGTCGGTCATTGGCAGCAGCGCCAGCGGCCCTTCGTTAGTGAAGCGCTCATAGGCGATATTTTCATGTGGTTTGCCCGGCAGCAGGTTACTGACAATAGCTGCCTGGTTATAGGCGGATTCACGGCTTTCGATGCCCAGCGCCTGGCGAATGCCTGACTCCTTGCCGTCGGCTGCGATCAGCAGTTTGGCCGTGACAGTTTCAGTTTCACCATTGGCTTCAATCGTGGTGGTTACCCTTTCGTCATCCACTTTGAAGTCGACCAGGGTTGCAGGGCAGAAGCGATGTACCTTGCTGTCGAGCATGCGCTGATGGAGTGCATGACCGATATCACGTGCCAGTGCGACATAGCCAAGTGCCTCGACCGACTCTTCCTGCGCATCCAGATGGGCTTGTCCGAAACGTCCCTTTTCGGAAATATGAATGTGGTTAATTGGCGTTGCAGTGGTTGCAATCGCATCCCAGATGCCAATGCCCTCGAAAATACGCCTGCTGCCCCACGAAAGAGCAATTGCGCGATCATCGAAACTTGGCTGGCTGCTTGCGTCCATGGCGACGGACTCAATGATGGCAGTGCTGATGCCAACACTGTCGAGGGCACAGGCAATACTGGTGCCTGCGAGGCCGCCACCTGCGATCAGAAGGTCAAACTCTTTTACGTCGGACATCTCGTTTTGATCCGTTTCACTGTAGTCGTCATGCGCTTGCTGGCGGTGTATGACAGAAGTGATCAGGAGGCCATCAGGGCCTCTATCTCGTCGATCTCTTTGGGTGCATCTTTCGATAATATGTCATAACCCTGCTTCGTGACCAGTACATCATCCTCGATACGGATGCCAATACCTTGCCATTTTTTGGCGACGCCCTTGCTGCCGACAGGGATATAGATGCCGGGTTCGACGGTCAGAACCATGCCAGACTCGAGCATGCGCCACTGTCCATCGATCTTGTAGTCGCCGACATCATGAACATCCATGCCGAGCCAGTGTCCGGTCTTGTGCATGTAGAATTTTGTGTAAGCAGACTCTTTCAGCAGTGCATCCGGTTTGCCCTTGAGTAGCCCGAGCTCGTGCAGTCCATGGGTGATTGTCTTGACTGCTGCATCATGCGGATCATTCCAGTGATTTCCCGGTTTGATCTGTTCCAATGCTGCCTTCTGTGCATCGAGAACCAGCTGGTAAAGTTGCCGCTGTGGCTCACTGAATGTGCCGTTGACGGGGAATGTGCGGGTGATGTCCGATGCGTAGCAGGCGTTTTCACAGCCTGCGTCAATCAGAACCAGGTCGCCGTCTGTGAGCGGTTCGCTGTTATCCGTGTAGTGCAGGATGCAGGCGTTGTTACCACCACCGACAATCGACGGATAAGCTTGCGAAGTGGCGCCTTTTTGCGCGCACTGGTAGGCAAACTCTGCCTGTAGCTGATATTCATGCATGCCGGGTTCGCACTGTTTCATCAGGGCGATATGTGCCTTTGCCGATGTTTTTGCAGCCGCACGCATGACTTTTTGTTCAGAACGGCTCTTATAGAGACGCATATCATGCAGGTAATGGTCGAGGGCAATAAATTCGAGCGGTCCGTGCACTCCCGTGCGAGTGCGTGCTCGCAACTGACCAATCCATTCAGACATGCGGTGATCAAGCTCGTGATTGCACCCCATTGCGTAATAGACGCGTTCACACTGCTCCAGCATGCGCGGCAGAATTTCGTCCAGGCTGTCGATCGGAAAGGCATCATCCGCTTCGTAGATCTCTGTTGCGCCTTCGAGGCCGGCGCGCAGGCCGTCCCAGAGTTCACGCTCGGGGTCTTTCTCGCGGCAGAAGAGAATGTATTCTGCAGACTTCCTGTTGGGAATCAGTACAGCGACTGCATCTGGTTCGGAAAAGCCGGTGAGGTAGTGAAAGTCGCTGTCAGGGCGAAACGGGTGTTCGACATCACGATTACGGATATAGGTCTGTGCTGTCGGGATGATAGCTATCGAATCCTTGTCCATCATGCGCATTAACTGTTTGCGGCGGCGCTTGAACTCCGAGGCGGGAATCGACATCAGTGCAGCTCCTCCTCGTTATCCGGTTCCTCCTGTTGTGCTGCGATATCGCCGTAGATCATCAGGGTCGCCATGCGCAGGTATTCCTCGAGGTCCTGCAGTGATTCCTGGTCTTCTTCATCGAGATGTTCAAACTCGGCAAGATCCATGCGGGTGAACTCGCTGATATCTTCCAGTGCACCGAGTGCATCAGTTGACAGGTGCTTGTGTTGTTCGCCGGCATTGATGCCATAACCGAACAGAAATCCCTGGCACCAGTCGACGATACCTTTTGCGCGTGCGGGCATCTCCTCGGGGTCGTCGGGCAGCAACAGGTGAAAGCGTAACTCGACATCATCCATCAAATCCTTGGTGATGCCATGCATTTGCGTCAGCATGCGCCGACACTCCTGTGTGAGAGAGTCGTTTTCATCCATGCCGCCCATCAGTTCCTGATTGAGGTGCTGCAGTGAACTAGGGAAGTCCCCGCAGATTAATCCGCACACAAGTCCATGCGCCTGCGAGGCATCGAGTTCGAGTTCTGCACGTTCGAGAACATCGTTGATTGTTTGATATTCGAGTGTATCGGTCACGGTCTGTCCAGTTATCCACTAGTTTGTTTGCTATCGCCAGAAGGTTATTATGCAGCAAATGGATGTAGTATTGTTATGAAGAATACAAGGAAAACCATTGACCGGGCTCCAGATGCTCACTATAGTTTTCCTATTAAAGGGTGGGTCTAGATTATGTCTGAACAGGAAATCAATGCACTGGAATCACGTGTCGATGAGTTAATCGATGCGTGTCGTCATCTCAAGTCAGAGAATCGTATGCTGCGTGATCGCCAGGAAGTGATGGTGAAAGAGCGCGCAGCATTGATCGAAAAAACTGAAATGGCACGTGGTCGTGTCGAAGCCATGATCTCGCGCCTCAAGTCACTGGAAGAGCACACGTGAGTAGATCCAAAGAGAATAAACCAATCGCCGTCACCATACTTGGTGAAGAGTACATGGTTGCCTGCGCGCCTGATGAAGAAGAGGAGTTGCAGGCGTCTGCCCAGTACCTGCATCAGAAGATGCGCGAAATCCGGACAAGTGGCCGCATCATCAGTAACGAACACGTTGCCGTAATGGCTGCGCTGAATATTACCCATGAGATGTTACAGGCCCAAGCCGAAAAAGAGAGTGTTGCGGACGACATTACGCCGCGACTGCGCAGTGTGCGTGAGAAGGTCGAGGCCGCGCTCAACGAGAGCAACCAGCTCGAACTATAAACAATTCTATCGACTCCACCCTGCAACATCATTTTTTCCAATCTGGCGAGACGCGCGGTAAAAAAAGGAATATGATTAGTTTTAAGGGGCGTTCTCTGTGATACGCGACAGTTGGCTAAGTATTTTCTTGAGCCTTAAAAACATCCTGGGAATGTGACCTGCTGACAGTGTGCATGTCCGCCTTGAGCGGAAAGCCTAAAGCAGCAATGAAGTTCCCCCTTGAACCGCAAGGTTCAGGAACTGATGTCGACATCGCTATTTGCGGGTTCGCCCTTTTCTCCATCTCTATATGACAGCAATAAAAACACCCCGCCAACTTCGCCAGTCATTGCGTCATCAACGCAATGCACTTACATCAATTCAGCAACGTTTACATGGCAAGGCAGTTGCACGACAACTCATGCGTCACCCCTGGTTTCAGCGGGCAAGAACGATTGCTGTTTATCTTGATAATGATGGCGAGTTACAAACTGATTCAATCATTCAGTTGTCACGCCAGTTGAACAAACGACTTGTATTGCCCGTGTTGCATCCATTCCGTCATGGGCATCTTCTGTTTCGTGATTGGCCTGTTAATGCACGAATGCAACCAAACCAATTTAGAATTAAAGAGCCTGCGCGCAAATATGCAGTTGTTGATACAAGATCGATTGATCTTGTTATTGCACCGCTTGTTGGCTTTGATGATCGTTGTTATCGCATCGGTATGGGGGGTGGCTACTATGACCGCACATTTTCATTTCGCCATATAAATAGCTGGCGAAAGCCTCGCCTTGTTGGAATAGCGCATGCTTTACAGCAACTTGAAACAGTTGATAACAGGGCCTGGGATATAGCACTGGATATAGTAATTACAGAGAAGAAAATCTTTCGAAGATAAAAACAAAATGAATAAACACTTGATTAATAGGCAATAACCTAACTAGTATTAGCTAACAAGGTGACTATACTTGTTTTGAAAGAACTGTTTATTGCATCAAGTAGAGGGGGTCGATATGGCAGTAAAGAAAGCCGCGAAGAAGAAGGCAGCGAAGAAGAAGGCCGCTGCAAAGAAGAAGGTTGTTGCACGTAAGGCAGCAGCAAAGAAACCAGTAGCAAAAAAGAAAGTTGCAAAGAAAAAAGTTGCCAAGAAAAAGGCTGCGAAGAAAAAGGTAGCCAAGAAGAAGGCGACCAAGAAGAAAGTTGCAAAGAAAAAGGTAGCTAAGAAAAAAGTTGCCAAGAAGAAGGCCGCCAAGAAGAAGGCGACCAGAAAAAAGCGCTAGTCAACAGCGGTGAAATGCGCCCGGCGTCTAAAAGCGCCGGGCGACGTTCATCCGCACAACCAACAATGGTGACTGCTGACGCAGTGCTAGATGAGCTCTACGGCTTGCTAACGGTGCTCGCAAAAAGCTGATAGGCAGAGTTGTCTGTCTCTTCCCAGTAACGGTAGCCAAGCTTGTCCAGCGATGCCGTGAAATCCTTGACTTCCGTCCCGGGAAGCTGGATCCCGACCAGAACACGTCCATAAGCTGAACCGTGATTGCGGTAATGGAACAGGCTGATATTCCAGCGATGTCCGAGGCGCGTCAGGAACTCAAGCAGGGCACCCGGGCGCTCGGGAAACTGGAAGCGGAAGAGTTTTTCATCTTCGATTCCATGCGCATGTCCACCAACCATATAACGGATATGTAGCTTGGCCGCCTCGTTGTCGGTCAGGTCCTGAACTTCGTAGCCTTTCTCATTCAACTTGTCGATCAGTAGCTGGCGTTCATCGTCACCTCCAGTCAGTTCGATACCACAGAAGACATGCGCCTCCTGGCTGTCAGCATAGCGGTAGTTGAACTCGGTGATTGAACGTTTGCCGAGCAATTTACAGAACTTGAGGAAACTGCCAGGCACCTCGGGAATCTTGACCGCAAACAGAGCCTCCTTTTGTTCTCCGAAATCAGCGCGTTCTGCGATATGACGCAGGCGGTCAAAATTGACATTCGCTCCGCTCTCGATCGCAACAAGATGTTGTCCCTCGAGACTGTTTTCGGCAATATCTTTTTTCATTCCGGCGATTGAGAGTGCGCCTGCCGGTTCGGCAATGGTGCGCGTCTCCTCGAAAATATCCTTGATAGCGGCACAGGTTTCGTCAGTTGTCACCAGTACCACGTCATCAACCAGTTTCTTCGCTATGCGAAAGGTCTCCTTGCCGATCATACGTACCGCGACGCCATCTGCGAATAGCCCGACTTCCTTGAGCTTGGTACGCCGACCTTTTTTCAGCGAAGTGTGAAGAGTCGCAGAATCTTCAGGTTCGACGCCGATGATTTTGGTTTTCGGATAAAGATACTTAACGTAGGCCGCGATGCCGGCAATCAGCCCGCCGCCGCCAACTGGAATATAGATGCGGTCTGGTGCCTCAGGCATCTGGCGCAGTATCTCCATGCCGATCGTTCCCTGTCCTGCGATGACGTCAGGGTCATCGAAAGGATGCAGGAAGGTCTGTTGGTTCTCCTCGGAGAGCTCCATGGCATGGGCATAGGCTTCGTCGTATGAATCGCCAAACAGAACTGTCCTGGCACCATGTGAGCGCACGGCCTGCACCTTGATCGCCGGTGTTGTCTTCGGCATGACGATGGTAGCGGCAATTTTCAGATTGCGCGCTGACAGGGCCACGCCTTGCGCATGATTGCCAGCGGAGGCAGCTATAACGCCCTTGCTGCGCTGTTCATCGCTTAACTGGTAGAGCTTGTTGTAGGCACCGCGAAGCTTGAACGAGAAAACGGGCTGAAGGTCTTCACGTTTCAGGTAAACATTGTTGTTCAAGCGGCTTGAGAGCCGTGGCGCATGGTCAAGCGGAGTTTCGATGGCAACGTCGTAGACGCGTGCGCGCAGAATTTTTTCAAGATATCTTTGTGGCATTGTGACTCGTTTATGTACCAGTGCAGCATGACAAGTAACCGGCTACAGAGCTATCATAGACTAATTCAGAGACTAAACGAAAAGTGAATTTATGAACCAGGATCAACTTAAGCGACAGGCGGCCGAAAAGGTAGTCGAATTTTTGCCATCAGGCGGTGTACTGGGTGTGGGCACGGGCTCCACTGTTAACCATTTCATCGATGTTCTTGCTGACGTCAAGGGGCGTTTCGATGGTGCAGTATCGAGTTCTGAAGCGTCGACAGAAAGACTTAAGGCGATCGGCATGCAGGTGCTCGACCTCAACAGCGTCGGTGAACTTGAGGTTTACGTGGATGGTGCCGATGAATCCAATCACCAGCTTGAGCTGATCAAGGGTGGTGGCGGTGCATTGACGCGCGAGAAAATCATCGCTGCGGCGAGTAAGCAGTTCGTCTGTATCGCCGATGCCTCAAAGCTGGTCAGCTGCCTTGGTGAGTTCCCTCTGCCAGTAGAGGTGATCCCGATGGCGCGCTCTTATGTTGCTCGTGAACTGGTCAAGCTGGGGGGAAACCCGGTACTGCGCGAGGATTTCATTACCGATAACGGCAACGTGATTCTTGATGTGCACGGCTTGGAGATCATGGAGCCAATCAAGATGGAGACCGAGATCAACAATATCGTTGGCGTGGTCACCGTTGGACTGTTTGCCAGCCGTGGTGCAGATGTGCTGATTCTTGGTGATGAGGCTGGAGCAAGGGTCATTACTCCGTAGATAGCTAATATCACTCATGGAACGGTGGTCGACCAGACCTGAATTCACAGCTTTCTATATGGACGACAGGCCAAGCTGTTGCCTATATAGAAGCCTGTGTTCTTTGCGGCTATCTATTATTAATCGATGCCGTATTTTCCAGGACTGAATCGACGATCTTTTCCGCCTCTCCAATATAATTATCCGGATTTAATGAAGCCAGAAGAGCGCCTTTGTCGAGTGCCTTATCCCTAGCATGTGGGCTTGCCATGATGTGATCCACGAGCTCTTCATTTGACATCTTCTCTTGCGCGTACGCTTCTCTTACAACATCAAAAGCGACTGATTTACCCAGTTCATCTGACAATGCAAACATGAGCGCTTCAGAGCAGATTGATTGAGCTTCCCGTGAAACATTTTCGGCAATACGTTCGTATTTAATTCTCAAGCCAGACAGAATGCTCTTCATCAGCTTCAGTGCAGCGGTTGTGTAGATGACAGAATCGGGCAGGGTCACCCATTCGAGGCGCAAGGTTCGATAGTCCCGCTCGTGTTCATTGACAAGTGAGTCAAAAGCCAGTGAGGCATTGCTTTTAACCAGGTGAGCGAGCGTAATGACTTGTTCACTTGCTTCCGGATTAACCTTGTGGGGCATGGTTGAACTGCCGATAGCTGTTTCTTTGTATGGCTCCTGGAGTTCTCCAATTTCGGTTTTTGCCAATTGCAGAATTTCATTGGCGATATGAGCTAATCCGCCTGATATCAAACCCATTGTTGAGATGAACTCGACGACACGATCACGGCTTGTATGCCAGGCAGTAGATGGGGCCTGAAGCTCGAGCTGGTCGGAAAAAACCTCAAGCAATTGCATGCCTTTCCCCTCGAATGCAGACATGGTTCCAACACCACCGAATAACTGTGCGACACAAACTGTGTCACGATTCGTCTGCAAACGTACAAGGTTTCTGGCTGTTTCATCCAGCCAGGTGGCGAATTTCAGCCCCAGCGTTGTCGGGAGCGCCGCCTGTGCATGTGTGCGCCCAACCATGACGATGCTCTTGTTGTTTTCGGCCAGCTGTTGAAGAATCAGGCAGATCTCGGTCAATTCCCGTTCGATCAGGTTGGAGGCGCTGAGGATTTCAATGGATTGGGCAGTGTCCTGAATATCCTGGGTCGTAGCGCCATAGTGAATATATTTGGAGGCCTCCGGTTCGCAAACAGCTTGAAAGGCTTTTAGGAGAGGAATAAGCGAATGACCCGAAAGTGCCAATTCTCTCTTCAGGTACTCGAGATCAAAATTCTCCAGCCGGGCTGATTGTTCTATCTCGGTCGCAGCTGACTTCGGGATAATGTTTAGTACGGCCTGGCTATTTGCCAGTGCTACCTCGACATCCAGCCACCGCTGAAATCGTGCAAGGTCACTGAATATTGCACGTGATTCATTTGTGCCGAAGCTGTCACCAAAAAACTGCGAGTCTCTGATCTGTTCCATGCCACTCTGCTGTATTAGCCGAAATGATTCAATATCTTCATGATAACGCCATTTTCCAATCAGGCATCTGCCCTATGGCGTTGGGCTGTTTTTCCAAAACGGCTGAGTAGTGTTCTTTCACACTCTTCCGATGTCATGGTGCGGCCATGCATATAGCGTAAATTGTTAATGATGACGACATCATGTTTTTGCCATTGGTGCTTGTAGATAACCTTGTCCTGCACATCAATCAGCTGATTGTATACTTCGCTGCTCAGGGGTTCGCCGTCGCCGAAACTGACACGATTGCTTGGTTTTGTATAGATAGTTGAGTGAGCGTAGGCGGGATGGTCGATTGCTGGTAGATGATTCAATATGCCATTGGCAAAGGCATCGACGCCGTCCACGCTGAATATTGCAGGAGCTGAATAAAACAGGTGCAGGGTACCATTCTCCAGTGAGTAACGAGCCTCAGGAAAACGTGCCAGGTATTCCCTGAGTTGTACTTCATTCTCAACATCGAACTCGGCACTCCAGCGCTCAGGCTGCCATGTCATTTCATAAATGATGCCTTGTTCCCTGAAGCGCCGGGCAAGATCCTTTGGCAGATGCTGCAGCATCTCGGCACCGTCGAACAGCGTCGTTTCGCCTCCACTGGCGGATGGCGGAACAACACAACAGAAAAAGGCTGTATCTGGGCGGTGGATTGCAGGTCTGTATGAGCCTTCCGTGTGCGCAAGCTTATCCATGTTGCCAGCCCATACACCGGTGGTAAATCCATCGCCTTGATCCTGGCGCATCGCAGATCGCCCGCCAACATGATGAAACCTGTCGCAGAAATAATTTGCGATGGCTTCAAATTTTTCCAGGTTCATTGTTCCACCACGCAAGAGAATGGCACCGTGTTTCTGGTATGCAGAATAGAGCCTTGCGAAGTCTATGGTTTCATCTGGCGTTTGCTTAAGAATATGGATGCGCATTATTGGATGTTGTTGCCGACCGAGTCGCCTGCACCCTGTACACGTTTCGCCATCTCTTTAAGCATCTGGATCTTGACCTTTTCATGCTCAAGCCAGTATTTGCCGATATATGCTGCATTATCGCTCTTGGTTTTTGAGGTGTTCATTGCAGGGTTGGCTTCGAAAACAAGGATTTCGCCTGTCTGTTTCACGGCAAAGTCGATACCACAGTAGTCGAGACCTGTTGATTTGCAGAACTTTGAGAGGAGATTCCATCGTCCAGTTCCCAATACTGTTTCCGGGTCCTCAAGGAAAGCAACATCTTCCTGCTGCAGCGTTTTATCGTGCTGCATAAGGTTTTTCCGGTTCCTGCCGTGAATGTTCCACTCCTTGTCTATGATCAGGTGCCGCGCGTAGAGCTTTCCATTAATCCATAAACAGCGATATTTCCGGTTCAGAGCGTCATTGCTTCGGTAATCATGGAACTCGATCAGGTAGTAGTCTCTGCCATCAAGGGCAAAGCACTCCAGTTTGGGGATGTCATCCAGTGATTTCAGCAGCAACATATCCAGACCGTCGTGCCCGCCGGCAGGTCGGACGATGATCGGAAGGCTGATATCGCCTCTTTCGATGATCTCCTGGATATCACTGCTGTAGTGCGGGGCGACTCGCAGGGTTTTGGGTATCACGATGCCATCCATATGGCCAAGATTCTGGTAGAGTCGATCCCTCGATGTTTGCTTAACCTTGGCAGGGTGGTTAAGACAGGGAATCCCGTTACTATCAACGAACTCAATGGCGGCTTCGAGCGCTTTGCTACTCAGGTCTGGATCACTAATATAGTTAAATGCGAAATCGACCCTGGGGATCTCGGCACGTTTGGGGCTTGCGCCACCCAGCACCAGTGGATGGTGTTCAAGTCCTTCCAGGTGCTCGTCTGCAAGCATGCTCAGGTTTCCATTGTAGGCGTAGACGAAGGCGCCGAGTTCGGGATCAAAATGCTGGACCAGGATGGAGTTTGAGTCTGGCACTCCCTTGATGTGCAACATCACAGGCCTTTTGGCTGGTGTACGAGCCTGTTTTGCAGGGGTGGTCTGCTTAAGGCTATAACTGAGTGACGGAAGGACGTGAGTTTTTTTACTCATATTAGTTAATACTAATCTCTCAACTTGCGTGACGGGTGTCTGTTGTTGCTGATTTTATCAGGTTCGAAAACAATAGACTCTATAGTTATAACCATCGTCTCGACTGAAGAGTGAATTACCCGGCCGTGAAGTTGTCTGTTATTCAGTCAGATTGTGGCAGTTTTTCCCTCTTTTCCTGAATCAATCGAGAAGTAGCGAGTATTTCGACCTCTCAAACAGGATATGATCAACCAAAAAAGCGACTGGCTTTTTGTTCTGATGCGCCAAACCAGGAGCTTCTCCTTCGCTGGTTGAGGGAGGGGTCTCGCCGTCAGGATAGAGGAGCTCGATATGTGCTGCTGTCATGGATTCGCCTGTCGTTCTGAATTTGTGACCTTGATACTAGTGTGATCTTTTGTCAGTTTCTGCCACCGCCGTGTTGGCGAATTGACTTAGCATCTTAATCTTGGCCTGTTCATGCATGATCAGGTAACTATCAAGATGGCTCGATGCAGCATGCGCCCTGTTATACGTTGTATTCATGGCTGCATTGGCCTCGAACACAAACACCCTGTTATCGGGCATCAGGGAGAAATCCATGCCGCAATAATCCAGCCCGGTCCCTGAAAAGAGTGTTTGTATATTTCTCATGCCATCGTTTCCAAGTACTTCTTCACAGTTGACAAGGAAATCGGTCTCCTCCTGGATAAAAGTCTCGGTATCGCGCATGAAGTTATTCTTGTTTGCGGCGTGAAGATTCCACTCCTTGTCGATAATCAGGTGACGGGGGTAAATCTTTCCGTCAATCCAGAGGATGCGGTACTTTCTGTAGAAGCCGTCAGCGCTGCGATAATCATGAAACTCGATCAGGTAGTAGTTGCGTCCGTCAAAGGCAAATCGTTCCAGTTCGCGAATATCATCGAGTGACTCAAGCAAGTACATGCCTTGCCCGCCATGCTTGCCTGCTGGTCGAATGATCAGCGGCAGGGCAATCTCTCCCGACTCAACCAGGTTCTGTACTTCCTTGAGGGAGTGGGGCGAGATGCTCAGGGTTTTCGGGATTTTCAGTCCGTTAATGTCACTGAAGTGCCGGAAGAGTCCATCCCGTGTCAGGCGCAGAACTTTGGCCGGATGATTCAGGGTGGGAATGCTGTTCTCGTCAACAAATTGAATCGCATATTCGAGTGACTTTCTGCTGATATCCGGGTCGCAAATAAAGTTAAAGGCGAAATCAACCCCGGGGGTGTCGATACGTTTTGGCCGTGATCCGCCCAGTATCATCGTCTGGTGTTCGTACTCGTCCATTCGCTCATTCTCAAGCAGGTGGAGGTTGCCATTGTACGAGTAGTTGAACCCCCCGAGAGCGTGATCATAGTTATCAACACTTATCTGATGATTGTCTGGAATCGCCTTGATATGCAGCATGACAGGTTTGCGACTATTGACTGCCTGTTGTTTGCTGCTTCCGGTCTTTATGCTCAGGCTGGGCGATGGGAGGCTTGACGGTTTAATTTTCATAATCAGATGATGCGTCTTCTTCTGGCCAAGGGTGGCAGTGGTTTTCAAGCGATCAGTTTATCAGGTTTGGTTTGAACATAAAAAACGGGACCCGAAGGTCCCGTTCCTGATCATGCAATTTCTGAAATGAATCAGAACTTGTGGATCATGCCGAGAGAGAAGCCGGTTGTAGCATCATCTTCAGCTTTGAGGTGAGCATCATCACTATCGCCGTAGGCTACATAGGCAGTGGTGCGCTTGCTCAGTGTGTGAGTCAGGCCGATGCCCCAGCTATCATCATTCCTGCCGTGATCATTGTCTTCACGACCCCAGGCGACAACCAGTTTGTTGTTGCCGAAGCTGTAGCTACCACTAATATTGTAGTTCTTCTCGTGGTCTTCGTTGTCATCAACGTAGGTAGCCGCAATAGTGAAGGCATTCATCGTATAGCCAACACCAAGCATGAAACGATCATCATCATCATTTCTTTCATCTTCGTATGCAGCAGCAAGTTTCAAACCGTTGTTGCTGTACATGACACCAATAGAGTACTCATCAGCAAGACCGTTGTTATTATTGCTTTCGCCGGCCTGAATTGAAGCAGCAAACGTCAGGCCGTTCATGTTTGGAGAGATATATGCGATTGTATCACTCCAGCGATTCTCTTCGACACTACCCAGGCTATTTGCATCGATGAGCGTATCACCCATCATGTCAATACCGGTGCTGTACCATGCCATCTTAAAAGGCGTGTCGTGGTTACCGTAGAGGAAAGTACCCCAGTCGCCGGTCAGGCCGATGTAAGCGTTACGACCACTGCTGTCCCATGCGCCGCCATCAGAGAAGTCATAACCGGTTTCAGCTTTCCAGATCAGGCTCAGGCCGTTACCGAGGTCTTCGGTGCCCTTGAAACCGATACGTGAAGCACGAGAAGAGACATGCCATGCGCTGTAATGAGGACGTAACAAGTCGTGTTCGAGGTGGTCGATAGAGACGTGTACCTGGCCGTATATAGTCACGCCAGCGTTTGCAGCAGGAGCTGCAATGGCAGCAGCGACAGCCGCGGCAACGATTGATTTTTTCATTAAAATTCCCCTTGAATTCAGTATTTTATATTTGCGCAGATTTTGAGCGAGGGCGTTCCAGCATCAGCTCTTGGATAATTATAGACAGACCATACTAGAGCTACAAGGTAAATCGTCTCTTTTGTATAGCTTATTCAAGCGCGTTGTAAAAATGTCACGGAATTTGCATGAAAGTTTGTGGGGTTGGTATGTCGGTTATGCAGGAGAAATTCCTGCCATTCGTTCATCCCTGTACAGCAAAACGGGTCCCGAAGGCCCCGTTCCAGATCATACAATTTCTAAAATGAATTAGAAGTTGTGGATCATACCGGCAGAGAAAGTACTTNGGGGGTGGTCGGATTGTCATTAATGGAAGAAACGCAAAAAAGCCCCGTAGGGCTTTTTGCTTTTTTGTGGCTGGGGAAGAGGGATTTGAACCCCCGTTGACGGAGTCAGAGTCCGTAGTCCTGCCGCTAGACGATTCCCCAAATGAGGTTGTTCAAATAAAAAGGCCGAAGCCAGAGACTTCGGCCTTTTGCAGAAGGCTGTGAATTAACGCTTTGAGAACTGCGGACGCTTGCGCGCCTTGTGCAGACCGACCTTTTTACGTTCAACCATACGGGCGTCACGAGTCAGGAAGCCTGCTTTGCGCATTGTGCTGCGAAGCTCTTCGTTGTATTCAACCAGTGCACGTGCAATGCCGTGGCGAATAGCGCCGGCCTGGCCACTGTTGCCACCACCGCTGACGGTGATCTTGATGTCGAGTTTGTCGGCCATCTCGGTCATTTCGAGCGGCTGGCGCACGATCATGCGGGCTGTTTCGCGGCCGAAGAAGTTCTCCAGCGTGCGATTGTTAACAGTGATAGTGCCGTTACCGGGCGTGATGAAAACGCGAGCCGCTGATGTTTTGCGACGACCTGTTCCATAATTATGGGCTTGTGCCATGCTGCTTACTCTTTAAATAATAAAAGTTAGATTTCCAGCGCCTGTGGCTGCTGGGCTTCATGGGTGTGTGCCGGACCGGCGAAGACACGCAGTTTCTTGAACATGGCGCGCCCCAGCTTATTGCTTGGAAGCATGCCACGCACGGCGCTCTCGAGGACGCGCTCAGGGGCTTTCTGAAGCTGTTTTTCGAGTGAAATCGACTTCAGGTTGCCTACATAGCCAGTGTGATGATGGTACATCTTCTGCTGCATCTTGTTACCGGTCACGTGTACTTTCTCGGCGTTGATGACGACGATATAGTCACCTGTGTCAACGTGAGGCGTGTACTCGGCCTTGTGCTTGCCGCGCAGACGGCGTGCGATTTCAGTCGCCAGGCGACCCAGTGTTTTGCCTTCGGCATCCACGACATACCAGTCACGGCGTACTTCGGCAGGTTTTGCGCTAACGGTAGTCATCCGCTTGATCCTTAACAAAAATTCGATTTAGTTAATTGGCCCGCACTAATCAATAGGAAGGCCCCGCGGGGAATTTCCCCACGAAAGGGCGCGAATCTTACCGGATAAATCAGCAGAAGACAACAGGAATTGCGAAAAGATCGGGGGCTGCGGTAGAAAGGTTATCGCTAGAGAGCTACAAGAGGCTTTATTGTATGATGCTACGGGGTTTATTTACAGGTGAATGAGTGGTAATGATGAAACAGGCGGCGACAGCAGAAGTCTCTTCCATGCTTGAAAAAGGGCATGCCTACGCGGCGAAAGGAAATTACCGGCAGGCACTGAAGCTCTTCAACAAGGTGCTTGCAAAAGCGCCTGACAGTGCTGCGGCCTGGTATAACAAGGCATTGGCTCAAAATTTTCTTAACCAGGTTCCGCAAGCTCTGGAGTCATTCGACAAAGCGCTTGCGTTGGCGCCGAATGATGTTGATGCCTGGTTTGCGAAAGGGGTGACACTGGCTGACAGCAATCGACACAAGGCAGCGCTGGAGTGTTATTTCAAGGCGCTGGAGATAGATCCCGGTTTTGACCAGGTCTGGATGAATATCGGCATGGCATATGCCGATCTTGGTAATAACGCGGAGGCGCTGAACTGGTACGACAAGGATTTACTTGTCAGGCCAACAGATACGGAGGTGCTTCTTTGCAAGGGTCGCGCGCTGGAAAAACTTCATCGCGGCAGAGAGGCTATAGAAAGCTATAAAAGGGCGCTGTCAATCACTCCTGATGATGCCGAAATCCTGTTGATGTGCGGTAATTTCGCCAGGAATGGGCAGCGCCTTGATGAGGCGCTCGAGTATTTGCAAAAAGCGATGCAAAATAACCCGGACCTGGAGATGTTGTCTGGCATCTATCTGTCAACAAAGATGCAATTGAGTGACTGGAGCGGATTTGATGAACTGAGGCGCTTGGTTGTGCAGAAGTTAAAGAGGAAAGAGTCCGCCATATCACTGTTCAAATTGATGGAACTGATGGATGATCCAGCTTTGCAATTGTCAGCGGCGAAAGTTGAAGCGCAGGCAGATAGGGTGGCAGGGGCGGCGCCGGACAGGGCCACTCTCACACAGCAGGGCGAAAAAATCCGTATCGGCTACTTTTCAGCCGACTTCCGCGAGCATCCAATGGCATACCTGCTGGAGGAGTTGATCTCACTCCATGATCGCGAGCGTTTTGAACTTGTCGCGTTCTCTTTTGGTCCCGGGGGAGATGATGATGCGATGCGCCTCAGGCTGCAGAGGTTGTTTGACCGTTTTGTCGATGTCAATGATAAAAGTGATGAAGATGTTACCGCCATGTCAAGAGAGGCGGGGATTGATGTTGCGATAAACCTTGGCGGATACACAAAGCATGCAAGGAACGGGATATTCGCGCTGCGGGCTGCACCTCTGCAGGTCAGCTTCCTCGGATATCCCGGAACAATGGCTGTGGATTACATGGATTATATTATCGCTGACAGGTTTGTCGTGACGCAGGAGTCGAGGCGTTATGTTTCCGAATCCGTGGTGACTATGCCGGGTACCTATTTCCCCACAAGCCGGCAATATCAGGTGTCTGCCTATCCTGTCAGTCGCAGTCAGCAGGGCTTGCCTGAGTCGGGCTTTGTGTTTTGCTGTTTTAATCGCAATGAAAAGATTCTTCCGGAAAGATTTCAGATCTGGATGCGGATTCTCGAGGCTGTTCCCGGCAGTGTTTTGTGGCTCTACACCGGATCGAACAGGGAGACGGCTGAAGATAATCTTTGTAGCGAGGCAGAAAAGGCAGGAATTAGCAGAGACCGTCTCGTGTATGCAAGCCGTGTAGATCATGATGTGCACCTCGCACGCCATCGTCTCGCTGACCTGTTTCTGGATACGCTTCCCTATAATGCCCACACAACGGCCACGGATGCCCTGTGGCTGGGGCTTCCGGTGCTGACGCAGATCGGCAAGGCATTTCATGCCAGGGTCGCAGCCAGTCTGTTACATGCTGTCGGCTTGCCGGAGTTGATTACTGAAACAGCCGAAGAGTACGAGGCACTGGCGATCGAATTGGCGACAAACAGAGTCAAGTTACAGGCAATCAGGGATAAATTGGTGGCAAACAGGGATGCAACCGCCCTGTTTAATACCAAGGATTACACCAGGAGTCTGGAAAAAGCCTACCGTGAGATGACCGGGCGTTACCGGCGTGGTGAAAAAGCTGCCGATATCGTTGCGTAGTTGTGACGTGGTTCAAATAGAGTCGATTATCCGGTTTGGGCGATGTGGTGCTAAAATGACCAGTCTCCTGTTAATTTATACGAATCATCACATTAATAGTGGTGAGCGACGTGCTGTAGAAATATGAAATCAATTGGTCAATTCATCAATTTTCTCCTCGCTATGGTGATGACCGGCGGCATGCTGGTTTCTCTCGGCATCGCTTCGGCATGGTTCTATCTCGACTCTCAGCTGCCTGATGCCGAGCAACTGCGTGATGTTCGCTTGCAGATTCCGCTACGTATCTATTCAGCCGAAGGAGATATGATCTCGGAATATGGCGAGAAACGTCGTGAACCCCTGACGCGCGAAGAGATTCCGGATGCGATGGTGAAGGCGATTCTGGCTGTTGAGGATTCCAACTTTTATACCCACCCGGGGGTTGACTACAAGGGCCTGCTGCGTGCTGCTGTCAGTCTCATCAAGACTGGGCGCAAGAAACAGGGCGGCAGTACCATCACCATGCAGCTGGCGCGTAATTTTTTCCTTTCACCCGAGAAGAGCTATAAGCGAAAATTCCTGGAGATCCTGCTTGCACTGCGTGTTGAGCGGGAGCTTGAGAAGGATGAAATCCTGACGCTTTACCTTAACAAGGTGTATCTCGGCCACAGATCTTACGGCATCACTTCGGCAGCGCATACTTACTATAATAAAGAACTCGACGAGTTGAGCCTGGCCGAGATTGCCATGATCGCAGGCCTGCCCAAGGCGCCATCATCGAATAATCCGCTGACGAATCCCGAGCGTGCGTTGAAACGCCGCAATCATGTTCTCAAGCGTATGCATACACTTGAGCATATCAGTGATGCCGTCTACGAGGCAGAAACAGCGAAACCAATCACAGCTTCTCGCTATACGCCTGAAATCGAACTCGGGGCGGCCTATATAGGCGAGATGGTCCGTGCCGAAATGGTCGAGCGTTTCGGTGATGCGGCCTATACCGGCGGTTATCACGTCCACACAACGGTTAAGACCCGGCTGCAGCGAGCCGCAAACAAGGCGTTGCGAACAGCGCTCGATGCCTATGACATGCGTCATGGCTATCGTGGTCCCGAGACACAGATCGTTGGTTGGCAGGATGCCAATGAGCGCGCCCGGCAGCTTGGCCGGTTACTGGCAGTCGGAAACTTGCTGCCGGTGATTGTCGTGGATATCCCCTCGGAGCGTGAGATTGTTGTCGAGCACGCAGATGGAAGCCGACGCACAATAGGCTGGCAAGGGCTCAAATGGGCTTCGCCCTATGTGTCGGTCAACCGTCTCGGCAAGGAGCCGAAGAGAGCGGTGGATATAGTCTCTTTGGGCGATCTTGTACGAATTGCTTATGTAGAGAATGAAAAAGACAAGCAGGGCGAGTTGCGCAGTTACTGGCGACTTGCGCAGATCCCCAAGGCGCAGGGTGCACTCGTATCGCTCGATCCGCACACGGGAGCAGTGATAGCACTTGCAGGCGGCTATGATTTTTTTCACAGCAAATTCAATCGTGTTACCCAGGCTTCGCGCCAGCCCGGCTCGGGTTTTAAGGGATTTATCTATTCTGCCGCCCTCGCTGCAGGCTTTCAGCCATCAAGTATCATCAATGATGCGCCAGTGGTTATCGAGGATGTGACGCTTGATTCGGGTGTGTGGAAACCATCAAATGCAAATCGCAAATTTACCGGTCCTACGCCACTACGCCAGGGACTCGCTTTTTCCAAGAACCTGATTTCGATTCGCCTGCTGCGCAGTATCAGTATCGATTTTGCTCTCGACCATGTCACTCGCTTCGGTTTTGACAAGGATAAACTGCCAGACGGTCTTGCCCTGGCGCTCGGCAGTGCCGAGGTGACACCGTTGATGATGGCTCGTGCATACAGTGTCTTTGCCAATGGTGGTTTCCTGGTTAATCCGTTCCAGATTGTGCGTATCGAACAGGAAGGTGTCGGCACGATTTACCGGGCAAAACCACTCAGGGCCTGCGAGGTGTGCCCTGCAGATGAACAGGCACCGAGGACTGTGAGCGCGGAAAACCGCTATCTGATCTATTCGATGATGAAGGATGTCATCAACATGGGTACGGGCAAGGATGCGAAAGTACTTGGACGCAAGGATCTTGCAGGTAAAACTGGCACGACAAACGACTACAAGGATGCCTGGTTCAACGGATACAACGAATCACTGGTTGCGGTTGCCTGGGTCGGCCTGGATAACTCGCTGACACTCGGCCGTCGTGAATTTAGTGGGCGTGCAGCCTTACCCGCCTGGATAGATTATATGCGCGTGGCGCTGGATGGGGTTCCGGAGACCGAGCCGCAGCAGCCTGAAGGCATCGTCCATAATGGCGCTGATTTCGAGGACGTCACGGTCGAGGCGATTTTCAATCCGGAAGTACTTGATGTGCTGGATGAGAAGCCGCAAGCTGAGGATGACCTTTTTTGATGTGGACCCCGGGTCAAGCCCGGGATGACGAGCTTGTGTCGGGATGGCTGGTTTGTGCCGGGATCAGGGGGTAAGTATGAAACAGAAGATTGCCGAAGAGGCAGCCCGGCTGTTAACCGAGGCGGGTACAGTCGATTATGGCTGGGCGCGGCGCAAGGCAACGCAACGTCTCGGTGTCAGCAGGGAGCGCGAACTGCCCGATATGATGATGATCGAGACCGCTTTCAGAAATTATCAGAAGCTTTTCCGTCCGCAGGATATCTCCTGCGTGGCAGTCCAACACGAAGCAGCAGCCGAGATGATGTCATGGCTTGAGCCATTCTCACCACACCTCGCTGGTCCACTTGCACGCGGTATTTCGGCGCCAAGAGCCGATATTCTCATTTACGTCTACGCAGATTCACCCAAGGAGCTGGTATTTACCCTGATGGAGAAGCAGCTGGTGTGGGAGAGTGATGACCTGTTGCTCGACAACCAGCAGCCGGTGCAGCTCTTTTTTGTCCCGCATGCGGGACAGCAATTTCGCTTGTTGCTGTTACCACTTTCGAGCCTGCGACAGCCACCTGTGGACGAAGTAACGGGCAGGCGTGATGCTGGGTTGAATCTGAAGCAGTTGCAGAACTTGGTGGGCAATCGCCCCGGGGATGGGGTTCCTGCAACAACACCTCTGTAGGGTCACGTAACTGAGTGGAGACCCGGAATCTGATTATTGTGCAGGATTCAGATCCCCGCTTTCGCGGGGATGGCGGCCATCCAGTCGTCTCGGGGGGGCTCTTACTTCCGATACTGCATGGCAACGTGACTGCGTTCCGCCTCACCATCATAGAGCTGGCGAGGACGGCCAATACGGTTGCTTGGGTCGTCCATCATTTCCATCCAGTGTGATACCCATCCGGAAGTACGTGCGATGGCGAACAGCGGTGTGAACATGTTTTTCGGGAATCCCAGGGCGCGGTAGATAATGCCCGAGTAGAAGTCGACGTTCGGGTAGAGCTTGCGCTCGACGAAGTAGTCATCTTCCAGTGCGATTCTCTCTAGTTCGCGAGCGAGGTCAAACAGCGGCGTGTCTTCACCGACATAACGCTCTAGCACTTCATCTGCAACCTCACGGATGATCTTGGCACGCGGATCATAGTTCTTGTAGACACGGTGACCAAAGCCCATCAGGCGGAAGGGGTCATCTTTGTCCTTGGCGCGTTCAATATATGCCGGGATATTTTTTACGTCGCCGATCTCATGCAGCATATCTAGAACTGCCTCGTTTGCACCACCATGCGCCGGGCCCCATAGTGAAGCAATACCGGCAGAGATACAGGTGAATGGGTTCGCGCCTGATGATGCCGCAAGGCGTACTGTCGAGGTGCTGGCGTTCTGTTCGTGGTCGGCATGCAGGATAAAGAGCACGTTAAGCGCACGTTCGGCGACCGGGTCAAGCTTGAAATCACAGCATGGGGTCGAGAACATCATGCGCAGGAAGTTGCCGCAGTACTCGTACTCGTTTCGCGGGTAGACGAAAGGCTCGCCATTGTTACGTTTATAGGCAGCTGCTGCGATGGTCGGAACCTTGGCGATCATGCGTTGGGCAGAAAACTCACGATGCTCCGGGTTATTGATATCAAGAGAGTCGTGGTAAAAAGCTGATAGCGAGCCCATTACGCCGACCATCATTGCCATCGGGTGCGAATCGTAGCGGAAACCCTTGAAGAAGTTTGTCAGGGATTCATTGATCATCGCATAGCGGTGCATGTCGGTGACAAACTTGTCATGTTGTTCGCTGTTTGGCAGGTCGCCATACATCAACAGGTAGGCAACCTCGGTGTAGGCGCATTTGGCAGCGAGTTGCTCTATGGGATAGCCGCGGTAGCGCAGAATGCCCTCGTCACCGTCAATATAAGTGATGGAACTGTTACAGCTGGCAGTGGATACAAAGCCCTGGTCGTAGGTAAACAGGCCTGTTTTACCGTAGAGCTTCGAGATATCGATCGTTCCCGGTCCCTCTGTGCCGTGAAGCACGGGGAATTCATGTGATTCTCCGGTGCGGTTCACTGTTAGTGTGACTGTTTCATCACTCATTGGTGATCTCCTTGGTATGGTAGTTATAGGTGCATATGATGCAATGCACAAAATATTTTATCAAGGCATTGTAACGGAAATTAACACCCTATGTGGAGCCTAAGTCATTGATTTATGGTTGTGGCGGGGTCTAAATTGAAGTAATTCCATCATTGTCCCGCTCTTGGGGGGAGGAATTGGGTGCTTCACCCGGACGACTAAATTCCTGCCATCCGGGTGGTTTTAATGCCCGATCAGGCGGCAGGGGTCTTGGCAACACCCGAATCGATTGCTGCCTGCTTGACGGCGTTGGAAACGCGCTCGCGTAGGCGTGAATCAAGCGGCTTGGGGATAATGTAGCCCGGGCTAAATTCGAGAGAATCCAGTTCGTATGCCTCCAGAACATCCTGTGGCACTGCTTCATGGGTCAGCTCTTTCAGTGCATGGACTGCGGCAATCTGCATCTCGCTGTTGATACAGGTGGCACGTGCGTCGAGTGCACCACGGAAGATGAAGGGAAAGCCGAGAACATTATTTACCTGGTTCGGGTAATCACTGCGGCCTGTGGCCATGATCATATCATTACGTACCTTGTTAGCCACTTCCGGGCGAATCTCTGGTACCGGATTGGATAGTGCAAAAACAATCGGCTTGTCAGCCATGCTGGCAAGCATCTCTTCAGTAATCAGGTCAGGTCCGGAGACCCCGATGACGATATCTGCGCCATTCATGGCGTCAGCAAGTGAGCGCCTGTCTGTATCCACGGCAACACCCTGCTTGTAGATGTTCAGGTCATCGCGCCCTGTGTGGATGACACCCTTGCGATCGATTGCGTAGATGTTGCCAGGCTGAGCGCCGAGTGAGATAAGCAGGCGAATGGTGGCAATACCGGCAGCACCGGCGCCGATGATCACGATACTGGCATCGGCAAGCTGTTTCTCTTGTAGTTGCAGCGCGTTCAATAGTCCTGCCGCGATGATGATGGCAGTTCCGTGCTGGTCATCGTGGAACACGGGGATATCCAGGGCTTCCTTGAGCGCATCCTCAATCTCGAAACAGTGTGGCGCGGCAATATCCTCGAGGTTGATGCCGCCAAAAGTGGGGGCAATCTGTTTGACTGTTTCAATGAAAGCCTGCGGGCTGGGTGCGTCTACTTCAATATCGAATACATCGATGTCGGCAAAGTGTTTGAAAAGTACACCCTTGCCTTCCATGACGGGTTTGCCGGCAAGTGAACCGACGTTGCCAAGACCAAGTACTGCGGTGCCGTCGGTGATGACACCAACCAGGTTGCCCTTGGCCGTGTAGCGATAGGCGTCTTCGATATTATCGGCGATGCGCCTGACCGGTTCCGCAACACCCGGAGTGTAGGCAAGCGACAAGTCGTGCTGAGTTTTGGTTGGTTTGGTGACTTCTGTGGCAATTTTTCCTGGTTTTGGTTGCTCGTGGTAGAGGAGCGCGGCGTCGTTGATCTCTTTGTCGGCGTTGTCTGTCTTGCTCATCAGCTGATCCTTATTGGCTTGGCGGGTGTTGTTGTCATGACGTTTTAAAATAGTAGGATTACTGCAAAGCAGCATTCGAGCTGCTGATTATGCACCATTTTTGGCTGAGCACAAAAAAAGGCACCGCGAGGGTGCCTTTTCGTCCGCTTGTACTGCGCTTTTATCGAGCGTAACGCTTGCGGAATTTGTCCACACGACCGCCGGTACTGGCTGCTTTCTGCTGGCCAGTGAAAAACGGGTGGCAAGCAGAGCAGACTTCAACGGCCAGGTCTTTGCTCAGCGTTGATTTGGTCTCGAAGCTGTTGCCACAGCTACAGGTCACTGTGATCTCATTGTATTCTGGATGGATATCTGCTTTCATTGCCTTACACTCAAATCGTCCACAAAATCGGGAATCGCGAGATTCTACAGAAGCAATTACTCCTGCGCAAGGCTTTTTACGCCGGTTTAGAGGAACTCCAGCAGAAATCCGACGACATCACTGGATGAGCTCTCCACGAGAAAGCTGATCTCTACCTCTTCACCCGCACCTATGACGCCTTGATCACTGTTTTGCAGGTAGGCTTCCGGTTTGATTCTCTGTCGCACCCGGCTGATGCCATATTTATCCGTCAGGGTTAGCTCGATTGTGGGATAGGGCTGGGGCCAGATTGCCCGGTTGGCAACAGTCAGGTGCAGATCAAACAGGTTGTCACTGTTTTCAACACGTGTGAACAGGCGGTTGGTCAGTTCAAGTTCATCTGGTGAGCGAATCATGGGAGGCGTCATGCCAAGCATTTCGCTGGCCGAGGCCATGGTTTTGTAGACCGCAGGGTTGTCACGGAAGGACCAGGCCAGTTGCACACACAGAACGAGTACCAGTACGCCGGCAGCAATATGCCAACCGGGTCTGCTGCGAGTCTCTTCTTGCGTCTCTTCTATTCTGACTTCGGGCACATCTACCGGAACTTCTCTTGGTGAATGAGTCGCGGCAGGGTGCCTTTCAGCTTTTCGTGGTCTTCGATCAGGTCTGAGTCCGCGAATTGCCGTGCTGTAACCACGGCCTTTGCTGGATTCAGTCGCGCTCGGCTTCTCTTTTCTCACTCTTGGTGTGAGATTGTCCAGATCAGGCTCTTGTTCAGCTGTGGGACTGTCGGTTGCGCCAGCTGCTTTATCTTTTCTTTGCTGGCCGTCGTCAGGCTTTTGCTTTCGTGCAGGCGTGGGAGCCTGCTCAGTCCTGGGCTTTGACCTGGTCTTTGGCTTGGATTTAGGTTTAGGCCTGGGTTTGGGTCTTGGCGCTGGTTTTGGCGCAGGCTCCGGCTCTGGAACTGGTTCAGGTTCGGGCTTTGGAACTGGTTCAGGCTCTGGCTCAGGTTCAGGTTCAGGTTCAGGTTCAGGTTCAGGTTCAGGTTCAGGTTCAGGCTCAGGCTCAGGCTCAGGCTCAGGCCTTGTTTGGCTTTCTTCTATAGTGTGCCTCATTTCCGGGGCCGTCTCGCGCACCTCTTCAGGGGATGACTCACTGGCCCCGGCAGCTGGTCCGGGTATGGTGAAGATACCCTTACACAAGGCGCAATGGGCATCCTGGCCGACTTTCGCAGCAAGGGCAGCCGTCATGCGATAGGTTGCGCCGCAATGCGGACACTGAATTGTACCTTTCAAAACCATGATTCAGGCCGGCCTAGCGCTGCTTAGACATAGGCCAGCCACTCTTCGTGCTCGGCACTGCGTCCGTGGACAGCATCAAAATAGAGTGTCTGGAGTTTTTCCGTGACCGGACCGCGCGATCCACAGCCGATTGTGCGTCCGTCAAGCTCACGGATTGGCGTGACTTCGGCTGCCGTTCCGGTAAAGAAGGCTTCATCGGCGATATAGACTTCGTCGCGCGTGATGCGATTTTCAATCACTGGCGTGCCCAGCTCATCTGCAAGTTGCATGATGGTACGGCGCGTGATTCCGTCGAGAGCAGATGCAAGATCGGGTGTGTAAATTTTACCATCTCGAACGATAAAGATATTTTCACCGCTGCCCTCCATACAAAACCGTTGCTATCCAGCAGCAAGGCTTCATCATAACCGGTGTCGAGAGCCTCTTTCAGTGCCAGCATTGAATTCATATAGTTTCCGTTGGCCTTGGCACGACACATGGTGATGTTGACATGGTGGCGAGTAAAAGAGGAGGTGCGAATACGGATGCCCTTGGTCATACCTTCTTCACCAAGATAGGAGCCCCAGCTCCAGGCAGCGATCATGACATGAGTGCGCAGGTTGTCCGCGCGCAAACCCATTCCTTCAGAGCCGTAGAAGACCATCGGGCGGATATAGGCAGACTCAAGGCTGTTCTCACGCACCGAGGCAAGCTGTGCCTGATTGAGTGTGTCACTATCGAAGGGGATTTCCATACCGAGAATATGTGCCGATTCGTACAGGCGCTTGGTATGCTCTTCAAGACGAAAGATCGCCGTGCCTTTTTCTGCATGATATGCGCGCACACCCTCGAATACACCCATACCATAATGCAGTGTGTGGGTGAGTACGTGAACCTTGGCATCTCGCCATGGAACCATCTCTCCATCAAGCCAGATCAGGCCGTCACGGTCTGACATAGTGGGCTGGGTCATCGGGGGTCCTCTTTTTTACGTGGGAAGAATTCAATTCAATTTTTGATTATACTGAGTGTCAGCACGACTTGTCATTGTGTAGTTGAAAAAATAGTACGCAGTATAGTATTTCAGGGTGCTGTAGAGCAGAAAACCATCTAATACAGTAGTGTGAAGCGCCGGAAGATAAATTTCCTGTCTTGGTGAAAGATCAATTTGAAGGGTATCTGCTAACGGGCAAATCGAATTCAAAAACAAAAAGATGGCCTGCCGCATGAAATTAGTCTACAATATAAGTATTAGCTAATAAAACGATAGAGCTCGTAGCACGGGTTCACTGGTTTCTCCTTTTTCTGCTGAGAAAAAAATGGTTGAAGAGAATAAAAAAAGCTTTCCGATAAGCGATGACGAGAACGTACGCGAACAGCAGTTTCGCCGTGCCGTCAGTTCGTTTGAGGGAATCATTCTCAGCCAGATTGAGATGAAGAACAAGCTGGCTGTCCGGCTTAACTACAGTATCGTTGCGGGCATTCTCATTCTCGGCATGATCGCTATCTCGATCCTGATCCTGCTACTGACACTCTCTTCCCAAGTCAACCGGATGAATGCGGTCGTGACCGATATGAACCATAACTTTACCCAGGTTGCTGACCAGATGACGGCCATGAAAAGTTATGTCGGTTCGATGGAAACACGCGTGGCACAACTTAACGAAATACGTGATTACACCTCAATCATGGATTCGGAAATGGAGTTTGTCTCTTCTGACATGGACGATATGCTGAACAGGATCAGTGGTATCGGTGAGAACGTACATGGTGTTCGCACCAAGGTCGATAGTATCTCCAACACGGTTGATCGAATGGATTTTGAGGTTGTGCGCATGCGCTACGATATGAAGGATATGGCAAGACCTTCTCGCACTTTGAACAAAATGTTCCCTTTTCTGGATTAGGAGTCTGAACCATGACAGAAGAGAATATTAACCAGGGAACATCAGATTCTGAACGTTGTGATTCCAGGGAGACCTGGATCAAGGTAATCGGAAAGCTGGGTCGTGAAACACAGCTCCACCTTGACGAGCGCTATCGCTCATTCCAGATTACTGACTACATTATTCATGCCGTCTCAATCATGCTGGCGATTCTTGCGATCTTCAACGTCTACTATGTCACGGTGCTGTATCGTGATCTCAACGGCATTGTCGAGAACATGGATTCGATGCATGCCAACCTGCAGGTGATTCGTGGCGACATGGTTGAAATTACCGGCACTGTCAGTGATCTCAATAGCCATATCAGCAACATGGACGAGATTACCGGACATATGGGGAGCATGACGACCCGGTTGACCAACGTACGTCATAACATGGATGGCATATCCGAACATATGGGTGCGATTGCAGAAGAGATGGGGCTGCTGGATATCGGCATGTCCAATATCGACTACCGCACCAGTAATATGTCATATAGCGTATCCGGCATGCGTTACGAGACACGTCAGATGTCGCGCCCGATGGGTATTATGCCCTGAAGTCGCTGATTTCTATTCAACGGGCGGTGCTTTCCCTTCCGCAGTAAAAATCAAAAAAAATGGTTTTTTGGCTTGAAAAGGCTTGCGTTATAGGATCAAATAGCAATCACATTTCTGGCCAAAAGGCCGAGTTACAATGGTTTCTGGTCAAATCCTGGCATAAATAACAAGTACATGATCTGACCTGATAC
The DNA here is from genome assembly GCF_000787395.1 of Solemya velum gill symbiont. Classification (GTDB taxonomy): domain Bacteria; phylum Pseudomonadota; class Gammaproteobacteria; order Chromatiales; family Chromatiaceae. Next base: position 1,150,067 of record NZ_JRAA01000001.1, read on the forward strand.
CGTATGCATGCGCGTTGATTCTACGCTGTATGTTATCCCGGAATTCGCAATACGGAGACCTTCATTGAGCGAAACAATTATAGAAGTGACGGACGATTCTTTTGAGGCCGATGTTCTCAACTCGAGTGAGCCGGTACTTGTAGATTACTGGGCCGAGTGGTGTGGCCCATGCAAAATGATTACACCAGTACTTGAAGAGATTGCAGGTGAGTATGCCGGCAAACTCAAGGTTGCCAAGCTGAACATCGATGACAATCCCGATACGCCGCCAAAATTCGGCATTCGTGGCATTCCGACACTGATGATATTCAAAGGTGGTGATGTTGAGGCTACCAAGGTTGGTGCCTTGTCGAAGTCACAGCTGACCGCATTTATCGATAGCAACCTGTAATATGACTCCTTGCCGTCCTTGTGACGGCAAGGTAAACCAATAACAATTTCAGAAAACAACCCTCACCCAATGGATGCCTTCCAGCATCCAGAATTCTGACCTCCAGATGAAGAACGACCTAATGAATCTGACCGAACTGAAAAAAATGCCCATCCCGGAACTGGTAAAACTCGCACAGTCGATGGATATCCAGGAAACCGGACGCTCACGCAAACAGGATCTGATATTTTCCATCCTCAAGGCGCACGCCAAAAAGGGGGAGGATATCTACGGAGATGGTGTTCTCGAGATACTCTCCGATGGTTTTGGCTTTCTGCGCTCAGCAGATAGTTCTTTCCTTGCAGGGCCGGATGATATCTATGTTTCGCCAAGCCAGATTCGTCGTTTCAGTCTGCGTACAGGCGACAGTATTTCAGGAAAAATTCGTCCGCCAAAGGAGACGGAGCGTTATTTCGCGCTGCTGAAAATTGATAAGATCAATTTCGACAAGCCGGAAAATGCCAAGAACAAGATTCTTTTCGAAAACTTCACGCCGCTGTTTGCGAACAAGAAGTTCAAGCTCGAGGTAGGCAACGGCAGTACCGAGGATATTACCGCACGTACGATTGAACTGGTTGCGCCCATTGGCAAGGGTCAGCGTGGTCTCATCGTATCGCCTCCCAAGGCCGGTAAAACCATGCTGATGCAGAACATCGCACAGAGCATTGCCAACAATCATCCCGAGGTGCATCTCATCGTGCTGCTGATTGATGAGCGCCCCGAGGAAGTGACAGAGATGGCGCGCTCGGTACGAGGTGAAGTTGTTTCATCAACCTTTGATGAGCCTGCCGCACGTCACGTGCAGGTTGCCGAGATGGTGATTGAAAAAGCCAAGCGTCTCGTCGAGCACAACAAGGATGTTGTTATCCTGCTTGACTCGATTACCCGCCTGGCCCGAGCATACAACACGGTAGTGCCATCGTCAGGTAAGGTGCTTACCGGTGGTGTTGACGCCAATGCACTGCAGCGCCCCAAGCGTTTTTTTGGTGCGGCACGTAACGTTGAAGAGGGTGGCTCGCTGACAATTATCGCCACGGCACTGGTCGATACCGGCTCGCGTATGGATGATGTAATCTACGAGGAGTTCAAGGGCACGGGAAACATGGAAGTGCATCTTGATCGCCGCATTGCTGAGAAGCGCATCTTCCCGTCTATCAATATCAACCGTTCGGGTACGCGTCGCGAAGATCTGCTGATGCCGGCAGCCGAACTGCAGAAGATGTGGATTCTGCGCAAGATACTCCACCCGATGGACGAGGTCGCCGCGATGGAGTTCCTGTTTGACAAGCTCAAGCAAACCAAGACCAATGATGAATTCTTTGAGTCAATGAAGAAGAAATAGCCGTCATGCCAGGCATGATGCGCCAGCCAGTAACAGCCATGATTCTCGCCGCTGGACGCGGCGAGCGCATGCGCCCCCTCACAGACCATACACCCAAACCCCTGCTGCTCATTGCAGGGAAGCCACTGATTACCCATCATATTGAACGTATCGCCAGCGCCGGTTTGCGTCAGCTAGTGATTAATCATGCGTGGTTGGGTGAGCAGATTGAAACCGCGCTTGGCGACGGCTCTGCCTACGGTGTTGAGATCAGTTATTCGGCAGAGGGTGAGGCGCTTGAAACTGGTGGTGGTATATTCAGGGCACTGCCTCTGCTTTCCGATCCTTTTCTTGTGGTCAACGGCGATATCTGGATGACGCCTGATTATGCATCGCTTCAGATCGAAGACGATGATCTTGCACACTTGTTGATGGTGGATAATCCACAACACAACCCACAAGGTGATTTCGCCCTGGAGCAGGGGCGATTACAGCAGCAGGGTGAAACAAGGCTGACGTTCAGCGGTGTCGGCATCTATCGCAAGGCACTGTTTGAAGGATACGGTGACGGCAAGTTTCCACTCGCACCATTATTACGGGAAGCGATGGATGCGGGGCGTGTCGGCGGTTCGCACTACCAGGGCACATGGATTGATGTTGGTACTTCCGAGAGGTTGCAAGAGCTCGATCTTATGTTGAGTTCTTGAGGGTAGTATTTCTTCCGGCATCAATGTGATTGTAGGAGCCCCGTCTCGGGGCGATTGAATGCAGTTTTGTCATCGAGATCACGAGACACCACTCCTACATTTCGTGATATGAGTATCCGGTCAGACCGGATGAGAGTTCCTCCAACCAGGCGGAGCGGGTATTTGCATCTAGATTGGCATTTTCGAGCAATTTCTCATATCTGTTCAGCATCTTCTGCGGATCAAAGTGAACATATTCCAGCAGTTCATCAATGGCATCGCCTTTTTCAATTTCAGTTATTTCAAAACCATCCACAGTGACTTCGACGTTAATGGCATGTGTGTCACCAAACAAGTTATGCATGTCGCCGAGGATCTCCTGGTAGGCACCGACCAGGAAAATTCCGAGGAGGTAATGACTCTCATCAGTTGTATGCAAGGGCAGGGTTGATTCAATTCCGTCAGCATCAACATAGCTGCTGATACAGCCATCAGAGTCACATGTCAGATCATGCAGTATCGCGTTGCGCTGTGGTTCTTCATTGAGCCTTGTCAGCGGCATGATGGGGAAAATCTGGTCAATTGCCCAGACGTCAGGTGTTGATTGAAACAGTGAGAAATTGATGAACAGCTTGTCCGCAAGTTGCAAGTTGAGGCGATCAAGCAGGTCCCTGTCACGTCGCCTGTCGGCCCTGAGACGAGGGCGGATCAGTTGGCAAAGTTTGATGTAGAGCTGTTCTGCATGGCTCCACTGTTGCAGGTTGATTTCCCCGTTCTCGAATAGTGTTAATGATTCATCCAGAAGGTATCGTGCCTCTTCGTGAATTTCATTTGGTGACAGTGAATCGATTTGCTGTTGCAGACCTGACAGCTTGGTGATTGCACTGCATACTTCCATAACGGGGAGAGTTTTGGAGTCAGATGCAATCGGATCGCTGTCGATGATGTTGGTAATCAGCACTGCATGATGAGCTGTCAGGGCCCTGCCTGATTCAGTGAAGATGTCAGGTTCTGGCACATCGTTGTTGCGACAGCTGTTCTGTATGCTCTCGATAATGGTGCGGGCATAGTTCTCCAGGGTGTAGTTGATGGAGCAGTAGTGACGTGAAGCTGTGCCCTCGTAGTCGATGCCGAGACCGCCACCGACATCGACGATTTTGATGTCTGCTCCAAGGTTGCGGAGCTCAGCATAGTAACGACTTGCCTCGTTCACGCCTTTGGCAATATCTCGCAGATTGGGGATTTGTGAGCCGATATGAGAGTGCAGCAGTTGCAGCCAGTGTAAGTGACCGTTGCTCTTGAGTTGTTCAACAAGGGTGATCAGTTGGGTTGCAGTTAGGCCGAATTTTGCCTTCTCGCCACCTGAATTTTGCCAGTTACCGGATGCGGATGCAGCGAGTCGAACACGTACACCGAGCAGGGGTTCGACACCCAGAGATGCGCTCTCTTCTTCAATCAGCTGCAGCTCGCTGGCTTTCTCAATGACGATGTAGAGTTGTAGTCCGAGTGCGCGCCCGATTAGTGCAAGACGGATATATTCACGATCCTTGTAGCCGTTGCAGACAATCACGCTGCCTTTTTCGGATAGTGCCATGACGGCCATCAGTTCAGGTTTTGAACCTGCCTCGAGACCAACGCAGCCTTTCCCGCCGGTGACGATCTGTTCGATCACGGTTCTCTGCTGGTTGACCTTTATCGGGTAGATACACTGGTAGTTGCCCTTGTAATCAGCTTCGTGGGCAACGGCGCTGAATGTTTCGCACAGGCTGCGTGCGCGGTGGCGCAGGATACCCGGAAAGCGTACCAGTAGTGGAAGATCCAGTTGCTTGTCACGGGCAGATGCAGCGATTTCAACGAGTGCTTGCCGATGACCATCGAGATGCGTCTCGAGTTGTCCGGTAGCGGAAATGGAAAAATAGCCGTTACCCCAGCGGGTAACGCCATAGTGCTGATTTTTTTCCGATTCATTTTGCATGGTTTGTGATCTTGCTTGCGCCCCAGGGTTTTGAGAGATAATGTTCGCTGATTATTCACTCCAAGGGAACCTGAAATGTTGGACAGAAACTGGTTTTCAGAGGCGATGGACGGAACTGGTTCGGCCATCTCGCTAAAAATCACCGGCAAGCTTCATGAAGAGACCTCGAATTATCAGAAGATCGAGGTTTATGAAACGACTGAGTGGGGTAACCTGATGGTGATCGATGATTGCACCATGGTGTCGACGCGGGATAATTTTCTCTACCATGAAATGATGTCGCACCCGGCACTCTTCACGCATCCTGCACCGAAAAATGTAGCCATCATTGGAGGGGGAGACTGCGGTACGCTGCGCGAGGTGCTCAAGCATACGGAAGTCGAGCATGCTACCCAGATCGATATCGACGAACGCGTAACGCGTGTTTCCGAAATCTACTTTCCCGAGTTGTGTGAATCGAATAACGATCCGCGTGCCGAGTTGCTGTTTATTGATGGAATCAAGTGGATGCAGGAAGCGCAGCCGGGTTCGCTTGATGTCATCATTGTCGACAGCACCGATCCTGTTGGTCCCGGTAAAGTTCTTTTTAGTGCGGCTTTTTACAAGGCCTGTTTTGAAGCGCTCGGGGAGGATGGTGTTATGGTTCAGCAGAGTGAGTCTCCGTTGTTACACGAGGAGCTGATCAGGTGCATGAGTGCCGATATGCACAAGGCCGGTTTTTTCGCGACACGCCTGCTAAGTTTTCCGCAACCGATCTACCCATCCGGCTGGTGGTCCGCAACGATGGCAGGCAAGGGCGGGCTCGACACTTTTCGTGCCGATGCTGCCAGAGAGCGCTCTTTCGAGACGCGTTACTACAACGAGGGCATTCACCTGGGGGCGCTTGCGACACCGCAGTTCCTGCATGATCTTTGAATTTTTTATTCGAAAAAAAGCCGGGGCAGAGCCCCGGCTTGTTAAGTTGAAGAGTCGGAAATGATCAGTTCTTGACGAATTCCGGATAGGCTTCGAGACCGCACTCTGCGAGATCGACTCCTTCATACTCCTCTTCTTCACTGACACGTACACCCATGATGACCTTGATGATCAGCCATGTGACAAGGCTGACACCGAAGACCCATGCGAAGATGGTGCCTGCGCCAACCAGCTGGCCGAAATAAGTGGTTCCGTCATTGGTCATTGGTACCGCGAGCAGGCCCCAGAGTCCGACAACGCCGTGCACCGAGATGGCACCGACAGGATCATCAATCTTCATTTTATCAAGCGAGATGATCGAGAAGACCACGATAAGGCCACCGACAGCACCGATCAGGGTTGCTTCAAGTGGGCTCGGAGTCGATGGCTCTGCTGTGATTGCAACCAGTCCTGCAAGTGCGCCGTTGAGCAGCATGGTCAGATCGGCCTTGCCAAACAACATGCGTGCTGTAACCAGTGCTGTGACCGCGCCGCCTGCTGCTGCGGTATTGGTATTCAGGAATACCATGGCGACAGAGTTGGCGCTGGCGATATCACCAAGCTTGAGTACTGAACCGCCGTTGAAGCCGAACCACCCCATCCACAGGATGAAGGTACCAAGCGTTGCCAGTGGCAGGTTGGCACCCGGGATCGCATTGATCTTGCCGTCAGCCGTGTACTTGCCTTTACGTGGTCCGAGAACCAGTACTGCGGCAAGGGCAGCTGCTGCACCGGCCATGTGGACGATGCCAGAGCCGGCAAAGTCAGAGAAGCCGAAATCATCACCAAGGCTGTAGAGGCCGAAGACTGATCCGCCGCCCCAGGTCCAGTTGCCTTCCATCGGGTAGATGAAACCAGTCATGACGACTGCAAACAGCAGGAATGCCCAAAGCTTCATGCGTTCGGCAACAGCACCTGAGACAATCGACATGGCAGTTGCCACGAAGACCACCTGGAAGAAGAAATCGGATGCGCCCGAGTAGACCGAGTCGCCGCCGAAACCGTTCTCTGCAGAGGCAGCAAGTGCGTCGTCAACAAGTGAGTCGCCACCGGCAATGCCGCTCAGGAAGAGGTCGCCACCATACATGATCATGTAGCCACAAATCAGGTACATGATGCAGGAGATGGCAAAGAGGGCGACGTTCTTGGTCAGAATTTCGGCCGTGTTTTTTGATCGTACCAGGCCCGCTTCCAGCATTGAGAAGCCTGCAGCCATCCACATGACGAGGGCGCCGCTGACCAGGAAGTAGAAGGTATCGATCGCGTACTGAAGTTCAAATATCTGGTTTTCCATTGTCAATTTCCTCCGTTCGCTTAAATCGCTTCCGTACCGGTTTCACCGGTACGGATACGCACGACCTGCTCGACGCTGGAGACAAAAATCTTGCCGTCTCCGATCTTGCCTGTTTGTGCAGCGCTTGAGATTGCCTCGATAACCTGGTCGAGCACATCGGCCGGAACCACTGCCTCGATCTTGGTTTTCGGCAGAAAGTCCACAACATACTCAGCACCACGGTAGAGTTCTGTGTGTCCTTTCTGACGCCCGAAGCCCTTGACCTCGGTGACCGTGATGCCGGACAGGCCCAGGTCGCCGAGTGCTTCACGTACATCATCGAGCTTAAAAGGCTTGATGATCGCTGTTACCATTTTCATAACTGTTTCTCCTATTCAGATTGTTTCGGCGAGCCGATCAGAAGCTTTTGGATCAGGAAACGACAACTTTCAGGTCATCATCGTCAAACGGGTTCTCTTCAGCTTTCGAGATAGTGAAAGTGAAATCGCCGAAATCACCAGTACTCTTGGTGATGTCAACCTGGCCGTGGGAGTAATCAAGATTGTCTTCGAAGTCGTAATGGCCGACAGTGGCACTGATGTTCCAGCTTTCTGCAGGTTCAAAACCGGCACTTGCCCAGTAGTAGAGATCGCTGTGATCATCCCAGTCTGCGGCGACTGTGTAGGCGATACCGCCTGAAACAGGGCCGTAGCTCAGGTTGAGGTAGAGTTCAGTGAAATTGGAATCGTCGTAGTCATCTGACGGGTAGATGTAGGAGATGAGGCCGACATCATAACCAAGGCCACCTTCGAGTTCGTTTGCATAACCACCATAGATATCAAGCTCAACTCCGGTTGTGCCCCAATCGATGTTGGATGCCCAAGTGCCCAGGTAGAAGCCGCTCTCGTGTGCATAGTCAATGCCACCAGAAACTGCTGGTGCGTCATCTGTCTGGGAAGTGCCGCGCCACAGGTAGTTCGAGGTTACGCCGATATTGGCTGTAATCTCTGCCTGGGCAGTTGGTATTGCCGTCATGGCAAGTGCGCATGCGATTGCTGCGTAGCTCTTTTTCATAGGTATTCCCCTTCAATCATGTCTAATAAAAAAATCTTTAACATTGCTGTCACATGTTGTTAATGCAAGGGGCGTGCCAACATGGTTTTTTTGCTGAAACTTTGAGAAATGCGGTCAAATTTTCCCTGAATGCACAATTGTGAGGCGCTCACCTGGTGCTTGCGCTCGATTCTTGTGCGTTACAAGAGGTGTTTGTTCGGATTTCGAAATGGTGAGAAGATTGATACTGCAGTTATGTAAAAAGTGTATTAACAGGCTTGCGTTTCCACTGTTTGCGTGAAATGATTGCCTATATAATTGATTATAAAAAATCGATAATCTACAAGCGTCTGCTGCTAGTATATGAACAGATGCATTACATCGTTTAGGGGAGAGGTTCATTGACCTTGCAGATGTTAAAACTCTTGAGTCAAAAGGCCAGCCGGGTTAAATCTGAACTGATATGAAAGCGCTTTTCGGAATGGGCCCAAAAAGCCTGCTGGGTATTGATATTGGTACCTCGGCAGTCAAGTTGCTGGAACTGGAAGCCGATTCCGGTGACAGTGATTTCTCGCGTATCAAGTCTTTGTCAGTTGTTCCTTTGCCAGAAGGTGCTGTTGAGGGCAAGCAGATTGTCGACCCTGATGCCGTGGTTGCGGCATTGGCAGAGGTGGTTAAATTAAGTGGCTCGTCAGTTCGTTCGGTTGCAGCCGCTGTTTCCGGTGTTACCGCGATAACACGAATACTGAAGTTGCCAGCAAATCTTTCCGACAGGGAGATGGAGACTGAGGTTGAGTTTGAGGCAGATAAGAAAATTCCCCAGCCGCTTGACGAGATACGCTATGACTACGACATTCTCGGCCTCTCTGAAGCTGACCCCGATACAGTTGATGTTCTGTTGGTCGCCTCGCGTGAAGACGTTGTTGGTGAACTGACATCCATATTGGAATTGGCCGGCCTGAAACCTGCCGTGATAGACGTTGAATCCTATGCAATCAATCATTGCTACAACCTTGCGCGTAGCGATAGTGAGCCAGAATGCGTTGCCGTGGCTGATATTGGCGCCTCAAGTATCGATTTCCATGTCATGAAAGGTGAAACTGTCTCTTATACACGTGAATACAATTTTGGCGGGCGCGCCTTGACAAGAGCCTTGCAAGGACAATACGGACTCTCTTTTCAGGAAGCTGAAAAGATGAAAGTAGATGAAGACTGGCCCAGTGGCGCACGAGAAAGTGTGGTGCAGGATTTTCTTTCCAGCCTTACACAAGAGGTTCGCGGTGCATTGCAGATTTACCAGGCTGCAGGCAAGGGCGAGAAAATAATGCGCCTTTACCTGGCTGGCGGCTGTGCAGCCATGCCTGGTGTTGAAGAGGTGATTGGAGATGTCCTCGATTTCCCGGTGTCGGTACTCAATCCGTTAACAGATTTGAAACACCCCAGGCGCATTACAGAGGGTAGACTGAAAATGATGGGGCCAGCGATGATTATTGCTTGCGGGCTGGCAACGCGGAGGCCTGATTGATATGGCTAAAATCAATCTACTTCCATGGCGCGAAGCAAGACTTTCGAGACGTAAAACGGAGTTTGTCATCTCCATGCTTGCCGGAATCGCACTGACTTTAGCACTCATGTTGGGCTGGCATTTTCTCAATGAGAGAATCAAGCAGATTCAGGAAGAGAGGATAGATCGCCTGAATGCTGAAATTGCTGCTGTAGATAAAATACTTGCGGAAATAAAGGATATTGACAGGACGCGCAAGCGCCTCCAGATCAAGATTGATGTCATCCAGAAGCTGCAGCGTAGTCGGCCTGAATCAGTTCACCTGATGGATGAGATGGTGACTATGATGCCAGAGGGTGTCTTGTTGGATAAAATCAGTCAGGGCGGGGATAAGATCGAGATTGAAGGTACGGCACAGTCCAATACCCGTGTTTCTGCGTTGATGAGAAATATTTCGGAATCGAACTGGATTACTCAACCGCGCCTACACGTGATAGAGAACGTCCAGGCAGCAGAAGGTGGAGACAACAAGTTCAGATTGGTATTTTCCCTGAAGCGTGAGGAGGGTGCCAAATGAACCTGTCAGATATAAATGATCTTGATTTCTCGAGAATTGGTGAGTGGCCGGTTGTCGCCAAGTCGTTTGTTGTCCTGGTACTTTGCGCCGCGATCGCCGGCGGTTGGTACTACTACGATATTATGGAGCAGCAAGCTGAGCACGAGAGGTTGCGTAAGGTAGAGATGGAATTGCGTGCGCAGTTTGAATCCAAGCAAGCCAAGGCGATTAACCTTGAGGTGCACAGGCAACAACTGGAGGATATGCGCAGGGCGTTTGGCGTTATGTTGATGCAGTTGCCTGAAAAGAGTGAAGTGGCCAATCTGCTGATTGACGTATCCCAGGCAGGGCTGTTGGCAGGTCTGGAATTCGAGTTGTTTCAGCCTGCAAAGGAAGTGGCCAGAGAGTTCTATACTGAATTGCCTGTCAAGCTCAGGGTCATTGGTGATTATCATGAGTTTGGTGAGTTCGTCAGTACACTGGCATCGATGCCGCGTATTCTCACCGTGCATGATGTCAAAATTTACCGTATTAACGATTCTCTGAGAATGGATGCGGTTGCCAAAACCTATTACTACACCGAGGACGAAGCTTTTTCTCCGAAGGAGGGTGGCAAGTGACCAGTCGTTTTCTGCTACTGACCCTTCCGATTCTGCTGGTGCTAGGTGGCTGCAGTGGCCACGATGATCTTGATGCTTATTTACATGAAGTGAAAAGTCGTCCAGCAGAGCCAATAGAGCCGATTCCAACATTCGAACCACCGGAAATCTATCTCTATGCGTCCGGAGAACTGAATGCGCGAACACCTTTTGTCGTGAATGAGCTGATCATTGACATGGCAAGGGATGACAATGGTATCTTCCCTGATCAATCGAGGCCTCGCGAGGAACTGGAGCAGTTTTCGCTGGATACGCTTAGAATGGTCGGTACCCTTGAGCTTGGTGGTGTAAACTACGGTTTGGTCAAAAACAGGGAAGGCACAGTTTTCAGGGTGCGTGAAGGAAACTACATGGGGCAAAACCATGGGCGTATTACCGGGGTTCATGTGGATCATATCGAGTTGATAGAGATTATCGGTGATCGAATGGGTGGTTATGTAGAGCGCAATTCATCGATTGCACTGGGTGAAAGGTAGCGGAGTGACGGGGCGATTTATGTGGTTTTCAATTAGAGAGGCAGGTATTGTGACAGGCATGAAAAAGATAACTGCTATGTTGACTGGCATGACTACGCTCCTGCTGTTGCTTACTGGTAACCAGGTTTTTGCGGATCAGTCATTGAAAAATGTCACCAGTACAGAGTTGGAGCCGGGTGTTGTGCAGATCGTTGTCGAGGGCAGTGAGCCCTTTGCAGCAACACCAGCAAGTTTTGCAGTCAATGCACCGCCGCAAATAGTAGTCGACCTCAAAGGTTCGAGTGAACTCGATAAAAAACTCTTCACGGTTGGTAAATCATCAGTTAAAAATGTTGTTGTCGTTGAGTCGAATGGCCGTGCAAGACTGGTTGCCAGGCTTCTCAGTCAGCAGCCCTACGAGATAGATACAGACAGCAATAAGCTGATTATCACCATCGGAAAGGCTGCCTCTCGCCCGGTAGTGAAAGTTGACCAGGAAGTATTGCAGACAGCGGTTGAGCAGACACTGGCGAGTGAGGAGCCACCGCAAAGTGCAGTCGAGATTCCGGTTATCGCGGAAGAGCCTGTAAGCGCAGCCCCGACAGCATCTACCGTCGATAGCGGCAAACTGTCACTTAATTTTCAGGATATTGAAGTACGATCGGTGCTCCAGCTACTGGCCGATTTTACCGGTCTCAACATGGTTGTCAGCGATTCGGTTGTTGGTAATGTCACCCTCAGGCTGAAGGATGTTCACTGGCGCAAGGCGCTGGATATTATCCTCAGAACCAAGAACCTCACCATGCGTGAGGACGGCAATATCATCATGGTGGCGCCGACGATCGAAGTCACCGCGCAGGAACAACTTCTGGCGCGCACTGAAACCGAGTTGCAGGAACTCAAACCGCTAAAATCTGACTTGATACGCGTTAAGTACGCTCAGGCAGATGAATTGGCTGATCTCCTTAAGGAAAGCGGTGCTTCTTCTGAAAACTCACTCTTATCAAGCCGTGGCAGTGTCACAGTTGATAGCCGCACCAACACCTTGTTGCTGCGTGACACCGAGGAGTCACTACAGAATATCCGTGAATTGATCGATCAGTTAGATCGGCCAATCAAGCAGGTAATGATCGAGGCGCGTATTGTTCTCGCGAACGATGATTTTGCCAAGGAGCTTGGAGTGCGTCTCGGCTTTGATACTGAAGAGGCAGTAAACGGAAATACAGTGACACTCGCAGGCGGTACATCCGACGGGCATTTGCCCGCTACTGGTACAGCGGGTGGGTTTATCTCGTTCAGTATAGCGAATGGACTTGATATTCTTGATCTCGAGCTGGCCGCCATGCAGACGGAAGAGAAGGGCGAAGTTGTCTCCAGCCCACGTGTTGTGACTTCCGACCAGAACACGGCCATTATCAAGCAGGGTGTCGAGATACCTTACCTGGAAGATACCTCCAGTGGTGCGACCAACGTTACTTTTAAAGATGCGGTTCTCAAACTTGAGGTGACCCCGCATATTACGCCGGATAACAAGGTCATCATGGACCTGATTATCAACAAGGACACGCCCAACTTCGCCGAGGCACTTGGCCTCAATCAGAACGTACCGATCGATACCCAGTCAATCGAGACCAAGGTGCTGGTCGGTGATGGAGATACGATCGTCCTCGGTGGTATTTTCGAAACGCAGGATACCAAGTCTGTCGACAAGGTACCTGTTCTGGGCGATATCCCGGGGCTTGGTGCACTCTTTCGCAAGAACACGAATACGGTGGATCGTAGCGAGCTAATGATTTTTGTTACGCCCAAGATTCTTCGGCGATAAACGGAATATTTCGCGATTATGCCGTTTATTGGACGATTCTGGGGCGGTTTTCAACGAAATCGACAATATATATCATATGCGGGCTTGCAACAGCAGGGTCATTGCAGTTATCTTTGCGCCCCATGAAAGTTCCTAGCAAAATATTTATCGTCGGTCCCATGGGGGCCGGAAAGAGCACTATTGGCAAGCAGCTTGCTGCGATTCTCAAGCTCGAATTTCTCGATACCGATGCTGATATTCAGCGTAGAACGGGAGTTGATATCCCGACCATCTTTGAATATGAAGGTGAAGAAGGGTTTCGCAAGCGCGAAGCAGCTGTGATCGAGGAGCTCACAGAAAAAGACCAGCTGGTGCTCGCAACCGGTGGCGGTGCTGTGACGGTTGATGCCAATCGCCGCAACCTTGCCGCACGTGGTTTCGTTGTCTACCTGGAATGTTCTATTGATCAGCAGTTCGAACGCACTGCTAAAGACAAGGGGCGTCCACTGCTCGACACGGATGATCCACGCGCCAAGCTGGAGGCCCTTATGGAAGAGCGTGATCCGCTCTATCGTGAGACTGCAGACATGGTGATTTCGACCGAACAACGTGGTGCATCTACTGTAGCCAAGGAGATCATCAGGCGCATCGAGGAACTCTAAGGAGCCGCTGATCAAGTCATGAACCTCGATCTTATCGCCAAAATACGCCACTTCTTTGTTGCAAATCTTCGCAATAGCGATGCTATTACGTGCGATATGCGCCGTGAATTGACGCATTTTGATCAACAATCTCTTCTGCCCAGACTCAATCAGAGGCTCCTGGCATGAGAACCTTGACGGTTGATCTCGGCGAGCGCAGCTACCCGATCATGATTGGCCCCGGTTTGCTGCAGCAGGCTGATTCCTATACTCCGTGGATTCGTTCAAAGCAGGTGATGGTGGTCACCAACGAAACAGTCGCGCCACTTTACCTCAACAAGGTGCTTTCAGCCCTTGGTGACTTTCAGACTGCAGAGGTCGTTCTGCCAGATGGCGAACGCTACAAAAACCTCGACTTTCTCACCCAGATTTTTGATGCCTTACTACAGAACCGTTTCGATCGCAGCTGCACTCTGCTGGCTCTTGGTGGGGGTGTGATTGGCGACATGACCGGGTTCGCTGCAGCCAGTTATCAGCGCGGTGTCGATTTTGTACAGGTCCCAACCACGCTGCTGTCCCAGGTCGATTCATCCGTAGGTGGAAAAACAGGTGTTAACCACCCACTTGGAAAAAACATGATCGGCGCATTCCATCAGCCGCGCTGCGTGGTGGCGGATACGGGATCACTCAAAACGCTGCCTGACCGGGAACTCTCTGCCGGGCTTGCAGAAGTAATCAAGTATGGACTCATCAACGATCTTGAGTTCCTGCAGTGGCTGGAGCAGAACATGACGTCATTGCTTAACCGTGATGCCGATGCACTTGCCCATGCCATTGAGCGCTCTTGTCAGAACAAGGCGGCAATTGTCGCAGCTGATGAGCGTGAAGCAGGACAACGTGCTTTGCTCAACCTCGGGCACACTTTTGGTCACGCGATCGAGGCGGGCATGGGTTATGGTGAGTGGCTTCATGGTGAGGCCGTTGCTGCTGGTATGTGTATGGCCGCAGAGATGTCCCGGCGCATGGGGTGGATCAGCCGTGAGGACGTGGAGCGCATCAGGCACTTGATTGATGCTGCAGGCCTGCCTGTCGACCCGCCTGAATCTCTTTCCGGGGAGCGTTTCCTCGAATTGATGGCGGTTGATAAAAAAGTCCAGGGTGGCAAAATGCGTCTCGTTTTGATGCAATCACTTGGTCAGTCGGTACTTGTCGACCAGTTCGAGCGGGATGCTCTTGAGTCGACTGTTTTCCGCGATTAGGTGCCGGAACAGGTGAGCTGTATTTGCTGCTAGTGCACAACCGCCTTTCCCTGATATAATCACACCCCTTTCCCCGCTCGCCCAGTTACAACCAGGAGAAATCATGGCTGTACGGGTGTCGGCGTGCAATACGCCAGCGGCTTTAATACGAATTTGAATAATGAGGTGGTTTGTAATGAACCAGGGCTGTTTGCCGCCTAGACAAGGTCTGTATGATCCTGCAAATGAGCACGACGCTTGTGGCGTCGGTTTTGTTGCTCATATCAAGGGTAAGAAAAGTCACGAGATAGTCAGCCAGGGGCTGACAATCCTGGAGCGTCTGACGCATCGAGGTGCTGTTGGTGCTGACCCCAAGGCGGGTGATGGCGCTGGCCTGCTGATGCAGATTCCGGATGCATTCATGCGCGATGAGTCCGGTATCGAGCTCCCGGTCGAGGGAGAATACGGTATCGGCATGCTCTTTCTTCCCCAGGAAGAGAACGCGCGCAAGCCACTTGAGGCGCTTGTAGAAGAGATTGTCACTGCAGAGGGGCAGACCCTTCTGGGCTGGCGTACAGTGCCAGTTGACAACAGTTCTCTTGGAGTCAGTGTCAAGCCGACCGAGCCGGTTGTGCGCCAGGTCTTCATCGGACGTGGTGAAGGGACAGCTGACCAGAACGCACTGGAGCGCAAGCTGTTCGTCATTCACAAGCTTATTGAGGGGCAGATCAGGGAGCGCGAACTTGCCGGTAACGAGCAGTTCTATGTCAATTCGATGTCCACCAGGACAATCGTCTACAAAGGAATGCTGCTGGCAAACCAGGTTGGTGAGTACTACCTCGACCTGAAAGATGAGCGAGTCATCTCTGCTCTGGCACTTGTGCACCAGCGTTTCTCAACCAACACATTCCCTACCTGGGATCTTGCACATCCGTTCCGCATGATTGCACACAATGGTGAGATCAATACCATGCGCGGCAACGTTAACTGGATGGCAGCACGCCGCCATTCGATGGCGTCCGACATTCTCGGTGATGATCTCGACAAGGTATGGCCACTGATTCCTGAAGGGCAGTCGGACTCAGCCTGTTTCGACAATGCTCTGGAGCTGCTGGTTGCCGGTGGTTACTCGCTGATTCACGCCATGATGATGCTGATTCCGGAAGCATGGTCAGGCAACAAGCTGATGGACGATGACCGTCGTGCATTCTATGAATATCATGCTGCCCTGATGGAGCCATGGGATGGACCGGCGGCTGTCGCTTTCACTGATGGACGCCAGATTGGTGCTACCCTCGACCGTAACGGTTTGCGCCCCGCGCGCTACCTGATCACTGATGATGACCTGGTCGTTATGGGTTCCGAGATGGGCGTTCTCGCGATTCCGGAAGAGAAAATCATCAAGAAGTGGCGCCTGCAGCCCGGCAAGATGTTCCTCATCGATATGGAGCAGGGTCGCATCATCGATGATGCCGAACTGAAAGCTGAACTGGCCAAGGCACGCCCATACCAGGAGATGCTGGATTCGAGCCAGATTCATCTCAACGAGTTGACCGGGCCGGTTACCACGGCGATGTGTCCTGATGATGAGCTTTTACTTGATCTGCAACAGTCATTTGGCTACACCCAGGAGGACGTCAAGTTCCTGCTGACGCCAATGGTGGCAACAGGTCAGGAAGGAACCGGTTCCATGGGTGCGGACAACCCGCCCTCGGTACTGTCAGACAAGTCAAAGCACCTGTCGACCTATTTCAAACAGAATTTTGCCCAGGTCACCAACCCGCCAATCGATCCGATTCGTGAAGAGATTGTCATGTCGCTGGTGACCCTGATCGGACCGCGTCCGAACCTGCTCGGTCTCGCGAGTGACGGGGCCTACATGCGCCTCGAGGCAAACCAGCCTGTTCTCACCAACGAGGACCTTGAGCGCATTCGCAGTATCAAGGACAGCGCCGGTGGTGCTTTCAGAACCAGGACTCTCGATATCTCCTATCCGGCAGATGTCGGTGCAGATGGTATGCGTAAAGCGCTGAATGATCTGTGCGTGGCTGCTGAGAAAGCAGTACTGGGGCACTACAACATTCTGATTCTCTCTGACCGCAGGGTCGATACTGACAGTGTTGCGATTCCAGCCTTGCTGGCAACATCTGCTGTTCACCATCATCTGATCCGCAAAGGCCTGCGTACTGATACCGGTCTGGTCGTTGAAACAGGTGCAGCTCTCGAGGTGCACCATTTCGCAACGCTTGCAGGTTATGGCGCAGAGGCAATCAATCCATGGCTGGCGTTTGAGACCATCAAGTCAAGGTTTTCTCGGATTGATGGTGTCGACGACTATGCAACGGCAAAGGATCGTTACATCAAAGCAGTCGGCAAGGGACTCAAGAAAGTCATGTCGAAGATGGGTATATCGACATACCAGTCCTACTGTGGCGCACAGATTTTCGACGCTGTCGGGCTGTCGACACCTTTCCTGCAGGAGTATTTCACCGGCACAACGACCACCATCGAAGGTATCGGGCTCGATGAAGTCGCTGATGAGGCATTTCGTTGGCATCAGGATGCGTTCGGTGACAAGCAGATCTACGCAAAACATCTCGATGTTGGTGGCGACTACGCGTTCCGTCATCGCGGAGAGGCGCATAACTGGACGCCGGAAAGCATTGCAAAGCTGCAACATGCAGTGCGTGCCAACGATGCATCGACTTATGCAGAATTCACCAGCCTGATCAATGATCAGAATGAGCATCTTCTGACACTGCGTGGTTTGATGGATTTCAACTGGGCAGAGACAGCTGTACCACTCGACGAGGTTGAACCGGCAAAAGAGATCGTCAAACGTTTTGCTACCGGCGCCATGTCATTCGGCAGTATCTCTTACGAGGCGCATTCAACCCTCGCGGTCGCCATGAACGCGCTCGGTGGCAAGTCCAATACCGGTGAAGGCGGTGAAGAGCCGGCACGCTTCAATCCGCTTGAAGATGGCTCCATGAATCCAGAGCGCTCTGCGATCAAGCAGGTCGCCTCCGGCCGTTTTGGTGTGACTACCGAGTACCTGGTCAACTCTGACGATATTCAGATCAAGATGGCACAGGGCGCCAAGCCAGGCGAAGGCGGACAATTGCCAGGCCACAAGGTCAATGCACAGATTGCACGCGTACGCCATTCAACCCCGGGTGTCGGCCTGATTTCACCGCCACCGCACCACGATATCTACTCGATCGAGGATCTCGCTCAGCTGATTCACGATCTCAAGAACGTGCAGCCGAAGTCACGTATTTCAGTCAAGCTGGTTTCCGAGGTGGGTGTTGGTACGGTTGCAGCCGGCGTCTCCAAGGCGCACGCTGATCATGTCACCATCTCCGGTTACGATGGCGGCACGGGTGCATCACCACTGACTTCTATCAAGCATGCCGGCTCTCCATGGGAGATTGGCCTCGCTGAGACTCACCAGACACTAGTGATGAACAAGCTGCGTGGTCGTATTGCCGTACAGGTAGACGGCGGACTTCGAACCGGTCGTGATGTGGTTATTGGTGCACTTCTGGGCGCTGACGAATTCGGCTTTGCCACTGCGCCATTGATTGCAGAGGGTTGCATCATGATGCGCAAGTGTCATCTCAACACCTGTCCTGTCGGTGTTGCAACCCAGGACCCCGAGTTGCGCAAGCGTTTCACCGGTAAGCCGGAGCACGTTATCAACTACTTCTTCTTCGTTGCTGAAGAGATGCGCCAGATCATGGCGAAGCTCGGATTCAGGAGTGTTGAAGAGATGATTGGTCAGAGTGATCGTCTCGATATGCGAAATGCGATTAACCACTGGAAAGCAAAAGGACTCGATTACTCGCGCCTGCTGCACAAGCCAGAGGCTGATGCAGACGTAGCGATTCGCCATAGCGAGAGCCAGGACCATGGCCTCGACAAGGCGCTTGATCATGAACTGATTGCACAGGCCCAGCCTGCGCTTGAAAACGGTGAGAAAGTCACGATTGACATCAACGTCTACAACAACAACCGTACATTCGGGACTATGCTCTCCGGACGCGTTGCCGAGAAATATGGTCACGCAGGCCTGCCTGATGACACCATTCACATCAATGCGAAAGGTACTGCTGGTCAGTCATTCGGTGCCTGGGTGGCCAAGGGAGTCACAGTTGAGCTGTCTGGTGAAGGTAACGACTATGTCGGTAAGGGGCTCTCTGGCGGACGTTTGATCATCTATCCTCCGCAGGAGTCGAAGATCGGCAAGGCGGAAGAGAATATTATCGTCGGGAACACCGTGCTTTACGGAGCCATCGGTGGCGAATGCTACTTCCGTGGCGTTGGCGGCGAGCGTTTCGCTGTACGTAACTCGGGTGCCACAGCTGTTATCGAGGGTGTTGGCGACCATGGTTGTGAATACATGACCGGCGGCATTGTCGTCTGTCTTGGTGAGACCGGACGCAACTTCGCGGCTGGCATGTCAGGTGGCATCGCCTACGTCTTTGATGCAAAGGGTGACTTCGAAAACCGCTGCAATATGGCACAGGTTGAGCTTGAGCCTATTCTTGCAGAGGATGAAGCGCTTGAGTCCAGTGAACACATGGGTGGTGACCTGGAAACCAAGGGGCGCGTCGATGTCAGTCATGATATGACACGTTTCGACGAAATTCGTCTGCGCCAGTTAATCGAGAATCATTTCGAATACACCAATTCTGAAGTTGCACACCGCATTCTCAGTCATTGGGAAGAAATGCTACCAAAATTCGTCAAGGTTATGCCTGTTGAATATCGCCGTGCATTGATGGAAATGCAGGCACAACAGGCTACCGACACTAAAGTTGCCTAGCCCGGAGGAAAGTAAGAGATGGGTAAACCAACAGGATTCATGGAATATGAGCGCAAGGACCGTACCTATGCACCGGTCAGTGATCGTATTACCAACTTCACTGAATTTGTTATTCCGCTTTCCGATGATGAGCTGAGCACCCAGGGTGCTCGCTGCATGGATTGTGGTATACCATTTTGCCACCAGGGCTGTCCGGTTAATAACCAGATCCCTGATTGGAATGACCTGGTCTTTCATGGAGATTGGCACGCAGCATCAGATACATTGCATTCGACCAATAACTTTCCAGAGTTCACGGGGCGTATCTGTCCGGCACCATGCCAGGAGTCTTGTACTCTGAACCTGACTGACGAGCCGGTCAGTATCAAAAGTATCGAATGCGCCATTGTTGACAAGGCGTGGGAAGAGGGCTGGATCAAGCCGCTAATCGCTGAACACAGAACCGGCAAACATATTGCCGTGGTAGGTTCCGGTCCGGCTGGTATGGCATGTGCCCAGCAGCTCGCACGCGTGGGTCACGATGTTACGCTGTTCGAGAAAGAGCCACGTATTGGAGGCCTTTTACGATTTGGTATTCCGGACTTTAAACTCGACAAGAGCATCATTGACCGTCGTATGAGCCAGATGCGCGCAGAGGGTGTTGTTTTCAAATCACGCACGCATGTCGGTGTTGATATCAAGGCGACGGAACTTCTCGACAGTTTCGATGCAGTTGCATTGACAGGTGGTTCAGAAAAACCGCGTGACCTGCCAATTCCGGGACGTGACCTTAACGGCGTCTATTTTGCTATGGACTTTCTCAAGGCGAACACCAAGCACGTGCAGGGTGTTCATGGCGAAGAGGGTGTGATCTCGGCCAAGGACAAGCATGTGGTTGTCATCGGTGGTGGTGATACAGGTTCTGACTGTATCGGTACATCCAACCGTCATGGTGCTGCATCTGTTACTCAACTTGAGATTCTGCCTCAGCCTCCAGAGAAAGAAGACAAGGGCACCGTGTGGCCAGATTGGCCAAACAAGATGCGTACCTCGAGTTCACAGGAAGAGGGTTGTGAGCGTATGTTCTCTGTTGCCTCGAAAGAGTTTTTCGATGATGGAGAGGGCAACCTCAAGGCAGTCAAGTGCATCAAGGTTGAGTGGAACAAGGATGAGAACGGCAATTGGCAAATGAGTGAAGTTGCCGGTTCCGAATTTGAACTGCAGGCTGATATTGCAACCCTGGCAATGGGTTTCGTCCATCCCGTACACGAAGGTATGCTTGAGCAACTTGGTGTTGAGCTCGATGGTCGTGGCAACGTACAGGGTGATACCGAGGGCGAGAAAGCCTATTACACCTCGATGGACAAGGTGTTTGCAGCAGGCGACATGCGCCGTGGTCAGTCACTGGTCGTGTGGGCGATTCGCGAAGGACGCCAGTGTGCGCGTTCAATCGATGAATACCTGATGGGGTCGACTGATCTGCCACGCTGATCTTTCTCATTAAGCACTTATAAAATGCCGGCCTTGAGCCGGCATTTTACTTTTGTCACCCCGGCTTTGAGCCGGGGTCCATTTTGAACAGTGCGCGCCACCGCGCGCTTTCAAAATAAAGCAGTCGCACAGCGACACAAATAATAGAAATAGTGATGAAGGTAGACGCCTGCCTAGTCTTCCGACTTATGCGCCCTGTGCAACAGCTCTTTGACGGCTTCTCGCGGTGACTGCCCTTCGTAGATGATGCGATAGACCTGGTCGGTAATCGGCATCTCTACACCAAGCTCCTTCGCCTTGAAGTAGACCTCGCGCGCTGTATTGATGCCCTCGATCTCTTGTTGAATCTCGGCTTTCGCCTCGTCGATAGTCAAACCGCGAGTAAGCGCAAGCCCAAGACGACGGTTACGTGACTGGTCATCTGTACAGGTGAGAGTCAGATCGCCAAGTCCGGCAAGCCCCATGAAAGTTTCATGATGAGCCCCGATAGCTGCGCCGAGTCGAGTAATTTCGGCAAGTCCACGGGTAATCAATGCAGCACGTGCATTTGCACCGAAGCCAAGCCCGTCGGACATGCCGGCACCAATTGCCATGACATTCTTGCTTGCTCCGCCAATTTGAACCCCAATGATGTCGTGGCTTGTATAGGCACGAAAGGTGTCTGAGCTGAAAGCCTCTGCAAGAAACTTGGCATAGCTTTCGGAATTCGAAGCGATAGTGATGGCTGTCGGAAAACCTGCAGCAACCTCTTTGGCGAAAGTCGGTCCGGAGAGCACGGCCACATCGATACCTGGCAGCAGTTCATGCGCAACTTCACTGAGCAGTTTTCTGCTTGAAGGATCAAGCCCCTTGGTCGCCCAGGAGAGGCGGCCAATATTCGGGTTGATGGTTTTTATCTGATCGACCACGGTACGAAAAGCGTGGCTGGGGACAACGACCAATACTTCATCCGTCGTTGCCAGGACCTCTTCAAGATCGCTGTTGGCTGTCAGGTTATCCGGAAAGGGGATGTCCGGGATGTAACGTTTGTTGCACCTGTCGCGGTTGAGTGCATCAACTTCAGGTGGCAGGCCCCACAGTGTGACCTGGTGGCCATTATGTGCCAGTAGAATGGCGAGTGCGGTACCCCAGGAGCCAGCCCCGAGTACCGCGAATCTCTTGTCCTCAGTGAGACTGCTCACTTTCCTGCTCTTTTTGCATCTGCTGTACGTGTTGCATATAGAGTTGCTCGAAGTTAACCGGTGTCAGCAACAGTTGCGGAAAGCTTCCACGATTGACGAGATCCGACATGGTTTCACGCGCATAGGGAAACAGGACGTTAGGGCACTGGATGCCCATGATTGGTCCCATCTGCTCTTCAGGAATATTCTTGACCTGGAAGATTCCGGCTTGGTGAACCTCGGCCAGGAACGCAGTCTCTTCACCATTTTTCACGGTGACAGTGACAATCAGTACGACTTCGTAATTGTTGTCATCAATCTGGTTAACCTCTGTGTTGAGGTCAAGGCTCATGTCCGGATTCCACTCCTTGAGGAACACCTGTGGAGAATTCGGGGTCTCGAAAGAGAGGTCCTTTGTATAGATGCGCTGGAGATTGAATTGTGCTTCGTTATTTTCGCTCATGGTTCCTGTTGCCTGAAAGATTGGTTATTTTGTAGAGACCGGAAGCTTCTCTGCTTCCCATGCGTGAAGTCCGCCACGCAGGTTATAAACTTTTTCGAAGCCGGCCTTGCGCAGATCGCCACATGCAGAACCGCTTTGGTCACCGCTTTTACAGCTCACTATAATCGGAGTTTGCTTGAACTTTTCCAGGCTATGGATCTGGTTCTTGAAACCGTTCAGTGGAATACTGCGGGCGTTAACGATGTGTCCCTTGTGGAAATCAGCCATTGGACGTACATCGATTACGACTGCATCCTCACGATTGATTAACTGGGTTGCGCCGACCGGGTCCACGCTGTTTTTCTGTGCTTGCATCAGGTTGAAGGCAAGCAGTGCAAGTACGACAAAAAGTGAGGCAACCAGCATCGCGTGGTTGCCAGCGAATTCAATCAGCTGTTCCATATCAAGTCCGTTTCTACGGGTAGAGTATTTGGGGTGCTAGTGTAACCCACTTGTACAGAAAACTTCACGCACCATGCCGATTAA
This sequence comes from Solemya velum gill symbiont, assembly GCF_000787395.1. Lineage (GTDB taxonomy): Bacteria > Pseudomonadota > Gammaproteobacteria > Chromatiales > Chromatiaceae. The sequence continues at coordinate 1,173,062 of NZ_JRAA01000001.1, forward strand.
TTGTAGCAGGCGTGGATCAGATACCTTGTAGTAAACCCTGTTGGCATCTTTGCGTGCGGAGAGGATATCCTTGTCACGCAGGATTGCCAGGTGCTGTGAGATATTACTCTGAGAGGTGCCGACTTGTTCGACAATATCCTGAACGCTGACTTCTTCCTCACCCAGGGTGCAGAGAATTTTCAGTCGTAATGGATGTGACATCGCCTTGAGTGCACGGGATGCACGGTTGATGTCTGAATCCTCCTCTAAAAGCTCCAGATCTGAGATCTCTTCTTGTTTCTGCATTGTTGTGTAGTCCTGTAATTACATCTTCTATGGCACATATACCCTGCTGAATCTAGCATATATTAGAAGATTAGTGTATTCGGAGTTTTGCGGCTAGTCTAGAGTCCACTCTACTGTTTCCATGGAATTAGTCTGTGGTTGTAGATGCAAGTTGCGTTAAAATGGTCAGAAATCAGGATTGGCCGACAGAATTACAGGAACTGACGAAGAGATATGACACGTCCAACACCGACGCTTTTATTGATACTCGATGGCTGGGGCCTCGGCGAAAACGAGCCGGATAATGCAATTATTATGGCCAATACGCCCAATTGGGATAAACTCTGGAAGGAGTGCCCCCACACGGAAATACGAACTTGCGGGCCGGCTGTTGGTCTGCCCAGTGGGCAAATGGGCAACTCTGAAGTTGGTCATCTCAATCTCGGTGCCGGTCGTGTGGTCTACCAGGAGTTTACCCGCGTTAGTCGTTCCATCCGTACTGGCTCCTTCTTCTCCAATCGCACCCTGACATCTGCAGTCGACAAGGCCGCAGAAAATGGCAAAGCTGTACACATTATCGGTTTGCTCTCTGAAGGTGGAGTGCACTCGCATGAATCGCATATTCATGCGGCGATCGGGCTCGCGGTGGAAAAGGGCGTCAAGAATGTTTATGTCCATGCCTTTCTGGATGGGCGTGACACGCCGCCAAAGAGTGCGAGTAATTCACTCAAAATGCTCGAAGACGTGTTTGCGGAGGTGCAGGGAGGCAGGTTGGCAAGCATCATCGGTCGCTACTATGCGATGGATCGTGATCACCGCTGGGAACGTGTACAGGAAGCCTATGATCTGCTCACCCAGGGCAAGTCAATGTACACCGCGGAGAGTGGCATGGAGGGACTCGAGGCCGCCTATGAACGTGGCGAGACAGATGAGTTTGTCAGGGCGACCGCGATCCAGCCGACAGGCAGTGCACCTGTCGTAATGGAAGATGGTGACGTGGTGCTGTCGATGAACTATCGTTCCGACCGCGCGCGCCAGTTCACTCGTGCTTTTATCGAACCCGATTTTGACGGTTTCGAACGTGAAGTCGTACCGCAACTTGCCGACTATGTCAGCCTCACTGAATACAACAGCGAATTCGATATCCCGGTCGCGTTTCCTCCGGAAAAATTACCCAATGGTTTTGGTGAATATATTGGCAAGCTTGGTCTTCACCAGCTGCGTCTGGCCGAGACGGAGAAGTATGCGCACGTGACCTTCTTTTTCAACGGTGGTGTTGAGGAACCCTACGAGGGCGAAAAGCGTATCCTCGTGCCGTCACCCAAGGTTGCGACCTATGACATGCAGCCGGAGATGAGCGCCCGCGAGGTGACTGACAACCTGGTTGAGGCGATTCATAGTGGCGAGCATGATGCGATCATATGCAATTTTGCCAACACCGATATGGTTGGACACACGGGTATCATCGATGCTGCGATCAAGGCAGTTGAAACGATTGATGAATGTCTCGGCAGGATCCGCGAGGCCTTGCATGAGGTTGGTGGTGCTGCCCTGGTGACGGCGGATCATGGCAATGTCGAAAAAATGGTCAACCGTGAATCCGGGCAGGCTTATACAGCTCATACGACCAACCCGGTCCCTCTCATCTATATCGGTGAGCGCGATGCAAAGCTGATGGAGTCGGGATCGCTGAGTGATATCGCTCCGACACTGCTGCGTATCATGGAGTTGTCACAGCCAAATGAAATGACCGGTCAGCCCTTGATTGAATTCGTCGAAAAGGGTGAAGAGGCTGCGGCCTGAACGTGTTGCCGCATGTCATGAAGCAGCTGTTGCTGTGCATGGCTTGTGTTCTTCTGGCTCTTCCTCTTCCTGCTGCCGCACAGGAACCATCAATCGAGCAACTCGAACTTGAGGCCGTCAAGGCGAAAATTGGCCATCTGACACAGCAGCTTCAGGATGAACAGCAACAGCGTGATACAGATGTAAGACTTCTGAAAGAGACAGACGAGAAGATCTCGCAGCAGTCAGCACAACTATCCAGAACAGGAGAAGAGATTACAGCCGTGAGGGCGCGTACCGAGAAGCTTGAGGAGCGTCTCGGACCACTGCGCGAACAGCTGACAAATCAGCAACAACACCTTGCTCAGCAGGTCAGTGCCTCCTGGCGCATGGGGCGTCAGCAGTTTCTCAAGTTGCTGCTCAAGCAGGATGACCCGGCGCGACTCTCGCGCATACTCACGTACTATGGTTATCTCAATCGCGCTCGTATCGGCATTATTGACGAGATTCGTCTCTCCTATGAGCAACTGCAAGAGGTCAACCTTGCACTGGCAACCCAAAGAGAGTCACTTGAATCGCATCTCTCTGAGCAGGCGCGTCTTGTTTCCCTGCTGCAGGAAGCAAGGGTGGAGCAGCAGCAGATTGTCGATCACTGGAACAACTCGATTGGCTCGAATCAGCAACAGCTTGAACAACTGGCAAAAGATGCCGAGGATCTGAACCAGTTACTTGCCAGTATCGATAAGGCGATCCCCGAGGAGTTCAGGAAATTGGGTAGTGCGGGATTCGCTACGCTCAAGGGGAAACTGGTGTGGCCTGTGAGTGGAAAAATAACCAGGAAATACGGTGAGAAGCTTTCTGGTGGCGTGGTGCTTGAAGGTTTGGTCATATCGCTGCCAGAGGGCAAGCCGGTAAGAAGCGTGCATGGTGGTACGGTGGTTTTCGCAGACTGGCTACGTGGTTACGGCATGATGGTGATTGTCGAGCATGATAGCGGCTTCATGACACTTTATGGTTATAATCAGGAATTATTAAAGCAGGTCGGTGACAAGGTCGAGGCCGGCGAGACAATTGGCCTGTCAGGTCGCAGCGGCGGTCAGAAAAAGGGCTCACTCTATTTTGCGGTTCGCCGCGGTGAGCGCGCTATGAATCCAACGCACTGGTGTCGTGCCGTATCAAAAGGGAAGGTTGGCTAGTGAAAAAAGAACTGCTGTTAACTCTGAGTGTATGCATTGCCCTTGGCATCGGCGGGTTTGCCGTGGCAGAAGAGAGCGCTGCGCAAGCGGAAGTCGAGAAGGAAGAAGTTGCACCACTCGAATCACTGCGACAGTTTGCAGAGGTTTTTACCCGCATCAAGCAGTCCTATGTTGAGGAAGTGGATGATGACAAGCTGATCCGTTTCGCCATTCGCGGTATGCTCGACGGGCTTGATCCACATTCCGATTTCGTGATCGAGGATGACTACGAGGAACTGCAGGAGAATACCAGCGGTGAGTTCGGTGGCCTTGGAATTGAAGTTGGCATGGAGGATGGATTCGTCAAGGTGATTTCACCGATTGACGATACCCCGGCTGCAGCAGCGGGTGTCAAGGCAGGTGATCTCATCATTCGTCTCGATGATCAGCCGGTCAAGGGGATGACGCTGAATGAAGCTGTCGATGTCATGCGCGGCAAACCCGGTACCAGCATTACCCTGACAATTTTACGTGGGGGTGCTGATGCGCCCGTGGTCGTTGAGATTGAACGTGACATTATCCGCGTGAAGAGCGTCAAGGGGCGCCTGCTTGAGAAGGCCTATGCCTATATCCGGATTTCAAATTTTCAGCAGCACACCTCGAAAGATATGGTCAAGCGTATTGATCGTCTGCGTGAGGAATCCGGGGGATCGCTCAATGGCCTGATTCTCGATCTGCGTAACAACCCTGGTGGTGTTCTGAATGGGGCGGTGGCTGTCAGCGATGCATTTATCACCAAGGGTGAGGTTGTCTATACAGAGGGGCGTACCAAAAGCTCCATGAGTCGCTTTGCTGCCAAACCGGATGATGTTCTCGATGGCGCGCCAATCGTGGTATTGGTCAATGAAGGTTCTGCCTCGGCTTCGGAGATTGTTGCAGGGGCATTGCAGGATCACCAGAGAGCAATCATCATCGGGCGCACGACCTTTGGAAAGGGCTCGGTTCAGACAGTTATTCCTGTTGATGAGAAATCTGCAGTCAAGATCACCACTGCGCGCTATTTCACGCCAAACGGGCGCTCTATCCAGGCCGAGGGTATCGTGCCGGATATTGAATTGCAGCCACTCACGGTGGAGTTGAAAGAGAAAAAACTGACCCTGGTCAGAGAGTCAGTCCTCAGTGGCCATCTGGTCAATCATGACGAGGAAGATACAGATCCGGCGCAAGCACCAGCTAACGGGGAGAGTGGCGAGGTGGAAGCGGAACCGGAACCGGAAAAGAAGGAGAGTGATACCCCACTGGTCGTCGAGGACTTCATGCTTAACGAGGCCCTCAACATTCTCAAGGGGCTGCATATTCTTGGTCAGCATGGAGGTGAGTAATGCCTTCAGTTATCGTGCCGTTGGCCCAGGGATGTGAAGAGCTTGAGGCGGTCACGATTATCGATTTGTTACGCCGTGCAGGCGTCAGCGTGGTGACAGTTGGACTGGACGGAGAAGCAATAACTGCCAGCCGTGGTGTGCGCCTGTTGCCTGACAAGTCGATCGACGACGTCATCGATGATGAGTTCGATATGATTGTCCTGCCCGGTGGACTGCCAGGTGCTGATCACCTCAACGAAGATCCAAGAATTCATACACTGCTTGAGCGGATTAAGCATCAAAATGGCTTTACTGCAGCGATTTGTGCTGCCCCCAAGGTGCTGGCAACCGCCGGTCTGCTCGATGGTTGCACGGTAACGGCTTATCCCGGTGTGCTGGATGCCGTCGAACTACCGGACAGCAAAGTCAGTGGGGCCGCGGTGGAGATCGACGGTAAGGTGATTACCTCGCGAGGCCCTGGCACGGCAATGGATTTTGCACTCAACTTGATTGAGCAGCTGCTTGGAGAGGAGAAGCGCCAGGAAGTGGAAGCGGCACTGGTACGCTAAATCCTGATGATCGAAAATTGCTCATGCAGCAATTGGCGTTGTATCATTGATCCATTCATACATGACGTGCAGATGAGCTTATACGACATTTGCTACCACCCGTCGAAACTAATACAGAGAAGTTTTCATGCAGGAAAAAGAGATTACCATCGGTGTCGAAACAGCTTACCTTGAGGAGCAGTCGACACCTGCTGACGGACAGTATGCGTTCAGTTATACCATCACCATCCACAATACCGGCGGTCAGCCGGCAAAGTTGATCAATCGCCACTGGATCATCACAGACGCGAATGGAAAAATTGACGAAGTGCGTGGTGAGGGTGTGGTTGGAGAGCAACCCTACCTGAAACCGGGTGAGGCCTTCCGCTATACCAGTGGTGCAATTCTGGATACGCCTGTGGGTGCCATGGAGGGGGAGTACGAGATGCAGGATGACACCGGTGAGATGTTTGTCGCACAGATTCCACCATTCTCACTGGCGGTACCGAATCGTTTGAACTGACCCAGCATGATCGCGGCGAGGGCGCCGCTCCTACAGCTTTTTAGCTCGCCGCATATTCCAGCGATTTATCGAGCTCATGAACCGTGAAGGTCATGCTGTCCAGATCTCCCAGAATCCAGCTGGCAGGTGCGGTTCCCACACCACCGACAGTGCCGGCATCAATATACTGCGTGGTACCGCCCTTGATGTTATCCAGTTTTTCGATCGAGGTTTTGTGGCTGTGGCCGCAACAAACAATATCCCAGTCACCGGTAGTGGCCATAGCTCGTGCATAGTGCGGGTAATGAACCAGGAAAATGCGTTTTCCCGCCAGTTCAATACCAGCATCTTGTCCATAATAGTTGATCATTGATCCTGGTTTACTGGACATGCGTGACATTGATACCAGGTCACCGGTATTGTTACCGTGAATGACGTGAATCGGGACACCGAGTGCATTGAGTGGTTGCAGGCTGCTGGGTGCAACCACGTCTCCGCAGTGCAGAATCGCCTCGGCGCCAGCCTGCACGGCAGCCTTGGCCGCCGCAACCATCAGTAGAATATGATCATGGCTGTCAGTAATTATGCCGATTTTCATATGCCAGCAACTCCCAATTGGATGCCCATTTTCGGAAAGGGGTGCAATTTTCGCATAAAACGCCCCGCCAGGCATTGTATTGAATCAATAAAAAACCCCGATACATGACCGGGGTTTTACTTGTATGGTGATTTCTGGCTCAGAAAGCGGGCTTCTCAGGCGCATCATTATAGCGGGTGATACTGTCTGTGATCTCTTTCTTGGCCTCTTCAGGCCCTTCCCAGCCCAGAATCTTGACCCACTTGCCACTTTCAAGGTCCTTGTAGTGCTCAAAAAAGTGAGAGATACGGTCAAGAACATCCTGGGGCATATCACGGAATGACTCCACTTCGCGGTAGCGACGTGTCAGCTTGTCTTTTGGTACAGCCAGTACCTTGGCGTCCATACCTGCTTCATCTTCCATCTGCAGTACGCCGATTGGGCGAACCTGGATAACGGAGCCGGGGATCAGTGGGTAGGGAGTGACAACCAGTACGTCACACGGGTCACCGTCATCAGAGAGTGAGTGTGGGACATAACCGTAGTTACACGGGTAATGCATGGCTGTTGCCATGAAACGATCAACGAACATTGCGCCTGTATCTTTGTCGACTTCATACTTGACCGGGTCAGCATGTGACGGGATTTCGATAATGACATTGACTTCGTTTGGCGAACTGCTTCCCGCGGTGACTTTATCCAGATTCATGGTGATATACCCCCTTTTCTTCCTAGTTAGGTGACTGATTATATATGTTGCGCTGCAAAAATCGACAAAAATATACAGGAATTAGCGCTATAAGCAGTTAAAAAACAGAAAGGGAGGCAATTGCCTCCCTTTCCTGTTTGCACGTCGAGCTTTGATTACAGCTCGAAGTCTTCCAGCTTGCGCTCTACGCCAGCTAACTTCAGGGTGACATAGTCAGGCATACCGTTGTCGTCGTAAGGAGGGTAAGACTCGCCCTTGATCAGAGGATAGAGATACTCTTTGCAACCATCAGTGATACCGAAACCATCTTCAGAGATGTATTCCATTGGCATCATCTTCTCAACATTGGCGACCTCGGAGAGAGGTGCTTCGCCGATGCTCCACTTGTAGGGAGATGAAGACTCGCGCACGACGGTCGGCATGATTGAGTTTTTACCCTCAAGGGCTTTTTCTACACCAGCCTTGCCGAGAGCGTAAGCCTGCTCGACATCAGAGCCGGATGCGAGGTGACGTGCTGCACGCTGCAGGTAGTCAGCAACTGCCCAGTGAAACTTGTAACCAAGCGCATCCTTGATCATGTTGGCAACAACAGGTGCCGCACCGCCAAGCTGTGCATGGCCGAAAGAGTCACGCGTACCCTGTTCAGCAAGGAAAGTACCATCTGGCCAGTGTGCACCCTCGGAAACGACGATGGTGCAGTAACCGTGTTCCTTAACCTTGGCATCAACCGCGGCAAGGAATTTCTCCTGGTCGAATTCAACTTCAGGGAAAAGGGTAACAACAGGAATGCCGTAGTCCTCGACCAGTGCGCCTGCAGCTGCAATCCAGCCGGCGTGGCGTCCCATAACCTCGATAACAAAGATCTTGGTCGAGGTTTTTGCCATAGAGCGTACGTCGTAGGAGGCTTCCAGGGTGGAAACGGCAATATACTTGGCAACTGAACCAAAGCCCGGGCAGTTGTCGGTAATCGGCAGATCGTTATCGACCGTCTTCGGGATGTGAATTGCCTGTACCGGGAAACCCATTTTTTCAGAGAGTTGGGAGACCTTGAAGCAGGTGTCAGCCGAGTCGCCACCACCGTTGTAGAAGAAGTAGCCGATGTTGTGTGCCTTGAAAATTTCGATCAGACGTTCGTATTCACGCTTGTTGTCTTCGAGGCTCTTGAGCTTGAAGCGGCATGAACCGAAAGCGCCGGAAGGCGTGTGTTTCAGAGCGGCAATCGCTTCATCAGACTCCTGGCTGGTGTCGATCAGCTCCTCGGTCAGTGCGCCGATGATACCGTTGCGGCCAGCATAGACATTTGCAATCTTGTCAGGGTGCTGACGTGCAGTCTCAATAACGCCACAGGCAGATGCGTTGATCACTGAGGTGACACCGCCGGACTGGGCATAAAATGCGTTTTTTGCACTCATGTTTCTACTCCAAAGTTAATTTCAGATTATTGATTTAATGTGTTTGTGTCTGCCGCCGCTGTCATGAAGGCAAGAATGCTTGAGTGGTATCAGCGACGTTTCTTGATCTCTAACTGTTTCTCTGTAAAAACGGGTATATTGCATAAAAATGGCATGAAAAGCGCCATAATTTCGCTCAAACCGGATAAATATAGTGTATTTTACCTCTGTTTGAAGCATGCTACTTGAAAAAATAGTGAAAATAGCTTATCTGTGTGTGTCACGGCTCGCAATCCAAATGTCTGGATGTGGCCATGCAAATAATTAATTAACAAAAACGTGCAGTTGCAGCAATTGAAAACTGCCATCGGATAACAGACTGGAAGCAGTATGCGAATGATACTTATGGGCCCCCCGGGTGCGGGCAAAGCTTCACTGGCAATGAAGATCGCCAAGGCTCTCAAAATCCCCCGTATTCACCTGCAGGACAGGCTGACCAGCATGGCCGGAGAAGAGACCGAACTCGGACGTCTTGTCGGTGAGCTGATCACCGCCTGTGCGCCGATCCCTGACGAGGTTATATCAACTGCGCTACATGAGGAGATCGAAACCTCCAGAGAGGGCTTTATCCTTGATGATTTCCCCCGTGACCCCGCACAGGCTGCCCAGCTCAACAACTTTCTCAAGGGTGTAGGGGCGCCACTCGAACTGATTATCGAGGTGCATGCTGATAATGATGATCTGATGGAGCGCCTGGTCGGCAAACAGGCGTGTGACAGCTGCGGAACTAAGTATAACCTTTATTCTTCACCGCCAATGGTCGAAGGTGTTTGCGACATGTGCGGTGGTCGTATCGCCCGTCGTCCACCAGACTACGAAGAGACAGTGGCCAATCGCTTACGCAATTGTGAAGTCAGCATTGCCGAGATGCTCAACTACTTCAAATCGCAAAAAATTGCTCACCAGTTGTTCGGACTGGCAGATAGAGAAGATGCCTATGCTCGCGCCATGGACATCATTAAATCTGTCGAACGAATTCCGTTGCAGGAGATTGAACCGGACGAGAGCGAAAAGAAAGAGACCAAGAAAAAACGCGGCAAGGCGAAAGCCGGAAAGAAAGCAGCGGTAACAAGCACAGCAGACCAGGAAGAGAGCAAGGCAGGAAAGAAGCAAGGCACGAAAAAGAAGGCGGCTAAAAAGGCTCCTGCAAAGAAAGCAGCCAAGAAAACTGCCAAGAAGGCTCCGGTAAAGAAAGTAGCAAAGAAAACTGCCAAGAAGGCCCCGGTTAAGAAGGCAGCAAAGAAGAAGACGGCCAAGAAGGCCCCTGTAAAAAAAGCAGCCAGGAAGACAGTGAAGAAGGCGCCGGTGAAAAAGGTCGCCAAGAAGAAGGCTGTCAAGAAAAAGGCACCCGTCAAGAAGGTGGCGAAGAAGGCAGCAAATAAGGTAGCTAAGAAAAAGGTAGTAAAAAAGGCACCGGCCAAGAAGGCGTCAAAAAAAGTAGCGAAGAAAAAGGTAGCAAAGAAAAAAGCGCAAAAAAAGCGCCGGTGATACGCTGGATTTGATCGGCCCAGCCACCATCCCTGGCGGTCAGGGGGGGCTTCTACTAGATGCGACTCTTCAGATCTTCGATATGTATCAATGCATCCTCGAAGAGGTCGGTGACATGCTGCCAGGAGTAATGTGCAACCACATGCCCCCGCACTTTTGCACGATCAAGCTTCAGGGATCGTTCTACGGCAGCCTGCAGGTCAGGATTGCAATACCCATTCACCCCGTTAACGATGAAATCCACCGGACCTGTGACAGGGTAAGCTGCGACAGGTGTGCCGCAGGCATTTGACTCGATCATAACGATGCCGAAAGTATCTGTTTTCGATGGAAAAACGAACACATCTGCATTCGCGTATGCTTCTGCGAGCTCTGCACCATGCTTGTATCCGACGAAACTGATCGATGGCAGATCGTACTCTTTTCTCAGCCTCACAAGGTCAGGGCCATCGCCGACAATGACTTTGTCGTAGTGATCGTCAGGAAGGTCAAGAAATGCCTCCAGGTTTTTCTCGATGCTGACCCTGCCAACGTAGGCCAGAACAGGTCGACGCTTTACACGAGTGCGCTTGTCGGGATGGAACAGGTCGAAATCTGCTCCACGAGACCAGACAAGGAGATTCGGGTGCAGCTTGCGCTCGTCGAGTTCGCGCTTGACAGACTCGGTCGTCACAAGCACAGCAGAGGATTTTTTATGTAGCCAGCGCATGAAAGCATACCCGACTGCCAGTGAAAACCAGCGAAATCTGCACTGTATGTATTCAGGGGTCTTGGTGTGATAGGAGGATGTGTAGGGAATTCCGCGGCGTCCGCAAAAGAGCCTCGCGGCAATACCAAGAGTGCCTTCTGTTGCAATGTGAATCGCATCAGGTGCGGCCTTGCATATCATCCCTCCGACTCTCCATGGATTCCATGGCAGCCTGATCTCGGCATATGTCGGTAGGGAGAATGTTCTGAATGGTGTAAGGCCAGGGTGGATAACGACAACTTCGTGTCCACGTTTGACGAGTTCCTTGCTTGTATTGTCCAGTGTGTGGACAACACCGTTAACGAGTGGAAACCAGGCGTCAGTGATGATCAGTATCTTCATTTTTTTCCGAATCGTGATCGATGATATGCCAGGTGATGATCTCCATTATTCCGCTCTCATACTCGACCAGGGCTGTGCAGCTCTCTACCCAGTCGCCATCGTTATAGTAAGTGATGCCGTCGATCTGCTTGATCTCAGCGTGATGGATGTGACCGCAGACGACACCGCTGAAATTACGTTTCCTGCATTCATGTGCGACAGATTCTTCAAACGAGTTGATGAATGACACTGCGCTTTTTACCCTCTTCTTCAGGTAAGAGGAGAGTGACCAGTAGCCAAGGCCAAACTGCTGGCGAAGGCGGTTATAGATGCTGTTCAGGGCAATCAGGATGTTGTAGGCGATGTCACCGAGGTGAGAGATCCAGGCATGGTAGCGGGTGACCCCGTCATAGAGGTCTCCATGGATGATCCACAGTTTTCTGCCATCGGCAGTTTCATGGACAAACTCGTCGGAAATCTCGATGTTTCCGAAATCCCTGTCCTCGAAAAAGTCGTGGTATTTGCGCAGAAACTCATCATGATTGCCGATGACGTATTTGACTACAGTGCCTTTCCTTGCTTTCGACAGGACCCTGCGAATAATGTTGACGTGTGACTGGGGGAAGTATGATGAGCCACGCCCGAGGTTCCAGCCGTCAATAATGTCACCCACAAGGTAGAGATTGTCGCACCTGGTTGCAGCAAGAAAGTTATCCAGCAGTTTCGCCTTGCAGCCACGGGTTCCGAGGTGAATATCCGAGATCCATACAGACCTGTATTTTTGTTTCATGATAGTCAGAAAAGAGCGGAAAAATGGTATCTCGGCTTGCCGTTTCAAGCCGCTTCGAGGGCCTCAACGATGCGCTCCCTTGTGATTTCGGCCAGCTCCTTGCGGCTTTGCCCGTCCGGTTGAATTGGCTCACAGAAGGTGATCTGTACTTTGTGTGACGGCTTGCGTTTCAACGTCTGTGCCAAGTGAACCGGAAAACTGTCGTCGTCAATATAAGCGGCACGGGTGTCAAGGTGCCCTTCGCAGGTATAGCGTATTGCAATCGGCTGTACAGGGATGCCAGCATCTGTTGCTACCGAGAAGAGGCGCGGAAAGAAGCGTTTGACTTCAGTTCCGTCAGTCGTCGTCCCTTCGGGAAATACCAGTACCGGGCGTTCCTTGCCGGAAATCGTCTGTGACATTTTAACAGCCAGTTCACTGGTCGCTCCGTTTCCACGCGAGATAAACAGCGTGCCTGCAGAGCCGGCAAGCCAGCCAATGAGAGGCCACTTGCGGACCTCTGATTTTGACAGGAAGGTGGTATTGGTCACGGCGCCTATAATTGGAATGTCTATCCAGGAGACATGGTTGGCAACCAGCAGCGCTTGTCCATCGGTCATGTCGCCGGTAATTTCCAGTTCTATACCGAGAATTTTACACAGACGCCTGTGCCACCACTGGATGACAGTCGGGAATTGACGGCCTGCACGACGCTGGGTCTCTTCCCTGTTGAGCAGCACGGTAAGCACCATACCCGTCAAGATGTGCTCCGACAGGCGTAGTCCACGCCAGATGGCAACGGGTGAAGTACCCATGTTACGCATTGCCTCCGCGAGACATGAAGTGACGCGAGTAGGAGGCATCTAGGTTGTTGATGTTGAGTAGCATAAAGACATCGGCAACTCCAAAGTCCTCATCCCAGCACGCCTCACCACAGGCTTTTGCGCCAAGCCGGACATATGCTTTCAGCAGCGGCGGCATGCGGGCTGCAACGACCTCATCCGGCAGGGGCGTGATCGGTAGCCTGGTTTTTGGACGGACCCTGTACTTCTCGTCGATGAGCGCATGTGTGCGCAGGCGGTTCATGATGGCAGTTGCCATGATGCCATCATCCTCCTGCAGTTCGATGCTTGCACAGCCAAACAGAAAGTCGATATGGTTTTGCTGGACAAAGGAGGAGAGGCCCTGCCACAGGACAGCAATCGCTGCTCCCGAGCGATATCTTGCATCCACACAGGTGCGTCCGACTTCCACCTTGCTGCCATTCAGACACTTGATATTCTGCATGTCGAATTCTGTTTCCGAATAGAAGGAGCCGGCATCTGCTGCACCCTTATCAGTCAGCAGGCGTGTGCTGGCGATCAGGTCACCGCTGCGCGTATCACGCACAACCAGGTGGTGACAATGCGCATCGAATCGATCCTCGTCGATGGCTTCTGTCGTATCGAGATTTGCGCCCATCTCTTCTGCAAAGATGCGATACCGCAGTTCAAGTGACTCACGAATCATAGTCTCATCGGTTGCCAGTTCGACACTGAGACGGTTGGTTTTTACCGGTTTGAGAATGGCGCTCATGTGATTGGTCCGCGCGATGTGATGAATTGCAGCAATGCTAGAAAGCATTGATGACAAATTCGCGACAGAGCGATGAAATATTTGTTATCCGGATGTGACGTTTTGGTTACGACCGGGGATTCTCAATTGCAGTGACTCTTTCGATAAAGGGTAACCTGCGGTATCCTTCCCAGATTCCAAGTATCACCAGAGTTTGATCCGTCCTGATGAGTTTCAGTTACGATCCCGCAGAAATTGAGCGTCAATCCCAGTCATACTGGGAAAAAAATGGTTCGTTCACAGCAACCGAAGACCCCTCGCGGGAGAAATTTTACTGCCTGTCGATGTTCCCCTATCCCTCCGGCAAATTGCACATGGGCCACGTGCGCAACTACACCATCGGTGACGTGATTGCCCGCCAGCAGCGTATGCTGGGAAAAAACATCATGCAACCAATGGGTTGGGACGCTTTTGGCTTACCGGCAGAGAACGCGGCAATCAAGAACAAGACTGCACCGGCCAAGTGGACGCGCGAAAATATCGCCTACATGAAGGAGCAGCTCAAGCGCCTCGGTTTCGGTTATGACTGGGAGCGTGAACTGGCAACCTGTGATCCGGACTATTATCGCTGGGAGCAGTGGCTCTTTACGCGCTTGATGGAGAAGGATCTCGCCTACAAGAAAACAGCGACGGTCAACTGGGATCCTGTAGACCAGACAGTGCTCGCTAATGAGCAGGTTATCGACGGCAAAGGCTGGCGTTCGGGTGCTGTTGTCGAAAAACGCGAAATCGAACAGTGGTTTCTGCGGATTTCAGATTATGCCCAGGAGTTGCTTGATGACGTAGAGAAACTGGATGGCTGGCCAGACCAGGTTCGTACCATGCAACGAAACTGGATCGGACGCTCTGAAGGTGTCGAGATGTCATTCGGGATCGAGGATTCCGATGAGGCGATGACGATTTTCACAACCAGGCCGGATACCCTCATGGGTGTCACTTACGTGGCGGTGGCGGCAGAGCACCCGCTTGCACTTGCAGTTGCTGAATCACGTCCGGATGTAGAAGCATTCGTCGCCGAATGTAAATCCGGTGGTGTCAGCGAAGCTGAGTTGGAAACCATGGAGAAGAAAGGTGTCCCTCTTGGTATTAATGCGCTGCATCCGGTCACCGGCGAGGCAGTACCTGTCTATGCTGCCAACTTTGTCCTCATGAGTTATGGCTCCGGTGCCGTGATGGCGGTTCCCGGCCATGACCAGCGGGACTGGGAGTTTGCCGGGCAGTATGGAATTCCCCGCAAGCAGGTGATTTTCTCAACCGATGGTTCTGCATGTGGAATTGAGGAAGCAGCCTATGTAGAGAAGGGTGTACTGAAGAACTCGGGTGAGTTTGACGGGCTCGATTCAGATGCTGCTTTCGATGCGATTGCGAGTTGGCTCGAGGCGCATGGCAAGGGCAGTCGCAAGGTCAATTTCAGGCTGCGTGACTGGGGCGTTTCGCGCCAGCGTTACTGGGGTTGTCCGATTCCTGTCATTCATGCAGCCGACGGTTCCAACCGTCCGGCTGACGAATTTCCCGTGGAGTTGCCCGAGGATGTCATCGTTGATGGCTCGGGCTCGCCACTGAAGCGCATGCCGGAGTTCTATCAACTTTCAGATGGCGAGGAGCGCGAAACAGATACATTCGATACCTTCTTTGAATCAAGCTGGTACTACGCACGTTACTGCTCACCGGGCTGCGACACGGCAATGCTTGATGAACGGGCAAAATACTGGCTTCCCGTTGATCAATATGTTGGCGGTATTGAACATGCCGTTCTGCACCTTCTGTACGCCCGTTTTTTCAACAAGCTGATGCGTGACGAGGGGCTGATTGAGAATGACGAGCCCTTCACCAACCTGCTGACGCAGGGCATGGTAATCGCGGAGACCTGGTATCGTGACAATGCCGACGGCTCGAAAGAGTGGTA
Organism: Solemya velum gill symbiont; assembly: GCF_000787395.1. Lineage (GTDB taxonomy): Bacteria > Pseudomonadota > Gammaproteobacteria > Chromatiales > Chromatiaceae. Next base: position 1,188,277 of record NZ_JRAA01000001.1, read on the forward strand.
CAACCCGGCCGATATTGAAATCGAACGCGACGACAAGGGCAAGGTGGTATCTGCCGCGCTGAAATCTGATGGTGAGCCGGTTTTGTTCGGCGGTATCGAGAAAATGTCCAAATCGAAGAACAATGGTGTCGATCCACAAGATCTGATTGACCGTTACGGTGCAGATACCGTGCGTCTCTACACTATGTTCACCGCCCCGCCGGACCAGTCGCTGGAGTGGTCAGACGAGGGTGTTGAGGGTGCACACCGTTTCGTGCGTCGCCTGTGGACACTAGCAACAGGCCATGCTGATGCTATCAAGGAAGCAGATGCGAAGTTTGACGATGCCGACGAAAAGAGTGTCGCCGCGCGCAGGGAAATTCACACTGCGTTGAAGAAAGCGCTGTACGATTATGAACGCAAGCAGTTCAATACGGTTGTTTCCGCCTGCATGACCATGGTCAATGTCCTCAACAAGGTCGACAACAGCGCCTTGCTGAGCGAAGGAGTCAGTATCATACTGAGACTGCTCGCGCCGATTGCCCCACATGTCACCCATCACCTGTGGAGTGAGCTGGGTTTTGGTGAGGATATTCTCTCTGCCGGATTCCCCGAGGTTGATGAATCCGCTCTGCAGCAGGAGAATATAGAATATGTTGTTCAGGTTAACGGCAAGGTGCGTGCAAAAGTACAGGTGCCAGCTGATGCCGACAAAGAGGCAGTCGAGAAAGAAGCACTGGATAATCAGAACGTACAGAAATTTATCGGTGATGCGACAGTACGCAAGGTGATTGTTATCCCTGGCAAGTTGGTCAACATCGTCGCACCACAATAACCAAGGCCAAGCACCTTGAAGGATATCGATGTGAATATTCGTCCAATACTGCTATTGCTGATCGCGGCCCTGCTGACTGGGTGCGCCGGATTTCAGTTGCGTGGCAGCGAACCTCTACCTGCATCAATCAGTCCTGTCCTGGTGACGGGTATCAACCAGTACAGTGACCTCTATCGCCAGCTTGAATACCAGCTGAGTGCCAGCGGTATCCGCGTGACCAGCTCGAAGGATGATGCAGCAACTGTTCTGAAACTGAACCAGGTCAAGTCGTCCGACAAGCTGACAGCAATCAATAGCAAAGGCAAGGGTGTTGAGTACTTGCTGGCCGAGAGTGCTAATATGTCGCTATATGACCGCACAGGAGCGACCCTGGTTTCCGAGCGCAAGGTGGCCGTAGATCACTATCGCTATGCACTGGATACAAAACAGCTCTCCAGTGAGCGTGCACGCGAAGAGAAGGAACGTGAGATGCAGCAACTGCTGGCACAGAAAATCATGCGCACGATTCACTATGCCATGCGTACCGGTTCAAACTGATCCTTCAGTTTGAACTGCAGGCTCTGAAGTGAAGCTGAAACCGGAAGCACTGGATTCCCACCTGCGCAAGCAGCTTGCACCTGTTTACCTGCTGTGCGGGGATGAGCCCCTGCAACTGCTTGAGGCGGCAGATTCCGTGCGCAATATCGCACGCGAGGCGGGTTACACTGAACGCACCCTGTTCGAGGTGAAGCGGGGATTCGACTGGGATACCCTGCTTGCTGAAGGCAGTTCCATGTCGCTGTTTGCCGAGAGACGTATTCTTGAGGTACGCATTCCGAGCGGCAAGCCGGGCCGTGACGGAAGTGCTGCGCTGGCCGAGTGGCTGGCAAATCCGCCGCCCGATACGTTGCTGTTGCTGGTGCTGTCAAAACTCGAAGCCTCACAAAGAAATACCAAGTGGTTCAAGGCAATCGACAAGGCTGGTGTGGTTGTGCAGGTATGGCCTGTCACTGGCCGCTCACTGCAGCAGTGGATGAAGCACAGGGCACAGATGTCTGGTCTGCAGCTTGACGACATTGCCCTGCAACTGCTGGTCCAGCATACTGAAGGCAACCTTCTTGCCGCTTCACAGGAACTGGAAAAGCTGCGTCTCATTCACGGCGAGGGCAAAGTCAGCGTCGAACGCGTCGCCAGTGCTGTTTCCGGTAACTCCCGATACACGCCGTTTGAAATGGTCGATACTGCACTGGCAGGGCAGGGTGGACACGCACTGCACATGCTGGCAGTGCTGCGTGCCGAGGGTGTCGCCATGCCGGTTCTGTTATGGGCTCTGGCACGCGATATTCGACTGCTGGTTGAACTGGCGACGAATGCTGCAGCTGGTGGATCACCTGACACAGTTTTTAACAGGCATCGTGTGTGGGAGCAGCGTCGAGCCCTGCTTGGTCATGCGATGCGTAAACATACGCTTGCCGAGTGGCAGCAACTGCTGTCGCTGGTGGCAAGAATTGATAATGCAATCAAGGGTGGTGCCGAGGATCAGTGGGTACTCACCGAATCGCTGCTTGCCGGAATTGCCGGCTATTCCCTCGAGGCCGTCAGTTAGTGTGATAAAATAGCTTTTTTACACCGGTTGTTTTTTACCTGGCCGTTATGACCCAAGAAGCTAAAAAAGAGATTACCAATATCGCTTCCTACATGCAGGAGGTCGGCACTCGTGCGCGTGCTGCTTCCCGTCAGCTCGCCGCGACCAGTACCGGCCTCAAGGATGCCGCCTTGCTTGCGATTGCCGAAGATCTTGATGTGAACCGCGACATTCTCATGCGGGAGAACCGCAAGGACCTCGAGGCAGGGCGCGCCAAGGGACTCGATGATGCACTGCTTGACCGCCTTGAACTGACAGCTGATCGTATTGACACCATGATCGAGGGGCTGCAGCAGATTGCCTCACTGCCTGATCCGATCGGTGAAATTTTTGATATGAATTACATGCCCAGCGGCATCCAGGTGGGGCGCATGCGTGTGCCGCTCGGTGTTGTCGGTATCATCTACGAGTCACGCCCGAATGTGACAGCAGATGCAGCTGCACTGTGCCTCAAATCGGGTAATGCGACCGTGCTGCGTGGTGGATCTGAGGCCTTCTGGTCAAACCAGGCGATTGCTGCATCCATACGCGTCGGCCTTGAAAAGACAGGGTTGCCTGGTGATGCCGTACAGGTTGTCGAGACCACTGACCGCACTGCGGTTGGCGCAATGATCACCATGCCGGAGTCGATAGACGTGATTATTCCACGCGGCGGTAAGGGGCTGATCGAACGTATCTCGGCAGACGCACGTGTTCCCGTGATCAAACACCTTCATGGTGTCTGCCATGTCTACATAGATGACCAGGCTGATCATGATAAAGCGTTTGCAATTGCAGTGAATGCAAAGACCCAGCGTTACGGCACTTGCAATACCATGGAGACGCTGCTGGTGGCGGAGAATGTCGCCGCAGAAATACTGCCTGAACTTGCTGCAGCTTATGCAGACAAGGGTGTGGAGCTGCGCGGTTGTGAAAAAATAGCCGCCCTGATCGACTGTAACCCTGCTACTGAAGAGGACTGGGATGAAGAGTATCTTGCTCCGATCCTCTCCGTTCGTATTGTTGCTGATCTGGCTGGGGCGATGGAGCACATTGCCCGCCATGGTTCCGGTCATACAGAGTCGATTGTTACCGAGAACTTTACTCGTGCTCGTCGATTCCTGACAGAGGTGGATTCAAGCAGCGTTATGGTTAACGCCTCGACGCGTTTTGCCGACGGATTCGAGTACGGACTTGGTGCCGAGATTGGTATCTCGACCGACAAGTTTCATGCACGTGGTCCGGTTGGTCTCGAGGGGCTCACCTCGGTCAAGTTTATTGTCCTGGGCGATGGTCATATTCGCACCTGATTCTTGCCCTTGTGAATACCGGTCAGGTTGTTGATGATCGGTATTTTCGGCGGCACCTTCGATCCGGTTCATTATGGACACCTGCGCCCTGCGTTTGAGGTGCAGGAGGAACTGGGCATCGAACAGATGCATTTTGTTCCGCTCCGGGATGCGCCACACCGGGATCAGCCGGAAGTATCGCCTGAACTGCGTTGTGCGCTCGTCAGGGCAGCGCTTGGACGACGCAGCGGTGTCTGTGTCGATGACCGTGAACTGCATCGCGATGGCCCCTCCTACAGCTATGACACCCTCACCTCGTTTCGACAACAGTTGCCAGACGAACCGCTGGTATTGCTACTTGGTGAAGACGCTTTCCGCGGTTTTCTCTCCTGGCACAGGCCGCTGGATATTCTCGAACTGGCACACCTGGTTGTGATGCAGCGTCCCGGTGAACATCAGTTCGATTCACAGTTGCAGGCGCTGATAAATGAACGGCAGGCTGACTCGCCACGCGAGTTGCACGATGCTCTTGCGGGGAGGATTTATTTCCAGCAGGTAACCCAGCTCGATATCAGTGCAACCGCAATCCGTGAGCTCTGTGCAGCGGATCAGGACATCAGTTGCCTGGTGCCGGATGCTGTGGCAACGATCATTGGGCGACTTCAGCTTTACACGAAAGATGCAGGCGCAGGCCATTCCGGCTAAAATGGCGCATAACCAGACTTTGGAAACCCAGATGCAAGCAGAACAACTCCGAGATCAGACAATTGCCATTCTTGATGATATGAAGGCGATGGATGTCAATGTGATTGATGTACGTGGAAAAACCAGCATTACCGATTTCATGATCATTGCCAGCGGCACGTCGGACCGACACGTCAAATCGATCGCGGAAGCGGTGGTTTTCAAATCAAAGCAGGCGGGTGAGGCACCAATCGGTACCGAGGGTGTAACTGACGGCGAATGGGCTCTGGTCGACCTGAACGGCGTGGTCGTGCACATCATGCACCCGCGTGTCAGGGACTTCTACCAGCTTGAACGTCTCTGGAGCATGGATCCGGAACAGGCTGAAAAAGTGCTCCAGGAGAGCACAAAGCAGTAGTTCCTGGGCTTCCCGCATGGATCGATTCGACAGAATCTACGATCTGCACAAGATTCTCAGCGCCTCGCGCTATCCGGTTTCACGTAAACGCCTCGAAGATGAGCTTGAGTGTTCGCGTGCGACTGTAAAACGCATCATCGAGTCGATGCGTCTCTATCTCAATGCTCCGATTGCCTATGACCGCAAGCTCAATGGTTACTATTATGAAACCGGCAATGAGTCGGGCGAAGTCATGTACGAACTGCCCGGTATCTGGTTCAACGCCTCCGAACTGCAGGCGCTGTTGACAGTGCAACAGTTGCTGCAGGATGTGCAGCCCGGTCTGTTTGAGCGTCAGCTGGCACCGCTCAGAGAGAGAATTGACGATTTGTTGCAGCTGCAACAGGGAGAGTCAGGCGATCTCAGCGGCCGTATCCGTATCCTGCACCTCGCCTCGCGTCCCGGAAGTGAGTGGTTTCAGCTGATTGCCGGTGCCACCGCGCAACGCAGGCAACTCGAAATCGACTACTATGCCCGTTCCAGTGATACCTCCTCACGCAGACGTATCTCACCGCAGCGCCTGGTTCACTATCGTGATAACTGGTACCTGGATGCCTGGTGCCATACGCGAGATGCACTGCGTACCTTTTCGCTCGATGCGATCGAGTCTGCGCGTCAGCTGGAGACTGCAGCCGATGATGTTGGGGAGAAGGAGCTCAAAACACATTTTACCTCTGCCTATGGCATTTTTTCCGGCGAGGCGACAGATGAGGCGGTGTTGCACTTTTCGGCCGAGAGCGCGCGGTGGGTCGCAAATGAGGCGTGGCATGCACAGCAGCAGGGTGAATGGCTCGATAGCGGAAAATACCAGATGCGCATTCCCTATGCCAATCCCACCGAACTGGTCATGGATATTCTGCGCTACGGCAGCAATGTCGAGGTGATAGCGCCTGAAAGCTTGCGGCAGCTGGTCTCCCGGCGGCTGCATGATGCGCTTGCGCAATATCAGTAACAGAAGTTTTGGCAGGGCATATAATTATTTGTAGGAAAGTAGATACTTTACGGAGGGTCGTAATGAAAATGGCAGCAATACGAATTTCAGCTCTTTTGTTTCTGTTAATGCCGTTCACTCCCGCAATTGCCGAATTCTGGGCGCCGGTACGCCAGCAGTTCTACCATGACACCACCTACCTCACCGGAGGAATCGGTGCGTCTGAACAGGAATATCTCGAATCGAAAGAGGTACGCCAGCAATACAACCTGGAAATTCTCACAGCTTCAAAAAAAGGAAGCTTCATATCCATGGCCAGGGCCAGGGTGGCCACAGCCGGCGGGACAGTTGTACTTGATGTGGTGATGGATGGCCCGGTCCTTCTGGCCCGTCTGCCACAGGTAAAGTACAGGGTTGACGTGATTGTTAATGGCGTCGGCCAGGTACGTGATGTGAGTCTGACCGATAAGGGTTTACAGCGTGTCGTGACTCACTGGGATGTCGTGGCAGAGCGGCTGGATAAACCGGAAGTCAGTCCATCCTGGGTACGCCCCGTGGTACCAAAAACAATTGATGGTATCGAGGTGGAAACGGTTCCCGGCGCTGAAGGAGAATCTGCTGATAACGGCCTTTGGTACAGGGAAAGTCATAACGAGCGCGATCAACGGCTGGAGGATATCCGCAGGATGCGTGAGGAAGCGGCCCGTCTTGAGAGGGAGGCCAGGGAGCTTGAGCGGGGCCTCAGGTAAGTGCTTGATTGACAGGTGTCAGACGTAAAAAAGCCCGGAAATCGATTTCCGGGCTTTCAGTTTTTCAGGGGATTATTCTGAGCGTTACTAGAACTGCATCATGATTACGAGAGCAGAGCCCATCAGCGCTACTTCGATCGCAACGGCTTTCCAGTCAATTGCCGGAACGCGATGCTCGAGTTCAGATTTTGCCGACATATAGTCCATTTTCTATCTCCGGTATCAGAGAAACCCACATGGATTACTCTCGCCGATTGGCTTGTGTTAAAATGAAGTATACACGAATTACTTTCAACGTCAACACTTTGTATGCACATGTCCAAGACTAAGGTATTGAATTTACGAATCGACCCCGATTTGAAGAAACGGGCGAAGGCTATTGCACAGGATGATGGGCGCACTCTTTCCAACTGGGTGACGCACCTGATCGAACGCGAAGTCAAAAAAGCCGAAAAGGAAAATGAGAAATAATCCACCTTTCCCGGCAAGCTAGCCGAAAAGATTTTCCCCGGGCTCATACATTGAGCCACCTCCTGACCGATACTCACTGCAAACGGGAGGAAATCATGCAAATCAGACATTTTGAATTAATCAGAAAACAGCTGTTTCATTCGGGAACCAGGATGAAGTCACGCCTGCAATCGAGTCTGCAGATTTCGTCCGTCGCCGGTTTTTATCACCACAGGGCAATTGGGGTGTGGAGCTTCCTGCGTGAGGGTGAAGAGCTGAAACTGGTGCGTGAACCGCAAAACCCTTTTGATCCTGCGGCTGTTGCCATCTATTTCAGGAATGACAAACTCGGTTATGTACCGAGAGGTGAGAATGGCAGGCTTGCCGGTATGCTGGATCGAGGAGAGCGTCTCAGTGCAAGAATCAGGCGTCTGCGCAACAGCGAGGTGTCAAGGCGGCGGATTCAGTTCGAGGTGCTGTCATAGCGCACATCCGTGACCAGGTAGAGCTGATTGCCAGCCGGTGTCTGCACCGTCACCTCGTCATCAATGCTGTGCTTGAAGAGCGCTTTGGCCATGGGAGAGTCCATGCTGATATAGCCGGGTTCCACATCAAATTCGTCCGGGCCGACGATACGATAATTTGATTCATTGCCATCGCTGTCTTCGAGTGTGACCCATGCGCTGAAAAAGATCGCCTCGGGGTCATCGGGAACCAGGTCAATGACCTTCAGGTCGGGCATGCGTTTTTGCAGGTAGCGAATGCGGCGATCGATTTCTCTCAACTCTTTCTTTCGGTAAATATACTCTGCATTCTCCGAGCGGTCGCCTTCAGCGGCTGCAGCTGTAAGCGCGGCAGTGACCTCGCGGCGCCGCTTCCAGATCGCCTTCTCCTCCTGTTGCAGACGCAGGTAGCCCTCGCGCGTGATATAGGGGGATTTTTTCGCAGCAGGTGCGCGGTAACGGCCCATCAGTAATGCATCAACCGATTTCAACCATGGAGAATTCAGCCTTGGACTCACCGCAGTCCGGGCATTGCCAGCTTTCCGGGACAGCATCCCAGGAAGTACCTGGCGGAATACCCTCTTCAGGCAGGCCGAGGGCCTCGTCGTAGACGAAACCACAGATCTCACATTCCCATTTTTTCATTGTTTTACCCGTTCAGTTGCTCTGTTAATGAGATGAGCCTAGCAAATTGCGATCTGTGTTCAAGCACACGAAACGCATGACAATTGCCGTGAGAGTCATGCTGATTGACTTGCTGTTTCTGCCTCGAGTTCCTCAAGTTTCTCCATCCAGCTCTCCTCGGCAGTAGCAATCTGCTGCTCGATGCTACTGTTGTCGGCAATCAGCTGCTTGAGACGCTCTTTATTCTCTTCGTCGTAGATTCCCGGTTCTGCCATCTGCTCTTCAATTGCTGATTTCTGTCGGTTGAGATCATCAAGCTGCTTCTCAAGCTGGCTGATCAGTTTTTTCAGCGGGGCCAGTCTCTTTCTCTGCTCAGCCTCTTTGCGTTTTTTATCTTTGCGATCTTGTGCCTGTGACGCGTTGCTCCTGTTTGACTCTGGAGCAGACTGCTCCTGTAACCTCGCTGCAATCCATGCAGGGTAATGATCCAGGTCATCGTCAAATGGTGCTACCGAACCGGCATCAACAAGCAGCAGCTGGTCACAGGTGGCGCGCATCAGAAAGCGGTCATGCGAGACGATCAGCATGGCTCCCTTGAACTCCTGCAATGCCTGCGCGAGTGCATGGCGCATCTCGATATCGAGATGGTTGGTCGGCTCATCGAGTAACAGCAGGTTAGGTTTCTGATAGACGATCAGGGCGAGCGCGAGGCGTGCTTTCTCACCGCCGGAAAAGGGTGCAACCTTCTCGTACACACGATCACCGTTGAAACCGAATCCACCAAGAAAATCGCGCGCGCGTTGGTCACTGATGGCAGCGTCGAGCTGGCGCAGATGGTCAAAAGGGGAGTGTTGCGGATGCAGTTGCTCGAGTTGGTGCTGGGCAAAGTAACCAATCTTGCAATCTTGCGCGAGCGTGCGCTTGCCTCTGGTCTGGGCGAGCGTACCGGCGATCAGCTTGATCAGGGTTGATTTGCCCGCACCGTTTGGGCCCAACAGGCCGATATGTTGCTGTTGCTGGATTTCCAGGTTGATCGTGGTGAGGATCTCCTTGTCACCATAACCTGCAGAGCACTGCTCGAGCCGGAGCAACGGATTCGGCTGTTTTTCGGGTTCGGCAAAACTGAAGTGGAATGGCGAGTCAACGTGGGCAGAGCTGATGAGAGTCATACGCTCAAGCGCCTTGAGACGTGACTGGGCCTGTTTCGCCTTGGTCGCCTTGGCGCGAAAACGTTCGACAAACTGGCGCATGTGCTTGATCTCGGCCTGCTGCTTTTCGTGTGCAGCCTGCTGCTGTGCAAGGCGTTCGCTACGTGTGACTTCGAAGGTGGAGTAATTGCCCTTGTAGAGCACCACACCCTGCTGTTCGATATGCAGCACGTGAGTAGCAACCTGGTCGAGAAAGTCCCTGTCGTGCGAGATCAGAAGCAGGGTGCCCTGGTAGTCGCGCAGGTATTGCTCCAGCCAGATCACCGCATCGAGATCAAGATGGTTGGTGGGCTCGTCGAGCAGCAGCAGGTCGGAACGGCACATCAGGGCCTGAGCAAGGTTGAGGCGCATGCGCCAGCCGCCGGAGAAGCTGTTAACGGGCTGCATGACCTGTTCCGGTGAAAACCCCAGGCCGTTGAGAAGTTGCGCTGCACGTGACTCGGCGCAGTAGCCGTCGATGACTTCATAACGCGCCAGCAGTTCAGCGTGGCGGTGGCCATCCTTCTCCTGCTCAATGGCGTTTTGCAGTTCACGCAGTTCGGTATCGCCATCGAGGGTGAAGTCGAGGGCACTGCGGTCAGAGTCGGGTGTCTGTTGTGCGACGTGTGCAATCACCCAGCTGTCAGGCAGTTGCAGTGTTCCATTGTCTGTCTCGAGCTCTCTGAGCAGCATGCTGAAGAGGCTCGACTTGCCGGTACCATTACGTCCCGTGAGGGCAACTTTTTGCCCGGGGTGAATACGGAAGCTCGCACCTTCGAACAACAGTCGTGTGCCGCGTCGCAGGGCGACATCATCAAAACTGATCATTGAATTACGATTTCAGTCCGAGCGGGTCCTGCGGGTCGATGCCATCCATAAACGGCAGTTCACGACGGCTGTTGGTAATCTGGTAGACGTGACCAAGCCAGTTACTGACAACAGCTTTTGCAGTATCACGCCATGTATTGTCGATCAGGGTCATGAGCAACTTCTCCGGGAATTCCGGTGGTTCGATGCCAGTCTCTCGGCTGGCAATCAATTCACTTCGATATTCACCAAGTATCGCTTTTGCCTGGGGTGTTAAATAGTTGTCAGGAAAAGGCGGATGGCCGTCTCGTTGATCATCGAACCAGAGGAGAACCTCACGCTTGTACTCTTTCAATAGGCTGTTGGAGTCATACTCAGGATGGCCCTGGAAAAATACAGTGCGGAACAGATCAGGACTCACGGCAAGGTGCACGCCGGCCTCTTCACCCTCGGCAAGAACGACAACACCTTTCTCTTCGAGTTGTTGACGTGTTACCTGGTTGAAGCGTGAATGGGGCACATCAAAGCGGGTGTTGATGTTTTCAACCAGTGGATGCTCAGGCATGCTGACCTTGTGGTCAAAAATACCCCAGCGCTTGAATCCCATCGGGTTGCGCTTGATGCCATAGTGATGTTCCAGTAGAGCATGTGTTGCCAGGCATGAACAGAGTACCGAGGTGACATTTTCATGCGCCCAGGCCATAACGTCGGCAAGCGGTTCCCAAAATGGCTCAGAGGAGAGATTCGGGTGGGTCACATTCGCGCCGGTGATGATTAATGCGTCAAGTCCGTCACGCTTGATGTCATCGAATGTTTCGTAATAGTTATCGATATATTCGCGTGCCTGTTCACTGCGAGGCAGTTCATCAAGTGTGAAGACATGCATATGAAACTGGGCAATCAGGTTGGCGCTGCCGACTAGACGGAAGAATTGACGTTCTGTCGCTGACAGCGCGGCATCCGGCATCATGTTAAGCAGGCCAATGTGAAGTTCGCGGATATCCTGGTGGCTGGCGCGCTCTTCCTCCAGCACGTCATGCCCCTCATGTTTCATGCGTTCGAAAGTCGGCAGTTTGCTGTGTGCTACCAGTGGCATGGGTTAATCCTTTCCAGAGCGTTCAATTGCAGTTGAGACCAGATCCATGAAGTCATTTTCGTTGCGTACCGCGGCAACTTCTTCACTTGAGACAGTATAGCCGTACTGCTCTGCAATCGCCTCGTAGCGGGGTACACGTGAGCGGAACAGGCGCGGAAACACCCAGCGGGTGAAATCATCGGGATCCATCTGTGCAGCATATTCCAGGTTGTTCTCTTCAAGATAGACTGTCAGTTGCTTATCGAGGAACTCGGGTCGATAGTAGAGAGGCTTGGGGGCAGACTGGGCACGTGCTATCAGTTTCTGCTCCTCCTCGTCATTGGTCACCTTGATATAGAGAATGAGGCTGTTATCAGCCAACAAATCGATGACTGACGGTTCTTCAAGCTCACACAGGCTACCGCCAACATCATTGATCAGGTGTGGGTAGTCGTAGATCTCACGCGCCTTGTGAATGAACGCTGGCAGATCATTCATGGCAGCAATCTCACCCTCCCTGTAACAGGCCTGGCGACTCTGGAACTCATCCAGTGGTACACCACCTAATTCAGGATTGCCGAGTTTGCCAACATAAGCGAGTACAGGACCAAGGTTGTCGATCTTGATGTTGTTATGGATATCGATCCAGTCGTTACGCAGAAGGTTGCGCAGAAAAGGTATCTGCATCGCCTCTTCCTTGATCAGGTCGAGAATTGCCTCGTCAAGATAGCGTGTGCCGATGCGGTAATCACCAGAATAGTGAAACCAGTCGTGCTCCCTCATCAGGGTCGAGAGATAGGTTTTGCCGACACCCGACATGCCCAGCAGGGTGATGCATCTGTTTTTCCAGCCGCGAAAGGCTTCTGGCGACATGCGCAATGGAGTGACTCCGGATTCAATAATCCGTCTATTCTAGTCTTTTTAACTCGATTGCTCCACATTGCTTGGAGTGGTTGTCGCGTTATTAGCAATAAAAAACGGGGTCAGGAAACGCGATTCCTGACCCCGCATCTGAGCTCTTTTTGATTTAACCGAACGTATCGGAGAAGAGATTGTTCGCCCAGTCGAACATCACTTCATGGTTTTTTTCATTATAGGTAGGTGAATTCCCGACCTTCTCGGTTACGATTGCCGAACCGTCGTATTTGTAAACGGCACTGATCCAGGCAGCTTCATTAGAATTGATCGGAGTAAAACAAGCCGAGTTGGTCATTGGATAAGCATATGGAAGCATAGGTGCAGGCATCAGGCTTCTGACAATCGCATCTGCACACACTTTCGCCTCAGAGTTGGCGATATGTCCCGCTTTTGGCTGACTGGTCGCCTGTGAATCACCAATGATGTGTATATTTGCAGTTGTTGTGGATTCATAGCTGACCGGATCGACTGCTCCCCAGGTTCCATCAACGGTATCGCGTACGATAGCTGGTGCCCGTTGGTCAGGGATGAAATTAACAACCTGGGCCGCGATATCACCATAGTTTGATACTGTGACCACTTTTCCACTTGTGATGTTTGTAACGTCTTCCCCGGCAATGTGTTCAATATTTGGGTACAGGTTTCCTGAACCGAACAGGCCGGCAAAAACATTGGTCAAAACACCTATCGTGTTGAGAGAGTCATCCGGATCAACTATTTTGACGTCAAAATTTGGACCGAGGTAATCAGCAATGGTGCAGGCACGCTCATATGGCCCGGGTGGGCACCTGAAAGGTTTTTTGGGAACGCGGATAACAAGAGTTCCGCTGCCTGCTTGTTGTAATGCATCGACCTGGTTTTTAAGTTCTGTCGTTTGGGCCCCGGCTTTCCATGCGTGCGGGCATTCGTTTTGAAGTACCTCAAAATTGCTGAATTGCCCCGCGCCTCCTGTCAGCCCCGGATCGATGAATTCAATTCCGGGCGCCAGCACCAGCTTGTCATACGGCAGGGTCAATTTTTCATCAATAGCCAGGCACAAAGGTGCCTTGCTTTAATAATTGGGAATTATTTCCCAAAAATAAGACGGTGTCAAATCAATTTTTGCTGTTAGTCTTCTACGTGTAGAGAGTGAGCCTCAAATTTTTTCGAAGATGGGTTATAGATTCCCTTGGCGTCGATCATGGTTGTTTTAAGAGCAATCGATCTGAAGAAAGCATCTGCATTAATTCGATTACCGTTAGGGCCTGTGAAGCGTGTGTTGTCGTTGGTTACAATAGTTTTTCCTAACATGACCAGCGATGAATCTTTTGAATTGATTGCAGTGACCGGGCCTTCGATTTCATCAGTTTCTGCATCCTTACGTTCGAGTAATTCGACATTGATATTGCCATCGGACTCGGTGAAATATATTTCTACCCAGTCACCGGTTTTTAACTGCGTGAAATCGAGAAGGCCTGATTTGCTGTCGTGTAACTGTGTAGATTCACTAATCGGAAAGGTACGATCAAACAGCTGGACTTGCTTTGATGCATGATCGATCTTCTGGATATTGCCATTGAATTCTGAGCTGGTGTGATCACCTGCAATTTCGATGCTGCTGGCTACCAAAACCCCTTTACTGTTGATAACACCATCTGCCTCAAGTTTGCGATTGAGTGCTATTCCATTGCCAGTAGGGTTTTCCAGCCGGGTATGGTCGTTAGTCTGAATTTCAATACCATTAACTATAAATCGACTCTCAGAGTTTAAGGCTGTGACAATGCCCTCGATATTGAGTCGTGTTCCTGCCGGGTACGATTGCCTTTGAATGACAGATAATTCGCTGGCATGCAGTTGCAAGTTGAGCGGTATTTCTGTTGATTTCACATGCACAAAATCCCCGGGTGCAGGAATGGGAGTATTTTGCCCAATGCGTATCGTCAGGTCTCCTGCGACCAATGAGACCGGCTTGGCCTGAGAGTTGGTTTTCTCGATAAGAACTCTTGCTTCAATGATACTGAGACCTGTCTTGAAGGTGTTGGACAAGCGTGTCATGCGAGTTGCAACAATATTGCCATCCGCATCATGGAAGCCAGAGACCTCGACAATGTGACCTGGTTGCAACTCATTGAGTGTAATGATGTCCTCTAATACGGTACTGCGGGTTGTGGTGACTGTTTGTCCAAGCACCTTGATGCGGTTCTGATTGGACGTCTCGGTAACCGGTCCGTTCAGGATGTTCGTATAAATAACGCTTGTGGCAATGCCCGTGCGTTTGTCATGGTCTACTACTCCTTCAATCGTGACGATTTCTCCGAGCTTGAAGTCAGATTCGCTGCACTGTATGCCATTACAGACAAGATTGGCGCCACGAATGTCGTACTCGATTCCATTGACAAAAATACTGCCAAAGCCACTGATTGTTCCGGTCGCAATGCCAGTACCTCCACTCCCACCGCTAGCAGTCAAGTATGTGCTACTACACAGGAGAAGAAGCGCTGTGAGTAATTTGTAGAAGGTGAGTGCAACCGGCCTCTTGTTCACAATCTCTATAGCCTGTTAGTCATCAATCCTGATGTCATCTGCCTCGAATACACCACCGGTATAGGCTCCAATCGCGTGAACCTCAGTTGAGCCGATGGCGATGGAGTCGAAAAAGGAGGCTGATGGAATCACATTTTCGTTGGGACCACGGAAAACTGTGCCGCTATCAGTGTTAATGGTTGTGCCATTGACAACGAGCCATCCGGCGACTTCATTGAAATCAGTCACTGTTCCTTCGATCTCGCCTTCCTCGGGTCCGCCAGGTGCAGCCTTGAGTTCCAGCTCTTCAATGATGTATTCACCTGAGACTTCTTCCGCATGGATATGGACCCAGTCACCAATGTTTAATGAAGCATAGCTGCTGCCGTGTAGATCGGAGCCGAGGACAATAACGTAATTCGTGCCTTGAACTACGAGTGTGTCAGGATCAATCTTGGCGCCGATCTGGCCAAAAACTTCCAGTTCAATATCTTCGGAGTCATCCTCGACTTCCAGCACGTCCGCAGGTAATACACCACTGCTGTTGATCACACCCTCAACCTCTACCCTGACATTCAGGGCAATCGGGATACCTGCCGGGTTCTCAATTATCGTCCCGCCGTCAGTTGTGACCTCGACACCGTTAACAAAAAAGTGGCTTGGCGAGATGAAACTCGTAATGATGCCTTCAAGCTCGATTTCTGTGCCCTGTGCCGGACTACTCGACACGATGACAGTGACACTGCTGGCGGTCAGGGTTGTTCCGGCGAGAGCATTGCTGGCAGCTGTTACCTGGACCATGTCAGCGGGAGTAACGTGGCTCAGGTCGGCAAGCAAGACTGTCAGATCATTAGAATCAAACTCATCAGGGGAAGTGGTCAAGTCGACACCGTCCACAAAAAGCTTGGCTTCAATAGTCGTGGCGCCAACAACCTTGATCGATGTAGCGACAATCTCCTGGTCAGCATTGTAGTAACCGGATATCTCGACAAAAACCCCCTGGGTCATTGTGGCAATATCTGCGCTTAATACAGTTGATGGCAGGATACGGATCGTTTGACCGAGAACCTCTATCGGCTGGACATCCGGATCAGCACCCTGCGCCGTGGTGACGGGGCCAACCAGGATTTCGTCATAGGTCACTGATGTGGCGACACCGGTGCCGCTTGCTGAATCAATGCTGCCCTCGATGGTAACGACCTCACCAAGTTCGAAGTCATTATCGTTAAATATCTGTATCCCGTCGCGAAACAGTGTCGCGCCGCTGATGTCGAACTCAATCCCATTGACAAAAATACTGCCAAATCCCCCAATTGAACCGGTTGAAATACCTGTTCCTCCACTGCCACCGGAGGCGATCGTTCCACCCCCTCCGCATGAGGAAAGTGAGGCCATAAGAATGATTGGCAAAAGGTGCTTGAGTAACTGTTTCATGATTCTTTACCGTTGTTGTCCTTTGCGGTTTCTTCACCTACAGGTTCTTCAAAGTAGTAGATGCCGACTCCGGCCTTCATGCGGCCGGTTCCTTTTGTATCCCCTGTCACATCACGGTCTTCAGCAGCCAACTTGCGGTTGAACTGGTCTATCAGGCGTTGCCCGTTTTCCTCGACAAAGGCTTTGAATTCTGGAAGTGCTTCTTCCGGTAGGTTGTCGTAGGCGACATTACGCTGGAAGCGCAGGTCGTCTTTACTATCTGAATTGAGGTTGTGATCGATGGTGTCAATCAGGTTGTGTGTTTCATTACCGAGAATACTGATGCCCTCGGATTCATCATCGTGCGGAATAAACGAACGCTTCAACAGGCGGACTTTCCCGGTTGGTGACAGTTCGACGGTTTCAGTCCCCAGGAGTTCCTTGAGCATTGCCCGATAGGGCATATCACCGCTATAACGCGATACAAGAGATTCGAAGCAGGGGTGTTCGCCCTCGGGAGTGAGCATACGAGGTTGTTTGCGTGAATCACAGAAGTCGCTATCGTGAAGCCAGCCGCTGATGACCTTGGTAGAGCGGTTGTACCTTGGTGTCATGGCTGACGAGTCGACCGATAATGTTCGCAGTTTGGCCACATCCTTGCGTGTTAATCCAGTAACAATCGCAATTCTGGAAGTGGTTGCCTTCCCCTCGCTCTCAAGCAGGCGCTCTTCTGAGATGTCGACATAGACTTTTCTCGCCAGCTGGCTGAAGGCGTCAAATGAGACCTCTTTGCGCAGCAGAAAGCGTACCAGCGGGGTTAGCAGCCGGTAGATGGCGTTAAATAGGGCTGAGTTCATAAGTGGGAAAATAATCCCAACACGCCTCAAAGTCAAGCTGGTTATCGTAAATTTGGCACTAAACCGGGTTTCATAAATGGTTATTATTCGGGGACTTTTCCCATAAGTATTGGGGAAATCCCTATTGGTTCGGGCTGTGTATGCAGGATTAGTGAAAAGTCGAAAAGTTTTTGTCCAGTGAACGTAGCCTGATGGCTTCACTGAGATGTTTCGTCTGAATCGATTCGCCACCATCAAGATCACTAATGGTTCGTGCAAGCTTGAGGATGCGGTGATAGGCCCGATGAGAAATATTGAGCGTCTCGATCGCCTGTTGCAGCAGCTTTTTCTGTGGCCTGTCAATTTTGCAGAACTCCTTTATCTCGGCAGCGAGCAGGTGCGCATTTGCTTTTCCCTGGCGTTCTATCTGTAAATTGTACGAATCTGTAATAACCTCACGAAGTTCTTGGCTGTTGGGGCCGCTTCGCTGATTTTCTACCAGTTGGTCACTCTCTACCGGTGTGAGTTCGATCTGGATATCAATTCGGTCCAGCAGTGGGCCCGAGAGACGCCTCTGGTAGCGCATACGCTCACTCGACGAGCATCTGCATGCTCGCGTGGGATGTCCGAGGTGGCCACAATGGCAGGGATTCATGGCGGCGACCAGCTGGAATTTTGCCGGAAACTCGACCTGCCTGCTGGCGCGTGAGATCGTGACGCAGCCGGTTTCAAGTGGTTCTCTCAGCGATTCGAGTACTGTGCGGTTGAATTCGGGCAGCTCATCGAGAAACAGGACGCCGTGATGTGCCAGCGAGATTTCTCCCGGTCTCGGATTGCTGCCGCCACCAACCAGTGCCGCACCAGAGGCAGAGTGGTGAGGTGCCCTGAAAGGGCGCTGGTTCCAGTTTGTCGGATCGACAGGATGTCCGCCAACAGAACGAATCGAGGCGGATTCAAGTGCCTGGTATTCAGTCAGTGGCGGCATCAGGCCGGGCAGGCGACTGGCAAGCATCGATTTCCCCGTGCCGGGTGGTCCGCACATCAGTAGCGAGTGCTGCCCAGCAGCGCTGATCATCAGAATGCGCTTGGCTGCCTGGTGCCCTATTACATCGGAGATGTCGCCATGCAGCTTGCTTGATGAAGTCGTGGTTTCGTCATTTACTGTTAATGGGGTGAGCCGCTGCACGTCGAGCAGGTGTGCAGTAACCTCAAGAAGGTGTTTCGCTGCGTAGACCTTGAGAGCACTGACCTGTGCTGCTTCAGCTGCACAGTCGGCAGCTGTGACCAGGTGTCGTTCATCTTGTGTAATTGCCAGTGCAGCCGGCAGAGTGCCATTGATGCGACGCAACTCACCTGAAAGAGCCAGTTCGCCGAGGAATTCGTATCCATCGACTTTTGCATCAGCCAGTTGTCCCGAGGCTGAAAGTATGCCAATAGCAATGGCAAGGTCGAAGCGTCCGCCCTCCTTGGGAAGGTCGGCTGGTGCAAGGTTAACCGTTATCCTGCGCGCAGGAAATTCGAATCCGGAATTGATAATGGCAGCGCGCACGCGCTCACGACTCTCCTGCACGGCTTTTTCCGCCAGCCCTACAATATTAAATGCGGGCAGGCCGTTGGCAAGATGGATCTCAACAGTTACTGCAGGGGAATGAATGCCGGACAGAGCCCGGCTGTGAAGAATTGCGAGTGACATGCCTGCTCCCTGGCGTGTTACAACAAATAAGTGATCTTTGAGTCTAAATCAATTGACGTTCGTTTTCGACCAAAAGCAGGCATCCACATATAGTTCAGCTATGGCGGAGAGTTACTTACGATCCCATGCGTTCGTAAGCATGAGAGAAAAGCGGCAACTGAAAGTGCTGTTTCGGTATGACACAAAAAATTGCCCCGGAATTTCCCGAGGCAAAGTGTAGAAGTGTGGAGAGGAGTATTCGTTGATGCAGAGGAAAGATTGCGAGCAACTCAATACTCGCTTTCAAATCTAGTCTAAATTAACGCCATTTTCATTGAGCATTCGCAATCTTGATGTAATGCGTTGTTTATCAGAACAACTGCTAACGCCCCAAAGCGGCGATTCATTTCGATTTCGGAGATAGCTAAATCACACCAAACTCATTTAGCACCATATCTTTAGATACTGGTGTTGAGCCATTATCTTCATGCTCTCTGCGCAAAATAGAGCTAGAATGCATTTTATGAACCGCCTTATTCTGCTACTAACACTGTTTCTCACTGGCCACCTCGCCAGTGCGAGCAGCTTTGACAAAATCCTGGCCATGGAAACAGCTCCGCCCGGTGTGGTGATTGAGATTGTAAGTGGTGACAGTGAGCTGCTGCGCTCACTGCTTCCGCAGGTGAGGGTCAACATTGAAGAACTGCGTGTCCGTTTCCCGGAGTTACCTGTTGCCATCGTTTCACATGGCTCAGAGCAGTTCATGATGGTTTCAAAAAAAGCTGAAGAGGAACAAGGCACACATCACCTTGTTGAATCATTGGTAAAGAGTGATGATGTTGAATTCCATGTTTGTGGAACTCATGCAAGCTGGTTTGATGTCATGCCGGAAGATTCCCCGGACTACGTCAATGTAACACCAGCAGGCCCGACCCAGATCGCGAACTACGAGGCACTGGACTACGTGCTGATTGTGTTGCCATAATTGACTTGAGAGTCACTCAATTTTACAAGACTTCCATAACCACAATACTCATTGCACAGTTACTTAATTACACATTTCTTAAAATCCGATCCGGATGAATCCGTTATGGTTTCTACAACCTGGGTCAGGCCAGGTCAGGCTCACCACAGTGTTTCAGGATCTCCTTGCGTACCGCATTTCGTAACATCACGGCATCGCCCCAGCTGCTGCCTGCAGGACTTATCGGGGGGGAGACAATCACTTCCACTGGCCCGTGCCTTGGAAACCAGGTACGGCCGGCCATGATTTGGCGGCTGCCGCGAATGGTGATTGGCATTACCGGCAGTCCGCTCCGGCTGGCAGCGATGAAGGCTCCCATGTGGAAAGGCAACAGGCCGGGATACTCATGGAAGGTACCTTCTGGAAAGAACAGCAGTGATCTGCCTGACTGCGCCAGTTGTTCGAGGCGCAGGGCATCGTCGGCACCGGCCCGCAGATCGGAACGATCGACAAATTCACCCTGGAGTTTTTCGATGAACAGCCTTGGAACCCAGTGGTCACGCAATTCACTTTTGGCGACAATGATAAAAGAGTGTGGAAATAGTTCCGCTAACAAGATGCCATCGATATAACTGGCATGGTTGACTGCAAGAATGCAGGGTTGATCGCCTGGCAGGTTATCTCTGCCTTCCACGTCTAGCGGAATGCCGAGCAATCGGCGGAGCAGGTGTGCGGCCTTGTGCAGCATGCGCCAACGCTTCCCGTGGTTCGGTAACAGCTGAGTCAGAATCCAGGCGGGAGGAGCAAAAAGCGAGAACATCATCCATGCGTAGGCCGCGTACAGTCGCGCTGAAATGTTTCGCCGCAAGCGGCGGAGGCTGGGAACGAATGCCGATAACAGCAGTCGCACCACCTGCAGCCAAACCCTTGTTCCTGAACTACCGATCTTTCCCTGCTCGAAGAGTTCACGTGTCGCTCCACGGCGAATTTTACCGCTGGAGGTTTTAAGTACGCTGTGAGGCGGAGCGAGCACCACTCGCTCGGGGGGTATGCCCAGCAATTGTCCGCCCAGTTCTACAATCTGATTTTCAATAGATTGTCTCGCCGCCTGGTCTGTTTCCCGTGTTTCTGCCAAGACCACAAGCTGCTCTGTTCCCGAGTTTTTATCAACGCTACCGAAAACGGCAACGCACCCTTTGCGCACCCCTTCAATTGCGCCAACCGCCTGTTCCAGTTCATAGGGGTAGAGATTACGGCCTCCGCGGATGATCAGATCTTTTACACGACTGGTGAGATAAATCTTTCCATCTGCAAGGTATCCCAGGTCGCCACTATCCAGCCAGCCGTCGTGAAACAGTTCTGCGCTTTTTTCGGGATTACGGAAGTATCCCCGGGTAGCCGATGGGCCACGAAACTGGAGGTGTCCTTCCCGTCGTTCTGGCAAGGGGTGTCCTGCCGCATCGATGATTCGTACTGCATGTCCGCTCATCGGGCGACCGCAAGCAACCACCTCCAGGCTCTCTTCGTCTTTACTGACCGGTTGCGCCTCTCCCCGTTCGGCTAGGCTTGCGCGCTGGATATGATCGATCAAGGGACCGCGGCCTGGTGGTGGGAATGCAAGGCCAACCGAGTTTTCCGCTAATCCATAGACGGGGGCCATCGCCTCCGGCCGGAAGCCAAAGGGAGAGAAGCGCTCCTGAAAATGACGCAGGGTCCTGGCGCTGACCGGTTCGGCGCCATTGAATGCCATGCGCCATGAACTGAGATCAAGCCCCTCGAGTTGAGCCGGGTCAATGTGGCTGTAACAGTATTCGTAGGCAAAATTGGGCGCGGCCGACAGCGTGCCCCGGTGGTGGTGAATCGCTTCCAGCCATCGCTGTGGACGACTCAGGAAAGACAATGGCGACATCAGTGCAAGGGGGATGGCGAAGTAGAGGCTGCCGAGCCATGCACCAATCAGCCCCATATCATGATAAAGCGGTAGCCAGCTGACGAAACAGTCTTCCGGTTTTACTTCCACGGCCTCTCCCATCGCACGGATATTCGCTAACAAGTTGCTGTGGCTCAACATCACGCCCTTGGGGGTGCCGGTACTGCCGGAAGTGTATTGCAACAGGGCTATGTCGTCCGTATGGCCATGTGCTGTCAATGGCTCGCCCATGGTCGAGGCAGCAAGTTCCTCCGGGATAGATACATCTTCCAGTGAGCTGATCTGTGCACGCAGCAGATGTGCTACCGCGCGTGCCTCGGGCACAGTGATCAACATCACGGCTGCGGCATTTTCAAGGATGTCAGCGTGGCGTCTGAGGTGATCTTCCAGTTGAGCTGGTCGCAATGGGGGATAGATTGGAACCGGAATTGCTCCTGCCAGCAAGATACCGAAGAAGCTGAACAGGTAATCGCGGCTGGTGGGAAGCATGATGGCGATGCTCTGCCCGGGGGAGACTCGCCGTGCACGCAACCCTGAGGCAATCGCTGCTGCACCGTCAAAAAGTGCCTGGTAGCTGACAGGAACAGGTTGATCTTCCTCCTCGTACAGATGCACATGGATACGCTCTCCGTGTTGAGCAACATGCCAGGCGAGTACCTCGGGCAGGGTTTGTGCTCCGGTCGGCAGGCTGGCTGTTGCGGTTTCTGACAGCACGGATTCGCCGGTCTCAAACGGCTGCGTGGACGCTTTACCTGGGTGAACCGATGTGTCAATCAATTGCAGTAATTCGGCCGGAGTATCGATTTGTACGAATGCCTTGCCGGGTAAGCGTACCGAGAACGCTTGTTCAACACGGCTTAGCAGTTCGGCGCGAGTCAGGCTGTCGAAACCAAGTTCTCGTTCCAGTGAGCATTTTAATGATGGGGAGGGCAGACTGCGACCGACGTGTAATTCAGCCGCCAGCGTCCAGATCAGGGCTAGTAGCCGTGTTTCATTTTCGGTGTTTTTGTCTTCGGTCATGGCTTTTCTATCCTTAACTCCAGAATAGCAGATTGGCATCCTGACCGGGATTAAGGAAATTACTTGCCAGATATCAGGAGGCAAGAGAGTCATGGCCGAGCAAACTCAATATTATGTGAGCTACGGGTTGGTTTATATGTGGTGGCATAATATATTGTAGTCATATAGCAATTATGCTAAAAATATAAGTGCAACTAACTCAACAAAGGTGGAGTCGAATGAATACTTTATACAAAACCCTGATGACTTTGGTTACTGCAGCTTTTGTTCTTGGCGTTGTAGGTTGTAGCACAACCAAGCATGAGCCTGCGCCCGCTGCTCCTGAACCTATGATGGAGCCAAAGCCAGATCGTAGCTGATATCAGCTCGTTATTGATAGTACTTGCCGTCAACTTGGACAACGAAACGTTCAAGTTGACGGCGAGGGCAGAGGTTCTAAGTATGGTCAGGGAATGAACCTCATGCATTCAGTTCCATTGACAGTTTTTCAATCACTTTAAACAAACATTAGTTTGCCGCACAGGTGGTGAGAAAATGACGCTGACAGTATCAGATGATACTGCAGCACAAAGCTATTCAGATTCTATTTGGTACAAATTATTGGCACCAATGTCGTTACTAATATGCTCTTTCGGCCCGCTATAATCGGTTTTTTTGCCATACTTGTCAGTCATGCTGATTTGGTTGTAGCGGCCCCCTCAAAGCTAAATCTTTCTGAACTGTTCAAAAATCAGTTAGCTCACCACTTCCACCAGAGTACGTAATCGAACCAGATGGGGCGATAACGCTACGAGTCTGCTTCAACTGGTCTTGTAAGCGCAGGCAGGCCATCACTTTTACTGCAGACGATATGGTTCTCGTGAAAGAGCGTATGGCGACTTGTTCGAGCGCAACTCTTCACGATAGATTGCAGCAGGTGCGTATTGGTATCTGGCAATTGGAATTGCTGGCACAAAAATATCAACCCCTGTTAACCAATGATCTTGCCATTAATGATTTTGAGGCGGATGTGCAGGGGCGGATGGATTGTGTCGACAACACCAGCAACACTTCTACTTACCTGCATATTCTTCGGGATATCGGGGCGCTGGAAGGATGGAGCGTTTCATCACCAAAAGTGCGCAATCGTTTTGATCTCACCGCTGTTCACTGGACGGCGGTACTCATTGATACGGAAAGTGAAGATGCCTGGAGTATCGACTCCTGGTTTCGCCCGAATGGCCACCTGCCAATGGTCATGCCCTTGCGAAGCTGGAGCAGAGAGAAGAAAGGCTGGGAATCACCTTACGCGCAGTTAAACCCAACTCCCTATTCAGTCTACGAGCTATGCACTAGTGCAGGGCCAGAGACGCTGACCCTGCAGGAATAAAGCAGACTGCAGTTTTACAAGCCTGTGTAATGCAGTTCCATTGATCTTCAGAACTGGCAGATCAGATTGGCGACATATTCCGGATTATGATTTTTTGAACTGCTTGGTTTCCGGCAATATGTAAACAACACTGGACTGCCCTGAATACTTTTCCGATATCACGTTCTTGAAGAAAGGCTTCGGGACATTGATGCAACCAAATGAAATACGGTTGTCAGATGATGTCAGGGAAGAGAGGCGTTGCGCACGGCGATCTGAGGGAACGCCCCTGACGACCGGGTGCAGGGAGAGTGCCTGATCATAGTCTACCCAGAGGATTTCCTTGCCCTTGTGATTGCGGCCTATTTTCGATACAAAACGACCTGCCGGTGTCGTGCGCTCAGAGCGCTTAATTTGTGACAAGGGCTTGTCGCCAATACCGGGGACGGAGTAATCGCCTTTCGCCAGTCCAAGCAGCACGGGCGCTGCTCCGTATAGCTTTCCGCTTGGGTTGAATGCATAAACCTTGGCATTTACTTTATCGATAATTGCGAACGGCATATTGCGGTTATCCCTTGAACTGACAACCCAGTCAGCCATGTCCCTTGTTCTGCGTGAGGCGCTCTCAGACTTGAACTTGTCCTGTAACGAAGCAAATGCCTTGTTGGAAACATATGTTTCGGCTGCTTTTTGCCCCAAAACAAACTCGACATCTGCCTCTTTGGAATACGAGGTATCGTACATCGGGTTGGACTTGGAAGAGGCATTGCCTGACTTCACCATTTGCTGTGGGACGCAACCTGTTGCCAATAGAATAAGGCTCAGGAAGAGAGCTAAGCTGGTCACTTTTGAGTACAGAGCGTTCATAAAACAGACCTGATCGGTGTATAAGTATATAAAAAGAGTAGCAAATCCAACTGCCAGTTTAAAGATGTTTCTCGATCCCGGGTAGCTGGCCTTCAGGGCTGACTGTTAATAAAATCGAGTGAAGTCAGGGGCTACAGAAGTAATAACGGGACCAACAGATCCCATTTGATTTAATTGAATTTTGCCTGGTATACACCCCATGCAACAGTTGCTGCAATGAGGGCAAATTCGAATAGCCAGTAGTTGTCCCAAGACATGGTTACATTTCCTCTGTTTCTCGCTTACTGAGCGATAAAAATTAAATATATGCATATTATAAAAAACTAATATACTTAATTCAGCCTTATTTAATCTGTGGGAATTATGTATGGCATGCAAATCTATCTAGCAAGCAGGTTTTTGGAGGGATGTATCTCGAGTGCACTGGTGGAGAATGGATACCAGGCAGAGGCCTGACAGAATAGAGTGGCCAATGACACCTCTTGGCCTGGCTTGTGCCCGGCAGGAAAAGAGTTACTTCAGTTGTTGTTCCATCTCTGCAACGCGTTTTTCCAGCGCTTCAAGCTTTTCGCGCGTGCGCTGCAGTACTGCCTGCTGGATATCGAACTCCTCGCGCGGTACCAGGTTCAGTTTATTGAAGCCGGACTGCAGCAGGCTGTTGATGTGCTGCTCTGTCTCCTGCTGAAGGTTGCTTACACCAGGCGGCAGGGATTGGCTGATTTTACGTGACAGGTCGTCAAGAATTTTCGGGTCAAAGATCATGGGTGAAACAATACGCCGGAGATGCATGCTTGTCCAGTCTGTTGGGTGTCTGAAAGAAGGGTGAAATCACAGGCAAAAAAATGGCGCAGCGGGGGAGCTGCGCCTAATTTTGGATAACCACCAAAGGAGGATGGAGGATACTGAATAGCT
>NZ_JRAA01000010.1 GCF_000787395.1 Solemya velum gill symbiont
TTTTCGAAGACAGATTACGGGTGAAGTAGTTTTTATATTATATTTCTTTACTAGGAGAGAGAAAAAATATGTCCATCTGGTGTTAATCCAACAGCCCCGAATACTTCATAAAGCTTTTCGAATGTGAATGTTAGACATAACGTTACTATTTTAATACTCTATTCAAAGCTTAGCTTTAGAAGCATTGTACCGTCTCCCAAAGACGAAACACCAACCCAAGCGTAAAAGTCAGTAGTTATAAGGGCTATCGCACACCCGATGTGTGAGACGGGGATCGCGAGTTCGAATCACGGTTGATCAGTTGGAATGTTTCCCAAATACTTCAAACCGATGTCTAATGTATCTGTGTTTTACGCGGGGACACTATAAAGAACGAATAAAGAATAGGATACTATGTGGCCCCCACAAGTAAACACTTGCATACACCATTGTGATTACACATGGGGGGAATATATATACTCCGTCCAGATCACAGACTCCAATCCAATATTTAGATAAGCGTAGTACATTACAGTGTATTATTGTCTAAACTGCTCAAACATTCGTAAAACTAATTGTTGGACAATCTGATTTACGATAAATTATTGGAAATTTAGAATCAACGGTGGTTTTAAACGTGCTCACTTAATGATAAGGTAGGCCCTAATACTTTTCTTGCAATTCGGCTGTCGGAACTCGCTCCAATATAAACATTGATATTGACGAATCACTCCGCTCCGGACGCCGGATAAAACTCCCGTATGAGAATTTTCAAGACAACCTACCTTTTATATATACCGCTTGAGTCTATAAATACATTATTATCGACCAGTCAGGGATGGTCCAAACCAGTTGAACCCGGTTTTATTAAATGATTGAATTGTGTCGATCGAATATTGAACGTAACCTGACTTTTGCTAAACTCCGAAACGTGAACGGCCTTGTACTCGAATGTGTGATTGAAAGGCGTATAGCTTTTGAATTTTTAGCCAAGGCAGTCGTTTTAAATCAT
This sequence comes from Solemya velum gill symbiont, assembly GCF_000787395.1. Lineage (GTDB taxonomy): Bacteria > Pseudomonadota > Gammaproteobacteria > Chromatiales > Chromatiaceae. The sequence goes on from NZ_JRAA01000010.1 coordinate 992, forward strand.
TAACACATACTCAAAGTGTCTGTGGAATGGATTTGAGTAAATAGCATTCGAAATGTTTCTTTAATTCCGTTCAATGACGGGATATTGGCGATATATCGAATTGCTATGTACATGAATATAAGATGAACAATGTCGAAAGTTAATTCGATCACTAGAAAATAACGTTAACATGTTGATTCATGGTTGAAATATTTTTTCCGAAAAAAGTGTAATTTTGTTTGTTATGATATTCTTTAATGAGAATAAAGGGTAGCAATGAATTAAACAAGTAATTTACTCATAGAGATGAGCATTCATCGCCTTATAACGTGTATTTATTTTTGATTTGACATCATTTGAGTGAAACGTTTGAAATCATCCCATGATGCAACAGACATTCTAGTAAAATAATGACTTATCTCCCCTTATTTGAAAGAGGCACTTCAAACTGTTTTGTTCCGAGCTTTAGATGCCATAGAGGTGAAACATACTCCATTGGCCCTTGATGATCCGCGGGCAGTGCCTGCATTCCTGCAGTGTTTTGTCCGTATCACAGAGAAATACTAGTACGCTGTTAGTTGGCCCTAACGAATTTAATTCTTAAATTATTATGAATGACCAAGAAGCATGTATTGGTAAATAAATAAATGTATTGTTTGCGATATCGTAAAAAAAACAGCCCTACCACGTGTTGAAATGTTATTAACTGTAATATCAATATGTAAATTTGAACGGCGTAGTGTTATGTAAACGTGGGTCTGTCGTGAGAGATTCAGCTAAACTCTCTCTCTCCTAGTAAAGAAATATCTATGTTGAATTTTATTTTAGACTTTTAGTTTTTGGTGTCTGTTTAATGTACATGAATCGATATTCATACGACGTACAACACCGAAGACTCTAACGCGTCCGTTTCTTCAATTTCAGGCAAGAAAATGGAAGGACAGTATCTTACAGAAGATGAACTGACGTCTGTCCTACAGGATCTACCCCCTATGGAGGGACTAGATTTGGAAGCCTTCCTCGAAAGGGCTCGGGGTGTTACCGATGAAGAACTAGAAGAGTTGACCCGTGCCCAGGGTGGACCTGAGAACTCATTCATATCGAATGACGAAATCGAGGCATTAACCTCCGCCTGTGAGGAAGACGGTCCTTGGTATGATGAAGACATGACCGGAAGAGGTCCCATCGAACCGCCTAACTCCCCCATTCCCGCTAGTCCAGAAGCGGGGCCTTCCCACGAAACGGAGCCGCGGGGGACCTCCGATGATATCTACACTCTACGTCTGAGGGGGGAACGTACGTTTGCGAAAACGGCTGCCAAGGAACGGACCTACCGAGTTCTCATGAACGAAAATCTCGGAGGCAGACGTTTGATAGATATAAGGAAAGATTTACATCGGATGTTTGATGACGTCATACGTCAGGCACGTGACGACTTGGCCGATAACGATCTGGGAAGGGTAGTCATTCATCACCCTGGCCTTCAGAATCCCATCGTCGTATCACTCCGCCGTCTGGAACTTCTGAATGCGGAATCTGTCATGTCGACGATAGAAAAAGTGCTCCAATCTCACGAGACTCGAAATCGATGTGGGGGTCATTCGTCTCCCTAAAGGAGGTGCCCGACGACGTATTACCGATATCCACGGAAAGAAAAACTCGCTGAACCTCAAACGGTCCATCATCACCATAGAAAACGACGATCAACTCTGTATGGCCCGTGCTATAGCCGTTACATGGGCGAAATCGAACCTGTGTACGAAAGAAGAGTGGGATACCATCACTGCCACTCGAGGTTCCAAATCGAACTTGGAACTCATCTTAGAACATCGTCGAGTGCCCATGAGACATTATAAGAATCTCTGATGAGAAGTCTAGGAAGACACAGAAAGATCTCGCCGTGGCTTTCTGTCGCTTGGCAGGTGTACCCCTAGATCGTCCATCCAGTCTCGGTGATTTAACTGCCTTCGAGGATGCTCTGGGCGTACGGATACTCGTAGTGAGTGCTCGTCTGGGGAATAAGTTCCTCACGTGTGCCGAAACCGACCATCCCGAAAGACCCTGTGTCTATCTATACCTGGTGGATGATGACCATTTCCACGCTATAACATCCATCACGGGATTTTTCAGCGCCATCTACTTTTGCAGGAAATGTCTCAAGCACTACAGTACCCGGGAAAAACATCAGTGTGAGATCAAGTGTATCGTATGCAAACGAGATCACTGTACCGTTACCGATAGCCAGATGACGTGCGTGGATTGCCACATGACTTGTCGTTTCACCCATCATCAGGCCACGCCCAAAAAGTGTCCCGCGGATAAAAAAGACGACCCGCCCCGACCCTCCCCCTGTGAAAAATGGTGGAAGTGTACCACCTGTTTCAAGTTTTGAATAGAGAATCCCGACCGGTGACCAGTCACCGATGTGGTGAATTTTTATGTTCGACGTGTGAGAATTACGTCATGGAAGGTCATTTATGTTTTTTGCGAGCTTCTCCATTCAAGGGCGATCACTTTAACCGATTCGTGTTTTTCGACTTCGAGTGTTCTGGAGTGCGATCTAGGTCATCTCCCCACAGAGAACAACGATTGTCCCACGTGTACACTCGAAACCTAGTGTAATACGTGTATTAAATGTAGGCATTGTTCTCGGTCTTGGTGTGGAA
>NZ_JRAA01000002.1 GCF_000787395.1 Solemya velum gill symbiont
CACGTCCACGGCCGTCACCACGTCCGTAACCGTAACCGTCGTTGTTCCAACGGTTGTCGTTGTAGTAGCTGCTGTCGTTGTCATCACCAAAGAAAGGCATGTCCCATTCTGCTACTGCAGCTGAAGAAGCACCCATGATTGCTGCAATTGCAGCTGCTGTAATAATCTTTTTCATTGTAAATTCCATAAAAAATTTAAAAGAAGATGAATCTGTCGATCCGGGACATCCCGTATCAGTGTGAATTAGTATATAAGTATTTTCTTAAATTGCAATATTTTATTACTAATGAGATGAATTAATTTTGTTTATGTTTAAATTTATTCAATGGATGAGCAGCGACATTCGGGCAGACAATAAAAAAACCGGGCGGATAATCCGCCCGGTTTTTTCTCAGGAAAGCGCAGGAATTACTGTGCGCAGTTACCTGGTGCAGATGGCGCGACCCGCGGAGCTGCTGGTGCAGGACCAGGGCCATAGCCATAACCGTAAGGAGCGCGACCGTAACCATATGGTCCACCACGGTAGTAACGATTGCCACTGCGATAGCGGTTATCCCAACGGTTATCCCAACGGTTATCCCAGTTGTTGTAGCCACGACCGTAATAATCGCTCGAGCCATCGCCTTCCCAATCGGTATCAGCATCAGCATCAAAATTCATGTTGAAGCTACCACGACCTTTGCCGCGACCACGACCTGAACCACGGCCATCACCACGTCCGTAACCATAACCGTCGTTGTTCCAACGGTTATCGTTGTAATAGTTGCTGTCGTTATCATCGAAGAATGGCATATCCCATTCTGCTACTGCAGCAGATGAAGCGCCCATGATTGCTGCTATCGCAGCGGCGGTTATGATTTTTTTCATAAATATCTCTCCAAACTCTATTGTTGTAAATAATTCCTACTGGCATCCGAAGTATTCATTACTACGCTAACACCCCAGTTAAGGCAGAAACGCTAGTATTTTCTTAAATACTCAAATTACTTTCCCTGATTTCATCCATAAGCTAAGGAGTGCTTTATGCCTAAAAGTCTGAGAAATGCTTTGAATCACCATCCTTGATAGCATGTTGACGCGACTGGTAATACGCGTCTCTTTGAAAAACATATGGATCAAGCGCTGCCTGCTCTATGATATCCGAAGCCTCGAGCAACTCGGCACGCTCATCAACGACATAAAGTCCAACAGTACTATAAACAATCTCGGTTTCTTCAACACCGCTTAAAGGGTGAAGAGTGACATCCACGATTGTTCCAGTGGTATCCCTCAGTGTTGAAGGGCCAAATATTGGCAGTACGATATAAGGGCCGTTCTTGACTCCCCACACAGCCAGGGTTTGCCCGAAGTCCTCGTGATGCTTTTCCAGGTTCATTCGCGAAGCGATGTCAAACAGACCACCAACACCAAGTGTTGTATTGACAAGCACCCTGGCAGTATCCGAGAGCGCCTCTTTCGGCTTGCCCTGCAGAAGATTGTTAATCGCAGTGATTATGTCAGCAAGATTCTCGAAAAAATTGCTCACGCCTTGCCTGATTGGCTTGGGTACAACAGCCCGGTAGCCTCTTGCGGCAGGTGCGATAATCGCCTTATCCAGCCCATCGTTGAACTTGTACATGGAACGGTTGAATCCCATCCACGGATCTTTGATCTCGACTTCATCAACTACAACTTCTTGAGTAACTGCTGGCGGTGATGTGACTTCCTGTGCAGCTGCCGGGAGAGAAAAAGCCCCCAGAACGAGCACCATGGAGAAAAACATGTTGAGGTAGTGCTTCCTCATCACTTTAAGAATCCTGTTTTTTGTTTTAATAAGGACTCTGATTGTAGACTCAGGTTTTGAAAACAGCAATCGACTTTCACCCTGTTTTTCGCATAAATCCGGTCCAACTCTGTTATTCTGCCCCCATGTCACAAGCCAAGCCCACTATTGCGAGCCGTTTCCGCGGTTTTTTGCCCGTTATTGTTGATGTTGAAACAGCCGGTTTCAATGCGGCAACTGATGCCCTGCTGGAAATGGCGATGGTCACCATCAACATGGATGACAATGGAAAACTCTATGCAGATGAAAGAGTTGCGTGCCATGTTGAGCCATTTGAAGGAGCCAGTCTCGATCCCAAGGCTCTCGCTTTCAATGGTATCGATCCTGAAAACCCGCTACGCGGTGCACTCCCTGAAAGAGAAGCTCTGCAGCTCTGTTTTCAGCCTGTCAGGCATGCCGTCAAGAAAAATGGCTGTAATCGCGCCATCCTGGTCGGTCACAATGCCCCTTTTGATCTGGGCTTTATCAATGCTGCCGTTGATCGCTGTAGCTACAAACGCAATCCTTTCCACCCTTTCTCAACGCTCGATACTGTTTCACTGGCGGCACTTGCAGTCGGACACACAGTATTGGCCGTGTCAGCACAATTGAGTGGTATGGAGTGGAGCAACAGTGAGGCGCATTCGGCTATCTATGACGCTGATCAGACCGCCGAACTCTTCTGCCGGATCGTTAATCGCTGGGATGAGCAGGTTGACGAGAAACCCTGGCTCCCTCAAGCGATGGAAGAAGCCGGTTAACTCAGCCAAAAACCGGGCGGCCTACGGAATAAGATGTGAGATCTGTCAGCTGTTACGGTGACAGAAGCCTGCCTCAACCGCCATAACAGCAGCTTCGACGCGCGAATGGACATCCAGTTTACGCAAGATCGCCTTGACGTGAAGTTTGACGGTACCGTCTGAAATACCGAGATGGCGTGCAATCACCTTGTTGCTCTGCCCCTCTGCCAGGTGACAGAGAATCTCGCGTTCGCGCGGCGTCAGTTCACCAAACAGATCACCCCCGGTTTCGCTCTCCTGCTCCGGCTCATCCTCTTTCTGTACCGCTGCACGCGCAAGTATTCCGGTAAGTTCACGCGACACCACGGTTACACCATCGAGAATCTGACCCAGTGAGTCGATCAATTCATCCGGCTCCATATCCTTGAGAAGATAACCGTCGGCACCGTGCTGAAATGAAGCCAGTACATCACTCTCGTCCTGGCTGGTTGTCAGCATCGCGATGCGCATCTGAGGATGGCTCTGACGCATCTTCTGCAGCACATCGATACCACTCATCTGTGGCATACGCATATCGAGCAGCACAACATCGGGTGTTAATGTATCAACCAGCTCCATACCATCATCACAATCCCCGACTGCGGCAACCACCTCTATACCACGGCGTTCCAGCAGCTCTCGCAAGCCAATACGGAACAGTGCATGATCATCAATCAACAAGACTCGCATAATTCTACTCAATCGTTTATTTATTCAGCCTGGGCTATCGCAGGAGTCGGACGGTAAAACATTTCAACACGCGTACCTTCGCCGGGCTCACTCTCAATACGTAACTCTCCACCCATGCGTCGTGCACGCTCTTCCATGATAGACAGCCCGATATGTTCTCCGGGACTGCCAATCGGCGCCTGTACAAAGCCGACACCATCATCTTCTATCAACAGTTGCAGCTCTTCATCACGGCAGCTTAACATCACGCGTACCATGTGTGCCTGCGCGTGCTTGCGGATATTGGCGAGTGACTCCTGCACAATACGCACCATCTGCATTTCCTCGCTCGGATGCAAACGCAGACTGCGGCAGTTGAGCTGCAGAAAAACCTGGATTCCGGTCTCCTCTGAGAAGCGGTTAGTCATGCGTCGTAATGCAGGTAACAGGCCGCGCTGATCAATCGGTGCGCGAAAGTTGCCGAGCAGGGCTCGCAGCTCACGATTGGCCTCATCAAGCCCGTTTTTTATACGTTCGAGATCACGGCTTGCAGCGGCATAATCCTGATTCTGTGTCAGGGTATCAGCAAGCATACGAACCTGGAAACGCAATCCCGCAAGTGTCTGTGCGAGCGAATCGTGCAGTTCATGCGCCAGTGCAGTTCGCTCCTCGACGATCGATAGACGGTGTGCCTCCTCGTCTGAACGCTGCTTGGCGATAGCGATACCCAGGTGACTACCGATTGTAGTCAGAAGCTCCATGATATCTTCACGCCCCGAGACCCCGGGCTGTTCAACATAGATAGTATAGATGCCAAGCGTGTCATCATGATACTCAAGCGGTACACTGATAACCTCAACCTGCTCGGCACTGAACATCACCCGGTTATTCATCCTGGAACAGGCCTCGGCGTCATGTTCGCATAACAGGTCGGCACTGGTAAGTGCCTTGCCGCACTGACACAACTGAACCGGCAGCAAATCCTGTTCCTTGGCAACCTTGTTATCAAGTCCGATAGCACCGACAAGCCGCATACGCCCGTCACGACTGACAAGGCGAACTGTCGCGGTTTTTCCGTTAACCATCTCCTTGAAGATACGTAGAAAACGCAACAGTAACGCATCAAGGGTTTCACTCTGATTGATACTGGCAGCGACATCATAAAGAATTTTCAGTGATGCCGTTTTTTGTGCCAGCCGGCGTGTCTGGCGCTCAACACGATTATCCATATCCTCGTAGAGCTCGCTAAGCTCCCCGTAGACTGAATCTATATCGTGAGAAAGATGTTCAAGAACACCGAGGTCTTCATGCAGAACCTGGGCACCCGGCTCACCCTGGCACACCTGTGAAACCGACTCCTGCAGTCGTGCAAGCGGGCGTAACAACTGGTTTTTTAACAACACTGCGGATGTAATAACACCGACCAGAGTCATGCTCACAGCCAGTATCAAAAGACCAAGGTCAGTGCTCATCATGCCCATTGAACGGATGTGCACGAAAGCGGCTATGTAGACCAGTACCAGGCCAAGCAGGCTGAAAGCGAACGGATAGATCAAACGCGCTCTCTTTAATATCTCCCTGATTTTTTTGCCTTCGCTCTGCATCAGCTCTCTTTTGTCCTTATCTTGCCAAGTTCTGTCTCGATCTCCCTGATACGAAGTTTTTCGATCGCTTCGCCGATCTCTTTTCCCTTTGCCCCACTATCGACAATCGCCCCTATATCGACCTTGCTTGCGACCTTGTACAAGCGTCTGAAAGTATCGGCATGCGGTGTTGCCTGGTTTTCAAATCCTGCGCGTCCACGCAGATCGGCCTCACAGGCGAGTAAAAACTCCTCGAAACGCTCGGGGCGTCGGAATGCATCCAGCGCACCCAGTGTTCTGCTGATGGTGTCGGCACGCAGTTCATCTGTTACGCGCCGGTAGTGCCCATGATACTCGGCGACAATCACCGCCAGTTCACGAAAGTCATTGGACACACGCAAACGTTCACACAACCGCTTGACCAGCCTGACGCCGCTCTTTTCGTGACCATGGTGTCGCGGCCACTGACTGCTGTCGGTCATCCCCTTACCAAGATCATGCAGCAATGCTGCAAATCGTACACGCGGCTCGCTTGAAAGTCTTGCTGCCTGTTCCAGCACCATCATGGTGTGTACACCCGTATCTATCTCCGGATGATGTCTTGCAGGTTGTGGCACTCCGTAGAGACGCTCGATTTCAGGAAACAGCAACTGCAATGCACCGCATTCTCGCAAGGTTTCAAAATAGCGCGATGGCGAATCGGTTGCCAGGGCCTTACAGGTCTCCGCCCAGGTACGCTCAGACACCAGGTAGTCGAGTTCACCGGAATCGACCATACTGCGCATTAATGCCTTTGTCTCATCTGCAACACAAAACTCCTGTGCGGCAAATCTTGCAGCAAAGCGGGCAATTCGCAGTACACGTACAGGATCTTCCGTGAATGCTTGCGAAACATGCCTGAGCAGACGCTGCTGCAGATCCTGTTGTCCACCATATGGATCGATCAGGTTACCGTCGTCATCCATGGCCATCGCATTGACTGTCAGGTCACGACGTAGCAGATCCTCTTCAATGGTTACGTCAGGTGCAGCATGAAAAGCAAAGCCCTGGTAACCATGTCCACTCTTGCGCTCGGTACGTGCGAGAGCATACTCATCTTTGGTTTGCGGATGCAGAAAGACTGGAAAGTCTTTTCCGACAGGTGTGTAACCCTGCTCCAGCATCTCTTCAGGGGTGGCGCCGAGCACGAGCCAGTCACGCTCCCTGACAGGCAAACCGAGGAGTTGATCCCTGACCGCACCACCAACGAGATAAACCTTCATGACTCAGCCTCCTGCTCTTCTTCCTCACGCTGCTGCAACTCCCACATGTCAGCATAGATGCCGTTTTCACGAAGCAATTGCTGGTGTCTTCCCTGCTCGACGATACGTCCCTGCTCCATAACCAGTATCCGATCTGCATCAACAACTGTCGAGAGTCGGTGCGCGATAATCAGGGTGGTGTGATGCTGGGCAACCTCTCGTAATGTCTCCTGTATTGCCTGTTCGGTCTTGCTGTCCAGTGACGATGTCGCCTCGTCAAAAATAAGAATAACGGGCTGCTTGAGAATCGCACGGGCAATGGCAACTCGCTGCTTTTCACCACCCGAAAGTTTCAGGCCCCGCTCGCCGACAACCGTATCCCAATCCTTGGGTAGTGATTCAATGAAACCACGGATATGTGCCATATCAGCCGCCCTGACCACCTCTTCCCTGCTCGCGTCAGGACGACCATATGAGATGTTGTAATAGATCGTGTCATTGAACAGCACAGTGTCTTGCGGAACAATGCCGATTGCCCTGCGCAAGCTCTCCTGGGTCACTTTGCTGATCGACTGGTTATCAATCAGGATGTCACCAGCAGTTACATCATAAAAGCGATACAGCAGGCGTGACAGTGTCGATTTACCCGCACCCGAGTGACCAACAATTGCGACCTTCTCACCGGCGCCAACAGTAAATGAGACTTGCTGCAGTATGCGACGCTCCGGCTGATAGCTGAAATCGACATTTTCAAAACGAATCTCACCACCGTCGAGTTGGATATCCCTGTCATCGGCGACAACCTGCACATCTGGAATCTGCTGTAACAGGTCAAACAGGCGCTGCATATCGGCAAGTGTGTATTTCACCTGTCGATAGACTATACCGAGAAACCCGAGAGGTATGAATACCTGGATCATCAGGGTTGTCACCAGCACCAGGTCACTGATCTGCATACGCTGCTCAACAAAACCCTGCACCGCGTACCACATCACCAGGGTCACTGCGAGACCGATTATCGCTGATTGACCAAAATTGAGCAGCGACATGGATGTCTGGGTCTTGACTCCCCACTGTTCCCACTTTTTCAGCGTATCGTCGTAACGGTTGGTTTCAAGGTCTTCATTGCCGAAATACTTGACCGTCTCGTAATTGATGAGACTGTCAAAAGCCATGTTATTCGCTTCAGAATCGAGCCTGTTCATGCGGTGGCGGAAATCCATGCGCCACTCGGTAACGGCAAAGGTAAAAATGAAGTAAACAAGGATTGCACCGGCGACGACGAGAAAGAAAGTGACGTCGTAGAGTGTCAGAAAAATAGCCGCAATCAGTAAAAATTCGACCCCGGTCGGGATGATATTGAAAACCAGGTAATTGAGAATCGTACTTGCCGAGCGTGCACCACGATCCAGGTCACGGCTGATACCGCCGGTCTGGCGTTCAAGATGAAAGCCGAGGGAGAGTTTGTGAAGGTGCTGCAAAACCTGTGTCGAGAGACGCCGCATGGCGTGGTAGCGCACACGCGCAAACACAGCATCACGCAATTCGTTGAAGAGTGATGCGAGCAGCCGCAGAAGTCCATAAAGCAGTACCAGGGCAACCGGTGCGACAAGCAGCGTATCGGCTTGCACCTTCTCAAGGTGATCAATAATCTCCTTGATCAGCAGTGGCACACCAACAAAGGCAAGCTTTGAGAGAACCAGCGACAGCAGCGCAATCAGTACTCGCCCGCGGTACTCCCATAGAAAAGGAGTTACGCTATTGAGACTACGCCAACTGAAGTGGTCAGCAGCGTCGTCGATGCTGTTTCTGTTCATGCCGTGCATTTGAGGTCTTTAGACAGCCTGTTATTCAGTGATTAACCCCATAGGATCACTCCCTCAGGGGTTGTACAAATGGAAAAAGAGCGGACAATATCCGATTATACAATTACGAGACGTTGAAATCTGTTAAATCGTTATGAGTGAATTCCCTGAAGTAAAAATTGAAATACCCGGCCAGGAGCAACAAGACGACAGCAGCCTCAGCAGCTGCTCCAGCTCCGAGCCCTTTGCACTGCAGGTACTTGGAGACAGCATGGAGCCCGAGTTCCCGGACAAGTGCATCATCATCATCGAACCCAATGACAAGTGCAGCAACGAGGCCTATGTCATGGCGGACATCGAGGGCTCAAGGTGGTTCCGCCAGTATATGAATGATGACAAGGGTGAGCGCCTAGTCGCGGTCAACAGCGAGTATCCGGATATCCCGCTGGAGGGACTCAACTGGAAAGTTGAGGGAATCATCGTGCAACGGAACATCAAGCGCGACATCAAGCACTACGAAATCTATTGAGAATTGAAATCATGACACTGAGAGTGCTCCTGCAACTACTTATCCTGCTTCTGCTTACCGGAGTTCTTGGCGCGTGTGAAAAAGCCGAACAGGGAAAACAGCAGCAGCGCAATAAGAAGCAGCAACTGGTGACAACCACGCAAGTTGTCAGGGGCGCCCAGCAGCAGCAGATCGAACGCAGTGGCAACCTGCGCGTCCGACGCATTATCCACGTACATAACCTCGAAGAAGGCCAGGTCAAGGAGATACCCTGGTATGAAGGTGATGCAGTCAGCCAGGGCGAAATGCTTGTCAGGCTCGATGACGAACTGTTGCTCACTGCACAGCGCAAGGCAGCAGCACAACTCGACGAGGCAGAGAAAAACCTGTTGCGTCTCGAACGCCTGATCAAAACCAATGCCATCTCCGAAGATGCCCTGATTGCAGCACGTACCGAGGTTGCAGTCACCAAGGCAGATATTGATGAACTCGCGGTGCGCCTGCAACGCACCCGAATCCATGCAGACTTTGATGGCCTGATCACAGAGCGCCTGGTTGAACCCGGGGATTTTGCGGAGAAAAACCGGCACCTGCTGACAGTTATTGATCCACTGTCACTCGTTATCGAGGTCACCCTGTCACAACTCCTGCTTCCTTCAGTGAATAAAGGCGATGCCGTCGAAGTACAGATCGATGCACTTGGCCAGCAGTGGCACCCGGCCAAAATCATTCGTATCCATCCGACTATCGACCCACTCACGGGACAGGGCACTGTCGAGGTAGGTTTCGACGAATTGCCGAGCGGCATCAAGTCAGGCCAGCGAGCAACGCTGCGTCTGGCGATTACTTCAGATGAAATATTATTGATCCCCTACTCTGCCTTGCAACAGAACAGGGAGCGCAACTGGGTTTATCTTAATTAAAGATGGTAAATCTGTAGAACAGGATATAGTCCCGGGCGAATACTGGCCTGACGGCATTGCCATCATCGATGGAATCGAGGATGGCGACGAGGTCATCACACGCGGCTTCCTTGGACTGAAAAATGGCGCTAAAGTGACAATTGTCGAAGCGCAGGACGACTCACAACAGTGAGCGATCACCACACATCTCCAAGCACATGGTCCATCCGTCATCCTATCGGGGTGATCATGCTGACGCTTGCCGTCGTGGTTCTCGGCATCGTCGCCTTTCTGCAGCTGCGCATTGACCTGCTACCGCACATCATCTATCCGGAAGTGCGTGTACGCGTGATGGATCCGGGCGTGCCGGCAAGTATCATGGAAGACCAGGTCACGCGCCAGCTTGAAGAGCAGTTGGCAATTACCGAAGACGCCATCTATGTCCAGTCGACCACCACCGAGGGCCGGTCATCAGTCGATCTGAGTTTTGCCTACAGCAAGGATATCGATATTGCGTTGCGTGATGCAAACACCCGCCTTGACCGCGCCAAACGCTTTCTGCCGGACACTATCGACCCGCCAACAATTTATAAACGTGATCCATTCCAGTTGCCGGTGATGGAAATCCTTGTGTCATCCTCGTTGCGGTCGCCGGTCGAGGTGCGTGAATGGACCGATTACAGCCTCGGCCCGTCCCTGCTGAATCTTCCCGGTATCGCCGCAGCTGAAATCGGCGGCGGACTGAAACGGGAAATCCAGATCATTATTGATCCGCACAAGCTTGAATCGATGAAATTTGATGTCATCAAGCTTACTGACGAGATTGCCAGGAACAACCAGGATACACCTGCAGGCCGCCTTCAATCCCGGGTCGAGGAGATTGCAGGCAGAACTGTCGGCAGTTACCAGACAGTTGATGAGATCCGCGAACTGGAGATCGGGTCAACCAGTGACGGCAAGACAATTCATCTTGCCGATGTCGCAAAAGTGCTCGATACCGCCGAGGAGCAACGCCTGATCGTGCGCAGTAACGGCCGCCCAGGTGTCAAACTCTCAATACAGAAGCAGCCGGGCGCGAATACCATCGAGGTGGTTGATGCAGTTGAAGCACGGCTTCAGGAGATGAGGCAGCAGTCACTCTTTCCCGATGATATCAGTGTCGAACCTGTAACAGACCAGGCCGGACCGATCCGGAATGCCATCAACAATGCAACAGCAGCAGCACTTGGTGGCGCAACACTCGCCATGCTCGTGGTCTACCTATTTCTCGGCAGCCTGCTTCGCACCCTGATCGTTGGCACGGCAATTCCTGTTGCTACCCTGATTACATTTGCACTGATGTCCGCCGCCGGTCTCAACATGAACATAATGACACTGGGTGGGCTGGCCCTTGGCATCGGTATGCTGGTCGACAGCACCATCGTCATGCTCGAGAACATTCATCGTCACCAGATGATGAAGTCGACCGCATCGGAAGCTGCCACCGAGGTAACCAGTGCGATTATCGCTTCAACATCGACAAACCTGGCTGCCGTGGTGCCTTTCTTTTTCCTCAGCGGGCTCATCGGCCTGATTTTTCGCGAGCTTATCTTCACTATTACAGCCGCTGTCATTGCCTCAATGGTTGTTGCACTGACCCTTGTACCTGCACTGGCAGGACGATTCACCAAGGCCGAAGAGAATCACAGCCTGCTACAGCGCCCTCTCAATGCACTAACAGGTCTCTACCGTAGTGGACTGAAGAAGCTTCTGCATCTGCCAACAACACTCAAACTGGTGTTGCTGGGAGGTATGGTCGTTCTGCTGGTCTACTTGATGCAGCCATTCGGTCAACTGCCAAGCAACCTGCTGCCGCGCATGGATGAAGGCCTGGTACGCATCTCCCTGACATCTGACAGCGGCACCTCGATTACCGAAATGGAACGTATGACATCACAGAGTGAAGAGATTGTCGCAAGCATGCCGGGCGTACAGTCGATATTCACCACCGTCGGCGGTTTTGTTTTCGGACGCTCCAGTTATGAAAATGCCAACCGAACGTCAATCCAGGTACAACTGGTGCCCAAGGGACAGCGTGACCTGTCAGCCGGTGAATGGGTTAAACAGTTCAAGAAGAAATTCGCTAGCGAGCAGATCCCCGGACTACAGATGCGTGCCTTCGTACGTGCAATTCGCGGCTTGCGCATCAGCCAGGGTGAAGATGATCTGTCTCTGAAAATACGTGGTCCGGACATCGACACACTCAACGATATCGGCAATCGCCTTGTTGATGAACTCAAAGAGGTCGATGGACTGACCAATGTCCGTCACTCAGGTGAAGAGACCACCCGTGAGATGTTAATTGGCATCGATCGTGACAAGGCAGCAAGAGCCGGGCTCGACAGCACCACGATTGGTGATGCCGTGCGCATCGCAATGGACGGAAAAACCGTCACCACCCTGTACGACAGGGACCGTGGAATTGATGTCGTGGTACGCATGGACAGAGAGCAATGGCGCAGCCCGTCAGATGTTGCAAATATCCAGCTACTCGCAGGAGATAACATTATTCGTCTCGGCGACGTGGCAACAATTCGCATTGAGGCAGCTCCCGGCTCTATCCGCCGTGATCGCCAGCAACGTGCGGTTGAAGTGAACGCCTCCCTCTCGGAAGAGCTGTCACTGGAACAGGCGATACGCCAGGCACTAACCATTAGTGAAAAAGTCGAAACGCCGGAAGGCTACTCAATCGCCGAGGCAGGTAGCCTGCAGGCTTTGCAAGAGGGGCAGGCACTGGGCACGATTCTTCTAGCCCTGGCCCTGTTCCTGGTTCTCGTTGTCATGGCAGTCCAGTTCGAATCCCTGCGTAACCCGCTTGTCATCATGTTTGGCGTGCCATTCTCAGGTATCGGTGTTGTCATTGGCCTGTGGCTATGGGGCATCGACATCACCATGCCGGTATGGATCGGCATGATCATGCTCGCCGGCATCGTCGTTAACAACGCCATCGTACTTGTCACCACCATAGAAAACAGGCGCAACAAAGGCATGCAGCGCGACGACGCCATCATTGAAGCGGCAGGCCTACGCCTGAAACCGATCCTGATGGCAACACTGACCACCGTGGTTGGAATGATGCCGCTTGCTCTTGCATACGGCAGCGGTTCGGAAATGCTCAAGCCTCTGGCTGTTGTACTGGTAACAGGACTACTGTTCTCAACCCTGATAAGCCTTATACTTGTCCCCCTGCTCTATAAACATATTGGAAATCAATGAATACTGAAGCACTGCTGCTCACAACACGCTCGGCCAGGCCGCCATTCCTGATTCTGACACTCTCCTGCATCTCGCTCGGAGTCGCTATTGCACTCTCCACACCAGGTGTTGATGTCCACCTTGTCGATGTGTTTCTGATCCTCTTAGCAGGTATCGCCTCGCATATCAGTGTGAATGCATTCAATGAATATTTCGATTTCAGGAGCGGTCTTGATGAGTTGACAGAAAGAACACCGTTCAGTGGCGGTAGCGGCCTGCTACCAACACACCCGGACCTGGATAATAATGTCCTCCTGATGGCGATAGTCTCTCTTGCCGCCTGCATCGGAATCGGACTCTATTTCACCGCCATCCATGGCATGGTTCCTCTGGTCATCGGTGCTGTCGGTGTGTTGCTCATCATCACTTACACACACCTGATTACACGCTCTCCTTTTTCTTCGCTGCTCGCACCAGGCATTGCATTTGGCCCGCTGATGATTATCGGCAGCGTGTATGTATTGAGTGGAAGCATCTCAACAACTGCCATCATCGCTTCGTTAATTCCCTTTTTCCTGGTCAACAACCTGCTACTGTTGAACCAGTATCCGGATGTTGAGGCTGACATACAGGTTGGACGCAAGAATTACCCGATTATGATTGGCCGCAGTAAAAGCAGCCTGATCTATGCAGCTTTCACACTGCTGGCCTTCGCAATAATCCCGCTGGGCATAGCGACAGGCCATTTCCCGCTACTCTCACTGCTGGCGCTCATTCCGCTTGTCCCTGCTCTCATTTCAGTACGTGACAGCTTTCGTCATGCTGACGACATTCCGCAACTGGCGCAGGCGATGGGGCTGAACGTTGTCGTCAATCTCGTCACGCCCGCGCTGCTGGCAGCCGCATTGGTTATCTGAGAGTTAGATATGACAAACAGTTTCAAATTCCTTGATCAGGATGGCAGTCGCATTGACCTGAATGCGGGAAAGATCGTTGCCATTGGACGCAATTACCATGCGCATATAGAAGAGCTGAACAATCCGGTTCCTGACAAGCCGGTCATCTTCATGAAGCCCTCCACGGCACTCAGGCCATTGCACGAACCCGTGGTCATCCCGACTGACCGGGGCGCCGTGCACTATGAAATCGAACTCGCCGTGTTAATTGCAGAAGAGATCAGCTGTGTCGATGAAGATGCGGTTGCAGATGCGATTGGAGGTTATGCACTCGCTCTCGACCTTACCCTGCGAGATGTACAGGAAGAGGTCAAGAACAAGGGGCTGCCATGGGAAATGGCAAAATCCTGGGACGGCAGTTGCCCGTTGGGCAGAGTTCTTCCTGCTGATACAATCGATCCGGCCAATGCAGAGCTGCAACTCGTCATCAATGGTGAAGTACGCCAGCAGGCGAATACCAGGATGATGATTCGTGGTGCCATCTCCCTGATCAGTTACATCAGCCGCTATTTCACGCTTGAACCGGGCGACCTGGTACTAACCGGTACACCATCAGGCGTCGGCTCACTCAATGCAGGTGATCAGCTCGAACTGTCACTCGATCAACACTCTGAATCAACACAAATCACCACATCCTGAAATCAGCATGCAAGTACATCTAAAAACCCTAGGCTGTCGCCTTAACGAAGCCGAACTGGAAACATGGGCACGTAAATTTCGCCACCAGGGGCATGCAGTTACTGCTCAACCTGACGAGGCGGACCTGGTTGTGGTCAACAGCTGTGCTGTTACGGAGGAAGCTGTACGCAAATCACGCAAACTGATCCGTCGTGTACAGCGCTCGAATCCACAGGCAAAACTGGTCGTTTCCGGCTGTTACGCCTCGCTGAATCCGGCTGAGATCAAAAGCATTCCCGGAGTCGACCTGTTGATCGAAAATCGTGACAAGGACCGCTTACCGGAAATTGTCGCGGAAAAACTCGATACCCTCTCAATGCCGGACACAGCGACAGAGCCGGGTGAAAACCTGCTGTTCGCACGTGGCAGGCAACGTGCTTTTATCAAGGTGCAGGACGGCTGCCGTTATAAGTGCACCTTCTGCATCGTCACGGAGGCACGTGGCGAAGAACGCAGCCGCCCGCCACAGGAGATAATTGACGAGATTAATGCATTACATCAACAAGGTGTACAGGAAGCCGTTATCACTGGCGTTCATCTTGGTGGTTATGGCAGTGATTGTGACAGCAATCTCGGCCAGCTGGTTGAGCGCCTGTTGAAGGAGACATCGATTCCGCGTTTACGTCTTGGCTCACTCGAACCGTGGGATATCCCTGATAACTTCTGGTCGCTGTTCGATAATCCGCGCCTGATGCCGCACCTGCATCTGCCACTACAGAGTGGTTGCGACACGGTGCTGAGACGCATGGCACGTCGCTGTAAAACGGCAGAGTTCAGCAGCCTGCTCTCCGAGGCCAGGAAAATGATACCCGGGCTGAACATTACCACTGACATTATCGTCGGCTTTCCCGGTGAAACTGACAGTGAATGGCAAGAGGGAATGGATTACCTTGAGAGGCTCGATTTCGGTCACATCCACATCTTTTCCTATTCACCACGCCCGGGTACCAAGGCGGCACGTCTTCCGAATGCCGTCAATGATGAAACAAGACGCTCACGCAGCCAGCAGCTGCACGCTCTTGCAGACGAAATGAAACAGCGCTGTCTCGATACCATGATTGGTACACAACAGGAGGTACTGATTGAGACACGTTCACAGGATGAGAACGGCGACTGGTACTGGGGCTACACGCCAAATTATCACCGCGTACGAATCACTGCGAGTCGTGACAGCCTCGAAACGACTGTCACCATGATCAAGATTACCGGCAGTGACAGTGGCAGCAACCTGCTGCATGGTGAAATCACTCCAGCAGCCTGATCTCTGCCTCACCATCGTCGGGATTGATCAAAAACTCGAGCTCACAATATTCAGTCAGTTCATCGCAGGGTGTTGGATCATCCGCGCAACAGCTGCCGGAAATGATCCCTGCAAAGAAGATACCCGCTTTAAGGCGGATCTCCTCGTCAGATCTGTGCAACTCCAGCACCACAACGGAAAAAGGCGAATCACTCACATAGCTGCTTTGAGACATCCCCTGCTGCAACGGTAATGCAGCATGATCCATCTGCTCTATCTCCCGTTTGAGAGACTGCTTGAGTTCCTCGACGCTCTCTTCAAGCAGGCTTGTTTTAAAATTCACTCTCATCACATCTTTATTTGATAAGCAATTTCTTTAATATATACTTTAATTATCGTTTCTACCAATAGTTAAACCATGAATCTCCGGGATCTCAATTACCTTGTTGCAGTCGCAGAAACCAACAACTTCAGCAAGGCTGCAGAACGCTGTTTTGTAAGCCAGCCAACCCTGAGCGGACAGATTAAAAAACTCGAAGAAGAGCTCGGAGTCACACTATTCGAACGCACCAACCGCTCTGTTGAGATTACAGCAATCGGAAGCGAAATCCTGTCACATGCGAGACAGATACTGGAACAAGCCGATGTTATCGCACAAGTTGCACGCGCGCACCAGGACCCGCTCGCAGGGCCCTTGCGTGTTGGCGCGATACCAACCATCAGCCCCTACCTGATGCCATTGATCCTCGCGCCACTCAAAAAAGAGCATCCGCAGATGCAGTTGATACTCTCTGAAGAAATGACGGAGACACTGTTAACCCGGTTGCACAATCACGAGATCGATGTCGCCCTGCTTGCAACACCTACCAAAGAGCCTTCTCTGGAATCAATTCCGCTCTTTGATGAGCCATTTTGGGTCGCCTTTCCGCGCAAGCACGGTTTCTATAACAAGGAGAAAATCACGCGTACCGATATCGACAAGGAGACCTTGCTGCTTCTGTCCGAGGGACACTGCCTTGCGAAACAGGCAATGGATGTCTGCCATATCAGTGAACGCCAGAGTGAAGGAGAAATGGCTGATTTGCGTGCTGCCAGCCTGGAAACCCTGATCCAGTTGGTCAAGGCAGGTTATGGCATCACGCTGATTCCGGCACTCGCACTCGGTGGCTCATGGGCGAGCGGAAGCGGTATTGTCACCCACCCGCTCAATATCAAAAATGCGTCACGACGAATTTCGCTGGTGTTTCGCAGCAGCTTTCCACGGCGTGCGGCTCTGAGCGCCTTTGCCGAAATCATACGAAGCAGACTGCCAAATACAGTGAAGTTGATCAAAAGCTAGCCTGCCAGGCAACTGAACGGATGCCCAATCGATTATTGTGCAGTTAGCTCTTGTGAGCCATACCAGGATTCACCTGCCAAAACCTCCGGCGGCTCACTGATCACAGGTGCTTCAATACATAGCATGCGACGATAACCTTCAGGATCCATATCTCCAAGCGCTGCACACTTCTCCGGACCAGGGTTCCACACCACCACATCAGGAAAACCGGACGATTTCACGACCATTCGTCGCCCGGGTTCGCGCATGGCCACTTGCCCTGGAGCCCGCATGTAGATGCGGTCGACTTCGTCTGTGAAAGAGAGTTCCGGATCGACCTGTATAACGTCCTGTATACCCTTTGCTGACTCACGATAATGACAGCCACCCAGGTTCTCCACCACTGTCGCTGCGATATCACGCACACCTAAATATGTGTGCAAGGCACCGGTAAAATGAAATGAAGTCGTTCCAGTATTCTGGATACTGAACTCAACTTTCAAATGTGGTCCACCCACTGTGACAGTCAAGGTGGCCCGAAATGCATGTGGCCACATGGCACGCGAAGCAATGGAATCTTCCAGTTGGAAAACGGCTTGCGCCGAATCCCCCTCCTATTTGGTGCTCACTAGTTCCCATAGGCCAAGACGTGCAAAACCATGCTTGAGAAAAGGCCCTTCATCGGCAAACTGTGGGAAACAGACAGGTACACCACCGCGAATAGCCGTGCCTTCACTAAACTCCGCTCGTTCACTAAGGAACAGTCGTTCGTCATCTCCCGCTGGACACCAGTCGGTAACATGGGCGCCATATAAATAGATTTCAGCTTGTGCACCATCCTCTGCCGTCAGTACCACTTTAGAGAAATCGTCCCCACCATTATCAGATTGCATAAAGATTCCAAACAACTAAAACACTCAAAGTCATTGTACAGGCCTATGTGCTGACTTAAGAGACATAACACCTATTATCGTCAATTCCTCTTATTCATATCGTTTTAAACGATTTTCCCTATTTCTTTCCCTACCCCATACTAACTCCCGTACCAACAAATCGAACTCAACGTCGATTCAGATAATTAACGGAGATATGAATATGTTTAACAATCGCGAAGGACAACAAGTACCACAGGTCACATTCCGCACACGTCGTAATCACGAGTGGGTAGATGTCACTACTGATGAAGTTTTCAAGGGAAAAACTGTGGTTGTGTTCTCACTGCCAGGCGCATTCACACCAACCTGTTCATCAACGCACGTACCGCGTTACAACCAGCTGACACCAGCACTGAAAGAAGCAGGAGTAGACGAGGTGATCTGCATGTCAGTCAATGATGCATTCGTTATGAACGAATGGAAATCAGAGCAAAGTGCAGACAAAGTCACATTCATTCCAGATGGCAACGGTGATTTCACCGATGGTATGGGGCTGCTGGTCGACAAGGAAGAGCTGGGCTTTGGCAAACGCTCATGGCGCTACTCGATGCTGGTAAAAGACGGTGTCGTGGAAAAGATGTTTATCGAGCCTAACAAGCCGGGCGACCCCTTCGAGGTTTCAGATGCAGACACAATGCTCGAGTACATCGCTCCAAATGCAGTCAAGCCGAAGAGTGTCACCATCTTCACTCGCGAAGGCTGTGAATTCTGTGTTCGTGCCAAGGGCATGCTGAATGATGCCAGCATGGACTACGAGGAACTGGTTCTCAACAGGGATTTCACCGAGGCGACCATTCGCGCTATCTCGGGTGAGTCAACTGTACCCCAGGTCTTCATCGACGGATATCGCGTCGGCGGATCTGAAGCACTTGAAGAGTATCTCGCTGGAGAGAAAGCAGCCTGATACGAACCCAGGGAAACAATCATGGTGGCCCGTACTGCGGGCCACCCCCTGACAAAGGAAACAGTTATGAATACGCAACATTATGATTTGATCGCCATCGGCGGAGGCAGTGGCGGACTCGCAGTCGCAGAAAAGGCAGCATCCTTCGGAAAAAAAGTCGCCATCATTGAAGGTAGCAAGATGGGTGGAACATGCGTCAACAATGGCTGCGTTCCCAAGAAGGTGATGTGGTATGCAGCCAACCTGGCGCATGCTGTCGATGATGCAAATGACTTCGGTATTCCTGCAACGCGCGGAAAAACCGACTGGCATAAGCTTGTCACTGGTCGACAGAACTACATCAGTAATATTAATAACTACTGGGATGGTTATGTTGCCGACAGCGGTATTGACCACATCAATGGTTATGCTCGCTTTGTCGATGCAAAACGTATTGATGTTAACGGTATCGAGTACACGGCCGAACACATTGTGATCTCCACCGGTGGACAACCGATTGTTCCGCCACTGCCTGGTGCTGAACTCGGCATTACTTCGGATGGTTTCTGTGAACTTGATGAGCAGCCGGAGAATGTCGCTGTCATCGGTGGCGGCTATATCGCCGTTGAACTGGCCGGCGTGTTACGTGCGCTTGGCTCGCAAGTGTCAGTCATCGCCCTCGAAGATCGCATCATGGAGCGTTTCGATCCTATGATCAGTGATGTGTTGCAAACCGAAATGGAGAAACAGGGTATCCATGTCCACTGCAATTTCCAGGCAAGTGAACTCGCACAGAGGAGTGATGGGATCACCATCAGCTCTGTGGATGGGCAGCGCCTGCAGGGTTTTGACACGGTCATATGGGCTGTTGGTCGATCACCCAATACACGCCAGCTCAATCTCGATACAGCAGGCGTGCATGTCGAAAGGAGGGGCATTATTCCGGTCGATGAGTTTGAAAACACGAATGTCGGCGGCATCTATGCAATTGGTGACATTACCGGAAAAGCAGCACTGACCCCTGTGGCAATCGATGCCGGCCGCAAGCTCGCCGAGCGCCTTTTCAAAGAGAAGCCGGGGAGCAAGACAGATTATGCAAACATCCCCAGCGTGGTGTTTTCACATCCGCCAATCGGCACTGTCGGCATCACGGAGGCCGAGGCACGCGACGAACACGGATATGATGTCACTGTTTACCAGGCAGACTTCACACCCATGCGGCACGCGCTGTCACCACACGGCGTAACCACTGCGATGAAACTCGTGTGTGCAGGCAAAGATGAGAAAGTTGTCGGTGTTCATATTATCGGTGACAACGCAGACGAAATGCTTCAGGGCTTTGCGGTAGCCGTCAAAATGGGCGCTACCAAGGCTGATTTTGACAGCACCATGGCGATTCATCCAACCAGTTCTGAGGAGTTGGTGACCATGAAATCAGCCACACCTGTACATCATGATGTGGATGAGGGCCTTGAGTGGCGTGAGGCGAGTTAAGTCTATGGCACCCACACTAAAAAGTCTGTAAATATTTGTAGGAGGGGCGTACACGTAACCGCCATGGATGGCGGAAATGCCGTTTTTGCAGGAGCAAAAATCGGCCCGGGGGCGGGCCTCCTACAGACTATCGATATTAATCAGATATCAAAATCCGCCCAGATCGGGCAGTGGTCTGATGGCTTCTCCATGGCACGAAGGTCATAAGAGATACCGGCATCAGTCAGTTTACTGTTAAGTGCAGGTGTTGCCAGGATCAGATCAATACGCAAGCCACGCCTTGGTTCACGGTCGAATCCCTTGCTGCGGTAATCGAACCAGCTGAAACGATCATCGACATCCGGATATTTGATGCGGAATGTGTCATCAAGCCCCCAGGCCATGAGGCGTTCCATCCACTCACGTTCTTCAGGCAGGAAACTGCACTTGCCGGTACGCAGCCAACGCTTGGCATTATCAGCACCGATTCCGATATCAGCATCGATGCGTGCGATATTTACATCGCCGATGACAGCAAGATTGTCATCCGGAGTAAACTGCTCGAGGTGCGTCATCAGGTCTGCATAAAACTTGCGCTTGTTGGGAAACTTGGTCTCGTGGTCTCGACTCTCTCCCTGGGGAAAATAGCCGTTGATGACAGTAATCTCATTGCCGCTTGCTGATTCATATGTCGCGGTAATCAGGCGTTTTTGTGCCTCGTCATCGTCACTGGCATAGCCCCTGGTAACACGCAAGGGCGCTTTTTTCGATAACAATGCAACACCATAGTGTGCCTTTTGACCGAAAAACTCGGTGTGATATCCGAGATCCTGCATCATTTCCAGGGGAAAGTCCGGATCCTGTACCTTGGTCTCCTGCAGGCCGATAATATCCGGGTCAATGGTATCTTTCAGGGCCTGCAACTGGTGTGGACGTGCACGTACGCCATTGATGTTAAATGAGACTATCCTCACTTTTCGTCCTCTTCTCTCATGGTTAATCTATCCGCATAATCTGAATAAAGAAAATTTCGCATTGCTTTGATTGTTATGCGTATTTTCTCTTCATGTTGTGGGTATGCATCGATCGATTCCTGCTCATATCCATCAAGTGCCTCGTTGAGGCGATTCTCATCAAATACCCAGATTCGGCTTCTTTTCATGGCTTTCTCTGCTCCTTGACTTGCGGCAAACCAGGTCGATCTCCGCTGTTCGTGAGCGATTCAGGATCGACTAGTCTATCTGATACAGACTATTTTTGCAGTGACTGGAAAATGGTATTTTTGTGCAACCGCACATTTTTTCGCGATGCATGCTATAAAGAGATTTCTGACCGAGGAACGGAGGCAAGATGGAAGATACTTTTCAGTCCTACTCACTGGCGAATGACGAGGAGCTCAGGGGTCGTGTACGACTGCTTGGCAATCTGCTCGGGGACGTTGTACGCACCCAGGCCGGTGAGAATGTTTATCGCATTGTCGAACGTCTGCGCAAGGGCTACATCCAGCTGCGTGACGAGGAAAACAGAGATAAACGTCAGCGCCTATTACAGCTGATCAGCCAGCTGAGTGAAGCTGAACTCACCCATACAATTCGCGCCTTTACTCTCTACTTCCAACTCGTCAATATCGCCGAAGAGGTTTATCACCATCGACAGCGCCGCCTGATCGCTGCAGAAGGTAGCGAATTGTGGACGGGCTCTTTCGATCATCTCGCCAAACTCTACAAATCACGTGATGTCAGCCTGGATGAACTCGCCAATATCATCTCGAGGACATCCTACATTCCGGTATTCACAGCACACCCGACAGAAGCCAAGCGGCGCGTCATTATGGGATTACTGGAAAAGCTGTATCTTTCCACACGGAATCTAGATCGCCCGACAGAGTATCTTGAGCAGCAGGAACAGGTGGAAAAGACTCTCAGCCGCCTGATTCAGACGCTTTGGAAAACTGAGGAGATGCGCGCCGAACGTCCCGAGGTGCGTATGGAGATTGCTAACGGCCTCTACTATTTCGAGCACACGCTATTTCATGCCGTACCTGAAATGCTGCATCGTATGCGCAAGGCATTCGTACGCCAGTATGGTGATGAGGTAAATGAACTCTTTATGAACTCCTCACCTTTAATCCGTTTCGGCTCATGGATCGGTGGTGATCGTGACGGCAATCCTTTTGTCACACCCGATGTGACGCGCAAGGCGATGGCATTGCAGCAGCGGACTGTTTTATGCGAGTACATGCAGCACATCGACGAACTGATTGGTGAACTGACGCACTCGCGTATCTTCTGTCTTCCTTCAGATGCATTCGAGGTTTCTCTGGAACGCGATGAAAAAATCTGTGCAGGTGAACTGCTCGAAGAGACGAAGCGCTTTCCGGTAGAACCCTACCGACGCAAACTTTACCTTATGAATTTTCGCCTCAGGGCCACACTGCACCAGGTCAATGGGCGACTGAATGGCACCTGCGATATTGGAACAGCCAGTGCAGTTCCTTATACAAACGAGAAGCTCTTTCTTGATGACCTGATGATCATGCGCCAGTCACTCATCGAGCATGGAGATGTCGCCGCATCTAATGCCGGACTGCGTAAGCTCATCATGCTGGTAAAGAGCTTTGGCTTCTATCTCGCTCACCTGGATATCCGTCAGGAGTCGGCAATCCATTCAGCTGCTGTCAGTGAAATACTCACACTGGCAAAAGTGACTGACAGCTATGAAACCGCATCGGAAACAGAGCGCCTGGAAATTCTCGGCAAAGCACTCGAAAGCGGAATCACGATTAACCCCAAGCAACTCAGTGAGGCAAGCCGCGGAGTTATCGAGGTCTTCGAAGTCATTGCGGAACTACGCGACACTGTCAGCCCGCAATCGATCGGGCAATACGTCATCTCGATGACACATGAAGCGAGCCACATCATGGAGGTGGTTCTGCTGGGAAGCCTTTACGGGCTTGCAGGCAACGATGAAAACGGACTCTTCTGCCATCTTGAAGTCTCGCCCCTGTTTGAAACCATTGATGACCTCGAACGCAGCACAAAAATACTTGACCTGCTGTTCAAGGACAGGGTTTATGCAGAGCTTCTGAAAAGTGGTGGTCATCGCCAGGAGGTCATGCTCGGTTACTCTGATTCGGCCAAGGATGGTGGAATACTCTCCTCCTCCTGGAATCTGTACCAGGTACAGCAGAATATTGTCGAGCTTGCCGATAGCCACGGTGTTCAGTGCCGTCTTTTTCACGGCCGTGGAGGCACCATCGGTCGAGGTGGTGGTCCGACACGCGAGGCGATCACTTCACAGCCTGCCGGCACACTGCGTGGCGAGATCAAGTTTACTGAACAGGGAGAGGTTCTCTACTACAAGTACAGCCACACTGATACGGCAGTTTTCGAGTTGTCGATGGGGGTCACCGGACTGTTACAGGCAAACCTTCACCTCGTCAGGGATGTGCCAGAAACAAATCCTGAGTGGCCGCAGGTGATGCGTTCCCTTGCACAAACAGGTGAACAGGCATTTCGTCACCTGACCGAAAACACGGATGGCTTCCTCGATTACTTCTACGAGGCCACCCCGGTATCTGAAATCGCACTGCTGAATATCGGATCGAGACCGGCAAGACGCACCCAGGGAGATCGCTCAAAAGGATCGATTCGTGCAATACCGTGGGTATTTGGCTGGGCACAGTCACGTCACACACTTCCCGCATGGTATGGACTTGGCAAGGCATTACAGGCGCAAGCTGCAAAGCCGGACGGAATTCAGCAGTTGCAGACAATGTATCGCGAATGGCCTTTTTTTCGTGCCATGCTGTCGAATATCCAGATGGCCATGTTCAAGGCAGATATGCAGATAGCACGCATGTACAAGGAGGAGCTGTGCCAGGAAAGCGGCACCTCGGATACCATCTTCGAGATGATCTGCGAAGAATTTGAGCTGACATTGAAAATGATTCTCGCGGTTACGCAACAGCAACAACTCATTGGTGACAACCCGGTTCTGAGGCTGGGACTGTCACGCAGAAATCCCTACCTTGATCCACTTAATGCGATCCAGGCCAACCTGATCGGGCGCTATCGCCAGGAAACTGATAGTGAGAATGCGTGGCTGCAGCCGCTGTTGAGAAGCATTAACGCAATCGCTGCAGGTATGCGCAATACCGGCTAGGGTTTCTGAAACTCATCCAGATCAGCGTGTAGTTTCAAAAAATAAACCCCGGGTCAAGCCCGGGGTGACAACTGATAGCTGAAAGCGTGAAACTCACTTCGGTGAAAAGATATCCATCATCTGCTGCATTACCGCTGCAGGGACTTCAGCGGCTTCTGTCGCCATCTCTTTAGCTGATTCGGCAGGAGTCGGCTTCTCTTCAGCAGCTTTTTCCTCAACCGCCTGTTCAGCAGTCTCTGCCTGTGCCGCTGCTTCCTCTTTTGCTGCTGTCTCTTCTGCAGCCGCAGGCTGTTCAGCAACAGCTTCGGCCGGCGCCTTGGTTTCTGGCTCTACGACAGGTTCAGCTACTGCTTCAGCTGCTGGCGCCTCGACTGGCGCAGCCGTTTCAGCCTGTTGCTCTTCAACTGCAGGTGCCTGGGCGGCCTCCTGCTGTTGTTCTGCCTTCCTGTCCGTCAACCAGACAAAAACAACCACCCATATCAGAACAGCCAGAATCACCCAAACAAACAGTGGAATGCGTCTCTTTTTCTTTTTTTCCGGCTCTTCAGTCTGCTCTGTTTCTGTGGCTTCACTCATTCTATACGTCCTCTGAAAAAATCATCATTTCAATATGTTATTTATACCAGAACATCGCGCTGCAAAACAGTCACGCGTTGAGTGCTGAAAGCACCGCCATGTAATCGGCCAGACCCTTTCCCAGGTGCCTGTCGATCACTGATTGCGTGATCTCCTCGTCACTCTTGCCGGCTGCCCAGTTAACCACAGTCGCAATCGCCGCGTAACAGAGCCCCAATTCACGTGCCAGGCCTGCCTCCGGCATCACCGTCATACCGACGATATCGTTGCCATCCTGCTCCAGGCGGCGAATCTCAGCGGCAGATTCCAGCCTGGGGCCCTGTGTGGCGGCATATGTTCCGGTTTCCACGATATCAAGTCCCGCACCACGCGCAGCGTCAATCAAGCGCTGGCGCAGTTCATCACAGAAAGGAGAAGTAAAGTCGGCATGCGTGACATTGCCATTGAGACCGTCAAAAAAGGTGTGTTCCCGGCCCCATGTATAGTCTATGACCTGGTCTGGAGTGATGAGTGTTTCCGGGCCCTTGGTAATGCCTCCCACGGTTGCCAGTGCAATGACAGCCTCGACACCAATCTCCTTCATTGCCCAGATATTTGCACGGTAGTTGATCCTGTGCGGCGGCAAACGGTGTCCGGCACCATGTCTTGGTATAAAGCAGAATTCGGTGCCGTTGATTTTGCCATGCACAACTGGCGCTGAAGGTTCGCCATAAGGTGTACGGACAATCTCACGTGACATCACCTCGAGTTCCTCAAAGTGAGACAGGCCCGAGCCTCCGATTACGCCAAGTTTCATCTGGTCACTCTCCGCTTTTGTTTTCCGCAACTGCGTAAATGCCATTTGCATTGCGCCAGTAGCCCTTGTAATCCATACCATAGCCGAATACATATCTGTCCGGCACCTGTAGTCCGATATACTCGGCGCTGACACCAATATTCCTGTCATGAATTTTCTCTACCAGCACCACGCGCAGCACCTCTTTCGCACCCTCTGCGAGGCAGGCATCGTGAACACTTTTCAGAGTTTCACCTTCATCGAGAATATCATCCATGACCAGAACCACCCTGTCCTTCAACGAGATCTCGTGCTGACGTTTCCACTGCAGTTCACCACCCGACGTTCTGTCGCGGTAACGTGTGGCATGCAGATAATCGAACTGTAGCTGAAAAGAGAGACGAGGCAGCAATTGGCCGGAAATCACAAGACCGCCATTCATCACGCACAACGCCACCGGGTTGACTCCGGCAAGGCGCTCGTTGAGCTGATCGGCAAGTGAGTCGATCGCAGCATCAACCTCGGATGAAGCAAAAAGGCATTCAGCTCCTGCCATGATGACAGCAGCTTCTTCGGTAAGTTGTTTTTCAGCCCTGCTATCAGGATTCGTCACACTCGCGCTCCTGTGCCCAGTTAACGCCTTCGGCAGCTATTTCGACCGCTTTCATCCAGCGATGTCCCGTCAGGTCGATTTCGACATGTGCGCCGAGCATTTTCTCCAGTCTCGCAGACATCTGCTCATCAAGCGGCAGCTTGATTGATTCCAGTACCTGTTCAGCTGCCTGCTGGTTGTTGCACACCAACACCATATCGCAGCCTGCTGTAAATGCGGCATTGGCACGCTCGGGATAGGTGCCTGCAAAAGCTGCGCCCTCCATGGTCAGATCATCACTGAAGATTACACCATCGAAACCAAGCTGTTTTCTTAATACCTGCTGTAACCAGTATGGTGAGAAACCGGCCGGGTTCGGATCACAGCTCTCGTAGATGACGTGCGCCGGCATGATGGCATCAAGACCTTTCTGCACCAGGCGCTCGAAAGGTATCAGGTCCGCCATACCGATTTCGACAAACAGGCGTGAGTCGACTGGTAGCTCAAGATGCGAATCCCCGCTGACTGCACCGTGACCCGGGAAGTGCTTGCCGGTTGCCGGCATACCGACCTCGTGCATTCCTGCAATGAAGGCACCTGCAAGATTTGTCACTATGAGTGGGTCACTCTGAAAAGCACGATCACCAATCACGTCACAAATGCCAAAATCCAGGTCAAGGACTGGAGCAAAACTGATATCAATATCATAGTCGCGCAATTCGGCTGCCATCAGCCAACCCAGCTCATGCGCATACTCCAGGGCTTTACTTTTCTCTTTCTGATAAAGATCACCCAGCCATGCCATTGGCGGGATTCTTGTAAATCCGTTACGAAATCGCTGTACCCGCCCTCCCTCGTGGTCAACCGCGATAATATATTCCCTGCCCGCCACCTTGCGAACACGGGAAATCAACCTGTGCAGTTGCTCCGGAGACTCGTAATTGCGTGAAAACAGAATGATGCCGCCGCTGGCTGGGTGCACAAGGCGCTCGATATCTTCATCGAGCAGCGTGGTTCCAACCAGGTCAAGCATCACGGGGCCAATTGTCATGAAGGGCAACTCACTTTATTCAGAAGATGAAGAAATTATACAGATGTTGAAGCCGTAACAGATATCCAATCTTCTCATACGGAATGAAGATTATTCCTCGGTTTAATCATCCCGGGTATTTCACTGCAGTTTGAAAATAAAATGAACTTTAAATCTTTATAAATATGCAGCTCTAACTGGCAATGGAGTTTTTTATAAAGCCTTTATTATTCAATAATTAAGATGATTATTCCTTGAGTATACTACTGACTAATTTTTCTTTACAGGAAGGTACTACTTGGTCTAGGTTACTCTATGTACGCTTGAGTTTTATCCGTCTTTTGTTTTATGGCATATCACTTATCCAGGGATGAAAAAATCGCAAGGAATAGCAATGAAAGGATTTCAACTGTCACAATTTTCTCTACTGCTGTCCGGTTTGTTGTTTCCAGTTTCGGCTCAGGCTACCGCGCATATCGACACACTCGACATGGCCATCATCTTTGCCCCATTCCTGATACCCATCTCACTCGTCCTGCATCTCATTTACCGGATAAAAATACGTAGACGTTCCTGGCCACGAAAACAGTGGCAGGTCACGCTCTTCTGCGTTGGAACCATGTTTCAGATTGTACTGATAACAATTTACGCCATGCTCCTCTTCTATAACGGTGTATGTCCCACGTCGACATACTCAGCTGAGTGTGCCCTGATGTTATTCATTGTTTCTACAACGGCGGTTGTGTTTTTATTGCATTGCAGTTCAATGCATCATGTCATCACGAGATACCGCAGATACTGCCTGATGAATCCTTAACTTGCAAATTCGTGTGTTCAACTGCATAAAGAGCAATCCATTCTCTTGCTTTCGACGAAACCCCTCAACTTTCACCAATACCTTTTAATCCTTCTTTCTTTCCACGATTGACTACAGATAGGATCGCTTTCGCCTGAACTGACTTATTTGATTTACAGACATACATGAATGAGTGAAACCCTGCTTCCGGATTGAATCAGTCACTCAAATGGATTGGACGATAAGCTGGCACTATTCAGTCTCCATTTTCTGGTAACCACCTATCCCAGATATCTGGCGACTTCCAGTTTCGATACTCTTGTACTGCCAATCGTTGCCGTGTCCATCATTATCTTGCTTTGGCATGGCATGTCGATCCGACACGTGACACAAAGATACCGCGCGATGAATCCCCGTCCCCGATAACGAATCAGAATAGAGAAGTATTGTAGTCTGGAGCAGGATTCTTTAGTGTGTGTATGAGTGAATCAGTATTTACAGTTGAAAACTGCGCACTCATGGAAAAATAGATACAGCACAAGGAATTAAAATGAAAGGATCTCATCTCTCGTGCAGCAGAGCCATGGCTGCCCTCTTGCTACTCCCCGCAACTGCGCATGCAACCGGGTTTCACATTGGTGCTCCCCTTACTGCCACGTTCTTTGGCGTCCTGCTACTGCCTGTATCACTGTTACTGATCGTCTCCTATCTCGTCATCAGGCGCAAACCGGTATGGCCTGATAAAAAATGGAAATATTCTCTTTATTCCATATCATCAGTTATACAAATCATTCTGTTCGTCTCTCTAGGCGCATGGTTGGCATATGAAGTCTTTATCGACAACCATGCATGGCCATCGGCATATTTGAAAGAAATGTGGAAAGGAACGTTATTTTGGGAACTGGAAAAAAGGGAAATGTATGAAGCCTTGCCGGTTCTTCTTGTGATTGCCGCATTGGTGCGTACGCATATCGTGACATTGCGTGTTGTTGCCGGGAAATACCGCCATCAACAATAGTCGGACATGAGTAAGCAAGACGATTGACATGCCAGGCACCTGTTAAAAGCGTTTAACGTCGAGCCTGTCCCTGAGCCAGTCACCAAGCAAATTGGCCGCAAGGACGACCGCCATGATGGCAAGCCCGGGAAATATCGCCAGGTGCGGTGAAACCAGTAGAAAACGCGAACCCTCACGGATCATACTGCCCCACGAGGCATCCGGTGGCTGAACTCCAAGTCCCAAAAATGACAGGCCGGCCTCTGCAACAATCACCGAGGCGAGTCCGAAGCTCGCCTCAACCATCAGTGGAATCCACATCAGCGGCAAGACATGTCGAAACAGGATGACACCTTCACCACTGCCAAGGGCAATCGCCGCAGTGACATGATCACGGCTGCGCAGACTCATTGCCTGGGCACGCGCAAGGCGTGCATAACCAACCCAGCCGACTGCCGAGATAGCAATAACAAGATTTTCAATTCCGGGACCTAGAACAGCTGCCAGTGCAATCGCAAGCAAGATACCAGGAAAGGCCAATACGATATCGATAATGCGCGAGACAATCCTGTCGACCCAGCCACCGTAATAGCCACTGACCAATCCCACGACACTACCGAAGAGGGCTGAAACAAAAACGGTAATAACGGAAACCAGCAGCGCGACTCTTGCACCATCGATCAGGCGTGCGGCAACCGACCTGCCAAGTTCGTCATAACCGAGCGGCGCATCAAGTGACGGTGCCTTTAATATCAGTTCAAGATTGATATGATTAGCATCACCGAAGAAACTGCTGCCGAATAGCGCTGCAAGCAGCCAGCACAACAGAAACGAGACTGCGATCAGAAGCCGCATTACTCTTCTCCTGTCAGTGCGATCCTGGGATCAACCATGCGATAAACCAGGTCGGTTCCTGCGTTGACCAGCACATAGATGAGTGCAATCAGGAGAACACACTCTTGCACGACCGGGTAATCACGTTGCTGGATCGCCTCGACCATCAGGGAGCCGATACCGGGCCATGAAAAAACCGTCTCAGTTATCACGGCACCGCCAAGCAGTGCGCCGAGTTGCAGCCCAAGCAGGGTGATCACCGGCAGCATCGCATTACGCAATGCATGACGCCAAACGACGGTAGACTCATCAAGCCCCTTGGCCAGTGCGGTCCGAACGTAATCCTCACCCAGTGTTTCAAGCAGCGAACTGCGCACCATGCGTGCGAGCACCGCTGCAAGTGATGCACCGAGCGTCACTGCAGGAAGTATGATGGACCAGAAGCTCTCCATGCCACTGACCGGCGTCCACCCCAGTCATAGTGAAAACAACAGGATTAGCATCGGACCCAGCCAGAAGTTGGGCATTGAAACGCCAAACAGGGAAACCATCATCGCGCCTGTATCCCATGCACTCCCCTGCCTTCTTGCTGCAATCACACCAAGCGGTACAGCAATAGTGACTGCAATTAGCAGGGCTGCAAATGCGAGCCATGCAGTTGCCGGCAAGCGTTCCAGCAACAGGCTGGAGACAGACTGCTGGTTACGCAGTGATGTACCAAGGTCAAGTTGTAAAATCGACTTGATGTAGTCACTGTACTGAACTGCAAGAGGCTGATCGAGCCCGAGCTTGTGGCGCAGCGCCTCCCTGTCGGCGACTCTTGCTGAATCACCCAGCATCGCCTCGACAGGGTCGCCCGGAATCAGGTGGATAAGGAAAAATACGAGTGTGACAACGCCAATCAAGGTCAGCAACAGTGAGAAAAGGCGCTGAAGCATGTCGGACGCTACTCCGTGATCAGGACAGGCATACCGTTCTCAACCTGTTCAAACAGCTTGACGAGATCACTGTTACGCATACGAATGCAGCCGTGGGAACAGGGCTGGCCCATGGGTTCGGAATCAGGCGTGCCGTGTATATAAATAAAACGCCGCAGGGAGTCACATTGACCACCGCGGTTGAATCCCTTTTCCGTTCCAGTCAGCCAGATGATGCGTGTCAGAATCCAGTCGCGTTGCGGATCGTCTTCACCAAGCACAGGTGTGTAGATTTCCCCAGTGTGGCGACGTCCGACAAACACGCTATTCAGCGAACAACCATCACCAATCTTGAGACGCACGCTGTGCATACCTCGCGGGGTACATTCACTGCCTTGCTGTTCACCCGGGCCATTGAGTGCCGTTGAGACGGAATATGTCTCAACAATCTCATCCATCACGATCAGCACAAGTTCCTGCCTGCCGATATCGATGTGGATGCCTCTCTCCACTGTCACTTCGCCTGAATCAGCCATGGATGTGTTTCCAGTCCGTCATAGTTTCCGTCACCCGCTACCTGGTAACCGCTTGCCTTGCCACGCACAGCTGCAACCTGGTCCTCGTACCATAATGGCACATACGGTAGTTGCTCTAACAGGTGATGCTGAAGTTGATGATAGCTCTGAAGACGCAAGGATGCTTCCATTTCGTTCTCAGCCGCCTCAATCAGGCGGTTCGCTTCTGCTGATTGAAAGCGTCCACGGTTGGCGCCAGTTGGAGGCAATGAGCCGCTGTGAAACAGGTAACGGTAGCTGTCAGGCGTTTTCAAACCAACCCAGGTCAGGCTGTAGAGCTGAAAATTGCCTGCCTTGATATCTCCATAGAAGGTACCCCAGTCGTAGCTCTTGATTGTCAGGTCTATGCCGACTTCGGAAAGCTGCTGTTGAATAATTGTCGCAACCCGGATACGAAACGGATCACTGGACGTTTTATAAGTTAAAGCAAGTCGCTTGTCGTTGTCGTAACCCGCCTGCCTGAGAAACTTCCGGGCTGTCTCCGGGGAGTAATTAATTTGCGGCAGTGACGCATCAGTGATCCAGTGCTCAGATGGAAACAGGCCATTTGCCGGACGCGCACGCTGGCGGAAGATGTATTTGATGATGGCATTACGATCGATTGCATGTGCAATCGCCCTGCGTATATTCAATTCTCCTGTCAGGGGGTCCTGCAGGTTAAAACCGAGGTAGGTGAAGTTGCTGCCCTTTTCACGGATCACCTCGATGCCATCCTGTTTTGCGAGATGGTCAACCAGTTGCGGAGAGAGATCCCCTTGCAGCATGTCGATCTCACCCTTGAGCAGTTTCAGCACACGTGTACTGGGATCCTGCACACGAATTAATTCCAGCTCCCTGGAGCTGTAACGCTGTTCGATGATCGTGCGTGACTGATCGGATTCCACAAGGCTGAAATTGCCACATCCCACTGGCTGTGAGTGAAAAGGATGCTGCGAGTCAATGAGATGTGCAGGCAGGATTCCGATTACAAGATAGGATGGAAACAGGGCGTCGCTGCGATTGAGAATGAATTCGACTGTCTGTTGATCGAGAGCGGTGACACTTTCAATCAACGACAGGGTCGACCTGTGAGGCGATGCATTCTTTTCATCAAGGATTGAAGCATAGGTTGCGACGACATCTGCTGCCGTCACTGCATCACCATTCCAGAAAGTGACATTCGAATCGATGTGAAAAAGGTAGCTTGTTGGCGTCAGCTGTTCCCATCTGGCAATACCGGGAGTTGGCTTTCGCTGTTGATCGAAGCGGACCAGTGAACAGTGAAGCAGATGGTTGGTACGCTCGGAAGCGGCATCAGTGGCAAAACGCGGATCGAAGTTCTGTGTTAAGCCGGTGACACCGAAACGAAGAGGGTCACCCGTCTGATCAGAGCAGGAGAAAATGGATAATATTATTAATAAATAGAGTAACTTATTAATTATTCTTTCCATTGATTATAGGGGCTTTCGACAAGCGAGGTATTGTAGTATCGCTGATCACTTGAGACCTCCTTGCCAAGCCACTCGGGGTGATCGAAATCGTGCTCAATATCAGGCAACTCGATCTCCGCAACAATCAGACCTGCATTGTCGCCGAAAAACTCATCCACCTCGAAATGGAGGTCGCCATGTTCGATGATATGGCGCCTTTTCTCGATAAAGGGCCGCAAGGCGACCTCTTCAAATATCTCCTCGGCATCACTATAGGGAATTTCATATTCAAATTCGTGACGATGAATTCCGTTACGCGAAGACTTGATATTGATGAAAGCCTGGTGGTCTTCGAGGCGTACCCGTATCGAGCGCCCTATACCGCGGGAGAGATAGCCCTGGCGCATTTCGATAGTCCGTATCACTTCACTACGCCAGTTGTCGTTGCGCAGAAGGAACTTCCTTTCGATTTCAAACGCCAATGATCAGCAGCCTACTTGAACGGAAAACCGCCACCACCGCCGCCAATTCCTGGTGGCATGCCACCACCGGCGCCGCCACCCGGAGGAAATCCACCACCGCCACCAAGGCCACGCATCATCTTTGCCATACCACCGCCCTTCATTTTTTTCATCATCTTTTGCATCTGTGCAAACTGCTTGAGAAGGCGGTTGATCTCC
Organism: Solemya velum gill symbiont; assembly: GCF_000787395.1. Lineage (GTDB taxonomy): Bacteria > Pseudomonadota > Gammaproteobacteria > Chromatiales > Chromatiaceae. The sequence goes on from NZ_JRAA01000002.1 coordinate 33,351, forward strand.
TGCACCTGGGTGCCTGAACCGGCAGCAATACGCTTTTTGCGTGAGCCCTTGATAATGGCGGGAAATTCACGCTCTTTCTTGGTCATCGAGTTGATTATGGCAATCGTGCGACCAACCTCCTTGTCACCCACCTGGTTCTTCACGGCATCCGGAATCTTTCCCATGCCGGGAAGCTTGTCGAGCATACCGCTCAAGCCACCCATCTGGCTCATCTGCTCCATCTGTTCCTTGAAATCATCAAGAGTAAAGCCCTTGCCCTTGGCAACCTTTTTTGCCAGTTTCTCTGCTTTCTGATGGTCAACCTTGCGTGTGACCTCCTCAACCAGCGAAAGAACATCGCCCATGCCAAGGATGCGTGAAGCGAGACGGTCGGGGTGGAACGGCTCTAGTGCGTCGCTCTTCTCGCCGACACCAAGGAACTTGATCGGCTTACCGGTAATATGACGAATCGAGAGGGCAGCACCGCCGCGTGAGTCACCATCCGTCTTGGTAAGAATGACACCTGTCAGAGGCAGGGCATCATGAAATGCCTTTGCCGTGTTGGCCGCATCCTGACCTGTCATCGAGTCAACGACAAAGAGAGTTTCAACAGGGGTGATTTCTGCGTACAGCTCCTTGATTTCACCCATCATCTCGTCATCGACATGCAGGCGACCCGCGGTATCGACGATCAGAACATCATAGAAACCCTTGCGTGCGGCTGAGAGCGCTGAACGTGCAATCGCAATCGGTTTCTGAGCCGTCGAGCTTGGAAAAAATTCTGCCCCGACTTCAGCGGCAACTGTTTTCAACTGCTCGATCGCAGCCGGACGGTAGACGTCACAGCTAACCACCATGACCTTCTTGTTCTCACGCTCCTTCAGGTAACGCGACAACTTGCCGGTGGTAGTGGTTTTACCTGAACCCTGCAGACCAGCCATCAGGATCACGGCAGGCGGTTGTGCCGCAAGGTCGAGACGCTCATTGGCCTCGCCCATGATACGGACCAGTTCATCGTTGACGATTTTGATCAGTACCTGACCCGGTGTCAGGCTCTTGATGACCGCCTCACCGGTCGCCTTGTCACGAATCGCATCAATAAACTCGCGCACAACAGGCAAGGCAACGTCAGCCTCCAGAAGCGCCATGCGAATCTCGCGTAGCGTATCCTTGATATTCTCTTCGCTCAGACGCCCCTGGCCACGTAAACGATCCAGCGTGCTACCAAGGCGTTGACTCAGGTTTTCAAACATAATTTTTTCCGAATTAAACTATTCCGGAGATTATACCCCAGCCCCTCGAATCTATCAGGACAGGATTAAAAAATCGGATTTTTCGCAATGACACAGAATGGTCGAATATGCGATGATTCGCACATGCAAAATATATTGCCAATTACAGTCAATTTTCTCTATATTGCCGCAGCCATCATCACGGCGCTGCGCCTCTTCGGCAGTGAGAAATTCAAGAGCATTCCTCGTGGCCTGGTACTTGCCACGGGCTATGCTGCAGTGATCCTGCATGCAATCCTGCTCTACTCTACGATTATCGTCAGCGATGGCGTCAATCTCGCCTTTTTCCAGGCGCTGAGTCTCAGTGGCATGGTTATCGCGCTGGTCCTGATGGTTTCAGCGCTCACCAAGCCGGTCGAAAACCTGGCTATTTTCCTGTTTCCCGGCATCGCATTTGCCGTTCTCTTTTCGGCCGCTTCCGGCTCTGCACACCTGCTTGATGGCACAAGCGGCTGGGCACTGGGAATTCATGTCATCGCCTCACTACTTGCATGGAGCCTGCTCGCAATCGCCAGTATGCAGGCGATATTGCTGACAATTCAGGACAGGCATCTGCACAACCGCCAGCCCGGTGGCTTTGTCCGTACACTGCCACCGCTGCAGACCATGGAGTCCCTGCTCTTCGAGATGATCGGCACAGGAATGGTACTGCTGACACTCTCACTGGTGAGCGGTTTTATTTTCCTCGAGGACATGTTTGCCCAGCACCTGGTACACAAGACACTGCTGTCACTGATTGCCTGGTGTGTCTTTGCAACCCTGCTCTACGGGCGCTTCAAATGGGGCTGGCGCGGCCGCAAGGCACTCAAGTGGACGCTGGCAGGATTTGCTGTCCTGCTGCTTGCCTATTTCGGCTCCAAGGCCGTGATTGAACTGATTCTCTGAAACGGCATCGTGCCGTTCTATCACTCACCCATAATGTTCTGCAGCTTCTCAGCGATTGTTATTGCAGACATACCGAATGGGAACTTGGTGATGAAATTCCCCCCGGGCCCAAGCAGGTAAATACTCGATGTATGGTCCATCGTGTAATAGGCAGGATCACCGCTTAGAGATGGAACTTTCTCGTAGAAAGCCTTGAAGTTCTCGGCAATACGCCTGATCGCTTCAGCATTGCCAGTCAACGCAATAATCTGTGGCGAAAAGTAGGCGACATACTCCTTCAGCTTTTCGATTGAATCCCGCTTCGGATCGACACTGATAAATATGGGCTGTACATGCGCTGCACCTTCCTCTCCGAGATGCTTTAGCACGGCACTGATGACATTCATACTGGTCGGACAGATGTCGGGACAGAAAGTGTAACCAAAATAGACCAGCTGGTATTTCCCCAGGAAATCCTGATTTGAAACCATTTCTCCATAGTGATTCATCAGCAAGTAACGTGGTGATATCTTCTCCGGAAAGCGTCTTGCATCGGGAATATCCGGAAGCAGATCAGCACTCTTTTGCTGGCTTTCAGGTTTGAGTTTGCGCACGCAGGATGCGATTGTTTCAAAATTGCTCTGGATCAGCTGGATATACAAATCCGATCCAGGCCGAATTTTCATGCCAAGAGAGTCGATCTCGATGGGTTCAACATCACTGACAGTCGTCAACATACCAAGATGCGCCTTCTCCATACCTGCCTCACTGAAGAGACAGTAATCTGATTTCCTGCTGGAGAGCCAACTGTTGAGTTTCAGAATATTAGCAGCAAGATTCCCCGGTGCTGCTGGCGGGCTAGCCACGCTGCCATCACTCTTCATGGCATAGACCTGCTCGAAATATTGCTGGGTATCCTGGTACAGAAAGACCGGGACATCACTCACTTCGCGATAACCGAACTCCAGTTCCCTGTCCACCTGGATCAGTCTCTTGAGCATTTTTTCACGGTTACGTTGATAGCTACTTGAGTTCGAAGGATCAAGAGCGATCAACTCCCTGGTCAGGATATCTTGTAATATCAGCATGTTACGCGTGTCGAGCCAAAAAAATGCATCCCGCTTCTCCGGCTCACCCCTTGACGGCAAAACCTTGAGCGCTTGCAGTGCAAGCACTTCCACAACCTGCCCGTTCTCCTTATGTGAAAGCAGCTCGTTGAGCTTTGGCTCCAGCTCCTCACCAGTCCAGACAACGAGATCGGCCTTGTCGATCTCGAACTGCTGCATCATGCCGGGCTCATATTGCCACGGAAGTGTTGCTCCATCGACGAGTAAATCAGGCTTGCCGACGCCTTGCATGATACCGGCAAGGATTGAATGGATCGGTTTGATACTTGCGATAACGTGCGGCGGACTCGCTGCCAGGCTGCTGTTTGTAAAAAGGACCAGCAGCAGAAAGAGTAGTTGCACATTAATATTCAACAGCTGTTTTCTCACTGTTGTTCACCTGCTTTTGCAGCAAATGCTTTCTGCATATCCTGAATGCGTTGATCGATTTCCTGTTTGAAACCCTCCGGCCCCGGACAAGCCTCCCCGCTCTTGATGAAGGCAAGGAATCCGTCGTTGGTAGAGGTTTCAAAAGCCAACCCATAGACGCGCTCCTTTGGAACAGTAGCGACAATCGCCCGTTTGATGCGCTGTATCTCACCCAGGTATTGGCAATGAAGTGCAATCCCGTTGACCTCACCCAATGCCTGCATGGAGGGATAACGCTGGTCTTCAGCTATGACTGTTGTGCCATAGCCGGCAAGTAGCAAGGTAAGTGGAATATATTTCGAAGCCTTCATCATATATTGCTCCTAAGGCAGGTCACCACGTCTGAAGAGCAGATACCCGATTCCTGCACAAGCCGTACCCAGCAGAACGGGATAAATCAGTGCCCAGGAAATAAATCCTGTCTCTCCAAAATTATCCAGAATGACGTATGCCGAAGGTCCCAACAAGACCAGTTGAGGATCAAACAGCATCATCGAGGCAGTACGAAACACCTGCAGTGGATTCGCCAAAGCAATAGCAACGATATTGTCCATCGGGAGATTTGTGCGCGTCATGATACCCAGCAGGATCAGGTCCAGAAAAAGCAACAGCAGCAGCCAGATCATGAACGCCGAACCCTGCGCAACATCTGCTGAACGCGCGAGAGTCGAGAGCAGCATACCAAGCCCCAGAAAACACCATGCCAATGATACAAGCAGACCTGTATAGACCAGCAGTTGCACCCAGGGGACTTCTGCACCCTTTCCAACAGCCCACACGACTGCAAGCAGCATAGCCAGAACAACCGGCAGGAATACAACCACGAATCGTCCGATCATTTTGCCCCAGAACCAGGCAGCAAGCCCGACTGGCAGCGACAACAGGTATTCGAAAATCCCCGCTTCCCTGTCACCTGCGACTGAACGCACCGTTGTAATCAATACAAAGAGTGGAAGTACAGCCATGGTGATCTGCAGGTAAGTCACCAGCAAACGCGAAAGACCGGTAAACCCCATCACCCTGGACTCTGTCAGCCCGGTGACAAAGAGTGCCACGACGATGCCGCCAAAGATCAATGAATAGATCAGGAACCAGCGTGAACGCAGTGATTCGTTAATATCTGCATGTGCAGTCAGAAGGAGATGCTTCATTGTCCTGTTTCCTGTTGAACATGGCGATGATGTTCATGGCCTGACCTGCCCCCAACAAGTGGTCCAGTTTGAATGTTAGTTCATCGCCGGTTTCAGCTCCAGTGGAATGATGGATTCAGGAGCTGGAGGGCGATAGCCCAGCGAGCTATGTGGCCGCTTGGTGTTGTAATGTTTTCTCCATTGTTCAATGATCACTTTCGCTTCGTGTAGCGTGTAAAAGACCTCACCATTGAGCAATTCATCCCTGAACCGGGCATTGAAGCTCTCGCAGTAGCCGTTCTCCCAAGGTGAGCCTGGTTCGATGTATGCCGTTTTAGCGCCGACAGCAGCGATCCACTTCCTCACGGCTTCTGCAATAAACTCGGGGCCGTTATCCGAACGGATATAGGCCGGTACCCCACGCAGAATGAACAGGTCAGTCAGCACATCAATGACATCGGCTGAGTTCAACTTACGTTTCACCCGGATTGCCAGACATTCCCGACTGTATTCATCAATCAGGTTCAATGTCCGGAAGGCTCTGCCATCATCGGTTCTATGGTGGACAAAGTCGTAGGACCAGACATGATTTCTGTATTGTGCACGGAGTCTGATACAAGAGCCATCATTGAGCCATAAACGGCCACGCGGCTTCTGCTTGGCAGGTATTTTCAGCCCCTCTTGTCGCCATAACCGCTCGACACGCTTGTCGTTAACTTGCCAGCCTGCCTCTCTCAGGAGAGCGGCGATACGACGGTAACCATAACGGCCATACTCCCTTGCTAGAGCGATCATATCAGCGACAAGTCGTGTTTCATCACGACGCCCCTGTGGAATACGGCGCTGGGTTGAGCGATGTTGTCCGAGTACACGGCAAGCCCTGCGCTCGGAAACAGCCATCATGCAACAAACGTTTTCGATACAGGCCCTGCGACGCGAGGGGCTCAGAAGTTTCCCTTGGCAGCCTCCGACAGAATCTGCTTATCCAGTGTCAGATCAGAAACGGCCTTGCGCAAACGTTCATTCTCCTTCTGTAGCCGTTTCAGTTCTTTTAACTGGTCAATCCCCATCCCACCGTACTTTTTGCGCCAGCGGTAGTAAGTCTGCTCAGTGATGCCAATTTCGCGGATCGCATCGATGCGGGCAGTGCCTTGTCCAACCAGGACTTCAACTTGCCGCAGTTTCTGGACGATTTCTTCCGGTTTGTGTCGCTTGATTCCCATTTTCGGTCCTCCGTTTTACTCATCATAAGGGTGGACCAACTTATTGGGGGAGGATCAGGATCTGTCATCTTGGGCGACTGGTCGTTAGATATAAAAGGTACTGAATCGCGTATTACTGGAGAAACAACCGGTAGCAATAACTCTATCGTCAATCTTGATGGCACATTCACCTCAGAAAATACTTTCGATGTAGGCACATTCAACATCCTTGAAGGTGGTGTTTTAAATCAAAAGCACGGTATCACCACCGCATCTGGCTTTAATAACAACGGCACCTTGGCTATTGCAGATGGTGACACCTCTACCATTACTGGAAACTACACCCAGCAAGCGGATGGCGTCATTCGTACCGGCGCTACCAGCAGTTCAAGTGGCCGCCTGAATGTCACCGGAACAGCCGATATATCGGCCAGTGGGAAGTTCGATGTTCAGGTGTCGGCCAATGACCAGTTAAGTAATGGCGATACGCTCGACAATGTGCTGAGTGCAGGCACATTGATAGCTGCTGATAACCTTTCCGTTACTGATAACAGTGCCTTGTGGAAATTCTCCGCAGTTAATGATGGCAACAACGGTATCGACTTTGTAGCTCAGTACAACGAATTGGTTAGTATGACAGAGGTTTCCTCTTGGGCTACAGGTGTAGCTGGAGAAATTGATGCACTCTATAAAACTGATACAGCCACAGGTGATATGGCAACCGTAATGGGTGAGTTGAACGCTTTGTCTGATCGTGCTGGTGTAGCTGGTGCCATTCAGCAGTTTGTTCCTACCCTGGCTGATTCAGCTCACAAGACATCTGTTTTATCAACCACAGGGCAAGTTGCTCGTGTTATGCAAGGTCAGGTATTGGGAAGTACCGGCTTGTCATCAGGTGACAGCTTTACCGAGCGTGGCTTGTGGTTGCGTCCTTTCTATCAGGATGCGGAACAGAAAAAGCATGACGGTGTTGATGGCGATGATGCCGATACTCGTGGCTTGGTCTTAGGCGTTGATGGTCGTTTGTCTGAACAGTGGAAGCTCGGCTTAGGCTTGGCTTACTCCGATACCAACGTGGGCGGAAAAGACCAGGTAAATGGTCAGAATCTGGATGTAGCCAGTTACGAGCTAATTGGACTTGCCCACTACACACCACGGCCTGATGATTTCATCAATTTCACCGCAGCAACCGGAAAGACACGTATTGATAGCCTCCGTAATATTCAGTTTGGTGGCATAGCGCGGACTGCTAGTGCAGAGCATGATGGTTGGTATGCACAGCTTGAAGTAGAAGCGGGTCGTCATTTCAGGCAAAACGAACGCTTGACCCTGACACCGACCATTAAAGTCAATTACATCCATATTGATGAAGAAGGTTATACCGAAACAGGGGCAGGTGCTTTTAACCTGCAAGTGGATAAAACTGATAGCGATGTATTGCTCTTGGGTATTGGCGGCGAAGTGGATTACCAGCCTGTTGAAAACAAGCCTTTGTTTTTGAATGCACATCTAGGTGTGGCATACGATGTACTGTCTGAGCAGAACGTAACCACATCAACTCTGACCGGTGGTGGTTCCCGCTTTACTACCAATGGTCTTGATGCCGATCCTCTGGTCATTCAGGGTGGGGTGGGTGTTCGCATGGTTCAGGACAATGGCCTGACGCTGGACTTGAACTATGATATTGAGACAAGGGAAGTCTATCTGAGCCAGATTGTCTCGGTTAATTTGAAATACCTGTTTTGATGCGTCTTGCTGTTCTGTGTTTGATAACAACTTTATTCACTGGTTGTAGTCACCATTCAGTTCAGCAGCGTATTGATCGCATAGACGCTCTTGCAGCAAGTCAGGGATGGGAATCAGCCCTACTCAGGGCTGAGGGCTTGCCAATGGTCGCCTTCAGCCCGCGCCAGTTGCATTCAACAAAACGACTCTTTATCTATATTGAGGGTGACGGCAAGGCATGGCGAACACGCACCCTAAGCTCTGATAATCCGACCCCTGCAAACCCGCTGGGGTTAAAGTTGGCACTAGCCCATCCCGGCAACAACGCGGTTTACCTTGGTCGTCCCTGTCAAACCATTTTTGATAGGCATGCCTGTAATCCTGAATTGTGGCTGGGTGGCCGCTTCTCGGAAACGGCTATTCGTGCAACCAGTCAGGCTATTGGTACTCTCAAGCAGCGGTTTCAAGCCGAAGAACTTGTGTTGGTAGGCTATTCCGGTGGCGGAGCTGTTGCTGCACTGGTTGCGGCAAGAAGAAACGATGTTGCTGGCCTGATTAGCGTTGCAGGTAATCTGGATCATAGAACGTGGACTCAGTACCACGGTGTAACTACACTGAGCAGGTCACTCAATCCAATGGATTACACGGAAAAACTCAAACCTGTTCGGCAGTTCCATTTTTTTGGGACAGAGGACAAAACAGTTCCCCCTGCCGTTGCTCAGTCGTTTCAAACCCATTTTGAAAGGCCGGTTATCTACCCGGTAGCTGGTAATACGCATTCGTGCTGCTGGATTGAACAGTGGCCAGAATTACTCAAGAACACGTTTAAATGAATATGGAAAACCGTTAAAGATGCTTTCTCGATCACTGTTTTTAGGCTTTGTTGCCCTGTCTTGCTCAATGACTGCATTGGCTCAGGAAGATGCCGCTCAGATTGAACGGCGATTCGATGAGCCGAAAGCCCCCAAGTCCTTACCTGCTGCCCCTGCGCCCAAGCTGATAAAAGACGGATTGCCGCCGGTAGGTGCTGATGCTATTCGTTTCACGCTGACAGCCATCCAGTTTGAAGAATCGAGCATCTATGATTCAGAAAAGCTGGCTGAACTCTACTGACCTGCCCCCAACGAGTGGTCCGGTTTGAATGTTAGTTCATCGCCGGTTTCAACTCCAGTGGAATGATGGATTCAGGAGCTGGAGGGCGATAGCCCAGCGAGCTATGTGGCCGCTTGGTGTTGTAATGTTTTCTCCATTGTTCAATGATCACTTTCGCTTCGTGTAGCGTGTAAAAGACCTCACCATTGAGCAACTCATCCCTGAACCGGGCATTGAAGCTCTCGCAGTAGCCGTTCTCCCAAGGTGAGCCTGGTTCGATGTATGCCGTCTTAGCGCCGACAGCAGCGATCCACCTCCTCACGGCTTCTGCAATAAACTCGGGACCGTTATCCGAACGGATATAGGCCGGTACCCCACGCAGAATGAACAGGTCAGTCAGCACATCAATGACATCGGCTGAGTTCAACTTACGTTTCACCCGGATTGCCAGACATTCCCGACTGTATTCATCAATCAGGTTCAATGTCCGGAAGGCTCTGCCATCATCGGTTCTATGGTGGACAAAGTCGTAGGACCAGACATGATTTCTGAATTGTGCACGGAGTCTGATACAGGAACCGTCATTGAGCCATAAACGGCCACGCGGCTTCTGCTTACTGGGTACTTTTAGCCCCTCTTTGCGCCACAGGCGCTCGACACGCTTGTCGTTGACCTGCCAGCCAGCCTCTCTCAGGAGAGCGGCGATACGACGGTAACCATAACGGCCATACTCCCTTGTCAGTGCAATCATGTCAGCGACAAGTCGTGCTTCATCACGAGGCCCCTGTGGAATACGGCGCTGGGTTGAACGATATTGTCCGAGTACACGGCAGGCTCTTAGCTCTGAGACAGGCATCATACGGCGAACGTGTTCGATGCAGGCCCTGCGACGCGAGGGGCTCAGAAGTTCCCCTTGGCAGCCTCCGACAGAATCTGCTTATCCAGTGTCAGATCAGAAACGGCCTTGCGCAGACGTTCATTCTCCTTCTGTAGCCGTTTCAGCTCCTTTAACTGGTCAATCCCCATCCCGCCATACTTCTTGCGCCAGCGGTAGTAAGTCTGCTCGGTAATGCCGATCTCTCGGATCGCATCGATGCGGGCAGTGCCTTGTCCAACCAGGACTTCAACTTGCCTCAGCTTCTGGACGATCTCTTCCGGTTTGTGTCGCTTGATTCCCATTTTCGGTCCTCCGTTTTACTCATCATAAGGGTGGACCAACTTATTGAGGGAGGATCACCCGTTATTTCTCTTCGTTCGAACACATCATCTCAAACGCGTTAACCAGATTCTCTTCAAGTGGGGCCTCGAAGGTCATTTTTCTACCTGATTCGGCACCATTTTCACCCCAGGGAAAAGTGAGTCGCCATGCGTGCAGAAACAGCCTGCGAATACCCTGCTCACGACACTGCTGGTTAACCGTCTCATCGCCATACTTGGTATCGCCTACAATCGGGGTTCCGAGCGACTGTGCATGTACGCGAATCTGGTGTGTTCTGCCGGTTTCGAGTTTTGCCTCGACAAGCATAAAATCACTACAACTGCGCTGTACGCGAAAACGTGTCAGTGCAGCCTTACCGGTGGGATCGACACGTACGATACGTTCGCCACCCACATGACTCTTTTTCAAAGGCTCTGCACAGCTGATCTTTTCCCGCTTCCAGTGACCCGACAGCAGTGCAAGGTAGCGTTTATCAACCCTGTTTTCACGTTGCAGCTGGTGCAACTGTCGCAGTGCAGACCGGCGCTTGGCAATAAGCAGGAGACCGGAAGTATCACGATCAAGACGATGCACCAGTTCGAGGCCCTTCTGTTCAGGGCGTGCCATACGCAGGCGTTCGATCACGCCCTGGCTGATACCGCTGCCACCATGCACTGCAAGACCCGAGGGTTTGTTAATCACAATGAGTCCCTTGTCCTCGTAGAGAATGGTTTCTTCTATATCGGATTTCTGCTTGTCGGTCAGCCCGCTCGCCTGTTCAGCAACCAGTACATGTGCAGGTGGCAAACGCACCTGGTCACCGATCTGCAAACGGTATACAGGCTTGATACGACCCTTGTTAACACGCACCTCACCCTTGCGAAGCATCTTGTAGATACGGCTCTTGGGTACGCCTTTGAAGGTTTTTATGAGGAAGTTGTCGATACGCTGCTGATCCGCTTCTTCTCCTATCGTGAGAATCCGCGGACCAGTGCGTTCGAGTTTACTGGACACTTCGCTTATTCAGGTGCAGATGATCCGGCAGCCGCATCGCTCTTGGCCTCGGCTTTTTTAGCCTTGGGAGCTGTTTCTGCCTTGGCTTTCTCCGGCTTGCTGCTTTCGACAGACTTTTTCGTCTCTACCTGTACGAGCTTGGGGGCTGCTGCTTTGCTACCCTCATCAGTCTTGGCAGGCTTCGCCGGTTTGGCTCGCTTTTCAGCTGCCTTGGGAGCCTTCTCGGCTTTTTCGGCCGGCTTTGCCTTTCGATCTTCACCTGATTGAGCTGCAGCGGGCTTCTCAGCCGATGCTGTTTCCTTCGGCGCGGACTCCTTCGCAGGTTTCTTTTCCGGCTTACTCTCTTTTACAGCCCTGTTTTCCTTTCTCGGCTTCTCGGAAGCACTTTCAGACAACTGCAACTCGGCCTGCTCTGGCTTCTCCTTGCGTGCAGTTGCTACAGGCTTGTCAGCTGGATTATCTGCTTGCTTATCGGCCTGTACCTGTTTTACGTATTCAGGTATCACCTGAGAATCACTCGCCTTCTCAGGCTCGCTTCTGCGCTGTGGTCGCGGACGACGTTTCTGCTGCTGCCTCCCACTTGACTGAGGCTTGTCATCAGATTTGCCTGAATCATCTTTGGTAACCTGGCTTTCAGCCTTCGGGGCCTCTGCTTTGGGCTCGGATTTAGCAGCCTGAGCTTTTGGTTCCGATTTTGCGGCTTTAGGCTCTGTTTTTGCAGTCTGCGACTCTGCCTTCACCTGCTTTTCTGAGCCCGCTCCTGTCTTCTGCTGATCAGTTGCCTGTGCAGTGTTGCCATCCTGACGTCCGGCGCTTGAGCGGCGACCACCTCTGCGACCACCTCTGCGACCTCGACTACTCTTCGGCTTGTCACCCTGCTGAGCATCGGTTGCACCCTGTTTCTTACTTTCGGGCTTCTCCGTCTTGTTTGCGTTTGCAGCACTCTTATCCTGGGCCGCTTTCTGCTTTCTGCTTGCCTGCTGACCCTGAGAACCTCTACCGCGTGAACCCCTGCGATTATTACGCTGGGAATTGCTTCGGCTACGAGGTGCAGGACGTTTCTGCTCCTCTTTTTTCTCTTCAGGCTCTTCAACCTTGGCTGAGGAAAAAAGTGAACCAAAGAGACGCTTTAGCAGGCCTGTTTCAGCTGTCTCTGCACTCTCCTCTACAACCGCCTTTGCCTCTGGCCTTGTAGAGACGGGAGTAATCTTTTTCACTGCAGGCTCTTCGATACGTGCCTGCCTTGTCGCATGGCTTTCCTGTACAACAGTTTCCGGCTCGCTAACCATTTTGTAACTGGTCGACTCATCAACTGCCGGCACATCTGCCTGGCGTACACGTTCGATAGTGTAATGCGGTGTCTCGAGATGCTGGTTTGGTACCAGTACAACCTCGATTTTCTGACGCTTTTCGATATCGTGAATCTGTGGGCGTTTTTCGTTGAGCAGATAGGTCGCAACATCAACTGGTAACTGCGCAATAACACGGCCTGTATTCTCTTTCAGGGCATGCTCTTCAATCAGGCGCAAAATAGAAAGCGCCAGGGATTCGACACTACGCACAAAACCGTGACCTTCACAGCGCGGACAGACGTGCTGGGCAGCCTCACCCAGTGACGGACGCAGACGCTGGCGTGACATTTCAAGCAGGCCGAAACGTGAAATACGCCCAACCTGTACACGCGCCCTGTCATCCTTAAGTGCATCCTTGAGACGATTTTCCACGGCACGCTGGTTCTTGCTCGGTGACATATCGATAAAATCGATAACGAACAGACCGCCAAGATCTCGCAGGCGTAATTGGCGTGCAACCTCATCGGCTGCTTCAAGATTGGTATTGAGTGCCGTCTCTTCGATATCCGCACCCTTGGTTGCACGTGATGAGTTGATATCAATTGAAACAAGCGCTTCGGTATGGTCGATAACGATGGCACCACCGGATGGCAAGCGCACTTCACGTTCAAATGCCGATTCGATCTGGCTTTCGATCTGGTAACGTGAAAAGAGAGGCGTCTCGTCAGAATAGAGTTTCAGCTTGCGCTTGTTATGCGGCATCACCTGGGAGACAAACTCTTCGGCCTCCTTGAAGACATTCGGATCATCGATAACAATCTCGCCAATATCGGTGCGCAGGTGATCACGAATCGAGCGAATGATGACATTGCTCTCCTGGTAGATCAGGAACGGCGCTTTACGTTCTTCCGCTGTCGTTTCAATTGCGGTCCAGACCTGGGTCAGGTAATCAAGGTCCCACTGCAGTTCTTCAGCCGATTTGCCGATTCCAGCGGTACGGATGATTAGCCCCATGCCTTCAGGCACTTCCAGCTGCGACATCGCCTGGCGCAGTTCGGAACGGTCTTCGCCTTCGATGCGGCGTGAGATTCCACCTGCACGCGGGTTCTTGGGAACCAGTACGAGGTAACGTCCGGCAAGTGAGACAAATGTCGTCAGTGCAGCACCCTTGTTGCCACGCTCCTCTTTCTCGACCTGGACAATGACTTCCATGCCTTCCTTGATGGCATCCTGGATAGAAACCCTGCCACCTGCTTTCTGCGCCTCTTCGTTAAAGTAGGTTCGCGAAATTTCCTTGAGGGGAAGAAAACCGTGACGCTCGGAGCCATACTCGACAAAAGCTGCTTCGAGGCTTGGTTCGACGCGTGTTATCCGGCCCTTGTAGACGTTTGATTTTTTCTGTTCACGGCCGGGGAGTTCGATGTCGAGATTGAACAGGGACTGTCCATCGACAATAGCGACACGCAACTCTTCTGGCTGAGTTGCGTTGATCAGCATACGTTTCATTCTAATTGTAATCCTGGTGTTCGTGCAGACGAACGGCACCGTGCATTTAGTAGCCTGAGGCTCCTTAACCTGCCGGTTGCAATATGACTGATATCTTTGTCGTCAACACAAAATTCAATATCTGGTCGTCTTTATCAACGACCGCCCTGGTCGGGATCGCATCACTTCCGGAGCGCAATGCCTACAGCCAGCAAATCGGCTGACGCAGCACTCAACGAAGTGAGGTATTCCAACCTCAATACATTTCGGGGCAGTTTTATCGGGTCTGCCAGTGCTGATTGATCAGCTCCCGTAATCTGTTTTCCTATTGTGTTAACCAACAGGCCATTCATTAGCTGCCTTGGTCAGTTAAAACCATACTCAATAGGAATCTATCTGCTGCGCTATAACCCGGCTACTATGCAACTTAATCTACAGATGACATAAAAGCAGTCTGATATAGGAACAATGGCCGGGAACAGGCTCGACACTCTCGACCCCGGAACGGGACACGAAAATGTCGCAATAATCTGCGCAGACACTGAACTATATCAACAGTGTTTGCAATGTTCAATGAAAAGATGCCCGATCTTGTTGATCAGACTGAAAAAATAGGCTTTCCGCAAAGATAGCGAAAGCTGGATTAACTGCTCTTTTCGAGCTCTTCTAAATACCCCTGGTTGACGCGCTCACGCAGCTCTTTGCCCGGCTTGAAATGCGGAACATGCTTGCCCGGCAGTGCAACCGGCTCGCCGGTTTTCGGGTTGCGTCCAGTACGTGGGGATCTGTAATGCAGGGTAAAACTGCCAAAACCGCGAATTTCGATGCGATCACCGGTTGAGAGCGAATGGCTCATCTGTTCCAGGATGCATTTAACAGCAAGCTCGACATCTTTCTGTGCCAGGTGTGGCTGCTGCGTCGCGATGACTTCAATCAGTTCAGACTTTGTCATAAAATCCAATTGTTAAGGTGGTGCGGGCAAAATGCCCGCACCATTTTCACATTAGCGTCAGAATCGCTCATCTTGTCTTTAAGCAGGTCACCGAGTGTCGCCTTACCACTGGCGGCACTATCGGAGTAGCTACGGATTACCGCTGCTTCCTCTTCTACATCCTTCGCCTTGATAGACAGGCTCAGGGTGCGGTTCTTGCGATCAACACCAACAAACTTGGCTTCTACAGAATCGCCAACCTTGAGAACGGTAGATGCATCTTCAACGCGGTCGCGTGAAAGCTCTGAAGCACGCAGGTAACCGGTAACGGTATCTGCCAGTTCGATAGTCGCGCCCCTGGCGTCAACTTCGCTAACAGTACCGGTAACAACGCTGCCCTTCTCGTGAGTTGCAACATAAGAAGAGAACGGGTCTTTATCGAGCTGCTTGACACCCAGCGAGATACGCTCACGCTCAGGATCAACAGAAAGAACGACAGTCTCGACTTCATCACCTTTCTTGAAATCGCGAATCGCTTCTTCGCCCTGTGCTTCCCAGGAGATGTCCGAGAGATGCACGAGGCCGTCGATACCACCGTCGAGACCAATGAAGATACCGAAATCGGTGATCGACTTGATCTTGCCTGTAACCAGGTCGCCCTTGTTGAAGTTCTGGTTGAACTCTTCCCATGGGTTCATGCGGCACTGCTTCATACCGAGAGAGATACGACGACGCTCTTCATCGATATCGAGAACCATGACTTCGACTTCATCACCCAGTGATACAACCTTGTTCGGATGAATGTTCTTGTTTGTCCAGTCCATTTCAGAGACGTGAACAAGACCTTCAACGCCATCTTCAATCTCAACGAAACAACCGTAATCAGCAATGTTGGTCACCTTACCGAAGAGACGCGTTCCTTCAGGGAAGCGACGCATCAGGTTGGCCCATGGATCATCACCAAGCTGCTTGAGTCCGAGAGAGACACGCATCTTCTCAGGATCGAACTTGAGAACCTTAACGTCGATCTCATCACCGATCTCAACAACTTCTGATGGGTGGTGTACACGCTTCCACGCCATATCGGTAATGTGCAGCAGGCCATCGACACCGCCGAGATCAACGAAAGCACCATAGTCGGTGAGGTTCTTGACCACACCCTTGACGACCATACCCTCTTCCATGCTCTCGAGCAGCTTGTCGCGCTCTTCGCTGTACTCTTTCTCGACAACAGCACGGCGTGAAACAACAACGTTGTTACGCTTCTGGTCAAGCTTGATAACCTTGAATTCAAGATCCTTGCCTTCCAGGTAGGAAGTGTCACGGATCGGACGAACATCAACCAGTGAACCTGGCAGGAAGCCACGAACTTCGCCGAGGTCGACAGTAAAGCCGCCCTTGACCTTGCCGTTAATACGGCCAGTGATAATTTCCTGCTCATCGAAAGCTTTTTCGAGTGCACGCCATGCGTGGTGACGCTTGGCCTTCTCTCGTGACAAGCGAGTGGCGCCGAAACCGTCTTCAACGGCATCGAGGGCAACTTCTACCTGGTCCCCAACGACGACTTCGATATCGCCATTCAGGTCTGTAAACTGTTCTCTTGGAATTACGCCTTCTGACTTGAGTCCGGCGTTTACAACAACAACGTCATCGTTAATGTCGACGACTGTACCAATTACCATGGTACCTGGCTTGAGGTTGATTTTGGCTACGCTCTCTTCAAAGAGCTCTGCAAAGCTTTCGGTCATGATTTGTTCCTGATGCCAATGGCATCGTTAATAAAACTGCAAGTGACTGGCATCACCGGCAGACCTATGTAAGTTAAGTAATAAAAACTGCGCACAAGGTGCACAGAACCCGTTTGGAAAAGCCCCATCGGACAGGAGAAATATCAGGAAATCTGTTCCTGTTTAAAGACTTCTGCCACG
Organism: Solemya velum gill symbiont; assembly: GCF_000787395.1. GTDB lineage: Bacteria > Pseudomonadota > Gammaproteobacteria > Chromatiales > Chromatiaceae. The sequence goes on from NZ_JRAA01000002.1 coordinate 50,018, forward strand.
TCACGGAGTATCTTCTCCATCACCTCATCGATAGTCAGATTCGAGGATTCGATGTCGATTGCATCATCTGCCGGCCTGAGCGGCGCAGCTGAACGAGACATGTCACGTTCATCCCTTTCTCTAATCTTTTCGATAAGGTGCGCGAGATTAGCAGACATCCCCTTTTCTTTCAACTGCTTATATCGCCGATTTGCACGTTCCTCGGCTGATGCGGTAAGAAAAAACTTGAGGGGAGCATGGGGAAAAACGACCGTTCCCATATCACGGCCGTCAGCAACGAGACCCTGTTCGGATGCAGACTGCTGCTGCCACCTGAGAAGTGCATCACGAACAGCTGGAACAGCAGCGACTTTTGATGCGTCATTACCTGCGGATTCACTTCTAATAGAATCCGTTACCTCTTGTTTTTCAAGGAATACTTTCCCGTCCTTAAAAACAACATCGAGCTTTTCAGCAACTTCTGCAAGTGCTGAATCATCACTGAAATCCAATCCCTTGTTACGCGCGGCCAGACCGACAAGACGGTAGAGTGCGCCGCTATCGAGAACCTGCCAGCCGAGTTTTTTCGCCAACAGCGCGGCAATGGTTCCCTTGCCTGAACCTGAGGGACCATCAATGGTAATAATTTTTTGTGTCACGACACTTCTTCCAGCGACATACCAATGCTGTTGACGAGATCACCGAAACCTGGAAACGAGGTATTCACATTGGCGCAATCATCAATTTCGATACTTCCGCTTGATCGTAGCGAGGCAATTGCAAAAGCCATGGCGATACGGTGATCGCCATGTGAATCGACTTTTCCACCTGTAATCTCCGCCCCACCCTGAATCACCATGCCATCAGGTGTCGGTTCGGCATCGATGCCGATTGCCTGCAGACCATCAGCCATCACCTGGATGCGATCACTCTCTTTGACACGTAGTTCTTCAGCACCTGTCAAACGCGTCTCGCCTTCAGCACAGGCTGCGGCTACAAATAGAACCGGGAACTCGTCAATCGCGAGTGGCACCTGCTCTTCTGGTATCTCTATTCCTTTTAGTTGTGCAGAACGAACGCGCAGATCTGCAACCGGTTCACCACCGGCATCGCGCTCATTGAGTACTTCAATGTTTGCGCCCATCTGCCTGAGGATATTGATGACACCGATACGCGTCGGGTTAATACCGACATGTTCCAGCGTCAAGTCAGAACCGCTGGCAATTGACGCACCGACAAGAAAAAAAGCAGCAGATGAGATATCCGCGGGCACATCCAGATCGACCGCTGTAAGTCTGCCGCCGCCAGTGAGACACATGCGGTTGCTTTCGCTGCGCACATCATAGCCAAAACCGCGCAGCATACGTTCGGTATGGTCACGGGTTGGTGCAGGTTCTGTCACACAGGTTTCACCATCTGCATAGAGGCCTGCAAGTAGCAGGCAGGATTTGACCTGAGCACTCGCCATTGGCATATCATAATTGATCGCCTGGGGCTTCTGACCGCCATTCAGCTTAAGAGGCGCAGTACCACTCTCGGTTGTCTCGACAGTCAAACCCATTGCTGCAAGTGGCTCGGTGACACGGCGCATGGGACGCGACGAGAGAGATTCGTCTCCAACCAGGGTAACGTCAAAATTCTGCGCGCCCAGCAGCCCACTGAGGAGGCGCATGGAAGTGCCCGAATTACCCAGGTCCAGTGAAACAGACGGCGCTTTTAAGCCATCAATACCGACACCGTGAATCGTGACTTCACCAGATTCAGGCCCTTCTATCTGCACACCCATGGCACGGAATGCCTGCAGGGTTGCAAGGCTATCCTCACCCTCGAGAAATCCATGAACGCGGGTGACGCCATCAGCCAGCGCGCCCAGCATGATTGAGCGGTGTGACATCGATTTATCACCCGGAACCCGAATCGTTCCATTCAGCTGTCCGCCGGGTGACATTTTGTATTGAAGTTTAGACAAATCTTTCTCCGCTACTCTATTAGCAGGCCTGTTTCCTGAAAAATGGCGCCAAGCTTACATGGAGCAGGCTTTTCAAACAAGTTTCGGCAGCCCTGTATTACAACGGAAAAGGCGCTGCACCCCATGGCTTGGCTCGCCGTTGGCGGAGCCAGCGGAAAACCACGGGTGAAGCGAAAGGGTGTCTGAGCGAACGCAGAGAGCGAGTTGCCTTTCGCGCCGTGGTTTGGAGTGATCAGGCGGAGACATGGCGTGCCAGGCCATGGGGTGCAGCGCTCATCCCCTGCTGATCAATCGCGCCTAATCCCATCAATCTCCATTGACCTACAACCAACATTCTCACACATAAACGGCATACAGGCGTTATGATAATGATCGTTTGGATAGCCACAAGAGAGAAACAGATATGAAAGTCGGATATATCGGACTTGGCCTCATGGGCCGCCCCTGCGCAATGCATCTCCACAATGCAGGCCACCAGCTTGCCGTCTATGCACGCCGTGAAACGAGCGCAGCGCCCTTCGCAGAAATCGGTGCCACCATTTGTGCCACACCTGCCGAAGTTGCAGTCAACGCTGATGTGATTTTCACCAACGTTTCGGATACACCTGATGTCGAGCAGATCATACTCGGCAAGGATGGCATCATCGAGGGTATCAAGCCAGATGCAGTTGTCGTCGACATGAGCACCATCTCGCCTGTCGTCACGCGCGATATTGCGCAAAAGCTGAAAGAGAAAGGCGCTCACATGCTTGATGCACCCGTCTCCGGTGGTTCTGCAGGCGCGGAGAGCGGCACCCTGTCGATCATGATCGGTGGTGAAGAAGCGATCGTCGAACGCATCATGCCGCTGTTTGAAGTGATGGGCAGCAACATTGTTCATATCGGAGATAATGGTGCAGGACAGGTCACCAAGGCGTGCAACCAGATCGTCATCACCCAGACCATTGCCGGTGTTGCGGAAGCCTACTGCCTTGCTGATGCAATGGACGTCGATAAAGCCAAGGTGCGCCAAGCTCTTCTCGGCGGCTTTGCCAACAGCAAGATTCTCGAAATGCATGGCCAGCGCATGCTGGATGATAACTACGATCCGGGATTCAAGGCAGTTCTGCACAAGAAAGATATGAACATGGTTCTGCAGGCAGCTTCCGCACTTGGCGTAGCCCTGCCAGGTTCCGGTGTGGCAACTCAGTGGCTCAACGCACTGGTTGGTGACGGTAGCGGTGAACTCGATTCGTCTGCTATTTACAAGGTCATGAAGAAATTCAACCAGGCTTGAGTGAGAAACAGATGAGCAAAGAGCAACAACGTCAACTGGTACTTGCATCCACTTCACCATTTCGGCGCGAACTCCTCGCAAAGCTGGCCATATCATTTGATACGGCAGATCCCTCAGTCGATGAAACCGCACTCGAAGATGAAAATCCTGAGGAGCTGGTCACGCGTCTGGCTCACGCCAAGGCAAAAGCAGTCTCCGCGGATTTTGAAGATGCGCTTATTATCGGCAGCGACCAGGTAGCCGTGATTGACGGCGAGATTCTTGGCAAGCCAGGCAATCATGAGAGAGCTATGCAACAACTCAAGGCAGCAGCCGGTCGCCTCGTCACCTTCTACACCGGCCTGTGCCTGCTCGATACTGCAACAGGTCGCAGTGAAGCCTTGTGCGAACCCTTCAGTGTCCATTTTCGCCAGCTCAGCGAGAGCCAGATCAATCATTACCTGGTCAAGGAAGAGCCCTACAATTGTGCAGGCTCGTTCAAATCGGAAGGTCTTGGTATTGCACTGTTTCGCAAACTGGAAGGTGATGATCCGAACACACTGATCGGCCTTCCACTGATTCGTCTTGTCGAACTGCTTGAGAAATCGGGCATCGAAGTACTCTGAGGATATTAGACAACATGCAACCTTCCAATCCCGCGACAGGCTTTAATTACCTGCTACGTGGCTTCAGCCTGATCAGACGAAAGGAACTGCGCTCCTACGTCATCATTCCACTGCTGATCAACATGATTATCTTCAGTGTCATGCTATGGCTCGGCATCGGTCTCTACGAGGGGCTGATGAACCAGTACCTGCCTGATGAGGGTCTACCGATGTGGCTGCCCGACTGGACATGGCTCGAAATCCTGCTGACCCCGCTTCGCTGGATGGCGTGGATGCTCTTTGCCCTCGCCTTCATGCTGATCTTTTTCTACGGATTCACCCTTGTCGCCAACCTGATTGCCGCGCCTTTTAATGACCGCTTGTCGGCAAAGGTCGAAGAGCTGCTGACAGGCGAAAGACCGCAAGAGAGTGAGAGCGGCTCACTGTTAAGTACTGCCACTTCATCGATCATGCAGGAGATCAACAAGCTGGGCTGGTTTGCATCCCGTGCAATTCCGCTGTTACTGCTGTTTTTTATACCCGGGGTCAACTTGGTTGCACCCTTGCTGTGGGGAGTGTTCAGCGCTTACTCCCTTGCATACGAATATCTCGACTACCCGATGTGCAACCACGGCATCGCATTCAGGCATCAGCGCAGCTTCCATCGGAAGCAACGCCTTGCGACCACCGGTTTCGGTGGCGGCGTCATGTTGATCATGGCAATCCCTTTCGTCAATTTCGCAGCCATGCCGATTGCTGTTTGCGGTGCCTCCGCTTGGTGGGCAGAACGCTTGAAAAACCGCTATGAAGGATGATGAATGAACTATCTCTTCCTGCATCCCAATTGCCCCGGCCAGTACAAGCATATTCTACAAAGACTGGCAGATGATCCGACCAACCGTGTCATCTGCCTGACAACAAGCCCCAATAACAAACTGCCGAAAGGCATTACCATTCTCGACTACTCCAGGCACAGAAAAAAGCCGGGTCAACTACACCCTTTCTGTGAAAAATTCGTCACCGGCAGTTACCGCGCTATCCGTGTTGCGCGCCTCTGCAGTGAATTAAAGGAGAAGGGCTTTGTACCCGATGTTATCGTCGCTCACAGTGGCTGGGGTGACGGGCACTACCTCAAATCCATCTATCCCGATGTCCCCATACTCAATTACATGGAGTTCTATTTCCAGCCACGTGGTACTGATATGGATTTTGACCCACCGGGTAAGGTAGCAACGCCCAACGACATCGCTAGAACAACGACCAACAATGCCATCCACATGGTCAATTATTTCAATTCTGACTGGTGCATTACGCCGACTTTCTGGCAGCGTTCAGTACATCCGACGGAGATGCAGGAAAAAATCTCCGTACTGCATGAAGGTGTCGATGTTGAAAAGATCGCACCGCTAAATGTAGACGGCATCTCTCTTCCGGATGGAACCAGGCTTAGCAGCCGGGATCATGAAATCATCACGCATGTTGAGAACAACTTCGAAAAACATCGCGGTTTTCATATCTTCATGCGCGCAGTTGAGAAGATTCATAAACAGCGCCCAAAAGCACACTTTGTCGTGCTCGGTAGTGATGGCACCAGTTATGGCCGGAAAAGTAAGGAGAATCGATCACTGCGCCAGCAACTGATGGCGGAACTCGACATCGACCCCAGCCGCATCCATTTCCTCGGCACCATCGACTTCGACAACTACATCAAGGTACTGCAGGCAGGACAGGCACACATCTACCTGAGCTATCCATTCGTACTGAGCTGGAGTTTTATCGAGAGCCTAGCCGCAGGCTGCCAACTGGTGTGCTCGGCAACACCACCAATCATGGAAGTAGTTGAGCATGGCAAGCAGGCACTGCTGTTTGATTTCCACTCCCCGGATGAACTTGCTGAGAACGTATCGAAAGTTCTGGATGATCCGGAAAAATACAGTGACCTGCGAATCAATGCACGCCGACTGGCACTGCAACAGTACAACGTGCGTGATCTGCTACCGCTGCATATCGAGCTGATCAATGATATTGCCAAAGGTGTTACACCACCGACTGCAGCTAAACGAATTGAACAACGCCATGAGAAACATGGCAAGGATGCTGCCTGGATGGAATCATGGGGTGCCTATCGGCACGAGATGAAAGGTACAAACTGACTAGATCGTCATGCCGACTATTGAGTTGTCACCCAGGAAGGCCTGCACTGCCCCAGATTAATCCCGTATCAAGCCCGGGATGATGATATTAGTGGACAGGGGCGATTCTTTTGGAAAGAGTGCGATGACTCAGCGCGGTGAGAACACCCTTCCTACAGAAAACTGCTTATCCTGTCGATGGCTTCCTGCATGCGTTCGATACTGGTGGTAAAAGCGAAACGTACAAATTGATGTGGTTTGTTCAGGCCAAAATCCTTTCCGGGTGTGACTGCCACACCCTGTTCCTCGAGCAGGCGCTGACAGAAGTCAAAACTGTCATTTGTCAGTGCAGCGCAGTTTGCATAGAGATAGAAGGCTCCATGTGGTGGCTGGCTGATGCCAAAGCCGAGCTGCTTTAGCTTTGGGTAGAGGAAATCACGACGTTCCCTGAAAATATCTCGCCGCTCTTCGAGTAGTGGCGACACTTCCGCTGACAAGGCTGTAATTGCGGCCCACTGCGATATCACTGGCGCCGACAGGTAGATATTTTGCGCCAGAACCTCCAGCACAGGCACCAGCGACTCGGGAACCACCAGCCAGCCGACACGCCAACCTGTCATACCGAAATACTTGGAGAAGCTGTCGACGACGATCTGGTGATCGAGGCGCATCAACAGGCTGCTACTTGATTCGACCTCGAAGGTCAGCCCCTGGTAAATCTCGTCGACGATCAGGTAACCACCTTTCGCTGCGACTGCATCGTGCAGCACCTCGAGTTGTTGCGCTGTGTAAACTGCGCCGGTCGGGTTGGCCGGTGAGGCAACCAACAGCGCGCGGGTTTTCTCTGTCCAGAAACGCTCGATCATTTCCGGTGTGACAAGCCAGCCTTGCTCTTCAGTGAGTGGCAGCGATACGGGCACACCGTCACTGAGAAGAACAAAATTACGATTACATGGATAACCGGGATCAGGCAGCAACACCTCATCGCCCTGGTCGACCAGCGCAGACATCAGCATCTGCAGGCCTGTCGATGAACCTGGCGTAACAATAATTCGCCCTGCATCGACTGGTGCATCATGTACACGTGCATACCAGTCAGACAGTGCATGGCGCAGTTCGGGCAGACCAAGTGCAGGAGTGTAGTGTGTTTTGCCCTCGTTAAGAGCCTTGTGACCAGCCTCTATGATGGGATCGGCAGTAACGAAATCGGGCTCGCCGATTTCCATGTGGATGATATCCCTGCCTGCAGTCTCAAGCTCACGTGCACGCGCCAGCAAGCGCATGACGTGGAAGGGTTCGATCTTGCGGGTTCTCTGTGCCGTCAATGCAATACTCTCCCGAAGGGATAAGAGAAATTGTCAGCCAGCCTCGGCAACCACTCCGGAGTGCAGTTGTTGGATACCGGCAAGATCAATCATATCACCAGCCGGCTTCATTCCGGAGAGATAGTGAAATGGCTTGCCGGGTTCACCAAGATGATCGACGACCGTGGTCGCGCCGGAAAAATCGTGCGACAGGGTGTAGCCGTTGGCCGTGATGATAATGCTGTTGATACCAGCATCTCTTGCCGAACGAAGACCCATGGCTGAATCCTCAAGCGCGACGCAACTGTCGGCTGACAGATTCATCTGTTCAAGTGCATAGGTGTAGATATCGGGTGCCGGCTTTTTCGCCTTGACGACATCACCTGCAGCGATCAGTTCAAACCAGCCGATACTCTCCTCACCAAGCGTGCTTTTCAGTAGCCACTCGACGTTGTCAGGAGTGGTAGTCGTGGCGATTGCCATGCGCATACCAGCTGAACGCGCTTCTTTCAGAATACGTTCTATGCCCGGACGCAGGGAAATCAGGCCATCCCTGAGCATGCCGACATAGTGTTCGGTCTTGGCTGCGTGCAGTGAAATGATCATTTCACCAAGATCGACGTCCTGCGGAACCTTTGGATTCTCGGATGCGACAAAGTGGTGCATACGCTCCTTGCCGCCGGTAACCTTTAGCAGTTCACCGTAGAGTTCAACCGACCAGTTCCAGTCGAGCCCTGCATCTTCAAATGCCCTGTTGAATGCAACCCGATGACCATCACGCTCAGTATCTGCGAGGGTACCATCGACATCAAACAGCAATGCCTCTAGTGTAATCATACTGAATTACCCCTGGTTACCCGTCTCTTCTTCAGCAATCTGCTTGCGGACATCGTCCATATCGAGCTCACTAGCACGTTCAATGACATCAACCAGTGCTGATTCAGGTAACGCACCTGCCTCGTTCAACAGGATGATCTGGTCACGAAACATCATCAGGGTTGGAATTGAGCGAATCTGGAAATGTGCAGCAATCTCCTGCTCATCTTCAGTGTTGACCTTGGCGAACACGATATTCTCATACTTTTCGGAAACAGCTTCAAAAGTGGGGCCAAAGGATTTACATGGACCACACCAGGGAGCCCAGAAATCGATAAGGACGAAGGCATTACCTGTAATGGTCTCTTCGAGGTTCTCTTTTGTCAGTTCAATGACTGCCATGATCTTCTCCAGCGTATCCTGTGTATAAAATAACAAGGCCCCTATCAAGGGGCCTTGTTCAACCAGTTTTCAACCAGTCTGAATTAACTTTTCGCCCAGTTGGCAAAGTTGTCAGAGCTTTTCTCTTTACCGTCACCATAACCAGCCTCGTAAGCTTCGGTCAGGCGTTGCTCTTCACGCTCCGGGTTCTGCAGAAATCCTGCTTGCCAACCCTGGATGTACTCTTCATCACAGCCCATCTCTTCCATCTTGGTTACTGCATCATAATAAGTCTGGTTCATAGTATCCGGTCTCCGAAGTCTCATTAACCTTGTCAAAAAACCACCCGGCGGGAAAAATTGCCCGGTAGCCAGTCAATCGAAAACCCGGATTATATGTCCGGGTTATTTGCTATTCAAGCTTGTTCAACAGCGATAGGATTAGAATACGCTGTTTTGCTGATAAATACCACTATTTTTGTACTCCTGCTGGAGGCAAATGCCTGCTGCGGTGCACAATTTGTCGTGATTGTAGAATTGTCAGGAAATAGCCAGATCCAGCAGTAGCGGCAACATCGCTTCAGATGAGCCTGCGTACTCAGCAAGCCGGATTTCGACACCGGGACGACGTACCCGCGCCTTTTCGATCTCAGCGGGGATATCAGACGCTACATGCCGCCCTGCGGAGAGAAAATAGGGCAATACCGTGACATGCCCGGCTCCCTGATCAATCACATTGACGATGGCATCAGGAATCGAGGGCTCCGCCAGTTCGAGGAAGGCAGCACAGACAACAGAAAAAGTGCCGCCTGCAGAGTCGTCAAGGCGCGCTACCAGTTCACGCACCTCGTCATTCGAGGCTTCGCGGCGGCTACCGTGGGCAACAACAACCAGTGCTTTCATCAGGCAAGACTCCTGTTAACAATTTCACTGACATCCCTGCTGATAGCTGGAATCGCTGCAATATGCTCCAGCTGCTCCTTCATCAGGGCACTTCTGATTTCATCATAGCGCCGCCAACGGCTCATGTGGCGCACCAGGCGAGCAGCTACCTGCGGATTTTTGTCATTCAGTTCAATCACGAGATCAGCAAGCAAGCGGTAACCTGCACCATCTTCCCGATGAAATGCCACCGGGTTGTTCATGACGAAACTGCCGACAAGTGCACGAACACGGTTTGGATTGGTGAGCGTGAATGCGGGATGCGACATCAAAGCAGTGACAGCCTCAACTGTAGCGGTCGCAGGAACAGAGGCCTGCACACCAAACCACTTGTCCATGACCAGCGGCATATCTGACCAGCACCGTTCAAAATCCTCCAGCAGTCGCCGTGAGAGCGGCTGCCAGCCACGCTGTACTGTGATCGACAGCGCTGCCATGACGTCGGTCATATTCTGTTGTGCCATGTATTGCGATTCAACCAGTTCCCTGACTTCATCAGTCCCTGTCATGGCGAGCAGTGAAAGAGCATGATTTTTCAGTGAACGCGCAGCAATCTGTTCGTGCACCGGTTCATAAGCGTCATCAGATGCGAGTTCACTGCACTTCCCAGCAAGCTCTTCATCAAGTGCCTCTGCAATCTCGAAACGAACACTCTCGCGTGCCGCATGAATCGCATCGACATCAACAATCTCCATCTGATCACCAAGATAGCTTTCTGATGGCAGAGCCAGGAGCTCAGTGGCGAGCGCTAGATCATCACACTCCAGAAGCACCTTTCGAATCGCATCAATATAGGCAGTCGGCAGTGTTGCATCGGGATTTGAAATCTTCTCGAGCAGCAGTTGCTGATGCAGGGTCTGTGCAGCATCCCAGCGCACGAAGCCGTCACTGTCGTGAGCCATCAGGAACAGCAGCTGTTCCTGGCTGTAGTCAAAATGCAATTTCACCGGTGCAGAGAAACCTCTCAATAATGAGGGAACCGGTTCGTGCGAAATACCTGTAAATAGAAATTCCTGTTGCGCTTCTGTCACCTCGATCATTATTGTCGTATGCGGTTCTGCTTCTGCACCCTCAAGACGGAGCGGCATCTCATTTCCCTCAGAATCCAGCAAACCGACAGCAAGGGGTATCAGCATCGGCAGGCTCTCTTTCTGGCCAGAGATGGTGAGTAATTCCTGCCTCACCTTGAGAGAATACTTTCCCTTGTCGGCATCATATTCGCCACTGACATGCAGTTGCGGTGTTCCCGCCTGTGAATACCAGCGCCGGAACTGTCCCAGGTCGCGTCCACTGACTGATTCCATGCAGCTGACAAAATCATCCGTGGTGACCGCCTGCCCGTCGTAACGTTCAAAATAGAGATCTGTCGCGCGGCGGTAATCATCGCCCAGCAGCAACGCCTGCATGCGCACGACTTCAGCGCCTTTCTCATAGACGGTAAGTGTGTAGAAGTTGTTTATCTCTATATAGGAGTCAGGACGTACAGGATGCGCCATGGGACTGGCATCCTCGGCAAACTGGTGAGAACGCAGCATACGTACATCCTCGATGCGCTTGACGTCGCGTGAGCCCATATCTGCAGAGAATTCCTGGTCACGAAAGACTGTCAGCCCCTCTTTCAAGCTGAGCTGGAACCAGTCACGGCAGGTGATGCGATTACCGGTCCAATTGTGAAAATATTCGTGTGCGACAACTGCCTCGATACCCTGGTAATCCATGTCCGTGGCAGTGTCAGGTCGTGCAAGCAACAGCTTGGCATTGAAGATGTTGAGGCCCTTGTTCTCCATCGCACCCATGTTGAAATCATTGACAGCCACGACCATGAAAATATCCAGGTCATATTCACGTCCATAGACCTCCTCGTCCCAGCGCATTGCCTTTTTCAACGACTCCATGGCGTAATCGCACTTATCAATATTTTCCGGTTCCGAGTAGATACGCAGTGTCACCTCGCGACCCGACATGGTGGTAAAACGATCCTCAAGCAGGGCGAGATTGCCTGCAACCAGGGCAAACAGGTAACTCGGCTTGGGGAAAGGATCTTCCCAGGTGATACGATGACGGCCATTGTCTAACTGCTCCTCGCTTACCGGGTTTCCGTTTGAAAGAAGCACCGGGAACATATCGCGTTCAGCCTCGATACTGGTACGAAACAGCGCCATGACATCGGGGCGATCGGGATACCAGGTAATGCGGCGGAATCCCTCTGCCTCGCACTGGGTGCAAAAGAGGTCATTGGAACGATAGAGCCCCTCAAGTGCAGTATTTGACTCGGGAGCAATCTCCACCTCGGTTTCGAGAATGAAAACATCCGGCACATTATCGATGCGCAATTGGGTCGAGGTCATGATGAAATCGGACTCTGCGAGCTTGTTACCGTCAATTGCAACCGACAAGGTGTTGAGCTGTTCCCCGTCAAGCAGTAACGGATCGTTGTGCTCGCCATTTCTGCGCAACTCCAGGCGTGCTTTGACCTTTGTGCCCTTATTCCTGAGATCAAAGGTGAGATCGACCTGGTCGACCAGGTAGGCCGGTGGCTGATAATCGGAAAGGTGGATTGCCCTGCTGCTGGCGTCTTTCATGCTTGGTTACGATATGTATCTGAGAAGTTTCCTATAGTCTACCTGTCAAACGATATGAGTAAAAACCCGTAAAACCAAGGGGACAGAGTAAAACACATTGATGGTGTCCACTCTCCCCGTTTTTGGTAGCATTGGTCTCAAGAAACCATAAATGAGCCGTACAAATCCATGTCCAATATCGTTATCTACAGCACCGCATTCTGCCCCTACTGTGACCGCGCCAAGAGCCTGCTCAACCGCAAGGGTGTCACATATGAAGAAATCCGTATCGACCAGGATCGTGAACGCATGGCGGAAATGATGGAACGTAGTCAGCGCCGTACGGTACCGCAAATTTTTATCGGTGAAGTTCACGTCGGCGGTTTCGATGACATGGCAGCACTGGATATGGCGGGTAAACTCGATGATCTGCTGTGTGTGTCGCCTTCAGATTTCGATGATGAAGTAACCTGACCCGGAGAGATCGCGAATGCGTCTCGACAAATGGCTATGGGCAGCCCGTTTTTTCAAAACCCGGGCATTGGCGACAGAGGCCGTCAATGGCGGCAAGGTACATCTCCACGGGCAACGCACCAAGCCTGGAAAGGAAGTCAAGGAAGGCACGCGCCTGCGCATTCACAAGGGCTCTCTTGAATGGAACATAACCGTCGAGGTTTTACCCAAGCAGCGTCGCCCTGCAAAAGAGGCAGTGACCTTCTATAGTGAAAGCGAAGAGAGCATCAACGCACGTGAGAAAGTGATCGCCGAAGAGAAGGCTATTCGTGCTGCAATGCCGGTACCAACCGATCATCGTCCCAACAAGAAAGAGCGCCGGCAGATTCACAGGTTCAAGCGGATCGAAAAATAATGGATCAAAACGCTTTCAGAGAAACTTACCACGCTGTCAATGAGCGTTTCTGCATCTACGAAAAATCGATTCTCACCAACCAGTGCGGTTGCTCTTCGACTGAAAAGTTCTGTATCGCCGAACGAGAGGGCGTGCACTGTAAATCCGACCGCGGCCAGCAACAGTGCCAGGAGTATCTCGACATCCTGCGTGAACAGGCGAAATTTGCATTGCACACACTTGATACTGAAAAAAAACGCAGCCTCCCCCACGTCAAGGCGATACGTATCCAGGTTGGAGGGCTCCTCGGTCTTAGGCATGCCTGTTATCCGGACGAGCCAATTGCGTCTACAATCAATGATATAGACGGTCTATTAATATTGGCAAAAGAGCAGTTCGGAGACTTCCGTGAACTCCCCTTTTCAACCATCATGCAGCAGGTTGCCGCCTACAAAACAAAAAAACGCGCACACAGGCGCAACAAGGATGAATAAATGAGTGTACTTTTTGTAAACGACCTGACATCGATTGACTTTTCCTACCTGCATAATCAACGCGGACTGCTTGGTGAAAGCCTGAGTCTTGGTATTCGCCTGTCGGGCTCACTTGACGAGCAAGGCATGGTATTGGACTTTGCGGATGTCAAACGCCAGGTCAAGCAACTTGTTGATGAACACTTTGACCATAAACTGATTGCACCGGCACGCTCAAGTCAGTTAAGCACTGATACCTGGGACAACCGCATTGAACTCAAATTCCGCTGGGGCGACAACATGCAGTTGAAACACGTCTCTCCTGCCGAGGCTGTGAGCCTGCTTGATGTCAGCGATGTCACACCGGGTACACTTGCCACCGCAATTGCAGAGATGCTGCAGGAGCGTTTGCCGGAGAATGTTTCTGAAATCGAGATCAATCTCAGTGAAGAGGTCATCGACGAAAGCAGTTACCAGTACAGCCACGGCCTCAAACACCATGCAGGCAATTGTCAGCGTATCGCGCATGGTCACCGTTCACGCATCATTATTTACCGTAACGGCACACGCTCCATCGAACTGGAAGAGGAATGGGCAGATCGCTGGGATGATATCTATATCGGTTCGCTGGAGGATCTTGCCGATGCCTCCGATGAATGTCATCACTACGCTTATAGCTCAAGTCAGGGCAACTTCGAGTTAACCCTGCCTGCTGTCTGCTGTGACCTGATCAATGCCGACTCAACCGTCGAAAACATTGCCGAGCATATCGCCGAACAGTTGAAAAGCAGCCACCCCGAATCCCGCTTCGAAGTGCACGCTTACGAGGGTATGGACAAGGGCGCCATAGCCACTTCCTGAATGGCCCTGATTCAATGACCAATAGAAACTGGGGGATTATCGTTATCGGTGACGAGATTCTCAGCGGTCGTCGCCAGGACCGTCATCTCCAAAAAACCATCGAACTTCTCACACCACGTCATGAAGGTCTGCAGTTTGCACACTATATTGGCGATGACGAAGCACAAATCATCTCCACCCTGAAAGCCAGCATGCAGGAAGATGCCGTGGTTTTCAGTTTTGGCGGCATCGGCGGCACGCCTGATGACCTTACCCGTCAATGCGCAGCCATCGCTGCTGGCATGCCACTTGTTCGCAATTCTAAAGCGGTTGAACTGATCGAGGGACGCTTCGGCGAAGACGCCTACCCCATGCGTATTCGTATGGCCGACCTGCCGGAAGGCTGCGAGTTGATTCCGAATCCTTACAACCAGATTCCCGGCTTCCGTATTGGTCAGCACCACTTCCTGCCAGGATTTCCTGTCATGGCACACCCGATGATGGAGTGGATTCTCGAAACGCACTACCCGATAGAAACACCAGCCGACTATGTAGAATCAGCCATCTATCTGCATGGCACGCCTGAGAGCTCAATCGTCGAGACAATGGAGGAGATGATTGCCCGTTATCAGGATATCCGTTTTTTCAGCCTGCCAATACATCGAGAAGGTAATGGCATCAACCTGATCGAGTTTGGTGCGAAGGGAAAAACATCTGATGTTGAAATGGCAATGGATGACCTGAAATCAAAACTGGCTGAAATGGATGTTAGATGGACTGAAGAGCGGTAAATCACGCTACCGCGCGGCAAGTCTGGCATGGCACACATCACTGACGTCATCCCGGCCTTGAGTCGGAATCCAGACAATAGAATCCAATCAATGAAACCAGACTCCATTGATTCGCTTGTAGGCCTCAGTGGGAAAAGCTACTTTCCCTCTCAACACTGCCCTTCTTTATAGCCGGTTTTGGCGACTTGTTAACGACTTCCCTGTTGATACCGATTACCTCCAGCATTAGCGGGGTAGTGATAACGGGATTCTTCCCGGGCAGTGAGATATGTGACACAAGGTACATTGGACATTTTGACGCATTCAGTTCAGCCTGGGTAACTGGAAAAATTGCGACTAGGTGTTTAATGCCTTTAACTGCCGTATTGAAACCGTGCCGGTACCATATACTGTTGGCAACACCCTTCTCCCCCTCCAGCTTTTGCCGCACGCTCCCCAGGTAGTCAGTACCAACAGAAACCTTTCTCCCCTCATCATGAAAAACATGCTCACCGTCTACCCAGCGATCCTTCGTCCACAACACTGTCAGTTGCCAGTTTCTGTAAAGAGAAACGATGAGGTACTTTACAGGAAAAATTATCCTGCCCATGCCGTCATGCAGCCATACCGCGTGGAATGTTCCATCAGATGGCGCCTTGTCCAGCCTGACGCTAGCTGCAAGCTTGTTATTCACCATAATGAAAGTGCCACCGGCCTTGACGCCAGCCTTGTGCTCCATACCCGGGTGGGTAGACACGAGGCGTTTAATTTTTTACCTAAAGCCGGATCAGGTACAGTTTTCGGGCCATCATCAGAAGCACTTTCATTCCCTGTAAAACTTCCCGGCGCTCCAATGCCAATACCTGAACCACCAAGCATCCCGCCAAGCAATCCCGATACAGCACTCGCTGCTTTTTCCTTAGCTTTTGCCCCAGTACCATATTTGCTATTCGGGCCAATAGTGACTGAACGGTCATCAGGAATCTTGCATATCCCGCTAGTAACAACATGGTATGCACCCCCATTCGTGTCACGCGCGGATGAGTCTACAGGTCTCCCGTAATCATCTGCCATAAGGCTGAAATTCGAAACGAAAAAAGAAGTAGACAGGATAGCCATCAGAATAGTTCTCATACCTATTCTCCAATAAGGAAAAACCAGTACCAAATGTCATTACTACCTATCTTCAAGCATAGTGAATCACGCTTGATTTACAACATACCAGTCAGCAGCAATCGCTACCGGCACGTCATCTACTGAATGACGGAGATGAAAAACAGAGGGGTGCGAGCCTGCTGCTTAACCGGCCACACATCACCCCGGCAGCGGAACCTCGACGGAACCTCTGTTCATACCCGGTTCACCCAGCCAATATCCATTGCAAACACCGGTGGGCATCATCTCTTCCATCATTCGCGCCACATCAGTGTCTGCAGCACATCCATTTCTCCATGCGTCGAAATGATGAATGATGTCGAGGTTGTCTCTCGATTGTGGACTGATACGCAGGACATCGATTTTGGCTTGTCCTGGTGGCTCGGCCGCGATCAGATTAAATGTATGTGCAGACTGGGTCTGGATACCATTTAGAACCAGGAATTCCTCATCTTCCCTGGTTTTCATCAGCAAGCCGTCCGGATCATCAATGCAGCGCAGTTGACAGTCATCCTTGGGGAGATCATGGGCACGGGCT
Organism: Solemya velum gill symbiont; assembly: GCF_000787395.1. Classification (GTDB taxonomy): domain Bacteria; phylum Pseudomonadota; class Gammaproteobacteria; order Chromatiales; family Chromatiaceae. Next base: position 66,584 of record NZ_JRAA01000002.1, read on the forward strand.
GTAAAACAGCGAGCAGAAAAGGCAAGTGGCAGGCGTCCATAGGCGAATACCTCTGTCTCGAGCCCCCCAGGCAGTTCATTCCTGATGTCCATGAAAGTTTTCCTGGATAACTCGACCGGCATGACCCAGCGATACATGCCGCTTTTCGCCAACACCTCGATACTTTTCTGGTTGTAGAGATTGAGTGTGGGACCGCCAACAAATGGCGCTCCAATTTTTTCCAGCATATGGACACTCGCCATATCATTTGCTTCTACCCTGAACTGTCCATTTTCACAGATGCGCTTCATGCTCAGTATTTCGGATTCCGCCTCGATCAGCGCCAGGGTCGACAAGATGACCTCTTTACCAGCCTCCGACAATTCCCTTGCTATTCCGAGCCAGTCATCGAGTTTCAACATACGCCGTTTTGAACAGACAGTTTCACCAAGATAGACAATATCAACCTGTGTGTCCGATATGCTTGTGTAGAAATCAAGCAGCTGTTCACGCGTCCAGTGGTACTGAACCGGCCCCAGAGAGAGACGTGATATGATTGATTCATTCATTGCCATGGCCTGTGATAAGCACCGAAAGTGGTTTGTGCTCCCTCCGAAACTGATTGCAGCACTTGCTGCCAGGCCGGATCCGGATGAAAACCTGAGGGATTTTTCTGACAGGCATCGATTGCTGCCCGCCACACTGTCGCTACCTGTTCCACGTAAACCGGGCTGCGCTGTCGTCCTTCGATTTTGATTGCCGCTACTCCCATCGCCAGCAGTTCAGGCAGTAATTCCATGGTATTCAGACTGACAGGCTCCTCGATTGCATAGCCGGTTTTTCCATGAACATGGAAACGTCCCTTGCAGAGCGTCGGATAACCTGCATTTTCACCATCAGCATAACGATCTATCAGGACTTCATTAAGACGTGACTCAAGCCCTCGAGGTGTTTTGTCCCATCGCACGGCCGAAGCTGGCGAACAGGCACCATAGGTATTGGGAGACTGGCCAGTCACATAGGACGACAATAAACAACGCCCTTCTACCATCACACACAAGCTGCCAAATCCGAAAACCTCGATCGGTACCGGGGAGGCAGAGACGACTCTCCTGAGTTGTTTAAGAGAAAGGACGCGCGGCAAAACAGCGCGCTTAATGCCGAAGTGATCATGGTAAAAACTGACAGCCTCTGCACTCGTTGCTGAACCTTGCACCGAGAGATGCAAGTTCAGCTGAGGTGCATGATCACAGGCATACTGCATCACCCCGATGTCTGCACAAATCAGTGCATCAATACCGAGGTTTGCCGCCTTATCCACGGCTTCTTCCCAACGTGGCCAACCGGCTGGCTGGGGGTATGTATTGATCGCCAGAAAAACTCGAGTTCCACGTTCTTGCGCATAGCGAATGCCATCCCTTGCCCGCTTGTCATTGAAATTGAGTCCCGCGAAGTGTCTTGCATTCGTGTCGTCACGAAAACCCATGTACACAGCATCAGCACCATGGTCAACAGCGACCTTGAGAGATGGCAGGTTACCTGCCGGACAGACGAGTTCCATACAACTGGCTCCCGGTTAGCGAATAATCAGCGTTGCAGGGCACGGCCGAGCGGCTCAAACCTGTCGTGCATTGCAATTGCACCATTCAGGCCCTGCTCAAGCCATTTTGAAAAAGGCAGATCGGAGAGGTCCAGAGAATCCAGAAAGTTTTTCAGGTAGAGGCCCAGTTCGGTATCGCCTTCAGTTGTGATACGACGCTGAAAGAAGAGTGTATCGGCATCTTCACGGCGTGCTGCCAGCAACATGAAATCATAGGCACTGCCAGTGATGCGTAAATCCCATTGATCTGAGACGTGTGACAATTTCAGCTTGTCATTTTTCAGTGTCAGGTCAAATTCCATCGGAATCCCATCTACCCTGACCTGGAAAACATTGTCATTGAGAAAATCCAGTTCCTCTTCAGCGATGGCTGTGGCAAAAATTTTGTTGAGAAACTGTTCCAGCATAAACCTGGCTGGAGCCTGCGGTGGACGCGGTAAGCGGCGAATTAGTCTGTGCAACATAACAACTCCGATTCACGACCGGATCATAATGATCAGTCGAACTGGCACACTGGCAACAGAGCCCCTGCTCGTAGAAATGAGCGGTGACGCACCATTGTGACTTTCAAGGAGGTAAAAACTAACACCCTTACTGTTGGCGGTATATGACCTATATCAAAAATCCGTCACCAGTCAGGAAGCCGCCTGTCGTAATGGCTGCCCACATCTGCGGCAGCTATAACGCATTTTCCCTGACACAACTTTATTATGCCGCCTGGTAGTCAGCTGATGCTGCTGGCAGTCACACTGATAGCTCCAGCGCCTCTCCCGACGCAATCCCGGGATTTTCACATTCTGGCTGTGAGTGACTTCGGCAGGCACGCCAAACAGCTTCATAACTTCCCGCCACTCTTTTCCATGTGGTTTGACGCGCCCGAAGAGGTTAAACGCGACATAGTGCGCCACTTCATGCGGAACAGTCGTGTCGAGATTCACTTCAAAGCCTGTAGAGAAAAGGTAGGGATTAAATCTTAACTGTTGCAGGTTTTTGCCATAACGAAACTGGCCGGCGGCACGCGCATGCAGATCAAAACGTATCTCGGGGAGTGTGAACGATTCGTCAAAATGGTTTGCAGCGAGCTCCAGGCATTCAACAACCTTGTCCCTGACCAGTTCACGTCTGTTGTGCGACAGTTGCGAGATTACTTTGCCTGCTCTGGTGTGTAGGCTTTGATCGAGAGGGCGTGTAATGTGTCAGAAGTGATTTCGTCATGCACAGTCGCCATCACCATCTTGTGGCGCTGGATGAGTGACTTTCCTTCGAATTCAGGACTGACTATGACAGCTTCGAAATGACGTCCATCGCCTGTAACCGTGATATCCGCCCCAGGCATTCCCTGTTGTATCAATGCTTTAACCGCTTCTGTTTCCACTTTACTTTACTCAGATCAATAGTGACTGAAGCAATTATAACAAGATCATCCCGCAGATTACTCCCACAGATCGACATGAATTCCCCGTGCTTCAAATTCGGCACGACGATCCTGAAGATAACGCTGGAATTCAGGCTGCTCTATATAAGCGTCACCCAGTACATAATCCATGCCGCCATGGACGTGGAAGGCTCTCAGGTAACCCTCGGTACGAAATGCCTCCTTGCCAGCAACGAAATAGAGCATACTTGGGGCATAGTGGACACCCAGTTGTTCAGCAAGCTTTCGTGAGGTGGTTTCCACTCCATCAAACCCGGTGATCTTCTCTTCAGACCAGATATCCAGCAACACAACTTGTAACTGCTCTAGGGATTTACGTACAGCCTTGCGTTGCAGAATATCCTGATGCAACTCATCGCAGGCTGCGCATGTTTTCTGCTCCAGCAGCAACAGCACCGGCTTTTCCTTATCTAAAGCTGCCAGGTTGACTGGTGACTGAATAAAGCCGGGCTCCATATGCAGCTTGCCACTGGCTGCTTGTGGATTGATGGAAGCAACATAGTCTCGCACCGACATCTGGCCCTCTTTGCGCTGTGCCACGTAATCAAGAACAACATCAAACTGGTGTGGATGCAGGTAGCCGTTCAAACGTACCAGCACCTTGCCACTCTCATCGAGGAACAGCAGGGTTGGTGTGAATTGCACCTTCAATGATTGTGAGAAAGCCTTTTCTGTTGTTGCCTCGCCATCCAGACCCGAGACTTCACGATCACCCCACATATTGATAGCGATGACATCGAAATACTTCTGCGTCTTATCAGCGATATCACGGTTCCCAAAGTTGTCATGCAACAGCTTGGCACAGTAGGGACAACCATCCTGATAGAAATAGAGCATCACTCGCTTGCCTGCATCAGTCGCCCCTTCGATATCTTCACTAATATCGAGAAAGGACTCTTTGAACCATTCTGGTTTATCGTGATAACCGGGATTCACAAGACCTGTATCAAGCTGTGCTGTTTCACTCGCAGCAAACAGGAGGGGTGATGCCAGCAGAATAAGAAGTGTGATTATTTTTTTCATCATGTTCCATCCACCTTGTTTATTCATAAAGCATAGCGGAAATTGGGTGTGAAAAATAAGCCTAATCTTAAGGATTTAGATATTGATGCAGTAAAATTTGTCATGGCTAGATCCCGGTTCAAGCCCGTGATGAGGCGTGATTAACCTTAAACTACACTATTTCAACAGAGCCTCTCTCCAGACTTCGAGCTTTTCTGCCTGAGACATCCTCGCATGAGCGGGACTAGTCGATGGCATCTGTACAATTTTGTAGTCATGCGTCACAGGCAGAGATGGAAGGATGTGTTTACGGAAAGCACTGGCAGCCTTGCCACCATTGAGCAGAACACGATTGATACTGACATGCTCTTGCAGCAGTTCGGGAATTGCATTCGGCACCTCGCTGGCTGACTCGATTGAACTATCGAGACTGCCCTCGCGTTCACAATAGCCGAGCACATCCCACAGAGCGATGTGATGCTGCCTGAGAATCTCCCGGCGTTCCTCATAAGGAAGATCAAAGCCGGCACCGTACAATTCACCCATGATGTGCCAGAAAGCATTTCTCGGATGGGCGTAGTACTGCTGTTCCTGCAATGACTTGATTCCCGGCATTGAGCCGAGAATCAGGATTTCTGGTTGCTCACCACAGAGAGGCGGAAAACTGACCGGCATTATCTTGTGGTGTAGTGATCCTGCACATAGCTGTCGAGAATCTGTTTGAACTCGGCAGCAATCCCCTCGCCCTTCAGCGTTTTGAATTTCTTGCCGTCAACAAACACTGGTGCAGCCGGGCTTTCACCCGTGCCCGGCAAGCTGATACCGATATTGGCATGCTTGGATTCACCCGGGCCATTGACGATGCAACCCATGACGGCAACATCCATCTCCTCAACACCGCGATATTGCGTACGCCAAACCGGCATCTGCTGTTTCAGGTAATCCTCGATCTCCTTGGCCAGCTCCTGAAAATAGGTACTGGTCGTGCGCCCGCAACCGGGGCAGGCAATCACCTGCGGCATAAAGGAGCGCAAACCAAGTGACTGCAGAATCTGCTGACACACGGTGACTTCGGTGGTACGTGACTGGCCAGGCTCCGGCGTCAGTGAAACACGAATGGTGTCACCGATTCCCTGCTGCAGCAGGATAGCCAAGGCCGCTGTCGAGGAGACAATGCCTTTTGACCCCATGCCCGCTTCTGTCAAACCCAGGTGCAAAGTATAGTTGGATTGTTCGGCAAGACGCTGATAAACACCGACGAGATCCTGCACACCACTCATTTTGCACGAGATGATGATCTTGCCAGCTGAAAGGCCAAGCTCTTCTGCGCGCCTGGCATTCTCAAGTGCGGAAACCACCATGATGTCGCGAATCACCTCTTCGGTCTCTTTCGGCTCAGGCAGTTTTGCATTCTCATCCATCATGCGAACAACTAACTGCTTGTCGAGACTGCCCCAGTTGACACCAATCCGAACCGGCTTGTCGAAACGACTGGCAGTTTCGATCATGTCGGCAAACTGCTGGTCTTTCTTCTCGCCACTGCCGACATTGCCGGGATTGATTCGATACTTGGCGAGTGCCTCGGCACACGCCGGGAAATCGTTCAACAGTCGGTGGCCATTGAAATGAAAATCACCGACCAGCGGAACAGAAACGCCCAGCTTGTCGAGACCGTCACGAATGTGCGGAACTGCAGCTGCTGCCTCTTCGGTGTTGACCGTGATGCGAACTAGTTCGGAACCGGCCTGCGCCAGTTGCGCAGTTTGCTCAATTGTTGCCTTGATATCCTCGGTTGCCGTGTTGGTCATCGACTGCACGACAACCGGGTTGTCACCGCCGACGACCACACCGCCGACACTGACTGCAACTGTTTTATGCCGCTGGATCATTAGACTAGCCTCTTCTCCAGGTTGTTCCGCCTGCTCCATCTTCCAGAACGATGCCCTGCTCCTGCAGCAGGTCACGAATACGATCTGCCTCTGCCCAGTTCTTCTCTGCTCGTGCATCAAGGCGCTGCTGAATCAGGCTGTCAATTTCGTCATCGGCAAGACCACCAGCAGTGTCACCACCTTTCAGGTAAGTTTCCGGATCGAGTTGCAAAATTCCAAGCAGTGAACCCAGCTGTTTCAGCTGAGCCGCCAGTCCACCAGCTGCGGCCTCATCTTCCTTGCGCGCACGATTGAGTTCGCGCGTCAGATCAAACATGGCGGCAAGTGCGACAGGAGTATTGAAGTCGTCCTTCATCGCGGCGTGAAAGTTATCAACGAAAACATCACCACCTGCAGGTTCGACACCATCAAGGTCAAGGCCACGCAACGCTGTGTAGAAACGCCCCAGCGCACCACGTGCATTATCGAGGTGCTCATCATCATAGTTGAGCGGGCTGCGATACTGACTGGTTAGGATGAAGTAGCGAATCTCTTCAGGTTGGTAGCGGTCCAGAATCTCGCGCACGGTAAAAAAGTTTCCGAGTGACTTGGACATCTTCTCGTCGTTGATACGGACAAAGCCGTTATGCATCCAGTAATTAACAAATGGATGACCGGTTGCGCCTTCGGACTGGGCAATCTCGTTTTCGTGATGCGGGAATGTCAGGTCAGCTCCGCCGCCGTGGATATCGAAGGTATCACCCAACGCACAGGTCGACATCGCCGAACACTCAATATGCCAGCCGGGACGACCACGTCCCCATGGTGAATCCCATGCAGGCTCATCCGGTTTCGCTGCTTTCCACAAGGCAAAATCGAGTGGGTCGCGCTTTGCATCGCCCGGTTCGACACGCGCACCGGATTCAAGATCATCGATCGATTTGCCGGAGAGCTTGCCGTATTCAGGAAAGCTGCGCACATCGTAGTAAACATCACCATTGTCGGCAGCATAGGCGTGGCCATTACTGATCAGGCGCTCGATCATGGCGAGAATTTCATCCATGTGCTCGGTTGCCTTGGGCTCGGAATCGGGAGGCAGAATTGCGAGTGCATCAGAATCCTGGTGCATCTCGTCGACAAAATGCTCGGTCAGTTCGATAAAGGGGACGCCCTTCTCGTTGGCACGATTAATAATTTTGTCGTCAATATCCGTGATATTGCGAATATAGGTAACGTCGTAACCAATTGCTTTCAAATAACGATAGACGACATCAAACACCACCATGACGCGCGCATGGCCCAGGTGACAGAGGTCGTAAACCGTCATGCCGCACACGTACATGCGCACCTTGCCCGGCTCAATTGGTTGAAATTCCTCTTTTTTTCCGGTGAGATCGTTGTAGATCCGAAGCATTAGATTCTCTTTTTGCTGATACTAAATTAATTCCAGGGGCCTAGTTTACTGGATTCATTTCCGCTTTTCTCATTTCGTCTGTATCATTTCATTTTTTCCGAATTATCATGGAGTCACGATGTACACTTTTCTACGCTCGTTTTTGCTAATCGGCCTTGTTTCAATCACGGCCTGCAGCCAGGCAACAGATCAGCCCCAGGGCCAGGCACAGGATCAGGCACCCGCCAACCCTGTAACCGTCATACTGGAGACCAGCTCAGGTAACATCACCCTCGAACTGAACCAGGATAAAGCGCCTCTCACGGTGATGAATTTCCTCGAGTATGTTGATGCAGGTTTTTACAATGGCACCATTTTTCATCGCGTGATCAAGGACTTCATGATTCAGGGCGGCGGCTTCAACAATAAATACCAGAAGAAAAAGACCAACGAACCGGTTGTAAACGAGGCAAGCAACGGCCTTTTGAACAAGCGTGGCACGGTTTCTATGGCACGTACAAACGACCCGGACTCGGCCACTGCACAATTCTTTATTAACCATCGTGATAACGACTTCCTCAACAAGAGCAGCAGAAGTGCAGGCTATGCGGTATTTGGAAAAGTGACCGACGGACTCCATGTTGTTGATCAGATCGCCATGTCAAAAACCGGCAAAGGTGGACCATTCTCATCAGATGCACCGATTGAACAGGTCGAGATCATCACGATCAAACGTATTAAGTAAATTACATTAAGAACAGGAACAGAAATGATTAAACTGACAACTACACTTGGTGACATCACCATCGAACTCGACGAAGAGAAAGCACCAATCAGCAGCAAGAACTTTCTCGACTATGTCACCTCGGGTTTTTTCGACGGTACCATTTTCCACCGCGTGATTAACAACTTCATGATCCAGGGCGGTGGTTTTGAAGCTGACATGAGCCAGAAAACAACCAATGCGCCAATCGAAAACGAAGCAAAGAATGGCCTCAAGAACGAAGCAGGCACCATCGCCATGGCACGCACCATGGACCCCCACTCTGCCACATCGCAGTTCTTTATTAATGTCTCCAACAACGGCTTCCTCGACTATCCGGGTCAGGATGGCTGGGGCTACTGTGTATTCGGCAAGGTCACCGATGGCATGGATGTCGTTGAAAAGATCAAGGGTGTTGCTACCGGCGTGACTGCGGGACATTCTGATGTACCAGTCGACCCCATCGTGATCGAGAAGGCAGAAGTTGTCGACGCCTGAGTCACAATCTAACGAGATACTCTTCATCTCTGACCTGCACCTCTCGCCGGAATACCCGGCGACGGTGCAGCGTTTTCTGAATTTCCTCAACAACCGGGCTCGCCAGGCAGACGCCATTTTTATCCTTGGCGATCTCTTTGATGCCTGGCTCGGTGATGACGACAACGAGGCGCCCTACCAGGATATTCGTGTTCAGATCGGCATGCTGACATCATCAGGAACCGAGGTACTGATTCAGCACGGCAACAGGGACTTTCTGCTCGGGGATGATTTCTGCAGGCACACTGGTACCCAGCTGGTTCCGGATGAAATGGTCGTTGATCTGTTTGGTACAAAGACGCTGCTAATGCACGGTGACACCCTGTGTACTGATGACACCGGCTATCTGAAAGCACGCGAATATCTCAGAAGCGATGCCTTTGCCAATGACTTCCTCGGACGCAAACTGGAAGAGCGAAAAGTGATTGCGGCAGACTATCGCAAGCAGAGTGGTGAGGCCACCTCACTTCTGCCGGGTGACATAATGGATGTTAACCAGTCTGCTGTTGAAAGTGTTATGAACAAGCATGATGTTACTCGCCTGATACATGGCCACACTCACAGGCAGGCAAGACACCAATTCGAAATCAATGGTAAAACCTGTGAGCGTATCGTCCTCGGTGAATGGCATTCAGATCAGGGTATGGCGCTCTCTGTTAGCCAGGATGGGATTGAAGAACTGCTACTCTGAAAATAGCAGTACTGAATGACTCAAGTGGGCCAGGTACGATTAATGTCACCTGCTCACATCAACCACACCTGACCCTGTCGATACCGCGTTCTGTCTATTTAATTTTTACGCCATTCCAGGTACCAGTCCATGAGTCTTCACCATCGTAGTTGTACTTTCCGGTGAAACTTCTGCCATCCGGAGAGAGTGTGAACTGAACAACGCCAGCCCTGTTGTTTCCAGACTGAGTCCAGCTGCCCCTCATTGTTTTCTTATTCGCTACATAACCGTCGATAAAGCCATTCTGATGTGTATAGGTGCCAGTGACATTCTTACCTGACTGGTGCAGTGTCATTCTTGTTACGCCTGAATCACCCCAGGTTGTTTGCCATGTTCCACTGAAATTCGCAAGAGCAGAATTAGCTATAGATAAGAATGCTACTGCAATGATAATACTTGTTTTTTCATGATATTACTTCCTTGTTGTTGACGATATTTGTTAATCCAGCGACTTCATATAATGCGTCCAAAGTTCTCTTTAATCTCTAACGACATTTCGTTACAGCCAGTATAAATGGCCTGAGCCGTTCATCAGTACGCATTCCAGACCGTACTTCTGGCCATGGATTTACTATAGGGTGCAGACAGGTCGGCGTCTGCAGGAAAATTCTGATTTTTTTGTAGGAAATTTCCTACATGGGAATGGATCAACACGATGAGGAGATTAGCACCCTCATTTTTTCTTACTTCCTTTTTTTGAACCCGGCTTGCGCGCTCTTAATGCAGCATCAAATGCCCGGGTGGCCCATTCCCTGGCCTCGTTGGGATCATCAAATATCTCCTCGGGTGCCATGTAGTAAGACATTTTCACTTTTTTACTACCCTTCTCATACTCGAACTGCGACAGGCCAAGTTGGCTGAAAGCATCAGAGGATTTGTCATCAGCCTTTAAATAGAGGACATCATCAGCAACCAGGCCGAACATCAAACTGTCGTGATATACACCATAGCCACCAAACATACGCCTTGTCTGGATCGGGCCAAACAGTGCAAACACCTCATTTAAGTTATCAACGAAATCACTCATCTGTTGTCAATCGCCTCAATATGAAAACGGCTTTGTCGCCTCCGGCAACGAAAATGTGCAATGAACAGGCTTATTCAGTTTCATGCTTTCAACGGCACGATCAAGAAACTGATATATGCTGCACCCACGCTAATGGCGTTTGCAACCAGCAGCCATAAAAACTCTCTGCTCTTGTAACGAAAGTGAGGAGCAAACCATTTTTTATAGACTGCGCCTTCAATCACAGCATTGATAAAACAGCCCAGAATAAAAGTGGCAACCCAGGTTACCGGGTTGAATGTGCCCCAGTCGAAAGCCTGCTGATAAATCGATGCCGGGAAGAACTCCCATGCAATACCCGCTAATGGGATTAACAGGATTCCAGCAATAGAAGATGCCGCATTTGCCGATAGATCGGCGATAGCCGATCGCTTTACAGACAGAGCAAACAGCCACTTAACATAGAAAAACTCTACTAATAGGCCTAATCCAATGGCCCACCAGGAAAACAGTCTGATTTCCAGGTAAAGAGCCGGCCACACAACATTTGCATAGACGACAGGAGGGAACAGTATTATTGCGATAATGAATAATTTACGCATTTTTCTTCCTTGAAACACAATAGCCGGTAATTGAGGGTTGGTTTGAAACACCTAATCCATTCATGGAACCACATCGTTGGCTTGATATTTGACAATGAGTATCTCAAATTTCCGGCACCATGCATAAAAAAATGCCACCACCTTTCGGTGATGGCATTCTCTTTGTAATAACTACAGTAATTAAACTGTATTAATTACTTGGCAGCTTCAGGAGCGATAGGCGCCTGAGGAGCAACTGGAGCTACAGGAGCAGCAACAGGAGCGTAGCCGTAAGGAGCGTAACCGTAGCCGTTACGGCTGTTGTAACGGTTGTCCCAGTTGTTGTAACCACGACCGTAGTAGCTGTTGTTGGTGTCGCCGTCGAATTCGGTATCGGCATCAGCGTCTGCGTCCATGCTGAAGTTGAAGCTTCCACGACCTTTGCCACGACCACGGCCACGACCTTCACCACGTCCGTCTCCGTAACCGTAGCTGTCGTTGTTCCAACGGCTGTCGTTGTATGAGTTGTTGTCGTCACCGAAGAAAGGCATGTCCCAATCAGCGATAGCAGCAGATGAACCCATGATGGCAGCGATCGCTGCAGCAGTAATAATCTTTTTCATTTGAATCTCCAAAAATATTTAAAAAGTATTAAAGTTTTAAAATCTGTTTGATCCGGGCTTGGTGCCTCGTTTCAATGGAGATAAGTTTATTAGAATTTACTGATATTTCAATATTTATTTTCATTGCTTATGCTTATCGCTTATATCAGCTGTGCTTATGACTATTTGTCAGGACGATCAGTATAAAGATCAACACCATTAAATGGCGTAATTGCACTGACAGGCAGCCCCACACCTGAGTCCCACATCTTGAGTGCCTTGCTCTTTCCTACACCTGTAGCCAGGAACCAGACATGTTCACTACGGCTCAACCTGGATGCACTAAGGGAGATGCGCTCAGGTGGTGGTTTGGGTGCATTCATTACAGCAAGCACATCCGGAGAGTCTGTTGTTATGCCAATTTCATTACCGGGGAAGAGACTGGCTGTGTGGCCATCTTCACCTATACCAAGTAATACAAGATGAAAAGTCACTACTGTCGCAATCGTCTGTCGGTAGTGTATGGCCCCTTGCTCTGCCCCCAGTTCTGCAGGAATCTGGAATATCTGCTCAGGAGGTATACCGACTTGATTGAGCCAGGCCACGCGGGCCATTGTGTCATTGCGATCAGGATCATCTACAGGAAGACAGCGTTCATCACCAAAGTAGATGAACCAATGATTCCAGTCGGTATCGAGATGAACCAACTTTTTATATAAGGCTTCCGGCGTTCTTCCACCTGCAAGTACGATTCTGAATTTACCATGTTGCCTAATAGCTTCATCGGCAACTTTTGCGATTTGCTGAAACAGCTCGTTCAATAACGCGTCTTGCTGTTCAAAAACGTGCCTATGGACAATTTGTTGAGTCATGCCTGTTCGATCTGGTTACGCCAGTTCTGATCATCACTGTCGAACAGACGGGTTGCTTCATCCGGCCCCCAACTACCAGCCGGATAGGTGTGAACATAACTGTCAGCCACCGCCCAGTGACGTAATATCGGATCTACAACCTGCCATGCCCACTCAACCTCATCGAAGCGAATAAACAGACTCCTGTCACCGTCGATAATATCGAGCAGTAGGGTTTCATATGCATCCAGGGAAGCTTCACCCTCATCACGGTAAGGCGCTTTGAGGTCGATCCTCCGTGTATTCATGTCAAGCCCGGGTTCTTTTGCATGCAATTCGATATGCATACATTCATGCGGCTGAATCGCCAGTACAATCCAGTTTGGTTCAATATTCTGTAACGAGGTGTTCTGAAACAACTGCTGTGGCGGATGCTTGAAACGGATAAAGATCGAGGTCATCTTCTCCTGCAGGCGTTTACCTGTGCGCAGGTAGAATGGCACACCTTTCCAACGCCAGTTATCTATATAGAACTTCGCGGCAACATAGGTTTCCGTGGTTGAATCGTCTGCGACATTCTCTTCCTCACGGTATGCGACTGCCTCTTCATTACCCACTGTTCCTGCACTGTACTGGGCACGTATGGCATAACTGTTGACTGCTTCACGCGGTATTGTCCGGATGGAACGCAGTACTTTTACCTTTTCATCCTGCAAGGCGTCTGCATCCAGTGTTGCCGGGGGCTCCATCGCCATAACGGTTAGGAGCTGCATCATGTGGTTCTGCAACATATCTTTGAGTGCACCGCTACTGTCAAAATAGCCGGCACGTGAGTCGATACCTTTATCCTCTGCCACGGTAATCTGGACGTGATCTATATAGTTACGGTTCCAGATCGGCTCGATCAGGCTGTTGGCAAAACGGAACACTATCAAATTCTGGACGGTCTCCTTACCCAGGTAATGGTCAATGCGGTAGATCTGCTCCTCATCAAAGTGTGTATGCAGCTGCATGTTCAGCATGCGTGCACTTTCAAGATCTTCACCAAAAGGCTTTTCAACCACGATGCGGTGTCGAGCAACCTTGCCACTGAAGCCTGCGTTGTGAAGATGGGTGACAACATTGAGAAAATCAGCCGGACGGATGGCAAGGTAAAAAATGATGTTTTCGCAAACACCTGATTTGGGCCTGGACAACACTTCCATCAGTGCCTGGTAGGCTTCAGGCTGGCTGTAATCGCCACGGACATAGGTAAACCGATCAATCAACCTGGCTGCAATTACTCCATCAAAAGCCTCACCAAGCTTCGACTGCAAAGCCAGCTGCACATGTTCTGCCCAGTCATCCTGGCTCCAGTCACGCCTGGCAAGTGCAATGAATTCCAGTGCATCAGCAAGTCGACCGGCTCTCTCAAGATGATAAAGAGCCGGTAGCAGCTTGATCGTCGTCAGGTTGCCTGTTGCACCGAAAATAACGAAATGGCAGGGTGAGATGGTATCCATCAATCAGCCCTCTTTCTTGATTGCGTGCCCACCAAAACCCTTGCGCATCATCGCCAGCATCTTGTTGCCGTAATCCCCTTTGCCCTGCGAACTGAATCGCATCATGGTTGCCAGTGACATCACGGGTGCGGGAACACCCTGTTCGACTGCCTCAATTGCCGTCCAGCGCCCTTCTCCCGAGTCAGCCACGAATGGCTCCAGATCATCAAGCTCCTGGTCTTCAGCGAGGAAATCTGCACTTAGATCGAGCAGCCAGCTGCGCACAACACTGCCATGCCGCCACATCTCGGCAACTGCTCCGAGATCGATGGCAAAGTCATCACGTGATTTCATCAGGGAGAAACCCTCCGCATAGGCCTGCATCATGCCGTATTCAATGCCGTTATGAACCATCTTGACGTAATGTCCGCTCCCTGCTGGTCCACAATGCAACCAGCCCTTGTCAGGTGCAGGCGCCAGTGCTTTCAGGAGAGGGGTAATCCGCTGTACCGCGTAATCATCACCGCCAACCATCAGGGCATAACCATTTTCCAGCCCCCACACTCCACCTGATACACCAGCGTCGACATAATGGACACCTTGCGTCTGCACTTTCTCAGCTCGTCGCATCGAATCCTTGAACCAGGAGTTTGCTCCATCAATCAGAATGTCATCCTTGTCGAGTAATGGAAGAGCTTGCTCAATTGCATCCTCGGTGATTTTTCCAGCGGGCAACATCAACCAGACAACCCGTGGTGACTCCAGCTGTGCAATCAGGTCCACTATGGATTCGGCGACCTCAAGTCCTGTTTCATCAGCCAGTTCCCGGGTGGTTGCGAGTGTACGGTTATGCCCGATAACCTCTATGTCTGCCCTGCGCAGACGACGAGCCATGTTGCCGCCCATGCGGCCAAGTCCAACTATACCGAGTTTCATCGACTTATCTCCGGTAAACAATCGTTAATAGCCCTATTTCACGGTAATGGAGTGCGGGTGTCAAAAAAGATCGGTCTCAAAGAATCAAATCAGACAGCGAAGGTTAGTGACAGGACAATTAGAGACGTGTTCAGAAAGAATGGATGAAAGACTGAACGACCGCTTCCGACCCAAAGCAGTCATTCGTTACTTACAACAGTTAAAGACTTGCTTCATATTGATAGCCGACATCCAGATTCCTTGTAGCAGGTTCCTTTGCGAGTCAAAGCGGGTGTTCAGAATTGTTCCGACGGTATTTTATCTCTTTGGATAGACAAGGCCGGGCGTTCTAAGCCCACGGCGCAGTGAACAGATAAATTAGTGCGGCAGTCATCGATGCAACTAATACAGTCTGAATTCCGCTTCGTATCCATGATATTCCAGCGATTTTCCCCAGAAAAACACCCAACAGAAAAATAAGTACAACCGCAACTATAATAGCGGCATAAAGCGGTGATACAGGCAGGTGAATGCCAACACTAGAGAGAAATAGAGGCATTAGGATAAATAGTGAGATAACAAGGGGAGCCATACCATTAACCAATGCTATCAATAGTGGGACAGCACGCGCCGCTTCACCATGTGCGCTCTGTTGGAGGTTAGAAACCATTGCATCCTCAAGCTTTCCGAGCGCATGCTGTCGTTCCGCAGATTCACTGATGTAGGCGCTACTCACGCCACTCATGCCCAAAGCAATGGCCGCACTTAGGCAAACACTGATAACAACAGATAAGTCGGCGGGTGCACTGACAAGAAATCCGATAATGAGGCCCAGCATGGTGAGCGCACCATCAAATCCATTGACAACAAAATAGCGGCGTACAATATCGTGTGTGCGGGTGATCTGAAACAGAAACCTCGCTTTCCTCAACAGGCTCATGAAGATTTAACCAGCATCCGTTTCACTCTGTACTTCTACTTCATCAATACTGTGAAGCGAACCGCCCATATCGCTTATGGTTGATTGAACTGCTTCAAAATCAATGGCATTACCAACCACTTCTATTTGAAGTGTCTCAGTTCTTTCATCCACCTCAATCACGGTCAAATGCACACGATAATCAGAGCCTGCTTTGGCGATGGAACTGGAGAATTCAAGCGCATTTGGCTGATGAGGTTTAAGCACATCCAAGACTATCCTTTTTACAAACACCATAACTTGTACCCACGTCTATGTATTCTGATCATGTGTAGTAAAAAATAATTTATCGTTGATATTTTTACTAATGAAAAAAACTATATTACAAGGTAACGTGAATTCAATTTCCAAGTGCAACTCAACAGAGTTGGTTAGAGGGCAAGCTGCGGTAGCATAGGTAGCTTCTCTCACCGACCAAAGTTAGAGGAGCACCATGTACACGCAGCTTACCCAGGAAGAACGATACCAGATTCAGGCACTGATGAAAGCAGGTCACAATCAAACAGAGATAGCCAAGATACTTGGGCGCCACAAATCCACTGTCAGCCGCGAACTGAGGCGTAACCGTGGCTTGCGCGGCTATCGCCCCAAACAGGCCCATCGGCTGTCTGTAGAGCGCCGTCAGAGCAAGAGCCAGCCCCGTATTGCCACTACCCACTGGGAGCGAGTCGAGCATCTGTTGCGCGAGGACTGGAGTCCGGAACAAATCAGCCTGTGGCTGTGCAATGAGGCTGACATTCAAATCTCTCATGAGTGGATTTACCAGTACGTTCTCCAGAACAAATCCATGGGCGGTAACCTATACCGCCACCTGCGTTGCCAGAAGCAGCGTCGAAAGCGCTATGGCAGCTATAGCCGCCGAGGGCAACTGATTAACCGAGTCAGCATCGATGAACGTCCTGCCGTGGTTGATGAGCGTTCACGCTTCGGTGATTGGGAACTTGATACCATTATCGGAAAAGGCCACAAACAGGCCATCGTTTCAATCACCGAGCGTAAATCCCGATTGACGCTCATCCATAAGGTGGAGAGAAAAACCGCCAGCAACGTCACCAGCGCTATCCTCAAACTGCTCAAACCCATCGCCGGCCGCGTTCACACGCTGACCTCAGATAATGGTAAGGAATTCGCCGGTCACGAGACCATCGCTAAAGGCCTCAGTGCCAGGTTCTTCTTTGCCCATCCCTATGCCTCCTGGGAACGTGGCTTGAATGAGAACACCAATGGACTCATTCGCCAATACTTCCCAAAGCATCGGGACTTTACAACCATCACTCAGGCGGAAATCAACCAGGTGATGAATAAACTGAACAATCGTCCCCGAAAATGTCTTGGCATTAAAACGCCCAATCAAGTATTTTTCGGGATTAACCCATCCGTTGCACTAGTGAGTTGAATCCGCGCTTTGTTATAGGGGGCACCTGTGTATTTATTGCAAACCTAGCTTGGCTATCAGAAGCTAATGCGAAGCCACGTGAAGGTGTTTTGAGTCAAATTAACTGCGAGTGCAAGTGTGCAGTTCGGCGCGAGGGACGTCCGCCGATGATTAGAGATAAGACGTTTGCTGCTCCTAGTGGCGATCCGGAACGATGTGGCGGGATGAACGGTACGAGCTGCCGCAATACACGACCGGATGGGACAACTGCCCTCGGCAAGCTTGAAGATTGTACGGCGGTGGTAACAATGACCGGTGGATCTAGGCCTACATTACCTGACGAGCCGATGAAGATAGCACCAACGCCAAGTGACTCGACACCTGCCTCGCCAGCACCACTAAAAGCGCACCCTATGCCTGAACCTCCGTCGAAAGAAATTAATCGATAATCACTTACGAGATACAGGTTTCTGAGTATTACGGTTTTAAACACGAATGTCCGCTTTTGGCCGAAAGAGGACATTTACGACGCTACCCACACTCACAAAACGTACTATAATTGTTCTACAATTATGGACGGCATTAAACTACTCGCATGATGCCTCATGATCTACCTAGCATGACTGGCAGCCCTTCAGGGCAAAAGGTACTGGCTAGGCCATTAGTTTACGGGTAATTCGCAGCACCGTGACTATCCAGTTTCTAAGCCCTATAGGGGGCTTACAACGACAAGGTGGTATATGGCTAGTACGATGTTTCAAGGGCGTGAGGACACAGCCCTGGCGATTCTGGACAATGATAACTGGGCAACCCAGCGGCAGATTGCCGATCTGCTCGATGTGTCCCGCGTCACAATCAACGAATGGCATTCCAAGGGACTACCCTTCAAATTAGGCGACAGGAAAACGAATCTATACCTGGCGCCACTAGTGATTAACTTCCAGGTCGGCTATGACATGTTCAAGCAAGGGATTTTGAAGCAGAACAACGCTGCGCTCTGGGTGGCTTTTGTTAATGCATCGATGAATGACTCAGTCGAGAAACCAATCAAACTGCTGAAAAAAGGCTTTAACCTCAGTGAACGTCAGGCATCGCTGATTGTGGGTGAAGCAATTGGAATGATAAAGGAGCGGTATGGTCAGCGGCCTGTTCCGATATGAAAAAGGCGCGCCGAAGTGCCCCTTGATTGAATGAGCTCTTCCGACTGCCACCTCAACCGATCGGTGCATTCAAGGTACTGGGTAAGACGCTGTATTGCGGGTATTGCGCACCCCGAACTCCTAAGTCTGGGTGGACTTGTGAAATCGTGTTTTCATCATCACCCCTTTTTCACATATGCAATAAAAAAGCACCTACGATTTCTCATAAGTGCTTGATTTGTTTGGAGCGGGAAACGAGATTCGAACTCGCGACCCCAACCTTGGCAAGGTTGTGCTCTACCAGCTGAGCTATTCCCGCGTTGAGGCCGCAAATTGTACGGTTTCCGGCCTCCATGTCAAGCCTGTTTTTTCAAATTTGTAACAATTCCTACAGAATAAAATAGAGCACCACGGGTATCACGAGAATACTGGAGACATTTCCCAGTAACACGATCGATGCAACCTTATCCGGTTCCTGCCCATATTGCTCTGCAAGCATGAAATTGAGAACCGCCGGCGGCAAGGCACAAAAGAGGATGAATTGCGCTGCCTGCATTCCCTCGAGTGAAAACAGTGAAATTAACAAAAGACCGACAAGCAGGGTGGCACTGACATTAAGCACATTTGCCGCTATTGCGAGACGAAAGTGGGTAACGTGCGTCTGTGCCACGCGTGCACCGAGTGAGAACAGCAGCAGCGGTATCGAGATCTGTCCAAGCATACTGATTGCATCCCCAAGTGGCTCAACCAGCTTGATACCTGCAAGATTGACGACGATGCCGAGAAAAGCGCCCCAGAACATCGGCAGGCGAATCAGCGGTTTGATATGAAAATGCGCCGCCAGTATCCAGCTGCCGAAAGTAAAATGCATGAAGTTTTCGACAATAAAGAGTACGGTCGCAGCGGCCAGCCCCTCCTCTCCAAATGCAAACACTGCCAGTGGCAATCCCATGTTGCCAGAGTTGTTGAACATCAGCGGCGGTACGAGTGTTTTGACGTCTGTCTTCATCACTTTTGCTGCCGCTACAGCGATCACGCCCGTGATAAGAATCACTACAACTCCGGCTGCCGTCAGGCTGGTGTAGCTGAGCAGATCAAATTCGGCATCGGACATCACCGAGAAAATCAGTGCCGGGGTGAATATCTCCAGGTTAACCCTGTTGGTGACTGAAAGATCAGTGCCGCCGCGTCGGAAACGTGCATACAGATAGCCGCTGACAGCAACCGCGAAGACCGGAAAGATGATGCCAAGAACGACAAGGATACTTTCCATTGGCTTGCGTTACCCGGTTCTCTTCATTGCATAAAAGTCATCCACGAAACTGGCGAGACGCTGCTCTTCAATTGCGCTTCTGATACCATGCATGAGTGACTGGTAGTAAGCCAGGTTGTGAATTGTATTCAGCCTCGCACCGAGTATTTCATTGCAACGATGCAAGTGACGCAAATAGGCGCGGCTGTAGTTCTGGCAGGTATAGCAATCGCAATCAGGATCAAGTGGCCCGGTATCCTTTGCATATTTTGCATTCTTGATGCGTACCTTGCCTGTGTGGGTAAAGAGGTCGCCATTGCGCGCATTGCGGGTCGGCATGACACAGTCAAACATGTCGATACCACGCTGTACCGCCTCGACCAGGTCTTCAGGCGTACCGACACCCATCAGGTAGCGTGGCTTGTCAGTTGGCAGCTTGTCAGAGAGAAAATCGAGTATGCGCCAGCGATCCTCAGGCGGTTCGCCAACCGAGAGCCCACCTACTGCATAGCCGTCGAAACCGATCTCCATCAGGCCTTCAAGCGAACGCTGTCGCAAATCCTCGTAGATTCCACCCTGAACAATTCCAAACAGTGCAGAGGGGTTGTCACCATGCGCCTCTTTACTGCGTTTAGCCCATCGCAACGATAACTCCATCGACTCTTCTGCCACCTTGTGGGTTGCCGGATATGGCGTACATTCATCGAATATCATGACCACATCTGAGCCCAGTTCACGCTGGATTTGCATCGACTCTTCCGGACCCATGAAGACCTTGTCTCCATCAATCGGAGAACGAAAATGGACACCCTCTTCGGTAATCTTGCGCATGGCACCGAGTGAGTAGACCTGGAATCCACCTGAATCCGTCAATATCGGTCCATCCCAATGCATAAAATCGTGCAGATCCCCATGTAAACGGACTATTTCTGTACCTGGGCGAAGCCAGAGGTGAAAGGTATTGCCAAGAATCATTTCGGCACCGACTGAACGCAACTCTTCCGGTGTCATCGCCTTGACTGTGCCATAGGTACCAACCGGCATAAACGCGGGAGTTTCTACCGAACCACGCTCAAATACCAACTGCCCGCGACGAGAACCGGCATCTCTGGCATGTATGTTTTGTTGCATCGCAATATTCACTTGACTTTTCGAAAGCACCTATATTAGTATATCTGCATACGCTAATCCTCCTCCTTTAAATTAGCGTATATTCCTCCATCCTTCTTATGGTGGTTTTTTGGCGCGGTATCTTACCGCGCCTTTTTTTATGTGCTGAATTTAAAGAATAATATGAATTAACTGTTTTCTTTATCTATTTGTTTTTTATTATAATTCTCTTGATGATGAGAAGGTCACCTCAGGCCAGCGCTCTTGTGCAAGCGTGAGATTCACACGTGTTGGAGCCAGGTAGACCAGCTGCCCGTCACCATCCTCGGCCAGGTTGTCATGGTTCTTGATTTTGAACTGTTCGAGCATCTTTTCATCGTCACAGCTGACCCAGCGCGTCGTCTGAACGCCAATTGCCTCTACTATTGCCTCAACTCCATATTCACCCTTGAGACGGTGTACGGCGACATCAAACTGCAGCACTCCAACTGCGCCCAGGATAAGGTCATTATTCTTCAGTGGACGGAAAACCTGGGTCGCACCCTCCTCGCACAGCTGCAGAACGCCCTTGTGGAGCTGCTTCATCTTGAGCGGATCCTTGAGGACGACACGACGGAAGAGTTCCGGTGCAAAATAGGGAATGCCCTCGTACTTGAGCTCCTCACCCGATGTAAATGTATCGCCAATCTGGATGGTGCCATGATTATGCAAACCAATGATATCGCCTGGCCAGGCCTCTTCAACCTGCTTGCGGCTATCGGCCTGGAAGGTGATCGCGTTGCTGATCTGCACTGTTTTGCCAATGCGCACCTGCTTCATCTTCATGCCTTTGCTGTAATTGCCAGAGCAGACGCGCATAAAGGCAATACGGTCACGGTGTGAAGGATCCATGTTCGCCTGTATCTTGAAGACAAAGCCACTGAAACCCTCCTCTTCCGGTTTGACGTCTCTCTGGCCTGCGTGGCGAGCAAGCGGTGCAGGTGCATATTCAACGAACGCATCGAGTAGCTCCTGTACACCGAAGTTATTGATTGCAGAGCCGAAAAAGACAGGTGTCAGCTCACCCTGGAGGTAGCTTTCAATATCAAACTCGCGGGTTGCACCACGTACAAGCTCAACCTCCTCGCGGAGCTCGTCAGCCATATCTCCGATGACTTCATCGAGGCGTGGATTGTCCAGCCCCCCGATCATTTCACCGGTCGCAATCTTGCCACCGTGATTCGGATTATAAAGATGCGTGGTATCACTACGGAGATCAAACACCCCTTTAAATCGCTTGCCCATGCCAATCGGCCATGTCAACGGCGAACAAGGCATTTTCAATACATCCTCGATTTCGTCCATGATATCGATCGCATCGCGTCCCTCACGGTCGAGCTTGTTGACGAATGTGAGTATCGGCGTATCGCGCATGCGACACACCTCCATCAATTTAATCGTACGTTCCTCGACACCCTTGGCAACGTCAATCACCATCAGCGCCGAGTCAACTGCTGTCAGGGTACGGTATGTATCCTCGGAGAAGTCAGCGTGTCCTGGGGTATCGAGCAGGTTCACGACCCGATCGTTATAGTCGAACTGCATCACCGACGAGGTCACCGAGATACCACGCTGTTTCTCGAGCTCCATCCAGTCTGATGTCGCGTGGCGCGCGGCTTTGCGCCCCTTGACGGTTCCGGCAAGCTGGATCGCACCCCCGAACAGCAACAGCTTTTCGGTCAGTGTGGTTTTACCGGCATCAGGGTGGGAGATGATAGCAAAGGTCCTTCGCTTATTGATTTCATTAAGAAAATCTTGGTTTGCCATGTATAAATTCTTTTAGTTTGTACACGGATTTGTACACACTTTTGGAAGTACTCTCTTTTCAGTTCTTCGCTTGTCAAATCCGTCGTGTTAATCGTAATTGGCCGCTATTTTCGCTGATCTTGACTTTATAAACAATCAATGGTCATCTAATCGGTTACCATTTACTCTCAGCGTGCGCCAATGCTCAGTTGTAGCTGTTTGCAATCGTTGCTTCTTCAGCTCATGAACAACTGTGGCTAAACCACAAATTCCTTCGCTACCAAAAATCGATGATAGCTTGTCGTACTACACCAATGATGGTGCAGTTGCCGTTGATCGGTATTGCAGGGTATTGCGGGTTCAAAGGTTTTAGGTACTTCTGTTCACCATCAATAACCAACTGCTTAAAGGTTGCTTCTTTCGAATCATCCAAACGCGCAACAACCAATGAACCTGATGAGTAAGGTAACTCAGGATCAACAACGATCACTGCTCCCTCAGGTATGGATTTTTTTCCGCTTGGATTTTCCATACTGTCGCCTTTTACGCGAAGCGCGAAACAACCTTCATGTGCTTTCCCAGTGACTTCACGCCACTCCTCTGCATCTTCAAAGGCAAATCCCTCCGCTATTTCAGTCCAATCCCCAGCCTGAACCCAATTAATAAGAGGAATACTCCCTTTAATGTCAGGCCCTACTTCTACATTACCGACCCCCAAGCCAATCTCGCCATCACCTGTGGCGAGCCAATGAGCATTCACGCGAAGCGCCTCCGCGATCTGCATGGTGTAACGAGACCTAGCCGATTTACCAGAGCAAATCTGGCTGATCGACTGCTGTTTGATACCAATGCGACGAGCCAACTCAGACTGAGTCACCCCAGTAAGCTGCAAGGCATGGTTTAGTCGTTCGGATAAAGTTTTCATAAGCCCGTATTCTACAAATAAAACTGTAGCCTTTCAACAATTTTAACTGTTGACTTATCTACAGTTTATACTGTAACATTCAATCTTGTAACAGTTATTATTGTAACAGGAGACGGTATGGAAGTGTTCAACACGACACAAAAACATCTCCGCCGTGCCATTGACTTGGTCGGCGGGCAATCAGCATTAGCACGAGCCATCAACTCAAAACAGCAAAACGTCTGGTTTTGGTTGAATAAATCAGGGCGTGTTCCCGCTGAATTCGTTTTACCCATCGAACAAGCTACGCAAGGACAGGTAACCCGATCTCAGTTAAGACCGGACATCTATCCCGAAGGCCAAAGCGAGCTGAAAGCCAGTAACCAGTAGGATTAAGGGCAAGTAATGGTCAGCATTTTACGTAAACACAAAAGCGAGTACTTCCATGCGTGATTATGGCAAGGTCTATACCCGCTTTTGGCTAAAGCAAAATGTTTTGTCCTGGAGTGATTCAGCGAAGTTGCTAGGACTGTATTTGCTTACATGCCCGCATTGTAATTTGCTTGGCTGCTTTCGACTGCCGATTGGTTACGTTGCTTCTGACTTGAACTGGGATGAGCAACAGGTTGCCAAGGCGTTAAGTGAGTTAGAACAAGATCAGTTCCTGATTCGTTGCGAGGAATCTGGTTGGACTTTGATTCGAAGCTTTCTGAAGCACAACCCAATCGAAAACCCAAACCAAGGTAAGGCAGCCTTTCGGTTGCTTAAAGATGTACCTGCCGACTTCGTTGGTATTGCATCGCTTTTGAAATCTCTTGCCGCTTTTCAAGCTCGGCTTCCAGAAGAATTTTCATCATTGTTTATGCCTGATGGCAACCCGGTAAGGGACTCTCAACGGTCGGATGACTCTGAGAGAAGCAATAAACCAACAGTTAAAACTGTTGACCACATACAGTTTGAAGACTTCTGGGATGTACAAATACGCAAAGAAAAAAAGCAAAAGCCAAAGAAGAATGGCTGCGCATGGGCCTCAATGAAGATCATGAACTCGCCTTGGAAGTCCTAACACGCTGGAAAGAGCAACGAGACAACCGATTGCAGTATCAAGATCGGACTAAGACCCCTATGCCACATAACTGGCTTTTAAACCGGCAATGGGAAGACGAGTACGTTCGCATTGATGAAGTACAGCAATCATCGACGAGCCTAAAGGTCAGCAATCACCAATTGAATATTGAAGAAAGCAATCGCCGCATTGCTGAAAGCTGGGCCGGACCAGGTATTCGGGAGGTTCGTTCAAGTGCAGGAGGTTGATAAACGCGAGTTTGCTGATGTTTGGGGAGCAGCTTGGGCCATGTATGGCAAAAGCGTATCACCGCAATTGCTATCCATCGCATTTGAAGCCCTTCGTGCTTATAGCATTGAAGAAGTGCGAATCGGTCTGACTCGGCATATTCAATCACCGGATACTGGGCAATTTTTTCCAAAGCCCGCTGACGTCATCAAGCATATCGATGGCAACTCGGGTTCAAGAGCCATGGTTGCTTGGAACAAAGTTGACAAGGCTGTTCGTCAGGTTGGCGCTTGGACATCCGTGATGTTTGACGATGCACTTATACACCGCGTGATTTCAGACATGGGGGGATGGGTTGAACTCTGCAAGGTAGATGACAGGGAATACCCCTTTAAGCAAAAAGAGTTTTTAACACGCTACCAGGCTTACTTGTTACTGGACGAAGTGGGTGAATACCCAAGGCTATTACAGGGTATTGCAGACCATCAGAACCAGCAAAAAGGATTTGATATGCAAGCGCCTGTTGCCGTGGGCGACTGGTCAAAAGCGGCACAAGTTTATACGAGAGGCATCGCTGACTTTAGCGCAGTGCCTTTGAAAAGAATAAGCCCGAAAGCCATTCAGGTGCTTCGCGGAAATGAATTAGAGGACAAAAATGAAAACGATTAAAGCAAAAACCATTGCCCTAGTGATAGCCATGTCCGCAAGCACTTCAGTCTATGCGTTTCCGGGCTATCAGTGGGAAAAAGCAGCACAAAGCGTTGGTATTGATCCAGTCATGCTCTACGCCGTTGCCTTGGCTGAGTCGGCCTCACATCGTGGTCTTAACATGACCAGTCCATGGCCATACGCAATTCGCAATGGTTCAAATGCAACCTACGCCAAATCTAAGACAGAAGCTGAGCAACTGTTAAACCAGGCACTTCAAGAGAGTGAAAAATACCAGCTCGATATTGGCCTAATGCAAATCAATCTGCATTGGCATGGGCATCGGGTGAGCACAGCGACGGAACTGCTAGACCCCATCACCAACCTTGCCGTCGGCTCCAGTATTTTGGCCGAAGCAATCAAGTCTTCACCAAACGATTTAGAGCTTGGCATAGGCCGCTATCACAGTTGGAACGAAGAGCGTGCACGCTGGTATGGGCAAAGAGTACTTTCTATCTATCGCAATCTTTTACATGAACTGGAGGTCCGTCAATGACAACCAATCAACAAGACTTCTATCAATTAAATTTGGCGTACCTACACGCAGCACGAGAATTAGCGCGAATTGATCCGCAAGAGGCGGTCTTGCGCTTTGGTCTTACACGCGACGTGGTGGATGCACTGATTAATGCCGGTGTTGATGACCTGCAACGAGTGGCGACCTCATCATTCATGCTGTTTCAACCACGGGGTAACCAAAGCCAACTGATTGAGATGGTGAAGAGCAAAGGCACAGGTATCCCAAGAATCGCTTATTTATTATCAACCCTAAACAACAAGGGGGATGCATGATTGATAACCTGTCCAAAAGTGAGCTGTTTACCCGAGCCTCGCTGCTTATTAAGTACGGATTTCGAACAACCATTATCGCGCTCGATACTGGTTTGCCAATCCACATTATCAGAAGGCTGCACAAAGAAGTGACTGGAAAGTCACCTTGTCCTGGTCAATTGCCAGAATCTGATGCCATTGTTAAAAGCAGAAGAGCCTTAGTTGAAGGCTCCCTGCTGATGGCGCTTTATGTCAATATTGGTGGTGATAATGTCTACAAACAATTAAATATTGATGCTTTGATGAAGGCTTACGATGCGTACTTGGTTGCAAGAGAAGAAGCAGAGCTTCCAGCTGAGATCCCCTGGAAAAAACTAACCATTAATGAAGGTTGGGTTCTAGCTCGTGATTTAAGATCACAGCTGGCATCCTTACACCGGTGTCGATGCGGCAGTCTGTATTTGACGGTATCTCAACAGCGCATTCAGCTTAAATGTCCTGTGTGCGAGATTATGGCCGAGCAAACCACTAGAGCACTTTTTGAGAACTAACATGCTGATGCATGATTTGATTGTGCACCGCCCGTGCACTTTGAGAGTACAACTAAGATGACAAACTTACTTAAATCTTTACCAGCACGCTGCTGGGTTATATCACTGGGGCTTTTTCTGGCGACTTTGGCTGCGGCTCATTTTTTTCCCTCAGAAATATTAACAGCATCTGCCAAGTTAGCGGCTTTGCCATTTCTGATTTGCACCATCGTTTTTTTCAGCTACTTGGGGTTCAAAGCGACCTGTAACCCCATCGGCCTTATAGCCATCACCACTATGTTTTTAGTAATCGCATATTGGCAAGCGAGTTGGACAATTGTTGGTTTGGGACTCTTTTTCTTAGCTATTTGTACTGGAATTAGATTCTTGAGCAGCCAAGTTAAAGATTCGGGTAGAACTTTGAGCATTGAAGAAAAATGGTATTGGTATAAGCTCCATTCGTTTTTTGATGGCTTTTATCCTAGGTATCCCAAAAAGCCAAAAAAATAGCCAGCCCACCACAAGCTGGCTACCTTCTGTTTTTAGTTCCTTCCTGATGCCTGGTTATAGGCCCTAATATCGATCAAGTTGTTCTGAGCATAATCTCCCGCAAGGGATGCATTTGAGATCACCGCTATCTGCTTATCCACAAATTCTTTATCTTCTTCGGACACACTGTCGGGGATGTAAGCGCCACTCTCATCCTTTTGACGATACTCATTTAGCATTTGTTCCCTTAGGCCAAGCATTTCAGGCGACCAACTCGATGAGTCTTCAGAGTTGAAAACGCGCCCCGCCAAACCTTCATTGAAAGCTTGAGCGAACACTTGACTTTGAATCGGGGTCAATCCCATTCTCTGCCCTTCGCTGTATGCTTCCTGTTTAAAATCATCGGCATACTGTTCTAAGAACTCACCATATCGATTGTTAACTGCCGCACCGAATGCCCCAGCCAACATGGCTTCAGACTTAGTGCCCCAGTTTACTTCGGAGGCATACTGCGAACTCGATCCACTGTATGCATCATTAAACGCCGTCAATGGATTTTCCAAAGAGGTTCCGGCATCAACGGCGGCTTTTAAGCCATCCCAGGTTGATTTGCTGGCCACCGTTGCATTGTGCAAGAAACCTCGTGAGCCAGGATCTTCAAGCGCTTGTTCTTTGTAACTCTCATAGTCTTCGCCAAAGTGATTCAAGGTATGCAGTGCTGCATCAGTATGCTTGCCACTGAAATCACCAATAGCACTGGCGCTGTTGAAGAACATTTCAGCACCCGAGACTCCGCTATCATCAGCCATAATGCGAGATCGCCACTGAGATCCAGCTTCACTGTTTAGTCCAGATTGATAGGTACTTGTGTCAGAAGCTACGGCCTGCTGGGCTTGCTGCTGATGCGCATTCAACTGTCCATCTATACCAGACAGATTGGTTTGGTAAGCCGATTGAGCTGCGTTGAACTGAGTTTGAACTGTTGCTGCATCCTCGTAGCCGCCCAATACACCCGATTCAACTTGGCTTTGAGTACCACCAAAAGTAGGTGCAGTTGATGACAAGCCTTCATTTGAGCGCGGCTGAATTGATCGTAAATCGGCTCCGGTAGCCATGGCCATAACCGTCATTGCAGCTTGATAATCATTGTCGCGTTCAGCGGGCGTTGAAGAGTTGCTATAGGTTAAAGACTCCATAGCTGCCGCTACATACGCCTGATTATCATCAGGTAGCAAGCGCTGATACATTGGAAGGTTTTCACGTAAACGGTTACCTGCTTCAACATGCTGGTTTATATAGCGACCTAAATAATCCATGACTTCAGGATTGTCCGCCGCTAATCGGGTTAACGTCGCACCATCAGTATTTCTTTGTCCTGATAGACTGTAGCTGGCCTGATCAAGCTCACTAAAGCGATTTGATGCCGTGACAACGTCTTGTGCTGAACTCTGAAGTGACTGATAGTCTTGGTTAGACAAGGACATCTCAACACCAGAACGTCTTGAATCTGAAAGGTCCTTAACCATCGCATCGCGATACTCAGCGCGTCGTGAATCACTCGATGCCAAGCTTTGCATCTCCCCTGTGAGCGTATTTGCGGTCGTAGATCGAGAACTGCCTTCTGACGACTCAACTTGGCCACTAAAGTTACCACCTAAATCCAGCCCTGCTCGTACCCTTGATAGTTTTGGTACACGAGATGAGTCTGGCTTATCGACTCCTGGCAAGTTGCCCTGTGGAGAATCATTGCCGCCAGTACCAAGAAGCCTTCCAAGAAAACCCTTATCAGCAACTTCTTTCTCACCGGGATTAGTAATAGTTCCATCGCCACCGACCCTTAGGCCTCCCGATAGCACGCCCGATACCAAGCCACGTACAGCATCTTTTTTATCGTCTCCAAAACCATACCGAGTTTGCAGGTCATCAGTAACCTGATTAACAACGGCGCTAGATGCGGAGTTAGATGAGCCGATCTGACGTCCAACCGATGACAGGTTGTCGTAACTTAGCTTTTCACCAAAAGTTCGACTCATGGTATTCCCAACCTGACGACTAAAGGCTTGGGTTGCCTGAGTCATGGATTCTTTTGCAGAGCCGACCATTGAACCCACTGCGTTTCCGACAGAGAAACTACTTAGTAGGTTTGACGCGCCGGTCATAGCAGAACCCGTAAGGGCTGAATTTTGGAACATTGACTGTGATTGCATTACCGGGGCATTTTTCGCGACATCTGGACTTGCCAGTTTTTCATCAATGGCATCACCGTTTTGAAGACGCCCAGCCAAGTGGGTAGCGGTTATTGCTGAGCCATACACGAGCATGAGCGAAATCGCTGGAACACTCGACGCCAACATTCCGCCAGTAGCTATCCAAGTTTGCAGCACTGAATCCATCTGCATCATCCCGGCAAAAGATGGCACTTCCGTACCTGCAAAAGCATCAAGTGCCGACATTTTCCCTGCAACGGTTAAATGAATATACAGGTTAATGATGGCCATGACAGGCATCCAAAGTTGAACCCAAAGCAGGATTAACAAGTACTTCCCGGCCATTCGCATCCCGATTTGGCCAAGGGCTATCACAAAGGCCATCAATGGGGTGATGGCGTAAATGAAGCCCTCAAAAAACGTCATCATCGGACGAACAATACTTTGGAACAGCGTCTGCTCCGCCGCCCATTGTGTATTGCGCTGCTCAATCGCTTGGTTAACCATAACGGCTGCGGTGAAAGCTTGATCATCCATATACTTGCCCGTCACGCTTTGCTCATAAATAGGCAAAAGCACCGACGCGGTCATGTACTCTTGGGTGTTAACCGAAGCCAAACCAAGGTTATTCAGTGCATTTCGGATTACGTCATCAGTGTCCGTTGCTGACGAAGTTCCCAATGAGGCTGACAGAACCTGTTTAAGCCTCGGAATGAAGGTTGATTCTGTCATGAGTTTCAGTTGGCTATAGGCATCGGTGCAGTCCAGATCGCTACTGCTACCACTGAGCATGATTCGCGTGCCATAAATGCGCGAATCAAACCTAATCGCAGTCATCGGGTTAGGATCACTCAGCACCTGATCGAGGTTCTTTTGGCCGATGTCGATACCAATCAAGGTGCACTCTTTGATGTAGTTAAACCACGATTGCTCTATGTCCGAACCGCCGACACGATTTGCATCACCCAACCCAGAGCGATCCATCACCTGTTTTCTCACTTTAATCAGTGACTGTAAACTGGATGCAAAGCCGTATTCCGTCATGGCGGGAGTTGAGAACGCCGTTTCAAACAATCGCGTGATTTGAAAGCCAACAGTCGAAATCGTACTACCTGCGGCAGCAACACCGATGGGCACATTATCAACCACTCGAACTTGTCCCGTGTACGCATCCTCAATGCTCACTCGGGTACTGGGTCCAAACATGGTTGCAAAGACTAGCCATGAGACTAAAACGTGTTGAAAGTTAATCCCACGACCGCCTTGCATTAAGGCCTGGACAGAGACCATCAATACCCCAATGAGCAAGCCAATCCGAACCATTGAAGTAAAATCGCCTGTACCAGTGATCATCGAGACAGCGTTCAAGACCTGCTCTAAAAATGCCGAATCCCCGATGGAATAGATCTCCCACATGACCTATTCCCCCAGTGCCGTAGATTTAACTGTGTAATAACGCTGCTTGCGAATGGTCTGAATCACCTGATTAAAATGCGCCAGCAATTCTTGCTCTGAACCGTATCTTCGCTGTAACGCGGCGTATTCCTCATTGATTTGGCGACGTGCACGTTCAAGGTCTTCAGTTAACAACTTCGCATAGGCATGATCTTCCACACCAGAGGTGCTTCTAGCAGCATTGAGCATGTCTTCAACCAATGCTCGGGCCATCTCAACAGCAATAAATGGCGCAGCTCTTGAAGCAAACGACCTAGCAGCTCCTTCATTTAATGCAGAAAGTGTTCGAATCATGCCGCCAATGCTCGCAGGAGCCGAGGTCATAAAAGCCTTTTCGGTGGTGCTAGCAGCCCCTGTATTTCGAGCAAACTTAAAAATAATGCCGTTACTAGAACCTGTACCAAGAAGTAAATTTTCGACCTGAGTTGATAACCCGGTTAGGGTCACGTTAGTGATTGTCGGATTTAGACAGCCGTCTTGTGTCACTGTGTCACATCGGTACATAGCGACGTTACCGCCATGAATTAGATGCTCAATAGTCACTTTATTGCCATTCAGTCTGGTCAGTTTTGGGGCTTTACCTTGGCCATCAGCGGCATTCGCTAAATCACCAACGATGATCGAGCCCGTCACGGACATAACCGCTTCAAGAAAACGGTCATCCCCCGATGCAAACCAGCTTGATGCCGAGTGACGTTTCAGTGCTCGCCAAACCAAGTTACCTTTAATCGTTTTGTTCACATCCGATGCCGCGACACTCGAAGCGTTCTCATATGGGTTCTTACCATTGGACTCACTCCAACTGGTAAAAACGTCTCCAGCCCCTTTAAGTGAGCTCAACATGCTGGCTTCTGTTTGCCCCTTTTTACCAAAAGCAGCCAGGGTATCGTTCACGACTCCCTGAGCCATTTGACAGGAATTGCCAAAATACTCGTTCAACTGCTGGATTTTCTTTTGCAGTGTCTCCATGTGCTGGGAGCATTTCTCACACATAGCACTGAGCGCCAATTGGAATGCGTACCCCTTGGCATTTGCCGCTACAGAGCGAAGTAATTGAACAAACTGATCTGCATTAACAAATGACAAACTTCCAGCGAACATATCAATGCCGCCACAACCGGCTTGGAATGACGGTGGCACCATAGAAACGAGGTTCTCGTTCATGATCCTGTTACGGACAACAACGCTTCCTCCAGATATAACGCCACGTCGTTGACTCTCGAATACACCAGGCGCAGTGCTGTTGGTCATTGAACCAAACAACTGGTTCATCTCCTGTTGCAAACTTGCTTGGCTCATAGACGAAAAACCAATCGCACAGGCGATTAGAGATACTTGAAATACTTTTTTCATCGTTATAACCCTCCTTGTGCACGCAGATAGCGAACAAGGAACTCAGGGTCCTGCAATATCTTCTCGTTAAGCTCTTGGGCTGACATCGCGAGTGACACGCCGGGTTGAACAGGTCTGGTGGCATAGTAAGTTTGATCGTCAATCCAACCGGCTTGATGGGCTGCAAGAATGATTCGATTATTGAGCTCATCAAGGCTCATTGCGCCTTGGCCAATCGGAGTGATGACATTAGGCGGATCAACTAAGAACACGGCAGGGACAGTCGTAACGGACAAGGATTGGGCTTGTCCTGAATCGACTTTGTAATGAGGAAACTCTCCACCAGGTAAAGGCAAGCCATCGACTGCAATAGCAAAAACCTCGAAACCATAGTTCAAAGCCAAAGATTCGATGATAGGCGCTTGAGCATGGCAGTAAGGGCAATCAGAACGATAGAAGAAGAATAAGCCAGCCCGTTTTGCTACTTCACTTAAAGCAATATCTCGTTGAGCGCCTGCTTCTCGATCCATCCGATTGGCAGCATAGGTAGCCAATGGTCTGCGACTGATTTCATCCAAAACTGGATCGCCCATGACCACTTGCTGACTAACATCAGCAAATAGTGAGCCCTTATCCATCATGACGCGCTGTAGATAAAGATAGGCTCTGACATTCTCATTCGTTGGCTCATCAATTGCCTTGTCCATGAACGACTGCATATGCTCTCGGAACCATGCGGCACTGAAGGGCTTTAGCTCGTCCTGACTGGACTCAACGGAACCAAATTCCTGATTTAAAAGCTCTTTAGGCTCCGCTGGCTCAGGAATGACCTGATACCAAAACCAGCCTTCCTGACCACGCTGATAGAATGGCCCATCACTGGCATGGGCGGGCAAGATGAATAGAAAGAAAATAATGATTGGGATGGTCAACCATAGGATGAACCAAGGTAACAAAGGCGTTCTCATTGTCAGCTCCAGAAGATTTCATAGAGCTAACATGCTAAAGATCCCCGTCAGGGCGATTAGCCAGATAGATGAATGAATCGTGTGTGTTTCTGACTAGCTGGGTGAAGCGTAAAGAAAGCTGACTCGGGACGTAAATGCCACTCTGCGGCAAATTTGGAACGCAGCAGAAAATTTGAACGTCAGCAGAGCCTTATTATGTGAGTTTTTCACCACCCCCCCCTGTGCTAGAAAGGCTTTCTCAACATCAATTAACAAGTCTGTCATTTGTTCAAGAATGCTATCGAACGCTTTAATCAGCTCGTCGTCTTTTATACCAAGACGTGCAATCGTTTTCTCATACTTTGAACCACGTCTATGTGCTACACCTGTCGATCGAACGCCCTGTAACCCTCCTAAGAAGGTTGCGACGTCAAATTTCACACCACCACCATTTAGAAACTCTGCAAGTAACTTAATAGAACCATTTTCTTCAATGGAAACATGCTTTTTAAGATCTTTAACATTAATAGAATCAATTGTAACTTTTACCAATGATAGTATCTGTGCATCAAATTCTGACTGTTCATTTTTGGTTAGGGAATGTAGCGTTTTTAAGCAGTGTGCATCAGCTTCGGCGAGCGGCAAAAAAAGTGGCCAGCCTTTATCCTTTAACCAATACTTCTGAAACCTTTCAAAATATGACTTGAAAACCAAATCTGGGCTTTCCGCATCAGCAAAGGCTCCGAGCATACTTCTTTTAAAATATGTATTACTCATAGCTCGTCCCTCTGGAGCAAGATTAAAGCTTTTCCAGTAAATCTGCTCGGAATGAGGTATATCTCGGCCAAGATCACCTAAAAAAACACAAACATGTCCTGACGAATTATTGTCAAAGCGCAACCTCCAATATCCATGCTTATGGATTACGCTATCTTGTACTTCATACTCTGATGAAGACCCAAAATACTTTTGAAGAACCGCTTTATCGAAGTAAACCGGAGTTAAGTAATGAGGCGCACCTCTATTTTTCCCGAAATAGTCGGCTAGCAAAGACGGATCACATGAATGGAGATGATGATCATGAGCATCACCTTCGATAATGAAGGATTCATAGCTCTTCTCTACTTTAAATGGGCTGTAGTACTCTTCTTTTCTTGGTGAGCAATTGAAAAGCTTTTTTCCTAGCACTCTAGTGAAAGTGCTATAGCCCTCTACGTACGAACTATCCCAAAACCGAGTGTAAGAAACGAAAGGATCATTCACATACTCATCCGGCAACCGAGTACTTGTAGCTTTGTGGCGCGAATTTTCAAAAAACAAAAGCAGGTTCATTTGTCTAGCAGACATAAATGCTTTCAAAAATGATTTTCTTATAAGGATTTCATCATCTGTATACCTAACAACCTGAATTTCAGTTCCATTGGCATCATCAACAACATATTTATGATTATCCCTGTCATGGTAGAGCTCGAGGTATAATACTAATTCTTGTAATATTTCTCTGTAAGGCTTTCTTGTGCCATGAAAATCTCTATAGATAACAAGCGGTAGATATTCGGAGCCATTTGGAGCATAACTGATATTATCCTCCCCACTCCATACTATTGACGGGCCTCCACTGCCAGGGAGTAAATCCCACCCATAGCCTTCCATTGCTTTTTGGGTATTTTCTGGTGAAACTAAGCAAGAGTATAGCGAACCATCCTCAGATTTATCGTCTTTATTTAGGTTTTTGTAAAGCGGAACCCAGGTTCCCTCACCCAACTCATTACGTATGAAATCTAAGAAGTCGTCCATATCTTTAGTCATTTTTAATATTTTCCATTATTAATAGGTGCTTTTCACATAAAACAAAAGTTGTATATTGCGCCAGCATAGTATTGATTATTGTTAGCCTGTTAATTCTTAATCGGTCCATTTTAATTCACTAAATTTGATGATTTCCCTTCCTCAGCAATAAATTCTTGAGCCTGTTGACTTACCCAAAGCGTCATGTTTTTTGATATAAAAAATAACAAGATATATTCAACCAGGTTTACAACAAGCTTCCACTTCTGAGACAGAATAAATATTGAGGATTGGCTAATACCACATTATTTTCACTTAACTTTGAAAACCGTCACCAACGTTTTAATTGAGCCACCAGGAATCATAACAAAGTATATCTTGCTCCCCACATGCTGCCAGAACTCAGCCTCTTGTGCATATTTTTTTGATTTTTGGATGGCGACGCTTTCTGGTAACTGGGCTTTAGTTAGCCCCGAACATAGCAGCTTTGAGCACAAAGCCTTCCAAGGATGCTTAGGTACGCCGTCTGAAAGCCGTTCCATGAATCTTTCAAGCGCGTGACGAGTCACCACGACGGGTCCAATGTTCGGAACGTTGATGACCTCATCGATTTCTCTCACTGTAGCATTATCGACGCTGTATTCTTCGAAGGAATGTGAGAGCCAATCGTCCCGCTTCTCTACCGAGAACTGTGCTTCTTGGTATCGAGTGAGCAAAAACCTAGTCAGGCTGTAAAGTGAATGCTGAGTTGAGCGTTAAAGCAAACAGTTTCATCGCCGTGGAAAAAAACGATCGCTTGCTGGCCTGACCTGCCCCCAACAAGTGGTCCAGTTTGAATGTTAGTTCATCGCCGGTTTCAGCTCCAGTGGAATGATGGATTCAGGAGCTGGAGGGCGATAGCCCAGCGAGCTATGTGGCCGCTTGGTGTTGTAATGTTTTCTCCATTGTTCAATGATCACTTTCGCTTCGTGTAGCGTGTAAAAGACCTCACCATTGAGCAATTCATCCCTGAACCGGGCATTGAAGCTCTCGCAGTAGCCGTTCTCCCAAGGTGAGCCTGGTTCGATGTATGCCGTTTTAGCGCCGACAGCAGCGATCCACTTCCTCACGGCTTCTGCAATAAACTCGGGGCCGTTATCCGAACGGATATAGGCCGGTACCCCACGCAGAATGAACAGGTCAGTCAGCACATCAATGACATCGGCTGAGTTCAACTTACGTTTCACCCGGATTGCCAGACATTCCCGACTGTATTCATCAATCAGGTTCAATGTCCGGAAGGCTCTGCCATCATCGGTTCTATGGTGGACAAAGTCGTAGGACCAGACATGATTTCTGTATTGTGCACGGAGTCTGATACAAGAGCCATCATTGAGCCATAAACGGCCACGCGGCTTCTGCTTGGCAGGTATTTTCAGCCCCTCTTGTCGCCATAACCGCTCGACACGCTTGTCGTTAACTTGCCAGCCTGCCTCTCTCAGGAGAGCGGCGATACGACGGTAACCATAACGGCCATACTCCCTTGCTAGAGCGATCATATCAGCGACAAGTCGTGTTTCATCACGACGCCCCTGTGGAATACGGCGCTGGGTTGAGCGATGTTGTCCGAGTACACGGCAAGCCCTGCGCTCGGAAACAGCCATCATGCAACAAACGTTTTCGATACAGGCCCTGCGACGCGAGGGGCTCAGAAGTTTCCCTTGGCAGCCTCCGACAGAATCTGCTTATCCAGTGTCAGATCAGAAACGGCCTTGCGCAAACGTTCATTCTCCTTCTGTAGCCGTTTCAGTTCTTTTAACTGGTCAATCCCCATCCCACCGTACTTTTTGCGCCAGCGGTAGTAAGTCTGCTCAGTGATGCCAATTTCGCGGATCGCATCGATGCGGGCAGTGCCTTGTCCAACCAGGACTTCAACTTGCCGCAGTTTCTGGACGATTTCTTCCGGTTTGTGTCGCTTGATTCCCATTTTCGGTCCTCCGTTTTACTCATCATAAGGGTGGACCAACTTATTGGGGGAGGATCAAAGTGTTCTTAGCTTTGCTATGCAAAGCTTGTTGGGATGAAGGCACGGAAGATTTACGGCTATTTGGATTAAGCCGATCTTCAAGTTCTGCCAATTTGTTCCACAGAAAATGGATAATATCTCTTGCCTCTTCAGGCGAGTCGAAATCTGGCGGTGGCGGTAATGTTTTCTTATTCATACCTCCAGATCGCCACCTGAAAAAGATCACTCAAGTCGAATGTGGGATCAAGTTAACTCTGTCACACAAATTTGTTGTCAATGCTTCGCGGGTGAAGTGTTACGAACCTTCTATACTTATTACCCTACTTATGCCTATATCGCCAATAAAGTCTTTGTCGTGGCTAACAATTAACACGCTGCCGTTAAAGTCACGCAGAGCTTGAGCTAGCATCAATCGGGAGTCTAAATCTAGATGATTATTCGGCTCATCCAACAACAGCAGAGTGTTGTCAGATTGATGGCTGATGGCTAACATGGAGACTTTCATCCTTTCGCCTCCGCTCAAGTTTACCACCGCTTGCGTTGCTTTCTCTCGTTTTAGTCCAATACCTGCCAGCAGCGTTCGCAGGTTTGTTTCCGTTAGGTGTGAGCAAAAAAAAGCCAAGTTTTCAAGTACGGACTTTGTGTTATCCAGTAACGTGAAGTGCTGATCTAGATAGCATAGGCCTTCACGCACATTAATGTTTCCGTGGACGGGAGTAAGGCGCCCAGCGATAGCTTTCAATAGGGTAGACTTACCACTACCGTTTTTGCCCGATAGGTGGATTTTTTCTCCAAAATCAACAGAAAATGTGATTTCGTTTTCATGTTGAATATAGGGCAGACGCACTTCTGTGATGTCCAAAATACGTAAGGCGCGTTTCTCTACTTTTCCCAAGGGCAGGCTCTGCTGTTTAAATAACTCATGTTTCCTATTCAGAGTGCTGAGCTGATCCTGTATCTGCAGCAATTTACGGTTCTGATTACTTTCCCGAGAACCGGAGGAACTCTCAGCACTCTGCTTTAAGGTATTCAGGATAACTTTAGCCTGGCTACCTGAGCGAGCAATCTGTTTACCTTGACTAGCACGTTGTTGAGCTTTTTCCCGATTATTTTGCATGGTCTGACGCATGAGCTTGATCTCTGAATTAACATGCTCGATGTGGCGTTCCAAACTATTTAGCTCACTGGCGCGCTGTTTCGCGTAGACCTCATAGGAACCGCCGTAAT
Source organism: Solemya velum gill symbiont (assembly GCF_000787395.1). Taxonomy (GTDB): domain Bacteria; phylum Pseudomonadota; class Gammaproteobacteria; order Chromatiales; family Chromatiaceae. The sequence goes on from NZ_JRAA01000002.1 coordinate 104,624, forward strand.
GATGTATACCGAGAGTATTCAGCTCCAAGATATCATCTACATTGCCCAAAATCTCACGATCATGACTAATGATAAGTATACCGCCATTGAAGTTCATCATCTGTTCGATTAACCAATTCTTTCCTTGTTCGTCCAGATGGTTTCCTGGTTCATCAAGAATTAGATAGTCATAATTAGATTGGAAAAGCTGATACAGCGCGAACCGAGTTAACTGACCGCCGCTCAGAGCATCACATCGTAAAAATGGATCTACAGGTAATCCTAATGCCTGTAGTTGCTGCTCCAGATTTGCCTGCAGTTGCCAATTATCGTCGATTAGCTCGAAGTCATGAGGATCACATCCTCCTGCAGTAATTCGGGTTAAAGCTTCCAACCTGTGCCGAACTCCAAGAAAGTCACTAACAGTTTCATGCAGAATAGGTATTTCCTCCACGCCATCCTGCCGTAGCCACCCGACTCGACAGAAAGTGGTGACAGAGCCGGAATAAGGCATTCTTTCCCCTGTCAGCAGTGATGCCAATAAGGACTTTCCTACACCGTTTCTGCCAACTAGTCCGGTTATTTTATCGTCCAGAGCAAAATTCAGGTTGGAAAACAGCGTATCGCCATTGTCGAATCGATAAGTTAAGGATTGAGCATTGATACTTGTCATAACTCCCCCTGTTGAATATCTCTTCCCTAATGTTTCTTGCAGCAGATAGTAATCGCCATGCCGATGCAAAATAATGCGGACACGATAGGAGCGTTGACACTGATGTTGGCCACAAAGCCGAAGGTAAAACCGGAGAAGCCAGCGCTGAAAGCGGCGATAGCGGCAGCCATTCCCATGATAAAGCCTTGTTTGCTCGCATCAACGCAAATGGATAGCTGTGCCATTAAGCCGCTGTATGACATGCCAAAGCCTACCGCGCCCAATACCGCTAGTAGATACAGAATATATGGATTAGTGTTGAGTAGGGTTCCACCTATACAGAATGCCATCAGTACCAACGCCAGCCTAACCATGCTAAGAGGCTTCAGCACTTTCATCGCAGCGCCAACTAAGAATAGGAAAGCAAACGCTAGGCCAAAACCGGTCCAAGAGATGAAGTTGCTCACTTCCTGCTGAGCAAAACCGAGCCCACCGGTCAGATAAAGACCGATAAACTGGAAGAAGGTATTCCAGCCCACCAGCATCAACAGCAGCAGCAAGGCGTAGGTGCGGATATCCTTGATTCTGACTGCGTCGAGCAGATTCGCAATTGGGTTGGGAAGCGTCATCGCACGCTTCTTGGCGTCCGCTTTTTGGTCTTGAAACACCAGCAGCAGGATCAGCAAATTCACCACGGACAGCGCCGCCACAAAGATAAAAGGCGTCTGCAGATTGAACCAGGGAACTAGAACAGGATCACTCAGATAACCGCCGATCAACGGGCCGACGACATAGCCGAGGGAGACAAAAAACATGATGTAGCCAATGTACCTGGCCCGCTGTTTCTCTTCAGTGACATCGATAATAGAGGCCTGCGCGACGGGCAGACTACCGGAAAAGAAACCGCCAATAAGCCTCCCGGCCATGAACAGCCACAGGCTCTTGAACACCAGGGCGTACGCCAGCAAGACATAGCTCATCGCCAGACCGCTGAGACAAAGCAGCAGCGTCTTCTTCCGTCCCAGGACATCAGACAAAGCGCCCAGCAATGGCGCGCCAAAAAACATGGCGATGGAGAACGCGCCCAGCGCCACGCCGTATACGCCATTGCGGAAACCTTCAGAGCCTTCGCTGATCAGCCCGGCCACAGGATCGTGGGCGATGGACGTCAACATGGGAATAATCAGGCTGGCGCCCAGATTATCAATAAAAATAACCAGATAAATTCCGATTAAACTCAACATCTTTATGTTTGTCATAAAACCTCTCGTACTGAAGCGCCCTGCAAGGGCGCCCTATACTTTTCCCATTATTTGCTATTTTATTTAGCGCTTTATTGGCCTCTTAATCCTGGCCACTTCGCCGATACTTTTTCGCCTTAACCGATAAACTCCCCATTGAGGAAGACGATACGTCGCCACAATTCATGCATATCCTGTTTCGGATTGGCGCCATATCGGCGCAGAGAATCGACAAATTCCAGGTAACTGCGTGACTCGTTGTCGCTGGCGCCGAGCATACTCATGGCCGAAAGAAACGGGATGCGCTGACCTTGCACCCTATCGAACCGGCGCAGCAACAGCACCGGCTTGTTCAGTACATGTTCGATTCGCCAGTCGGGCACGGGGATACCAGCCTTTGCCGCAAGCCGGAGCGCAACCGCCTCCCACAGAACCGTATTGATTTCGTCATCCATGTGTGGAAACTTGGCGATGGCCAGATGCCCGTCCCGGTCCCGAACAGATGCCTTAGGACGCGCACCACCCAATGATGAACCGGGCGCCAGCAGCAAGCGCAGATCCTCGTCGCTATCCGTGTCACCAACGACATGTTCCGCCGCCGACAGCAATTGTGGCAGATCGATCAGGGGTGGTATGCGAGCGGCTTCATGTTCGGCAAGAAACGGGCCGCCCTCCTGCCTGGCAAAGCGCAGAGCGCCTTGTCGTGTCTCATCATCAACCATGAGCAGATAGTCAATTTCCATCAAGGTGCGCGGCGTCTCGCCCGCGCGCTCTGCCCGTCGCCGTTCTGCCCGACGCATCAAAACCCGCCCCCAACGGTCGGGGGCAGAGTCACCAATGGTACCGAACAGGGGCTTACCTGAAGGTGTGTGGAATGGACCCGGACCCAGCGTCAGGGCCGGTTCCAGGGAGAAACGATCTGCATACTCAAGCCAACCTGAATCATATTCGAACGTGGCGCTTTCCCTACCTTTGCGCACGCGCGCCCACAGTCGTCCGACCAGATGCGGCGTACCGGCAATATCCACATAGACATACACTTCTGTTTCCATCACGCTTTACTCTTCTGTCCAGACTGGGACGATTTGCCCCCAGATTTATTCTGGCGCGGCTTGCGGATGCGTTGCGGCAAGCGCTCCTCTTCGAGTTCAAGACCCACCGTATCCGTCTTGGCATCAGCTAGATCACCCAACCGCTCGGCCATACCCAGGACAAAGAGCACATTGGCATAGTTACCCAGCGAAACGCCGGGGGCGCCCTTTTCTATCTTGTTCAGGGTTGTCCGGCTGATAGAAGCCCGTTCAGCCATGACAGCCGTTGAAATACGCCGCCTGAGCCTGGCATCACGGATATCCTGTCCAAGCTTACGCACCGCTCGCCTGACCGGAATCGGCACCATCAAATCTAGCTGGGTTTTGCTCATGTTTCGTCCATCTTTATGGTCACTATCCTGTATAGTGTATATAATTATGGACGTTATATCAATATTTCTACAGTAACCCACCCAAATGACAATAATCGTTACGTTCATTATTCTGAACGCAACTTGATTTAACACCCAGAATTGTGTACATTTCCAGGATATTATGGGCCCCTGGCCAGGATCACCTGCATCAGGGAAGTTGCTCCATCCCGACCGTGTTTTTCAAAGGTATTTCTTAAACGTACTCGCGGTCACTGCTACAGCAAATGCAAACAGTGCGGCGAATGGAATCACAATAAAGGTAGGATGCAGGCTGAACGGAAGCGCCAGATACGTAACCCAGGTGATCACTACCAGTGGTAGCACTGCCTTCTTGGCATAGTGGTACACGAATGAACTCTCTCGCCCTCCTCCCCAGCGGCGAAGATCCCGTTGTACCAGACCGTCAACCAAAGCCACCAGACTAAACAACAGGAACACCGGTGTCGCCAAACTGAGAATAGCCAGGCGTACCGAGAACACCTGGGTCACCTGCATGGCCGCAATGACAAATTCAACGAGCGGCCAATAGATCTTGTGCAATGTCGGCCGCATGCCTTGCTCTTCCTGTCGCGACGGTGGAGAGACCCAATGGATAAAAGCCACAACTCTCGTAACCTCAAACAGGTAGTGATAACTCCCATCGGCCACCTCTTTGGCGAAGCGGGCGGGATCTGATGTCACGATACTGCGGCGGAAGTCGGTGTCCAGATAGCTGATCTCTTTGGCAAGCATTGTGCGACTGTGGTCGAGGCCTTGTTCCGGCCACCAAATCACCATCCCCACCCATTCGACAATGATCGAAAACAACAGGGAGAAAAGCAGCCACAGGATCGCTTGCGAGATCGTTGCCAGACCTCTGGTGAACAATCCCTGCTGAACAACCGTTCGCCGCGGATCGGTGGCCGCTTCAGCCATCAACACCCTCCGTCAGTTCACTCGGTTTTGAGACGTCGGCCACCGCCATCCACCACGGCTCCTGCACGCGGTACCACTGATCGTTGGTGATATAGGTCCTCTCCATCTCGTTGGCGATATCCGCAAGACCCTCTGGCATAGACTGATCCCCACGGGTAACCGGGAATGGCATGCGCAATTTCCAAAGATGGCCACCCTCTAACAACGCAAAGGCCTGGCCTTTGGGCAACGCCACGAGCTCCGCCGGTGTCAGCATGGGGACCTCCGAGACACTGATACGATCCTCGTTGCGGGATTTGAAATCCACCCCGGAACCCGGATCAGACGAATCGTCCACGCCCGATACGCTCATCAGGGTAAACACCTCAACCCTCGAGAGCTGGTCAGTCAGCATCTCGGCGGTGGCCAGTGATCCTCCCCCAATAAGTTGGTCCACCCTTATGATGAGTAAAACGGAGGACCGAAAATGGGAATCAAGCGACACAAACCGGAAGAAATCGTCCAGAAACTGCGGCAAGTTGAAGTCCTGGTTGGACAAGGCACTGCCCGCATCGATGCGATCCGCGAAATTGGCATCACTGAGCAGACTTACTACCGCTGGCGCAAAAAGTACGGTGGGATGGGGATTGACCAGTTAAAAGAACTGAAACGGCTACAGAAGGAGAATGAACGTTTGCGCAAGGCCGTTTCTGATCTGACACTGGATAAGCAGATTCTGTCGGAGGCTGCCAAGGGAAACTTCTGAGCCCCTCGCGTCGCAGGGCCTGTATCGAAAACGTTTGTTGCATGATGGCTGTTTCCGAGCGCAGGGCTTGCCGTGTACTCGGACAACATCGCTCAACCCAGCGCCGTATTCCACAGGGGCGTCGTGATGAAACACGACTTGTCGCTGATATGATCGCTCTAGCAAGGGAGTATGGCCGTTATGGTTACCGTCGTATCGCCGCTCTCCTGAGAGAGGCAGGCTGGCAAGTTAACGACAAGCGTGTCGAGCGGTTATGGCGACAAGAGGGGCTGAAAATACCTGCCAAGCAGAAGCCGCGTGGCCGTTTATGGCTCAATGATGGCTCTTGTATCAGACTCCGTGCACAATACAGAAATCATGTCTGGTCCTACGACTTTGTCCACCATAGAACCGATGATGGCAGAGCCTTCCGGACATTGAACCTGATTGATGAATACAGTCGGGAATGTCTGGCAATCCGGGTGAAACGTAAGTTGAACTCAGCCGATGTCATTGATGTGCTGACTGACCTGTTCATTCTGCGTGGGGTACCGGCCTATATCCGTTCGGATAACGGCCCCGAGTTTATTGCAGAAGCCGTGAGGAAGTGGATCGCTGCTGTCGGCGCTAAAACGGCATACATCGAACCAGGCTCACCTTGGGAGAACGGCTACTGCGAGAGCTTCAATGCCCGGTTCAGGGATGAATTGCTCAATGGTGAGGTCTTTTACACGCTACACGAAGCGAAAGTGATCATTGAACAATGGAGAAAACATTACAACACCAAGCGGCCACATAGCTCGCTGGGCTATCGCCCTCCAGCTCCTGAATCCATCATTCCACTGGAGCTGAAACCGGCGATGAACTAACATTCAAACTGGACCACTTGTTGGGGGCAGGTCACAATCCAGACAAATTGACGCATCGACTCCATATCGTATAAAGCTTCTTCAGCTGCAGGATCAGACAGGCTATACCATTGCTGCAGGAAATAGATGCGCAGCATCTTTTCCAGCCCTATCGGTGGTCGTCCAGGTCGACCGGCTTTCGGGTAGAAAGGCTCAATGAGCTGAACCAACCGCTTCCATGGAGTGACCAGATCCATCTCGCTGAGAAACTTTTCTCGTCTTGTCTGCTTCTTTTTTAGGTCGTGTTCTGCCGTCGTGAATGAGAGTTGTTTCATGGATATGTCTGTTGATTGTTGTCTGACCTTGATTATGTCAATATTGTGCTTTGACGGGAATAAATCAGAGTTTCCCTAGGTGAGGTTTGTTATAAACGAATTACTCGGCGTTTGCGTTAACAAGCCAATCATCAAGCACTTGCTTCAATTTATCTAATTGCTCTTGATGTTTTGCTTGATTCTTTGCCAATTTGTATATGTTCTGCAACTTCCAACGAATCGCTGGCAAGTCTGCTGCATTAGGATAATCAAACAATGCCCAGTCAGGCTGCCCTCTTTTGAATGACATGAGGAAGGCATGATCCCTTTCAGTGAAATGTTTTTGCAGTTCAAGTAACATGATAGGCCTAACAGAGGCTAAGTCTTCGCATTCAACTTTTTCAAAAGTCATTCCGTCAAATTCTGCCTGAAATTTCTCATTCAGAGGCTGCCAGTTTGGCGACATGACTTCATTAATAGGCCGAGGATGACTTAGTGTATAGGTTAAAAAGCCCACTAAAATCTCTCTCGAAATCCCTTCACTGCCAAGTAACATACGCACATCAAATAAGTCGCGAGGATGTTGGCGATCCATTGCAGCACACAATTTCCCACCATACAGATCGGGAAGACTGACTACCTGAATCTCAGCATAACCAAACTCGTCTTCAACAGACTCTTGAACTGGCATTATCTCTGCACTATGCAATGTACCTCTGGCGACGGGCGACACTTCAATTTTGATTGTCGCAACCGGACTTGATACAACGATTCTCAGGTCATCAGCTTTATTTTCCTGAAATGCCGCTCGGATATCTGGTTGAGTATTGATTCTGTCTGTAATGCGCTGCAATGCAGCCCTGACATTAACCAAAGCCTCATCTCTTGGTTCAAGTGGAAGATAAGCAAGATCAATATCTACAGATAACCGAGGAAAATCTCTCACAAATAAATTAATAGCGGTGCCACCTTTAAGTGCAAAAACTGTCTCTGTTGCTACCACAGGAAGCATTCTTATGAGCAAGGAAACCTGTTTGTAATATGGGCTATCTTTATCCATTATGTTGTTCACCTTTTTTGACGCTTAATATCTCTGGCACTGTGATTTGATATCGCTCATCAAAACGTCCTTTTTCGACAACCTGCCGCTTTCCTGCACCCAATTTAATTCTTGTTTCATCTATGCGATTGACCCACTGGTGATCGTAGTACCGACCCAGAAATAGAAATATTCGGTTTGCCTGAACAGAGCTGCTTCGCTCAAGAATATCTTGTACTTTTCTAGGGCTAAGATTGACTAAACCCTGAAATAATTCTGCGACATGCTCAAATGAAATCAGCTTCCCAATCGCGTCTACCACTTCATAGGCAGCAAGTTCTGCACAACTGACAGTGAGTTCTTTCTCTTTAACCGTGATCCTTTTCAAATCTTTCTCGGGATTCACTTCAAGCTTATGGCTTCCACAGTAAAACCAATTCTGATAAGGGAATTCACGAAACCATTTTGGTAAGGACGACTTGTTTTTAACGCAAATCCAAACTTGCTCTTTGTTCAGCTGTAAATAGTGACTCAGTCCCTGGTGAGTTAAGCTGCTCAATCCAGCCAAATGAACTGAAACGCCCAATTGCACATCTAATGCTTGAATGGCATCAACCCAAGTTGGCTTTATATCGCCCTGTGCATCTGGACGATAATACACGCCAGAACATAGCTTCTTTAGCCAACCGTTCTGCGCGTACTTTTGAGCCAAGGAATAGCTCACACCGTTTTCAGTCAGCCATTGCTGAAGTACTAGCGCACCAGGAGAAGTATGAGCAACAAGCCAGTTTATTTTAGATGACATTTTAACACCCAAGGTATGAATATCACGAACAGTATAAACCATCTAGTTTATTTTGACAGGGATTTTAACACCTTAGGTATTAATATACCAAATAATGTAAACCAAACCCGCTAATGCGGCGTTGTTGAAATGAAAAGGTCTACACAACATCACCAATAACCCGATGTTGTGTAGACCTAGTTTGATTACCTTAGGAAACTCTGATTTATTCCCGTCAAAGCACAATATTGACATAATCAAGGTCAGACAACAATCAACAGACATATCCATGAAACAACTCTCATTCACGACGGCAGAACACGACCTAAAAAAGAAGCAGACAAGACGAGAAAAGTTTCTCAGCGAGATGGATCTGGTCACTCCATGTCAGCTCATTGAGCCTTTCTACCCGAAAGCCGGTCGACCTGGACGACCACCGATAGGGCTGGAAAAGATGCTGCGCATCTATTTCCTGCAGCAATGGTATAGCCTGTCTGATCCTGCAGCTGAAGAAGCTTTATACGATATGGAGTCGATGCGTCAATTTGTCTGGATTGTGCTACATGAAGAACCGATTCCGGATGAGACGACCATTCTCAAGTTTCGTCGTCTTCTCGAAGAGCATCATCTGACTGAAGCATTGTTTGCAGAAGTGCGCTGTTTTCTGGATGAGAAAGGCCTGTTTCTCAAACAAGGCACAATTGTTGATGCCACCATGATCGCTGCACCACCGAGCACCAAGAACAAAAAGCGTAAGCGTGACGCGGAAATGAGCCAGACCAGGAAGGCAAACCAGTGGTACTTTGGTATGAAGTCACACATTGGTGTCGATGCGGATAGCGGCCTGATTCACAGTATTGAAGCCACCACAGCCAAGACACATGACAGCAAGGTCATTGACCAACTGCTTCACGGTGATGAGAAAGATGTGCATGGTGACAAGGCTTATGCCAGCAACGAGCGTCATCTTCTCAACAGTACGCCAGGCAAGCGCATCTGGTGCATGCCATTTAAAAAGCAGAGAGGTCAGGACCTACCTGAATGGCAACGCGAGATCAACCGAGGACTGTCTTCACTGCGAGCAAAAGTGGAACATCCGTTCCGTGTCATCAAGTGCCAGTTCGGTTATCGCAAAGTGCGTTACAAGGGGTTGGAAAAGAACGCCAGGCAACAACAAACGCTCTTTGCATTGGCCAATCTCTATCTGGCACGTAGGCAGTTACTGGCGATGGCCGGATAGGTGCGCCCAATGCATGAGGAATCTGTCCAAACGCGCGGATATATCGACTAAATGAGGCAATAATGGCACTCATGTACAAAGTTTATGGCATTCACTTCTGAAAAATGATGGCCAAATGAAAATGAACGGTCTGGGGCTAATTGATCAGACCTTCCCTTAAGTGAACTGCCTACTGTGGCTCACATTCAGGTGCCCAGTAAAACGGCGCTGATTGCTGGAACTGTTGTGCCAATGACTTCTTGAGTGCTGGCAACAACAGGTAAGGTTGCAGACATAACACTTTCAACGACTGTTGGTGTGTTGTAGAGACCCATACCGCCACCAATGCCCAGAGCAAAAGCCATCAAGCTTTGGCGAGCGATACCGCCCACAATACCCACCAGTACCATGGCTCCCGCTACGATCCGTCCCAAAGTACCTTGGGTCCAATCTTTTAGGGTATCCCACACATCGGTGAAAGCATCACCACCGGTGCCCGCAAATGAGGGCTCCGAAATCATTAACGCCATTAAACCAAGCGCACCAATGGTCATTAGGCGCTGAGTTTGAATGGTGCGAACTGCATTTGTCATTCGTTAGTTTCTCCGTAGATACTCAAGTTATCGCGCTTACCATCAGCTCCCGCTAAGGCTGAATCGCTTTGAGTCTGAAGTGGACGTAGCACTGGCGAAACCGTTCGAGGTGCTGACACCCCAATATCCCACCGGCGCGGTTCAATTTCGGTAAACACGTAGCTGGATAAATTCAGATCCCCACGGTCATCCTCCCAAGGCGCAATCCAAATCCGCATTACCCTTGAAGGAATGCGAATAGGTGCAGATTGCTGCGTCTCGGGTAATGCTGGATGGCTCAGCAGTCCTGTCTCTAAATCAGATTGTGAATACCCAGAGGGAGAACCAATTCGAGTCGCCACAGCATCAATCGTCTTGGGTGCAGCGCCATTACTGGTAAGCTCATAGACTTCACGAGCGGATAAACAGCGCACACCGTCAGGCATACCTGGGCATCCATATTCACTACTCCCAAGACCCAATGAACTACAGCCAGACAATAAGGTTGAGCCGACTGCCAATAAAAGTAATCCAGCTTTAGACCACTGTTTTGACTGGTGCTTTGGGTTGTTCTGCATTGATGTCGTCATGGTTAACTCTCCTCTGGATACACATCTTATTGTCTGAAACAGACTTCGATCGGTTAGCAACATGCAGGATTTTTTCATCTTCTTGCACCTCCCCCTTGCGAAGTAGCCAACGACAACGAGGCCCCACGAGTGACGATGACTTCAATTTTCCTTGCAGCGTCTACCTCTATGACTGGGAACATATTTTCAGCCATGTCCAAATAGAACTTGGCCACTCGATCCAATGCTTTACCAGTGCCTTTAATCGCAGCGCCTTGTAATGCTTCTTGGCTCATGACTTGCTGGTACAGCTGAGTATCACCGGCATTCCCCGTCTGAATCGTCGGAACAGGATTTACATCAAATGCGCCAGCCAAGCCCTGAAGGAACCCGGCCATCATTGATTTGGCCACCAGTTGGCCTTGTTTCGACACCAATCGGCCACGAATACCGGCTTTGCCGTCTTCACCCACAGCATAAGAATCCAGTCGCGTTTCAATGACGCCACCATCTTCTCTCACACATGAAATGGTCTCGCCTCGCAAATAAGTACGCTCAGAGCTCAAATCACCGTAACCTGCGGCGATCAAGAAACACTCTTTGATATCCGCTCTAAATCGGTTGGGTAAAATGGCTTCCTTTTGAATCCTCAGCAATGCAGGAAAAGGTTCACGTCTTGCAGACTCGTGAGTAGGTGCGTCCAAACCTGTGATCAAAGTACCTGAGATGATGCTGCCCGCCGGTAAATACAAAGGCGGCGCTTCTTGCACAACAACCTCTGGTTCAGCAACCACTTCAGGCTCAATCATACGAATCGTGATTGGCGGCAATGGAACATCCCGTGCTCGTGAACCTTGGCCACTGGCTGGCTGCTGATAGAGCGGATCTGGCAGCGGCGCATTGGCAAAATAGTCGTCTGGGTTAGACGGCAGTGGCTTTTCTTCTTTAGGCAATTCCATGGCAGATAAAGGCACTTCAAAACGGCTATTTGTGCCTTCAGCTACTGAATCACCTCCAGCGCGAACATCATCAAGCTCCGCTCTAAGGCGGGCCAGCTCCGCATTGACCTCACTTGGTATAGAAGGCGAACCTGGGCTTAGCCGTCCTGAATCAACGTCACGACGCAAGCGCTCAACTTCACGACGTAACTGTTCATTGCGCTCACTGAGTAGTTTTACGTTCGCAGCCAAACTATCGACCCCAACATCACGAGTATTGGTATCCGTAAGAATGTGCCGGATCGTTTCCTGCCGGTTCCGACTGCTTGAGCCATCGTCAGGATTAGGTGAAAACACCATCACCATCAGGATGAGACCACCAGCAATACCAGCAACCGATAGACCCCGCTTCATGTTCGGGCTCATTTGTTCCCATTGTGCTTTCATCGTTACTTACCTCCCACAAGAAGCGAAGGTCGCTGACTTTCCACTGGTTCTTCACGATGATTGCGAACAACCACATACAACTCAGTCTTTTCACCCGGCAACAAGATATTGCGAGGCCAGTAGGCGCTTGCCACTATATCTGGTGCATTACAGGCTATTTCACTGGCTTCTATCGGCTCATCGGCAAAGCTTTCAACCAGTCCTACGTAGACGGTGAAGTAATGTCCCGTCACAATTTGCCCCTGCTTAAAACCAAACTTTAAACCTGGCTGAAAACATTTCGGGCTTGTGTCAGTTTGGCCAGCTAAACGGATGTCATAGCCTTGTGGTAACTCATTTAGTGCAAGGCGTTTGAGTAAATCACGTAGGCTATCGACGTATGGCTGAGCCGTTTCCCAAGTGGCGGCTTTTCGGTTCACGACACCCTTAATGGGCCACTGCTGACCATCAATAGCTAAGGTGATTTCACGCGGTGGAATACGACGAGGTACTAAGGTGACAGATAATGCAGGCGCTTCCTGACCAGGCGGAGTGATGTAAAGTGAAACCGGTGGTTCTTTGTCCGTGGCCACATATACAACATTCCCCTTGATTTGCGTCTGAGCATCACTGGTTGTTCTTACCTGAGGCGATTCAAACGGCGTCACAATTCGATTCAGATGCCCAAGAGCTACAGGGATCAGTTCATTGACTCCCGGTGTCATCAGTAGCGTTGTTGGCACATCCGTTGAAACCGTATTGGTTTGAACCGGTGGATTTGCAGTAGCAGACTGCTTCATCACACTGGCTGGCACAATTGGCAATTCCACGTCTGCATACGACGCTTGAGATAACAGGACGCCACTCAAGCTCATTGCGATTAAGCTTGGTGTCATCCATCGACTAATTTTGGTTCGCATCATTCACCCTCCGGTTTTGCTCTTGGGTCAACTTTTCACGAACTCGCTTCGTTCTAGCTTGCCCCTCATACGTATCCATCCAACTGAGCTTTGGACGGTATTGCTCAATATCGATGTCAAACTCATAGGTGCGAGTTTGGCGCTGCTCATCGCCAGATGGTCCAGAGACCAAGGAATAACCGGTCACAAAGACATGGCCGGTTTCATACTCATACTCCACTTGTCTGGGTTGGAATTTGAGCGTGACTCGGTCTTCTCGGATTTGCCTTGCCTGAATTTCCAGTGCATCGACCACTTGCTGGTACACCGCTGGAGAAAGTAGCGGCTCAATGGCAACCCGGATGAAAGACACATTACCCGGCGTCACGTTGCCCATAAGCTCAGCCAGGTAGAGCCCCCAGGATTCCAGGTAAGGTTGAGTGGCTTGGTTTCGTGACACTTCAGCCGTTTCAGACAAGGTTGGTGGTTGAACGGCCACTACGGTATTACGAGAAAATGCCGCAACCGCAAGCAGCAAGTTAGATAGCACCAGCACTGCAATCAGGAACCGTTGCCATCGGTTCTCTAATTGCGTGCCTTGCCATGATTTTAAAAACACGTCGAACTTCACGGCAGATAGCTCCTGATAAATGGGTTAGGGATCGTCTTGGCTTTGGTTGGCAACAGTCCAGCCCAGTAGATGGCGTGAAGAATAAAACCATCTGGGCGACCATCACGAAAACGCCGATAGAGCTTGGTTGTCACCAACCCCAACAGGCATAAAACCAAGGCATTACCGGTAAAAATGCCGATCACTAGCCCCAACAGAATGGGAGCCATCTCATCGGCACTCCAAAGCAGGAAGTGCGGCGGGTCATCGATATAGGATGGAATACTCACAGGTTCCATAGTCACTCCTCGTTGTTTGAATTGAGAAGTGAAGAATGCCTTGGGATTGACAGGTTCAGTGGTCAGCTAGATGCCGAATTCTTGAAGGTTTTGAGGGTTCTACTCAGACAAGACGGTTAAGTTCTAGACAAACCGCGCAACCAGAGTTATCATTTATGATAACCTAAGTTAAGGATACCCATGAGCTGGAAGATCGACTTTTACGATGGCGTTGAGGATCAGATCCTCGATATGCCACCCAAAATACAAGCTCGCATGATTAAGCTTTTAGAGCTGATGGAAAAGCATGGTGCAAACTTGGGGCCTCCTCATACTGAGTCTATGGGCGATGGGTTATTTGAAATCCGCGCCAAAGCTCAAGAAGGTATTGGTAGAGGCTTATTTTGCTACTTAAAAGGGAAGCACATTTATGTGTTACACGCTTTTGTAAAAAAATCTCAAAAGACTCCCAAAAATGAGCTTAATCTTGCCAGAGATAGACAAAAAGAGGTTCAAAAATCATGAGTCTGCAAAAACTGAAACAACGTGCTTTAGCCAATGCTGAAGTTAAGAATGAGTACGATAAGCTTGAGAGTGAGTTCAGCTTTATTGACCAATTGCTTACCATGAGAACAAAGGCGGGGCTTACTCAAGAACAGGTTGCTGAAAGAATGCATACCCAAAAAAGTAACGTCAGTCGTTTAGAAAAAGGTAATGCTAATCCAAGTTGGTCAACTCTTCTAAAATATGCTCACGCATGTGGCTTTGAATTAACACTCAAGCCACAAAAAATGAGTTAACGTCATTCATGAGGCCTAACTGGCCTCATATTTTCTTCTGCAAGTGGCTTAACGCCAACCCCGCCATCAATGCCAAGCCGATGATCATCGACGGTAGTACCACCGGTGGAATTGCCAGCGGGGCGAACAATCCCATAAACAGCAAGATGACGCCTGAGCCCAGGATAATCATGCTGTAGCGGTGAATGATAGGGCTCGAAAAATCAAAGGTTGTCTTCTTAATCTTCCAGGTCATTAAGCCATCCCACAACGCCGGTAACATGAGAATAAGCGCAAAGGGTAACCAGACCATCAGCAAAGCAAATCGAGTAAACACCTGGTACAACACATCAAAAAATGCCTGAATGCGGTCTTCTACCCAGACGAACCAAAAGCCGCCCATGTTCTCCATCCCTTTAGAGCGCATTCTCTGCTCTTCGTTGGGGATTAAAAAATCACGCACAGATTGCTCCATCTGCGTATCAATAACCCATGACTGATACCAGCGATGGCTAGTTTGACCAATCCAATAGCTTGTTTGTGTGCCCAATTGGTTTTGGATCATCTGCTTCTCCTTACTAATGACCCGGCCAGTCCAATCACCGGGCACTAATACGCCAATGGCAATAATCTCCAGCATCAGCGCCAGACAAAGTAGCCAAACTGACTTATGCTTGCTCATGCCAAACATCCTCTTCTACTCGCGCCAGCATGGCTGCAACGGTTGGCGTCATAATCCGGGCTTTAATCACTTGTTGAAGCCGCTTTGTCGTCGTATGACCACTTTCATAACGCACTGCGATGCGTCCTTCAGTCAGATACGCCATTCGATTCGGACGATTACGCATCCAGGTATGGAAATACACACCATCCACGGCGGCCCACTCGAAATGGTCAGGATCACGCAGGCGAATCCCTGTTAAAGCACTGGCGGCAGTCCAGGTCAGCGCCTCAATGAAATGCCACAGGCGTACACTGTCATCATCACAACTGACTTCTTCATAACTGCCCAAGCCATTACACAGGCACAAATCAAAGATGGAATGCCCATCTAACGTGAGCGCATCCGTTACATAGTCCGCCAAACAGTGCACTGAAGCCAAAGCATGAGGCCAGTCGGTTTCAAGTAGTCTTAAGGTTTCCTTGAACTGAGGGTTATGTTGCTGCCACTGAGCGAGCATTTCTTTACTGGTAAATGTTGTCATTTTCAGACAGACAGAATGATGCATACAGACTCCTTAAGCTGCCTGTGTAGAGCTGGTTAAAATAGGAATGCGACCTTTAATCACACGGCCACCTGAAAGCTTGGCGATGTACTCAAGGTTCGGGAGCTGGCCTAATAACTGCGGTGGAAACATATCGCCTTCTTCCTCCATCAAGCGTTCGCCATGATTGCCGGTAAACAAGGCGGGGCTGTCCGAGTTGGACGACATACCTTGAGTTTGCATGATGTACTGCAACCGAGTCTTAGGCAGATTGTCGGTAATGTACTGCTGCGTTTCGGCGTCCATCACCCGAAGGGCTATCAGGTTGTTGATGTTACCTAACACCTGGCGAGCTTTAGCTTCACTGCCTGTACGAGCTGCAAAGTCAGCAAAGGTCTGAGTAGCAATCACACAACGCATTTTTGCGCCCCGGCCTTTGTTCAGCAGTTGAATGAAAGGATCGTTGACGACTTCAGCCGCCTCATCGATGAAGATATTTACAGGACGATTTTCAACACCATAGTTATAGCGGTCACCGGCCACAGCAGTGAGATCCGATAAAAGCAACGAACCGATGGCGCTGCCAACCATGGCGTCGGTCAATGAATCCAAGCCGATATACGCCACTTGGGCATTGTTGATAATACGGCCAGAATCCGTAATTAACCGGCTGTCATCCACGTCGTTTGCAATCGGTGATAGCAATGGACCTAGTTCACTTGATGTGAGCATATTGAGCACCGGCATCAATGAAGCCACCATCTTTGAATAGTGGGTTCTGTCATGTTCAAACATGCTCAAAAGGCCTTCCAAATCGGTATTGGCGGCAACAGGCTGAATGCGTTCGTAGTAGAAAAGTAGCATCGCCATGGCTTGTTTAGCCAAGGTGTTGGCCTTTTCGGTAAAGCGCTTAATCTCCACACTAAAGTGACCTGCCCCCAACAAGTGGTCCAGTTTGAATGTTAGTTCATCGCCGGTTTCAGCTCCAGTGGAATGATGGATTCAGGAGCTGGAGGGCGATAGCCCAGCGAGCTATGTGGCCGCTTGGTGTTGTAATGTTTTCTCCATTGTTCAATGATCACTTTCGCTTCGTGTAGCGTGTAAAAGACCTCACCATTGAGCAATTCATCCCTGAACCGGGCATTGAAGCTCTCGCAGTAGCCGTTCTCCCAAGGTGAGCCTGGTTCGATGTATGCCGTTTTAGCGCCGACAGCAGCGATCCACTTCCTCACGGCTTCTGCAATAAACTCGGGGCCGTTATCCGAACGGATATAGGCCGGTACCCCACGCAGAATGAACAGGTCAGTCAGCACATCAATGACATCGGCTGAGTTCAACTTACGTTTCACCCGGATTGCCAGACATTCCCGACTGTATTCATCAATCAGGTTCAATGTCCGGAAGGCTCTGCCATCATCGGTTCTATGGTGGACAAAGTCGTAGGACCAGACATGATTTCTGTATTGTGCACGGAGTCTGATACAAGAGCCATCATTGAGCCATAAACGGCCACGCGGCTTCTGCTTGGCAGGTATTTTCAGCCCCTCTTGTCGCCATAACCGCTCGACACACTTGTCGTTAACTTGCCAGCCTGCCTCTCTCAGGAGAGCGGCGATACGACGGTAACCATAACGGCCATACTCCCTTGCTAGAGCGATCATATCAGCGACAAGTCGTGTTTCATCACGACGCCCCTGTGGAATACGGCGCTGGGTTGAGCGATGTTGTCCGAGTACACGGCAAGCCCTGCGCTCGGAAACAGCCATCATGCAACAAACGTTTTCGATACAGGCCCTGCGACGCGAGGGGCTCAGAAGTTTCCCTTGGCAGCCTCCGACAGAATCTGCTTATCCAGTGTCAGATCAGAAACGGCCTTGCGCAAACGTTCATTCTCCTTCTGTAGCCGTTTCAGTTCTTTTAACTGGTCAATCCCCATCCCACCGTACTTTTTGCGCCAGCGGTAGTAAGTCTGCTCAGTGATGCCAATTTCGCGGATCGCATCGATGCGGGCAGTGCCTTGTCCAACCAGGACTTCAACTTGCCGCAGTTTCTGGACGATTTCTTCCGGTTTGTGTCGCTTGATTCCCATTTTCGGTCCTCCGTTTTACTCATCATAAGGGTGGACCAACTTATTGGGGGAGGATCAACTTCGTAAGACGTGAGAAAAGGGGTTACTTGGTGCGCTACTGCTGTCACCTGCATTCTCCTGAAAATCAATGTAAAGCTATCATCGCCTGATTCATCACTTGTTGATGGTCAGAAAGATGCATGATTTGTTCAGAAGATCAGCCTTATCAAAACACAAATGTTGCAATTAGGTACTTTTAAGCTCAAACCTATGAATAACAAGGGCTACAAGGCGGTTTGTGTCATGAATTGCAATCAACATGCCTAACGAGAAAAATTTGTACACACTGTTTGTACACTCGCAACGATGACACATCACAAACCACAATGACGAACCCTTTAAATTCATAAGCTTACAAACATAAAACTAGAGATGATCGCATATATTCCGCTTTTGTAATATCGAAACCATAGTACCAAAAGCAGGAAGTACTTTCTTCATCAAACCCAGTAACCACAAGGCCTACAGCCAGATTTGTGTCATGGAATTTTCGCCAAAGGCCTCTAAAACGGAATTTGTACTCAAGTTTGTACACACTTTCCGAGGTTACGCTTGAACATCATTGAAAAGCAAAGAAACGAGAAAAAGACAAAAAGCCTTTAAATTCAGTACGTAGAGATGTGATTGTGGTGTGCAATGAAAGGTGATTTTAAGCGTTGAAAGGCTGGGCGGCATCAGGGTGGGAGATGATAGCAAACGTACGTCTCTTACTGATTTCATTGAGTAAATTGCTATCTGACAAGGTCTATTCTCCTAATTTGAAGACACTCGAGCACACACCTATATAAATGCGCTCTTGCCCGGACGCCAGGGGCTCCCGAAAAGCCGGATATTCTAACCCCGAACGGTTTGGATGTCAGGTGAAAGTGAGATATTGGCAGGAAAATGAGAACTTGTGTCATTTAGGACGCAGCAGGAATCCCCGAATGAATGCCAACATGCCCTCAAAAGCTGTCTGAAACAGCCCTGATCCTTGCTAGAGAGCCATTCCTGACGATGTCCATGACTGAATCACAAATCGGGCCTGAAGGGCCATTGAAAAGATTGATAGAAGAAAAAGGAATGCTGATTAGCTAACATTAATTGTTACTAATATTATCCTTATCCGATTGACGGTTAATAGGGCCGTAGCCGCGAGACAGGCCACGCTGAGTAATCATGCGTGCATCGAAACATACGAGATCAAAGACACATTCGTCTATGCAATCCTTGAGGAGAGACAATGATCACAGCTAACCCATTCAATGGACTTTTTCCAGACGCAATCATGCAGGGATACGTTATCGTAATGATCCTGCTGGTTATTGGTGGAACCATTATCGACATGATTCACAAAAAGAGTGCTCAGTACTTTTTTGAGAATTCCCAGAAACAGCAGGCTAATGCCAAGCGCTCAGTAGGCGGCGGTAAAAAAATTGGCGCTATGATTGGCGTTCTGCTCAACGAAGTTCTGACTTCAGGTGAGTTTGAAAACCCGATGCGCAGGATTTCACATCTCTTCACCATG
Organism: Solemya velum gill symbiont; assembly: GCF_000787395.1. Taxonomy (GTDB): domain Bacteria; phylum Pseudomonadota; class Gammaproteobacteria; order Chromatiales; family Chromatiaceae. The sequence continues at coordinate 123,715 of NZ_JRAA01000002.1, forward strand.
TATGGTTTCATTCTTTTCGTCGCATCTACTGCCGTTCTGATTTTCGGCTACCCGACTTCAGCTGATGCTGGTATCTGGCCAATGCTTTGGCACCTGGGTGCAGCTGCACTGGCTATCGGTGGCTACTGGTTCTGGTTCATCATCCGTGTAGACGTATCTGCAGAAGGCAAAAAATGGTATCAGCTGGCTAAAGCCGACCTGTTTATCGTTTCAGCCCTGATGACTGTTACCTGGGCTCTGGTCTGGTCTCTGTCAGGTGCAGGTAAAGAAGGTATCAATGCACTCTTCCTCGCACTGTTCATCCTTTCTGCTACCACACTGTTCAGCACAGTTCTTTGGTCCAAGTTTGCACACATGTTCTTCAAGCCAGCTGCTGCATTCCAGAAGCGTATGACCAAGCTTGACGGCTCGCAGGAAAACCTGCCTGATCTTGGTGATCTGACCGATCCTGAGCTGCAGGCACGCTATCCGGACATCCCCGAATACATGGGCACCAACCCACCTAACATGGGTCCTGGTATCAAAAGCGAAGCCCCACAACACTATTAATAGTTAAGGAGAAACGAGATGCCAACTTTCGTATATATGACACGTTGTGATGGTTGTGGACATTGCGTTGATATCTGCCCTTCAGACATCATGCATATCGACCCGACTTACCGTCGTGCTTACAACATCGAACCAAACATGTGCTGGGAGTGCTATTCATGTGTAAAAGCCTGCCCTCACCACGCGATTGACGTTCGTGGTTATGCAGACTTCGCACCGCTGGGTCACTCAGTACGTGTAATCCGTGATGAAGAGAAAGGTGTAATCGCCTGGCGTATCAAATCACGTAACGGTGAAAATGACCTGAACCTGCTGGCTCCTATTACGACCAAGCCATGGAGAGAGCACATTCCTCAGCTGGCTGATGCGCCTGCTCCCAGCCAGGAAATGCGTGACAGTCAGTTACTGTTCAACGAGCCAAAATACATCCGTATGGATGATGGCGATATTCATACTTTGGAGTCTAATGGACTGCATATGGAAAAAGGGGTGTACTACTAATGGCTAAAACAATTGTTGAAGACAATATTGATGTTCTCGTAGCCGGTGCCGGCCTTGGCGGTACAGGTGCTGCCTGGGAAGCTCGCTACTGGGGCAAAGACAAGAAGATCGTTGTTGCTGAAAAAGCAAACATTGACCGTTCCGGTGCTGTTGCACAGGGTCTCTACGCGATCAACTGCTACATGGGTACCCGCTTCGGTGAGAACAACCCTGAAGATCACGTTCGTTACGCTCGTATCGACCTGATGGGCATGGTTCGTGAAGACCTGCTGTTTGACATGGCTCGCCACGTTGACTCGGCTGTTCACCAGTTCGAAGAATGGGGCATGCCAATCATGCGTGATCCTAAGTCCGGCTCTTACCTGCGTGAAGGCCGCTGGCAGATCATGATCCACGGTGAATCCTACAAGCCTCTCGTTGCTGCGGCAGCGAAGAAGTCAGCTGACAAGGTTTACAACCGTATCTGTGTTACCCACCTGCTGATGGATGACGCCAAGGAAAACCGCGTAGCAGGTGCCGTTGGTTTCAACGTACGTACTGGTGATTACCACGTATTCAAGTCCAAGACTGTTGTCGTTGGTGCTGGTGGTGCTTCAAACATCTTCAAGCCACGTTCAGTTGGTGAAGGTGCCGGTCGTGTATGGTATGCGCCATGGTCTTCCGGTTCAGCTTACGGCCTGATGATCCAGGCTGGTGCAAAGATGACCCAGATGGAAAACCGTATCGTACTGGCTCGTTTCAAAGACGGTTACGGCCCTGTTGGTGCTTACTTCCTGCATCTGAAAACCTACACTCAGAACTGTGATGGTGAAGAGTATGAATCAAAGTGGTTCCCTGCCCTGCAGGAAATGGTAGGCAAGGAATACCTCGACGTTGAAGCTTCACACGTTTCTCACCGTCCGATTCCTACCTGTCTGCGTAACCACGCATTCATCAACGAGGTAGCATCTGGTAAAGGTCCTATCCACATGGTTACCATGGAAGCGTTCCAGGATCCGCATCTCGAAGAGATCGGTTGGCACAACTTCCTCGGCATGACTGTTGGTCAGGCTGTACTGTGGGCTGCTACAGACGTTAACCCCAAGTACGAAAACCCTGAGCTGACTACTTCTGAGCCATACGTTATGGGTTCACACGCTACAGGTTGTGGCGCATGGTGTTCCGGTCCTGAAGATATCTCACCTGATGAGTACTTCTGGGGCTACAACCGTATGACTACCGTTGAAGGCCTGTTCGGTGCTGGTGACGCTGTTGGTGGTACTCCACACGCATTCTCTTCAGGTTCATTCACTGAAGGTCGTCTGGCTGCTAAAGCTGCATGTAAGTACATCGACGATGGTAAAGCTGAAGGCATTAATGTTTCACAGGAGCAGATCGATCGCCGCAAGGAAGAGATCTTCAAGCCTATGGAGCATTACAAGATCTACCGCAATGAAATCGTTGCAGGTACTGTAGCGCCTAACTACATCAACCCACGTCAGGGTCTTGATCGCTTGCAGAAGCTTATGGACGAGTACGCTGGTGGTGTAACAGTTAACTACATGACCAACGAGAAGCTGCTTCACATCGGTCTGAAGAAGATGAAGACTCTCGAAGAGGATCTTCAGAAGGTTGCTGCTGAAAACGTTCACGAACTGCTTCGTGCATGGGAACTGAAGCATCGTCAACTCGCTTCTGAGTCTGTTATGCATCACACCTTGTTCCGTAAAGAGACTCGCTGGCCTGGTTACTACTACCGTGGTGACCACATGAAGGTTGACGATACAAACTGGCATGTACTGACAGTTTCACGTCGTGATCCTAAAACTGGCGAATACACCATGGAAAAAGCTCCTCTGTATCACCTGGTTGGAGATATCGAGGATAAAGCCCTGGCTGATATGAAAGCCAAAGAGGGTGCATAAAATAGCAAACGGGGGTCCCCTTCCGGGGACTTCTGTTTGACTTTGAAGAGGCCAATAGTATTATTGGCCTCTTTTTCATTGCATGTTAGCAAGGTAAGCAAGAGCAACAGATGAATATTATTGACAAGACAGATGAAGAGCTCCTGGAAATCGGCCTCCCCTGGTGGGAAGAGCTGATCAAGTTTTCCAACAAGGGGCAATACGGAAAATTCATCCGCAACTTCTCCTATGACCTGCTACTGGGCCTGAATGAAGTTGAACTCGGCAAACAGTTTTCCAGAAGCGAATTGACGCGCAGTCTTTCCGAAGATTATGACTTCCTGGGTTTTATCCGCCGTGGTGAACACGTGACTCTTCTGTTCAGAGTTCGCAGCACCAAGAAAGAAGGCGAATGGCTGGGCAGAATGGTTCTCGGACACGATAAAGAGGGTGAAGTGAAGATTTTTGGTGCATCAATCTTCTAATACCCATTCGAGACAGACTGAATCGATACTTTTCATTATTATTAGAAGTAAATTTCTATGAAAGAAACCATCCAGCATGACAAATACGTCGAACTGAATTACAAGGTTCTTGACGAAAAAACCGGCCAGGTTCTATCAACAGTAGAATTCCCGATTGGTTATGTCCATGGTGCAGACCAGGTACTCGCAACACAGGTCACCGCTCAACTTGAAGGTCGGACTGAAGGTGAGGTCATCGAGATTCCGATTGATGTAAACCTGATTTACGGTGCCCGTGATGAAGGACTCGTTTTTACTGATAACATCGAAAATGTGCCGGAAGAGTACCGCGAAATCGGTATGAAAATCCTGATGGAAAGTGAAAAAGGCGAGCCCAAGGAATTCATTGTCACGCGCATGGATGACAAGACCCTGACTATCGATGGTAACAACCCGCTATGCGGCAGAGACCTGATTTTCAAGCTTGAAATTCTGAAAGTCCGGGAAGCTACGCCAGAAGAGATCGAGGCTGGAACAAAAGTGGTTAACGGGCCGGATATCGACCACGATCCTGACCGTATTGTTCCTATCTGACCCTGAGTCAGAATCGAGCTGAATAGCCGGGAGCTCCCGGCTTACCCTTCCTTCGCATGGAACAGCTTTTTCATCACGCCCATCATCAAATCGTAGGTATACGAGTTCTCGCCGCAATGGACTAACTCGTTATCACCTTCCCTGAAGGTCAGATATGGCCTCACCTCGATGCCATCCGCATCAATCCTGGTGGTATCATCGATAATACTGGCAACGTTGAACGTAATACTCGCCGTTGCATCTTCCAGCTGATCCCCTTCCAGGCCGGCTTCGACCAGCTTGACCATGACTGTCTGGGTAATTTCGGCAATGAAAGCCTTCTGGAGTTGTTCGTATTTTTCAGTGTCTAGAGTAAGTTCCATTTTGAACCCTTGTGGAAGCTCTTGATAAATTTGCGCAATTTTAACATATCAGGGAGATTGAAAAATCCCGCAATTTAACAGATTACGACTAATTGCCTCTCTATTCATGTACTAATTCAGCCCATTTGCGGGACAATAGAGATGCTATTATTCCCTTATTGATCAGCAGCATTTTACGACTTCACAAATTATGAGTTCACTTGTCATCGAAATACCAACCATTGCCGACCAGGCACTTGGAATAATGAAACGCGTTATCGACGAAAACGAGAAAACGCAAAAAATTACTGACCAGGCATCAGGCCCCTTGCCTCTCGCATCGGCCTTGTCAGATTTTTTCCAGCTTGCTTCCGGTCTGGAACAGGAAGAACAAAAACCTGAAAGCGAGGCAATTTCAGAGCTAGGCCATTACACACTGGATCTGCTCGACCGCCTCGCATCCCAAATATGGCACCTGGATATCCATGACCAGCGCGACAATATGGCGCGTCTGTTTGTCTCCCTTGCGGTCTGGTTTGCACGTCATAACGCAGTACAGGATAACCTGCAGGCGACAGCAGACAGCTTTGCCATCCTGGTCAATGGAGAACAGGACTCTGATGAACTCGCCAACCTGAGTCGTTTTATTGATGAAGTGCTTGAGTCGGCCTCGGACGAAATCAAGACAGACGAGGACAAAAGCGATCCCTGGCGCCCCTGGCGAGTGCTTAATCTCAATTCAGGCGTGGCAGCCACACGCGCCCTGGATACGCAGCTGATGCAAACCACTTTTGAACACATGGAACGCCGTCTTCCTTATGACCTGCCCGGCTTTTTTGCTGATGGGAAAAGGCAGATGGAGTCTCAGGACGTACCCGAGGAAGTGAATCAACTGATAAGCCAGTACGCAGAAAAATGGCCCTTTAATTCACCACACTAGAAAGATACTATGAAACTGGTACAAAAACATATTCTTAAAGGCACCCAGGAGTTTGAACTGCTGGATGATGAGGTGCGTGTACGCATCAAGGCCCCCTTCAAAGAGAAAGAGAAATCGGTGCCATTGTCGATTCTGAATCCGGAACCCGTTATTGAAAATTCGCGCCTGAATTTCCATAGCCGGGTTAAATGTGGCCCGCTACTGTCGCTTTACCTGGATAAACCAAATGCCAAGGAGTTCAACGCTTTTGTGGAAGCAGTAAAAGAGAAAGCGCTGAAAGAGTACAACGCCTTCGCAGGAATCAAGTAGCCTCTGCCCTGGCTAAAATGAAAAAGGATCGTCCGATAGCAAGGTGGCAATATAGGGCGCATAGGTCAAAATGGCACCTTGTGTTGAGCCCAGGGCATGAAACTCATTCAGTACTTGTGAAAGAGACTCATCACTCTGCGGGTTTGACTTAAGCGATTCGAGGGCTGTCAAAAACGGACCAATCTCTTCACCGCCAAGATGCTCCCTGAGCATATTGATGGCTTCCTCAACCCCTTCAGCCGTGATCTCCTTGTTTTTTGCGGTACGCGCAGTATCAGGCTCGTCGAATGTCGGTGGTTCTTCAAACACATTCCCTTCCAATCCGGAAGATGTACCTGTTTTCAGCCCTGCAAACGCGCTGAATTCTTCTTGAATCTTCTGTTTCAGCAGCGCGACGAAAGCGTTGAACTCCTTGGCATTTGGTTTATCCAGGAAAAGTGACAGCAAGGCTTCATTGTTGACGCGACTGGTAAACTCAAGTCGGGATTTACTGATGACCGGCTCCTGGTTCAAAACCGTCAGCATCACTGTCAATGACTCTTCTTTCTTGAAAGGCAGTTTGATCTGGACATTGACGGTGTCATCAATGATTTCAATTGTCTGGGTTCCTTTTAAAGGGTGTTTTTGTACAAGCTTGGTGACCATAGTGAATCCGAATTTAATTTGTAAATGGCGGCAATTAATTAACTGCTAACCAGGGAAGCTTTAAGCAGCTTTACCCATTTTCTGAAAAAAGAATCTAACCACCCTCTCCCGCTATTCGAGATGCGTGGTTTTCCACAAAACAGGCTGAAACGTTCCCTGCGTTCCGACATCCAGTCCTGTTTGTAGGCATCATTACCGGTCAGGAAGTCTATCTCCTCGACCTTGTCGGTATCAATCACATATTCCATCAGGTAACTAATGAGAATAGTGCCTGGTGAATACCGCTTCCAGGCCTCGTCGTAAGCCAGCTTGAAGATACTCGCCTTGCCATGGACCACAAACCAGAACTGGGCTGCTGCAGGCTGCCCATCGATATAGAGAACTGCCAGCCTCAACCAGCCCGGCTTCGATAAACTGCAGGCCAGGCCTTGAATAAAATCGTCATAGAGTTCAGTCGCTTTCCAGCTCGCCTTGTAAACGGCATTGAAATCAGCGATGCCCTGCTCCAACTCCTGGTCAATAAAAAGGCGGATTTCATATCCATGCTCACGCTCAAGCTTGCGCTTTTTACGAGCTATCGTATTGCGCACCCTGGCCGGCCGCGCAGCCAGGTACTCTTCAAAAGATTGCCCATTGACCCGATAGATCCAGTTGTAGAAACGTAATTTGAAATGGCATTCGGCTCCTGATGCTTCAATGACTCGCTGCAGGCTTTCCAGGTTGTCATCATTTTCATCCACGGGAGCCAGTCGCAATGGATAAACCGGTAATTCAGTCAAACCTTGAACCAGGCATTCGAGAATTTCCTGTCGGTTTGTCTCTGCAAGCAGGAGACTATAGAGCGAGGAGTACAAGTGCGTGAGGATTGTCCACTGCTCACCTTCGCGCTTCATCAGTGGCAGAATAGCCAGCACATTCTGCCCATCCACGACACAGGCCAGCAACATAGTCTGGCCAGGTTCCAGAACAGTAGTGACCAGGTTCTCAAACCATGGACGGGAAAAGAAAACACTCTGCTTGCTACCCTCTGTAAAAAGGGCATTGGCACTCTCTGGCAACTGCTCCCAGTCAGCGTAACAGACAAACTCCATCTCTGATCAGTCCAACTGGTGCAATAATCGGGCTAGTTAGCCTTGTCGCTACCACCTTCACCAGGATCGCCTTGCATCTCAAGCATCTCTGATATTTCCAGCGTGCCTTTGATCTCCAGAAATGGACAGTCGCGTGCAGCAGTCAGTGCTTCTTCCATAGAGCCCATTCTGATGATGCTAAGGCCCGACATGCCTGTCGTTGTTCCAAGCTCGGTCTTGCCATCAGGGTGAACTGTATGGGTATCTTTGAAGGGTATCGCAGCACTCACTACTGCATCCCCGAGTGAAGCCAGCCACTTTTGGTATCTTTCAAAATGCTTTTGCCCTTCTCCCGGGCTGGACGGGAGCTCTCCTCCCAGGTAAAAGACCATGTACTGTGGCATAGCTGACGCTCCTGTGTAAAAGGACCTTCAGATCTATAAAAACAGGTCAGAGGGCCCAAAATTTAGTAAATTCAAAAATTTACCGAATTTTAACGGAAACGGCCTGTGTAATCAGGGAAATTTGCCATAAATAATATTGATCTGAATAGAAATATTAAGATACTCAATCATACTGGTCAGCCGAGACATTCTGCTATAAAATTCAGTTTCTAAATTTTTATTGATGTTGTTGTGATCGTTATCAACTACTTACTCATGTAGTGGCAATCACAACTTCAAAGCAAAAGGTGATTTATGAGCGAACCAGCTAAGACCAGACCTGTAGTTCCTGAAGGCAAATCCCGTTTTCTGGTAACACGTCAGAAACCAGCAAATGAAAAAGGTTTCGTCGGCTATGAAACCATCTGGGAATCTTTCCAGAAAGAAGCTGACTACCAGACTCCAAAGCGCCCATAAGCTGGAAGTAGTCGTTCAGCCTTTAGCTGACACAGCAGTATTAAAAATGAGGGTTGCCTGTAAAGGGTAACCCTCATTTTTTGTCGTATCAATCCTCGAACAGCATCGACAAATCCAGCGCCCTGACATGTTTGGTCAGCGCACCGATAGAGATGTCGTCGATCCCGGTCTCGGCCAGTTCACGAATTGTCTCAAGCGTGACGTTGCCAGACACCTCGAGGCGTGCCCTCCTGGCATTCAGCTCGACCGCCTGCTTCAGCATCTCGATTGAGAAGTTGTCCAGCAGCACGCGTTTTGCATCTGCATCAAGTGCCTCCTCCAGCTGCTCAAGCGTCTCCACCTCGATCTCGACCTCAACATCGAAGGAATTGCTACGCTCCATCACGCTGTGAATGGAACCTGCTGCAGCTATGTGGTTCTCCTTGATCAGGATCGCATCATAGAGACCAATCCGGTGATTGGCGCCACCACCGCACAATACGGCGTATTTCTGTGCCAGTCGCAGGCCGGGAATCGTCTTGCGGGTATCCAGAATTCGAACCCCGGTTCCCGCAACTGCATCAACATAGCTCGCAACAGTGGTTGCTGTGCCACTCAAGGTCTGCAGAAAATTGAGCGCCGTACGCTCACCACTCAAGAGTACTCGCGACGGCCCTGCGAGGTAACAGATCGGTTGATCCTCTACCAGTCTGTCACCATCCCGGGCAAGCCATTCGATCTCAACTTCTCTGCCCAGCTCGTAAAAAATCGCATCGACCCAGGCGCTGCCGGCGAGCACGCCCGGTTCACGAGCGAGAATGGTCGCACGGTCGAGCGCTTTCTCCGGCACCAGTTCAGCAGTTAGATCACCGTCGCCGATATCCTCGGCTAGTGCATCAGCAACCTGCCGAAAAATTAATTCACCCGGAGGTAGTTGCGGCATATCAGGCATCGACCGCGAGCAGTTCGACATCAAATACCAGTGTTGCATTGGGTGGAATCACACCACCCGCTCCCGCCGCACCATAACCAAGCTGTGGGGGGATTGTCAGTTGGCGCTTGCCACCCACTTTCATGCCTTCGACACCCTCGTCCCAGCCACGGATAACCATGCCTCTGCCAAGTGTGAACTGAAACGGGTCGTTACGATCGTGGCTGGAATCAAACTTGTCGCCGCCCTCAAGCCAGCCGGTGTAATGAACGGTAACGCGTGCGCCAGATACGGCCTCGTCGCCCGATCCTGCCTCCAGGTCTTCAATCTTGAGTCCCGAATCTGTTATACGTTGTGACATAATCATCTCCATGGTGGTATTTGCGCAAATCATGCTGCACATACCCAATATTAAAAACAGAAGCTGATTTTATGCCAAAACAGGCGGGAAAACACGGCGGAATGCAAAACGAAAACAGCTTGCCCGAGCTCGACCAGTACAATTTTCATCACCGCATCAGCGAGATGACGGGGCGCACAGTGGTGTTTTTCACTTCCCCTGACTGTGGCGCCTGTCGTGCCGCACGCTTTGCGCTTTCATCATTGCATGAAAAGAGTGGCCTGCAAGTCTACGAGGTCGATGCCGTGATGAATCCTGCGCTGACGAATGAATTCGGTTTTTTCCACCTGCCATCACTCTATCTCTATATCGACGGCGACTATCATGCACAGATTCAGTCCGAGGCAAATCCGGACTCAATGGCTCATGCTATCGAAACATTCAGTGCACTGCCTGCCGAGGAAGAGCCCTGATGCCTGAGAATCCTGTCTGGCTCGACAATGCCGAGTGTTGCCCTTCGCCCAACTGTGATGAGCGTGCTGCTGATGAGCAGATCTCGCTACTGGTTATTCACAACATCAGCCTGCCACTCGGCAAGTTCGGTGGCCCATGGATAACCGACCTGTTTCTCAATCGCCTTGACCCGGGGGCTGATCCCTATTTTGAAGAGATCGCAAATCTGAAGGTCTCATCTCACCTGCTGATCCGCAGGGATGGTGAACTGGTTCAATACGTCCCTCTCAACATGCGTGCATGGCATGCAGGTGTGTCGAACTACTGCGGTCGTGAAGCCTGCAATGATTTCTCCATCGGTATTGAGCTGGAAGGCACAGACGAGACTCCCTATACAGATGAGCAGTATCGCCGACTGGTCGACGTAACAATTGAAATCATGGAAATCTACCCGGCCATTACACCGAAACAGATCACCGGTCACAGCGACATAGCACCCGGACGCAAGACAGATCCCGGACCGGCATTTGACTGGAAAAAATATCAGGAAATGCTCAGGGAAGAACCCAAGCACAGCGTATGAAACAGCTTTTTGCTCTACTGCTATTGCTTGCATACGTGCCCATTCAGGCTCAAGAGCCCTCCCCTCAACGAATTGTGGCCTTGTCGCCGCATGCTGCAGAACTGGTCTATTTTGCCGGTGGAGAGAATCGGCTCATTGGTGTTTCAGCATTCAGTGACTTTCCGGCATCAATCAACACGCTGCCAATTGTCGGCGATGCCAACGGTTTTGATCGCGAGCTGTTGCTGACACTGAAACCGGACCTGGTCATTGCCTGGAAACAGAGCCTCGACAGCCACGATATTGCATGGCTGCAAAAAGAGTCATTCCGGCTATTTCTCAGTGATCCCATGTCGCTGGATGCGATTGCAGATGAAATCGACAAGCTTGGGGAGATACTCAATACGAAGAAATCTGCGCAACAGAGTATCGACAGGATGAATCAAACACGTCTCGAACTACAAATGATAGCTTCAGCGCGGCAACGTCCTGTACGCGTGATACACCAGCTGTGGAACTCTCCCCTGATGGCGCTGACAGATAGCTCGATGGTCTCTTCGGTACTTGCGTTGTGCGGTATCGAGACACCGGTTCACGTCGAGAACAGGCTCTCGGCAACTCTGTCGAAAGAGCAGATGTACACGGCAGAAATTGACGCCATCACCGTCGATGAGAAAGGTCAGATCGAGCCCGTCAATCCGAATGGGCTCCCTGTTGTCAGGGTCGATACATTGAAACTGCATCGTGCCTCGCCGCGGATGTTGGAAAGTGCGTTAGAACTGTGTAGAAAGTTATGAACTCAATTCGTCACTCCCGCAAAAGCGGGAGTCTGAGAAGTCCGGGCATACTGTTCAGATTCCGGGCCGCCTCTTCGCTCTGCCCGGAATGACGGTTTTATACTTCTAAACCTCAGCCCACATACGCAACAGGTTGGCATAGGAGCGGTCAATCTGCTGATGCATCTCACTACCCGACTCCTGCTCGTTAAGCTGGTCACGTACTGTCACCAGGTCATACAACACTTCCCTGCGTGCAGGGTCACGAATCATACTCTGAATCCATGTCAACGCGACTGTGCGCTGGCCAGAGGTGACTTCCGCAACCTTATGCAGACTTGAAGATGGATAAAGTACAGCATCACCGGCATTGAGTTTGACCATCTTGTCGCCAAAGGTCGTGCGAATCACGAGTTCGCCACCCTCGTAAGTCTCAGGCGGATTGAGAAATATGGTCATCGAGACATCGGTTCTGAAACGTGGCCCGCCCGAGCCCATCACTGGCTCATCGATATGATCACCGTAAGTCATGCCGGATGTGTAACGTGCAATGATGAAATCGGCCATTTTTGCCGGCAAAGCAGCATTGTTGAAAATCGTGCTATGACCAAGGCTACTCATCAGAATGCGGTTGATCAGCTCCTGCCCCTCCTGGGTTGCCGCCAGCTCCTCGTTGTTCTTGACCTTGGTCGCTGCCGTGCCTGCTGTCATGCGACCGTCGTGAAAAGCGGCACGTTTTGCGATCATGAAAATCTTACTGATTTGCGCCTCGTTGAGGAGGCCTGGTAATTCCAGCAACATGAGTAGTGTCTCCAGTCAGTGTTCTCTTGCTAGAATGTCACAATTCGAAGATGTAAAAAAGCACAGATATGGAACTTAAGGTAATTATTGAGGATCAGCTCTATACGCTGAATGTCCCCGAAGAGTTGCTGCAAAAGGCAGCGGAATTTTTCGACAAGATGGATGCAGACATGGACAAAGGCATCCAGATGAGCCGCCAGTGGGTACAGAAACCCGGGCTCATAGAGCGCCTGCAGCTTGTCGGCAACAAACTGCTCACAGCCATCGAGAACGAAAATGAGAATCTCGGGCGCATGATGGCTGGTTATATCCTGTCGCGTGCACCCAATATCGACACCATCGACCTGGATACATCCGGCGAAATGCAGGGTACAGAAATCACTTTCAAGGAGCAGGCGGCGCCTGTCTCTTTCGGCATGCCACCCGGTGCCAGCATGGGAATGGATCTAGAAGACCCCTACGGTATGGATCCTGCGCTGCGTGAAAATGCTGAGAAGAAAGTCTCAAGTGTTTTCAAGCAGGGGCGCATCTATGCTTTCTCTATCTACAATTCCAGGTCCGACAGCTGGGAAACCATCACGGTTGGAAAGGATGAGGCCGAAGCACAGCGAATGCGTGACGAGACGGTCATCAGCAAAATGCTGGAAATGGCGCATTAAGATCCAATCACCCCGGTGACGGGGCTCCTACAATCCTCATCCAACCCTGTAGGAGCGGCGCACTCGCCGTGATTAAGATAGAATATCCGATTCCTTGATAAATTAACCTTCCAAGCATGGATTCAGCACCAATACGACTAACCGAATACAGCCACGGCTCAGGCTGCGGCTGCAAAATCGCGCCCGGCGTACTCGAAAAGATTCTCAAGACAGAGATTCCACAAGCGCCCTTCCCGGAGTTGCTGGTAGGCAACCAGAGCAAGGATGATGCGGCAGCATTTGATCTCGGCAACGGCACCTCGGTCCTCAGCACAACCGACTTTTTCATGCCAATTGTTGATGATCCATTTGAATTTGGCCGGATTGCAGCAACCAATGCACTCAGCGACATCTATGCCATGGGCGGCAAACCCCTGATGGCGATTGCGATTCTCGGCTGGCCCATCGACAAACTACCACCCGAGGTTGCGCAGCGTGTCGTAGAAGGCGGGCGCAGTGCCTGTGCCGATGCCGGTATTCCACTCGCCGGTGGCCACTCAATCGATGCTCCCGAGCCCATGTTCGGTCTCGCCGTAACCGGCCTGGTGGAAAACCGCTTCCTGAAGCAGAATAACACTGCCTCCAGCGGCTGCCAGCTGTTTCTGACCAAGCCGCTCGGCATTGGCATTCTGTCGACTGCGCAAAAGAAAAAGCTGCTCGAAGACGACCACAGCCGCATCGCTCCCGATACCATGTGCCAATTGAACAAGATTGGCTCTGAGCTGGCTCAAATTGAAGGCATTGAGGCGCTCACTGATGTCACCGGGTTTGGCCTGCTCGGCCATCTCTCTGAAATTTGTGAAGGCAGTGGTATCTCGGCCATGGTCGATTTTGACTCTGTGCCAACACTGCCGCATACGCACACCTATCTCGACCTCGGCTGTTCCCCCGGCGGCGCACAACGCAATTTTGACAGCTATGGTGACAAAATCGGTGACATGAGTGACAGGCAACGTTCACTACTGTGTGATCCACAAACCTCGGGAGGCCTGCTCGCCGTGGTTCGCCCCGAAGCGCTTGAAGAGTTCCACCAGTGCGCCAAGGCACATGGGCTGGAGTTACAGCCGATTGGTGAAACCATTGCAGCGACCAATCCGCTAATCCAGGTGCGATAACAGTTTCGGTGCCAGGTTCAATGCCAGACTCAACCAGGGAACTTCCCGTCATTTCCGTCTACCGCAAACTGCTGCGTGACGGCACGCCGCTGCTGGATGTGCGCGCACCGGTCGAATTTGAAAAAGGTGCATTTCCGGATACCACAAACCTGCCACTGCTGGCCGACGAAGAGCGCCACCAGATTGGCATCGAGTACAAGGAAGAGGGACACGATGCTGCGGTGGATCTAGGCAAGGAGCTCATCAGTGGTGAAATCAAGGACGCACGTGTCGCGGCCTGGATAGAATACGTCAAGGCACACCCCGAAGGCGCTCTCTACTGCTTTCGCGGCGGCATGCGTTCTCGCATCACGCAGATGTGGATAGAGGAAGCGACAGGCATCGCCTATCCGCGTATCGAAGGTGGCTACAAGGCGCTTCGGCGTTATCTTGTCGACCAGCTTGAAGACGAGATTCCGCAGCAGATTGATCCAGTCGTTATCGGCGGGCGTACCGGTGTCGGTAAAACCCGCCTGCTGGTTACCCTGCCCTATTTTGTCGACCTCGAAGGACTCGCGTGTCACCGCGGTTCAGCCTTTGGCAACTATGCCATCCCGCAGCCGACCCAGATCGACTTTGAGAACAGCCTCGCAATCGAGTTGATTCGCCTGATTGACAGTGGCCATCAAGCCTTCGCCGTGGAAGACGAAAGCCGCAATGTCGGCCGTGTGCACGTTAACCAGGAACTGCACGACCGCTTCGCTTCAGCACCGCTGGTGATTCTTGAGGCATCGCTCGATGAGCGTGTCGAGATCACTTTCGATGAATATGTCACCGAGGCGCTGGCCGAGTTCACCAATCTACATGGTGACGATACTGGCTTCGATGCATGGAAGAGCTACGTTATAGACGCTTTTACACGTATTCGCCGTCGACTCGGCGGTGAGCGACATCAGATCATGATGCAGCAGATCGAAACGGCTATGCAACTACATCAAAACCAAAACAGGCCGGATACCCACAAGGCGTGGATTGCCGACCTGCTCGAAAACTACTACGACCCCATGTACGACTACCAGCTGTCGAAAAAACAGGAACGCATCATCTTCTCAGGAAACCGGGAAGCGGCGGCAGAATTCCTGACAACACGTCTCTCCCGATAGCTCCATACGCCAGATCCTTCCATGTTGAAGTCAATACCGCAATGACTCCAACAGCGATACTCAACGCTATATAACTAAACACTGTTCATATGTATATGTTTAGTCTAGTCTCATTACAATGTACTATTGTTTATGTTTATCTTTGCAGCAAACAAGGGACTTTCTGTGCATGAAAAAAACCAGTTCAACAAGAGACCAGAGAAGCCTCAATGCCAAGTAGAAACAGCCTGATCACGGCTGGCTGGGTTGGCACCCTATTACTGCTGCTATTCACAACCAACCTGCAGGCACAAACCTGCGATTACTCCGGGCTCACACTTGCAGCTCGCTACACGCTCGACAATGTCACCACAGACTCCTCCGGAAACGGGAATGATCCTGTCAATACGCCCGGCCTGACTTTCAACAACTCGGACATGATCGAGGGCACACATTCAGGCCAGTACAATACAGCCGGTATGCAGTTGACAACCGGGGCGAACGGTACCTTCCTGACCGAAGTAATAACAACCAGAAGCCTCTCCATGTTCATCAAGCCCTCGGCACTCAATACAGGCCAGGTACTGTATGATGAGGGTGGCCCTAAGGGGGGGTCCGGTGTTACCGGCATCTCTCTGCGCCTTACCTCATCAGGCAACCTCGAACTGAACGTGGCTGACCACGGAACCATCAACACCTCAAGCTTTCCATTTCCAACTGACGGTAACTGGCATCAGGTTGGCTTTGTCTATGACGGCACGACGCCCTCCCCGAATATGGCATGGATCTACCTCGATGGTTATCCAGTAAATGCGTCCAGTGGAGTTGACAACATTCGCGGGCATGCTGGCGGCGAAGGCGGCGGCATATTTGACTATTTTGACGGCCTTGTCGGAAACATCACAGGCTATGGACCCTACACAGGCCTGATGGACGAAGTCACCATCTTCAACGCGGCACTGACACCGAAACAGATGCTGGATGTCGCTAATAGCTGTACGCCAGCGGCGGACAATTTCCTCAAAGACCTCACCGCCATGAGTTGCAGTTCAGATGCCTATATCGTGCAGGGTGCTACAGAATCCGCATGGAGTTCTGTTGTCCTTCATACGGGTGTCTCTACATCAGAAACGGATGATCATGGTTCCGGCCTTAACGCCATCGGCTACAACCGCCAGGACAACCGCATCTGGGGTTATGACAAGGAGAATTTTGACGGGCGTCTCAGCGTTTCGATCAAGAGCGGCTTCACCTGGAATACAAAACTGGTCGGCCCCATTCCCGAGCTGGTCGGTATCAACAACCTGGTTGTCGGTGATGTCGACGACAACGGTAATCTTTACCTCGCGCCGCACAGTGGAAGCGTCACAGCCCACGTCATCGACGTCAACCCAACATCGGCCACCTACCTGACACGCACCGGTACCCGCACCATCAACTGGCCCACCGGCTCTAACTCTGACTGGGTCTTCAATAATACGGACGACATGCTCTACGCCGTCAACAACGATACAGGAGCAAACCTGATCCAGGTCGATCCGTCTGACGGCAGCGTCACTGACCTTGGAACATCGGGTGCAGACGACGACACCTACGGCGGCATCTTCGGAGACGTCAACGGCTTCATCTACGCCATTGCAAACAGTGACGGTGATATCTTCCGCATCGACCTGAGAAACGATCCCGGTTCTGATTACGACGAGACCAGGACTCTACAACTGTCGACAGCCACATCGTCAACCGACAACGACGGCGCACGCTGTGTGACCGCAGGACTCTTTATGGACTTCGGTGACATCGATGCCGCCAATATCGACACCACGCTGGCTGACAACGGGCCAAGGCATGCGGTGATCGGATTTTCCGGCGGAACCACCGATCTGATGATTGGTACCGGTATCGATATTGAACTCGATGTGACGCCTGATTCAGACGCAACTGCAGATGGTGCCGATGAAGGTGGCGTTATCTTCAACACATCGCTTGGCGATATCCTCACAGCCGCGGTCACAGTGACAAACAGTACCGGCAGTGATGCCACCCTGTGCGGATGGGTTGACGCTGATGCCGACGGTTTACTCGAAACCAGCGAAAGGCAGTGTTCAACAGCGGCCAACCCGGGAGGCAGTTTCAACTGGACACTGACCGGAACCGGTGTTACCAACCACTACAGTCGTTTTCGTCTCTGCTCAATCTCTGCAGACTGCCAGGCAACCACCGGAGTTGCAGGCATTGGCGAAGTTGAGGATTACGTTATCGCCTATGATGCCACCTCGACGACAATTGAAGTCATCAGGCTCACCAGCATGCCGGTCGGCCAGGTGTTCACTTCACTGGGCATTGAATCGATGACTCTCCCTGACCTGCACGCCCTGCTCTCTTCATGGGATACGCAAGCTGCGGGCAACGGTGTCGAAAAATCTCGCGAAGAACTGTTAAATGGACTGCGCAACTTTCTCGACCCGGACGACGATGACCGTATCGCGGTACTGCGCTGGCAGACAGCAGACGAAAGCGGCACCGTCGGCTTTTTTGCCGAGCGCAAGGGTGAGCAGGAGTGGAATTGGCAACGTATCAATAAAAACCTGCTTCCAGGACTAATAGATGCACCGCTCGGTGCTGAATACATGCTACTGGATCCGAATGCTAAAGAGGGAGGCAGCTACATCTACCAGATAATTGAACAGGAGGCCTGGGCCTCACAAAAAAGCTACGGGCCTTACATCCTGGAGATGCCTCGTTAGTCATTGCTCTTTGGCCCCCTTGGTCACGGATTGAACAGGACTAGTCAATAAAATGACTCAAATGCCTAACTTTCTACTTTAGTCACAACTTTATGCTTTGCACTTTTATTCCATTAAACGCATTGCTTTCTTGTTGATACCCTACCTATAATCAGCTTTATGAAGCTGTGACAGCCAGTGAATTCACGAGGCAGTCACAACTATTTCACCAGGACGGTATACCGGTTTCGACCGGCACTTCAACACGGATGGTTGATCAAATGAATAATATAGCCTGCTCACACTCGTCTCGTTTCTTTTCCTGCTGTTTTCTCGCACTGACTGCCTCACTGGCACTAGTAAGTACGCTACAGGCACAAACCTGCTCCTATCCTGTCACACCGGAAGCACGCTACACACTCGATAGCACCACTGCGGACTCCTCGGGAAACAGCCATAATCCTGTCAACTCACCATCCCTGACCTACAACAGTACAGATTTTGTCGAAGGCACCCATTCAGCCAGACGTAATACTGCTGGCATGCAACTCAATGACGGTACCTTCCTGGAAGACGGTTTCATAACGAAAAGCCTTTCGATGTATATCAAACCATCAACACTGACAGGCACTGACCAGGTGCTCTTTGAAGAGGGAAATGCAGTCAATGGCATCATATTGCTACTCAACAGTAGCGGGAATATTCAACTTACTGTTGAAAGTAATTCCGGAATCAGAACCATTGAATCGCCGTTTCCTACAGATGGCAACTGGCATCAGGTTGGCTTTGTTTATGATGGAAACGCGGCGGTGAATACTTCCTGGATCTATCTCGATGGCTATCCAGTCAATTCTGCTTCCTCTGTAGGCAACTTGTCTCCGCATATTGATGGAGGTGGCTTGTTTGAGCAATTTGGCCAGGCAGCCGGCGCAATAACTGCGTCTCAATATACCGGGCAGATGGATGAAGTCACGATCTTCTCAGCTGCCCTGACGCCGAAGAACATGCTGGATATCACCAGTTGTGGAGGCAGTGGTGGTGGCGCTGGTGAAGCCACGGTTGCAGACCTGTTGACAGAACAGGGCACCATGGAGTGCGGTTCAGACGGCTACCTGGTGCACACCACTGCGACGACCAAGTCAACCTGGCGGACCGTAGACCTGATCACCAGCGCCTATACCCAGTCCGATGACAATCTTGACAGCACCATCAATGCCATTGGCTATAACGTCATGGACAACCGGGTCTGGGGATACAACAAGGAAGATGGTGATGGCAGCCTGAGCGTTTCCGTTGTTGACAACGTTGGCAACTGGACGACGCAAATCATTGGCAAGGCAGTCGACCTCGACTCGCTCAGCAACCTCAATGTCGGCACTGTCGATGACCAGGGGCGCTACTGCCTGTCACCCAGCACATCAGGCATCCACACGGTTCAGGTCGTAGACCTTGACCCTGCATCGGCGAACTACCTGATGAAAATTGATAACTTTTCAGTGACCTGGCCAAGCGGTCAAACCCCGGACTGGGCCTTTAACCCGATTGACGATCATCTCTACGCCATCAACTACAATTCGAGCGTTGGTAGTGATTTTCCCAAGCTCTTGCAAATCGTTGTACCCGTACTTGATGGAGACGCGTCAACCATGGAGACAGCCACCGTCAACAACCTCGGCATTGCCCTGAATGATGGCGTCAAGGATGTCTTCGGCGGCGTCTATTTTGATGACGACGGCTATTTCTATGCGCAGGGCAATGGCACAGGATTTCTATATCGCCTCGATCTGCGTGATGTCTCCGGATCAGGCTTCAATAATGCAAACACAGTAATCATCGCAAATGGCTCAACATCCACTGAGAATGACGGTACCCGCTGTCTGTCAAGTACGGTCAAGCCGCCTACCCCGTTAGAAAGGGATTTTGGAGACATCAATGCTCTCGGCATCAATACATCACTGCAGCAAGACGGCCCACGCCACGCAGTCATCGGCCTAAGTGGCAGCGTGACAGACCTGATGATCGGTTCCAGTATCGATGTAGAGGAAGATGCCGCATCCAATGCTGCCGCTACTGCAGATGGCTCCGAGGAGGGTGTCAGCTTTACATCCTCTTTAGGCGATGTGGTCACTGCAACTGTCTCAGTGACTAACAACACGGGAGAAGACGCCAGACTGTGCGCCTGGCTTGATGCTGATGCCGACAGCACATTCGAAGCAGGTGAAAGGCAGTGTTCAACTGCTGCAGACCCGGGCGGCGACTTTGACTGGACGCTGACAGGGGGTACCGGCAACTACTACAGCCGCTTTCGCCTATGTGACCTGCCCGGTACCAATACAGGTGACTGCGACGGCCCTGATGGTGTCGCCGGCAACGGCGAGGTTGAGGACTACCTGATTTCCTACAATGCGACTGCAGCCACGATTACCACAATTCGTCTCGATGGCATGCGTCCGGATCAGATTCTGGCACAGCTTGATATCGCCTCGATGTCATCACAACAGCTCTTCGGCCTGCTCTCGATATGGAATCCTGAAGTTGCAGCAAGTATGGCAGAGGCCTCACACGCGGAACTGGCTGAAGCCCTGCGTAACCATCTCGATCCCGACAGCGATGTCACCACGGCTGCGCTGCGCTGGGAAACAGTGGAAGAGAATGGAACTGTTGGTTTCTATGCCGAGCGCAGGGATTCTCCGGATTCGCCATGGCAACGTATCAATGAAAAGCTTCTGCCCGGACTCATCGATGCACCACTCGGAGGTGAATACATGTTGTTTGATCCCGAGGCAGAAACCGGCCAAAACTACCAGTACCAGCTGATTGAGCAGGAAGCCTGGGGAACGCAAAAAACCTACGGTCCTTATGAACTGCGACTGCAATAGCAGCTCACACGCCAGCCCGAGCAACTCCTTGTTGCTCTGGAAACACGACTCGTCACCCCGGGCTTGACCCGGGGTTCATCACGAAATGTGCAACAACTCATGAATACCGACATGTTAACTGTATGACAAGAAAGTAAAAATGCTGCATTGCACATTGATATCCATAGTTTTTTTCCTGTTGCCGAGCGTTGAACACACCCATATACTTCAGCATTGATCAAATTTCAGCGTAGTAACAGACAAGATGACAACTTCATTCATACCCCCGCTCCGGACTCTCATGGGCCCCGGCCCTTCTGACGTTAACCCCCGCATTCTGGAGGCGTTGAGCCGCCCGACAATCGGACATCTCGATCCCGCATTTACAGACATGATGGAAGAGACCAAGGCACTGCTGCAGTATGCGTTTCAGACCAGCAACAGGCTCACCATGCCCGTTTCTGCACCCGGTTCAGCCGGTATGGAGACCTGCTTTGCCAACCTGGTGGAAGCAGGCGACAAGGTTATCGTGTGCCAGAATGGTGTATTCGGTGGTCGTATGAAAGAGAATGTCACGCGCTGTGGTGGTACAGCCGTGATGGTGGAAACTGAATGGGGCCGTGCGATCAACCTCAATGCGACCGAAGATGCGCTCAAGGCAAACCCTGATGCCAATATCCTCGCTTTCGTCCACGCTGAAACATCTACCGGTGCCCAGTCGGATGCAAAAGCCTTGTGTGAATTGGCGCGCAAGTATGACTGCCTGACAATTGTCGACGCCGTGACCTCACTTGGTGGTACACCAGTACTTGTCGATGAATGGGGAATCGATGCGATCTACTCCGGTTCACAGAAATGTCTCTCCTGCACTCCAGGCCTCTCGCCGGTCAGCTTCAGCGACAAGGCAACAGACAAAATCTCGAACCGCAAAACACCTGTTCAGAGCTGGTTTCTCGATCTCAACCTGGTGATGGCATACTGGAATTCAGAAGGTCCTCGCTCCTATCACCATACTGCGCCAGTCAACTCACTCTACGCCCTCCACGAGGCATTACTGATTCTCAAGGAAGAAGGCCTCGAGAATTCATGGGCGCGTCACCAAAAGAACCACGAAATGCTCAAGGCGGGTCTTGAATCCATGGGTATCGAATTTATCGTGCCGGAAGCGGAGCGCCTGCCACAACTGAATGCCGTGGCCATTCCCGACGGAGTCAATGATGCCGAGGTTCGCTCCAGGCTGCTGCATAAGTTCAATCTTGAGATTGGTGCCGGACTCGGCCCGCTGGCGGGTAAAATCTGGCGTATCGGCCTGATGGGCTATGCAAGCAACACTGACAATATCAAGCTTTGCCTGAATGCGTTAGGGACGGTTCTCAACGAGTCGGGTTATAATGTCGACATTGAGGCGGCTCTCAAGGCCGCTGGCTAATACTATCGATACGAGAAACAGATGCGACGAAACTCCGGCCTCAAACGGCTGATCACCATCATTGCAGCAGTTGCTGCCCTGGGTGGTGGTTATTACCTTGGCAACCTCAACAAAGACCTGGTCCAAGCGAAACCGCAAAGTGCGATCGTGTTCGAGAACGGGCGACCCCTGAAGCCCTTCACGATGCACACCGCAAGTGACAGCGAGTTCAACAATGAAGACTTGCTGGGCAAGTGGTCATTTCTCTATTTCGGTTATACATTTTGTCCGGACATCTGCCCCACCACCCTGACACAGTTCGTGCTGATAACGAACCGTCTCTCGGGTGACAAGGAGCTGCTCGACAAGAGCCAGTTCATCATGTTCTCTGTCGATCCTGAGCGTGACTCAGCGGAAAAGCTTGAAGCCTATATGACACACTTTCATCCCGGTTTCATCGGTGCGACAGGTAGTCGCGAGGCGATTGATTCAATCACGCAGGACCTCGGTGTATATTACAAGCTGCATGAGCCGGATGAGAATGGACACTACCCGGTGGATCACACATCTGCAGTGATGCTGGTCGATCCCGAGGGCAATCTCGCAGCTATCTATAGTTCGATAACAGACCCTAAAGTCGCTGCCGGTGATTTTCAGCTGATCGCCAACCAGGCAGAATAATGGGGCTTCCTGTCGTCCAAACGGGAGATAAGGCACCTCTCGGAAAAAGGCTGTTCATCCTCCTGCAGCAGCTGATTCCACAGCACTTTCTGTCGTCCCTGATGTACGCACTGGCACGTAGTGAGATCGGCTTCATCAAGAACAGCGTCATTCGCATCGTCAACTGGATGTTTGATATCAACATGCAGGATGCCGTTGTCAAAGATCCGCTTGCCTATCCAAGTTTCAACGCCTTCTTTACGCGTGCACTTGAACCCGCAAGCAGGCCGTTGGATTCCAATTCGACCACGATTATCAGCCCGGTCGATGGCGCCGTGAGCCAGGCAGGCCATATAGAGAGCGGCCTGCTCTTTCAGGCCAAGGGCATTCACTACTCGATTACAGCCCTTCTCGGCGGCGATGCTGAAACTGCAAAACGTTTCTCCGATGGAGATTTTGCAACCATCTATCTGTCACCACGCGATTACCACCGTATACACATGCCGGTTGACGGAAAACTCTCCAGCATGACCCATGTACCTGGCGAGCTCTTCAGTGTAAATGAAACCACCACATCTTTAATTCCGGGCCTGTTTGCACGCAATGAACGTATCATCAATCTCTTCGAGACGCCAGCCGGACCGATGGCCCTGATCATGGTTGGAGCGATATTTGTCGGCAGCATGGATACCGTGTGGGCAGGTACTGTCACACCGTCATCAAAACGTATCAGCCACCAGGAGTACCTCGATCAGCCACATGCGGAAATCAGCCTTGAAAAAGGCGAAGAGATGGGACGCTTCAACATGGGTTCAACCGTTATCCTGCTGTTCGGTAAGAACCAGGTGAATCTGGACGGGATGATTGCTGCTGGCAGGGAAGTAAAAATGGGTGAGCGTATCGGCACCCGAATTCAGGCGTAAAGAGCGGCCCTACTCAACAGCTGGCGTGGTCGTGCCACTGCAGATAATTGCCATACGGACCAGCTCCGCGAGTGAACCTGCCTCCATCTTTTCCATCACGCGTGCACGGTGTGCTTCAACAGTTTTTGCGCTGACATCAAGTCGCGAGGCGATCTCCTTGTTCGAGAGACCACTGGTCACCATCTCCATAACTTCCTGCTCACGCCGCGTGAGCTGCGCCATGCGTGCAAGTATTTCTGACTGACTGGCCCTGCTCTCACGCTGTGCGGCATCCACGACAAGTGCACGTCTTATTGCCTTGAGCAATACCTCGTCATCGAATGGCTTCTCGATAAAGTCGCGTGCGCCGGCCTTCATCGCCTTGACTGCCATTGCGATATCACCATGACCTGTAATGATGATCACTGGTGCGCGTATTTCCCGCTCCTCAAGCTGCGATTGTAGTTTGAGCCCAGACATTCCCGGCATGCGAACATCCAACAGCAGACAGCCTGCCTGCCCCGGATAATAGCTTTCGAGAAACTTCTGGGCTGATTCAAAGGTCTCGACCTCGAGCCCATCTGACTCAATCAGCCAGCGTAACGAACTGCGCATCGCTTCATCGTCATCAACGACAAAAACCTTGCCCGTGATTTTTTTGTCACTACTATCACTCATGCGATCTGTTTATTCCTTGCTAATAGCGGGAGAGAGAGTCTGAAAGTCGCACCACCCAATTCTCCAGAAGAGACATGAATTCTACCATCATGTTCCTCGATAATGCTCTGCGAGATGGCCAGTCCCATACCCATACCCGTGGTCTTGGTACTAAAAAAGGGCTCAAACAGATGCTCCATCGCCTGTTCCGAAATTCCCGGACCATTGTCCTCGATCAGAATGACC
This sequence comes from Solemya velum gill symbiont, assembly GCF_000787395.1. Taxonomy (GTDB): domain Bacteria; phylum Pseudomonadota; class Gammaproteobacteria; order Chromatiales; family Chromatiaceae. The sequence goes on from NZ_JRAA01000002.1 coordinate 148,101, forward strand.
AGGTTGTCATTCTCAAAGCGTGTACTGATTCGGATTTTACCCTCAACCCCGCTGGCTGCAATCGCATCAATGGCATTACGCAACAAGTTAAGAATCACCTGTTCAACCTGCACCAGGTCAAGCGGGATGGGTGGCAAGTCGCTGCCAGCGTCAAATTCGACATCCAGGCGTGCCTTGCGGATTTCGAAATCCATAAATGAGAGGACTTCACGAATCATCTCGTTAACATCAACTGATTGACGCACCCTGCTCTGTCTTTCCACCAGGCCTCGCAACCACTTGATAATCTGTGCTGCGCGCGTTGCCTGTGCAGTGATATTCTCGAGCGGTTCGAGCAACTCCTCACCACTTGCACCACGCACAAAGCGACGCTTGGCACCATTGGCGTAGTTGATAATTGCCGACAGCGGCTGGTTGAGTTCGTGTGCCAGCCCGGTGGCCATCTCTCCCATGCTACTGACACGACAGACATGAATCAGTTCGTTCTGGTGGCGTCGCGCCTCCTCCTCGGCAAGACGCGTCTCCGTGACATCACGTGCATAGAGGTTGACATACTCAAGCTCGGGTATCGGTGACAACATGATCGAGTAGACGGCGTCTTCCGTTTTAACTTCACGCTCAAAGTCTTCGCCGCTTGAGAGCGCCTCTGCAACACGAATACGCCACTCAAGCGGTAGCTCCTGCATGCGTCCACTATGCCAGAAAGCCATCAAGGGTTCGCTCGCCTGGTTGGCATACTGAATAATACCCTGCTTGTCGATACGCAGGATGGGAGACGGGCTTTCACTCGGGAAAGCAGCAAGAGCACGAATCTCATTTTCCTGCCTGCGGCGCTCTGAAATATCGTGAAAGTAAAAGGTAAACAGCACCTCGTCACGGAGCTGAATTGACTGGATAGCAATTTCGACAGGAAAACGACTGCCGTCTGACCTCTGTGCCACCAGTTCGGAACGCGCATCATTGAAATCCTTCGCACGCTGACACTCGGCGAACAGGTTGAGAAAATAGATCCTGCTTTCCGGTGCGATGAGACGTTCAACTGACAGGTTATCGACGACCTCATCTTCACTATAATCGAACTCCTCCTCGGCAGTTGGATTGAAGTCGATGATGGTGCCGTCACTGGTGGTTGTAATGATTGAATCAACCGAGGCATCCATAATGGCACTGGTGAGTGCTTCCTTCTCGAGTATCTCGGATTCATGCCTGCTGCGCATATCCTCACGGGCCTCGCGTACCAGGTTGATAAACTGCTTCATCCACTCCTCCAGCACCATCAACTGGTTACCACTGCGCGCTACCGGCTGGCTGATCCCCAAGGCACGCTGGGAGAAGTCGGAGAGACGTTTCAACGCCCGGCTGAGACGATTTGAAACCAGCATGAAAAGGAGTGAGAAGAAGATAATAAAACTGAAAGCAACAATGGCACGCTGACGCCGTTCAAGCGCGATAACAGAGCGACGCAGTTCGCGCACACTTGCTTTCGGGATCATGGTTGCAAAGAGCAAATTGCTGTTCGCACCACCATATTCGGCAAATGATTGTGTGGTTACAGCGTATTTTTTGTCCAGTTGATCCAGTGTCACACCCTTACCAATTACTTCCGGATCACTGCTATTGAGTATCACCTGGGTGGCACCATCAACAACAGCCGTGAGTGCCTCTGTGACAAGACCTCTCTGTGCTGAAGAGAGAAAGGTTGCATCAACAGGCACAACCATCACCAGGGTGCCCATGATGTTGTAGGCCGCATCCTCCGCTACAGTCGCTGCCAGCAGGTAAGGCTCACCATCAATGTCGGTCAGAATGGTCTGTGGTGATGAAATATAGGAGGCAAGCTGTGACAACAACTCTTCCGGAAGAACCGTTTGTTGCAGGCGATACTCCTCGCGTATCTGACCCTGGGTATCAAGAAGCATGATATGAGTCGGTGAAGCAAGGGGTTTCCAGCGCTCAGGCTCAGGCAACCAATTGGGTTGTTTGTCTGTATACAGAAGTCTTGGTTCCTGGTCATCAGGGAACCAGTAGACAGGATTAAGATAGTTGGCCAGTTTCCTGTGATTGGAGAGCAGCCGGATGGTGGTCTCGTAACTCTGTACCGAGTGATCAAAATGTATCAGTGCCTCACGGGCGCGCTGATCGAGGTTGCTTTGGAGCTGTTCGTCGTAGATCTTGTTAACCGCATCTTTCTGAACGGTATCTATCACTTCCCACAGTGCATATCCTGCCAGTAAGCCGAAAAATGCAGCAAACAGGGACATTGGCGTATAACGCAGGATCGCACGCCCCAACTGGCGCAGCTTCTCGTTCAACATGTGAAGAAGTTTCATGCAGAGACGATAATCAATTTAGATAAAAGCTACAAGTAACAGGCGCTGTCTTCCAGAAAAAACTGCTTTGATTAGCCATATTGTGTCAAATCAGATGGATTTTGCAGGAAAACCCTGTCAATTCTCATATCCACGATACATGTAGGTAAATTCCTACAAAAAGTTCAGAAAAACCCTCTACCAACTTCTTTGTTAAAGCACTAGATTTACTCATACAACATGGCTAAATAACAAGGAGAGTGACATGTTGAAATCGAGTGTTATCTATTCAAAAATAACGAGGCAGTTAATCACTGAATCAGACACTCATGATGTACCTGCCACCATTGCAGAAATGCATAAGGGAAACCTGGATATGGAACTGTTTCATGTCAGGCAATGGGCAGTGAAAAAAGGTCTCATTAAACCAAATGAGGAAATTGTCGCATTCGACTAGGGATGGAAACACTTGCTGAAAACCCGGTGCTGATGACTCAATAGCCAGGCGATCTGCAAGACCTGCATTGAAGGGGCATTTTCATCATAAATCAACCGCATAAATTCTTATCCTTATAGTTTTTAGTAACGCAAGGTATACATATCACGACACAAGGAAAGGGATTTCACACGAAAATCGCATTACCATGCTCTGCGCAACCTAGACCTGACAGGAGCATCCTTTATACTAGGGACTCCTGTCCTCTCTTTCATAAAGCCTCGTAAAACACCATGCCGGAACTGCCCGAAGTTGAAACAACAAAACGCGGCATCGAGCCATACCTGGAAGCAAAACGCATCACAGATATCGTGGTGCGAAACGCTTCCTTGCGCCAGCCTGTTACTGCAAACATTGCCGAGTGCTGCAAGGGACAACGCATACTCTCTGTTTCCAGGCGTGGGAAATACCTGCTGATTGCCACAGCAAATGGCAATATCCTCATTCACCTGGGGATGTCAGGCAGCCTGCGCGTCGTACCTGCCAAAACGCCAGCGCAGAAGCATGATCATGTCGATCTTGTCGTTGGCAAGCAGGCCGTGCGTCTGCGTGATCCTCGACGTTTTGGCCTGTTTCTGTGGAGCGAAGAGGAGCTTGCTGAACACCCGTTACTTAAATACCTCGGTCCCGAGCCTCTCGATGATGCGTTCACAGGTGAGTATCTGTGGAAGATGTCGAGGAAGCGACGTGTTGCAATCAAGAACTTCATCATGAACAGCCACATCGTTGTCGGAGTTGGCAATATCTACGCAAACGAGGCGCTGTTTATGTGTGGTATCCGCCCTACCCGCCAGGCAGGAATAATCTCAAGAGCCGACTACGAACGCCTGGCGACGAATATCAGGAGAGTACTTGAAGAGGCGATCAGGCAGGGAGGAACAACCCTGAAGGATTTCCGTAACGAGGAAGGTAAACCGGGTTATTTTGCGCAAGAACTGCAAGTGTATGGTCGTGCTGGTGAGGCGTGTAGCTGTTGTGGAGAAACAATCAGGAGCAAGGTGATTGGTCAACGTTCCAGTTTTTACTGCAGTAAGTGCCAGAAATAGTGCGACAGAGAAGTCACTCTGCCGCACTCGATAATCAGGCGCTTTCTGCAGTAATTCGCTCGTACTTGGCCATCAGCTCTTCCTGGCTCTCAACATGATCTGGATCATGCGGGATACAGTCAACCGGGCAAACTTCAACACACTGCGAGGTTTCATAATGACCAACACACTCGGTGCAGAGATCAGGATCGATTTCATAGATCTCATCGCCCTGGTAGATTGCACCGTTAGGGCATTCAGGTTCACACACATCGCAGTTGATGCATTCATCAGTAATAATCAGTGCCATCGAAGTTCTCTCTTGTAAAATTTACTCGGTTTCAATTGAATATTTATCTTTCAAAGCCGCTTCCACAACCGGATGGACAAGGCTTGAAACATCACCACCATGTGCCGCGACATTTCGTACCAGGCTTGAGGAGGTGAAAGTGTATCTCTCTGCCGGTGTCAGAAACATGGTCTCTATTTCCGGCGCCAGACGGCGGTTCATTCCCGCCAACTGGAATTCATGTTCGAAATCTGAAACTGCCCGCAAGCCACGCAGGATAACCTCGGCACCTTCCGTCTTGGCCAAGTCCACCAGCAATCCACTGAATGACTTGACTTCAACGCTGTCGAATTCAGCCAGAACTGTTTTTGCAAGCTCAACCCGTCTGTCGAGCGTACATGCGGGCTCTTTGCCGGCATTCAAGGCCACTGCGACAACGACCTTGTCAAACAGCCTGGTTGCGCGCCTGACAATATCTGTGTGTCCGTTGGTTATCGGGTCGAAAGTCCCGGGATAAATCGCTGTTATCATCGAAAATCGTCCATTTTCAGGAGCGGCTATTTTAGCCTAAAAATGATGCTGCGTCCTGAGGTACCTCTGCCCTATTCCCTCTGACTTAGTCAGCGAATCTGGCTGCAATCGCACTGATCTCTCTTGCCAGCTCGAAATCAAGACCAGTAATTGTGCCAATCTCGTGGGTGGTCAGCTGTATATCGACAGTTTTATAGACGTTGCTCCACTCCGGGTGATGATTCATGCGCTCTGCAACCAGCGCAACCTGGGTCATAAAACCGAATGCAGTGACAAAATCACTGAATTGATAGCGGTTCTCCAGCGTCTGCCCCACGATTGTCCATTCACCCGTCTCATCATTCAGGGCAAGCAGTGCTGCCTCTATATCGTCAGAGTGCATTGGTTGGGTGTGATCACTCGTCGTCATGGTTTTGCCTCCGTAGTGAATTGTCGCGCCGCTAACAGGTGTCCCGGATACCAGAATGGTTCATTTGCAATCGCTGTCAGTTGCCTGCTGTATGCCCGCTGAAGTGATTTATCGTTACCACCAAGTGATATCAGGACAGCAGCCGGTGACGGCATCGGTGCCCCCTGGAGAGCGCCAGCACCACCCGGGGCCGGAATCAGCATTGCATCACTTGCATGCCATCCTGCACTATCAAAATAGCGTGACCATGCCACCTCGGCTATTTTATCGGATTTTTCACTGAATTCATTAATATTACTCAATTTCCACGCCTTTTTAAGCCCTTCAGCAACGTAGGCATAATCTGCCAGTGCCGCACTTCCTACTGGTGTCGATCCATCCATGGAACGGGATAAGTTTTCACCATCCCAGGAACGCAACAGCCAACGAGCAAGGCTCACTGCTGCATTTGAATAACGTCTCTCACCGGTCAGCAGTCCAAGTTCGCTGAAGGCAGAGAGCATCAGGCCGTTCCATGCTGTCAATTGCTTGTTGTCCTCGGGCGGGGAATTTCTGCGTCGCTCACCAAGCAGACGCTGCCTGACCCGCTCCTGCAATCGCAAGGCTTCGTCTTCACCTATCTCCAGCTGTGATGCAACCGCCTCAATCGTCAGTAGCTCTGTTGGTAACTGTTCATCACTCCCTGCTGTCTCCAGTCCCCAGCGTTGCGCTGCAAATTTTTTCTCATCTTCATTGAGAAGAGTCGAAAGCTTGTCTGCACTCCACAGGTAGCTACCCCCTTCCACGTCGTGTTGATCAACAGCAGAGAGGCTGGAGATGTAACCACCACTGCGCCCACGCATAGACTTCAGCACAAAATCAGCGGTTTCAGTTGCGATCTGGATATAGTCCGGACGTTCCAGGCGTTTAGCTGCAAGCAGGTAAAGGCGAACCATCTGCGCCTGCGTATAGAGCATCTTCTCGTAGTGCGGTATTTTCCATGCCGGATCGATGGTGTAGCGGAAAAAACCACCTGCAAGATGGTCACGTAATCCCTGCTGTACCATCTGGTCAAGTGTCAGCTCAAGAAATTCTGCGAGATGCGTATCCTTCCTGGTGGTATTCACAGTCAGCAGAGCCGTTAACTGCGGTGCCATCGGAAATTGATTCTGCTGGCCAAACCCACCCTGCAGTTCGTTCGCCAACGACATGGCATCATGAATAAAGCGGGTCTCGACACTCTTTACAGTAATATCCCCTGCCGGCTGCTCTTCACCTGCGAGATACATCTGCTCATAAGCCTCGCGTGCAAGTTTTTTAAGTTGCAACGACTCCTGCTGCCAGCGCGCATCAATCCGTGTCAGTGCAGTCATTAGCTGCTTACGCGGTGCGTAGGTAAAACCTGTCACCGGATAACCTTCAGGAGTCATGATGACATGCAGCGGCCAACCTCCGGCACCCCTGGTGCGTTCAACAAAATTGATCAGGTAACTATCCAGGGCAGGTTCCAGTTCACGATCAATCTTCACCGGAATGAACAAGCTGTTGATGAGCTTTGCTACTTCGTCGTTGACAAAACTCTCGCGGTGCATGACATGACACCAGTGACAGGAGAAGTATCCGCTGGAGATAAACAGGGGCTTGTTGCTCTTGCGTGCTGCATCCAAGGCCTGCTGTCCCCATGGATGCCAGTCAATTGGATCATCTCCATGCAGCGCCAGGTATGGTGAGGAATGACCCTTAAGTTGATTTGCCTGCAGTGCAGATGAGAGCAGCAGCAAGCTTGCAGCAATAGTGATAACGATTTTGTATTTCATACTGCAAGCTTACTGCAAGATGGCTTGTGGGAATACCGGGTCGAGTGTAGTGGTTAGTTCGTCATCCCTGGCTTGAACCGGAATCTGGCCATTGTGCAGCATTCAGATCCCCGCATTCGACCGCCATGGATGGCGGAAGTGTCAGTGTTGCAGGAGCAAAACACTGACCGCGGGGATGACGAAGCAACAGCAGGCAGCGACTATAAAATTATCAGTCGAGATCTTCGCTCAATGAATCACGGATATTGGCAGGAATCGGTGAAACTGAAATATTGTAGTGATCATGATCAATGCCGCCGTTGATAGCTGCACCCTGCTTGGCGGCTGCTGCCATCTCGGGGGTCAGTTCGAAACGCATGAAGTGCACGGCAGAGGTCTTGTCGGCCTCGGTACGCTCAAGATCTTCATCGGCAATTGCATACACCTTGTCGAAACCCTCAACTTGCATCCAGGTCTTGTCCTCGATACCAACCAGTTTCTCGAGTGCCTTGCGGCGCTCCTCGACATCACCATACTCAATCATGAAGGTTGCTTTCCAGTTGCAACCATCCGGAACCAGGGGGTTGTAGGCATCAAGCTCTTCCTCGATACCCGCCTTCTCGAAGATTTTCTCGATGCGCAGCATCTCCTGTACCTGGTATTTCATGGTCAGGTAATCTTCAAAATAGAGTGTGGCGTGCTCACCGATCGCGAGCGCGCGGTTTTTCTTGTGTTGCAGTACCTCTGCCCTGAAAGTCGGACGGGCTTCTGCGTATTCTTCAAGTGAGTAGAGTGTTTCGCGGGATAATTTTTGCATCAGTATTCAGTCGTGGGTAATTGATAGTCTATACACCGGAACTCCTGCAGGAGCCCCGGCGTCTCTACATGTCAGATTCCGTATGCCTTACGGATCAGTGAAATCGGATGTTCCGGATCACCATCGTCAGCAAGCGTATTTGAAATGTGTTGTGCCGCCATGACACAGTCCGAGGTGTAATGATCCGCCTCTGACTGGGTGACCTTTTTGGCGACCGGACGCGCGATTTTCATCGATACGTCATGAAACTCTTTCTTCACTGCATATGTGCCATCATGTCCGGAACAACGCTCAATGGTATCGACTGATGTATCCGGAATCAGCTCCAGCAGTTCACGTGTCTTGGGACCGATACGCTGTACACGCTGATGACAGGCAACATGCCAGGCAACTTTTCCCAGCGGCTGTTTGAAATCTGTTTTCAGCTTGCCGTGCTTGTGGCGCAGCATGAGATACTCGAACGGGTCAAACATCGCTTCTGCAACTTTTGCGACATCCGCATCATCAGGAAACATCAACGGCAGTTCCTGTTTGAACATCAATACACATGAGGGCACTGGTGCGACCAGGTCCCAGCCTGCATCGACCATTTTTACCATTGCCGGGATATTCACCTCTTTGGCAGCAGCAACCGCCTCGAGATCACCAAGCTCAAGCTTGGGCATTCCGCAGCACTGCTCTTTTTCAAGCAGGGTAACCGGAATCTCATTATGTTCAAATACGGCTTTCAGATCCTCACCGCTTGAAGGCGCATTGTAGTTACCGTAACAGGTAGCGAAAAGTGCAACCTTACCCTTTGTCGGACCGGCCTCTTCGCCTTGCGCCGAATCATTTTTCGAGAGGCGCTTGCGCAGGGTTGAACTGTGATATTCAGGCAGTTTCGCGCGAGCATCAACACCCAGGGTGTTTTCTATCAGCTTGCGCGTTGAGCTGTTTTTGTTAACGGAGTTAACAATACCGGCAACAACAGGGATACCGGCAAGTTTTCCGATCGTGTCGGTACTTGAGAGCAGTTTGTCACGGAATGTGGCACCCTCCTCACGGAACTTGACTGCCTTGGCACGCAGCATGACGTGCGGAAAATCAAGATCCCATTCGTGCGGGGGAACGTAGGGACACTTGGTCAGGAAGCAGAGATCACACAGGTAGCAGTGATCAACAACCTTCCAGTAATCATCCTTGGCAACGCCATCAACCTCGAAGGTATCTGATTCATCAACCAGGTCAAAGAGTGTCGGAAACGCATGACACAGGCTGACACAGCGTCGACAGCCGTGGCATATATCATAGACGCGCTCCAGCTCTTTAAAGAGATCTTCCTTATCGTAGAACTTCTCATCCTGCCAATTCAGCGGGTGGCGTGTTGGCGCCTCAAGGCTTCCCTCGCGTGACATCGTATCGACCTCGCACAATATAAATTCTGTATTTATGGAGGCTCCTCACCAGTAAGGTGAGGAGCACTTCAATGGATTAACCGTCGAGGTTATCCAGTGCTTTCTGGAAGCGGTTAGCGTGTGAACGCTCGGCTTTCGCAAGGGTTTCGAACCAGTCAGCAATTTCGTCGTGACCTTCGTCACGTGCATCTTTTGCCATACCCGGATACATATCAGTGTACTCGTGAGTCTCACCGGCGATTGAAGCCTTCAGGTTGTCAGAAGTGCTACCGATTGGCAGACCGGTTGCCGGATCACCAACCTCTTCGAGGTACTCAAGGTGGCCGTGTGCGTGACCTGTTTCGCCTTCCGCAGTTGAACGGAATACAGCTGCAACATCGTTGTAACCCTCGATGTCGGCTTTTGATGCGAAGTAGAGATAACGACGGTTTGCCTGGGACTCACCGGCGAAGGCGTCCTTCAGGTGCTGTTCTGTCTTTGAACCTTTCAGTGACATAACTTGTTCCTCGATTGTTTTATTGTGATTAATCATCCAGAACCACTCTGGATACCCATGAATATGTCGCCCTGTTGATATTCTGCAAATCGCGATTGAAAACCGGACTTAAATCAGGGACAGAAGTAAGTTTACCCCTTATGAAAATTATTTTAATTGATTATCTTAACGCAACCGATAGTTATTATTTATTCATGCGGAAATGAAAACGCATGAACACCGGCAGCGATGTTCATACGTCAATCTGTGGCCCTGAAAAGAGAATCAGGCGATGAGTTCAGTCGCCGTGCGGTCGATTTCGATACACATGGCGAATTGCTGCGGATGCTCGGCAAATTCCTGTGCAATAACAAATATTTGTGGCAACTGTCTAAAGCCAGTTAGACCATTGAGTCCAGCCTGCGTACGCTCTGCATCAAAGAATGCAAAAGGCTCATCGAGGAACAGGAACTGGTCACCCTTGACGCAATCGCGAGCCAGGGCCTGGGAGATGACGAGACGCACCGACAAAAGAATCTGGCGCTGTGTTCCACTCGAAACCTCATCAAAAACCATGAAGTCACCCTTCTCCGTCGACAGCACCTCGACATTCAGATTATCGTCGAGCTTGATGTGCTCATAACGACCCTGGGTCAGCATCGGCAGCAGCTGGGCTGTGCGCTCGCGGACTTCACGATTGAAAGCAGTGGCAAGATTCTCTGTTGCACCATCAAGGAGTGAGATCGCCGTCTTCAGTACCTTGAGCTGATGATTACTGTGCTCGAGAGCCTGCTCGTGGCCACCCTGCTCAAAGCGCAGACCATCAACAATCTTGGTGCGCTGCTCTTCCTTGTTGATCTGCTCTACCATTTCTGCAGCGAGTTCCGACTCTGCCTTGCTGACCTCGTTCAACCAGGTCACCTCAAGCTCGGACGCCTCACGTATATTGTCGATCTTTGCCTGTTGGCGCGCCATCTTGTGGCGCAGGTTTTGCGCCTCTGCATCGTCGATGGCCACGTCGATCGCACTGGCCGGAATATCGAGAAGAGCGAGATCATATCCACTTGCACGATGTTGCTGAACCTTTTCAAGCCCTTCCAGGTAGCCACTGGTCACGACAGAGAAATGCGCAATGCGGTATTTCGCCGTCATTTCCCGAATCCACAGGATAAATGCAATCAGGCCGAGACCTGCAGCTGCATAAACCAGGTATTGATAGTGACCTGAACCAAGCTGAACACTCTGCTTCAATTGCTCGGCAACACCAGTCACCATCTCGTTACTGCCAAGGTAGGCAAGCGCAAACCAGAGGAGAGCGGCAACTGCACCGGGTAAAAGGAAAGCCATCTGCAGCAAGCGACTGCGGAATCTCGCTCCGATTGCCTGCTTGTATTTTTCCAGCTCAACCAGGTAAGCAGCACTCTTCTGACCAAGATCGATCGCCTGTTGCTGACATCTCGTTGTCGACTCCAGCAACGCACCGCGGCGCTTCTGCATTTCCTCGAGTTGTCCGGGTACGACACCGAGTGCTTCGATCTCTCCCTGCAGGCGAATATGGTTATCGTCAGCCTCGACCATGATGCCTTTATGGCGTTCGATCTCGTTTTGAAATTCGTCACGCAGCTGCTCCAGCGGCAATACACCTGCTATCGACTTGACCGCGTCACTGTGAGGATGCGGAGCAGAAATCTCGCGCTGTGCAAGATAGAAGGATTCAACATACTCGGGATAACCGAGTCCGATCAACTGCTGGATCATTGCAGTGACGGTATCGTTACCGCGTGCCAGGATGTTATCCGGATCTGATGTCTTGACCAGGCGTGCACCCTGCGTCAGGTTTTTGTCGATATGACGTGTCACTTCGTATTCAGTGCCATCGCCGACAACGAATCCGAGTGTCACCTGGCATGCGTTCTCACCCCAGCGGATAATTTTTGTCAGGTGATCTTCATCGAGAGAGAAAGTACGTCCGAAGAGTGCGTAACAGATGGTCTCGCCGATGGTACTTTTTCCAGATTCATTCGAGCCACTGATACCGATAAGGCCCAGGCGCGGGAGATCATCGAGTTGCAGACGGGCATACTTGAGAACATTCTCCGCCCGCAGGTGAGTAATAATCAAAGCACGTCCTCCACCAGCATACTGCGCAGACGATGCACCGTCATATCCACAGCCTCATCAAAGAGGCGGACATTAAATTCGTTATCGGTGCTCATCAAGTGCTCTTTTTCCTGTGACGCGTGATGAAGAAAGGCATTGATCTCTTTCGGATTATCCTGTTCTGAAGAGACGCCGTACAAGGTAGCAAGCGTCTCTTTAAGCGACTTTTCGGATTGATCCTGATCCATTTTTTCTTCTCCGGATTGCACTAAATGGGGGAATATTATAAATCATTAATACACTGCTTTTCCCGGAATTTACTTGCGGAAAGAAAATCCCTGCTAAATGATGCCCTTACCTCCGGATTGCAGCCTGAATCAAGCACAGCAGATTCGAAAGTCAGAACAGATTTCAGGTAAGAGTTGCCTGCCACTGTCAACTTGCAGGAGCTATCCCAGGATCCGGAAACGCGCCTCAAGATCACTGATATTGATGGAATCCACGGCAAGCCTGACCTGCTGGTCAAGTTCAAGACCGGCAACACGGCGCTGCTTCATCTCGAGCGCCAGCTGCGGAATAATCAGCGTCATCTTTCGTTCATCCAGCTCTGCAACGACTGCTTCACCCTGCCACTCCCGGTTACGATGCAAATAGAGCAGTTTCCAGTGTTGATTGGAGAGCCGCTCACCCTTGCGAATCAACCTGCTGGCAGATTCGGCAATCGACAGGCGCTCACTCACCTGTGACTCATCAAGTAGCGTGTCTCCTCTTAGCCAGGCATGCAGTTGCTGATGCGCAAGCAGGTCGGGATAACGTCGCAGAGGACTGGTCGTGCGCGTGTAATGTGGCAGGCCGAGACCGAAATGCGGTGCGGGCTCAACTGTACCGCGGGACGGCTTGAACATGCGCCGGTAGGCAAATGTTTCACTCATCGTCTGTGGCTGGCGCACTTCGTCAGGCTCAGGCTGGCTCGCGAAAGGAATCGCAATCGTGTGCTCCTGGGCATACTTGGCCACTGCCTCACCTGCGGCAAGCATCGCTTCTGTCACCAGTTGTCGGCTGCCTCCCCTCTGGTAAGGCTGAATGACTATTTCATCATCGATGACGCGAACATTGACCTCGGGCAGATCCAGCGTGGCAGCACCTGCCTGCAACCTGCGTGCAGCAATCCTGTCTGTCAGCACCTTCAAACCGGCAAGATTGCCATCCAGTTCATGATCAGCGGCATCGTAGCTGGTGCGTGTCACTCTAACCAGGCTGGTCTCAATGCGAATATCATCCAGTTCGCCAGCATCATCGACGATGAAGCTGATACTGAGTGCGGGACTGGTCTCCTGCAGACCAAGACCAAGCTGCTGTGTCATGGCGTGCGGCAGCATGTGAATAACGCGGTCCGGTAGATAGAGGTTTGCCCCACGGCTACGCGCCTCTTCATCGAGGTTGGAACCCGGCTGAACAATCGCCGCTGCATCGGCGACATGTACATAGAGCCGGTCACCATCAAGACTGATGGCATCATCAGGATCCTGGCTACCAGCATCATCGATTGCCCAGGCAATTAAATCGCGAAGATCTGTACGCTGCGGTTCAGCCGGGTCATCGAAATCAAGCAGGTTGTCGTCAAGGCTAATACCATGACGGCGTGGATGCGGGTTGTACTCTTCGCTCCAGTAACCAATCTGAACCAGCAAACGGTGTGCATTGGCCGGTGTTACCGACAGGTCAATTGCATCGAGAATTCGGCTCTTGTCAGATTCTGCATGTGCAACCCGCTCAACCTCGACAAGTGCGGGCCTGTCACTCTCTGCCATCTGCCTCTTCTTCAGGCGTTCCAGCATCTCTTCCCAGTCAGCCTTCTCTCGTGCCTTGGCATCACGCTTGGCAATATCCTCTTCGACCAGCTCTGCCGGCCTGGCCTTGACGGCATCCGCTTCGCCGCTGAAATAGAGACCTTCATTGAGAAGCTGCCAGGCGCCCCATGCCGAAGCAGGCGTAAACTCGCCGTAGAGCAGGTCGGCAAAATCCTCAAAAGGAAGCGCTTCATCGAGCAGCAGCTCGCGTGCATCATCAAGTCCGGGGGCATCGGCGACGCCACCCGGTAATACTGAAACAGGTCCCGGATGCAGTGGCGTCACATCTTTTTCACGCACGCGTTTGCTTCCACCATCGTATTCAATATCGATTTTATCGCTGATTGCGCGCACTACTGCTGGCCGGCTCTTGTAAAGCACCAGGCCGTTTGTCTGTATTTTTTGTCCCACGGGGCTCACGAATTGAGTCACTAATACCTTATGATACCTTTCTACCCGACCGGATTGACGGATTTATGACAAAAAAGATTCATTTCATCGATAAACTACTCTACAGGTTCACTGGCCTTTTGCGCTGTCGCATCATTCGCGGCAACCATGGTGAACCCTACCTAGAACGCTATCACCTGTTCCGTCTGCCTGGTGGTGGTGGCGCCTATATCCACCGTTTTCTTGCCAGTGATCCGGATCGCGGTCTTCACGACCACCCATGGGATAAAGCTATTGGAATGGTGTTGGCTGGCGGATACACGGAAGAGCGTCTGGACGAGAACAAGGTGGTGACACGCAGCCTCGGGCCCGGTGCTATCAACAGGATCACCGCCACGGATTTCCATCGTGTCGTGCTGCCACACCAGCGCGAGGCATGGACCTTTTTTGCTCACAGCAAAAAGCACAAGGACTGGGGCTTTCTGACAAATATTGGTAATAGCCAAGAGAGTTTCACACCGCATGAATCAGTCAACAGCGAGGGTTCACATGAGAACTGGTGGATCAATGCTGCTCGTGGTCGCAACAGCGAACGTGAGCCCCTGCTACCGCGCCAGCAATAGCGGGATTCAAAAGCAGGCTAAATGTACGCTTGAAAAACTCTCACGCATCACCATACTGAGTTAAAATCGAGTCAACAGTTTTTCAATACGGGCAACCATGAGCAACATACAACTACACGAACTGAAACACCTCGCCATCCTCATCATCGAGGGAGAAGAGCGTGAAACCTTCCTGCAGGGACAGCTGACAAATGATGTTCGTGAGGTTACCCAGGGAGAGAGCCAACTGACCGGCATCTGCACACCCAAGGGACGCATGCTCGCCAACATGCGCATGTTTCCAGGTGACAGTCGCTACTACCTGGTTCTGGCAAAAGAGCTTGCAGAAGCGATTCAGAAACGTCTCGGGATGTTTATCTTGCGCTCAAAGGTCACTATCAGTTCCGGCAGTGATGACTATGCCCTTCTCGGTGTTAGCGGTGAAGCTGCAGAGCTTTTGCCGGAAGCTGCACAATTGACACAAGCAGACCAGGCCGTACTTGCCGATGACGGCTGTACCCTTGTTCGTGTCGCAGGTGAATCACCGCGCTACATGATCGTTGGCCCTGCTGATGCCATAGAGGCAAGACGCCAGTCACTACAGGAGTCTGCTGAATCAGCCGATGATGCGACATGGCAACTCGATGATATTCGGGCTGGCTTACCCCTGATTCAAGAGCCGACTGTTGAGGCCTTTGTTCCGCAAATGACCAACATGGGATTGATAAACGGAATCAGTTTCACCAAGGGCTGCTACACGGGACAGGAAGTTGTTGCACGCATGCAGTACCTCGGCAAGTTGAAACGCCGCATGTACCGGGTTGAGATTGATGGCGATTGCCCTGTTCCAGGAACTGATCTCTACGCTCCCGGCAGCCAGTCCAGGCAGGGTGCGGGCAAGATAGTCATGAGTGCTCCTGCCTCTGACGACAAGTGCGAGGCGCTCATTGTGACCGAGGTCAGCAGTGCAGAATCAGGCGATGTACGACTGCTTGATGAAAATGGGCCTGTGCTCAGGTTCCTTGACCTGCCCTACGCTTTTGAAGAGTCAGAGTAAATAATCAATTCTGACCATGGCGATAGAGTGTACCGCCATTCTTACTAATAGATTCAGAAACAGAAAGACCCCGGCAGAACCGGGGTCTCAGATGCAGGCTGAATGCCTGCAAAAGCTATGACTCGTGGCTTATCAAAGAGTCTTCGTTACAACAAATGCACCACGAATATCGCCTTCCTTGTAACCACGGGCATTGTCGTCAGGATAGAGCTCATCAAGTTTCGAAGTGACTTCGTCCTTGATCTCGCTACCGTGACAGTTGAGGCAAACCTTACCAGTCGGAATCGCCTTCATCATGCGGAACTCCTGGCTGCCATCTTCCCGGGTAACGATGGTTTTGAACACCAGCTTGTCGATTGGCTCACCATTGGCAAGACGTGCTTCGAACTCTTCAAGAACTGTCTTGTTCCAACCGGATGCTGCCTGGTCAGGATTACGGTTCTTCAGAGAAACACGGCCCAGGTTGTAACCTGTTTCAGCAGAGATATCACTGGCGATTCCCCCTGCCTTTTCATTACAGACCTGGATTGCATTTGGTGCACCACCAGCTGACATTGCTGCTTTCAGCTCACCCTGCAGGGTCCTTGCGAATTTCTTGATTCCTGCCACAGCTCTTGTGGTATGTGAAACCATCGGGTCATCAACGATGCCTGTTGCAACTGCCATATCGGCTGCAGCAACTTTTGCCTTGTCGACCATTGATGCGGCTTTTTCAGTCGCTTTCTCGACACGTTCGTCACTTTTGACCTTTTCGACCATTTCGCTTGTAGCCTTGACGACATCATCCTTAACGGCAATTGCTGCCTCTTTTGTGGCTTCAGCTGCCTTATCAATCTTTTCAGAGGTTGTAGCTTCAGGTTTTTCAGCCATTGTTGCTGCCGGTGTTTCAGCAGGTGCCGCCTGTTCGGTAGTCTGGGTTGATTCAGGTGCCTGTCCACATGCAGTCAGGGCTACAGCAAGAATCGCAAGTGGAAAAAATGGATGCTTCATATTTTACTCCAGTATGATTATCGGTATTGTTTACAGCCTGTCGGCTGCGCCTGACTTATGTACATCAGGACTTATAAAATCATTCTACCGTTATCTGCACCGTAGTAAATATGATAATTTTTAATTTTCTCGATTGAGAAAGAATACGATTAAAAATAGTTATTCTGTAGGCAGGGGTTCTGCTTGCTGATTCAGACCGTCAACATAACGGTCACGCGCTTGCTTGGCGTTGTCAAATAGCGCCAGGAGCTTCTCTCCATCGCGTGAACGTATCACACTGGCAAGCTCTTTCATCTCCTCTGCATAGTTGTCAACAAGAGTCGATACAGCATCGCTGTTGGCAATACAGATATCCCGCCACATCGCCGGATTGCTCGATGCAATGCGTGTGAAATCACGAAAACCACCTGCTGCATATCGGAAAATATCCTCTGTATCCCCAAGCCTGCTAAGCATATCGACCAGTGCAAAAGCCAGCATATGCGGCAAATGACTGGTTGCTGCAAGAATACGGTCGTGGTCGACCACCAACATGCGCGTCACTTCTGCACCGCAATCTCGCCACATTGTCTCTACGCGTGCAATTGCGCTCTCATCCGTCTGGCTAACAGGTGTCAGGATAATGCGGCGATCCTTGTAGAGCTCGGCAAAAGAGGCCTCGACACCGCTATTTTCCGTACCGGCAATCGGGTGGCCAGGCACGAAGTTTGGCAGCGCTTCACCGAACACAGAACTACAGTCCTCAATAACGCTTCCCTTGGCGCTGCCGCCATCTGTCACCACTGCATTGTCTGACAAATGCCCTTTCATCGCTGCAAAAGTGGTCCGCATGGCGCTCAGGGGAACGGCTAGAAAAACCACATCGGCACCTTCAACTGCTTCACCGATATCATGGGTATAACGATCGATCACACCGAGTTCAACGGCTTTCTCAAGGTTTTCCTTACCACGTCCACAGCCTATCACTTCACCGACCACACCCTTCTCTCTCAGGGCACGTGCCAGGGAGCCGCCAATCAGGCCAACACCGATTATCGCGAGACGTTCTATTTTCATCTTCAGAGTACCTCGCGAAGTGCTTCAAGAAGCACCTCGTTTTCATTTCTGCTGCCGATGGTAATGCGCAGATGATTGGGTAACTGGTAATTCGCTACCGGGCGCACGATCACTCCCTTATTCAACAGGGCATCGTAAACTTCACCACCTGGACGCTCAAACTCGACACAGAGGAAATTACCCACCGAGGGAATCGTTTTCAGACCAAGTGCATCAAAGCCTGCTTCGAGCTGCTGCATACCTTCACTGTTTGTCAGGATGCTCTGCTTGAGAAACTCAACGTCTTCGAGCGCCTTCTCAGCAGCGGCGAGTGCCGGCAGGCTAACATTAAAAGGCGCCCTGAGCCTGCCAATAACACCAAGTAAATCAGGCGACGCGATACCGTAACCTACGCGCAGTCCGGCAAGTCCGTAGATTTTAGAGAAGGTACGCGTGACGATCAGGTTGGGATAGTCTGCTATCCACTCGATTCCATCAGGAAAGCGTTCATCTTCGACATATTGCGTATATGCCTCGTCGAGAACCACAACAACATCAGCAGGAATCCTGTCGAGAAACCGTTTCAGCTCGTCTCGTTGCAGCCAGGTGCCGGTCGGATTATTCGGATTAGCGATAAAGATCACGCGGGTATTTTCATCTACCTGGGCCAGCATCGCATCCAGGTCATGACCATAAGGCATCTCGGCATGATCAGCAGGTAGTGGATCGGCAACCTTTGCGGTTGCACCACAGGCCTGCGTATAGATGGCATACATAGCAAAGCTGTGTGCGGAAAAGACCGCGTTAACACCTGGGCTGAGAAAAGCGCGTGCCACCATGTTGAGCACATCACTTGAGCCTGCGCCAAGAATGAAAGCATCTGGGCTGATCGCATGGAATTCTGCGAGGCAGTTCCTCAGCCTGAAACCTGAATCATCCGGATAGAGGTTCACATCACCCACCACCATCTGCGCCTGTGACCAGGCAAGTGGGCTCGGGCCAAGTGGATTTTCGTTCGAAGCGAGCTTGATTGTTTCGACCAGACCTAACTCGCGTTCGAGTTCCTCGATCGGTTTACCGGGAATATAGGGGTGCAGATCGGCAATACCGGGGGCTGCTTTTTCAAGCCAGGTAGTTTCTTTCATGATGTGTCAGAGAACTGCTACGGGGTATGAGCCAAGCACTTTACACATGCCAGCCTCGGTTTCGAGTATTTTCAGTGCTTCAGCAACTTGCGGATCATCGATGTGCCCACAGATATCGACAAAAAAGACATAATCCCAAACGCCACGACGTGACGGGCGAGATTCAATCCGCGACATGCTGATACCCTGCTCTGCAAGTGGTGCCAACAGACGATGCAGGCCACCCGCCTCGTTCTTTGTCGACAGCAGCAGGCTGGTCTTGTTTTGACTGCTCGGCGCCGCCTGCTGTTTACCAATAACGAGGAAGCGCGTGGTATTACCTGGCTCGTCTTCGATATTAGGCGTTGCGGTATCCAGCTGGTAGATTGTTGCTGCCTCGGAGCTGGCAATTGCGACATCTTTACCCGACTCGGCAACATGACGTGCCGCCTCGGCATTGCTCGGATAAGGAATCTGCTCAGCATGCGGCAGATTCTGATCAAGCCAGTGCCTGCACTGCCCGAGTGACTGCTGATGACTGTATATTGTTTCTGCCTGTTTCCAGTCATAGCCAGGTGAACACAGCAGGTTATGATGTATGCGCAGGACAACCTCACCGCAAATAACCAGCGGTGAATTGAGAAACATATCCAGCGTGTGGCTGATGACGCCCTCGGTCGAATTTTCGACCGGGACTACGCCGTAATCACATGAACCGGATTCGATCTCGCGGAATACATCGCCAATAGAATTAAATGGAGTCGTGGTGACGGAGTGGCCAAAATGCTTGAGCGCAGCAGCCTGGGTAAAGGTACCGTCAGGACCAAGAAAAGCGATCGACATCGGCTTTTCAAGCGCCAGGCATGCTGACATGATTTCACGGAACAGGCGCGCCATCTCCTCGCCGTCCAGCGGTCCCTGGTTACGCTCCTTGACTGTGCGTAAAACATCCGCCTCGCGCTCAGGACGATAGAAGAGCGCATCATCACCCGAGGCAAGCTTGATACGCGCAACCTCCTGTGCAAGCGCAGCACGCTTGTTGATTCGCGCCTGTATCTCCTCGTCGACTGCATCAATCTGCTGCCGAATTGCGTCGAGTTGCTGTTTTTCCATCATCTCATTCAATCACTTTTTAGTGCATCCAAGACAGCGAACCGAGAGTACGCCCTCAATTGAGACCATTGCGTCGATCAGACCTGCACTTGGCTCATCATCCACATCAACAAGAGTAACAGCAATCTCGTCATGTGACTTGTTGAGCATATCTACGATGTTGCGTCCGTCATCTGCAAGCAGAGTTGAGATCTGGCCGAGCATGTTCGGAACGTTGCGGTTAACAATAGCCATCCTGTGTCCGCCATTACGTGGCAGGTTGATCTCCGGAAGGTTAACCGAGTTGCTGATATTGCCATCTTCGAGATAACAACGCACCTGGTCTGCGACCATGATGGCACAGTTCTCTTCCGCCTCACGTGTTGACGCGCCAAGGTGCGGTAAGGTCAGACACTTTGGATGATCCTTCAGCAGGTTGCTTGGGAAATCGCATATATAGGCATAGAGCTTACCACTGTCGAGCGCCTCAACAGCCGCTTCATCATCAATGATGCCGTTGCGGGCAAAATTGAGCAGGACGGCGTTGTCCGGCATTAGTCGGATACGCTCTGCGTTGATCATATTGCTGGTCGCTTCGTTAAGCGGTACGTGAAAGGTCACAAAATCGGAACGTGACAACAGGTCATCAACGCTCATCGCCTGCTCGACACCAGCCTCCAGTGCCCAGGCACTCTTGACTGTTATAGTTGGATCATAACCAACCACGTTCATTCCCAGCGAGCGTGCGGCATTTGCAACCTTGACGCCAATCGCACCGAGGCCGATGACACCGAGGGTACGTCCGGGCAATTCAAATCCGACAAAATTCTTTTTACCCGCTTCGACAGACTTGCCGATGACAGCATCATCGCCTTCGAGCGAACGGGCAAAACTCCACGCCTGGCCGATATTACGCGCAGCCATCAACATGCCGGCAAGAACAAGCTCCTTGACCGCATTAGCATTGGCACCCGGTGCATTGAACACAGGTATGCCAAGCTCTGTCATCTTATCAACAGGAATATTGTTGACACCTGCACCGGCACGGCCGATCGCCTTGACCGACTCGGATAACTCCATATCGTGCATTTTCGAGGAGCGCACCAGAATCGCATCCGGATGTGTTATTTCAGATGCAATCTCGTAGGCATCACGTGGAAGTCGCTCCAACCCAGCAACAGAAATATTGTTTAAAGTCAGTATCTTATACATTATTTTTTTACGTCTTTTGTTATATTGTGTTAAATCAGCCTGTCAGCCGTTTTTGCTTTCAAATTCCTGCATATATTCAACCAGTCGCTCGACACCCTCACGCGGCATGGCGTTATAAATACTGGCACGCATACCACCAACCGACCTGTGACCCTTTAGAGTCATCAGCCCGACTTCCTGCGCTCCCTTGAGGAACTCAGCATCGAGATCAGGATTGGCCAGTGTGAACGGAACATTCATCCACGACCTGCTCTCCTTTTCAACAGGGTTTGCGTAGAAATCAGAGCCGTCGACAGCATCGTAAAGCAGCTGCGCCTTGGCCTGGTTAATACCAGCCATCGCTTCGAGTCCGCCAAGGCCCTTTAGCCATTTAAAGACGAGCCCTGCAAGATACCATCCGTAAGTGGGTGGCGTGTTGTACATGGAATCGTTGTCGACATGTGTTGCATAACGGAACATGCTCGGCGTGGATTCCAGTGCATCACCAATCAGATCATCACGAATGATGGCAATAGTCAGGCCAGCCGGACCAATATTCTTCTGTGCGCCTGCGTAGATCATGCCGTAACGGCTGACATCGATTGGACGCGACAGAATAGTGGATGACATATCAGCGATCAGTGGCGCGTCGCCGGTTTCCGGAATATATGGAAACTCGACACCGCCAATAGTTTCATTTGGCGTGTAGTGCACGTAGGCAGCATCAGCAGAGAGGTTCAGTTCCGCCTGGGTTGGCGTGCTTGAGAAGGAAGTTCCCTCGGTTGTCGCTGCAATGTTGACATCACAATAGCGCTTGGCCTCGGCAATTGCTTTCTTTGACCAAGCACCGGTGTTGATATAGTCAGCGCCTTTCTTTTCGCCCAACAGGTTCATCGGGATCATCGCAAACTGTGATGATGCACCGCCCTGCAAGAACAGTACCTTGTAGTTGTCAGGAATTGCCATCAGTTCACGCAGATCGGCTTCTGCCTCAGCTGCAATCGACATAAACTCCTTGCCGCGATGGGACATCTCCATGACAGACATGCCGCTGCCGTTCCAGTCGAGCATTTCGGCCTGCGCCTGTTCCAGAACAGCCTGAGGAAGAGCAGCCGGACCGGCGCTGAAATTAAAAACACGTGACATAGTTAATCCTGCTAGATATTTAATTAAATGTATTGGAAATGACGAAACCTGTTATTCCGCTGCTTCGTCACCTGTTGATTCATCTGCGCCTGTCTCCTCAGAGGCCTCTTCAGAAGTCTCGTCAAGTTCATCTTCATCAGATTCCAGCGTGACAACAGGTTCAATTCCGATGAGATGCTCCTTGGCAGACAGCGAGATCAGCTTCACGCCCTGTGCGCTTCGACCTGTAACTGAAACATCCGACACACGTGTGCGCACAAGAGTGCCACCATCGGTGATCAGCATAATCTCATCATCCTCATCAACAATAACAGCACCCACCTGCTTGCCGTTTCGCTCTGAAGTCTTCAACGAGATCACACCCATGCCGCCACGACCTTTCTGAGGATAATCCTCAACCGGCGTACACTTGCCATAGCCGTTTTCCGATGCACTCAGAATGCGTGAACCTTCACGCGCAATAATCAGGGACGTGACCTGGTGATCTTTGCCCAGCTTGATGCCACGTACACCTGTTGCTGTACGTCCCATGCTACGAACCTGTGATTCGCTGAAACGCATCGCCTTGCCTTCAGTGCTGAAGAGCATCACGTCCATGCTGCCATCGGTGATATCAACCCCGATGAGCTTATCGTCATCACGTAACTCAACAGCAATAATGCCGCTGGCACGCGGACGCGAGAAGGCTTCGAGGGAGGTCTTTTTGACTACACCTGAACTGGTCGCCATGAAGACGAACAGATTCTCGTCATATTCACGTACCGGCAGAACAGCGTTGACGCGCTCATCCTCTTCGAGCGGCAAGAGGTTGTTCATTGGTCGACCACGTGCTGTGCGCCCTGCCTGGGGCAAATCGTAGACCTTGAGCCAGTACACCCTGCCACGACTGGTAAAACACAAAATGGTGTCGTGGGTGTTGGCAACAAACAGCTTGTCGACAAAATCCTCTTCCTTGGTCTTTGTCGCAGACTTACCCTTGCCACCACGGCGCTGTGCCTGGTAGTCAGCAAGTGGCTGAGATTTCGCATAACCAAGGTGCGAGATAGTCACGACCATATCCTCTTCCGGAATCAGATCCTCGGTCGTCAGATCAAGCCGATTAAAGATGATCTCGGTACGTCGTTCGTCTCCGAACTGCTCCCTGATAGCGACCAGTTCCTCTCGAATTACCTTCATCAGGCGATCCGGGCTTGAGAGAATATTCAACAGGGCTGCAATCCTGGCGAGAATCTCTTCATACTCCTTGAGGATTTTTTCCTGCTCGAGTCCTGTCAGTTTTTGCAGGCGCAGATCAAGAATTGCCTGTGCCTGTATCTCTGTCAGCTGATATCCATCAGCCGTCAGGCCAAATTCGGTAGGAAGCCCTTCAGGACGCGTTGATTCAGCGCCTGTTTGTTTTAGCATCGCCTCGACAGCACCAGACTTCCAGGTACGCGCGACCAGTTTCTGCTTGGCTTCTGCAGGCGTTGGAGCCGTCTTGATCAGTTCGATGATCTCATCGATATTGGCAAGTGCAACCGCGAGCCCCTCAAGAATGTGGGCGCGATCACGTGCCTTGCGCAGATCGAAGAGTGTTCTGCGTGTCACCACTTCGCGACGGTGACGCAGGAAATACTCAAGGCACTGCTTCAGATTCAGCGTGCGTGGCTGACCGTCAACCAGTGCCACCATGTTGATGCCGAAGACATTCTGCATCTGCGTGTGCTTGAACAGGTTATTCAGCACCACCTCTGGCACTTCACCGCGCTTGAGCTCAATGACCATACGCATGCCGTCCTTATCGGACTCGTCACGCAGGGCACTGATACCCTCGAGCTTCTTCTCTTTTACCAGTTCGGCAATTTTTTCCAGCAGGCGCGCCTTGTTGACCTGGTATGGCAATTCATTTACGACGATGCGAACCCGGCCGTTATCGTGCTCCTCGAACTCGGTACGTGCGCGAATGTAGACCTTGCCACGCCCGGTGTTATAGGCGTCAACAATTCCGCGTGCACCGTTGATGAGGCCGGCTGTAGGAAAATCAGGTCCCGGGATATGCGCCATCAGACCGGAGATATCGATATCAGGCGTATCGATAATTGCCACGCAGGCATTAATCGTCTCGGTCAGGCTGTGCGGCGGTATATTGGTCGCCATGCCAACAGCAATACCGGCAGAGCCGTTAATCAGCAGGTTTGGCAGGCGCGCCGGCAGAACTGCCGGTTCATGTTCTGATTCATCGTAGTTGGCGATGAAGTCGACCGTCTCCTTGTCGATATCCTCGAGCATGGAGTGGGCGATTTTCGCCATGCGCACTTCGGTGTAACGCATCGCTGCCGGCGAATCGCCGTCAACCGAACCGAAGTTACCCTGTCCGTCAACGAGCATATAGCGCATTGAGAATGGCTGCGCCATACGTACGATCGTATCGTAGACCGCGGTGTCACCATGCGGATGGTATTTACCGATCACGTCACCGACGATACGGGCGGATTTTTTATAGGGTTTGTTCCAGTCGTTGTTGAGTACGTTCATGGCGTAAAGAACGCGCCGGTGAACAGGTTTGAGTCCGTCACGAACGTCAGGCAGTGCACGCCCGACAATAACGCTCATTGCATAGTCGAGGTACGACTGCTGCATCTCCTCCTCAAGATTGATGGGGAGTATTTCCTTGGCAAATTCACTCATGGGGGATGTTACAAACCCTCTCTGGTTGATCGATTCAGCCAATGGTTTTTAGCTGTTTTTCTTATCCATCGTCTGGCTGTAATTTCAGCTCGAAAATCATACCATTATTTGGGTAAAAAAGCACTGTCCCGGTGTGGACTTAGGGCGAATCCGGAGAACAAAAAACCCGGTCTGTCAGACCGGGTTTTTCTGGTGAATAATGAGCTACAGGATAAGAGTTGATCAACCCCTCCAGGAGCGTACACCACCAACGTCGAGATGGACGAAGCGGCTCTTGCCGTAATAGCCTGCGCCACCGGTCTTGAGATCTTTGGCTGCATTGAAAACCAGGTCGGAAGATGTACCGGGAATCTGGATATCAACCGCCATGCCTTTCATGTGAAAGCTCTCCTTGGCAACTCCCCTGCTCTTCTGACGCAGTTTTGCGTTACTTGCAGGTGAACGATAGCCTGAGATGACTTCCAGAGTCTTATCTTCCACACCAAGCTTGCGTTGCAGGCTGCTGAGATAATCGATGAGCTCACAATTGATTTCACACACAGCATCGTTGCGATGATCGCGCAATACCTTGTTGATCTCAGCCAGCGCATCTTTCTCGTACTGACCGTCAATCCAGTAATCGACACTGCTCTTTTCGCCCGTATGCAGGTTGTGCAGTGAAATTGAGCGAACATCTTTTGGCCTGGCTTTTTCAATTGCCGCCTGTTCAGCCTCAGGACCCTTGGTCAGCAGAGTAAACAGGTTGCGCAGAGAAGAACTGATTTCTTTCAGATCAGTCGGGGCAGCCATAGCCTGAGGAACGATGGTTGTTCCAGCAAGAAGTGAGGCTGTCTGTATGAATCGGCGTCTAGGGAGATGTACAGCTGTCTCTTTAGTCATAAATTCCATGCGTTAATTGGTGGCATTCGAAAAATTTCGACAAATGATATAGAAAAAAGTTTCAAGGGGCAACTATAGTATAAGCTTATACCAATGTAACCCATTGATTAATTAAGGATTAACTTATCGTGTTTTTCGCCGTTTATTTCGCCGCCAATAAGCGGCGGTCCCTCTTGTAGATATCATTAAAGAAAGAGATATCACCCTTTCCTTCGCTCCAGGCTGTCATGTAGACCAGGTAAACTGGAATCTCACCTTTCAGATTGACATGGCGATTGTGTGAAGATGACTGGATCATACTGGCTATTTCATCAGGTGAACTCGTACCGAGTATTCTCGCTGCCAGTTCCAAGGGCTTCTCGATTCTGATACAACCATGGCTCAGCGCACGCTTGTCCTTCCTGAAAAGCGAAGGCGCACTGGTATCGTGCAGGTAGATACCATGCCGATTCGGAAAGATGAACTTGATGTCGCCAAGTGCATTTGTGTTGCCCGATGACTGAACTATCCTGTAGGGAAATTCAGAACCGGTGCCCAGGCTAGCCCAGTCGACCGATGCTGGATCGATTTGCTGCTTGCTCTGCTTGTCATACACCTTGAAACCTGCACGGTCAACATAGTCCGGATCCTCGCTAATCTTCGGTGCCAGCTCCTTGGAAGCAATTGAGTTCGGAACATACCAGTTGGGATTCATCACCAGGTACTTCATTTTCTGGGTAAAACTCGGGGTCTGGTTTTTGTAATCCCCGACAATGGTTCGCATCGTCAGCGGCTTCTTTCCGGGCTGATGAAACCACAGGCGATAGGCAGGCACATCGACAATAACGTAGCTGCTGCCAAGTTCTCTTGGCATCCAGCGCCAGCGCTCCATTGAGGCAATAATCTGTTCGATACGCTGTTCAATTGGAACGGCAAGTGCCGCACGGGTTGCACCGCCGACAACACCATCGTCATTAAGTCCATGGCGACGTTGGAAACGTTTCACGGCCTCCACCAGCGCATCATCATAGAGTTGTGAATCAGCAGACGATGAAGCCGCTTTATCGGTCACGGCAAGGCGCGCCCGAAGCGATTCAACCTGCTGATGTCGATCTCCAGGGTCCAGACGTCTCGGTCCCCTTGCAGGAAAATCGGGCCAACCGCCTCTCTTGGCTACTTTGCGGTGTTCACGCAACTGTGCGCGAAGAGCAGCATACTCTTCATGAGGAGGCGCCAGATCCTTGAGGAAAGCCCGTAATCTGCCATATTCAACGGCTTTTGATACTTCTCCAACCAGGTTGAATTTCGGCTTCCTGATATGCCACCTGCGATCGACCTGCTGAGGTGAATGGACTCCATCACGAAGGTCGTGGGCATAAGAGAGTAATACATCTGTCAGTATCAACTCCTGCTGCAATCCGGAAGCCTGCTTGATCTCGTCAAGCCGGTAATCTGCAGGGTTAAGACCCTCCTTGTCGGATTCGCGAAGATTCTTTAGCAGTGCACTTACCTGGGAGTAGTTCTTCCATGTTGGTTGATAATTTCGAAGAGTATAGAAACTCTGCAGGAGTTTCCTGTGCTTTTTGGGTCGAACTTTCTGAACTGCCTGCTTGAGTTCGATGGCCTCATCACTTAAAACAGGCTTGCTGGATACCGCCTTATTATCAGCCTGCGCTGTAGCACTGAGCAGCAACAGAGACACGAGAGAAACTATTGCCCCTTTTACCGAAAACCATCTATTCACAGCCATCAACATCATCAAGAAGACTCCTCAGCTTATCTCTTACTTCAACCTTCTAATTATTATATAGAACCATAGACTCACCCGCCGCGTCTGTCCATGCCTATTATTGTAATTAGCATACCTGAAAAAGCGATAACTGCGGCAATAGAGAAAACCGTCGTTGCCCCCCAAAGCTCCCAGGTAGCGCCACTGGCAACGCTTCCGGCTGCCCCGCCCGCACCAAAACTGATGCTGCTGTACAGTGCTTGCCCACGACCCTGCAATTTGTGTGTAAATGCATGATGCACATAGTGAATTGCTGCCGCATGAAAACTACCAAAAGTCGCTGCGTGCAATAACTGCGCAAATAGCAATATTGCCAGGGAATCGCCAAAATGGCCGATCAGCAACCAACGCAGGCCGGCAATAGCCAGGCTGGCGATTAAAAGCGTGCGCGCTCCAAAACGCTCAAGCAGCTTGTGCATGAAAAAGATATAGAGCACCACCTCAGCAATCACACCGAGTGCCCACATCTCACCTATCAGGGTCTCCGAATAGCCAAAACCCTGCATGTAGATCGTATAGAAGGTGTAATAGGCACCGTGACTGAACTGCATCAGGAAACAGGCTGCAACAAATGTCAGTATTGGCGGCGATTTCAGCAGCGAGAAAAATGAGTGCGGCTGGTGCTGGTGCTCGTGCTCAGCCGGTGTGCTCTCTTCAGGCACCAGTTGTGTCGCCACCCAGATACCGGCATAGAGTACTGCAAGCGTGTAGAGAATCACCCTGCTGCCATGATGGTCGATGAGATAACCAACGCCGACAACCATGGCGATAAAACCGATTGAGCCCCACACACGCACCCTGCTGTACATGGCGCTTTCCTGATCCAGGTGGCGGAAAGTAACCGCTTCTACCTGTGGCAACACAGCGTTCCAGAAGAAACTGAACAGGGTCATCGCAATTGCCAGGGGCCAGAAACCCGATACCCAGAAAACCAGCAGAAAAGTAAGAAATGCAGCGAGTGCACCGCTGCGTACTATTTGCATGCGCTTATTGGTGTGATCGGCAATCACGCCCCACACGAAGGGTGCGATCATTTTGGTCGCCATCGGTATCGCCATCAGCTCACCGATCTGAATCGCAGTATAACCGCTATCTTTCAGGTATAGCGCCCAGAAAGGTGCAAGAACACCGAGTGCCGAGAAGTAGAAAAAATAGAATGCCGAGAGGCGCCAGTATGGCATCGAGAAATCAGCTTTCGCCTGCAGGAACTACCGGAACAGGTGGAGTGACATCAGCGTTCTGACCACGCTGCCTGAGCAGGTGATCAAGCAGTACGATAGCAGTCATCGCCTCAACAATCGGGGTTGCACGAATACCAACGCAGGGATCATGACGCCCCTTGGTCACGACATCGACAGGTTCACCCTCTTTATTGATCGTATTGCCGCCAATCCTGATACTCGAGGTTGGCTTGAAGGCGACCCGCGCAACAATATCCTGACCACTGGAGATACCACCGAGGATGCCGCCGGCATTATTCGACAGAAAACCCTCAGGCGTCATCTCGTCGCGATGTTCCGTGCCCTTCTGCGCAACCGAGTTGAAACCGGCTCCGATCTCAACACCCTTGGCGGCATTGATACTCATTAATGCATGGGCAAGATCGGCATCAAGACGATCGAAAATCGGCTCGCCAAGACCAGGCGGCATGCCGCTTGCAACAACAGTGATCTCCGCACCGACAGAATTACCCTCTTTGCGTAAATCATCCATATAGGCTTCCATCTCTGGAATGGCATCCAGATCCGGAACAAAGAAGGGATTATCGTCATTCTCGACAACATCCCAATCGAACTTTGCAGGGCGTAGCGGGCCCAATGCTGACAGGCAGGCACGCACCTCGATACCTAGGCTCTCCTTCAGATACTTCTTGGCAACCGCACCGGCAGCAACACGCATTGCCGTTTCGCGTGCAGAGGAGCGGCCACCGCCACGATAGTCACGCGTTCCGTACTTCTGTAAATAGGTGTAATCGGCATGACCGGGGCGAAAACGGTCAGAAATATCGGAATAGTCTTTTGAGCGCTGATCCTGGTTAAAGATAACCAGCCCAATCGGTGTGCCCGTGGTCTTGCCCTCGAAAATACCGGAAAGAATCTGCACTTCGTCGGGTTCACGACGCTGCGTGGTGTGGCGTGTTTTGCCCGGGCGGCGACGCTCCAGGTCACCCTGGATATCTGCCTCACTCAGCTCCATTCCCGGCGGACAGCCGTCAATGACGCAGCCGATAGCCGTACCGTGGCTTTCGCCAAATGAAGTGACTGTGAAAAGCTTGCCGATTGTATTCCCGGACATAATAGACTCAATCTCTAATGATAGCGTTGCATTGTACCAACCTGCCCCGCACCAGTCATCAATGGAAACAACAAACCAGGTGTGGTGCGCAGTACCAGTTAGCGTGCCTCTCCACGGCTGCGCCTGATCATTCGCCCCACAGCGCGAAAGGAACTCGCAATCTCCGATTGCTCAAACAACCTTTCGCTTCTTCAGTGGAACGAATGGGCTACGCCGACGTCGAGTCACGCTAACTGGTACTACCCTGATTCTATAGTCGTCTGCAGGTGCCGTACTTATCCAGAAATGGACTCGAGCAACCTCTCTTTCAGCTCCTCGATACTCTCGCAAGAATTGATTGCACTGGCATCGAGGCGTAATTCGAGCCCGTCAGGAGACTCCATGTAGATCGCAGGCAACTGGTCAGTCACGCCATACTGTTCCCTTGCCTCGTTTCGATGCAGGAACAAGACCGGAAAATCGATCTCGTTGATAAAACTCTTCCACTCGCTGTGCATGCTGAAATTGCCATGCGTAATACTGCAAAGATTGCATTCGTAGGTTTCAGGCGAAACGATTTTATGGGTGATGTCTTTCAGCGTGTTGAACATACCGCTGTCGGCGTTGTAAACAAAAACGAGCTGCCTGTTCGTGTCAGACATTCTCTTCACCATCGTTACTTCTCATTCGAACCAGCTTGATACCGACCAGTATCAATGGTGAACCATGCATAAGCAGGTCGAATATATCGATGGGACGTGACAGGGTTCCTGCTGCCAGCATCTTGAGCTTCTCCCATAAATGCGGTTCGGGCGAAAATGGTGCCAGTCCGAGAAAAACTGCAATAAGCAGTAGTGATGAGAGTGGGAATCGATCAATCCAGTTCATAGTTCTTGATACCAGTTTGTTGCATTAATTCAGGAAAACGGGCCAGGTCCTCTGGCCTGTCCAGGTCATTCAGGGTGTCTAGCATACAGCAGGATAGAGCGGATCTCTCTAATCGCGCTTCAATCTCTTTCATCACGTTCTCATCTCCCCACTGCATATTCGAAAAGAGACCTTGCGGATACCTCCTCAGCCCGACAAGGTAAAAACCACCATCAGCAGCTGGGCCAAATACAATCTCTTCTCCACCTTCGAGTTTCCGTTTTGCCTCGTCAATGATTCCGGCGTGCAATTCCGGGCAATCCGTACCGATCAATATGGCCCATTGGTATTTTTCAACCGCCTGGCAGAGTGCAAATGCCATGCGTTCACCAAGATCCTTGCCGTGCTGCTCATGCAGGGAAAAATCATGTGTTTCCCCTGCCTCCTGAAAGAAAGGATCGGATGTATCCGGGGCACACCAGAGCTCGGCAACACCTGTCATTCTCTCGCTGATTTTAGTAAAAGTGCTGTTAGCCAAATGTGCATGCAGCCTGGCCGCGCCCTCCGCACCCAACTCGGGAATCAGGCGTGTTTTTACCTTGCCCGGCACAGGGGCCTTGCAGAAAACCTGGATAACGCCGCCTGAACTATTATTGCAATTCATTTAACGGTACAACCTTGCCAGCTTTCCGGCAGGGACACCGAATGCATAGGCGGCGCGCAGATACCACATCAACAAAACCGTCCTGATAACCCCCTTCTCCTGCCACCGTCGGCTGGAAGTCACCAGCACCTGCTTCATACAGAGTGGTGATGCTGTTGTTTTAAGACGCTTGCTGAGTTCAATATCTTCCATCAGTGCCTGCCGAGGCACACCTCCAATCGCTTCAAGTGTATCGCGGCGCACGAAAATACCCTGGTCGCCTGTACAGATACCGGTAATACAGGAGCGATAGTTCATCATCTTCTCGATAATCCGAAACAGGGGGTGCCGTCCATCAAGCCTGACGTTGAAACGTCCCCATGTCGCATCCTGTTTCTCCAGTGCAATCTCGATCACTTCATCTGTATTTTCAGGAACACGTGTATCGGCATGGAGAAACCAGATCAGCGGTGCAGTTGAGTGTTTGACACCATGCTCGAGCTGGTTAGCCCGTCCTTTTTCGCAGGTGAGAATTCTATCTGCCAGGGGCCCTGCCAAATCCATGGTGGCGTCATTACTACCCCCATCGACAAGAATCACCTCACAGTTTCGGCCTCTCATCATCTGCAGGCAAGAGAGTGTCTGTTCAATTGTTTCTGCCTCGTTCAAGGCAGGAATGATAATCGAAATTGCGGGCATGCTGTATCGGATTGGATGGCCCTGCAGTCAGGCCAGCGCCCCACCACAGCTGCTTCCCTGCCCCGCAGTACAGCCGTAGCAGTGATCTGCCATCGTGATATCACTGCCGGTCAAACCCTCGGTGTCGATATCCTTGATGTGAAGTCTCTCTTTGCCCAATGGCAAACCGATCATCTGGTTGAAATCACAATCATAGACATAGCCCTGCCAATCGACACTGATCAATGTACGGCACATAACACTCTGCAGATTCTCCGCTGCAAAGGAACTGCGCAACAGCTGCATGTATCCGTCAAACTCCCCTTTTGAAACCAGCATGCTGCCAAATCGCTGTATCGGCATGTTAACAAGCGTAAAGAGGCGACTGAATTCAACCCCATATTGTGCTCTCAGTTTTTGCCTGTAATCATCTTCCAGGCTCTCCTGTGACGGTGGCAGGTGCGAACCCACAGGGTTGTACATCAGGGTCAGTTCAAGCCCACTGCCAGGAACACCATAACCAAGTGAGTTGAGTTGCCTGAGCGCATCGATACTCCTGGTAAAGACACCCTTGCCACGTTGTGAATCGACATTCTCTTCGAGGTAGCATGGCAAGGAAGCGACAACCTCGACCTTGTATTGCGCCAGGAATTCAGCAAGTGACTCCTGCCCCGGTTCGGAAAGAACGGTCAGGTTGCAGCGATCAATAACATGTACACCCAGTGCGCTCGCTTTCTCAACAAGCTGCCGAAATGGCGCGTGGATTTCTGGTGCACCGCCGGTCAGATCAAGTTGCCTGATTGTGCCTGACTCGAGAAAATTGAGAATATCTCCGGCTGTTTCGGCAGACATCTCTTCTGTCCGGTTTGGCCCGGCATTCACATGGCAATGCTGGCACTGCTGATTACACTTGTAGCCTAGGTTGACCTGGAGTGTTTCCAGCCTGCTTCTGTACAACACAGGAAAATCGCTCTTGCCCGGGTTGAGCTTTGGCAATACATCTATCATTTACAAAAACGCCTGTAATCTTTCACTTATCAGCTGATTTTACTACGTACAGCCGGGCAAAAATCAGAAAGTCAGTACCTTATCAGCATTCAGGGTATTTTCGGTCAGTTCATCGAGCGTGCTGCGCTTGCAACCCGCAATGACCTCGCTCTCTTTCAGACCGCGTGCATCCATACAGGTCCCACACAATAAAACCGAGCCCTTGCGAACAACTGCATTGATCATGAGTTCGACATTATAGAAACCCTGTGGCACCGTCTGCCCCGCCTTCGCACAGAAAACTGCATCAGCAAGCAGAAACAGCGTGACATTTTCATCCTTGCCGAGCAGGGACTTGGCCAGCCTCAGGCCGTTATAGCTGCGCTCGGTTCCATATGGTGGATCATTCAGAATAATCAGTGTAGACATTATCTTTACCCTCTTTTACACGGGTGGCTCATGTGAAACAGGCTCCCCAGCCGAATTCCAGGCTGTCATACCATTTCTGACAACATGGACATTCGAGAATCCATTTCGGGCTAGTATCCTGGCAGCCTTTACAGAGCGTTTGTCCGTTCGACAGACGATCGCAACTGGCGAGTCATTATGATCGGATATCTCTGCAATACGTTGCTTTAACTCTTCAAGCGGGATATTAAATGAACCAATGATATATCCTTGCTTGCCGACATAATCTTCTACTGTGCGAACATCAAGAATCAGTGGCGGATCATTTTCTTTTAACTGTTTGGCAAGTTCAGAAACATCTATCATCGGACCCTGGCGAAGCCTTCCCACCAGGCGCGGAATAAATGCAACAACGGCAAGCAAGGCGAGAGCCAGCAGCCCTTTCTGTATGAAGGACTCACCACCTGAGATTGCTTCACGACCCGCGTAACCGAGATAAGTATATGCAAAGGCCCCCGGAAGCATGAACAGATAGGTGGCAAGTATATAGTCGAGCAATCGTATGCGGGTCAGTCCAAGCGCATAGTTCAACAGGTTGAAAGGAAACAGGGGAACAAGACGCACGAAAGCAACGAATCGCCATCCTTCCGCCTCGACACCCTCCTTCAGCTTTGCAACTCTCTTTCCGCTGTTCTTTTCGACCCACTCAGAGGCAATGTATCGGGCAATGATAAATGCCAGTGTTGCGCCGATTGTCGCACCGGTCAGGTTGTAAAAGGTTCCCCAAACAGGTCCGAACAGAGCGCCACCGGCAAGAGTAAGGACAGAACCGGGCAGGAACACCAGCGTCGAAACGATATAGATGAGCATGAAAACGACAGGCCCTGCACTGCCCAGGCTTATCACCCACTCCTGCAGGGCATCTCCGCTCAATTGCTCACGGTAAACCACGGCGAGCGCAATACCGGCAGCAATCAGCAGCAGCAACAGAACCTGTGTGATGCGTTTATTCATCATCACTCCACTGACGGCGATTGATCGCGTAGTCACTGATCTTGCCTCGGAATGGCAGCCATAACATACCAGGAAGCCAGGTGACGTCACGTGCGTCCCTGTATTTCCGAATACCGATCGTCATCCCGACATGGCCGTCACGTGGTTGGTCACGGTAGGTTCCGAACAGGCGGTCCCACAGTGACAGGTTGAAACCGAAATTACTGTTTGCCTCGTCATCATTAACCGAGTGGTGAACTCGATGCATGTCCGGTGTCACGACGAACCAACGAACAAACCGGTCAACAGCTGCCGGCAAGCGTACGTTACCGTGATTGAACATCGCCATCAGGTTTAAAATCACTTCAAACAGGATGACCGCAACAACCGGTGGTCCCAGCAAAATGATGGTGGCGAACTTGATCAGCATCGACAGGAATATCTCGATTGGATGAAAGCGTGCGCCGGTAGTGAAATCGTAATCAATGTCCGCATGATGCACCCTGTGCAAACGCCACAACAGCGGCACCGCATGCACCATCACATGCTGCAGATAAATAACAAGATCCATCACCACGATCGACACAATAATCGCGAGAACAGGTGAGACCGAGTAGTAGTTGAAAAGCCCCCAGTTCTGTTCGACCGCAGTCATCGCAACACCGATAGCTGCCGCAGGGAAAGCGAGGCGCAGCAGGAAGCTGTTAAGAAACACGATGCCTAGATTATTGGCCCAGTGGACTGCTCTTGGAACCAACAAAGCACGGCATGGCGAGAGGTATTCCCAGCTCGCCATGATCACGATCATGCCGAAAAAACAGCTCATCCGAACCACTTTTTCATTGGCAACGACCCAGTCAACAAATTCCATCAGACCCCCTCAGCAAAATAACAAGAACTTGCTATACTAAGCACAACCTATTATTCAAGTAATTACTTGAATAAAGCATATAGGATAAGGAAAACATGTCAAGAAACCACTTCAAGCAGGATCTGTTTGCGCAATTTGCCCGCGTCGGCAAGGCACTGGGTCACGGCAACCGACTTGAACTGATCGAATTTCTCGCACAGGGCGAGCGCAGTGTCGATGAGCTTGCCAGGGTTTCCGGACTGACGGTTGCCAATACCTCACAACACCTGCAGCAACTGCGCCAGGCAGGGCTGGTCGAATGTAGAAAAGAGAGCCAAAGGGTCATCTATCGACTGAGCGGAAATGATATAATTGACCTGATGACACACCTGCGCCAGGTCGCAGAACGCCACCTGGATGAAGTTGATCAGCTTGTAACAACCTACCTGACAACACGTGATGATCTTGAACCCATTCCGCGCGAAGAATTGCTATCCCGGGTGAAAGATGGACTGGTCACAGTGATAGATGTGCGTCCGGTAGAGGAATACAACAACGGCCATGTCACAGGGGCCGTAAATATCCCTCTGAATGAACTGATGCATCATCTGGATGATTTCGATCACCGGCAGGAAATCGTTGCATACTGCCGGGGACCTCATTGCATTCTCGCATTCGACGCCGTTGCCAATCTGCGCTCAGCCGGAATCAGGGCCAGAAGACTTGAAGACGGCTTTCCTGAATGGCAAAGAGCCGGCTTACCAGTTGAACGTACTGAACAATAGCTTCAGTTATTAAACCTGTTCGTTACTGGCTAACAGCTGTCATCATCTTGCCAATATCAGCAGATGCATCCCCCATCACTTCAGCAATGGTTCCGCCAAACATCATGCCTACGAGACCGACATTCATTTCAGACATGTAAACAGAGCCGTCACCAGTCTCATATACGCCAATTCCCAGCGGCATCATCGTGGTTACAACCTTGTCTTTGTCGTCTGTCAGAATGCGATTGGCATAATGTGGATTACACAAGGTGACAATCTTGACTCGAGCCATCCCCTCGTGGCCTGCATCAGTAATGTTCTTCTGAATGTCGAAGAATTTTGCCACTTTCCAGCCAGGTTGTGCAGCAACTGCACTCTCTACTGCGGCGACAGTTTCATCGAATCCCTGTGTACTTTTATGTATGTTGATCATCATCGGTGGCATCGAAAACCACACTGCAACACCCATGAGAAGGAAACCAATGATGACACCGACAATCAGTGATTTTGATTTCATAGCGCTCACCTTGATCTGTATTCCAGCCAAATGGCCAATTGAGCGCTACCGCAACAAAGCACTTAGAAGCGATAACGCTCCTATTAATAGGTTAGTAAGCATAACGGCATAGTGCAATATCTACAGGCAGATAAAAGTCATTTAGGCGTTCGGATATTCATCCGAAAAATCGGTTGATATCAAAAAAAGTCCCGGCGAGGAGCCGGGACAAAAACTAGGAGAAGTGTTTCCAAATAAGGAAAGGTTAAGAGATCATGACTTAACCTCGAGAACCTGAGTTCCAGACACAGAAAGTGGACACTCAAACCCTCTGCTTTTAATTAGTGCAATATGCGTGCCAGCCATTAAAAAGCTAATTTACAGGGTTTCTCTCTTTAATTTGCCTCATGATGAGGCATTTACCGAGTCAGAATGCACCTGTTTGGTTAGATTCAACGCAAAAACCAGCGCTGCAAGAGAGTAGAACAGTACTGCCAGAAGCATGACTGAAGTGAAACCGAAATGGACTGCGATAAGGGTTGCAACAATTGCACTCATAAGCGATGCGAAACCATTAACGCTCCATGCCCACGGTAAAAGCCATCCTGCCCTTTCAGATACGCTATTCAATGCAATTGGAAACGGCATTCCCATGAAAAAAGCGAGAGGCGCAATAAGAGCAACGGATGCGATGAGCTTGATTGCAGTTGTCTGAATCGCCAAGGCCTGAAAAACCAATGGGTGAAGCCATAACGAAGCAAGTATGACAATCGTTATACCGGTAACTGCGAGCACCACCGGATTTATCCTGCAACAACGCCTGACAAACGGAGCCGTGAAGCTGCCAAGCCCTGAAAAGACCAGGAAGCCGCACAGTACAGCTGCCACTGCATAGACAGGATCACCAAGGAAAAGTATGAAGCGCTGGATAAATGCGATCTCGACGAACAGGAAAGCAAGGCCAATCAGCACAAAATAGAGCATGACAGCGGCAATGTACGGACGATCTGGAGCGTTATTCTCTCGTGGCACAAACCGAAGCGGTAGCAGTACCAAAAGAACACTGACAAGCAGTGCCTGTATCAGTGTAAATACCAACACGAGATAACCGAGTTCAATCAGTGAAAAACCGGCCCTGCGCTGCAGCGAAAGAATTTCGGCCAGTGACTCCCACTTGAAAAAGTTGAAGTAATAGGGACGGTCATCAGTAGCAGGTGAAATAGAGAATTTGTAGTCATCTATAAATGCAGCCGCACTCTTCCCAAGCAGTGCGCGAGCGCCTTCATAAAAGTAGGGTTTATCGATAGCATTGAAAAGATTCACCTCGGAATCTGTGATGCCCGGGTACCAGGCCACATCGAATGAGCGTTCATCGCAAAACTGCTGCAGTGAGCGGATATCTTCCGCAGTAAATACACCATGTTTGATCAGCAGTGTGCTGGTATTCCAACCACGAATCATTGCCAACTGGTTTTCCGGATGACTTACCCCCTCCTCCCTCAATGCAGTCACAGCCGTAGCAAAGAGTTTTAATGCATCACGTGGTGGAACCTTGATCCAGCGGGTAATCGAAAGCATGCCTCCCGGCTGCAGTCTCCGGTAATAGAGCCCCAGAGCCTCGGTTGTATAAAGGTAGTTCTCACTTAGTGCGTAAAGCCCGGCACTAGATGCGCCTGCTGCATCCAGCAGCGACATCTGGA
The DNA here is from genome assembly GCF_000787395.1 of Solemya velum gill symbiont. Classification (GTDB taxonomy): domain Bacteria; phylum Pseudomonadota; class Gammaproteobacteria; order Chromatiales; family Chromatiaceae. The sequence continues at coordinate 186,175 of NZ_JRAA01000002.1, forward strand.
TAAGATCATAAGTCGATTGATTGTGCGCCAGGAAGGCACGCGTTTCCGACAAATGAATCCGGGTATGATCTTGCAGAAATGCCCAACCGGCGAAATCTGCATAGTCATCCTGCAACAGCTCGACCAGGTGTGGATTCATCTCAACCGCTTCGATATTGCCCACATCGTGATACTCCGCCTGCAGTATGTCGCTTCCTCCTCCCATACCAAGAATCAGGACGCGAGCCGGATTTGAAAGGTGATACGGCAGTGCCGATGTCTGGTAATCGAGATAGATCAATTTCGAACGATCGCCATCATAGCGGGTCAGCGCACTTGGGCCATCACTGTCGACAAATAGTGCGTACTGGGTTGGTGGCTCTGCACTATTGTTAAGACTGATACCTGATGCAAGTCGAAACGGGATTTGCCGGTTTTCAAGCACAGTAACAACGCCATGCGGCCCCGAGAGCACGCGCTCTACATGTGAACCGGATACCTGCATGTACTGGCTCAATGGCTTGTATGGTGACATCTGCAGTGACAACCACCCTTTCGGCAACATTAAGAGAGTTGCAATTGAGATGACAACAATGACAACTGCAGTCAGACGATAGTCGGTTCGCATCTCAAGCATCGCAACGACGACCGCAATCAGAACCGTAAAAGAGATAAGCAGCAATACCTGCTGAGGCTGCAAGAACATAAGGGAATAGATCAACACAAGCGAACCGACACCAGCGCCAAACAGGTCAAAACCATAGATCCGGGGAATCTGCTCGCTAAAAGCACCAAACGTCAGGACGATACAGTTCGCTACAAAGAAAAAAGGCAGTAGCAACAGCAGGTATGCAGCAAGCAAGTATCCCCATTGTGCCGAGTCCCACAGGATTTCCAGTGCATTGAATGGCAATTTCTGTACCAACAGAAAACTAGCGATGATCGTAAGTGCAAAACCGATGCCGTTGACGATATACGCGGTCACATAATGCGGCATCACCCTTTCCCGTAAAAGAGTCATTATGGTTCCGCTGACGCCATACCCAAGCAGTGCCAGGCTGATAATCATGTAGGCAAAATGATGCCACTGGATGATCGAGAAGAGGCGAATCAGGAGTACTTCGAATGCGAGCGCCGAGGCAGACACCAGCATGATGGAAATGACAGGAGGTTTGGCACTGGTGTCCATATTGATACTCCTGTCAGCCCCCTGTCATTATCGCTGGCCCTGATCTCCGGTAAGAGGAACAAATACGACGGGCAGAACCTGGCGCGTACGCAGTTTTCCGTCATCACCCTTCTTCACCAGTACCAGTTGTTGCGTCTGGAATGCACCGCCAACCGGCACAACCAGGCTGCCACCCGGCTTCAGCTGCTCAATCAATGGCGGCGGTATATTGCCCGCAGCCGCGGTCACAATAATTGCGTCATACGGCGCATGTTCTTTCCAGCCGTAGTAGCCATCACCATGACGTGAATGAATATTTGCATAGCCCATCTGCTCAAACACTTGCGTTGCCCGTTGATGCAAGGGCTCTATAATTTCTATTGTGTAGACTTCTTTGGCCAGTTGCGACAGGACAGCAGCCTGGTAGCCGGAGCCGGTACCGATTTCCAGCACACGATCACCCGGCTTGATCTCAAGCAGGTCGGTCATCAGGGCGACGATGTAGGGTTGGGAAATCGTCTGCCCGTGGCCAATCGGCAACGGCCTGTTCTTATAGGAGTTATCAAGCTGCTCCTCTGGCACGAATTGATGTCGAGGGACGTTTCCCATGGCTTCCATCACGCGCTCATCGAACGCTGACTTTTTAATATATGAAGCAGTAAGACGCGCTTCTGCACCGATTTCCTTCAGCATATTTTCACGCATAACGGCGTACTCGTCAGTTGCCAGCCCTGCTGATGCAATCATCACCAGGACCATGCAGAGGAGAAATTGCACCCCCCATTTGGAAGTGAACGTTTTCTTTATCAAAAGCGGAGATAAAACCATTAAATCCTCCGGGGCAATAATATCCGTAAGATTAAGTACCCTCTACATTGAAAGTAGGCAATGATGCTTCAATTTACAACTCGCCTCTTGAGCCGATAATTAATAAATTGCTGAATTAACGCTAATAATGAGCTGTAGTGAGAATGTAGTAAAGAGTGCGCGCATGGTGATTTTGTTATCTATACTTAGTGCCTATAAGGAAAACAACCCAACAGGCGCCCGGATAATCACATAACAGGAGACTGGTTCATGTCTATCAAAGATATATCCAGCTTGCAGCAACACCTTCAATGGGCGATTGAGCTTGAGCATGCAACGCTAACACCTTACCTGTGTGCCCTCTATTCAATCAAAGAGGGGCATAATCCCGAGTCAGCTGAAATTCTGCGCAGCATCTTTATGGAAGAGATGTTGCATATGACGCTGGCTGCAAACGTGTTAAATGCAGTTGGAGGCACACCTGTTCTCGACTCCCCTGATTTCATCCCCTCCTACCCTTCCTTTCTTCCATACAGTGACCATTCGTTCATCGTTCCCCTGACGGGATTTTCCCCTGAAACCATCGCTACCCTGATGAAAATCGAACGACCGGAACAAGCCGGTGCACCTCCTGAAGATGAGCAATATGAAACAATCGGTCAGTTTTACGAGGCGATCAAACTTGGCCTGGAAGAAGTCGCGCAGCAACTTGGAGAAGAGGCTGTTTTCACCGGTGACCCATCCCGCCAGATTCATCCGGATACTGTTGTCTATGCAGGAAGTGGAAGTATCGTCCCCGTAACCGATCTTGATTCGGCCTTGGCTGCCCTCAACGAAATCATGCACCAGGGCGAAGGTATGTCTTTCGACACCATCTGGGATGGCGACCAGAATATGTTTCATCACGAGCGGGAAGAAGTTGGCCACTATTTCAGACTCAATCAAATTCTCGAGGGACGCTTCTACCAGCGTGGTGATACGCCTCAATCAGGCCCCACTGGAGAAGCGTTCGAAGTCGACTGGGAGGCAGTATACAAACCATCTGACATCATCGCAGACGAATTCCATGAGGAGGAGATTAAATCTCAAAACGAGATCTTCTGCCGCAGGTACAGCGAGATATTGCGATTCATCGAACAGGGTTTCAATGGTGATTCCAAATCGATTTGTCGCTCTGTCGGTGCAATGTATGAACTCAAGCAGGATGCCATAGAGTTGCTGCAAATGACCACGAAGATTGATTTGAAGTATGTTGCGGCCAATGTTTCAGGCGGTGACTACTGCATCAAAATCTTACCCGATGGTCCTTATGCCATCCAGGGGAAAATACCCCTGACCAGGAAAAGCATCATGCGCTCCGAGGGTGGAGAATCACTCGCATGGTCTATGGATGGTGATGTTGAAACGATGCCCGACTATGCACTCTGCCGCTGTGGTGCTTCGAGGAACAAACCCTTTTGTGACGGAAGTCATGCGACTATTGAATTTGACGGCTCGGAAACTGCAGATAGAAAAAGCTATTCGGAATCCCAAAAAGAGTATCCCGGCAAGGGCATTCTGATGAAAGACGTGCGCTCCCTCTGTTTCCACGCAGGATTTTGCAGCAACCGTGCCACGAACGCATGGGAGCTATCCAGAAAAACTGACGATATCCAGGCAAGAACCGAGCTCATCGCAATGGTAGAACACTGCCCTTCCGGTGCACTCACCTATGCACTGGATAATGCACGGAAACATCATGAAACCGGTGAGGCGGCATGGCAAAGCATAGAACCGGCGCTATCCAGGTCAATCGCACTGATGCCTAACGGACCAATCTGGGTGACAGGCGGTATAAAGATCATCCGTTCAGACAATACGCCCCTGGAAATCCGTAACAGGGTCGCACTGTGCCGCTGCGGGCATTCAAAAAACAAACCCTTCTGTGATGGAACACATGCAGAAGTCGGTTTTAAGGGTTAACCATTTTCCACAAAAAAGGGCCTTCTGAGAGGCCCTTTTTCACCAACGTTCAAGAATGACTCATTCACAACTACTGTAAACGAAGATCATTGCACCTGCATTCGGATCCTGGCTCTTGGTAATCAGCTTGTCACCAACAACCTCAAGTTCTACCTCGTGCATGGATTGGGAATCCCCGGTACCACATGCATACTCGGCAGAAAAGGAATCACCTTCAGACGCGATGACTTGTGATACTGAACAGCTGTTCACGCCGTCATTAAACCCATTCGCATCAATCATAAGTTGCTGGGCACTTTCGCCGGTACAGTCATCCTTCCAGCTACCCTGGAACTGTGACGGAACAGATGCAGAGCCAAACAGAACCGGCTGCGAAGCTGCAGCAGTCGTGCCGCCAGTCATCTCAACGCGATATTCAAGCAACAATCCTTTGGAGCCTTCAGGCATTGAGGCAACCTTCTGCATGGTGTTAAATCCACCAGCCTGAGCCTTGTTATGAGAATTGATTAGAAAATCTTTCTCAAACTGGCTCAACTGACCGGTCGCAGGAAAACCCATGTAGACCTGGTATTGCGAAATCGCATTGCGAGAAGAAGGGCCAAGAACACCATCTGCACTACCGGCAGGAAAGCCGAAGTAGTTCAGCGCATTTTGAATCGATTTATTCTCGGTACGGTCTGCAACATAAACGGTCTGTACTTGTTGCTTCTTTTGCTGCTTCTTCTGCTGTTTCTGCATGTCCTTTTTTATGATGTGGCCCGACACAGCACCACCGACGATACCGCCGACGATGCCGCCGACAATTCCATCACTGCCTGCTACCGCAACAGTTGGTTGCAGCGTTACAAGTGGAACGATCAGAAGCGTAAATAGAAATTGCTTCATATTCATGACATATCTCTCCTGCGAATTCTTGCTAGTCGACTATCGATCTGCTCTATACAGATTATGGCACATATTGAGAAAATGGTGCCCCGGAGACGATTCGAACGTCCGACCTGCCGCTTAGGAGGCGGCTGCTCTATCCAGCTGAGCTACCGGGGCAAAAAACTGTTGGATGTTACTCCCACTCGATGGTGGCAGGCGGCTTGCTTGAAATATCGTAAGCCACACGTGAAATGCCAGACACCTCGTTGATGATACGGCGTGAAACGGTTTCGAGAAACTCGAACGGCAAATGTGCAAAATGCGCCGTCATGAAATCAACCGTCTTCACCGCGCGCAATGATACGACATATTCATAGCGGCGTGCATCACCAACGACTCCGACCGATTTAACCGGCAGGAAAACCGCAAACGCCTGGCTCACTTCATCGTAGAGCTTGTGCTTGCGCAGCTCTTCAATATAGATATGATCGGCCTCTCGCAGCAGATCGGCGTACTCTTTCTTGACCTCGCCAAGGATACGTACACCAAGGCCAGGACCCGGGAACGGGTGGCGGTAAACCATGTCGTACGGTAGGCCGAGTTCCACACCGATACGGCGTACCTCGTCTTTGAAGAGTTCACGCAGTGGCTCGACCAGTTCGAGCTTCATGTAGTCAGGCAGGCCACCAACATTGTGATGTGACTTGATGACGTGTGCCTTGCCAGATGCTGCACCGGCTGACTCGATCACATCGGGATAGATGGTTCCCTGCGCGAGAAAATCTACACCCTCGATCTTGCCTGCCTCTTCCTCGAAAATATCGATAAAGAGATTACCAATAATTTTACGTTTCTTTTCCGGATCGGCCTCGCCTTTCAAGGCATCGAGGAAACGTTGCTCGGCATCGACACGAATCACCTTGACGCCCATGTGCTCGGCAAAGGTTGCCATCACCTGGTCACCTTCATTGAGACGCAACAGGCCGTTATCGACAAACACGCAGGTGAGCTGATCACCGATCGCTTCATGCAGCATGCCGGCAACAACAGATGAATCGACACCACCTGAAAGACCAAGTACGACCTTGCCGTTACCAACCTGCTCTTTTATGGTGTGGATTGCATTCTCGATAATCGAGCCCGGATTCCACAGTGCTTCACAACCGCAGATTTCAAACAGGAAGCGTTCGAGAATACGTCCACCCTGCAGCGTGTGTGTCACCTCGGGATGGAACTGGATACCATAGAAATCGCGCTCTTCATCAGCCATGCCGGCGATTGGCGTATCATCAGTGTTGGCCATCAGTTTGAAACCGTCTGGCATCTTCGCAACACGGTCGCCGTGGCTCATCCACACATCCAGCAGACCGTAGCCTTCAGGTGATGTGTGATCTTCAATATGATTCAGCAGTTTGGAGTGGCCGCGTGCACGTACCTGGGCATAGCCATACTCATGCTTGTCGGAGGTTTCTACCTCACCACCAAGCTGTGCTGCCATGGTCTGCATGCCATAGCAGATGCCCAGTACAGGCACACCCTGGGTAAAAATCATACCGGGTGCGACAGGTGCATCGTCGCCGGTTGTTGATTCAGGGCCACCCGAGAGGATAATTCCGGCAGGCTGTTGTGCGCTGATTGCATCAACACAGTTATCCCATGGCCAGATTTCGCAGTAGACACCGGCTTCGCGAACCCGACGCGCGATCAGTTGCGTATATTGTGAACCGAAATCGACAATAATAATTCGGTGCGCGTGGATATCAGACATGCGTATCGTTCCTGGAGCTGATTAGCTGTTAATCGCGGCGGTAGTTTGGTGCTTCCTTGGTGATGGTCACATCATGCACATGTGACTCCAGCATTCCGGCACTTGTCACACGTGCAAATTCAGGCCTTGTACGCATCTCTTCGATGCTTGCACAACCCGTGTAACCCATGCTTGAACGCACACCACCGGTCAGCTGTGTAATCACATTCAGCAGTGGACCCTTGTAAGGAACGCGTCCCTCGATACCTTCAGGAACCAGCTTGTCGGCATCCTTGGTATCTTCCTGGAAGTAACGGTCAGAAGATCCCTGCTGTCCTGACATGGCGCCCAGTGAGCCCATGCCGCGGTAAGACTTGTATGAACGACCCTGGAAAATCTCGACCTCGCCCGGAGACTCGTCGGTACCGGCAAACAGGCCGCCGATCATAACCGAGTTGGCACCGGCGACGATGACCTTGGCAATATCGCCTGAGTAACGCAGACCGCCGTCAGCAATGACGGGGACACCGGTTCCATCGAGCGCAGCCGATACATTGGCAACAGCAGTGATTTGCGGTACGCCGACACCGGCAACGATACGCGTGGTACAGATTGAACCCGGTCCGATACCAACCTTGACGGCATCAGCACCGGCCTCGACCAGCGCCTTGGCGGCAGATGCGGTTGCAATGTTGCCGCCGATTACCTGTACCTGCGGGAAATTCTTTTTGACCCATGCAACGCGGTCTAGCACACCCTGCGAATGACCATGTGCGGTATCTACAACGATGGCATCGACACCTGCAGCTACCAGTGCCTCGACGCGCTCGTCGGTTCCTGCACCAACGCCAACAGCAGCACCACAACGCAGACGCTCCTGGTCATCGCGGCATGCATATGGGTTGTCAGTTGCTTTCTGGATATCCTTGACGGTTACCAGTCCGCGCAGTTCGAAATTGTCATTAACAACCAGAACTTTCTCAATGCGATACTGGTTCAGCAGTGCCTTGATTTCGTCACGGCTGGCACCCTCTTTGACCGTTATGAGGCGATCCTTGGGCGTCATGATTGAAGAGACCGGCTCATCAACACGGGTTTCGAAACGCAGGTCTCGTCCAGTAACGATGCCGACCAGTGCATCGCCGTCGACAACGGGAACACCTGAAATCTTGCGCTTGCGGGTCAGCTGGATTACTTCGCCAATCGAGGTTGTTGGTGAAACAGTGATCGGATCGTGAATCACACCACTCTCGTAGCGCTTAACATTCTGCACGCGAGACGCCTGGCGTTCTGCAGTCATGTTCTTGTGGATAATGCCAAGACCGCCTTCAAGCGCCATGGCAATCGCGAGTCGCGATTCTGTGACCGTGTCCATCGCGGCTGAAACCAGCGGAATACTCAGGTCGATTTCACGTGTCAGCTTGGTTGCCAGCGAGACATCCTTGGGCAGAACGTTCGAGTAGGCAGGCAGAAGCAGTACGTCGTCAAAAGTGAGGGCTTCCTCGGCAATTCTCAGCATGGTCGTCACATTCCGCAGTAGATGAAATTTAGCGGAGCATTATACTAGGAATGGAGCCCAATTTGTTACTTTAGCTGAGCTTTTTCTGCACTATTTCGCTACATTTCTCTGGCGTATCGCTTCAAATAGTGTCACACCCGTTGCCACGGCGACATTCAGGCTCTCAACTGAACCAGCCATCGGCAGCGAGATGAGCTGATCACAATGCTCGCGGGTCAGGCGTCGCATGCCCTTCTCTTCGGCACCCATGACAATCGCCGTCGATCCGCGCAAATCGGCGTCATAAAGGCCCATATCGGCCTCGCCTGCGGTACCTGTCACCCACACCTGGAACTCCTGCGTGAGCATTTCGAGTGTGCGCGCCAGGTTAGTCACCTGCACAAACGGCATACTCTCGGCCGCACCACTTGCCACCTTGCAGACCACCGGAGTCAGGCCAACACTACGATCTTTCGGTGCTATCACTGCGTGTACACCAGCAGCATCTGCAGTTCGCAGGCAGGCGCCGAGGTTGTGTGGATCCTGCACACCATCGAGGACTAAAAGCAGATAGGGAGGCTCAATCCTGTCGAGCAGCTGGCGCAGCGCATTTTCATCCAGCGCAGCCGGTGCCCGTGCACGCACCAGGACACCCTGGTGATTCAGATCCGAGGCGAGACGATCCAGTTCGTCGCGATCACTGGAATGGAACGCAATACCCAGCTTGTTAAACTCATCGATCAGTTCACGCAGGCGGCGGTCGCGACGCCCGCTGTCAATCCACGCCTCAAGAATCGCCTCTGCGCCGTGGCGCAGAATATTCCTGACACTGTGGATACCGCCAACAAGGCGAGTTTCTGAGCGGCTCATTTACCCTGTTTACGTGGCTTTTTGCCGCCACTACGACGTCTTGAACGTGGAGCCTTTGACTTGTCACCGCCATCCTTGCGACGTTTGCCGGAACTGCGTTTTTTGCCACCGGGACGTGAGTCCGCCCCTTTTCTGGATGCCGCATCATGCAGCACAAAATCGATTTTACGTTCATCCACATTGACTGCTGCCACCTGGATACGCAACGGATCACCGAGACGGTAGCTCTTGCCGGTGCGCTCGCCACTGAGCCTGTGTGCAACAGGATCAAAATGGAAGTAATCCTTATCCAGCGCCGTGATATGCACAAGACCATCGACGTAGATGCCGTCGAGCATCACGAAGAGGCCAAACGAGGTCACGCTGGTAATGATGCCGTCGAACTTCTCACCCACCTTGTCGAGCATGTACTCGCACTTGAGCGTATCGAGTGCATCACGACTCGCTTCATCGGCGCGCCTTTCAGTCGTCGAACAGTGTTCGGCGAAGCTCTGCAACTCACCCTTCGAGTAGTGAAAATCACTCGCCTTGCCGCCATTCACGGCGTGTTTAAGAGCGCGATGGACCAGCAGGTCAGGATAACGACGAATCGGGGATGTGAAGTGGGTATAGGCATCATAAGAGAGACCGAAATGCCCAAGATTGTCAGTGGTGTAAACCGCCTGCGACAGTGAGCGCAGCAGTACCGTCTGGATCAGCTGTGCATCTGGACGTTCGCGCACCTGGTTAAGCAGCTTCGCGTAGTCCCCCGCGGTGGGTTTAGCACCACCCGGCAGTGACAGACCCATTTCGCCAAGGAACTGGCGCAGATCAATAAGCTTCTCGGCAGAAGGCCCCTCGTGCACACGGAAATGCGCAGGAATCTTCTTGCGCTGAAGCAGGCGAGCCGCAGCGACATTGGCGGACAGCATGCACTCTTCAATAATCTTGTGTGCATCATTGCGTGTCACCGCAACAATATCAGCGATTTTCCCCTCGTCGAAAATGATACGTGTTTCGACAGTTTCGAAGTCAATCGCACCACGTTCGCGCCTTGATGCCTGCAACACATGGTAGAGCGCATAAAGCTCCTCAAGATGTGGCAAAATTTCTGCATACTCCTTGATCAGCTTTTTATCGCGATCAACCAGCATGGCAGCAACCTTGTCATAGGTCAGCCGCGCATGTGAGTGCATCACACCCTCATAAAAGCGTGAGCGCAGCAGTTTGCCCTCGCGGCTGATCAGCATCTCGCAGCACATGCAGAGGCGATCGACTTTAGGATTAAGCGAACACAGGCCATTGGATAGAATCTCGGGCAGCATGGGTACAACACGTCCCGGAAAATAGACCGAGGTGCCGCGTGAAGACGCCTCTTTATCAAGCGGATTACCGGGCTTAACATAATGTGAGACATCGGCAATCGCGACGATTAGCTTCCAGCCTTTTGGCGTCGCTTCACAGTAGACAGCGTCGTCATAATCACGCGCATCTTCACCATCGATTGTGACCAGCGGCAATTTACGCAGGTCGACCCTGCCCTTTTTGGCCTTTTCCGGCACCTTCTCGGAGAGCTTTGCAATAGCCTGCTGAACCTCAGCGGGCCACTCGACCGGGATTTCGTGGCTGCGGATTGCAATATCCGTCTCCATGCCTGAGGCCAGGTGTTCACCCAGCACCTCGACAATCTTACCGACCGGCTGTGTACGTCGGCTTGGCTGTACAATCAGCTCAACAACGACGATATCGCCCTTTTCGGCACCATTCAGCTCGGTTCCGGGGACGATAATCTCCTGCGTCATGCGCTTGTTGTCAGGCCTGACAAAACCGACACCGCCCTCGATCGCCAGGCGACCGACGATTTTTTCATGCGCACGCTCAAGCACCTCGACAATGGTACCCTCGCGGCGTCCGCGATTATCGATACCGGCAACCCGCACCACGGCACGGTCGCCATGCATCAGCTTGCGCATCTCGCGATGCGTCAGAAACAGGTCGTCACCGCCCTCTTCGGGGATCAGAAAGCCAAAACCGTCAGCATGGCCAGTTACACGGCCAACAATCAGCTCTTCTTTATCAATAACGCAAAAACCCTTCTTGCGGTTCTTGATCAGCTGGCCATCACGCAGCATAGCGCCCAGACGACGATCGAGAGCAATTAACTGATCTTCATCCTTGATAGCCAGGACACTGGCAATTTCTGCAAAACTGATGGGGCAGCCCTTTTCATTAATGGATTCCATAATGAATTCGCGGCTGGGGATGGGGTTGTCATACTTCTTCGCTTCACGTGCGAAATTCGGGTCACGCTTGGATTTGCGCTTTGACCGATTCTGATTACTCAATCAATTTTTCCATTAAGGCTATATTATTTATACTATTGTACGTTGACAGAAGGCTCTTGTCGCTGTATTGTTCGCACCGCACTTAGCCGAGGTGGCGGAATTGGTAGACGCGCTAGCTTCAGGTGCTAGTGGGCATTAGCTCGTGGAGGTTCAAGTCCTCTTCTCGGCACCATACATAAAAAACCCTTTAGTGATTGATCGCTAAAGGGTTTTTTATGTGGCATCCCAGATTAACTTTCAACCATGACAAACAACACACGTGAATTCAATTTCCAAGTGCAACTCAACAGAGTTGGTTAGAGGGCAAGCTGCGGTAGCATAGGTAGCTTCTCTCACCGACCAAAGTTAGAGGAGCACCATGTACACGCAGCTTACCCAGGAAGAACGATACCAGATTCAGGCACTGATGAAAGCAGGTCACAATCAAACAGAGATAGCCAAGATACTTGGGCGCCACAAATCCACTGTCAGCCGCGAACTGAGGCGTAACCGTGGCTTGCGCGGCTATCGCCCCAAACAGGCCCATCGGCTGTCTGTAGAGCGCCGTCAGAGCAAGAGCCAGCCCCGTATTGCCACTACCCACTGGGAGCGAGTCGAGCATCTGTTGCGCGAGGACTGGAGTCCGGAACAAATCAGCCTGTGGCTGTGCAATGAGGCTGACATTCAAATCTCTCATGAGTGGATTTACCAGTACGTTCTCCAGAACAAATCCATGGGCGGTAACCTATACCGCCACCTGCGTTGCCAGAAGCAGCGTCGAAAGCGCTATGGCAGCTATAGCCGCCGAGGGCAACTGATTAACCGAGTCAGCATCGATGAACGTCCTGCCGTGGTTGATGAGCGTTCACGCTTCGGTGATTGGGAACTTGATACCATTATCGGAAAAGGCCACAAACAGGCCATCGTTTCAATCACCGAGCGTAAATCCCGATTGACGCTCATCCATAAGGTGGAGAGAAAAACCGCCAGCAACGTCACCAGCGCTATCCTCAAACTGCTCAAACCCATCGCCGGCCGCGTTCACACGCTGACCTCAGATAATGGTAAGGAATTCGCCGGTCACGAGACCATCGCTAAAGGCCTCAGTGCCAGGTTCTTCTTTGCCCATCCCTATGCCTCCTGGGAACGTGGCTTGAATGAGAACACCAATGGACTCATTCGCCAATACTTCCCAAAGCATCGGGACTTTACAACCATCACTCAGGCGGAAATCAACCAGGTGATGAATAAACTGAACAATCGTCCCCGAAAATGTCTTGGCATTAAAACGCCCAATCAAGTATTTTTCGGGATTAACCCATCCGTTGCACTAGTGAGTTGAATCCGCGACATTAATCACGCTCCCGGCAATGTCATAATTGCCAGAAATCATATGATGATGAGTGACTTGCAAATCCAGGTAAAGCGAATGTGTGCAGACCATCATCTGGCCTGCACACACGACACTTTCTAGTCTTCGCCGAGACCTTCGTGCCAACCGGTATCAAGTCCGAACTCGAAAGTGTGGCACTTCAATCCTTCCGGAAATACTGATCTAAGACGACGTTCGAACTCGGCATAGACCTCAGCCTTGTGTTGCTGTACGTCATAATCGCGGCTGTCTGCCTCAACATCAGGCACCTCGATATCCATTTTAAATTCAATTTCCGGCGCCATTTGTACGCGTATCTTACTCATGTTTCTTTCCCCTATATGATTCAGTGAACGCTATTTTGATGAATATTTCCAATTGCATTGCACTAAAGCAGCGGCACCATCATCAGGGCCACGATGTTGATAATCTTGATTAACGGGTTGATTGCCGGACCAGCAGTGTCCTTGTAGGGGTCACCAACTGTGTCGCCTGTGACTGATGCCTTATGTGCTTCAGAACCCTTACCACCATGGTTATCGTCTTCGATATATTTCTTGGCGTTATCCCATGCACCACCGCCTGTTGTCATTGAGATAGCAACAAACAGACCGGTCACAATAGAACCGAGCAGAACGCCACCAAGAGCAACAGGACCCAAAATCAATCCAACCAGAAGTGGCACTGCAATAGGAAGCAGTGATGGCACGATCATTTCACGAATGGCTGAACGAGTCAGCATATCAACCGCTCTTGAATAGTCCGGTTTTGCAGTCCGATCCATGATGCCGGGAATCTCTTTGAACTGGCGACGTACTTCATGCACGATACCGCTGGCTGCACGTCCGACAGCTTCCATGCCCATGGCGCCAAACAGGTAAGGCACCAAGCCACCGATGAAGAGGCCGATGATGACCATGTGATTCGACAGGTCGAAACTTGTCTCACCGCCAGTATGGATCGCCAACTCACGCGTGTAGTCAGAAAAGAGTACAAGTGCAGCAAGTGCGGCTGAGCCTGACCTGCCCCCAACAAGTGGTCCAGTTTGAATGTTAGTTCATCGCCGGTTTCAGCTCCAGTGGAATGATGGATTCAGGAGCTGGAGGGCGATAGCCCAGCGAGCTATGTGGCCGCTTGGTGTTGTAATGTTTTCTCCATTGTTCAATGATCACTTTCGCTTCGTGTAGCGTGTAAAAGACCTCACCATTGAGCAATTCATCCCTGAACCGGGCATTGAAGCTCTCGCAGTAGCCGTTCTCCCAAGGTGAGCCTGGTTCGATGTATGCCGTTTTAGCGCCGACAGCAGCGATCCACTTCCTCACGGCTTCTGCAATAAACTCGGGGCCGTTATCCGAACGGATATAGGCCGGTACCCCACGCAGAATGAACAGGTCAGTCAGCACATCAATGACATCGGCTGAGTTCAACTTACGTTTCACCCGGATTGCCAGACATTCCCGACTGTATTCATCAATCAGGTTCAATGTCCGGAAGGCTCTGCCATCATCGGTTCTATGGTGGACAAAGTCGTAGGACCAGACATGATTTCTGTATTGTGCACGGAGTCTGATACAAGAGCCATCATTGAGCCATAAACGGCCACGCGGCTTCTGCTTGGCAGGTATTTTCAGCCCCTCTTGTCGCCATAACCGCTCGACACGCTTGTCGTTAACTTGCCAGCCTGCCTCTCTCAGGAGAGCGGCGATACGACGGTAACCATAACGGCCATACTCCCTTGCTAGAGCGATCATATCAGCGACAAGTCGTGTTTCATCACGACGCCCCTGTGGAATACGGCGCTGGGTTGAGCGATGTTGTCCGAGTACACGGCAAGCCCTGCGCTCGGAAACAGCCATCATGCAACAAACGTTTTCGATACAGGCCCTGCGACGCGAGGGGCTCAGAAGTTTCCCTTGGCAGCCTCCGACAGAATCTGCTTATCCAGTGTCAGATCAGAAACGGCCTTGCGCAAACGTTCATTCTCCTTCTGTAGCCGTTTCAGTTCTTTTAACTGGTCAATCCCCATCCCACCGTACTTTTTGCGCCAGCGGTAGTAAGTCTGCTCAGTGATGCCAATTTCGCGGATCGCATCGATGCGGGCAGTGCCTTGTCCAACCAGGACTTCAACTTGCCGCAGTTTCTGGACGATTTCTTCCGGTTTGTGTCGCTTGATTCCCATTTTCGGTCCTCCGTTTTACTCATCATAAGGGTGGACCAACTTATTGGGGGAGGATCAACACGAAAGTAGATAACCGCGTTCACTTTCACCGAGACATTGTCACGCGAGATAACATCCTGTTCAGGTACATCCATTACAACTGTGCGCAGGTCCACCCGGACCATCTGCTGGATTATCGGGATGACGATAATAAGGCCGGGACCCTTGACCTTCCAGAAACGTCCCAGCGTGAAGATCACTCCTCGTTCGTACTCACGAAGAATAAAAATCGCCCAGAGCACCAGCAGTGCAATAAAGCCGAAAACCATATAACTTAGATAAGCGATCATTTAACTATCCTCCTGTTTATTTTCCGGTTCTATATCCAGAATCAAACCATCCAAGCCAGTCACACGTACCTGCTCTCCCCTGGTTACTTGAACAGGACTACGAGCCTGCCACAGTTCCCCATGAACACGAATCCGTCCTTTACCAAGAAAATCTTCCAGCACCTCGGCTTGCATCCCCACGAGCTCCTCAGCACCACTGACTACAGAGCGTCGATGCGACTTGATTGCCATACCGACAATCAACACGAGCAAAGCTGCGCTGACGAGGGCGAAAGCACCGATTAGGGGAAGTGAGATACCAAAACCGGGCACCTCGGTATCAATAAGGATCACCGAGCCAATGACAAATGCGATAATTCCACCGATGCCAAGGATGCCAAAACTTGGCTCAAAGGCCTCGCCAACCATTAACGCCACACCGAGCAGAATCAGGAACAGGCCGGCATAATTGATAGGCAGCAGCTGAAACGCATATAGCGCAAGCAGCAGGCAGATGGCACCTGTCACTCCCGGCAGAATGCTTCCCGGGTTGGAGAATTCTAGAATCAGCCCGTAAATGCCGATCAGCATCAGGATATAGGCGACGTTGGGGTTGGTAATAACGGCCAGTATCTGGCTCAATGTGATTTAACAGCAATCCTTCGGTTGCCAGTGTGACTTCCTGCCCAAGGATATTGATTCTTCGCCCATCCAGCAGGACAAGCAGTTTGCTCATATCCGATGCCACTATATCGATAACACCCAGTTCCAGGGCCGATCTTGCATCCAGGCTTGCCGCTTCGCGCACTGCCTTTTCTGCCCAGTCTGCGTTGCGCCCCCTGAGGCTGGCAAGACTGCGAATATAGGCAACTGCATCATTAATCGCTTTTTGGCTTTTTGCATCAAGGCTTACCGGTTGCTCCTGGCTCTTTTCTGCATCCGGCCGGGCCTCTTCCACAGGCTCTTTGCTGCCAGGTGTTGCAGGGGGAGAAACGGTCGGTGCGATACTGACCGGCGTGGCAGCCCCCAGGTTGGTGGCAGGCGCCATTGCCGCAACGTGGCTGGCGTAAAGAAGAAAGGTACCGGCACTTGCAGCCCGGGCACCATTGGGGAATACATAACCGACCACGGGCACTGGCGAAGCAAGGATCACCTTGTTGATATCTCGCATCGAGGACTCGAGTCCTCCCGGAGTATCAATACGTAAAATGATCAGCTGAGCCTGTTCTTCAGCCGCAAGGTCAATGGCGCGTTCGACGTAGTCAGTGGTTGCCGGTCCAATAGCTCCGTCAATATCAATCCACACCCCGCTTCTGGAGCCCGCACCCTCCTGCTGTGCCAATAGGATGAGTGGCCAGAGAAACAGGAGCAACAAGAACAGATGTTTCGTTTTCATGGCATTTACTGTTCCAGGTTCATTTCGAGGACAACCCGTCAGCACCGATCTGACTGATGCGATTTACATTACATGGTTGTACTCATCTAGTAACAGTATAGATTGAAAAATGATAATTCACTTACAGATTAATATGTTATGGCTTCCTGGCTGTTGAAAAGGCTGAATTCTGTTCAGGTTATGCAGCCTTGCTCAACTTCCTCGAGATGACTGATACGGATGGATGCCGGCGGGTTCGAACCGTAAATGAGTGAATGAAGAGCATCAGACGCCAGGGTAGCGTCATTCTCGCTGTAGAGCCTGATGAGTGCGCTGACAAGTTGCCACACTCACGACCTATTCAGTATCGGTTGGATCCTGATCCTTAAGCTCATCAAACTTGGATGCCATTGTGGGGTTTTTCCGTGTCAGCTTCTTGATGGTTACGTCTTGCGCCTTGTTGTTTGCAAGACGAAGGTTCCGATCCGTACCAAGCAAGGCATCCTTTGTCTTCTGCAGGTGAGTAATTGACTTATCTATCTCATCGATTGCTGTTTGGAATTTCCGCGAGGCAAGATCATAGTTTTTCCCGAATGCGCTCTTGAATTTTTCAAGATCGCTTTCGAAGTTTGTTATGTCGATATTCTGTGCCTGAACAAGCGCCAGCTCCCTCTTGTACTTAAGCGAGTTCATCGCGGCATTACGCAACAGTGTAATGATTGGAAGAAAGAACTGCGGCCGTACGATGTACATCTTCGGGTAGCGGTGAAACATGTCAACAATGCCCGTGTTGTAGAGTTCACTGTCGGACTCGAGCATAGAGACCAAGACAGCGTATTCACACCCTTTCTCGGTGCGATCCTTGTCGAGCTCCTTGAGGAAGTCCTCGTTCTTTTTCTTGGTTGCAGTGGTATCGTTCTCGTTCTTCATTTCGAACATGATCGAAACAATTTCAGTGTCGGCCTCATCCGTGTCACGGAAGATATAGTCACCCTTACTGCCGCTCCTGGCATCGTTATCCTTCTCGAAATATGCTCTCGGAAACGCTGTAGCCCGAATGCGATTGAACTCGGTCTCACAATGCTGCTCAAGGGTTTCTCCAACCATCTTTGTCGACAAACGCGCTTTCATGTCACGCAGGCGCTCGATTGCTTCGTCGCGATCCTTGATTTGCGTCTCGTACTTATCCTTGAGCGACTTCTCGGCAAGTTGCTTTTCAAGTGCTGCCCGGTCGAGGTTGTTTTTCAGCTCATCGCGCTCTTTCTCGACCTTACCGACGGCACCTGTAATTGCGAGCGTCTGCTCGACTTTACTGGCATCGAGCTTGGCCTTTAATTCCAGGATCTCGGCATCCTTCTTTGCTGCGGTTTCCTGCAGCTCTTTGGAGAGTTTCGCATCAGCCAGTTCAGAGGCAGCCTGCTTGTCGCGCTTTACTTGTTCAAGTTCGTTGGCGAGCTCATTACGCTCTTTTTCAACGATGTTTAAAGCCTCGGTCACAGCAAGGTTCTTCGCGATCTCACCGGCATCGAGTTTGGCTTTCAATTCCTGGATTTCGACATCCTTTGCTGCGGTCGTCTTGTGCATTTCGCTACTGACCTGGTTCTTGGCAAGCTCAACAGCGTTCTGCTTCTCCTTCTCGGCCAGCTCAAGTCGTTCGTGCAACTGTTGCTCAAACTCATGGTCACGGACTTGCTTAAGAATGTCCGCATACCCGGCTTCGTCGATTTTGAATGCTTTACCGCAGTGCGGACAGATTATTTCATGCAACGATACTTCTCCCCTGCTTTGGCCAAGAATTACATCTATTTATTTTGTGCCTTCATAGGCATCCTAACCGATTAAATACTGAATATCTGTATGAATTTTCTAAAACTACGGTGAGTACCAAATGTTCATTTTTTACCGGAAGCGGCCATTCGCAACAAGTCGCTAACAGTGGATGATTACACCATTATTGGCGAGAGATCAGGAGAAATATATACTTCTATATGCCACGACTACACCTTCGAATCCGCTTTGGACGGATTATCAGATTTAGCTATAGCAACACCACGTAAATTATCAAACTGGCATCATTTTTATAGCACATATGCATTTCTGGAATTGAATCAAGCCGGAACTACCCCTGATTTGTATCAAAAGGGCTTCAGAAAGTGAAAGCAGGAGTGCCCTGGAACAGTGTCAGGCAGGCATCCGCAACCCTGGAATCGAAAAGAACTCCCCGCCCTTTTCTGACTACATCCAACGCCTCATCTATTCCATATGCAGGCCGATAAGGACGGTGACTATTGATTGCTTCAACCACATCGGCAACTGCAATAATGCGTGCCTCGAGTATAATTTCTTCCCCTTTTAAACCTTGCGGATAGCCGCTCCCATCCATTCGTTCATGGTGCTGATGTATCATCTCTGCAACAGGCCAGGGGAAATCTACACCTTTAATGATGTCGAAACCAATCTCCGGATGAGATTGAATCAGCCCTAGTTCCAGCTCCGTCAATTTTCCTGGACGATTTAGTATCTCAGCGGGAATGGCAATCTTGCCAATATCATGGATAGCGGCACCGAGGCTAATACCCTCGATTTGTGCATCTGTCAGGCCCAGTAGCTTTGCAATTGAGGTAGCTAGTTTTGAAACCCGCTCCTGATGGCCCGAGGTGTAAGGATCGCGCTTTTCAATTGTTAGTGAGACAGACTTGATCGTACCAAGCAACGCACCTTTCAATTGTATGGCTGCCCGCTGTTTGTCCTTCTCGGCCATCTTACGTGCTGATATATCACGTGCGATACCGACACCATAGAAGCCATCCGATAATTGCATAGCAGAAACCGATAACTCAATAGGAAACTCACTTCCATCTTTTCTCAAGCCGGTAAGCTCTACTAATTTACCAACAAAATTTCCCTCTCCGCTAGCAGAGAAAGTTCTCATACTATTGTTAATAGCTTCATGGAATCGCTCCGGGGCTATTAGATCATGCAACTTTATTCCAATGGCCTCTTCGACACTGTAGCCGAAGATAGTCGTTGCAGCTGGATTCCAGGAAACAATGGAGCCGTCGTCAGATTTAATCACGACTAGTGCGTCGCGCACGGCATTAGTTGCACTCTGCAGTCGCATATTACTTTCATTCAGAGCAATTTCAGCCAATCGACGATCTGTAATGTCAACAATCGTACCATCAAGCCAAATCTGTTCTGTCTTGTTCTCGAATCCAGCCTGTCCTCGAACATGCACCCACTTTATGTCACCTTTACTGTTACAAATGCGATAGTCAATAAAATAGGGAATGGCCTCATTGACAGCCTCCATTATCTGCTCTCGAACCATCTCCCTGTCATCGGGGTGAATGATACTGGCAAAAGATCTAACCTGATTATTAATGAAATCAGAAACAGGATAGCCGGTGATACTTTCGATTTCATCGTTTAGATACAGCATGCTCCAATTGCTATCAATCAAGCACCTGTACACAACGCCCGGTATATTCTGAACCAGGGTTCGATACTTTTTCTCGTTCTCCTCCAGGTCTTCCAGAAGAAACAGCATGGCCCGGCGTGTATCATTGAAGGTATCCAATCGAGTATGTAACTCCTCCAGCTCTGCCCTGAGGCGACCAGTTTCTGCTCGAAGATTCCCGATACTTTCAACTTCTGTGTTATTTGTTGTCATGTCTTACCAAGCAAGGCCAATAACACAAGAACTGAACAATGATTAATTATCTTCATTCTCAACTCCTGTAATGCGGCCCGTTTTCAATGCTTTAATTTCGTCTTGCAGCTCTTTCATCCGTAGTTCCCGGTTGACTGTCACCTTCTGAAAACGTAGCGCTTCATCCAATTGACTCTCCAGCATCTCTTCCGCCTGTTTGCGCTCAGTGATATCAAAGATATATCCCTCCAGCACCTCCGGGGAGACCTCTGGTGATGATACACGCAGACCACGTGCCAATACCCAGCGGACATCACCATTTTTATGCTTGATGCGGAATTCAACCTCAAACGGCATGTTCTCCTGAATCGCTGCCTGTACTTGCTGCCAGATTCTGTAACGATCATCAGGGTATAGAATGTTGCTGTAGACGAAAGCAGGATCGGCAATAAGTTCTTCTGGGGTATAGCCGCTCAATTTTTCACTACCACGACTGACGAATTGCATAGTCCAGTTAGAGTCATTCAGACATCGATAGACCATTCCTGTCAGATTGTCCATCAAGGTGGAAAGCCTGCGTTCATTCTCTTGTAGGGCAATTTCACTCCGGTTAAGGTCAGTGATGTCATCACCTGAGCTGAGAGTAGAAACAATCTCCCCTTGATCATCCCTTATTACCGAATTGCGCCAGGCGATTTCACGAAGCTCACCGGTACGGGTCTGGATTTGATTGGCATAATATTCATAATCATCCAGTTCACCTTTCATTAGTTTGTAGTGGGCTTCGCGAGCTTCTTCCCTTATATTTTCCGGAATGAACTCATTAAACCAATTTAAACCCTTGGCTGTTTCAGGATCAGCCCCCAGAACCTCTCCAGCTTTTTGGTTGATCGACAGAATAAACCCCTCATCATCCAGCTTGATCAATAACACACCAGAGATATTGAAATATTGGCGTGCCAAGTTCCGCTCACTCTCCATCTGATCATTGCTCTTTTTTAATTCCTCCCCAAACCCTCTCTGCCGCTTTGCGGAATTCAATAATTGCCCTGATGAATAGTTAATTCCCATCAGACCGATCATCCAAAGAATAAAATGACCTGAGAACAAGCTTATTGTTTGAATGATAGAACTACTGTTAATGTATTCACTTGGCAAGGATATGCTGATCCCTCCACGGACATCTCCAACCTTGTAACCTTGAGCTTCATGGCATTTTGTACATGCCTCGCTGACATATAATGGCGCCATATAGCGGAAGTAGGTCTCTCCATTGATATCACTGAAACCACTAGCCTCATCCTGATGCAGTTCAAAAGATTCTAGCGCTGCTTTTTCCCAGGCATCAGCAGCATTTTCAGGGCGTATGGGATTCAGGCTGGTGATATGTCCCAGCACACCACTTTTCTTGGAAGCCAACTCATGAACCTGGCGGGTCATATAGGCCGGATTTATTAATGTCAGTGCAATGCCGGATGTGGTAACGACATCCCGCTCAGGAACCTCTAAATATTCGTTTGGGAGTGTGGATTCAGAAATGGGCGCATACAAACCACCATGTGACGCATTCCATTGCCGGTAATTGATGTCTTTTTCAAAAAGTAGCCCGTGCATGACCCAGGTGAAGTTCTAAAGTTGACTCGGTTTGTTTATGGTGCATCCAGAGGCTCAGAGTCAAAATCGAAGTCGTCCAAAAGAGGATAAGTATCCAGCGATAGCGTCTGATCGTATTAACTTCTTTACCTTGGTTCACAATGACAACCTTATTATTTTTACAGGTATACCTTTTCGCTACGAGAGCAGTAATTTCTTCTGTTCTGCTCCCAAATGTACGCACCAGGCGAAAAGATTATTGCCAAATAAAAAATAAATAATATTTAAGGTAAGTATAAGCATCCTTAAGAATGAATTCAAAAATAATATCTGAATGTTTGCAGATCAATGGGGCCAGGTACGATTGGCTAAGGCGGCCCGATACATTTCGTTCGAGTCTTATCCTATTGATTCAGAGAGCCAGCCACTGATCCTTGATCATGTTCGGATCGAGCCCGAAACGGAGCTTGCCGCATCTAGCGAAACAGGTAGTGACCAATCCTGATCATGCGGCCCCGTGATCTATTTCCTCAAGATGCCTGATACGAATCGATGCCGGCGGATGCGAATCGTAAAAGAGTGAATGAAGCGCATCTGGCGTCAATGTGCTGGCATTCTCCCTGTAGAGCGTGATAAGCGCGCTGACAAGATGCCTGCCGCCGGATTGATTGGCAGCAAATGCATCGGCTTCAAACTCATGCTTGCGTGACACCCAGGAGAGTGCCGGGCTGAGAAAGTAGGTAAATGCCGGGCTGATGAGCACAAACAGGATCAGGGCCATGTAGGTCGATGACTGCTCCACTCCCAGGCCTGTATAGAACCACGCGTTTTTCATTAACCATGCAAGAATGGCAAAGCCGGCCAACGACATGGCGGCAGAGAGAATAAAGCCCTTGATAATATGGCGTTTCTTGAAATGGCCAAGTTCGTGTGCCAGCACGGCTTCAACCTGCTCGGCCGACAACTGTTTCAGCAGTGTATCGAAGAAGACAATGCGCTTGTTATTGCCGAAACCCGTGAAATAGGCATTACCGTGGCCCGAACGCCGGGATCCATCCATCACGTAGACACCGTTGGACTGAAAGCCGGTTCTGGACAGCAGTGACTTAACACGTTCGGCAACCTCACCCTCTTCAAGCGGTTCAAAGCTGTTGAACAGGGGTGCGATGATCTGGGGATAGATCCAGGTGATAAGTAGTGAGAAAGCGGTTAGCGCCACCCACGCCGTAATCCACCAGTATTCACCCAGTGACTGCATGACCCATAACACTGCCATGACTAGCGGCACACCAATCAACAGTGAAAGAACCAGTCCCTTGAGGCGATCAAGCCAGAATGTCGCCATGGTTGAGTTGTTGAAACCAAAACGCTCTTCTATGACAAATGTGCTGTACAAGGCGGCAGGAATACTCACGATGGATGAAAAGAGTGTCACTGCAACAATCACCAGGGTTCCCGTGACAAGTTCCGAGTGGCCCAGCGCAACAAGCTGCTTGTCAGCCCAGTTGAGGCCACCGCCCAGGGTCAGAATCAGTAACAGCGCCAATCCAAGAAAGAGCTCCAGCCTGCCAAAACGCACCTTGGTGATGGTGTAGTCAGCCGCCTTGTGGTGCTGTTCGAGTGAAAGCATCCCGGAAAAAGCTTCCGGTACTTTCGGGCGATGCGCAGCAACGTGAGCCTGTTGCCTCCATGACAACCATAACTGTGTGGCTGTTGTCAGGAACAGGAAAAGAAGAAAAAGGTAAGAGAATTCATTCATCGGCAAAAAATCAGCTGTCTATAGTCTATTCAGCGATTATACAGCCTCGATTCTCTAAAACCTACCCCTGATTATTGAGAAGGTTTACTTTCTGAATAACTGGCCAAGGGATGGCGCTTTTCGCCACCCGCCAGCCATCAACCCACAAACAGACCTGGTACAGGTGTCGACTATTTCACGGTTATGGTGATTTTATTCGACACGACAGGTGGATTGTGTGGGATATGGTTCATGTCGCCCAGAAGTAACTGCAATGTATGTTCACCGGGTGACAAATCGATTGTAGCTTCAGTTTGTCCACCACCGAAATGCTTATGCTGATCATCAGCAGGCACCGGCTGATCAATTGCAGGAAGTTTGGCCACATCAATGAGTAAGTGATGATGCCCTGTATTTGCCTTCTCGATCCCTGCGGGGGCAACACCCATCTGTTTAAGACCAAAATTCACCGTCACAGGGCTGCTCACCACTGCGCCATCTGCAGGAGAAATAATGTAAAGCTGCGCTCCTTCAGGCGAAGGTGTGCGTGCTAATGCAGAGCCTATAACCAGGAAGAGACCTGATAAAACGATTAAACCGATTGACTTAACGGACATGATTCATCTCCTGTTTTGATTGTCCTGAAAGAATAGTCAATTCAATTAGCAAAAACCCACCTTTCTGCTCAGGTATTTGATAACAACTCTCTTAATAATTGATTATTCGGCATTTATTATTGATTTAATGACCTGTCCACCTTTTGTTCAATAGCCATTTTTTTCCATGACTCCCTGATTATTGGGGAGGTTGAATCTCAAGCGAGTAATGCGAAACTAATCGCATGAACTTTATTAACAGCTATGCTCAACTTCCGGAGCATTTTTACGCCAAAATCCGGACAGCCAATGCTCCAGAACCCGAACTGATCGCCTGGAACAAGGAGCTGGCCATGCAACTCGGCCTGAACGAGCTGGATGCCGACGAAGCCAGGCTGGCACGTATATTCAGTGGCAATGAGCCGTTACCTGGCGGTGAAACCATTGCATTGGCATACGCTGGTCACCAGTTTGGCCATTTTGTGCCACAACTTGGTGATGGACGCGCGGCCCTGATCGCTGAAATCGTCAGCCCCGTCGATGGAGAGCGTTACGATATTCAGCTCAAGGGATCTGGCCAAACACCCTTCTCCCGCAATGGCGATGGTAAATCTTCGCTAGGGCCGGTTATACGGGAATTCCTGCTCAGCGAGGCCATGCACAAGCTTGGTGTACCAACCACACGCGCTCTGGCAGCCGTCAGCACAGGTGAGGACGTGGTTCGCGAAACACGCGAACCGGGAGGCGTCATGACACGTGTAGCATCCAGCCATATCCGTGTCGGTACCTTTCAATACTTTGCCTCGAGAGACGATAAAGCTGCAATGAAGGAGCTAACCAACTACGCGATTGCCCGCCACTACCCTGATGCCGCATCGGCTGAACAGCCCGTGTTCGCATTTTTCTCGGCAGTTGTTAAAAAGCAGGCCAGACTGGTTGCTCACTGGATGGCGCTGGGATTTATACATGGTGTCATGAATACCGACAACTCGGCCATCTCCGGTGAAACGCTCGACTATGGCCCATGTGCTTTCATGGACGAATTCCATATCAACAAGGTCTTCAGCTCCATCGATCGACAGGGTCGATATGCATATGGCCAACAAGCCAATATGGCGCAATGGAACCTGACACGGCTGGCAGAGTGCCTGATGATGCTCGACGGAGATCAGAAAGACTACGAGTCGCTACTGGACCAGTTTATACCGGCGTTCGAAGAGCACTACTTTGCCTTTATGGGTAACAAACTTGGCCTCGCCGAGCTGACCGATGATGACCCTGAGCTGATCACGGCATGGCTGCAACACCTGCAGGACAATCAACTCGATTACAGCCAGAGCTTCCGCCAGCTCGCCACTTGCCTGGACAACTCCGAATCCATCAGCTTTGGTGACTTTGAAGCCCGCTGGCTCAAGCGTATTGATCAACAGGATGGCGGGCGTGAGGAAGCAGGCCGTCTCATGGCATCAAGTAATCCTGTTGTCATCCCCCGCAACCACCAGGTTGAACGGGCCATTGAAGCGGCGTTTGAGGATGATTTCAGCGTGTTCAATGAACTACGGCAAGTGCTTGCTTCTCCATTCACCGAGCAGCCGGGGTTGGAACACTATTCAATTCCCCCTGAATCTCACGAGCGGGTGATGGCAACCTTTTGCGGGACCTGATGCGCCCCCCTTCTCATCCCTGTGCGAGCAGAGAGTTCCCGGTTGATTGATGACGGCTCCTGCGCTTGTGCCCGACAAGATCAAGAAAGGAAGAATCATCAGCGAGTTTAATCAGCGCTTCCTTCAAAGCCTCTCTTTTGAGCTGGTAATTGAGATGACGCAGCGACTCTTCCGTAAGGAATTCCTTCTGAGGCAAGCTTGCGCTGACACAATGAATCACTTCGCCGTTATCAACACGTGGGGAGACGTAATGCACACTGGCCGCTGTGTGTAAAACAGGCGCGACCCTCCTTGCGGTTCTGTTTCTGCCCTTGTAAACAACCTGAATCTCTTCACCTTCCGGCAGATCGACATGGTGCTTGTCATCAACAATGACATAACCGTGGTGCGCACGGGTCAGTGCATCCCTTGTTGGTGTGGCTCCGGGCAGCCTGTCCGGCCTGCCAGTGTCTGTAACAGCCGGGTGAATATTGATAAACATGCATTCAGATGCTTCACTCCCGGTACTGCCGTAACCCAGCAGTTCATCACCAATAATCCGCACGTAGCTGTCGCTAATGACAATGTCAGCGCCCAGCTTATCCAGCTGCTGCGCAATTTGTGCTTCGTAGTGTGACTTTCTGACACGCTTTTCTGCTCTATTCTCAGGGCATGTGCCCGCCCAGCGACTGGAAGGAATGCAGCAGGTGATCTGGTCTAGTGTGACGCTCTCCTCCACGCCCTGACCGGAAATCCCTTGGCTCACAGGCATTTGACTGTTCCACAACGGTTGATCACCACCGAGAAGGCGGGTGTCATCGTCATCAACGATCACTCCAGTCAGCTTATATCGCCCATGGAGAGGTGACTCCGGGCTGTTCAACTGATATACCAGCTCCTCAAGACTTCCTGTGCGCCGTGGATGAAAACAACCGGTTTCCAGATCGCAAACAACCCGGCCGACACCCTCCTTGTGCAGCTCGCGAAGACTGGTGAGATAGACAATAGACAATTGGCTAGCGGAATCCTGTACCGTGCAGACAGGACTCCCCTGCATCTCGAGTTGATTGGCGAATCTCTGTTCGGATATCTGCATATTCATGGAATGGAGTTTACTTCACAGCCTGAGCCATTCAAACCCCCGTTGTTCCAGCCATTCATCAAAATGAACGCTGCTAAAAGTTGTATCCACCAGCAGATCGTCATCATTCAGTGAATCATATGCAAGCTTCATCGCATCTTCAGAGGATGGAACAACCTGAATCTGCTCTTCAGGTACTCCGCATGCTTTCAGCTCTGTGGCAATCAACATGGGAACATCCTCGGGCTGGCGCTCTCCCCTTAGTTCACAGTAATTGGTGCATACATAACTGGAAAACAGCCCAGCTATTGCACGTGCCTTATCCCTGATAAATGCATCAGGACGATCTCCGACAGCGCAGAGAAGCAGATGTTTTTGGCCGGGGATATCCATCTGCCCGGCAAATTCGGCAGCCTCGCGCATCGAGTATGAACTGTCAGCCTGGCAGACAACCAGGCTGTATGGAAGATCCTGGAAATAGTTGTTTCTTCCAGGATTATTCTTCATGGTCGATTTGAATCCGGAAAGTGCCTCTTGAATAGTATCGAAATCAACACCCACACCATGCGCTGCAGCCATGGCAAAAAGCGCATTGATCAGTGCAGGACGATTTCTGCCCTCCCAGCTGTCAGGAATATCCCTGCATGACAATTGGCCAATCTGTTTTGAACCTTCCCATAAATGCAATTCAGGCTCTGAAGCATCACTCGACAGGTAAGCCACCATTCCACCATTACGCTGATGCGCCAGGAGTTCCCGGTTATCAGATACCATGCTGACAAGAGATGTTCGAGGTGCAGTAATGCTTTCCCGTGCAGCCAGGCACAAGGGATCATCTGCATTCAGCACCGCCAGTTTCCTGGCATTCTGGACAACCTGCCGTTTAACACGGGAGAGTTCTTCGCGGGTGTGAATACCGTTCAGACCGAGATGGTTGTCATGTACATTCAGCATCACCCCGACATCGACTGCATCGATGATCATGCCGTACTTGACCAGTCCACCACGCGCCAACTCGAAGACACCCGCTTCAACTGCACTGTCCTGCATCAACAATGAAGCGACTCCACCCCCGGCCAAATCACCTTGCATCACCTGTTCATCACCAATCCAGGCTCCCAGTGTTGTCGATAGCGCCACGTTTTTTCCTGATTGCGAAAGAATATCTGCCACCATTCTGCTCGTGGTCGTTTTACCAACGCTGCCGGTAATACCGACCGTGGGAATTCTTCCATCTGAATTTTCCGGGAACATTTTGCGAATCATGGGCCCGGCAAGCTCCCGTTTTGGGTTGGCTGCCAGATGCGACTGCAACTCGGGATTCGAATTAACACCAGTAATAGCACCTGGGACTTCCCTCCAGGAACAACTGATATCCGGCGACTGAAAAATGATTTCAGCCACATCCATTCCCAGAATACGCGTTGCTCGTTCTGCCAGACGGCTGTTATGCGGGTGAATTTCGTCTGTTACATCGACCGGCTTCTCGCTCATGGTTGCAGCAACAAGTGATCCATTCACTACCAGCAGTCGGTAGTCGCTGCCCTGGATATATCGCTCTACAAGCAGACCATGTCCAAAAGAAGCAGCAGTCTCAAGTGCAGAGTCCAATTCTCCCTGGCTGTTGATGTTAAGCGTGACGCCTTTTCCCACAATTTCCGCATTAGGTCTCACAACCAGTGGAAAGCCCATCTCCCGTGCAATCTTTTTCGCCTGTTCAATGGAAGGTGCAGCTTGCACTCCAGCAACAGGCAGCTTGTTCCTGGTAAGAATCTGCATCGCCAGCGGCTTGTTTTCCTGCAATCGTGTGACAACACCACTCGTATCATCAGTCAGAACTCCGCTGATGCGTTTTCGGAAAACTCCCTGCCCCAATTGCACGATCTCTCCTTTCCCCGTCATTCTGTAGTGAGGGATTCCCTGCTGAATAGCTGCCCTGACCAGGATCCTGGTCGAGTGATCGAGAGCATGGTTACCTGCAAGTGACCGCGCTTTCTGAAAACCCTTCTTGAAATGAGAACCCATTTGATCCTGCTTTCTCCGGTCAAGTGCAGGAATCGCATTAACAAGTGCCAATGAAAACTCACATGCAGAAGAGCCAATCGCTGCATGATCACAAGCTAAAAAGAGACTGATTCGATTGTTTTTCCTGCCAAACAATTGAACCGGCGCAGGCTGCAGGCAGTAGTCGCGAACACAGAGGGACGCTATGCTTGAAAAGAGCGCGACCAGGGGTAAGCGTGCTTCGCACAGAGTCTCCGGTGAAGAGAGAAGCTGAGTATCAGCAGAAAAAGGGATCGACTTGCCAAGAAACTCAATTAGATAAGCGGCCTCTTCCCGGTCAGGCTTCCAGTCAAACAGAGTTGTCGTCTCATCGTCACTTATCGACAACAAAATACCGGAATTTGAAGAATATAAATTCGGGCCGCGATAATACTGAGCGGTATCAAAAGTAAACATTCTGTTAAATCATTCGGGAAGATGATGTCATGATGTAAAACAATATCACCCGGAGAGGAGTGAGACTAGCCGGACTTATCTTCTACCCGACGCCAGTTATCTCCCTCGCGAAACACCTCGTAGCGACACCAGCGGGTAAATTCCGCAGAGGTAGCAGAGCCATTGGATGGTGCGCCCTCTCCTTCAACAATACGATAAATGATACCGTCGTCGCGACCTGCTTCATCTGACGAGATGTCGATGATGCGCCTGATCGACCAGGCGTCTCCCGGTTTACCATTACTGTAGTAATGGCCGGACATCAGCTCATCGGGAGATAAACGCCTGTTTTGCCGACTGCGTGTTGCCAACTCATAAATGCGCAGCAGGTCATTCTCACTGACATCGATATAGGAGTTGATCTCACTGAGGGCGTAAACAAAGTCCTCATGGGCAATCGCCTCGTAGGATTCAGACGAAAGCTGTTCTTTTTTCACGGCCAGGCGCTGATACAGCCAGGTTGGATAACGGCGCCACTCGAAAAAGAGATTGAACAGAATCGCAGTGACAAGAATTGCCAGTGTGTTGGCAAGAACAGGCGTGAGCACAAACTGGTATCCAAGTGCTTCAATTTCACTACCGCCAATCACGGCAACCAGTGCAGTTGCCCCGCCCGGCGGGTGTATGCAGCGCAGGTAATGCATGGCGCCGACAGCAAGTGCAACAGCCAGTGGTGCAGCAAGCAGATCGGAGGGAATCATCAGTGAACAAGTGACACCAAGCAGCGCTGAAACGAGATGCCCGCCTACTACAGACCAAGGCTGTGCCAAGGCACCGTGTGGAACTGCGAAGAGTAATACTGCCGAGGCACCCATTGAAGCGATAACCAGGTAGGAGTCTTCATCTCCAAGGAAATAGCGACTGGTCAGTACAACCGCCGCTATACCAAGAAATGCACCCAGTGCCGAGACAATCCGTTCCCTGTGGCTAACCTCACGCCACTCTATACCCAGGATATCGAAGAGTGTTTTCATGTCGATGACTGGCGACAGGAGATTCTGGTGAAACTCAACGCACCACGGTCACAGAACAGGGCGCATGCCGTACAACTCTCGAAGCGTTGTGGCCTATCAGGTAGTCCTTGATGCCATCATGTCCTGATGCGACTACAATCACATCTGCATTAATCTCTTTCGCCATCTCGATAATCTCATTGTAGACAGTACCTTCTGCGACGATACTTCCATATTGAATATCGTCAGGAAGATGATCCTTCTCAAATGCCTCCAGCGCCGCGAGGGCTTTCTCCTCAAGTTCCTTCTTGTAGTCCTCGGGAAAATACTGATCAACAATTGCCATACCATAATCAGGTATCACGTTCAGCAGGTGCAAAGTGCCACCTGATGACCTGACATATTCAATCGCCACCGGCAACGCCTTTTTCCATGACGACTCATGATGCAAATCAACTGCAAGTAAAACCTCTTTGAACATTGTTGCCCCCTATGCAGAAGAAGAAAGTCTGCGACGCTGTATAATAATAATAATAAACAACAATACGACTGCAGGAGTAAAGAATAACTCCTTTGGCATGCGTTCAGCAGGCAGCTCGATACGTTTCACGCTAACGGGTTCATCCGCATAAAAGTCAAACTGCAGCAGAGTCTGCGACAGCGCTGTGTTTAACATCGGCTCTTCCAGCAGGGCCCTGTCCCCTTGCACATCAACCATCAGGCCTGCTGCTGACATAAGGCGCTCATCACCAGTGCCGCTCTCACCGAGTGGTGCATAGAGCGTCAACTGCTTGATTTTACCGTTTCGGCTGTCAGGGCCCTCTACTACCATGCGCAGCTGATCATCAGCCGGTGCGGCTTGTGCATGTTGCAGGATCTCTATTCCTGGCCTGTATTCATAGGGTGATGAAACCTGGTCAAGCCAGAAACCGGGACGAAACATGGTGAAAGCGACCAGCAGCAGCAAGAGTGTCTCCCACCACCTGTTGCGTACGAACATGAAACCCTGCGTGGCAGAGGCGAATGCCATCATCGCAACCAGGGCGACAAGGAAAACAAACACTGCCTGAACCGGACCGACGTTGATCAGCAACAGGTCCGTATTGAAAATGAACAGGAATGGCAGAATGGCAGTACGAATATCATAGGTGAAGCCCTGAATACCGGTACGAATGGGATCTCCACCTGAGATTGCCGAGGCTGCGAAAGCCGCAAGTCCCACCGGCGGCGTATCGTCGGCAAGAATACCAAAATAGAAGACAAACATATGTACTGCGATCAGCGGAACAATCAGTCCCGACTGGGCGCCGACAGAGATAATCACTGGCGCCATCAGGCTCGATACCACGATGTAGTTAGCCGTGGTCGGCAGGCCCATACCAAGTATCAGGCTCAGCAGAGCGACCAGGAACAGCATCAGCATCAGGTTACCGCCGGAGAGAAACTCGACAAATTCACCCATGATCTGGTGCGCACCTGTGAGTGATATTGTGCCGACAATAATACCAGCCGCACCCGTGGCCACGGCAATGCCAATCATGTTGCGTGCACCGGCAACCATGCCGTCGATCAGCTGTGACCAACCACGCTTGATGCCATCTGCAATACTCCCCTGCTTGCGCATAATGGACTTGAGGCTGTGTTGGGTCAGGGCAATAAAAATCATTCCCATGGTAGCCCAGAATGCAGAGAGCCCGGGTGAGAAACGTTCGATCATCAGGCACCAGACAAGCACGACGATTGGCAACAGGTAATAGAGTCCTGTTCTTACCGTCGGACGCAGTTCCGGTTTGACCAGCATTGGACGACTGAGGTCATCCAGGTCGAGATCGGGTATGCCTGCGGCATATTTTGCCAACAGGATGTAGCCGATGAGAAAAAGACCCATGGCGATATATATGGTGCTGTCACCAAAAACTCCCTTGGTCCAGCCGAGTCCGTAGTAGAGCCCGGCTGCCAGTCCGGAGACAACAAGAAAACCCAGCAGTACATTGGCGATACGTGAAATCAGCTTTCCGGGCTGTGAGCCCCTTGGTAAACCCTGAAGACCCAGTTTCATCGCCTCAAGATGAACGATGTAAAGCAGCGCAATATAGGAGACCAGTGCAGGCAGGAATGCGTGCCGGATCACCTCAAGATAGCTGACACCAACATACTCGATCATGAGGAATGCCGCAGCACCCATAACCGGTGGTGTGAGCTGGCCATTAGTACTCGACGCCACCTCGACAGCACCCGCCTTCTCCGGTGGAAAACCGGTCCGCTTCATCAGTGGAATTGTGAATGTACCTGTTGTTACCGTGTTGGCAATCGAGGAGCCGGAGATCATTCCGGTCATGGCAGATGAGAGCACCGACGCCTTGGCCGGTCCGCCTCTGAAGTGACCAAGCATTGCAACAGCCGTCTTGATAAACCAGGCACCGGCACCTGCTTTTTCAAGTATCGAACCAAACAGAACAAACAGGAATATCATGGATGCGGAGACACCCAGTGCGACACCGAAAACACCTCGGTCTGCATCCAGTAGTGGCCCAGCGCCTTTGAGAGTGAGGCACCCTTCCACTGAATCACTTCCGGCAACCAGCTGTAATGACCGAAAAAGACATACATCATGAATACCGATGCGACCACCACCAGGGGCAAGCCAAGAGATCGATAGACGGAAATCAGCAGCAGCGTGATACCAACAGCAGAAACGACCAGGTCTGTCGTTGTCCACAAGCCAGGGCGCAGGGATATTTCACTCTTGAAAGTCGGCAGGTAAAGACAGACTGCAACACCGACCAGGGCGAGTACCCAGTCATACCAGGGAATCCTGTCTCGCGGCGATTTGCTGAGGAGCGGAAACGCGGTAGCGGCAAGAAACATAGCAAATGCAAGATGGATTGCACGTGTTTCATCCGAGTTGAATGTCAGGTTGACACCCAGGGTCGTTGTCAGCCAGAAAGGCAGCGTGGAAGAGACGTAAATCTGAAACAGTGACCAGGCAAGCGGAACGAGTATCAGCAGTGTGCCTGCCATACCGACAGGATGACGTGCGCCAGTATCGCTCTCGGCGACCATCTCCTCGATACTGCTCTCCCGCGTAGTGGATTTAGTCTGCACTTCAGTCATACTCTTCCTGTGAAAGATCCTGGTCAGGAAATTAAAAAACCGCCGGGTGTCATGGACAGCCGGCGGTTAGAGACTACAGAATACTTACTTCATCAAGCCAAGTTCCTTGTAGGCTTTTTCTGCGCCAGGATGCAGCGGTGCAGAAAGACCATCAGTAACCATGGTCTTGGGATCAAGATTGGCAAATGCCGGATGCAGTTTACGGAACTGCTCAATATTCGACATCGTCTCCTTGGCGACGGCATAAGCTGCGTCGTCAGGCACATTCGCTGATGTAACGACAGTTGCACCAACACCGAATGTAGTTACGTCCTTATCCGTACCTGCGTACATACCACCAGGAATGGTTGCGACCCGGTAAAACGGATTATCTGCAACCAGCTTGTCGATCGCTGCACCGGTCACATTGACAAGCTTCACATCACAGGAAGTTGTTGCCTCTTTGATAGCAGCGGCAGGATGACCAACTGTATAGATCATGACATCGATCTTGTTGTCACACAGGGCTGCAGCCATTTCAGAACCTTTCAACTCCGAAGCCAGTGCAAAATCACTATTCTTCATGCCAAATGCGTCCATGACCACTTCCATGGTAGCGCGTTGACCTGAGCCCGGGTTACCGATGTTGACACGTTTACCCTTGATCTCTTCAAAGTTGTTAATACCGGAATCAGTGCGCACGACAACGGTGAAAGGTTCAGGATGAACCGAGAACATGGCGCGTAATTCCTTGAATGGCCCGGCATCTTTAAACTTGGAAGTGCCGTTATAGGAATGAAATTGCCAGTCGGACTGGGCAACACCAAATTCAAGTTCACCAGCACGAATCGTGTTGATGTTATAGACGGAACCACCGGTACTCTCTGCAGAACAGCGGTAACCATGCTCCTTACGCGTCTTGTTGACCAATCGGCAAATCGCTCCGCCTGTCGGGTAGTAGACTCCGGTTACGCCACCTGTACCAATAGAAACAAATTTTTGTGCTGCACTCGCAACTGTCGGAATGCTGCCTATTGTTGCTGCTGCCAGAACTGTTGCAGCCACTGCGGTTTGTGTAAAAATCTTCTTCATAGTCGTTCCACTCATGTTTTTGTTCTCCAAGAACAAAACACTAGCAGAAGAATGGGTGAACTTTCAATGGCGCATACTCATACCTGCCCCATCAGCCTCTTGACGTGAACAGTGACACACCTTGCCAATGCATCAAGTGAATAGCCGCCTTCCAGGGTTGAAACAACTTTGCCCTCGCAATAGGTATCAGCAAGTGAACACAACTGCTGTGTCACCCATGCGTAGTCCGACTCGTGCAGTTCCATCTGTGCCATATCATCCGAGATATGTGCATCAAAACCGGCAGATATCAAAATGAGTTGCGGCTTGAAGGCCTCAATTGCCGGGACAAATGCGGTACTCACGGCATCACGAAACTCACGACTTCCTGCGCCTGCCGGTAACGGACAGTTGACGATGTTATCCACACTCGTATCTGCCCCGCTACCCGGGTAGAAAGGATGCTGAAAGCTTGAGCAGAAAAGCACCTTGGAATTACCACTGAAAATATCCTCTGTGCCATTGCCGTGATGCACGTCAAAATCAACAATCGCAACACGCTCCAGTCCATATGCCTCGATAGCATGTGCAGCTGCAACTGCGACATTATTGAAGAAACAGAAACCCATTGCCCGGTTATGCTCGGCATGGTGTCCCGGCGGGCGCACAGCACAAAATGTCTTTTTAACCTGTCCGGTCATGACCATGTCGACAGCCTGAACATTGGCACCTGCAGCAAACAGGGCAGCGTCGAGTGTATCCGGGCACATGGCGGTGTCACCATCGAGATAGGCAAACCCATCTGCCGGTGAGGTCTCAAACACCTGGTCGATATAATCTGAATCATGCACGCGCAACAGCTGCTCTCGCTCAACCTTGTGAGCTTCGCGGTGATATAGGTAAGGCTCGACACCTGCAGAGATCAGGCGGTCGTTAATCGCATGCAATCTTTCAGGACACTCGGGATGGTAATCGCCCATGTTATGCAGCATGAAAGAGTGATGTGTGATGAAACCTATAGCCATACCTGTGCTCCCTTCATAAATATTTCATGCAATAAATGATAATTGATGTTGCGGCGCAACAACATACTGGACTATTCTGTACATATGGTCAATTTACACCCCGAATCTCCTTGGCATTGAGACAATTATCATGAAAAAGCACTATCTCTCCAAACTCTTTGAACCTGATTCAATTGCAATTATCGGTGCATCAGAATCCGAGGGTTCAGTTGGTGGGCAGGTTCTGAGGAATCTGCTTGATAGTGGTTTCGGCGGCGCCCTCTATCCTGTCAATCCAAAGCATGATGAAATCATGGGACTATCTGCCTACAAATCTGTTTCAGGGGTCGATCACACGATTGAACTCGCTGTGATAGCCACACCGGCCAAACTCATCCCTGGCATCATGCAAGAGTGTGCAGATCATGGTGTCGCTGCCGTGATTGTTATCTCTGCAGGATTTGCAGAAATCGGTAAGGCCGGTCTGGACCTGCAAAACGAGATTGTCGATATTGCACGAACCTATGATATCCCCTTGATTGGTCCAAACTGCCTGGGCATCGTCAGACCACGCGTTGGCCTCAATGCGACTTTTGCCAAGAGTCCGGCAAAAACCGGTGAGCTTGCACTGGTTGCCCAGTCAGGTGCCTTCTGTACTGCCCTGCTCGATTGGGCCGATACCGAGGGCTTTGGCTTTTCGGCAGTCGCTTCTCTTGGTGCTACCGCAGATATTGGCTTTGGTGAAGTCCTCGACTACCTGGCAGTTGATCCGGAAACAAGAAGTATCCTGCTCTATATCGAAGGCATTACGGATACACGCTCCTTTATGAGTGGTCTGCGTGTTGCAGCACGTCTCAAGCCCGTTATCGTGGTGAAATCAGGACGCAATGATACAGGTACAAAAGCTGCCGTCTCGCACACGGGTGCGATGGCCGGGTCTGACAACGTTTTCGATAGCGCGGTTAAACGTGCCGGAGCCGTTCGCGTAAAAACTGTTGCACAGCTGTTTGCTGCGGCAAAAGTCCTCGCTTCAGGAACGCGTGTCAGTGGCTCACGCCTTGCAATTATCACTAACGGTGGTGGCCCGGGCGTCATGGCGGCAGATCGTGCACACGATATCGATGTGCCACTCGCGGAGATGTCGCAGAAGACTTATGATCACCTGGATAGCGTGCTGCCTCCATTCTAGTCACACTCCAACCCCATCGATATTCTCGGTGATGCACCACCCGAGCGCTATCGCCAGGCCACCGAAGCGATCCTCAAGGACAGGAGTGTCGACGGCGTACTGGTCTTGCTGACACCACAGGCAATGACAGATCCAACCGGTTGCGCACAGGCAATTGTCGATGCAAGGGGAAAATCAACCAAGCCGGTACTCACCTGCTGGATGGGTGAGAGTCTTGTTGAGGAAGGCCGCCAGATACTGGCAGATTCCGGCATCCCGCATCTGCGCAGCCCGGAAGCAGGTGTTGAATCCTTCGGTTACCTTGCCTGCTATCACCGTAACCAGAAGGCGTTGCTACAGGCTCCCGGCCCACTCTCTGAGCACAAGGTTCCTGATGTTGAGGGTGCAAGGCTGATCATTGAAAACGTACTGAGTGAGAGACGCCAGACACTCAACACGGCAGAGGCAAAGGCGGTATTGAATGCTTTTCAGATCCCTACCTCGCCAACCCTGAACGTCTCGTCTGCAGGAGAGGCCCTGGTCGCAGCTGAAAGTGTTGGTTTGCCAGTTGCAATGAAAATCAATTCACCCGATATAACGCACAAATCGGATGTCGGTGGTGTACGCCTCAACATCAACGAGCCGCGTTCGGTACGCACTGCTTATCGCGAGATGATCGACTCTGTTCAGGAAGCGATGCCGAATGCACATATTGATGGTGTCACAATTGAACCCATGATCAACAAGCCACATGCGCGCGAGCTGATTATCGGTGTTTCCAACGATCCCGTTTTTGGCCCGGTCATCAGCTTCGGTACAGGAGGTATTGCGGTAGAGGTCTACGGTGATTCGCATGTCGCCCTTCCTCCACTGAATGAATATCTCAGCAAACAGCTGATCGATAGCACGCGTGCCTCGAAAATGCTGGGCAAATTTCGCAACCTGCCGGCAGCCAATCTCGATGCCCTGATCAATGTTCTGCAGAGAACTTCAGAAATCGTCTGCGAACTGCCCGAAATCGATGAACTCGATATCAATCCCGTACTGCTGGATGACAAGGAGGTCATTGCAGTCGATGCACGCATCACTGTGCGTCCGCCTAAAACCAGTACCGAGAGTTTCGGTCACATGGCAATTCACCCCTACCCGACCGAGTTGGTCTCAAGTTGGCAGCATGCTGACGGCACCGATATCGTGGTTCGTCCTATCCGTCCTGAAGATGCCAATATCGAGCAGGACTTTGTCACCAACCTGTCGGCCGAGAGTAAATATTTCCGATTCGTACAGAACTTCGAAAACCTCACGCCGATGATGCTGGCACGCTTTACCCAGATCGACTATGACACCGAGATGGCGCTGATTGCAGTGATCAATGATGAAAAGCCGAATGCCAGGGCGGTCGGTGTTGCACGCTATGTGACCAATCCGGATCACGAGTCGTGCGAGTTTGCCCTCACCGTTGCCGACGACTGGCAGAAGCACGGCATTGGTCGCGAACTGATGCAACGCCTGATGACAATCGCCAAGGATCGCGGCATCGAAATCATGATCGGTGAAGTATTGAAGAACAACAGCAAGATGCTGAAGGTGTGTGAAAAGCTGGGATTCCGCCTGTCTCGTGATGCCAGCGAACCCGAATTTGTCGAAGTACGCAGGCACCTGTAAGCGGTTGACACAGATCTGCAGAGAGATATTCTGTTTTAACCTGACTGAATCTCTCTGAGCCATAAG
Source organism: Solemya velum gill symbiont (assembly GCF_000787395.1). Lineage (GTDB taxonomy): Bacteria > Pseudomonadota > Gammaproteobacteria > Chromatiales > Chromatiaceae. The sequence continues at coordinate 224,432 of NZ_JRAA01000002.1, forward strand.
GATCGCAAGATGAATAAACGCCTGACCGCAGCACAACTGATTCTGGTTATCACCATCCTGGTGGCCTCTCAAAGCCTTGCAGCAAAGGAGAAAGGTTATCCTGCCATCCCGCTGCTCTCGACCGAAACCACGATTGTCGGAGAATCGATTGCCTATCCGACCACTGGCCAGGCAAAAGTTACGGCAGCAATTGTCACCCTTGCTCCCGGTGAAAAAACGATCCTGCATAAGCATGGTGTGCCGCTATTTGCGTACATACTCGATGGTGAGTTAAGCGTGGATTATGGCAATGATGGAATACGCATTTACAAACAGGGAGATGCCTTTATGGAGGCGATGTCTGTTTCCCACTTCGGAGAGAACAATACTTCACAACCTGTCCGCATCCTCGCTGTTTACATGGGCGCAGAAGGATCTGAGAATGTCATCAAAATGACACAATAACCTCTCTGTAAACGGCAATTAATTACGCCGCATACAACTCAGTAACCACAAATACACAGGCATTATGGACTCAGGCAGGCTGTCTGAGTTCTTAACTCCCAGCAACCGCTTTCCATCAGTAGTTGACTTCACCCGAACAAATAGTACGACTCAGTACTAATCAGGATATGGCACTCACCTCGCTTACCTCCGTTCCGGAGTCATAAAAAATACTATTGGGAATTTTTTCCCATTTTCCTATCTTTTTGCCAAGTTTGTGTTTATCCTTAGCTATATGTATCAGCCAAAAAAGAAGCTGGTCTGGTTGAAAAACGAATAACAGGAATCAGGGTAACCATCATGAATAAAGGAACCTACAGGGTATTGGCGGTCTTCTCAGCCTGTGTGGTCTTATCCACAGCAGCCATGCAAAATGCAGCAGCTGCATTCTCGATCAATGCAGCAAAATGGGAGTCTGGCGACCAGACACTCGTCGTGAAAGGAAAAAAAGACCGCCGACGTGGTATCAATTTCTATTCGGCAGGTAGCGGAGACTCGATCGGGAGTGTCAGATCAAGCAAAAAACGGGAATATGAAGTCGAGTTTGAAAGACTCAGTGTCGTACCCTGCCGTGTACGTGGCGTTCAATCAGATGGAAAAACAGCTGAACGGGATGTAGCAAACGCCCCTGACAACTGTGATGGCGTTGCCCCACCACCCCCTCCTGAGCCAAACAGGGCACCGGAAGCCAATGCAAACGGCTCCTATAATGGAACTGCAGGTATTGCGGTTAATTTCAGCAGCAAAGACTCGAAGGATGAAGACGGCACTATCGTCTCCTATGCATGGAGCTTTGGTGATGGAACCAGCAGCTCGGATGCAAATCCGACGCATACTTATGCAACTCCGGCTCTGTACAATGTCAGCCTGACTGTGACCGACGATGACGGTGCGACAGATACCGACAACACAACTGCAGAGATTATTGCATCAACTGTCAATGCAGCGCCGATAGCAAACGCCAATGGTCCCTACAGTGCAAACACGGGGGACACTGTCAATTTCAGCAGTGCAGGCAGCAGTGATAATGATGGCAGCATCACCTCCTACAGCTGGAATTTCGGTGATGGTAACACCAGCACTTCTGCCAACCCATCACACAGCTACGCGCTCGCAGGTACCTACAGTGTCAGCCTGACTGTCGTAGACAATGATGGTGCTGACAACACGGATAGTACGTCAGCCGTGATTGAAGATGAGGTGCCACCACCTCCAGGTGGCACACCGGATGTTTCGATCAACTCGACTGCCGTTGACTCAAGCGGCCAAAACACCACTGTCGTACAGGAACAACCGGTGGTAGGCAATAACAACTACAGCATTCTCGCGATTAATGATCTGGGCATGCACTGTGGAGACCTGGATACTCGAATCTCCAGCATCCTGCCTCCGTTCCAGGTCTTGCTTGCGCAGGTTATTCAGAAAGGCGCTGAGCCAACGCTCAACCCTGCCGGAATCGATCTTTACTACTCGGCCGCATCCAATCCGAATGATCCTGCACTGGGCGGGCCACTCGAGGGTGTCAAAGATGATGGCAGCACCTATAAGACCAACTTCTGGGAAGATGCAGTTAACAAGAATGCCTATGACCCCTTCTATCCTGGCGGCATGGGAATCACACCACTGGCATCGGGCGGTTTTCCAGTCACCAGCGACGTGGGATTGCCTGTACCCAATGCTGAACATCTCTACCTCGGACACGATGAGAGTGTCGGTAGCGGCGACGAAGGGCTGAGTGCCGTTCAACATGCAATGCCGGGCTTAATCGCACCCTACAGTCCAGGTGCTACAGGCAATGCACCTCAGAAAGTTCAGGAGTATGCCAAGCACAAGCCATTCTTTATCAACTTTCCATTCGGCTATGTCGCTGAAGATGTTGACTGGTACGAGGCTGCGGGTATTCCTCTCGCGGGCTACGACGACTTTGGTCGTGCAAACCCCTACCCACTGGTACGTGTTGAAGCCACGAATGGTTCAAACACTGTTTCAACACTCGATACAGTTCTGCCGATCTCCGGTGAAGCTAGCTGTACCAACTGTCATACAGACAATACTGACTACACGAGTGTCCATGGCATAGCTAATCGCACCAGCGGACCGACCGATGCCCTCACGGACGCAGGTCTCGACGTCGCAACCAGTCTTGATGACCCGGACAGTAATATGCCGATCAAGGTGAGCCTTGAGTATGCAGCAGACATCAATATCCTGCGTCTGCATGATCTCAAGCATGGTGCCAACTATGTTGCTCCGAGCATCAACGATGATGAAACCACTGTACCTGCACCTTGTGATATCACTGCCAACAGCGGTGAAGGTGATGCCAACTGCCTCGCAAACCAGGCATTGGTACAGGGCAAGCCGGTTGTATGCCAGGTGTGTCACTACACCCCTGCCCTCGACCTGGCCCAGTTTGGTCCTTTGACAGGGCCGGAAGGCTCGCTGGCAAATGGTCGCAACCAGTTATCTCACAAGAGTAACTCGAACGTCATGCACGGCCATCACGGTCAGTACGATGAGCTGTTCACGCCTATCCCTGCCCCAATCCAGACTGATACCGGTGTCATCACCAACCAGTCTGAACGAATCATTGCACTGGAACAGAACTGTTACCAATGTCATCCAGGTAAGGATGCCCAGTGCCTGCGTGGAGCAATGTTCAATGGTGGCATGCTGTGTAGCGACTGCCACGGCGGCATGGAACAGGTAGGTTCAGACTTTACCAACAACGTCTCCCCGACAAACCCGGGTGCATTCGATCTACATGGTAATTTCTACACCGACCCGACCCAGCCACGTGTGCCATGGGCGAACGAGCCTGGTTGCGGATCCTGTCATACAGGTGATGCAGTCGATAATCTTGCCGGCACAGCAAATACATTGACCAACACGGTTGATACCAATGGCAACACTGACGGTATCCGTCTACGCCAGGCATTCCTCACTGGTGATGTCAGGGCAACGCCGATCGTGCCGACCAACAAGCGTTTTGCCGAACCGGCTATTCCAGCAGACTTTAATGGCTTTGCGAATCCTGGTGCAGGTAATCCAAAGCTCTATCGCGTCAGCACCGGTCATGGTGGCGTCATGTGTGAAGGCTGTCATGGTGCAACGCATGCCGAGTGGCCAAATGAAAACCCCAACGCTAACGACAATGTTGCGGCAATCCAGCTACAGGGACACACAGGTACGATCACCGAATGCAGCACCTGTCACGGCACAGCGATGAACAACGAGGACACGCTTGGCGGACCACACGGTATGCACCCTGTCGGTGACACCGGATTCGCACGCGAAGGTCACGTGCAGATGTCAAAGGATAATCCTGACTCCTGTCGTACATGCCACGGCCAGAGCGGAGAAGGCACTGTTCTCTCCCGTGTTGCGACAGATCGCGTTCTGCAAGGCAAAGAGGATAACGAGATTCATACGATGGCACGCGGTGATGTGATCGGCTGTGGACTCTGTCATGAGAACAAGTTGCCGGAACTAGGAAGTGAGAGCGAATCCGAACCGGAGCCTGAACCTGAGTCTGTAAGCAGCGAAGAGGAATCAAGTAGCTGGCGTGATCGCCTGAGCCGCTGGTTCAGACGCTGATTCCAATCTTGAAGGATATAACTGAACCAGGGAAGGTTCAGTTATCGAATCACACTCTACGGGCAACTCCCATCGGCCATTGCCCGTGAACCATCACGGGCTTTTTTTTCGTTCGAGTATCCCAAACAAACAGTCGATACTCTGCTCGTTATGAAACACCTTTGTCCCTGAAGAAGTCTTTGTATTTCATATCTTCGACGAGTATGTGGTTCGTCCACCAGTCAATGAGAAATTCCAGGACCAGCTGAGGCAATTTATATTTTTCGCCAGTCATGACATTAGCTGAAAAGTGTTCCACTGCAGCAATGAAGTCTTCATGCGTCTCCTTGTACTCTCAAGATCCGGATACCCATATTTTTTCAACAAGGCTTCTTCATACTGCAGGTGAAGTTTTGCGTACTCCATCAACGAGAGCAGGATTTCCCGGTCTGAAACAAACAGGTGTGCATCATCCTGATTATCGGATAACCTGTTGATCATCTTGATGATTTTCTGGTGTTGCTCATCAAGTTTGCGAACACCAACGCTGAATTCCCCGGTCCATTCAATCCTGTCCATATCTCTATTCTCGTCTATCCATGAGAAAAATGTAAATACAGCCTACTTCAGAAAAAGTGTACCTCTCCTATTGATTACTTGCATATTTCAAACAATAAAAAAGGCCTGGTGGAGTTCCAGGCCTTAGTTTTGATTAGTCGGCAGGAACCGATTCAGCACGTGACCGTTTAAACAGCTGAATTATTCCAACGAGAACGACACCAAGAAGGATTCCAAACATTAGTTCACCGAGAATACCCGGCAGAAAAGCCAGGGCATGATGGAGCCATTCGATGTTATGTACATACATGCCACCACCCACTAACAGCATTGCTACGGTACCAATGACTCCGAGAAACCGGATAATGTATGGCAAAGAGACAATTAGAGCCTGGCCAACTCGTTTTACAAGACCAGCTATGGCCCCAGACATCTGCCTGGCCTTGGAGATCAGGTACAAGCCTGCATCATCCATTCGAACCAGCAACGCAACAACACCATAGACACCGACGGTCGCTATCAATGCGATAAAACTGACCACCAGGATACGAATGCCAAGAGACTGCTCCATCACCGTGCCCAACGTTATCACGATGATCTCAATTGAGAGTATGAAGTCAGTGCGGATGGCTCCTTTAATCTTGTGAGCTTCCAAGTCAAGCAAGTCAGATCGATCACTCGTGGTTTCTGCTGCCGGTGTTTCATGGTGCTTATGCGGTAGAATCCATTCCAGAACCTTTTCTGCTCCTTCATAGCTTAGATAAGCCCCTCCCAAGAGAAGAATCGGCACAATTAACCACGGCATGTAGGCACTCAGCAGGAAGGCAACAGGCAGAATAATGAGTTTGTTTACCACGGAGCCCTTGGTTATTGCCCATATCACAGGCAGTTCTCGAGAAGCTTTAAAGCCCGTCGCTTTCTCGGCGTTTACAGCAAGATCATCACCCAGAAGACCTGCTGTCTTTTTTGCTGCCAACTTGCTGTAAACAGCCACGTCGTCAAGCAGAGTTGCCACATCATCGAGAATTGCAAAAATACCGCTAGCCATATCCGTTAATTCGTTCCAATTATTCGCTGAAGATGTTCTTTATAGCATGAAGCACTTCGAGAATTGAGCACATTTACTCGTAAAATATTGAGAAAGGTTACTTTTCAAGGAATTTGAAGAATAGCCGCTAGCGACCCAAATCACTAATTCGTAAAAAAGTCATAATGTGTGATCAATCGATACTGGCAGTCGAGATGTTAATAACTTGTAGTAATGACTGATACATGCGAAGAATTCTCGCTCATATCGGACTATTCACAGCCATCATCAACATTAGAGAGAATTGTAAGAAGAAATGTTGAAACCAGAATAATCGGCGCAAAGAAAAATAACAACATGCCTATGACAGTAAACACATGATTGATATTGGCAACATTCGGAATCAATTGCAGTCCGGCCAACATCATTGCAACACCTGCCGCAAAAAATGCAAAGGAGTAGAGGATTCCATCCCTGATCTGGCCACAACCAAAAATAAGAAATTTACGCATAGTTCTAAATCCCGCGGATTCAACTCACTAGTGCAACGGATGGGTTAATCCCGAAAAATACTTGATTGGGCGTTTTAATGCCAAGACATTTTCGGGGACGATTGTTCAGTTTATTCATCACCTGGTTGATTTCCGCCTGAGTGATGGTTGTAAAGTCCCGATGCTTTGGGAAGTATTGGCGAATGAGTCCATTGGTGTTCTCATTCAAGCCACGTTCCCAGGAGGCATAGGGATGGGCAAAGAAGAACCTGGCACTGAGGCCTTTAGCGATGGTCTCGTGACCGGCGAATTCCTTACCATTATCTGAGGTCAGCGTGTGAACGCGGCCGGCGATGGGTTTGAGCAGTTTGAGGATAGCGCTGGTGACGTTGCTGGCGGTTTTTCTCTCCACCTTATGGATGAGCGTCAATCGGGATTTACGCTCGGTGATTGAAACGATGGCCTGTTTGTGGCCTTTTCCGATAATGGTATCAAGTTCCCAATCACCGAAGCGTGAACGCTCATCAACCACGGCAGGACGTTCATCGATGCTGACTCGGTTAATCAGTTGCCCTCGGCGGCTATAGCTGCCATAGCGCTTTCGACGCTGCTTCTGGCAACGCAGGTGGCGGTATAGGTTACCGCCCATGGATTTGTTCTGGAGAACGTACTGGTAAATCCACTCATGAGAGATTTGAATGTCAGCCTCATTGCACAGCCACAGGCTGATTTGTTCCGGACTCCAGTCCTCGCGCAACAGATGCTCGACTCGCTCCCAGTGGGTAGTGGCAATACGGGGCTGGCTCTTGCTCTGACGGCGCTCTACAGACAGCCGATGGGCCTGTTTGGGGCGATAGCCGCGCAAGCCACGGTTACGCCTCAGTTCGCGGCTGACAGTGGATTTGTGGCGCCCAAGTATCTTGGCTATCTCTGTTTGATTGTGACCTGCTTTCATCAGTGCCTGAATCTGGTATCGTTCTTCCTGGGTAAGCTGCGTGTACATGGTGCTCCTCTAACTTTGGTCGGTGAGAGAAGCTACCTATGCTACCGCAGCTTGCCCTCTAACCAACTCTGTTGAGTTGCACTTGGAAATTGAATTCACGTTCAATCATTACTGTGCGCTGTTGCGTATCTGTTAAAGCAAGCTCAATCGAATTTGCCATTGCTTCAGCATTATTGGTATCAAAATAGATCGACCGACCTTCTGTAATTTCACGGAATACAGGTAAATCACTCAGAACTATAGGACGCTGTGCGGCCATGGCTTCCAAGATAGGAATTCCGAAGCCTTCATACTTAGATGGGAAGATAAAGAGACTGCACAATTGATATGCACAACGCACCTCTTCATCAGTCAAACCACTTAATATTGACACTTGAGCAGATAGGCCTGCTTTTTCTATGTGAGCTTCAACTTTCTCTCTTTCACCACTGTTGTTACCAATAATCAACAATGGCACATCGAAACCGCGCTGTTTAAGTACAGCTAGAGAATCTATCAAGTGAGGATAGTTTTTACGTGTTTCAAAATGCCCTACTGCCAATGCAAAACTATCCGGTAGTGCGTAGTTATTTGTAAACTCAGTTAATCGCTGTTCATTAATATGATTAAAGTCAGAAGCATCCAATCCATTGTAGATAACAGAGATATCTGATCCTCCCCCAATAAGTTGGTCCACCCTTATGATGAGAAAAACGGAGGACCGAAAATGGGAATCAAGCGACACAAACCGGAAGAGATCGTCCAGAAGCTGAGGCAAGTTGAAGTCCTGGTTGGACAAGGCACTGCCCGCATCGATGCGATCCGAGAGATCGGCATTACCGAGCAGACTTACTACCGCTGGCGCAAGAAGTATGGCGGGATGGGGATTGACCAGTTAAAGGAGCTGAAACGGCTACAGAAGGAGAATGAACGTCTGCGCAAGGCCGTTTCTGATCTGACACTGGATAAGCAGATTCTGTCGGAGGCTGCCAAGGGAAACTTCTGAGCCCCTCGCGTCGCAGGGCCTGCATCGAACACGTTCGCCGTATGATGCCTGTCTCAGAGCTAAGAGCCTGCCGTGTACTCGGACAATATCGTTCAACCCAGCGCCGTATTCCACAGGGGCCTCGTGATGAAGCACGACTTGTCGCTGACATGATTGCACTGACAAGGGAGTATGGCCGTTATGGTTACCGTCGTATCGCCGCTCTCCTGAGAGAGGCTGGCTGGCAGGTCAACGACAAGCGTGTCGAGCGCCTGTGGCGCAAAGAGGGGCTAAAAGTACCCAGTAAGCAGAAGCCGCGTGGCCGTTTATGGCTCAATGACGGTTCCTGTATCAGACTCCGTGCACAATTCAGAAATCATGTCTGGTCCTACGACTTTGTCCACCATAGAACCGATGATGGCAGAGCCTTCCGGACATTGAACCTGATTGATGAATACAGTCGGGAATGTCTGGCAATCCGGGTGAAACGTAAGTTGAACTCAGCCGATGTCATTGATGTGCTGACTGACCTGTTCATTCTGCGTGGGGTACCGGCCTATATCCGTTCGGATAACGGTCCCGAGTTTATTGCTGAGGCAGTGAGGAGGTGGATCGCTGCTGTCGGCGCTAAGACGGCATACATCGAACCAGGCTCACCTTGGGAGAACGGCTACTGCGAGAGCTTCAATGCCCGGTTCAGGGATGAGTTGCTCAATGGTGAGGTCTTTTACACGCTACACGAAGCGAAAGTGATCATTGAACAATGGAGAAAACATTACAACACCAAGCGGCCACATAGCTCGCTGGGCTATCGCCCTCCAGCTCCTGAATCCATCATTCCACTGGAGCTGAAACCGGCGATGAACTAACATTCAAACCGGACCACTTGCTGGGGGCAGGTCAAGGCGTTAACGACCTTTGCCGCCAGATTGGGATCAGGGCTGTCGTAGCTGATCCTTATAACACGTGACTGCCTGATGGTCTCGAGCAGCAGGTTACTCAGAAGGTGATTCTGAATGGATGATTCTGAGGAAGGGTTCAGGGGTACAATATCAATCCGTCCAACTGGATCAGCACCGAAGAATTCCTTGATCTTTGCCACCAGGTTTTTCACCCATGTAGTGAACTGCCTGAATATCGATACTTGTTGATTACCAGATACCTGGTTGACGGAAACCAGCCCCAGATCGGACGCGACCCGGCCTGCAACTGCACGGCTTTTCAGAAGTTCATACTGGGTCCAGAAATAATCCTGGCCACCGGTATTACGCATGGCGATATCATCGAATGATGTGATGTTGCCAGACTCATTACCGATCTCGACCGTGGTGCTACTGCGATAGATTGGCGTTTCCAGCGAGGTCATGATGAATGTGCCAAACAGCACCAAAAGTGCAACAATCGCTATGAGCCACTTGCGGCGGATAATAACAGACCAGTAGGCACGCAGGTCGAGTGGCTTCTCTTCAGTATGTGCAAAAACCTGCTCACCTGTATAGGCCATGATCTGCTGATGCTGCTCTTCCCTGACGACCATGTCCCTCTGACCTCCGTGGTTAGGGCCATTCTGATTCTCGTCTTTGTCTCGTCGATACATCTAGATATTACTCGAATCCGTTTTATTCACTGTAGATACTTAGCTTAGTCAATGGATACTCAGCCTGCTTATAAAGGGAAAGCCAAAATACCGAGAAAGCTGCGAAGCGTACCGGTAACACTCTCGAAGGCTGACTTGCTGCCGTGCTCCGGCACCACGATGATGTCATTATTCAACACCAGTGGATTAGGTAATTTTCCCGACCTCACTTCTGTTACGTCAATCTTGTAGCCAACCGTATTGCCTCCCCCTATCTCGCGAAAGACAACCACTTCCGTGGCATCACTAAGACGTTCTACTCCACCACCCATCGCCATCGCTTGTAACAAGGTCGTTTTACCCTTGAGTGGGTAAATACCGGGCTTTTTGATCCACCCCTCGAGGGTGATACGCTGGCTGGCGAACTCGGAGAGGCTCAGGGTGACGTGAGGATCCTGCAAGTACTTTTCTCCAAGCACTTTCTCAATGTGACGCTCAGCTTCTTCTACCGTCAGGCCGCCTACCTCGACAGCACCAATCAGCGGCATGGTGATAAAACCCTGCGTATTGACGCGCGCGGTGTGGTTCAGTTCCTCAACCTGGAATACCTCTATCCTGATTTCATCCTGCGGGCCGATACGGTAGGCAAAATCGTTTGATGTACGTGCAGTTGGCACACTGATACCCGCTCCACTTGCCTGGTCAACCGGTGGCACAGGAACCTGGATACTTTCACCACCCTGGATCAGCGCATTGCCCGGAGCATTCGCGCTTCCCTGGTACTGATTTGTACGATTCGACTGCTGCTTTTTTTTAATTGAATTGTACTGCAGGTCATCAAGCATAGACTCTGCATACGCATTGACAGGCAACAACATGAAACTTATTAAGAGGAGAATGCCCCACACAAGTGAAAATGCAGCACCTCCCAAAGAAGGCTTGAAAAGCTGGCGAGTGAATGATGAAAAATTATACGACATAGAACCCATTAGTCAGGAGATCTCTATAGATCAAGAAATCATCATAGCAAAGTCATACTCTTTTGAGTACTTGTAGCCAAGATGATATTTTTATTACATCAGGGTATGACTCTCAACCGGAAAAGATTACTGAAACAATAGGTTCCTGTACGGTAACCAGTGCGGGGCATGGGTGGCATAATTGAGCCATACGAAGAGCACTGCAGCATAACCGAGCACAAGGACAGTTGTTGTCGCCTGGGGCGTGACTCTGTTGCGAAACAGGTACGGCATGCGTGACAGCACAACAACCTGCAAGGGCGTCAAGTAGAGGGAGACACGATCAACCGCGGTCGAGGCGAAACTGACTAGGAATACTGCTGCAACAGCGCCAAATGCCATCCAGATCCAGAACCGGCCATCAGGGAAAACCCGTAGCCACTGTCTGCGAAACAGCAGTAACACCAGCGCAGGTGCCAGGTTCATGACGATACGGATCAGCGCTCCCTGTGATTTCATCTCGGCATCGACATAGTTCGCCCAAATCGCTTCGTAGGAGTCGGACACTATCAGGCCCCATAAACCGTAGGCAATCGAGATAACCACGAAACCACGAAACAGCCAGTTGCCCCTGGTGATAAAAAACCCGAGCGGCACCATCAGCATGGCCGATTTATGGAATAGTGCTGCAACAACGATATAGAACAGGAACCAGAAGAGATTGCGTTTCTCAAGCCAGTTCAGCGCCAGGAAAATCAGGCCAAGTGCCACACCCTGCCGGGTATAACCCATAGAAACCACAATCACCAGGTAGGGAACTGCAACTGTCAATGCAAGCCAGGGAGCTGGCTGTTTTGAACTGAAACTGATTAAACCTGTCATGAAAATAACGGCACAAACGAGATTGACGAAACCCATGCCCCAGTCGTTATTTGCCGCTATCCAGTTAAGGAAGACATATCCTGGATCACCTCTCCCTGACAACAGGGACGCGAGCGGTTCGCCATACGCCATCTCGTAATACCGCAGGTAATTGCCCCAGTCACCACCAACCTCGAAACGCAGACCGATAAACAAGACGAAGATCAGCCAAAACCAGCCCATCGAGCGAAATGACTGTATCCTGTGTCGATGCGACAGTGCGATTGCCATGAATCCCGGCAACAAGTACATGAACCAGTATGCCAGCACGCTACTCCTCCACGACTGCACCGAGACTGGTGCGCTCTATGGTGATGTTGCTCTGGCGACCAAGAAGGTCGAGCAACAGGATGATGCGCTCGTCATCTTTCTCGACCTGGTAGATACCGCTGAGACCAGCAAACGGTCCCTCGGTGATCTCTACCCTGTCACCCGGCTTGTGTGGCCATTCTTTGTCGACGCGGCTTTGCAGTTGTGAATCTTCATGCTGCTGCAGAAACCCGATCACCTCTTCAGGCACAGGCACCAGGTGCGTGCCGAAGCGAACAAGTTTTGCGACACCGACTGTTGAACGCACAACAGAAACATCCTGCTGCTGAAGGTCTGCCTGTAAAAAGAGATAACCGGGGAAAAGTGCACTGGTGACCATCTGCCAACTGCCGCGCAGACGTTTACGTTTACTGATACGCGGGTAGTAAACAACAAAGCCCTGGCGCTCGAGGTTATCGACGGCAATCTGCTCTTGGCGGGGTTTGGTTTGTACGGCTAGCCAGGTCATGCGGGGATTGTAGCAATTAATCGCGGGTCTGTTTTTGCTCCTGCAAAACTGACATTCCCGCCTTCCATGGCGGTCAGGGGCGGGGCGATTAATAACACCAACCTCACCATAAGGTGTAACACAAACACGAACAGTTAGTTTAAACTTGGCACCATAATAATTTTAAACATTTCACCAATGGCCAAAACCCGTAAGAAAAAAACACTCGCCGAACAGGCTGACCGTCATCGCTTATACCAGCTGTCGGTACAGTGTGCTGAAGCCGAGATCGATTTTGTTGAAGAGCGTTTTCGCACACTCAAAGGCCGCCCTGCCCGCCTGTTGCGTGAAGACTTCTGCGGACCTGCAGAGGTCTGTTGTGAATGGGTCAGACGCCATAAGAACAACCGTGCTATTGGCGTAGACCTCGATGATGAAGTTCTGCAATGGAGTCGAGATAATAATATTGACCGCCTCAGCAAGTCACAGCGCAAGCGCATTGAACTGATCGAAGAGAATGTGCTCGAGGTTGAAACAGAAACAGTCGACGTGGTTTCCGCCATGAACTTCAGCTACTGGCTGCTGATGGACCGCGGCACATTGAAGCGATATTTCAAACGCGTACACAAGGCTCTTGCCGATGACGGCATCCTCTTCCTTGACTCCTATGGTGGTTATGAATCCCACCAGGAGATTATCGAGGAGCGTGAAATCGAGGACGGTGATTTCAGTTTCACCTACACATGGGAACAGGAACGCTTCAATCCGGTAACCCATGAACTTGAATGCAGCATTCATTTCGCCTTCCCCGACGGTAGTTCAATAGAGAGTGCATTCCACTACGTGTGGCGCCTGTGGACTCTGCCGGAGATTAAAGACCTGCTCACCGAATGTGGGTTTGATGTCACATTCTACTGGCAAGGTTTCGATGAAGATGGTGAAGGTGATGGTGAGTTCGAGCCAGTTACCAGCGCTGATTCCGATGCCGGGTGGATTTGTTATATCACTGCGGAGAAGTGTTAGCCTGATATTTGATCGCGGCGAGGGCGCCCCTCCTACAGAGTAAAGTGCGATAAATATGTAGGAGGCCCGCCCTGACCGCCATGGAAGGCGGAAATGCCAGGAACCGTATGGAACGGTTCCGGCCGGGGCGCTGGCTTAAATCAGAACTTAAGCCCTTTCAACAAACTATCCTTAAGTTTATCCTCAACGCTCTTTTTCTTCTTTGGCTCTTCCGCAGCTGGTGCCTGGTCGGTTGCTGCTGCATCAGCAGGTGCTGCAACAGGCGCTTCTTCTGCAACAGGTAAACCAAGTTTTTCAAGCAGCTTGCCCTTGAGCTTATCCTTCTCTTTATCAAGCTCCTGCTTGGCACGCTCTTTGAGCAACTCCTCGAGGTCGAGTGAATAGCTCAGGTTATCAAAGTGCCCTTTGACACGAATCGGGATGGTGAGTCCTTCAAGGTCGCTGAACTCTGCACCGCCCTGCCCTTTAATTGTGCTGGTAACCTTGGTTGTCAGCAGGTAGTTAACCGAACTGGCTGACAGGTTGACCGTGCCCTTACCAGTAACTCGCAGAAAAGGAGATTTCATAACCAGGTCGTTGTTGGTCACAACACCCGACTTGATCTTTGCTGTTCCCGATAACTCGGCAAAGTCTGTCTGGCGTGCCTCTTTTGCTTTCTCAACAGGCCTGTTGTTCAGCTTGGCTTTGGCTTCGCGGAGTGCGGCTGCCAGGTTGATGCCCTTGACGCTGCCGTTTCTGACAGTAAATGTCGTGTTACCACCCAGTGAAGACATCATCTGCTTCTTATCGACACCTGAACCATTGATTTTCAGTGTGACATCAGCCTTGCCGTCGATACGCTCCTGGCCAACCAGGTCCTTGAGAAGCGGGCCTATATTTACGCCTTTAAGACGCTCGTTGGCAGACCATGTAAGGCGCTTGCCTTTACCCCTGAGGACAATATTGCCGTTGTAGCTACCACCATAAAGACCGGCAGAGAGTGGTGACAGGCGAGTCTCTCCTCCTGCGGAGATGATGTTCGCCTTGAAGTTACTCATGCTCAGTCCGGATGCATGTAATGAACCGATCTTCACAGAACCATCCAGTCGTAATCCGCCGATGGTTTTTGCCGCCTTGGCTTCCTTGACTGCAGCTGACTCTTTCTTGTCATCGGCATCGGTTGGTGGAAGGTAGTGATCGACATTGATCTTGTCTACTGCAAGGTTGAATGCAAAGTGTGGATTATCGAACCGGGTAATTCTGACATCACCATTAATACTGGAGCTGTCCAGCTTGATGTTGAACGGTTTCAGCTGCACGTGATCCGTATCGCCGTTGAATGAGAAGTTACCTGCCAGGCTACTCAGCGCCTTGTCTGACGAAACCTGTGGTGCTTCCATACCAAGCTCGCCCATCAGTTTGCCTGGGTTCAGTTGTGCGATTTTGAAACTGCCACTGTAGGTCGCTTTATCGACAGGCGTCTTGACTGCGAGGTTGCCTTCGATACTGCCGCCAGCTGCCTTGAGACTCAGCGGGTTGATATTTACTGTGTCGCCGGCAGTCTTGATCACCATTTTGCCGGAGACTTTCTCAGGCAGACCGGATGCATCAGCACCGAATGCTTTTGCGAGAGACGCAATCGAGAGTGAGTCGATATCAAGATTTCCCTCAACCTGTGGCTTGCTGCTGTAGTCAGCCGCTTGCAGTTCGCCACTGACTCTTCCGTCGGCCGATGTGATCTCAAAGTCTCGCATGACAAACTGTTTGCGCTCCTGGTCAAGACCGATGTTGCCACTGACAGTGACCTGCTGCTCCGGGTGCTTCACCGGCGTCAGTGTCAGTTCCAGGTCAGGTGCGTTAATGTATGAAAACTTCTCGTCGACAGTCAGGGTACCCTTGCCTTCCAGCTCATACTGACCAAGACGGCTTGAATCCATCACAAGATCGAGTTCGACAGGTACTGCACGCCTGGCTCCGAGCATACCGGTAGTAATCTTGTTGATCTGCAGTGAGTGCTTTTCGTTTGCCTGCGCATCGTTGAATGAAAAAGAGGTGTTGGTGATCTCGATTCGCTTGACCATCACCTCTGAATCGCCACGATCTCCGCCACCTTCATGAGGTTTATCTTCTCCGCCTTTCTGCAGGTCACTCCAGTTGTCCTTACCATTGGCAAGACGCTCAAGTGCGATGTTTGCGCCATCGAGAGAAACACTTTCAACAATAATTTCCTGGCGTAGAAGAGGTATAAGCGCTGCGCTGAAAGCCGCGTGTTTAACTTGCAGCATGTTGGGTGAGCTGAAGCCCTCCGGATTGCCCAGGGTAACTCCCTCGGCACTGATCGCAATACGCGGATAGAGATCCCACCCCAGCTGACCATCAATTGAGACATTACGGCCTGTCTCTTCCTGAACCTGCTCAATAATCTGCTGCTTGTAGTCATTGGGGTCAAACAGAGTGATAAAGGCACCGGCCGCAATCACGACGATGATAACCAGGCCAATGACCAGCTTGAAAAGAGTCTTGATCTTCATATGTGTCTATCCGGTTCTTCTTGATGATCTTTATATAATAGCAAAGGAGTATGACGGTTTGGTTGAAATGGGGTGGGAATTTACGTGGTTGACTGGATCGCGACGAGGAGGCACATCCTACATTCTCAAAAATCTGTAGGAGCGGCGCCCTCGCCGCGATAAAAGGGAGCATTCAATCGCCCCGGCCGGAACCGTTCCATACGGTTCCCGGCATTTACGCCTTCCATGGCGGTCAAGGACGGGGCTCCTACATCAACCATAGGCTGTAGGAGGGATGTTCTCACAACAATCAACCAGGAAAAGCAATCACCTCTTTGATATGCTCCGCCCCGGTTTGCAACATCAGCAAACGATCAAGTCCAAGCGCAACACCGGAACAATCAGGCAAGCCCACGGCAAGTGCATCAAGAAAGTCCTGGTCAATTGGTGGCTGATCCATTCCCTGCGCCTCTCGACTGGCAAGGTCTTTTTCAAAACGTGTCTTCTGCTCGGCGGCATCCTGCAACTCGTGAAAACCGTTCGCCAATTCGATTCCATCGATATAGAGCTCGAAGCGCTCTGCGACACGTGAGTCCTGCGGGCTGATTTGCGCCAGTGATGCCATGCTTGCCGGGTAGTTGTAGACAAACACACCGCCCGACTGCTTGAGCCAGTCACCGACAGAGAGATCAAATAGCACATCGAGGAGCCAGTCCCTCTCCACCTGTTCAGGCAACACCACTCCAAGTGACTCGGCTTTTGCCGAGAGCTCTTCAAGAGTCGCTTCAAGAGGATCAAGCCCCACGTGGTTTTTGAAGAGTGTCTGGAAGGTATGACGTTCGAACGCCATGAGATTCGGCAGCAACTCAATGATCATGGCTTCGACATCATCCATCAGCTGATAGTGATCGAAGCCGATCCGGTACCACTCCAGCATGGTGAACTCCGGGTTGTGATATCGCCCGGTTTCCTCCTCACGAAATACTTTACATATCTGATAGATAGAGCCACTTCTTGAAGCTAATAATCGCTTCATGGGGAACTCGGGTGAGGTGTGAAGATACTGTTCCGGATGCTGATCGGAATCGGTACGGAAGGAATTGATGGCAGGATCCGGGTTGCCGTATCGCGACATGATCGGGGTCTCGACCTCGAGCACCTCTTCACGTCTAAAATAGTCACGCACCCGCGCAAGCAATCCGGCTCGCTTGCGCAACATCTGCTGCGAGGCAGCAGGCTGCCAACTCACTGTTTAATCTTCCTTGGCTCGCGAAACGTATTCACCCTTGCGCGTATCCACCTTGATCACTTCGCCAATCTGGACAAAGAGTGGTACACGTACAACAGCACCGGTTTCCAGTGTTGCCGGTTTTCCGCCACCGCCAGATGTGTCGCCCTTGAGGCCCGGGTCAGTATCGGTTATTTCGAGGGTGACGAAATTGGGCGCTTCGACTGTCAGCGGCGAACCGTTCCACAGGGTGACTGAACAGACATCCTGCTCCTTGATCCACTTGATCGCATCGCGAACCGCTGTCTCATCGGCCTGGTACTGCTCGAAGCTCTCCTGGTCCATGAAGTGCCAGTACTCCCCGTCTGTATAGAGATACTGCAGGGTGATGTCGATAACATCGGCTGCCTCGACACTCTCACCGGACTTGAATGTCTTTTCAATAGTACGGCCTGTTTTCAGGTTGCGAACCTTGACGCGGTTAAACGCCTGACCCTTGCCGGGTTTGACGAACTCGTTTTCGACGATGGTGTAAGGATCTCCGTCGAGCATGATTTTCAACCCGCCTTTGAATTCGTTGGTACTATATGTCGCCATGTCAGCCTCAAATATTGTCGCGATAAAACCCGCATATGATAACCCGTAACCTGAGAATCGAAAACGATAAGATGAGCTGGGAGCAGCAATATGCCGCCAGTTTTCGCAATCCGACCGATTTACTCACCTGGCTTGGCATCGATATTGGCACCATTTCAGATGCAATCGACACCGATAGCGAGTTTCCGTTGCGAGTGCCGCATGCATTTGCCAGCCGTATGCTGCACGGTAATCCTGACGATCCGCTGCTGAGACAGGTGCTCCCGTTAAAGAATGAACGTATTCCGGTCAGCGGTTTCAGCAATGATCCTCTCGATGAGGAGAATTACACTGTCGGCAATGGCATTATCAAGAAATACCAAGGACGCGCCTTGCTGATTGCAACCGGCGCATGTGCGATTCACTGTCGCTACTGTTTCAGGCGTCACTACCCCTATGCCGACGAGTCACTGACACGCGAACAGATCAGCACCATGATTTCAGAATTACGGCGCATGGGTGATCTCGACGAGGTCATCCTCAGCGGTGGTGACCCACTCAGCCTCAGCGACTCCCGACTTGAGGAACTGCTCGATGCGCTGGCGACGCTCCCGAAACTGCGGCGCCTGCGTCTCCATACACGCCTGCCGATCGTTTTACCCGACAGGGTGACAGGACGACTTGCCACCATGCTGGGGCAATTTCCGACAGAGGTCGTATGTGTCATGCACGCCAATCATCCGAATGAATTGGACGACCAGGTCGCAGCTGCAATGCATCGGTTACGTGTTGAAAACGTCACTTTGCTGAACCAGTCAGTTCTTCTAAACAGGATTAATAATGATTCAGATACTATTGAATTACTTTGTAAAAAAGGATTCGAAATGGGAGTTCTTTCCTATTATCTGCATCAACTCGACCCCGTCTCCGGCACGCACGCCTTTGCTGTCGGTGATGCGGAAGCGAATGAGATTCACGCCGAATTACTGACACGCCTGCCCGGCTACCTGGTTCCAAAACTGGTCAGGGAACAAGCCGGGGCACTCTCCAAGACTCCGCTGTGATCCAGTCCGGGTGTTGCGCCCGAACTACCCGGAAGACTTTTTCTGCCGATCCGCGAACTCTTTCAGTCGCATAACAACACGTTGATTCAGACTCTGCTCGGGAAACTCTCCCTTGTGATTACGTTCGCCTACTTCCAGCCCGGTCAGAATCGTCATGCATTCATCAATGCTGCTGACTGCATAGATATTGAACTGACCATTTGCGACTGCATCCACCACCGACTGCTTCAGCATCAGGTGCTTGACGTTTGAAGCTGGAATAATGACTCCCTGCCCGCCTGTCAGTCCGCGCGCCTTGCACAGATCATAAAAACCCTCGATTTTCTGATTGGCCCCGCCAATCGGCTGTATCTGCCCATGCTGGTTTACGGAGCCTGTAATTGCGATTGACTGCTTGATTGGAGCCTGCGCCAGGGAGGAGAGCAATGCACAGAGTTCTGCAGCCGAGGCACTGTCACCTTCAATAGGTCCATAGGATTGCTCAAACACCAGGCTCGCCGAGAGGCTCAACGGACGATCGGTGACATAGCGTGAAGCGAGGAAGCTGGAGAGTATCAGCACACCCTTGGAGTGAATCGGCCCACCGAGTTCAACCTCGCGTTCAATATCAATCACCTTGCCTGCGCCCAGTGACGAATTCGCCGTGATACGAACCGGGTGGCCAAAGATGAAGTTGCCCAACTGGATGGTGGCAAGGCCATTGACCTGGCCGGGCATTTCACCCTCGCTGTCGATCAGGATCGTGTTGCGCAGTGTCTCACGCAGCAGGCGGTCACGAATGCGGCTCATGCGGCGCTGTTGCATCCTGATTGCACTACGAACCTCGTCAGTTCCGATAACGCTGTTGTCATTGCGCGTGGCCCAATAGTGCGCTTCCCTGACAATATCAGCGATACGACGCATGCGCGTGGATAGCATCTGTGCATCACCTGCATTGCGTGAACTCTCCTCGATGACTCTTGCGACCGCACTGTTATCCAGAGGCTTGAGCTCTTCCTTCCTGACAATGGAAGCAACCAGGCGAGCCAGCTGCAGCATGTTCTCATCGCTGCGTTCCATGTCATCTTCGAAATCAGCTGCCACCTTGAAATGCTCGAGGAACTCGGGGTCGTACTCCATCAACAGGTAGTAGTACTCACGGTCACCGATAAGAACCACTTTGACATCTAGAGGGATAGGTTCGGGTTCAAGTGAAACCGTACCGATCAGGCTGTAGGCCTGGGCAATTGACTTGGTATCGATTTCACGCGATTTCAGGGCGCGCTTGAGCGCTTCCCATGCAAGCGGCTCTATCAGGATTTTTCGGACATCAATGACAAGGTAGCCACCATTGGCACGATGCAGTGCACCTGGGCGTATCAGGGTGAAATCTGTAACCAGGTTTCCGTATTGTGATTCGTGTTCGATCTGTCCGACAAGGAATGGATAGGCCGGGTGATCTTCGAAGATGACAGGTGCACCGTCGGAATCATTGCGATCGACAAGCAGGTTGACGCTGTAGCGACGCAGAATCGCAGATTGCGGATCGATTTCATCCGGGTCTGCAATAATGCTGTTAGCACCCTCTTCCTCACCGCTGGATGCCTGCAGAATAATCTCTGCATGATCGGCAATATCCTGCTGCAGTGCCTTGAGGTAACTGATGACCCGGGGGAATTCTTCATACTCCGACAACAGTTCATCGATGAGACTGCTGACAGCAAAGAGTGCAACTTCACGATTAAGCTTCTGTACCTTCTCACGTGCCTTGCGCACCCGTTGCGGAATTTTCTGCAGTGTTTTGCGTAACTCTTCACCAACTTTTTCGGTATCCTGCTGCAGCCGCTCCTGCTCCTTCTCGGAAAGCTTGTTGTACTCTTCCGGTGTGATAGCCACACCGTCATGCAGTGGGACAAAAGTAAACCCGGTCGCAGTCTGGATAATGCCAAGATCAAGCTCCTCAGCCTGCTCCTTGACCTCCTGGAAAGCCTTCTCCTGTGCCTGGTTGGCCTGCTGCTCTATCTCCTGGCGACGGTTGTGATAGTCCTCACTCTCGAACGCAGTTGGCAGGGCAGAACTCGCCTCCTTGACGAGCTGTGTCATGTCGTCACGAAAACGACGTCCCCTGCCCGCAGGCAGTTCGATCGCTTTCGGTTTGCGTGGCTCATCAAAATTATTGACGTAACACCAGTCAGTAGAGACGCTCTCCTTGCTCGCCTTCTCCTGCAGAAACTGGCGAATAAAACTGTGCCGTCCGGTACCGGCAGGACCGAGCACAAAGAGATTAAAACCCTGCAGATCATGCCCCGTACCAAGCTCAATCGCTTCAACGGCACGCTCCTGACCTAGCATGCAGCCAAGATCCTCAAGCTCATCAGTTGTCTTGAACGGGAGGCTGCCAGGATCGCAGCTCTGGTTAAGATCTCCAGGCAATAATGGCGTAACAGAGTGCATATTTATCCTTCTTGTTTTTTTATGAACTGTATTTCATCTATTGCTAATTAAAGACTAGTCCATCTTGCACGGTTTTTGCATCGGAATATTTACAATGACCTGATGACGCGCCTTTCATCAAAATTGAATGACTTCTCCGCAAAGACTATATTTATAGTAGAGGAAGAAGTAAAAAAAGGAGGACGAAATGAGCGGAAAAGAAGGTAATGTGGCTCAGCATGGACGACAGGACCGCCTGTTGAAAGAACACGTCCATGACCCATACATGGCCAGCAAAAAGTTGTCAGAACCGACCGTTTGCCCTCGTTGTCATGTCGTTTACAGCGGCGCAAGATGGCAATGGAAGTCCGAGACACCAGAATGTGCATACGAAGAAGTCTGTCCTGCCTGTCGTCGAATCCAGGACAAGGTGCCGGCTGGGATTCTGACGCTGAAAGGCGATTTCTTCGAGGAACACCGGGGAGAAATCATGCGCATGGTTCACCACCATATTGAAGATCAGATGGAGCTGCATCCAATGAAACGCCTCATGGGAGTCGTAGAAGAGGATAACGAAAACAGTGTTCTACTTTTTACCGACACACATCTGCCACGAAGTGTTGGCGAGGCGGTTGAACATGCCTTCAAGGGTGAACTGGATATTCACTATACGAAGGAATCAGGGATTGTGCGGGTTTACTGGCAGCGGTAATACTTCCCGTTGCTTGTCGTACCGGCCTTGAGCCGGTATCCAGAAGTGCATGCACTATTGTAGATGTACCCCGGGTCAAGCCCTCCCTACTTCTCGTTGGAAACCCCGTGAGGAACATGCGCTGACGGCACATGGCGTGAAGCCGACTGGCAATGCTGATGACGATCGTCGAAGAAGATATCTGCACCAAACGCCTTGAGGAAATCACCTTTATCGATGCCACCGAGGAACAGTGCCTCGTCGATACGTACACCCCACGACCTCAGGGTACGGATAACACGCTCATGCGCAGGTGCGCCCCTGGCTGTAATCAGGGCTGTGCGTATGGGTGACTTCTCAGCCGGGAGCTCTTTCTGAATCTGGTGCAAAACGGCAAGAAACTGTTTGAATGGCCCACCGGGCAGTGGCAAACGGGCACTCTCCTTTTCGCTCTTCTCAAATGCCTCGAGACCCTCACTCTGGTAAACACGCTCAGCCTCATCGGAAAACAGCACGGCATCACCGTCAAAGGCGATTCGCAGTTGTGTATCTTCCGGCTTTTCGCGACCTTCCTCATCCGCCTTTCTGTCAAGAAAGATGGTTGCAGCTGCGAGGCCAGAATCAAGCGCCAGGCGGACATCATCCGCATTGGCAGAGAGAAACAGGTGTGCCCCGAGCGCCTTGGCATAGGGAAACGGCCGTTCGCCACCGGTGAAGGCGGCACGCCTGATCTGCAGTTTGTGATGATCGATTGAATTAAATACGCGCAGGCCTGTATCGGCGCTATTACGTGACAACAGGACAATCTCGATGGTTGCCTTGTCCTGCAGCAGTGAATTGATATTCAGAAGTTTACGCACCAGCGGGAAGGCCTGGCCCACTGCGAGGGGCTCATCTTCTCTTTCAACCTGGTAGTTACAGTAGGCTTCTATGCCCTCCTCTTCGTAGACACGATGCGACTCATCAAGATCGAAAAGCGCACGCGATGAGATGGCAATGACCAGCTTGGCGGGTGGATGCTGCCCGACTGCTGTTACGTCACTGCCTGACATGGGTGTTACCTGACAAGGTGAGAATATAGCTCTGCTGCAAGTGCATTGAACTCACGCACACCCGGATCGCGTGGATCCAGTTCCATGGCAGCCAGTCCTTCACTGAACGAGTGCAGGAATACAGCTCGCTGGGAGAGACGCGGAATCAGGAAGCGGATACCCGGCAGTGACACAAGAGCAGCAGCAGTTTCATAGGATTCATTCACAGCCGACTGCATATCGACACGATTCAGAAAGCCGTAGACTTCCGGCTTGTTCTCGAGGTTGGCAATAATGCTATTGACGAAACGGACGAAACGCTGGGTTGACCAGACATCTGCCTGACTTGGAGGTACAGGAACAATAATACGGTCTGCAATCTGGATGGCGCGTTTCAACGATGCCATGTCAGAGGTACCAACATCGATCAGAATCTCTTTATAGGAGTTCAGATCAGTACCATCATAGAGTGCCTGGCGTCCCCTGACTTCAATACCCGGCTGGTACCCTTCTTCTGCGCGCACATCGGCGACATCTGTAAAGGTTGCCTGTGGATCAAGATCCAGCCCGAGTGTTCTTTGTCCTGCCAGCGATAACCAGACGGCAAGATTGAATGTCACCGTACTTTTACCCGAACCACCTTTAAGACTACCAATGACTGTGATCATCTATTCTTATTTCCTGTCACTTGCTGCTTACCAGCTCGGAACATATCCGCCTGGAGAATAACTGTTGTATCCCGGCATATAGTTGCCCGGGTTCATGTAGCTGCCCTGGTATCCAGGTACCAGGTATGGAGATTGGCCTGAATAGGGCAACGGAGCCACCGGTGTCGGCTGATAAGCCGGGTACGTCGGATAAGCCTGGTAGCCCTGGTAGCCCTGGTAGCCCTGGTAACCATGTTGCACCTGGGGTCTCTGATAACCCCTGTACTGGTAACCAGGTTCGACACAAGCGTCCCTACCCGGATTATAAGTCGGCGACAGTGTGCGCTGCTTGCGCGGCGCACGGAACCTGTAATTGCCCATGGCGTTTGATTTAGGTCCGCTTCCACTCTCCTGCACTGCCTGCTGTTGCTCCATGTCTCCACGAAAGACAAAATCCTGATTACCACTCCCCGTGCTCGCCGGTGTTTCAACATCGTTTCGAAACGTGAAACCACCTGTATCAAATGTTGACTGGGCAACTGCAGCTACGGGCAGCAGCAGAACAGCCAGTAAAGAGCAAAATCCTCGGGTTATGGCTATCGACATATTACTCCTTTCCACCCTGATCATCAGATTCATCCGGCATATCGCGCAGACGAATACCACGACGACGGCGCTTGCCAGGCTGGGGAACAGTGGCACCAGGCATCTGTGAAGCTGAATCCGACTTGGCAGCAGCGACAGACGTTGGCCTGATCGGTGCTGAGAGAAGATCAATATCATCATCACTGGCCTGTGAAACCTCGATGATATCTTCATCTGCCTGAAGCGGCTCGGCAACTTTCCTCTGCTCGACAACAGGTGCTGCAGGTTCTGGTGCTACGACTTCTGGTTCAGGTTCAGGTTTCGGCTCAGGTGCAGTAACCGGCTCGGCAACAATCGGCTCAACCACTTCAGGTGCTGGCGCTTCAATCTCCGGTTCAGAAATTGGCGCTTCTGCTACTGGCTCTGGGGCAGGAGCTTCAACGACCGGCTTGGGCGTTTCAGCTACTGGTTCAGGTTCAGCAACAAATTTCTGCTCTGCTTCTGCAGCAGGTGCCTGTGGTTCTGGTTCCGGCGCCGGTTCAGGTACAGGCGCAGCCTCAGGTACAGGCGGCGGCGTTGGCGGCGGCTTGGGAGCAGCTGGCGGTTGTGGTGCTGCCGGTGGCGGAGCCTGAGGAGGCTTCTTCTTTGGAAGCAACAGGCGCAGCCAGTTCATCAGAATACCGAAGAACGAGATCAGCGCGAAGATGGCGCCGATCAGTTTGCCCCATACCATGAAGGCCATGTCTGTGAACGAACGTTTGGGTGCAACAGGTGCTGCTGCTGGCGCGGGGGTTGAAGTAGTACCACCAGATCCATCCGGCATATCAACACCAGCCACCTGGTAGAGCGCCTTCGCCGCCTTGGTCGTTCCAAGCGGAATAACAATCAGGGTAAGAACGGTCGAGACCAGCACACCGGCAGCCAGCGAGATCGCCATGCCCTGAAAGATCGGATCTGTCAGGATGACTGCAGAACCACCGACAAGTGCCAGTGCAGTAATCACGATTGGGCGCGTTCTGGTCATACAGGCCTTGATAACGGCCTCTTCAAGTACAACCCCTGCACGTACCTCGTGAATCGTGAAATCGACCAGCAAGATCGAGTTACGCACGATAATACCCGCTAGCGCAATCCAACCGATCATTGACGTTGCTGTAAACTCAGCTCCAACAAATGCATGAGCAGGAATAATTCCAAGCAGTGTCAGTGGTATCGGCGCCATGATAACTGCAGGAATGCGGAAGTTGCCGAATTCGATGACGACGAGGAAATAGATAACTGCGAGTGCCACCATGAATGCGGCGCCCATGTCACGGAATGTCTCGTAGGTGACGGTCCACTCACCGGTCCATTCAAATGATGACTCTATGTCATTTGCGGGTGGCCCCATCCACTCGATGTTATTACCGAGTATGGCGCCATCCGGAGCGACATAGCCTTGACCATCGTTAGCAGCCGCTAGTGCATCCTGTACCTGCATCATGCCATACACAGGTGCAGCGAGGCGCCCGGAAACATCTGCAACAACGTACTCTACAGAACGCAGATCCTTGTGATAGATAATCTCGTCTTCTTCCATTCTGACGAACTGTCCAAACTCGCGCAGGGATACAACTTCGCCAGTGGCTGTATTGACCGGAAGGTCACCAAGCCTGGTAACTTGTGAACGCTCAGCAAATGGCACTTGCAGCACGATATTGATCGGCTCATGACCTGCCAGGTTCTTGACATCACCCATCGGTGCACTGCCGAGAGCCATGGCTATATTCTGGTTGATACTCTCCTGGTTGACACCCGCACGAGAGGCTTTCTCACGATCAGCTTCAAAACGCCAGTAAGAGTAAGGCTCACGCATGTAATTGTCGACATCGGTGAGGTTCGGCGCCTCTTCGAACAGCCTTGTCAGGTGTCTTGCAACCTCGCGTCGTGACTTGTCGTCCGGTCCGTGCACCTCGGCAACAACCGACTGCAGTACCGGCGGACCGGGTGGCATCTCGACAACTGCAATTCGTGTTCTTGTGCCCTTGATCATCTCGCGCAGAATACGGCGTGCCTCGACAGCAATCTCGTGACTGGTACGTTCACGATCGTTCTTGTCGAGCAGTTGCACCTGGATATCGGCCTGCCATGGTTGCCTACGCGTGTAGTAGTGCCTGACCATGCCATTGAAATCGAACGGACGTGCAGTACCGACATAAGTCTGGATTGCAGTCACCTCGGGAAACTGGCGTAACTTCTCCGCCATGCTGGCAGTGAGGTTTGCGGTATCCGGCAGGGCTGTACCCTCAGGCATATCGATAACAACGGAGAACTCCGGCTTGTTATCCAGCGGGAGCATCTTGACCGCCACCCATTTAAAGTAGAAGAAGGAGCACGCAAAGATCAGCAATAACCACAAAATGCCATTGAACATTTTGCGCTTGGCCGGCTTGTCGATCATCGGCATCAGGATTCTGCGGAACATTCCTTCGAGGCGCTCTGCCTCCTTGTGCTCGCGCTCTTCAGCTGCTGCCAGGTAGTTCATGCTGGGACGGAAGAGACCCGATATTGCCAGCCATGGTGTGAACACAAAGGCTGCAAACAGGGAGATCAACATCGCAACCGAACCGAGTGCCGGGATCGGGAACATGTAGGGGCCCATCATGCCACTGACAAAGCCCATCGGCAGCAAGGCGCCGATAACCGTGAATGTCGCAAGAATTGTCGGGTTACCGACCTCGCGAACCGCATCGACGGCAGTTGCCATGTCGGTACTGTCATTCTGCAGCCAGCGACGGTAGATATTCTCGATAACGACGATGGCGTCGTCGACAAGAATACCGATTGAAAATATCAGCGCAAAGAGACTCACCCTGTCGATGGTAAATCCAAGCAGCCAGGCGACAAAAATGGTCATCAGCAGAACGACCGGTATAACCAGCGTTACGACCAGCGCAGGTTTGAATGCACGGAATGCAACCAGAACCAGTGCAAATACGATACTGGTGGCGACAAACAGTTTGAAGATCAGCTCGTTGACCTTGTCATTGGCTGTCTGACCGTAGTTACGTGTAACGAAAACATCAACATTGGTGGGAATAACGCGTCCCTTGAGCTCCTCGACACGTTCAAGCACGGCATTGGCAACGGTCACACCGTTGGTGCCCTCCTGCTTCGCAATAGCGATTGTTACTGCAGGACTGCCATCTACCCGGCCAATACTTTCCGGTGACTGCGGACCACTGTAAAAAGCCACCAGCTTGCTGGCATCTTCCGGACCCTGCGTGACCACTGCAACATCTCGCAGGTGTATGGGTGCACCACCGAAGGTGCCGACAATCAGTTCACTGACATCGCGTGCATGCTTGAGAAACTTGCCTGTTACTACTGTCAGGTGGGTTCCGCCACTTTCGACCGAGCCAGCCTGGGTCTCCTGGTTGGCTGTCTGGATCGCTTGTGCAACCTGGCCGATACTGATGCCATAGCCTGCTAGAATTTCAGGCAGCACCTCGACCTTGACGACCTCCTTGCGGCCGCCAACAACAAAACCTTCACTGGTATTGGGCAGTTCGTTGAGGTTCTGCAGAATATCGTGCGCCAGCATACGCAGCTGGCTGTCATCAACATCAGGATGGTTGTCCTGGTTGAGATCTTTCGACCATAAAGTAAGCGTGACAACCGGTACGTCGTCAATACCGACAGGACTTACCATCGGGGGCGACACCCCGGACGGAATCTTGTCCATGTTGGAATCGATCTTGTCGTTGACCTTGACCAGCGAGTCGTTCATCTCCTCGCCAACCTCGAACTGCACGGTCACCATGCCCATACCGCGCTGCGAAGCTGAATAGACGTGCTTAACGCCCTTTATCTCGCTCATCATGCGTTCGAGAGGTTCAATCGCACGTACGGAAACCTGTTCAGCAGACGCACCCGGATATGGAACAATGAGGTCGACCATGGGAACCGAGATCTGCGGGTCTTCCTGTCGTGGAATCAACAGGTAACCCATGATTCCCATCAACAGCATTGCAGCATAGAGCAAAGGCGAGAGAGGAGAATTTATAAAGGCACGCGCCGTATTACCGGCAATGCCCAGATCCTTGTCTTTTAATTCATCCAGATTGTTGTCTACTCTTTGGCTCATTTGCTGCCGGCCTTTTGTTGTTCCGGAGGGCTTGTGGCGTAACCCACCGGCTCCCTGTTATTAATTCAAGACGCCCTTTGCGGGCGTCTTCGGCTTATCTGTTCGTTAACTTCGTTAGTTTCAGTTGAATCAGGGATTCCGCTGTACCATTTCGCCTGCCTGCAGGCCTGAAGTTACCATAATGTAATCGTCGCCAATGTTTTCGCCGATACGCACAAGGCGCAGCTGCGGTCTTCCGCTCTCACCCTTGACGTAAACGCCGGGAAGGCTGCCATTGAAACGTACTGCACTGACCGGTATTTTCACCATGCCGCCACTCGAAACAGTATTATCCGGTACCAGCACCTTAATATACTCGCCTGGACGGGATACACCTTGAGGGAGGTCAAATTTCACTTTAACGGTATGGCGCACCCGGTCGGCCATCGGGAATACCTGTGCAACACGCACCGGCACACGTTCGTTATTCACATCTAGCTCAGCCTCAAGCATCTGGCCCTGGGTGAGGTTTGGTGCCACACGTGAGGGCACATCAACAACAACCTGCAGGAATTCGACATCGGCGTAACTCAGCATGGGCATACCGGGCTGAATTGTGTCTCCCACCTCGACATGCTTGTGCGTGATAACACCAACAAAGGGGGCAAGGCTGCGTGCATCACGCAACTTGGCATCGATGGCCTGGATCTGTGACTGCGCCTGCAGAATCGAGTTACGTGACTGCTGAATTCGAGTGCGTGATGAATAGAGGTCAGCAGAGCGCGCGGCGTCGGTATCGTAATCACCGACCATATCCTGCATTGGGCGTGAGAACATGTCATCGAAGAGATTCGGCATACCCATACCGCCCATCGCCTGTTTAGTACGCGGTGCCCACAGCTCTCGGTTGTACTGGACGTCGGCATTACGCAGATCCGCCTCGGCGTTGGCAAGCTGTGCCACAGCCGAGTTACGCTGTGCCATCAGTTCAGTACTGTCGATCCTGACCAGTTCGGCACCTGCATCAAAAGCATCACCCTCGATACCTGAGATGGACTGAATGCGGCCAGGAATTTGCGCTGCCAGTGTCACTTCTTTGTATGGAATGACAGTGCCACCAAGTGAGATGAAAACAGAGGTGCCCGCATCCTGAACTTCGACCCAGTCTTGAGCCGTGTTATCTGTTTGCGCCTGCGCCGCTATGGGGGCCGCAACCAGTAACGCTAGAATCGTCTGTTTTAATGCTTTCCGCATGACATAACCTCAAATTGGAACTAACCGGGCAAAAATAAACGGTGTATTACAAACAGGGCCTCAACTGAAGAGGCCCTGGATATGGCAACCCGATCAGGCGCGCGCCATGACTGAGAAACTCTTGATAAACGGCCCGGCCATACGTGGATCTTTCAACATGGCACCGTAGTCACCAACCTTGAATTTCATTTTTCCCGAAGCAAATGCAGTACCCAGTCCCATCATGCCTGGTGGTTTTGCAATCCACTTTTGCCACTGCTGCTCGCTTGCGCGGATATCCCAGTTGAGTTCTTCACCATTGTAGGCGCCTGCAGAAGTCGCAGAACCATTCTCGACCACGAGCACACCTGTAGGCTGACCGTCATCCGGAAAACCATAACCGATATTGCTGCTGAAATTGATATCAGCCAGTGCTGAAGTCAGTTCCGACTCGGCGTTCCACTGCTGCATAAAGCTCTTCATCCACTCATCAGAAAAAATTGCAGACATACTCAACCACTCCTATTGTTTGCGTCATTATTATTTGAAAATCCGGCACCCATCTTATTTAGCGACGGGATTACCGATCAGATAGCTAAGTATCCCCCATATGATAGGTGTATTGCAATATTCAGATCGAGTTAATGTGCCAATTTCATGTCACCAGGGGCTCCTTTTTTGTTGCCAAAAAGACGGACAATCGCACCTAAGCCATTGCTATTTTTGAGTATTGCAGACAAACTTTAAATATATACAAACCGGAATTTAAGCATGTCTTTCGAAAAAACATCCATCAAGCAGCGCCTCGACCAGCTAGAGAAGCATCTTTCCGAGGAAAATCCGGCACTTATCGACGCCGTCAAATCATTTCGACAGCTCGATAAAGTTGGACACAAGACCGGTTTACTGGCCGAGGATGACTCATTTGCGACCAGAATCACCTGGTGGCCGCTGATTTCGGTACTGGGGACCTTTTCTGCAGGAAAATCGACCTTCATCAATCACTACATCGGTGAGCAGATCCAGCGCAGCGGCAACCAGGCGGTCGACGACAAGTTCACCGTGTTGTGCTACTCACATGAAGCGGCTCCCCACGCACTGCCCGGCGTGGCCCTGGATTCGGATCCACGCTTCCCTCTCTACCGCATCAGCGAGGATATCGAGAGCGTCGCAACCGGTGAGGGAAAACGCATCGACTCCTACCTGCAGATGAAAACCACCACCTGCGAGACCCTGCGCGGCAAGACCATTATCGACTCCCCCGGATTCGATGCGGATGCACAACGCACCTCGACGCTGCGCATCACCGATCACATCATCACCCTCTCCGACCTGGTGCTGGTTCTGTTCGATGCACGCCATCCGGAACCCGGTGCCATGCGCGATACGCTTGACCATCTTGTCAGCAACACCATCAATCGGCCGGATGCAGGCAAGTTCCTCTACATTCTCAACCAGATCGACACGGCGGCACGTGAGGACAATCCCGAAGAGGTCATCGCAGCATGGCAGCGCGCACTCGGTGAACGCGGCCTTACCGCAGGACGTTTCTATACAATCTACAGTCCGGATGCCGCGGTACCAATCGAGGATGCACAGCTACGCCAGCGCTTTGAAAGCAAGCGCGACAAGGATCTCTTGGAGATTCACAGCCGTATGGACCAGGTTGGCATCGAGCGCGCCTACCGTATCGTCGCATCACTTGACCATACCGCCAGGGAGATCGAACAAAAGGCAATGCCAAGCCTGGTTGAATTAATGCGCAGGTGGTACAAGCGCACACTGGTACTCGATGCCGTCACCGTCGCCTTCCTGTTGCTGCTCTATATTGGCGTCAGTCTCGGTATCGGTTTCAATCCGCTGGATATTGCCCCTGCAATTGCAGGCAACTGGATACTTTCCGCTAGCATTGCGGTCGTACTGTTAGCCATCATCCATTTCGGCATGCGCGAACTCGCAGCCAAGACCCTGCTCGGCGCTGCTCGCAAGGCGTCTGAAGCACTCGACGGCAAACTTGATCTTGTAGGTGCATTCAGAAAAAGTACGCGTATGATGCGCATCATTATCAGCAGGCGTCCGGCTGGCTGGGGATCATTCACTCGCAAACGCCTGAAGCGCGTCCGCGAAGAGAACGATCGCATTGTGCAGATGCTCAATGACCGCTTTACTAATCCATCGGGAGCGGGACAGGCAGCAGACACCGTGACTGAAACAAATACCCAACCTGAGCCAGTTAGCGAGAAACTGGAAGTTCAGGAGAAAGACGAGTCCATGGAGTTTAATCTTGATGAGATTCTGGAAACCGAAAATAGAGAAAAGGACAAGTAGTTTTAGATGAGCGATATGAATGAATTCCACCTTTCAGCCGAGGCGATACGCGGAACGATCAAGGTGCCTGCACACCCGGTCAAGCCTGACATTACGGCGGAAGAGAAAAAGGCCCTTAAAGAACGCATCAAGAAACTGATGCGGGAACAGGATGCAACACTGGTTGCTCACTATTACACCGATGGTGATATTCAGGAACTCGCCGAGGAGATGGGCGGCTGTGTTGCCGATTCACTCGAAATGGCACGCTTCGGCACTACCGCCAAAGAGCAAACCCTCGTGGTTTCAGGGGTGCGTTTTATGGGCGAAACCGCCAAGATCCTCAATCCAGAAAAACGCGTTCTGATGCCTGATCTGGGCGCAACCTGTTCACTTGACGAAGGCTGCCCTGCCGATGCCTTTACTGCATTTTGCGATGCCCATCCGGACCATACCGTGGTTGTCTACGCAAACACCTCTGCAGCCGTCAAGGCACGTGCCGACTGGATGGTGACATCCGGCATCGCACTACCGATAGTCAAGCACCTCAAGGAACAGGGAGAGAAAGTCCTGTGGGCGCCTGACCAGCACCTGGGACGCTATATAGAAAAGGTCACCGGTGTCGACATGCTGTTATGGCAGGGCTCCTGTGTCGTACACGAGGAGTTCAAGTCAGTTGCACTGGAGCGCATCCGTCGTTTGCACCCTGACGCCGCTGTACTGGCACATCCCGAATCACCCGAACATATTCTCGATCAGGCTGACGTGGTGGGATCAACCACAAAACTGATTGAGGCTGTTGCCACCAGGAAGGAAGAGAAGTTTATCATTGCAACAGACGACGGTATTTTCTGGAAGATGCATCAGGTGGCACCAGGCAAGGAGCTGATCTCTGCACCAACGGCTGGCGAAGGTGCAACTTGTGAATCCTGTGCCCACTGTCCGTGGATGGCAATGAACTCGCTGCAGAATCTCGAGGAGATGCTGCTGAATCCGGGGCCACAACACGAAATCAACATCGATGAATCAATTCGCGAACGCGCCATGTTGCCGATCAGGCGCATGCTTGATTTTGCCGACAGCCATGGGATCAGCGGCAAGTACCAGGGGAATGCCTGAATCCTGGCAGAACCAACCCCATATTCGTCACCCCGGGCTTGACCCGGGGTCAATCAAGATAATCGCTACCCATGGATGCCGGCTCAAGACTGGCAAGACAACTTAAACAAAAAAAGGCCGCACATTGTGCGGCCTTTTTCATCAAGCTGATTAAAAATGATCAGCTGATCTTCTGGTCCAGTGAACCTGAAGCATACTCTGCAAACATCACTTCAAGAGACTTGGCAGTGATCTTCGAACCATGACCGGCACAGCCGAATGCTTCGTAACGTGCCTTACAGATATCCTTCATCGCCTCGGTAGAAACCTTGAGGAACTTGCGAGGATCGAAGTTTGAAGGATTTTCCATCAGGTGACGACGGACAGCACCGGTTGATGCCATACGCAAGTCTGTATCGATGTTGACCTTGCGAACACCGTGCTTGATGCCTTCAACGATTTCTTCAACAGGTACGCCATAGGTCTGGCCCATTTCGCCACCGTGGCTGTTGATGATCTCAAGCCAGTCCTGCGGTACAGATGATGAACCGTGCATAACGAGGTGAGTGTTGGGGATGCGCTCGTGGATCTCCTTGATGCGGTCGATACGCAGGACATCGCCAGTTGGCTCCTTGGTGAACTTGTAGGCACCGTGTGAAGTACCGATAGCAATCGCAAGTGCGTCAACGTTAGTCGCCTTGACGAAATCGGCAGCCTCTTCAACACCGGTCAGCAGCTGATCCATGTCGAGCTTGCCTTCAGCGCCGTGGCCGTCTTCTTCACCCATCTCACCGGTTTCGAGTGAACCGAGACAACCCAGCTCGCCTTCAACGGTAACGCCACCGGCGTGTGCCATTTCAACTACGGTACGGGTTACGTCGACGTTGTACTCGAATGAAGAAGGTGTCTTCATGTCAGCCATAAGTGAGCCGTCCATCATGACAGAGGTGAAACCTGACTGGATAGAGCGCAGACATACCGCTGGCTCAGAACCGTGATCCTGGTGCATAACAACAGGAATGTGCGGGTACATCTCAACAGCCGCCTGGATCAGGCGACGCAGGAAGGGCTCGCCCGCGTATGAACGCGCACCGGCAGAACCCTGCATAATAACTGGTGCATCAACTTCGTCAGCAGCCTGCATGATGGCATGCACCTGCTCCATGTTGTTGACGTTGAAAGCCGGCATACCGAAATCGTTCTCGGCAGCGTAATCAAGCAATTGGCGCATTGAAATCAGAGCCATGATTGTCTCCTTCTGTTTCTATTGAAATTTCTTTAACAAAATTTATACATACCGGGCACATGCCCGCATTTTTACTCAGCAGTAATCTGTAAATCAGTCTGGCAATACATGCTCGCCGACACGGACGATTTTCATTACGTTTGTACCACCTTCGAGACCCTGGAAATCACCCTTGGTGATAATCACAAGGTCACCGTCGCGTACTGCACCGCGACGCAGGAGCTCATCAACAACTTCCTGATTGATGCGCTGTGAATCAGATTCGAGCGGGTGAAAGCTGATCGGGTAAACACCACGATAGAGAGTCACCCGTCGGCGTGTCGCTACAATCTCTGACATCGCAAAGATCGGAATACCCGAACTGATACGTGACATCCACAGTGCTGTTGAACCCGACTCGGTCAGAGCGGCAATGGCAGCTACGTTGAGATGGTTGCCTGTATACATGGCAGCCATCGCGATCGCTTCGTCAACACGTCCGAAATGGGTGTGCAGCCTGTGATCAGACTTTCTCGCTATAGATTGTTTCTCAGCTTCATAGCAGACACGCCCCATCGCCTCGACAGCCTTCGCAGGATACTTGCCAACCGCACTCTCACCGGAGAGCATGACAGCATCTGTGCCATCGAGAACAGCGTTGGCAACGTCGAATACCTCGGCGCGTGTCGGAATCGGATTTTCAATCATCGATTCCATCATCTGGGTTGCTGTAATAACAACCTTGTTACGCTCACGCGTTTTACGGATCAGCATTTTCTGCGCGGCTGGCAGTTCAGCATCACCGATCTCAACACCAAGGTCTCCGCGAGCCACCATGATGATGTCAGTTGCATCGATAATCGATTCGATAACATCAAGCGCCTCGGCGCGTTCGATCTTGGCGACTATCGCAGCTGAACCACCCTGTTCCTGCAGCAGTGCACGAGCCATCTCGATATCATCGGCCGATTGCACAAAGGAGACTGCAAGGTAGTCAGCATCGATTTTTGCAGCAAACTCAATATCGTGCTTGTCCTTGTCAGTTAGTGCCGGAGCAGAAAGTCCACCACCCTGCTTGTTGATACCCTTGTTGTCAGACAGCGGGCCGCCGACCTGAACTTTACATGAGATCTTGCTGCCGTTGACGTCTTCTACCCAAAGGACAATCTTGCCGTCATTGATGAGCAGAGTATCGCCGCGTGAAAGATCGCTCGGCAACTGCTTGTAGGTACAACCGACAATATCGATATTACCTTCGTCGATCGGGTAATCGATGTCGATAGTAAAGGATGCGCCAATTTCAAGATTGACCTCGCCATCCTTGAACTGACCAGTACGAATCTTAGGTCCTTGCAGATCGACCAGAACGCCAACCTGGCGGCCACTGGCACGTGCACGATTGCGCAACTGCTCCGCTCGTTCGGCATGCTCTTCATGGCTGCCGTGCGAGAGGTTGATACGAACCACGTCGACACCTGCGGTGATCAGGTCATCGATGACTTTGGGATCATCGGTAGCCGGACCGAGTGTTGCGACAATTTTTGTACGTTTTGGCATAGTAGAGTTGCTTATCCCTTGGCGCGTTCTTCAAGCATGGCAACTGCAGGCAATGTCTTGCCTTCGAGATACTCGAGAAAAGCACCACCAGCAGTTGAGATGTATGAGACCTTGTCGTAAATATCGTATTTCTGAATTGCCGCGATAGTGTCACCGCCGCCAGCGAGGCTGAATCCGTCTGCATCGGCAATTGCCATTGAGACAGTCTTGGTTCCTTCTCCGAACTGGTCGAATTCAAATACGCCGACAGGACCGTTCCAGACGATAGTACCGGCCTTGCTGATGATCTCTGCAAGTTCTTTGGCACTGTCAGGACCGATATCGAAAATCATGTCGTCATCTTCAACATCGCCTGCCGCCTTGAGAGTTGCCTCGGCTGTTTCGCTGAACTCCTTGCCGCAGACCACGTCGGTCGCGATTGGAATGTTGGCACCACGTGCTTTCATCTTCTCGACCAGCTCTTCTGCTGTACCGACGAGATCATCTTCGCACAGTGATTTACCAACGTTGTTACCCATCGCCTTGAGGAAGGTATTCGCAATACCACCACCGACAACCAACTGGTCAACTTTCTCGGAAAGTGCCTCGAGAACGGTCAGCTTGGTAGAAACCTTTGAACCACCTACGATGGCAACCATCGGGCGCGCAGGTTCTGCAAGTGCTTTTGCGAGGTTGTCGAGCTCACTTGCCAGCAGCAGTCCGGCACATGCAGTCGGAGCAAATTTACCGGCACCGTGTGTAGACGCCTGGGCGCGATGCGCAGTACCGAATGCGTCCATAACGAAAACATCACAAAGTGCTGCGTATTGTTTCGCCAGGTCTTCGTTGTCTTTCTTTTCACCAGCATTGAAACGAACGTTCTCGAAAAGAACAACTTCGCCATCGGCAATTTCAGGAGCGTTGTCGAGGTAATCCTTGACCAGGCGAACCTCTGATCCCAGCTTTGCTGACATGTCGTCGGCAATCGGCTGCATCGAGTTCTCATCATCAACCTTACCCTCTTCAGGACGGCCACGGTGGGACATTACCTGGACTTTAGCGCCTGCTTTCATGCAGTGCTCGATAGTCGGCATGGATGCGGAGATACGCGCATCGGAAGTTACCTTGCCATCTTTTACAGGTACGTTCAGGTCAGCACGAATGAGTACGCGCTTGCCGGCGAGATCGAGGTCGGTCAGTTTAATGAAGGACATAAAAGGCTCCATACGTCATATGAGAAAAATAATTAAAGCGATTTATTAAAAAATCAATTCTTAACAAATAGCTCTGGTACTCATGGCCGCCACCCCGTGTACGGGGCTGAACCCCGGGCAAGCCCGGGGTGACGACCATAAGTCTTACAGCTTAATTGGCAGCAACGTGCTCCATGAAACGCAGCATGTTACAAGTGTAGCCATACTCGTTGTCGTACCAGGAGACAACTTTCACGAAAGTGCCATCCAGTGCGATACCTGCTTCTGCATCGAAGATTGAAGAGAAGCCATTACCACGGAAGTCAGTTGAAACAACTTTCTCGTCGGTGTAACCCAGAGTCTTGCTCATGTCGCCGTTCTCTGAAGCTTCTTTCATTGCAGCACAGATGTCTGCGTAATCTGCTTCGCCGTTGAGTTCAACAGTCAGGTCAACAACAGAAACGTCTGAAGTTGGTACGCGGAACGCCATACCAGTCAGCTTGCCGTTCAGCTCTGGCAGAACAACACCAACTGCCTTTGCAGCACCGGTAGATGAAGGGATGATGTTCTCGAGGATACCACGACCACCGCGCCAGTCTTTCATTGAAGGACCGTCAACAGTCTTTTGGGTAGCAGTTGCAGCGTGAACAGTCGTCATCAGACCGCGCTTGATGCCCCACTTGTCGTTCAGAACCTTGGCAACAGGTGCGAGACAGTTGGTGGTACATGAAGCAGCAGAGATGATTGCCTGGCCAGCATACTCGCCGTGGT
Source organism: Solemya velum gill symbiont (assembly GCF_000787395.1). GTDB lineage: Bacteria > Pseudomonadota > Gammaproteobacteria > Chromatiales > Chromatiaceae. The sequence continues at coordinate 261,961 of NZ_JRAA01000002.1, forward strand.
TAACACCATAGACGAACATTGGAGTGCCATCCTTTGAAGGCGCTGACATAACAACTTTCTTGGCGCCAGCATCGATGTGCTTCTGACAACCTTCTTCGGTCAGGAAGAAACCAGTACACTCAAGAATGATGTCTGCATCAACATCGCCCCACTTGAGGTCAGCCGGATCACGCTCTGCAGTCAGGCGGATGTCCTTGCCGTTGACTGTCATGGTGTCGCCGCTAACTGAGATCTCGCCGTCGAAGTTACCGTGGACCGAGTCATACTTCAGCATGTATGCGAGGTAATCATTGTCCAGCAGGTCGTTGATACCAACAACTTCGATTTCAGGGAAATCTTTTGCGATTGCACGGAATGCCATGCGTCCGATACGGCCAAAACCGTTAATACCGACTTTAATTGTCATAATTTTCTCCTAATTTTTCGAACTGAAATTGTACGTCGGGCCGGTAATAGCCGGCCCTTATAAAACTCTTAAGCCATCACACCGTTAACAGTGCTGACAACATTCTCGACAGTGAATCCGAACTCTTTGAAGAGCTCGCCTGCAGGCGCTGACTCACCGAAACGGTTGATACCGACAACTGCGTCAGCATACTTGTACCAGGCATCAGGCACTGCAGCTTCAACAGCAACTGTAGGAACGCCTTTTGGAAGTACAGATGAACGGTAACTGTCATCCTGCGCCTCGAATGCATCAACAGATGGCATGGAGACAACGCGAATTTTCTTGCCCGACAACTCGTCAGCAGCGCCTGTAGCAAGTGCCACTTCTGAACCGGTTGCGAGAATGATTGCATCCGGAGTGCCGTCACAATCACGCAGGATGTAACCACCCTTTGCGATGTCGGCAATCTGTGCGTCTGTACGCTCCTGGTGCGGCAGACCCTGGCGCGAGAAGATCAGGGTTGAAGGACCATCCTTGCGCTCGACTGCCTGTGCCCAGCAGACTGCAGATTCAACAGCATCACAAGGACGCCATACAGCCATGTTGGGAATCATACGCAGGGTTGGAATCTGCTCGACAGGCTGGTGAGTTGGTCCATCTTCACCAAGACCGATTGAGTCGTGGGTGAAGACGAAGATGCTCTGGATCTTCATCAGTGCAGCCATACGCAGTGCGTTACGGGCATACTCCGAGAACATCAGGAAGGTTGCGCCGAAAGGTACCAGGCCGCCGTGCAGTGAGATACCGTTCATGATTGCAGACATACCGAACTCACGTACGCCGTAACGGACATAGTTAGGTACTTCGCTGTTGTCCATTGGCTTGTAGCCGGACCATTCAGTCAGGTTTGAGCAACCGAGGTCAGCTGAACCACCGAACAGCTCAGGAGCAAGCGGTGAATAGGCTTCGATACAGGCAAGTGATGCCTGGCGAGTTGCAGGGCTCTTTGCGTCTGCATTGACCTGTGCAATGTAAGCAGCAGATTTCTCAGCCCACTCGGCAGGCAGGTCACCAGCCATGCGGCGCTCATATTCTGCAGCCATCTCAGGGAACTCGGCCTTGTATGCAGCGAACTTCTCGTTCCATTCTGCTTCTGCCTTGGCGCCCTTCTCTTTCGCATCCCAGCCGTGATAAATATCTGCAGGCACTTCGAATGCAGCGTGATCCCAACCCAGTGCAGCCTTGGTCAGGTTAATTTCTTCGTCACCGAGAGGTGCACCGTGACAGGCGTGTGAACCGGCCTTGTTTGGTGAACCGAAACCGATGGTGGTCTTGCAGCAGATCATGGTCGGCTTGTCAGTCATCGCCTTGGCTGTTTCAACTGCCTTGGCAATTGCTTCAGGATCGTGTCCGTCAACGTCGGCAATTACGTGCCAGCCGTAAGCTTCGAAACGCGCAGGAGTATCATCGGTGAACCAGCCGTCAACGTGACCATCAATAGAGATACCGTTGTCATCCCAGAATGCGATCAGCTTGCCAAGACCCAGGGTACCGGCGAGTGAACATGCTTCGTGAGAGATACCTTCCATGAGACAGCCGTCACCAAGGAAGACATAGGTGTTGTGGTCAACAATGTCATGACCTTTCTGGTTGAACTGTGCCGCAAGTGCCTTCTCGGCAATCGCCATACCCACGCCATTGGTAATACCCTGGCCAAGTGGACCGGTCGTTGTCTCAACACCAGGCGCATAACCGTACTCCGGGTGACCAGGAGTCTTTGAATGCAGCTGACGGAAGTTCTTGAGGTCATCGATGCTCAGCTCGTAGCCGGTGAGGTGCAGCAGCGAGTAGATCAGCATAGAGCCGTGGCCATTCGACAGAATGAAGCGGTCGCGGTTACTCCAGTTCGGATTAGCCGGGTTGTGGTTCATATTGTCGTTCCACAATACCTCGGCGATGTCGGCCATGCCCATTGGGGCGCCCGGGTGTCCGGAATTGGCTTTCTGTACCGCATCCATGCTCAGTGCACGAACCGCGTTTGCCAAATCTCTGCGTGAAGCCATGTTTGTCTCCTATCTGAAATCAGAATATTCTAAAAAACTGTGTTTGCTAACCGAACTTCAACCTACGTCATTTCGTATCTGGCGATATAAGGCTGAGAGTCGATAGCAGAACGTAAAAATTTTGTGCGTGTCGCTACCTTGATAAATCGACCGATGCAACCAACTATTCTCCCTGAAGACGCCTTTGCGAGCAACATAATAGAAGCCTAATATGGGCTGTATCCCATAGAATTTTCTTTGGAGATCATAATGTTGCAGCGCAGCATCCTTGCGCATCAAGGAGTTAGCGATTCCGGGTCAAGCTGAATGGATCAGGATTCAATCCACTTGATTGAGCAACCGATGCTTGGAATCTGCTCTTTTGGGCCCTGTCCGGTTTCAGCAACCTCTTTCATTGCCTCAAACAGGTCACGGCGGACGTCTCCCTCTGCCGTCTCTTTTCGGCTTTCATCGAGTCGACCACGGTACTGGAGTTCAAGATCAGCGTTGTAACCGAAGAAGTCAGGGGTGCAGACAGCGCCGTAGGCCTTGGCCACTTCCTGGCTCTCATCATATAGATAAGGAAAAGGCAGCTGCCACTCTTCGGCAATTTTCTGCATGTTCTCGAAAGAGTCTTCCGGGTAGTTTGCTGCGTCATTGGAACTGATGGCAACAAAGTTGATGCCCATCGCCTTGAGTTCGTGCGCATCACGTACGATTCGCTCACGCACAGCCTTTACATAAGGACAGTGGTTGCAGATAAACATCACAAGGAGGCCCTTCTCTCCCTTGCATGACTCCAGTGTCCAGGTTTTGCCATCGACACCAGGCAGGGAAAAATCGACTGCCGCCTCTCCGAAATTACATACGGGCGTTTCTGTTGAAACCATTGCTCTACTCCTGTTACATCATTTTTTATTGCGACGAATAGTACAGGGGATGCGTTGCCAGTGACAAGTTTCAAGTTGTTCTATTTGGGGTCAGAGTAAAAACTCTCGAGGATTTTACTCTGATCAGATACAGATCAGGCACCCGAGTTTTTACTCTGACCCCAAATAGCCCCGCAGGGATGACGGCTGCTTCTGCAGAGTATTCCCGCCCCCTATTGACAATTACAGGCGACTTGACAATTACAGGCGACAGCGGATAATTGGCCCTTGATTACACGGCGCTGATTTGAACTCAGATTGCGGGCGCCTTATAAAACCGGCTAAAGAGAGAACGAAAAGTTTTCCGAGGCCCCGCGAGTTCATTCGCGGGGCCTTTTTTGTTTTTACGAACATTTGAATATGAGTAAGCGAACCAATGAGCGAACATCTATTTACATCTGAGTCTGTATCCGAGGGTCATCCCGACAAAATGTGCGACCAGGTTTCTGATGCTGTACTGGATGCCATTATTGCCGAAGATCCGCACGCACGTGTTGCCTGCGAAACTCTCGTCAAGACCGGTATGGCACTGATTGCTGGTGAAATCACCACAACTGCCAAGCCAGACTACGAGGCGATCATTCGCAATACCATCCGCGAAATCGGCTACGACAGTTCCGACAAGGGTTTTGATTACGAATCCTGCGCCGTCATGACTGCTCTCGGTGTTCAGTCTCCCGATATTAACCAGGGTGTCGACCGCTCACGCCCCGAAGATCAGGGTGCCGGTGACCAGGGACTCATGTTTGGCTATGCCACCCATGAAACCGAGGTGCTGATGCCAGCCGCGATCGAATATTCACATCGCCTCGTCGAACGCCAGTCGGAAGTTCGTAACAGCGGTGAGCTTGACTGGTTACGCCCGGATGCGAAATCACAGGTCACGCTGCGCTATGTCGACAATATCCCTGTCGCTATCGATGCTGTTGTACTCTCAACCCAGCACGCGGACACACTATCACTCGAAGCACTTCAGGACGCAGTTCTTGATGTCATCATCAAGCCGGTTCTCGAACCAACAGGACTACTGCACTCGGGCACCAAGTTCCACATCAATCCGACAGGCAAATTCGTTATCGGCGGTCCCATGGGTGATGCCGGACTGACTGGCCGCAAAATCATCGTCGATACTTACGGTGGTGCAGCCCGTCATGGTGGTGGTGCATTCTCAGGCAAGGATCCATCGAAAGTTGACCGTTCAGCTGCCTATGCCGGACGCTATGTTGCCAAGAATATCGTTGCTGCCGGTCTCGCCGACCGCTGTGAAATCCAGGTCTCCTACGCTATCGGTGTTGCGGAACCGACTTCCATCACCATCGATACGTTTGGTACAGGACAAGTCAGTGATGAACGCATCACAGAACTGGTGCGTGAGCACTTTGACCTGCGTCCATACGGCATTCTGAAGATGCTTGACCTGCTCAACACGGACAAGATCAAGTACCGCAAGACGGCTGCCTACGGCCACTTCGGACGTGAGAATGAAGGATTCAGTTGGGAAGAGACTGACAAGGCAGAGACTCTCAGGGCTGCTGTCGGGAGTTGATAGCCTTCTCTGTTTAGTCGAAACCCCGGGCATGTTCCGGGGTTTTCTTTTTGTGTTGCTTTCACGGGCAACTGACTTTGTGTCGCTGCGCGACAGCCGGGGCTTTGATTCGCGCGGTGGCGCGAGCGCACCCTGCTTTCTTGTGCTGACAAGAAAGCAGGCAATGAAACAGCTCCATCTGATACAAAAAACCCCGGGACATGCCCGGGGTTTCAACTAGCAATTAGCAACTAGTGACTAAGGGAACACCAGGTTCATCATCACCATCATCACGATCAGAAAGAGTATCGTCATGATACCGCCGGCGCGCATGAAATCAGGTACACGGTAACCCGCAGGTCCCATGATCAACGCATTTACCTGGTGAGTAGGAATCAGGAATGAATTCGATGTTGCGATAGCAACTGTCAGGGCATACACCGCAGGATTTGCACCAACCTGCAGGGCGATATTGACCGCCAGTGGCACCAGCAGGACCGTTGCACCAACGTTTGACATAACCAGGGTAAAGAAGGTTGCCAGTGCAGCGATAGACGCCTGGATCACCCAGCCTGGCATGCCGCCGACGACGGAAACTGTCTGTTCAGCAATCCAGCGTGCCGTACCCGAGGTTTCTACCGCGAGACCCAGTGGAATCAAACTTGCCAACAGGAACACAGTTTTCCATGAAACCGCTTCATATGCCTCTTCAATTTTCAGTACACCTGAAAGCACCATGCCAATCGCACCTGTGAGCAGGGCAACAGAAAGACGGATGTCGGTAAAGAGAACCATGAAAAGCGCGATACCGAAGAAAAAGCCGGCATGCCACAGCTTCTGTGGACGCGACTCCTCGCGTGGATACTCGGTTGTTACAACAACGAAGTTCCTGTCGGTCTCGAGTCGGGCCAATGCTTCCCATGTGGTGTGGACGATCAGGGTATCACCAGCCTGCAGTGGCATATCACGGATGCCCTCGCCTTCACGCATGGTTTCACCGTTGCGATGCAATGCAACCATGGCGATACCATAAGTTTTACGCATCCAGACATCACGTGCACTCTTGCCAACCAGGTTTGAACCCGGCGGAATAACAACTTCACCGATACCCGCCTTGGTAGATGCGAGTGACTCGGAAAAAGTCTGCAGACTTGGACGCAGTTCAACGCCGTACTCTTTCACAAAGTGCTTGATATCTTCCGGCGAGGTAAGCATGCCGAGAGACATCTGCGCATCGATGCCAAGATCACGCATCAGCGCACCAGGGCCGATTCGAAGGTCACCATCAGGGCGCCGGGTACCGATAACACGTACATGATTTACAGTTTCAATCTCGTCGAGTAACTTGCCGACCAGTGAACTCTCTGCCGGTACATACACCTCGTAGAGATGGTAGTCGATGCCGTAGACATCCTGGAAATACTTGGTGGTGTTGGATCCGACCGTACTACTCTCGCTCTTGGTCTTGGGCAGAACGAAACGTCCGGCAATAACAAAATAGATAATACCTGTAGCAACCAGCGCAAGACCGATAGGGGTAACAGAGAAGAGACCCCAGGTATCCATCTGCTGGTCCGCAGGCAGTGCCGCATTTGATGCGAGGATAAGGTCGTTAAGCAGAATCAGCGGACTTGATCCGACCATGGTCACGGTACCACCGAGGATAGCACAGAAGCCCATTGGCATCAGCAGGCGTGACATCGGCAATCCTGAGCGTGCCGAGATTCGACTGACAACCGGCAGAAAGAGTGCCGCGGCACCAACGTTCTGCATGAATGAGGAGATGAAGCCGACCGTACTTGAAATAATCGGAATGATTCGGGTCTCAGTGGTTCCACCGATCTTGAGGATGAAACCGGCTACACGCGTCATGATGCCCGTCTTGTCGAGTCCGGCACCGATGATCATAACAGCGATGATCGACATAACAGCGTTTGAGGCAAATCCGTTAAACAGCAGGTTCGTATCAACCAGTCCCTGTTGAATCCCCATTAAAGGAGCGAACAGTGTGGTGAGTCCGAGCAACACCATAATCGACACAGCGGCCACGTCGACATCAACAACTTCAAATGCGAACAGGTAAATCGTCAGCAACAGCATCGCTGTAACCCAGGCGATTTCGCGTGACGGAACAACGGTTGCAAGAAAAAGAGAGAAAAGTGCAAATATGACGGCTGCGATGACTTTCTTCAGGGGGAAGGCTGATTTTTCTTGTGCCAAGGGACTACTCCGAAATCACTGTTGTTGTTTGGGGTCGATCATTAGTACATAACTTAGTAATTATACATAAAAACCCTGATAAAGCAGGCAGAAATTCGAGATTTTCTACTGAAATCACACCCTTGCGTGTTAATACGCGAATAAGTCGGGCTTATGATTTTGGTTGTGATGGTGGTTTTGAGCTGGTATCAAGGGGTGACGATCGCCCCGGCCGGAACCGTTCCATACGGTTCCCGGCATTTCTGCCGTACAAGGATGTACAAATGCCGTGGGCGCAGGATGCGCAGGAACGGCCACCATCCCTGGCGGTCAGGGCGGGGCTCCTACAATCGTACCTCACCCTGTAGGAGCGTCGCCCTCGGCGCGATGAAATTGGCACATACAATCGCCCGGCAAGAGATTACCGTAGAATTGCCCGAATCCCCTTCTCTGCCGGATTTCGTATCACGCCGCGTTCGGTAACGATGACATCGACCAGTTCGGCAGGTGTGACATCAAACACGGGATTCCACGCCTTTGCGCCCTTGGCACCGATGTTGGCACCGCCACACTGCAGAATCTCTGACTGCTCACGCGTCTCGATCGGTATCTCCTCGCCACAGGAGACATTGAGGTCAAGCGTCGAGGTTGGTGCAACTACCATGAATTTAACTCCATGATGTCGTGCTGCAACCGCCAACTGGTAGGTGCCGATCTTGTTGGCGACATCGCCGTTAGCGGCAATTCGATCCGATCCGACTATCACCCAGCCAATACCCCCTTCACGCATACGTGCGCTGGCAGCACTATCGGCAATAACCGAAACCGGAATACCGCTGTGAACCAGTTCCCATGCAGTGAGCCGTGAACCCTGTAGCCAGGGACGTGTCTCATCGGCATACACATGTTCGATCTTGCCGCGCTGAAATGCGGTGCGTATGACACCGACCGCCGTACCATGACCACCGGTCGCAAGCCCACCTGCATTGCAGTGAGTGATCACCGATGTCGGTTCAGTGATACATGCGCTGCCAAGCTCACCCATGAGACGGTTGGCAATCAGGTCTTCCTGGTGAATCTGGCGTGCCTCTATCAAGAGTCGGTCAACCAGGGTTTCACTATCTTCATCGATCAGTTTGCGCATGCGATCGATCGCCCAGAAGAGATTCACCGCGGTCGGGCGCGAGGCTGCCAGCGTTTCGAGATCGGTTATGACCGCATCGCGCCAGTTCGATTTGCCCTCAGCAAGCCTGTGCATAACTGACAGCACAACGCCATAAGCCGCCGTGATACCGATGGCAGGCGCCCCCCGAACAACCATCGCGGTAATCGCCTCGGCAGTCTGTTGTGCATCCGTACAACGGACGAAACGCTCAACATGCGGCATAACACGCTGGTCGAGCAGCAGCATTTCACTATCGACCCACTTGATCGCGTGATCCGGGTGAGCGGCTTCAGAGAGGTTGATGACTTCCATTTGTAACGATCCTCATGGCAAATTTTTGTGTCTCATGGCAAATTATAGGGGGCCTCTGTGTAGAGGCCCCTTATTATGCCGTTTTCCCGGAGCAAGCTGTGATGAAAAATATCGACACCCTGATTAATGCCAGGTGGGTCATCCCCGTCAACGATGACAGGGTGCTGGAACAGCACGCCATAGCTATCGACAAGGGAGTGATAGTCGACCTGTTGCCTTCTCAACAGGCGATCCAGTCATACAAGGCAAACAAGGTACAGCATCTCGACTCACACGCCCTGCTGCCCGGCTTTGTCAACGCGCATACACATACACCGATGAACCTCCTGCGCGGCTACGCAGATGACCTGCCGCTGATGATCTGGTTAAACCAGCACATCTGGCCTGCAGAGCAGAAATTCGTCAACGAGGACTTTTGTCACGACGGCACCCTGCTGGCCGTTACCGAAATGATTCGCGGTGGCACCACCTGTTTTAATGATATGTACTTCTTCCCCGAGCAGAGTGCACGTGTCGTCAAACAGACAGGTATTCGTGCCATGATCGGCCTGATCGTGCTCGACTTCCCGACCGTGTGGGGCGACGGACCGGACCACTACCTGGAAAAGGGTCTGCAGCTCTTCGATGAGTTCAAGAATGAAGCAAATCTTCGCCTCGCCTTTGCGCCACACGCACCCTACACGGTATCCGATGCTCCTCTAGAACGCATCGCAACACTCTCATCTGAGCTTGATGTGCCTGTGCATATGCACCTTCACGAGACACATGACGAGATCATTGGCAGCCTTGAGCAGTGCAGCGAACGACCCCTGCAACGCATGGATAATCTCGGACTGTTGTCGCCGCAGATGATCGCCATTCACATGACCCAGCTCACCGATGAAGAGATAGAACTGGTTAGCCGTACAGGCACACATGTCGTCCATTGCCCTGAATCAAACCTCAAACTTGCCAGCGGTCTCTGCCCGGTAGACAAGCTAAGCAAGGCAGGCGTCAACGTCGCCATAGGAACCGACGGCGCGGCAAGCAATAACGATCTCGACATGCTGGGAGAGATGCGTACAGCGGCGTTGCTCGCAAAAGGCGTATCCGGTGATGCACAGGCGCTTCCGGCACTGGAAGCCTTGCGTGCAGCCACACTTAATGGTGCACGTGCGTTGGGCATGGATGATTTCACCGGCTCAATAGAAGTCGGCAAACAGGCGGATGTGATTGCTATTGATTTGAGCGCACCCGCCACACAACCATGCTACGACCCCATCTCGCAGATCGTCTATTCGGCAGGCCGAGACCAGGTCACGGATGTCTGGGTCGCTGGCAAACAGCTGCTCTCCGGGCAGGAGTTCACCACCATCGACAAAGCCCAGGTGGCGAAGAAAGCCACTGACTGGCATGCACGGATCAGTAGCGGCAAGTAACAGACGAGACTTGACACATCCCTTCAAAAGCGATGAGATATTGTTCCAATATTGCACTGAGTAACTCGATTGAGTGATATACCCACGGGTGGCCTGCTGACCATCCTTTTCAGCCTGATTTTCTTCTCCGCCTTTTTTTCCGGCTCGGAAACCGCCCTGATGATGCTGAACCGTTACCGGCTCAAGCACCTGGCCGAGTCCGGGCATCTTGGTGCGCAACGTGCACAGACACTGCTGGAGACTCCTGAACGCCTGATCGGATTGATCCTGCTGGGCAATAACTTCGTTAACATCATGGCTTCTGCCCTGGCGACGCTGGTGGCACTGAGGATTGGTGGCGAACCGGCAATCGCAATTTCAACCGGTCTGCTGACACTGATCGTACTGATCTATGCCGAGGTGATACCCAAGACCTTTGCAGCCCTGCATCCGGAACTGATCGCTTTTCCTGCAGCACACGTCTACACGGTTCTGCTGAAACTCGCCTGGCCAATCGTTTGGTTGATCAACCGCATAACCTACCTGCATCTCAGGCTGCTTGGTATTACGAACAAGGACGCTGCCAACAACGCGCTTAATTCCGAAGAGCTGCGTACAGTTGTTAACGAGGCCGGTGCCATGCTTCCGCAGGAAAACCGCAACATGCTGATCGGCGTACTTGATCTAGACAAGATCACTGCCGAGGACATCATGATCCCGCGCAACGAGATAAGCGGTATCGATCTCAGCGACAACATTGACGAGATCACCGAGTTTTTACGCGGTACCCACTTCACCCGCATCCTTGTTTTCGACGGCAGCATCGACAATATCGTCGGCTTTATTCATACACGCCGCTGCATGCAGATGATGATGCGCGATGAACTCACAAAAGAAAACCTGCGTGCCCATATCAAGCAACCCTACTATGTGCCCGAGGGGACATCCCTCAACCGCCTGATGAATAACTTCCAACGCGACAGGCGCAAAAACGGCCTGGTAGTTGATGAGTATGGTGACGTACAGGGACTGGTTACTTTCGCCAACCTGATCGAGGAGATCATCGGTGAATTCACCACTGACCCGACAACCTCGATCAGCGATGTATCAAGACAGAATGACGGTAGCTACCTTGTCAACGGCTCAGCAAACCTGCGCGACCTGGTGCGTACAATGCATTGGAACCTGCCTACCGATGGCCCCAAGACCATCAACGGGCTCATCATCGAGCATCTCGAGAGCATACCGGAACCAAATACCAGCCTGCTGCTGGCCGGTTACCCGATCGAGATTTTGCAGACCGAGGACAACATGGTGAAGGTGTTACGCATTCAGCCTGATCTCTATCGGAATTGACATTAGTCAACTACTCATCAGGAAACACTGCTAGAATTACTCGCAATATTGATATCCATTTTGCAGAGCTGCGCTCAACAAATTTATAGAAAATGAATCTCATTTCACGCCAATCACAATCAAAGCAAATGGCCACCGCGTGGCTGTTGATTGGCATGATTATGCTTCAACCTGTCATCACTTTCCTCGCCGGCCCCGCTTTCATGAATGATAGCGACGGACGCATGGTCGTGGTCTGTACTCTCTACGGACTTGAAGAGATATACGTTGAAGATGGCATGCAAATAAGCGAGGCAGAGAGCGACTACTGCCCCGCAGTTGAACTGATGCAAATCTCCGGTTCTGCATACCAGCCAAAACCACCTATGGTGGCAGCCGCCCTGTTCTATTCTATTGGTTCTGTCGATCAAACATCGACTCACGAACACCACTCACTCCACTACTCTGCCTATCAAACACGTGCCCCGCCAGTTGCCTGATTTTTTCTAAAAAATCTACAAACAACTGAATTCTAGGGGTAAACAATGAAGTTTTTAATGACCTGTACCGCCTGCGCGGTACTGAGCGCTATGGCGCAGACAGCGATCAGTGAAACAGCGGATATCGATACTGCCGCCGACCAAGGGTACGAAGATACCATCATGGTAACGACTACTTCTCTGGGCCAGGAGGAAAAGATCGAAGATGTTCAGGCCTCCGTTGAAATCATTGATCAAAAAATGATTCAGAGCCTGTCCGGACGCAGTGTCCCCCAGGTCTTGAACGAAGCGACAGGGCTCACACTCAAAGACACAGGCAGTTCATCGCAAGTCTACATGCGCGGATTTGACGACGGCCATACGCTCATCCTGGTTGATGGTCTTCGAAGAACGGGGAAATATGGCAGTTCCGACCTCAGCGGCATCATGCTCGAAGATGTTGAACGAATAGAGATCGTGCGCGGACCCATGTCTGCCCTTTATGGTGCGGATGCCCTTGCAGGTGTCGTCAATATCATCACCAAAAAGGCGGTGGGCGAAGACCGCGCCAGCATCACGATTATCGGCGGGATGGCGGAAAATAAGGACCGTGAAACCGGGATCGTACGCGCTAGTGCGACACTGGGTGGGGAAACCGTCTCACACACCTTTTCCGTTGAAGTAAAAGAACGGGATGAATACCGACTGGATCAGTCGACCATTGCAACAGATCTACCCAAAGAGTCAAAGAAGTTCTTCAGCTACGGCAACAACATCAAACTTGGTGATGATACTTTACAGACCCGTTTCGAATTCTGGGGCCAGGATGACACCAGCACCGGAGCGGACCGCTTTTCAAATCCCGTTGCTGAATATGAAAAGGAGAAACGCTACCAATTCAGTGGTATCTATTACCATGTTGGCGACAACTACCTGCTTGACACCAACTTTGGTTACGGTAAAAGCGATGCTGATGTAGATCGTGGATCTGGAAGTGAGACCACAAAATACTCCCAGATGGAGCTCAACAGCTATTTTCGCCATTTTACAACCGACAATGTCACCAACATTTTCGGCATTGGCGCCAAACACGAAGACATTGAAGTCTCGATGTATACGCAGGAAGCTGATCGTACCAACTACAACCTGCTGTACCAGAACGAATGGGATATCACCGATAACTTGAGCACCGTTGTGGGCGTAAGGTATGACGACTTCAGCGACTTCGGTTCTGCGATAACCCCAAGGCTATCTGCCAAATATGATTTTGGTGATACCGAATTCCGGATCGGATACGGTGAAGCATTCAAGGCACCACACTTTACCAATATGTACGGTTACTTTGTCCGCGGAGGTGGTTCTACTATTATAGAAGGTAACCCGGACCTGCAGCCTGAAGAGTCAAAAACCTACGAGGTGGCTGTTGGCCACAAGGGAGATGGATACCGTCTGGATCTCGTTTATCACTATTCGAAAGTGGATAATCTTATTAACTCAGCTCCTAACTTGACCGATCCATGTCTTCCACCAGCGACTAGATGCATAAAATACCAGAACATTGATAAAGCCAAAATCTCTGGTACAGAACTCACCTTGACGCTATATCCTGCAGACGGGCTGACTGTTAAAGGGTCGATTGAGTATCTCGATACCGAAGATGAAACTACGGGTGAACGTCTGACGGAGAGTGCCCGAATAACTGGCAAACTGCATATTGCCTATGTCCGTAATGCCATGAGCTACTTCCTCAATGCCAAAACATATCAAGACTATTACGCGGCTCCTTCGTTACCACGCAACGCACCAAACGAAAACAGCGACTACACGGTCGTTGATGCCAAAGTCAGCTATGCCTTCGATGAGGACATAGAACTTTTCGGTGGTGTCGATACATCATGAATAAGCAGATGCCGGATAATATGCAATTACATGGCACACCAAACGATCCGGGCGAGCGCTACTTCTATATCGGTTCGACGATCAAGTTCTGACCGCGGCGCTTGTGTTTGCCGGCTTATTGAAGCCTGCAAATGACAGGGGAGGCAGCACGGCTTGATTGGCTATGCCGGCGCTGTCTCCCCCTCCCTGAAATGGTCACAATGTAAGTCTTGGAAGACTTCAACGATTTTTTTGTAAAACATTCTCTTAATAATTATTGGTGGGGTAAGTAATGCGAATAGGCATGAGGCAACAGTTTAGAATGATTTCTGCTCTGCTGACCGGTTTACTGATGTCTTTCGGGGCACACTCAAGTACCGGTGACCACAGCCATCACTCGGGAATGGTTGATCATCAGTCCGACAACTACTGGACTGCTGCACCGCTACTCATCCCGGATAAAAAAAGGACCCGCGGATTTAAGCGCATTATCTTTAAAAACCTGCAGGCAGATGAAGCCACTGTGCATCATGGCGATGCAGAGGAAAGCTGGACTGTTGCAGTAAAAGACAACGCAGCCAAGATCGAGAGCAGAGGGGGAAAGCAGGGAGGCTATCACTGGATTGGCGCTCTTTCAGAAAAAGAAGACCTGGTTCAGTCAGTAGCCACAGCTATCTATTTCCCCAATCCAGGCCCAGCGCCGCGAGGCATGTTAAGTTTGCAAAAGAGTGCATTGGATATCAGCCCCGTGCATTTGCCGCGTGAACATCAGCATTTTCGAGCGGGTGAAAATTGGGATTTCCTTGTCAGACTGAACGGCAAGCCGCTCGAAAACACACCGGTGCTTTTTGAAACGAAAAATAGAACACGCGAAGTCTTCAAGACTGACCAGGATGGCTTGGTTTCAATCCCTTTCCCTTTCGATTTTCCTGAAGAAGACCAATCGGCCAATCAAAACGCAGAAGGCCACAACCATAGTCAAGCACGTCGCAAGAAAGCCAGTTTCGTATTGACCGTTGAGCAGTATGCTGATGACAGGAAACACATCACTCATTTCAACTACCACTACACGACCGGGGCTTTCTACAAGAAGGACCTGGCACTTGGCATAGGCTTCGCTCTTTTTGGAATGATCGTCGCTGCCCCCTTGTTACGTAAACCAAAAAAAGGGGGTAAGACATGAAATCAGTCTCGATGACGCTAGGCAGGTTCAGGCTGACAGTGCAGCTGATTATGCTGGTCACACTGCTGTACGGTGCTACGGTTATGGGCCATTATCTGTCGGACATGGTTTCAAATGCACTACCGGCATTATCATGCGCCTACGACTCCGTGGCTTCAGATTACTGCGTCCTGATACCTACGCAGCATCAATTTAATCACCGTGTGGGCGAAGCGATTGTTCGCATGCAGGGGTTTGCTTTTAGCATGCTGTTGCCGCTGTTTTTTACCTTTATAAATTTCCTGATTCTTTTTGTGATTCTGAACAAGGCCTTTTGTGGCTGGATATGTCCCTTGGGAACAGTGCAGGAACTGATTTTCAGGCTTGGGCGTTTTCTGGGAAGGCCGCTGCATAACCTAAAACCTCATCAGACAGGTAAAGTCAGACCCATCAAATGGCTAATGTTAGTCGGCCTGGTGATGGGATTGCCCTTGATGGCTGGACTTGGAGTAGCTCCTCATGAGGCAGGTGATGCTTTTTGTCAGGTGTGCCCTTCCCGCATCATCACCACTATGGCTACGGGTAGCACGGAACAACTGGCGGTAAGTACAACAAGTTTGACTGATACTATATTTGGTACCATTCGTGCCTTCCTGGTCGGTTTCATCGTCATTGCCGCGTTAGCCATTCGTCAGCCTTTTTGCCGGATATGTCCAATGCTGTCCCTGCATGCAGTGCTAAGACGCTTATCATTGACGCGTCTCGTGAAAGTACAGAATGATCATTGTGACAAGTGCGGCATCTGCACAAAGGCCTGTCCCATGGATATTCCGGAAATATGGAAAGAGCATGGACCCAAGGCATTCAATGAAGACTGCACACTATGCGGAAGGTGTGCGGAATACTGTCCTCAAGATTCTGTCATCAGTATCAAGACCGGCCCTTTCACTGTTTTTAAATCATCCCGTGACTATTACAAGAAACGGGTAAAGATGGAAAAGCCAAACGGCAGTAAACCGGTGAAGCCCAAGGCTCGCAAAGCCAGGGGTAACAAATGACAGGGTTTGAAAGTCTGGATCAGTTTGGCTGGGCTTCCGTCTGGTTGCTGGGTTTATCTGTCGGCTTTACTACCTGCACGGCAGTCTGTCTGCCGTTTCTGGGGACCTGGGCTTTAGGACAGGGCCAGGGTGGCGCCGCTGCAGCCCGGGATACAGCAGTATTTGCAGCAGGAAAGATTGCTGCTTATGCCGTTTTGGGTGGTGCAGCAGGTCTGGTTGGTGAAGCATTGCTTTACTGGCTTAAAGGTGATGTGGGTCACTGGTTGATTGCCTTAACCGCCATTTTTTCCGGCATATGGCTTGTGCTACCCCGTCAAGCTCACCGTCGTTGCGGCATGAGTCGCAATCAAAGACTGTCGCCATTTAGCATGGGGTTTGCATTGAGCTTCACACCTTGTGCACCGTTGGCGGCTTTGCTGGCGGCAAGCGCTTCAACCGGCGACCTCCTGGTGGGGGCTGTGTATGGCACCTTGTTTGGTTTGGGAGCCGCGCTGACCCCCTTGTTTATTGTTATCCCGCTACTGGGAAAACTGGGACTCAAATTGCAGCAGGATAAGCCCTGGATGGGACAGTGGCTGTTATGGATGGGTGGCGCTGTTCTAATCCTGATTGGCTTAAGGCGCCTGCAGTTGATTTTCTGATGCTGATGGGAATAGCCACCGTAATGAACTGGATCACACCATGAATGAATTAGCTGAAATGATATCAAAAGGCGGGCCAATCGTTTGGGTGCTGGCTGCTTACTCTGTAGTTGGTGTTGCAATCGTGCTGGAACGTTATTTTCTGTTTATACGTATGCGCCGGTTACCGCAAAGTGTCACTGAGCAGCTTGGGCAATTGCTGGTTCGTCGAGATGCCCAGGATTATGTTGCTGACCTGAAAGGCCCGGAGGCAAGAATCATCCAGGGAATGATTGATGCGGACCGCAAGGGAGTTAAGGATCTTGCACGTGTTGGCGGCAGAGTCAGGGATGATGAGCTTCAGAGAATGGCTCTTGGACTGCGTACTCTTGGTGTATTAAGTAATACTGCGCCACTACTTGGCTTGCTAGGAACAATCACAGGTCTGATCAAGGCATTCATCGTTATTGAGGAGGCAGGTGGCCGTGTTGATGGACAGGCACTGGCAGGCGGTATATGGGAAGCCATGATCACGACAGGCGTTGGCTTAAGTGTTGCAATTCCCTTGCTTATTCTTCTGCATTTTCTTGAAGGCATGGTTGATCGTCGTGCTCAATCCATGGAGCAGTCTATTGCATTATTACTTGAACGTCGCAGTATCGATGCTGATTCGATCAAGGAGAAACCCGACGCAGCACCACATTGGGAAGAGATAACGGATGGCGTATGAGCGGCCAAGACATAGCAATGTCGTTTTAAACCTGACTCCCTTAATCGATATTGTTTTTCTACTGCTGGTCTTCTTCATGCTGACCGCGCACTTTATCGAGGATCAGGCGCTGGTTGTTGATCTTCCTGACGCGAACAGTGCGCCAGCTGCAGCAGAACATAAAGAGATTGTTACTGTGATCCTTAGCCCTGAAGGGGTTATTTTCGTTAATGACCAGCCTGTTCATGAGCATGAACTACAGAAATTCCTTAAGGCAGCTTTGGATGAAACAGAAAACAGAATTGTTCGCATACGTGGTGATAATGAAGCAAGCCTGGGGTCAGCTGTAAAGGTACTGGATGCAGCTGAAGCGAGTGGTGCCAAGGCTGTGGACATCCTGACAGAAAAGCCATGAAAATCGCTGATATTGGCTTGCGCTCTGTCGCAATTACTCTATCCATATTGCTGCATGCTTTGCTTGTAGTCGGATTTGCCAAGCAACAGCTATCCACAACTACGGAAGTATCAGATACGCAAGTTCTAACGCATGTAAGAATCGCTTTTTCTACTCCCGTTCCCCCTCCGCCAGAGCCAGAGCCAGAGCCAGAGCCAGAGCCAGAGCCAGAGCCAGAGCCAGAGCCAGAGCCAGAGCCAGAGCCTGAGCCTGAGCCTGAGCCTGAGCCAGAACCTGAACCTGAACCTGAACCTGAACCTGAACCTGAACCTGAACCTGAACCTGAACCTGAACCTGAACCTGAACCTGAACCTGAACCTGAACCAGAACCTGAACCAGAGCCTGAACCAGAGCCTGAACCAGAGCCTGAACCAGAGCCTGAGCCAGAGCCCGAGCCAGAGCCAGAGCCAGAGCCCGAGCCAGAGCCAGAGCCAGAGCCAGAGCCAGAGCCAGAGCCTGAGCCCGAGCCAGTAGAAAAACCCAAAAAGAAGGACAAACCCAAGGTAAAGCCAAAACCACGACAACAGCAGGCCTCTGCTGCTCAAATCGCCCAAAGCAAAAAGAAGCGTGATCAGTACAAGGCCAGGTTACTAGCGAAAATTGAATCGAAGAAACACTATCCGACCGCTGCGCGCAGAAGAAATGTAGAGGGACGTATAGGCGTCTCATTTAAAATTGGGTGTGACGGCAAACTTTCAAACCTCAAGATTGACAAGGGTCATGTACTGCTATCCAAGGCGACAAAAAAAGCTGTGAATGCCGCAAAACCATTACCTCCGCCCCCTAAAGGCGAATGCCCTCAGGTCATTCGGTTTTCCATGGCATTCCAGATCAAATGAGCCTGGGCAAACTGACATGACAATTGAACAACCGGCTTGACCCGATCAAGCGGCTCAATCGCTTCTGGCAGACGTTGAACAGGTGTGATTACGATACATGTCAGTGTTATGCATCAATCCAGCTCTCTATTGTATTTGATATTCATCAACAACTTCTGATGGAACACTGCTAGAATTGCCTGTATTATTGATATCAATTTCGCAGAACTGCACTCAACAAATTAGAAAGAACAGATGAATCTCTTTTCACGCCAATCACAATCAAAACGTACAGCCACCGCGTGGCTGTTGATTGGCGTGCTCATGCTTCAACCGGTCATCACTTTCTTCGCCAGCCCGGCTTTCATGAATGATAGTGACGGACGTATGGTCGTTGTCTGTACTCTCTACGGACTTGAAGAAATATATGTTGAAGATGGCATGCTGATAAGCGAGGCAGAGAGCGACTACTGCCCCGCAGTTGAACTGATGCAAATCTCCGGATCTGCATATCAACCAAAACCACCAATGGTGGCAGCCACCCTATTCCATTCCATTGGTTCGGTCGACCAGACATCGACCCATCAACACCATTCACTCCACTACTCTGCATACCACACGCGCGCCCCGCCACTTGCCTGATTTTTTAACTAAAACAAAAAAACAGACAACTGATACTAGGGAACTCTGGGCTATTCGATAACTAGCCGCGTCTGATTCCACACAGTGATTTGCCAAGCTGGCTTGCTACTACTCGCAAGCTGAATTGAAGCTGGTCACGGGACAGATCAGAGGCCCACAAGGGGTAAAGAATGAAATTTGTAATGACATGTACTGCTACAGCGGTAATGTGCGCCATGGCGCAGACAGCACTAAGCGAAACGGCTCTGGACGTTCAGGCCGACGTTATCGACACCATTGTCATCACCGCGGAGGATGACAACCAGCCTGGCAGCTCAACCGTTGCTACGGGCGAGCAATCCGGAACTCGTGACACAGCCGAGATGCTACGTGATATTCCGGGCGTCTCCGGTTCACGTATCGGTGGTCACGGTACGGATCCGACAATCCGTGGCCAAAGCCAGAACCGAATCAACGTACTCCTTGATGGAGCCTACGTGCACGGTGGATGCCCCAATCGCATGGATCCGCCAACAGCCTATGCTCCGACTGCAAGCTATGAAGAAATCACCGTTATAAAGGGTGTCAGGACACTTGAGTATGGTGGTGGTGGTGCCGGCGGTACCATCCTGTTTAACCGTGAGACACGCCCTTTTTACGAGGACGAACCAGTCCGTGCCAGTGCCGAAGCCGGTTACCGCAGCAATGGCAATATCTGGGATGCCGCGATCGACGTTTCAGCCGGCAGCGAAAAGTTCTTCGGCCGTTTCATCGGCTCACACATGGAAGCCGATAACTACGAGGATGGTGGCGGAAACGAGATCCGTTCCGGTTTTGAAGAGAGCAATGGAACTCTGATTCTCGGATTCACGCCGGATAGCGATCACCGTCTCGATCTCACTCTCGAGGCTCAACGCACAGATGACCTGCTCTATGCAGGTGCCGGTATGGATTCACCCGTCTCGGACAATGACACCATTCGCCTCAAGTACCAGGCCGAGAACATGCCTGGCATGCTCGATAAGCTGAAGATCGAGGCCTATCGTTCTGAAGTTGCTCATGTCATGGATAACTATACCCTGCGCACCCCTCCAATGATGATGGATGACATGCGCGCACCTTCCACTTCGGATACTACTGGTGGACGCATCGTTCTTGAAGTCGACTCAGACATCGGACACTGGAAAATGGGTGTCGACATGCAGAACAACGATCGTGATGCTGACAGGTTTAATGATACTTCAGGCAATCTGAATTCAGTTCTGTGGCCTGGAGTCAGCATTGACCAAACCGGTGCTTTCGTAGAACTGGAACATGATCTCGATCTGACAAACCGTATCATTGGCGGCATTCGCTATGATCATGTTACATCGGATGCCTCTCGAGCAGATATTGATCCACCGATGATGCCAATGAGTCCGAATCAGCTTTACTCCCTGTACTATGGTGCCACTGCTGAAAAGCGCACCGAAAACAACTGGGGAGGCCTGCTAAGGTTCGAGCACGATCTTGATAGTGGCGACATGCTCTATGCGGGTATTTCACGCACAGTCAGAACAGCAGATGCCACAGAAAAATATATTGCGTCTAATGGCATGTCTCCTGATGCGCGATGGGTCGGTAACCCTACCCTTGATCCGGAGAAACACCACCAGATTGAAGCTGGTGCTGTGCTGCGGGGTGACAAGTGGGAACTGGATGCATCTGTCTATTACACCGATGTTCAGGACTATATCCTGCGTGATAGAAACCATAATAATGGGGGCAATGGTAATGCCACCATCTATCGCAACGTCGATGCCTCACTCTACGGCTTTGAGGCCAGCCTTAACTACCAGTGGAACGCTGACTGGTCATCCAATTTCGGACTCGCATATGTCCATGCTGACAATGATACGGACGATCGCCCTATCGCTCAGACACCACCTTTGGAAGCAGTAGCAAGTCTTGACTATAAAGCTTCTGACTGGGATGCCGGTGCAAGAGTACGTGCAGCTGCCAAGCAGACTCGTGTGGATGATGATGCATCAACAGGAAGCGGACTGGATGTCGATCAGACTCCCGGCTGGGCAGTTGTCGATCTCTACGGTGAATACCGTGTGAACAGCAATGTCACCGTCGATTTCGGCGTCGACAACCTGTTTGACGAGGAGTATGCACAGCACCTGAATCGTTCCAGTGCATTCGATCCAACGCAGATCCAGGTCAATGAGCCTGGCATCAGCGCGTGGGTAAAACTGCATGCCAGCTTCTAATCAATAGCTGAAACGCATTTATGATTCAACCCCTTCACTTCCAACCGGCGTTGTTAAACACTCCTCTCCGCAGCGCCGTTGGAAGTGCTTTTTACCTCTCTCACACCGACGTGGCTTAATCTCTCAACAACCCTGCTGTTAATAGCGCAACACTACTCTGTGTGTGAAATCGCTTCAGAGAGACGCTGAACGGGAACGATCTCGACACCATCAAAGCTGCTCTTGGGCTTGTTTGCTGAAGGTACGAGAATACGTGTAAAACCATGTTTGACCGCTTCACGAATTCGTTCCTCACCATTTGGCACCGGACGAATTTCACCTGACAAGCCAACCTCACCGAACGCGGCGAGATGACGGCTCAAAGGCCTATCCCTGAAACTCGACAGCACTGACAGCAGTACCGGAAGGTCAGCCGCTGTCTCCGTAATACGCACTCCACCAACCACGTTCACATAGACATCCTGGTCGTACATACCAACACCCGCATGACGATGCAGCACTGCGAGCAGCATTGAGAGACGGTTTTGTTCAAGACCAAGTGAAACACGGCGTGGATTAGAGAGTGGACTGCTGTCCACTAGTGCCTGAACCTCAACCAGCAAGGGACGACTGCCCTCACGCGTGACAAGAATAGCACTACCGCTGACAGGCTCCTCGTGACGTGAGAGAAATATCGCCGAGGGATTGGTGACAGGCTTGAGGCCCTGGTCAGTCATCGCGAACAGACCCAGTTCGTTGACTGCGCCGAAGCGGTTTTTCATGGTGCGTATCAAGCGAAACTGGCTGCCTGCCTCACCTTCAAAATAGAGCACGGTATCAACCATGTGTTCGAGCACGCGCGGCCCGGCGAGGTTGCCTTCCTTGGTGACATGGCCGACGAGAATCACACAGGTACCGGTCTGCTTGGCGAAGCGCACCAGTTGCGCAGTCGATTCACGTACCTGTGCAACACCGCCCGGTGCGGACTGGATCATCTCCGTGTACATGGTCTGGATAGAGTCAACCACCATGATGCGCGGTTTTGCACTCGAGGCGAGTGCCAATACGCGCTCGATGGATGTCTCTGTCAGCAGGCCAAGATCACCGGCATCGAGTCCAAGGCGACGTGCGCGCAGCCCGATCTGCTCGGCTGACTCCTCGCCACTGACGTAAAGCACCGGGTGTGATGCCGCGAGCATTGCCAGCATCTGGATCAGAAGGGTCGATTTACCGATACCGGGATCGCCGCCGAGCAATACAACTGAACCCTCGACGAGGCCTGTACCCAGAACCCGGTTGAGTTCGCTGATACCCGTGTTGATGCGACTCTGTGTTTCGGCACCAACCTCGCTGAGCTTGCGCACGGTGACATCACCGCTTTCACCTGCATATCCAACCGGGCGTTTCGAGGGCGGAGCAACCCGTGCCTCACTCAAACTGTTCCAGGCACCACAGTCACTGCACTGCCCTGCCCATTTCGGATAGGTGGCGCCACACTGATCACACTGATACTGAACCTTCGCTGCTTTTGCCATCAGGGAGCCTGTTCGTAACGGAACTTGATCCGCCCGGTCAGGCGACAAAAGAGCTCATAACTGATGGTGTCTGCATATTGTGCAATCTCTTCGACAGGCAAACCCTCGCCCCAGAGCACAACACTGTCGCCGACAGCTGCATTCGGGTGTTCACGCAGGTCGATAGTAATCAGGTCCATCGACACGCGCCCGACAAGCGGTGCACGCTTACCGTTGATCAGTACCGGTGTGCCACTCGGTGCATGACGCGGGTAACCATCACCGTAGCCAATTGCAGCGACACCAACGCGCATATCTTGCGGACAACTCCAGGTACTGCCGTAACCGATGGCATCGCCCTGCTTCAGTTCATGTACCGATATGAGTTTTGTTCTCAGTGTCATGACAGGCTTGATCCCGTCATCTTTAGCTGTGCGATTTAAAAAGGGAGAGGCGCCATAAAGCATGATGCCGGGACGCCCCCAGCCCTTGTGTGCATCCGGCCATCCGAGGATAGCAGCTGAGTTGGCGAGACTGATATTGTCGGCACTCGCTTCGAAAGGAGCAATCTCTGCCAGCTGTTGGCTGGTTGTTTCACGTGCCAGGTCATCGGCGTTGGCGAAATGCGTCAGCACACCGACAAGTTCCACATGCTTGATTGAGCCAATTCGCTCAAGCACCGATTTGGCATGAGATGGTGCGAAACCCAACCTGTGCATGCCTGTATCGATCTTTACCCAAACACGCAGGGTGCCTTTGTCACTGCCCTGCCATGATTCCAGCATGGCAAGTTGCTTGTCGTCGTGAATAACGACCTCGATGCTGTTGTCTGATGCAAATTTGATTTCCGGTGCCTGCATGATGCCGCCAAGAACCAGCAGGCGCTGTTCAACGCCGTGAGACCTGAGTTCTAACGCCTCTTCAACACGTGATACAGCAAAGCCGTCAGCCTGCTGACGCAATGCATCGACCACGTGCAACAGACCATGGCCATAGGCATTCGCCTTGACCACGGCAAATAGCGGGCAGCTGCAGGCTTCACTTGCGCGCTGGTAATTGTGGACCAGTGCATCAAGATCGATGCGTGCGACCGGGTTAGCCACCGTAGTTGTCGCCGTAACCGCCAACAGGAGAGAAATTCTCGAACTTGGTGTACTTACCAAGGAAAGTCAGCTTGATATTCGCCAGCGGTCCGTTACGTTGCTTGCCAATGATAATTTCTGCCTTGCCCTTCTCTTCTTCAGGCAAGTCATCATTGTAGACCTCGTCACGGTAGATAAAGATGATGACGTCAGCGTCCTGCTCAATACTTCCAGATTCACGCAGGTCCGACATAATGGGACGCTTGTTGGTACGCTGCTCAAGACCACGGTTGAGCTGCGACAGGGCAATAACCGGTACCTTGAGCTCTTTCGCCAGCGCTTTCAATGAGCGTGAAATCAAACCGATCTCGTTGGTCCGGTTCTCGGTTCCGGGCGCTTGCATCAGCTGCATATAGTCGATAACGATAAGGCCCAGCTCACCGTCACATTCACGTTTCAGTCTGCGTGCACGCGCACGCAGATCCGATGGCGTCAGCGCCGGTGTGTCGTCGATATGAATCGGTGCCTCGGCTAGAATTGAAACGGCTGATGTCAGGCGTGGCCACTCATCGTCGAGCAGTTTGCCGCTACGGATACGCCCCAACTCGACACGCCCCAGCGACGAGAGCATACGCATCGCAAGCTGTTCGCCCGGCATCTCCATACTGAAGACAGCAACGGGTTTACGCGCCTTGATGGCAACATTCTCGGCCATATTCATGGCAAAGGTGGTTTTACCCATTGAGGGTCGTCCGGCAACAATGATCAGGTCGGAGTCCTGCAGGCCTGAGGTGGCATCGTCAAGATCAGTGAAACCGGTCGTGGTGCCGGTGAGCGGATCATCCGACTCGTAAAGCTGCTCAATCTGTTCCAGTGCAGTCTTAACCAATGTTTTGGTTGGCTGGAAACCACCACCAACACCACGCTGGCGCTGTTCGGCAATTTCGAACACCTTGCGCTCAGCTTCATCGAGGAGGTCGTCGCTTTTGCGACCCTCGGTCTGGAAACCGCTGTCGGCAATCTCGGTACCGACATGGATCAGCTGACGTACAACCGAGTGTTCACGCACGATATCTGCATAGGAACGGATATTCGCGGCGCTCGGTGTATCACTGGCGAGAGTCCCGAGATAGACGAGTCCGCCAATCTCGTCGAGATGCCCGAAACCTTCGAGCTCCTCGGCCAGGGTGACAACATCAAAGGGTTTGCCAAGCTCTGCAAGCGTATCTATCGCATCAAAGATAAGTTGATGCTCACGACGGTAGAAATCCCCCTTGCTGACACGGCCGGCAACCTGGTCCCATGCCCGGTTATCCAGCATCAGCCCACCGAGAACGGCGCGTTCTGCCTGGATCGAATGCGGCGGAATTCTCAACGCCTGGGTTTTGCTGTCGGTCTGTCCGGAAAATTGTTGGTGAAAGACTTCTGCCACTTTTTTCTCTTCTGCCTGAAATGGATGATCCAGTTTACCCCAGACGAGCACTTTCAACGAGGCACAAGCCGGTGGAAATGATGTGGATAACCTGGTGAATAAAAACCGACATGAACAAGATGCAGACTCGACAAATAGAGTTAGACTGCTGTTTTAGCTCTCTTTTCTCACGATTCCCCGAGTACAAGGAGGCTTTCCCTGCTCGCCGACTTGGCTGGGCGCACCCGCTTGTTCAGCTGTTCGCCAAGCTGGTAGACAGCCATTGCATATTTACTGCTGCGGTTGTAACGCGTGATGACATAGAAGTTATTCAGGCCAAGCCACACTTCATCGCTTTTATAATTTGCAAAACGTAACAGGCTGACCTCGTTGGTTTTGATTTTTTTACGTGGTTTGACACCGACACGGCTCAGTTCTCTTAGTGTGTAGTTGCTGCTGTACCCCCACTTCACCTTGCGATAAGCAGAACCACTCTTGTTGGCACGTACGGCAACGTCCTCACCCGGCTTCCAGCCATGCGCTTTGAAGTAGTTGGCCACACTGGCAATCGCGTCCTTTGGATTCATCAGGTCGCGTACACCGTCACGGCTATAGTCAACGGCATATTTACGGAAGCTGCTTGGCATAAACTGCCCCAGTCCCATGGCACCTGCATATGAACCCCTGGGCGTACGTGGATCAACGCCCTCTTCGCGCGACATCAACAGGAACTCTTCCAGCTCTTTTGTGAAATAGGCTGAACGGCGCGGATAGTCGAAAGCGATAGTCGACAGGGTATCAAGCACCACGTAATCACCTGTTATGCGACCCCAGCGCGTCTCGACACCGATAATGCCGACGATAACATGCGCGGGTACCTGGTACTCTCTCTCAACACGTCTCAGTGTACTCTTGTGAGAGAGCCAGAATTCAGTGCCACGTTGCAGGTTCTTGTCATTAATGAACTGCCTGCGATAACGGCTCCAGCTGCCCCTGCCCGGTTGTCCGACATAGTCGGCAGGACGATTCTTTTTCTTTTTGGAGGGGGCATAACGGTCCATCAGCCTGATCGACTTATTCTGGCGTTGAACAGTGGAAAAGAGACCATTGAGCCAGCGACGATCGAAGTCGTGCTTTTTAACCATGGTATCGATAAATCGATTGACGGATTTCTTGCCTGCATAGGTACCTGTGACCTTGCTGGCCTTATAGTTTCCGACCGGCTTTTTCGGTGTATTGAATACTGAGGGAGGAGGATTAGTACTTGATTGTTGGGCTGAATCCGTTGAATTTTGAGTCGAATCCGCTTGTTGCCCGCCGTTTTTGAAGAGGGAAGTCTGGCAACCAGCTAGCACCATGGCGAGCATGAGAACCAAAGGCCACATTCTGTCGATAATATCACCCTCCTTTAAACTCTTATATCTCTTCTGACTTAAGAATAGTCATAAAGCCGCAATAAATCCAGTTTGGGCTATCAAACACCCCCCTCTCCTCTGATATGATCAGCACGGGGAAAGAAAAACTCGTACAGATGGAATATGCGTAAAAAACTCAGGCAATTTGACAATCCAAAATGGTTGCAAACCGATGTAAGGCCGCACTTCATCAAGGCCCTGAAACTGGTGCATACCCTGGTTAATATCCTATTCAAGGCGGACAAGCCGACTATCCGGCAGATACGCCTCGCTCCCCTGTTTCTGCTTGCTGCACTCTTTCCTGCCTTGTTGCTTGCCTGGCTGCACTGGAGTGGCTTTGCCCAACCTCTGTCGACCCTCGGCGAAATAAAAGAGCGCGGAAAACTGGTGGTCGCAACCCGATACGGCCCAACCACCTATTTCAATGGTCCCGACGGCCCGGCCGGTTTCGAATATGACCTGATCAGTGATTTCGCAGAATCACTCGGCGTCGAGGCGGAATTTGTCATTCCGGAAAATCTCGAAAATACGCTCACACTGGTCAATAAAGAAGAGGCCGACCTTGTGGCTACGGGCATCCCCTACTCACCTGATGATGCAAATAAGTACAATCTTGGCCCGGGTTACCTGGAGGTTTCCCGCCTGATCGTCTCCTTTGAGAAGAAAAAGAAAATCAAGGAGCTCAACAAGATCACCAAGGGCGTGCTCAATGTCACATCTGATACCAGCCACGAGGCTCACCTCGATCAACTCAAAAAGTCAGGCGAACTGAAACTGCCGTGGAAAACTTCAGATGAACTCGACAGTGAACGTCTGCTTTACCTGGTTAACGAGGAAGTGATCGACTACACCATTGTCGATTCGAACGAGTATGCCTATTTCAAACGCTACTTTCAGAACCTGAAAAAGGTATATGAACTGAGCAAACCTCAGCCGATCGCCTGGGCAATGAAAAAGAGCCGCGACCAGTCACTCCTGAAAGCGGTAGACAAGTACTTCAATCGCATCAAGAAGAACGGGCAACTGGAGATGCTTGTGCAGCGCTATTACCAGCACATTGACAAGCTCAAGAAACTCGACACAGACACCTTCTGGAAACGGGTCGAAACCCGCCTGCCGGAATTTGACAAAATGTTCAAAGATACAGCCGAGGAGTACGAACTCGACTGGCGCCTGCTTGCTGCTGTCGGCTACCAGGAGTCACACTGGAATCCAAAGGCGGTCTCACCGACCGGTGTCAAAGGCCTGATGATGCTGACCAATGCAACAGCAAAGCAAGTCAAGATCAGGGATAGAACAAATCCGGCGCAGAGTATTACAGGCGCCGCACGTTACATTCTCTGGCTGATGGAACAGCTGCCGGAGTCACTCAACGAGGAAGATAAAGTCTGGTTCACCCTCGCCGCCTACAACGTCGGCCTCGGACACCTGCTGGATGCACGCGTACTGACCCAGCGTGACAAGGCAAATCCCGACCGCTGGCTCGATGTGCGCGAGCGCCTGCCGCTGCTCGGACGTGCAAAATGGTACAAGACTGTTAAATATGGTTACGCACGCGGACGCGAACCTGTCACCTATGTCGACAACATCCGCAACTTCTATGACCTGTTGGTATGGAAAAGCAACTCGACCGCAGGCGAAGAAGTAGAGGCGCAAGAGCAGAAAGGTGAAGCCCCTGCAGAAGCTGTAGCGGAAGAGAAGCCAGCTGCAAAGGCAAACCTCTTGAAAGAGAGGGACGCAAAGCCACCGGCCTGACTGACACTCACGTGTTAAAGGTAGCGGGGTTGCACACATTGTCAGCATGATCATGCTGGCCTCTATAGTAGTGCCTCCCCTCAATTGTTCAGTCAGTAATAGATGATTAGATATGCGAGGAAAACCCTGTGATAAAAACAGAACATAAGTCGATCATGAGAAATGGTCTTAAAGTGACATTACTGATGGTATTTACTGCACTGACCGCTTCTTGCGGTGGCGGCGGTGGTGGAGGTGGCGGTACAGCAACTCCAACAGGGTTAACGCTCAGAATAACTGACGCTCCAGTTGATGATCTGTGCGAGGTACACGTCAAGTTCACTGAAGTGATTCTTGAACCGGCTGATGGCGGCACATCTGGCAAGGTGTGTTATGTACCGACAGGTACGGTACCGTCATTTCCGGCTTGCCTTAATTCTAATGAAGCCACAGTGATTGAGACAGCTGCCTTACCACAGCAGATTGAACTTACATCCCTCGATCAAGGAAGCAGTGTTGCGCTTCTCGATCAAGAAACACTGCCACCTGGTGAGTACAGCCAGATAAAACTGCTTATCTCTGAGGATGCGGATACCTTTGTCATCAGAAATACCGCGCCAAGCTGTGAAGTGCAACACGGTGAAAACCTGCGTATCCCAAGTAGCCTGCAGACGGGCCTGAAGCTCAACGTTGACTTTACACTGGCAGCAAACAGTCTTGTCGATTTCACGATCGATTTTGATCTCGGGAAATCCATCAAATATTTTAAAAATAGTGATTCATACCAGATGAATCCGACAGCAACGATTATCGATACCTTGATAGCCGACACGCAGTTTGATGGAACAGTGACAGACTCGCAAACAACACCGGAAACACCGATAGATCCGGCAACGTGCAAAGTCTATGTCTATCAAGGCAGCCCTGCCCAACCTGACGACAACTGCGTCATTAGCGAAGACTCGCTTGACCCAACTGCATGTGACCTCATCGGTGACCAGCCATACAAGTCAGCGGATCTGATTGGCAGTGTGTCACCATATAACTTTACTACAGGTTATATGGAGGATGGAGATTACACAATTTTACTCGCCTGCGGGGAGGACAACACTGATTTAGATGATGATCTGACCTTCATCAATCCAAGCGTTTCCATAAATCCCATCACAGCCGCACCGGGTTTAAATACGGTAGATTTCGTTATTGTGGATCCCACGCCTTGATGTGTAGGCCTATCTAATCATCTGTGGGCGGAGGATGACAATTGTGTAGGCAAGGGTACGGAATTGTAGAGGGTAGTCTGTGCTATAAGGATGGTGGTGATGGATTCTATCGCCCCGGGATGGGGCTCCTACAATGGAGTATCTGGCTCTTTCAATGCACTGTTCAGGATGGACCCCGGGTCAAGCCCGGGGTGACGGAAGAATGAAGGGCCAGGGGTGTCGAAATATAAGCCACCGGGGTGGGTTTACTCTTCGAGCAGCTCCTTTTCTAACGACAGGTAGACACCATAGGCATTGATCCTGTTGGCGCTGCTGAATGCCGGCAGGTGGTCAAATTCCGACCAGTCGACGCTGTCATAGACTTCCGCGAACTCCATGAACTCCTCGACACCTTCGCCCATCTTCTGGCGCAGGTAGGCGAGATAGGAACGAGTACCTGAAATTGCCTGCTTCGGATCGGTTGCAGCAGGGCCGTGTCCCGGAATCAGGGCTTCAAGCCCTTCTGTCTCCATCGCCTCGAGCTTCTCAAGCCATGACTTGGTGTCTGCGTTTCCGACAAATGGAACCCGGCCTTCGAAAATAATATCGCCTGAATAGAGCACCTTGTCCTGTTTAACCAACAGCGCCAGGTCTCCATCCGAGTGTGCCTTACCGAGGTATACGATTTCAAAATCGATGCCGCCAAGAGTGAAACTGCTATTATCTGTTACTGTGCTATCCGGCGACACCAGGTTGGTCTCATCATTCACCCAAGGAAAAAGGGAAACTCGACGTTCGTCGAGCCGATTTCTGCCGACATCCGAATCGATATATTCAAACGCCTCACCCGGGGAAACAATTTCTGCTCCTGCTTCCTTGAAAACCTGCAGGCCATATACATGATCTGCATGATAGTGGCTGACAACCACCTTGACGATTGGCTTGTCAGTCAGCTTGCGAATCTCTCCCAGCATGGCATTGGCCAGTGCCGGAGTTCCCAACGAGTCAAAAACCACAACGCCTTCATCTGTAATGACAAAACCGGCATTGGATATAAAGCCTTCAAATTGTGTTGCCGTACCGGCATTGCCGGGCACATACCAGCAGTGCTCCGATACCTGTTCCGCTTTCACGTCAACTGACAGTGGCTCATACTCCTCGGCAACGGCAACTGCCGGCAACAGCAAGAACAGGGAAAGAAGGCCTTTAATCATGTTTTTTTCTCCATCCGCCGGCGGCGGAAAAATTGACTCAGTTGGTGGCTGCACTCGTCGGCCATGATACCGTCGGTGATCTCCACCCTGTGATTAAACCTGTCGTCACTCGGCAACAGGTCGAAAACGCTTCCGGCTGCCCCACCCTTGGGATCGGAAGCTCCATAGATGACCCGCCTGATACGTGCGTGCACAATGGCACCTGCACACATGGGACAGGGCTCGAGAGTAACATAGAGATCGGCATCTGTAAGACGGTAGTTGCCGAGCCTGCTGCTGGCATCGCGCATCGCCACGATCTCTGCGTGCGCTGTCGGATCAGAGGTTGAAATCGGGCGATTGTAACCCTCGCCGATGATCTCTTCATTGAGTACCACCACGGCGCCGACGGGCACCTCACCCTCACCCTCTGCCTCGCCTGCAAGTTCGATCGCCCTGCGCATAAACCGGTTCTCTTCCATTACGCCTCCAGCAGTTCCCAGACAGGCTTACAGCCGACGGGAAGTGGCATCAGGCGGCCCAACTCAACCCACTGGTTCTCAGGGGTGTGAAAATCGGAACCGGTAGATGCATGAAGATCGAAATCTTTAGCATGTCTTGCCATGGTGTAGCACTCATCCTTGCTGTGACTTCCAGAAACCACTTCGATGGCTTCCCCACCCAACTCCTGGAACTCACCAATCAGCCTGCGCAGTTTTGTGCGTGTCATTCCGTAACGGGCCGGGTGCGCGATCACCGCATGCCCGCCGGCATCATAAATCCAGCCCAGTGCTTCTTCCAGCGTGGCCCACTCACCACTGACATGACCCGGCCTGCCCCTGACAAGAAAACGTTTAAAACAGTCGCGCATGTCTCTTGCTTCACCCGCGCCTACCAGGAAGCGTGCAAAGTGTGTGCGACTGACAAGGCGGCCGTTGGAGAGAGCAACAGCACCCTCATGCGCACCGGAAATACCGTGCTTTTCAAGTCGACGGCCAATCTCGGCTGCTCGCCAGTGTCTGTATTCGACAAGTTTCTGCAAACCGGTTCCGAGGCCCTGATTGGCAGGATCGATGCCGAGGGCAACAATATGCACGGTCTGTCCGTTCCAGGTCACTGAAATCTCGGCGCCGGTAACAATGCGGATATCATGCTCCAGCGCAGCCTGCCGGGCCTCCTCGAGACCTTCGAGCGTATCGTGATCAGTCAACGCTAGCACATGTACCCCCATATCTGCTGCACGCGCAACCAGGCGAGACGGCGTCAGGGTTCCGTCCGAAGCGGTTGAATGGGAATGGAAGTCGTATTTGATCTGCATCTTTATTATTATACGTATTCGTACCAAGTAAATTCTGCAAAGAGATTATGGTTCAACGCCTGTCACCGGAACCCACACTGTTATTCGAGCATTTCTATGCACTTGCCGACAAGGTTCTGGCTGCGTGGGATGAAGAGGCATCTGTTGGCGAGGATACCAATCCACGCCTCATTACCCTTGCGGTGCAGGATTTGCAGGAAGCAATCGGCTCCTTGCATGGTCAGTATGAGGTCAATCCTCCCGAAGAGGAAGTGACACGCTGCACTGATTACGCTGTACAACTCTTCAGCGAAATGTCTCACCTGGCTGCAAAAGCAGAACTAGATGAAGAGGCGATCGAGATCGAGAATATCTGCTTCCCTTTCGCGCTCTGGGGCGTGCGCCACGGCGCTGAACTGATTACCATTGAGCCTGTAGTTAACGCCATCGCACGGCTTGCCAACAGCCGTCAGCAGCCGGGCTTCCTGGAAGAACTCTACCGCGAGGTCAGCGAAGTGATGCGTGCCACCTCGATCCAGCTAACACAGGAAGTCACACTATTAAACCTTGCAAATCCATGGCGGATTCTTCTGCTGAATCGCGCTATCATAGCGACTCGAAGCCACCAGGTCGCCTTGATGAATGATGCCTTTTCGGCAATTGTTGAATACCTGCCTGACGAGGCATCCGAATTTTTCAGGGAAGGGATGGAACAGATGGACCAGAGTAACTATCCGGAACATGTTCGCGAACAGATCGCCACCTGGTATCAACGTTATTCCAGCAAACCGACCCTGCATTAACTCAATTTGAATTAAAGCTATGAAACTCCTGTTTGAATTATTACCCGTACTGCTGTTCTTTATCGCCTACAAAATTTCCGGCATCTATGTTGCAACCGGAGTTGCGATTGCCACCGCAGTCATCCAGATTGCCATTGCTGCACTGCGCGGCAAAAGCATCACCAACATGCAGTGGATTACAGTTGTCCTGCTGATCCTGTTTGGCGGCATGACCATCATTTTCCAGGACCCAACCTTTATCAAGTGGAAGCCAACCATCGTCAACTGGCTCTTTGCTGCAGTATTTTTTGCAGCACCGCTTGTCAGCAGCAAATCGTTCCCACAACGCATGATGGAGAGCAGCGTCACTCTGCAGCAGGATCAGTGGAAAACACTCAATATATCATGGGTGCTTTTCTTCGTCGCCAGTGGCATGATCAACATCCTTGTCGCCTACAATTTCAGCGAGGCGACCTGGGTCAACTTTAAACTCTTCGGTCTGATGGGCATAACCTTCCTGTTCGTACTCGCTCAAGGAGTCTACATCAGCCGAATTGCTCAACCTATCGAAGAAGAGAAGAGCTGATGTATTACGTAATTATTGGTCAAGACTGCGAAAACTCAACTGACAAACGTCTCTCAGTGAGGCCACAACACCTCGAACGCCTTGAAAAACTGCGTGACGAGGGCCGTTTGCTGACTGCTGGACCCAATCCTGCAATCGACAGCGAAGATCCGGGCAGTGCAGGTTTCAGCGGTAGTGTTATTATTGCCGAATTTGATTCACTTGAAGGCGCACAGGAGTGGGCGGATGCCGACCCATACAGAGGCGCCGGTGTCTACACACAAGTGACCGTCAAACCCTACAAACGTGTATTCTGAATGAAAATGGAAATAAAGATGAAAATGAGAATGGAACTTAAAAAGATTGCACTTGCTGCCATGCTGGCAAGCCCTGCAGCACTTGTTGCACAAACCGAAGCGCCGGAGCATGACATTGATATCGACATGGAGCTCAACAAGCCCGTGATGACTGTCAATGGTGAAAGCATGACTGTTGGACATCTGCTCGCCTACCGCATGACCCGCCAGGGAATGCCGCTACCACCAGATCCGATGCAGGCACAGGATGTGTTGGTCAACGAACTCTTCAGCAGCATGCTTCTGGCACAGGAGGCCGAAAAATTGGGCCTCGATAAAGAGACCCAGGTCATTGCCAGGATTGAGGTTGCGCGCCAGCAGACCCTTCGCCAGGCTGCCCTTGATGAGCTCATCAGGAAGCATGAAGTATCAGAGGAAGATCTCAAAGTAGCCTATGATGAGCAGCATGGTGCAACCGAGAAAAATGAATACAAAACCCGTCATATCCTGGTGGAAGAAGAAGAGGCTGCAAAGCAAATCATCAAGGATCTTGACAACGGCAAGGACTTCGCTGAACTCGCAATTTCAAAATCGACCGGCCCAAGTGGCCCGAATGGCGGCGACCTCGGCTGGGTAGAGACTGCTCGTGTCGTCAAGCCATTTGGTGATGCACTCACCAAGATGGAACAAGGCAAGCATTCTTCAGCACCGGTCATGACCGAGTTTGGCTGGCACGTCATCCTGTTGGAAGAGAAGAAAACCACCAAGATTGAACCCCCTGCCCTCGAAAGCGTGAGAGTTGAACTCACCGAAGCGCTGAAGATTGAGGCTGTGCGCAAGTATCTTGAAAACTTGCAGAACACTGCCGAACTCTCATTTCCCGAGGGAAGTGGAGTGCAAGACTCCAAGTAGGTTTTCAATCGTCATACCGGCCTTGAGCCGGTATCCATGAGTGCGTGCACTGTTCCGGATGAACCCCGGGTCAAGCCCGGGGTGACGAACTAATGGGATCCGGTATGATGAAATATTGGGGTCTGAGGGTGATTCATATGCCATCCTGCCTCTGACTCATCGCACTCCTGATGTCATCGGCAATGCTATTGGCCAGTCGTTCAACCTGCGCTCCATCAGTCCCTTCAACCATGACGCGCAACAGCGGCTCTGTACCCGAGGGACGCAACAGAACCCGGCCATTCTCAGCGAGCTCTTTCTCTGCAGCAGCGACTGATGATGTGACTGAATCGAGTTCCATCAGTTCATCTGCACGCTGGCTGCCGAGATCGATATTGACCAGCAGCTGCGGACACTTCTCCACAGCCTGGGTCAGTTCATCAAGCCGCTTGCCGCGCAATTGCATCTCGGCTAGCACCTGCAGCGCGGCAACAGTACCGTCACCGGTAGTCGACACGTCCCGACAAATGATATGGCCTGACGGTTCGCCGCCGAGACACCAGTCGTTTGCCAGCAACTGCTGCACGATATAGCGATCACCGACATTGGTTCGCTGCAGACCAATGTCCTGCTTCCTAAGTGCCAGTTCGAGGCCAAGGTTGGTCATCAGGGTACCGACAACAGGACCATGCAACCTGCCCTGCTGCTGTCGTGAGATGGCAATGATGTAGAGTATGTCGTCGCCATCAACCAGTTCACCCTTGTGGTTCACCATGATGAGACGGTCACCATCACCATCAAGTGCAACACCGGCATCTGCCTGCTGCGCTACAACCTCATCCTGCAGTGCCTGTGGCTCTGTTGAGCCAACGCCTGCATTAATGTTCAAACCGTCTGGCTGGTTACCGATCGCGATCACTTCAGCACCAAGCTCACGCAGAACATCCGGTGTTATGTGATAGGTCGCACCGTTGGAGCAGTCCACGACAACCTTCATGCCTTGCAGGGTCAATCCCTGTGGCAGAGTGCTTTTGCAAAATTCAATGTAACGCCCGGATGCATCATCAATACGCGTTGCCTTGCCAAGCTTTTCAGATGGAACGCTCTGCAGTGGTTCGTCAATTTGTGCCTCAATCTCAAGCTCAACCTCATCCGGCAGCTTGTTACCATCGGCAGAAAAGAACTTGAAGCCGTTGTCATAGTAGGGATTGTGCGAGGCGCTGATCACGATTCCCGCCCTGGCGCGGAAAGTTCTGGTCAGGTATGCGATGCCCGGAGTCGGCATGGGACCGGTCAGCAAGGTATCAACACCTGCAGCAGTGAGACCTGCTTCGAGTGCCGATTCGAACATGTAGCCAGAGATGCGCGTATCCTTGCCTATAAGAACTGCGCCTCCATCCTTGCCCAGTACACGACCTGCCGCCCAACCCAGTTTGAGAGCAAACTCGGGATTAATCCGGTCAGAGCCTACACGTCCACGGATTCCATCCGTACCAAAATATTTTCTTTTCATCTGTTTATTGTAATCAGGTTTAATCAAGAACCGCAGTGACAATTTTGACTGCGTCGACTGTCTCGGCAACATCGTGTACGCGCAACAGACGCGCACCTTTCATTGCAGCAATCACGGCGGCGGCAACACTGCCATGCAGACGCTGGTCAGCAGGTCTGTCACCCAGCAGGGTTCCAATCATACTTTTGCGCGATATGCCTGCCAGCAGCGGGTATCCGAGGCTGCAAAGCTGGTCGAGTTGCTGCAGCAGGGTGAGATTGTGTTCAAGAGTTTTTCCGAAACCGAAGCCGGGGTCAATCACGATCTGCGTTGCGGATATACCCGCAGCTTCGCATGCATGGGCGCGCGCTAGAAGGAAATCTGAAACGTCAGCAACGACATCTTCATAGTGAGGTGCCTGCTGCATGGTGCGTGGCTCACCCTGCATATGCATCAGGCAGACCGGCACGCCCAGATCAGCAGCCGTCTCCACAGCACCCTCGGCACGCAGCGCATTGACGTCATTAACAAAGGATGCGCCTGCGGCAACTGCCTCTTTCATCACTACCGCTTTACTTGTGTCGATAGAAACAGGTGTATCCAGACGCTGTGAGACAGCTTCTATGACAGGCAGTACCCGGTCGAGTTCCTGCTGTTGGGTAACGGCCTTGGCACCGGGTCGCGTCGACTCACCACCGATATCAATAATGGCTGCACCGGCAGAGACCATTTGCTCCGCCTGCAACAGCGCTTTATCCAGTTGAGTAAAAGCACCGCCATCAGAGAAGGAGTCGGGAGTAACGTTGAGAATACCCATGACCTGCGGGGATGACAGGTCAATGACATGATTGAGACAGTTGAGTTGCATCAAATAAAAACGGGCTGCCGGTTCAGGACCGGCAGCCCGGACTGTTAGTGCTGGCTTGCAGGATCGCCAATGGTGCCGTCATCTTTTTTGGCACCTTTTTCATCGCTGACGTCTTCATCCTTGCTGGCAGCCGATTGCCCCGAACCTGATTGATCATCATCGGGTTCTGTCCAACCCTCGGGCGGACGCGGAGTCTTGCCCGACATGATGTCTTCAATCTGCTTCTTGTCGATGGTCTCGTACTTCATCAGGGCATCAGACATCGCATGCA
Organism: Solemya velum gill symbiont; assembly: GCF_000787395.1. Classification (GTDB taxonomy): domain Bacteria; phylum Pseudomonadota; class Gammaproteobacteria; order Chromatiales; family Chromatiaceae. The sequence goes on from NZ_JRAA01000002.1 coordinate 299,299, forward strand.
GCTTGTCAGTATTTTCCTTAAGAATGGTCTCGGCGCGATCATAGTTACGGTCGATAAATGCACGGATCTCTTCATCGATCGCATGCGCGGTATCATCCGAAACATTCTTGTGCGTGGTTACCGAACGACCAAGAAAAACCTCTCCCTCCTCCTCACCGTAGGCAAGCGGGCCAAGGCGCTCAGAGAGACCCCAGCGGGTGACCATATTGCGAGCAAGGTCTGTCGCGCGTTCGATATCATTCGAAGCACCAGTGGTCACACTCTGAGGACCGAAGATCATCTCTTCAGCAATACGTCCGCCAAACAGGCTGGAGATCTGGCTTTCGAGATACTCCTTGCTGTGGCTGTACTTGTCCTCGTCAGGCAGGAACATGGTCACGCCCAGGGCACGGCCGCGTGGCACGATGCTCACCTTGTAGACCGGATCATGCTTCGGCACGTTGAGACCAACGATGGCATGACCTGCCTCGTGGTAGGCCGTCAGGCGGCGCTCATCTTCGTTCATTACCATGGAACGGCGCTCGGCGCCCATCATGATCTTGTCCTTCGCCTTCTCCATGTCATCCATGTCGACGCTGTGCTTGTTGAAACGCGCAGCAAAGAGAGCGGCCTCGTTGACGAGGTTCTCGAGATCGGCGCCGGAGAAACCGGGGGTACCGCGAGCAATTATGCCCGCATTAACATCGTCACCGGCAGGCACCTTGCGCAGGTGCACCTTGAGAATCTGTTCACGGCCACGGATATCGGGCATTGGAACCACCACCTGGCGGTCGAAACGGCCCGGACGCAGCAGTGCAGGGTCGAGTACATCAGGACGGTTGGTCGCAGCGATGACGATAACGCCCTCGTTACCTTCGAAACCATCCATCTCTACCAGCAGCTGGTTGAGTGTCTGTTCGCGTTCATCGTGTCCGCCGCCGAGGCCAGCGCCACGATGGCGACCGACAGCATCGATCTCATCGATAAAGATAATGCATGGCGCGTGTTTCTTGGCCTGTTCAAACATGTCACGAACACGCGAGGCACCGACACCGACAAACATCTCGACAAAGTCGGAACCTGAAATTGTAAAGAAAGGAACCTTGGCTTCACCGGCAATAGCACGTGCGAGCAGGGTTTTACCTGTACCGGGTGCACCGACCATCAGCACGCCCTTGGGAATCTTGCCGCCCAGTTTCTGGAACTTGGATGGATCACGCAGGAAGTCGACCATCTCGACAACCTCTTCCTTGGCTTCGTCGGCACCAGCTACGTCAGCAAAGGTGACCTTGATCTGGTCCTCGTTGAGCATGCGGGCTTTGCTTTTTCCGAACGACATAGCGCCCTTGCCGGCACCACCGCCCTGCATCTGGCGCATGAAGAAAATCCAGATACCGATAAGAATGAAGAGTGGCAGCAGGTTAAGCAGCAACTGTTCCCACATGGATGGCGGATCGAGTGCTTCGGCACTGAACTCGACATTATTCTTCAGCAGGTCGCTGATGAGTCCATCGTCACCCGGGCTGTCAGTATGAAAGCGCTGGCCATCATGCAGAACACCGTCGATAGAACGGCCATAAGCATCCATCTTGACAGATTTGACCTTGTCGTCGTTGACCCAGGTGATAAAGTCGGAATAGCTCACATCGCCGGAAGAACCGGGCGACTGGGTGAAGCTGTTAAAAACCGACATCAGCACTACTGCGATGACGACCCAAAGTATCAGGTTTTTTGCCATATCACTCAATGTTTAATTCCTCGTTCCGGTTCCAATTCCGGACATTTTCGATCCTGCATAAGTACAAGATTATACCTTTAATCCGCGCGCGACTACGTAAACTTCGCGACTTTTCGCACGTGATGCTTGTGGTTTTCTGGTTACCACGCGTTGGAAATTGCTACGCAACTCCCTGTAAAACTCGTCAAATCCCTCTCCCTGAAACACTTTTGCGATAAAATCGCCGCCAGGCTTGAGGTTATTGCACGCAAAATCGAGCGCCAGTTCGCACAGATACATCGAGCGCGGCTGATCAATTACGGCCATCCCTGTAATATTGGGGGCGATGTCGGAAATTACAATATCAACCTGGCGACCACCGAGTGCCTCAACAAGCGCATCGTGTGGCTTCTTTTCGGTAAAGTCACCCTCGATGACAGTCACGCCGGGAAGTGCATCCATGGGCAGAATATCAAGAGCGAAAACCAGGCCTTCATCGCCGACCAGTTTTGCAGCGACCTGGCTCCAGCCACCTGGGGCCGCACCGAGATCAACCACCACCATACCGGGTTTGATCAGACGGTCTTTTTCCAATATTTCCAACAACTTGTAAGCCGCACGTGAACGATAACCTTCACGTTGTGCCTGCTTTACATAGTGATCGTTGACATGGCGCTGCATCCAGCGCCCGCTGCTTTTTGACCTAGCCAATTCTTCTATCTACCTGGATAATAATTGCTGATTTCTCAGCCAGTTGGGGTAGAATGCGCTGCCTGATCCTTTAATGCAAGGCAATTGCCCCCTTCACACGAGTCCAATATGACCATTTCAGCCTCCCAGAAACGTCACTTGCGCAGCCTGGCGCACCACCTGAAGCCCGTTGTCACAGTCGGCCAGCACGGCCTCAGTGAAAATGTTTTCAACGAACTTGAGATTGCTCTCGACTTCCATGAGTTGGTTAAGGTGAAAATCAGCGGTGCGGACCGTGAAGACAAGAAGGCGATGATTGAGGAGATCGGCGAAACCTGCGGTGCCGACCTGGTGCAGACCATTGGCCATGTTGCCGTCTTCTTTCGCCGCAATGCCAAAAAGCCAAAAGTTGCACTGCCAAAAGCATAAGAGCTGAACACTCCGGCGCATCCACCGCCTCTACATCCTTCCGTGCAATATTTCCTGTCAACCCCGGATCAAGCCCGGGGTGACGGAATGAATACCTGTATTGTACTCAGGGCATATCGTCGATCTTTGCACCCTCTTTCTTGACCGGCATCAGGTCTTCCTTGTTGATACCCAGCATCAGTACGGCAACACTCGCTACGAAGATGGATGAGTAAGTACCGACGATCACGCCAACCAGGAGCGCGAATGCAAAGCCGTGGATAATCTCACCACCAAGGAAGAAGAGTGCCAGCAGCACCAACATGGTTGTCAGCGATGTGACAAGCGTACGCGAGAGCGTCTGGTTCAGCGACGTATCAATAATCTGCTGCGGTGACCCCTTGCGCATCTTGCGGAAGTTTTCACGAATACGGTCGTAGACAACAATGGTATCGTTTAACGAGTAACCGATTACAGCGAGAAGCGCTGCCAAAACCGGCAGATCGAATTCCATCTGCAGAAGCGAGAACAGCCCGATGGTAATCACCACGTCATGCACCAGTGCTATCAAGGCACCAATAGAGAAGCGCCATTCAAAACGCAGCATGACGTAAATAGAGATAGCGATCAGCGTGTAGAGCATTGCCAGGCCGCCATCTTCTGTCAGTTCATCACCCACTTGCGGGCCGACGAATTCGACACGGCGAAGCTCGAGTTCAGCTCCGGATTCCGTGTTGAGTGTCTTGAAAACATCATTGGAGAGCGTCTTGTCTGATACGCCGACACGCGGCGCCAGGCGAACCAGGATATCGCGCGGTGTACCAAACTGCTGCACGATGGCATCACCATAACCGGCCCCTTCGAGATGGCCACGCACTTCACTGAGCTCAACCGCCTCCGGATAACCCACCTCGACGAGTGTACCGCCAGTGAAATCGATACCGAAATTAATACCACGCACAATCAACAGGATAATCGCAGAGACCAACAGGAAACCGGACACCACCATGGCGATCTGGCGCTTGTCCATAAAATTGATCTGCGGCTGTTTTTTAAACAAATTCATCAGTCAGCCCTCAGATTGAAAGTTTGGTGACACGCTTGCCGCCGTAGATCAGGTTGACCACGGAGCGTGTACCGATAATGGCGGTAAACATGGATGTCAGGATACCGATGAAGAGTGTCACGGCAAAACCCTTGACAGGGCCGTTACCGAAGCTGAACAGCAGTACCGCGGCAATCAGGGTTGTGATGTTGGCATCAACGATGGTTGAAAATGCCTTCTCGTAACCTGCATGGATGCTTGCCTGTGGCGTGCTTCCCGCCCTGATCTCCTCTCGGATACGCTCGAAAATCAGTACGTTTGCATCAACCGCCATACCAACGGTCAAGACGATACCGGCAATACCCGGCAGTGTCAGGGTCGCCTGCAGCAGAGATAACACGGCAACAATCATCACCAGGTTAAACATCAGTGCTACGTTAGCCAGCAGGCCAAAGAGACGGTAGTAGATACCCATAAAGATCATGACGAGGATAAGACCGATGACAACTGACCTGAAACCCTGGTCGATATTGTCCTGACCAAGGCTTGGACCAACTGTGCGCTCCTCGACGATATCGATAGGCGCTGCAAGTGCACCGGCACGCAGCAGCAGTGCCGTATTACGCGCTTCCTCTGTGCTGTCGAGACCTGTTGTCTGAAAACGGCGACCAAAAGGCTCGCGGATATTGGCAACGCTGATCACTTCCTCAACCTTGCGCTTGATCGGCTTGCCTTCAGCATCGCGTCCCTCGATACGGTTCTCGATAAAGACAACCGCCATTGGCTGACCGACATTATCGGTGGTCACCTTGCGCATGCGCTTGGCGCCCTTGCCGTCAAGGTTAACAAAAACTGCGGGAGTACCGTTCTGCTGGTCAAGACCTGAGGATGCGTCGGTAATATTGTCACCCGTAACAATCACGCTACGCTTGAGAAGAATGGGCTGTCCGTTGCGCTCGTAGTAAAGCTTTGAGCCAACAGGTATACGGCCCTCAAGTGCATCTGCAACACTGTGCTTGGTATCTGCAAGACGATACTCGAGGGTTGCTGTTGCACCCAGAATATCCTTGACTCGACCCGGATCCTGAACGCCGGGCAATTGAACAACAATGCGGCGATCGCCCTGCTGCTGAATCACGGGCTCGGAAACACCCAGCGCGTTAACACGATTCCGCAGCGTGGTGATGTTCTGCTCCAGAGCAAACTTGCTGATGGCGCGACGATCTGCTTCTGTCAGATTAACAGTCAGTGTGAAGTTTGCACCATCGTCATCGGTGAATAACTTGAGCTGACGAAATTCATTGCCGACCTTGAGCTCGGCCTGGTCACGCTGTTCCTCATCCTTAAAGCGGATCAGGACGCCATTTTCACCTGCCTTGACGGAGGTGTAACGGAGTTTGGCCTCGCGTAACAGGGTACGGATATCGCCTTCATAACCTTCCAGCGCTTTCTCGATAGCCGAGTCCATATCGACATCGATGAGGACATGGATACCGCCGCGAAGATCGAGGCCGAGATTCATCGGTTCTGCGCCGAGTGACGACAACCATCCGGGAACATCCGCAGCGAGGTTAAGCGCTACATTATATTCACTCGCAAGTACTGACTCGAGGCGCTCCTTGGCCTTGAGTTGATCCTCGTTACTGTTGAAACGCATCAAAGCACGATCTTCAAGCAAGTCTGTGCGCTTGATCGTAACTCCGTCGCCTTCAATCAGTGATGTGAATTGTGTCAGTGATCCTTGTGTAATCTCACTCTTGCCGGATGAAGAGATCTCGATCGAGGGATCTTGCCCAAACAGGTTGGGCAATGCGTAGAGGGCAGCGAAAATTATCGCCGCCACGACCAGCATATTCTTCCATAATGGATAGTGGTTCATGGCCTACAGCTCGTCAGGTAATCAGTCGGTAATAAAATAGAGCCCGCTGACTGCGGGCTCCGGGACTCACATCTCTTTCAACGAGCCCTTTGGCAGAACAGCCTCAACCGCTGCACGGCGGAACTTGAGGACGATGCCTTCAGCTACTTCAACATCGATAGCCACGTCAGTGAGATCGGTAATCTTACCCATCATGCCAGCCTGCAGCTGGACCTCATCACCTTTCTGCAACTCATCGACCAGTTTTTTGTGCTCTTTGGCACGCTTCATCTGTGGACGAATCAGGAAGAAGTAGAATATAACAACCAGGCCAAGTGGAAAAATCAGGCCTTGCCATCCGGGTGCATCAGCGGCAGCGGCAGGCGCCTGTGCCAGGGCTTCAGAAATAAAAAAACTCATTGGTATCTCTCAGAATTTTCAAATAAAACGGTAGAGTCAGGGCTTGTTTTGAATTATTCGGCCCTGAATCAGCTTCAACAGCGGGCGATTATGACACAAGCGCGGCGATTGGTCATCATTAGTCACTGCTTCAGGATCGGCCACGCAGCGCGCAAGTAAGCGATCATTGACCAAATAGTCAGTACCGCGGCGATGTAAAGCAGTACCAGGCCAAGCTGGTAAATGGGCAATCCGAACAGGTCCGACTGCCACAGCATCAGGGAGATGGCGATCATCTGAGCCGCGGTCTTGAATTTACCAATCATGCTGACAGCCACGGTGGTGCGCCCACCCAGCTCAGCCATCCATTCGCGCAGTGCGGAGATGGTAATTTCACGCCCGACTATAACGACTGCTGCAACTGTCACCCCGACTCTCGGATCTGCGGAAACCAGCAGCACCAGTGCCGCAGCAACCATCAGCTTGTCGGCCACCGGGTCGAGAAATGCACCGAACTTGGAAGTCTGCTCCAGTTGCCTGGCAAGATAGCCATCAAACCAGTCTGTAAGGGCTGCGACAATGAAAATGATTGCCGCTGCCAGGCGAGCCCATGGCTGCTCCTGGAAAAAGACGAATACCAGAACCGGTATCAACAGGATACGTAACAGGGTAAGAATGTTTGGTAGATTCCATTGCATGGTTGGATCAGTCGCCGTGTAGATAGTCGTAAATTCGTTTTGCCAGTGCAGTACTGATTCCCTTGACTGCCTCAATATCCTCAACACCGGCCCGTTCCAGTTCCTGCAAGCCTCCGAAATGACGTAGCAGGTCACGTCTGCGCCCGGCACCTATTCCCTCGATACCCTCGAGGACCGACTGCTGACGCGCTTTTGCACGACGCTGGCGGTGACCGGCAATTGCAAATCGATGCGCTTCATCACGAATTTGCTGCAGCAGGTGCAGGGCTGGCGAGGCTGAATTCAGTATAAGGGGTCTCTCTGTGCCGAACAAGAAGAGCTGCTCCATACCCGGTTTCCGGTCTGGCCCCTTGGCGATACCGAGTAGCTGTACATCGCCAACACCAAGACTTTCGAGCTGCTCATGCACGCGGCTGATCTGCCCCTTGCCACCATCGATTACCAGCAGGTCGGGCATCTTGATCTCGCCTTTCCTGATACGCAGAAAACGGCGCTCGATTGCCTCGGCCATGGCTGCATAATCATCGCCAATGTCCGTCGTCCTGATATTGAAACGGCGGTACTCGGAAGTGAGCGGGCCCTGCTGATCGAACACCACGCAGGAGGCAACGGTTTTCTCACCCGAGGTATGCGAAATGTCGTAGCACTCCATGCGTTCGGGAATCTCCTCCAGGCCAAGTGCATCCTGCAGTGCCTCGTAGCGTTCACGGACGCCGAGGCGATCTGCAATGCGCGCAGCAAGTGCTGTTTTGGCATTCTCCTGCGCCAGCCGCATCCAGCGCAGACGCTCACCACGCACACGAGACTGGATTTTCACCTTGCGATCCGCCTGTTGTGAAAAGACCTCGGCCAACAGTTCAGCATCTTCGGGTTCAACCGAGACCAGTAACGAGGATGGTACCGGCCGGTCGATATAGTGGCGTGCCAGAAAGGCTGAAACAACCTGCTCAAGCGGAACCTCGGCCGAAGCACGCGGGAAATAGCTGCGATTGCCCAAGTTGCGGCCGCCACGAATACTGAACACCTGGATACAGACCTTTCCGGCCTCGCTTGCTGCCGCGATGATATCGAGATCACCCTTTTCACCGCTGACATACTGACGCTCCTGGATTTTGCGCAGGCTGATAACCCTGTCGCGAAAAGCGGCAGCTGTTTCATAGTCGAGCTGCTTTGCTGCTACATCCATCTGCTCTGTCAGGTCATCGATAACCTCAGACGCCCTGCCCTCCAAAAACCTGACCGTGTTATCAACATCTGCCTGGTAATCTTTTTTAGTGATCAGGCCGACACATGGCGCAGTACAACGCTTGATCTGGTGCTGCAGGCAGGCACGCGTACGATTGCGATAGTAACTCTCGTCACACTGACGCACCGGGAACACCTTCTGCAGCAGGCTCAGGGTTTCACGTACCGCGCCGCTGCTGGGGTATGGACCGAAGTATCGCCCCTTTGCAGCACGTGTGCCACGATGAAAAGAGAGGCGTGGAAACTCATCTGCCGAGAGATAGATATATGGATAGCTCTTGTCGTCACGCAGCAGAATGTTGTAACGCGGCTTGAGAGACTTGATGAGATTGTTTTCGAGGATCAGCGCCTCGGCCTCGGTATTGGTTACCGTGGTCTCGATTGAGGCGATCTGCGCCACCATCAACTGAATACGACGACTATTAGCGCGCGTAAAATAGCTAGAAACCCTGCGCTTGAGATTTTTTGCCTTGCCAACGTATAGCAGGTCACCATTCGCATCCAGCATACGGTAGACACCCGGACGAGAAGTAAGACGTGCAAGAAAAGCCCGATGATCGAAGGCGCTGCTCTCTTCACTCATGCTGCACCCTCCCCTAGTGACCTAGCAGTTCCTTCGCAGTATGGAACACATCTTCAAACATCTCTGTTGTCAGGCGTTTTGTCTGAGTGTTGTAGCGACTGCAGTGATACGAATCAAGCAGGTGCTTTCCTGCACCCAGTTCATGGCTGGCTGCATGTGCAAACGGGAACTCTTTCTGCTTCTTGCCCAAGGCACGAATCACGGCCTTGTGCGCAATGGTGCCAAGCGCGATGACAACCCCGTCTGCAGGTAAATTGGCAAGTTCAAGGGCGAGAAAATCATTGCAGTTATTCACCTCGGCACCGACCGGTTTGTTCTGTGGTGGCAGGCATCGCACTGCGTTGGTAATACGACAGTTGAGTAACTGCAGGCCATCATCTGCAGAGAGGCTCTCTGCTGCAGTAGAGAAGCCATATTTATACAGGGTCTGGTAAAGAAGTTCGCCCGCATAATCACCGGTAAAGGGACGCCCGGTGGCATTGGCACCGTGCATACCGGGTGCCAGTCCAACGATCAGCAAACCGGCATCGGGCTCACCAAATGAAGGGACAGGTCGGCAAAAATAGTCGGGGTTATCTTTTTTAACCTCGTCGAGAAAATTTGCCAGGCGTTCGCACTTGCGGCAGGCAGCCGCATCTGGTGTGATCATTTCACCTCGATCAGGTGATGACGCAGGGCGTAATGCGCCATTTCGACATCATTCTTCACGCCCAGTTTTTCGTAGAGTCGCTGCTTGTAGGTACTGACGGTTTTTTCGCTAATATTCATCTCTTCAGCAATATCCTTATTGCGTGAACCACGGGTCGCCAACAGTAACACCTGCATTTCGCGTGGAGAAATTGTGTCCAGCAGGGAATCACCACCATCGATTTTACTCAATGCCAGGCGCTGGGCGATTTCAGTCGAGATATAGGGCAGTCCTGCACTGGCATTTCTGACCGCCGCACACAGTTCATCGATGGTACAGCGCTTGGAGAGAAAACCAATTGCACCGGCATCACGCGCCTGCAAAGGAAAGGGATCTGTTTCAACCGATGAGAGAATCACGACATTGCAGGTGTCGTATATGCGTTGCAACTTGCGGGTCGCCTCGATACCATCGAGCACAGGCATCTGGATATCCATCAGTACCACGTCCGGTTCAAGTTCCCCGTACACACGCACACCCTCTTCGCCATTTTCTGCCTGGCCAACTACCTCAATATCGGATGCCTGGGAAAGCAACTGGCTGAAACCGTTGCGAACCAGTTGATGGTCGTCTACGACGAGGACGCGTATCATATATGGTTATCCAACCTGAATTTGTTAATGTTTAGCTTATTAATGTTTCTCTGGCCGAACCAACAGGCAACCAGTGAACTCTTTATAGTTATCTGGTTCACAGTGTAAGCGATAAACGGGATTTATCAAAACCATGACAGCTACAAATCACATGCATCCGGGCCTCCCGAGAGTACTCGCTGCTTTCGGGTATGACCTTGTACTATTGTTTGGACTATTACTTCTTGCAACAACCCTTGTGACCTTCCCTGCGCAACTGATATTCGGCATTGATGTTATTGGCGATCATGCGACTGCAAAGTTCATCTTATGGGCTATTTGGTGCCTTGTCATTTTCGGCTTCTATCTCTGGTTCTGGACCCACGGCGGGCAGACTCTCGGTATGCGTGCATGGCGTATCCGCGTGGTCGACAAGGAGAAACCTGAAGAAGGTATCAATTATGTAAAGGCCAGCTTACGACTCCTGATCGGCATTCTGTTTTTTGGTATCAGCAGCATCTGGATGCTGTTCAATCGCGAACGCGAGAGCCTGCATGACAGGGTTGCGCACACCACTCTTCTGCTGTTGCCGAAATCAGGTAATTCGTGACACTTCCACGACATCCGGCAGCTGCGCCAGCTTATCGATAATCCGGCTAAGTTGCCCGACATTATCAATCTGCAGGGAGAAACGCATAATCGCTTTTTGATGCCTCCTGTCCGAGTGACTATTGATGCCGGTGACATCAATCTCCTCGTTGGAAAAGAGTGACGTCACATCACGCATCAGGCCCTTGCGATCGAGAGCAACCACCCGCACATCAACCTCGAATGCTGCATCCTCTCCTTCATCACCCCAGCGCACATCGACAAGACGTGCACGATCATCCTCTTTCATGTGGCGCACAACTGAACAGTCGCTACGGTGCACGGTAACCCCGCGTCCACGCGTGATGTACCCGATGATGGAATCCGAGGGTACCGGCTTGCAGCACTTGCCAAGATGCGTCATCAGGTCATCGATTCCATCGACGGTAATGTCTGCACTTGCACCGTGTGTTGATTTTCCACGTTGCTGACGTTTCTTAACTGTCTTTTTGGGTTTCTTCTCGCGTTCCTCTCGATGGCGCCAGCCAGCGATCTGTACGGGTGAAACGTCACCGCGTCCAATCGCAGCATAGAGATCATCCACCCCTTTCAGGTTAAATTCAGGAGCAATTTTTGCCAGCTCCGGACGTTCAAAACCGAGTCGCGTCAACTCTCGTTCAAGGCTCGCCTTACCCATCTCGACATGGCTGTCGAAATCCTGGTGCCGGTACCAGCTCTTGACGCGATTGCGCGCACGAGAGGTTTTGATATAGCCAAGGTGAGGACTCATCCAGTCACGTGACGGTCGCTCCTCCTTGTGAGTCAGAATATCGACAGTCTGGCCACTTTCAAGTGGCGTATTGAGAGGCACGATATGACCATCGATGCGTGCGCCACGGCAGCGATGGCCGACACTGGAGTGAATTGCGTAGGCAAAATCTACTGGAGTTGAGCCATTTGGCAACTCGATCACTTTGCCTTGCGGTGTCAGCACATAGACCTGGGTCTGTTCATAATCCTGGTGCACATCGCTGGCCAGAAGACTGCTCTCTTGTTCACTTTCGGGTTCGCGCTGCTCAAGCCACTGCCGCATCCAGCTGATGCGACGCTCGAGATCATCGCTGCTGCCTTTCTGTTCCTTGTAACGCCAGTGCGCGGCAACACCATGCTCGGCATGGGAGTGCATCTCATGCGTACGGATCTGGATCTCGAGTGGCTTCTCATCCGGGCCAACGACAACCGTGTGAATCGACTGGTAGAGGTTGGCCTTGGGGGTCGCGATATAGTCGTCAAACTCCCGCGGAATATGTTTCCAGATGCTGTGCACAATACCGAGTGCCGCATAACAGTCTGCAACGCTATCGACCAGTACTCGCACGGCTCGAACGTCGAAAATATGCTCGAAGCCCGACTGCTTGCGGTACATTTTCTTCCAGATACTGTAAAGATGCTTGGGACGCCCGCTGATGTCGGCACGAATGTCATTCTCGCTGAAAGCATCCTCCAGCATCGCGACTGCATGCTTGATGTAGGCGATGCGCTCATCGCGCCGCTCCTCAAGCTGCTTGGCAATCGAGCGGTATTGCTCAGGTTCAAGATATCTCAGCGACAGGTCCTCAAGCTCCCACTTGAGTTGCCACACGCCAAGGCGATTCGCCAGCGGCGCAAAGATATCCCGTGTATTACGGCTGAACTGGGACTGATAATTTTCATCGAGATGGGAGAGCCTGCGCATCAGGTGAACACGCTCGGCAAGCAAGATCAGAACCGCACGTACATCAGATGAGATACCCAGCAGCATACGACGCAGGTTCTCACTGTGCTCCTCGCCCTTCTCTTCACGGCCAGTGAGCACACCGGGAGAGAGCTGCTGGATCAGCAGAAGATCCTTGACCAGGCCTGCTACCATGGCACCAAAAATCGCTTCAATCTCTTCCTGTGTTTTCAGATCATTGCCGACAATACGATAGAGCAGCGCTGCGCTCACTGTCTCGTCATCCATCTCCAGCTGAACCAGAAGGTCAGCCACTTGCATGGCATAGAGTGAGAGCTGTTCACCGGTTCTGTCCTGGAGCTCTGCGAGCAGTTCGAAGCACAGCTCTACCGCATGAAGAAGCCCCTTGCGGGCTTTCTCATCTGTTGCCTTCGGCAAGCTGTCGCACCAGGCTTTTACTGCGGCCTGGTCCAGACGGTCATTCGGAAAACGTTTCGCCCTGCTGACCATGACTCAGTCGAGAACATGGCTGATCAAACCGTCAGCCAGTTTGGGCTCAAACCAGGTTGTTTTAGGCGGCATGATCTCGTCGGCGTCTGCAACTGCCATGAGCGCCTCCATGGTGGTCGCATAGAGAGAGAATGCAACCGCCATTTCTCCCGAATCAACGCGCGCTTCAAGACCTTCCATGCCGCGAATACCACCAACAAAATCGATGCGATTGTCACGGCGCTGATCAGTGATCCCGAGAATAGGATCGATCAGGTTGTCTCCCAGCAGGCTCACCTCGAGCCTGGCAACAGGATCCTGTGGGATTTTTTCAGGCGGCAGTGCGAGGTGATACCAGTTACCTGCAAGATACATACCGAACTCTGCCGGGCTGTGCGGCTTGACCGAATCGGCAGACTCATTAACGACGAAATTCTGTGCGACGGCATCGAGGAAGGCGCTTTCATCAAGCCCATTGAGGTCACGGATGACCCGGTTGTAATCGAGAATCTGCACCTGGTCGTGAGGAAACAGTACCGAAAGGAAATAGTCATGGCTTGCTTCCGTGCCGGCAGCACCCTGTTCACGGCGGCTGTGTGCAACACGACTTGCCGCTGCGGAACGGTGATGCCCGTCGGCAACATAGACAGCATCCATTGCATCAAATGCACCGGTCAGTTTCTCAATCGCTGCAGTATCGCTAATTACCCACAAACTGTGCTGCACGCCATCGGCCGCAGTCACATCAACATCCGGAGTCGTCTTACTGGTCTCCAGCAAAATGGTATCGACAACCGTGTCAGCACGATAAGAGAGAAACACCGGACCGGTTTGTGCGTTCAAGGCTTCGATCTGGCGCACCCTGTCATCCTCTTTCTGCGGCCGGGTCAGCTCATGCTTCCTGACACGATTAATGTCATACGCATCTACAGAGGCAACAGCAACCAGTCCTGTCTGTACATGCTCGCCCATCACCAGGCGATAGGCGTAGTAACAAGCTGTGTCGTCACGCTTGAGAATCGATTCTGCGATCATGTGATCGAGATTCTCGCGTGCCTTGCTATAGACTTCAGGTGCATAGGGATCAGTGCCCTGCGGCAGGTCGATCTCCGGACGTGAGATATGCAGAAAGCTCCATGGACGGCCCTCTGCCATGGCTCTCGCCTCGTCGGCATTCATCACATCATAGGGCGGCGCAACGACATCATCAGCACGTCCCTCAACGGGGCGCAAGGCACGAAATGGCAGTATCAGTGAAGGCATTCAACAGGTCTCCGAAAAAAATAATCTCCCGATTGTTCCAGAAGTCGGGACATTTGCACAATTTGAATCTGTTATGACGATATTCTCTCTGTAGCCTGAACCCGGCAGTAATTTCGTCATCCCGGACACCATTTTCGCCATCCCGGGCGCCAATTTCGTCACCCCGGGCCTGATCCGGGGTCCATCAGGAACAGCATACACATGGATACCGGCTCAAGGCCGGTAAGACAATGTTGTGGAATCTACACTCAGGAACTGGTCAGTTCAAACCGGATACGCCCTTGATCACTGGGCATTTCCAACTGCAACGGCAGACGATCGGCGCTTTTGCTGATCCACAGGTAGAGAGGAGGCTGTTTTTGATTTCTGCCGATATCCTTCTCATTAATAACCAGTTTCCAGCACGCCTGCTTTTTACCGTGAATCGTCAGCGAAACAGATTTCTCCAGATTAACCTTGTACCTAAGTTGATGGCTGCCATCGGTGCCCGCAAACTCCTGGCTGTAGCCGTCATCGAGTGCAACAGAACGCAAATGCTGGATCAGGGCCCAGCGATCCAGTGCGCCATTTACCAAGGGTTTACTCTTCTGCTTCCTCACCATTGGTTCAATGTTGTCCGGTGCAGAAGGTTCAAGGTAGCGCCTGGCCTCACCTGGCAAGCTATCCCCCTTGCTGGCAAGTTCATACCTGTCGATTGTACGGCCATCTGCAGAACGCACCGAGAAACTGTGCTTGTAACCATAAGGCTGATACTTCTTGCCATTTTTATTTTGGCGTTTTTCAAAGGAGAGTGACTGTGGCGGATTTTCCAGATATGCACTGCGGAAGAGAAAACGTGTCGGCGCCAATGATTCCAGCAGGCTGTGATTCTCCGATGACATGCGTACCTCGGTGAGGGTGCATTGCGTATCAGCACAGCGCTTCTTCCGATCAGTCGTGATGGTTGCGTCGGCAAGCGACATCCAGCCGTAGAGAGTCACTGCGCCCTTCAGCTTGACGATGTAGTCGAGACGCTCAGCCGCCTGGGCCTGTGCTGACAGGGATAGCGCAGCAATGGCAAGCAGGTGTAAAATTGACTTTCGCATATTGATTATTTGTTTTACCAACTTACTTCCAAGACATTTTCTGCTGCTATGAGTTCACCTGATAATACCGGTGTCAGCTGTCACCATATCAATAACTTGCAACTGCTTGATGCTGTTCGGCAACGCTTTGAGCAGCTGCTTGATGATGAGTCAACCAACAAGACCCACCACTTTGACGGTCGTTTCGAAAATATCTACCCGGACAAATCCAGGTTTCCCGAGATGGATCAGCTCTCTGTTTTCCTGCTCGATCTTGCCAGGCAACGGCTCGGCACAGAAGCAGAATTACAACTTGGTTACTGGTTCAACCTGATGGGACCCGGGCATACCACCAGCCTGCATACACACGAAGAGAACGATGAACTTCTTTCAGGCGTCTGCTACCTGCAAGTGCCTGATGAGTCGGGTGATATTGTCTTCCCTGCTGGTGATAACACACACAGGCTGACGCCGCAAACCGGAGATGTCTACCTCTTTTCGCCAAGCCTCCCCCACCTGGTCGAGAAGAACTGCAGCAGCGAAAACCGGCTATCGGTCGCCTTTAATATCGGCCCTCGTCGCTGACCTCGAGGCGCTCGGTCTCGGCGAGTACGACACGCACACCTTTGACGGTCCGGAAGGATCGATCATCGATATCGTTACGATGAGCCTGGTAAAGAACGCTGTCACCGGTCTGTGAATTCACCACGCGCACTTCGACAATTTCTGTGGCATCACGCCAGCTGGTCAGCATCCATAATGCAGCACCTGCGATCATCACACCAAGGGCAACCACCGCTGCAATCTTCAATGCACGTTTGTTGTCATTTGTTTCAATGGTCTGCGGACCACTCCGGGGCGCTTTGCGACGAAACATCAGCATTACGACAATGATGACCGCGATGGTCAGGAGAATTTTTGTAATCATGCGCACAGTATACAAGCTGGGTAGTACAAGTGAAGCGCTATTCGGGTTACACTTCGACAAATTTTTACAGAGACAGATCCAATGGCAGAAACACCTGACGAACTAACAGTAAACTGGAGCGAGGATGGCATTGACGTCGTTAAGGAACTCGACAAGCAAATCCTGACAAAAGGCGCGTGGACGACCATCATCTACCGTTTCCAGGAGTGGAATCGCAGCAAGGAAGAGTACGGTGCTGACAAGTACACCATCCGCCGCTACCAGAAGCGCAATGGCCAGTACCAGCAAAAGTCCAAGTTCAACATCTCCAGCAAGGAGCAAGCGCAGAAGATTATTGATGCGTTGAGTGAGTGGACTAAGGACTAAGAGCGGCGTCTCGTGACCGCCATGGATGGCGAAAGTGCCGGTTTTGCAGGAGCTAAAACCGGTCCGCGATGATCGGCCCGAGGCGAGCCTCCTACAGCGTTAGCTATTCAGGCGAACCCCAGTTCCTGCGGCCATGCCGCGAGATGTTTCATAAGGCCGACCGTGCGTTCATCCTGACGCTCTTCGAGCATCGCCTCGATACGCAGGTAAAACTCGTCGATGGTCAGTGTGCTGCCGTATGCGCCGTCAAACAGGCGTGCCCTGCAGAAATCTGCCCACTGTCGCTGCTCCTCTTCCGAGAGATATTCTGGCCAGTTGCGTGCACGGTAACGAAAATAGAGAGTCTGTAGACGCTCATCCTTGAATGCAGGACGTAAACCGGCAAGCTCGGTTGGCGAACTCTCCAGCACCTGCTGGCACAATCGTGTATCGGCCTGGTTTAAAAAGCCATCATAGAGTGCAGAATCTGCATCTCCCTCACCAAAATCCCGCTTCTCGCCGTAGAGCTGTTCAAGACGCCCTGTCAGTGTGCTGTCGTCCAGAATCTGTTGGCGATGCTGCTCTATCTTGTCTAGATCTATTTCCCAGCGTTGAGTCGCTTCGGGTGTCAGTGTTCCCATTGGTGCCACTGCCGGTGACTTGTTGATATGCACTCCCTTGAGAGCGACACGTTCTACACCATCCGGCATCTCTGCTTTCGGTGTAAACAGGTTCTCCTGTAACTCCTCAACACTTGATTCGAGCAGTTGAGCAGGATCCTGGCGCAAATCGAAAACGATTACCTCGTTGGAGTTGACCGGGTGTGTCAGTAGCGGCATAACCACACCGATGCAGCCACGCTCGGCAGGATACATACCTGAGACATGCAGGAAGGGTGCGCCCGTCGCCACGTCGATCAGCTTGGATACGGCTGCTTTTTTACGCAGACCGAAGTAGTAGTCGAACAGTCGTGGCTGATGTTGGCGAATCAGTCTTGCCATGCCGATGGTGGCATAGACATCGACCATCGCATCATGCGCACCCTCGTGATCAATACCGTTCGCCGCAGTCAGGTGTTCAAGACGAAAACTGGCGTTGCCGTCTTCGCGTTGCGGCCACTCGATACCTTCCGGTCGAAGTGCAAAGGTCATACGCACCAGGTCAAGAATATCCCAGCGAGAGTTTCCGTTCTGCCATTCGCGTGCATAGGGCTCGTAATAGTTACGATAGAGACCGAAACGGGTCACTTCGTCATCGAAACGGATACTGTTGTAGCCAACCCCACAGGTACCCGGCAGTGACAGCTCTGCATGAATTGCACGAAAAAACTCTGCCTCGTTAAGACCTTCTCGAAACGCCTTCTGCGGAGTGATCCCGGTAACCAAAACGGCCTCCGGATGTGGCAGGAAGTCAGCTGTTGGCCTGCAGTAGTGCATCACCGGCTTGCCAACAATCTCCAGTTCCAGGTTTGTACGCACGCCGGCGAACTGGGAAGCACGATCACGTCTTGGGTCAACACCCCATGTTTCGTAGTCGTGCCAGAATAGGGTTACATCAGACAAGCTCAACCTCCCTGTCCATCTTGATTAATAGCTTTCTACCTGACACCGACAACAGGCATCATATCGATGTCACATTTTCCGCCAATACTGACTTTTTTCGTTTGCGCTTCCCCGGTACAGGATTCGCCTATGTCACGGACACGGCATTTGAATTCAACCAACTTGCCGCTATTCAGCCAGAAAGGTGTCTTCCGGTAGCGCTCGACATTATTAAAGCGGCACTTGCTCGATACCCCATAGGGTGTGCAACGTGTCGGTTTTTTCAGTGAGACTTTACGCCCGTCAATTACAAAACCCTTGTATGTATCGGAGATGGTCACCTTATCTGCGCCATCATCGAGCTTGTAGCGAAAGTCCCTGAAGCTGTAACCATCACCCTGCTCTTTATCGACCTTGATACGCTGGTTGACGAGAAGAATATAATCACCGTTCTTGCCCGCTGCTGCCGCGGTGATAAATTCAACTGCATCATGATTCGGAAAACAGGCTCCCATGGCGGGTGGATGATAGTAGTGGCGCAGGCTTGTCAGGGCTGCCGAATCGGTATCGACAAAGCGTTCCTGCAGCGCATCTTCAGAATCAAACAGGATAGAACTTATATCGCCTACCGACTGTGAATACATCGCCTGTAACTTGGTAAATGGTGCCTCGTCTGCGAGATCGGTGCGCAGAAAGCAGGAGGTCAGCCCGGATGTCTGGGTCAGGTAGGCATCCCAAATGTTGTACTGGGAAACGGCCGATGCAGCACCCTGAAAATCCCCCTCGAAACCACAGCCTTGCGCTGAACTGCACTGGCCAATCACACGATTACGAATCGACAGGGCGATAATATTCCGCTCACAGGCACCGTAGGCACTACAACCCCTGCCGATGTGCCCCTCGTAAATTGCAGTGCGCATGACATAGTCAAGGTGCTTGGCCTTGTTGAGTTTGTCATTCGACCACTTGCGCCTGTTCTTGTGAATGAATTTCTCCCACGCATCAGCGAGCGCATCGCGTCGGCCAGTCAGATGTCGGTTGGCTTTTTCGCACTGGGAGGAGTTGTGGAATGTGCGAATAATTTCATCATAGTCATTCTCTGCACGTGCCGGTGTGCCACCGTGACCCTTGGGCGCAAAAAATGGCTGTTTTGTACGATTCACCAGGCGTTTTGCATTCATCACGTATTTCACTTTGCTGTCGCAGTGATGATTCTGCACCATCAAGCCTTCACGCGAGGCGATCTTATCCATTTTTCTCTTGGTAGAGGCAGCGGTAGCCTTGTTTGCATCAAACAGGACCTCAAAACCGACATACGGGGTGCCATCGCTGGCTGTCAGCGGTTTGCCGTTATGAATCACCAGGCATGGAACGACCCAGGAGCCCTGAGCAAGGCTGCCAGCAACCTTCTTTTTACCGCTGCGTGCGAATTGATCCTTCTTGTAGTAGGGGATTTTGGCATCCCCGGCAAACTGGTAGAGCGTCATGGCAGGTGCGGCAGGAACTTTGGCAAACGCCGGCTGAAGCAGCACTACAAGTACGGCAAATGCGAAAATTTGCATCAGCCACGCGTGCCTCTTTCTATTATCCTTCGTCAAGGTAGCTGTTCCCCTGTTGTGAAAGTCGTTATTCGTCACAGTTTTTGTGTAAAATCTCAGGCTGAATTGCATGACACAAGAGGTTTCTCATGCCCTATTTTGTTTACGAAATCGAAAAACCGCGTACTCTGACGCACCTCGAAACCTTTGCGAAGTATCGTGAAGCAAAGCAGCACGTGCGTCAACTTCGCGAGGAATCCGGTGATGTCGAAAGATACCGCATGATTTTCGCCAAAAATGAGATTGAAGCTGAAACGCTACTGACTGCACCGCGTGAAGAACGCGTCATCGGTGAAGACTAGCCTGATCCCGGCAGTTGGATGAGTCAAAGCCCTCCCACTCTCTCCGAATTTAACGCGCAAGTTGCCAGCCTGGTTGATCAATTCGGCCCGGCTGCATTTTGCGCTATGCCCGGTGAGCGACCCGAATACACGCTCTTTGTGGAAGATGCCCGGGTGATTGCCGAACCGAGGAGCGCGCCACGATACCCCTACGGGCTGCATTGTGAACTCCGCACAGGTTTACCCGACGACCAGGTTGCTGACTATCTGAACAAGTGGCTGACCACAGGGGAAGCCTACGAGGAGTTCCTTGGAATGAATGTGTGCCGCTATAACTGCCAGGATTAAATCGATCCAAGGCTGATTTAATCTTCACATTTCCCGGTCCCTTGTCACCGTGCCATATGCGTTGACTGGCCAAGCATGTCAGGCGTCACCAGCACCACACCCTTGTCTGTCACCCTGAATCCGCGTGCCAGGTCAGCTTCTTTGTCTTCACCAATCACTGTCCCTTCAGGGATTACGCATGCACGGTCAATAATCGCCTTGTTAATCCTGCAGTTGCGACCAATTTCAACACCGGGCAATACGACCGAGTGCCTGACTTCTGAGTACGAGCATACGCGTACGTGTGAGAAGAGCAGCGTGTGATCCAGGTAGGCACCGGAAACCAGGCATCCACCCGATACCATTGAATCAACTCCCATGCCGCGGCGTTCGCTGTCATTAAAGACGAACTTCGCTGGTGGCAACTGCTCCTGGTGCGTCAGGATCGGCCAATCGTCATCGTATAGATTGAGTTCTGGAGTTACATTGATCAATTCCATGTTCGCTTGCCAGAAAGCATCCAGGTTTCCCACGTCGCGCCAGTAAGCACGTTCATTGGTCTCAGGGTCCCTGAATGGATATGCCATCACTTTGCTGCGACTGATCAGGGACGGGATGATGTCCTTGCCGAAATCATGGGACGAATCAGGGTTATCGGCATCGGCAATCAGTTCATCGAAGAGAAACTCGGTGTCGAACACATAGTTACCCATGGATGCGAGGCACAAATCCGGATGGCCCGGAATCGATTCCGGTGCAGCAGGTTTCTCCTCAAAACCGATCACCTGCTGATTCTCGTCTACCTTCATAACGCCATAGTCGTTCGCGGCCTCTTCGAGAGGGACCTCGAGACAGGAGACTGTCATCTGGGCACCGCTTTCTGCATGAAAGGCGAGCATCGGACCATAGTCCATCTTGTAGATATGATCGCCTGAAAGGACGAGCACGTACTTGGGCATGTGCGTCCTGATAATGTCGAGGTTCTGATAGATGGCATCGGCAGTGCCCTTGTACCACTCACCGCCAACACGTTGTGAAGCAGGAAGGATCTCAAGGAAATCACCTGTTGCAGAATTGAGGTGACTCCAGCCCTGAACCAGGTGACGAATCAGTGAATGCGCCTTGTACTGCGTTAACACACCAATGCGCCGAATCCCGGAGTTCAGACAGTTGGACATGGGGAAATCGATAATGCGGAACTTCCCCCCGAAATAGACGGCAGGTTTTGCTCTCCATGCTGTCAACTCATGCAGTCTTGAACCCTGCCCTCCAGCGAGTACGAGTGCAATAGTATCTCTCGTCAGACGGCTGACGTATCGTAATTGCTGGGTAGAATCGTTCATAATCGATAGCCCTGTTATTGTGCAAATCCGGCCTGAGTCAACCCGTTAAAAGTACGACCAGGGAAATGATACAGCTTGTATTGTCACCATAACACCGCCTAATGAAACCAGGTCATCTGATATCGCTTCCCGGCCAATATGATCTTGTTTAATCTTTACTCTCTTTCAATACTTCGTCGAGGCGCGGTAAATCGGCACCGCGTCGTGAACATGTAATGGCTGCTGCCGTGACGGCAAATCCCATCAATTCATCCAGTTGTTCGGAGCTGAGTGACCTGATGACCTGTTTCGGTTCACCCCACTGTGCGAGGCGTGTCAGCAGTGCCGCCTGGAAGGTATCACCGGCGCCGACCGTGTCGACGAGCTTCCCCACCCTCGGGCTCCTGGTAACGGACAATCCACTCTGAGTCCAGCATTTGACATCGCTTGAACCATCGGTAATCACCACGAGCTGTGTACCCGCCTTTATCAGGGCATCGGCAAACTCTTCATGATCACGACCAGGATAGAGATAGTCGACATCTTCTGCGCTGATTTTCAGCAGGTCAGCTTTTTCCGCGTATTCCCACAGGCGTTGTCGCCACACTTCCATGTCTGGCTGTATGCTTGGCCGGATGTTCGGGTCAATAGAGATGAAACGATCTGACATCTGCTTCATAAGGTCTGCAAATGCATCAGCAATCGGTTGCATCACCAGCGAGTAGGAACCGAAATGAAGGCCTGTGACCGCGTCTCCAATGACTGGCAGTGATTCATTCGAGAGACTGCAATCCGCTGACCCTTGACCGTAAAACGCATAGCTGGGCTGACCCTGTTCATTGACGCCAACAATCACAATCGTTGTACGACGGCCATTTCGCACAAGGTAGTCCGTGTTCACCGATTCGGATTCGAGCATCTGAACCAGGCGGTTACCCAGTTGATCGGTCGAGATACCGGTCAACAGTGCTGACTGCTGGCCAAGCCGTGCAAGTCCAATGGCAACATTGAAGGGTGAACCGCCTGCTCGCGCAGTCATGTTGAAGGTTGCAGGATTGTCTCCCTGGTCAGGAAACACGTCGTATAAAGCTTCTCCGCAGACAAGAAACATGGCTCAGGCTACCTTGCTGACATAGGATTGAAGCGTTGCCTCGGTACCATTTTCCCATAATGAACCAAGCGCATCCGAAAACTGGGAAACAAAGGCTTCATTGCTGCCCATGTTACCGAAAATATCCGACATGCCGAGGAACGCCTTGGGTTCAGAGCGAGCCAGCTGTGCATTTTTCTGTAAACGCTCAGCTTTCTCGTCATCAACACTCAATGGTTTGCCGCTGTCATCCGTTCCCGCACAATATCGGCACCACAAGGCAACCTCGAGAGCAAGACCATTCACCGGAAGACCCTGCTCCAGCCTGTCCGCGATCGTTGGCAGAATAAACTTGGGCTGTCGATTGGAACCATCCAGGCAGAGGCGCGGAATCGTATCTCCAATCTCGGCATTGGAGAATCGCTCCTGTGTCTTGTCGAGGTACTGGTTGAAATCAACACCGGGAACCGGCGGAACAGTCGGGATGATCTCTTCTGTCTCAAGCCTTTCGAGGAATGCCTGGACCAGTGGCGTACCCATGGCATCATGTGCATAGTGGACACCAAGCAGTGCGGAAGGATAGGCAATTGCTGCGTGACCGCCATTAAGAATACGCAGCTTCATTAGTTCGTAGGGCGATACATCCTGCACAAACTCCACACCAACCTCTTCAAGCGCCGGACGCCCCTGGCAAAAGTTGTCTTCGAGTATCCACTGGCGAAATGGTTCGCATACAACGATGCCCGGATCGTCGATGCCGAACTTCTCTTCCACCATTGCGCGCTCACGATCACCCGTAGCCGGTGTGATGCAGTCCACCATACCGTTCGGAAAGGTAACATTCTCCTCGATCCATCCGCTCAGCTCCGGCGCAATCAGTTCGGCCATGCCGAGAACTGCACGTCTGGTCACGTCTCCGTTATGCGGCAGGTTGTCGCATGACATAACAGTGAACCCCGGCATGCCTGCGGATTGGCGTATTTTCAGAGCAGTGACAATCGCTCCGAAAACCGTGCCCGGCTCTCCCCCGTTGGCTGCGTCGGACCGAATGTCGGGATGGTTCGCATTAAAGCCGCCAGTTTCAGGATCGATATAATAGCCGCCCTCGGTGATCGTCAGGGAGACGATACGAATCTCTTCTGTCATCATTGCCCGAACAAGTGCCTGGCTGGATATTTCAGCAAAATCGATCATCGATCCGCAAACACGGGCCGTATAGCCACGTGGATCAAGCTCGATCACCGTACTCAACCAGTCCTGGCGAGACAGCAGCTCACGCTTCGCCGCATCATACTGCATGATGCCCGCGCCAATGATTCCCCAGTCATGGCTCAACCCCTTGTTGAAGAGTCGGTCCAGGTAAACGCCCTGGTGGGCACGGTGGAAGTTGCCGACACCGATGTGGAGAATTCCCGGCGTTATCGCACCCCTGTCATAACGTGGAACAGAGACGCTGGATGGAAGTGAACCCAGGGTGTCATTATTCAGTATCTTCGTCATAATCAATCTATCCGGTTGTCTGCATTTACATGGCTGATGTCAGCAACAGCGCTAGCCAATCGCCTGTTCATTCTCATCAAACCGGTAAATATTCTCGGGTTCAGCAGAGAGATAAACGGTGTCGCCGTGATTCAGATCAACGTTGCCATCACTTCTGACAGTGAAGTTAGAGCCATCATTCAGGGTGACATAAAGAAATGTGTCTGAACCGAGATGCTCGGCCACACCAACTGTGCCCTTCCACATTCCGCTCTCTCTCGAACAAGCAAGGTGTTCAGGACGCACGCCGATGGTGTGTGCACCATGTTTTTGTGCAGCTTCACCGGAGAGGAAATTCATGTTCGGCGAACCGATAAAACCGGCAACAAACTTGTTCGCAGGTT
This sequence comes from Solemya velum gill symbiont, assembly GCF_000787395.1. Taxonomy (GTDB): domain Bacteria; phylum Pseudomonadota; class Gammaproteobacteria; order Chromatiales; family Chromatiaceae. Next base: position 323,614 of record NZ_JRAA01000002.1, read on the forward strand.
TGCGATACAGTTCGAGTGGGCTGCCGACCTGCTCGATCACGCCCGCTCTCAGTACCACGATCTTGTCGGCCATGGTCATTGCTTCAACCTGGTCATGCGTCACGTAAACCATCGTTGTCTTGAGGTCCTGATGCAGTTCTGATATCTCCAGGCGCATGTTGACGCGCAGCGCCGCATCGAGATTGGAGAGTGGTTCGTCAAACAGGAAGGCCTTTGGTTCACGCACGATGGCACGACCGATTGCAACACGCTGACGCTGCCCTCCCGACAACTGGCCGGGTTTGCGGTCAATATAATCAGATAGGTTGAGTATGTTTGCAGCAGCATCAACTTTCTTGTCGATGTCGGCCTGTTCCAGGCCCGCCATCTTGAGTGGAAAGGCGATATTTTTACGTACGGACATGTGGGGATAGAGGGCGTACGACTGGAATACCATCGCCAAGCCCCGCCTTGCAGGACGGATGCTTGTTGCATCCTCTCTATCAATTGCAATGGAACCGGAGGAAACATCTTCCAGTCCCGCGATAAGTCGCAACAGGGTGGACTTGCCACAACCCGAGGGGCCGACGAAAACTACGAATTCGCCTTCATTGATTTCCAGGTTCAGGGGCGGGATAACCTCGACGTCCCCGAAACTTTTTGTAACATTTTCAAGTGTGATACTTCCCATGATTTGCTCCTATTTCACAGCGCCGAAGGTGAGACCGCGTACTAACTGCTTTTGACTGAACCAGCCCATGATCAGGATTGGTGCAATAGCCATTGTTGAAGCGGCTGAGAGTTTTGCGTAGAAAAGCCCTTCAGGGCTGGAATAACTGGCGATAAAAGCTGTCAGTGGTGCAGCTTTTGCAGCCGTAAGATTGAGTGTCCAGAAAGCCTCGTTCCAGGCAAGGATGATGTTCAACAGCATCGTGGAGGCAATTCCGGGTACTGCCATCGGCGTGAGTACATGAATAATCTCTGCCCACAAGCTGGCACCGTCCATGCGGGCAGCCTCAAGGATTTCACCGGGGATCTCCTTGAAGTAGGTATAGAGCATCCACACGATGATCGGTAGATTGATCAGTGTCAGAACCAGTACCAGGCCGGTCAGTGTATCGAGAAGCCCCGTATCCCTGAACAGAAGATAAATAGGAATCAGGACACCGACAGGAGGCAGCATCTTTGTAGAAAGCATCCACATCAAGACATTCTTGGTGCCCTTGGCGGGTACGAATGCCATCGACCAGGCTGCCAGAATTGCGATCAGCAGGCCCAGCAGGGTGGAGCCGACAGAGATGACGACCGAATTCCAGAAATGCTGGAAGTAATTGGAGCGATCCTGAACTTCCGTGTAATTCTCCAAGGTCCAGTCAAAGCCGAGGAACATCGGTGGTGATGCAATTGCATCGGCCTCGGTTTTGAAACTGGTCAGGATGGTCCACAGAATGGGGAAGAAAATCAGCAAGCCGATTCCCCATGCAATGGCAGTCATTATGATTTTACGGCTATCTATAGCTGTGTGTGACATGCTTCAGGCCTCCAGGTTCTTGCCGATCATCCGCATCAGGAAGATCGCGACAATGTTTGCCAGGACGACAGCCACGATGCCACCAGCCGAACCCCCGCCCACATCAAACTGCAGCAGAGACTGCGCATAGACGAGGTAGGTAATATTGGTGGATGCGTAACCGGGTCCACCGTTGGTGGTAACCAGGATTTCAGCAAATATCGACAGCAGGAAAATCGTCTGGATAAGGATGACGACGGTAATCGCTCTCGACATGTGCGGAAGAATGATATGAACAAAGCGGCTCATTTTTCGTGCGCCGTCCATCTTTGCGGCTTCCAGTTGCTCCTTGTCGAGTGATTGCAGTACAGTCAGCAGGATCAGGGTGGCAAAGGGCAGCCACTGCCATGCAACGATCATAATGATTGAGAAAAGCGGCGCATGGGCAAAAAAGTCGAAGGGTGCCAGTCCCATTGCTTTTGCAGCGTGAGCGAACAACCCGTTGACAGGATTCATGAACATATTTTTCCACACCAGTGCTGACACAGTCGGCATGACGAAGAAAGGTGCAATGACGAGGATGCGTACGATCCCCTGCCCCCACATTGGCTGATCAAGCAGCAAGGCAAGAGCAACTCCACCTGTTATGGTGATGACAAGAACACCTGCGACAAGCAGGAAAGTATTTCCAAGAGCCGCAAAAAATGCCGGATCGGTGAGGAAATACTCGTAATTCATGAAACCGATCCACTCCTCCATACCTGGCGACAGCAGGTTGTAATCGAGGAATGAAAAATAGAGCGTCATCGACAGGGGAACAATCATCCAACCGAGCAGTAGAAGAACTGCCGGAGAAATCATGAAGCGCGCTGCGATGCGTGAATGATCGGTAGCCATAGTAAGAAACCCTCTTGTTAAAATGAGAGAGGTGAGATGCCGGCCTGCTAAGGCCGGCACCCCGGAAAGGTCACACTACTTGATGTAGCGAGCCTTTTTCATGGCGCGCTCGGTGATTCTCTGCGCATTCATCAGGGGCTGGTCAGCAGTGACAGTGCCGGCGAGTGCGGCTGAGAACTGCTGGCCGACAGTCGTTGCAATGCCCTGGAACTCAGGAATGGCAACGAACTGAACACCAACATATGGAACCGGATCAACAGCTGGATTTTTTGGGTCAGCAGAATTGATGCTGTCGAGAGTCATCTGGGCAAAAGGAACTTTTGCATACTCTTCGTTTGCATAGAGAGAGGCACGAGTACCAGGAGGAACATTGGCCCATCCCTCTTTGGATGCAACAAGATCCAGGTATTCCTTGGAGGTTGCCCAGGCAACAAACTTCTTCGCGCTCTCTGCCTTTTGCGTACCAGCCGGAATAGCAAGGCTCCACGCCCACAACCAGTTACCGCGTTTGCCGAGTCCCGCATCCGGTGCCAATGCAAAACCGACCTTGTCAGCAACCTGGCTGTCTTTCGGATTGGTCACGAATGAGGCCGCAACCGTGGCGTCAATCCACATGCCACATTTACCGGACTGGAACAGTGCAAGGTTTTCGTTGAAGCCGTTGGAGGATGCACCTGGAGGGCCGGCATCGTTCATCAGGTCAATGTAGAAATTGAGGGTCTTCTTCCACGCCTCGCCTGTAAACTGTGGCTTCCAATCCATATTGAACCACCTGGCTCCGAAGGAGTTAGCAGTCGCAGTCAGGAAAGCAACATTTTCACCCCAACCGGCTTTACCACGCAAACAGATACCGTAAGTTTCATTCTGCTTATCTGTCATTGCACGTGCAGCCTTACCGATAAAGTCCCAGGTGGGTGCTTGCGGCATAGTGAGGCCTGCTTTTTCCATCAGGTCCTTGCGATACATCACCATAGAGCTTTCTGTGTAGAAAGGCGCAGCAAAGAGATTATCGTCAACCGTCAGGCCACCACGGATGGCTGGCAGAATATCATCCACATCGTAGGATTCAGGCAGATCGTTAAGAGAAACGAGCCAGCCTTTCTTGCCCCAGATAGGAACCTCGTAGGTACCAATTGTCATTACGTCGTACTGACCGCCCTTGGTTGCAACGTCTGTCGTAACACGCTGACGCAGTATGTTTTCTTCCAGCGTTACCCACTCGACCTCGATGCCCGGGTTCTTGGCTGTGAAATCATCGGTCAGCTTCTGCATGCGGACCATGTCACCATTATTGACCGTAGCAATAGTGAGTTTCTCAGCCAGGACGGGAGTCGCGATCATGCAAGCCGCTGTTGCACCTGCAAGGACACGGATCAAATTCTTCATTTCTGCCTCCAAATACTTCGAATAATTATTAACGAATAATTGCTTAGTCAGTGAGCAATTATTCATTTTATCTAGTCGCTATTGACACAATGTCAACATATTTTTTTCATTTATCTGTCATAAAGCTGACAAAGGGAAAGCATGAGAGGCACATAATTGCGCTGCACAATTGATTAACAACTTATTGTTACTAATGGATTTAGTCTCTTCTACGTGCGTGAGTGGAAGCTTGTGGGGGCGTTGAAAATAATTAATCGTCCATCTGATTGAAAAGGCTTCTGTAAGAGAGAATTTCAGCCAACCAGTGCAGTTGCAGTGGACTCGTCAGTGATCAAACCAGTAATCCATCGGCCGGCAAGTGCAGCCTGAATCGCGGGTAATTTGTTGTTTCCACGCGCAACACCGATCGTATGACATGACGGCGGTTGTTCGAGTTGTACACTCGCAACGCGTGAGTTTGTTTCACCCTTGATGATTGTTCCATCATTATCAAAGGCCCAGCCAACAACCTCTCCAATGGCCCCGGCGGCAATCAGTCCATCCAGCTCTGTCTGTGTTATAAAACCGTCTGTCAGCATGGGCGGTGCCTCGTTGATTTCGCCAATACCAACAAAAGCGACATCTGCAGATTTGGCCAGGGCGATATTACTCTTGATGGGTTTTTGCGCACAGAAAATGTCGCGCTCCTTGCTTGAGGTTGCAACGACAGGAACTGCCATAGGGTAGTGAGGTGCTTTTATTGTCTCGCCGAGGCGCATGATGACATCGTTGAAACTTGCAGAGCCATCAGGCGCAAGGTTGCCTACCAGGGACACAACCTTGTGTTGCGGACAGTTCATCGGTGTGAGTTGCTTCACTGCTTCACGTAGCTCGCGGCCGGTGCCGAGGGCCATAACGATTGGCTCTTTTGATTTGAAATAACGTTCCATCTGATTGGCCGCAACCTCGGCGATTCCGATTGCGGGGTCGTCCGATGTCGGATCCGACAGGGTCACTTCACAGGATTCCAGGCCATATTTTTCCGTCAGCTGCTGGGCCAGTTCCATGCAGTGTGCGATGGGATGATCCAGCCTGACCTTGATAAGGCGCTCGCGCATTGCCAGAGAAACCAGGCGTTGGGCAGACTGCCGGGAAATACCCATCTTTTCAGCAACCTCATCCTGGTTGTTATGCGCAACATAATAGAGCCAGCCTGCGCGTGCGGCATCATCCAGGCGATCCTGTCCACTCTTGCTGCGTTTAGCCATAAAACCATCTACCAGTGTGTACGAATTTTATTTAATAGTAGCAAAGCTTGAGCAAAGAGGTGTATCAGCAACTCCCTGGAGTGAATGCATCATGCAAGAAATTAACAAACCCGGATGCTATCTGAACCCGGAGAGGAAGATATGCTACACCCTATGTAACTATGTAATAATAATGATTGTTGAAATGCAGCTGAAACCCAGGTCATGTCCAATAAGCAATATGCAATTACCCTTCTTTTTTCCTCCCTGTTGATTTACCCGATTCAGATTCTGGCTTCTGAACACGAGCATGATCACGAACACCATGCAGCCCATGTCCATGGTGAAGCGCAATTATTGATTGCCGTGGACAGTCATCATCTCGACATTGAATTCTCAAGCCCTGCGATGAACCTTGTCGGTTTCGAGTATCAACCTCAAAACAATTCACAATTGGAAGCCGTCAAATCTGCGATTGATATCCTGAATCAGCCAGATCAGCTATTCATCCTGCCTATAGATGCCGAATGCGAAGCCCTTTCTCTCAACGTCGAATCACCTTTCAGCGGACATGAAGAACACGCTCATGGAGAAGAAACACATAGTGACTTCGCAGCGCACTACCACTTTCAATGTGCAAATATGTCTCAGCTAAAAAGAATTGAAATCAACATTTTCAAGCAGTTTCCCGCAACAGATGTCATCGAGGTTCAGAGCATTTCGAGGCAGGGACAGCAAAAGAGAGACTTGACGCCAGAACACAACAGCGTGGAACTCTGAGACAGAGCCGCACTGCACTGACACTATCGGAATATTCATGCAAAAAACGTGTGCAATAAAGATCACAGATCTTCGCTTTGGTTGGCGTAAAAACCTGCCTGAAGTGTTGCACATTCCCGAATTCGAAGTGGATCGCGGCGAGCGCATCTTCCTTCGCGGTGCCAGTGGCAGTGGCAAGAGCACGCTGCTGGCACTGATTGCGGGTGTCAGCCTGCCATCAAGCGGTGATGTTGAGGTGCTTGGAAATACAATCAACCGTATAAATGGATCAGGGCGAGACCATTTCCGTTCCGATCATATCGGTTTTGTGTTTCAGATGTTCAACCTCATCCCCTACCTCTCCGTCCTTGAAAACGTTGCCTTGCCTTGCCATTTTTCGCGTTCACGCAAGCAGAAAGCAACAGCATCAGGAATCAGTCTGCATGACGAGGCGACTCGGCTGCTGCAACATCTGGATATGGCACATGCCGATCTTTTACATCGACCTGTAACTGAGTTGAGTGTCGGGCAGCAACAGCGAGTCGCAACGGCCCGTGCACTGATCGGTGCACCTGAAATCATTATTGCCGATGAACCCACCTCTGCACTTGATAGCGAGATGCGCGAAACATTTATCCGGCTGCTGTTCCAGGAGTGCGACGCGACTGGCTCAACACTGCTTTTCGTCAGCCATGACAAGCAGCTTGAATCGCTCTTTGAGCGCCATGTCACCCTGGAAGAGATCAATACGGCACGGCAGGGAGTTAACTGATGGCGACACTCTACCTTGCGATTAAAAGCCTGTTGAACCGCCGTTTTACCGTCGGCCTGACTCTTCTGAGCATTGCCTTGAGTGTCTCCCTGTTACTGGGTGTAGAGCGCCTGCGGGTGGAATCACATAACAGCTTTGCCAACACCATCTCGGGAACAAACCTGATCGTCGGTGCGCGTAGCGGAGCCATCAACCTGTTGCTCTACTCGGTATTCCGTATCGGTGACGCCACCAACAACATTTCATGGAAGAGTTACCAGAAATTTGCAGACCACCCCATGGTCAAGTGGACCATCCCTATTTCACTGGGTGATTCACACAAAGGCTACAGAGTGATGGGTACCAACCAGGACTATTTCCGCCATTACAGTTACGCTGACAAGCGCCCGTTGGCACTTGCCGAGGGCCTGCCCTTTGAGCATGTCTACCAGGCGGTACTGGGGCACGAGGTAGCAAAAAAGCTCAATTACACTCTTGGGCAAAAGATCATTATCGCCCATGGCGCCGGCAAGACCAGCTTCACCATGCATGATGACAAGCCTTTCGAAATCGTAGGCATACTCAAGCCGACAGGCACCCCTGTTGACCGCACCGTACATATCCCGCTGGAGGGTATTGAGGCGATTCACGCGAACTGGGTTGGCGGCAGAGAGGTGGCCGGGCTGAAAATCAGCGCAGATGAGGCACTTGAGAAAGAGCTGACACCCAAGTCGATAACGGGATTCCTCGTTGGCCTCAAAAGTATAATAGCCACCTTCCGAGTACAACGAGAAGTGAATGACTACCGCAAGGAACCCCTGCTTGCTATCTTGCCCGGAGTCGCACTTCAGCAACTCTGGGACCTCATGAGCGTGGCAGAAAATGCACTTTTTGTCGTCACCATCCTGGTCGTTTCGATTGGCCTGATCGGCATGCTGACGGTGATGCTTGCCGGCCTGAATGAACGTCGGCGCGAAATGGCAATCCTGCGTTCGGTCGGTGCGCGTCCGGGACATATCCTGCTGCTGATCACCGGAGAGAGCTTTCTGCTCAGCCTGATTGGGATCACATTGGGCCTGCTGCTGCTCTATACCAGCCTGTTTTTTGCCCAACCGATCATGGAGAGTCAATATGGACTCCACTTGCAGATCAGCCTTCCGTCACTACGGGAGTACCTGATCCTGGGCCTGGTTGGAACTTCCGGCCTGATCATTGGCCTAATACCTGGTTATCGCGCCTATCGTTACTCCCTTACCGATGGCATGAACATACGTTTATAGAGGTCCTTTTGATGAAATCATGGTTTGTTGCACTACTATTCATATCCAGCAGTTTTTTCCTTCATCCCGTCAATGCTGAACAGGCAGAGGAACTGGAATGGGACGCAATGATTCCCGAGGATTTTCTGCCTGAAAAGATCTATGAAAAATTTGGCGACATCAACGAACTGGATGACAATGATCCCAGGGCCCAGAAAGTGCTTGAAGAACTGCAAGCAGCGTGGGATGCAGCACCTGTGGTGGAGAGCCTGGATGGAAAACGGGTCAGGCTTCCTGGCTTCGTGGTACCAATCGAAGGAGATGGTGAGAAGCTCAGCGAGTTTCTACTCGTGCCATATTATGGCGCCTGCATTCACGTCCCCCCTCCCCCGGCCAACCAGACCGTCTATGTCAAAGTGCCCAAGGGCGATGCCAAGATACGACAGGCTTTCGATACTGTCTGGGTAAGTGGCACGATGAGCGCAAAATCCTTCGACAGTGATCTTGCAACCGCCGGTTACCAAATCGAGGCAGAAGAGGTGACGCCCTACGAAGAAGAGATAATACGGGAATAATGAATACCTGCTGGCGTTCAGCCACCTGTGTCATCATCATTTTCGGAAGTCTGGTTACGCAGACGCAGGCCTACGCCTATTCATGCCACCTGCATGCACCAGACGACTATGTATCCTTCAGTAAACAACCCCTTGTCATCCCCGGGGTTGGCAACCAGGCAGAGTGCGAAAAGCTGAACCTGCAACGCTTCAGCTCAAGAGGCAGATGCCACTGCACTCAAGATACCTTTGCAACCGGAAGAGAGATGCCTTCAGACTTTTTAGCACCTGGGCAACGAAAAGAGCAGTTACCCTGAGAGGTAATCCACAATAAAAAAACAACCTGGTGATTTAACAAAGCCGACTTATCTGTCAAACTGCAATGAATGTTTGCCACTACAACTGCCTGCTTTGACTGAACCTAACCAAACAACCGGAGACTTTCCACTGTCTGTTGGACAAATGAAGCAATCCCTACTGATGAACAACACTTAACGAATTGCCTGATGAATGAATCTACCCCAAAGTACATTCTGGTAGAAAACTACATACTCCAAGCGATAAGAAACAAGGAGTTTACTGACAAGTTGCCAGGTGAACGCATCTTGGCAAAAAAGCTGGACATCTCCTACATGACAGTCCGCAAGGGAATCACCAACCTGGTTGATCAGGGCACACTCTATAAAATTCCGACCAAAGGCACCTTTGTCAATAAGAGACGTCAGCGCAAGAAAATCACCCATACGATCGGTTATTTTCTTGATAGTCGTATCCAGTCAGGCATTTCAAATCCATACTACTCACTGCTTTTCAATGCGATTGAAAAAAAGGCCTCGAAACAGAATTTTTCTGTAATCTATTTCACAGACAGCAATGAAACAGCACTACAAAAGACCTTAAGCAAGTTGGATGGCGTCATTGCCACCTGTTTTCCCAGGCTCGAAGAGACGATTCAGCTAATCAAGCAGACGGTCCCGGTCGTTGTTCTCGAGAACAGTGCCGCCGATAAATCAATACCATCGGTCATCATCGACAACTTCAATGCCAATATGGAAAGTGTGGATTTCATCTGCTCTCTCGGCCATCAACAGATTGGTTTTATGACCAGCCTTGAGGATTCAGATATCGGTAACGACCGCTATACGGGCTACTTGCACGGACTCAGACAAAACGGCATCACACCGGATGAAAAACTTCTCTTCAAAGGAGATAACTCCTTTGAGTCTGGTGCCGAAGGCGCTGAATACTTCCTGGCACTGGAGAATTCGCCGACAGCAATCATCTGTGCAAACGATTCCATGGCGCTCGGCACCATGAGTAAACTGAATGAGGTCGACCTGAAAGTTCCCGACGACATCAGCATCATAGGTTTTGACGATATTGAAATTGCATCACAGATCACTCCGTCCCTGACGACGGTCTCAGCGCCTGTGAATGAAATTGCAGAAAAGGCATTTTCCGCACTCCATAAACTGATCCAGGGTGGACAACCTGAATTCCGCCATATCTCCTTGTCAGCCAAGCTGATTATCCGGAAAAGTTGCTCTGAAAAGAAAAAACGGCTGTGACCTGACCGAACACCCGCTATCGTTTATTTCTGATGGAGCCAAAATGAACGATCATGGCAGTTTATTGTTTAGCAAGTACTCTTCCATGATCTTCAAGCGCCGTCGATGGACCAACCAGTCATAATCCATAAAGGGATGCCCAAACTCTTCATCCCTCAGTATCACAGCACCTTTTTGTTGCGCCTTATCGACCAGTTCCTGTGACATGGCAAGTGGAATTACCGTGTCATTTCGCCCGACAATAAACATGCAATGACTACAATCGTCAGGCAGATGGTTAACGTGATCATACTCTTCCGGACACCCGTAATCGGACAGACGACTCGGCGCGGAATCGACAATAATCCGATCCAGCCCGGTGTGCTGCTCAAATCCATTCAGGAAAGCTATACCACCGAACGACATGGCATAGATCAGATGTTTTTCATAGTCAGCCGAGTTAAGCGCGGCAATGACCTCCATATAGTCACTGACAATTGCTTTTAGACGCCGTCTCCCTTCAGAACGACCATAGCCACGAAAGTCATAGATATAGACATCGAATCCAGCCGATGAAAAGCGCGCAAACTCACTAATAAGCCGGTCTGCAAGGATGGCATTTCCCTGCAGCACAAGCAGGTACCCCTCTGGCGTGATCAATTCTCCTTCGTTTCCTGTTGCTTTCAGTTTATAGCCACGTAACACCCTGTGGTCTTTTGTTTCGAAAGAGATATCTTCCACATGATTCAAATCTGACAGTTGGTTTGCATTGGGCTTTCCAGCCAGCCTGCTCCATAGCCAGAATGTAAGGGGTTCTTTGAGGCCGCAAACACTCTGCTCCAGGCTCATATCACCATCCCTCTGCTCTGCAGAGACGGAGCATGAAAATACCGTGAGAAGAGAAAACAAGATCAGGAATCGATTGAACATACATAGATGAGTATAGAGGAATCAAATCAGAATAGGGGCAGCTGCATTCAGGCTTCTTACATTACATTTGGCAGTTGAAGTGAATACCGGAAGAGCCGTCCTACCTCTGTGCATCAAAATTGTCTGCGATCCACAACCGCAAGCGCAGACCAGGAGCGGACGAGTAACCGACATCCCTGAAACGGATTTCGCCCTGCCTGTCGATGATAAAACTCATCGGCACGCCCACCACCCCCCAACGCTGGCTGATTTCTCCATCAGCATCATTGACCACGTCAAAGCTCAACTCCTCTTCCTGCAGGTGCTGACGAATCTCTGCATCGCTTCCGGATGAGAGTGCCACGGTGATCACCGGGTAATCTTTAGCGATTGCATCGACACTGTTGTCAACAAAGCCGCACACGGGACACCAGCTAGCCCAGAAATGAACCAGCAGGGTCTCACCTCTGTAGTCACCCAGGTTGACCATTTTCCCTTCAAGCGTGATAGCGGTAATATCCGGGGCTACACCGCTTGCCGATTCGCGTGTACGCCACAGGTTGACGCCAAAAACCACTGCCATAACCAGCAAGAGTTCAAGCGCAAGTAGCATCAAGGTGCGACGCCGGATTTTCATCATGGGGGGGAAGGTCTGTTAATCAGCCAGCATCGCCGCTGGTGAAGTTACGACGCAGATTTCTTAATACGATATCGACGTACTTCTGCGTCTCCTTGTAGGGAGGAACGGTACGACCATATTTGAGCACCGCATGTTCACCGGCATTGTAACCGGCCAGTGCCAGGGCAAGATCATTATTGAAACGGTCGAGCAGTTCACGCAGGTATTTTGCTCCACCCTCGATATTCTGCTTCGGGTCAGTCCTGTCAGAAACACCGAGTCTCTTTGCGGTTTCCGGCATCAACTGCATCAAGCCGGTTGCACCTGTACGGGATATAGCTGTGACGTTGTAGTTAGACTCAGCCTCGATTACTGCATGAATCAACTCAGGTGGTAAACGGTACTTTTCCGCCATGAGGTTGACTATGTTGGAAAAACGTTTGTCGCTGACCTGTTTCTTGCTCTTCTTCTGCACCTTCTCGTCTGCAAGCAGTTCATCCAACTTATCAGCTATGGACTCGGGTTTACGCCCCTCTACATCACCCCAGTTGAGATGAATGGTATTGAGATAACGGTAGGGAGTTTCCAACTGCTCATCCGAATAGGCCAGGGTTCCGTCCGGTGCAAGATAGACGTAGACAGTCCCGGCCAAAAGTTGGCCAACTGGCAACAATAGAATGATTAGCGCCAATGCCGTTTTCTTGCCGGATTGAAGCATGCAGTGATTTCCCCTTTATTAACAACAACAGGATAGCTATTTGTTGAAGTCTTTACCAGTTTGATTAATAGAGATTCCAGGCAGGACGCTGCCTGAACTTCTCACAGAGCCTGTGGATAACTCTGTGGAAACAAACAGGTCAATTGAAGCTGTTTTCAGGCCCGGTTTTTTGCCTGATAGAGTAAGCCAAACAGCTAAAGTCTAATTTATCTAAATATTCTATTAGTTACAGGCTATTGTGAAACTCTTCTGTAGCCTTTATTCGGTAAACTCGATTTTTACACCACAAAAAGCAGCATGTGGAAAAGCGCGATTGCCCCGCCCCACACTGCTGCTCACTAATCCAGACTCAGCACTCGAAAAAATCGATCTCGCCGCTCTGGATATCATACTCGGCACCCGTAATCACCAGGCCCTGCTCTTCGGTCAGCTTCTCCAGCAATGCCGAGCCATGGCGCAACTGGTTCACAGAGGCGCGTACATTTGCTCTAGTTGCGTGCTTGACGAACTCCTCCTGGTCTTCCCACAGGGGGGTGGATACCAGGGACTCTATCGATGGGCGAATACGGTCCACGATCGCCTGGATATTCTTTGAACGCTCGCCAACCGGACGGTGCAGTTCATCGATCGTGGCACGGATTGCCCCACAGTGGGTATGCCCCATCACCACAACAAGAGGCGTTTTAAACTGCTCAGCTGCAAATTCCACGCTGCCGACCTGTGAGGGTGCCACGATATTTCCAGCGACACGAATCACGAAGAGGTCACCCAGCCCCTGGTCGAAAACTATTTCGGCAGGCACACGGGAATCTGAACAACCCAGTATGATCGCAAATGGCTCCTGCCCGGAGACGAGCTGATCACGGCGATTTGTGTCAAACAACTCTTCGCCATGTCCGGTTCCGGATACAAAGCGCCTGTTGCCTTCCTGTAATCGCTGCAATGCCTGTTGTGCTGAAATCATCAATCGCTCCCCGTAGCTATCCTGGATTGAAGCATACATCTGTTGCACAGCAAAAAACCGCTGTTACTCTAACGTTTTGAATGTTTATTGACCAGTTGTTTACGCGTTAGAATACAGCAATCGAAAATGTACGCATCTGCGTACCTCGATTGTAACAATGAATAATTATATTTTTTTGCTGAGTTTCAAAAAACCGGAGTAATCATTATGAATCCTCTTGCTTCTCGCGGCGGTACCATCATTCTTGGTGTCGTCCTTTCAGTTATTTTTATTTTCCTCCTGGGCGGAGAAGGCACAACCAACATTACTGAACTGACTGTCTGGTTCCATGTTGTAGTCGGTATTGCGTGGGTAGGCCTCCTATACTATTTCAATGCTGTGCAGATGCCAGCAGTAGCCCAGGCACTTGCAGACGGTGACCCGGGTCCCGCAGCAATCAACAAGTATGTCGCACCACGCGCACTCTTCTGGTTCCGCTGGGCTTCTCTTCTAACCTGGCTGTCAGGTGCTGCGGCTCTCGGCAAGATGGGTATCATGGGCGCGGCATTTACCTTTGAAGGTTTTACCTTTGCCACTGCAAGCATCAACGCCATCGGTATGGGTGCATGGCTGGGTACCATTATGCTGCTTAACGTATGGGGTCTGATCTGGCCAAACCAGAAAAAGATCCTCGGCATGAAGCAGGCAACACCTGAAGAGATCGCCAAGGCGAAGAAGATTGCCACGACCGCATCGCGCATTAACACTGCACTGTCGATTCCGATGCTTCTTGGTATGACCGCTTACGGACACGGCTTTCCGTTCTAACTGCCTGTCAATGATGTATCAAATCCGGCCTGGCTGGATTTAAAACGATAGCTAACCCCGGTAATTCTGCCGGGGTTTTGTTTTATTGACTGTAGCCTAAAATAAAAAATCCCCGCCCGGAGGCGAGGATTTTTCCGTATTAACTACAGTTGTATAACTGTAATCTTACTTGGCAGCTTCAGGAGCGATAGGCGCCTGAGGAGCAACTGGAGCTACAGGAGCAGCAACAGGAGCGTAGCCGTAAGGAGCGTAACCGTAGCCGTTACGGCTGTTGTAACGGTTGTCCCAGTTGTTGTAACCACGACCGTAGTAGCTGTTGTTGGTGTCGCCGTCGAATTCGGTATCGGCATCAGCGTCTGCGTCCATGCTGAAGTTGAAGCTTCCACGACCTTTGCCACGACCACGGCCACGACCTTCACCACGTCCGTCTCCGTAACCGTAGCTGTCGTTGTTCCAACGGCTGTCGTTGTATGAGTTGTTGTCGTCACCGAAGAAAGGCATGTCCCAATCAGCGATAGCAGCAGATGAACCCATGATGGCAGCGATCGCTGCAGCAGTAATAATCTTTTTCATTTGAATCTCCAAAAATATTTAAAAAGTATTAAAGTTTTAAAATCTGTTTGATCCGGGCTTGGTGCCTCGTTTCAATGGAGATAAGTTTATTAGAATTTACTGATATTTCAATATTTATTTTCATTGTTATTTCTAATCAGACCGATCGTTATTATTAATTCAAGTGGTTGGCTTTCGTTTTCAGCCACCATGGTACATATAATGAGAAGACTCCCCGCCCGTAGGTGAGGAGTTTACCTACAATAAAGCCCGGCAATGCCGGGCTTTATTGGGTGTCAAAAAACTGATCAGGATTATTGCAGGCTATTACGCAGTGGCGTTGAAACCCCTTGCACATTACATTCTCCGGCAAGATAACCGGCAACGCGTTTGTCCGCACAGGCATCACAGCCGTTGGATGCTGTCTTCCATTTACCGCTTTCCGGCATCCATGCACAGACGGGATCGTACTGCATGGTACACATCTGTGGGCGTGGCTCTTTACATTGTGTCAATTCCTGCGGTACCTGCTGGACACTATCGCTATCTGCGGCCTGGCAGCCACCGAGAAGTACTAACAGTAGAATTGGCAGGAGTCGCAGCATCACTCGCTCTCTTCAATCCATGACATCTGGATTGCCTCAAGAATTTTCTCACCGCAACGCTCGGGGTCATCATCAAAATCGGGCAGTTCCATGACCCAGTTACGCAGGTCAACAAAATTCACGGTTTTCGGATCGACATCAGGATAAGTCTCATCCAGTTCAATAGCGATATCGAGTACATCTGTCCATTGCAGTGACATCGTTCAGTTCCTCTTAATGATTTTCAGAAACCATGTTGATGGTGTACTTGGGAATCTCCACGACCAGGTCCTCATCACCGACAACCGCCTGGCAACTGAGACGTGACTCAGGCTCCAGACCCCATGCCTTGTCGAGCAGGTCATCCTCAATCTCGTCAGACTCTTCCATCGAATCAAATCCCTCTCGTACGATGACGTGGCATGTGGTACATGCGCACGACTTCTCACAAGCGTGCTCGATCTCAATCCCATTGGCAAGAGCCGCATCACATACGGTCGTACCGGGCTCAGCCTCGATGACCGCCCCATCAGGGCAAATTTCGTGATGTGGAAGAATAATTATCTGTGTCATTTTGAGTCATCCTCGCTGGACTCGAATTCGCTAACCGTATGACCCGCCATCGCTTCGCGAATTCCGGCATTCATACGACGTTCAACATAGAACTCACAACCGGATTCCAGCTGCTTGATTGCATTTTCTATTGCATCGACATCATCCAGTTTTGCAGACTCGATGACGCTGTTCAGATGCGCATCGATCCCTGCCCTCTCTTCTGCCGAGAGCAACTGGTCACCATCAACTGTCAGCGCTGCCTGCAGTGCCTCAATGACTCGATACGCCTCTACCTGTTGTTCGCGCAGGCGACGTAGGTCCCGATCCTCTTCAGCATGTGCAACTGATGCACGCAGCATGTCGGCTATCTCGTTATCCGAGAGGCCGTATGAAGGTTTGATATCGACGCTGGCTTTTGTTCCGCTGGTCTCTTCCATCGCCTCGACACTGAGCAAACCGTCAGCATCGACATTGAAAGTGACACGAATACGTGCGGCGCCAGCCACCATCGGTGGAATGTCGCGCAACTCAAAGCGCGCCAGTGACCGACAGTCATCAACCATCTCGCGCTCACCCTGTACAACGTGAATCGCCATTGCTGTCTGGCCATCCTTGAATGTCGTGAACTCCTGCGCACGTGCGACCGGAATCGTGGTATTGCGCGGAATCACCTTCTCCACCAGTCCGCCCATGGTCTCGAGACCGAGCGAGAGCGGATTCACGTCGAGAAGCAGCATTTCACCATCCGGATTGTTACCCGCAAGCTGATTCGCCTGTTGGGCGGCGCCGATTGCAACGACTGAATCAGGATCAATACTGACCAACGGTTCGCGTGCAAAGAAATCACAGACCTTTTCACGTACACGAGGCACGCGGGTCGAGCCGCCAACCATGACGACATCTTCAATTTCATCAATATCGACTGCAGCATCCCGCAGTGTGCGGCGGCAGGCTGTAATGGTTTTGCGTATCAGTGGGTCGATCAGGGTATTGAGTGTTTCAACATCAAGTTCACCCTGCCAGTTCGAATCGTCTGCCAGTTGCATCACGACCGTTGTCGAATCAGCCTCTGTCAGTGCTTCTTTGGCATGGCGTGCCGCGTGCATCAGGCGGCGCTGAATCATTGGATCTGCATCATTGCTGATCCCGGCCTGCTGCATGATCCAGCCGGCAATGGCATGGTCAAAATCATCCCCCCCGAGTGCGGAATCACCGCCTGTCGCCATCACCTCAAAAACACCGCGAGTGAGTCGCAGGACGGAAATATCAAAAGTACCACCGCCCAGATCAAAAATGGCATGGATGCCATCAGCACCCTCGTCAAGCCCGTAGGCTATGGCTGCCGCGGTCGGCTCATTGAGCAGACGATAGACATGCAGGCCTGCAAGTTTTGCTGCATCCTTGGTGGCTTGGCGCTGGGCATCATCAAAATAGGCGGGAACTGTAATCACAACACCGGATAGCTCTCCTCCGAGTGAATCCTCGGCACGCCGGTTAAGACACTTGAGAATCTCTGCAGATACCTCGACCGGACTGACGTCACCGGCACGGGTTTTGATTCGAGGCACTGATGCTTCACTGTCAGCGAACTGCCATGGCAGTTGCTCACCCAGGCTCATGACATCGGCAATCCCACGTCCCATAAGACGCTTGATTGAGGAAATAGTATTGAGAGGATCAGTAGTAGCACGTTCTCGAGCCTGCTGGCCCACGAGGATGCCCTCCTCACTGTAACTGACGACAGACGGCAGCAGATGGTGGCCATCATGGTCCGGCAAAGTTTCTGACGTACCACTGCGCACTGTAGCTACCAGTGAGTTGGTGGTACCAAGATCGATGCCGGCAGCCAGCCTGTGTTCATGTGGTGCCTGCGCCTCGCCCGGCTCGGCAATCTGCAGCAACGCCATTATCCAAACTCCTCTTCAAGTTGCGCCTCGACAGCCTGTGCCTCGGCATACAGCTTGTTGAGAAATTGCATTTTCCGCACTGTTTCGCGGGCATCTTCGAGATTTTCTTTTGACGGTGTTTCGAAATCGACCGTGATCCTGCTGACCAGGGCCTTGATCATACCGCTCACTCTGTCCATGAATTCGCCTAGAGTATCGAAACTGTCATCAGTGTGACGCAGCGCCTCGAGATCCTCTCTCATTTCCAACTGCTGCATCAGGAATGCTGCATCCCTGGTTGTTTCCGCCCCCAACTCCATATCGACACCGTGCAGCGACAGCAGGTACCTGGCACGCAGCATTGGATCCTTGAGGGTTTCGAAGGCTTCGTTGACATAGGCAGCAGACTGCAGCGCCTTGCGCTTCTCCTCATCGCTGCCGGCAGCATAGCGATCAGGGTGCACCGCACCCTGCAGCTCACGGTAGCGTTCGCGCAGGGCTGGAATCTCTACCTGGTATTCTGCAGGCAGGCCAAAGAGTTCGAAATAGTTTTTCGACAGATCAAGCATAGGAAGGGGGCAAGTCAGATTGTAAAACTTTCCCCGCAGCCACACTCATCCTTGACGTTGGGATTGTTAAATTTGAAGCCCTCGTTGAGGCCTTCTTTACCATAGTCGAGCTCGGTTCCGTCAAGGTAGACAAGGCTCTTTTTGTCGATGATCACCTTGACACCATGATCTTCAAAAATTTCGTCGTCATCGTTCATATCGTCGACGAACTCCAGCACATACGCCATTCCCGAACAGCCTGATGTTCTCACACCCAGGCGCACACCAAGTCCCTTGCCGCGATTGGCAAGAAAACTCGAAACGCGACTGGCTGCTGCGTCGGTCAGCGTAATGCCCATACTAGCCTTCCTGTTTCGACTTGAAGTCAGTGATGGCTGCCTGGATTGCATCCTCGGCAAGCACCGAGCAGTGTACCTTCACCGGTGGCAATGCCAGTTCCTCGGCGATCTCTGTGTTCTTGATCTGCTGAGCTTCATCAAGCGTCTTGCCCTTGACCCATTCGGTCAGCAGGCTGCTTGAAGCGATAGCCGAGCCACAACCGTAAGTCTTGAACTTGGCGTCTTCGATAACACCGTCATCATTAACCTGGATCTGCAGACGCATAACGTCACCACATGCAGGAGCACCAACCATGCCGGTACCGACATCCTTGGATTCCTTATCCATAACACCAACATTACGTGGATTCTCATAATGATCGATGACTTTTTCACTATATGCCATGACATTTACCTCTAGTTAGTTAGTGTGCTGCCCACTTGACAGATTTCAGATCGATACCTTCCTTGTACATGTCCCAGAGGGGTGAAAGTTCACGTAACCTCTCGACTTGTTCACGGGTTTCCTTGATGACGTAGTCGACCTCTTCGTCCGTGGTGAATCTTCCTATTGTAAATCGGATTGAGCTGTGAGCCAATTCATCTTCACGACCCAGTGCGCGAAGCACGTAGCTTGGTTCGAGTGACGCAGAGGTACAGGCAGAACCGGAAGAGACCGCCATATCCTTGAGCGCCATCATCAGGCTCTCGCCCTCGACAAAATTGAAGCTTATATTGAGGTTACCCGCAATACGGCGATCGAGATCACCGTTGACATAAACCTCTTCCATATCCTTGAAACCGTCAAGCAGGCGCGTACGCATCTGCAGCAGGCGCTCATTGTCGCTGGCCATCTCTTCCCTGGCGAGACGGAAAGCGGCACCCATGCCGACGATCTGGTGTGTTGCCAGGGTACCTGAACGCATTCCGCGCTCATGCCCACCACCATGCATCTGCGCCTCGACACGGACTCGCGGCTTGCGCTGTACGTAGAGTGCGCCGATACCCTTGGGGCCATAAATTTTGTGTGCTGAAAAACTCATCATGTCGACCTTGAGTTCAGCCAGGTCGATCGGTACCTTGCCGGCGCTCTGTGCTGCATCAACATGGAAGATGATTTTGCGCTCACGGCAGAGTTCTCCAATTGCCGCAATGTCCTGTATGACACCGATCTCGTTGTTGACGTGCATGACAGAAACCAGAATGGTGTCTTCACGCATAGCGCCCTTGAGAAGATCAAAGTCCAGCAGGCCATCATCTTTAGGGTCCAGGTAGGTGACCTCGTAGCCTTCACGCTCGAGCTGGCGACAGCTGTCGAGCACAGCCTTGTGCTCGGTTTTCATTGTGATGATGTGCTTGCCCTTCTTATTATAGAAGTGTGCAGCACCCTTGATCGCGAGATTGTCTGACTCGGTTGCACCCGATGTCCAGACGATTTCACGAGGGTCAGCATTGACCAGTTCAGCGACCTCTTTACGTGCATTTTCGACCGCCTCGTCTGCTGCCCAACCGAAAGCGTGGGAGCGTGATGCGGGATTACCGAAATTCCCGTCGAGGGTAAGGCAGTTGCACATTGCCTCGGCTACGCGCGGATCGACCGGCGTTGTTGCCGAGTAGTCAAGATAGATTGGCAGCTTCATACTGTTCAACTCATTTTATAAAATTCTAATATTTCAGCAAAATGACCCAAAAACGGTCATTCCGGGCGCAAATCATACTTAACCGAGTAAATTAGTCAAGAATCGACGATCGCGCACACTCTGCTGTTGCTGGGAATAACTTAGTGTTTTACTCAGTTATTATCAACCGTTGACTTACTGGGGCTATTTGCCACAGGTGCGTCTCCATCGAGTCGCTCCAGCTCATCAGCGGTAGAAATTATCTCGCATTGGTCGAGTGAAGGCAGATCGAACTGTGCCTCCATACCAAGCGCTTTCATCGATTGGCACATTTTCTCCATGCGCTGATCCATGACATGAATGTGGTCCAGCATGCAGTTGACCGCATGTGCCACCGGGTCGGCTGCATCTCGTGTTACACCGTAGGCATCAAAGCCCATTTTCTCAGCTATTTCACCACGATGCGGCGCATCCGCCTCTTTCTTCGGCTGAATCAGGTTGCCAGGCACACCGACAACAGTCATGCCCGCAGGCACATCCCTGACAACAACAGAGTTAGAACCGACACGTGCCTTTTCACCAATCTCGATCGGGCCCAGAACCTTGGCGCCAGCACCGACAACAACACCATTGCCGAGCGTCGGATGCCGCTTGCCCTTCTCCCAACTGGTACCGCCAAGAGTCACACCATGATAAAGGGTGCAGTCGTCACCAATCACGGCAGTCTCACCAATAACCACACCCATTCCATGGTCAATGAAAAAACGCTTTCCGATAGCTGCCCCGGGGTGAATCTCGATGCCGGTCAGCAGCCTCGAAATGTTGGATAGAATGCGTGCCAGCAGTGGTAATTTAAAATTCCACAGCCGATGTGCTGCGCGATGCATCAGAACCGCATGAAATCCGGGATAAGTCAGTACGATCTCGAACGTATTCCGGGCGGCCGGATCACGTTCGAATACGACAGCTATTTCCTCTTTCAGTCTTTGAAACACGCTATTACCCCTTGCTGGTTTCATCACGACGCATCGACTTGCGACCCTGTGCGGCACTCAGAATGCCACGCAGCAGGTTCAACTCCTCGTCGTCGGGTGCCGCACGCATAAAAAAGCGCCTTAGCTTTCTGATCAGTTTGTCAGATTTTCTCGGATCTGAAAAATCGATATCCGTAAGGGTTTGTTCCAGGTGCTGAATAAAACCCTCAAACTTCTCCACTTCGGCCGGCAACTGCCCCTGCTGCTTTGCCGGTCCCACCTCATTACTTGCCAGTAGCACCTCGTAAGCAAGCAATTGTACAGCCATCGCCAGGTTGAGCGAACTGAAATCAGGATTGGTCGGGATATTGACCAGGTAGTGGCACAGATCGAGCTCCTCGTTGGTGAGGCCTGAATGCTCACGCCCGAATACCAGCGCAACATCTGTCTCATCATAATGAGAGACGACTTTTTCTGCTGTTTCACGTGGTGTCATCTGGGGCCAGGTAATCGTGCGCAGGCGTGCACTGGCACCGATCACCAGGCGACAGCCTGTCACTGCCTCTTCGAGGCTGTCGACACAGCGTGCATTCTCAAGCAACTCACCGGCACCTGAGGCACGGGCAGTGGCACCCTCGTGCGGAAACAGCCGCGGACGTACCAGCACCAGCTTGTCGAGACACATGTTCTTCATGGCGCGTGCAGCTGCACCGATATTTCCGGGATGCGATGTCGCAATCAGAACAATTCGTACACGTGAAAGGGGCAAAATCTTCTCCACAAAATCAATTCACGTATTGTAGCTTTCTTTTGCCTTGGCAGCATACTTCCTGTATGCTCGCGCGCCATGAACCCTACGACAACAATAGCAGTCCGCGCAGCCCGTGCAGCCGGGCGTGTCATTTCACGCTACAGCGAGCGCCTCGACGCAATCAAGATCGAAACCAAGAAGCGCAATGACTTCGTCAGTGAAGTGGATCGTGCTGCCGAACGCGAAATTATCTCTACGATTCGCGCCGCATTTCCTGACCACGCCATCATTGCCGAGGAGTCGGGCGTCCATAAGGGTAACGACTACCAGTGGATTATTGATCCTCTCGACGGTACCACCAACTACCTGCACGGCTTCCCACAGTACGCCGTCTCCATCGCCCTGCGTTTCAGGGGTGAGCTGACTGTTGCCGTTGTTTATGATCCATCCCGTGATGAGCTCTTCCATGCATCAAAGGGCGAAGGTGCCTACCTAGATGACAGACGTATACGGGTCACCCAGAAAAAAGGACTTGAGGGCGCACTGCTTGGAACAGGAATCCCGTTCCGTGATCTCACCCACGCTGACGCCTACTTCGGTATGATGCGCGACCTGATTGTCGACACTGCGGGTGTGCGTCGTCCCGGTTCGGCCGCTCTCGACTTTGCCTATGTTGCAGCTGGCCGTCTCGACGGTTTCTGGGAACTTGGACTGGCACCATGGGACTTTGCCGCCGGTGCACTGCTGGTCAAGGAAGCAGGCGGTATGGTCACTGACATTGCCGGTGGTGAGCGTTATCTTGAGTCCGGCAATGTTCTCGCCGGTGGTCCGCATCTTCACCATTTCCTGGTAGATAGAGTCAAACCGTATCTCAACGAAAATCTGACTTTTTAACGCCTCTCTTTGTTTGAGGACTCTCCGTTATTGGCGCCCGTACGTGACGCCGGACATCACAGGAAAAAGCGAAAAACTGTTTGAGTGATCGGAGATCACGAGTTTTTTTCGCGCTGTGATGGCCAAGTTACGTGCGATCAGGCGTCAATGAGGAGCTGTTTCTTTGCCTACTTTCTTGTCAGCACAAGAAAGTAGGGTGGGTGCGAGCCACCGCGCGCTTTCTAAATCAATATTGACGCGAAGCGTCTCTCATAACAATAAATCATCACATCAATCAGGATGGCTCCCGAGTCAAGCCCGGGTGACGCTATTGAAGGGCATGCGCTTGTGACATCAGGAACGCTGTGATATACCTACTCCATGCTCACGCAGATGAGCAAACATAATAAAGAATCACTGCTGTTGGATAGGATAGAAATGAATAAAATGCTCACCTCCGTGATCATCCCCCCGATGGGCGCATGCCGCTATGGCTGCGGTACATCCTGCGCTGCCCCGATCTCGGTTTTCTGGCTGGCTGGTGTCGTCGCCATCATCTACTCACTGTTTGGCGGACCTACTGGTGCAGAAGGTGTTGATTTCTACACCCTCGCCCTCGGCGTTGTCATGTGGTTCATCGCTTCAATGTGGACCCTGTTGACCATGAGTGGCCTCGAGGAAGATCGCTGCAAGGGAATTTTCAGCCCGCTTAACAACAAGGTGTCACCGATGGTCGACGAAACAGACCCGATGGACGAAGTTCGCAAGGCGAAACAAGGCTAGCTGACTGGCTAATCGGCCTGCTTGTCTTTTGACCTGAGCCAGGCAAGTTTCTCGGCAATTTTCTGTTCCAGCCCGCGGTCGACCGGAAAGTAGTATCGACTGCCATCAAGCTCTTCCGGCAGATAGCTCTCCCCCGCCGCATAAGCATCCGGCTCGTCATGTGCGTAGCGGTACTCCTTGCCGTAATCGAGCTCTTTCATCAGTTTTGTTGGCGCATTACGCAGGTGTAGCGGCACTTCCAGCGAGCCTAAATCTTTGGCCTCACGCATTGCCGCCTTGTAAGCGAGATAAGCTGCGTTGCTCTTTGCCGCTGCCGCCATGTAGATGATGGCCTGTGCAATTGCAAGCTCACCTTCAGGAGAGCCGAGACGCTCCTGCACTTCCCACGCATCCAGTGCGATGCGAAGTGCACGCGGGTCGGCATTACCGATATCTTCTGATGCCATACGTACGACACGACGTGCAATATAGAGCGGATCACATCCACCATCTATCATGCGACAGAACCAGTAAAGCGCACCGTCAGGTGATGAACCACGTACGGATTTATGCAGGGCCGAGATCTGGTCGTAGAATGCCTCACCGCCCTTGTCGAAACGACGCACTCGCCCTGCAACCAGTTCGGCGACCGTATGCGAGTCGATCACATCCCCGTCGCACAGGTCAGCGGCTATCTCCAGGAGGTTGAGTGCACTCCGTGCATCTCCATCCGCTGCTTCCGCGATCAGTTCTACCTGCTCAGGTTCTATGTGTAACTTGCGCCCGCCGAGGCCACGCTCTTCATCTTCAAGTGCCCGCTGCAGCACCTCGACGAGTGACTCCTTATCCAGCGCCTGCAGAACGTAAACACGCGCACGCGACAGGAGTGCATTGTTGAGTTCAAACGAGGGGTTTTCTGTTGTCGCGCCAATGAAGACGATAGTTCCATCCTCGACATGCGGCAGAAAGGCATCCTGCTGTGACTTGTTGAAGCGATGTACCTCATCGATAAACAACAGTGCGCTCTTGCCCACTTGGCGCAGCTGTTTCGCCCTGTCGACGGCAGCGCGAATCTCCTTGACGCCCGAGAGCACGGCAGAAAGCTTGATAAACTCGGCCCCCGAGTGAGTTGCCAACATCGACGCAAGCGTCGTCTTGCCGGTACCGGGTGGCCCCCAGAAAATCATTGAGTGCAGGCGATCACTCTCAATCGCCTGGCGTAACGGGGTACCCTCTCCGACAATTTTGACCTGCCCTCGAAACTCTTCAAGGGAACACGGACGCATGCGGTCAGCAAGCGGGCGGTAACCAGCCTGCTCACTGTCGCTGTCGAAGAGGTCTTCCATCAGTGCTGCCAGACATCCATCGAGGGTGGTGTGACGAACTTGAACAGCTCACGTTCAAGTTGTGGATTGCGTTTCACATCAGAAAAGATGAAACGGGTTGTCTGTCCAAACTTGTCCTTCATTTCGAGGCTTGCAAGTTGCTCGCCACTAAAACCGATGCGAACCACTTCAACCTGGCTCTCAGTCTCTTTTGGCGCAAGGTCAGTCCACTCGATTCCACCATCGGATGAACTGTCAATGACTGTGAAATGGGTTTCCACACCGGCCTCGTCAGCGAGTAGCTGGGCTGGTGTACCGCGCAGTGCTATCTCCTGGGACTGGTGTGATACCTGTTCAAGGTCACGATCGAGCAGCCACACACGCTTGCCGTCTGCCACGATCAGTTGCCCCTCGTCACCCTTGTAGTCCCAGCGAAACTTCCCCGGCCTGCTGAGATAGAACACCCCTTTCTGCGAGTAAGTGACGCCATCATCGCTTTCAATGAGCTGGGTAAAATCAGCCTTGAGAGTTTTCAGGCCGCCAAGAAAGCCATCCACGCGGGAGGCGTCTGCCATGGTCGTACTGCATACCAACAGCATCGAGACTATTACTGCTATTTTTTTCACTTAGACTCCGTGTCGTATTCCGGTATAGGCCAACTCGCCTGTTACTCAACCGGTGGCGGCGCAAGCACCGTCCTGTTGCCATTATTCTCCTGTGCGGAGACGATACCGATGCGTTCCATCTCCTCGATCATACGTGCAGCACGGTTGTAACCGATCTTGAGTCGGCGCTGTACACCTGAAATCGAGGCACGGCGCGTTTCGGTTACAATCTGTACCGCTTCATCGAAGAGTGGATCAGCGTCCTCGACATCAACACCAGACGCTTCAGCAGATAGACCCGGAATCGGCTCCGAAGGTTCCTCGAGAATCTCGTTCAGATAACTCGATTGGCCATGTTTCTTGATGAACTCGACCACCGCATGCACTTCGTGATCATCGACAAAGGCACCGTGCACACGTTTGGGTATACCGGATCCGGGCGGCAAATAGAGCATGTCACCATGGCCGAGAAGATGCTCGGCACCCTGCTGGTCAAGAATAGTACGCGAGTCGACACGCGAAGAGACCTGGAAGGCAACACGTGTCGGAATGTTCGCCTTGATGAGACCGGTAATCACATCAACCGAGGGACGCTGTGTTGCCAACAGCAAGTGAATACCGGCAGCACGTGCCTTCTGTGCGAGTCGAGCAATCAACTCCTCAACCTTCTTGCCGACCACCATGATCATGTCTGCAAATTCGTCGACCACCACCACGATATAAGGCATTTTTTCCAGTTCAGGCGCCTGCGGCAGCTCTGCATCCTCATCAAGGACCAGGTTGGGGTCGATTGTGAATGTCGGATCGGTAAGTGGTGAGCCTGCCTTTTCGGCATCGGCGACTTTCTTGTTGTAACCACCGATATTTCGCACCCCGAGTGAAGCCATCAACTTGTAACGACGCTCCATCTCGGCGACACACCAGCGCAGCGCATTGGCTGCATCAGACATATCGGTAACCACCGGGCACAGCAGGTGAGGAATACCTTCATAGACCGACAGCTCGAGCATTTTCGGATCGATCATGATGAGACGAACCTCGTCAGGGCGTGCCTTGAAGAGAATACTCAGGATCATCGCGTTAACGCCGACGGACTTTCCCGAACCCGTGGTTCCTGCAATCAGCGCATGTGGCATGCGGGCGAGGTCCGCAACTGTCGGGTGACCGGCAATATCCTTGCCGAGGCTCACTGTCAGAGGTGACTTCGACTTGTCATACTGTTCCGAACGCAGCACCTCGCTGAGATAGACAATCTCGCGCTGCTCATTCGGAATCTCCAGGCCGATATAGCTCTTGCCGGGGATATTCTCGACAACACGCACGCTGATGGTGGACATGGAGCGTGCCAGGTCATTGGCAAGACTGGTGACCTTGCTGGCCTTGGTACCGGCAGCAAGTTCAATTTCGAAAAGAGTGACGACAGGACCCGGGTGGACATGTTTGACCAAAGCCTCGATACCAAAGTCTGCCAGTTTCAGTTCGACCAGACGAGACATTCCCTGCAATGACTCCTCCGAGTACTGCTGAACACGCTCCTCTGGCTCATCAAGAAGCGCCAGTGGTGGCAGTTCAGTATTAGGATCAGGCTCGAACAGTGTGACCTGCTTCTCCTTCTCGACTCGTTCACTCTTGACGATTTTCTGTACCTTCGGCTCGATACTGGGCAACTCGCGTTTCTTGGCGCGCCGTTTCTCCACCTTGAGCGCCTCGCTGCGTTTCTGTTTTGCCTCTTTCGCCTCTTTCGCCTCCTCCTGCTTCTCCTTGTGCAATTCGAAAAGTCGTTGGATCCAGGCAAAGAAATCGAGCGTCATGCCGCCAATCCAGTCCATCAGGGCAAACCAGGAGAGACCGGTGAAAAGTGTCAGTCCTGCGAGGAAAAGTGCGGCCAACAGAAGCGTTCCACCCACCGGGCTGAGTGCTTCAACCAGGCCGGGAGCAATCGTCTTGCCGAAAATACCGCCGGCACCATGGCTAAGGCCAAGACCAAAATCCGTCAGGTGAAGGGCACCAAGGCCACAGCCACTGATAATGGTTAGCGCAAAACCACTCCAACGGATCAGGAAAAGCGGCGTGTTGAGGTGGTCATCGGGCGTACGCTCTTTCATGAAAAGCCAGCCACTCCAGACGATCATGATAGGAAAGAGCAGAGCGAAAATTCCGAAAAAGGCATAGAAAACATCGGCAAACCAGGCGCCTGCAGGGCCACCTGCATTATGGACACCATTGCGCTCACCGACATAGGACCAGCCCGGATCATCAGGAGAATAGGAAAGGAAGGCAAGCAGGAAATAGGCCGCGATAGCTATTACCAGAACAAAGGCACCTTCGCGCAGACGCTCCCTGATTCCCCTGTTCCCGATATTCGCATTTTTACTCAACGACAAATTTCTCCCCAACTGTGGCGCAGAGTGCTTTACCCGCACTCTGTCATTCCGTTTATAATATATATATCTTACATGGTGATGCAGAACAAACTGCGATCATTATTCTAATCTGGAGAATTATACATGAGTGAAACCCGTCATTGCCGCCTGTTGATCCTTGGATCAGGCCCGGCTGGATATACTGCTGCTGTATACGCCGCACGAGCCAACCTTAATCCGGTCATGATTACTGGTATGGAACAGGGCGGTCAGCTGATGACCACCACTGAAGTGGATAACTGGCCTGGTGACTTCAACGGCGTCCAGGGTCCGGAACTGATGGATCGCATGCGCCAGCATGCAGAACGTTTCGATACTGAAATCATTTTTGACTGGATCAGTAAGGTCGACTTCTCCGAGCGCCCTTTCCGCCTCACTGGCGACCAGTCCGAATATACTTGCGATGCATTGATTATCGCCACCGGTGCATCAGCCATGTACCTTGGGCTTGAATCGGAAGAGGCTTTCAAGGGCAAGGGCGTATCAGCCTGCGCGACCTGCGACGGTTTCTTCTACCGTGGGCAGAAAGTCGCTGTTATCGGCGGCGGAAACACAGCCGTGGAAGAGGCACTCTACCTCTCGAATATTGCTGAAGAGGTTACCCTGGTGCACCGTCGTGATTCACTGCGATCTGAAAAAATACTGCAAGATCATCTTTTTGAAAAAGCTGAGAATGACAACATCAAGATTGAGTGGAACCATGTGCTCGATGAAGTGCTCGGTGACAACACGGGTGTCACCGGTATGCGTATAAAAAATGTACAGGATGACAGCACCAAGGAGATCGACCTGCAAGGCGTTTTCATTGCAATTGGCCACAAGCCGAATACTGCAATGTTTGAGGGTCAACTGGAGATGGATAACGGCTACATCAAGGTGAAAGGCGGCTCCATGGGCCATGCCACACAAACATCCGTTCACGGTATCTATGCTGCCGGAGATGTCATGGATCACATCTACCGCCAGGCAGTCACTTCTGCAGGAACCGGCTGCATGGCCGCCCTTGATGCAGAACGCTTCTTTGATGGCCTCGAGGAAGATGATTAATGGATAACGGGGTGTAACAATACTCATCTCACTCGAAGGAACTGACCCGGCAACGCCATTTCCGGACCCGGAAATGGCGGAAAAAGAGCCAGATGGTCTTCTCGCAGCAGGTGGTGACCTTGAACCCATCCGGCTCGTCAATGCATACAGCTCGGGGATATTCCCATGGTACAGCGAAGGTCAGCCGATCCTGTGGTGGTCACCTGACCCGCGTACCCTGCTCTTCCCCGGTAAGCTGCACATATCGAGAAGCCTGGCAAAACGTTTGCGGCAGGGGCGTTTTGAAATCTCTTTCGATCTCGACTTCAACCGCGTGGTCTCTGCCTGCGCAACTGTTTCACGCAAGCAGCAGGATGGCACCTGGATCGTCGACAAAATGCAGGCTGCCTACAAACGCATGCATATCCTGGGATTCGCCCACTCGGTCGAGGTGTGGCAGGATAAGGAACTTGTAGGCGGACTCTACGGCATGTCGATCGGCAAGGCCTTCTATGGCGAGTCGATGTTCAGCCTTGTGCCGGATGCATCCAAGGTTGCCCTTGTCATGCTGACAAAACGCCTGCTTGCATGGGGATTTCATTTCATCGACTGCCAGGTTGTCACCAGCCACTTGGTGTCACTGGGAGCCGAGACAGTTACACGCCAGGATTTTCTGCAACTCAATCAGCTGGCGGTAGAATCAGAAGAGAAATTTGAATGGCGACAGGAGGCGGTAACAACAAATGATGCATGATGAGACCAGTGTCAGCGTTACCCTCTATGTTGGCGTTCCGCACCAGTGCAGCTATCTCGAAAACGAGACCACGACACTGCACATCATCGACCCCCAGTTCAGCATGAATTCTGCCTTTTACGGCGGCTTGCTGGCACAGGGTTTCAGGCGCAGCGGCGATATGGTCTATCGGCCCGGATGTGAAAAATGCCATGCCTGTATACCGGCACGCATTCCAGCCACCTATTACAAAGCCAACAGATCACAAAAACGCACCTGTAAAGTAAACCGGGATATCGACATTCGCTACCGCTCGCAGGCTGGTTTCAGTGATGTCCATTTTGAACTCTACAATCGCTACCTGGAATCACGCCACCAGGAAGGCGGTATGGCTGAGCACACCCAGGAACAGATGGAACAGTTCCTCGGTTGCAGCTGGGGTGAAACCGAACTGATCGAAGGCTGGCTGGATGATCAACTGGTGATGGTTGCTGTTACTGACAGAACGCCCAATGCTCTCTCTGCACTCTACACCTTTTTCGATCCGCAACTGCACAAGCGCAGCCTTGGGACATTTGGCATCCTGTGCCAGCTCGAACGCTGCACGCAGCTGGGACTGCCATGGCTCTATCTTGGCTACTGGATAGAGAATTGCCGCAAGATGTCCTACAAGCAGGCATTTAAACCGATTGAACTGTTACAAGAAGGCGAATGGAGTTTCCTTGATGACACCCGGCTGTTTCAAGACCTCGGGTTTTGAATCAAGCCAGGCGCGAAGTCAACTCCATTCAACCTTATCCGGCATTTCCCTATAAAGTGCTGCCGAATGATTTATCCACTGCGCCTGGCGGGACAGGCAGGCCTGCAAGTTTGCAGCCAAGCGCGATCGGTCCACCGGGCAGTAGTTGATACAGATATTTTCTCCCGCCGGCAAAATGGAATTTTTCATCAAGGGCGTCGGTCAGTTTTCGAACATTGATCGCCGGTGTCTCATCCCGCGAATAATACTCCTGCAGGGCAGAGATCAATTCCAGGTGGGGTTTGCCAAGCTTGATATTCTCTTCACCTGCAATGCGCTCGGCATCGTCCAGGCTCCAGTCACTTGGGGCATAGGGAAAGTCAGCCATTTTCAGTTTCTCCTCTTGAAATGGTTACGCACTTAATCCACGGTGAGTCCGGTTTATTCCGGAAACCGCTTTTTCTTGTTGTATATTTAAGTGTAGATGGCGTTTCCAGAATTTCATCCGTACGTAAATCAGGGAATTAAACCGGTATGTTGAAGAGCTGAATTATTGATACAGGCTTTCCCGTTTATCTGGCCACTGCCTTCAAACGTGCTTTCGATGGCACCATCAGAGCAAGCCCCAAAGATACAACCGCCATACCAGCACCAGCCAGAAATACACTGGAAGGAGATACCATCCAGATCAGGCCAAAGGTTACAGGTATAACAACCGCAGCGATGTGATTAATTGTAAAAGAGACACCAGCAGTAGATGCGATATCTTTCGGATCGGCAATTTTGTGAAAATAGCTGTTAATTCCTATCGCCATGGCAAACAAAAGATGGTCAACCACGTATAACACGGCTGCTACCCAGCCTGTCTCTACAAAGGCGTAGGAAACAAAAATGAAAACCAGGCCGATATATTCCAGTGCCAGTACACGTTGCTCGCCCCAGTGGCTGATCAGACGCCCTATCCTCGGAGCCAGGGGCGTATTGATGACGTGGTTAACCAGTAGCAGCAAGGCGATATCAGATACGCTGTAGCCAAACTTCTGAACCATCAGGAAGCCTGCGAACACCATGAAGATCTGGCGGCGGGCACCGCTCATGAAAACCAGTGCGTAGTAAAGCCAATAGCGCTTTCTGAGCACCAGGTGCTTATGTTGCGGCTCATGGTGAGGAAAAGCAGGAAACCATCTCCATGCCAACAGGGCAACAAGCACAGCTCCAATACCGGCAATACCATAAAGCCAGACATAATCGAGCTGAAACCACTCGATACCTGCCCAGATCCCGCAAAAGACGATGATGGATGCAACCGACCTGGCAGATGAGAGTCGCCCCATGATTAGCGGGGATCGCGCTTTATCAACCCACTGCAGGGTCAGCGACTGCTGCAAGGTAAAGTAGTAGTGAAACCCCACCGACATCAATACAGTCGTAAAATAGAGCCCGGCTTCAGTTGACAGCAGTCCGGTCATAGCTACACCAAGACCAAGCAGAGCAATGGAGATCAGCGCGAAGCTCTGTTCGCGAATCAGCAGCAGGATAAAAATAGTGGTAAAAGCAAGAAATCCCGGTACTTCACGCAAGCTCTGCAATATGCCGATTTCTATCCCGCTAAAGCCGGCCTTTTCCACTACAAAATTATTCAACAGCGTTAGCCAGGCAGCAAAATCAGGAAATATTCCGGTTTTTTGAGTGATTCAGGCATAGCGTGTTTTCATCTCAAAGGCACTTATCTTGTGGCACAAAAAAAGCCGGGCTGAAACCCGGCTTTTCGTACACAAGGCTTGGTAGCCCCTGTAACTTATACCTTTTCCTTGATACGCGCAGATTTTCCTGCACGCTCACGCAAGTAGTAAAGCTTGGCGCGACGAACGTCACCGCGACGCTTGACCTTGATCTCAGCAACGCTGGGGCTGTGAGTCTGGAAGACACGCTCAACACCTTCGCCGTGTGAAATCTTGCGCACTGTGAATGCCGAGTTCAGGCCACGGTTACGCTTTGCGATGACAACACCCTCGAATGCCTGCAAGCGCTCGCGGTTACCCTCTTTTACCTTCACCTGTACGACGACGGTATCACCCGGGCCGAAATCAGGCACATCGCGGACCTGTTCCGCTTCAAGCTGCTCGATGATGTTTCCCATTGTTACTCTTCCTCACACTTCTGCTGCTCATGCGCAGCGATAAATTGATTTAACAAATTCGTCTCTTCGGCACTCATTGAGCGCCCTTCCAGCAAGTCGGGTCTGCGTAACCACGTACGACCCAGTGCCTGCTGCAACCGCCACTGGCGGATTTTTTCATGGTCACCGCTAAGTAATACCTGCGGTACCGCCAGCCCGTCAATCTCTTCCGGCCTGGTAAAATGCGGACAATCAAGCAAACCACCCACATGTGAATCCTGTTGTGCCGACTGTGCATGCCCGAGGGCATCTGGTAGCAGGCGGATAATGGCATCCATCATGACCATTGCCGGGAGTTCACCACCCGAAAGCACATAGTCACCAATCGACCACTCTTCATCAACATCCAGTTCAAGCAGGCGTTCATCGATTCCCTCGTAACGCCCTGCAAGCAGTATCACTCCTTCACGCTTGCTCATCTGCAGTGCCGCTTCCTGGTCAAAGCGCCTGCCTTGTGGACTCAGGTAGATTACCTTGCTACCCGGCGCTGCCTTGCGTGCATCTTCAATTGCAGCTCGCAGCGGTTCCACTTTCATCACCATGCCGGGGCCGCCACCGTAGGGGCGATCATCGACAGTGCGATGGACATCCTGCGTGTAATCCCTCGGATTCCAGCAATTAATCGATGCAATTCCCTTATCGATCGCCCTGCCGGGTATGCCGCAGCGTATCGCTTCGAACATCTCCGGAAACAGGGTTACCAGGTCAAATCGCATCCGCGCTAGAACTCCGGATCCCAGTCAACAACCATCAGGCCATTTTCCAGGTCAACTTGCTTGACGACATCCGGTTCGATAAAGGGGATCAGCCGTTGCCGCTCACCCTGTACCACCATGACATCATTCGAGCCTGTTTCAAACAGATAGTCGATTCGGCCAAGCAGTTCACCGTCGACAGTCTGTACGGACAGGTTTTCAAGATCTGTCCAGTAATAATCGTCCTGCGATGAAGGCGGCAGCTGCGATCTCTCGACAGCGATATCACACTCCAGCAGTTCAGCTGCCTGGTTGCGATCATTAACACCTTCAATTTTGGCAACGACTGTTTTGCCGTGCCTGCGCCCTGAGACGACCTTGATCCCTTCCCATTTACCATCGCGACGTATCAGCCACGGGGTATATTTAACGATTCCTTCACGCGGATCCGTATGGGAGAAAATCTTCACCCAGCCCTGGACTCCATGGAGTCCCGATATGCGCCCCAGAACCACGAGGCGCTGGCCGGATTTGTCAGCCAAGACTGACCTCTTGCAATCAGGCAGCAGCCTGTTTGCGATAATTCTTCACCAGTTCCTGAACGCGCTCGGACTGCTGTGCGCCCTGGCCGACCCAGTGGTCAATACGGTCAAGTTCAACGCGCAGACGCTCTTCCTGGCCGCGAGCAACCGGGTTGAAAAAACCGATACGTTCAATGTAACGACCGTCACGCGCATTGCGGCTGTCGGTCACAACAAGGTGGTAGAAAGGACGTTTTTTCGCGCCAGTTCTAGAAAGACGGATGGTAACCATTCATTTATCCTATTGAATACAAAAGCTTTTCCTCCAGACACCCGGAAGAAAAACGAAACAATCTGACCCTCAGGGGTCATCAGTAAAGCGCGAATTATACGCAAATCCACGCATTTGTGAAGTAAAAAGTTGAGTAAATTCAAGCAAAAGGACAACCCGGGGATTCCCGGGAAACTCCCTTATAGCGTGGCGATCAGCGTTGCCCTCAGCGGTGCCGGGTAGCCCTCGACGGTTTTCAGCGAATCCCGGGGGTCAAGGAAGTCTGGTAGGGACTCAAACTGCATCCATTCGGTCGAATGCTGTTCTTCTATAAATGTACGATTCAGGTCGACCAGGCGTACATCCCTGAAGCCCGCACGGCGCAGCCAGATCATCAACATCTCAGTCGATGGAATAAACCAGACATTGCGCATCTTGGCATAGCGCGATTCCGGTACCAGCACGCTATTTTCGCCCCCCTCGATAACGAGTGTTTCAAGCACCAGCTCACCGCCTGGCCGGAGAAGGTTTTTCAGATCGAGGAGATGCTCGATGGGCGAGCGCCGGTGGTAGAGAATCCCCATCGAGAAAAGCGTATCGAAACCGAGTCCCCGTGACGGCAACTGTTCAATACCGATCGGCAGAAGATGGACAGGCCAGTCGTTGCCGATAAAATGACGCACAGCATTGAACTGCATCAGGAACAGCAGGCTTGGATCAACACCAACCACCAGCGATGCACCCTCTCCCGCCATGCGCCATGCGTGATATCCACTGCCGCAACCGATATCGAGAACGCTGCGCTTTGCCAGTGGGGAGATGTGCGGTTTGACGCGCTCCCATTTCCAGTCGGAACGCCACTCGGTCTCGATATCAACACCATGTAGATGGAATGGTCCCTTGCGCCAGGGACTCAGGCGCAACAGCAGTGCTTTGAGTGCATCCCTCTCTTTTTCAGGAAGAGACGAGGTCACTGCAACACACTGCCCAAGATCGACCTCACCGTCAGCGATTTCCGGCAACTCATCCAGCACTGCCTGCCAACGCGGCACATCACCATGGCGGCGCTGTGCAAATAACCGCTCAAGATCCTCGGGCAGGCTCTCTGCCCAGGCCTCCATACCCAACTCACGCAGGGAAGCCGTGAGCCGCTGCAGGTCAATCAGTTGGGTTTGCATGCGATCCAGGAGGAGAAGTTGAGGCACTGGAACCAGCGCGTAATATCGATAAAACCGCTCTGCCCGAGACGCTGCATGTGCTGCTCTTCAGTCTCCGGAACCAGCACATTTTCAAGCGCTGTACGCTTCTGGCTGATCTCCAGTTCGCTGTAGCCATTGGCACGTTTGAAATCGAGATAGAGCGATGTCATGCGTTCGGAAGCCTGCGGGTCACTATCGATCACCTTCTCGGATAGGATCAGTACCCCGCCCGGGCGCATGCCGGAATAGATTCGCGCGATCAGAGCGTCCCTATCTTCCGGAGGAATAAACTGCAAGGTGTAGTTGATAGCGACAACGGAGGCGTCTTCAATCAGCTCGTTACGAATGTCGGCGCACACGAAACGAACTTCTGCACCTGTGTCGTCACTTGCCAGGCATGCCTGTTTGGCAGCATCGATCATCGCCTGCGAATTATCGATACCAATAATAGTACAGTCCGACTGATCGAGATGCTTGTGCATGGCGAGTGTGGTTGCTCCAAGTGAACAACCGAGGTCGTACAGATGGCTACCGGGCTGGGCATAGCGACCAGCGAGCACGCCACTCATGGCAACCGCCGTGGCATAGCCGGGTACAGAACGACGTACCATGTCCGCGAACACACTGGTCACACGCTCGTCGAAGACAAAGGCCTCGAGATCGGATTGCAGGTCAGCGAAAATCCGGTCGCGTGCCATTACTCCCACTCATCGCCGTAGTGAAAGGTGAGTTCTTCGCCTGTCGCTATATCGCGGGTCGCGAAAAGATCGGGGCCTTCGAATTCTGCATTGCCATCTGCCTCGTGGTTGAGGAAGCGCAGCAGGTTCTTGCCGCTGATACCGTAGATATCATCATGATTATCCGGATCGTAGACCCACAACACATACATACCATTGCGTGATGCACGCGGCCCGGCATAGGTGCCGATATACTCGCCTTTTTCAAACGGCACTGCAGCGAACAGGCCAGTGCCGTGAATGGCTGAATCTGCTGAATAGACATAATGACTCAGTTCGTTGTTGGATACTCTCTTGCTCATAACTCCTCGTCCAGCGGCAGGCTCTGTGCCGCAACATAATGACCTGTGCCAATCTCCTGCCAGCCAACCTGGTGCTGACGCACCTCTCCATCGACACTGTAGATAGCGGCAATCTGCGACAGGCTGATAAACTCTTTCGATGTACCACGCCACATGACAATCAGTTTCTCGACCAGTTCCAGGTCGTCACGACCGGCAACAATGCGCCAGTGTTGCCCCTGCGGCAACAGCTTGAGACTGGCGTCAAACAGCTCCTCGTGCAGATGCGCAAGACAGTTTGGCTTGACGCGCATCATCTCCTCGGGTGAAGCAACCGTCACCGGTAGCTGCACAACAGTTGATTCAACATCCATCATGACCGGGTAAAAAGGTGTTTGCCCGCGCGTATCTGAGGCAAACTTCAAACCCGCATCCTGTTCGCATGCGAAAAGCTCCGGGTGCAACTGGTAGTTTGCTGCGGCATGCATCTGTGGCTGTTCACCAAACAATTCTGACCATTCTGACACACCCCTGTTCCACTGTTCACGAATCCAGGATGCATCGGCATGAGCTGCCTTGTTGCTCCACATCTGCGGATCATGACTGCTCATACCAACGTCATGTCCGGCAGCTGCAATCGCTTTCAGACTCTCGGCCTGGCGCCTGATCTCACCACGGCCGGCCAGGCGGCGCGTCCAGGGAAGTGCGTGATCGGTGCCGGTCGATACAAAGAATGTCGCACTGATCTCGTAGGATCGCAACAGTTCCAGAATCTGCGTAAGTGGGTCACCACAGGCTGAAACCGTGTTGATCATAATGCTCAGTGTGATCCGCATTGAGTTCCAGTCGTTTATTCAGTTATTGAAATTAATGTGAGAGGAGAGATGGATCAACTGCCCGTGGAGTATTTTGCTTCAACCGTTGCAATGGCGTCATCCAGCGTACAACTGGTTTCTCCGTAAACCGCCATGATCTCTTTTAGTTCGATAAGTACCTGGCGGCGCTGCACATCATTGAGGCTTTCCGTGTCAGGAAGAGTGCGCCCTGCTTCCAGCTCTGCAATGTAGCCCCATACGGCTTTGCAGCCATTCTGGCAGAGCGATTCAACGACGATTTCGACAGCTGTGTGCATTTATTCAATGAATCATCAGTGGGAGATTCTGATTATTATAGCGCGGTAAGCGCCTGTTTCGCATCTTCAAACAGCCTTTATCAATTCCCGGCACGATATCTGCTTGTCATTGGACATGACAATCAGACTGGACTGTTATGAAACCAGGCAATTTACTGGTCTTTACCGATCTTGACGGCACTCTTTTAGAGCATGATGGCTATTCATGGGATAAAGCCCGCACTGCATTGGTGCGCCTGCACGAAAGTGGCGTTCCGACTATACCGGTATCAAGCAAGACATTGGCTGAACTCGAAGTGCTGGCAGAGCTCATCGGTTTCAACGGTCCGATTGTCGGGGAGAACGGCTGCGTGATTCGTTTTCCTGATTGTGAAATCGATATCGCTCCACCCGGTTATGAAAGGATTTGCACATTTCTGGAAGATTGCAGAATAAGAGATGGCTACCAATTCACCGGTTTTGCCGACATGAGCGTGGAAGCGGTTACCGAATCAACAGAACTATCGTTTGAAGAAGCGGCACTGGCCAAGCAGAGACTGGCATCGGAACCCCTGCTGTGGCAAGACAGCGCAGCAAGGCTGCAGGCATTCAAGCTGCAGGCTGAACATGCCGGATTGGTCACACTACATGGCGGCCGTTTCCTGCACCTGCTCGGCAACACGAACAAGGGCGAGGCTCTTAACTCAATCACCGAGTGGTACCGCGGCCAGGGTTATGCAATCAAACAAACGATTGCCCTTGGAGATAGCGACAACGACCGCCTGATGCTTGAAGCAGCAGATGTCCCCATCATTATCCGCAAACCGGACAAATCACACATAACACTCGAAGAGCGCACTGATGCACTGCTCAGCAGCAAACCCGGACCTGCCGGATGGAACGAAATGATCCTGCAACAACTTGACACTATCAGGAGTTAACCATGGCTGATTTCTACCAGCACAGCAAGCTCACCACGCTGCATAAACTGACCGATCGGCCGATTGATGAACTGGAGAATGAACTCACAAGCTTTTCAAGCACACGCCCTATGGCACTGGTTTTGCCAAGCCTTTTTTCCGAACTGGAAGGACCAGCCCTGCCAAAAATAGTTGATGCGCTTCAGCATGCGTATTACATCGGCGACATTATCATCGGGCTTGACCGCTGCGACAGTGAGCAGTTTGCCCACGCTCAGCAGTTCTTCTCGGAACTTCCCCAGCGAACACACCTGCTGTGGCACGATGGCCCGCGCCTGAGCGCACTGGACAAGGAACTTCAAACAGAGGGATTGGCACCACCGGAGCCCGGCAAAGGTAGAAATGTCTGGTACTGTCTTGGTTATGCAATGGCACTTGAGCATGTTGAAGTTGTCGGTCTACATGACTGTGACATTCTCACTTACTCACGTGAACTGCCGGCCAGGCTACTTTATCCGCTGAGCCACCCGCGCTTCGACTTTCAATACGCAAAAGGCTACTACGCGCGCGTTAACGGCGATCTTCTGAGCGGGCGTGTGACACGCCTGTTTGTCACTCCGCTACTGCGTGCGTTGAAAAAAATAGTTGGCTCGATCGATTACCTCGAGTACATGGACAGCTTCCGCTATCCTCTCTCCGGTGAATTTGCCATGTCACGTGATTTGCTCTCGCAGGTAAGAATTCCAAGCGACTGGGGACTGGAAGTTGGCTTGCTTTCAGAGGTCTACCGAAACATATCACTCAAGCAGGTCTGCCAGGTCGATATTGCCGATAACTATGATCATAAGCACCAGGAATTGTCGGCCGAAGACCGTGCAGCAGGACTTGCAAAAATGAGCACGGATATCGCCAAGTCTATCTATCGCAAACTGGCTACCGAAGGCATTGAAATCAGCCCGTCCTTTATGCGCACCCTAAAGGCCACGTATTTACGCATCGCACTCGATTTTGTTGAAATGTACTACGACGATGCCAAAATCAACGGCCTCTCTTTCCACCGCCACTCGGAAGAGGGAGCGATTGAGGTCTTTCAGCAGAGTATTGTCGATGCGGGGGAATCTTTCGCTGCCAACCCGCTTGAGACACCATTCATTCCGAACTGGAAGCGCATTCTCTCCGCACTGCCTGATTTCGAAAAGCGCCTGTTTGATGCTGTTGCCGAGGATTCAAAGGTTTAATCGCAACGAATCCCTCACTCTTTCTCGGGCAGCAGCCACACGGCCTGCAGGGGAAGCATGCGCAAGGTATCAGCTGACATATCAGGTATCTCCTGGTGCAGTACGTCGAACCAGTTGACCTTTTCCCCATAGATTTCGGAGAGGTCAATCTCCATCACCCGGCTTTTCAGGTTATGCAATGCGAGCACCTCCTGCTGGCCATCCAGGCTGGTACGCATGATTCCGAATATGCCATCCGGCAAATCAAGCACCCTCTGCGGTGCCTCCGGATGAAACGCCTTGATCCCCTGGCGGATTTTCAGGCGACGCGCGTATTCAGGGAACACCCTGCCCGTTTCGGTTAACGGATGATCGATCAGGTTCTCAAGTTCGGGACCATCCCATTTACGCCTGTTGATACTGCGCGTCATGCCTGTTCGCTCAACACCAACCGGGTCATTCGGCGTTCCTGCAAGTGCATTGATATAAACCGCGGGTATGCCTCGCAAGGCAAGCGGCATCGTCTGCGAAAGAGAAAAGCGTGATATATGCCAGCGATCTGGAATCTCTTCAGGGTGCCGGAAAGCATCAAAGTAACTGATATTCAGCTCGTAGGGACGATCCTGTCCGTCGCTGTTTGCACGCATCGAAACAAAGGCGCCTCTCGAGCGCATCTCCTCGATCAGTTCATCGACCTCGTCGTCGGGAATAATGCCTTCCAGCGGACGCAGTCCGACACCGTCATGTGACGCAGTAAAATTCAGGTATGTACAGCCGGCCGGTCGCTCCTCCTGGTCAAGATGCATCGCCCATTGCGTCAGGTAGCGTGTCGACTCCGTATGGATTGCATGCAGTATCAGCGGTGGCAGGCTGAACTGGTAAATCATGTCAGCCTCATCACCTTCACCGAAGTAGCCGATATTCTCTGCATGCGGCACATTGGTCTCTGTCAGCAATATCGCCCCCGGTTCGAGAACTTCCATCAGGGTGCGAAACAGCTTGACCACCTCGTGCGTCTGCGGCAAATGGATACAACTGCTGCCCAGCTCTTTCCATAAAAATGCCACCGCATCCAGACGTACTGCACGTGCGCCATGGCGTACATAGTCCAGCAGGGTGTCGATAAACTCCAGCAACACCTCGGGGTTAGCGTAGTTCAGGTCGATCTGGTCATTACTGAAAGTCGCCCACACGTGACGATTGCCGCGCGGCGTCCTTACCCGACTTAACAGCGGGGATGCCCTTGGGCGCACAACCATCGACAGATTTTTTGACTCCTCTTCATCGACCTCAATGACATAGTCCCTGCCCGGCGATGCATCCTGGACATAGTTGACAAACCACAGGTGCTCACGCGACATGTGATTGAGCACCAGGTCAAACATCAGGTCGAAATTCTGCTTGAAAGCTGCAATATCATCCCAATCACCAAGGTCAGGATTGACACTGCGGAAATCTGAAACTGAAAAGCCGTCATCCGAACTGTAGGGAAAAAATGGCAAAATATGCACCATGCTGAAGACGTTATGCAGACGGCGGTCGAGAAACTGTTTCAATCCTGCCAGCGGCTTCATACCCGGATACTGGACGCTGTCACCGTACGTGATGAGCATAATGTCCTGCTCATCCCACTTGGCGCGTTTGAGGCACTCCCCCTGGCGCAGTTCAATATGGTGACTGATCACCTGGTGCAACCGCGGCAGCAGTTCCTGCGCCTGTTCACCATAAAGCACACCAAGATGGTGCAACAGCCGGCTATCAAGATCAGTTTGCGTCATCGTATTACCATTTCCTCGCTTTCCTGACAGTTTATATGCAAAACCAGTGCCAATATTCTGGTCTCACCTGCTTGCATACCCCCGCCATGATTCTCTATGATAAAAATAGAGAACATAAAGAGAACGCCGATGCCGATTTCCAACTGGCCACGTGCTATCGCGCTGGTCGATATGAACGCCTTTTTCGCCTCCGTTGAACAGCTCGATTTCCCGCAGCTACGCGAGCAGCCTGTTGCCGTCACCAATGGCGAGAGGGGCACCTGCATCATCACCTCCAGCTACGAGGCGCGTGCGCAGGGCATCAGGACCGGTATGCGATTGCGTGAGGCGCGCAAGCTCTGTCCCGGGATCGTCCAGCGCCCCGCGCGCCCTCGCCGTTATGCGCAAGTCTCAACGAAAATCATGGGGGCACTGGCATGCATTACGCCGGATATCGAGATCTTCTCGGTCGATGAAGCCTTCCTCGACCTGACACATATGCTGCCGCTGCAGCAACGCGATCCCGAGTGGCTCGCACAAATGATCCAGCGCCAGGTATGGAATGCCTCCAGCCTGCCCTGCTCGGTGGGACTGTCAGGCGACAAAACAACCGCAAAAGTTGCCGCAAAACAGAAAAAACCGAAAGGCATCACCGTGGTGGTGCCCTGGCAGTCCGCTGCTTTTCTCGCACCACTGCCGGTCACAGACCTGTGCGGTATCAACCGTGGCATCGGCGGCTGGCTTGAGCAGCGTGGCGTCACAACATGCGGCCAGATGAGGCAGCTTCCCATCAGTGAACTGGCACGGCGTTTCGGTAATCCCGGCAGGCGTATCTGGTACATGGCACAGGGGCTGGACCCTGAACCCGTTATCACCACGGTTGCAGACCCCAAATCTGTCGGACATGGCAAGGTGATGCCACCCGGTACGACTGACAGGCGTGTCGTGCTGACCTATCTCGGCCACATGACAGTCAAGGTCGCTGCACGCCTGCGTCATTATGAACTGGAAGCGTCGCTGTTCTTTTTCGGTTTGCGCACAGACTATGGCTGGCTCGGCACCAAGGTGAGGACCACGCCGACAAATGACAGCCATATCATCTACGAGGCCTGTATTGAGTTCCTGCGCGATGAGTGGCGCGGCGAGGGAATCTCACAAATCCAGGTCACTGCGCTTAACCCGGCTCAAATGCAGATTCAGCCTGACCTGTTTGCCGTGGAGGACAACCGCAAGCAACTCCTTAACCGGACCGTGGATGCCATTAACAGCAAGTTCGGAGCACTCTCAATCGCACCCGGCATCCTGGTGCAACGCTCCGATATGCCGGACGTGATTGCACCGGCATGGAAGCCGATCGGGATACGCCAGACGATTGAATAAATCACGCTGCAGGAGCCCCGAGGCGGGGCTCCTACAATCCCACTTTCTGGCAAAGGGTCTAGAATATAGGCAGAGGTAACAGACAATGAAGAGATTACTGGTTTTGGTCGTTATGAGCATGTTGCTCGGCGGCTGTGTTCTGCCAACAGAAAAAGGCAACGTGAAAGAGGCTGATCCCGATAACAGAAACCACTTCGACAAAGTGACCCTGCGACCCGGCGATTCTGCAATCTGCATGGAGGAGCCATGCGCTGTCTATTTCGTCATGCCGTCCGGCGATGGTGAATTAACCATCAAGGGCAACAATGTCTACCCGGAAGCTTTTCCGGCAGGTCAGACAGTTTTCCTCGGCAGCTACTGGGGTGGCAGTTACACCTTTCATGCAGAGGGAACAGAGACCCCTGTCAGCTACCTGACAGTGATTCGCAGCGGTGGTGGCGATGGAGACTTCAGCAGCGGCCGGTGAAGTTTGAGTGCGCAGGATTGAGCTTGTCTGCCCTTGCACTATTTAAGAAGATCAAGCCAGCCAAGACCTGTGCTTGTCGTCAGGCGTGGTTTGTACTCAGCACCGACATATCCCTCGTATCCAATCGCATCGAGTACTGAAAGAATTTTCAGATAATCAACATCTCCGTTATCGGGCTCGCTGCGATCAGGCACAGCAGCGATCTGC
The DNA here is from genome assembly GCF_000787395.1 of Solemya velum gill symbiont. Taxonomy (GTDB): domain Bacteria; phylum Pseudomonadota; class Gammaproteobacteria; order Chromatiales; family Chromatiaceae. The sequence continues at coordinate 366,733 of NZ_JRAA01000002.1, forward strand.
ACATGGCCGATGTAAGGCAGCGTCTGCTGCAGATGCCGCATCAGGTCTCCATGGGTAATTTCGATGTGATAGCAGTCGAACATCAGTTTCAGGTTGGGACAATCGACAGCATCAATAATATCGATTGCATGCTCCAGCCTGGAAAGATGATAACCAGGAACGTCACGCTGATTAATCGGCTCGATGAGGATGCCGATACCATGCCTTGCAGCCCTGCTGCAGGCGTAGTCGAGATGCTTTTTTAAGACGTGGTCCGCCACAGCGCCTGCGTCCGTAACGCCGGCCATGACATGGACACTCCTGCAGTTAACATCGGCCGCATAAGAGACTGCCTCGTCAATTGCCGCGACGGCCTCATCTTGGCGTCCCGGCAATGCACACAAACCGAAGTCGCCGTTTGACTTGTCACCCGCCCAGGTATTCAGACTCAGTAATGGCAGTTGCGTCTGTACGAGCGCCTCACGAACATCGGCTGAGGCGTAACTGAATGGCCAGTGACACTCAACTGCATCAAAGCCGGCACGCTCCGCAGCACGGATGGCATCAGCCAGTGGAAGCTCCTGCCACAGGAATCCGAGGTTTGCTGAAAATTTTCTCATCGTGGTTAATTACACTTCGAACAGGTTCGATGACCAGTAAAACATTAATCGATATGAATGACATCCAGCAGGATCAAGCCATCCCGAAAAAGTAACAGCGCCAGAACGAATAATGCCAAACCCAGCAGGCGTATTGTGTAGATATAGACAGTACCGCTCAGAAAAGATCTTGATTTCCCGACCAGTATCGCCAACAGGATTTTTGACCCGACCAGCAGGATGTAAAAACTGCCAATAAAAGCGAATGGAGCTGCCATATTCAGATTCATCGCCTTGCTCATGATCGGACCGCCCACACTGAACCAGAACAGGTACGGGTGGGGGCTCAGGGCATTGACCAGTATTCCTTTTGTCAGGGATCTTGGTTCTTCCGGCGGCAATTCGGATACGGGAACTTTCGGGTTCATGCCCTGGTAAGCCATGTACAAAATCACACTGCCCCCGATAAGCGAGATGATTCCGAGGAGAGTGTGAAATTCAGCCAGCTGTCCGGCAACAAACAGGGTCAGCAGGATGATTGGCAGGTCGGTAACAAGTGGAGAGAGCGCAACCTTGATGCCGGATTTCATACCATGTTGAAGCGTTTCTGATATCACCAGCGTCAACAAGGGACCTGGTGCAACGCCTGCAGAGATTCCCAGCAAGATTCCGATCGATAGATATTCTGTCATGACAGGCTGTCAGCCACTTTTCTGTTTCTCGCGTATCAGTGCGATGAGGGCCTCGGCAACCGGATGGTTGATGTTGTCACGATGGCGGGCGATCCAGAGTGTCCTGAGTATACGAAAACCGCTGACCCTGATATGACAAAGGCTGCCTCGTTCAATCTCCTCCTCGACCGCGAACCAGGGCAGGAAGCTGACATGCTTGCCGTGATCTAGCATCTCCACGATGGTATCGGTAGAGCCCACTTCCATCGCAACCGGTATCTCGTTAATGCCAATATTTCTTAGCGCCTCGTCAAGGTTGGCGCGTACAGAGGCCTGGGGTTCACGCAAAACATACTTGAGACGAGTCAGTTCATCAATGGTGATTGATTCGCTCTGACAGAGGGAATGCCCGGATCCGCACACCAGCACCAGTTCATCATCCAGCCACTTCTGCACCATGATGTCAGGATGATCGGGCGCCTGCTCCATCAGTGCCAGGTCTGCGAGGCCGGTTGCCAGGTTTGTCTGGATACGCCTTGAGTAACGCATACGGCTCTGGATACGGTACTCGGGATGGACGTCATCAAATTGCAGCAGCAGGTCCGGCAACAGGTGTTCGCCGATGGCGAAAGAGACTTCAAGGCGCAGTCGATCATGCCCCTCGCGCAACAACTTGAGGTCATCAAGCAAAAGCCCTTGATGATCAAGAACCAGCCGCGCATAACTGTAGACACGATCCCCGGCCGGAGTGAGGCTCAGTTTGCGCCCCTTGCGCTGCATCAGGGTGACGCCATATCTCTCGTCGAGGGCACGCAGACGCTTGGTAACAGCCGGCTGTCCAACATTCATGGCACGCCCGGCCTGCTCTACTCCACCCAGCTCAACGACGGCGCGCAAGGTCGCCAGGGCTTTCAGGTCCGGTAGCTGTTTATATTCCATCACGGAATATTAGCATATTATAATTCATTTGAATATAAAGGGTTTAATCCCCAAAATGCGCCCGTGAAATACAAGGGTGTGAAGCGGTTCCTTCTATTTTGAAGTGCTTCACACCGGGCGTTTTGTGCACCTGCTATGCATATTTGAGCAGAGTTGAAACAAGCAAGGCGCCCTGGTGCCCCCCTGCCTTGTGGTGTGATCGTATTCCCGAACATGACCCTGCAGCGCATCACATTCTCAGGTTGAAGCTTCAGCAGCCATCTCTCCAGGCAGAGATGCCCGTTCTGTTTTGCCGCTAAATCATTTGCCAGGAGTCATATCTATGTCAGTCGAACACAGAAGAGCGGTAAAACGCACTCTGATCTACGGGACGATAAGCATCATCCTTTACGCCCTTCTCTACCACTTCGAGATGGATATTCTTGAACTCTCCCAGGAAGGTAAGTGGAACTTTTATATTCCCATGTTGATTGCCTTCTCTTTCTCAATTGTGCACGGCAATTTCACTGGCCAGTTCTGGGACATGTTTGGCGTTAAAGCCAAGACCACCAAGAAGTAAGGAAGAATATAATGGATATCAGTTTTATAGATTTGACGGCAGGCAGTGTCATCCTGCTCTTCCTCATCGGTTTTGTTGGTGGCCTGGTGAGTGGTTTTATCGGTTCCGGCGGTGCTTTCGTTCTGACTCCTGCAATGATGAACATGGGCGTAACCGCAATTATGGCCGTTGCTTCCAACATGGCACACAAATTCCCGAAGGCATTTGTCGGTGCAATGAAGCGCCACAAGTTTGGCCAGGTTGATGTCAAGCTGGGTATCGTGCTTGGCATCTCGGCCGAGGCTGGCGTGCTTTACGGCGCCGGGGTACAGGAAACCATCCGTGAACTCTTCGGCAAGGCCGGTTCAAACCTCTATGTCTCCTCGGTCTTCGTCGTGGTCCTGGCAATCGTCGGTGCTTATGTATTGCGTGATGCATACAAGATGTTCTATTCAAAGAACCCTGAAGAAGAGAAGAAGACCAAGCTCGCCGAATGGGTACAGTCAGTCCACATCCCGGGCACCATGATGTACTTCAAGTCGATCGATGCGAAAATCTCCGTACTTTTCACCATCCCGATCGGGTTTGCAACGGGTATGCTCGCAGCCACTATCGCGGTCGGCGGTTTTATCGGTGTACCGGCAATGATGTACGTACTGGGTGTTCCCGGTCTCATCGCCTCAGCCACCGAACTGGTTATCGCTTTTATTATGGGCATGGGCGGCACGATCAAATTTGCATGGGCAGGTTATGTTGATATCCGCCTTGCAATGATTATCCTCGCAGGCTCACTTTTCGGTGTGCAGCTTGGCGCAATCGGAACAACTTACGTAAAGCCTTACATGGTTAAAATCGTCATGGGTGTCATCATGATGATCGCCCTGATGAGCCGTGCCGTAGTCATTCCTGTCTATCTTTCAGAACTGGGCGAAATTGACCCTCTTGCACCGGGAACCATCACTATACTGAAGAACCTTAGCTTTGGATTGCTGCTGTTCGCGTTGACAACAGGTGCGGTGATCGTCTTCAAGGCCTTAATCAAGGGAATGCGGGAACACCGTGCAAAGATGGCTGCCGAGAATGCCGTACCAGGCACCTTCAGCGCACCTGAAGTTGATGTTGTAGAACATCAACTCTCGCCCACGGGGCGTCTTGAGCGCATCATGCTGGTGACAGATAACTCGGAGCACAGTGAGTCTGCGACTGCAGAAGCAATCAATATCGCTGCTCGCTGCAAGGCCGACCTCTTCGCCTTCAGTGTGCTGCCCACGCCAACCCTTGGGTCACCGCTTGGTCAGAACACCATGCACGATGTTGAGAAAAAGGCTGTTGTCGATCGTCTGCTGAAAGTACGCAAACAGGCAGAAGCAGTGGGTGTCAGCTGTGAGATCCTGCTGGGACATGGTGAAGAGCCTTTTGCCGAGATCGTTGACCAGGCCGAAGACAGCTCAATGGATATTATCGTTATGGGTCGCAGCGACACCAACGACCTGGTTAGATCCATGGTCGGCAGCACGGCCGAGAAGGTTATTGGCCACACTCACAGCGATGTTCTTGTTGTTCCCCAGGGCGGCAAAATCGAGGGCAAGGGCATTATCCTGCCTGTCGATGGATCACGTTACAGCGATGCTGCTGCCGTCACGGTACAGAATCTGGTCAAACAGTGCAGCGCACCGGTTACGATTGTCTCTGTTGCAGTTGATGAACGCCTCAAAGAGGATGCGATTGTGCATGCCGAGAAGGTACATCAATTCATGAAAGGCAATGGATTGGACGTCAAGGTTGACGTTCGGGTTGGTACCCCTTCGGAGGCAATTGTTGCTTCAGCCAGGGAGAACGGTGCTGACCTCATCGTCCTTGGCAGTCATGGCCGTACAGGTCTCGACCGCCTGCTGATTGGCAGTGTTTCCGAGCGGGTTATCGGTAATGCTGACTGTCCTGTCATGGTGGTTAAGCTGTAAGAAGCCTGGCTTCCATAGCAATAAAAACACCCGCATCAGCGGGTGTTTTTATTTGTATCTCGGATCAGTCGGTCAGATGCTTGTCAGCACTTGATAACAGAATATTTGAGCTTGGTCCCTTCTGAACTCTGAGCCTCGTACATATTTCGCTGGGCAATACCGTTAATCTTGGTGATCAGGGCCTCATTGATAAAGGGCATCTGCTGACTTTTGCCAAAACTGGCGATTGCGATACCAGTTGATATGCTCAGAGGCAGGTAGCTGTCATCATGAGGAATTGTCAGCCCGTTGAAGATCTCATCCAGTTTGGTTGCGTATTCTATCAGGCGCTTGGGATCGACCGTTGAGGTAAATGCAGCGAAGGTCTCACGGTCAAAACGACACACCTCTTCCTCGACACGCTCAAAACTGAATTTAAGCGCTCGCGCAAAGGACATGAGCGCACGATTACCGGTCACATGTCCGAACCTGTTGTTGTAATCAGCGTGGTTATCGATATGGAACATCATCAGGCACACGGCATATTTCAGGCGGCCGGCACGTTTCAGCTCCAACATCATCATGTCATGAAAGGCACCACGACTCATCAGGCTGGTCAATTCATCAGACGCTTTACTCATCTCCGTTACGATAGTAGCAGTAGCACCGGGAGCAGCTGTCGAGGTGGAAGTCAGGTGTGCAGCGATACGCATGCGCATCCTTGTCGCACTCATCGGCTTTTCAAGAAAATCGGTAGCACCGGCCTTGAGCGCCAGCGCTTCAAGGTTCTGATCACCAAGTGCGTTGTGCAGCAGAATGGAAGTCTGGGTGTAATCCGGTATGGATCGAACCTTGTTACACAGCTCAAGACCATCCATATTACTGCCATGCATCAGGATATCGATGATAATCAGGTTAGCCTTGTAGCCCTTGGAAAAGTAGACGAATGCCTCTTCCGTTGTATTGAATATCACCAGCACTGCCATCTCATCGAGACGCTCAGTCAACATGCGCTGTGATTCAGGATCATCCTCAACGATAACGATCGTATAATCTCTACTGTAATCTTTTGCCATGCATCACCCTATTACTCATCATTACTGCAAACTATCGGCTCCAAGTCGCTAGTTTGCCATCATTTTTATCATTTTAGTTTCATTCGGGGAAAATTTCTTCAATCCGTTTATTTTAACCAGGCTTCCAACTTCAACTGCAGGTCATCAAGATGGGCCGACTTGCTGATGTAATCATCCATGCCACTATCAAGGCATTTCTTTATATCATCAGCCATTGCATTAGCTGTAACGGCAATCACCGGCAGGTGAGCGCCCGTCTGTCGTTCCGATTCACGAATTCGATTGATCAGTTCGTAACCATCCATCAACGGCATCTGAGATATCACTGAGAAGCAGGGCATAAGAGCCTGTTTGCAGGGATTCCCAGGCTATCGCGCCATTATCAGCGAAATCGGCATCGACACCCAACATCTCCAGTTGTTTCTCGAGAAGCATCTGGTTTATCTCATTATCCTCGGCAACCAGAATCCTTGCTTGAGATGTATGCCATTCCATAATTGTTCCTCTCCATGTCCTTGCTCTCGTTAAAGAGCTAAAGTATCAGTATACTGTATACAGATGTAGAGCGTTAACTTGCGCAACCCGGGAATCTGCGCTTCACCGGACTCAGGACGGCAACTTCCTGTCCCATTTTTCCAGCCACTCCAACATCTGGTCAATTGGCATCGGCCTGGCAATGAAGTAGCCCTGCACCATGTCGCATGAGAGCTCGGCAACAAGATCCCAGTCCTCGCGATTCTCGACACCTTCTGCAATGGTCTCCAGGTCAAGTTTCCTGGCCAGGTCGATACTTGATTCAAGAATCGCACGTTGCGAATTGTCATGGCATGCCCCGTGTACAAACGCGCGGTCGATTTTCAGTTCGGAAAAAGGTGCGCGCTGCAACTGCTCCATGGATGAGTACCCTGTACCAAAATCATCGACAGAGATTGCAAACTTGTTAAGACTGAGACGCGTCAGAATCTCCATGGCCGAGGTGATATTGCTCATCAACTGGCTCTCGGTGATTTCCATGATGATGAAGGATGGATCAACACCGACCTCATTGGCCTGGGCGACTGCATAGTCAGGCCATTCAAGATCAGTGAGCGTTTCAACAGAGATATTGACCCCGACCTTGATCGTGTATCCTGCCGCAATGAGTTTCGCGAGATTTCTGAGAGACTGCCTGTAGACAACACGCGTCAGGGCATCGACAAGGCCATTCTCTTCGGCCATGGTAATAAAGTCGTCTGGTGAAATTCTGCCCTTTTCAGGGTGCTCCCAACGCACCAGTGCCTCAGCGCTGATCACCTCAAGAGTGTTGACACTTACCTTGGGCTGCAGGTAGACCACCAGCTCATCATTCTCGATAGCATGACGCAACTCATCTACACTGACATTGATACTGGTACCGGCAACCCGCTTCTCCTGCTGATCTACTTCCTGCCGCATCTCGTGCAGCTTGTCGAGATAACCGCTCACCTCATCCGGCATGATCGGTTTGGTCAACACACCCAGCACCCTGAGATTATGTTCAGATGCCAACTTGCCAACCATTTTCAGGATACGCTCATCCTCGCCACTGATAGGAATCACGGCGCCCTTGTAGTCTGTTTCAGAAAGATGACGCAAAAATGTGATGCCATCCATCTCCGGCATATTCAGGTCACACATGACAACATCGATCTCTCCTGCGCGCACTTCAAGCACCCGAAGTGCATCCACACCAGATACAGCCGTTTCGACGTCACTTACACCCAGGTCGTTAAGTGTCATGGTGCCAATCTCGATGATCAGTTCATCATCATCGACCAACAGAACAGTCGGTGCCTGAGGCACTGCTTCAGACTGCACATTGATTGCGCCAGTTTCGCCTGCCTCACAGTAAAGAGCGATCTTCCTGGCGACCTTTGCAAACTGTTCGTCCAGACTCCAGACCAGGCTGTCGATACGGTCCCACTGCGCCGCCTTCCCCGCAGATTCGAGCACCGCGCAGTTGTTTGCAAGCCCATGTGCTCCCATACTCCGTGCTGAAGATTTAAGCTTGTGTGCATGCTGCCTGACATCGTCAGCAAGGCGTGCCTGCTGTGCGCTACAGATATCCCTGATAATGGCCGGGGTAGATTCAAGAAATGAATCCAGTAGTTTGCAGTGCCTACCGTGGTTGTCACCAACCAGGTCATTGAGCATGCCGAAATCGATCAACTCCCGCGTGTCAGTCGAATCCTCAACCATTTCCTGTGACTGGGTCTCGCTCTCCGTGTCACCCCTGCCGAGATAGTCGTCGATAATGTTTTGCAACTCCGTCAGACTCACAGGCTTGCTGAGGAAGGTATCCATACCACATTCGATACAGCGTTTCCGGTTCTCCGCCGTATTATTCGCAGTAATCGCGGCAATCGATATGCGTTTACCTGTGGACTGTTCCTTTTCACGAATTTCCGAGGCCAGCTCATATCCATTCAGGCAAGGCATCTGCAGATCCGTCAGAAGAATGTCGTAATCCTTCTTATTCATCATCTCCAGTGCCTGCCGACCATCACCCGCGATATCAATTTGAATCCCCAGCAGTTCCATTTGCTGCCTTATCACGTCCTGGTTAGCCATGTTGTCTTCAGCTACGAGTATATTGATATTCGTTACATCTGATTCCTGAACAGGTAAATCGGCCTGTGGACCGCATCCTGCTTCATAACGCTTCGGGGCAAAGTCGGCGTCAGTTACTGCAAACTCGATCCAGAATGTCGAACCCTCATTCTCAACACTCTCAAAACCGATAGAGCCCCCCATCAATTCGACCAGCTGACGAGTGACCAGCAGTCCGACACCAATACCCTGGCCCCCTTCTTGATTCACGTTCAAATTAATCACAGGTTCGAACAGCCGGTGTTGCCGCTTTTGCGGTATACCAAGGCCTGTATCACTAATCTTTATTCGCACCAGGTTATTATCAACCGCCTTGCACGTGACAGCTATTTTTCCATGTTTCCGGTTGTATTTAACTGCATTTGAGAGCAGGTTCAAGATCACCTGTTTCAAGCGAGTGTAATCAGCCTTGATATAACAGGTATCGCACACTGCACCACAACCGGATGTGTCAAATTCCATCGAGATATCATGTGCGTCAGCAACTTGCTGAATTGACTCCATACACTCACTCACGACATGACTGACAGGGACAGGCTCCAAACTCAGTTCGATTTGATCTGATTCAATTTCGGAGAGATCGAGCACATCGTTGACCATTTCAAGCAGGCGCTCTCCCGCTGTGCGGATTTGATTCGCATTAGCTTTGCCTGTCTCATCAAGATGCCTGTTGAATTCAAGCAGCTGTGCAAATCCCGTTATGGCGTTGAGCGGCGTACGCAGTTCGTGGCTCATGCTGGAGAGAAATTGTGACTTTACCTGGCTTGCTTTCTCTGCACTCTCTTTTGCGTCAATCAACTCCTGCTGAAAACGCTTGCATTCGGTGATATCTCGAACCAGGAAGCTGTAGCGCTCACCATCTTGCATGGTGACGCGGGTGCCAACAACTTCAAGGGGAAACAGTGAACCACCAGGTGACTTACCACTCACCTTGATCACCTTGTCGAGAGAAGCTTGGCCGATCTCACCATTGATCAGGTTTTGGCATTCGTCATCCTCATTCATGCACTGAAGCAACAAACCGATTGGTTCGCCTGTCATCTCCTCTGCAGTCCGCCCAAACATCTTCTCTGCCGACTGGTTAAAAAGATCGATGTTGCCTTTATCATCCATGGTGATTAGTGCATCAACCATTTGTGACAGAAGTGCAGTCTGGAACGCACCACTGTCCCTCAGTTGGCGGCCACGTTCAGTTGCCTCGATCCTGCTCTTGATATTATCGACTGTTGCCTTGTATATGTCGTTTGATGTCTTTATCAGGTAAACAGCTACTGTCGGCATTACGACAGCAAATATCAACGCCAGTTGGGTGCCCTCCATAGCAAGGCGTATGCCGAAAGGAATGAACAGCGAGCCGATAAATACCAGCGGTGGCAAGCGCATGTAAGAATGACTGCCGACAGCCGCGGCTCCCATGGTGATCATCGCGCAAGCGATCACGACCTGGTAAAGAGGATCGCCGGCCGGGAAAAACCAGACCGCAGCCCCGCCCCATATCAGGCCAGCTACAGTAGAATCCGTCAGAAAAAGATTTTCCCAATAGTTGGTCGTGTGTTGAAGTGCCGACCTTTTATAACTGGGAACCAGCAGTATCCTGATGCCGGCGTAAACATACAGGATACTCAACCAGACCAGCAGAGGAAGTGTTGACTCGCTTTGCTGCCACATGGCTGCAACAAAAAGAGGACCAGCCACAAGGTGACCGACGGTGCTGGCAGGCAGGATTTTAAACAGCAGGTCAAGCTGCGCCCATCTGACCTTGGCCGTTATCGGCTCTGCGAACTCCTTTTCGTGGTGCAATCGATTGCTCATCCAGGCATCTTAGGCTGAACAGTACGTCTCTATCCAGGAAGCGACGGCAGAATAGTTGTCATCGAGCTGTGAAACCAGGCTGTTAATCTGATCCCACTGCGACTCTTTTCCTGCCTTTTCCAGCCCCTCGCACAGATCGGCCAACTGGCTTGCTCCCATGCTGCGTGAAGATGACTTCATCTTGTGCGCATGTTGCCTCACGGCATCCACATCGTGTCTTTCATGAGCTTGCTTGATATCCTCGATGATTTGCGGTGTTGATTTGGTAAATGACTCAAACAGCTTGCAATGCATCATGCGATTGTCACCCACAAGTGACGTTAGCATGCTGATATCAACTCTCTCTTCTGACATATTGGCCACATCTCCTTATTGCTTATGATTACCTATATTCAAGACAACCAGTTTCCTTGTTCAGAAAGAGGGCATCCGTATAGTATTAGCTACTCCAAAATTGATGGTATCACGTTAATTCAGAAAAATCGGCCTGTAAAAACCTGAATGACTTATACCATGTGTGCATGGTCAGATATCGCCAGAGATCATCATCTTGCAGTGTTGATTGATGGCAAAACCGGAATTGAAACTGAACACAAAGATTGTGTCGCAACTTAGACCGATCTGGATTCAGTCATAAATTTTCTGCAACTCTGTGATTGGCAAATTCACCCGCTTGGCGATAGCTAGCGCAACTGATTTACTACAGCCTGAGTTGATGAGGTCCTTGCAAATTTTTGCCGGAGAGACCCCAGAGTTTTTCAGTCCAAGTGCATGCTCCAGCATCACCTCCCAGAAGAGGATATCAGCCTGTTTCCTATCATTTTCACGCCTGTCGAATGAATCCTTCTGGTACTCTCTTTTATTGGTGGGCGTTCCATACTTGCCACCTGTGTGCAGGTGTTGCGTGTCATATTGACGTCTCTTTTCAGGATCCGTGAGAACACGATAAGCTTCGGCGATCTGTACAAATCGCTCATGCGTATCATCCTCGTTACCATTGCGGTCAGGATGCCACTTCATCGCCTCTCTGCGATAAGCATTTTTCAGTGCTGCGACTGTTGCCGACTGATCAACACCAAGTAAATGATAGTAGCTTTCCAAATCAGCCTCCCACACTTGCAAATTGCAAGCATGTAACCATCCATAATATTGAATCTATTGTTTATCTAAACATAAGATTTATGTCTACAGGGTTTCACAACCACTCTTTCCAAACAACCCAGGTCAGTTAAGAAATAAAACCCGGTCTCATACTTTTACAGTAGACTAAATAATTAAACAGCACTTCTGTCGAGCCATGCTCGTGACACAAAACAGAAACAGTATTGCTACTGAAAACCTCACGGGGTGACATTCAGCTATGTATACAAAATTCATCCTTTTTTCTATTTCAACGCTATTGGCAATCGCTGTTCTGCAGCATTTTTGGCCGCAGGCTTTGTGGCTGTTGCTGATCATCCTCCCACTAATATCTCTCGGCCTCTATGACCTGTTGCAAACCAGGCATTCGCTCAAACGTAACTACCCCCTGTTTGGGCACGGACGCTGGATCATGGAGTGGCTGCGACCATTCATCCGTCAGTATTTCATCGAATCGGATACTGACGGAACGCCTGTGAACCGTATGTTCCGCAGTATCGTTTACCAGCGCGCAAAGGGGCAACGTGAAACGGTGCCATTTGGTACCCGCGTCGATACCTACCGCACCGGTTACGAGTGGATCGGCCACTCACTCTCTGCGATCGATTCAGATGAGATGAATATGGATATGCGCATCCGGGTCGGTGGACCGGATTGCACTCAACCGTACGATGCAAGTATTTTCAACATCTCCGCGATGAGTTTCGGCGCCCTCAGCAAAAATGCAATTCTTGCCCTTAACGGCGGAGCACGTAAGGGCAACTTTTATCACAACACTGGTGAGGGTGGCATCAGCCCTTACCACCTGGAAGCGGGTGGAGACCTGGTGTGGCAAATCGGAACCAACTATTTCGGATGTCGTGACGAAAATGGAGACTTCTCCAGTGAGGCGTTTCGCGAAAAGGCTACGCTGCCGAACGTAAAGATGATTGAAATCAAGATATCGCAAGGCGCCAAGCCGGGACATGGCGGTATTCTGCCTGCCGACAAGAACACACCTGAAATTGCTGCAATACGCGGCGTACAGCCCGGAACACTAATTAATTCACCACCCAGCCACTCGGCATTTGGCACTCCGATCGAACTGCTCGATTTCATCCGGCAGCTGCGCGAACTGTCAGGCGGAAAGCCGATCGGATTCAAACTCTCCATTGGTCGCAAAAGCGAATTTGTAGCCATATGCAAGGCGATGGTAGAAAAAGGTTTCACACCCGATTTCATTACCATTGATGGTGGCGAGGGTGGCACTGGTGCAACACCACTGGAGTTTGCCAACTCCATCGGCATGCCGCTGCGGGAATCAGTGGCGTTTGTCGACAGTTGCCTGACCGGATTTGGCATACGTGATCAGATTCGTCTTATCGCCTCGGGAAAAATCTTCTCGGGTTTCCACCTGGTAAAGAACATTGCACTGGGAGCGGATATTTGCAATAGCGGCAGGGGCATGATGATGGCGCTTGGATGCGTACAGTCACTGGTGTGTAATAACAACCACTGTCCGACAGGCGTTGCCACGCAGAATCCCCTTCTCTATCGCGGCCTCGTGGTCAGTGACAAGCGAGAACGCGTTGCACGCTATCACCGCAGAACTGTGCATGCCACGGCGGAGATCATCGCCGCCGCAGGTCTGTGCCACACATCAGAATTGACACGCACACACATATACCGTCGAGTCAGCCAAGAGACCATACGTCGCTATGACGAAATCTTCCAGTACATCAAGAACGGTTCATTACTGACAGAGAACCCACCGGAAAGCTGGAGACTCTGTCTTGAAGAGGCAACCTCCAGCTCTTTCCGCCCGAAACACTGCCTCACGGAAATGGAAATGCAACCAGACGAAATTAAGGATGGTTCGACCATCAACAAGCCTGACATCGAGGAGATATCATGAGCGATACCCTGCCTGACTGCCCGGCATGCAATTCTGAATATACTTACGAACAGGGCGGTATGTTCGTCTGCCCTGAATGTGGTCATGAATGGTCAGCGAATGAAGTCGAGGATATCGTCAGCAGCGGTGTTACGGATGCAAATGGCAATCAGCTCAACGATGGCGACAGTGTCACTGTCATCAAGGATCTGAAGGTCAAGGGATCATCCGCAGTAGTCAAGGTTGGAACCAGGGTGAAGAATATCCGTCTTGTTGATGGTGACCATGATATTGACTGCAAAATCCCGGGCATTGGCGAGATGCAGCTGAAGTCAAAATTTGTAAAAAAAGTGTAACGCCACCAGCCAGTGTGCGACAGCCTCAGTCAGTCGAAAGCTGTGACTCGACGCGGTTACGTCCCGCTTCCTTGGCCCTGTAAAGCGCCCTGTCTGCACGCTTGATCATCTGATCCAGATCCGTGTCTTCCGGTTGTAGTGATGAGACGCCAATCGAAATTGTGACACTGACTCTCTCGCCAGTTGAGGTGACAACAATACGTTCAGCCACCATGGCACGCAGACGTTCGGCTATCTCATTTGCGGTATCGGATGGGGTCTCCGGCATCAGTACAACAAACTCTTCACCACCAAAACGAGCCGGAATATCCGAGCTGCGTAAACTCTGCTCCAGGCCGGTAGCCAGTGCGATGAGAATATGATCACCAACCCCGTGCCCGTAAGTATCATTGACTTGTTTGAAGTGGTCCGCATCGAGAATCAACAGCGAGAGTGGTCGCCCATAGCGATGTGAACGGTCCACTTCCGGTTCGCCCAACCTGTAGAACTGGCGTCGGTTATTGATTCCGGTGAGGGGATCAGTACGCGCCTGTTCCTGGAGTTGTTTCTGGCGTTGATTCAATTCAGACATCAGGAGATTAAAGGCATTTGCCAGCGTTGCCAGCTCATCATTACCAGTGACAGACAGCTTCCTGTCATATCTCTGCTTTTCATGCATACGTCCAATATCATCAGCCATGTTTCCAAGTACCCCGGCCACTCTGCGCTGCAGGGTAACACCAAGATAGATGGCCAGAATAACAATCACGAGCAAGGTAACAATATAAATTGTCAGCCTCTGCAGGGAGACGGCCAGCCTCTCCTGGATCTGCTGGTCGATGGCTTCATTGATTGCCTTGCTGACATCATGCATGGCATCGATGCGACGTGTGGCAACACTCCACCACTGCCATGGATCGATATCACTGTATCCGCTGCGAAGATAGTCAAATGCTAGCAGGGCGGGTGCGTCATCAATCCTGACTTTCCGGTCTATTTCACCGATATCTGCCTCGTTATTCCACATTGCTTGAATGACATCCATCTGATCCCGGTATGACTTGATCACGTTCTGAATTGTCGTGACGTGGTATAAATCATAAGCTGTGAGGCCAGGCAACCCCCTGTACTCCTGCAGAATCCTCTCTGCATTCCGGACACGCTCCATTAGACTGTCGCGGTAGACATCATCTCCACGGATAACATAGTTTTTAAAATCATGGATCATGCCGCCGTAACCGATATGACTCTGCAGCTGATTGAGCAGGGCATTGCGCTCCGCTCTCTGGTTTGCTGCCGCTCTTAACCTCTCGAATTGATTCTCACCTGACAGCTCAAGCTTTTCATGCAGCATATGGTGAAAACGTGGATATGACGCCAGTTCAAAATACTGGTGCAACACTTCTTGCTGGGCTACGTAACCATTGGCCCTGCGGAACTCCTGCAGACTCATCTCTGATGAAGAGAAACTGTTCATCAGCAAGCCTCTCTCCTGCCCGGCTTTCTCCTCAAGCTGCAGCAACAGGGCAAGCGCATTTGCATGCCGCGATGTAACGTAATCCTGGCTAACCAGTTCGAGATGATTGAAAACCTGCAAAATGGCATCATTCAGGTCTGTGTAGGGCTTCAGAAACTCCATCGATTTTCCAGCATCGACGAGATCACGGCATTTCAGCAACTCATCAAGTTGCAGCATCACGTTATCAAGCAGTTCGACTACATCTGGGTTGGCTATTGAATTCCGGGCAATCTCTATTCTTTCGAGTAGATTTGCGATTGTCATGTCTGTTGCCTGGCGCAGAACGACCATTTCTCGCTCGAACTCTTCTCTGCCGGTCGAAACAAACCCGGAGCTGATACCACGCTCCTGTTGCAAGTCATGCAGCAAGGTGTCGAGAATAGAAGTGACTGCAGCGAAACGCTCTGTGTAGACACTGTTTTGATATTGCTGCCATTTCTGATGAATGCCACTGCTGATCAGGAGCAGAATCAACACCATGGGAGCAAGCATGAACAGCCACAGCTTTGCACGGACATTGAGATTATCCAGCCAGGCTACTGTCACTTAGACTCCCTTTGTTTAGAATTATATTTTTTCAGATTCTACACTATAGAGTATGTCTATACTAAATGGGTAATCAGCCTACTCAATACATCAAAGAAGGTCTCTATTTGCACAATGCATTCAACCATTAACTGCTATGCTGTTAATAAGCAATATGAGTGATCGTTTTTTCAATCGCCAGATGAAGCAATGGGCATGCAGAAGAGACTCAGGACGTGGGTAACAATTGTTTTACTTGGAGCAGCACCTCAACTACAGGCTGCTGCCGTTCCGTCTCACTTGAGCTCATTAGCCTCCGGGCTATACCGGTCACTGGATTCTGAATTCAAACAAGCTGCATCAGACAAGGAACGAGGATGGGCTATTCTGCAGGCCCAGCAGGTACTACGACAATATGGTGTACACCGTTGGGCGCAGTCAGAGATTACCCTTCCCGAGCTTGCTGATTCAATAGCAGCCTTGCTGAAGATCGATTTAAGCAAACCAAATGAAGCGGAGGCGTTAAATCACTTTCTCTTGCAGATCAGCGAGGGAGATACCGAAGAAGCACTGGACAAACTCTATATCTCACTTGAAAGAGCTCCTTTGTCAGATGATGAACAGCGCCAATTAAGCGAGCAGTTCAATAAACTCCATAGTGACTCTTTTAGCACCATGGAAAAGAGCCATAGGCTGGGAGATTCCGAAACAGAGCCGACTGTTGACTTGATGTGGGAGCCATTTGACGGAGATTTCCAGGTCCTGGTTAAAGAGCCCGGCAGTGAATATGTCGAACCCTACCAAGCACGTTTTCGGGCGGATACCATGCCCCACTATGATACTGACAAGAACCTCTTTTCTGTCGATGCCCAACCGGCAGCACAGCCTGTTATACCCACTCTTGCAGAAGATCTCGAATACATTGACCGTGAAATCTATGGTGACTGGCAAACAGGCGAGGGACACCGCTGGAAAATCGTCTCCCCCGATGCAGCCGGGGAAAAGGATTTACCTGAACTGGATGACACCCTCTCATCACGCGCAGCCAGGATCACCGCTCTCGATGAAGAGATCGCCACCCTGCAAGCAAGCAAGGTTTACCAGTGGCGCAACCTGGAAACGGATGAAATAGTGAAGCAGGAGAAGTTCCGGCGCCTGAAAGAGCCGTGGTTTTACGAGGGACAGGTTTACCGGGAAGAGAACACCGAAACCGAGATAGCCCGCCTGGAAGAGGAACGGCGCCTGCTGGCAGAGCAGGAAGTACCACTGGTGCAACAACACGACCCGGTCGGTTTCGATAACGTACAACAAGAAGGTGCGACAAACATCGACATCCACGTCATTGAAGCCGGCGGCTGCAGCTACAGTTACGACCAGGCAGTCATTACCGGGAGCAGCATCCGCGCCCGCAGAACGCTGGTGCAGCAATGCTACATCATCAACCTGCCACAGACAGTGATCGACCAGCTACTGGCAAGCTGGAGCCCGCCGGAATGGATAGAACTGGAAGCCGAGATCGATCTTGCCGGCGGTGAACTGCGCGTAGAAGGCAAGAAGTGGAGAATGCATGTCACCTACGGCAGCATGGACTACAAGGTCGGCAATATCCATACGCCCTACTCCCGCACGCTCAGCCTGTTCCGTCCACCACGCAAGGCTCCCTGAGAGAACCAGTTACAGTTACTAGTTCCCACCCGGCGGTATAAGACCGATATCAAGCTCGAGGTAGGGACCACTGGCATCCTGGAGAGCACCGGCCGGAATCCTGCAGGCTGTCGTTGATCCCTGTTGGCGGCAGGGGTGTCCGCCGACTCTTGTCTCCAACACCATCTCGACCGGCGGCTCGTAGACCATGCTCACCCGCAGGCTCTCGTAATCGCGAAAAGCATTATTTCTTGCCAGGTGGAAACCGCTTTCCGGGTCGTATGCCGCCCACAGGCGATAGAGCTGGCGGCTCAGATCATTGTAGATGTCTGTCACTGCCCAGTATGCACAGGAAGCCTGCATCCAGGCACGGTAACGTAATGCCTGCTGCATTTGCAGAAGAAAGATGTCAGACCAGATTTCCCGCTCTGCCTCCTGCAACTCGTTCTGGTACCAGCTGCGAGCCAGGCCCGTTGCCAGGCTGAAGGCGATCGAGGCCGCTGATCCGCCAACCGCCTTTCTCAGGTTGCGCGCATCACTCAGCTTGACGCGCAAACCCCTCAACCTCACTTCCTCGGCAGCGACTCTTCTGACCAGTTCATCATAGTGGGAAACAGCACTCGACCAGTTGATCTCGGCCACGCTGTCGACCGCCGCAACCGAGTTGGGCAAGATGGCCCGCAGGCGTGACAGGGACTCCTCCCTGGCAGTTCGTGCCGCGGCCACTGCCGTCTCATCTGTTGAGCTGCGCATTGTTGCCTCGACAGCATCAAGCAGCCCGGCTGCCTCTTGCTGAACGCTGGTGACAACACGACTGGCACCAGGGCCTGAATCGTTTGCCAGCCTGCCCAGCATCTCCTGCCGCCCCCTGAGTGCAGCCCGTCTCTCCCCGATAGAGGTGCTTTCATGCATCAGCAAGCGATCCGCGCTGGAGATGCGCCTCGCCAGGTTCTCCCTTGCAGCAGTGTCGAGCTCCCGGTAAGTTAAGTGCGCAGCCTCGATACGGGCACCCACCAGGTCATAAAGGCGTTGCCGGCCAGCCTCGACGCTGCCCCTGTAATGCATCCTGGTCCCGGCATGTTCCGCTGCCGCCCTGGTTGTATTCAGCAAGGTTGATACGGCATGGTTAGGAATGTCACTGAGTCTTTGATTGACGTTCCCGTACTCAGCAGGGACCGAAGCCGGATCGAACAGGGTGGTGACGGCCTCGCTCAAGCGAGTGTTGGTCAGGTCGCATACAGATTGCGGATCCGGCAAGCCGTTCTCCTGGTCTTCGTGCGCCTGGTGGAACGCCTGCCGCAGGTTTGTTTCATCGTAATTACTGAAGACTACGCCATCTTCGTGTAACAGGAACTGGAGAATTGGTGTCGTGATAATCTCCACGGCCAGGCCCGCTGGCCCTCCTGTCGCAAACGAGAGCGCCAGCTCGCCTATCTTGCTACCCGCTTCTGCTGCGGCCATCTTGAGGGCGTTGCGCCACTGCAGCCAGCGAAGATATTCATTCTTGCCTGTCAGTTCATTGAAGACTTCCATGTAATCGGACTTGAAATCTCTGCGCAGTTCAGTGGTTCTGCCCAAAAGATCCCTGACGGTGTCGAGCTGTTCTTTCAGGCCCAGTATGTCTGCGCGAAGAGCCGAAGGAATCGCTTCGTAAACGAGGCGCCTGTCAGCTGCCGCCTCGATGCGGGCCAGCTTTCTCTCCCTGTCCAGCAGCTTCTGGCGCATGGAGAGCTGGATCTTGCCGGTTTCAAGCCGTGCGATTTCCCCAACCTGGTGTTCAACCCTGCCGCTGATCAATTCATGGTCTCGGGAGATTCGCGCCAGTGCTTTTTGCGCGTCGAGCAACCTGTCGCTCGCCTCGTCGGCATCAGCCTCCAGGCGTTGCAGTGAGGCTCGCCTCTGTTGCGGGGTTTCGCTTTCCATGCGTGTCGTTATGCCCAGCTCTTCGCTCACGAGGCGAATCGCTTCGCGGATGATTTCATTCTGGCTTTTGAGGTCATCGATATTGCTGAATATCGAAGCGATAGCATCGTTATTCAGCCTATTGACGCCGTTCTGATGATCGAGAACCATGCCCTCGAGTCGCTCAATATCCGCCAGGTTGCGGCGCAGGGTCTCATAGGAGCCGCGCAAGCGGGGATGAAAATCATCGGGAATCTCATCTTGCGGTTGTGCCTGAGGAGGGTATCGCCTGTTGGCGTAACGCTGCCATGCCGCATCATAGGCTGTCGCCAGCCTGTCCACCTCAAGCTGCTGGGCATCGAAAGCATGTTTCAGCACCGAGGCTTCGTCGATATTGGCCGCCTGCTCTTCCCGGTAGCGGGCAAGACTCCTCTCTGTGTCCGCAATCTCACTGCTGGCGTCATTTTTCGCCAGCTGGTAAGCGCGGTCATTGATTTTCGGCAGGGAGAGGTAGAGCTGGCTTCCCGGCCATGGCGTGTAGTTCCACTGGTCATTGAAAGTGGAGCCGTCGGGTTTGATGTGTTCAGTGCCGTCCGACAGGGTCAGCCTGGTAATCGCCCCCTCGTCACTGCGCTGAAGGGCAAAATGGTGACGCTTCCACTCAGGCGAATCGAAACCGGGAAAGGCGACCTGGACATCAGCCTGCAATATATCGCCCTGGATTAGTCCGCGCAGGTGCACTTGGTTCTGTGGCACGTAGGGACTGGCATTCAACTTGGTTGCAGTGACATTGCCTGCATCACTGGTCTCAAAACGGGTGAAAAAGCGAAAAGGCCCATATGCCTGGGTTGAGCCCTCCACAAGCCAGACACCGGTAACAGTGTCCGGGCCGGAAAGAGCTGCCTCGGAAGAGAGCATGAGCATGCAAAACAGGATGATACGCATAACAGGTCCACCGGTATCCCTTACTATCAGTCTAGCAGCCAATCCCGAATGTAGAAATCCATGCTCGTGGCACATTTCCCCATGGTTTCAGGTTTCACTAACCATGACTATACTTGAATTATAGATACCCGAGCTCATCCATAGGAAAGCCGATGAATCATTTTCTCAAGAAGCTGGCGTTTCTTTCGCTGCTGGTTGCTTCCATTGCACCAGTATCCTCTATGGCTCAAACCAACATGCTATTCATCCTAGACGGATCGAACTCCATGTGGGGACAGATCGACGGTACTGCCAAGATTGACACCGCCAAGGATGTCCTTGCATCTCTACTGACCGGTCTGCCTGAAGGCACGCGTGCCGGCCTCATGGTGTATGGCCATCGCGACAAGAATTCCTGCGACGATATCGAGCTGGTTTCTGCAATTGGCACCGATTCGGCAGCCTCTCTGTCAAACAAGATCAGGGGACTGACTCCGACAGGTAAGACGCCCATCGCAGCTGCCCTGAATGCCAGTGCGAGTGCATTTGCCAACCTGCAGGATGCCAATAACCATGTGATCCTGATCTCGGACGGACTAGAAACCTGTAACGGCGATCCCTGTGCTGCGGCCGCGGCGCTTGCAAAGGCAAACATCCAGCCGCGCGTTCATGTCATTGGCTTTGATGTCGGCAAGGAAGAACAGGCACAGCTTGAATGCATACCAAAAGCCGGTAACGGACGTTATTTCAATGCAAGCAATGCAAATGAACTCAAAGCGGCAGTTGCCGAAGTCAAACAAGTCGCCGAACAAAGCCTGCCTGAACCCGAACCTGAAAAACGCATTGTTGAACTCTTCCGGGATGACTTTGACGGAACAGAGCTGAAAGAACACTGGGAGGTCATCAACCCGGACCCAGAGGCCTTCATTGTTGAAAATGGCGAACTGCTGATGGTTGGCGGCAGCCAGACACCGACACTGAATACAGGTCAGTCAGCTAACGTATTCAAGCTTACCAATGAAGTGCCAAAAGGCAACTGGACCCTGTCTGCTTCATTCAACATCGACTTCCAGACTGAGAAAGAAGCCATCTTCTTGGGGCTCTACAATACGGAGAAGGACTACCTGGTTGTCCAGCCGATGGCCGTGCACTGCGGCAACTGGGGCAACCGTCTCTGTTTCGGCATCGAGGCGATCAAGATGTCGAATGGCGAAATCACGAGATTCGATAAATGGCTGATACGGGAACAGGGTTTCGAAAGCTTTGTATTCGATGAAGCAGTCATGACTGTCATGCAGCCAATCGAGATGCGTATCATCAAGGAAGGGCGTAAATACCGTCCTGGAATTTTATGGCAATCGCTCAATCCCGAGACCAATGCCACTGAAGAGAAATGGGTGGAACTGGAGAACTTCACCATTTTGCGGCAAAAAGGCAAGCCGGCGATGGGCATTTACCAGAAGAGTGTTACCAACGGTGAATCTGCTGCATCGATCGACTGGATCAAAATCGAGGGGGAAGAGTAATCTTTCCGAACTGGGTGGACACATGAACACGAATTTGAACAAAATAGATAAGAGAGTGATTCCCATGCACATTATTAAATTCATTTCAGTAATCTTACTTGCTGCAGCATGTTCTCAAATCATGGCAGCCGAGGTATTTTTCGATGACTTCGAGGGCGACGATCTGAAAGAGCACTGGGAAGTGATCAATCCCGATCCCGATGCCTTTATAGTCGAGGAAGGCAGCCTGCTGATCCTTTCCAATGGCAATACAGATCCGATTGCAACTGGAAACACTCCGAACATCCTCAAGCTGACAAATGAACTGCCAAGCGGCAACTGGGTTCTCTCAACCTCGTTCACGGCTGACTTCCAGACCGAACAGGAAGCTGTCTTCCTTGGGCTGTATACAGATAATAAAACCTATGTCATCGTCCAGCCTAGGGCCTTCCATTGCGGTAACTGGGGCAATCGTTTGTGTGTCACCGTAGAAACCATCAAGATGTCAAAAGGCAAGCCGACTACATTCAGCAAGCGACTGGTATGGGAACAGGGTTTCGAGAACTTCGTTTTCGATGAGGCGGCGGCAACCATTTCGCAACCGATAGAGATGCGCATCGCCAAGGAAGGCCGCAAGTACCGCGCAGGCATCCAGTGGAAAGTCACCAATGCCAAGACCAAGGTGACCACAGAAAAATGGATCGACCTGCCCAAGTTCACGATTCTGCGCCAGAAAGGAAAACCGGCGGTCGGCATCTACCAAGTGAATCGCAACCAGGGTGAAACCGTTGTCAATTTCGACTGGGTCAAACTCGAGGCCGCAGCAGAGTAACCCGCTCTCACTGCCAGGCATGACAGGCGTGCAGAGACTCCTTCGCAGGCCGGCCCGATTGCGCGGGCTATACCGGTTCAACCTGTTGTGGATTGCAGCTTTCATCATTCTCCTGGCGGCGTCCACTTCAGCACTAGCTGCACCTGCCCCCAAGCAACTTGTCCCCATGACTGCCGACCTGGTTCGTGCAACCAGGGATACACTGCAGCAAGGTGCAGGTGTTGATGAAGAGCACAGTGGTTACAACAAGCGCGCACTCGATATTCTGCGCAGAAATGGCCTGACAAACTGGGGAGGTAGCTCCAGGGGTATGCAGGGCCTGGAGAGAGTGAATGGCGACAAGCCGATAAGCCATACAATCATGGGTTTTGAGCAGGGACAGCAAATTCACATAACCTGGAACCCTGAACAGAATTCTTTCGAAATACGGATCAAGGACTATGGCAGAAAGGATCAGCCACCGTTCGAAATCAGGCTGTCGGGGACTGTGCACGAGGAGGTTGACGAGGATGGCAAGTTGGTGCGGCGATCAGTCAGGCCTTCCGATACGCCCGTCAAATCACTCAGTGCGCAGGAAATCAGGGTCGAGGCGGAACAACTTTTCCAGAGCCTGCTTGGCAAGTGGAAAGACCAGGATGGAAACCTATGGACAATCTCCGGCAAATTTTACGATTACCAAGAAAGCGTGGTTAAACTCGAGCAGCTCTTCCCGGACGGCGAGGTATTAACCTGGAACGGATTATTCCAGTCAGGAACAATCCGGGCAAAAAGAAAAGCAACGCACCTGCATGACACCAAGGAAACGCTACCGATGGCCGTGCGCCGGCAACTCATCACTAAGTGGCAGCCAAACCTCTCTCTTGAACTCAGGCTGCGAGACACTCCGGAAGACCGGTTGCTTGAAGGGGAATATCAAACCTGGCTTGTCACCTATGATTCGGATGAAAACACTGTATCCAGGGTGCATACGGAACGTTTCAAGTCACGCTTATTGACACGCATCCCTGACCACCCGAGATACACTATCGACAAATTCGAGATAACTGCGCGTGGCCTTCATTTTGACATTAACAATCTCAAAAAATTGATAACTGAAAAGAATAGTCACAATGACTCTTCTCAGAAGCATTTCAACCTGCCCAGCTTCAAGCAAAGACTGGATGCTCTCGTGCAGAAACGCGATGCGCTCTATAACAAGATGGAGCGTTTGAGAAAGAGGGAAAAATCAGACGAGTTCTGGTCATTACAGAAGGAACTGACACCAATTGAAGGTGAAATTAATAACATGGAGAGCAGGCTGTACAGCCATCTGAACGATACCGATAACAGGCGCAGGGAGATTGCCGATCTGCAGGACAAGCTCGATCATCTTGAGGCCAGGAAGAAGCCATTACTCGATACCATCATCCTCCATGACGAGTCA
This sequence comes from Solemya velum gill symbiont, assembly GCF_000787395.1. Taxonomy (GTDB): domain Bacteria; phylum Pseudomonadota; class Gammaproteobacteria; order Chromatiales; family Chromatiaceae. The sequence goes on from NZ_JRAA01000002.1 coordinate 390,537, forward strand.
GGTGTACCGATAAGCGAATGGAAAAAATGGGTACCTGTCGAGGATATCAATCGTCGAGATAGTGAAATAATCAGACTAAAAGGTAAGCTCCGTGAACTGGGACAGATAAAAAAGGAGGCTACCAGGCGTTTTACCGATGCTGTCGATTCAACCTCAGAGGCGCTGGATGCGGTGTCAAAAAGCATCTGGAAATCAGCCCAGAGACAGGCTGTTATCGAGAGCGGTTACTACTTGTGGGATGTTGTCCAAGGCTGGAAGAAAGGCGGGCCCGCTGGTGCGCTGAGTACGGCGATGAAAACTGCTGTCGAGTCTTTTCTCTTCGACGGGGAATATGGTTTTGATTTCGCCGAGGCAGATGCGGATAAAATCAGGCGAGAGGTAGAGGAAGATTTTCATTACACACCGGAGAAGTTCGGACTGGATCCGGGCACTGCCACAAGGCAGGCATACGAGCGGGCGCTGAAGGAGAATTTCTCGAGAAATGCCCATGAAACACTGGATAAGCATATTACGACAAGGGTAAGCAAATTCCTTTCTGACAGGCTTGAAGGGGACATGCTCAGGGGAATAAGAAACGAGTTACCCATCAAGGTGTTGGAAAAACGCTCTGAAAAAGTTGTCCGGTACAACAGGCACGTTGATAACCTGAAAGCAGGATTCAATGCCAAAAATGTTTCCGGAAATCTGCTCAAAGGCCTCGCACAGGATCTCACAAAAGAGTTATTGAAAGATCTTTCCGAGCGAGAAGTCGCACGGGACTTAACAACATATTTTCAACTGGAAATCCTCAGGCGGGTGGCCTTTTCAGCCTATGACAAGGCACTTAAACAGTATGACGAAATTGAAAACCAGTTAAGGATCAGAACCAGGACGCAGGCGATATTAATCGATAAGTATGACCCGGATTCCGGCTTCAGGAGAACAAGTGGCCCGGGGATCGTGGAAGAGGGTAATCACTATTCAATCAGCCTGAAGCTGCTTAACATTCCCGACAGGAGGGCAAAGGTCAAGCTTGGTACCAGGGAAGCGCTTCTGAAAGGACCCGCCGGGGAGAAGCACTATTCTGTGCAGGTGATTAAACTGAATGGATACGAACCAATTTCAGAACATATGGACTTCGTTACGCTGAAAATCGACTTCCTGGATTGATTGCCAGTGAGCCAACCATCCCGTTGATGTCGCACAGTAGCCAATACAGGAGCCTGATTGCATTTACTAATGCATTACTCTTGCCAAAGAGCCGGGTCGGCAAACGTCTCTGCACACACCAGTTGCCCGCTAACCGATCCGATAACTCCCGGTTGAAGCTCCTGCACCATCCAGGCATCGGCATTTTCAGGCAGGATCGGATATGGCGCATCAAGCCCCCTGGTCCCAGCAGGTGAAAAACCATATCTGGGATAATAGTCAGGATGGCCGAGTACAAATACGAGTTGTGTATCACCCTCTCCCAATTGCCTGAGCCCTTCATTGATCAGTTGCCCCCCGATACCCAGTCCCTGGCATTCAGGATGTACTGCCAGGGGGGCAAGAAGTGATGAGGAGACCTTCCTGTCAAGATGCCTGATACAGGCACTTGTAAACAGAATATGTCCAACCACACTGTTATCGGCAGTTGCGACAAGCGACAAGGATGGCTGAGCAGTCGGGTCTGCCTGCAAATCAGTCACCAGCTGTGAAATCAGCTCTCCTTCATCGTTGCCAAATGCTGCCATGATGACATCTGTTATTGCCCTGCTATCCGCTTCCAGTGCCTTGCGCACTCTGTAATTCATCAAGATGTACCAATGATTGTGAATGAAAAAAATAGATATAAATAACAATATCTATTCATTCTACCCTTCAATGATCAGAAAGATCTTATAACCATCAACGATGTGTCTGAATCAAGCATCAATTTTTTAGCAGAAGCAAGCTCTCTATCCCGAAATGGTATTGAAGTGCGGGATTCCGGGTTCTATATTTCCAGTGTGAGTAGGTCGACATAAGAGGAGTAGATTATGAAAACACCTAATCGCAAATTTCTGTCTGTCGTTGCAGGCCTGGCACTGGGTATTGGAGCGATTGGCACAGCCTCAGCCTGGTATTACGCCCCATCCTACTATGGCCCGCATGGACCCAATTCCCACAAGCAGGATCGTCAGGGCATGATGCGTGACCATGGCTGGGCAATGCGTGACCTTGCGGCGATTATCCAGGGCAGGAAACCATTTGATCGGCGTGAAGCAACAATGCTGGCACGTGAGATTGAAGCCGGAGCAGGTGAGAACCTCTGGCGTCTCTATTCACCCTCTTCCGTCGCTTCACCTGGCTCAAGAGCAGCACCATCAGTTTGGGGAAGCTTTGACAATTTCAAGGCCAATGCTGCAGCCATGAAAGAGAGCGCAGACAGGCTCGCAGATGCTTTGGAGAAGCGCCCGACAAGCGAAGACTACAAACAGGGTGTCTGGGTTCCCGAATACAGCTCTCCCTATGGGAACCGCTGGGGTGAGCGAGACGGAGGTATCATTAAGGAAGCACTTAACGAATACATGCGGCTCAATACAATCTGTAACGCCTGTCACCAGGGATACCGTGGTTCCAGATGGCAGAGGTGGTAGAGACACAAGCGCGTAATTGTGAGGCCTCCTCATGACGAGACCTTACATCCGTTGCTAAAGCAAACGGCTGATGATTGGCAGTTGTTCGTTAACCGGATTCCAGCAAAAGGCGTCCGGTATGAATTGCTGCACAACGATTAAAAGCAGTATATTATTTGAACAAAGTAGAAGGTCTCAGTGTCTCTTTACTATTATAGAAGGCACAACCAGACTCACTATTCACCAGGGGAAAATGATGAACAAACAGATTTTCAGACCGACGGCCGTTGCATTGGCACTATCACTGGGGCTCACTGGCTGTATGACGCAGCAGGAATCAGGAACCTTGATTGGCGGCGTCCTCGGCGGCGTTGTTGGCTCGCAGGTTGGTGACGGAACCGGCAGAGATATCGCTATTGTAGCCGGCGCCCTGCTTGGCGCTTATATCGGAGGAGAAATCGGCAGGCAGATGGATGAGCAGGATCGCTATCGCATGAGAAATGCGCTGGAGAATAATTCAGCCAATGAGACTTCCAGCTGGCGAAATGATGACACCGGCAACCAATACGCGGTCACACCAACCTCCTCGTATGGCACTTGCAGGGAATATAAAACCGAGGCGATTATCGATGGCCGTAGTGAAACTGTTTACGGTACGGCCTGCCGTCAGTCAGATGGAACTTGGCGCGCTTCCAACTGAAGCTGAATGTTTTATCTGGCAAATTCAATACGCCGGATAACAGTAATTTGAAGAAAATGGCCCCTGGTGGCGATTCATCAGGGGCTGACTCTTATCGAAAGCCTTGTATAAATCAAAATAGTTATACATAAATGCTGTCGCTACCTTTCTACTGTTTGCCATCATTTCTGGTATAATCAAATTCATATTCAGCCCTCTCTTAATTGTACTAAGCCATTCTTTTTCAAAGTAATTACAAGTACCAGGGAATATCTTGCGGACAAAGTGAAAACTGGTCTGCATGGGCTGAAAACAGACAACTGGCGACTTAATCAGGCATCGGGAAACAGACAGTTTTGGAAATAACGGAACAACAGGAAAAGCAACTTCGACAGGCGACGGAAGACTTCAGCATCGCGATGGAGATACGTAACGCTATGACGATTCGTGTCGCCAAGCGTGTCACAGCTATTCTGCGCGTAGGAATGGTAAGTTTAAGTATCGTGACCATTATTCTCCTCCTGATGTTGTATGCATTCACCTCCAAAATGGGCGCGATGATTGATGCCCTGGCAACAATGGACACTCAGTTCTCCTCTATGTCAGGAGATATGACGAAAATGCGCACGACAATGCATAACATGCAGCGCAACATTGCCCACGTCCCCGCCATCACCCAGGCAACCGTGGATATTAGTAACAGTGTAAGCAATATGAACGGTGAGGTGGGTGGTATGAATCTGACCATTGCCAGCCTTAACTACAAGGTTTACGGAATCACCAACCATGTCTCCAACATGAACCAGGAGTTCCGCTCAATTGACCCTGCAGTTCAGCAGATTGGCAGAGATGTCTATCGGGCAAATGGTCCTATGCGCCTGATGAATGACATGAATCCATTTGATTAATCATGACTGAAGAAACAAACAGCCCGAAACAAGGCAATTCCCCACCAAATGCGATTGATATTATTGCGGATACCATGCTTGAGTTTCGCGAGGAGATGGAGTTCTTCAATAATGCCGGCACCAAGATCGCTGCACGAACACGGCTTATCATACGCGTGGGTTTTACCGCCCTGGCAATCTCATCAGTAGTGCTTATCTACATGATCTACCTGATGGCGAATAACATGTCAGCCATGACGACTCACATGGTGGATATGTATAACAATTTCGGCTCTATGTCACAGGACATGCAGGCAATAACAAAAACAGTCGACCTGATGGAAAATAATGTCTCCGGTGTTCCATTGATTGCCGAGTCGATGAACATGATTGATAACAACGTCATCACCATGAACGAGTCAGTTTCTGGTATGAATCAGAGTATCGCTGCAATTGATAACGACATGGTTGGAATCAATGTCAATATGCAGGAGATGACAGGAAGGCTCTCGAATATGAAGCATTCCGTCAACTCGATGAGTTATGATGTTCACGACATGTCCCAACCAATGACCAGTGGCCCATGGTCGGATTTCTGGCCCAAGTGACAGACCTGTACGACCAAGAAGCAGAATAGCGCATGAAATTAAATCCTAATCCAGAATTAAATGATGTCATCGAGGCAATCGAGGAGAACAATCGTCAGCACTCGAGCATCTGGTGGATAATTGTAATTGCAATTGGCGTACTGCTTGGAAGCGTGGCGAGCCATATTTCAATTGAAGCCTATTACAAGTGGCAGACAGAAAAGAGAGTTAAGGAATCTGCCATCATCATGCAAGAGAAGCTTGAAAAGGCGAGCCAGAAAGTTGCCGATCAAGTCAGGGTAACTGCTGAAGAAAAGAAGGAAGACAGAAAAAAACATCCTGAATATATTCAACTGAAACAGGTCTGTGAATTCTGGCAGCAACAGGTCAACATCCAAAACTCGCAGAAAAACAGGTCACTGCGAAACTCTGCATGCAGAGAGGCCGAAGCCTATCTAACCAAACCGCCGGAAGAGAAGAAACCTTAGCATTCCAGCCACAGCCAGGCTTCTACTTGGTCTAAACTTAAATTGAGAGTTTAGGAGGAGCATGTCATGTCAAAATTAACGTTTTACGGGGCAACAGAAGGCGTTACCGGTTCCTGTTATCTTCTCGAGAGCAAACATGCCAGGGTACTTCTCGAGTGTGGTCTGATTCAAGGCTCCCGTAAAACAGAGAAGACCAACAGGTCACCCTTCCCGTTTGAAATCCAGAATCTTGATGCCGTGGTTCTGTCACACGCCCATCTTGATCATTCAGGACGTTTCCCGAAGCTGGTAGCTGATGGCTACAAGGGTTCTGCCTATATGACGCGCCCTACCCGTGAACTACTTGAGATTCTGCACATGGATGCAGCATCACTGGGGGAACGTGATGCGGAATGGGAGAATAAACGCAGGCGTCGTGCAGGTAAAAAAGAGATTGAACCCATCTACACCATGGAAGATGTGCAAGTTGCCCTGCAACAGTGCAAAGGAGTTGCGTACGGACACAGGCAAACTATCGCACAGGGTATCGATGTCTGCTTTCGCGATGCAGGTCATATCCTTGGCTCCGCCATCGTTGAGTTATTTGTCACCGAAGATAATGTAGAAAAGAAACTTGTCTTTACGGGTGACCTTGGCAACAGCTTTGCCGCTCTGTTACGTGACCCGGAACCTGTAGAGACAGCTGACATACTCATGATGGAGTCAACATATGGTGACCGCAACCATCGCTCCATGGAAGAGACACTTCAGGAGTTTGAAGACATTATCGTTGAAGCATCACAGAATGGCGGAAATATTCTGATCCCCTCATTTGCTGTAGGTCGTACACAGGAGATTATTTTCAGGCTTGGCGAGCTCTATCAGAAGGGCTTACTCAAGCAACAGGCAGTCTTTCTTGATAGCCCGATGGCAATTGCCACTACAGAGGTTTATCACCGCTTCCAGAACGTATTCAATCATGAGGATGGTGCCTCTTTACGCCAGGGAGATAGCAGCAGCCTGCATTCATTACTGCCGGTATTGCGTTACTCTCGCTCGACCGAGGAGTCCATGGCACTGAATAGAATTGAAGCCGGTGCAATCATTATCGCCGGCAGTGGAATGTGTAATGGCGGCCGTATTCGTCACCATCTGAAACACAACATCTGGAAACACAAATCGCATCTCATCATCGTCGGTTACCAGGCAATGGGTACACCGGGCCGTGCGCTGGTCGATGGTGCCAGCCATTTCAAAATGGGTAAAGAGAGAATCGCTGTCAACGGCAGGATCCATACACTTGGTGGATTTTCGGCACATGCTGGCCAGTCACAACTTGTCGACTGGATAAAGAATTTCCAGAAACCTCATCCAAAGCTCTTCCTCGTGCATGGCGAAGCGGAAGCAAAAACCGCTTTAGAAAAGTGCCTTGCAAAGGACGGATGGAGTGCAAACATTCCCAAGTATGGAGAAAGCGCTTCGTTCTAGGAATAAAAGCCATGCTCTATTCACTTGCCGCTGATAGCCTGCTTGTTGTGCACTTCCTGTTTATCTGTTTTGTCCTGCTCGGCGGTTTGCTGTTGATAAAGTGGCGCTGGATGATTTTTCTACATCTACCTGCCGCAACCTGGGGAGCACTGGTCGAATTTAACAGCTGGATCTGCCCGCTAACACCCTGGGAGAAGCAGCTTCGCAATGCCGCTGGTGAGGCCAGTTACGAAACGGGCTGTATCGAACATTACCTGATGCCGCTAATCTATCCCACCAATCTCACCTATGACATGCAGATCGTACTTGGCAGTATCGTGATCATCGTCAACCTGCTTGTCTATACCTGGCTGGGCCTGCGTCAAACAGGCATCCGGGATAAGGGAGATGGTCCCGGAGTTGGTTGATAATCACTCAGGCGTAACAATAGTCAGACCGAACGAGAGCCAACTCTGCATTCCACCGCGATAATATTTGATTTTGTGCTCCGGGTAACCGGCACGTAACAGCTTCTTGATAGCTGCTGAGGATTGACCACACCAGGGGCCATTACAGAAAAGAACAAGAGTTTTGGATATATCATAATTCCAGATGCCTTCTGAAGATCTTTTCACGTTCAGAACATCTTCAAAATAGCGGACAAGCTGTTTCTTTTTTCCAAAATCTTTCCAGTGAATATTGATGGAGCCAGGAATTGTGCCGCGCTTTACAGCTTGCGCAGACCTTGTATCAACCAGCAAGACTGACTCGCCTCTCTCACGCTTCTCAAGATAATCCAGCACTTCCAGTTCACCGACAGTCTCAATTTGACGTGGTTGAAACGGATGCATCGGCTGAATTCTGCCACGCGCCGTGGAACGGAAAGCGTCGTCAATCTGGTGGCTACGATCCTGGTTACGCTTGATATCAACCTTCTTGCCGGCATGGGTGACAGTGACACTGAAACGATCCTTGGCAATCATCACGCGCTTGCCTTCACTCTCCTCTGCAGAAACAACCATGGATAACAGTAGACCCAGGATGGAGAGAATGTACTTATATTTCGTGATCATAACTCTATGCAGTTGAAACAGAAAAACATTCAGGAACTCTATCACAGCAATGGAATTGGTTTTATTGCAAATATCCACACTATACCTGGTAGTTACTCTCTCACAGAAGAGCCCGGGTATTTTCTGGCCAGGTTTCGTAGATGCTTAATGATCTTCGAAGTCAGTACGTATGATAATGTGCTATAAGCATGTACATCATGTTGAAGGTATTTTGTTGGGCGATTCACTACCAGCTACCCTGCCAGGTTCTCGCTATCGCCCTACTTTAAATTCGCGATGCAGATGTTGTTGGAGAAAATAATGCAGACACCCAGAACAATGACTATCGATGGCAACCAGGCTGTTGCCGAAATTGCGCACCTGACCAATGAAGTCATAGCAATTTACCCGATAACACCAGCCTCACCCATGGGGGAGTGGGCTGATGAATGGTCATCGCGCAACAGGAAGAATTTATGGGGCAGCGTACCTCGCATTATCGAGATGCAGAGTGAAGGAGGTGCTGCCGGTGCAATTCATGGCGCCCTCCAAACCGGGGCACTAAGTACCACCTTTACTGCCTCACAGGGATTGTTACTGATGATCCCCAACATGTTCAAAATCGCCGGTGAACTCTCCCCTACCGTCATCCACGTCTCTGCACGCTCACTTGCAATCCATGCGCTCTCAATTTTTGGCGACCACAGTGATGTCATGTCCGCACGCTCGACCGGATTTGCTTTCCTGGCATCTGGCTGTCCGCAAGAAGCCATGGATATGGCCCTGATAGCACAGGCTGCAACACTGGAATCGCGCATCCCGATCGTGCATTTCTTTGATGGCTTCCGCACTTCCCATGAAGTCGCAAAAATCGAGGCCATTGATAAAGATGCCATCAGGCAACTGCTCAACCATGAACACATCATGGCGCATCGTCAGCGCGCCCTGTCACCAGAGCACCCCGTGATCAGGGGAACATCACAAAACCCGGATGTCTACTTCCAGGGACGTGAAACCGTCAACACCTATTACCAGGCCATGCCTGCTATTACACAGAAAGTCATGGATCAGTTCGCCGCCCTCACCGGCCGCGCTTACCACCTGTTCGACTATGTTGGTACTGACGATGCCGAGAAAGTAATTGTACTGATGGGCTCTGGCGCTGAAACGGCCGAGGAAACGGTTAACTACCTCAATGCACAGGGTGAGAAGGTCGGCATGATCAAGGTGCGCCTGTACCGCCCCTTCGATGCAACTGCTTTGATCGATGCACTACCATCGACAACACAGTCCGTCGCGGTGCTTGATCGCACCAAGGAACCGGGAGCGGATGGAGAGCCACTCTACAAGGATATTGTCACGGCATTGGCGCAACACCACGCCCGCCAGATGCCCACGATCATCGGCGGGCGTTACGGCCTCTCCTCCAAGGAGTTCACCCCCGGTATGGTCAAGGCAGTATTTGATGAACTGGGCAAACCACAACCGAAAAACCAATTCACGATCGGCATTCTTGACGATGTCACGCACACCAGCCTGGAATGGAATGAAAACTACCGTACCGATGCCTGCAAGGAGATGTTCCAGGCTGTTTTTTACGGTCTTGGCAGCGATGGCACAGTCAGTGCCAACAAGAACAGCATCAAGATTATCGGAGAAACTACCGAAAAATACGCGCAGGGCTATTTTGAATATGACTCGAAGAAGTCAGGTGCAGTTACCGTCTCGCATATCCGCTTTGGTGACAAACCGATTCAATCCTCTTACCTGATCGGTGAAGGCGATGCCAATTTTGTCGCCTGCCATCAGCCGGTGTTTCTCGCGCGCTACCCGATGCTCGACAAGGCAGCCAACAATGCTGTCTTCCTCCTGAACACGCCATTACCTCCTGATGAGGTCTGGCAGAGCCTGCCAGGGAAGATGCAGCAGCAAATTATCGACAAGAAGATTCGATTGTTTTGTATTGATGCCTACAAGATTGCCGAGATCAGCGGCATGGGCAAACGTATCAACACCATCATGCAGACCTGCTTCTTCTCGATTTCAGGTGTATTGCCGGGTGATGTCGCAATCAAGGCGATTAAAGATGCCGTTGAGAATACCTACGGCAGAAAGGGCAAGCGCCTTATCGAGGTCAACTTCAAAGCGATTGATGAGACCCTTGCGAACCTGCATGAAGTCGATACCCCCAATCAGACAGAAGCCACATTCGAGCTGGTTGAAACTGTTCCTGACAGTGCACCAGAGTTTGTCCAACAAGTTACAGGAGAAATCATCGCTGGACGCGGTGACCAGATCCCGGTCAGCCAGTTCCCGGTTGACGGCACCTACCCTCTTGGGACAGCGGCCTTTGAAAAGCGCAATATCGCACATGAGATTCCGGTTCTGGATGAAAACCTCTGCAGCCAGTGCGGCAAATGCCCGCTTGTTTGCCCGCATGGTGTCATTCGCAGCAAGGTCTTTGATGAAAAGTTGTTAGACAAGGCACCACAAAGCTTTAAGTCCATGCCAATCAAGGGCAAGGACTTCGCCACTGAAATGCACATGACTTACCAGGTTGCACCCGAGGACTGTACCGGGTGTGGATTGTGTGTCGAAATTTGTCCGATCCATGACAAAGCCAATGCCAGTCACAAGGCGATTAACATGGTGCCCTACACCGCCGAGCTGCGCGAACAGGAGAGAGTCAACTGGGACTATTTCCTCACCCTGCCGGAATATGATCGCACCATGATCAAAACAAATACCATCAAGGGTTCACAGATACTACAGCCGTTATTCGAATTCTCCGGCGCCTGTGTCGGCTGTGGTGAAACACCTTATGTGAAACTGGCAAGCCAGCTGTTTGGTGACCGCATGCTAGTTGCCAATGCGACCGGCTGCTCATCCATCTATGGCGGCAACCTGCCAACAACACCCTGGACAACAAACAGCGAAGGCCGCGGTACCGCCTGGTCGAACTCACTCTTCGAAGACAACGCAGAGTTCGGCCTTGGCATGCGACTGGCGATTGACAAGCAGAAGGAGTATGCACGCGAACTCCTGAATGAGATGAAATCGGATATTGGTGATGAACTGGTCGAGCAGCTGCTTGATGCCGATGAATCATCCGAAAGCGGCATTAAACAGCAGCGTGAGCGCATCGATGCGTTGCGTGACAAGCTAAAACAGATGGATTCACCAGCTGCACATGACCTTGAGAGTGTCGCAGAAAATCTTGCCCGTAAAAGTGTATGGATCATGGGTGGCGACGGCTGGGCATATGATATTGGCTACGGTGGACTCGATCACGTGCTGGCAACAGGTATGGATGTCAATATCCTGGTACTCGATACCGAGGTCTATTCCAACACCGGCGGGCAGACATCCAAGGCAACACCACGCGGTGCAGTCGCCAAGTTTTCAGCAGGCGGCAGGGCTTCAACCAAGAAGGACCTTGCCCTGCTGGCGATGGATTATGAACACGTCTACATTGCCCGTGTCGCCTACGGCGCCAAGGACATTCAAACCATCCATGCATTCAACGAAGCGGAAGCCTACCCGGGTCCTTCACTGATCATTGCCTACTCTCCCTGTATTGCACACGGCATTGACCTGAAGAACAACCATCAGCAACAGAAACTCGCGGTCAACAGCGGTCACTGGCCACTGTTTCGCTACAACCCGCAACAGGCCGCTGCAGGAAACAATCCGCTGCGCCTGGACTCCAAGCCCCCATCAATCCCCTACCGGGATTTTATCGAAACAGAGATTCGATTCAGCATGCTGTGGCGTACACACCCGGAGGAAGCAGAGAAGTTTCTTGAGCAGTCACAGGAAGAGGTCAAGCGCCGCTATCACTACTACGAACAGCTTGCGAGCCTCGAATGGGATGAGACAGGCGACGTGGAACCTCCCCACAGAAAACTCAAAGCAGAAGCAGAAAAAACGAAGGAGCAATCATCATGATCGATCTGAGCACAGAGTATCTTGGACTCAAACTGGACAATCCACTGGTTCCTTCTTCATCACCCCTGACAGGTGAACTCGACTCTGCAAAAAAACTTGAGGATGCAGGTGCTTCGGCACTGGTACTGCCTTCACTCTTTGAAGAAGCAATAGAGCATGAGCAGAAACAGCTGGAACGTTTTGTCTTTTCACAATCGATGGGACATGCGGAAGCTGACTCCTATCAGCCCATTCCAGATGATTACACCAGCGAACTGGACAACTACCTTGAACGCATTCAGGAGTTCAAATCAGCTCTCTCCATTCCTGTAATCGCCAGCCTCAACGGCATCTCTACAAATGGCTGGATAGACACCGGAAAGGAGTTACAGCAAGCCGGAGCTGATGCGCTTGAGCTCAACGTCTATTACATTGCAGCAAATCCTGACATCAGCGGTGAAGAAGTGGAATACCGCTACGTGCAGCTTCTGGCGGATTTGCGTGACCAGGTAACCATACCCGTCACGATGAAACTCTCACCGCAATTCTCTTCAGTGACCAACATGGTACTCAAGCTGCAACAGGCGGGAGCGCATGGCGTCTCCCTGTTCAACCGATTTTATCAACCGGACATTGATCTTGAGACACTTCGTATTAATCCCCGCCTGGAACTCTCCAACCCGATGGAGTCACTGGTAAGGATTCGCTGGATTGCACTGATTCGCAGTCACGTGGAGTTATCGATTGCAGCCACCGGTGGTATGCACCGTTCAGAAGAGATCATCAAGGCCCTGCTTGTTGGTGCTGACATCACACATCTTTGCAGTGTGTTAATACAAAAAGGGCCGGAATTTCTCGCGGAACTCAAACAGGAGTTGATCGACTGGATGGAAGAGAATGAGTACACATCAGTCACGCAAATGAAAGGCAGCCTGAGCCAGTCCTGCGCTATTAACCCGGCAGCACTTGAGCACTGTAATTATATGCAGGTGATTAAAAACTACGACCAGTAGTGATTCCAGGCGGGGAGATAAGGCGCTTTACTCCTGATTGATCAAGGCGTAGAACGTGCCATTCTGTCCACGAGATTACTTGCAGGCTGGATAATCTTTTCCGGATTTTCAAACACCAACCGGTGTCCCACAGTAATACTTGATTGTGGGCATCAAGTGAACTGTTTTACAGCCTCTTTCAGCTTCATTTCATCTTCCGGACCTACCATGTGATTCACTTGAACATCTTGAGCGAATCATCAATGAAAAATAGCAGTTCGGTGCGAGTATGGGATCCATTCGTCAGAATTTTCCACTGGGGCCTGGTGTTGTCATTTTTACTTGCCTATGTGACCGAAGAAGATATTTTGCCAATTCACACGCTGGCTGGTTATGTTGTTACCGGTCTTCTCTCCTTGAGAATAATCTGGGGATTTATCGGTACCCATTACGCAAAATTTTCTGAATTTATCTATTCCCCATCAACAATTTATCAATTCCTGGTTGAAACAGGAAAATTCAGGGCACCTCGCTATCTTGGTCACAACCCGGCTGGTGGCGCCATGATATTCATGTTGATTGCATCACTACTTTTGACCTCAGTCAGTGGGCTGGTCGTCTATGGGATTGCCGAACAGGCTGGCCCGCTGGCCGGCTTAATGTCTGGCTTCCCCCTGTTTTTCAGTGAAATAACAGAAGAGATTCATGAATTCTTCGCAAACTTCACCCTGTTACTTGTCATCCTGCATGTCGGCGGTGTTTTCCTTGAAAGCCTGGTACACAAGGAAAATCTTGTGTTGTCGATGATTACCGGAAGAAAACGTGCATCCAATTCCACAGAGGCTATGTAAACAAATGAGATTGATAGCAATTTTATATTACCTGATCCCACTCTTGCTCATTCAGACAGTGACCGCAGGGCAAACAATAAGTAACGCTGACACCGTCAGCGCATCAACAGCTGGAGAAAAACTCTGGAATCAGGAGTTTACTCACTCGGAAAAGCCACGCAGTTGTGCAGCCTGTCATGGTGAAAATCCTGGACTGGAAGGAAAACACGTGCGTACCGGGAAACGAATAAAACCGATGGCACCTTCAATCACACCCGGGCGTTTAACCGATGTGAAGAAAGTCGAGAAGTGGTTCAAACGCAATTGCAAATGGACACTGGGCCGTGAATGTACACCCGAAGAAAAACGTCACTTTATCGCCTATGTAGAAAACTGGAAGGAGTAAACCAATGAAAACATTTATATTCTCAACAGCTGCATTGGCCCTGGTCGGTACCTTACTGGTTGGCGTACAGACAGTATTCAGCGACGACGATGGCCGCTATGAAGGTCGTGGTTACTGGGAAAGAGACATGATGCGCTCAACTGGCGTTACGTCTAAACCCAATCCCCTATACCAGGAAGAGTGCGGCAGTTGCCACATGGCATACCCGCCAGGCTTGTTGCCATCTGCATCCTGGCGCAAAATGATGGGGAATCTGGAGGATCATTTCGGAGATAACGCACAGCTTGATGATGATGTGTCTCAACAGCTTACTGAATTTCTCGTCGCAAATTCGGCTAGCAACTCAAACGACAGACGCTCTCGTGCCTTTGAGTATGGAAGTGATTACCCTGACACTATGATCCCGTTAAGAATTACTGATCTGCCATACTTTAGGCATGAACATAATGAAATTCCACGGTGGGTTCTGAAACGTGCCGGGATTGGCAGCTTGTCTGAATGCAGTGCATGCCATCAAAATGCAGAAAAAGGCTGGTTTAATGAACATGACATATATATCAAGGGAATCGGCCGCTGGGATGATTAAAGATACCGGCATCCTGATGACAGGGAGCGTGTACCAACTCATTCTGGCCATTTTCCTGGCTTGCATGACTCAAACCAGCCTGGCCGATGAGGACTATGGCAATGCCAGGAAACTGGTTGAATCAGGAACCATCCTCTCTCTTGAACAGATTCTTGATCATCTGGGCACCCGGGTCGAAGGGAAAATTCTGGAGGTTGAATTTGAACGGGAAGATGGGCATTACATCTATGAGATCGAGATCCTTGATGATTCAGGCCTGGTTCGTGAACTGGAAGTCGATGCAGTAAGCGGCGAAATCCTGAAAATGGAACTGGAAGATTGAGTCATGCGCCTGTTACTGGTAGAAGATGACAAATTACTCTCTGGCCTCCTGCTCAAAGAACTTGAGCAGCATGGCTTTGCAGTCGACCTCGCGGAAGATGGTCTCGATGCGGAATTTATGGGCGATGAAATTCAGTATGACCTCATCATTCTTGATCTCGGACTGCCGATAAAGTCCGGACTCGATGTTCTGGGAAGCTGGCGTCACAGGAAGAACAAAACACCGGTCTTGATCCTCACGGCACGAGATGCCTGGCACGAAAGAGTGGAAGGTTTTCGTGCAGGTGCAGATGATTATCTCGGAAAACCCTTCCATGTAGAGGAGTTGATCGTACGCGTTCAGGCATTGATTCGCCGCAGCCACGACATGCCTGGAAACGAGCTGACTTGCGGGGACCTTACCCTGGATGAAGAGCAGCAGCAGGTCATTTTATCGGATGGGACAACGACAGGATTGACAGGAACGGAGTTCCGGCTTCTACGTTACTTCATGCTCAATCCGGACAAGGTCTTGTCTAAAACACGTCTGACTGAGCATGTCTATGAGCAGGACTTTGATCGTGACAGTAACGTCATCGAGGTCTATATTCGACGGCTGCGAGAGGCCATCGGAAAAGAGCACATTGTGACAAAACGCGGACAAGGCTATCTCTTCCCGGGAGCCGGATAATGAAGTCCCTGGAGCGACAGCTTCACTTCTGGCTGGCACTCAGCCTGATTATTCTGATGGCAATCATCTGGATGACCGGAAACCTCGCCATACGGAATTTGACTGAAAATTTTGCCGCATCACGCCTCCAACATGATGGTGAAAGCCTAATCGCTGCACTAGATTTTTCACGTGGATCTGACGCCCGTTTACGCTGGCGCAGACTCAACCAGGTCTATAACCAGCCCTACTCAGGGCACTACTATATTATTCTCATTGAAAATAACGCTGCCCCTCTCTATTCACGATCGCTTTGGGATAGCACACTTGAAATACCGACCCTGTCGATTGGGGAATCGAGGCGCTTGCACCTCAATGGACCATCAAACCAGAAGCTACTTGTCTGGGTTAAGGGATTTCGAAAACAGAATGTCAATTTCACGCTTGCTATTGCCGAAGACCTGACTGCAATCAGTGAACAGCAAAATCACTTTCAAATGTACTTTGCCATACTTGCCCTTGCCGGACTCGCCGGGTTACTGGCTATCCAGAGAGTTGTCGTCAGACGCGCGGTTCAAAAACTGGGGCCTGTACGTGAAGAAATTAGGCGTCTGGCTGATGGTGAAACGGGCAACCTGTCGGAAGATGTGCCTTCGGAAGTTCTCCCACTGGTTCAGGAATTTAATCATTTACTGTTATTAATGTCTCGACGCGTCGTCCGCTCAAGAAATGCACTCGGCAACCTTGCTCATGCACTTAAGGGGCCATTGAGTTTCCTCGTACAATATTTCGACGATCAGCCATCAAGCAGTCATTCGAAACAGGATACCCAGGCAAGAGAACAACTTGAACGAATTGAAAAACTGATGGAGCGGGAACTCAAACGTGCCCGGCTGGTAGGAAAAGGCGTCGCCGGACAGCAATTTGATTCGCAGCAGGAACTACCGGACCTTATCGGTTTATTGCGACAGATTCATGCGGGTAGAAATCTATCAATTGAGTATTCCATTAAGAATGACATACCACTGTTTGGTGATCGTGAGGACATGCTTGAACTGATTGGCAACCTGCTGGATAACGCCTGTAAATGGGCTGCAAGCACTGTGAAATGCAGTGTCGGCGATCATGATGCAATATACAGGATCACTATCGAGGATGATGGCGAAGGTCTCTCCACTTCCAGGCTTGATGAACTGGTCAAACGTGGTGTCAGACTTGATGAGTCAACCGAGGGACATGGCCTCGGACTGGCGATCGTCAAGGACATTGTCGATCTCTACGATGGCAACATCGAGTTCAACAGATCTGAGAAATTCGGAGGCCTGAAAGTCACTGTTTCATTGCCACGTTAATTCACCAGATTATTTCTCACCAAATTCAGATTCAATTCATCTCGCTTCCCTACACTGATAGTCACAGAGATACAGATACCGGTGGTATCAGGAGAGTTGACATGAAACGCTTAGCAAAATTTGTCAGTCTGGCGCTATTGCTTGGCACTGCATCAGTACCCTATGTGCAATCAGCACAAACCCCAATGAGAGGACCGATTCCATTTGAGAGTTTCGACAGGGATGGAAACGGAGCAATCAGTGAGCAAGAGTTTTACTCTGTTCGTGGTGAGCGTATGGCCGCCAGGGCTGCACAAGGCAGGATGTTGCGTCGTGCCGCACAGGCACCATCCTATGAGGATATTGATCTGAACGGTGACAAAGTCATCTCACGTGAAGAGCATGCTGAACATCAGGCAACCCATTGCGCGAGACGACGACCATAGATCAGGTGGCCGTATAGCCACCACAGCACATGACCAATTGCTACTCTCCACATGGCTAAATAGTCATGTGGAGAGGCCTCGCGACTTGCTTCATGTGAACCTGTCACCTGGAAGAAGGTGATTATCTCATCTGATCCAGGGGTAATAATTCCTTTGTTTACATAGTTTTCAGCTTCTATCTCTATCTCAACACTCAAATCGGGGTTGAGATCGTCTCCTGTATGAGAAATGATGTAATACGAAAAACCGATTCATCAATAATAATTCTATGGGGGAAACGCAATGAAAGCAGTCGGATACACAGAATCACTGGATATTGAGAATCCGGATTCACTTATCGATATAGAACTTCCTCGTCCTGAAGCCCATGGACACGACCTTCTCGTCAGGGTCAGTGCCATTTCTGTGAACCCGGTCGATGCGAAAGTCAGAAAGCGAGCTGCTCCGGAAGAAGGCAGTTACAAAATTCTGGGTTGGGATGCTGTCGGTGAAGTGATAGCCATTGGCGACGAGGTCTCTGCTTTCAAGAAGGGCGACCGCGTCTGGTACGCTGGCGATGTCACCCGGGATGGAACCAATGCAGAGTACCATTTGGTCGATGAGAGAATTGTCGGCAAGGCGCCAGAATCATTAAGTGATGCAGAAGCTGCTGCAATTCCACTCACCTCGGTTACGGCGTTGGAACTGCTGTTTGACCGACTCGGTTTAAAAGAGGCTTCCGAAAATGAAGCAGAACAGGAGAGATTGCTCATCGTCGGTGCTGCAGGAGGCGTTGGATCGATCATGGTGCAACTTGCAGCCCAGCTGACAGACGCCACTGTTATCGGTACTGCATCGCGCCCCGAAAGTGAAAAGTGGATAATGGACCTGGGTGCCGATCATGTCATTAATCACAGCAAGAGTTTTAGCGAAGAACTCAAACGTATAGGCGTGAACGACGTTACCCATGTCGCCTGCCTCAACCATACAGATCAGCACTTCGAGCCGTTAGTTGAAATCATCGCGCCCCAAGGGAAATTTGCACTAATTGATGATCCGGCATCAATGCTGGATGTCATCAAGCTGAAACTGAAATCAATCTCTCTGCATTGGGAACTGATGTTTACTCGCTCAATGTTTCAGACTGATGACATGGGCAAGCAGGGAGACATGCTGAACCGCGTTGCCGAACTGATTGATGCAGGAAACATCCGAACCACCCTGGGAGCACACTATGGCACCATCTGTGCGGATAACCTGCGCAGGGCCCACCGTGATATCGAGAGTGGCAAATCAATCGGGAAAATCGTTCTGGAAGGATTCAGTTGATACAGATAACCATACTACTTACCGGTGCAACCGACGGCATCGGCTTGGAAACAGCTAAGACACTGGTCTCACAAGGCCATCATCTGTTGCTGCACGGACGCAATCCGGACAAGCTGAAAGAGTTGGAAAATACTCTCTCCGGATTAAACGGTAATGGAAGCTTTGAAAGCTATGTTGCAGATCTGTCCAACATGGCAGATGTCGAGAGACTTGCACAGGCTGTCACAGAGAAGCACACAAAACTTGATGTATTAATCAACAACGCTGGTGTCTTGAAAACAGATCACCCCATTTCGCAAGATGGCCTAGATGTGCGCTTTGTAGTGAATACGTTTGCCCCCTACTTGCTAACAAAAAGGCTTATGCCTCTGCTCGGACCATCCGCACGTGTGATCAATCTCTCATCTGCTGCGCAGTCACCGGTCGATCTCGAGGTGATGGCGGGGCGAACCAGGTTGCCCGACGACCTGGCCGCATATGCACAAAGCAAACTTGCGATTACCATGTGGTCCCGCAGTATGGCGCAATCACTCGATGATGATGGCCCGGTCATTATTGCTGTTAACCCAGGCTCACTGCTCGCCACTAAAATGGTAAAAGAAGGCTTTGGCATGGCAGGGAATGACATCCGTATTGGTGCTGACATACTTGTCCGTGCAGCACTGGAAGATGAATTTGCATCGGCTTCCGGGCAGTATTTCGACAACGACTCGGGGCAGTTTGCCCCACCTCACCCGGATGCGCTGGACAGACAAAAAACAGAAACTATTGTGCATGCTATCGAGGAGACTTTGGAGAATATAACCAAATAACGGGGGTCGGGATGGCGGCCTGCGTAAGGGCTGTCTGTACCTCTTGCACATCATTTGCAGGTGCGAGCATTAACCATGCGGTGCAGCCGTACCACCACTTCCTCCACCATAAGATATGACAAGCGCAAATAATGGCATCAGAAACAAGGTGTGGGGCGATTACTTATAACTGTGTTTTGATGGGTCTTTTCCACAAATATCATCCCCTCTCAATGGATAGGTATTACCAGTCGTACAAAAGAGAGGAAGACGCTATAGATATCAGCATGACCATGCTGATAGTTGTGCAACCCCGCTACCTTCAACAAATAAATGTCAGTCAGGCCGGTGGCTTTGCGTCCCCCTCTTTCGAAAGGTTTGCCTTTTACTTATCCTGAATCTACAGGCACACTGCGCCAAAATCAACTATTACACTGGATCACGCTCTGGTGATGAACTAACATGCATACAGCCCGCGCAATGGAGCGGAACGTACAGATTATTTGGTATCGACTACAGATTGACCCACAAGAAACTCACCATGCACCTTCAAAGAACTATTTTTACAGCTATTCTGCTTCTCTTTTTTTCATCTTCTCTTGCACAGAATGCAACTGGTGACATCGTCAAGAACGCAGAACTTGGTGACCCGGAAGCCCAGTACGTCCTCGGCAAGATGTACCTGAAAGGAGATGGGATGAAAGCCAATGCCAGCGAGGCTCTTGACTGGTTCCTGAAGTCTGCCAAGCAGGGATACGCTGCCGCCCAAAACCGCGTAGGCATGATCTATTACGATGGTGCAGCAGAAATACCAAAAGACCGTGCTGGAGCTTTTCCCTGGTTTGAAAAAGCGGCACAACAGGGGCATCGAGTTGCCCAGTTCTATTACGGTTACCAGCTATTTAGCGGTGAGGTCGTGCTGGAAAATCGTGATCTCGGCCTGGAATGGATGCTAAAGGCTGCAGCAAACAATTGCCGCAGGGCAAAAATCCGGTTGGCCCGTATCTATGACAATGGCGAGGGCCTGGAAGTAGACAAGGAAAAAGCCTTTTACTGGTACACCGAAGCGGCCAAGCACAACATCACCGTTGCCCAAATTGCCCTTGGACGTATGTACAGTAATGGCGAAGGTGTCGAAAAAGACATCAACAAGGCAATCGAATGGTACACACACGCTGTCGATCAGAATAAACGGACCAAGTACAGAGCAATGAAGGGACTGATCGATGTCTATACCAAACTGGGAAATGAGGACAAGGTCGCTTACTGGCAGGCACGTCTCAAAGAAAAATAGACCAGGTGCAGCACAATGTTGCATAGATTTGCCGGGATGACGATATCTGTGTGGCTGAGATGTTTCTTCATGCACGCTGCTACTATATTTCAGGCAATTCCTATTCGAACTAGAGCAGAATTGATCTTACCGTGAAACAGAGCCGGGTCAGCATAATGACTGGCGACGGAAACCGCCTCCGCATTGGCTTCTTCCCAGGCACTCTGATCACTCAGCAGCCTTATGCAGCGATTTGCTATTTCATCAAGCGAGCTTGATGCAAATGCTGCTTGATTTGATGCAAAAGCAATTCCTTCAATACTTTTTAATGTCCCTGCCACGGGAGTACCAACAGCCAAACTGTCCAGGAGCTTTGTCTTCACACCCACGCCAGAAACAGTTGGTATCAAATGAACACGATAGTTAGATAACTGTTCCTGAAAATCATTCACACGCCCAAGTATCTTCAGGTTTTTTATCTGCCCGGGCTCGATATTGATCTTTTCCGTTCCATTGCCAAACAGGTGTATCTCGGATGTTGGCAGATGTGACAGGATCCGCGGCCAAATTCTGTTTAACCCCACCCCCAGTGCGCGGATATTGTGCTCATGGGTTGTTCCCGCAATGCAGATGTGCTGCCATCGCTGGCTGAAGCCCCTGGATGCCAGTTCAGGATGGAAAGGGTGATATGAGGGTATCACCATCGTTTTTTCCGGATCGAGTTGATACCTGTCGAGTCCTTTTATTCGTTCTTTTTCACTAACCCATATGGCCACGTCAGCAATACGCAGGAGAGTAGATTCGAGATGCGCTACCCGCTTGTGTTTGGGATCTTGAGGAGGAAATCTGAACTCGTAGTCATCAGCCAGAACATCAGAAAGATCGGTAATTATTTTTATATTCTTGTTTGTTGCGCGTACTTTGTTAACAAAATTCAAAGCAATCTGAATTACCTCTACAGCCCATAAACAGGAAATCCAGATAATATCGAAATCAGAATGCTGTAAATCCTTCAGGTGACAACATCTGAAAGATGTGAACTCATCAGACAGCGCATCGATCTTTGGCGTATTGGTTCTTTCGCGCATATGAGCATGAGTAACCGCGTGCCCTGACTCACATAGTGAGCGTATAGTCCAGAAGGCCCTTGTGTTGCAGCCGTTAACAGGTTCTGCACACAAACCTGAAACAAAAAGTACTTTCTTTGTTCCAGTAGGTAGCTCGGTATCTGCATTACCAGCGTGCTCATTCATCTCTTTGATATCTTTTCACAGTCATGCTCAAAAGTTTGGCTGGTTAAAACTCCTGTCCCGGCGCGATTATCAATCGAGCCTGGCAGGATGCTGTATGAAACGCATTATAAGCTGGAAACGCAAACCAGGGCGCCCCCGGAAGGATGATTCGCTGCGCTCATGCTGCGCGCCTTCGGCGCTTGTCGAACACCGTTAGATGTCGGATGGTGCATTACAATGCGGTACTTTTGTCGGAAAATTGTCGGAAATGAAAAAAGGGTTAACCGAGAGAAATCAGCTAACCCTTTGACTTATATGGCGCGCCCGGAAGGATTCGAACCTCCGACCGCCTGGTTCGTAGCGGCACAGTTCAAATAACAAAACATTAACTATCAATCAGTTACGACGCCCGTCCATCGTCAAAAACAGCCTAACTGAGTCACACTGAGGCTAATCGAGTAACAATTCTGCACATTTTCCGGCACACAAGATCCTCGCCTGCCGGCAAAATTTTTAAAAAATTTTCCGACCTTCACCATCCTAATGTTTCCTGACGGGGTAGCCAGTAAAACAATCCCCTAACTGGATTCGTGTATTTCAGGATCAATTTCGTTTTTGCTCTGGCCTCTACTGGGCCCCACGAAAATGAAACTTCGAGTCTGGAGCCTAGTTCCAGATGCCACAAACCTAGCGCCAAGTACTTCGTACTCAGCACTAGGTACTCAGTGCGAAGATCGAGGTGCAGAGGACAACACGACTGAACATAACGCATGATTATGCGCCCTCCTCCGTCGGGTCCGGCTCGCACCAGCATAATCTACGTTATATTAAATCGTGTTATGAAGCACCGGAGAGTAGGAACTCATAATCCTTTGGTCCGGGGTTCAAGTCCCTGACGGCCCACCACTTTATTTGACATAGAATCAACGGCTTATGAGAAATCATGGGCCGTTTTTTTGTGCGGGACCAAGGGACTATGGATTTTGGGGAGTCCCTTGGTGGGGTGGTGATGCACTCACATTCAAATCTCCTCCTCTGGCCCCGCCTATCCCACTATCAAAGACCTCATCTACCTCCTCATCCACTTACGATCAGTCGAGAATCATAAGTAGTTGGTCGACTATCGCTTGAGTGCGCTCCTTTTCAGGTGCTGTTCCCGCCAAGACACGCAATCCCCAGATATTGGTCATCAGGAATGCAGCAATTGCGCCCGGATCCCTGTCGGATGACAATTCACCTTTTTCCTGTGCAGAGACGAGTGCCTGACGGAAGAGCTCTTCGTTGGCATCAAGATATTTCGTTACCCGCTCCCGCACATCATCATCTTTACGTGCCAACTCGAGTATTGTATTGATGAGAAGACACCCCCGCCTTGATTCGGGATCTGTAATCATGTTCGCAAACAAATTGAAAAAACTACGGATCGCATCAAGCGGTGATTCATTCTCGCTCAATGCCTCTTTAAATCTGAGATTGTTGTGCTCTGCATAGTAATCAAGAACAGCGAAGAAAAGATCTTCTTTGGATTTAAATGCGGAATAGAGGCTGCCAGGCTTGAGATTGGTCGCTTTCACAAGCTGGGCCATACTGGTTGCAGTATAGCCACCGTCCCAAAAGGCTTCCATCGCCTTTTCAAGAACCTCGTCTCGTTGATATTGTGCCGGTCTGCCCATCTCTCCCCTTTTAAACTCCTGCACCCAAAATATTTGAATATTGAACCACATTATATAATATTTGAATCCTCGTTCAATTATTTACTTGGACGTTAGTTCAATAATGGCTAGAATCTCATCCAATCAGACACAACAATCAGGATTTTCCAATGGATTCACTAAAAAAAGAGATCGATGCCTACAACGCAGCAAAAGCCGAGAAAGTACCGGCTGAGATACTCGCAACAATGACTCAATGCACCGAAGACCTGAAGAACTCGGGAATCGAAGCAGGAGCGCTGAAGAAAGGTGACCGAATGCCAGATTTTGAGCTGCCCAACCAGCATGGCAAATCAAGACGCCTTTCTGACTACCTCTCAGAATCAAGAGTGGTACTCAATATTTATCGTGGTGGATGGTGCCCCTACTGCAACTTGGAAATGAAAGCGCTGCATGATGTATTGAGTGAAATCGAAGCAAAAGGCGCCCGCCTTGTCGGACTCACACCAGAGACAACTGGTAAAGCGGCAGAGACGGCCCTCCGTCATGAGATAGATATCGACATTTTGAGTGATGACGGAAACAAGGTAGCGGAATCTATGGGATTGGTTTTTGAACTCCCACAGGCATTGAGACCAATTTATGAAAAAATTGGTATCGACATACCTGCATACAATGGCGATAACAGTTTCAAGCTTCCTGTTCCTGCCACCTTCATCATTGGGCAGGATGGCGTGATTCAATATAGCTTCGTCAATAGTGATTATACGCTGCGTCTTGAACCTTCTGAGATCGTAACCCAACTCGGATAATCCTTTGGTTCGGAGTTCAAGCCCCTGGCGGTTCACCACTTTTTTACATTTCATA
This sequence comes from Solemya velum gill symbiont, assembly GCF_000787395.1. GTDB lineage: Bacteria > Pseudomonadota > Gammaproteobacteria > Chromatiales > Chromatiaceae. The sequence continues at coordinate 414,866 of NZ_JRAA01000002.1, forward strand.
TCTACGGCTTATGGGGATCCATGGGCCGTTTTTTATGGTGGTGAGGGGCAACGCCTTTCTTTGCAGTATATGAAGGTCCCTCTTTCTGTTTTTTGTGCCAACTCAACTAATCGACGCGACATCAGCCTGCTATAAGCGAGAGGATTATCAGTCCGTGTTCGTTTCTAGGTCGACACGATTACGCCCGTTATGCTTGGCCTGATATAGCGCACCATCAGCAGCGGCGATTAGTGACTCCATTTCCTGATGCGGTGGGCTAGTCGAGATACCTGCACTGAAAGTTGAGGTAAATTCACCGTCCTCATGAACATAAGATACTTTAGCGAACTCTTGCCGTAGACCGTCAATCAATGTCTTGGCTGCTTCTGCCGGGGTATCTGGCAGAATGACGGCAAACTCTTCACCCCCATAGCGCGCCGCGATATCTCCACTGCGTAGTCGCTGGCTGAGCAGGCGTGCCAGACTCTTGATCACCTGGTCACCGACCGGATGGCCATATTGATCGTTCACTAACTTGAAATGATCGATATCCAGCATAACAAAACTGAGCGGACTGTCCCGTCTTAAAGTCTGTGATATTTCCCGCTCCAGGAGCAGCTTCAGATTAATGTGATTAAACAAGCCGGTCAGACCGTCCCGGTTCATTAGCATGGCCAGCGCACGAAAACGTTTTGCGCGAATACGTATCGCCTCAACCAAATGTTCATCGCTAATGGTTTTATGCAAAAAATCATCTCCGCCGACGCGCAACGCCTCCAGTTGCCGCTCGAGAGCGCTCTCTGTAGACAGGTACACGATTGGCAGATTGCAATAGGCTATGTGCTGCCGAATTATCTGGGAGGCCTCTACCCCGGTGCAGCCCGGCATGTAGATATCCATCAAGATCAAATCCGGGTTGAACTCTGGTAGTACATCCAGTAATTGCATAGGGTCGCTGACGATCTCTACCTGCATCCCCGCCGCCTCCAACACAGCAGTGCCAGCAGGATAGTATCCTCTACAACCAGTATGTTATATGATCCTCCCCCAATAAGTTGGTCCACCCTTATGATGAGAAAAACGGAGGACCAAAAATGGGAATCAAGCGACACAAACCGGAAGAGATCGTCCAGAAGCTGAGGCAAGTTGAAGTCCTGGTTGGACAAGGCACTGCCCGCATCGATGCGATCCGAGAGATCGGCATTACCGAGCAGACTTACTACCGCTGGCGCAAAAAGTACGGTGGGATGGGGATTGACCAGTTAAAAGAACTGAAACGGCTACAGAAGGAGAATGAACGTTTGCGCAAGGCCGTTTCTGATCTGACACTGGATAAGCAGATTCTGTCGGAGGCTGCCAAGGGAAACTTCTGAGCCCCTCGCGTCGCAGGGCCTGTATCGAAAACGTTTGTTGCATGATGGCTGTTTCCGAGCGCAGGGCTTGCCGTGTACTCGGACAACATCGCTCAACCCAGCGCCGTATTCCACAGGGGCGTCGTGATGAAGCACGACTTGTCGCTGATATGATCGCTCTAGCAAGGGAGTATGGCCGTTATGGTTACCGTCGTATCGCCGCTCTCCTGAGAGAGGCAGGCTGGCAAGTTAACGACAAGCGTGTCGAGCGGTTATGGCGACAAGAGGGGCTGAAAATACCTGCCAAGCAGAAGCCGCGTGGCCGTTTATGGCTCAATGATGGCTCTTGTATCAGACTCCGTGCACAATACAGAAATCATGTCTGGTCCTACGACTTTGTCCACCATAGAACCGATGATGGCAGAGCCTTCCGGACATTGAACCTGATTGATGAATACAGTCGGGAATGTCTGGCAATCCGGGTGAAACGTAAGTTGAACTCAGCCGATGTCATTGATGTGCTGACTGACCTGTTCATTCTGCGTGGGGTACCGGCCTATATCCGTTCGGATAACGGCCCCGAGTTTATTGCAGAAGCCGTGAGGAAGTGGATCGCTGCTGTCGGCGCTAAAACGGCATACATCGAACCAGGCTCACCTTGGGAGAACGGCTACTGCGAGAGCTTCAATGCCCGGTTCAGGGATGAATTGCTCAATGGTGAGGTCTTTTACACGCTACACGAAGCGAAAGTGATCATTGAACAATGGAGAAAACATTACAACACCAAGCGGCCACATAGCTCGCTGGGCTATCGCCCTCCAGCTCCTGAATCCATCATTCCACTGGAGCTGAAACCGGCGATGAACTAACATTCAAACCGGACCACTTGCTGGGGGCAGGTCAGTTTTCTGTTTATCGTTGTGATGTCGTATTCCGAAATTGTTTGCAATATTGAATAAGTCCTTTTCATCCTTATTGGTTAGAAGTTCTTGTACTTGTGGTTTTAGATACTCCAAGACATCTGCCAGGTCTCTAACAGCTTGGCGTCGGTCATCAATGCTAGAATCATGCCTGCGAAAATTTGTGGTCGCAGCGTTAATCCTACCTATGACATTAGTATCTTTTGATGGTACATCTGCGGTGAAAATCTGCTCAAATCCCTGCTCTGGCTGATGAAGAACCTCACCTTTTGATGAAAGTTCAAATTTATTCTTGTAGTGCGCAAGAACCGAATTAATTTTTTCTCGATAGAATTTTTTCCCTTCCTCTTTGTTGAAGGTTTCCCAGTGCATGCCACACCCACCATAGGAGTGCATTGTCCCGTCGATGGGCTTAGAGACGTAATGATATAGAAATTCGATCACATCAAGAAAGTCATCTTCGGAATAACTTGAAGCGTACTCGGATATCGGCCATAAATTCTTCTTCCGGATTCCTAGAAGCATTTCAAGCTCTATATCTTTTACATTACCTTCGATATGGTCTGCGTCTATGCACCAATAACCGAAAGCCTCATCAAAATATCCATCTGATCTAAGCTGATCGAATATTCGTGAGAACAAGTCAATGGTATCTTCTAAAGGAAGACCTTCTAAATTTGGATTAGAGCCTGTTCTTTGTGAGTAATATTTATGTGTCATACTACTTCCTCACGCCTAACTTTGACAGAGAAGGCCTATTGGTTCATGCAAAATGAACAAAGATGTCCGAAAATAACTAAAGGCAATATTTTTTGTCTAAATTAATGTCCGAGAATGATTTTTTTCGTTATTTTCATATTGATGTTTCAAACTGGATATAGGCATCCTACCCCATCACATTCTGATTTTCTTTTGGATTTTGGTGAAGTTTGAATGCCAATTACTAGCCATAAGCGGAAATTTATTGGGTATATTTCTAGGTACATTCCCTAGCTTACTACATTGCCACACAACTCTTTCCAAGTCTGCTAAATTATTGATTCAATGCATTTCATTGAGTTACGGGCACCTACAGCTAGACCAAGCCAGAAATCGTAATCGGATGAGCAATCAGTAGGTTATGAATTCCTCAAAGGCATTCAGATTAATATGGGTACATTTCTAGTTACATAAGCCTGCTAACAAAATGCCCGCATCTAATAATCTCTGTGGATACTGCCCATTCCACATACACCTTGTAGATACTCAGATATTATCTGTTTAATTACAGCTAGGACGACCTTCACTGTCAATAAACATCTCTATTCAGAAATGGAAGGTAGTGTAGGAAAGCGAATTGAACTGATAAAGGCTATCGGTGTGCCGAATGTATCTTCTGATGATAACGACAATCGTGAATTCAATTTCCAAGTGCAACTCAACAGAGTTGGTTAGAGGGCAAGCTGCGGTAGCATAGGTAGCTTCTCTCACCGACCAAAGTTAGAGGAGCACCATGTACACGCAGCTTACCCAGGAAGAACGATACCAGATTCAGGCACTGATGAAAGCAGGTCACAATCAAACAGAGATAGCCAAGATACTTGGGCGCCACAAATCCACTGTCAGCCGCGAACTGAGGCGTAACCGTGGCTTGCGCGGCTATCGCCCCAAACAGGCCCATCGGCTGTCTGTAGAGCGCCGTCAGAGCAAGAGCCAGCCCCGTATTGCCACTACCCACTGGGAGCGAGTCGAGCATCTGTTGCGCGAGGACTGGAGTCCGGAACAAATCAGCCTGTGGCTGTGCAATGAGGCTGACATTCAAATCTCTCATGAGTGGATTTACCAGTACGTTCTCCAGAACAAATCCATGGGCGGTAACCTATACCGCCACCTGCGTTGCCAGAAGCAGCGTCGAAAGCGCTATGGCAGCTATAGCCGCCGAGGGCAACTGATTAACCGAGTCAGCATCGATGAACGTCCTGCCGTGGTTGATGAGCGTTCACGCTTCGGTGATTGGGAACTTGATACCATTATTGACCTGCCCCCAGCAAGTGGTCCAGTTTGAATGTTAGTTCATCGCCGGTTTCAGCTCCAGTGGAATGATGGATTCAGGAGCTGGAGGGCGATAGCCCAGCGAGCTATGTGGCCGCTTGGTGTTGTAATGTTTTCTCCATTGTTCAATGATCACTTTCGCTTCGTGTAGCGTGTAAAAGACCTCACCATTGAGCAATTCATCCCTGAACCGGGCATTGAAGCTCTCGCAGTAGCCGTTCTCCCAAGGTGAGCCTGGTTCGATGTATGCCGTTTTAGCGCCGACAGCAGCGATCCACTTCCTCACGGCTTCTGCAATAAACTCGGGGCCGTTATCCGAACGGATATAGGCCGGTACCCCACGCAGAATGAACAGGTCAGTCAGCACATCAATGACATCGGCTGAGTTCAACTTACGTTTCACCCGGATTGCCAGACATTCCCGACTGTATTCATCAATCAGGTTCAATGTCCGGAAGGCTCTGCCATCATCGGTTCTATGGTGGACAAAGTCGTAGGACCAGACATGATTTCTGTATTGTGCACGGAGTCTGATACAAGAGCCATCATTGAGCCATAAACGGCCACGCGGCTTCTGCTTGGCAGGTATTTTCAGCCCCTCTTGTCGCCATAACCGCTCGACACGCTTGTCGTTAACTTGCCAGCCTGCCTCTCTCAGGAGAGCGGCGATACGACGGTAACCATAACGGCCATACTCCCTTGCTAGAGCGATCATATCAGCGACAAGTCGTGTTTCATCACGACGCCCCTGTGGAATACGGCGCTGGGTTGAGCGATGTTGTCCGAGTACACGGCAAGCCCTGCGCTCGGAAACAGCCATCATGCAACAAACGTTTTCGATACAGGCCCTGCGACGCGAGGGGCTCAGAAGTTTCCCTTGGCAGCCTCCGACAGAATCTGCTTATCCAGTGTCAGATCAGAAACGGCCTTGCGCAAACGTTCATTCTCCTTCTGTAGCCGTTTCAGTTCTTTTAACTGGTCAATCCCCATCCCACCGTACTTTTTGCGCCAGCGGTAGTAAGTCTGCTCAGTGATGCCAATTTCGCGGATCGCATCGATGCGGGCAGTGCCTTGTCCAACCAGGACTTCAACTTGCCGCAGTTTCTGGACGATTTCTTCCGGTTTGTGTCGCTTGATTCCCATTTTCGGTCCTCCGTTTTACTCATCATAAGGGTGGACCAACTTATTGGGGGAGGATCACCTCAAGATCAACAGACAAACAACGTGGGTGAAATTCAGCTGAAGTCTTCGTTCGCGCATCGTCAGCCTCAGCCATCCGCACTCTCCGTTTGACACCAGTTGTGTGCTACAGATGAGTAAACTTTTAAATGAAGACCTCTAGTTCTTACCCAGGCCAAAATATTCAGTGGCATTGTTATTCTTTCCCTGAGTTTTACTTGAATGCTTAGACTTCAAGCATGCACTAATCTCTAGAGATGAACATACCACAAAATCAATGAATTAAAGCAGTTTTTAGGGGGGATTCCCTGGCATATTACTTGTAGATATTTGTTAGAAAACCTTCTCAGACTTGATCAGAAAAGCGGCTTTTTATAATAGAGAACTAGAACATCGACTATCTTCTTAGGAGCTTGATCGACTAGGACAACTATAGTTCTCATTCATGCCGAGAGCAGGCATGCTTTGGGTACATTTCTAGGTACATCCCCTAGTTTATTTCATTGCTCCACAACTCTTTGCAAGTCTGCTAAGCTATTGATCCAAAGCGTTTCATTGAGTTACGTGCACCTATGATATGACCTCGCCTGGTTTCGTAATCAGTAGGTCGGCGGTTCAATTCCGCCCAGTGGCTCCATTTTATCAATTACTTATAATTTTACGCTTCCTAAATGGCTAGAGATTAATTACATATAGGCACTTATGTAGGCACTTTTTGTGTACGCTATACCCTGCCCTCTGTTGCAACCTGTGCCCCCCTACTCACACCATCTTCAGAGTCATGCAAGGAATGACTGTTTTCGGCCAGAAGCGGGCATCTGACAAAATACAGACCGAGTGTCCGTTATTGATGACTAGCGGTCTGTTAGATATTGAGCGATTTCCGCTAACAGCAATTAGCAGTCATTGGCGAGAGTGATATTCAAGCTCGTTTCGTCTGATAGGTGTCGCTATTAGATATCAACAGTGGGACAAGAAGATTAATGCCATTGATAATTAATATATGAAATATGTTCATCTATTTGCCGCAGTTATTTTACCGTTAGCTTTAATGGCTTGTGTGCCTGCCGCTGAAACCTATTATCGCCCTTCTGTTAAAGGAGGAGAGATTTCTACTGGACATTGTGTGCCAACTGAAAGTCTGTCTCTATTTAAGGTTGGTGATTTATCAGTAAGAGTAAGGTCCTTCATTATCAGTCATATAAATACTGTGCAAGTCAGACTGGAATTAAAACCCTCAGCAGGACAGCGCATTTATTTTGTATCAGATGAGTTTTTAATTCGTAATTTAGATCAAGATATAGGTGTGCCTATAAGTCGTCCACTAGACGTGCATCGTGAAGATATGGTGGAATCTCCTACTGTGCCTTTTCCAGTAAAAGAAGTTTCTCTATCACCTTATTGGGAGTTGAATTTCAGTATACGTGTGCATTTTCCATTTGATGATATTGAGCATTTTGAGTTGGTTAGCCCACCAATAGTTATTGATGGAAAAAAATATGAATTTCCACCGATACAGTTTGAACAGAAAATTTGGGCGGGTATTGGTCCATTTAACTGTTAATAAATAAAGTCTACTTTTTCCAGTTAATTGCAGGATGCTGATAAAATTTGACTGTCGGAAAAGGTAACACAGCAGCCAGTCGCTCGTATCTCCTGACTTCCGCTATTACCACGAAGAAGACAATAACTGATGGGATTTCGCAACGCATTCAATGACCGCTTTGGGTCGGAACCGGTCGTTCACAGTAATGAAAAACGGGGCCCGAAGGCCCCGTTATTACTAGTCAAGTTAACGAAATGGTTCAGAATTTCATCTTCAAGCCAACTTGTACGATATGTGTAGAAAAATCCGTTGAAATATCTGTGTCTTCATTATCAGTCACATCAATGCTGTCCATGTTCATGTATTTATATACACCGACAAGGCTTGTGGTATCGGAAAGTGCATACTCGACACCTGCACCAACCTGCCAAGCAAAACCTGAATCGCTGTCATCAATACCATTGTTTCCACCTATGTCAAAACTTGTATCAATGCTGGCTTTTGCATAACCCAAGCCTGCACCAACAAATGGTCTCAGGGGGCCTTCACCGAAAGAATACCAGCCATTTAACATCAGGGCAGTTACAGAAATATCACCGTTTGTATCTGCCTCATCAGAAGGAGCAGAAGCATCAGGAAAAGACTGCAATCCCGTATCACCATTCAAGTATGACAGCTCCACTTCAGCACTGAAATTCCCATACTGATTACCAATTGCCGCAGAAAAAGCAAGCCCATTATCAAGGTCAATTTTTCCTTTATAGTAATCATCTGCTGGATCAATATCCTGCGTAAAATCGACATCGTTATTAAATGATCCACCTATCAAAAGGTTTGCATACATGCCAGATGATGCGAACGCTGATCCGGAAGCAGACATCGTAATAGCAACTGTTGCAGCAATAATGTTCTTTTTCATTCTTTCCACCTATAGCAATATTGTAAGAAACAACCTGGAGACCAACAAAAAGCCCTCAATTCATCTTATAAATGTAGCCCAGAATATATCAGCAATCCATGAAAATTCACAGTTTTCCTTCTCCTCATAAAATGAGTTTGGTTAACCTAGGCCGAATATTGTGACGATCCTGTATTGAAGTGGTTTTTAATGTCCGTTTTTGGCCGGAAGCAGGCATTGGCATGGATCCCCGATTCAGCATGGATGAATGACCACTATCATTCCAAAGCGATTATTAAAAACCCCGCTGTAGCAGGGTCTTGTAGTATGTCAGTTGAATAATAAACAGCCTAGCAAATAAATTAGTCCGCTGCAAAGCAATAAATCAAACCCGCACCACCGGTAGCTTGAAGATTTTTCAGGCTGCACCCCCGGGACTGGTGCGAGAAATTCCATGACTTTGACCAACTATCACTATTGAGACCAGTTACATCATGATGACCAACAACAGCTGAACCTTTGTCGTTACTGGTCCAGTCTTTACACGTGGTATCAGTGAAGGGGGCAAACGCTGTTCCGTCAGAGCGTGATCCAGTCAATATGTCATGCTCGTTTGGTTTATCACCACGATCCTTTACCAGATTCCCCTTTTCGCTCAGTGCTGTCTCTTTATTCATAGTGTTGTTGCTGTGCAATTGCTCAACATCACTGGCGATCAGCACCCCTTTTGCATTGTGCCAGGGGCCATTTCCGATACGATCACGAGCATGAACTGCGGCAACACTGTTTTCAGGATTTTTGAAGTCAATTTTTCCACTCGTGCTGAGGTAAGCACGCCAGGTTTTATTGCCGGCACCTGCAGTGGAAGCAAGTTTCTGGCAATGCGCATCCGCCCCATCCAGCCCACCAAAGTTTGCACCATCTCCTCCACCAACACTGGTAACGAAAAAGCTCATTGAGCTATCCATTGCAGTGGCTGTTACTGGCAATGCGACTGTTCCCAGACTGACTAATAACACCATTGTTGATTTTTTCATTTTTCCACCTACCTTTGTTTTCTTATCAGTTGTTATTAAATCTATTCGATAGCGAATTCAATCCTTTCGCTCAAATTTTCAAGGGCTTGCCTGGCACATGCGGCATCAAGTTCTCCACCAGGCGCACCACTGACGCCAACTGCACCTAGATTGTAGCCACCAGACGTGATTTTTACCCCTCCGACCATCACGATCAGCCCGTCAATGTGGTTAAGTTCAGGTCGTATATCTTGTCGTAACTCCCTGAACTCCCCACTATCAGACCATGACATCACGGTCATGTTCGCTTTACGTTCGGCTATTTCCAATGTGAAGCGAGCAGCCAGGTCATCGCGTAAGGCTGCGCGTAGAATGCCATACCGATCCACCACAACGGCACTTACGCTATAACCATCTTTACGGCAAGCCAATACAGATTCATAGGCAATATCCTGCGCCAGTTCCATGCCGATGTTCTGGCTGCTGACAACATCTGATGCATGAAGGGCCTGCGCAGCGCCCAAGCATAAAACAAACAACAGATTGTCAATATAGCGACATAATTTCATTATGAAATCCTCATGGCTGAATAGTGATGGTTTAGTTGATTTTTCGAGGTTAATCAAGTTCTCAACAATAGCTAAAGCCTATAAGGCATATCTGAATCTTTGAAATAATATATTACTACCGTCGCAATAGTGAATTTTGTTTATCGATAACCCAAAGAATTTTTCAGCTGTCTGATTAAGCTGGGAAATGCAGTTGTAATATCTACTTCCGGCTGAAAAGGTACCCCAGTCACCTGCAAGGCCAATGTAGGCATTACGGGCACCACTCCACGCATTACCATCAGCAAGGTTTCAATCATTGGCCTGCACCCTGTTTTTGGATTACTTGTTAACTTCCCATAAGGCTATTTTTCGCTCTTCTTGAAAATTCAAACAGTTTGATTGCATTCATACCATGGGGGGCCTTGGCGGTGCGATTTTTACAAACACCCAGGTTGCACTAATCGACCCTGCCAGCATCAAAATGACAATCCAGATTATGCTCAATGCCTCAGGAGCAAAAACCAGCAGCATACCCAGAACAAGCATCATGATTCCTGATAACAGCTTGAGTATCCGTCCTTCATGTTCCTGCAATTTTCGCTGCCCCAATGTGAAGACAAAAGCAGTCATGATGAGCATTAACGGCACGATATAGACAAAATTGTAGAGTAACAGGTAGAAATAATATTCCGCTGTACCTAGCTCATTGAGTGTCAGAAATCGGGTATACACCATGGGGAACCCAGCGGTGCACAGCAACTCATACAGATTCGCTGCCAATGCCAGCGACAGGGTAGCAGCAAGCATTGTCGGCATGGAGCCTTTCGCCAGCATGGTTCTCATACGCTTCATCAGCTTTCCGCGATTGCTCCCTGACATGGTCAGGGAGGCTCCGCGTTTGAACCAGAAATAGTCTTTGATATTGATCAACGATATTGTGATGGCGAGCAGGCCGGCGACCAGGGTCACAAGCGGCAAATGGCCGACTAAAGTAAACAGGTTAAGCCAGGCAGCCATGGCAGTGAAATAGACTATGCCTGAGATCAGGATAAAAAAACCACCAATAACAAGCATCCGTGCTCTTGATCCGGCATGTACAAGCAAACTGAGTAAAAACAGTAGAACGAAGAACGCACATGGGTTGAAGGAGTCCAACGCCGCAATTGCTATGGTGAATGCAGGCAGAGACCAGGCTTGCGGATCTATCTCGCCGATAAGTGGCAACACCAGTGGTTGAAGTGAACCCGATTCCGATTCCTGGCCATCGTCATGACATGACACAAGCCCTTCCCGCAGGCTCTGCTCAACCACACCGTTATCATCCCAACCGACCAGCATCCGGTTACAAAAAATAAATGCCGGTACACTTCTGGCCTCGTGTCCAATTTCTTGCGCCAGTCTCTGATAAACCAGGATATTTTCAGGCTGCCCGTCAATTCTCAAAGAGTGCAACTTTAGCCAGGGCATCTCGTTTGCGATCGACTCCACACGAGGATGGGCATCCTTGCAGTGCGGACACTTCGCAGACCAGAAGAACCACAAATCAACCATTTCATTACTGGCAGTGTGTTTATCCAACTGGGGCGATTCTGCTGCACCAACAGCATGAATTTGCGTACTGAATAGCAGTGTAAATAAAACCAGCAGCAGCTTGATATTCATCTCAACTCATTTCAATGTCGTGATCGGTTCAATAAACTCACTTACTAGTATATCGCTTGTTTTCCATCCGGTAATTTCATTGGAGCGGAGATTGACTGATCACGGAACAATCGACCTGATTACCAATCTAATACTAGACTGGGTATAGCAAATTATACGAGGATGTCATGAACAATAGACGCAGGGAATTCCTGAAAAACCTGGGCACTAAAAGCGCCAGTGTGGCAGTTGCAGTTGCTACACCCACAGCAGCTTATGCAAAAGATTTTTCAAGTGAAGTTAAGGTACTATCAGATAAACTTAAATCAGAAATGACTCAAAAAACTGCCATTCTTGGCGAGCAGGTCAGCAGGATTGGTCAGCGCGTGGAAACGATTGATATGCGAATGAGCTACCAGCAATTCCAACTGCACCTGATCTTTCTTCTACTGCTTATTTCATTCCTGATTGACGGTGGTTTCTCGGTAATCTGGCTGGCACACTGACACCCTCCCCCGACGTGCCTGTCACAATCCAGCTCGCCAACATTCTCGATCTGAATGTGGATGTGATCGTCAACTCTGCCCATCCGACACTGATGGCGGGCGGCGGAGTCTGCGGAGCGATTCATGCCGCTGCTGGCCCTGAACTTGAGCATGCCGCAATGTCTCTTGGCCCACTACAACCGGGACAAGCGATAGTTACACCAGGTTTCAATCTCAAGGCGCGTTATGTTATTCATGCTGTCGCTCCGGTTTACCGTAACGGTGATGCGGCCGAGGTGGCCAAATTGGCCGAAACCTATCGCTCCGCCCTTTCTCACCACGATCAACTCACTGACGTCAACAGCATCGCTTTTCCCTCAATCGGAACCGGCATCTATAACTGGCCAATTGAAATCGCCTCGGAAATCGCCATCAGGGAACTGTCCAAGAGCCAATTTGAACTGACTATCATGTGCGTCATGGACAAGAAGCTGCAACTGGCCTACCAGCAAGCACTCGACAAGGCATCGCAGTAAAACAGGTCTGGCGCCCTTCCTTTATGGATCAGTCAGAAGACTCTTCAGTAATTGAAATGTGTGCCTGTAGATTTCCGGGCACTTGCTCCCTCGCGGCCCTGCAACATTGAGGACAGCTATCCCTCTCTCTTGTAACCAGCTCAGTACGACATCCCTGTTTTCAAGAGCATCATCTTCAACCTGTATTACCAGGTACGGCTTATCAAGCGCCTCGGCGAATTCGTGTGTGGCCCGGGTTCCACCTCTCAACTCTCCCTGGTTGATGATCAGGGTACCGTCGCTATCGACAACGTTCTGCCTGGTACGCTGCCTGTAGTTGGCACTTGGCATCTCTACAAGAAGATACTTCGAATCCAGCTCCCCATCTTCTGCCAGGCGGCCTTTAGGGCACCAGCCACCATGTGGTATTCCATGCTCTATTGCATAATCGAGAGCTGCCCTGTCCGCACCGGTTTGACCACCAGAGACAATCCTTGTTATGTCTGTGCCCTGAATCAATCGTCTCTTTGCCATATGAATATCTCCTGCGGGGATAATGCCATCAATTCAGACTAAACTGCTAATAGGAGAACCAACAATCATGAGGCCAATAGGATGAATAGATATTATTTGGCTTTAGCGAGTAGTTTTCTGCTCACCCTGGCCGCATCAAATGCATTTGGTGGTGGGCTGAGCGACCTGAGACCGCATCAGGACAAAAATATCGACAAGCCAACAGTCAAACAGGAAAAAGCGGCCCAATGGAAGCATCCGGACATCCCGAGAGGTCAAGCGCTAATCTATATTGTGCGCCCTTCCAGATATAGTGGCAGTGCCAATACCTACAGAATCAGCATTAACGGCACACCGATCGCAGACCTGAAAACAGGCTTCTATTTTACCCATTTCATTCAACCTGGTGTTATCCGGATATCTGCCATGACCCGGGCAAACATCCTAAATTTTGGTCTCTCCCTGGCCATGATGGGTAAACCCGCAATGGAACTAAATACATCCAAAGGAGAAATCCACTTCATCGAGGTCGGAGTCGATTTTGCCGGTGGTCCATCACTCCAAGTGGTCGATGCCTCAACGGGTGAGTCATTCCTGTTAAAAGCCAAGAGAACCGAAACCTTTGAAGAAGCCGGAATCAAACCTGCGCCTGAGAACAGCACGAATGATGGCAAACCAAAAACGGGGCATGGAGGTGTTCCCTATCTACGCCATTGATCATCAGGCACGGGTGATCACGATCCTGCTGATCTCGCTCGGAGCCAGCACACGTAGCGGCGGTCCCCAGTAGCCCGTGCCCCGGCTGACAAATATCTGCTTGCCGGGCAGGTGTTCATATAACCCTGCCAGGTAAGGCTGATCGATCTTCACCAACCAGCCAAACGGAAAGATCTGGCCGCCATGAGTATGGCCGCTCAACATGAGATCACAACGCCTCTCTTCGACCAATGAGATTGATTTCGGCTGGTGTGACAACACGATGGTAGATATTGATTCATCGATTTGACTGTATGCCTCTTCAACATTCGGTGGCCTGATGCCAAAACGCCCACCTGTCAGGTCATTGAAACCAACCAGGTTAAAATGCTTTTCCCCGTCACCGAATTGTACAGCCTTGTTCGTCAACGCTTTAATACCGAGCGACTCTACAGTTTTCAGTACCGGTTCCACGCCATGAAAATACTCGTGATTACCGGTCACAAAATAGGTCGGTGCATCAAGTTTCGCCAGCGGCTGCAACTCGTCGATTATTTCGCCCGGTGGCAAGTCAAAGAGATCGCCGGTGATAACGACAATGTCAGGTTGCATTTCATTCGTCCGCCTGACAATCTCTTCGAGAAAATCTCGCTTGATAGTCCGTCCAATATGCACATCCGTAAGCTGCACAATACTCAGGCCGTTAAACGGAAAGTCTTTAATCCTGACGACAACGTCATTCACTACCGGCTGTTTAGTTCCCTGAATGAATCCGCGCCACAGGTATGAAGCTGCAGCAATGAGCATTGCAGTGTCAAAAATCACCTTGATCGTGCGACGCCTTTCCTGGTCAAAAGGGACACGCCGTGAAACTGACACCGCCAGGTCGTAGACAAGCGCAATCACGAACAACATGAAAGAGGCACCGATGAATGTACTCAAGAGCAAGTAGACCGCAAGTGACTCAGGAAATATTCCGACAACCATGTCGATGACGAAGACCAACTCGCCAAGCATGATGACACTCATCAAAACAGCGCCGGCCAGATGCAAGCGTGGAGAAAGCCGCAGGAAAAAGCGGCGATAAACGTAAAGATTCGTCAGCGCAAGAACACTGAGAAAAATAGTGACAAAGAGAAGCTGCCTGTTAATACTCATTTCGTTAGGGCTGACAAGCCTGTCCTATTGTTTTATTTCATAAGTTGATAGAAACATCCCTATGGCAGAATTGATTATTTCAGCCTGATCCTTCTTTGCTGGTATAGGTTTGATACCGTAGAGTTGCGGCCAGAAAGCAAACTCCTTGATCAGCGCAATAAACTGTTTGCCAGCAACCACGGGGTCAGCAACTGACAACCTGCCATCCATTACCGCATTATTGATCCATTTGACGACACCAATTTCACTATCCTGGATGTTTGAAAAGCTCTCCAGCGTCAGCTTGGGAGAAGAGAATGACTCTGCAGTAATCATTCTCACAGTATCGAGAATCTCTTCCGATGTAATCATGGCCATCTCCTGCTCACCAATATGACGCAGTTGCTCATCCAGAGGCAGATTTGAGTCATAGGGATAAACAGAGACCTCCATGACGGACTGACACAGATTCTGGGTGATTGACTGAAACAGCTCTTCCTTGCTTGTAAAATGATTATAGACAGTACGCTTGGATACCCCGGCCGTGCTCGCAATACGGTCCATACTGGTCGCTGCAAAACCGTTAGCCCTGAACTCGGTAGACGCTGCTGCGAGGACAGACTCGCGTTTTATCTCTGTCAGTTTTTTGACTGCACTCATCTTGTTTCCATCGAAATATGGCAAAAATTGAATATCTGCAATAAAAGTAAACTAATCGGTTTACTTTTTCAACAGGCAAGCCTAAACTAACCTCACAAGTATACATTTTGTGCAGCGTAACAAAGCGAAAGCCGACACACTGACGACTCAATGGACACAAAACCATGATTAAGCGCTCTTTCATTTTTGTATTCGTACTCCTGCTGATACTCGCAGGAATGGGATTTATCAAATACCAGCAAATCCAGGAAGGCATGGCGGCAATGGCTTCAAGCGCCCCGCCACCCGCCGCAGTCGAGACGACTGTCGCTCAAACACTGCAATGGCAGCCTCGTATCTCTGCAGTCGGAACCCTGACCGCAAGAGAAGGCATCGACATTCGCAACGAAGTTGAAGGCGTCGTCGAGAAAATCCACATCGAATCAGGTCAGTCAGTCAACAAGGGTGACATGCTGGCCTCACTCAATGATGACGTCGAGTTAGCGGATCTTGCCAGCTTCATGGCGCAGGAAGAGCTCGCCATATCCGTGTTTGAACGCAACCAGCGTATGTGGGCGAAAAAAACCATCTCTGAAACCGATTACGACAATGCCAGCTCCAATCTCAAAATAGCCAAGGCCAACGTCAAGCAAACCGAGGCACGCATTGCCAAGAAAGCACTACGCGCACCGTTCGACGGAGTTCTGGGCATCAAGCATGTGAACACAGGACAATATGTCGCGCCGGGCACTATGCTCGTCAGCCTGCAGGATTACTCTCTGCTTTATATTGATTTTTCGGTTCCGGAAAAATATCTTCCTGACATCAAAAGCGGTCAACAGGTAGAAGTCAGGGTAAGCGCCTATCCGGAAAGCATGTTCACAGGTTCCGTACAGGCGATTGATGTAGTCGTCGATGAAACAACTCGCAACATCAATGTCCGTGCACAGCTTCCCAATGATGAAAACCTGCTGCGCCCGGGTATGTATGCAGAAATCTCCCTGATACTGGACAAGCCGACAGACCGGATTGTTGTACCTGCCACCTCGATTGTCTTCAGCTCCTTTGGAGATGCGCTCTTTGTAGTACAAAAGAATGATGAAGGTGCTGATATTGCTCAGCGTGTCCAGGTGACTACCGGGGAACAGCGAGGTGACCTGGTAGTTATTGCAGAAGGACTAAAAGGTGGTGAACAGGTGGTACAGGCGGGCGTAAACAAGCTGCGTAACCAGATGCCTGTCACCGTATCAGAACAGCAAAGACTCATGCAGGCAGAATAATGAAATTCACAGACATTTTTATTCGTCGCCCGGTTTTTGCGATAGTCATCAGCCTGTTGCTGCTAGTTTTCGGTGTTCGGGCCCTGACTGATCTGCAAGTACGCCAGTACCCGGAAATGGAGATTGGCCAGCTCAACATCACCACTGTTTACCCCGGCGCCAACGCCGAACTCGTACAGGGTTTTGTCACCACACCGATACAGGAGAGCATCAGTAGCGTAGAAGGCATCGACTACATGAAAGCCAGTTCACGGGCTGGCGTATCAATGATCGAGGTGGTACTCAACCTGGGCTATGACGTTAATACAGCAATGGCAGAAATGCTTAGCAAGATTAACGAGGTGCAGGGTCGCTTGCCAGTAGATATCAGTGATCCAGTCATTTCGAAAGCGTCTGCCGGTAACGACGCCATCATGTATATCGCTTATCAAAGCACCAGCATGAGTGAACCGCAGATTACCGACTACCTGCGGCGCGTGGTGCAACCGAAGCTGACCGAAATCCCTGGTTTGTCGCGTGCAGCCCTTTTCGGCGGTAAAGAGTACGCCATGCGTATTCACCTCGATCCAGTCAGGATGCGTGCTTTGAACGTTACGTCAGCGCAGGTCAACAATGCCCTGGTTAGCAATAACTTCCAGTCTGCTGCCGGTGAATTGAGAAACAGCTATACGGTCACTTCGATCAGGGCCAGTACTTCTCTGCAGGATCATGAGGAATTCTCGGACATCACCGTACACAGTGACGGGCAGCGTGTCGTCAAACTGGGTGACATCGCCCGTGTCGAGCTGGCAACAAACACCGAACGTGAAATTGTCAGTTATGACAGTAAGCCGGCTGTCTATATCGGTATCCAGACAACACCAAGTGCAAATCCGCTCGATGTTGCAGCTGGCGTACGCGAGATGCTGCCTGAAATAGAGACCGACCTCCCCTCCGGTCTGTTCCAGTATCTCGCCTACGACACAACCATGTTTATCGAGGAGTCGATCTCGGAAGTGCTGACAACCCTGTTGGAAGCGACTGTGATCGTGGTACTGGTGGTGTTTCTGTTCCTCGGCTCACCACGCTCTGTGCTCGTGCCCATCGTGACCATCCCCCTCTCCCTGGTTGGTGTTGCGCTCTTCATGCTGATGATGGGGTACAGCATCAACCTGCTAACCTTGCTCGCTATGGTGATGGCAATCTCCCTGGTCGTCGATGATGCTATCGTCGTCGTGGAGAATGTTTACCGTCACATCGAGGAAGGGGTTCAGCCAATGCGGGCTGCAGTCATCGGTGCGCGTGAAATTGCCATGCCGATTATTGCGATGACCATCACACTGGCAGCTGTGTATGCTCCAATCGGTTTCATGGGTGGACTCACCGGAACTCTCTTCAGTGAATTTGCCTTTACCTTGGCGGGAGCTGTCTTGATCTCCGGCATCATCGCCTTGACCCTGTCGCCGTTAATGAGCGGCAGTCTACTCAACAAAAAGTCTCTTGAAGGCCGTTTTGTACGCTTCATTAATAGTCTATTCGACAAGCTTAAAGTCGGCTATTCATCACTTCTGGACAGGGCACTGTCTGACTATCGCCCCGGCATCGTGATTAGCGCCTTCATTCTCTTGGCGGCTATTGGCGCCATGTTTACCATGACACAATCTGAATTGGCACCGGTTGAAGATCAGGGCTTCATACTCACCATGGGGATAGCACCAGACAACGCCAACGTTCAGTATGTGCAGACCTATGCTGAACAGGTTGAAGAGATTTTAGCTACCTATCCTGAATATGATCAGACCTTTGTCATATCGGGCATGCCGGTTGAAAACAATGTCATGGCAGGCATGGTTTTAACTCCATGGAGTCAACGTGAACGCAGCCAGATGGATCTGCAACCACAACTCCAGGGAGAGTTGATGAGCGTTGCCGGCATGGAAGTCTATGCGATCAACCCACCATCACTTCCAGGCACACCGATGGGTATGCCGGTTAGTTTTGTGATTACAACAACCCAGGATTACAACGCCCTCTTCGACATTGCCGATGAACTGAAAAACAAGGCGATGCAAAGTGGCCTGTTCATGATTGCGAATAACACCCTGCGCATGAACAAACCCCAGGTACATGTTCTGATTGACCGTGCGAAAGCTGGACAGCTGGGAATCAGCATGAGTGATATCGGTAGTGTCCTGGCAACCCAGCTTGGCGATTTTCGCACTAACTATTTCGACATCCAGGGACGCAGCTACGAGGTCGTCCCGCAAGCCGACACACAATTTCAGAAAACCAGTGAGGCGATCGATAATCTCTATGTCAGTACGCAAAGTGGAAAGCAGGTACCTTTATCTACGATTGTGGAAATCTCACGTGAAGTTGTACCCAACGACCTGACGCAATTTCAGCAACTCAACTCAGCTGTAATTGAAGCGATGCCGATGCCTGGTGTCGCCACTCTCGCTGATGCACATGAGTTCCTGAGCAAAACACTTGAAGAGATTGCACCACAGGGATTCATGCACGATTATGCTGGACAGAGTCGTCAGTTTGAACAGGAAGGCACTGCCTTGATGATGACTTTTGTACTCGCCCTGATCGTCATTTACCTTGTACTGTCAGCACAGTTCGAAAGCTTCCGTGACCCCTTTGTTGTCCTTATCACGGTACCGTTATCGATCTTTGGTGCCATGATCCCGCTCTTTTTCGGCATGGCCACGATGAATATCTACACCCAGGTCGGATTGATTACACTGATTGGACTGATTTCCAAGCACGGCATCCTGATCGTTGAATTTTCCAACCAGCTTCAGAAGCAGGGCAAGGACAGGATTGCTGCCGTCAAGGAGGCTGCAGCACTGCGTTTACGCCCCATCCTGATGACAACGGCGGCAATGGTGCTGGGTGTCATGCCACTGGTGATGGCATCAGGTGCAGGCGCTGTATCAAGAAACAACATAGGGCTCGTCATTACAGTTGGCCTTAGCATCGGCACCCTCTTCACCCTGTTTGTTGTACCTGTGATGTATTCACTGCTGGCAAAGCCTTTTGACCAGGAAGTCGAAATGGAGAGAATATCCCTGACTGAATAACAATTCAGGCGAGCAGGTTAAACAACCATCCGACAAGAATAAATGAAGTGGCAAGCACTCCCGCAAATTGTGCAAGTGCCTGCCACTTGATTACCTTGCGCAGGATCAGCATCTCGGGAAGGGAGAGTGCCGCGATACTCATCATCAATGCGATTGTTGTTCCGATGGCAACCCCCTTGCCAAGCATCGCTTCTGCAACAGGAATCACACCTGTAGCATTTGAATAGAGCGGGATACCCATGACGACAGCTGCCGGTACGTCATACCAGTTGCCGGCAGCAAGATAAGTTGAAACCCACTCCTCCGGAACAAACCCGTGAAACAAGGCACCAACACCAATACCTAAAACAACCCACAACCAGATTCGACCGACAATCTCTTTCACTTCGGAAACTGCATACAAGTGACGACTTCTGAAGGAGCTGTCCTGTTGCGGTAAATTCCCCTCGCCCATTCTGATTTGCCAGACATACTCCTCTACCCAGCGTTCCGGCTTCAGCTTCTGCATCACGAGACCTCCAATCCACGCAACACTGAGACCGGCAATGACATAGAGCACTGCCAACTTCCATCCGAGAATACTCGCCAGGATCACAACCGCGACCTCGTTAATCATCGGGGATGCAATCAAGAAAGAAAAAGTGACACCAAGCGGAATTCCGGCTTCTACAAAACCGATAAACAGGGGTACCGAAGAGCAGGAGCAGAATGGCGTCACAGCGCCTAGGCTGACTGCCATACCACGCGCCTGCCAATCAGGCCTGTTGCGTATAAAATGGCGCACGCGCTCGGGTGAAAACAGAAGGCGAATCAGGCCCATCAAATAGATGATGACAATCAAAAGCACGAAAATCTTCGTAATATCCATTACGAAAAAATAGAGTGCAGCGCCGATACGGCTATCGGGATCGAGACCTGCTAATTGGTAAATTAGCAATGTGGCGAATGAATCAAACATCCTGAAGGTAAACTATTGTCGTCTTACCCGGTGACCCATTGCCTGACCATATCCGGGGCGGGCAGGCCTCCTGCATGAACCAGTTGCTCATCAATGACAATACCGGGCGTCGACATAACACCATAGCTCATGATGTCCGCAATATCTGTCACCTTTTCTATCTCGACTTCAACACCAGCTTCCTGTGCAGCAATTCTGAGCAGGTTCGCCGTGGTCTCGCAGTTCTTGCATCCGGAACCAAGCACCTTGATGTGCTTCATATCAACCCCCTGTTACAACTCTTACACTAAAAGCATACATGGGTAATATGAAAATGCAATGAGGAATACAGAGGAGTGATTTCGCCTGTAAAAAAATAAAGAACAGTGGGAATAGCCACAACTGTTCTTACAATACAAAAATCGACTATGACTTAACTTCTACAAACCGACCAGTTCTGCATGCAGGCCATGGTTTTTCACCGTGTTCAGCAACTCGTTCGCCCGAATATCATCCGGGTCAAACTCAACCAGCATCAGGTGTCGCGCATTCTCGTGTACGCAGGCACTGTAAACACCGTCCTTGCAGGAAATCTCCCTTTCGAGACCGTGAATATAATCATCACTGATCTCTTCATCGATATGTATCAACACATCTGAACAATTTTGATTCATGGTGGTTACCTCCTCAAATTGGCAAGGGTACTCCGCCTTTTTTTCCGGCGTTTACCTGAGGTTAGTAAAGCTCTTGGAAAATACAAGTAAGAATCACTTATCAAACTGGCGGCTAACTGAAAACAAATCATGATTGTCAATGTGATTCATCAATACTAATAAGCGTTCTAGTGCCTATAGTTATATTAGAGCATTAGAGGAAGCTAATGTTCGTATACACAGTAACAAAGGAGTTATAGCCATGAAAACCTTGAAGACAATCCTGATTGTCACTCTCACTACTCTCATCCTCAGCGCCTGCAACATGGGCTCCATGATGATTCATGAGGAAGAGAGCCATTACGACTATGGCAAGACAGTTGAAACCATCAAGGCCAACGCCAAGGCTACTGGCTGGCTGGTTCCAAAAGTGTACAACTTCCAGGCATCAATGCTGAAACACAATCAGCCAGACCCTGGAAAGATCAGTGTTCTCAAGCTGTGCAAGCCTGAAATCGCCGCACAAATGCTCGCCAGTGACAACAACAAATATGTTTCTGTCATGATGCCTTGCTCAGTTTCCGTGTATGAAAAGAGTGATGGCAAGACCTATGTCGCATCCATGAATATGGGACTGATGAGCAAAGTCATGGGCAGTGAAGTAGGACCAATCCTCAAGCGTGTTTCCGAAGAAGATGCTGAAATTCTCAGCTTTCTGAAAGAGAAATAATCAGAATATAAATGGGAGGCTGTCTGAAAAGGCAGCCTTCTTTTATATTAATTAAATACATTAGATAATATTCTTTATATATTGTTTTTATTATTTATATTTTCTATTTCATTACAGACTGCATGTCTTTGATTGCAAGAAAAGGCCCGAAAAGCATGTCTAATTTGCAAGAGGATAAAGGAGATTCCCATGCAGGGCTTATTGGTCATTCTGACTATTGTGATCGCTACCATCACTACCGTGGCGATGATCCCCGTATTGCGCATCAAGTGGTTCACAGCCCCTCTTCATGCACGCTTCAAGAGAGTTCTGCCACGACTGTCAGAGACTGAACAACAGGCATTGAATGCCGGCACAATCGGCTGGGACGGTCAACTCTTCTCCGGCAACCCTGACTGGCAACAGTTGCATTCCACACCATCATCCAGACTGAGCAGAGAGGAGCAGGCGTTCATTGATGGACCGGTTAACCATCTGTGCCATATGATTGACGACTGGCAGGTGACGCACAAGGATCATGATCTTCCGCCCGAGGCGTGGAGCTATATCAGGAAAGAGGGTTTTTTCGGCATGATCTTACCGCGCGAATGGGGAGGACTTGAGTTCTCCAACCTCGCACACTCCGAGGTCGTGATGAAACTGGCGACTCACAGTATCACTGCAGCAGTCACCGTCATGGTGCCCAATTCTCTTGGGCCTGGGAAACTCCTGCTGCATTATGGAACCGATGCGCAAAAGAAAAAATGGCTGCCGAAACTGGCCAACGGAACCGACATCCCCTGCTTTGCCCTGACAGGCCCCCAGGCCGGATCGGACGCAGGTTCGCTTCCTGACACCGGCGTGGTCTGTGTTGAAAAACACCAGGGAAAAGAAACCCTGGGGCTAAGGCTTAACTGGGAAAAACGCTATATTACGCTGGGGCCGGTTGCGACCCTCATCGGCCTCGCCTTTCGTTGCCTCGATCCGGATCACCTGCTGGGGGAGAAAGAAGATCTGGGTATCACTGTTGCCCTGATTCCCCGTAACACAAATGGTGTGGAGATCGGTGAACGCCACATACCGCTCAATATCCCGTTCATGAATGGCCCCAACCGGGGTAGAGATGTTTTCATACCCCTGGACAACATTATCGGTGGCAGAGAGGGAATCGGCATGGGCTGGACCATGCTGGTCGAAAGTCTTTCAGAAGGTCGCGGTATTTCATTACCGGCTCTCTCTACCGGTGCCGGCAAGGCTGCATGTTGTTTCACAGGTGCCTATGCGGCAATCCGCAGGCAGTTTAACCAGCCAATCGGGCGCTTTGAGGGAATTGAAGAGCCGCTTGCACGTATTGCCGGACTAACTTACCAGATGGATGCAGCACGTCGCCTGACTCTTGATTACCTTGACCAGGGCGAAAAACCCTCAGTCGTATCGGCCATCATCAAGTATCACCTGACAGAGAAGTACCGCACAGTTATCAATGACGCCATGGATATACAGGGTGGCAGTGGCATCTGTCTCGGCCCTTCGAACCTGATCGGCAGGGTTTACCAGGCGATACCAATTGCCATCACTGTAGAGGGCGCCAACATATTAACGCGTTCAATGATCATTTTTGGCCAAGGTGCGATTCGCTGCCATCCGTGGGTACTGAAGGAATTCAGTGCAGTTCACAATAGCAATCAAAACCAGGGCATTATCGATTTTGACAAGGCGCTGCTCGGTCATGCGTCATTCCTGCTTGGCAATAGCGCCAGGGTATTTGTGCGTGGTATGACTAGTGGCCGTTCAGCCCGGGTACCGGCAAGCAGGGTTGAACGTTATTACCAGACACTCTCGTGGATGAGCACGGCCCTGGCGCTCAGCGCCGATGTCGCCATGATGACGCTGGGCGGTTCACTGAAACGACGCGAGCGTCTCTCGGCACGCCTTGGTGACGTGTTGTCTGAACTCTATCTTTCATCATCAGTCCTCAGGCAATACCGCGAACAGGGTGAAACCACTGAGGAGTACCCGCTGGTACGCTGGACGCTGCAGGAAAGTCTCTATCGCATGCAGGAGAGTTTCCGTTCACTCTACCGCAACATGCCGAACAGGTCGCTTGCATGGTTATTACGACTCCTCACTTTTCCGCGCGGATACCTGTTTTCAGAACCATCTGACAAGGCAGCACACGAAGCAGCTGCCGTGCTTCTGAAACCCTCCCGTATTCGTGAGCAACTCATCAAGGGTGTATTCATTCACCCTGATACCAGCCACAAGACTGCCCTGCTGGAACGCACCTTTCGCCTCGCCGATGATGTCAGTCGAATCGAGAGACGACTCAAACAACTACGGCGTGAAGGCAAGCTTGATTCCAGGCAGCTTGACGAACAGATCAGTGAAGCTGCTGCGAATGGCATGCTCTCCTCACAGGAGCAGCAACTCTACCGTGACTATCTTGAACTAAGTGCTGCAGTTGTTCGTGTCGATGCTTTCAGGGACTACACACAGAGCGGTCAGGATCACAATCATTCACACCAATTAGCAGGCGGTGCAGCATGAATATAAAAACTTCTCTGCAGCGTCCCGTCTACCTGGTGGATGGCCTGCGCACACCGCAACTCAAGGCCAGGGGCGTACCCGGAGCTTTCCGGGCATCTGACCTCGCGGTTACAGCAGGACGCAGCCTGCTCCTCGGGCAGCCGTTCAAACCGGACGATCTTGATGAAGTGATATTCGGCTGCGTCTCATCAGGTCCGGATGAAGCGAACATTGCCCGTGTGATTGCATTGCGTCTCGCTTGCGGTGACAAGGTACCGGCATGGAGCGTACAGCGGAACTGCGCATCCGGGATGCAGGCTGTTGATTCGGCAGCCAAGGATATTGCGCTTGGCCGCGCCAACCTGGTGCTTGCTGGCGGCACCGAGGCGATGAGTCATCACCCGGTGTTACTCAACCTGAAGATGGTGACCTGGCTGGCTGGTTTTAAGCGAGCACGCTCTCTGCCGAAAAAACTGCAGCAGCTTGGACGCCTGCGCAGACATCACTTGGTTCCCGTTATCGCACTGCTGCGCGGACTCACGGATCCGATCGCAGGGCTCTCGATGGGACAGACCACCGAGGAGCTTGCCAGCCGATTTAATATCAGTCGTGAAGAGATGGATGCCTTCGCTGTGACCAGTCATCAACGTCTTGCCGCTGCACGCGACCTCCTCAGAAACGAGATCGTTCCATTGTTTAGCGAAGCCGGCCTGATCGAAGATGACGATGGACTCAGGCTCGACAGCTCTATCGACAACCTGGCAAAGCTGAAACCTGTTTTCGACCGTAAATATGGACGTGTTACGGCTGGTAACTCGGCACAGGTAACAGATGGTGCAAGCTGCCTGCTGCTTGCCTCCGAAGAAGCCCTCGAGAAGCATGGCCTGACGCCATCTGCTGAAATCCTCGACATCAGCTGGGCCGGTCTCGATCCAAGGCAGATGGGACTAGGTCCTGTCTATGCCATTGCCCAGTTGTTGAAACGTCACCGGTTGGATACAGATGCCATCGACTGGTGGGAAATCAACGAGGCCTTTGCAGGACAAGTTATCGCTTGCTTGCGCGCAATTCAGGATCCTGCGTTTTGTCGCGATGAACTGGATACCGATACACCTTTTCGGGCTATCCCCTCTGAACGTCTCAATCCTGACGGAGGCGGTATCAGCCTTGGACATCCGGTCGGCACCAGTGGCGCCCGAATAACCATGCACCTGGCGCGCGTGCTTGAGCGGGAACAGGGCGATCTTGGCATCGCCAGTCTCTGTATTGGTGACGGACAAGGCGGCGCCCTGCTGATGAGGAGGGTGGCACCATGAAACACTGGCATCTGACACATGAAGCATCCGGCATCTGTTGGCTCACCTTCGACCAGTTGGATTCAAAAGTAAACACGCTGAGCGCAGAGACCATGGATGAATTCTCACATTGTCTCGATATGCTGGAGAGTGACACACCGAAGCTGCTCATCATTCATTCTGGCAAGCGTGCCGGTTTTATGGCTGGCGCCAATATCAGGCAGTTTGCCGGCATGAATGAGATTGCCGAGGCCGAGGCCGTGATAACCAACGCGCATCAGCTTCTCTTCAGGCTTGAACAACTCTCCTGCATCAGTGTTGCAGCGATTGATGGCCACTGCCTTGGAGGCGGTCTTGAACTTGCACTCGCTTGTGATTACCGCATCGCAACCGATGAGTTGCATACGCGCCTCGGATTCCCGGAAGTGAGGCTTGGTATCTTTCCCGGATTCGGGGGCAGTGTCAGGTCAATTGAACGCATCGGCCACCTTGCAGCCATGCAACTCATGCTGTCAGGTCGCACACTCTCGGCAACAGCTGCAAAACGTATTGGACTGGTCGATGATGCGGTTCCGCTGAGACAGCTCGAATCAGCTGCCCTGTATGTGCAGAAGCAATTACCGACTCGCAACAGGGTACGCCTGATAGAGAAACTGGCAGGGCTTCCGCTGGTTCGAAACCTTGTAGCGATACGCATGAGAAAAGCAGCAACCGAACATGCAAATGAGGCCCACTACCCCGCCCCCTACGCTCTCATAGAGCATTGGAGACAACATGCGTGCAACAAGGCTGCCATGTATCGCAGCGAGGTAACCCGGGTTTCCCGCCTGCTGTGTGGCAAAACGGCGCAGAGTCTCGTACGCGTATTTTTACTTCAGGAAACATTACGTGCAAAGGCAGCCATGGATGTTGAGAAGCATGAACATCTGCATGTCATCGGTGCAGGCATTATGGGAGGTGATATTGCAGCCTGGGCAGTTCTCCATGGCATGCAAGTCAGCCTGCAAGATACCAGTAAGCAACAGCTTGCACGTGCTCTTAAAAGAGCAAACAAACTGTTCGAAAAGCGGCTTAAAAATCCTCGCCTTGTAACTCAGGCGATGGATCGGCTGATTCCCGACCCTGCAGGCAATGGCGTGAATAAAGCTGATCTTGTCATCGAGGCGATTATCGAGGATGTCGATGCCAAGCAGGCGCTCTTTGCATCCGTTGTACCTCGCATGAAAGCCGATGCAATTCTTGCAACAAACACCTCGAGTATTCCGCTGGAATCCCTGGGTGAATCACTACCTGACCCACAGCGACTCGTTGGACTGCACTTTTTCAACCCGGTTGCAAAAATGCCGCTTCTGGA
This sequence comes from Solemya velum gill symbiont, assembly GCF_000787395.1. GTDB lineage: Bacteria > Pseudomonadota > Gammaproteobacteria > Chromatiales > Chromatiaceae. The sequence goes on from NZ_JRAA01000002.1 coordinate 441,786, forward strand.
GATTATCCATACCGGAAAAACCGACAGCAGCGTGATTAACAAGGCTATGGCATTTGCACTGCAGCTGAAAAAATTGCCATTGCGGGTCACCAGCTGTTCTGGATTCCTGGTCAACCGGGTTCTCATGCCCTACCTGCTTGAAGCTGTGATGATGATCGATGAAGGTGAAGATCCTGCAGCAATCGACCAGGCTGCGAAGGCATTTGGCATGCCTATGGGGCCAGTCGAACTTGCTGACACGGTCGGCCTGGATATCGCACTCTCTGTCGCTCGAAAAATGAGCCAGTTTCAACACTGTGAAGTACCCGGGTCACTTGCAGAGAAGGTTGGCAATGGCGAGCTCGGACGCAAAAGCGGCAGCGGGTACTACAGCTGGAAAAACGGAAAAATAACCAACAGAAAGAATTCGGAATTCACACCCGAATTGCAGCAAAGACTCATTCTCAACTTGCTCAACGAAGCAGTCTCCTGTCGTCACGACGGGATTGTCGGCAGCGATGATGAGCTCAATGCAGGGATTATATTTGGCGCCGGTTTTGCTCCATTCACCGGCGGCCCAATTAACTACATACACACACACGGAGCACGAGAGATCGTCGACCAATTGAAGTCACTCGAAAAAAAACATGGTAAACGCTTCTCTCCCGGACCTGGCTGGAAACAGCTGGAAGGAGGTTAATATGGCTACCACTACACCACTTCACTTTTCACCGTCAGACCATGGTGTTGTTAATCATTCAGGCGAACTCGCAACCAGGTCGCAAGTGCTGCAAATGACAACACATACAACACTCGACGAAGTATTCAGACGACGTGTACGCCTCAATCCTGACTCACTTGCCTACATGCAATACGACGACAAAAAACAAGCCTGGCAAAATTACACATGGAAAGAGACGGCAGACGAAGTTTGCCTTTGGCAATCAATGCTGAGAAGCCTGCACCTGGTTCAGGGTGACCGTGTCGCAATCATGATGAATAACAGTCGTGAGTGGGTGATCTTTGATCAAGCAGCTCTCGGACTGGGATTGGTCAGCGTACCCATCTACACCAGTGACAGGGCAGACAATATCGACTGGATCCTGAAAGATGCCGGATGCAAGGCCTTGCTGATCAAGGGACAGGAACAGTGGGATACCCTGGTTGATATCAGGAGTCGCATTCAAACACTGGATGCACTCTTCTCCTTTGAAGTGCTTTATGATGCACCCTCCAATTACAGACTCGTGAAAAAGTCGCTTCCCGGATTTGCAGGCATCCTTGCCAATGGATTGACCAACGCAGATGACCTGGCGACAATCGTCTATACATCAGGCACAACCGGACGACCCAAGGGCGTCATGCTGACGCACCGTAATATTCTGTTTAATACCGAGGCAGGTCTCAGTGCCGTGGAAGTCAGGGAAGATGACCTGATGCTTTCGTTCCTGCCGCTCTCTCACGCCCTGGAGAGAACAATCGGATACTACCTGCCGATTGTCGCAGGAAGCAGTGTTGCCTTTGCACGCTCTATCGAGCTGCTTGGTGAAGACCTGCAATACGTCAAACCAACCCTGCTTATCTCGGTGCCGAGAATTTATGAACGGGTCCATGCGCGTATCGAGGAGACACTCGCATCGTCTTCCGCTGTCAAACAGAGACTGTTTTCCATGGCTGTTAATGTCGGTTGGCACCATTTCCTCCACCGTCAGCATCGTGCCGGATGGTCACCAAAACTGTTATTCCACCCTCTTCTGGACCGACTGGTTGGTGCCAAAATACGGTCCAAGCTGGGTGGAAGACTACGATTCGCAATCAGTGGTGGAGCTCCTCTGGCTCCACCGATCAGCCGATTCTTTATCTCGCTTGGCATTGAGATACTGCAGGGTTACGGTCTCACGGAGACAAGCCCCGTGATATCAGTCAACCGTCTTGAAGACAATGAGCCTGAAAGCGTCGGCACTCCCCTGCCGGGTATCGAGGTATGTGTCGGAGAGAATGATGAATTACTCACACGCAGTCCTTGTATCATGGCGGGATACTGGAACCAGCCACAGGCCTCTGCTGAGATCATGACTGGCTGCATACAGGTGACCAGGTCGAGATCGGTCCTCGCGGACACATCAGGATCACCGGTCGTATCAAGGACATCCTGGTGCTTTCTACAGGCGAGAAAATCGGCCCGTCAGAAATCGAGCAAGCACTCTCCAGTTCTCAACTTGTTGAGCAAGTTCTCGTAATCGGTGAAGGACACCCCTTCCTGACGGCTCTCGTTGTTGCCAACAAGTCACTTCTGAACGAAAGAATGAATCAAGATGCTGCTCCCGGTAGTACGGCTGAAAGCGTACTTTTGGAAGCCTTGCTACCCACACTGCATGAAATTCCCGGTTATGTTCACCTGGGTGGTGTTGCTATTGTCGATGAGCCATTCACTATTGAAAACGGCATGATGACACCGACAATGAAACTGAAACGCAAAAAGATTCTTGCGAATTACCATGGCATGGTCGAGGTGCTTTATGAGGGACATTAGCCTGATATCTGCGAGCGCTTGAAAGAGTGGGGACAGACAAGATGAACAGACCGTTTCAATGGCTTGGCCGGAACCTGGCGGAGTACCTGAATACTCCGATCACAACGCATCGGCCGCATTACCTGGTCAGACCGCAGGAGTTCATGACAATCCTGCGGCCAGGTGATGTTTTACTTGTCGAGGGAAACACACGTATCAGCACGGCAATCAAGTACCTGACCCAATCACTTGGTCACACTCAGCTCTCTTTATCGGCAATACCATGGGACAGGGACTTGATGCAGAGAGTTCACCCACCCTGGTTGAGGCTGATATCACGAAAGGCGTGATTACACTCCCCCTGTCAAGGTACGAACATTTCAGCACACGAATCTGTCGACCGATTAATCTATCCAAAACGGATTGTGAGCGTGTGATAAATTATGCTGTGAGCCGCATCGGGCACTCCTACGACCTGAAGAATGTATTTGATCTGGCGCGCTACCTTTTACCGACACCACCTGTACCGTCGTTCATGCGCAGGCGTATGCTTGCTCTCGGCAGTGGCGATCCGACACGGGCTATCTGCAGCACCCTGATAGCACAGGCATTTCAAAGTGTGCACTACCCGATTCTGCCAATCATAGAGAAACCATCTCTGAAAGAGCAGATTGAATCCGATACGCGTGTCAACGAGATTCATCACATCAGGCATCACTCGCTGTTCACGCCCTGTGATTTTGACCTGTCACCCTATTTTCAGGTCATCAAACCAACGCAGGAACTGGGATTCGATTACAAGGCCCTGACATGGAATGATCAACTCAAAAAAAAGATTCAGCTATTGTCCTGATTTCATAAACATCAGGAGACAAGATAGACATCATAAAAGTAGTAAACCGTTACCAGGCTGCCTATCAGTACAACAAAACCCCTGACGAGTTGCTGAGGTAACTTGCGCGAGAAATGTGCTGCGATATAGCCTCCGCACAAGGTACCAACCAGGACAAGAACCCCTTCGTACCAGGCGATGACTCCATCAGCTATGAAAAGCGCAATTGCGACAAGAGAGACCGTCGAGGAGATCAGCAACTTGATACCGTTCATCGTGTTGATGTTGGTATAGCCTGCCAATGCAAGATAACTAAGTGCAATGATTCCAAGCCCGGCATTGAAAAAGCCACCGTAAATAGTGATACCAAGCAGCACGAGGATAAGCATCAGGTGCCCAAAGGATGATGCATACTTGTGTGCCCCTGCATATTGTCGAAGCGACTGGTTTAATTTCTCACCAAAAACAAACAACAGGATTGCAAACAGAAGCAACCATGGAATCGCCTCTCGGAACAGGGATTCCGGCATCTGCAGGAGTAGCCATGCACCTGTAACACCACCAAGCAGGCTAATCAGCATGATCAGCGGTAACGCTTTTTTATGTTCCCGCAACTCCTTGCGAAAGGCATAGGCACCACTGAGATATCCAGAACAGGAAGCGAAGGTATTTGTTGCGTTAGCGCTGATTGGTGGCACACCAACAAAAAGCAAGGCGGGAAAAGTGATAAAACTCCCCCCGCCTGCAATCGAGTTAAGCATCCCACCGAAGAACCCTGCTGCAAGCAACAGAACCGGCTCAAACAATAGTCTTCATCGCAAACTACCCTTCATAGACCGGGTAATCGGTATAGCCCTCGGCACCTCCGCCGTAAAAAGTATCCATATCAGGCTGATTTAACGGCCAACCATTTTGCAGACGTGCCGGAAGATCGGGATTTGCAAGATAGGAGGTACCGAAAGCAACCAGGTCTGCTAATCCGCTCGCAAGTGCATCCTGTGCTCGTTGTGCATCATAGCCTCCACACAAAATCACCGGCCCACTGAAAGCGGCGCGTATTTTCTGTATCAACTCCACGGGGATCGGTGGCATTCCAAATGACCCCTGGTCGTTGATATGAAGAAAAGCAATATTCCTTTTCTCAAGCTCGTTGGCAAGATGGATGAAAGTCTCCTCCATCAGTGGATCTTCCGGCATGGAATTGAACTTACCATTAGGTGAAATACGCACACCGGTTCGCTCAGCGCCAATCGCTTCACTGACGGCATCAACAGTCTCAAGCAACAGGCGGCAGCGATTCTCGACCGAACCGCCATACTTATCATCGCGGGTATTAACGACAGAGTTGAGAAACTGGTCGAACAGGTAGCCGTTGGCGCCGTGGATTTCGACACCATCCATACCTGCCTCGCGTGCATTCAGCGCGGCCTGTACAAACTCGTTGCGTATTCTCTCAATCCCTTTTGCTTCCAGTGGTACAGGTGTACTGATTGGAACGTTAGCCGGGTTGCCATCCTCGTCGCAAAGCAGACGGCATCTCCGGGCGCCTCGTCTGTTGCGCCCTCCGGTTGCTCATTATTCGGCTGAAGACTGGTATGAGAGACACGTCCGGTATGCCATATCTGTGCATAAATCTGGCATGACTTCTCATGCACTGCTGCAGTCACCTGCTTCCATCCGTCCGTTTGCTCACGTGTATAGATACCGGGTGTCCAAAGGTAGCCGCGTGCTTTGTTTGAAACCGGGATCCCCTCAGTAATAATAAGGCCCGCCGTTGCTCGCTGTGCATAATACTCGGCCATCAATGGAGTCGGTATATCCCCCTCGGCTGCACGACAACGGGTCATGGGCGCCATCACCATGCGATTTTTCAGAGATAACGTACGCTCTTCGTATGGAAGAAATAGTTGTAATGACATGTCTTCTCCTTGTGCCGATCCACCACTATTGAATCAGTCGAGTGCGTGATGAATTCGCCAGTTATTTGTAGTAGGTTTTACCGGTCTTTTTACCCTGCGCCCAGGTATAGTGCCAGCCATCTTTTTTAGTGCCTGTCCAGGCGCCTGACAGGCCATCCTTCTTGCCGTTATCAAATGTCTCGATTGACCAGTAATCACCACTGACATAGGTCTGCACACCATCTTTCTTCTTATTCTCGTTATAAGTATAGAACCAACCATCCGGCTGACCATCCTTGTAGTGGTAAGCGGCGACTTTTTTACCGTTAACGAACTCCTCAACTGACTGATAATCGCCAGAGAAGTAGTGCTGCAGGCCATGCTTCTTCCTGTTTTCATCATAGTTATAGAACCAGCCATTCGGTTCACCGCCCTTGTAGGACGCTGTGGAGCGTTTCTTGCCGTCCACGTAATACTCAACTGACAGCCTCTCCTTGTCGAGGTAGAGTTGCAGACCGTGCTTTTTTCGGTCTACCTTGCTGTAGTTCCAGCCATCCTCAAGACCCTCTGTCGAGACAGGTACTGCAAACTCGTATTCCCTCGCTTTCATTCCATGCGGGCCTGTCACCTCGGTTTCCGACGAGAGAACAAATATGCCGGCACCTGCATCAACAGTTTCAGTTTCTGTCGCATTTGCGCTCTGTATCAGAATGAAAATAGAAAGGATTGATAAAAAATGTTTCATGAAATGTTCCCGGTAACTAAATAATCAGAAGCACTCAAGATTACATTCAAGGAACTGGCAGGTCTACAGTAGATATCCATGTCGACCTATAATATTAGATGAGAGCATCTTTGCTAAAGGAGAATCCGTATAGTGTCGACTCTCAAGAACATTTTTGGATTATTTCTTCTGTTGACCTGTTCGGTCGCCGTGGCAGAAGAGCCCTTGGTGTGCCCGAATGCAAATGCAACTGTCTCGGGTATGGATACGGCGGATTTCGTCATGGTGTGTGAGGCAGTCGCTGATACAGCCAAGTTGATGAGCAGTCTCGGTTTCAATACATCGGCGCATCTTGAGATTGAAATTCTGGATGACGCTTCCAGGTCACTGCATCCAATACCCATTATCGGCCTATTCAATGCCAAGGTCAGGCGTGTAGAAATAGTCGACTATGCCACACATCTAGCTGGAACCAGGCTGGGACGTCCATTTGGACTCCCTCCCAGCAGGGAACTCCATTATAGTTTCATAGTGCATGAAGTCAGTCACGCATATACACATGAAAATACCAGGTTCACCAGGCTGTCGACTGTTGCCCACGAATATATTGCCTATGTTGTTCAGTTTTCGATGATGCCTGCAGAACTAAGAGAATCCATTCTTGACCGGATCGATGTACCAGCCTTTACTTGCGATGAGGAGATCAGCGAAGTTTATCTCAACCTGAATCCGAGTTACTTTGCGGTGAAAAGCTGGCGGCACTTTATCAAGCTGGAAAATGGCAAGGCATACATCAATGCGATACTAAACGGTGAGCATTTGTGTGACGAATAAGAGCGGGTACAAGGTATTTCTTCAATCCATTCTGAATATACTGTACAGCTACAAGCGCCTGAGACCGATATTCCCGAGGCGAGGCCTTGTAACAATGACTTCACCCTTCTCCTCGTCCTTCTGAATACAGATGGTTGCCCCGTCTGATGGGCGCTTGCCGGCAAACTCACAATAGGTTCTCTCTCCATTGACATCCATGAAGCCAGCACCACCGACATAGCCATTCTCCTTGAGAATCTTGATCACCTGTGACTGACTCATAATCTCATCCTCATTGAGGGAAGATTTGAATTCTGCACGTCTATCGGTATCTGCACTGGATGCTTGCTCCGCGGAAGAGTCAAATGGATTGCTCTGGCAGGCAGCCAGCAGCAAAAAAGAAATCAGCAACAGCAAACGCATCTGGTCATCTCCAGGTAAATAGAAGCATGTTCCGGAAACTCAAATCACCCCTGAACGGTCCCCTGCATATCATTTGATTCTATTCTGCACGCAGTGCTTCAACAGGATCAAGGCTTGCGGCCCTGCGAGCAGGTGCAACACCTGCAATCACTCCGATTACCACCGCCATCAGTTCGGCGAGCAGAACAAAATACCAGGGCGTGTGCACAGGCAATGCCGGTATCGCCAAGCCCAGCAGTGCAGCACCACCGGCACCGATGACAAGACCGGCAAATCCACCTGTTGCAGAAAGCAGTACCGCCTCGCCCAGGAACAGGCCAAGCACCTGCCTGCGACGTGTACCTAGTGCACGCAGCAGGCCGATTTCATGCGTTCTTTCATTCACGGCGATCGACATAATGGTAAGAATACCAACACCCCCGACAAGCAGGGAGATGCCGCCAAGCGCGCCCACCGCGAGTGTCAGGATATCTAGAATTGAACCGAGTGTTTCGAGCATCTCCTCCTGCGTGATAATGGTGAAACCCTCGTAACCATGTCGCGCCTGCATGAGACGTGATATTTGCTCTTCGAGCTGCTCCACGTTCGCCGTCGAGCGATATAGCAAATCAATCTCCATGACACCTTCCCGGTTGAACATCTCGAGTGCTCTGCCGGCAGGTATAAAGAGGGTGTCATCTAGATCAAATCCAAGCATAGTGCCTTTCGATTCCATCACGCCGATCACACGAAATCGTTCACTGGCGATACGCACGATCTCGCCGAGGAGACTGCGACTGCCAAACAGCTCATCAGCCATCTTGCTTCCGAGCACCGCGAAAGCACGCGCATTTCTTGGATCATCATCCGGCAGAAAGCGGCCAATCTTGACATCCATCTGCCATACAGCGGGAACCGCGTGTCCCGCACCAATAATCATGGTGCGCCGACTACGCTTGCCGAACTCGACCTCAGCATTACCTTGCACCACCGAAACTACCGCCTCAACATCGGCAATACGTTTGAGAGCCTCGGCATCCTCCATGGTCAGCGGACGCACCGTGTTGATAACAGCCCCCGACATGCCAAAAGTTGTATTCTTTCCCGGTGTCACTGCAAGGATATTGGTACCGAACTGGCTGAACTCGGCAAGCACGAAGCGATGCACTCCCTCGCCGATTGATGTCAGCAGCACCACGGCAGCAACACCAACAGCAATTCCCAGGGCAGTAAGAAAACTGCGCAGGTGCTGTGAAAAAACAGAACCGAGCGTAAGGCGAATGAAATCTGTTGCCTGCATATCAGTGCCTCATCAACGCATCAACCGGGTCCAGCCGCGCAGCACGCCGTGCCGGCATAATGCCGAACACCAGGCCGGTAACGATGGCAACAATCAGTGCACTCACATAGGCCCACAATGGCGTTGTCAGCGGAAATGTCGGAAACAATCCATCCAGTGCCGAGACACCTGCAAAAGAGATCAGAATTCCACTGACTGCACCTATAACTGACAGTAGCGCTGCCTCGGAGAGGAACAGGATGAGTATTTGCCGTTTTGAGCCACCCAGTGCCTTTAGCAAACCGATCTCGGATGTGCGCTGTGACACGGAGACAAGCATTACATTCATAATCAATACGCCGGCAACAGCAAGACTGATAGCTGCGATACCAACCACTGTGTAGGTCAACGCCTTGAGGATGCGATCGAATGTACCGAGAATTGCATCCTGCGTAATCACAGTAACATCATCCTCACCATCGTGACGCTCACGCAAAATACGAATGACATCCTCTTTTGCTGATGGAATGGTCTCACGCTGGGTGGCCTGCACCATGATTCGAAACAGTGACTCGGTATTAAACAGTGCCTGCGCGGAAGCGACCGGAATAAAAACAGCGTCACCCATCTCCATACCGAGTGATTGACCTTCATCGCCAAGTATACCAATCACCCTGTAGCGGTAGCTGTTGATACGGACGGATTGCCCCAGTGCGCGCTCACCGCCAAATAGTTCCTGCCTGATTGTTTCACCAATGACGCAAACAGCATCACCCCGCTTGATATCAGCGCTTGGCAGGAATCGCCCCTGGCTGATGGCAATTTCGCGAATCTCGCCATAATCCACGGTCGTCCCGATGATAGTCGCCTCGCGTTCGAGACTTCGAAATGATATCGGCGCTGATCCGACGACAATGGGAGCCACCCTGCTGACCGATGGGCCGCGCAACAATGCATTTGAGTCATCAAGAGTCAGGTCACGTGGCACAGCACCCAGAAGCGGAGGTGCTCCTCCGGTTGTTTCGGAGCGTCCGGGCAAGACAATGAGGAGATGCGTACCAAGTGCCGAGAACTGGTTGACTACATAGAGACGTGCTGCTTCTCCGAGCGTGCTGAGCATGACAACCGAGGCAACACCGATCGACATCGCCAGCAACAGCAAAAATGCACGTACAGGTGAACCGCTGACGTTACTGAAACCGTAGCGGACTGTATCCCCGACGCGCATCTCAACTGATATCCTTGCTGATACTGCCGTCAACCATGCGAATCCTGCGCGTAGCACGCTCGCCGATTTCCATATCGTGAGTGACGACAATAAGAATAATTCCCTGCTTGTTGAGCGCTTCCAGCACCTCGATGACAGATTCACCCGATACATGGTCGAGGTTGCCGGTTGGCTCGTCTGCCAGCAGTATCGTCGGCTGCATGATGGTCGCACGCGCAATAGCAACACGCTGGCGCTGTCCGCCAGAGAGCTGGTCAGGTCGGTGATCGGCACGGTCGAGCAGGTCGACGTTATCCAGTGCCTTTTCAACAATCACCTGGCGCTCTTTTGGCGCCATGCCCGAAAGCATCAGCGGCAAAGCGACATTCTCGGCCGCGGTGAGGCGTGGTACCAGGTGATAGGACTGGAACACGAAACCGATCCTGTGACGCCTGGTGTCAGCCTGCTCATTGTCACCCATGCTGGTGGTATCGATACTGTCAAGCCTGTAAGTACCGGACGTTGGCCGGTCCAGCAGACCGAGAATATTCAGCAGCGTTGACTTGCCGGAGCCGGATGGCCCCATAATTGAGAGGTACTCACCCTTTTTAATTGTCAGGGTGACATGCTTCAGCGCATGAACCTCTTCATCGCCAACCTGGAAGACACGCTCAATTGAATCGAGTTCTATCATTTGCCTGTTTCGCGCACTGCCTCGGCGCCATCCTCGACACCTTCCTTGCCAACGGAAGTCACAACCAGGTCACCCTCTTCGAGGCCTGACAACACCTCTGTGTAATCCCAGTTTTCCATGCCGGTTTCTATGTCACGCTGCTCGATCAGGCCTGAGGACTCATTCAGCAGGTAAACCCGCTTGCCCTCGATGACGGCCTCTGTAGGAATTCGCAGCACATTCTCATGTACATCGAGGATGATCTCGACATCTGCACTGTAGCCGGCAAGTACACACTTGAGTACTTTCGGGTTATCAAACTCAACCTCGACATCAACAGTGCGTGCCTGCTTTTCGAGATCAATAACATAGGAGCCAACCCGCCTGACTTTGGCCGCAAACTCACGTTGACCGTAGGCATCCAGCATCACCCTTGCCGGCAGGCCAGGACGCACGCGCGCAACATCCACCTCATCGATGGGAGCCGAGATATAGAAGCAGCTGTTATCAACCAGGTCGATAACAGGCGGTGTTGCGATACCTGGAGGTGAAGGTGTCACATACTCGTTGAGTTCACCATTAAGTTCAGCAACAGTGCCGTTGAATGGTGCATAGAGACGAGTTTTTTCGAGCTGCGCCTCGGCAAGTTCGATACTGGTCTCGCTCACATCGAGCTGTAACTGTGAAGCAGAGCATTCAGCCGCCATTGCACTGGCCTGTGTTCGAACCTTATCGAGTTGCTCATCCGAGGCAGCACCGGAGTCTTTGAGACGATGCAGGCGATCCGACTCCCGTTGGGCCACGTCCGCATTCAGACAGCTCGCCTCGGCACGTGCCTTTGCGGCCTGCAGCTCGCGTTTGCTGAAATCAACCTGTGCAACCAGGTCACGGTTCCACAGCTCCAGCAGAAGTGCACCTTTTTCAACCTCATCACCCTCCCTGACGTTAAGCACAGCGATCTGGCCGCCGATGCTTGGAGAGAGATGGGCACGCAGACAAGCCTTGACTGTGCCGGCGCGGGTATTGGCAACGGTCGACTCCACCATTCCTGTCTCTGTCTGTACGACTGTGACAACTACCGGCTCGCTCTTGCCGAGAAAGAAAAACAGCAGCACGGCCAGCACGACGGCGGCGGCAATAACCTGGTAACGAAAACGCATAGATTCCCTCCACGTAGGTTCTATACTCATTATTCTCCAAATAACCACCTGATTCCAGAAATAACTACCTGATTCCAGAGCCGATTCGCTGTATTATATGCGCCCTGTTCAGCAAACCATGACGACAGCCAGATGACAGCACAAATTCTAGATGGAAAAGCGATTGCAGCCGATATCAAGGCACAACTGAAAACAGAGGTCGACCAGCTTCTGGAAGCCGGCAAACGGCGCCCGGGCCTGGCTGTAATCCTGGTCGGTGAAAACCCCGCCTCGCAGGTGTATGTACGTAATAAACGTAACTCCTGCGAACAGGCCGGTTTTCTCTCCGAACTGATCGAATTGCCAGCCTCAACCACCCAGCAGGAACTGCTTGAGCGCATCGACATTCTCAACAAGGATGACGCCATTGACGGCATCCTGGTACAGCTGCCGCTGCCCGATCATATCGACGAAAATGCAATCATCGAAAAGATCGATATCAGTAAGGATGTCGATGGCTTTCATCCCTACAACGTCGGTCGCCTGACCCTGCGCATGCCGAACTTACGCCCCTGTACCCCCAAGGGTGTCATGACGCTGCTCGAGCGCACCGGACACAAGCTCTCAGGCCTCGATGCCGTCATTATCGGACAATCGAATATCGTCGGCCGCCCGATGGCGCTGGAACTGCTTGCCGCACGCTGCACCATCACCGTGTGCCATAGCCGCACCAAGGATCTGGAAGAAAAAATCAGGAATGCTGATGTCATCGTCGCAGCTGTAGGCATTGCCAATTTCGTCAAGGGCGAATGGATCAAGGAAGGCGCACTGGTCATCGATGTCGGCATCAACCGTCTCGATAACGGTTCCCTGTGTGGTGACGTCGATTTTGAATCGGCAAAAGAGAAGGCCTCCTGGATCACTCCGGTACCCGGCGGCGTCGGCCCGATGACAGTGGCTACACTGCTGGAAAATACCTTTCAGGCATATCTGAACAGAGTTTGACAAGAGAATCGCCCCGAGGCGGGCCTCCCACATTAATGACTAAAGACTAAAGACCAATATGGCTCAATATATTTATACGATGAACCGGGTCAGCAAGATTGTCCCGCCCAAGCGGGTCATCCTCCGTGACATCTCACTCTCATTCTTCCCTGGCGCTAAAATTGGCGTTCTCGGCCTGAACGGCTCGGGTAAATCAACCCTGCTGCGCATCATGGCGGGACTCGATACTGAAATTGAAGGTGAAGCACGACCCCAGGCTGGCATCAATGTTGGTTACCTGCCACAGGAGCCGCAACTCGATCCCGACAAGGACGTGCGCGGTAATATCGAGATGGCACTCGGCAACGTCAAGGATGCGATGGACGAGCTCGAAAAAGTCTATGCCGCCTACGCCGAGCCGGATGCAGATTTCGATGCCCTCGCCAAGAAACAGGCTGAGCTGGAAAACATCGTACAGGCCGCCGACGGACACGGCATGGACAGGCAGATGGAGATCGCTGCCGATGCACTGCGCCTGCCGCCATGGGATGCAGATGTCACAAAGCTCTCAGGTGGTGAGAAGCGTCGCGTGGCACTCTGCAAGCTGCTCCTCTCCAAGCCGGACATGCTGCTGCTCGACGAACCAACCAACCATCTCGACGCCGAATCTGTCGCATGGCTTGAACGTTTCCTGCATGACTACCAGGGTACAGTCGTGGCCGTAACCCATGACCGTTACTTCCTTGATAATGTTGCCGGCTGGATCCTCGAACTCGATCGTGGCCACGGTATTCCGTGGGAAGGCAACTACTCCTCGTGGTTGGAGCAGAAAGAGGCTCGACTCGAACAGGAAGAGAAAACCGAGGCTGCTCGCGCCAAGGCGATGAAAAAAGAGCTCGAATGGGTACGCACTAACCCCAAGGGCCGCCATGCCAAGAGCAAGGCCCGTCTGCAGCGTTTCGATGAACTGCAATCGCAGGAGTTTCAGTCACGCAACGAGACCAACGAAATCTATATCCCGCCGGGTGAACGTCTCGGCGAACTCGTTATCGAAGCCAAGGGAATCAGCAAGAGCTACGGTGACAAGCTGCTCTACGAGGACCTGAGTTTCAACCTGCCACAGGGCGGCATCGTCGGCATCATCGGTCCTAACGGTGCAGGTAAAACCACCCTCTTCCGCATCATGACTGGTGAAGAACAGACCGACGGTGGTGAACTGCGTATCGGCGATACTGTTCAGATTGCAGCAGTTGACCAGAGCCGCGAAGCACTCAACGATTCGAAAACCGTGTGGGAAGAGATTTCCGACGGTTCAGACATGATCACTGTCGGCAGATTCCAGATGCCGTCACGCGCCTACGCCAGCCGCTTCAACTTCCGTGGTAACGATCAGCAGAAACGCATTGGTGATCTCTCCGGTGGTGAACGCAACCGCGTACACCTGGCAAAGCTGCTCAAAGAGGGCGGCAACCTGCTGCTGCTTGACGAACCAACCAACGATCTCGACGTTGAGACCTTACGTGCACTCGAGGAGGCGATACTCGCTTTTCCCGGCAGTGCCGTCATCATCTCGCATGACCGCTGGTTTCTGGACCGCGTGGCGACCCATATTCTCGCCTTCGAGGGTGACAGCAAGGTGGTCTGGTTCGAGGGCAACTATGCCGACTACGAGGCCGATCGCAAGCGCCGCCTCGGTGATGAAGCCGACCAGCCACACCGCCTAAAGTACAAGCCGCTCGAACGCTAAGCAATGAGTGACAAGCTCGATCAATTCCTGAAACGCGCCGAGGGCATGCTGGAACGCCTTGAACAGGTGTTGCCTGAAGCGCAGCAGGAGATCGACTGGTCAGCACCTGCACAGCGCTGGCAGCATGATGGAAACCGGGGCAGGCTCGAGGCGATACATTCACCACGTACACTGCGTCTCGACGACCTGCTATGTATTGATCATCAGAAAAGCGAACTGCTGCGCAATACGCAGAATTTCGTCACTGGCAAGGCAGCCAATAACGCCCTGCTGTGGGGCTCACGCGGTACGGGTAAATCATCACTGGTGAAAGCGCTGCTGCCTGAGTTCAAGGAACAGGGTCTGCGCCTGCTGGAGATCGACAAGGAACACCGGGTTGAACTGTCGCGCATACTGGAACTGATCAATGATCGCGATGAACACTTCATCATCTTCAGTGACGATCTCTCCTTTGAAGCGCAGGAGTCGAGTTACAAACCACTCAAGGCAGCCCTGGACGGCTCACTCGCCGGTTTACCCGAAAATATTCTCATCTATGCAACCTCCAACCGTCGCCACCTGCTGCCGGAGTACCAGTCGGAGAATCAGCAGAGCAAGATCGTCGATGAAGAGCTGCATCTTGCCGAGAGTCTCGAGGAGAAAATCTCCCTGTCAGAACGCTTTGGCTTATGGCTCTCGTTTCACCCTTTCAGCCAGGATAACTATCTTGACGCAGTCGCCCACTGGTTGCAGGCCTATGGATCTGAATTGAATGATGAATCACGTCCTGAAGCATTGCGCTTTGCGCTGCAACGCGGTTCACGCAGTGGTCGCGTCGCACGCCAGTTCGCAATCGATTTTAGCAACCGCTGATTCGGTTCTGTAAAGCTCATGAGCCAGGATTCAGGTATAACTCTCGACCAACTGACGCTGCCGCAACGGCCAGGCGAGCGTATCTTGCTGGGTGCTGTTCGCGGATGTATGACGGCAATGCTACTGGCTTCTGCAGCCCGCGATCATGATGGACTTGTCATAGCAGTCACTGATGATATCCAGCAGGCCATTCGCCTTGAGCAGGACATCCGTTTTTTTTGCGATGCAGGAGTGACGGTTACTCTTTTTCCAGACCGCGAGACTCTCCCCTACGATGTTTTCTCGCCGCTTCCCGAGCTGATTTCGCAGCGCCTCAAGAGCCTGCATGCAATGCCAGGCATGCAACGGGGCATTATCATCCTGCCGATCAACACCCTGATGCAGCGACTGCCGCCGCCATCCTATGTGCAGCAAAATACGCTGTTTCTGAAGAATGGTCAGCAGGTCGATTTTGAAGCCTTGCGCAGAAACCTCGAGCAGAGTGGTTATCGCTATGTCTCACAGGTAATGGAACATGGCGAGTTCTCCGTACGCGGCTCCCTGATTGATCTCTTTCCGATGGGCTCCAGTGATCCATATCGTATCGACCTGTTTGATGACGAAATCGATTCGATTCGGACTTTCGATCCCGAAACACAAAGAACGCGTGACAAGGTCGATGCAATCAGCATGCTTCCGGCACGTGAGTTCCCGACTGATGAGAAAGCAATCGAGGGATTCAGGCAACGCTACCGAGAAACCATTGAACAGGATTTCAATTCCAGCCTGATCTACCGCGAGGTAAGTGAGGGGCGCTTCCCCGGTGGCATCGATTACTACATGCCGCTATTTTTTGAAGAGACCGCAACCCTGTTTGACTATTTTCCGGACAACAGCCTGATGCTGTTGCAATCGGACTTTCGTGATGCGGCTGCCAATTTCGATGCGACCGTCAGCGACCGCTACGAACAGCGTCGCCATGATATTGAACGCCCCATCCTGCCACCACGCAGCCTGTTTCTCGATGATGATGAACTCGCCAATCGATTAAAGCAGTATGCCTCTGTGCTGTGGCAGTCACGCAAGGCAGACAGCGTCGGTAAAGGCATCGGTAGCTTCGACAATTTCACCAGTCGCACCCTGCCACCACTTGGCCTCAATGCGCGCGCCTCACGACCTGCAGGCCTGCTGCAGGATTTTCTCGACGGCTTCAGCGGACGTGTTCTCTTTACCGCCGAGTCAGCCGGACGCCGTGAACAGCTCTCGGAGACACTGGCATCATTTTCGATCCACCCGCAGCGTGTGGATAACTGGGATGACTTTACTACTACCGAAACCAATCCAGCGTTGACGATTGCTCCGCTCGAGCAAGGCATTGTCGTCAATGACCTTGCCATTGTTCCCGAGACAGCGCTGCTCGGTGAACGTGTTCGTCAGCCGGGGCGTAAAAAGAGCAAGAGCGACTCTGACCAGATCATTCGCAATCTCACAGAGCTGCACGAAGGTGCACCTGTGGTACACGAGGACCACGGTATCGGACGCTTCATGGGCTTGCAGACAATCGATGTCGGCGGTGAACAGCAAGAGTTTCTCGCACTCCAGTACTCCGGCAAGGACAAGCTGTATGTGCCGGTTTCAGCGCTGCACCTGATCAGTCGCTACAGCGGCGCATCACCCGAGAATGCACCGCTGCATAAATTGGGTACCGACACCTGGGAGAAGGCGAAACGCAAGGCTGCGCAGAAGGCACATGATGTTGCTGCAGAACTGCTCGATATCTACGCACGGCGCGAGGCGAGCCGCGGGGTCAAGTATCCTCAGCCCGGTGATGAGTATGCCGCCTTTGCAGCAGCTTTCGAATTCGAGACAACACCTGACCAGCAATCGGCAATCGATTCCATTCTGGACGACATGGAATCACCGCGGCCGATGGACCGCGTGGTGTGCGGTGACGTCGGTTTCGGCAAAACAGAGGTTGCCATGCGCGCGGCCTTCCATGCTGCTATTAACGGCAAGCAGGTTGCAGTACTAGTGCCCACTACCCTGCTTGCACAGCAGCATTTCACCAACTTTATTGACCGTTTTGCCGACTGGCCAATCGAGGTCGAGGGGCTCTCGCGTTTCCGTACTGCCAAGGAGCAGAAAGCGGTACTTGCAGGGCTCGAAGACGGCTCTGTCGATATCGTTGTCGGTACACATGCCATCCTTAAAACCGGCATCAAGTTCAAAAACCTGGGTCTCGTCATTATCGATGAGGAGCATCGCTTCGGCGTACGCCACAAGGAGCGGCTCAAGTCGCTGCGTGCCGAGGTCGATATGCTGACGCTGACGGCAACACCGATTCCACGAACACTCAACATGGCGATGTCGAGCCTGCGTGATCTTTCGATCATTGCCACTCCGCCGGTTGAACGCCATCCGATCAAGACCTTTATCAGCCAATGGAATGACAACCTGATACAGGAAGCAATCCGGCGAGAAATCGGCCGTGGCGGTCAGCTCTATTTTCTGCACAACGAGGTCAGCACCATCGACAATATGGCGCAGAAGATTGAAGCACTGGTTCCCGAGGTGAAAGTCGAGGTCGCACATGGGCAAATGCGCGAACGTGACCTCGAGCGTGTCATGCGCAATTTCTACCACCAGCGTTTCCAAATACTCGTGTGCACAACAATTGTTGAATCCGGTATCGATGTGCACACGGCTAATACCATTATTATCAACCGTGCCGACAAACTCGGCCTGGCGCAACTGCACCAGCTGCGTGGTCGTGTCGGGCGCTCTCACCACCGTGCTTATGCCTACATGCTGGCACCGCCGCAAAAGTCGATAACAGCTGACGCAAAAAAACGTCTTGAAGCGATTGAGTCCCTGGAAGACCTGGGCGCCGGTTTCACCCTCGCCACCCATGACCTTGAGATTCGCGGTGCCGGTGAATTGCTTGGTGACGAACAGAGCGGACAAATTGCAGAGGTCGGATACGCCCTCTACACCGAACTGCTCGAACGTGCCGTCAAGGCGATCCGCAAGGGCGAGCAGCCTGAACTGGACCGACCGCTCGATCACGGTGCAGAAATTGACCTCGGCCTGCCGGCATTGATCCCTGCCGACTATCTGCCGGACGTTCACATGCGCCTGGTGCAATACAAGCGTATTGCCAGTGCCGAAACTACCGAAGAGCTGCGTGAACTCCAGGTTGAAATGATTGATCGTTTCGGACTCCTGCCCGATCCATTAAAAAATCTCTTCGCCGCTACACGCCTCAAATTGCGCATTCAGACAATGGGAATCAGAAAACTGGACGCCAGTGCATCAGGGGCACGCATCCAGTTTGATGAGGACCCGAAGATCGATTTCGCCCATATCATCAGGCTGATCCAGACAGAACCCGACAGGTTCAAACTGGAGGGGCAGGACAAACTGCGTTTCACTGCCGACTTCGACGATCCGCTGACCCGTGTCGACAAGCTGGAATCCCTGCTGGCCCGGCTTCAAAACAAGTAAATATATTGCTCGCTGTATATGTCTGAGACGGGAAAAAATATATACTATGCAGTTATATTTATAGATAGGTTTTTTGTCTTGAGAAATTTCATACTTCCACTCCTTCTCGTTGCGGGTATTACGCTCTCTGGTTGCAGCGATGATCCCTCTGAAGAGATGACGTCATACACTGGCGAGGTCAGGGTCGCCCTGACAGGCGGAAAACAGTCAAACGGAAGAATCAGGCTACGCAATATCTTCCCGAACCAGGGAACCCAGGTTATCGCCATCGTACAACTGGAAAATGCCAAACCTGGCATGAAAGTGACCGGCGAATGGGCGCGACTTGGCACACTCCAGCCAAATGCACCCGGCCAGACACCAGATGGCATTCTTATCGGAAATGCTGACTTTACCCTGACGGAAGAGTCGATCAACCTGGAAACATCCGTCGGCTCAGGCAAACTTCAACTGGCCTCCAGCAACAAACTGCCGCCAGACTCTTACCTGTTGCGGGTTTATGTCGACGGTACATTGGTCAGGACATCCGGGTTTGTGCTGATTCCAGTGCCAAAACAGAAGGCCACTGGCACACCACCCCAAGTCGGTAACTGACGGAGTTTCCTCTGTACGCATAAGGAATACTCCAGTGATAAACTGTATCCGTCCGGCTTCTCTATACTCTACAGAGTCGCCCTGAATACACCCGTGATGAGTACTAATAGAAGAGAGCCCTGATGCGCGACAAACTGATATGGACCATTGCCGCAACGCTGACGCTTTTTATTACTCTTCAGCTCGTTCATATTTACGAACTCGATCTTCGATACATCGCCTCCTCTGTTGACAAGGGCGTCCTGTGGCGGCTTTTTTCAGGCCATCTCATCCACGGCAACTGGTGGCACCTGGCACTCAATGCAGCCGGTCTTGTTGCCTGCCTGTTACTATTTCGTGATCTTGAGAACCCACTCCTGCTACTGGTACTTTCGCTGATACTCGCTTTTCTTATCAGTGCAGGACTCTACTATTTTTACCCCCATATCACCTGGTACCTGGGATTCTCCGGGGTACTGCATGGCCTCTTCGTCATTGGAGCCATACTGGAACTTGGCCTGCTGGGCTGGGCGGTACTGCTGATCATGACAGTAAAAGTCGGATGGGAGATGACTGTCGGACCAATTCCCGGTACCGAGTCAATCATCGGCACACGCACCGTTGATGAAGTTCATCTGCTTGGCGCTGTATCCGGTCTTGTCGTTGGCTGGATTACCAGGGCCATCAAGAAGACCTGAAGGCAGCTGGTTGGGCCACAGCTGATAAAACGGCCACCAGGATCTTATCCTGGCGGCCTCTTATAACAGCTTGTCTCTTTACTCGTTCGACTCTTCTAGCTCAATGATTGCAGCTTTCCTGGCCAGGCCGACAAGTTCGGAGCGGTAACCATACGGGTCTTCACCGAGATTCTTCTTGGCCATCTCGATAACATCTTTATAATCCCAATCAACATAACTTCTGCCTTTTAGAATTTGGGCAAATCCGGCCACTGCTGTCGCAAAATTGAATTCCCGGGCAAGCGAATCACTCATCTCTTGCCCTGCCATCAATGGCTTCGAAATCAGCAACGATGTGTTACTCTCTGGCTGCTTGTAACGGATCTTCAGTTGACCATACTCATCCGAATACGCTTGCGGCTTATGAGTGCGCCTGTTTGCATCATAGTGCGGCGCATCAAGCAGTCCGCTGTTCGAGCCTACAGGCGTGATTTCATAGATTGCTGTTACCGTATGACCGGAACCGACATCACCGGCATCGACCTTGTCATTTTTGAAATCCTCCCTGTTGAGCGCCCTTGTCTCGTAGCCGATCAATCGATATTCGCTGACAGTTGCCGGATTGAACTCAACCTGGATCTTGACGTCCTTGGCAACTGTAAAGAGGGATGAAGAGGCCTCTTCAACCAGCACCTTGTATGCTTCGCTGAAGGTATCGATATAGGCAGCGACTCCGTTCCCATTCTGTGCAAGTGACTGCATGATGTCATCACGGTAGTTGCCGTCGCCAAAACCAAGCACTGACAGGAACACACCACTCTCACGCTTTTTCTCAACCAGCTCCTTGAGCTTGTCAGGGTCAGAGATACCCACGTTGAAATCACCATCGGTGGCCAGGATGATGCGGTTCACAGCATCTTTTTTAAAGCCTGCTTCGGCAAGATTGTAGGCAAGCTGAATTGCGCTTTCACCCGCCGTCGAACCACCGGCTGCGAGTGTCTCAAGTGCTGCCACGATCTTCTGTTTCTCAGCAACCGGTGTTGCTTCAAGTACAACTCCGGTTCCACCCGCATAAGTCACAATTGAAACCGTATCCGTTGGCTTGAGTTGTCCAAGCAGCAAGTGCAGTGACTTCTTCACCAGTGGAAGTTTATCTTCGGCTGACATTGAACCCGAAATATCGAGTAGGAAAACCAGGTTGGAATCAGGCTGTTTCTCCGCAGGTGCCTCAAACGCCTTAATGCCAATATGCACCAGTTTGTTTCCCTGTTTCCAGGGTGCATCACTGATGCCGACAGATGCCAGGAATGGCTCTTCGCGATCACCGGTAACCGGGTAGTTATAATCAAAATAGTTAATCATCTCCTCGGTTCTGACGGCATCATCAGCAGGTAAATTTCCACGATTCAGCATTTTACGGACATAGCTGTAGGAACTGGTATCCACATCTATAGAAAAAGTGGAGAAAGGTTCATCCGAAACGGATTTCACACGATTCTCATCAAATTGCTGAAACCGGTCATCGCGCTCTATGACGTTGAATGCATCATTTGCAATACCTGTCATTTGAGGTGCTGCAATGCGTTGTTTTTTCGATGCTATGGCAAAATCACGTCGTTCAAGTGCTTCCGACTCGGCAACTGCCAGTTCCCTCTCCTTGTGAACACGCGCTACTTCCTGTGGTGCCTTTGGTTTTGCCAGTTCCTCGACTGGTTGGATGCCAACATTCGTCTCCTGATCAAAGCGTGAAGCGACCAGTGGCGCATCGACTTGTGTTTGCCTGGCTTGCCACGTCGTGACGAAAACCAGGCCAATCAGACCCGCAGTTGCGAATCCCCCCATTAACCATCGATTACTTAAATGCATCATGATTCTTCCTATCAGGTTGTTGTTCTCACTGATAGGACGATTGCCGGATCGGTTTCCTTGGGCATCTTCTGATGTTTTTTGCTCTTCCTGTGCATTCTCAAATGCCTGCATTGCCGCATGCTTTGCACGCATTCGGGCTTCATCAGATGCAGATGCCTTGCCAGCCTGTTCGAACAGTTTCTTCAAATCCTGCTCTTTCATGCTTTTTGCCCTCCCGATTCCAGAAGATGGAGCCGTTTTCTCACCTCATGAATACGCCAGGAAACTGTCGATTCAGTCACATCAAGTACCCTGGCGGCAGCCTGGTGGGTGAGTCCTTCTCCAATGACAAGAACCACGGCGTCAAGGTATCCCTTGCCCCATGTATTGATCTGTTCCAGCACCTGTTTCAGGTAGAGTTGCTGCTCAGCAACATCTGAATTGTGACTGACAGGATTCTGAGCCACATCATTGTCGGACTGATGATGCCTGCCCTCCTTGCGATGCCAGTCATTGGCACAATTGACGACAACCCGGTAAAGCCAGGTCGAGAAACTTGAATCAAAACGATATTGAGCAATGCTGCGAGCCAGCTTGATACAGACTTGCTGCGTGACATCCTCTGCATCCTGCCTGTTCATGACATACTTCATAGCCACGCTGAAAATCAGCTCATAAGAAGAATCAAGCACGTCAGAAAATGCATTCGCATCCCCCTGCTGAGCTTTTCTGATGATTTCTTCACTGAGTTCCATTCATTTCAGGCCGTAAATAGAGATTAGACGTAAGCCACAAGGGAATCCTTGGGAAGATGCTAACAGATATAAAAACTGCATGCCCAGCCTGCCAGATGATGCAGGCGATAGATTTATTTCACTCAAAAAAAACCGCGCACCTGCCTGTCAGGCAATGATGCACGGTTCGGTAGAGTTCAGAAATGTACTCTGAAAATAACAAAGACCCTAAATTGCCAGATACTCGTGACGCAGATCTTCGTTATCAAGCACTTCCTGCGCGGTGCCATCATAGACCAGCTTACCCATATCAAGGATCAGTGCGCGGTCAGCCAGCTTCAATGCAGCAACTGCGTTCTGCTCAACGATGATGGTTGTAATACCCTGTTTCTTGATGCCTTCCACGATACTGGCGATTTCATGCACGATCACCGGTGCGAGACCTTCATAGGGCTCATCCAGTAACAGCAATTTTATATCACGGGCAAGTGCACGGGCAACGGCCAGCATCTGCTGCTCACCACCCGATAGCGTGGTGCCCATCTGATTGCGGCGTTCAGCCAGGCGAGGAAAATGCTCATAAATACGCTCAATCGACCAGCCAACCGGTGGCTCTATCTGTGACAGCTCCAGGTTTTCCTGAACGGTAAGGCCGGCAATGATACGGCGGTCCTCAGGAACCAGTGCAATACCATTCTGGGCAGCACCGTATGATTTATCATCGTGTAATGGGTGGTGATCGAGCCAGATTTCACCACTATGCATCTGCGGATCGTCCATACGCGCTATTGATCGCAAAGTGGTGGTTTTTCCGGCACCATTGCGGCCCAGAAGGGCTACGATTTCACCTTCTCGGACGTCAAAACTGATACCGTGAATAATATAGCTTTCCCCATAGTACGAGTGCATGTTCCATACAGAGAAATAAGCAGGATCTGCACCTTGCGATCTTACCGGCTCTGGTATGGAATCATGAATTGGCTTCTTTTTGGCTTCTACTTCACTCATTAGTCCTGCTCCTCTCCGAGATAGGCCTCTTTCACCTTGGGATCATTCTTGATATCTTCCGGTGTGCCAGTCGCAATGATACGCCCCTGAGCCAATACACTGATCGTGTCTGCGAGACTGAAAACAACGTGCATGTCATGCTCGATGATCACTTTCGTCATGCCTTGTTCTTTGATCTTCT
The DNA here is from genome assembly GCF_000787395.1 of Solemya velum gill symbiont. Taxonomy (GTDB): domain Bacteria; phylum Pseudomonadota; class Gammaproteobacteria; order Chromatiales; family Chromatiaceae. The sequence continues at coordinate 465,331 of NZ_JRAA01000002.1, forward strand.
GCAACAGCTCAATGGTTTTATTCGTGTCATGGCGTGCCATACCAGCCGTTGGTTCATCCAGAAGCAACAATTTCGGGTGCTGAATCAATCCCATTGCCAGTTCAAGACGACGTTTGTCACCACGAGAAATACTACCGGCATGGCTATCTACCAAGTTCCCCAGACCAATATCTTCCAGTACATGACGAGCCTCTGCCTTTATCTCTTTTTCCCTTCTCATATCAACAAAAGGGTTGAAGTGGAAAGTTCCATCTCGCTTGGATAAGGCCGGCAGCATGACATTTTCCAGCAAGGTTAAATCAGAAAAGATCTCAGGTGTCTGAAATACCCTGACCATACCCGCATGGTTAATGTCATGCGGCTCCATGCCAATCATGTTGTGGCCATTAAATGTTACGCTGCCTGTATCAGGCTCCAGACGACCAATACAGCAGTTCAACAGAGTTGATTTACCGGCACCATTCGGGCCGATAATCGCATGGATTGTGCCCTCTTCAACCTCGAGGTTAATGTCCCCCAGTGCATGTAAACCGCCAAAGGTCTTGCTGACATTTTTTATCTCAAGAATGTTGCTCATGATGCATCCTCGCTGACTTTTTCTGAGGTAATCTCATCAGAACCTTTAAACTTGCTCTTCAGATAAGCGGAAAGACGTGTAATTCCTTCCATTACACCACCAGGCAGGAAAATAACCACAAGCATAAACAACGTACCAAGGGTTAGGTGCCAACCTTCTCCAACAAAATGATGTGAAATCCATACCATCACTTCTTCAAGCCATCCAGGCAGGAAGCTGAACACTTCATGCAATGCAGACTCGTTCAACGCAGAAAAAATGTTTTCAAAGTACTTGATAATGCCAACACCCAACAAAGGACCGATGAGTGTGCCCATGCCCCCTAGTATGGTCATCAAGACGACCTCGCCAGAAGCGGTCCACTGCATACGCTCAGCACCTGCCAATGGGTCAGTTGCAGCCATCAGTGCACCAGCCAGCCCTGCAAACATACCGGAAATGACAAATGCAGAGAGTAAATATGGGCGTGTATTGAAGCCGGTATATTTCATACGTGTCTGGTTAGACTTGATGGCACGTAACTTCATACCGTAGGGTGAGCGGAAAATTTTCAGTGAAACATAAAAACCCACAATCAACAGTACAGCACAAAAATAAAAGCCACTGTAGCCACTCATTGCCAGACCAAACAGGTTGGTGGTAGGCAAACTGTCAGTGACTGGTATGCCCATCATGCCATCAACAACACGCGGATCTGCCAAGGTCAGCTGTAAGCCGGTTTCACCATTGGTGATCGGTGTCAGTACTGAATAGGCCAGGCTGTAAGACATCTGCGCAAAGGCCAGGGTCAGGATTGAAAAATAGATACCTGAACGACGCAGGCTGATGAATCCAATAACCAGCGCAAATACGCCTGCCATCAGTGTGCTGAAGATAATTGCAGGTAGCACATTCATCGTCAGGAGTTTGAAGCTCCAAACTGCCGTATATGAACCAACGCCCAGGAATGCCGCGTGTCCGAATGAGAGGTAACCGGTCAGGCCAAACAGGATGTTAAAACCGATGGCAAAGAGTCCAAAAATGGCAAATTTCTGCAAAATATCGGGATAACCTGCTCCAATCGGTGTCAGCCAGGCAGGTGCAGTCAAAACGATAACCGCGAAAATGACCATGATGACGAGGTTGCTTTTTAATAATTCTTTCATGGCTTAATCCTCCATCACGCCTTCACGACCCAGCAGACCCCTGGGACGTACCAGGAGGACCACAACTGCAACCAGGTAGATAATAATCTGGTCTATGCCGGGTAGAATTGATTTCACTTCATTCATCGAAGCGAAAGACTGGAGGATACCCAACAGAAAGCCGGCCAATACGGCGCCTTCCAGTGAGCCCATGCCACCTACCACAACCACTACAAATGAGAGCACAAGAAAATCCATACCGATATGGTAATCGGGAGGCAAAATGGGGGTGTACATGACACCGGCAAGACCGGCAACGACAGTTGCCAGGCCAAATACAATGGTGAAACGTTTCTGCACATTGATGCCTAAAAGGCCAACCGTTTCACGATCCGCCATGCCCGCACGCACGACCATGCCAAAGGTTGTAAATCTGAGAAAGGCAAAAACACCAAAAATGACAACAGCTGCAAACATCAGGTAGATCATGCGCCACCATGGATACACAAGAGCATCGCTGAGGCCTAACATGCTACCAATTGCTGCACTACCCGAGACGATGTCCGGAGCCGGAGTTGGAATCGGGTTTGCACCGAAAAGAGATTTAACGATTTCCTGTAACACTATCGCCAAACCAAAAGTCACCAGAATCTGTTCAGCGTGCGTTCTTTTATAGAAATGCTTGATCAGGCCACGTTCGATAGCGACACCAATCAAAAGCATGATCGGAATTGCAACAAATATCGATATCGGAACAGCATAATCAATGATCATTGCCCCTGTATCACCCCACCATAATTCGAGATAGGGTGTTTCTTTATAGGCGTCAAAGAATGTGATGCTTTCATCTTTAACACGCTTTGAAATCGTGAGTACTTGTTGTACTGAAACGGCACAGAAGGCACCCAGCATAAACAGGGCGCCATGAGCAAAGTTCACTACGCCTAGTGTGCCGAATGTTAATGTCAGACCAAGGGCAATTAGCGCGTAAGCGCCCCCTTTGTCCAGGCCGTTAAGAATTTGTAAAAGAATCTCATCCATAACAGTGACTTTGAGTTAGCAGGTAAAAAGAAAAACCGGCTACCCGAAGGTAGCCGGTAGTTTGGCTTGCCTGATTAAGCGTTACAGCTACCCAGCTGTCCGCCCAGCATGTCAGGAGCATATTCAACTGCAGAACGTGGAGTAACGTTAACCACTTCCAGCAGGTCGAACTGGGATGTCGGGTTCTGGTTACCACGTACAACCAGTACGTCCTTGAAGCACTGGTGGTCTTCAGCACGGTACTCGGTTGGACCGTTGCCCATACCCTCGAACTTGAAGCCTTCAAGTGCTTCGATAACGCCACAAGGATTGAAAGTACCAGCCATTTCACACGCGTTTGCATACAGAAGTGTCTGTACGTAGCAAGTGTGGGCAGCCTGCGATGGCGGGAAGCCATACTCGGCACCGAAGGATTTAACGAATGCTTTCGAACCTTCGTCTGTCAGCGACCAGTTCCAGTTAGTGGATCCGTAGATGCCTTTGATGTTTTCACCAGCACCCTGGGCCATCAGACGAGAGAACAGAGGTACAACAATCTGGAAGTCCTTGCCGTTAACCTGCTTGTCACGCAGACCAAACTGTACGGCCTGGGTCAGAGAGTTAACCATGTCTTTACCGTAGTGGTTCAGAACCAGAACATCGGCACCAGAGTTCAGTACAGGTGTAATGTACTGAGAGAAGTCACCGGCACCCAGTGGGGTGCGAACAGCTGCCTTGGTCTGCCAGCCGAGTGCTTCAGTATATTTCTTGATGGAACCTTCCTGTGACCAACCCCAGGTGTAGTCAGCAGTCAGATGGTAAGCAGTACGGTCTTTGCCGAACTCTTTTTCCAGGATTGGAGCAAGAGCTGCACCAGACATTTCAGTATTGAAGAAATGACGGAAGCCATGCTTACGCCTGTCCTTACCGGTTGTATCGTTTGAGTGGGTCAGGCCGGCCATAAAGATTACACCAGCGTCCTGACACAGACCCTGTACAGCAATTGCAACACCGGAAGATGAACCACCAGTGATCATCAGAGCGCCATCTTTCTCAATCATGCGCTTGGCTGATGCACGTGCTGCGTCAGACTTGGTCTGTGTATCACCTGTCACATAGGCAACTTTCTTGCCCAGAACACCATTACCTTTCAGAGACAAAGGTTTCATGGTGTTCATCATGCCGCCGTCACCTTCACCGTTCAGGTGCTTGACTGCCAGCTTGTAGGCGCGCAGCTCATCAGCGCCCTCATCAGCGTATGCGCCGGTCTGTGGTACGTTGAAGCCCAAAGTTACGGTTCCGCCTGTAGGTGCGTTAACGTATGCATTGGCATTATTGATAAAGAAAGTTGGCGCAGCGCCTGCAGCTGCTGCAGCCATCGAAGCTTTCAGAAAGCCACGACGTGAAAGTGTACTGAACTTGCTATCGTCAGACATATAAGTCTCCCCCTAGTGGAATTATTCTCAACTCAGCTTTATTGCGGATTAAGGCAATAGAGCAGAAAATATAGACAATAGAAGGATATGAGACAACAGCCAGCCGTTAGACTTTAGTCTAAAACCAGTGAAATAAGCTGGTGAGTATTAAACCTTTGACTTCAGTTTCAATGACTGATCAAATCAGATTCATGCCAACATATATCATTATTGCTGACGACCACCCGCTGTTTCGAACTGCACTTATCAGCCTGCTGACACGCTTGCCTGAAGAATTTATTATCGATGAAGCTGACTCATTTCAGGATCTGATTGACCTCTTGAAAACAAAAGTCATTCAGCCCGACCTGGTACTTCTGGACCTGAAACTGCCTGACATCAACGGCCTTGATGGACTGCTTAGCCTGAAGAAAAGCTATAGTGAATTACCGGTTGCGGTCATTTCAGCCTTCGATGAGCGCAGTATTATCAAGCAGACAAGACAGTACGGCGCCAGTGGCTTCATCTCCAAAAGCATGGATAGTGACTCCATGACGACAAGAATCATGAAAATCCTTCAGGGCGACCTCTGCTTTCCGGATTGCAGTGATGCTGACTGTAACGACAAACTGGCGAAGGGCTTCAAGGACCTGACCCCTGTACAGATGAAGGTTTTGCACCTGCTCAAAGAGGGAAAACCCAGTAAGACCATGGCTGACAGCATGGGTGTGACAGAAGCGACCATCAAGGCTCACCTGACGACCATTTTCAGAAAACTCGGGGTACGAAATAGGACCCAGGCAGTCATTGCAGCAAACCAACTGGAACTGCCGGATGGGATCCAGCCAGATGTAACCCGGCCAGATCAGTCGTAAGCGCTATCTGACATATGACTGCAGCACCGAGCGCAGCCTTGCAGGCCCAAGAGGCTTCGCCATAAACTTGAAACCCGCCTGCTCTACTTCAGACCTCAACTCTTCACTCTGCTTGGCTGTTGCCAGAATACCGAGGAAATCCTCGCTGACTTCACGCCTGTAAAGCTCAAGCAGTTCCAGGCCGTTGGCCCCCTCACCAAGCTGATAATCCATCAGTATGACGTCAAACTGCTTGCCTGCCGCAGCCATGATCCTGAACTCCGTGATGCTTTCAGAAATGGTCACATCAATGCCCCAACGCTTCATCAGGTCATGTGTTGCGTTAAGGAGCAGACGGTCATCATCGATATAGGCGACTCGCAGGCCGGCAAGGTCGCCGCCTGAACTCTGTTCAACCTCATGCTGCAACTCCATGACCTGCTTGCCAGCCAGGGGAACAGTCAATTTAAAGGTGCTGCCATGACCCGGGCTGGATCGCAGGCTCAAATCATGCTGCAACAGGTTGGCGGCTCGTTGACAGATTGCCAGGCCCAGGCCAACACCCTCGACCGAACCGTTTTCCAGCTGTTTGAAAGCCTGAAAAATCTCCTGCTGTCTCTCCTCGGCAATACCATCCCCGCTGTCTCGCACTTCAATTACAAGCTGCCCCGCCTTCCGCCGGCACAGCACCATGACGGCCCCCTTCTTTGTATAACGAATCGCATTAGCAACCAGGTTCTGCAGAAGGCTCAACATCAGGGAACGATCAGAACGAATCAGGTAATTGGTCGGCAATACACGCAACTGCAGACCTTTTTGTTCTGCACGGGGAGCAAATTCGTTTTCAATCGAAGCAAATAACTCTTCCAGGGGAAACTCATCCAACTCTGGCGTCAGAAGGCCTGAGTCCATGCGAGAGAGATAGAGCAATGATTTAAGCAGTGACTCAGCCGTAATAATGGCATTGTAGGCGTTATCGGCCATGCTGAATTTTGTCGCGTCATCAGCAAGGTCTTCCTTGAGGGCCCCCATGTAAAGCTTGGAGGCTCCGAGTGGCTGAATCAGGTCATGGCTGGCAGCAGCCAGAAAATGTTTACGTGTATCCAGAAGCTCTTCGAGTTGCTGATTGACGTCGGAAAGCATTTCGGTTCGTTCAAGCACCTTTGCTTCAAGAGTTTCATTAATTGCAGCCAGGTGTTTTTCAGCCTGTTTCAGTGGCGTGATATCCGTGTAGGTTGTGATGTATCCACCATCTGGCATATGCGCCCCGGCAATCTGAACCGTCCTGCCATTCTGCCAGTCACGGATATAAGAGTATTTTTTCGCATCACGCAGAAATTTCAGACGCTTATCAACATGTTGTTCAATGTCACCCTCAATCACGGGGCCATAGCCACTTTCCAGGTTTCGGCGGATCACTTCCTTGACCGGTTTTCCAACCCGGATAAAACCTGCCTCATACTCAAAAAAGTCAATATATTGGCGATTCCATGCCACCAGCCGCAAGTCCTTGTCTACAACACTGACTGCCTCATCAATATGATCGAGTGTGACCTGCAGCAACTCGCGGTTGAATTCTATCGCCTGACCGGTCTGGTCAATAAACTCGTAGATGCCTGTTCTTGATGCCGGTTGCGGTTGCGCTAGTGAACGGATCAGGGAACTGGCTGTCGCCATACCGATACTGCTGGCAAGCAATCTTTCAGCAAGCAGGGTGAACTGGCTACTGGCTATTTTTTTCGAATAAGAGCGGTCAATTTGATAACCAAAACGAGAGAAATACTCACGACTGCGTGCTTCGCCGGTAAAGCGACTACACAGCTCAAACAGGTCGCCAACCTGGAACGGATAATCTTTTTCAGGTTGGTTAAAGCTCTCCCCCTGGTCGATATAGACTGCCGCCTGCAATCGATCCACGACCTTGTGATGGGAGCGCAAGGAAATAAATATATATAAGAGTGTGTTGAAAAGCAGGCTCCAGAATACAGCATGGGTGAGCGAGTCAGACATCGCATAACCAAATAACGCCTGCGGGTTGAAAAGCGACTCGCTGTTATTCAACAGCTCGATATAAAATTCCGGCATCCATGACTGGCCGGAAAGCGTCGGTAACAGCAGGCTGTAAAACCAGATCGACATACCGATCAGCAAACCGGCTATTGCACCGTTTTTATGCCCACGATACCAGTACACCGAACCAAGAAATGATGGTAAAAACTGGATTGCCGCCGCGAAAGAGACCAGCCCGATGCTCTGTAGAGAACGCTCAGTACCACCGACTGCATAGAAGAGATAAGCCAGGAGTAAAATCAGAAGAATCGTTGCGCGCCTGATTATTAATAGTGAGCGATACATCTGCTGTTCGGAATCGGATCTGAAAAAACGCACTAGTACAGGAACAATCAGATCATTGGACACCATGGTACTCAGTGCCAGCGTTGCCACGATGACCATGCCGGTCGCTGCTGCGAATCCACCCAGATAAGCGAGTACCGACAGCAGGTAATTATCCTGTGACATTGGCAACAGCAGTACATACAAGTCGGCATTTTGGCCGCTGCCGATAATCATTAAACCCGCAGCGGCTATTGGTACGACTGCCACACTGAAGAGCAACAGGTATATCGGCAACCCCCAGCTCGACATCTCTTCGGAACCGCTGGCTTCCACCGCCATAACATGAAACTGCCTGGGCAGAAGAAAGATGGCTCCGGCGGAAAGCAGCAGGGTGGTAAAAAATTTCGGGGTTAAAGACAACGACTCGAACGGCGACCACAACAGGTGACGAATCGAAAATGCATCCGGGCGTATTTCTGATGCTTCAACAATCAGTTGATAAGCCATGAAGGCGATCACCAGAAATGAAAACAGCTTGACCAATGACTCGAAACTGATGGCATATATCAGCCCCTTATGGTGCTGCGATACATCAATGGTACGAGCACCAAAGAGGATGGAGAAGATCGCGAGGATAATCGTCAGGAAAATAGCCGTATCAAAATGAAAGCGTGGTTCCACGATCATTTCGGCCCCGGTGATCAAATCGAATGAGCTGGAAATTGCCTTAATCTGCAATGCTATATAAGGCAGGGTTCCAATGAAGGCTATCAGGGTGACCAGTGCTGCAAGCGAACGACTCTTGCCATAACGCGTTGCCAGAAAATCTGCTATTGAAGTGGTTTTATTACGCTTGGCAATCGCGATGACTTTACGGATAAATGGAAAAAACAGCGTAAAGACAATGATTGGTCCGAGATAAATCGTAAAAAAGTTCCAACCGGAAGTAGCTGCAGTACCAACAGCACCATAAAAAGTCCACGAGGTACAATAGACCGCCAGGGAAAGCGTGTAGATAAGTGGTTTAAAGCGTGAGAATTGTCCGTGATCACGGCTGTCCACCCGGAATGCGATGACAAACATAATCGCCAGGTAAACCGCTGTGATGAAAATGATGACTTCAGTATTGATCAAATTACTGGCCCTGATATTAATGCCATGAAATCTTTACAGACTGGCATTGACGAATGGGTCACGCATTACAAATGCCAAGTGTACCCATCAACACGGATCACAACTACTATATTAACGAGTGCAATTGTGTCTCTTAAAGGCTGTTTACTTTAACAGACGAACCGGAAAAGGGAGCACAGAACCGTGAGTTGGGTTTTTGGCCATATACTCACCCTGCATCCATAAGTCTTCATACAACTCCTGCGAGTTCACGAAGTGTTGTAATCGTATGCGTTGGCTCAATGCCCCATGGGTCAAATACAGAATTATTCGATCGCTGAACCCATGCACTATTCAACCCGAATGAGACCGCCCCGATAACATCAAATGGATTACTGGAAATTAACCAGGTCTCACTGGCTGATGCATTTGTTGTATCCAGCAGGTGTCGATAAACATCAGGGCTTGGTTTGAAAGTCTGCTGGTCATTGACACTGACGACCCCGTCAAACAAAGCATCGATGCCTGCTGCTGCAAGTAATCCTTCAACCGCATCAGCCGTCCCATTCGAGAATGCATACAAGGCGTAACCCTCCGCTTTCAAACCTTCCAGGGATACTTTCACATCATCGAAAGCCGGAAGCGTACGGTATTCAGCCAGCAATGTTGTTTTTTGTTCTGCTGTCAGTGCTGTACCAAGGAAGGAGTCGGTGTAATCCAGCGCCTGGCTTGTGCACACGGCAAATGTCTCATAGGCTTGCATGAGTCCTCGTCTAAAAGAGTATTCCAGTTGCTTGTCACGCCAGACTTGCGAGAACTCTTGAGCTTTATCACCAATATATTCCTGTAACCTGATAACAACGCCATGCGTGTCAATCAGGGTACCGTATACATCAAAAGTAAGTGTTACCGACATTTCATTAACCTGTTTATTAAAATTGTGTGGGTATTCAATCCTACGCCATCTAAACAGATTTCTGCACCTGTTATTTTGCAACGCACAAGACACGAGGTAACCAAAAGTATCTGTACTGAATCTCACCTCTTAATACTTCTCCGTAAAACCGGGTGCTTATTTTACTAAACTGCGTGAATTCAATTTCCAAGTGCAACTCAACAGAGTTGGTTAGAGGGCAAGCTGCGGTAGCATAGGTAGCTTCTCTCACCGACCAAAGTTAGAGGAGCACCATGTACACGCAGCTTACCCAGGAAGAACGATACCAGATTCAGGCACTGATGAAAGCAGGTCACAATCAAACAGAGATAGCCAAGATACTTGGGCGCCACAAATCCACTGTCAGCCGCGAACTGAGGCGTAACCGTGGCTTGCGCGGCTATCGCCCCAAACAGGCCCATCGGCTGTCTGTAGAGCGCCGTCAGAGCAAGAGCCAGCCCCGTATTGCCACTACCCACTGGGAGCGAGTCGAGCATCTGTTGCGCGAGGACTGGAGTCCGGAACAAATCAGCCTGTGGCTGTGCAATGAGGCTGACATTCAAATCTCTCATGAGTGGATTTACCAGTACGTTCTCCAGAACAAATCCATGGGCGGTAACCTATACCGCCACCTGCGTTGCCAGAAGCAGCGTCGAAAGCGCTATGGCAGCTATAGCCGCCGAGGGCAACTGATTAACCGAGTCAGCATCGATGAACGTCCTGCCGTGGTTGATGAGCGTTCACGCTTCGGTGATTGGGAACTTGATACCATTATCGGAAAAGGCCACAAACAGGCCATCGTTTCAATCACCGAGCGTAAATCCCGATTGACGCTCATCCATAAGGTGGAGAGAAAAACCGCCAGCAACGTCACCAGCGCTATCCTCAAACTGCTCAAACCCATCGCCGGCCGCGTTCACACGCTGACCTCAGATAATGGTAAGGAATTCGCCGGTCACGAGACCATCGCTAAAGGCCTCAGTGCCAGGTTCTTCTTTGCCCATCCCTATGCCTCCTGGGAACGTGGCTTGAATGAGAACACCAATGGACTCATTCGCCAATACTTCCCAAAGCATCGGGACTTTACAACCATCACTCAGGCGGAAATCAACCAGGTGATGAATAAACTGAACAATCGTCCCCGAAAATGTCTTGGCATTAAAACGCCCAATCAAGTATTTTTCGGGATTAACCCATCCGTTGCACTAGTGAGTTGAATCCGCGTATATTAATAGGTATCGATTTCTGAAGAAACAGAGGTCTGATGACTGCGGCTGATTTATTTTTGTTCCTGCTTCTCCTGGGTGCAAATGGCGCTCCCATAGCCACACGCCACCTGCTTGGTGAGCGCTGGAGATGGCCTTTGGATGGAGGCCGTCTGTTTGTTGATCAAAAACCATTGTTCGGCTCTTCCAAGACGGTGTCGGGAGTGGTGGTGGCCATTTTGACATGTGTATTCCTGGCGCTGCTCTTTGGCTATGGTTGGCGTGCAGGTTTCCTTGTCGGTAGTTTTGCGATGCTGGGGGATTTGTTCTCGAGTTTCATCAAGCGTCGTATGGGTATGCAGCCCAGCGCACCGGCGCTGTTACTGGACCAGGTGCCTGAATCACTTTTTCCTTTATTAGCCATTGCACCCCTGTTTGAACTTTCATGGATGAAGCTGGTGTTACTGATGCTGGCTTTTGTAATCGCAAGTTTTCTGCTATCGCGTCTTGCATACCACCTGGGTATACGGCGACATCCATACTGAATTCGGTAAATTCAGGCGCAGCGTAAGCGGTGCAGTGTGATTTCCGGCGGACAGTTGATGCGCACACTCACAATGCAAGTCCCTGCTCCTGCCGAGGTGTAACCTTGCATACTGTTATAACGCCAGGCACCTTTGCCCATGTGACGCGGTAATTTGGCATCCAGAGTGATCGGAACGCCGCCTGGAAGGCATATCTGCCCACCATGGGTGTGACCACAAAACATCGCATCGAAACCTGCATGGGCGGCTTGCCGATAAATTTCCGGTGTATGTGAAAGTAGCAGGGAGACATTGTCGGGAGGAATATTTTCCGCTGCTTTTTCGACATTATCCACACGGTAATAGTGGGGATCATCGACACCTGCCAGTGAGATTGACTCTTCCCCCCTGTGCAGCGAAACCTGTTCATTCAAAAGCATCTGGATGCCCATCGACTCCATGTCGGGCAGCATGCGAATGCTGTCGTGATTACCCAGGATTCCATACACTGGAGATGATAAGTTCTCGCAAAGTGTTTCCATCTCTTGCAAGACTCGTTCAAACGATCCGCTAGTCTGTGCCCGGTAATCACCTGTCAGTACACAGATATCATATTCAAGTTCACCAACAGTATTGATGAGTGCCTCCATTGCCGGTGGATTCATGTCGGCATGCAGGTCGCTCATATGGAGAATGGTGTAGCCATCAAATTCTGGTGGAAGGTTATCCAGGAGAATATCGTTGTTGCGCACATGGATATTGAGCGTATTGCGCCAACCACGCCCGTAAAAGCCAGTGATGCGTAATGTATAACGTATGAGTGAATGGATGGAATACCAGTTTTCCGGATGAAAGAAATTTAGTCCTCCACCAAAGACATGCTGCTCTTTATCGGTCTCTATGCCGAGACGTTGGCGGGCATGAATGGTGCCCAAACGTTTTTCGAGCTTTTGCAGTATCTCTTTTTGCATACCATCCCTTGCGCTGGATACACTATTATTTAAGTTTATACGGATTTCCTGGAAGAACCTCTTTCCATACTCTGTTTACTTCACCGCTTCCTTTGGTCAGTTCGTATGAGCCGCCAGCCTTTTTGAGCACCTTCAGGCACTTCAGTTTACCCTTATCTACCAATGAGTCTCTGAAAGAAAAGCATAGCTTGCCATTTGCAACTTTCCACTGGCCATGTGCTGGGTAGCCTGAACCTCCAGAGCTGCTTGAGGCGCCGCCCGTGGAGTCGACTTTCTCAACCAATTCTCCGTTCGCATTGAAATAGGTTTTGAATACGACTGTGTGTACCAGGTATTCGCTTTTTCTGCCCTGCAGCTTGCGGTGGCCTATAGCCGTACTGTTGCTGACCAGTTGTTTTATCTCTTTTCCGGATAAACGGGTATCAGCAAATGCGGTAGAAGCAGGCAATAGTAATGCAATTGCCAGAAATAGAGAGATAAGCACTTGTAAACATAGAATATTACTTTTTGTATTCATGGCTATTCTCCTCCATTTATACAGTCAGAACTGAATCGCAAAGAGTTCTCTTTGTTACGATTCATTCCTCTATTAACAGCGCGGATTCAACTCACTAGTGCAACGGATGGGTTAATCCCGAAAAATACTTGATTGGGCGTTTTAATGCCAAGACATTTTCGGGGACGATTGTTCAGTTTATTCATCACCTGGTTGATTTCCGCCTGAGTGATGGTTGTAAAGTCCCGATGCTTTGGGAAGTATTGGCGAATGAGTCCATTGGTGTTCTCATTCAAGCCACGTTCCCAGGAGGCATAGGGATGGGCAAAGAAGAACCTGGCACTGAGGCCTTTAGCGATGGTCTCGTGACCGGCGAATTCCTTACCATTATCTGAGGTCAGCGTGTGAACGCGGCCGGCGATGGGTTTGAGCAGTTTGAGGATAGCGCTGGTGACGTTGCTGGCGGTTTTTCTCTCCACCTTATGGATGAGCGTCAATCGGGATTTACGCTCGGTGATTGAAACGATGGCCTGTTTGTGGCCTTTTCCGATAATGGTATCAAGTTCCCAATCACCGAAGCGTGAACGCTCATCAACCACGGCAGGACGTTCATCGATGCTGACTCGGTTAATCAGTTGCCCTCGGCGGCTATAGCTGCCATAGCGCTTTCGACGCTGCTTCTGGCAACGCAGGTGGCGGTATAGGTTACCGCCCATGGATTTGTTCTGGAGAACGTACTGGTAAATCCACTCATGAGAGATTTGAATGTCAGCCTCATTGCACAGCCACAGGCTGATTTGTTCCGGACTCCAGTCCTCGCGCAACAGATGCTCGACTCGCTCCCAGTGGGTAGTGGCAATACGGGGCTGGCTCTTGCTCTGACGGCGCTCTACAGACAGCCGATGGGCCTGTTTGGGGCGATAGCCGCGCAAGCCACGGTTACGCCTCAGTTCGCGGCTGACAGTGGATTTGTGGCGCCCAAGTATCTTGGCTATCTCTGTTTGATTGTGACCTGCTTTCATCAGTGCCTGAATCTGGTATCGTTCTTCCTGGGTAAGCTGCGTGTACATGGTGCTCCTCTAACTTTGGTCGGTGAGAGAAGCTACCTATGCTACCGCAGCTTGCCCTCTAACCAACTCTGTTGAGTTGCACTTGGAAATTGAATTCACGATGGATGATAATAGGCATATCCAGCTTAAATACTTATTGTAGATAGGAGCACCATATGGAGCTTTCTCAAAAAACCATTGTTATCGTCAAAGAGTCTATTCCAATAATCCAAGAGCATGGTTTGGAAATCTCGTCAAGAATGTATGACATTCTTTTTGAGAAATACCCTGAAACAAAAGCGCTTTTTTCAGGACCAATTGAAAAGCAGCCTAAAATCCTGACAACTGCAATTGCAGCCTATGCAGAGAACATTGACCAAATAGAAAAGTTACATGACAAATTAATGTACATTGCTAATACGCATGTTAAGAGTCATGTTCTTGAGGAGCATTATCCCATGGTCGGTGATGCCATATTATTGGCCATGAAAGAAGTATTAGCTGACAAGGCCACATCAGAAATTCTCGAGGCTTGGGGCGAAGCCTATGCTTACCTGGCTGAAATACTTACGATGAATGAAAAGCAACTCTATGCGTTTACCAGAGTTTCAAAAGAAGAGCCTATAGCATCTAAAGAGAAAAAAAGTAATTCCACCGTTCATAAATCACCCTATCAAGGTCCTGTTCAGTAATTAAATCACACTAATCCATATGACCATTCAAGGTGGTAACAGTTATGCGGTGAATTGCTTTTTATTCTTTCATAGGAAACCCTGCACCAAGGAGTAATATTGACCAAAAGGTCAAATCTTGCGAAGAATATCAACTCTCATCGGGTTATGGAATTCAGCAATACCATAAACATCGACATGAGGACTGAAGGCGGACTTAACGCTAGCCAACAAGCTGTCATTCAGGTCGTAATTTGAGTGGGTAACTCCAAGTACACGCTGCTCAAAATCAGCAAATCCCTCGTAACGACTCAGACTCTGAAAATGCACTTCCCTATCCAGCTCAAACAGCCCTGACTCAATTGCTCTCTGAATCGCTGCAAAGGCCTGTTCACGTACTTGCTTCTCATCATTGAATAACCTCAAAATCTGATTGAAGTCGCCGGCATAAACAGGTTCTGAAATGTACACCAGGCCTCCTTGTCGCAGTACTCGATGTAATTCCTGGAAGCCGGAATCCATCTGATCCACAGAAACATGATGCAGTGACTTCAACATGATGACCGCATCAATCGAGGCGTTCGGCAGATCAATCTGCTGCATACCGCCGGATTGAAAGATGAGATTGGCAAGGCCATTCGATGCCAGGTTCTTCTCATGCTGCACCTGGTCTACTTCCGTAGCAATCCAGCGAGAACCAGGAAATCTGTTCGCCAAGTCACGTGTCGTCTGGGCAGTCCCGCAACCCAGCTCTAGCAGATCGCCTTGTTGTAAGGGTAAATAAGCCGACATCAGCTCCATATCACTCTGATCAGGAAGCTCTCCTGATTCTGAAATTCTCACCATAGTCTCCGTTTATAAAATCCATGAAAAATCAACATCATTGCTGAAATAACAATCACACATCGCCTTGCTACAACATCAACAAACATGTTATCGCTGACTATTATACGGATAAGGGAAGCATGTATTGTGCGGCCCTGCTTGTAAGGCATCTACAAGGGTGACTATCCCCTGGTCATCCAGACACTAACGAATTGTCTCATTTTCAAGTTTCAGAACCTTGATATGATGGCCGGATAAAATCCCATCTTGCGGCTGAATCTCATATATTTTTGTGCTGTTCTCGAAGAGCCTCTCGTAAATCCTCAGGAATGGTTCCTGCCCACCAAGACGCGCTTGTTCCTTTATATATCGCTCATGAAATTCAGTCAGTACGACATAGTTGATCCGCTTGTTTTTAAGCACTTGTTGCAAACGTTTCTGTGGTGCTCCAGCAAATCTCCCATATCTTGTATTTGGGATGTAGTTGGATGAAAACTGACTACCCTTCCTGACTTGCTGGACAAATATGGCCTTCCGATTACGGAATACCTCAAAAAAACGGTACTTGCTCAATGACAACTGCGGCCCATGCATTTCTACCAGGAAACCGGAGCCCTGAGGTACGTTCTCGGTAATCCATTTTGCAGCGATAACCCTGGTACTCGGTATTATTTTATTATTGAACGCTTTCAATGAGGCGTAGGCTGGATGAGATATCAATATCAATGCGAATATGAATGTGAACGCGCTTTTAGATGATCCAGACTTTATATATCCGGATACTTTTTCGCTGATGCTCCAATAACCCATTCCAGCCAATATTGCGCTGAAAGGTATCATTGATATGATCCAGCGATCCCATCTCAGATCCAGCCCTGCATAAAAGATTAATAACACAATTGGAAACGAGGCTACCAGGGCTGTCTTTTTTGGATTCGTGCGTAAACCTGATACCAATCCAAAAAGCGCTAACAGAATACAAGCCAAACCGATTCCTGAGAAAGCAAGCTTATCAAGCAACCATACTAAATCAGGAAAAAACCCCTCACTGGTCGCACTAAGATGAACACTTCGTGCTTCGTTGGATATGAAGCTCAAAGTCCTGTCAAAATCCAGAAAAAGATATGGGCCTACCATGAATGCTGCAAATATGCTGCCTATTGCCGATATCAAAATCAAGTGAATACGGCTCATATTCATCCTGAAAGTCGTGACGTATGCAACAACAGGCAGAATCGCAGCTATTACCCCGGGGTATTTCGTTGCTGTTGCCAACCCAATGCCAATTCCTGAAAGGAAATAATCTCTAGCCGAAGACGATTCCATTGCTTTAAGTGCGAAATACAAGGCAAGCAGAGCAAACAATGCCATTACAATGTCACTGTTTCTTATCAAGGAACCTTGGCTTACCAGTAGTGGTGAAACGGCAACAACAGCTGCAGCAAATAGACCCACGTATTGATTAAACAAAGATCCGATGCGGTATGTAAGATAGACAACGAGAATCGTTGCAGTGAATACAAGTACGCGCCCCGGAATCAAAACATACTCGGGGTTCTGTGATAGAAAGACTAAAAATTCAGTTATTGAATCAAAATAGCCAGTCCAGCTACCAAGTATGTATACCAACTGATAGAGAAGCCATAGTGAATAAATAATCGTCTGTGCCGGATGACCAAACCATTCCGGGTTCAGCGTCTCCTTTTGCAGCATGCCCAAAACTGTTGTTATTCTGTATGTCTCATCAATGTTTAAGTAGTACGGTAATCCATGGAAGATACCTGGAAGCTGAAAAGCAACAGCTAGCAGGAGGATTATCCAGATAAGGAGCGCAGGATTTCTCCATCTAACTGCATCTCTGTTCTTCACGCTTGTACTCCAAATCGATGAGGGACTACACCAACATGCGGTAAGTTTCCAGATTGTAGCCAGAATGACGCAATAGAGTGCCATACTTATTATTCAGACAATTCGAAATTGTATCCTGAAAACTATTGAGTGTCTGTCCGGTTTCTTGAAAAAGAACAAGTAGGAAATATTCATTGATTAGCTTGGCAAGGTTAATCACGCGGATTCAACTCACTAGTGCAACGGATGGGTTAATCCCGAAAAATACTTGATTGGGCGTTTTAATGCCAAGACATTTTCGGGGACGATTGTTCAGTTTATTCATCACCTGGTTGATTTCCGCCTGAGTGATGGTTGTAAAGTCCCGATGCTTTGGGAAGTATTGGCGAATGAGTCCATTGGTGTTCTCATTCAAGCCACGTTCCCAGGAGGCATAGGGATGGGCAAAGAAGAACCTGGCACTGAGGCCTTTAGCGATGGTCTCGTGACCGGCGAATTCCTTACCATTATCTGAGGTCAGCGTGTGAACGCGGCCGGCGATGGGTTTGAGCAGTTTGAGGATAGCGCTGGTGACGTTGCTGGCGGTTTTTCTCTCCACCTTATGGATGAGCGTCAATCGGGATTTACGCTCGGTGATTGAAACGATGGCCTGTTTGTGGCCTTTTCCGATAATGGTATCAAGTTCCCAATCACCGAAGCGTGAACGCTCATCAACCACGGCAGGACGTTCATCGATGCTGACTCGGTTAATCAGTTGCCCTCGGCGGCTATAGCTGCCATAGCGCTTTCGACGCTGCTTCTGGCAACGCAGGTGGCGGTATAGGTTACCGCCCATGGATTTGTTCTGGAGAACGTACTGGTAAATCCACTCATGAGAGATTTGAATGTCAGCCTCATTGCACAGCCACAGGCTGATTTGTTCCGGACTCCAGTCCTCGCGCAACAGATGCTCGACTCGCTCCCAGTGGGTAGTGGCAATACGGGGCTGGCTCTTGCTCTGACGGCGCTCTACAGACAGCCGATGGGCCTGTTTGGGGCGATAGCCGCGCAAGCCACGGTTACGCCTCAGTTCGCGGCTGACAGTGGATTTGTGGCGCCCAAGTATCTTGGCTATCTCTGTTTGATTGTGACCTGCTTTCATCAGTGCCTGAATCTGGTATCGTTCTTCCTGGGTAAGCTGCGTGTACATGGTGCTCCTCTAACTTTGGTCGGTGAGAGAAGCTACCTATGCTACCGCAGCTTGCCCTCTAACCAACTCTGTTGAGTTGCACTTGGAAATTGAATTCACGTCATATGATTGTAGGGATCAAAGCCATCTAAAGTAAAAACAGGGATCAAACCAGGCTCCTTATAATCCAGTGACCCTGGGTTTAAACCACTCACGACTGCAATAGTGGCATCCGAGAATATGGGTAACACTTTTGCAAGTATGCCCTTTTAGTCGATGATGCAATTTTCACTAGTCAGTGATATTTTTTAAGCACATCCCATCATGACTTCCAAGTATGTTCATCTAGAATATTATTCGAGTCCGAAAAGGCATTGTTCAGGCCAAATTTTCTGCTGGCAGTGTGCTCATTTTTTTTAAAATGAATCACAAACCTGCTGTCCGGTGCATAGACGTCCGGCACTAGATCCTTAAGTTTCAGGTAAGGTTGATTATTACTATCGAACCCCAGGGCTTTCATAACATAGATAATTGCGCCCATGCTTGGACTAAGACCAGAAAACTCTATCGTTTTTTTATTTGACGTGGACATGGCCCTTGGCCCAACAGATATATAAGAGGCACTTTCCAGGAAGGATTCAATATTTGGATCGTTTTTGAGTGTGGAAATTGTATCTGCACTTAATATCTCTTGATCAAATATAGTGTTGGTTTGGATGCTTTCAATGACTATATAATCAGCAATACCTGCAAACAG
This sequence comes from Solemya velum gill symbiont, assembly GCF_000787395.1. Classification (GTDB taxonomy): domain Bacteria; phylum Pseudomonadota; class Gammaproteobacteria; order Chromatiales; family Chromatiaceae. Next base: position 484,219 of record NZ_JRAA01000002.1, read on the forward strand.
TGACAGGATTTTCAGCGGATCTCCCGATCCATGCATTACTCCGGAAGCGATCAAAATATCATATTTTTCTTCATTATTTCCCAAGAAATCTTCGATAGAATTTCTGGTTATTGACCATGATTCAGTCGAATAATACTTGTTGAGACATATGCTGGAGTTTTTAACGAAAACATCATCGATTTCGATGCCCTTGTAAAACGACGCACCATTAGATAGGCACCATGCTCCGGTAGCGGCCAGGCATGACCCAAGGTCAACAACCCTTTTCTCCTTGATTAAGTCAGGAGGTAACATGGCTTCGTGCCTTGTCAGCATAAATTCAGGATCTACCACATACCCATACTCTTTAGGCCTGTGAATACGCGGATCCATATCTATAAATTCAGGTTGCGTCCTAAAAATATTCATACGACCTCAAAATAAGTTTGCTTCTCGATAATACAGCTGAATTGTACAGTTTAACGCACAGACCGAGGAGTAATATAAAAGCTAATAAGGCTTTTGTGCCTCTATGAATATCAAGAGTGGATTAGATAAAAATGTTGTCCAGTATGATTCGCCAAAAAGCTCCAGGCCTTCTGGTGAAACTTCAGGTGAATTGAACTTTATGTCTACAAATCCTGCTCGAGTCAGGGCGTCAATGAATGCATCACGCGTGAAATAATGACATTTAAACTTTATTTCAGAAAGTTTGTTGTTTTCATCGGGGGCAATCCATGTGACTTCAATATTTGCACCATCCTGTACTGGTGGAATAATCCGCTTGGTTTTGCCGTATTTCTGGTAGCCTGTTTCACAGTCAATTTTGAGTTCAGGATGATCATTCATACTGATTAGCTTTCCGCCTGGCTTTAACCTCTCATACAAGATGACGCACATTTTCAGCAGTTGATCTCGAGTTGTTGCATAACTCATGGCAAAAGACGAAAAGAGGATATCAAATCTGCTATCAAGTTCCATTGAGAAAACATCTGCCACCTGATAGGTGATGCCCAACGGTGATTTTTTCTCATGCTGCTCTGCAATCGCAATCATATTCGGTGACAAATCCACACCAAGCAGTGACTTTGCGCCTGCCTGCTTAATCAGCCTGGAAAAGTATCCGTCACTACAAGCAACATGCAGAACCTCTTTCCCGTTAATGTCCCCGATTCTCTTTAATAGCGTATAGACCTCTGAATAGCTTCGGATAGGCGTTAAATCTGTACTCAATGCCTTATAACCATGTGCTATTTTATCGAAATAGGATTGCTTATCTTTATTCATTTCAGTCTCATGCTGTTTAAGGCACATAATTGCTACGCGATTATGTGTAGAAGTCTATTCCCTTTGCTAGGTGATCGAGATTCTCATCAGATAAGGCCCCCCCTCCTCCCTGTGTTTTATTTACATCTATCAACATTGGTTTTCCTTCAAGCAAAGCATAATCAAATCGGCCATAGTCAATTTTATACTCTTTTCTCCACTCTTTAACTTCATCGATAATAGACTCTTTCTCATGTAAATATGCATTACCAAATTTGACAATAGGGTTATCAGAAACAATATATCCACATGTCACTTTATCCCCAAGAAACGAGCAGTAATGTATACAGTGTCCATTGTCCACTCGTTCAGATACAAACCTCTCTACTATCAGATGTGTGTTTAGCCATACATCAGGAGGAACGTCAGCGATACTTTCATATATGACATAATGCAAAGGATGCAGCGCTTCTGCTGTACGCCAGCTCGGCTTTTTATCGCTTTTATTTGCTCTCAGCTCAGGGAAACCGCCATAGTTGTAATTTGTTTTAACAATTACCTGGCCAACATAGTCGTCACCTTGTTCGAGAATTAGTTTGCTGTAGCGTCGGCGCGAAATGTCGAAAACATGGCGATTGATGACAACGGGGTATTGTTTGGTAATCTCGTAGTACTTTTCAGGCACAAAAGTTCGATCAATATGCAGAAAAACAATATCTGCGTTAGGCAGTTTTGATGTGCTTGTTGTATACGTCACCTGGTGACCAGCATTAATCCAGCGAGTCGAAAGATGATAAACAAAATAGCTCGATAATTGAGTGCCTTCTGCACCAATTATAAGAATGTCTGTCATGGCGGTGATTTTTATAAATTACTCTAATATGTAACGACACTATAAAATACAATCCACACAATAGGTAATTATGATGAAGTCTTGCGGGTCTCACCTGTTCTTGTCCATCAGACCCTAACTCTGGTTCCATTCAAGATACAGTAGACTGATGATTACACGCCTGTTAACTCTTTTCTGTTATCGAATAATACTGAATACATTAAATATAAAGCACTCCAACCAGAAGAGACAAAAAGGAAAAACATGACAGTAAACTCTAGATCTTCTATCTTATTCTGCATGAAGCAAGATATAGTATTATCTTGTTTCAACCACTAACGGGGCATGTAAATTTACCCGTACAGGGCTGGTTACCGGACACGCATTGTTAATCAGTGTTCTGATTGTCATCCAGATTGTAAAAGCGCACGCTAGCATCATCACTGGTGGTGGAAAGATAACGCCCGTCGGGGGAGACTGCCAAAGCACCCCCGCATAAGTCATGTTTTTGAAAACGGCGCATTGCTTGTCCGCTGTCAGGATTTAAAAATAGTACGGCACTATCCGTCTGTCGGCTGATGGTGGCAAGATAATCTCCATTCGGCCCAAATTGAATCTCCGTGAATTCAATTTCCAAGTGCAACTCAACAGAGTTGGTTAGAGGGCAAGCTGCGGTAGCATAGGTAGCTTCTCTCACCGACCAAAGTTAGAGGAGCACCATGTACACGCAGCTTACCCAGGAAGAACGATACCAGATTCAGGCACTGATGAAAGCAGGTCACAATCAAACAGAGATAGCCAAGATACTTGGGCGCCACAAATCCACTGTCAGCCGCGAACTGAGGCGTAACCGTGGCTTGCGCGGCTATCGCCCCAAACAGGCCCATCGGCTGTCTGTAGAGCGCCGTCAGAGCAAGAGCCAGCCCCGTATTGCCACTACCCACTGGGAGCGAGTCGAGCATCTGTTGCGCGAGGACTGGAGTCCGGAACAAATCAGCCTGTGGCTGTGCAATGAGGCTGACATTCAAATCTCTCATGAGTGGATTTACCAGTACGTTCTCCAGAACAAATCCATGGGCGGTAACCTATACCGCCACCTGCGTTGCCAGAAGCAGCGTCGAAAGCGCTATGGCAGCTATAGCCGCCGAGGGCAACTGATTAACCGAGTCAGCATCGATGAACGTCCTGCCGTGGTTGATGAGCGTTCACGCTTCGGTGATTGGGAACTTGATACCATTATCGGAAAAGGCCACAAACAGGCCATCGTTTCAATCACCGAGCGTAAATCCCGATTGACGCTCATCCATAAGGTGGAGAGAAAAACCGCCAGCAACGTCACCAGCGCTATCCTCAAACTGCTCAAACCCATCGCCGGCCGCGTTCACACGCTGACCTCAGATAATGGTAAGGAATTCGCCGGTCACGAGACCATCGCTAAAGGCCTCAGTGCCAGGTTCTTCTTTGCCCATCCCTATGCCTCCTGGGAACGTGGCTTGAATGAGAACACCAATGGACTCATTCGCCAATACTTCCCAAAGCATCGGGACTTTACAACCATCACTCAGGCGGAAATCAACCAGGTGATGAATAAACTGAACAATCGTCCCCGAAAATGTCTTGGCATTAAAACGCCCAATCAAGTATTTTTCGGGATTAACCCATCCGTTGCACTAGTGAGTTGAATCCGCGGTATGTATTACCTGAATGTCATAGAAAAAACATTAAACCCATACTTTCTACGGATGTCTACTTTCTGCTACGACTATGATCAGTCAATGTCCTTGACTTCCTTCTCCGGACGGTTCACCAATCATTCCAATGAGGTACTGATGAGCAGAAAAAGCAAATACGGTTCCAATAATCTGCTGTCGCCGGTAAAGTATGCCAAACCTTACCAGGAACGATTGGAAAGTAGCTGGATTATTCTTAGCATTTCAGGTTATCCTGATCTGTTAGCTGAAAGCAGTAAATTTATCTTTGTCCGAGTGAATGAAAATGAGTGAAACACTGTTAGAAAAACATGAACCCCTTGTTATAGAAATAGGTGAACAGTACCTGGATAACATGGAGGTAGAGCTTGGCAAAAAATATAAAAACACGGAGCATCATGTCAATGCCGGGCTTTCTGACGATCAAAGTACAGATCTGAGATACAAGTACGATCTCACCATTAATGAGTTTTCAGAAATCTATTCCAGTTTCATCAAGATGAAGCCGGGGCAACATCTTCAGCAGGTCCTGAATGCTTTTGTCGCATCAGGTGGCAATGTCGATATCGAGCCTGCCTATGATGAAGAGTCGCAGCGCTTAAACGTGACTGTGCAATACGTCATCAAGGATAACACTCTGGACAATATCGAAGGCCTCTCTGCCATGGAGAACCTGGTAATGAGAATGAATGCAATGATCCAGATTGAAAACGTACTGTCAGGATCAAACCCGGATGGCACCCCTGATTTTTAATGTTAAATAGCAATCCGCTCAAAAGTTCAGTTAAGAAGACTCCTGCAGACCCTGTTCCTACCGTTCTTCCGGAGGAATTATACTGCCTCCGAACTGGCCGGGGTTACCCAGTGTCGGCTGAAGAGATGCCGGAAATCACTATCAATGCCACCTGTTCACTGACCTACAAGGAGTCGGTTAACGCAAAAGCCCCCTCCGCAATATCAAGCAAAAAGGTCACCTCGTCATCGTAAAAGGCACAGTCTCGGAAAACAGGAAAAAAATATACTGCCATTGTCGAGATAGACCAGGCAGGATATATACGTAACCTGTTTGAAAAGGGCGGCATTTATTGTCGCCCTTTTTTCCTCCTGGAGATCAAGGGATCGATAGATTTTAGGAAATTCCTTGGTGATTATGAATACCACAAATAATCAAATAATTGCGAATTCTTGGCGCCACATGTATTAGAGACTGCTAATATAATGTGCATGAGAGGCAGGTACACGCAATGGCATACGAAAATAAAGTAGACGATTTAGTTGGTAACTTTGTTGCAGAATTTCAAAGGGAATTGATCACTGCAAGAAATATAGAGTCTTATCTGGACGATGAGATACCAAAACTGGTTGCTGGATATCCTGATGCTGTCTACCACCCGAAAGAGCAGCGGGAACCGGTGAAAACCCAATTTATTGCCCAGACTGGTGGCCGTTTGAGCAACGGTGTTCCAAGAGTATTAAGTGCCGAAATTATTAATGGCTACCCTTTAGGTGTCTATTTTCCAAGATAGCGGCAATCCATTTCACATTATTCAACTCTCTTTCTAATTAAACTCAGAAGATGGCTTAACTGATCTTCGGGTAAGCGCAAACCATAAGTGTTGAGAAGCCAATCAGCCGCCTGGTCTGAATCAGCTGACGGAGGTGTCATTTCTAGCAAGAATCCGCCCACATCTTCTACAACCGCCCATGGATAAATGAGCCAGTGCCATTTATCCAGGGATTCAGCCACGTATTCAGCCCTCACTGGTGAACAGCTCTTTTCATGCAGTACGGCGATACGCACTTCAGTTGGGCCCAGGCTTTCGAGATGAGATCGAGCGATCTTCAGGGTATCGCCCGTATCGTTGACATCATCAACAAGCAAGATGCGTTGACCCGCGACATCCATACACAGCGGATACTTTACAAAGGCCTGTTGCTCATGGACAGCCGCCTTGCTGTAATGCACTACGCGAATGCTGGTTAAGTTGAAAAGACCCAGTACATCGCACAACACCCTCGCCGGGGTGAAACCACCACGGGAGATGGCCACGACAAGATCCGGATGATAATCACTGGCACGGATCTCCTCTGCCAGTTTATAGACCAGGTCGTAGACCGTCTCCTGGGAAACCAATTCACAACGCAGACGCTCAGCCATTTCGATACCCTCTGTTCTGAACACTACACACAATTAGAAGGTGCATTTTTCTTACACGAAACGCAAGTCGAATTCACTTGCTGACGTCATTCGTAGATTTGATCTGTCATTTCGGACGGTAGTTATACGATTTTGGAACTCCCCGCTTTTTCACCAGATTTAATTGCATATCAACAAACCAGCGTCTAGCCTTAATAGTGTAAGAGCATCTGGAAACTATCAGGAGGAATTCATGGCTATTTCAAGACGGAAGTTCCTGGCAATGGCTGTCGCAGCGATTGCCTCACCGAGTCTTATTGCACATCCTGGACCGCATCACCACCCACATCGCCCTGGTCCACGACTACGGCCGTTGCGCCCTCACCGCCCTCTTCGCAGAAGAAGGCTTCATCCAAGACGAAGAGTTATCTGGAGAAGAGTCCATCACCGGAGGCACCTGGTTGTTCCTCTCGCTTTAGCAATAGGATGGGAGCTCTTTTTTGACGGCAGACCCCATACAGTGGTAGTAGTCAATCCAGACAGTGTTGTTGTCCGCGATTTGTCGAATAACGAGAAGGAGATCCCGGTCGTTTTTGAAGATACTGCCGACAACATATCCGACATTCATGATTGGGATTATTGAATAATCAATCTGTGATCGACCTGGAAATCAGGTCAACGGCCCATGAGAAATCATGGGCCGATTTTAAGAAATACCAAGGGGCTATAATTAGGAATGCCCCTTTAATTTAGTCAAGAACTCTTACTATTTTATCGATACTGTTCAACTTTGAATTTGATTTCCAGGCGTCTAAACCAGGTGTCAGATTTTCCATATCAGCATAATGGTCACTATGGAAAAAGAGATTCTGTTTCAAAGTTGATGCTATTAAAAAGAGATTGTAACTGAATCTGTCGCACCTTCTGAAGACATCAATTCTGCCTCGATAATTCTGAAAAAATATCAAGGTGTGAAAGGCTGACCCATCTATACCGGCGATTCTTTCAGCATCACAAAGCATCTCCAGTTGTTCTTTTATGCGATGCTTTTCCGGCACAAAAATGATCCAGCCTCTTTTCTGAAGAGCATCTTCTACCTGATCCTCCCCCAATAAGTTGGTCCACCCTTATGATGAGTAAAACGGAGGACCGAAAATGGGAATCAAGCGACACAAACCGGAAGAAATCGTCCAGAAACTGCGGCAAGTTGAAGTCCTGGTTGGACAAGGCACTGCCCGCATCGATGCGATCCGCGAAATTGGCATCACTGAGCAGACTTACTACCGCTGGCGCAAAAAGTACGGTGGGATGGGGATTGACCAGTTAAAAGAACTGAAACGGCTACAGAAGGAGAATGAACGTTTGCGCAAGGCCGTTTCTGATCTGACACTGGATAAGCAGATTCTGTCGGAGGCTGCCAAGGGAAACTTCTGAGCCCCTCGCGTCGCAGGGCCTGTATCGAAAACGTTTGTTGCATGATGGCTGTTTCCGAGCGCAGGGCTTGCCGTGTACTCGGACAACATCGCTCAACCCAGCGCCGTATTCCACAGGGGCGTCGTGATGAAACACGACTTGTCGCTGATATGATCGCTCTAGCAAGGGAGTATGGCCGTTATGGTTACCGTCGTATCGCCGCTCTCCTGAGAGAGGCAGGCTGGCAAGTTAACGACAAGCGTGTCGAGCGGTTATGGCGACAAGAGGGGCTGAAAATACCTGCCAAGCAGAAGCCGCGTGGCCGTTTATGGCTCAATGATGGCTCTTGTATCAGACTCCGTGCACAATACAGAAATCATGTCTGGTCCTACGACTTTGTCCACCATAGAACCGATGATGGCAGAGCCTTCCGGACATTGAACCTGATTGATGAATACAGTCGGGAATGTCTGGCAATCCGGGTGAAACGTAAGTTGAACTCAGCCGATGTCATTGATGTGCTGACTGACCTGTTCATTCTGCGTGGGGTACCGGCCTATATCCGTTCGGATAACGGCCCCGAGTTTATTGCAGAAGCCGTGAGGAAGTGGATCGCTGCTGTCGGCGCTAAAACGGCATACATCGAACCAGGCTCACCTTGGGAGAACGGCTACTGCGAGAGCTTCAATGCCCGGTTCAGGGATGAATTGCTCAATGGTGAGGTCTTTTACACGCTACACGAAGCGAAAGTGATCATTGAACAATGGAGAAAACATTACAACACCAAGCGGCCACATAGCTCGCTGGGCTATCGCCCTCCAGCTCCTGAATCCATCATTCCACTGGAGCTGAAACCGGCGATGAACTAACATTCAAACTGGACCACTTGTTGGGGGCAGGTCACAGGCATCGATAAAGGCGTGAGTAGCGTAGCCAAACAGGCTGAATCGATAAACAAGGCTGAAACGAATCCCTTTACGCCGCGTAACGACCAGGTGCATCAAAATCGCAACGATCAGTGCGCCAATAGGGATAAAAACAAGGGAATGAGTAAATTGACGATGATATTCAAGAAACAGCAAAGAGTCTGTTTCTGAGTGAATCAGGAAATCAAGATCAGCGGCCATCCCTGCCAAAAAACCGACAATTGCAGCGATTTTTGCAGAGGCTTTGGTACTAACAGATTGAGCCAGGCTGGCACCAAGGCCTCCCTGTGTGAGAGGGTCCATTCATTCTCCCGAGTAAATCAAACGCATTTTGAATCAAGCCATTGATTGTTACACATGTTCCAGCATTTAAACCCTGTAAATTGCCTTGACCAGTTTCAATGGGGATCAATAGCCACTGACATAACGTTTGATGTCGAGAATCGGGGTGTCAGCGAATGCATCGATATGGTCTATCTAAACAATATTCCCCTTTACTGACAATATGTTACAGCGAGTCAGGGCGATCAGGTTGGGGCGAACCGGAGCTCGCGTTGCAAATACACCCTTCAATGGATTCACCGGGTCGCCGAACGGATGTACCTGGAGAATCGAACGCTGCTAAGGATTGTCATTTCGGTCAAACCACCAGAGCACCCAGATCGATTTCAACTCGTCGACGCCGAGTAGCGCATCCTGGTATTCCTTGTTGATTTCCAGGGTTGTCGTACCATTCGATTTACGCACCCAGCCAATTGGTTGCACTTGATATTGAATAGCAGTGTTGGATTGTGGTTCGGCGACCAGCTGCTGCTGTGAAAGCGAAAAGGCTAGCACCATCATGACTACCAGCGTGAACGAAAGGGCTTTCATTTTCTCCTCCTGCTTAAGCAATAACTCCACACCATCTTAGCAAGTTTATTTTACGTACCTGTAACCGCTTATTTTGCACGGATTTCAAATCGAAAGGTTTATACAATTAACGATACACTCTTAACATAGCCACGTTAGTGGTTCACTAATCCATTACAGGAGAGATTCCATGAAAATAAATGTTGGAAGTGTTGATCGTGTTCTTCGTGCATTAGTCGGTATCGCCTTGATCGCCTGGGCCGTAACGGGCGGGCCTGTCTGGGCATGGATAGGTGTTATTCCCCTGGCCACTGCCCTGTTCAAGTTCTGTCCGGCTTACGCAATCCTTGGGATTAATACTTGCAGGAAGTAGTAACGAAGCTGGTTTTGAATCTACTGGATATGAAATAGCCTTCCCGGAAGCCGGGAAGGCTTTTCTTTAACGTACCAGAGTTTTTTTACGCATTAGCTGATCCCCCCATTGATAACTGGCCAGACCGGCCAGTATTATCCCTGTACCAAGCATTTCTATCGCACTGATTCTTTCATGGTTAAGCCAAGCACCAAGAAGCAGTGCCAGTACCGGTGTAACCATGGTTGCCAATCCGATTGCTGTTGCAGAAATCTCCCGTAATACGTAGTAGTACAAAACAAAGCCAAATGCCGTAGCCACAGCTCCGAGGTAGAGTATTGACCACAAGGCGCGTTCACTGATCTGCACATCCGCATCTGCATCGTTGAATCCGTAACTGACCCAGAAAAGAGGTACGGCCACCAGTAATGCACCCGTGGTGGTTTCCAGTGGATGCAGCCCTGCATCAATACGCTTGATCCACACAGCACTCAGAGAATGGATTACCACCGATACTCCCACCGCAAGCAGGCCAATATATTGTTGATTCCCAAGCCGCAGACTCTGTTCGAAAACCAGCCACAATCCGGAAATGCCAAGCAACATGCCTGTCCCCCTGAACAGTGTTAACCCCCTTTCATGGAGAATCAGGGCTGCAAACAAACCTGTCACTACCGGTGTCAGCCCAAAGACGACCGAAACCATGCCGGAAGGGATAAATTGTGCGCCCCAATAGACCGAGCTCATCGCCCCCCAGATTCCCAGTCCTGCCGCAAGATAGGTTTTTCGCGCAGCTGCATACCAGCGCATACGACGGCTCATCAGCGCCACCAGTACCAGGCAAACAAATACGCCAAGCAACATACGTGTACTTACTCCAAGCCAGGGCCCGATGCCCTCGCTGCTCCATTTAATTGCCAATGGCGTTGTTGTCCAGATTAATACCATCCCCAGGTATGCGGCCGGCACAGACATCTCTTCCTCCTGATTTTCGAAAGGCCAAAAATAAAAAAGGCCGCAGCTACTGAAAGCTGCGGCCTTTCCCAGAATCGGGGTGTTAAATCGATCTATGAAAGCACACAGCCACCAGTAAGCCAGCGCATAGCGCGGCCCACGTGAATAACCAGGTTTTGTGCTTTTATCGAAATCATGGGTCTCAGTGTAACTCTGTTTCTCTTGAAATCAACACTCTTTTATCAGTGTTCCAGTTCAGGATCAGCCGACCAGGTCATGTAACTCTGGCGAATTATTAGAAGAGCCGCTCCATTTATCACGTATTTTTTCTCGAATCACTTTACCACTCATACCTTCTGGCAAGTGATCCAGGAAAATCAGTTTCCTCGGTAACTTATAGTCACTGATCCTCTTTCCCAGGTGCCTCAATATTTCGTCACTTTCTGGAACAGCAGCATTATGAGTAATAAACGCCCATGGTACTTCTGACAAACTATGAGTGTATTCATCCTGTACACGCATACCTATAACAACACAGCCACGGACACCCGGGACTTTCAATATCTCTTGTTCAATCTCGACAGGTGAAACAGTATCACCTGAGTGTAAAACGATTAAGTCCTTTTCTCTTCCAATAAACCAATAAATACCATTGACATCTTTAAGTGCTAAATCCCCACTCTTGACCCAGCCATCCAAAACGCTCCTCTGCGTCATGTCCGGATCATTCAGATAGCCTTCCATTTGCTTTGGACTTCGGGCATAGATCTCTCCAACCTCTCCTTCTTTCACTTCATTACCTTCCTGATCTAGCAGTTTAATCTCCACTCCCGGTGCTGGTCTTCCCAGTGCTTCACTAATATCAGGGTCAGGAGAGTTGTGAATTATCATCCAGCTCAACTCGGTCATTCCATAACTGGCAGAAAGCGTTTTGCCCGTAATTGAATAGTATTTTTCCTGCACGGTACTCGTCACCCTGTCTGCACCTACAGATGAGAACTTGATATTTTTAAAACTGGAAGCCTTTATCAAGGGGTGCATGAGAAGTTTTTCAAATGCAGATACAACCATGATCAAGTGTGTTGGCTGTATATTATTGATTGTATGCGAGAGACAACTGACTTCATACGATTGCATGAGTACGAAACTTGAACCTGTACTGAGAAAGGCGAGCGCTTGATACAGGCCAACACTATGCACAAGTGAAGATGCCACTATGGCCACACTATGCTCATCAATTTCTGCGCACTCGATACGCCCTTGAATGATATGCATTAAGGATGATCGCGAGATCATCACACCTTTCGATTGTCCTGTTGATCCCGAGGTATGTAATACGAGTCCAATAGATTCCGGACCGACTGGACGATTCACATGACTGATATTAGCGCGAGATTCTTTCATCCCTGGCAGCATTGGGTGTAGCACTCCATTCTCAATACCCCACACCTGGTCCAGCTCAACATCATCCAATTCATTCAGAATCTCATCATCTAATTGATTGTTGAGAACAATCAAATGCCGGCAAGCAGATTTCCTGAGTATCGATTTAACCTCCGGAAATTTATAATCATGGTGAAGAGGCATGGAGATCACGCCTGCTTGGAATCCTGAAATATAGGCGTAAAGTAATTCCGGGCAGTTTGGTAGCCATAGTGCAACAAGTTCATTTGACTTGAAGTAACGCCTGTATTGAAGCGTTAACTGACTGACTGTCGTAGCAACATCCTGGTATGTATGTTGCCTGTCATTAAAAGCAAATGCGGTTTTCTTTGGTGTATTTCGGACTGCCCTACCTGGTAAATCAGATAGATCAAAGGAATCACTTTTATTCTCCGGCATATTCATCCATCCATTCCAAATATATTAAGAAACAGTCATGAATTCTTTTTTGACGCCTCCCCTCTGTGACCCGGGCTCGACATTCCCGAAAAACACTTTCATTGACTCCGCCAGGGGGCGTGAATTCGGTACTGCCATCCATGCTCGATATAATTGCCTTTGATTATGTAACTCTTCACCATTAATGAACTCTGTACGAGAGTGCAAGAGAACATGGTTATTCACGAACATCACATCACCCTCTTGAAAGTGCCTGCGATATTGCCAGTTCTCCTTATCATTGATATATCGATCAAACGTATCGAGTGCATCAATCTGACTCTCAGACATTTGAGCGACGCCTGGAAAATTTTGTGCCCGATCAGTGTAAAAGCGTGAATACCGGCAACAGATTTCGCCGTCTCTCTCGCTAAAAACCGGAGCAGACCAGGTTCTGGGTAACGTAGTCGCTTCTGTATTGCGCCCTTCCGGGTACATATAATCCTGCCAGGCGTTAGCAAAATCCTGGTAAAGAATAGTGAGCTGATCAGGACAGGTACGCAGCATTTCATTATGTATCGCTACGGCACTGGCCAGGATTGTCTCCCCACCCGATAGAGGTGTTCTTCTGCATAAGAATCCGACAACATCGCAGCCGTCATTATGAACTGGAAGACCAAGATGGTGCTTGCTTCCACGACGTTCATATAAATTAGCCTGACCTTCATCCTGTATAGGCTGTAGTAGCTCCCCCATTACTGTTTGTGGTTGGGGTGTGCCGATGTAGGAAAGCATACCGCCATACATAAGGCGGGAATCATCTTCACTGCAATCAAGTGGGAAATTCTGAAATAGTACAACTCCACAACCTTCCTCCAGGTCTAATTGTGCTTGCTCGAGTAACGGACCTAAAGTGGGCAAGATAAAATTATCCTTCGAGGGTAACAATGTACCTTCTCGCACTTTTTGGGCCAATCCGTTCGTTGCGACGCTCTCTTTGAATTGCAGCAAGGCATTCTTGAGTTCATTTTGATGTGGTTCACTAAGCACATGAATCCAGGATGTATCTTCTTCTAACTGGGACACTGTCCATGCCGCAGCACAATTGAAAGAGTGCATTGATCTATTTCTCACGAGATGATGACAAGGTAGTTATATTTCTGTTTTCTAAATAATTACACATTGAAAACATATCTTTATATTATACCGTCATCATGCAGATTCCCCAAACTACCGTATACAGCCCCCTCATAGCGAACTGCTGTTCCTGAATACCTATCCTGGAGTCCATTTCTACCAGACTCTGTTTTCCCATATGAGCCCTATAACTAAATATTATTATTTACCGGACAAATAGAAGTAAAATCATATGTACTAATACTTCAATCCTGTTTTTTTCATTGACTTATGGCTATTACACGAATTCTTGAGCATAAATGGTTCCACAATTTCATCATTGCAGTCATCATTTTTAACGGCATCATTCTAGGCTATCAGACCTCAAAAGGACTCAGCGAATCAACCATCCGGCTACTGGATGTGCTGGATATGGCATGCCTCGCTATTTTCGTTATTGAAATAGTAATGAAGCTCTATGCCTACCGCCTCTCTTTCTTCAAAGATGGCTGGAACAACTTTGACTTCATCATCGTTGCGATAGCCCTGGTTCCTACCACAGGTGGCCTGGCGATCCTCCGAGCATTCCGTATTTTCAGGGTGTTGCGCCTGGTTACTACCGTCGATTCAATCAGGCGTGTCGTATCGGGCATGTTGCTCGCAATACCAGGTGTCGGGTCAGTCGGCGTATTACTTGTCATTGTTTTCTATATCGGCGCTGTTATTTGCACAACGCTGTTTGGTGACACATTCCCTGACTGGTTTGGCAATATTGGACAATCCATGTACACCCTGTTCCAGGTTATGACTTTGGAATCCTGGTCAATGGGAATAGTCAGGCCGGTCATGGAAGTATTCCCTTACGCATGGATTTTCTTTATTCCATTTATAACAGTGACGACTTTCACTGTATTAAACCTCTTCATTGGAATTATCGTTGATGCGATGGCAACAATTAAAGAACAGGATCAAATCAAAAAGGCGAAGGAGAGTGATGTCGATGAACATTACGTCATACAAAAAGATATTGCAGCCTTGAGAGAGCACCTTGACATCTTGATTAAGGACGTAAAGAGATAACTGTCAGTTCAAGTCTGGCAGGGGTCTATGTAAAACCATTAGGTGACATCATGAAATTAAGTCGTAAAAACACATCGTTTGAAAAATCCGGTGAAAAGTATCTCATCTCGGAGATCGAGTCTGTTACGAAAATAAACCCAACCATATTCGATAGGATTGCTGGCTATTTTGGCATGGCAATTGCCGTTATTGGTGTACTTTCGTTTATGTTTGGCGAGTTCCTTCTGGCTGTAATCTTTGTCGTGACTGGCGGATTATTAGGCTTCAAATCGAATTTCGGTCATGTTGAATACCAGGTAAAAATGGCCGATCAGGATAATATTGAATTTAATAAAGAGGACTTCGAGAAACTCAAGAAGGGAGTTGAAAATAATTCTCAGCACCTGGTGATGACAGAAGAGAAGAGAAAGGGTGGTATCTGGCCGATTATCAACTCCTCATTAATCGTGGTGGTCGTTGGCTATTTTTCCCTCACAATATTGCTTCATTCAGATTGCACTGGTGATTGTGTTGATGGTCATGGTGTCTTTGTCTGGAGCAACAGTGATGAGTATGCCGGCCAATGGCGTAACGGAATGAGACATGGACAAGGCTCCTTTCTTTGGGCAAATGGGAATAAATATGTTGGTGACTGGGTTAATGACAAAAGAACTGGTCAAGGCACTTTTACCTGGTCTGACGGAACCATATACATCGGTAAGTTTTTAGAAGACAAAATCACTGGCCATGGTACGAAAACATATACAGATGGAGACAAATATGTCGGAGACTGGCTTGATGGAGAACTATACGGTCAGGGGGTATATACATGGATAGAGGGCGATGAATATTCAGGCGACTGGGTAAGAAACGATCACTCTGGACATGGTACGAAAACCTGGGCAGACGGAGATAAGTATGTAGGTGACTGGCTAAATGACGAGAAACATGGCTATGGTGTCTACACATGGCCGGATGGCTATCAATATGCAGGTGATTGGGTGAATGGTGAAAAGACTGGCCACGGCACATATACCTGGCCAAGCGGCACAATATACGAAGGTGTTTTTTTAAAGGGTGATATAACCGGCCACGGGACAAAGACCTGGACAGATGGAACTAACTATGTGGGAGAGTGGCTTAATGACAAAGAACATGGCCATGGCACTTACACATGGTCAAGTGGCAACAAATATGTAGGTGAATGGAAGGAAGGAAATCAACACGGGCGTGGAAAGAAGATCTGGAATGACGGCGACGTAGAGTATGGAGAATGGAGAAATGGTGAGAAAATTGATTAGCTTGTGCGGAATGCTAGTCCGTATACGATAAGATATGTACAAGCAAACCTGTTTATGAAAATAATCGTGTTGTAACTACTTGGTCCCTTAACTGGAAACCACACCTATATCGCTCATGAAAATTGTCAAATGATACATTTCGTCACGACCAAATTGCACGGCTATACAGTGACCAATCTAATCGATAGACAGGGTGCTGAGCTCTGTAAACACTGGAACTATGAGAATTTGTTTGCACAGACGGACTTACCACAAGGAACCTGGATATTCACAGATCATGAGCGACTTTTCCCCACAACCTTGCAAGGCGCGGCGTTCATCGCAAAACAACTGCAACTCAGAGGTGACCGGGTATTGAATAATCCGGCATTAGTGCGCAGCCGATATGAAGTGCTCCGCAGGTTACAGGAAGCCGGGATAAACCGATTTTCTGTTTACAGAGCTGATTCAAACCCTCAGCCGCGTCGGTTTCCGGTATTCATCCGCAATGAGCATAACCATTTGTCCGATGGAATATTTCTGATCCAGGACCAGGAGGAGTTGGATGAAGAGCTTGAACTCATGGAGTCAAAAGGTATACCACTGATCGGCAAACTGGTAATCGAATATTGCGGAGAAGAGTTCCTTCCAGAAACATGGCGCCGCTTCTCATCCTATTGCATCGGAGGAAAAATTATCAGCCACCATACGGGCTTCGACGATCAGTGGATCGTCAAGGACGGCTTTGATGCAGAGAAATTGGAGAATCATCCAGACAGGGAGGAGTTGCTGTCTATGGAAAGGAATTTTGTTATGCAAAACCAGTATGACGAAATCCTGCGGGAAGTCTTTTCGATCGCACGAATCGATTATGGCCGCGCCGATTTTTCGATATATGATGGACAAATCCAGGTTTTTGAAATCAATACGAATCCAATGCATGGCCGTGAAGAAGAAGTTCTGGCTCAAAGCCATCCCGGCAGACGAGATACATTAATAAGAAGCGAAGACATACTCCAGCAGGCAATCAAGGGGCTTCACGGCAACAGCCTCGATACACCCGGGCAATCAACGGGAAATTAATGCTCGAATTAAGCCTGTCAGATCAATTCACTTTCAATTCCAGGGAATACCGGGGCTTACTCAGGAACGCACAGGCAACTCCTTTTCAACACCCTGAATGGCTGTCTTCATACTACCGCTATCTTGTGGCACATCCTGAGAGTACGGCGATGGTGATCCTGGGCCACTCAAAGAGTACCGGAGAGCTTCAACTGGTTGTTCCGTTAGTAAAAAGGTTGTCAGAAAATGGATGCATTATCGAATCCGCCTATTCGGATGTGACGGACTATGCATGCCCGGTGGTGCATACAGGTTTACTTGCCAACCGGGAAGCACTCTCTTCTCTCCCGGGTGATCTGATCAAGCTATTAGGGCCACACAAGCTCCTTCATATACAACCGGTGCGAGAAGAAGAGTTGCCATTATGGAAACTCTTGATACGCCAATCTCCCGTCAAACTTGACTATGGCAGGCACCAGGTCACCCCGTCCCTGCCCTTTAGCCCATGGCGTGATCGAAACTTCGGCAAGGCGAGACGCAGCCAGCTGGATAGAAAACTCAGACGCCTTGAGGATCGAGGTCATGTTCGCCTGGAGATTGTCCCCACATCACATGCTGCTGGGGCGATCGAATGGGCACGCAGGCATCGGGAAGACCGTTTTCCAGACGATCCGATTCAGCGACCGGAAACACTGAGATTTTATAGTGAGATCGCCTCATCCGGGGAAGCTGCATCATTCACAAGAACATACCGTCTTAGCTGTGGAGGCGATACAGTAGCTGTCTGTTTCGGGATAGTTGATGAAATGCAGTTTTATTACCTGGTCCTGGCATGCGATTATCATAATTACGCAGCCCACTCTCCCGGTACGCTCATACTTGATCTCGCAATGGGTGACTGGGTTTCAGGTGGCGGGAAAATATTTGATTTTACGATTGGTGACGAGGCCTATAAGAAAAACTTCCGCTGTGACAAGAGCCCCATGTATGAATTCATGGTCCGAACAGATTAACCGGAAAGAGTAGCGGGAATGAATAGTAGTGAGCATGTCATTTGCGTGGTTGCACACCCGGACGACGAAGTCCTTTGGTTCGCCTCGATACTTAAAGAGGTGGATAAAGTCATATTCGTTTTTAATGACTGTGTCGATGCGCCCGGTATCGGCAACAAGCGTACGCATGCAGTCGGCCAACTCCCCTATGACAATGTCACACTTGCGATACCGGAGGCTGGAACCTACGACCCCATGCATTGGAGGCACCCGAAATTGTCCGAATTCGGGCTGTACCTGGACCGGGACGCTGCTAGCAGAGAGACACTCCGGCTCTATGAGCGAAACTATCATTCGATTAAAACGCAACTGGAGAGTCTCATCCCGGAAAAGTCTATTGTCTATACGCATAACCCCTGGGGTGAATATGGTCATGCAGATCATGTTCAGGTCTATAGAGCCCTGAGTGATATACGCGACTCATTGCAACTAACTCTCAGGGTATCTCCTTATATCTCGGAACAGGCAGAACCACTTGCACAGCTATATACTGAAAGCAGCTCTTTGCCACCAGAAAGAAAGCCTGTCGATTCTGACTTCACGAACCAGGTTGTGGATATATACCAACGAAGTGGTTGCTGGACATGGGCAGACGACTGGAAGTGGGATGAGGAGATGTATCTGTTGCCTGAGCCCCAACTAGCTAAAGAGACAAATAGCCTGACAAATATGGTGAACAGTACCTATATCAAAAAAATACCTTCATCGGTGACCAAGTGAGTTTCTACATGAGCGGCATATTTCTCCCAAGATGAAAAGACGAATAAAAATAGGCTTCATCACTCTCTTTTACCCTCCGATAGGTGGTGGCGGCGAAATCTATCTGAAAAGAATGATCGAGGCCCTGGATCAATTCGACCTCTCTCTATGGACCTTGTCACCCGGTTCTGAAACTTTCTCTCAACCTAAAGATGACCACTACGACATCGAATATTATGGAGACAGCCCGCACATTGATTACACGACATTGGGGCACTGGTTCGAGGAGCACTACCAGGATATTTTCGCAACTATTCTGTCGTGGGTGAATAGATCAAACTGTGACCTCTTGATTCTGAATTCACCGATTACCTACTTTGATGAAACAAGAGAACTGGTTGATAAGCTCAGGGAAAAATGCCCGGTAGGCAGCATCTTGCATGATGTACCAGGAGAGTCATTTTCAAAGCTGATGGAAAGCTACGATAAATGTGAAGACTGGGAGCAATCACTCGCAGACACGCATCATGAACGCATCCATATATCCAAAGCCAGGGAGTTTGGAGTATTTGCCTCCCCGTTCCAGATAGGAACAGACTTCACCATCTACAACAGTGCATGGGCACGGGAGTTCTATGACCCGGAAGGAGAGATGAAAAATATCATCTTCCACCCACTGGTCAAACAGACAGACGAAGAACCCGAACTCGATTTGAATCCTGTGGATTTTACAATCGTCAATCCCCTGCCCATGAAAGGGGGAGCTCTTTTTCTCGCATTAGCGAATTTTCATTTTCGAAACGATAAAATACGGATATTAGGAGGTGGTTACAATTCAGCCATGCTGCAATTGGAGCCCTATCTTCGTCCTGTTTCATCCGGTTTCTACCACGGAAAGATGAATGGGAATATCGAGGTGCTGGATTACGTTAGTAACATGTCTGAAATCTATCGCAATACCAGGGTACTACTCCATCCGACACGGATTGAAGGCTATGGAATGACCGCTGCAGAAGCACTGCTTGAAAATTGCCTTGTCGTCACGACTGATATACCCGGTGTTATTGAAGGCGTAGGCAATGCGGCATTACAGATGCCATACTTCGCAACTCCCCAGGAGTGGGCTGACGCGATTTCAGACATGATAAAAAACCGTGAAGAATGGAAAACAAGAATAGCTGAAAGGGTCAGGCTCCTTAAAGATCGACAGGCCAGGGAGGTCGTTGAGCTTGAGAGATTCCTGGCACATATCGTACAAGATAGTTAATTGGTGACCTTATGAACAAAACGATTGAACGCTTCGAAACCGGCCCACGTATGAGCCGAATTGTTAAACATAATGGAACGATCTATTTATGCGGCCAGGTTTGTAAAGATGCCACCCAGGGTATCAAGGAACAAACCGAGAGCATGCTGGAGAAAGTGGATACTCTTCTTGAACAGGCTGGCAGCGACAAGGAGCATATTCTCTCCGCAACTATCTATATCAAGGACATGCAAGATTTCGCTGCAATGAATGAGGTCTGGGACAACTGGATTCCCGAGGGCCATGCCCCGGCACGTGCATGTGTTGAAGCATCCATGGCACGTGATATTCTACTGGTAGAGATATCTGTTGTTGCAGCTGAAAAGTAGCTTTCGTAGCTGAATCCGCCCTAACTACCCGGTCGGAAACCTGTCGGCTCGAAATGGCTCGATGGGAAGGCTGCTTTGCCCATCCAGAATCAGTTCACTGAGGATGCGCCCCACCACAGGTGATAACTGGAAACCGTGGGCAGAGAAGCCGAACGCGTGAAAAAGCCCCGGCGCATTGATAGATGGTCCAATGACCGGAATATGATCCGGTGTAAATCCCTCGATACCAGCCCAGAAACGTACAATTCGTGCATCTGCCATTTGCGGGAATAGCGTTGTCACAGTTCGTGCACTTTCGGCCATCGTCCTGTAATCAATCTCTGAGCGTTCATTGACCATATCCAGCCTGGCCATATGTGCACCGCCAATAATGACGGTGCCATTCTGCATCTGTTTGAATGAGAGCTTGCGTGATGCTGCACCCACAACCGGATCAATAAAGTGAGGCAGGCGTTCAGTGACCATCAGAGTCGGAGCACCAGGTTTGACAGGAATCTGATCACCGATAGTACTGGCCAGCCTGGCACCCCAGGCACCAGAGGCATTCACTACGACGGGGGCCCGAATCTCCCCCATGTGCGTCGAAGCAAGCCAGTTATCACCCTCGCGTTCAAGCGCATTAAGTGCGGTATGACTGTGGAAATCTGCACCAAGTGATTCGGCCTTGCGGCGGAACGCGGTAGTCGCGTGGTAGGGCCTGGCAAACCCGTCATCTTCACACCAGAGTGCACCAAGGCAATGCGGGGCGAGCGCGGGGACAAGCTCATAAAGCTTGTCACGATTAATCATCTGTTCGTGCTCATAACCCAGCTCACGCACTAAAGCAGCTCGTGTCTCCAGCAGTTCCATATCTGCATCACTTTCTGCCACCCGTACCTGGCCGGACAACTTAACATCACAATCGCTGTCCACCAGTTCCTGTATATGCGACCAGATTCTTGATGCCTCTACCGTGAGCGGTATCTCAGCCGGGTTACGGTTGAGTTTGCGCAGGCCTCCGGCATTGACGCCGGAGGCATGACGGCCGGAGTGATCCTTGTCCAGCACGATACTCTTGACGCCACGCTTTGCGAGATAGAGTGCTGTGCAGGCACCCATCAGGCCCCCGCCAATAATCAGGACATCACTCTTCACTATTCTGCTCCATGCCCGCCAATTGCCCGATAGTGATCGGCTTGACCGGCGGACGTACCCGGTAGGGCTCGATATCGCGTGGATTGGTGCCGGTCTCGTAAGCGATCAACTGTGCGACCGAATCAGCACACTGGCGTCCCTGGCAGGGCCCCATTCCGCAACGGGTATGGAATTTCACTGCATTGGGGGTTTGATGTCCCTCTTCAAGCACCTTGCGAATATCACCTGCTGTCACCTCTTCACAACGGCACAGGATCTCTTCATCTGTGGGGTGCGTGAGCATTATGCTTGGCGGACGGAACATAGCATCCAGAAATGGGCGGATCAGGAGCTCGTCCTTCATCCAGCGCAGATCTTTCTTTGCCTTCTTATCTCGTTCGCCTTGGCTTATATGGCCCATCTGATGAATGGCATTGAATGCCGCCAGCCGACCGTTATGTTCGGCTGTACGTGCACCACCGATACCAGCATTGTCTCCAGCCACGCTGATACCCTTGATATCTGTTGCGCCCCACACATCATTGACGGGACGCCAGCATTGCTGCGCGGTGTTCCACTCGTGCGCACAACTCGCAGCACGACTCAGATGGGTTTGTGGAATGACGCCAAAATGAGTTAACAGCAAGGGTGTTTTGATCGAGTAGAGTTTGTTTCGGTGGATATAATCCACTGCCTGTACGTGTCCACCTCCAATTGCACGCAAATCCTTAACACCATGCCGGGTCAGTACACCTGCTGCCTTGAGGTCACGTTTATAACGCAGCCCCTTGGTAATATAGTGGTGTGCCAGCAGCGCTTTAGGTAAATAGGGTGCTGCACGTAACCAGTTACTCATTGGCTGTACATCCAGTACCGCCTTCACATCTACACCTGCATTCAGGTATTGCCATGCAAGCAGTAACAGAAGTGGACCTGAACCTGCCAGAACCACACCATCAGAGGGCACCAGGCCCGACTGCTTCAAAAGGATCTGTCCGGCACCGGCATTCATCACACCCGGCAATGTCCATCCCGGAAATGGAACCGGTCTCTCCTGAGCACCACCTGCAATGATGACCTGGTCAGCATGGATCAAGTGCGCCCTGCCCTGGTGAAGAACGCCCAGTTCAAGCTGGCCATTAAGGGACCACACAGAGGCATCACTAAAATAGTGCGTGTTCGATGAGCGCATCAGTTGCACCAGCTTTTCACCACGCTGATACTCACTACCGAGCAGTTCCGCACGTTGCGTCGGCATGGACTCGATATTTCGGTAAATCTGGCCTCCGGGTGCAGGCTGCTCATCCAGCAAGGCAGTTTCTATGCCATGTTCAGAAGCTGTTGTGGCCGCAGCCAGTCCGGCCGGACCAGCGCCGATAATGACCAGGGGGTAATGTGATTTCATTCACCGGCCCCGTGTTGGCGACGGATACGCATGCCTTCAGCTACCTTTATCATGCAGGCCTGGCGGTTTGGTTTACCATCGATTTCGACCAGGCAGTCGAAGCATACCCCCATCATGCAATAAGGAGCACGCGGCTTGCCGGAGATAGTTGTTGTGCGGGTATGGATCAGTCCGTGGGCAAGTGCGACTGCTGCGACACTCTCCCCAGCCGGTACCCGCACACTCGTGCCTTCTATCTCGACCATGACGGTCTCGGTGGGGTTCTCCTCAAGGCGTTTGAACATGATGTCGAACCATTTGAGGGGCGCAGTTGGCGCCCGGTATCAATCTACAGACGAATTTGTTTGGCTATGTCTGCATGCTCGAAAATCATGGATTTTTGCAGGTCCAGGGCCGTTCCGATGCCAGCTGACATAGCCCTATTATACATAGAGAGTCCAATAGCCACATCGATATAGGCCAGGCCAACAGCATTAAAATAGATACGTTCCTGATCATTTTCGCGCCCAACCTTGTGACCGCTGACCAGCTCATGCAAATCAGCATGGATTCTGTGGCTGTCGATATAGCCTTCCTTGTACATGCGGCTCAGCGTCTGCGTTCTATGGGTGACTGTCTCCCAGTCGTCGCAGACAATTTTATCACTCTGCAGTGCGACGTCATATTCATCTTCCCAGCCGCCAATATGGCTGTAAAAGGCACCCGGCTTGACCCAGCTGGCGTGTAGCAGTGGTGCCTGTGCGCTGGTTGCTGTAACCAGGATATCTGCCCCCTCCATGGCCTTCTTTCCATTCGTACGCGCAGCAATAAATTCCATATCCGGAAACAGGTGTGACAGCTCGTCTATAAATGCATCTTCCTCTTCCGGCAGCTTGGATGCGACACGGCACTGCTTGAGTGATGGACGCACAGTCTTCATGCCAATAAGGTGCATTTTGGCCTGCTCGCCGGATCCAATAAAACCAATCACCTCGGAATTCTCAACAGCCAGGTGCTTGGCAGCAATGGCGCCCATGGCCGCAACTCGCATGTTCGAGGCAAGGGTGCCCTCAACTACCGCAATGGGAAATCCGTGTTTGATCTCGGAGAGAAGGAAAATAGCTGAAAGGTTCTGTTTGTCGTGTTTTACCGGATTGTTTGGAAACACTGAAACCCATTTCACGCCACAGACCTTTTCGTCCAGCAGTGTCGCGGGTAGACAGTTGATTCGATCCTGGCTTGACTGGTTGAAAATCTGCACCACTTTCTCAGGAAACAGGACGCCACCTTCTTCATAGGAGATAAGGGTCTTTTCCGCTGTTTCGATAACCATGCGCATATCAAAACAGCCTGCCTCCAGAAGGTCTTCCTGGGACAAATAGGTAAAACTGATTCTATGCTCGTTCATTGATCGAAACTCCCCCTGTTTTTTTGCCACGTACCGAATATCGCAGCATTATCTGAACATTATTTAATCAAGGCTTTTCTAGTGTCAAATCGAATCTCCCGCAGGGAAATTTCGATGCATCCTGATGTAAGAAAAATTTCATCCCGACAGTGCAAGAAAAGAGTAAATATAAGTCAAATGTCAATACCGAAAGTGATGTGTTGATGTAGCATTAAAAAGATTGGCGTTTAAAAAACTAGAGAGATCAACATTCATGAATGACACAGTAATTGACAAAATCTGGGCCTTCGGTTTTAACGAAGGCGATGGCAAAGACAAGAAACTTCTGGGTGGCAAGGGCGCCAATCTCTGCGAGATGACACAACTCGGACTGAATGTACCACCAGGATTCGTCATTACCACGGAAGCCTGCCTTGATTACCTTGATTCCGACGATGACGCCTTACCTTCAGATTTAATGGACCAGGTACGCCAGCAGATGCAGGAGGTTGAATCACTGACCGGCAAAAAATTTGGCGACCCTGAAGACCCGCTACTGGTATCGGTTCGCTCCGGTTCGGCAATGTCCATGCCCGGCATGATGGATACGATACTCAACCTGGGCCTCAACTCGGAGACGCTGCAGGGCGAGATCAGGCAGACCGGTGACGAGCGTTTTGGTTATGACTCCTATCGCCGCTTCATTCAGCTGTTTGGCAAAGTTGCTCTTGATATTGATGACGAAGAGTTTGACAAAGAGTTCGATGCCGTTAAAGAAAAGGCCAATGTTTCTGAGGATGTCGGTCTGTCAGCCGATAATCTGAAAGAGATCAGTGAACGCTTCTTACACGTGGTTTCCGAGCAGACCGGGCGACCTTTTCCCGAGGATCCTTACGAGCAGTTGGAGATCGCTGTCAAGGCCGTCTTTAACTCATGGATGGGGAAACGCGCAGTTGATTATCGCCGCGAATTCCACATCACACCAGACATGGCCCATGGCACAGCCGTCAATATCTGCACCATGGTATTTGGCAACAGGGGCGACGACTCGGCCACCGGCGTTGCCTTTACCCGTAATCCCGGCACCGGTGAAAACAAGCTGTTTGGTGAATACCTGATCAATGCCCAGGGCGAAGATGTTGTCGCCGGTATTCGTACACCAAAACCGATCGACAAGCTTGCCGGCGAAATGCCTGAAATGGCACGTCAGCTGGAAGAGTTACGCCAGAAGCTCGAAGAGCATTACTGTGAAGTTCAGGACTTCGAATTCACCATTGAGCGCGGCACTCTCTATTGCCTGCAGACACGTAACGGCAAAATGAATGCCGTTGCCATGGTCAGGACGTCGGTTGAAATGGAACAGGAGAAACTGATCGACAAGAAGCAGGCACTTCTACGCATTGAACCCGACCTGCTTGAACAGATGCTTTACCCACGACTCGATCCCGAAGCACAAGCTGTTTCACTTGCGCAGGGTTTACCCGCCTCCCCGGGCGCCGCTACAGGTATCGCGGTGTTCGATGCTGACCGCGCAGAAGTCAGAGGGAAATCAGGTGAGCGCGTGATTTTATTGCGTGAGGAAACCAAGCCGGAAGATATTCACGGCTTCTTTGCATCCCAGGGTATTCTCACAAGTCGTGGAGGTAAAACCTCACATGCTGCTGTTGTCGCACGCGGGATGGGAAAACCCTGTGTTGCTGGAGCAGAGGGCATCGAGGTTGATGTCAATCTGCGCATCGCCTCTGTTGGCGACACCACCATCCATGAAGGAGACATGATCACCCTCGATGGCAGCACCGGTAAAGTCTATCTCGGAGAGGTTGCAACCATTGAAGCAGAAGTGACAGCAGAACTCAGCATCTTGCTGAAATGGGCTGATGAAATAGCACGCCTGACAGTCATGGCAAATGCAGACACGGCGCTTGATGGACGGGACGCACTGAAATATGGCGCCAGGGGAATCGGGCTGTGCCGTACAGAACGCATGTTTAATGACCCAAGCCGACTTCCTGTTGTGATCGAAATGATCGTTGCAGAAACTCTGGAAGAGCGGCAAGTCGCCCTGGAGAAGCTTCTGCCGATGCAGCGGAGTGATTTTAAAGAGCTTTTCGAAGTAATGTCGCCCTACCCTGTCACGATTCGCCTGCTGGATCCGCCTATTCATGAGTTCCTTCCCTCCGAAAACCAGCTTGTCAGGGAACTGGAACAGCTAAAACAGCTCAAACAAACAGTTGTAGGGATGGATGTTCTGGTAGGAACCATGTCACTGCTGGTCGATCCTCTTGCTACAAATGATGAAGCCGAACCAGTTCATTCACTAGCCGATGCTCACATGGTTGAAGAAGCTATCAGCAAGAAGGAGTCCATGCTGAAGAAGGTGCGCTCCTTGTACGAAACCAACCCCATGCTGGGGCATCGTGGCGTACGCCTTGGAATCACATTTCCGGAAATCTACTCAATGCAGATCCGCGCCATCCTCGAAGCTGCGGCTGAGTGTGAAAAGAAAGGGATCGAGGTACATCCGAAAATCAAGGTCCCACAGGTCTGTACGGCACAGGAACTTCTCTCTGTAAAACGACTGGTGGATGACATCAAGGCCGAACTCAAAGAGCGTCTTGGCCAGACACCAGGATTCCAGTTCGGCACCATGATCGAGGTTGTCAGGTCCTGCATGCGTGCAGATAGCCTGGCAGAAGAGGCTGAGTTCTTCTCATTTGGAACCAATGACCTGACACAGGCCACTTTTTCATTCTCACGCGAAGATGCTGAGAATAAGTTCCTTCCAATGTACAACGAATCAGGAATTCTCCAGGACAATCCATTCGAAGTACTCGATGAGAAAGGTGTTGGAAAACTCATGGCACTGGCTGTCGACTGGGGCAAAAAGACAAGGCCTGACCTCCTTGTTGGCATTTGTGGCGAGCATGGTGGGCACCCTGCATCGATCAATTTTTGCCATAACATTGGTCTGGACTATATCTCCTGCTCGGCACCAAGAGTACCAGTTGCTCGCCTTGCAGCGGCCCAGGCTGCATTGTCGGGTGAAGAATAAACGGATTCCTATCTGACGGAATGTGAATTACAGAAATTGAACAGGCTTGCAACGATCTTGTTGCAAGCCTGTTCCTGTTTCACAGCAGTAATAGTGATCTAACAGTAATTCTCATAGCCCCGAATTCAGGCGTCAGTCTCCCCCGACAATCCCATCTTCATACCCGCAACTGTCCACAGTAGTATAGAATCGACTCATCACTATTGGTTCGGTAACAGATAACCATTCCACATATGCAGAAACCAATCTGGCTTGCCTCATATCCCCGTAGCGGAAATACCTACCTGCGAACTATTCTATTTCACTGTTTTGGACTCAGATCAGCAAGCATTTATCCTAATGACCTGGGTACAAATGAATACCTGCAGAAACAGGTTGGTCATATTGAACATATTGATGGGAAAATCCAATTCCCTCCCGGTACAAAATTCCCAGTAATCAAAACCCATGAAGTGCCACCTGATAATAATCCGACTATCTACCTTGTTCGTAACGGTTACGATGCAACACTCAGCCTGCATGACTGGCTTGACAACAATGTAGATTTATCCGATATCATCATCGGAAAACAACCTTTTTCTTTAACTTGGTCACGTCACCTGGAAGCCTGGCACCCGTGGAACCGGCCAAACACCCTTTTTCTCCGTTTTGAGGAAATCACCACAGACTTGCCGTCATTATTAAAGCAGTTGAGCACCTTTCTTAATCTGCCCATATTGTCTGAAACCGTTCCAAGCCGCGATCAGATTGCAGCAAAGGATGGAAAATGGATACGCGCACAACACAGCCATAAAAGCAGGATATTTACTTCGAAGCAGCGTCATCAGTTCAACCACGAAAATGCTGCAATGATGAAACAACTCGGCTACCCACTGGTTAGTGAAAAATTGACTCATCAGCAGTTGCCTGTTGTGAGTCATAACAACAAGGAGTATCTGCTTGGAGGAATCACATCTACTGACAACCTGAAAGACTTCTTTAGAATGATCAGGCCGGTCGCGATAACAACTCCACTGATTCGAATTGGCGAAAACAACGATGGCGGTTACCTTGTTCCTGACGATTTGGATTTGATCCAGGCCTGTTTTTCTCCGGGTGTATCAGATATCTGCCAGTTTGAAGAGGATCTTGCCGAACGCGGAATCAAGTCCTTCATGACCGATTATTCAGTAGAAGCAGCACCTGTTGAAAACCCCTTGTTTCACTTCAAGAAGCGACACCTGGGATTAACAAATGACAGTCAGACAATTCGGTTGTATGACTGGGTTAATCAGGAGATACCGGAGGCAGGTGATGACCTGGTTTTACAGATGGATATTGAGGGCGCTGAGTACCAGGTATTACTGGATACTCCTGCAGACACCTTACGAAGATTCAGAATAGTGGTTATAGAGTTCCACGGATTAACACGACTTTTCGCATCCGCAATATTTACATATATGCAGCAGGCTTTCAGGAGACTGACAGATAATTTTGAGGTTGTACATATGCACCCGAACAACTGCTGTCCAGTGAGGATGCATAAGGATTTTGAAGTACCCGATGTCCTTGAATGTACCTTTTATCGTAAAGATCGGGCTCATGCTGTTATCTCTGATGCACAATTGGCGTTCCCCCATGCACTTGATGCTCCGAACGTACCGCATAAAGAGGATATCAAGTTGCCCACATGCTGGAGCTCAGACGAATGGCAGGGAAATATTCAACTTTTGTGACGGACTTTCCAAAACAGGTGAACCAATCCAGCATATCAATCTGCCCCAGGAGGAAGCGTACCATCGCAACAGGGATGCAATCGTTGACTTGCTAATGCTTGGACTGGCTCAGGAACTGGAATGCGGAATTGTTGAAAACCATTTTGGTGGCAAACGAAATTATTCCGGTTTCTCACGATTGGCAATGCAGTTGAATGCGAACAGGCCAATCTTGATGCACTTGATTGGAGCACAAAGTGTTAACTCCTTATTTCCTTTATGGGGCATAAAGGAACAACACTAAATAGTGTGCCGGGATTTTATAAATCTTACATTGTCACCTTGTTCATGCCTGCCTGATGACCCAGATACCAGCGATAGGTCATCGAAAGCCCCTCTTTCAGATCGATACTCGCTCTCCAGCCCATACGCTGTATTCTACCCACATCCAGTAGCTTACGAGGCGTGCCATCCGGTTTGCTTTCATCAAATACCAGGCGTCCTTCATAGCCGATCACTTCTGCCATTGTCTGTGCCAACTCAAGGATAGTGCAATCAATGCCGGTACCGATATTGATATGTGACATCATCGGACTGGTGTTGGCGAGATACTCGCTACTATCAAGATTCATGATAAAAACACTGGCATCTGCCATATCATCCACGTGCAGGAATTCACGCATTGGGGTCCCTGTTCCCCAGATAACAACTTCATTGTCACCTGATAGCTTTGCTTCATGTATACGACGCATCAAGGCTGGAGCAACATGACTGTTTTGCGGATGGAAATTGTCATTCTGTCCATATAAATTCGTCGGCATGACACTGCGGTAATCTCGCCCGTACTGGCGATTATAGCTCTCGCATAGCTTGATACCGGCGATCTTTGCAATCGCATAAGGCTCGTTTGTAGGCTCCAGTTCACCAGTAAGCAGGCACGTTTCATCCATCGGCTGTGGTGCCAGGCGTGGATAGATACAACTTGATTCCAGAAATAGCAGCTTCTGTACATCATTGTTACTTGCGGCATGAATGACATTGCATTCGATCATTAAATTGTCAAAGATAAAATCAGCAGGATATGTGTCATTTGCATAAATACCCCCGACTTTCGCTGCAGCAAGGTAGACCTGGTCTATTTCCTGATCCTGAAAGAACTCCTCGACTTCCTTCTGATTGGTCAAATCCAGTTCGGAGTGATCGCGAGTAACAATCTCACAACCACCTGTCGACTTCAGCGCACGTACGATTGCCGAACCAACCATGCCTGTATGACCAGCAACATAGACTCTTGTTTTATTCATATGAGGTTTCTAATCCCATCATGCTGACAATAATTAAGAGGAGACATCAACTCGCCTGTCTAACCGGGCAGTTCGGTCCCGATTTGCTTGCAAAGCTGTTCACGCTGCGCCTCCTTTATGTCAGTGCTTACCATCTCCTTGACCATCTCCTCAAATGTTATTTTGGGCGTCCATCCCAACTTCTCCCTCGCCTTCGTGGCATCTCCCAGCAGTGAGTCAACTTCTGTGGGACGAAAATAGCGTGGGTCTACAGCGATAATAGCTTCTCCGGATTCACTATCGATACCCTTCTCATTCACCCCGGAACCAGACCATTTGATCGCAATCTCCAACTCTTTGCATGCAAAGTTAACGAAGTCACGCACTGAATACTGCATACCGGTCGCAATGCAAAAATCCTCAGGCTCATCCTGCTGCAACATGAGCCATTGCATTTCAATATAGTCGCGAGCGTGTCCCCAGTCCCGTTTTGCATCAAGGTTTCCGAGGTAGAGGCAGGACTGCAAACCCAATTTGATACGGGCCAGTGCACGGGTAATTTTTCGCGTAACAAAAGTCTCACCACGCATTGGCGACTCATGATTGAAAAGGATGCCGTTACATGCATACATACCGTAAGCTTCACGGTAGTTAACCGTAATCCAGTATGCATAAAGCTTGGCTACTGCATATGGGGAGCGGGGATGAAATGGTGTGTTTTCATTCTGAGGCATTTCTACCGCTTTACCGTAGAGCTCTGAAGTTGAAGCCTGGTAAAAACGGGTTTTCTCTTCAAGGCCAAGAATACGAATCGCCTCTAGTATTCGCAGCGGACCTATTGCATCAGAGTTTGCTGTATATTCCGGCTCTTCGAATGAAACATGCCACATGTGACTGCGCAGCAAGGTTATAAATCTCATCCGGTTGTACTTGTTGAATAATCCGAACCAGGCTGGATGAATCAGTCATGTCTCCATGATGAAGAAAGAAATGCAGATGATCTTCATGTGGATCCTGGTAGAGGTGATCAATACGATCGGTATTGATCAGGGAAGTTCGGCGCTTGATGCCATGAACCTCGTACCCCTTCTCCAACAGGAATTCTGAGAGATATGCACCATCCTGACCTGTAACTCCCGTGATAAGAGCTGTTTTCATTTACATAATTCCTTGATCAGGTATGGCCCTGATTCATCGACGAGCCTGCTGATATTCTGTTAAGCATTCGGCGTGATAACTCAACGCATGAATTTTGATGCCATACCCATGATATCGTCCAGCGCAGAACCGTCCTTATCTGCATCGAGGATTCCGGTCAGCATTCCGCCAAGCCCTTCAGGTTGCCCAGCTGATGCATTTCCCAACCCTTTCTTTGCCATTGCCCCCATGGCTACGCTGGCTAGCATTGGCAGCATCTGCTTTAAAATACCGCTATCAACTCCACTGCTTTCAGCTGCACGCGATGCAACCTGGCGACTGACATCCTTGCTACCAAGGATATGTCCCAGAATTTTATTCCCTTCCTCAACAGTTCCAGACTCAGCCAACACCTCGGGCTGGTCAATGTACTTGCTGTGATTGCCTCCGGTCAGTGCACCAATAAGATCGCCAAGCCCCTGGGAGCCACTCGCGTTTTTGCTAATTCCCTGTGTCAAAGCAGGAAGCAACGCACCCATGGCTGACTTTGCCTGGCCTTCATCAAGCTGGAAGTTGTTCGCTACCTGTCGCACAACATCTCCATTTTGTGCACTTAAAATTGTTTCTAGCAGATTCATTGATTTACTCCGAACTGAATTTGATTCTAAAGAAACTGTTATCTGTACTGCAATCATATGAGAATACCACTCAATTCGGAAAATCTGGGCAAATATTCACTACCGCGAGATCAAGACGCATATTGTGACGAGATAAAGTACATTTGGCTGAAGAGAGATGATCCCTCGCATCCCAAACAGGTTATAGTCAGAGCCATTGGCTGAAGCAACAGATGAGATATGACCTCGCAAATTGAACGCCTGAAAGTGTTAAGCGCCGGAATTCTTAGTCTCATCCTGATGGTGGGAATAGCACGCTTTGCCTACACTCCTCTACTGCCCTTGATGCAGCAACAGGCTGGTTTTGGCGTTTCCGAAGCGGGATGGCTTGCGGCCATCAATTACATCGGCTACCTCAGTGGTGCAATCTGGGCATCATTAATCAGCGACCTGGTTCTGAAAGACCGCCTCTACCGTCTTGGCCTGGTGGTTGCTGTCGTATCGACTTTCGTCATGGGAATCACAGACAATTTCTGGTTATGGTCCCTCTCCAGGTTCTTTGCAGGCCTGAGTAGTGCCGCCGGATTGCTGGCTGGTTCCGGCCTGATCATGAACTGGCTGATCCGCCATGAACATCGCAGTGAGCTAGGCATCCACTTTGCCGGAATAGGACTGGGTATCGCTTTATGTGCATTCCTGGTCGAAATAATGAGCAGCCACTTGGTCTGGAGTGAACAGTGGATATTTCTGACTCTCATTGGTGCCTTGATTCTCATTCCAGCCTGGAGATGGCTGCCCAGGCCAGAGAAAACAACAGTAACGCGTACCGGCAAGGAGATGGTTGATCGCCCACCAGGAAAAACTTTTTTGCGCCTGTTTATGCTGGCATATTTCTGTGCCGGTGTCGGTTACGTGGTGAGTGCGACCTTTATCGTTGCAATCGTAGAGCAGTTGCCCGGCCTCGAGGGAAATGGCTCGTGGGCTTTCCTGATCCTGGGGTTAGCTGCAGCACCTGCATGTATGTTCTGGGACATGGTCGCCAGAAAAGTTGGTAATTTCAATGCCTTGATTGCTGCATTCACGCTGCAGATAGTAGGCATCCTGATATCGGTTGTTGAAGCAAATCTCTACGTTGTATTGCTCGGATCTGCTTTATTCGGTGGGACATTTATCGGGATTGTCAGCCTGGTACTTAGTATGGCGGGGCGCTATTACCCTACCCGGCCGGCAAAGATGATGGGCAAGATGACCATATCTTATGGCGTGGCTCAAATCCTCGCACCTGCAGTGACAGGTTTACTTGCGGAATATAGTGGAAACTATAGCGATGGTCTCTACATGGCAGCCATCATCATGGCATTCGGCACCCTGCTGATGTTCAGGCTGAAAGCGATCGATCAGAATGAAATGAAGAACTCCGGTACGGGCTCGCTGTAATTGGTGACTGAAGCCAAACACAGTTCACCGGATGCACCGGAGCATGATTCAATGCTGTTCGACTCTCCCTCAGGACAATCAATCCTGCCAGAAGTGCTTACCAGCCTCATCACGGGCCTGCTGCTCTGAAATACCAATATCATCCAAATGATCAGGAGTTAATTGGCCCAGTTGGCTGCGTTGCTTTCCACGCTGATACCAGGTCTCTAATGTCATAACGAGTGCTGGCAGAACCTTGTTCTCGCCTACAAGTGAATCAATCCACTCGAGGAAACCGAGTGTCTGGTTATGGATGAGTTGCTGTGTTGTCATGACGTTCCCTCCGTTTCAGTTTCAGGGCTGTTTGTTGATGTGTAGCAGTTTAGCGCCACAACTGTTATGGTGACAGATACAAATTACAGGAATTTAACCGTAACAGTTTGCGAGGTTGTTATGCTCCGGCACGAACAGGTTTCCGAGACAATTGCCCATATGATCACCAGTGGAGCACTGTCGCCTGGCGACAAGGTGCCTTCACTGCGCAAAATGAGCCAGGATGCAGGTGTTAGTATCAGCACTGTTTCCCAGGCCTATATCAATCTCGAACACCAGGGCGTTCTTGAAGCGAGGCCGCAATCGGGCTTTTATGTAACCGAGCATGCAGTTGACACACCACAGGCCCCGGAAATGAAGACCACGGCGGC
The DNA here is from genome assembly GCF_000787395.1 of Solemya velum gill symbiont. Lineage (GTDB taxonomy): Bacteria > Pseudomonadota > Gammaproteobacteria > Chromatiales > Chromatiaceae. The sequence continues at coordinate 518,150 of NZ_JRAA01000002.1, forward strand.
AGAACCCTGCTGCATTCCGTTTCGGGACCTGTACAACACCATCTTCTCCCTCGCCGGGCGCTCCGACATCGTTCCGCTGGGTGCGGCCGTGCCCTCGACCAGCCTGTTGCCGGTGAAAGGCCTCTTGCGTGCGACAAGGCGCATCATGACCGAGGAACCGGAACGCGTTGTCAGTTATGCATTCCCTCCCGGTGTGCGCGAGTTGCGCGAGCAGATTGCACTGGCCTACACGCGTATGAATACAAAAGTGGATGTAGACCAGATCATCATCACGACCGGTGCGACCGAGGCACTCGCACTGGGCCTGCAGACCGTGACACGACCGGGCGATGTGGTGGCGGTTGAATCACCAACCTACTTTTCAGTTCTCAAGTTAATGCAGCAGTTGGGCTTGATGGCGGTTGAAGTGCCAACAGACCCGGAAACAGGCATGGACCTGGATGCACTCGACCAGATTATGGAAACCAGTGACGTCAAGGCGGTCATTACCGTTCCCAACTTCCAGAACCCGCTGGGTTTTACAATGCCTGACGAGAATAAACAACGTCTCGTCGAGATGCTGACTGCTCGGTCAGTACCACTACTTGAAGATGATATCTATGGAGACCTGCACTTTGGTGACCGACGCCCAAGCCCGTGCAAACGGTTTGACACCAAAGGCATCGTCATCAGCTGTGGCTGCTATTCAAAGAATATTGCACCAGGGTATCGTGTCGGCTGGGTCGTTCCGGGGCGATATTACAAAGAGGTACTGGAACGCAAACAGGCATTTAACAGTGCAACGCCAACACTAACGCAACTCGCCGTAGCAGAATTTCTCAAGAGCGGAGAGTATGAGCGCAGCCTCAAACGTATACGCGCAGCATTAAAAAGAGAAGTCGGCTGGGTGCGTCACATGATCTGCCAGCACTTCCCGTCAGAAACAAAAGTGACGAATCCTGCCGGTGGTTTTATTCTGTGGGTGGAACTCCCTTCAAATGTGAGTGGACGTGATCTGTTCGACGAGGCACTGAAAAAGAATATCAGTGTCACCCCGGGGGTACTCTTCTCTTCATTAAGGCATTACCGGAACTGTATCCGTATCAATTGCGGTTACGATCAGGACACTGTGAAGGAGGATACTTTCATCACACTTGGCAAGCTGATAAAGAAACTGGCGTTGGGAAAATAATCGCCTGGCCTCCTGTCCATCAGGTAACATATTTCATATACGTGATTAAAAATGAGATAATCAGATCTAACCTGTTTATTCTGTTTCTCATACCTGTAGGTGGAATACGTGGATACAGGCATCATAGAACCAATGGTTTCACATAATGACCCGATAGCCCCGGTCATTTTTGGCGTCACCCTTATACTGGTGGCTGCACTGGTTGGCCGCTATGCTGCCCGCGCATTAAAACAAACCTCCGTTCTTGGTGAACTCCTTATGGGTGTTCTGCTGGGAAACCTTCTCTACCTGTTCGGTTATGACCTGATCATCATCCTGCGTGAAGGAATAGGATGTACTGAGATCGCACAACTTGTCATGGCCGGCATGCCGGTTGATGAGTGTGTCAGCCGTGCTGTCGACAATAAAAATGCAGCTGATGTATTGAGAATCATCACCGGACCCAATGGAAGTGAGTACCTTGCCATTGCACAGGCAGTCGATGTCTTCTCCCGTTACGGGGTTATCTTTCTGCTTTTCCACGTCGGACTGAATACCTGTATCGCAGAACTGAAGCAGGTTGGCTGGGACTCTATTCGTGTTGCCATCATCGGCGTGGTCGTTCCCTTCGCACTCGGCTTCATGGTGAGCTGGTGGTTACTGCCCAGCACATCACATTCACATCACATGTTTCTAGGTGCAACACTTGGTGCAACCAGTATCGGGATTACTGCTCGCGTGCTGCAGGACCTGAATAAAACCACCTGCAGGGAATCACATGTAATACTCGGAGCGGCTGTCATGGACGACCTGCTGGGACTGGTGATGCTCTCCATCGTTTCCGGCATCGTCGTCACCGGCAACATGGATTTCCGCAGTATTTCAGAAACTGTATTCCAGGCTTTTCTCTTTATTACCGTCGTCCTGATGCTTGGGCCCTACATCATCAGGGTATTGATTCGTCTGCTGCGCAAACTAGACGAGATGGAAGCCAAGCTCTTCATCTCTTTCGTGTTTGTCATGACATTGGCATGGTTTGCCAATCTTGCCGGCCTGGCAACAATTATTGGTGCTTTTGCGGCCGGTTTACTCCTGCTCGATTCGCAATTTACCGAGTGGGGAAAAGAGGAAGAGCAGAAATACTCTATCCAGGAGCTGTTCGCCCCGATCGAGGCAATCCTGGTTCCGATATTCTTTGTTCTCATGGGAATACAGGTAAAACTGGAGACCTTCCTGGACTGGAATGTCCTCCTCTTTGCAGGCGCCTTGATTATTGTCGCCGTGATCGGAAAACTGGCTGCCGGTCTTGGTGCTTTTGGCAAATTAAATAAAATTGCCGTCGGCATCGGCATGATGCCACGTGGCGAGGTAGGTCTTGTATTCGCATCCATCGGCAAGACCCTGGGCGTTATTGACAGCACCCTCTTCTCCGCCGTGGTACTGATGGTGATCTTTTCCACATTGATCACACCCCCACTGCTCAAGATAGCAATGGCGAATTGCGAAACAGGGCCAGATGACAAGGGCAAGGTTTATTCAAAGCTTTGCAAGTAGGGAAGTTGGAAGCATATACTCAAAGATAACCAATTTTTTCAGAAAACAGGATTTTCCCTCGTGAAATTTTTAAGCCGTAATATATTAACCGGTTTTATAACCATTATTCCGGTCACACTGACTCTCTACCTGCTCTACTGGCTGATTGTGTCGGTTGAGACAGTTCTGGGCGACCTGATTAAATTGGCACTTCCATCCGGTCTCTATTGGCCTGGCATGGGAGTCATTGCAGGACTGTTTCTGTTTTTCGCCGTAGGCCTGCTGATGCATGCGTATGTCGTTCGGCGCCTGTTTGCGATGAGCGAACAGATTCTCTACCGCATGCCTGTAATCAAGTCGATCTATCGTTCAATCCGTGACTTTTTCGACTATTTCTCACCAAAAGAGAAGGATGAGTTTGAGCAGGTCGTCGCTATTACTATTGGCGATACGGATATGCAGATCATCGGATTTGTCACCCAGGACAATCCCGATCACATACCGGAAGGCTTACGCCAGGATGACCACGTACTTGTCTACCTGCCCATGAGCTACATGATCGGAGGTTACGCGGTACTTGTTCCCAGGAATTCGATCCGCCCACTGGATCTCAACATGGAGGAAGCAATGCGTTTTGCCCTGACTGCCGGTGTTACGGGAGCCGTCAATACACCGCATGAGACTGAAGAGGGAGTGGGAAAGTAAATTCTGAGCTATAGTTACTTAACTGGTTGTGATGATCTACCGACTAGCACCTGTTGATTCAAGAAGGGAAAACAAAATCATAAGCCACTGTTTTAATTAACGATTATTTGCCAGGAGATAACCATGCCATCAACATTCCAGTCTATCGACATCGACGCTCCTGTTAACGAGGTCTGGGAAAAATTGGGCAACTTCCATGACATGTCATGGGCGCCAAATGTTATTACCAAGCTGGATATGGTTGGAGATATTGATGGCAGTGAAGCAGGTGCTAAAAGAATCCTGAATGATGCCTTTCATGAAACCCTGGTAGAGATCGATCACGACAGTGCTTGCCTGAAATATTCAATCGACGACGGACCATCACCTGTTTCCCGAGATGAAGTAACAAATTACTACGGTCTTGTAACCCTGTCTCCGACAGCAGATGAGAAGGGAACTCATGTCGAGTGGACATCGTCATGGGACTCGAACAAAGAAGATGCCGTCGAATTCTGCCATGGCATCTATGTCGCACTTCTCGAAGAGTTAGCCAACTCATTCAAGCAGTAACCTGTCTGAAATGCATCCAGCTGTGCCTGCAAGGTGATCATTGTGCGCCGCACGACTGCAAACCTGATTCAAATGGGCTATTCTTGACAGCATTACAAAAAAATATGACGGAAGCTCTCTAATATCAAGGCAGAGCGAAACTGTCAGACAAGTGGAAAAAACAAGAATAAGCCGCTTGCTTGAGCTGGAACCAAAGGACAGTTCAACAAACTGGAGGAGGTGGATGTGAACACTGTTGAATCAAACAATATAGGTGTATTGACTGTCCTGGTCACTCAATTCCGGCGTAGCCGACTCCCAAGGTTACTGGAGATCAAGGAGTCTGTTATACATGGAAACAAGATCAGTGAAGAGGATATTGAATTTCTCAACAATGTGATTTCAGACGCCAATCACGCAATACCTACAGTTAATGGTGTTCCTGAACTACACAGCTTTTGCAGCCATGTCACACACCTGATTCAAACGATAACAGAACGGGCATTGATCAATGAGGAGAAAAACTTTCTGCCTGATCTGAGTAATGATCAGCGAACTCACTCGCCCATCATTACTCCAAAAAAGGCTGCCAGAGCCGTCACCCTCACCCCAGGCTATTCCTGACCAACACTTGCAGTATCCAGCTTAATTGCCCTGGGCTTTGCTCATCATTGCCTCCCTCTCTTCCCATTGCTGATAGATATTGTCAGACCACTTACTCTGGAAAAATGTGATCACGTCATCTATTTCTTTTGCTGACAACTTATCCTTAAAGGGTGGCATACTGCCACCAAGCGGAATTCCCCCAATACGAATCTGTCGTCGTAATATATTCATTGGATGGTGCCAGGCATGGGCAGATCCATTTAACGGCGGTGGAGGATACTTGCCATCGACGCCAGGCTGCTTCCAGTTTTGTGTTGCCTCTGCATTTTGCCCATGACAGCTTGCGCAGTTCTCTGAAAACAGCTTCTCTCCATTCTTAACCTGGTCATCGGTATACCAGCGTCCTGCGGCAATACTGTCCGTTAGCAGAAGTAAAATTGTCGCCCCCAGTAAAGTGTATCGAATCATTCTCATTCCACTTACCTCAATACTGTGCGTAGACAGATGTGTTGTTATCCGGATCAACTTCCAATACGGCATAGCTGTCCTTCCTGTGACCCTCCATTCCAGGTGACCCCATCGGCATACCGGGAACTGTTAATCCTGAAATTTCGGGTTTTTCAGATAACAGGCGCTTGATGTCTTTTGCAGGCACGTGTCCCTCGATAAAATAACCATCTACAGTGGCTGTGTGACATGACTGCAGTCCCGCTTGCACACCAAATTCCTGTTTAATTGGCTGCATATTGGATCGGTCTCTTGTGCTCACCGTGAACCCATTTGAACGCAGATGATCGACCCATTCGTTACAACAGCCACATGTGGGGCTTTTATAGACAATCACTTCAGCCGCTTCCACTGGCTGAGTTGAAACATTAACGAGTAGCGCTGCTGCTCCGCCTATCATCCCAACGAAAATCGTGAATAAAAATACTTTCCTTAATGACTGACGCTTCCCAGTTTTTGACTCTTTATCTTGAATGCTATTTGTTCTGCCTTGCATACTCATATCGACAACCTCTCGATGCTGACGAGATCATGCTCATACATGATTTCTGATATTCATATCGATTGATCAGACGATTGGAATTAACATTCTCAATCTCTGTTCAACCTGTAAACAGGTGGTATTAACCAAGCCTGGAATCAGATTCAGGTTATCGGAGGTCGAAAGAAAACAAACGGGGGAGCAATGGGAATTGCCGAAGAGACAATAGCGAGATAATTCGACTTGTTATGTTGATCTGTATGCGTAAATAAATTTTCCATACAGGTGAGATTGGCACAATTGCCGGAAGAACAGGAAGAGTCTATTCCACATGTGTGCTGCTTCTGACAACAATCTCCCTGCTCCACGCTTGGTTGATCACTAGCTGAGTGATGCATGGCGTGCATTGTGTCATCTGACATCTCCATGTTCATTTCTGCACAATGCGCGTTGCTTGCAGCAGTCAATAACACGGGATAAAGCCCGACCAGAATGGCCAGGATGATGGGTAGACTCTTAGTCGTTAACCTGTTCATGTGCCTATCAGGATAGCAGGGAGAGAATTGGCGTCAAGCTGACTGAACATAATTTCTGGCAGCTACTGGTGAAATCTGTATTGCCTTGTCCCTTTCTGTCAGGTTTTAGTCAACAAAATAGCGCCCGTGGTTATCATTGCGCAACCGGCTGTTTTATTCATTCTGCTCTGCGCAGTTTCACTTTTGAAAAGCAGTCTCGCACGAGATGCTGTGAAGGCATAGAAGAGCATCACCGAACCGAGCACAAAAGAGACAACCAATGCAACAATAGCCACATCAATAGTCGCAAGTGTACCCAGGTTAACGAAGGTGGGCAGAAAGCCCAGGTAGAAGAGAATCACTTTCGGGTTACCGAGCGTTATCGACAAGCCGCCAAGGAAGCTCTGTTTACCGGATTGATAATTTGCTTCGGTGATATCTGTCAACGATATACGGGCATGCCACAACCTGACACCCAGCCAGATCAAATAGGCTGCACCCAGGTATTTAATCACTGTGAATAGTGCGTTGAATGTTTCTGCAATAGCCGCAAGACCATAAATCGCAAACAGAAGAAAAACCAGGTCACCGACAACAATACCCATGATGACGGGCAACGTGTGTCTGAATCCCGAGGCAAGCGCTTTGGAGACTGTTGCAAATACTCCCGGTCCAGGCGTGATGGCTAATAGAAACATGGCGAGCGCCAGCCCCAATGTGCTGATGATTGTCATAGAGCCTCTGGCCTGATGCTAAAAACTATTTATGGGAACACTTCCACTATTACAGGTTACCGGATCAGATATGTTTTTTCATAAATGCATTCATGATAGTGGCAAGATTCACCGGGGCCTCCTGCATTGGATAATGTCCTGCATTTGCAATGAATTCCAGTTCTGAATTCGGTAGCCACGCAAAATAGGTTGCCTCCATCGCCTCTTTCGTAAAGGCTTGGTCATGTTCACCAAGGCAAACCAGGGTTGGCGTTTCCAAACCGACCACCTCGTCAGAAAAGCTCTCCTTAACCCACGCATTCAGGTAGCCCGTGAAAGCAGGCACAGTCGTAGTATTGCGAGAACGTTCAACCATGTAATTCAACCATGCTGAAGAGTTTCTGTTACCGGTTGTGAAATCAAGGATGTTATAACGGTTCTCATCGCTCTCAATCGCACCTTCGAACATTGGCCATGTCTGCTCGTCAAGTTGTGCGCCACAAGCTGGCACAGGGTCTATTCCAACAGCGCTTTTCACCCTCTCACGATCATCAATATCGAGCATCACCCGCTGCATTGCCATGCCTCCCATTGAGTGACCAACCAGGTGGAAGCTGTCGCAGTAGAGTGAATCGATGAGTTCGATGGTATCACTGGCAATTTCACTCGTCGTATAACTGCCGTCGATATCGGCTGATTTACCATAGCCCCGGTAGTCAATAAAAACATAGGTGAATGTCTCTTTGTCGAGCGCCGGAAATGTTGGCTCCCAGACTGAGTAGTCTCCAAACCAGCCGTGAAGTACAAAAACTGTTTCAGGGCCCGAACCGATAATAGTGTGACCAATAGCCATAATTGAGTTCTCCTCTGAATAACCGGCTTCCCCGGCCGGTCTCTTTTCTTAGTTGTTATCGCGGGTGTAGCTAAGAGCGTGGATGACGCTTCCACAAATTCTTGATACAAGTATAGAACATTAACCTGATAGTATATTTTTCACCGGTCTGACTATATTATCGGCTAATGATTACCTGATATTGATCTAAAGCCCATGATTCGTTGCATCTCCATTCTCCTGGCTGCCCTCTTGCTTCTCTCCTGCAGCAATACAACGCCCTATCCTGCCCTGCAGATGTCAACCTATGAGGGCGAAACAATTGAACTGGACAATGAGACACCTCTGACACTGCTCTTCTTTTTCTCGATGAGCAACCCTGTCTCGATTGGAGCGCTCTACAACCTGCATCAGCACGTCCTTGATGATGAGATCGATATTATTGCGATTGCAACGCAAGTTGACCGGCCACCGAATGTCGCGATTATTCAACGAAAACTACTGATACCGATCGTGATTGATAACGATGACCGCATCTCACCGACATTCGGGGGGATGCAATTAACGCCCGCAATCAAGCTGATCAAAATGGGGGAAATATTGCATTCACAGGATGAACCAATTGATTACGAAGCTCTCAATGAATTGATTGCAGACAACAAGTAACACCCTGTCGCTTCGCCCATAAAAAAAGCCCGCAGTTGCGGGCTTTTTTGTTACGCAAGTAACACCTATTACATGAAAATATCACTAGTGATATTGTTAAACCAGCTATAGGCATACTGTACTTCACGTGCACGGTCAGTCGCAGAGCTGTCCATTGGCGTCAGACCACCAGACCCCTTGATCTTGGCAACTTTACCGTCAACCAGGTTGTAAACCATTGCAACAGAGATCGCGTCATCCGGACCAACGATACTGTAACAAGTGTTAACCCAGCTTGGATCACCAGGCTGATTGCCGTTAAGCAGGTTAACAACTGCTGCTGCAGTGACCTTGGCTTCAGAACTTGCCGCGTAGCCAGATTTTGGCAGTGGCTTCTGAATTGCCGCATCACCGATAACGTGAATACCCTTATGGATAGTAGACTCAAAGGTTGCGTGATCAACAGGGCACCAGCCGCTGTCATTCGTCAGACCAGCAGTCTTGGCGATAGATCCAGCATGCTGTGCCGGAATGATGTTAACCACATCACCCTTCATGGTGTCGCCCTTTCCAGTAGTGATAGTACCGGCTTTTGCATCAACGCTTGCAACGCCACCTGTCTCTTCAACACTGTGCCACTCGATAATGCCCTTGTAGTGCCTGTCGAAGGCTTGCATGAAGAGCTTCATCTTGGAGAATTTCTTCTTCGCATCAAGGATCACTATCTTGGACTTTGGCTTGTTAGCCTTCAGATACATGCCAATCTGGCAAGCACGCTCGTATGGTCCAGGAGGACAACGGAACGGATTTGGCGGTGGTGCAATAATCACTGTACCACCATCCTTCATCGCGTGAACCTGGTCACGCAGGATCTGAGTCTGCTCACCGGCTTTCCACGCATGTGGCATCATCTGGGCTGCTTCTTCACTGTAGCCACCGATGGTGTCGTAACGCAGGGAGATACCTGGAGCTACGATACAACGGTCATAGTCAAAAGACTGGCCGCCAGCGGTCATGACTTTCTTCGCACCAGCATCGATGCCTGACACCATGTCATGTACGATGTTGATACCGTGACCTTTCAGGCCATCATAGCCAAAACGGATGCTTTCCATGGTGCGGTGACCACTGAGCACCTCGTTACTGAGGTAACAGGTGTGATAGTGCTTGTTTGGTTCAATGATAGTGACATCAATTGAGCTGTCACCACGCTTGATATATTTTGCTGCTGTTGCACCGGCAGTACCACCACCAATAACAACAACCTTCTTTGTACCTGAAGCGATGGAGAAAACTGGTGCTCCTACAGCAGAAACTGCAGCTGTACCACCTACAACCTTGACAAAGTTACGACGTGTAAATTTCTTCATTATCAGATACCCCCTTATTTCTGGCTTGCAAAGAAGTGAAGAGTTGCTTCGATTTGCGCATCATCGAGCTTCTTGACTTTTTTAGCCATTTTCTTTGGCATTTCACGTGCGCCACTCTTGAAGTCTTCCATTGAGTATTGCAGGTATGGGAGCCACTGACCGGCAAGAATGCCAGAATCGTCATCGGCAAGTGCACCTTTCTCGTCATGACACTTTTCACAGCTGTCCTCATAGACTTTGGCACCGGCTGCTACTTTGTCCGCATCAGTTTTCTGATCGGCGGATGGAATATCCTGTGCTGCAAAAACTTCACCCATGGCAGCATACTGCTCTTCTGTATAACCTTTTGCGATACGGCCCATGATCGTACTGGCGCGCTCACCACTCTTGAACTGATTCATTGAATCAACCAGGTATACAGACGACATACCTGCGAGATGCGGTGCTGCTGGTCCGGTACTTACACCATCTGTACCATGACAGCCAGCACATGTGTCGGCCAGCATCTGGCCTGTTGGTTCGGCAGATACACTCGCCGCCCCAAGCACCAACCCCGCGCTCAATGTAATTGAGATAATTCTTTTTAAAGACATATGATTCCTCTCCTGTTTTTTCTTTTCAGGTGTGTTGGCTTATTTAAGGCCGCTCTCCCAGACTGGATATCCGGGAAAGACTCCATTCTCCGTATTATTATTTATCGCCACAGCCTTTGCTGACCGCGACATTATTATGCATTGCCTCATGACTATAAGGGTTTAAAACTGTAGCGTCAAAACCATTTTAAATATTAGTATTTTAGAATGAAGTTACTTAATTCTACTTCATCTCATCACAAGAACCGATTCAGTCGTCGACTCTCTGCAAACGTAACGCATTGACTACCACGACCAGTGAGCTCAGCGACATTCCAATTGCTGCACCCCACGGCGGTATCAGCCCGACAGCAGCAAAAGGAACCGCAATAAAATTGTATCCTGCTGCCCAGGCAAAATTCTGCATCAGGTTTGTATGAGTTCTTTTCGCAAGACGACGTGCCTTTACAAGCACCTCTGGCTCATCATTAAGCAAAAGGAAATCACTACTGTTATTCGCAAGATCAGTCGCATCGGCAAAAGAGAGAGACATCTGCAAGCGCAAGCGTCGGGGCAACATTAATGCCATCACCAAACATGGCGATTTGCCTGCCCTCCTTCTGACGGGATTGCACCCAGTCGAACTTCTCACGCGGAGAGAGATTGGCATGGAAGCTGGTAATGCCCAACTTGTTCGCAACCCGTTCAACATTCTGCTGTGAATCTCCACTGAGAATGACAAACTCTTCAACGCCAGTCTCTTTCAGGCCTGAGAGAAGTTCCTCAACCCCGGAACGCAAGGGATCATGGAAAGTGAAAATAGCAACCACACCACTGCCGGAAGCGAGAACAGAGACGAGATATCCCTGCTGGCGAAAGGACTCAACCCTCTCTCTTTGCTCAGCTGTCAGCGGTGTTGATTCTTCAATATATTCAGCCTTGCCAAGAAACCACTCTTCACCATTTATACGCGCTCTGGTGCCTGCGCCGGGCAGGTTAAACAACTCTCCGGTATCCGCTTTATCGTGAGGAAAAGCCCGTAACGCCTTTGCAACCGGGTGTTCAGAATCTGCCGAGAGCAGCGATGCGCGGCCCATGGCATCATCCCGCTCGACACCCGCATAAGTAACAATCTCGGCCAGTTCCGGCTTGCCGTGTGTCAATGTGCCAGTCTTGTCGAAAACAAAAAGTTTGCTCTTTGCCAGTGCATCCAATGCTTTCATGCGTAACGGCAGCATACCCAGTCCAACAAATTTCCCGGCACTGACCGAGAGTGACATTGGAGTCGCCAGTGCGAGCGCGCATGGGCAGGTAACAATCAGTACAGCAACAGTTGTTGCCAGCCATTGATCTGGCTGGTGAATGAACCAGTAAGTGGCCGTAGTCGCTGCAAGCACAAGAATCACGGCAACGAACCAGGTTGCAATCCTGTCCGCCAACTCGGCATATCCGGGGCGCTGCGCAAGCCCCCTGTCGATCAGCTTGCGGATTTCACTCACGGCAGATGCCTGCACAGTGTGTGTCACCCGCATGTCGATGGATTGCTCTCCATTAACAGAACCGGCAAGCAGTGCATCTCCAACCTCATGCAGAACAGGCAAAGACTCACCCGTGAGCAGTGATTCATCGAAACTGCTCTCACCCCTGACGACTTCACCATCGACCTGTACCGTTTCACCCGGAAGCAGGTGCACCAGGTCTCCGACCTGCAAATCCTCAACTGCTACGCGATGCCTTTCGCCACTGGAATCGATCCTTGAAGCTGTTCTGGGTGTCACCCTTGCCAACTCTTCCAATCTGCCTGCGGCCTTCAACTTACCCTTGAGCTCAAGTCTGCGCGCGAGCAGCAGGAAGAAGACAAACATTGCGATCGAATCCAGGTAAACCTCACCCTGGCTGGTGATGGTCGCATTGAGGCTGCCGAACCAGGCGAACAGAAGCCCCAGCACAACCGGGACGTCCATTCCAAGGCGCCGGTTTTTAATATCGCTCCAGACGCCGGCAAAGAATTCCTGACCTGAATAGATCAGAATACATGCGGTCAGGAACAGCCCGGTCCAACGCCCGAGGACAACCCACATAGGTAGAGATGCACCCGGCTCTGCCGGCAACAAGTAAGTGGCGAACGAAAACTGCATCACCAGCATACCGATAACACCTGCATAATAAGGCGCTCGGTACTGCGCCGGTTACGTACTTTCTGCAGTTGCTTTGATCGCGTTGCATCATATGGATGTGCGATATAGCCAATACTGGTAATCGCTGTGAGTATCTCACTGAGGCGAATCTTTTGCGGATCCCACTTCACGCGCGCACGCTGTGTCACATCATCGATATGAACATCCATGACACCATCAAGACTGCGTAAATGTCGTTCATTCAGCCACAAGCAAGCTGGACACCTGATATTCTCCAGCAGCAGTGACGCCTCACGCCACGCACCTTCCTCGAGAACAAAATTCTTCTGTATCTCGGGGCGGTCATATAGATCAGACTGCTTGAGAAAATCAGGAACAATATCAATATCGGCTGTTGCGGAATGCGTGGTTCGGTGTTTGTAATAATCCTCGAGTCCGGCACCAACAATTGCGCTGCAAACAGCCTCGCACCCATGGCAGCAGAAATGCCTCTCGACATCCAGAACATCCAGGTTGATTGGGTCATCGAAATCAGGAACAGGCAACCCGCAGTGAAAACAGGTCTCCTCTACCTCGGAAGGTGGTTTGATGTCAGCTCCGCCCATGTGAGTATTGTATGATAGAAGAATCAGGCGGAGTAACGAAAACCCCGATCATTCACATGATCGGGGTTTTGAGTCAGTTACTCGGGGTCAGGCAGTGCGTAATAGTCTGCCAGTGCCTCGATCTCTTCTTCTGTCAGCGCCTTGCTAACGTAGCGCATACGTGAGTAGACATCGTTCTCTCGATCATCTTCCTTGAATGCTGTCATAGCCGTAACCAGGTATTCCTTGTACTGGTTATTGATACGCGGGTGGTCAAACTGACCACCGTTACCACGGCTACCGTGGCAGGCAGCACATGCTTTCAGCAAACGCTCCGGATCGCCGTTAACAACCAGCTTGCGCACATCCTCCGACATCTGCTTGCCTTCCGTGCCGTTGCCTGCTTCTTGCATGCCGAACCAGACAGCCAGGTCTGCCAGCTGCTGATCGTCCATCTCCTTGACCTTCTTGTACATGTCACGGTCATCACGCTTCTTGTCCCTGAAATCGATCAACTGCTTGAAGGCGTATGAAGGCATCAGGCCTGCGATATTGTTGTCCTCACCGTCATCAGAGACACCATTGTCACCATGACACTTTGAACACTTCTCCTTCTTTGCAAGCGCTTCGCCCCGTGCAGGGTCTGCGTTCATAAGAAATTTCAGTGTGGGAACGTCATATGCAACATTCGAGGAAGGCTCGGCCGACACTATAGATGCAGACAGAACCATTGCTATTACTGTAGTAATTCTAATCATCATCGTTAAATGCTCCATGGTACTGCGCCGAAGGTTTCCATCAGGAAGAATTGTGCAATCGGATAGCCATAGCTGGCGACCAGGTAGACAATGATCAGTCCAACCCAGAAACCAAAGCTGTTCATCAGGTGCGGCATACGCGCAATAGAATGAACCGGCTCTGCATATTCCACTTCAGGTACTGCTACTGCAACCTGGTTACCATGCGTCCTGTAAAGGTTGTAGACCAGCATCAAGGCAGATATCAAGAGGATCACACCACCGACGATCATTGCCATTTCAGGTATGATCCACTTCTCGACAAGCTCCGCATCGTAGGGAGTTGAAGATATCCGGCGTGGTTGACCATCGAGACCCAACTGGTGCCACGGCAGTGTCAGGACCAGCATACCGATAAACCAGAGCCACAATTGTTTCAAAGCCATACCGTTGGAGTGCAGCTCTTTTCCTGTCATCTTCGGCCACAGGTAATATGCGATAGCGAAGTACATGATGACAGTCGTACCACCAAAGATCAGGTGGAAGTGCCCGGTGACCCACTGGGTGTTATGTATCATGACATTCATTGAGTAACTTGCATTGATAACGCCACCGAAGCCACCGAATGTCAGCATCAGCATGGCAAGACCGGTTGCCAGCACCATCGGGTTATTCCACGGCAGTTTTCCTATCCATCCAAACAGTCCCTTGCCACCACGCAGACGTCCTGCGATCTCCATCGATGCGATGATGGTAAATCCAGTAATCAGGGTTGGTACTGCAACCAGCATGGTTCCCGTCATGTGCAGAAATTTCCAGCCTGCTGCCTGGAACGGGCCCATGTAGAGATGATGGAAACCGATAGGTACCGAGATCACCAGCAGCATGATAAATGCCAGGCGCCCCATCTGATCACTCAGGAGCTTGCCACCAGCCTGCTTCGGCATCAGCGTGTAGAAAGCAATGTATGCCGGAAACAACCAGAAGTAGACGATTGCATGCAGTGTCCAGGAAAACAGCGTACGTGCCAGACCGACATCGACAGTATCGATCAGTCCGAGAGACCATGGAAGTAACTGGAACAGCACTTCAGCTGCAACACCCAGGCTGGTAAAAAGCCACATGATTGCATTGGCAGTCGTACCGTACATGGCAAGAGGAATCGTCTCGCCAGGATTGGCTTTCTTCCACTTCATGGTCGACATGATCATCTCGAGGCACCATACCCAGGACCCAACAACCAGCAGTACTGCACCAATATAGAATGTAGGGTGGGCTACCAGTGGTGGATAGAAGGTAAAGAGTACAAATGCATTGCCTGTCAGCAATGGCGCGGCGGCCATCAGTACACCGATGACTGCGAGATAGAAACCGAACCAGGCCAGCGGCTTGTTCCATAAAGGCTGCTTGAGGCTGGTGGTTGCCGTGTAATAGCCATACCCCATGATCAGGAAGGTCGTCAGGACAAAACCCATCAACACACCGTGGGTTGAGACAGAGCCGAAATAGAGTTCCGGTGATTTAAGTGCAGGAACCAGGTCAATGCGTTCAACGACCTGGTAAACGCCAAGCAGGACAGCGGCTGCAAATGCAATGAAGCCTACCCACATGTTCGCTAATGCCAGGCCGGGAGCTTTGTAATCATTCATTATTTTGCTCCTCCAGCTGATTTATCAACCACGGTCAGACGTGACCACATACTGTCATGGCCCAGACCGCAATACTCGTTACAAAGAAAAGAATACTTGCCAGCTGTAGGAAAACTGGTCGTAAATTCGGATACGTAACCGGGAACGATCATTGTAGCCGCGTTGGTGTATGGAGCATGAACCCCGTGCAGGACATCTGCACTCGCCATGCGGAATTTCACCGGGGTGTCAGTCGGCACCTCGATTTCCGGCGGAAAGAATCCGTAGCGGGCTGCAACCATGGTCACAGTCAGACTACCGTCCTCGTTCTGTTTCACGCCCAGGTTATCTTCGGCAAACTCTTCAGTAAGATGCAAACGCGTTGAATCTATCGTTTCCACGTTACTGGGAGGATGAATATTACTGGAGAGCGCATAGAGGCCAAGAACAAAACCGACAAGCACCGCGAGAAAAAGTGACATCCACACCCAGCGTCGCTCGAGCGGATCTTCACATAAAGTTTTTAATGGATCTTGCATCATTCTCTCCTCAGCTCACCGGGCCATGCATCAGGAACCGACCGAAAAACATCATGGCCCATCCAAAAGCCATAATCAGCGCAAATACAAGGAGAAGTGCATAGGTTCCTTTTGGAGAACCATGCAGGATCTTCTCTTCTTCCTCAGGAGTAAGTTGACTCATTCTTCTCACCTCAAACAAAACAAGTGGACAGGTGTACCGTCTACATAAAGCAGGCAGTCCTGGAAAATGGGTTATATATTGGGTAAATCTTTGCTTGCTTCCTCAGCATCCTCAATTATTGTTGTTATTGATTTTCATTTCTGTTTGAGAAAGTATTCCAGACATATCTTTTCACTGCAAGTGGTACCACAACGAGAGATTTTTTTCAGGACAATTATTTGGACGGTAGCGCTTTTATCGGCAAGATATATTTGATCTTCCTGATTTTGAAGTAGAATTATTGATCTATATCAATTTTCTTGCAGCCCCACTGAACTAGTATTAATTTGCGTTTTTTCAATTCGCCCATAAGAAAGTTTCGAGGAGTGTACTAAAATGAAAAAATTAATAAGTGTCGCTCTTTTCGGTCTTGCTTTTCTGTTTGCCAATAGCTCCATGGCATCAGTTAAAGAAGCTCCTAAAGAGATGTCTGCAGAGACAAAAGAGTGTGTCAAGTGTCACCAGAAAAATAACCCGGGAATCGTTCAGCAGTGGGGTCGCAGTAAACACTACGGCGCCAACGTAGGCTGTTATGAATGCCACCAGGCCGATAAAGGTGACGTGGATGCATACGTCCATGATGACAAGAAAGTAAAGAAAAACATTTCTATCATCGTTTCACCGAAAGACTGTGCAAACTGCCACGAAAAGGCAGCACACGAAATGACCACCTCGCGCCATGCGAAGGCCGGTCACATCATCGATTCGCTTGATAACCTGCTCGCTGAAGTAGTTGAAGGCAATCGTGGCATGGTCACCCCGGGTTTCCCCAATGGTAACTCTGCTGCGGCAGTCAATGGTTGCTGGCAGTGCCACGGTTCAAAAGTTGTCGTCCTGGAAGACGGTGCGCTTGATCCGGCTACATGGCCTAACACAGGCATCGGTCGTATCAACCCCGATGGTTCAGAAGGCACCTGTAGCGCGTGTCACTCTCGCCACCAGTTCTCTACAGAACAGGCACGTAAACCAGATAACTGCGGCAAGTGTCACCTCGGCCCGGGTCATCCTCAGAAGGAGATCTACGAGGAGTCCAAGCACGGTATCGCTTTTAAAGCTTATGAAGACGAGATGAACCTGGATAGCGCCAAGTGGGTCGTCGGTGTTGATTACACTGCTGCTCCTACCTGTGCAACCTGTCACATGGGCGCAACCCGCAAACAGGAATCCACGCATAACGTCGGTGAGCGTATCAGTTGGACCAACCGTCCACCTATCTCGGTTCGTCCAGAAGTCATGGATGCCAAGATGGGTCTTGAGTCGCAAAACCTGAAATGGGATGAGCGTCGCAAGAACATGCAGGATGTCTGTTCAGCATGTCATACAGAAGAGTATGTTAATAATTTCTACATTCAGTACGACAGCCTCATTGAACTCTACAATGAGAAGTATGCAAAGCCTGGTAAAGCGCTCTATGGTGCAGCCAAGCCTCTGCTGAAGCCTGCCAAGTTCTCCAACAAGCTGGATTGGATCTGGTTCGAGCTGTGGCATCATGAAGGCCGCCGTGCTCGTATGGCAGCATCAATGATGGCGCCTGACTATACGCACTGGCATGGTACCTACCACCTTGCTCTACACTTCTATACCAAGATGGTTCCTGAGGTCGAGAAATTGATCAAGGAAGGCAAGGCGTCCAAAGACAAGGCCAAGAAGAAAGCTGCAAAGGCACTTCAGGCCAAGCTGGATGAAGTATTGAACTCAGAAAACCACAAGTGGTATCTGAATAAAAAATAATCAACGAGGAGTAATTTTCCCGGGCAATCTGGCGATTGCCCGGGTTTTTTTCACTCCATACCACACCCACAGGTGGAAAAATGAAGAAAACCGTTTTATTAACGACTATCACATCCCTGTTGTTGCTTCTTGCATCTGCCTCCCTGGCATCTGAGGATGCTTCCAAATTGATAGCAGAAGGGAACAGGCTCTGGTCTGAAAACAAGGTTGAGGATGCAGAAGTCAGTTTCAAAAAAGCTATCGAAGCGGATCCTGACTCCCCCGAGGCTTACGGCAGGCTTGGTGCACTACTGATGGTTCAGAATCGTGGAGATGATGCCATCGCTGCATACCAGGAGGCGATCACCAGGGATTCGGAAAATGCAAAATACTTTGCTGCCCTCCAGTATTGCTTACCTGCACAAGGGATATCATGCGATGGCAAAGGAGATGGTCGAACGCGCAATCGAACTTGACCCAAACATGAAAAACGCGAAAGACATCACAAAATATATCGATGCCAAAATGGAACGGATGGCAGAAGCATCTTCAGCACAAGAACATAAGAATGGAAATGACCCACATGCAAACGTGGTTCCTGCGCCCGCAGGAGAGAAGTAGACAAGCCGGGAAGTTCTTTCACTGAAAACTAAAAAGCCCTGCGCATGCGCAGGGCTTTTTTTATGCCTTTAGATGACTATCACTCAAATGAAACCATCTGCTTCATATCAGGCATGACCTGCCTCATAGCCATGGCAACATCCCCACCAATCATATTTCCGACTGTTTCAAGATTCATCATTGAAACGTAGGTTTTACCATCTGCTTTCTGATAGATGGCAAAGGTACAGGGCATCATGGTTGCGAGGTATTTATTCTCGTCCTTTTTAAGCAGGTTCGCAGCAACGTCTACCTGGCACATCTTGATTGCCACGACAGGTCCCACATCAATCTTGACAATTTTTTTGAAGTTTTTCTGGAAATTGGCTTCCCACTTGGACGGTACCTTCCAGCCCAGAGATTTTGCTTTGGCCTTCATGTGGTCAATTGTTTCCTGAAAACCCAGCGGGCTCTCGATCTCTGTTACCAGCAAATTTTTTGCCTGTGTTTTAATAACAAACAGGGTTCCAGTTACGCCAATGGCAAGCGCAACAATAAAAGCAACAAACGCACCACCTTTCTGATTTTTCATAAAATATCTCCAACCGAAGAATTGAGTTAATTCTTAATTATATTGATAAAAACAGGGTATTAAAGCCAGTGTAGGACATGGCAATATTGATGTCAAAGAGCCTTTAACATGGAAGTTTATGCATTTTTCAATGCGATAACAGCCGGATGTAACTGACTAGCGCTTCAACATCATTCCTGCTCAATATACCACGCCAGGCAGGCATGAATTTACCCTGCCCCTGCAGAATACTGCTAATGAGTTCACGATTATCCATGCGGTTTATCTCATTAGGATTGGTAAAGTCCATTGGCTCTATACCCATCAGTCGAGTCATGATGCCATCGCCCTCCCCCTCTTCACCATGGCATACGTAACAATACTTCTGGTAGAGCTGCATGCCGACCTCAGGATCGCCCATCAAATCATGTTTGGCGCGGCTCAGAAAGCGTAAATATGCAATCAACGCCTTAACCTGAGATTCATCGAAAACCTCTTTCCATTCCGGCATGGCTTCATTCAGCAGGTTATGGCGATCACGACCTGTAATGGTCTGGCGACCTTCACCAGTAATGATCTTGGTCAGAATTGTTTCGCTTCTGGAGCGTACAGTCGTTGTCAGGTCTGCAGGACTGATCTCCATTACCTTCGCAAGTGGACCTTCGCCTTTACCATCAACTCCATGGCACAACTGGCAATAGGAAACATACAGGCGCTGACCCTCGTATGCCGCAGGGGGATTGGCCATGACATCAGGAAGATTCAGAGCCACAACAACAAGCAACACAATAGACTGGATAAGGCTTTTCATAATTTTCACCTGTAACTGCTGCCAGATTCCCTGGTGGAATCCGGGCAATATGACTAACGACAAGGACGTATCTGTATATTATAGTGACTTATCACAATAGCACCTGACGGGGAGATGCATGCGCGAACGATCAGCCATCACGATGAAAAACCAATCGGCATCATCTAACCACGGAGAACCGGTAACATCATGCAAGTTCTGACTCTCTTTGCAGCATTGATTATTGCCTTCCTCTCTTCCCGGGCTGGCGCTGTTGATCTTGAGAATGGCGAAGAGATCAATGAAGTCTGCGCAGCATGTCATGGAGAATATGGCCAGGGTGGGAAAAATGGCGAATACCCACGAATAGCCGGGCAGCCTGCCGGTTACACGTATAAACAGCTAAAACGCTTCCAGGATCGCTCTCGACCGAATATGCCCATGGTCGAGCATGTCGACAAGCGCGAGCTGCCAGACTCGGATATAGAGGATATCTCTGTTTATCTGAGCAAGATCGTATTACCGACAAAACTGCCACCTGTTGATGAAACCGCTCCCGACTTCGATGCTTACCAGCGCCTGCTTCAAACCAAGAGACTTATGCAGATTGCCCGTGCAGAAGGAGATATCGAAAAAGGCAAGGTGCTTTACAAAAAGGAGTGCCGTTCCTGCCATGGCAAGGAGGGTGTCGGCAAACCAAAAGATAATGTTCCCATGCTTGCCGGTCAATACACCAACTACCTGTGGAGACAGGTTGATAAATACCTGGACGGAACCCTGATTCACGATGAAGATGAACCCGACAGTGAACTGCTGGCCGAATTTTCACGTGAGGATATCAGGGATATCTTTGCCTACCTCTCAATCGCTGATGACTGACACCTATCTGAATGCCACATTTTTCAATCTGCCAGCCATTCCCGGAATTTCCGGATACCCAAGCATTAATACAGAAATACATTATTCTACTGGCTCATCAATCAATTACTCCACGAACCAAACACAAAACAGGAATAAATATCGGGTGACAGAGATAGCATGGGAATCACTAATTGAGTAAACTGGATACAGTATTATCAGGAGGCGACATTTAATGCCGCACAGATCTTCACGATCAAAAGTCTTTTCGTTACGAATGTTTCTACCTGTCGTAGCCATCGTTCTGATTGCTGCATTCGTTATCAAAATGGGGCACGACTCTACCACGAGAGTCTCCAGCAATGCTTCAAAACTGATCGAAACTCAAATCCCCAAACTGCGTGCAACTGATGACATCAGGCACGAAATGAATGCTCGCCTGATTAATCTCTACACCTATTACGCAACGCTTGAACCATCGGCCATAACAGGCAACACCCAGCTTGAGGATGGCTTCCATACCAACCTGCAGGAACTGGAGTCTCTTGGTTTTCCTGATTTTGAGGCCAAAGCATTAATATCCGCTTCAGGGGAATTTCAATCACACCAGGATGCTTTCCACGCAGAGATGTCCCTTGGTGCCGAACGTGACTGGGACCAATTACGCGTTCACCTCGCCAACGCCCAGGAAAGTGCACAAA
Organism: Solemya velum gill symbiont; assembly: GCF_000787395.1. Classification (GTDB taxonomy): domain Bacteria; phylum Pseudomonadota; class Gammaproteobacteria; order Chromatiales; family Chromatiaceae. The sequence continues at coordinate 539,368 of NZ_JRAA01000002.1, forward strand.
AGTCCGATCGGATACTATCCGAGTGGAGCAGAAATATTCGTAACATGGCTGGTGAGGGCGCGACTACCACGCTGGATGATCTAAGCCGGTTGAATCAATTAGCTATCACCTTCAGTCTTGTCGTAATTGCGATTGCAACCTTTTTCATGATCATGCTGTATGCGCGCTTCAGGGACCAGGATGAGATCTACTGGCGTGCCTATCATGATCACCTCACCGGACTCCCCAATCGCAGAAACCTGGAAGAGAAGCTTTATGACGATCTGCTCAAGGATGGTAATAGTAAAAAAACCATACTCCTTATCGGACTCGATCGTCTGGCATTGATCACGAGCACCTTTGGCCACCTGATGGCAGACCAGCTCGCGGTATCTGTGACAACATGGTTAGAGGAGAAACTGGAAAAGGAAGGTGCTCCGGATGACTCTCTCTACGAGTTCGCCCCCGGTGTCTGGCTTCTCCTGCTTGATGAGAACCAGCAAACAGGCAAGGCAAATAACCTGGCGTATGCACTTCTGGATATCGCCACGACACCGATGTTATTCGGAGTCCATCAGCCAAATGTCACATGCAGCATCGGTATCTCCTGCTGCCCTGATGACGACAATACAGTCAGCGGCCTGCTGAGAAAAGCAGACACGGCCTTACGTGAAGCACTCCAGTCAGGAGGCAATGACGTCGTCTGTTATCAACCACGCATGAATACCGAGACTGAAATGTGGCTCTCTACCGAGGCGGGCCTGCGACACTCTCTTGAAAACAACGTGGAACTTGAGCTCTATTTCCAGCCAAAAATCGAGGTGGCAACAGGCAAGATTCATTGCGCAGAAGCACTGCTTCGGTGGCATCACGATGATGAGATGGTCTCCCCCGGGGTGTTTATCCCTGTCGCTGAAGCATGCGGCTTGATCGTCCCCGTGGGCGAATGGGTCATGAATCACGCCTGCAAGCAGATCAGGGAGTGGCTGGATGAAGGCATGACGATACCTGTAGCAGTCAATATCTCCGCACAGCACTTCCAATTGAGCAACTTTTCAGAGCATGTCCAATACGCTCTTGAAAAATATAATGTGCCAGCAGAAATGCTTGAGCTGGAGATCACCGAGGAGGCATCCACCGCGCACCCTGATCAACTCGTCATGAGTATGCTGGCACTGAAATCGATAGGTGTTACATTGACCATCGATGACTTTGGCACAGGTTACTCTTCGCTCTCCTACCTGAAACAGCTCCCTATCGATGCAATCAAGATTGACCGGGCATTTGTCAGCAACATGGATGAAGCCAACCGTGACAAGGCGATTGTGCAGATGATCATGCAGCTTGCACAGGAACTTGGATTCAAGGTCGTCGCCGAGGGAGTTGAAACAGAGAAACAGAAAGAGCTTCTGACCGACATGGGGTGTGACCTGCTGCAAGGCTTCCTGTTCAGCAGGCCGATACCGGCAAATGAGTATCAGAAGCTGATGCGTTCAGAGCCTTCCTGGAACATGAATACACCCAATTAATCCAGCCAAAAGAGATGAAAAACAGCGATTCACAAAAAAGCCAGGGCAATCCCTGGCTTTTTTAATTGTAGTATTGCTGTGAACAACCTGTACCAGGCAAGTAGTCTGGGACAGGTGCTGTTGTGCTTACTCAGCCAATGTCAAACCACTTGGCACTGAACGAGGCACGTCGCTGCGCAAGTCAATGTTGCCCTTGTCAGTCAGTGTGTGCAGGAAAGCAACTAGCTGGTCAACCTGCTTGTCACTCAGTGATACAGGCTCATAATCACTAGCCGCATCTGCAATTTTCTGCACCAATTCCGAACTATCCATGACAACACAGTCAATAGCATCAAGGTCAGCTCTTGAAGGCATGACCGGCTGGCTGTGACAGTCATAAGCCCACAGAGAAGCAACAGGATCAAGATGATGTCTGACCACTTCTTCCAGTGTGTCGTAAGCACCTGCATGCCCATATGGTGCCGTCAGTGCAACATTACGCAGGATTGGCGTACGGAAGGCGTACATATCATTCTGTACACCTGTTTCACCACCACGACCGAAATCCTCACGGCCAACACCATTACCATCAATATCACCTATCCCATGGCCCTTTCCGGGACCAATCTGTGGCATTGCAATAGCATGGAACTCCATATCAGAGAAGATTTCGCCGCTATGACATTCTGAACAACCCGCCTTGCCGAAGAAGAGCTTTTTACCTTTCTGCTCATCCTTACTGAATGCCTGGTAGTTACCCGCCTTGTAGGCATCCCACGGGCTATTATCAGCTCGCCATGCGTCAATTTCAAATGCAGCAATCGCATTTGCAGCATGCGCATAGGTGATGTCAGCTGCACTAATACCAAACACAGCGTTGAAACGAGCCTCATATTCAGGAATTGCCCGGAGACGATCTGCCAACAGTTCCCAAACTCCTCCGGGGCCTGCCAGGTTACCAACGCTAGTTGCATCAGCAACAGGATTCTCACCTGATTGTCCAGCCATCTCCGCACTACTTGTGACAGGGAACATCGCCTGGACAGCAACAATATTTTCGAGATTATTTGGCAAGTCACCACCTGCAGGGGACTTAAACCCACTTGGATAGGTTGGATCACCCTCTATACGACCATCATGGAAGATGCGTGTGACCTCGGTACTGCCGAGCATGAAGACTGGTGGCGCATTACGTGGTACGCGCTCATGAACTGCGTCAGCACCTGTACCAGTATCCCTAGTCACACCAAGACCTACACCACCTTCACCAATTGGCAGTGACAGACCATCGCCTGTATCAGCCAAGGCATGGTGGCAGGTTGCGCAGGATATGTTCTTATTTCCACTCAGGATTTTGTCATGGAAAAGCAGTTTTCCAAGTTCAACTTTTGCTATGTCTGGCGTACTGTTGTCGACAAATTCAACAGCTGTCGCCGTAAGCGGCAGCGCGAGAGCCAAAAAGGCCAGTTTTTTCATTGTGTTCCCCTTTGTATTATTACTTGGTAACCGTTTGATGCAACCCGTTACAAACAGTTATCTACAACTCGATAGTTCTATAATTTTTATTTTATTTGCAAGCATGTTAACAGGGCGTTGAACGCATTCTGGCACCATACAGGCACCTGTTAGGCCGGTGGCTTTGCGAACCCAGCTTTCGAACAGGCTAAACCTTGTGAAAAGAATTACAGACCAATTCACAATGCCCAATCAAGAATAAAGCAAGCTCAATACTTTCTCAAGAAAATTCAATAATGGTCACGCAACATACTGTATTTTATAAATTATATATGCGCCTATAAATTTGTTTCGCCAGTGCTATTTCGCCTGCCGATACGGTCCAGCTACCCAATCAATATGGACAATCTCTCTTTAGTCTGCATCAAGATTATCAATTGTTTTTATGAACGCCAAACCTCTCTATCAGTGTCTCCTCTTTGGCAAGAAGACCAGATAGAGGATGAAAAGATGAATAATATAATCAATTGGAACCACTCCCTGTTGGCAGCATCCATTCTGATGCTTGGTCAATCGTCGGTGGCACAAGAGACTGCACCTGCTTTTTTCGGTGGCCCGGACGATGTCTCTTATGCGGAGAAACTGTGGGATTCACTGGAAGAGAACCAACTCGTCGGCAGAGATGCCATCAATGTCTTCCCATTTGCTGGAAATCAGCCGCATGGTGCAATTCAGCAAGTCCTGGACAAAGAGATAGTGGTAGATGGAAAAGCATCCCGCGTCATCGTAAAACGTAATCACGGCGGTGCGAATATCTCCGTCAAATCGATATACAGTGACCCCGTCTCAAACCTGAAAGCTGTGACAGTCATGGTTAAACGTGAGGCAGGCTACGATAGCGACAACCTCGACTGGTTCTGGGCCAAATACACAGCTGCAGGCAACCTCGACAATAATCCCAAAGGCACATTACTCGCAGGACGTATTGGAAAAAATGCTTCTGCAGGGTGTATTGCCTGCCACAGGGCAATTGGCGGAGAAGACCTGGAAACACTGACAGAAAAATAACTCGCGGCGGCACCTGATGGTGCCCTGCCCCCCATTACATTTTATACCTGCCCCACGACAGTTTATATCTGGGGAAATACCATGGTTTTATGATTGACCTCAGCCTGCATCACGCAGTATCTTGTCAGCATTATCAAAGCAGGAAACTGCATGATTTATAACAATGACCACCTGGATTCATGGTGATCACAAGGAGGAGCAGTTATGAACACTACAAACAGAGTCCTGGAGAAACAGCTCCTCGATAGCGAAACCACCTATCTGAAGCCTGTCTATTCACTTCGTGACAACATCTCCCTGTCCGATCCCGCAACAGATGTCATGACAGACCTGACGAAGGCCTCGGCACAGACAGTCAACCCGTGCGCACTCCTCAAGGAAGCGACAGAACGCATGATCGCCAGTAATGTTCGCCTGCTGTTCGTTGTCAACCAGCATCACCATATTATGGGTATCATCACCAGCAGGGATGTCGAGGGTGAACGTGTCATGAACCACCTCTCCAACGCCGGAGGAAATCGCGACGAGATCATGGTTCGTGATCTCATGACACCTCAGTTCAAGGTCGAGGTCCTCAGCATGGAAGACGTACGCGGCGCCTCGGTTGGAGATATCATTGCCACCCTGAAACGCATGGGACGTCAGCACGCACTCGTTTCTGAAACCGATGAAAATGGCCGCCAGGTGATTCGCGGCGTCCTCTCCACGACCTCAATCGCTCGCCAGACGGGCATCGAAATCGATACCTCCGATGTTGCTGGCGGCAATATTGCCAACCTGCAGAGTGGTCGCAGCTAACCCATCCCCTGGACCATAAGAAAACAGCCCCAGATTTCGGGGGAAATTCACTAGGTACATACCGCCTGGTGCCCCCCCCGAACACATCGATTTGCTCCAAATCGCTACCAACATTACACCTCCACTCCCACATTACGGCTACACAAGTGATTGATAAATGAGGCCTTCCAATCAAGGCTTGACAAACACTGCATCTTGAACCACATTTATAACTAACAAACACAACATGTTGTATTTATAATTATTTCTTCACGCAACATGTAGAGCTTGGTAAATTTCTTGTTTCATACCAGACCATTGCGTCGATAAGCAGTTGGCTGGTTAATTGACCACCTGGAAGCCTGAGTCAGAATGAAAAACCTCAATCTCAAATCCGAAGAGTTGACTACCACAGAAGTCCCTGCAGAAATCGCAATGCAGGATGCATCGGCAGATATCTGGAACTCCAAGTACCGCCTCAAGCAGAAAGATGGAACACCGGTAGACGCGGATATCGACGCCACATTCCGTCGCGTGGCATCTGCCCTGGCGGAGATTGAGACTGATAGTGAGAAACACGCCGAATATACTGAAAAATTTCTCTGGGCACTTAAAAATGGTGCTATCCCGGCTGGTCGTATTATCTCTAATGCCGGTTCAGCTGCACATCGCCCCTCAACTTCGACGATCAATTGCACCGTCTCAGACACTATCGGCGACTCAATGGGCGACATCCTCGACAAGGTGCATGATGCAGGCCTGACGCTGAAAGCAGGCTGCGGTATCGGCTACGAATTCTCAACCCTGCGACCACGTGGCGCCTACGTCAGCGGCGCCGGTGCACGTACCTCGGGCCCACTGTCGTTTATGGATATCTACGACAAGATGTGTTTCACAGTCTCTTCCGCCGGTGGCAGACGCGGCGCACAGATGGCGACCTTCGATATCGGTCACCCCGACGTGATGGATTTCATCCGTGCCAAGCGCGAGGATGGACGCCTGCGACAATTCAACCTGTCACTGCTGATTACCAGCGAATTTATGCAGGCCGTAATGCGCAATGAAGATTGGGAACTGGCATTCCCGCTGACCCGGGAAGAGGTCTCATCAGACAAAATTGATCTGCAAGACACCAGCCAGGTGGTGTGGCGCGAATGGCCAACCAGCGAGGGATATATCAGCAACGAAAGCGGCCTGGTGGCATGCAAGATCAGCAGGACTATCCGTGCTCGTCGACTTTGGGACGTTATCATGTCGAGCACCTACGACTATGCAGAGCCCGGCTTCATTCTCATCGACAAGGTCAATGAGATGAACAACAATTGGTTTTGTGAGACCGTGCGTGCAACCAATCCATGTGGTGAACAACCCCTTCCCCCTCATGGCGCATGCCTGCTCGGTTCAGTTAACCTGACGCGTTTTGTAGAGAATCCTTTCACCAATGAGGCCTTCTTTGACTGGGAGAAATTCAGGGAAGTCGTTTCCGTGTTTACCCGTATGCTCGACAATGTTGTCGAGATCAATGGCCTGCCGCTCGACAAGCAGGGCGACGAAATCAGGAACAAGCGCCGCCATGGCATGGGTTACCTGGGACTTGGCTCTGCCATGACCATGCTGCAAATGAAATATGGCGATAGTGACTCGCTCGAGTTTACCCGCCGCGTCACGCGTGAACTGGCGGTCACTGGCTGGCGTGCAGGTATCGACCTGGCAAAGGAGAAGGGTGCCGCGCCCATTATGGATGAGACCTTCCAGGTGACCGAGAAGATGCTGACCGAAAGGCCCGAGATGCGCCGTGACCACTGGAAGGCCGGTGATGAAATCAGCGGCAAGGTGCTGCATGCCCGTTACAGCCGCTATATGCAGAAACTGGCCGAGGTCGAGCCGCAACTGGTTGATGAGATCAGCAAACACGGCTGTCGCTTCACACACCACAGCTCAATTGCACCGACTGGCACCATCTCTTTGTCACTTGCCAACAATGCCAGTAATGGCATCGAGCCCAGTTTTGCCCATCACTATTCACGCAATATCATTCGTGAAGGGAAAAAGAGCAAGGAGAAGGTCGACGTCCTGAGTTATGAACTGCTGGCTTACCGTGAACATGTGAACCCGGATGCGATACCGGGCAGCAAAGATCCGAAACAGCAGCTTCCCGATTACTTCGTCAGTGCAGACGAAATCAGCCCCAGGCAGCATGTCGAAGTTCAGGCTGCTGCCCAGGAGTGGATCGATTCATCCATCTCGAAAACCATTAACGTTCCCACGGAGTATGACTACGAGGAGTTCAAGGATATCTACCTCTACGCCTACGAAAAGGGACTCAAGGGCTGCACAACGTTCCGCTTTAATCCGGAAGCCTTCCAGGGCGTTCTGGTCAAGGAACAGGACCTTGAAAACACCAGCTACACATTCACTCTCGATGACGGTACGAAAATTACCGCAAAAGGTAATGAAGAGATTGAATATGATGGAGAAATCCATACGGCTGCCAACCTTTTTGATGCCCTTAAAGAGGGCTACTACGGCAAGCTCTAGAGGCAGGCAAGATGACCATCAAAATTGATTCAAAAATCACCGCATACGAAGTTGAAGCTGACGAAGTACCAGCGGAAACAGTCGCTGTCAAAGAGAAGCCGGAAAGCAATGTCATACAGATGCACGAGAAGGTTGCTCGCCCGGGCATGCTGTTTGGCTCTACCTACAAGATAAAAACCCCTCTCTCGGATCACGCACTCTACGTAACAATCAACGACATCGTTCTCAACGAGGGTACCGAGCATGAGATGCGTCGCCCCTTCGAGATTTTCATCAACTCCAAGAACATGGATCACTACCAGTGGATTGTCGCACTGACCCTGATCATGTCGGCTGTCTTCCGCAAGGGTGGCGACGTTACCTTTCTGGTTGAAGAGTTACGTTCCGTGTTTGATCCCAACGGCGGCTACTTTAAAAAGGGTGGCAAGTACATGTCCTCACTGGTTGCGGAAATAGGTGAGGTCGTTTGCGACCACCTGCAGATGATCGGCATGCTCAAACCTGACAAGCCGGATGAACATCAACAGAAAATTCTTGATGAGAAACGTGCAGAGTTTGAACAAGATAGAGCCGTTGAAGAGAATACCGGTCAGGATCAATCTTTTCCTGACAGTGCGCAACTGTGCAAAAAGTGTCACACCAAGGCAGTCATTAATATGGACAACTGCCTCACGTGCCTGAACTGCGGTGAGTCAAAATGCGGGTAATCTGAAGCACAAGATTGCGCATCACTGCAGGAAAAACATTTTTGTATTGATCCGGATGAGCTGCCGAGTGATCAGGCCCTAACGGCCGTGAGACTACCGGCAGTTATTCAGAACGCTCTTTGCTGTTCTGTTCCTGCTGTTCAGGCTGCTCCTGTGCTTCCTGCGGCTCTTCATCATGCCCTTCCTGAGGCACTTCCTGCTGCAATTCTTGATCACTCTCCGGCTCCGACTGCAAAATAATCATCTCGCACACGCGCATGAACAGCTTGTGGATATGACGGTAGTGTTCAATCGCATTGGATTCAATTTTGTAAACAACAAGGTGTTCCGGTGATTCCTGTGTAAGACGGCTATATAGATGCGAACGGGCACGCTCTACAAGCCCAGCAAAATGCGCCTTCGAATCAAGTATCTCCTGCGCCTTGTCACGATCATTATTCCCTATCGCCTCCAGTGCAGCTTGGCCGACCAGATAAGTCTCTTTATAGATCGCCTTGATCAACTCTTCCGTGCCCTCGCTGAACACCAGTTTGTAATCAAGTCGCTTGTAGCTGTCAGAGACAATTCCCTTCTCTACTGTATCAGCAATATTTTCAATGTGATTTGCCAGGGTGACATACTGGTAGAGACGTTGCGGCAACGGATCTACGAGATCGCCCGATGAAAGATCGTGCAGATAGACAATGATCGCACTGTGCAGAATATCGATCTCCTCGTCGCGCTGTTGAAGCGAGTGAATTCGTTCACGTGTACCAACGGTCAGGATCGGCATACTGTCCCTCAGCATGGAGAGCGCATGTTTACCCATGCGGGTGATCTCAAGACGCACACGATCAAGCGCCAGCGCAGGCTGGTCAAGGTAGTAGTCGTCGATATATTTCGGCTCAATAATCTTTTCCTCGATCACCGGTTTTGACGGAACAATACGCAGCACGATGGCAGACAGGGTATTGGTAAAGCCAAGAAAGATCAGAAGATTGAGTACATTGAATACAGTATGTGCATTGGCAATCTGGCGTGGCGTATCTGCTGCAAGACGGTCGACTCCATCAAGGCCTAACGACACGGGCGAAACATATCTCACCACTTCCGCCAACCAGGGGATAAAGGCAATGAACAACAAAACTCCCAGTACGTTAAACAGAATATGGGCGACTGCTGCCTGCATCGCCTCTCGAGGTTTGCCTATTGCAGAGATATAGGCTGTCACACAGGTACCAATATTTGAACCCATCACCAGCGCAATCCCGGCCTCGAGTGTCACAAAACCCTGACTTGCCATGATGATCACGATACCAGTGGTCGCCGAGGAGCTCTGTATCAAGGCTGTAAAAGCCGCTCCCATGAGGATACCCAACAACGGATTTTCCATTCCTCGCATAAGATCCATGAAGGGTTCCAGGGACCTCAACGGGTTGGTTGCCTGGCTCATCAGCTCCATACCGAAAAAGAGCATACCCAATCCCATCAGCATGATGCCGATCTGCCTGACACGCTGATTGGTTGCCAGCACCTCGGTAAAAAAACCGATCGCAATCAGCAGCATGGCTGATTTGGTGATTTTAAAAGCGATAATCTGCGCCGTGATCGTGGTGCCGACATTGGCTCCAAGAATGATTCCCATCGACTGGGTAAAATTCATTACACCTGCGGTAATAAAACCGACCACCAGGACTGTAGTAATTGATGATGACTGGATAATTGCGGTGACACCCGCACCTGCCAGGGCACCTGTAACCCGGTTGGTAGTCAGCTTTGAGAGGATGTTTTTGACACGATCGCCTGCAACCAGCTTGAGCGCCTCGGTCATTTTGCGCATGCCATAGAGAAACAGCGCCAGGCCACCGGCCAGGCCGACAATCATTACCCCGAATTCTACGCTTGTGCTGGTCTCTTGCATAAATTGAAGTGTGTAGTCTCCCGCCCGGTTATATGCCTGGAAGAGCTCTCTCCCTCCATCTTGAACTCTCTTCTGCACTGAGTGGAATCAAGCCCTTATCAACCAGGTAACCTTCATCACCCCATGCTGCATCGGAAGTGAATTCAGACAGGAACTCGCTGAGCCCGTTTACGAGTGGATAGTGTTCTCTCTTGATATAGAGATAGAGCGGTCTCGACAGGGGATAACTGCTGTTCTCGATCATTTCGAATTCAGGGGCAATCGAGTCGATCGATGCCGCATTCAGGAGATCGCCATTACGCTCCAGAAAGTTGTACCCGAGGATGCCGATTGCACCCGGATCATGAGACAACTTGCGTACGATTCGCGCATCATTCTCGCCCGCATTGATATAGGCGCCATCTTCCCTGAAGGTGTAACAGTGTTCATTGTATGCCTCTGAATCCTTTCCTCTCATGTCACGCAGCATGGCGTGATCGGCACAGGCCTGCTCCATCAGTTTCTCAACCAGGATGTCACGCGTTCCGGAACTGAGAGGTGGGCCGAGTATCTTGATGGGCATTGCGGGCAGTGATTCGCTGATTTCGTTCCAGTTACTGTAAGGATTACTGACCAGTTCGGCTCTGCCGGAAGGATCAGGTATCTCCCTCGCCAGGGCGAGGTAGAGATCCCTTGAAGAAAAATCGAAAGTCTCTGCATCATTTGTGCTCACGAACACAATACCGTCATAGCCGATTTTTACCTGTACGGGATCATCTATCCCATTACTCTCGCACTGCTTGAGCTCTTCTTCATTCAGCTTTCTTGACGCCATCGCAATATCAGGCGTTTCCAGACCGGCACCATCACAGAAAAAACGGAAACCACCACCGGTCCCCATCGCCTCAACAACGGGTGAGCGTGCACCTGTCTTGCGTACGAATCGTTCCACTACCGCAGAGACAATCGGAAATGCTGTCGAAGAACCGACAATCATGATGTAGTCACGCTGCTGTACAGCAGGCGTTGACCCCATGATGCCCGCAGAAAGAAGTAATCCTGTCAGTAGTTGCCAGGGTTTTATCACAACATCAGGCCCCTGATCATGAAGAAGAGCATGGCTGCGAGAATGCCTGATACAGGCACGGTAATCACCCATGCTGCAACAATCTTCATCAATGCAGAACGTTTGACAAGCTCGGTTTTGTAAACTTTCTTTAGTCCCTTGCGCTCCTTCTTGCTCAGATCAGCAGATGCTGAATGCTCTTTCAACTGCTGCAGCATCTCGGCTTTTCTTCTGATCGTTGCCTTCTGGAATCTCAACAGGAAGGCCTCGACCTCGGCTTCGTCCCTGCCGTGATGATGATCCTTGATCTCTTCGACCATTTTCAAATAGGTATGCTTGAGGAACTCTCGCAGAAATCCAACTCCGAAAACTGCACCAACCGCGATATGCGTTGATGAAACAGGCAAACCCAACTGGGAGGCGATAATGACAGTTATTGCAGCGGCCATGGCGATACAGAAGGCGCGCATCTGGTCGAGCTCAGTTATCTCGCTACCGACAGTCTTGATCAGCTTGGGACCATAGAGAGCAAGGCCGATCGCGATACCAATTGCACCAACCATCATGACCCAAATTGGAATCTCCGCCTTCTTGGCGATTCCGCCATGCAGGATTGCATCATTAATAGCAGCTAGAGGGCCAACAGCATTAGCCACGTCATTCGCACCATGCGCAAAGCTGAGCAGTGCTGCTGCAAAAATCAGCGGTACGGTAAAGAGACGATTGATGCTCCCTTTCTCATTCGCCATCTTGTTTGCCGCTTTTGCGATCATCGGTCTGATGATGAGGAAAATAACAACTGCAACAGCGAGTCCAATCAGCAGAGCCATAGGAAAATCGACTTTCCAGAGTTTTTTCAGCCCCTTGAGTACCAGGTAAGTAGAGAAGGCCCATGCCATTACACTGACGAGTAGTGGTACCATTCGTTTCCCAGCAGTAATCATATCCTCCTGGTAGGTGATGCTGCGCTTGATCAGGTAGAGAAAGCTGGCTGCGATCATGCCGCCAAGAACCGGTGAAATCACCCAACTGGCTGCAATCTGTCCCATCTTTCCCCAGTCGGCAATACCAAGCCCACCGGCAGCAATTCCTGCTCCGAGTACACCACCAACGATGGAGTGTGTCGTCGATACTGGTGCACCGAGTGCCGTAGCAATATTCAGCCATATTGCACCTGCCAGAAGTGCCGCCATCATCAGCCAGATGAAGGTATCACTGTCTGCAATCATGGCTGGATCAATGATCCCTTTCTTGATCGTACTGACCACGTCACCGCCTGCAATCAATGCACCGGAAGCTTCAAAGATGGCCGCGATGAGTATCGCACCGGCAAGTGTCAGCGCCTTTGAACCAACTGCAGGCCCGACATTATTGGCAACATCATTGGCACCGATATTCATCGCCATGTAGCCACCAATCATGGCTGCAGCAACAAGCATGTATCCGCCATCCAGACCTTGCAGGCTGAAGCCTGAAAACAGCATGATTCCGACGATAAAAAGAAGGGCAACACCCAACCTGAAAAGCTCCGGACGCCCGAAACGGGTCGCCTTCTCAATTTGAGATAAATTCTGTAATTCCATGGTCGATCCTTAAGGGGGTGAAATTTGGATTGCGAACATTATAATTTTAACAAATCCGTCACAATTCTGTCACATAAATCATGGTTATCATCAAATCAGGCAGGCATCTACGGAATGGCCTCTTGGAGTAGAAAAACAGGGTCCGAAAATCTTGCAGTGACTCCCTCTTTATGCCCCTGTTCGCTCAAAACGACCAAGCTTACGATTCTTTTCTACCTTGTCCCATTCAAACACCTCGCCATTGATAGCAATGTAAACGCCGTAAGGCAGTAATTGCACAGCAGCAACGGCACAACCGAGGTTAAAAAGTGCATCCGAACTGCCCACGCGATGAGGAATCATTGAACCGGTCAGAACAATGGTCTTTGCCAGCTCCAGGGAAGCAAGATCCGCTGCGGTCCGGGTCATGGTGTCGGTGCCGTGAGTTATGATCAGCTGCTCTTCTTGTGCCCGGCGACAGGCGTCTGAAACCACTTGGCGGTCTGCATCAGTAAAATCGAGACTGTCTTTCTGCATCAGGATCTCGACGGTGGTTTCTGCCGTACACCGCCCCTGCTTCAGCATTTCCTCGATAATCGAATCCTTGAACCAGAGTTTACCATCAGCTTCGAGATAGACCTTATCGATAGTCCCGCCGGTCAAAAGTATGCGCATCTGCAGTTTTTCCTTTCAATTCACAGGCCAATAATAGGAAGAACCGCACTGTAAGTCGAGAGAGCCCTTCCGCTACCGGCCACATACCGATAAAATAGATTCTTTTCGCCAACGATAAATTCCATGCGCACATCACAATTTCCTCTCAATACTGTCAAGGAAACACCGTCCGATGCGGAGATTCCAAGCCATCAGCTGATGCTGCGCGCAGGTATGATCCGTAAACTTGCCGCCGGTCTCTACAGCTGGCTGCCGCTGGGACTGCGTGTTTTGCGCAAAGTCGAGGCTATCGTACGCGACGAGATGAATAAATCAGGCGCGCTCGAACTGATGATGCCCGCAGTACAGCCTGCAGAGCTGTGGCAGGAATCAGGGCGTTGGGAACAGTACGGCCCCGAACTGCTGCGTTTTCACGACCGCCACAACCGCGAGTTCTGTTTCGGACCGACACACGAGGAGATCATTACCGATATTGCGCGCAATGAACTGCGCAGCTATCGGCAGCTTCCGGTCAATTACTACCAGGTACAGACCAAGTTCCGTGATGAGACCCGGCCACGTTTCGGTGTAATGCGCTCTCGCGAATTCATCATGAAAGACTCCTACTCCTTCCATCTCGATCAGGAGTCGCTGCAGAAAACCTACGATGACATGTACCAGGCCTACAGCAATATCTTCAGCCGCTGTGGCCTCGAATTCCGGCCAGTGCATGCAGATACAGGTTCAATTGGCGGTAGTGCATCGCATGAATTCCACGTGCTGGCGGATTCAGGTGAGGATGCCATCGCCTTCTCGACAAAAAGTAGTTATGCGGCAAACGTGGAGCTGGCTGAGGCAATTCCGGTAACAGATGCAACTGCTGCGGCAAGCGAAGAACTGCGCCTGGTTGACACGCCGGACGCAAAAACTATTGACGAACTTGTCGAGCAGTTTGACCAGCCGATTGAGCGCACCGTCAAGACCCTCATCGTTGAAGCATCCGAAGAGAATGAAGCAGACCTGGTCGCACTGATCGTGCGTGGCGATCACAGTCTCAACGAGATCAAGGCAGAAAAGCTGCCCGGCATCGCCTCTCCTCTCTGTTTTGCAACTGAAGAACAGATTCGAAATGCTATCGGTGCAGGCACCGGCTCACTTGGCCCGTTGAACCTACCAATCCCCTGTGTCGTTGACCGTAGCGTTGCTCACTGCAGCGATTTCAGCGCCGGCGCCAACCAGGATGGCAAACACTATTTCGGCATCAATTGGGAAAGAGACATGCCACTGCCACAGGTTGCCGATATACGTAATGTTGTGGAGGGCGATCCAAGCCCTGATGGCGAAGGCACTCTGACAATCGCACGCGGTATCGAAGTTGGACATATCTTCCAACTCGGCACCAAGTACTCTGAGGCACTCAAGGCACAGGTGCTGGATGAAAACGGCAAGGCCGCAACCATGACCATGGGCTGTTATGGTATTGGTGTGACACGCGTAGTCGGTGCAGCAATTGAACAGCACCACGATGACAAGGGCATCACCTGGCCAACTGCTATCGCACCTTTCCAGCTGGCGATAGTACCAATGAATCTGAAAAAATCGGAGATGGTTCGCGAGGCTGCCGAACAACTCTACACACAGTTGACTGATGCCGGAATCGAGGTATTGTTCGATGACCGTGACATGCGCCCCGGCGTCATGTTTGCAGATATGGAACTGATCGGAATACCGCATCGCATCGTCATCGGCGAACGCTCACTCAAGGAAGGCATGATTGAATACCGTGACCGCCGTGAAAGCGATAACGAGATGATTCCTCGCGATGAACTCGTTTCTTTCCTGCAACAGAAACTCAATAACTGAAACTGAACAACCAAGGAACACTGATGAAACAAGCTTCCAGCTATGAAAAAGAAGAACTGCTGAAATGTGGTTACGGCGAACTTTTTGGTGATGGCAACGCGCGCCTGCCAGTCGGCAATATGCTGATGATGGATCGTATCGTCAAGATCAGTGACTCCGGCGGCACCTATGGTAAAGGAGAAATCATTGCCGAACTTGATGTTGACCCTGAACAGTGGTTCTTTGCCTGTCACTTCCCGAGCGATCCGGTTATGCCCGGCTGCCTCGGACTGGATGCCATGTGGCAGCTGGTGGGATTCTTCCTCGGCTGGAGTGGACACCCGGGTCGCGGACGTGCGCTTGGTGTCGGTGAAGTGAAATTTACCGGCCAGGTTCTGCCAACTGCCAAGAAAGTCACCTACCGTATCAATGTCAGGCGTGTTCTCGCGCAGAAGCTTGTACTTGGTATTGCAGATGGCTCGATGGAAGTTGATGGGCGAGAGATATACACTGCAAAGAACCTGCGCGTGGGCCTCTTCACATCGACCGAGAACTTTTGAACCAAGCCGGCACCTGCCGGATCGGACAAATTGCACACAATAAGAAAGCCCGCATCTGCGGGCTTTTTTTATTAACTAGCGAGACTGATCAGATCAGTCGAGGTAACTCCAGTTACCCGCTGTCATCTGCTGCATGCCTTGCTCGTAGGCCATCTCGCCTTCGAATTTTGCCTTGCCAGCAGTTTTCACGGCCTTATCAAAATCACCCTTCTCAACAGCCGCCTTGGCCTTTTTGATCATCTTGGCTGTATCGCGCCATGCAATACCTTTCTTGTTAGCCTTGTCATAGGCAGCCTGGGCTTCAGCAATCGCAGCATCAGCTGCAGCCTTGTCTGCTGCAAATGCAGCCCCTGACAGGGCAACGGAAATTACTAAAGCGCTTGCAATAGTCTTGAGCATAATTCTCCACTCCTCGATGTGTGTTTTTCTATTTCTAACTGGCCAATTGGGATACCGGCCTCTTCTTATGGTCTGGTGAAAGTTAACACGAATTCAGCAGGATGCCAACTCTGCCTGAGACGTATCTGCAAATTTGCCTGACAACAGGCAAAAATAGAGGAAATAACCCTATTTTTCATACCCTTTAATTTACAAATACACTGCACATTAGGGAAAATACGTAGATAAGACCAATATAAGCGATTTTGAGCGAATTAACTGGACATTTAGCCTCTAATTAGCGACACTTGCTTAAATCTGATTATACCCCGATGGAGCTGTCAGGAACAAAAAATATGGCAAAAATCCTGGTTCTAAATGGCCCAAATCTCAATCTGCTGGGAAAGCGCGAGCCCGACATATATGGCTCTGAAACACTGGCAGATATTGAAAAGCGCCTGACGGATCTTGCCAGAGAATCAGCCGACCAGGTCGATTTCTTGCAGTCAAATTCCGAGGTCGAGTTACTGCAACGTGTGCATGAAGCGCGTGAAGACAGTACTGATTTCATTATTATCAACCCCGGCGCATTCACGCATACCAGTATCGCCTTGCGTGACGCGTTGCTTGGGGTAGACATCCCTTTCATCGAGATACATCTTTCCAACGTGCACAGCCGCGAGGCATTCCGCCAGCAATCCTATCTTTCAGATATTGCTGTCGGTGTCATTACCGGGCTTGGCAGCCAGGGCTACGAGTTAGCACTGGCTGCAGCACAAAAACGCATTAACCCCTGAATTTAAAGTTTTCCGAGAGTCATAATGGATATTCGCAAAGTAAAAAAATTAATCGAACTGCTCGAGGAGTCGGACGTTGCAGAGATCGAGATTCATGAAGGTGAAGAATCGGTTCGCATCAGCAGGTCCAGCTCGATACCGGCACCCATGCCACAGCAGGTAATGGCAGCCATGCCCCAGGCGATGCCCGCTGCTGCACCTGCAGCACCGGCAGAAGCTCCTGCTGCGGCAGCTGAAGAGCCAGCAGGCCACATCATCAAGTCGCCAATGGTTGGCACTTTTTACCGCTCATCATCACCGACAGCAGCTGCTTTTGTTGAAGAGGGCCAGAGCGTCTCGGCCGGCGATACCCTGTGTATCATTGAGGCGATGAAAATCCTCAACCAGATTGAATCCGACAAGACTGGCGTTGTTAAAAAGGTACTTGTCGACAATGGTCAGCCGGTTGAATACAACGAACCGCTGTTTATCATCGAATAAGGCCAATATCCCATGATTGAAAAGGTTCTTATCGCAAACCGCGGCGAGATCGCCCTTCGCATCCAGCGCGCCTGTCGTGAACTGGGCATCAAGACGGTTGCCGTACATTCTGAAGCCGACCGCGATCTCAAGCATGTACGCCTCGCCGATGAGTCCGTCTGTATAGGACCGGCCTCATCCACCGACAGCTACCTGCAGATTCCAAATATCATCAGTGCTGCTGAAGTAACAGATGCTGTTGCCATCCATCCCGGCTACGGTTTTCTCTCCGAGAATGCTGACTTTGCAGAAAGGGTTGAAGACTCGGGCTTCGTATTCATTGGTCCAAAATCTGACACCATCCGCATGATGGGTGACAAGATCACTGCCATCGAGGCGATGAAGGAGGCCGGCGTTCCCTGCGTTCCCGGTTCCGACGGCCCACTGACTAAGGACGACGAGCGTACCATCAAGATGGCGCGTGAAATCGGTTATCCGGTCATCATCAAGGCTGCTGGCGGTGGTGGTGGTCGCGGAATGCGTGTGGTTCACTCCGAGGGCTCACTGCTCAACTCCATTTCTCTGACCAAGACCGAGGCACACACGGCCTTTGGCAACGATACCGTCTACATGGAGAAGTTCCTCGAGAATCCCCGCCATGTCGAGTTCCAGGTACTCTCAGATACACACGGCAACGCCATTCACCTCGGTGAGCGCGACTGTTCAATGCAGCGCAGACATCAAAAAGTTGTCGAGGAAGCGCCTGCACCTGGCATTACGGACAAACAACGCAAAGAGATTGGTGAACGCTGCGCTGAGGCCTGCCAGACCATTGGATATCGTGGTGCCGGTACATTCGAATTTCTGTTCGAGAACGACGAATTCTACTTCATCGAGATGAATACCCGTGTACAGGTCGAGCATCCGGTAACCGAAATGGTAACCGGTGTGGATATCGTCAAGGAACAGCTGCTGATCGCAAGCGGCGAGAAGCTGTCGTATAAACAGAAGCAGATCAAAATGCGTGGTCATGCGGTCGAGTGCCGCATCAACGCCGAGGATGCCAAGACTTTCATGCCCAGCCCTGGCACTATTACCCAGCTGCATGTTCCAGGCGGCCCAGGTGTACGTGTCGATACGCATATCTACAATGGTTACAAGGTTCCACCCTACTATGATTCAATGATCGGCAAGCTCATTACTCATGGTGAAGACCGACAGTCTGCCATTGCTCGTATGCATACGGCACTCGCCGAGATGGTCATCGATGGCATCAAGACCAATATCCCACTGCAGCGGGATATTATGCGTGACTCAGCTTTCAAAGAAGGCGGAGCCAACATTCACTATCTTGAAAAGAAACTCGGACTCTGACGGTCACCGGGCAAGTCACAGAAAATGCCCTGGGTCCAGGTCCACATTCCGGTTGAAAAGGCAGCAGCTCAAGCAGTTGAGCTGCTGCTGGAAACAATCGGTGCCATCTCCATCACACTCACGGATGCCGGTGACGAACCGCAACTCGAACCGGCTCCCGGTGAAGAGCGCATCTGGAGTGAGACAGTCGTAACAGCACTGTTTGAAAGCGAAACTGACTGGCAACAGTTACGTAGCGCACTCGAAACTGCTCTCGATCAACTCAACATCAATGCGACACCAGTAATCGAGGTTCTCGAAGAGCAGGAGTGGGAACGCGCCTGGCTTGATGACTTCAAACCAATGCGATTTGGCGAACGCCTGTGGGTAGTCCCACGCGGGCTGCAGCTTCCGGATGAAGCAACTGATCCCGTCGTAATGACACTTGATCCGGGTCTCGCATTCGGTACAGGCACGCACCCGACGACTGCCCTGTGTCTCGAATGGCTAGACCAGGCGGATCTACCAGGCAAGGATGTTATCGATTTCGGCTGCGGTTCGGGAATACTGGCAATCGCCGCATTGCTGCTCGGGGCACGCCAGGCAACTGGTATCGATCACGACCCCCAGGCGCTGATTGCGAGTGAACAGAATGCAGAAGAGAACGGTGTGCTTGACCGCCTTGTGCTGCAAAACAGCGATACCCCTCCCCAAAAGTCAGCCGATATCGTCATGGCAAATATACTTGCCAGCGTCCTGATTGACCTCTCCACACAATTGGCATCACTACCTCGTCAGGGTGGCCGTATTGCACTCTCCGGCATACTTGCCGACCAGGCAGAGGATGTACGCGCTGCTTTTGATCCCTACTTTCGCCTGGAAGCGACACAAAATCTGGATGACTGGGTATTAATCACTGGCACAAAGCGTTGATTAATAAACTATTTCTTAATTAACCCCACTTGCAAAGCATGTGCGCACTGCCCCACACCCCTCTTTTATCAAAATTGCGAATTATCAATAAAAAATAGACTATATTTAAGGTATGGACAGAAAGCAGTCATATCTGAAATTTCTTCAGTTGGCACAAGCGGTTAAAGAGACATCAGATTTTCCCGCTCTTGATGCTGTCGAAGAGCGTGTCCTGAACATCTTTGCTATCGCATGGCACAAAGGACGCGAAATCACCGTACTCGAGGCAATGAAGATGCTACCAGGCATCTCGGAGAGCACGGTTTTCCGTCGCATCAAGTCACTGCGCCAGAAAGAGATGATATCGCTTAATATGGACGAAAAAGATCGTCGTACACGTTTTATTCGTCCGACTGAGCGTGCTAATGACTACTTCGGCAGGCTTGGCAATTGCATGAAAAAAGCACAACAGGCCTGAGTCTGTAATCCACGGCAAGATTTCCCTCTACCCACATTACACAATTGACCTGAGCGCCCTTGTGGCAGTATCTTGTTATTCCCTGAGAATTCCAGAGAAAGAGGTAACTATCCGTGGAAAAAATACTACAGTGGCTCGGCCAGATTGACCCCACCCTGATCACCAACACAATCATGGAGTATGGCATCTCCATCCTGTCTGCTCTCGCCATCTACATTATCGGTAAGTGGCTGGTAACACGGATATCCACGCTGATAAAGAAAACCATGACAAGCCGCGGAGTCGAACAAACTCTGGTCAAATTTCTTGGCAATATCGTGCACTGGCTACTGCTCGCCTTTGTCATCATTGCTGCCCTGACGCAGCTCGGCGTTGAAACCACTTCGATTGCAGCCATCTTCGCAGCCGCTGGCCTGGCCATTGGTCTTGCACTCAAGGATTCACTATCAAATTTCGCTTCGGGTGTGATGATCATCATGTTCCGCACTTTCAAGGTTGGTGACTTTGTTGAAATTGCGGGCACATCGGGAACTGTCGAGGAAGTGAGTATCTTTACGACCCACCTCAAGACGCCCGACAACAAGCTTGTCATTGTGCCCAACTCATCCATCACCAGCGGCACCATTACCAATTTCTCAGCAAAGCCAACGCGTCGTGTCGACATGGTGTTTGGCATCGGTTACCAGGATGACATCAGGAAGGCCAAGAGCCTGCTCGAGGAGATCCTCGCCAGTGATGAGCGCATACTGAAAGATCCCGCACCTGTAGTTGCCGTTTCGGAACTGGCCGACAGTAGCGTCAACTTTATTGTCCGTCCATGGACGAAAAAAGAAGACTACTGGGGTGTCTACTGGGATCTGCAAGAGAACGTCAAACTGAAATTTGATGAAGCCGGTATCAGCATCCCCTTCCCGCAGCAGGAAGTCCATATGCACACGCTTAATGCCGCTTGAAGAGATAAGAAGTTCGAGCCTGGTTTTCATACCGAAGACCAGGCCGGTAACTTGTGTGATTCATGAACGACATTATCACCTGGATTATCATCGCTGCTTTCTATGCGCCCCTGCACTACCTGCTGCCTGTACTCTTTCTGTTCATCACTGGAGAAGAGGCCGAGAGTGTCCGCAAACAGCTGATACATGCAGCCATTCTCGATTCAACACTCTCTATGGTGATTGCGTTTGCTGTCGTCATCCTTCTGTTTAACAAGGAAATGATCAGCATCGCCATGCTGATCCTGCTGCTGTCAATGTTCTACCCCTTCGTCAGAATCATCAGGCAACGCAAGAAACTCCATTAAACATACTCCCTCTTGCAGTGGCTTAACACAAATGCAAGACAACCCAAGTATAATAAGGTACTCCACGCTGATAGCGTATTTAATTTCCCCACCCCGGAACAGAGAAAGATGAGCAGTCAAATCTTTAAGGACAATACCTTTCCCCGCCACATCTCGGACGTCATGAACCTGATGCACATGATGGTATTCCAGGGCACAGATGGTGAAGAGAAGTGGGAGACATACCTGACTCCGAAGCAGAAAGAGTATGTCGCACTGGGACTGGCTCTCTATTACCAGTGTGACCACTGTATCGATCACCACCTTGCTGCCCTGTGTAAAATCGATAAGGTCAGCAAGGACACCATCTGCCAACACATCAACTCGATGATTCTTTTCCTGAGGATCGACACCCGGGTTATCGGTAGTTCGGAGAAGAACTACTGGATCAAGGCATGGCAGCGTTTCGCCAAACTGATCTCCTTCCAGAGTAATGATCCGGATCTCCCCTACCTGATTGCGTTGGCCATCGGTATTGCACGAGATGACGAATTCCTCATAGACTTTTGCGGCACCCAGGTCGTCAACAGTTGTGAATCGAGGGAAATCAACCCGCGTGCAATGGTGGGCGAACTTGAGGCGGTGGTCATTTTCATGAAAGCAGCTGCATCCAAGAACCGCATCGTCGACAAGGTCGAGAAGCTGTTTGCCTGACCGAATTTCACTTCTCATCGTCACCCGTGCTCTGCCAGGAAGAGCACAAATTGGTTGACAAAGCATTAGAAGATACTAAAATAGGAATCATTCCTATTTACTGCGTGATAACACCTGATGACGTCACAACCGCTCAACAGTATTCCGGTCGGCCACAAGGTCAGGCTGAATGCTATTCAGGGTGGTCGCCAGCTTACCCGGCGCCTGTTGGCGCTCGGCATCAGCCTGGGCAGTGAATTCGAAGTCATCAACCATCGCGACCACGGCGTTGTCGTTGCCCGTGAACAGAATCGCGTGGCACTTGGAAGCGGTATAGCCAGCAAGCTCTCTGTTGAGCTCCTCGACTAATGCCTTGCCACGACACCGGCAAGGCGTCAGAGAGTATTAAAGGCAATCTGCGCATCGCAATCGCGGGTAATCCCAATTGCGGCAAGTCAGCCCTGTTCAACAGCTTTACCGGGATTCGCCAGAAAACCGGCAACTGGCCGGGTGTCACCGTTGATCGCAAAGAGGGACACTTCCAGATAGATGACCGCCAGGTCACCGCTATCGATCTGCCAGGTATCTACTCACTCGATGCCAACTCACTGGATGAACAGGTAACGCGCGACTACCTGTTGTCACGGGATGCCGATCTCATCGTTAATGTCATCGATGCCTCAAACCTGGAACGCAATCTCTATATGACTGTGCAGTTGCTGGAGATGGGTGTTCCGCTAATCGTCTCTCTCAACATGATGGATATTGCGCGCAAACGCGGTATCGATATCGACATCACCATGCTGAGTCGGGAACTCGGTTGCCCTGTGGTTCCGATCGTCGCCACCAGTGGTGAAGGGATCAGTGAACTCAAGGCGCGCATGCTGGATGTTGTGGACAACAAGGTAACAGGCGGTTACTCACTTGCCTTTGATGAAACCATTGAGTCCGCTGCCAGCGAACTCTCCGGGATGATCGAACACGAACACGCAGCTAACAGGCGCTGGCTGGCAATCAAGCTACTTGAAAATGACGCCCATGCAACCGCCAGTGTCAGCGATGCGACCCGAGAGCAAGCGACTCACCTGCAACAGCAAATCCTGGTGCGTAACGACGAGGATGCAGATGTCCTGATTGCTGACAGTCGCTTTGGACATGCGCATACCCTCGCTCGCAGTGTCCTCAAACATCGCTCACGCATCACGCGCACCATGAGTGACCGTATCGATCAGTTCGTACTCGGAAAGTGGAGCGGCATTCCACTGTTCCTGGTCATCATGTACCTGATGTTTCTCTTCACCATCAATTTTGGTGGTGCTTTTATCGACTTTTTTGACGGCATTGCAGGTGCAATCTTTGTTGACGGACTTGGCGAACTGCTGACATCACTCGGTAGCCCTGCATGGCTGCGCGTCGCGCTGGCTGACGGAATCGGTGGTGGCATCCAGATTGTTTCAACATTTATTCCGATCATCGCCTCGCTCTACCTGTTCCTGTCACTACTTGAAGATTCCGGTTACATGTCACGTGCCGCTTTTGTCATGGATCGCGCCATGCGTGCAATCGGATTACCCGGCAAGGCATTTGTACCCCTGATTGTCGGTTTTGGATGCAACGTGCCTGCGATCATGGCAACCCGTACACTTGAACACGAACGTGAACGCAAGTTGACCATTCTCATGAATCCTTTCATGTCTTGCGGTGCACGCCTGCCTGTCTATGCACTCTTTGCGGCGGCATTCTTTCCACATTCAGGTCAGGATATCGTTTTCCTACTCTATATTGCCGGAATCGCGGTTGCGATTCTTACCGGCTTGTTGATGAAAAAGACCCTGCTGCCAGGTGAAAGCAGCGGCTTTATGATGGAGTTACCCTCCTATCACATGCCGTCAATGAAAGGTGTTCTGCTGCGTGCATGGGATCGTGTGAGCCTGTTTATCAGGGAAGCAGGCCAGGTCATCATCGTCATGGTGTTGGCGCTGAACCTGCTCAACTCGATCGGTACTGACGGCAGCTTCGGTAACGAAAACAGTGAAGAGTCTGTGCTCAGTGAAGCGAGCAAGCAAATCACACCCCTGTTTGCACCAATGGGCATCCAGGATGACAACTGGCCTGCCATTGTCGGCATCCTCTCAGGTGTCCTTGCCAAGGAAGTCGTCGTCGGCACACTCGACACGCTCTACACGCAAATTGGCCAAAAGGGCATGCCTGAAACCGAATTTGATTTTTGGCAATCAGTCAACGATGCAGCCGCAACTGTTCCGGACAATCTTGCCGGCCTTGCTGCTTCGGTAGCAGATCCGCTGGGGCTCGATATTGGTAATCTCGATGATCACGGTGAGGCAGCTGCCAGCCAGGGTGTCAGGGAGAGTGTATTTGGTGCAATGAATCAGCGTTTTGACGGGCAGGCCGGTGCATTCGCCTACCTGCTGTTTATTCTGCTCTACTTCCCATGCGTCGCAACTATCGGTGCTATCAAGCGTGAAGCCGGTCGTAAATGGGCAGCCTTTGTCGCATTCTGGACAACCTCTGTCGCTTACCTGACTGCCAGCAGTTACTATCAACTGGCTACTTATGCAGACCACCCCCAGCTCTCCATCATCACACTCTCTCTGATGTGGATGCTGTTTTTACTGCTGATCATCGGGCTGCGTTACTGGGGCAGAAAAGTACCTGCGTCTGCTGCAGTTGTGGATGGTAGCAGCGGATGATCCTCTCCGAGGTACGTGAATATGTAAAAGAGCGTGGCCGTGTCACACTCGGGGATATCGCCTTGCATTTCGACAGCGATCCCGAATCTGTGCGCCCTATGCTGGATCTCTGGATCAAAAAAGGAAAGATCAGAAAAGAGATGCTCACCAGCGCCTGCGGAAGCAGTTGCAACTCCTGCGATGCAGCGACAACCGAGATTTATACCTGGAATGGGCAGAAAGCTATTTGAGCTCTACAGCGAAACCATCAATTAGTTGTATATCCATCCCTGGCGTACAGCATATTTTTCCATCTCGACAGCCACGAACACCACCAACGGTAACAACATACACAGAAGCAAATCATGCGCAGACAGCGGGCTAGTATGAAATATCTCATTGAAAAATGGAACATAGATAATCATCATCTGTAGCGAGACCGTCAGCAAAATTGCACCTATCAGTGCAGGATTTGAAAAAAGCCCGATAGAAAACAGTGATTCCTGCTCGGAACGAATCGCCAGCACATGCATAAGTTGTGAAAAAGTCAGCACGGTAAAGACGATTGTCTGCCAGTTGTCTGAACCACCATGAAAAGCCCAGGCTTGTGCACCCAGCGACAAGGCGGCAATAAACAACCCTACCCACACGACATGCTGCCACATACCATGAGAGAAGATCGTCTCCTCCGGCCTGCGTGGCGGCCTGCTCATAATGCCCTTTTCCCTGTGCTCGGCTGAGAGTGCGAGTCCGGGCAGACCATCCGTCACCAGGTTGATCCAGAGAATCTGCACTGGCAGAAGCGGCAACGGCAGACCGATGAATGGCGCAAGGAATAGTACCCAGACCTCACCGGCGTTACTCGTCATGGTGTACTTGATGAACTTGCGAATATTATCAAAGATACGGCGACCTTCACTGACAGCATGAACAATGGTGGCGAAGTTGTCATCCAACAGCACCATGTCACTCGCTTCACGAGCAACATCGGCACCCTTCTTACCCATGCCAATACCTATGGTTGCACGTTTCAACGCCGGTGCATCATTGACGCCATCACCGGTCATGGCGACAAACTCACCATGTTTCTGCAACGCCTTGACGATGGCTATTTTCTGCTCCGGAGATACTCTTGCATAGACGGATATCTCCTCAACCCTGTCAGCAAACTCCTCCTCTGACAGTGCAGCAATATCTGATCCTTTCATCACTTCGATATCACTGGCGATGTCGAGGCGGCGTGCAATTGCACTGGCAGTTGCCGGATGATCACCTGTGATCATTACCGGATTGATACCTGCTGTTTTACACGCGCTGATAGCCGCAGGCACTTCCGTACGCGGTGGATCAATCAGACCAACAAGACCCAAGAGAACAAGCTCGGTCTCGATACACTCTTGCGTAATACAATCCGGCAGATGAGGAAACCTGCGCATCGCCAGTGCCAGCACCCTGTATCCCTCGGTTGCCATCTCCTCGGCCTGTTGCAGAATCTCCTGCTGATCAATCGCCTCGTCACCAGTAGAGTGAAGTTGTTTCGTACAGCATGGAATGACTGCTTCAGGTGCACCCTTTGTGAAGGCCACCACTTCATCGCCGATAGTGTGCAGGGTGGTCATCGCTCGACGGCTGGTATCGAATGCCAGTTCGGCGATACGTGGGAAATCCGTCTCTATATCATGCTTCCTGATGCCACCATCAAGAGCACCAAGGTAAAGAGCGACTTCTGTTGGATCACCAAGCGGCTCGTCGTGTTCATCAAGAGTCACGTCGGTGCTGAGCGCGAGCAACCTTCCAAGCCATTGCCACGGCTCAGAGCCGATATCGATCTCGCTGAGACTGTTAATACTTGTCCCGTCTGCATCGATACGCTCAACACGCATACGATTGCTGGTGAGTGTGCCTGTCTTGTCTGAGCAGATGTAGGTAACAGAACCGAGCGACTCTACTGTCGGCAAACGACGCATCAGGGCGTTGTGTTTACCCATCTTCTGGGCACCCATGGCCAGTGAAATGGTGACTGCCGCAGGCAGAGCTTCGGGTATCGCGGCAACAGCAAGACTGATTGCCGTGAGCAGCATCAGCATCACTTCCTCACCGCGCGCAAGTCCGGCAAAAAAAACCACTGCTGCGATAATTAGGATAGCAACGGCGAGTTTACCGCCAAATCGTTCGAGCCGATGCTGCAGCGGGGTCAGCACTGTACCCGAGGTTTTCAGCAGATCAGCTATCTTGCCAAGTTCCGTCTGGTGACCTGTCGCGACGACTACTCCCAGTGCTCTTCCGCGTGTCACATTGGTGCCTTTGAAAGCCATATTACTGCGGTCACCGACAGGCAGCTCTGCATCATCCAACTGCTCTTCCTGCTTTGTAACCGTGAAAGATTCTCCGGTCAGCGCGGCCTCATCAAGTTCACAATCTGCCACCTCGAAAAGGCGCAGATCGGCAGTCACGACATTACCAGCCTCTATGGAAACGACGTCTCCCGGAACAAGTTGTGTGGAGGGGATTGACTGCAGATGACCACCCCGGCGTATACGCGCTTCCGGCTCAGTCATTCGTTTTAGGGCATCCACTGCTCTTTCGGCGCGATACTCCTGAATCAAACCTATGGTTGCATTGAGTATGACAATGATGAGAATAACAACAGTGTCACTGATTTCACCAATGGCACCAGCAATCACTGCGGCAGCCAGCAGGATCAGGATCATCGCATCCTTGAACTGAGCAATAAACTTCTCTGCAAGGGTGGTGCGGCGTTTCTCGCGAAGCTCATTGGCGCCGTAAATCGCCGACCGTTGGGCTACCTGCTGATCAGAAAGACCGTCACGCAGGTCCACCTCGAGGAGTGATGCAACTTGCTCGGCTGATAATGTATGAAATAACGCGTTCTGTGGAGTCGTGTCCATTCAGGCTGCAGCCATGTGCTAACAGAGACTCCATCTTAACTTAAATACCAGCTCTCCTATAATCCTGCTAATAGGGACTGGATCAGCGGATAAGATCTGAATAGGAAAATATCAGAACCGAGCTTAATGGATCTTCCATATTGACTATCACGGTGACGGGGGTGTTACTCTCCCTCACACTGTGGAGTCGATTCTTATGTCTGAGCAGATGATGCTCAAGATCTCCACCCGGAATAAGCAGTTGGTCATTGGTGTAGCTGTTTCCATTAAACTGATAGCTATAGGTAACAGCCATGGCAATATTGGCAACCTTACTTGATCAGGCTGTCAAACGTGCATAGAGCAGTGGCAGCCTGTTCGGCAATTCACCCGGGTCATGTATGACAACGAAATTGTTGCTGCCAAAAAGATGCGGTAGATACTCACTACCCTTGGTATCAATGGTCACGCAGAAAGGCTGCATACCAAGCTTTCTCGCTGCCTGTACAGCATGGCGTGTATCTTCAATGCCATGCCTACCCTCGTACTTGTCGATGTCATTGGGTTTTCCGTCGGTAAGAATCAACAGCAGGCGACGGTTGGCCGGCTGGTTTTCCAACTGCCGGGTTGCATAACGAATACCTGCACCCAGGCGAGTATAGTATCCCGGCTTGATCATCCCGATACGCCCCCTGATCTCACCGCTGTATTTTTCGTCGAACTCCTTCAATTGGTGCAAACGAACCGGGTTTCGTTTGCGCGAGGAGAAGCCATAGATTCCGAAACGGTCCCCGGTTGCCGCAAGTGACTCTGCAAACAGGAATAAAGCGTCCCTGATGACATCGATAACACGATGCTGATCATTGATCCAGGTATCGGTAGACAGCGACAGGTCAGCGAGAAGAAAACAGGCAAGGTCGCGGCCACCACTGCGCAGTTCACGATAAAGTCCATGTGCCGTGTCACCATGTCCGGACTCCCTGTCCGCGGCAAAACGCAAATAGGCATCAAGATCGATCTCCTGTCCATCTGCCTGCGCCCTGTGCCATACACGTGAAGGTGCCAGTGTCTGAAACTGGTGACGCAGACGTCTGGCAGTCTTGACCAGGTGCTGTGGTAGTTCCAATGAGCCCGGGGCATCGGCAACAAGATGAATAATCCTGCAGGCATCAGGCAAAAGTTCCTGACGTTTCCAGTCCCATTCAGGTAATAAAAGTCCCTCATCAAGAACAAGATCATCATCCGCCTCAGACGGCAGATCCAGATCAAATTTAAGCGATGCCGCCGAACTCCTGCGGTTACGTGCCACGGCCAGTTTGTCGAGGTCATCTGCAATCGCCTCGGCACGCCCGAGATCTTCGTCATCCTCCTGGCCACGGTCTACATTGACAAACTCACCCCAGGTAAAGATGTTCTCCATGCGGACAGTGATGAGACCGCGATCACTTTCCGGTGAGTCAACGCGTTGCGCCTGTTTACGTTTCGCATTTTCCGGCGTATGGCTTACTCCACCGTGATCGTTATTATTCTCATCGACATCATCTTCTGGCTGCAGCTGTGTTCCAGGTGGCGCCGGATGCAACCAAAGGGGAATCGGGTATGGATCACGATTAATATCGGGCAACCGGGTGACCGAGCCGGGATTGGTTAACGCCTGGCGTAACAGCTGCTCGGCTTCTGCCTCGGCATGATTCAATCTACCGCGCGTAGGCCTCTGCTCAAGGTGTGCCTCGACCAGCCTCTTGTATCGAGCCCGCATACCGGGAAACTGTTGCAGTGTATTTCGGGTTAACTCCTGGTTGTGTACGTACCACTCCTGTCGATGCGGATGATCGCTCACGGCAAGCGCCGACAGCCACAGGTAGAGGTCACGATTGAGGCTCCTGTGCGGGAACCAGTCAAGTGATAAAGGCAGGCGTAATGAACGCTCATCTCGCCATGCAAGCTCGACCTTGTTATGCGACCCTGCAATGCGCTGCAACAGCTTTCTGCGCATGCTGATCGCAGTAGCGTCAACGGCTTCTATCCGTAAACCACCGTCTCCGCCAAGCGCACGAAACAGGATGCCAACTGTCTCTCGCACCTCGTCCAGGCAAACTGCGGCGTCCGGAAAATGATCATCAGCCATGCGGGTGATAAAACGGTGCCAGAAAGCTCCTACCTGCTCTTCCATGTTAGCGTCGACCTGCAGGCTTGCCTGCCTGCCCTTCACGTTGAGAATCGGAACTGCGGCCTGTTACGACCACTTTGGCATCCTCTCCTTCCACCCATCGCAACAAGCTCTGTTTATGATCTCTGTCCTCAACCTTTGTACAGGCAGAAATACATTCGCCACACTCGGTGCAGGTAAACATCTTCCGTTTCAGTGTTCTCGGGCGTAGCCGCATGGGGCATGCATTGTCGCAGGCGTTGTTACAGCTGTTACAGTCAGTTGCGCGCTGTATATCAAAACCGACCACCATCGCCTTGTCATTCGCCATCCAGGCAAGGCTCTGAAACAGACCCACTGCACAACCAAAACGACAAAAGAGATGACGGGCAAAACCAAATTCAATCGACAGAAGGAGCGTGCCGACACCCAGAAAAATCGACTGGTTTCGAGTCAGGTTACCAGTAAAAAGATTGGAATAGATTTCTCCCGGTGGAAGCAGGTAGGTGAGCAAGGTCAGCGCCCACAGGAATGCAAAACCGATAATTGCAACAGCAGTCGGAATCCAGTAAACGGGATCCGGTTTCAGTTTGCTCCCATCTGGCTGTTTCTCAGGCAGGGTTTTACGTTCCCAGATGCTGGGCTTTCCGCTGGCACGCAACATTAAACGATTGATCACTTCAACAACCGAAAAGTGCGGACACAACCAACCGCAGTAGAGTCGCCCCCAGCGCCACGCTGACCAGATCAGCAAGCCGCCAATCAGCAAGATCGGGAAGAAGCCCCTGATAATCAGGTTAATCGCAGCATCGAGGCTGCTTGCCTCACCGGCAATAAATGCATCAATTCCCAGGGTCCAGTGAAAACCGAAAAGGATGAAATGCCCAAGATTGAGATCAAGTCTGAACAGGTCAAGCGGAGGTGCTATCACGAAGAGAATAAAGAAACCCATCTGAAACCAGGCGCGTTTTTGCTGAAGTGAAGTGCGAGGTATGCTCATCTCAATGCGTGGCAACCGTCAGGCAATGTTTTGCCAACCAGCGGATAACGCCAGCAACGCCCTGCCATTGCCTGGGCAAGGCCAAGAATACCCAGTATCACCAGGCTTGCATGACAGATAGTAAAATAGGTAATCAGCACGACCCACGTCCAGGGGCCGTCAAAGCCACCCAGCAGAAGAATCAGGCCAACGACAAGAATCAGAAGCACACCGGCCCACAGGGATGCATTCATTGTCTGTGACAGGTGTGCTGCAGCCAGTGGAGGCGCTTTGTCGACCTTGAGAAAATAGAGCAGCAGGAGAATCAGAAAGGCAGCACCGGGCAGTAGCAGCAGGTTGAGGAGATAGAGCCCCTCTGCAGCAACTGCGAGAGAAAAACCAGGTACATCCGTATCTGAATTAATCTCCGATGGTTGCATGCACAACCTCCATCAATGCCTCGATCGTATCTGTATCGTCTGTCAGTGGTTCTACCAGCGCTGCCGCGTTGAGGGCTTCATGCCCTTGAGAAGATTCTGATAACCCGGGTTATAGGAGACCACAAGCATGAACCCGGGCGGTGCTTTCAAAGTCTCACCGGTACGCTCAATCGGAAGAATACGCCTGTCATCAGTAAGAGGATGCAGAACCACGGTTGTATCCTTGCGTGCCTCGACAACCTCATCAAGGTAACAGATAGCGCCCTCGCGCACTGCGCGGGTCAGTGGTCCGTCACACCAGTAGGTTCCCTGCTCACCAATCAGGTGGCGCCCAACCAGGGCTGCAGCAGTCAGATCCTCATGACAGGCAACCGTATAGAGCGGACGCCCGAGTTTAGCCGCCATATGCTGTACAAAGCGCGTCTTGCCACAACCGGTCGGTCCCTTGATCATTACCGGAAGATTGTGATTCCATGCATGTTCAAACAGGGAGAGCTCATCACCCTGGGGCCTGTACCACGGCACTTCATCCTGTGTGTATAGATTTCTATCGTTTGTATTCATTATTTAACTTGCCGAGAAAATATAAGCTGCTGACACGAGAATAGCAGTAATTGAGAGCCAGATAACAATCACCAGGCCCCAGATACCCCTGACTTGCTTCAGTTGCATGAAATAGTCACCGATCAGATGCACCTTGAAGAGCGCCATCGCGAACACCAGTAGTGAAACCCACAGGGCTTCTACCCCACTCATTCCTATCAACCATGTCAACACCGTCAGTGTAACGAGAACAAGGTAGACAAGCAGTGCGCTGCGACTCGTGAGGAGGTTTGTTGACACAGACTCTTTCATCGCATCACGTAGACCAGCGGGAAAAGAATCAGCCATACCAGGTCGACCATGTGCCAGTAACTGGCACCAGTCTCTACACCTGTGTGTTCATCCCTGCTGTAGAGTCCCTGGCGTGCCTTCCATGCGACCACGGCAAGAATAATCATGCCCATCAAGACGTGCATGAAATGAAAAAATGTCAGTGACAGGTAGAACATGTAGAAGCTGTTTGTGCTGAGCGAAACACCTTGTGAAAAATGGTGGGAGAATTCAGCCATCTTGACGACAATGAAGAGCATGCCCATCCCGACTGCTGCCCATATCCATGCGGCACAAGCACGGTTATCTCCCTCACGGATACGCATAACGCCCTGCACCACAAAGTAACTTGAAGTCAGTAGTGCAACAGTATTGATCAACGCTGAATTTCGATCCAGCGTGAGCTGGTATTGATTGAAGAGCTCAACATTGTTCATACGCGCAAATGCGTACGCGGCAAAGAAAACCGCAAAGACAAGCAACTCGGCAAGAATAAATATCCAGATAGCCAGGTCACCCGGCGGATATTTATGATGTGACTGAATGCCATTGATTGCAGCCTGTGTATTCATACTATTCTTGAATCGAGTAGTGGCGTATTCGCCGGGGAGAAGCAGTCACAAGAAAAAGCCGCACATTCGCCTGCATCGACATAAAAAAGCATCCCCGCATTTGCGGGGATGCCGTTCAGCGCATATAACTACGCGGACTCTTCCACACCGCCCCCCGCTTCCGGATCGGAGTTGCCGACAAAGAAACTGATGACGTAGAGGATCAGACCGATCAGGAAGACTACACCGGCAACTTCACGTAGCCAGTAGAAGATCTCGATCTTGTCCTGAACCACCATGAACGGAAGCGGTTCATCCGAATAGCGTTGCAGGTAAGTTTGCAGAACGCCCGCTGCTGTCAGGAACAGTGTGATAAAAACCATTGAGACAGTCATCAACCAGAACGACCACATCTCCACGGTCTGCGAACGATTGCTGCCTGCCACCTTGCGACCACGCATGAGTGGCATCGCGTAGCTGATCATTGCCAGTACGATCATGACATAGGCGCCATAGAAGGCCATGTGACCATGCGCTGCGGTGATTTGCGAACCGTGCGTATAGTAGTTGACTGGTGCGAGGGTGTGAAGAAATCCCCATACACCTGCGCCAAGGAAAGCCATTACAGCTGTGCCAAGTGCCCACAGCAAGGCAGCCTTGTTGGGGTGATTTCGCCGACGACGATTCACCATGTTGAATGCAAATACAGTCATCATGAAGAAAGGTATCGGTTCCATCGCGGAGAAGATTGAACCCCACCACTGCCAATACTCAGGTGTACCTATCCAGTAATAGTGGTGACCTGTACCGATAATGCCTGTGATCAAGGTCATGGCGATAATGACGTAGAGCCACTTCTCGATCACTTCGCGATCGACACCGGTTGTTTTGATCAGTACGAAAGCGAGAATCGATCCGAGAATCAGCTCCCATACACCCTCTACCCACAGATGAACAACCCACCACCAGTAGAACTTGTCCTTAACCAGGTTGTCAGGATTGTAGAAAGCGAACAGGAACAACAAAGCCAGACCCAACAATCCAATCAGAAGAACAAGGCTGATCGCAGTCTTGCGTCCCTTGAGGATTGTCATACCGATGTTGTAAAGAAATGCCAGCGCCACTATGACGATGCCTATCTTGGTGATAGTCGGCTGCTCGAGAAACTCTCGGCCCATGGTCGGTAACAGATCGTTACCAGTCATTTGTGCCAGACCTGCATAGGGAACCAGAAGGTAACCGAGGATCGTCAGTGCGCCTGCAACCAGGAATATCCAGAACATCACCTTGGCAAGCAACGGACTGTGAAGCTCACGTTCTGCCTCTTCCGGCACAAGAAAATAGGCTGCACCCATGAAACCGAACAACAGCCATACGATCAGCAGGTTAGTGTGCACCATGCGTGCCACATTAAACGGGATTTCCGGAAACAGAAAATCACCTATGACATATTGAAGGCCCAGGATTACTCCGAACAGAATCTGTCCGACAAAAAGGCCGATAGCAGCAATAAAATATAGTTTTGCTACGGATTGGGATTGATAATTCATTAGTCTGTCTCCTCTCCTCAGCCTTGGATATTCGGTGGCCAGCCAGCCGTGTTAATTTCTGACGAATACTTCAGGAACTCTGCAAGTGCATCGAGTTCTTCATCGCTGAAATTAAACTGGGGCATGCTGCGACGGCCGGGAATACCCTCTGCAGGTCGGCTCTTGATAAAACCGATAATGCCCGCCTTTCCGCCAAGCCTTTTGTAGACGTTGCCAAGCTCAGGGGCAAAGTAGGCACCCTCTCCCAGCAGCGTGTGGCAACCGATGCAGTTGTTCTCTTCCCACAGGCGTTTGCCATGTGCGACTGTTTCAGTGATTGCACCGCGATTGTCCCGCTCCGGCAATGCCGAGTTGGTATCGTAAGACAACCCCAGGAACACCAGGATAAAAAACAGGCTCCCCCCGTAAAAAATATTACGGGCCATCGCCTTTGTGAAACTCTGTGACATAGATACCCCCTTCAGATATCAAGAATACTGTCTGCAAGTGTATGCCTCACAGAAGGGGCATCCTTGACAAGTGTCAAGAAGAGGAATTGATCACTCTGATGTCATCAGCCCGGACGGCCATCAATACGCGCACGCACCAGTTGAGGTAGATAGATGATGGAGAAGCCAGCGAAAGAGGCCATCCACAGAACTTGTGACACGCCGATCCACAGCATGTAATCCCGCGCTGCGACAATTGGCATCACGACACGAAACAGAAAACCTAGCAGCAACAGAATGAAAACGATCACCACTCCCCTGGGCGGTGTGAATATATCCCTGCCGGTATAACCGAGAGTCACACGCGACATCATGCCGAGAGTCATCACGCCAATTCCACCGACAGCAAAAGCATGCAGGGCGAGCGAAGGTGATAACAATGACCATGCAGAGAGGGCCTTGAGCAGAAAGGCGATAGCCAGGGCGATATATGCAGTATAAAGAGACCACAACAGCGGAGCCTTCCAGATAGCAGGTGTATGCCAGTCACGCAGGCGCACCAGGTGCAGAACGAACAGCAGAAGCGAAAACCCGGCGAGCAACTCCCTGGAGTTCATAAACAGATCGGCAAGCACCCACAGTGCAAAAAGAACAATACTGCTGATATCGAGCCATTTCCTGTTGCGTGGCTTGAAACCATCCCCTGCACCCCGCTCGATAAAAAAGGGCAGCACCCGGCGCATCATCATGAAGAGCAGCGCCAGAATCATATAAATGCCGAGATAGAGACCGATATGGGTGCTCAACTCCATGTAATCCAACGCACCTGCGTAAAAAAGCAGGTTGGCGACAAACATCAACACCAGCTTCACCAGGATGCCTGCCTGTTTCCACATTTTCACACGTAGCACCGGCAGGCTGACACCAACAATCAGTCCGATTCCGAAAAGCAGGTCAGCCACTGCTGCAAGCAGCAAGGCATTCTCTATTGGAAGCAGCAACGCAACTCTTGCGACTACCCACAAGGAGACAAGCAGTGCCAGTCTCCAGCCTTTCCAGGTTGGAACACCCGTCCAGTTGCTCACAGCTGTGAGCAGAAACCCTGCCACCACGGCCATTGCATAACCAAAGATCATCTCGTGAGCATGCCAGTCCATTGGCACCAGCGTTGCCGTCGGAATCTGTGCAGCAAAAAGAAAGAGCAGCATCCACAGCAACATGGCAATAACACCATACAGGCCTGCCAGGGTAAAAAAAGGCCTGAAGCCGAGCTCAAAAAGTGCGAATTGCGGCACCGGCTTTCTCTCATCAATTTGTAGCATATTGTTTTCCATTACCGTGAAAAGCGGCATTTCCGGCTTTATACAAAACCGGGCTGAGCGGTTCCGCAATGCTCTATACAAGAACACACATTCACCGGATTGTGCTTGATATTGATCAAGCCGGATTTTCGCGCCTACTCAGATTCGCTAATGCGGGGATCGTGCGGGTAGTGAAAGGTCGCCTGCAACTGATCCTGCTGAACCGCACAGGCATCAGCTGTTTTTTTCAGGTTGCTGCGGTCAATAATTTCAATTTTGCTACCCTTGACCTGGATTATTTCATTTTGAACCAGTTGCTTCATGATGCGCGAAAGGGTTTCAGGCTTGACCGACAAGCGCGAAGCCAGCACCTGCTTCGGTACGGGCAATTCAAAAGTGTCACTCTTCTGCGGAGCCGACTGCAGCAGGTAGGCGGCAACACGACTGATGGCGCTGTACTGGCTGAGTTCATCGATTTCACGCAACAGGCCACGCAAGCGCTGGCTCATGTCACCCAGCAACAGAAAACAGGTATCAACCGACTCCTTCAGCATCGCAGCAAAATTGACTGAATTAATGCTGATGACCTCGGCAGGTGTCAGCGCCTGTGCACCGACAGGAAACAGGGGCCGCTCAAGAAACATCAAGGCTTCCGCAAATGTACTGCCCGGAGTGATCACCTCGATGATTTTCTCACTGCCTGTAGGCGTAGCCCTGAAGAGTTTGATCTGGCCACTGACAACATAGTAGAAACGATCGGCATTATCTCCCTGGTCAAACAGGAACTCTCCCGTATCCAGAGTTTTCCTGACTGCATGCTGACTCACTCTCGCAAGTTGTTCTTCATCCAGTTGGGCAAACAGATGCCCATTCCTTAGCTCAGCTTCTATCGTCATGTATCAATCCATGCCCCATTCAATGAAAGCATTATAGTAGCAAAGCCGACAGGTGGGCCCACTCAATCCGGCAATTTCTATGCAAAACAACTATTTTTCTTGCTCTTACATGCGACAAGAAGAATACGGGCGCCCGTTTTTTTGTATAATGCACCGCGATAAAGCTGATATTACCACCGGGCAGAAGTCACATGACAAGTTACGCTACTGACGATCTGCGCATCGTCAAAATCAAGGAAGTTGCTGCACCTGAAAAAGTGCACGCGGCTTTCCCGATTAGTGAAGAGGCCTCCAGAACCGTGTTCGAAACACGCCAGGCAATTCACAATATTCTTGCTCACAAGGATGACCGCATGGTTATCATTGTTGGCCCATGCTCGGTGCATGACACCAAGGCGGCCCTCGAGTACGCTGAAAAGCTGGCTCCATTGCAAGAGGAGCTCAAGGATGACCTGCTGATCATCATGCGCGTCTACTTTGAAAAACCGCGTACAACAGTTGGCTGGAAAGGTCTGATCAATGATCCTTTTCTTGATGACTCCTTCCATATCAACAAGGGTCTGCATGTAGCACGCGAACTGCTGCTCAACCTGAACAATATGGGCATGCCGACTGCGACCGAATTTCTTGACCTGATCAGCCCGCAGTACATCGCCGACCTCATCGCATGGGGCGCTATCGGTGCGAGAACCACTGAAAGCCAGGGACATCGTGAACTCGCTTCAGGACTCTCCTGCCCTGTCGGTTTCAAAAACGGTACAGATGGCCGCCTGCAGATCGCCATTGATGCAATCCGTTCTGCAAGTAATCCGCACAGCTTCATGTCACTCACCAAAGAGGGACATTCAGCGATCTTCTCGACCAGCGGCAACGAAGATTGCCACGTCATCCTGCGCGGCGGCTCTCGTCCAAACTATGATGCCGAGAGTATCGAGGAAGCAGCACAGGATCTCGAGAAAGCGGGTCTCACGCCTAACCTGATGGTTGATTTCAGCCACGCCAACAGCAAGAAACAGCATGAGCGCCAGGTTGATGTCGGCAACGATGTGGCCGGGCAGGTTTCTCGTGGTGACAAGCGGATAATCGGCGCAATGATCGAGAGCCATCTTGTCGGTGGCAGACAAGATCACAAGCCGGATGTTGAATTGATTTACGGGCAGAGCATCACGGATGCATGTCTCGCATGGGATGATACCAAGCCGCTGCTATATACACTTGCCGAGGCTGTGCGGGAACGTCGCAATGTTTGATGTAATGAGTGTGCAATAGCGCACACTCACCCCAAAAAAATTGTCATGCCGGCCTTGAGCCGGCATTTTTTTGTGTGCTGTTCCTGATGGATCCCGGGTCAAACCCGGGGTGACGATAATTGTGGCCAGAGATGACGAAAACGCTGTCTGGATCAGAGCCCCGAAAAAGCACGCTCCAGGTCGGCAAGCAGATCATCCACGTTTTCCAGTCCAACCGAAATACGCACCAGGCCCTCAGCAATACCAGCCGCTTCCTTCTCCTCCGGAGTCAGGCGCGCATGGGTTGTCGTTGCCGGGTGGGTTATGGTGCTCTTGGTATCCCCGAGGTTGGCTGTAATCGACATCAGGGTGACTGAGTCAATCAGTTGCCACGCCTTCTCCCTGCCCCCCTTGAGAATGAAAGAGACGATACCGCCGGGCATACGCTGCTGCTTCTGAATCAACGCAAACTGGCGGTGTGATTCAAGTCCCGGAAAATAGACCTCTTCAACTGCATCCTGTTGCTCGAGCCAGGTTGCCAGACTGGCGGCATTGTCACAGTGGCGCTGCATACGCAATTCAAGGGTTTCGAGGCCCTTCAGGAAGACCCAGGCATTGAACGGACTCATGGCCGGACCACCTGTGCGCAGAACACCAAACACCTCTTCACCAACACGTTTACTGTCACCAACAACAGCGCCGCCAACACAACGTCCCTGCCCGTCGATATACTTGGTAGCAGAGTGCACCACGATATCCGCACCCAGTTTCAGCGGCTGTTGTACAACCGGGGTACAGAAGCAGTTATCGACAACCAGGATTGCATCGTTATCGTGCGCAAGCTGCGCCAGCGCCTCGATGTCGCCCACCTCGGTTAACGGATTGGAAGGCGTCTCGAGAAACAGCATGCGTGTCTCGGGGGTAATCGCATCCTTCCATGAATCGAGATCAGAAAGTTCTGCGTAGCTGGTCGTAATACCGAAGCGTGACAGGTACTTGTTGAACAGCATGACCGTCGAGCCGAAGATTGCACGTGAACTGACGATGTGATCGCCCTGCTCCAGCAGGCCCATACAGGTGGCGAGAATCGCGGCCATGCCGGAAGCCGTGGCCACACAGGAGTCTCCGCCTTCCATCGCTGCAAGACGCGCTTCAAATGTTTTTACGGTGGGATTGGTAAAGCGTGAATAGACATTACCTGGCATGTCGCCTGAAAAGCGCGCTGCGGCTTCGGCAGCCGTGTCGAATACAAAGCTGGAAGTCGGGTAGATTGGTTCCGAGTGCTCACTCTCCGCCGTGCGCTGGTGGCCGGTTCGGATTGCTATAGTTGATACATCCCACTCATGTTCATCATGCATTTTCTAATAACCCTCAATCTGTACAACAAGGGTTTACTCAAAAAAAAGCATAACCCTCGTTTTAGCTGAATTTATCAAGCGCCCGCAATCTGAGACAAATCGGCGCCATCAATCGGAAATCCAAGTGTAGCGCAATAATGCCACACATGTTAATTTTCACTATTAATATAGACGAACAGGCGCGATCACTTGAGCAGCATCTTCCCCTGCATTGGCATTACCGGCAAAAGAGGCGACCCGA
Organism: Solemya velum gill symbiont; assembly: GCF_000787395.1. GTDB lineage: Bacteria > Pseudomonadota > Gammaproteobacteria > Chromatiales > Chromatiaceae. Next base: position 578,885 of record NZ_JRAA01000002.1, read on the forward strand.
CCCTCGGTGAATTGCTGCAGCCGCTGCATGCCCACCTGCAGGCAGCCGGCATCGAGTTGCTCGTCGACGAGAGAATGGCCGAATTCCTGCCGGAAAGCAGGCAGATGCCACTCAACCAGCTTGCAGAAACTGCCAACCTTGTCATCGTGGTTGGTGGCGATGGCACCCTGCTGCACAGCAGCCGTACCCTGGCACCCTACGATGTACCTATAGTTGGTATTAACCGCGGGCGTCTCGGTTTTCTTGCCGATATCTCCCCGCAGGAGATGCTCGACAGTCTCGACAGAATACTTGCCGGCAGTTACGAGGAAGACCTGCGTTTTCTACTGCAGGCAGAAATTCGTGACCAGGATGGTACAGTCCTCGACTCGGCACAGGCGCTCAATGATGTCGTTTTCCACAAGTGGAACACCGCGCGCATTATCGAGTTTGAACTTCGCATCGACAATAATTTTGTTGAGACCCAACGATCCGACGGCATTATCATATCGACGCCGACAGGCTCAACCGCCTATGCCCTGTCAGGTGGTGGCCCACTCATCATGCCATCTATGGGCGCCATTCTACTGGTGCCTATATTCCCGCATACACTGAGTAACCGGCCGATCGTGGTAGCTGACACCAGCCTGATCGAGATCCGCAGTTGTGGTCGCACGCCCAGCGAGCATGTCTGCATCACCTGTGACGGGCAGACACACCTGAGCATTAGAGAAAACCAGGTCCTGGCAATCAGCCGTGCAAGCCATCCTGTACGCCTCATCCATCCGAGTGGTCATGATCATTTCCAGATCCTGCGCGAGAAACTCGGCTGGGGCCATAATCGTACCTGACCGGAAACCTACAGGATGCTGACTGCGCTCCAGATTCACAACTTCGTGACGATCGAGTCACTGGAAATTGATTTCAGCAACGGCATGACGACCCTCACCGGTGAAACCGGTGCCGGTAAATCGATTCTGGTCGATGCACTCGGACTGGTGCTCGGTGACAAGGCCGACAGTTCTCTGATTCGCAGCCAGTGCGAACGCGCTGAAATTACAGCCCAATTCACCCTGCCGGATGTGGAAATGGCAACCTGGCTCGAACAGCAGGAGATCCCGACTGATGAAGGTGAATGCATCATCAGGCGCGTACTCAACAGCAACGGACGCTCCAAGGCCTACATCAATGGTTCGATGGTAACACTTGCCCTGCTCGATGATTTTGGCAGCCGTCTTATCGATATCCATGGCCAGCACGCACACCAGTCACTCGGATCCAGGCAACATCAGCGCCAGCTGCTCGACGGATTTGCTGCGCATGACAAACTCTGCAAGGCAGTTGAGTCTGCCTGGCAGGAGTGGCTGACAACAAAAGATAAGCTGCAGGAACTGAGCGACCAGCAGAATGAACATCGTGATCAACTGCGACTGCTGCAGTTTCAGTTGCAGGAGCTCGATGGCCTCTCCCCCATTGACGGTGAATGGCACGAACTTGAACAGCAGCAGAAACGCCTCGCCAATGCACAAACACTCATCAGGACTGCTGATGAGATCACGCAGCAGCTCTATGCCGGTTCCGGGGCTGAGGAGCGACTGCAAAATGCCGACAACCGACTCGGGGAACTGGTTGAACTCGACCCGTCGCTTGCCGAAAGCCATGCGATGATCAAATCCGCATTGATCGAGATCCAGGAGGCGTCGAGCGGACTGCAAGGCTATGCCGGCACGGTGGAGCTTGACCCCCAGCTGCTTGCAGAGGTTGATGAGCGTCTCGGAAACTATCATTCGCTGGCAAAAAAATACCAATGCGATCCTGACCAACTGGCTGGCCTGCAAGAGGGTCTGAAAACACAACTTGCCAGCCTCGAAAATGCCGACGAGACACTCGAGGCCCTGCAGCAGCAACTTGACAAGGCAGAACAAACATGGAAATCAGCTGCACAAAAACTTGCTAAATCACGCCAAAAGGCTGCAAAAAAACTGCAGCAGGATGTGACAGAACAGATTCAGCAATTATCAATGCCGCATGGTGAGTTCCAGGTGGCACTGCATCCGGCCAAGAGCGAAGAGCCACTAAGATACGGTCAGGAGACAGTCGAATTCCTGGTCTCGGCAAATCCCGGCATGGCACCTCAACCGATATCTAAGGTTGCCTCTGGCGGCGAACTGTCACGCATCAGCCTTGCCATCCAGGTTGTCACCGCTGGCATCGGTAAAATTGAAACGCTGATATTTGATGAAGTGGATGTCGGCATTGGCGGCGCAACCGCCGAGGTGGTCGGTCAGCTGTTGCGGCAAATCGCATCAAAGCGACAGATTCTGTGCGTTACCCATCTGCCACAGGTGGCATCACAGGCACATCAACACCTGCGAGTCGAAAAAGAGAGCAGCAAAAGTGGCACAAGCTCAACTGTCGTTGCGCTGGATGAAGAGCAGCGAGTGCAGGAGATTGCACGCATGCTAGGTGGTGTGGAGATGACCGAGCGAACCCTTGATCATGCGGCCGAGATGGTCAGCCGGGGCAATCAGCTGCGATGAATGCACTCTTTTTTGGTGCATCTTGCGTAGAGAATCAGAGAATGATCTGACAATTCAAAACCTTTTTCTTCAGCCACCCGGTGTTGTGCCTGCTCGATCCCCTCATCGACAAACTCCTCGACATGACCGCAATCCATACACACGATATGGTCGTGATGGCCACCGTGGTCCAGTTCGAAAACAGCCTGCCCACCTTCAAAATTGTGGCGCTGAACCAGTCCCGCACCCTCAAACTGGGTCAATACCCGGTAGATTGTGGCCAGGCCAATCTCCTCTTCCCGCTCCAGCAGTGCCTTGTAGACATCTTCTGCGCTCATATGGCGCAAATCACTGCTTTCGAGGATTTCAAGGATTTTGACTCTCGGCGTGGTGACCTTGAGTCCTGCATCACGAATGTTCTGATCGTCCATTATTTTCCGTCACTGCTGTCAAATAATCGCTTTTTTAGGTTATAGTATGGCCTGATTCTGTCCCGGACACGCTAATTGCAAGTATCACCAATGAACAAGATTCTAACACTATCAGCCATTTTCACCGGTCTGCTCGCCTCGGGCTGCAGTACCACTGAAAAAATCACCTCTATAGTACCCGATTCCATCTCCAATTGGTCACTTGTCCACAAGGCGACAATCCAGCAAGGCAATATTCTGACGGAAGACGCGCTGGAGGAGCTATCACCTGGCATGTCCAAGGATGAAGTACGTATCTCGCTAGGCTCACCTTCACTGGTTGATGTATTCCACCAGGAGCGCTGGGATTATATCTACTCAATTGATGTTCCAGGCGAGGAACCTGTTCTGAAAACCCTGTCGATTTACTTCACCGATGATCTCGTCGACCGCGTCGAAGGCGATTACGAGGCAGACGAGCGCAGTGAGCAGGAAGCGAAGCGTGTTGTCGTAACAGTACCCGATTACCGGGGTGAAGACATCTTCAAGCGCACCCTGAAAAAAATCGGCATCGCCGACGAAGCCAGAAGCGAATAATCAGGCCTCTTTTTTAGCACCAGCCGGGGCACTCTTGGCCCGGTTTGTGAGTTTCTTGCCCTCGGCCGCACGTTTCTTGCGAGCCTCTTTGGGATCAGCGATCAGTGGGCGATAAATTTCGACCCTGTCTCCATTATTGAGCACGGCATCCATCTTCGCCAGCTTGCCGAAAACACCGACCTTAACCGTTTCAATATCAATCTCGGGAAATTCAGCGAGAATCCCCGAATCGACAATCGCCTGTTTCACGGTAATCCCGGCATCAGCATCAAAATCGAGAATCAACTGTCGCTGTGGCAATGCATAGGCGACTTCTACATGTATCTGTTCAGTTTGCATAAATCTCGTCAGCCCTTTTGCAGAAAGAATCCACCATGGTATTGGCAATTTGCGAAAATACAGCTCCAAAAGCTGCGTTCATGAGTCGGCCGCTGAATTCAAACTCAAGTCTTAATGACACCTTGCAGGCATCCTCACGCAGTGGCGTGAATTCCCACTGACCTGTGAGCCTTTTGAATGGCCCTTTGTCAAGCTGCAGTTCAACCCGTCTGTTTTCAGTGAGGGTATTGCGGGTACTGAAACTCTGCGTGACACCCGACTTTGCTACAACCAATTCACCAATCATTGTATCGCCTTCAAGCGATACCAGGCGTGACGATTTGCACCATGGCAGGAAATTCTGGTATTGCTCCACATCATTTACCAGGCGGTACATCTCACCCGCCGAGTGCTGTACCAGGGCGCTTTTCTCTACCACTGCCACCTATACAACTCCGATGGCATTGAGAAAGATAACGAAAATCCCCAGCGGTGCGAGAAAGCGGAGAACAAACCACCATGCCTTAAATAGTCCGGGTGATAATGACAACTCTGATTCTGACAGGTGGCGCTTGCTGATCCAACCGACAAAGATTGCGATAAACAATCCACCCAGTGGCAACAGGATATTGGCGGTCAGGTAATCGAGAAGATCAAAGAAAGTCCTGTCGAACAATTTGTAGTCAGACCACAGATTGAAAGAGAGTACTGTGCCTATACCCAGTACCCAGCAAATTCCACCAACTGTGGATGCTGCCAATGGGCGTGACATTCCCTTGTTTTCCACCAGGTAGGCGGCCGCAGGCTCGATTAGTGAAATCGATGAAGTCCAGGCGGCGAACACCAGCAGCACAAAAAACAGTCCTCCGATGAGCAACCCACCTGGCATCTGACCGAAGGCAATCGGCAGTGTCTGGAATATCAGGCCCGGGCCGGAACCAGGTTCAAGACCGTTGGCGAATACCAGTGGGAAAATTGCCATACCCGCGAACAGTGCAATGACAGTATCTGCAGCCACAACCATCAATGCTGCACGTGTTATCGAAACATTGGACGGCATGTAAGAACCGTAAACCATGATCGCTCCCATACCCAGGCTGAGGGTGAAAAAAGCATGACCAAGCGCAACAAGCAGAGGTTCACGGGTAAAGGTGCAAACCTGCGTACCGGACTCTTCAGTACATTTTTGGAAAACAGCATTGAAATCAGGCTGGAACAAAAACCTGAGACCCTCAGCGGCAGCACCCTGCGCAAGGGCATAGCCAACCATGATGGCAAGCAGAATCGCAAGTATGGGCATCAGGATAGTGACAGCTTTCTCAAGCCCCTGCTTGACTCCGCGCCCAACCACATACATGGTCAGCAGCATAAACAGGGTGTGATAGAAAAGCAGTTGCCCGGGTGAAGAGACCAGTGTGCCAAAGACATCGCCAACCTCCTCGGCGCTGGCTCCCGAAAAAGTCCCTGAAAAAGTCTCCCAGGCATAGGAGATTGCCCAACCGGCTATGACGCTATAGAAAGAGAGAATCAGAAAACCGGTAATCACACCGGCCCAGCCAAGCCATGACCACGCGGGAGAGACTCCCTGGGCAGAGGCAAGCATACGCATGGTGTTGATCGGGCTCTGACGCCCACGACGACCGAGAAGAATCTCGGCAATCATGACCGGCAGGCCAACCAGGAGAATACAACCCAGGTAGACGAGTACGAATGCTCCGCCGCCATATTCGCCAGTGATATAGGGAAATTTCCAGATATTTCCCAATCCGACAGCCGAACCGGTCGCCGCCAGTACAAACACCAGTCGCGAGGACCATTGTCCATGGATTGAGGTTGACTCACTCATCAGATTCTCCCGCTCGGCAGCCAAATTCTATAGTACAAATAAAAGGCTATTGTCCCCCATCTGGCCAAGTCTCTCAAATCCTGAAAATTGAACGAGACACATCTTTGTCTTGACCAAGGAGTCAGGCTTCCATAGGATTGCCCTTCCAGTCGAAAAAACAGCGCAGTATGACAGTAGAAACAGCCCGTACCCTCGTTAGCCGTGACCTCCACCTGGTAGATGACCTGATTCTTTTGCAGCTCTACTCAGACGTCACCCTGATCAACCAGATCGGTCAGTACATCGTCAATAGCGGTGGCAAACGCCTGCGTCCGTTACTTGTGCTTCTGGCAGCAAAGGCCGTTGGTTACGAGGGCGCCAAGCATCTCGACATCGCTGCCATCATTGAATTTATCCATACCGCAACCCTGCTGCACGATGATGTTGTCGATAGCTCGGATCAGCGTCGTGACCGTGATACAGCCAATCATGTATGGGGCAACCCGGCAAGTGTGCTGGTAGGCGACTTTCTCTACTCGCGCGCATTCGAGATGATGGTCTCCGTCGGGGAGATGCGGGTTATGGATGTCCTCTCGCATGCAACCAACCAGATTGCCGAGGGCGAGGTGCTGCAACTGCTTAACTGTAACGATCCGGATATTAGCGAAGAGCAGTATATCGACGTCATCGTCCGAAAAACTGCCACCCTGTTCGAGGCCGGCACCAGGCTTGCAGCGGTGATTACGCAGAGCGACTCAAATATCGAATCGGCCCTTGCCAACTACGGCATGCAACTTGGTATCGCCTTCCAGATTATCGATGACGCTCTCGACTATAGCGGCCAGGATATCGGCAAAAATATCGGTGACGACCTCGAAGAAGGTAAGCCAACCCTGCCACTGCTTCGTGCCATGGAGAGCGGAAATCCAAAATCCAGAAACCTGATCCGCTCTGCCATCGAAGAGGGCGGGCGTGATAAAATCGAGCGCGTCATGGCAGCAATCAATCAAAGCGATGCCATCGAATACACAACCAACCGTGCAAAAGAGCATGCAGAAAAAGCCAAACAGGCATTAGGGGCATTACCTGCATCTGAATACCGTGATGCACTGTCGGATCTCGCTGATTTTGCGGTCGCACGGGCTTTCTAACATTTCGGGGTGTAGCTCAGCTTGGTAGAGTACTCCGTTCGGGACGGAGCGGTCGGAGGTTCAAATCCTCTCACCCCGACCAAAAATGAAAAAAACCGGCTCCCTCACCCATCGGGGAGGCGGTTTTTTTTTGTGCCTGAGAGGGCGATGGAACCGAATTAAAGGTTCAGCGATTCGCAAAGCGAATCACGACAATCCCGTGCAGCGGGATTGGCCCAAAGGGCCGCCGGCAACGCCGGCGAGCAAATCCTCTCACCCCGACCAAAAATGTAAAAAAACCGGCTCCCTCACCCATCGGGGGAGGCGGTTTTTTCATATACGGATACATGACGGATACATGAATGATAGGCATAACCCTTTAGTTATGTATTGATTTAGAACGTGAATTCAATTTCCAAGTGCAACTCAACAGAGTTGGTTAGAGGGCAAGCTGCGGTAGCATAGGTAGCTTCTCTCACCGACCAAAGTTAGAGGAGCACCATGTACACGCAGCTTACCCAGGAAGAACGATACCAGATTCAGGCACTGATGAAAGCAGGTCACAATCAAACAGAGATAGCCAAGATACTTGGGCGCCACAAATCCACTGTCAGCCGCGAACTGAGGCGTAACCGTGGCTTGCGCGGCTATCGCCCCAAACAGGCCCATCGGCTGTCTGTAGAGCGCCGTCAGAGCAAGAGCCAGCCCCGTATTGCCACTACCCACTGGGAGCGAGTCGAGCATCTGTTGCGCGAGGACTGGAGTCCGGAACAAATCAGCCTGTGGCTGTGCAATGAGGCTGACATTCAAATCTCTCATGAGTGGATTTACCAGTACGTTCTCCAGAACAAATCCATGGGCGGTAACCTATACCGCCACCTGCGTTGCCAGAAGCAGCGTCGAAAGCGCTATGGCAGCTATAGCCGCCGAGGGCAACTGATTAACCGAGTCAGCATCGATGAACGTCCTGCCGTGGTTGATGAGCGTTCACGCTTCGGTGATTGGGAACTTGATACCATTATCGGAAAAGGCCACAAACAGGCCATCGTTTCAATCACCGAGCGTAAATCCCGATTGACGCTCATCCATAAGGTGGAGAGAAAAACCGCCAGCAACGTCACCAGCGCTATCCTCAAACTGCTCAAACCCATCGCCGGCCGCGTTCACACGCTGACCTCAGATAATGGTAAGGAATTCGCCGGTCACGAGACCATCGCTAAAGGCCTCAGTGCCAGGTTCTTCTTTGCCCATCCCTATGCCTCCTGGGAACGTGGCTTGAATGAGAACACCAATGGACTCATTCGCCAATACTTCCCAAAGCATCGGGACTTTACAACCATCACTCAGGCGGAAATCAACCAGGTGATGAATAAACTGAACAATCGTCCCCGAAAATGTCTTGGCATTAAAACGCCCAATCAAGTATTTTTCGGGATTAACCCATCCGTTGCACTAGTGAGTTGAATCCGCGGAAAAAAGTATTATTTAGAATGTGGGAATATGGAAATTTTGTAAATATGGAAATTGCTGAGAATGTATATGGGGATACACAAAATGAATAAAACTATTATCGCTCTTGCAACTGCTGCAGCTATCGCAGCACCTGTTGCAAATGCAAACGTCACAATATACGGAAAAGTCCACGTATCAGTGGATCATGTCGATCAGGACGGTTCAACTGTCTGGAATGTCATGAGCCGTGCTTCACGCATTGGATTTAAAGGCACTGAAGACCTCGGTAATGGCCTGAGCCTGATCTGGAAAGCAGAAACTACCTATGATTTTTCTGATGGAAGTGCCTGGGATAGTGCTCGTAACGCCTATATTGGTCTGACTGGTGACTGGGGTACATTCCTCTACGGGATTCACGACACACCTTTCAAAATGTCAACAGGCAAGCTGGATCTTTTCGCCGATACTCTTGCCGATAACAACAGCACCATCGGCTTCCACGATGTTCGTGCCGATAATGCCATTGCTTATATCAGTCCAAACATGAATGGTCTGACAGTTGCGGCCGCGATAATTGCTAAAGAAGGACAGCACAGTGATACTGGCCTTGCAGACGCATACTCGATAGCGGCCATGTACAGCAACAATGGCCTCTATCTCTCGGCAGCCTATGAAGATCTTGGTGGCCCCGGCAACAGCATTGATCATGTTTCCAAATGGCGTGTTGGTGCTGGCTATACCATGAATGCATTTACCTTAAACGGAATCTACGAAAGCCGTGACAGAAATAACCAGGGTACACAGAACCACTGGCAGGTTCAGGGTGGATACAGCTTTGGCAACAATGTTGCAAAAGCCATGTATGGTGTGAGTGATTCGCTGAATGACAGTAACAAGAGTTCATGGGCTCTTGGCCTGGATCACAAGCTGAGCAAGAGAACGAGTGCTTATGCGCTCTATGTCGACTCAGAGCATAACCTCGCAAGCGAAATGGGTTGTGACTCTCCTTGCGCTGGTGATGGTTTCTCGTTTGGTATGATCCACAACTTCTAAACTGATTCAGTCAGCAATAGAAATTGAAACGGGACCTTCGGGTCCCGTTTTTCATTTCTGCAACCACCCTCTCTGATCGAGTGAGGTTACGCACCACATTTCCCGGGGATGGAATTAGCCGGATTTCAGTCACATGTTTACTGTATACTCCCCTGCAATTCGAGGTGCACTTCGGTCTGCACCCAACTTCCAAGCAGTCATCCACAACGATCACCGCTGAAAACAGATAGTTTCCGCCTGGACCGTACCAGTAGCACCCTATTGGTCAGGCCGATCCCAGAGAAATAATTTCCATGTCATTTAAATCCCTCGGTCTCAGAACCGAACTCCTGCGTGCCGTGTCAGAACAAGGCTACAGCAAACCGACTCCTATCCAGTCGAAAGGCATTCCACCCGTTCTCGAAGGACGGGATATCATGGGTGGTGCACAGACAGGCACCGGCAAAACAGCAGGCTTTACCCTGCCACTGCTGCAACGCCTGATGGAATCCGGCCAAGCAACAAAAGGCAAACGCCCGCTACGCGCCCTGGTACTGACACCCACACGCGAACTGGCAGCCCAGGTTGAAGACAGCATCGATACCTACGGCAAATACCTGCCACTAAAATCGATGGTGATTTTCGGTGGTGTCAGCATTCGCCCGCAGATTGATAAACTGCGCAACGGTGTCGACATCCTTGTTGCTACACCGGGCAGACTGCTCGATCATGCCGGTCAGAAAACCATCGACCTTTCGAATATCGAAATCCTCGTGCTCGATGAAGCCGATCGTATGCTCGATATGGGCTTCATCCGTGATATCCGCAAGGTGCTCGCGCTACTGCCAAAACAGAAACAGACACTGCTCTTCTCTGCCACCTTCTCGAAAGAGATCAGGGTGCTCGCGCATGAGTTGCTTGAGAAACCAGCACTGGTTGAAGTCGCACGCCATAACACGGCTGCTGAGCGTGTCACACAGGTCGTACATCCCGTCGACAAGGGACGCAAACGTGAACTCCTCTCCTGGCTGATCGGTTCCAACAACTGGAAGCAGGTATTGGTCTTCACACGTACCAAGCATGGTGCAAACCGCCTCGCCAAGCAGTTGGAGGGTGATGGCATCACCTCTGCCGCGATCCATGGCAACAAGAGCCAGGGCGCTCGTACAAAAGCACTGGCAGGTTTCAAGGCGGGAGATGTGCGCGTACTGGTGGCAACCGATATCGCCGCGCGCGGACTGGATATAGACCAGCTCCCCCACGTGGTCAATTTCGAACTGCCCAACGTACCTGAAGATTATGTCCACCGCATCGGCCGCACCGGCCGGGCCGGCAACGAGGGTGAGGCGATATCACTCGTCTGTGTTGACGAGCTGAAGTTACTGAGAGATATCGAACGCCTGTTGAAACGTGAGATTCCGAAAGTGGTTATGGATGGCTATGAACCAGATCCTAGTATCAAACCCGAACCAATAAATAAGGGGCGAGGTGGTCAGCAGAGATCATCCCGTGGCAGGTCTGGCGACGGTAATCCGGCGGGCAAAAGAAACAGCGGTAACAGCAACAACAGAAACAGTGGCAACAGGCAGTCAAAAGGCCGCTCTGGCAACAGGAGAAATGCATAACACTTTCCTGCTCCATCACTTGCAAGAAGCAATCAAGCCATACGAGATATACATCTGGATAATGAAAAAGGGAGCATGACAACTTGCTCCCTTTTTTCTTGCAGCTTTTTCAGGTCATGCTCTTCCCGTACAGCGCCCGCCTAACCTGTCTGGATAAATTTCTTTACATGTTGAAACGTCATTTCATAATTCCATGATGAGATAAACACCAGGTCATCTTCACCAGCTCTTCCCAGAACACTAGTCACGGCATCATCCTCAGATGCGTGTACAAATATCGCCTGCCGGGAAACTCCTTCATCCAGCAATCCCCGGGTAAGAAGATCCGTCAACTCACCTGCCGTACGGTTGCGCAGGTAATGATCAGTGGTGTACAGGTGGTATTCATCATAATCCCCGGCAACCACTTGCATCGCCTTGCTATAGTCTGCATCCCTTCTATTCCCGGTCATCGAGTAGACAAGAAAACGCCTATCTCCATCAATCTTTCTGACTGCAGGTTCTACAGCTGCAAGGGCGCTTGGGTTAAGGCAGTGATCAACGACAACGCGAAAAGGAAAACCATCGATAGTAGTCATGCGACCAGGATTATCTGAAGCATCACATTGAAAAGTACCTAATGACTCGACTATAGATTCAAGCTCCTGATCCAATCCATAGGCAATGGCGGCCGCACACATTGCATTTTCGATATTATATAAAGCTGCTCCACCAAGGGACGCAGGAAGGTCTGTCACTGCCAACAGTGGATGGCGCATGCTGTTATCGTAGAGGACCATCCATAACTCACTATCGACCTGCTCAAGCCGCAGCGCAGGGTGACCAGACGCAATATGCTCCGCTACAAGTGGATTCTCCTCCATCATGCTGAAGTAACAGACACGATCAGCACGAGAGCGTTTGGAAAGAGCGGCAGTAAGAGGGTCATCCGCACCCAGAATGACCATCTTCCGAGCCAGCTCCACCAACAGGCCCTTGACCTTTGCCATCTCCTCCCTTGATTGCACACCAAGCTCACCAATATGTTCATCGGCAACATTGGTTACAGCCATGACATCGCAAGAATCAATTCCTGTGCCCCACTTGAGAATTGCCCCACGTGCAATCTCAAGTACCGCAGCATCGATACGGGGATCAATCAGAAGTTGCTGTGCGGCTGACCCACCTGACAAATCCCCTCTGTGAACCAGCTCATCATCTACATAAACACCACTTGTACTGGTCATACCAACACAACCCCCGGAATGGCGCAGGATATGTGTGCTCATACGGGTCGTGGTTGTCTTTCCGTTACTTCCGGTTACGACCGCAACGGGTATGCGTGATGGTTCACCTGCAGGGAAAAGCATCTCGAAAATGGGACCAGCCACATCATGTGGCTCTCCTTCGGTTGGAGAATGATGCATACGCAAACCGGGAGATGGATTAATCTCGCAGATCTTGCCGCCTGTCTCCTTCCAGGACCGTGTGATATCGGTCGTAATATAGTCGATACCGGCAATATCCAAACCGATAACCTTGGCAGCCAGAAGTGCCATCTCCTGGTTGTCCGGATGCACGTCGGAGGTCACATCAACACAGGTCCCACCCCTGGAAAGATTACTTGTGCCGCGCAAAAAAACCTGTTTGCCGGCTGGAGGAATACCATCAATTGTGTAACCTGCCTTTGCCAGCACTGCCTCCGCTTCCTGGTCCAGTTCAATCCGACCGAGTACTGATTGCTTTCCTACACCACGTCGTGGATCACGGTGAAGCATATTCACCAGTTCCCTGATGGTATGGCGACCATCACCAGTCACATGTGCCGATATGCGGTGTGCTGCAGCAACAAACTTTCCATTGATGACAAGCAGACGGTACTCATCTCCGTCTATAAAGTTTTCCAGCAAAACCATTGGAGAATGCTGCTTTGCCGTGTCGAACGCAGTCAGTAGAGAGCGCTCATCCTGAATACCAATCGTAATTCCTATCCCCATATCTGTCGTGGAAGGTTTAGCAACAAGGGGGAACCCCAACTGCCTGGCGGCCCGGGGTACTGTTTCGCGATTATTTACAACTACCTGGTCAGCAACAGGTAAACCAACGCGACGTAGCTCAATATTAGCGTGTGGCTTGTACTGGGCCAGATGAAACGCGACCCAACTCGTGCCGGGTGTGGTTTTTTTCCACAAACGCTTTTGATATCGACCCTGCCCAAGAATCAATGAATCCGGGCTTAAGCCCATCGTGATGGGAATATCCCTCTCTCTGGCCGATTGGTAAAGATATCGTGTATCAATATTCCTGCTTAGCGGTACTGCTTTTTGAAGAAATAGCTTGTGCTCACGATTCATTATCGACGCAAGCGCTTCCCTATCTACCTCTTTTGCCTCTGTCAGGCGCTTCAGAACTTCTTGAGCGTAATTGACGGTCAGTGTTGTAACCTGGCGCTCCTCATATGAAAAGAGAAGATCCAAACCACCTCTATCCGGAAGTGAAACGACTTTTTTGTAAGTCAACATCCATCCGAGTTCGGCAGCCGCCATTTCAATCAGGCTGAATAAAACGTGGCCAGCATGCGAGCTTTCAACGCCCACCGGGTTGATCGTCTCCAGCACCTCTTGCAACTGTGGAAAAACTTGCATCCAACGACGTAACAGGATGGCAGGAACTGGCGTTACGACAGATTCACCGGGCTGGTCGGCTTCCAATCGGAGGCGGCACACCTGGTTATCCAAATAGAGATTAACCCCGACAAAAAAGCGCAATTCAGAGACTTTCATTTAGGTTTTATTCATCATAAAGGTATAGTTACAGTATTGTGATAGTCTAAACCAGTTCTATTTTACTCACCTTTTAATTGCGGATTCACTGAGAATGAAACTACCAGCAAACGGGGCGCTTTATGGTGGAAATCCACCCCAGGGCATTAGCCAGGAGCCCCTGATTATCAACGCCTGCCTGTCGGGTAATATCACCAACAGGGCAAGCAACCCCAATGTTCCCTGTAGTGTTCAGGAAATCACTGATAATGCAGGAGCCGTCATCGAGGCAGGCGCAAGTATTCTCCATGTTCACGCCTATGAGAATGATGGCACCCCAAGCTGGCGCCCGGAAATTTTCGGTAACATTTTTGACTCCATCCGCAGTGATCATCCTGAGGTGGTGCTGGTTGCAACAACAAGCGGACGACTTTACCCCGAATTTGAAAAACGCTCGGCAGTCCTCGAACTGGACGGCAAGGCCAAACCCGATATGGCCTCGTTGACCCTTGCATCACTCAACTTCCCCAGGCAGGCATCGATAAATGATCCTGAAACCGTTCAAGGACTGTGCCAGCGAATGCGTGACAGGGGCATAACACCTGAACTGGAAGCTTTCGATCTCGGCATGCTGAACTACGCATTTTATCTGCAGCGCAAGGGAATGTTGCCATTGCACTGCTATGTCAATCTGCTACTTGGTTCACTCGGCACGGTGCCCGGGCGTACTCTTGATCTCGCCAACCTTGCGCGCGAGATTCCACAGGACTGGACATGGGCAGCAGCAGGGATCGGGCGTTATCAATTACCCATCAATGCCACGGCAATTACCATGGGCGGTAACGTACGGGTCGGACTGGAAGATAATCCGTTTTATGACTACGCTGAACGGGAACCGGCCAGTAATGAAGAGTTGATTAAACGCCTCGTCCGCATTGCCGGTGAACTCGGGCGAACAATTGCATCACCCGGAGAAACACGTCAACGACTGCATCTTGATAATCCTGACAACTGGAGTGCGACTCAAATTACGATCCGGAAAATGAAATCCGGTGACATGGATCGTGTGATGGGAATACTGGCAGAGTGGAATATGGCGCCAATCGAAGCAGATGCGAATACCCCTGCTCCGGAACGTGACCGAATAGAGATCGGCAATACATTTGTTGCCGAACTTCAGGGAAATATAGTCGGTACCTGCGGTTACTATGTTCTCGATGAAACGCATGCTGAAACAGCAAGCCTTGCAGTCGACCCGGAATTTCTTGGTTGTGGAATCGGTTTTCAACTGCAGGAGGCACGGCTGCAGGAGATACGTGAGCGAGGGATTCGTCATTTACGAACTGAATCGGATCGACCTGAAGTCATACATTGGTATATCAATAAATTTGGTTACCGGAAGACAGGAATAAATCCCAAAAAGCATGCATTTGGTCACCCTGATAAGGACTCCTGGACAATCCTTGAGCTTGAACTGGAGCAGTGACAATGCAGGAAACGTTCGTGCAGAACCAGAATGGTTTCAGAGATGGACTGCAACAACCCGGGCAAGCCATAACAATCTCTTTTTCTGTTCCTGAAGGGAACAATGACATCAAATCATTAGATGAATGGCTGATAAACAGACTTGAAGTTGAAATTGATCCGGAACCAGATCAAACAATCGGGCTGATCGAATCCAAATCAAAAGAAGTCTTCTCTCTTTTCTGGAGAGTTCTCCTCTTAGGGCGCTATTTCCAGCAAACAGCCCGCATCCCCGTTTTTGATCCGGGAATTATACTTTCGGTTTCACAAAGCCAAGACGATCAAACCAAATGGCAATCAAGGGTAGCTATACCCATGATTGATAACCTCTCCACTAACATTATTCACAAGGCCTATAGCTCTGCGACAGAGCTAATCCATCATGTATTGAATAATAGCCGTTCGTCCGATACCCCCGATGAGCCGTACAAAATCCTCCAGGAAAATACCCTGAAGCCTCTCCAGTCAATGATCAGGTCGGGCATTTCTACAATACCCATACTCAAAACCGCTCATCAGAACCATATACCCTTTCGCCACTTGAAGAGCGGGGTATACCAGCTGGGTTGGGGGTGTAATAAACGTTTGATCGACAGAAGTTCAGTGGATGCTGATTCCAGCATAGGCGTCACATTCACGCATAACAAATTTCAAACAGCAACCATGATTCGAATGGCCGGACTTCCTGCTCCGGTTCATGTCATGGTGAAAAGCTATGAAGAAGCGAGGCAGGCTGCTGACAGGCTCGGCTGGCCTCTCGTTGTCAAACCGGCAAATCTGGACAGAGGAGAAGGTGTTACCGTTGCCATTGCAAACGATGAAAAACTCGAATTTGCATACAAGAGGGCATCAGCCCTCTCTAAATCGATACTCGTGGAACGCGAAGTACCGGGTGTCTGTTATCGCGTACTGATTACCAATGGAAAAATGCTGTATGCAATAAAAAGGAGTCCCAGGTCAATTGAAGGCGATGGCAGGCACAAGGTGACCGAGCTTGTTCGTATGGCGACTGAGGCCAATGACAACAAACCTCCTTGGCTTCAGGAGAAACCCTACCCCCTGGATGCCCTCGCGCTGGAATCCATGTCCCTTGCCGGATTCACTACTGATTCCATACCGGAAAAAGGCGAATGGGTACCACTGCGCAGAATTGAGTCAACAGCCTGGGGTGGACACATTGAAGAGGTGACAGAACTGGTGCATCCGGAAAACCTGCAGATCGCTGAACAGGCTGCATCCTTGTTTCGGCTGTCAAATGCAGGGATAGATATCATTTCAAGTGATATCTCACGACCATGGTATGAGAACCAGGCGATCATCAATGAAGTCAATTATGCTCCCTACTTTGGTGGAAATGATATTGCCAGGTCGGCCATGCCGGCTTACCTGAAAACACTCATTCACGGTGACGGACGGATTCCCATCGAAATTGTTCTAGGCAAGGATTCAGAAATGTCCGAAGCCCGTTCACGACAACAAGCTCTTCTCAAGCAGGGAGTCGACTGCCACCTGACAAGCCATTCTGAAACATTGAAACCGGATGGGCAACCAATGCCCTTTCCCTTTCAAAGCCTTTTCAACAGGACCTCTGCCCTGTTGATGAACAGGCATGTTGAGGCACTCGTACTTAGCGTTCAGACGGATGAGTTGTTACACACCGGATTACCTGTCAACCAGGTTGACCAGCTGATCCATTTAAATGATGAGATTAGTGATTGGAAGAATCCGGACGTCAGTTCTGAAGCAACCATACAGAAGCTGATAGAGCAGATTGAACACTATTTAGCTACATAGCACTCCCACAATCTCTACCAGCGAGATTGTCAATCTGTACGTGTCCACCGGTGCTATTGCGCCGACAGGTAATCAGGGTCAGTGTAACCACATCCTGGTCACCCTTTGACTTTCGCAGGATGTAAGACAATCGTTTTAGTCACTGACTCTAAACACCTGACACAGCAAAATCGAATGTTATTCAAACTCCATCATCTTATAAATTCTCGCTGCGTTCCTTAACGAAAGCTCTCTGAAGGTTTTCCACTGCATATAGGCAGACTGATCGATTTGATAGGCATCAGTTAAATCGCCACCATCATCAAGAACCTGTTCAACTTTTCCTTGCATATAGACCAGGTAATCTTTTGTAAAAGATGTAACTGTCTGCATGTCAGTAACATCACCATGCCCCGGAATAATAATCCCCGGGTTTAATGTCTCAAGCTTGTCCCAGTTTTCTATCCACTCCCCGACACTTGTATGCTCCAGGATTGGTAGCATGCGTTCGTTAAAAGCGAAATCACCGGAGATTAAGAGATTATTTTCAGGCAACCACAACTGGATATCATCCGGGCTATGGGCATTGCCAAAATGCTTCAGGATAATTTTTCTTCCTTTAACCGGAAGAGCATACTCGTCACTAAATGTATGGTCGGGCATCAACAGTCGAGACTTGAAATATTTATCCTTTAAACTGTTCCTGGCCTGCTCGATCACCTGTTCTGAAGTATGCTCCAGAATCTCCGGCGTGTTGTCGTGCGCGATAATTTCAACGCCCTGCTCCTTCCAGTAACTACCGCCAAATACAGCATGTCCCTGTGCGTTTTCATACACCAGGTACTTGACTGGCAGATCAGTAACCTTCTTGATCTCTTCGTGCATCGCTTGTGCGAGTAAGTAGCTACCGCCACCGTTAAAAACGACAACCGCATCATCAGCGACGATGAAGCTAAGGTTATTGTTGTGACCCGAATTTTCATAGGTCGATGGTTGTGGTGCGCCAATCGCTGAGTAGACACCATCCACAACCTGCTTAGGTCGCTGGTACAGCAGTGTTGTACTATCCAGCGTGCCCATATTCAGATCCAGGCCTCTCTTTTTCCAATCAAAATAGCCTTCATCATAATTTTTCACATTGGTATAGCCCATCTCCATCAGCGTTTTAGCTGCCAGGGGACTGCGAACATTCGTACCGCAATAAACAACGATGGGTGTATCAAGTGAGGGAACTGTTTCTGCAATGCGAAACTCCAGCCAGCCCCTGGGAATATTGACATTTTGATATAAACCGAGGGTTCCAAGCAGCTTGACTTCAAACTGTGTCCTCACGTCAATAATGACTGCATCTGGTTGCTTGTCGATTAGCTGCATTATCTCGTCAGATGAAATACTGCTAATCGATTGATTAGCCGCATCGAGGATTTGTTGTCCGGTAACAGGGGCGTCCTGCGCAAAAATGGCGTTTGAGAACAACAGGCAAAGAATTAGTAGTCGAGTCTTCAAGGTTTAAGGCTCCTGCTTCATATTAGTCTGTATGGGGCACCGTAAACGGCACTAAAATCATACGTCAGTCTAACAATATCCATACAATCCATTGGCACACACTTCATGCTGGAAAGTTGCTGTAGCATAAATTAAGACTATCCACGTGATATTCACACACACCATTGTCGTAACCAATATTAATCACCAATATAAAAACGATACCTGATAGGTCAACTCCTTCAACAAGGAGACAAGAGTCAACGAGGCGATGGCTCTCTCCGCCTAACTAGTTAGTAATGTATAATATGCTTATATTTGCTAACGAATGTAAGTGAATCCAATGAACGCAACTTATGTAAAACAAGCCCTGTTGCTGCTCACCCTCTTGCTACCACTGGGCACCGCAAGAGCTGAGGTCATTGTCTTTGTACATGGTTATATGGGCAGTGCCAATTCATGGACTGCAAGTGGTATTACTTCCGAGCTCGGCAAGGCCGGCTGGGTCCATGTCGGACTGCCTGCAACAAGTGATCAACCCAAGGCTTGATCCTCCCCCAATAAGTTGGTCCACCCTTATGATGAGTAAAACGGAGGACCGAAAATGGGAATCAAACGACACAAACCGGAAGAAATCGTCCAGAAACTGCGGCAAGTTGAAGTCCTGGTTGGACAAGGCACTGCCCGCATCGATGCGATCCGCGAAATTGGCATCACTGAGCAGACTTACTACCGCTGGCGCAAAAAGTACGGTGGGATGGGGATTGACCAGTTAAAAGAACTGAAACGGCTACAGAAGGAGAATGAACGTTTGCGCAAGGCCGTTTCTGATCTGACACTGGATAAGCAGATTCTGTCGGAGGCTGCCAAGGGAAACTTCTGAGCCCCTCGCGTCGCAGGGCCTGTATCGAAAACGTTTGTTGCATGATGGCTGTTTCCGAGCGCAGGGCTTGCCGTGTACTCGGACAACATCGCTCAACCCAGCGCCGTATTCCACAGGGGCGTCGTGATGAAACACGACTTGTCGCTGATATGATCGCTCTAGCAAGGGAGTATGGCCGTTATGGTTACCGTCGTATCGCCGCTCTCCTGAGAGAGGCAGGCTGGCAAGTTAACGACAAGCGTGTCGAGCGGTTATGGCGACAAGAGGGGCTGAAAATACCTGCCAAGCAGAAGCCGCGTGGCCGTTTATGGCTCAATGATGGCTCTTGTATCAGACTCCGTGCACAATACAGAAATCATGTCTGGTCCTACGACTTTGTCCACCATAGAACCGATGATGGCAGAGCCTTCCGGACATTGAACCTGATTGATGAATACAGTCGGGAATGTCTGGCAATCCGGGTGAAACGTAAGTTGAACTCAGCCGATGTCATTGATGTGCTGACTGACCTGTTCATTCTGCGTGGGGTACCGGCCTATATCCGTTCGGATAACGGCCCCGAGTTTATTGCAGAAGCCGTGAGGAAGTGGATCGCTGCTGTCGGCGCTAAAACGGCATACATCGAACCAGGCTCACCTTGGGAGAACGGCTACTGCGAGAGCTTCAATGCCCGGTTCAGGGATGAATTGCTCAATGGTGAGGTCTTTTACACGCTACACGAAGCGAAAGTGATCATTGAACAATGGAGAAAACATTACAACACCAAGCGGCCACATAGCTCGCTGGGCTATCGCCCTCCAGCTCCTGAATCCATCATTCCACTGGAGCTGAAACCGGCGATGAACTAACATTCAAACTGGACCACTTGTTGGGGGCAGGTCAAACCGGCCTGGCCGTTGTGAACATCATTAATAAAGTGAAAAAACATAAGGTCGATGTTGATAATGACCTGCTCGAAATATTCCCTCCAAGATCAGTGCATAAAACTCCCACTGAAGTACACGGCCCCCATAAGAAACACACACATCAGGTAGATATCAGTCCTATCGAACCCTGGCTGAACATGGCGAAAAGATTACAAATGGTAGTTGCTGTGCATAGTCATCACATCGAAATAGACATGCAGGTATTGGCGCGTCATTTAAATTCAGAGAACGAGACGATCAGGAACAACCTACTAAATAGCATCATCGATTTGCATAATGCAGGTTATGAAATACGAAATCATCCACATCTGACACATTCAGAGGCCCATCTGATTGGTGATGAAGGATCTACTTAAATTAGCCTATCACCCAAGCCACTTCGTAATAACCTCAAATGATCTGTTGATCCAGAATGTTCCGGAAAATAATATTGCGTCTGCTTTTGGCCGAAAGCAGGCTTTCACGGGTAACTAGTCAGTTCAACCATGCTGAACGACCGCTTCCGACCCAAAGCGGACGTTTATCTATGAAGGATGGCAATGAGGGAAATTATGATATTCCTTTTTCCTGAAAAAAAGGTTTGAATTTCATATCTTCCTCAAGAATATGATTTGTCCACCAGTCAACGAGGAATTCCAATATGAGTGGAGAAAGTTTGTATTTATTGCCACTCACTACATCTTTGGAAAAATGTTCCAATGCAACGTGAATTCAATTTCCAAGTGCAACTCAACAGAGTTGGTTAGAGGGCAAGCTGCGGTAGCATAGGTAGCTTCTCTCACCGACCAAAGTTAGAGGAGCACCATGTACACGCAGCTTACCCAGGAAGAACGATACCAGATTCAGGCACTGATGAAAGCAGGTCACAATCAAACAGAGATAGCCAAGATACTTGGGCGCCACAAATCCACTGTCAGCCGCGAACTGAGGCGTAACCGTGGCTTGCGCGGCTATCGCCCCAAACAGGCCCATCGGCTGTCTGTAGAGCGCCGTCAGAGCAAGAGCCAGCCCCGTATTGCCACTACCCACTGGGAGCGAGTCGAGCATCTGTTGCGCGAGGACTGGAGTCCGGAACAAATCAGCCTGTGGCTGTGCAATGAGGCTGACATTCAAATCTCTCATGAGTGGATTTACCAGTACGTTCTCCAGAACAAATCCATGGGCGGTAACCTATACCGCCACCTGCGTTGCCAGAAGCAGCGTCGAAAGCGCTATGGCAGCTATAGCCGCCGAGGGCAACTGATTAACCGAGTCAGCATCGATGAACGTCCTGCCGTGGTTGATGAGCGTTCACGCTTCGGTGATTGGGAGCTTGATACCATTATCGGAAAAGGCCACAAACAGGCCATCGTTTCAATCACCGAGCGTAAATCCCGATTGACGCTCATCCATAAGGTGGAGAGAAAAACCGCCAGCAACGTCACCAGCGCTATCCTCAAACTGCTCAAACCCATCGCCGGCCGCGTTCACACGCTGACCTCAGATAATGGTAAGGAATTCGCCGGTCACGAGACCATCGCTAAAGGCCTCAGTGCCAGGTTCTTCTTTGCCCATCCCTATGCCTCCTGGGAACGTGGCTTGAATGAGAACACCAATGGACTCATTCGCCAATACTTCCCAAAGCATCGGGACTTTACAACCATCACTCAGGCGGAAATCAACCAGGTGATGAATAAACTGAACAATCGTCCCCGAAAATGTCTTGGCATTAAAACGCCCAATCAAGTATTTTTCGGGATTAACCCATCCGTTGCACTAGTGAGTTGAATCCGCGCAATAATGAAGTCTCCGTGTGATTCCTTATGTTGATCAAAATCTGGATAACCATGTTTTTTCATCAACATTTCTTCATATTTCAGATGAAGTTCTGCATATTCCACCATTTTAGACAGAATTTCTTGATCTGGTTCATATTGATGTCCATCTTCATGATTGGCAGACAACTTGTTTATCATTGTGACGATCATCTGGTGTTGTTCATCTAATTTGCTTACACCAACACTGTATTCATCAGTCCAGTTAATTCTGTTCACTCTATTACCCACTTTGAAAACTTCACCATCGCAATTTAACACATACAATTATCATATTAATAGTCGATTGATTCGTTTCGTCTTGAACAGATTTTCCGTGTGAATGACCGCTTTTGGCTGCGATTTCAACCGGTCGATGCAACACATTGTGCAAATCGCTCAGCTGGTGTTTCAAAGTCTAGCGTTTGTCTCGGCCGTTCATTCAGTCGTCTTGCCACAGCATTTAGTTTAGCTTGAGACACATCTGATAGGTCCATCCCTTTCGGGAAGTACTGCCTTAGCAGCCCATTGGTATTCTCATTCGATCCGCGCTGCCAGGGATTGTGAGGGTCACAGAAGTAGACCTTGATATCCGTGGCCAGTGTAAAGCGTTTATGATCAGCCATCTCCTTGCCACGATCCCATGTCAGCGACTTGTAGAGTTCCCTCGGCAACTTGTGCGCATGCTTGATCAGCGCATTGATGACGGTCTCGGTCTCCTTGCTGTTGGTCTTCACCAGCATGACGTACCTGGTATGGCGCTCTACCAGTGTCGCAATCTGGCTGTTGTTGCTGCCCATCAGCAAGTCACCTTCCCAGTGACCCGGGACAGCACGGTCTTCCACTGAGGCAGGCCGTTCACGGATTGAGACCGTATTGGTGATCCTGCCGTGATTCTCCGTTTTCTGCGTATGATGGCGTGAACGGCGCATTCCACGTGTTCGCCTAAGATGCTGTAATAGCTCTTTTTTCAAGGCGCCACGCGCCTGGATAAAGAGGCTCTTGTAGATCGTTTCGTGTGACACCTGTTGTTTCTCTTCTTCCGGATGTTGCCGTTTTAGCCAACCCGCGATTTGTACAGGTGACCACTCCAGTTGGAGCTTCCTGGCAACGCATCGGGCCAAGGATCGATTCTCTACCAGTTTACAGATTTTAGGACGTTGTGCTCGATCCCAGGCTGCCTGATCAGCTTCACTGGCACGATAGTCAGATCGACCACCATTGCGCCTGATTTCACGACTGATGGTTGACGGTGCTCGACCAAGAACAGCTGCAATCATGCGGATTGAATGTCCAGAGGCAAGGCCACGTGAAATCTCTTCACGTTCTGCCAGTGTCAGTGAACGGGATGATCGTCGTCGAGGTGCAGGACGTATCCCGCCAGTTTCAGCGAGAACACGCCGAACGGATGAATGGCCTCTGCCAAAAAGTCTGGCAATCGTGTGCAGGGACTCGCCTTGTTGCCAGCGGTCCCACATCAGGGCTTTTTGTGCTTCGGTGTAATAGATTCTTGGTCGTTGTTTCATGGCTAACATCTCCTCCCTTTGAGATTAGATGTTGCACTGACCGATTGAAATCGCAGCCGAAAGCAGTCGTTCAACTTGTCGACTGACCTATTACTCTCTTAAGAGTGAAGTGTGAACTGAACGGTGGCGGATTAATAGCCAAACCGACTGTGAAAGATTTTGCACCGAGTGGTAACTCAGACAAACAAAAAGCCTAGCCATTTCTAGCTAAGCCTTTGATTTATATTCTGGACCGTGAAGGATGATTCGCTTCCGCTCATGCTGCGAGCCTGCGGCGCTTGTCGAACGCGTCCATTTTGATTATCGAAGGTTCAAATCCTTCCGGCGAAGGTCCATATGAAAAAAGCCCGACTATCGTCGAGCTTTTTTGCGAATTATGGTGGGCCGTGAAGGATTCGAACCTTCGACCAACTGATTAAAAGTTGCCCATCATATTTATAACTAATTGTTTTTATTTAATTTAATTGCGTGTCGTCCGTTGCTAATTACACCACAATGCATAACCGTGCAGGACCGATCCCGGCAGTAGCAGCAAGACTTTTACTTGTTCTCGATTGACCGCTTCCGACCCAAAGCGGTCATTTATAAGAATAAAAACGGGACCCGAAGGTCCCGTTTATCGATCTGACAATTTCTAAAATGAATTAGAATTTGTGGATCATACCGACAGAGATAGTGTCTGTATCAATAGTTTCTTCAGAAGGAATGAAGTTATTGTTGTCTGTATATTCCTTACTGGAGTACACAACATAGGCTTGGGTACGCTTGCTGAAGCTATGGAATCCACCAACACCCCATCCAGTTTGCTCTCTGTCATCATCACCACCATTATTTTCATGATGACCGTAAGTGGCTTTCAAAGCATTGTTACCCATGGTGTATGTTGCACTGACTGCCCATGTCTCGCCATCAGTACAAGGAGAGCCGATGTCACATGAATTGTGTCCACTTGGTGCAGAGAAATCATTAACATTCAATACTGTTGCGCCATCACTCATGTCTTCATATATGGCTGCAATCTTCAGGTTATTCATAGTATAAGATGCACTAAGCCCCCACCACGTTGGATTATCACCAGAGGCATCCCACCACATTGGATCATCACCAGAGGCATTGGCAGTCTGGTAACTAGCACCAAGATAGAGTCCGTTTGCACTGTAGATCAGGCCCGCAGAAATAGTGTCAGCCAGACCGTCGTTGCCACCTGAGCCTTCGCCAGGAACGATAGCAACCGCAGCTGTCAGACCATTCATGGACGGGCTGACATACGCGATAGCATTTGAAACAGAGCCTTGGTTAGAGATGTTAGCCAAGCTTGAGGTATCAGCAGCAGTATCGCCCATGTTCTCAATGCCTGAACCCATCATCGCCACCTTGTATGGAGTATATTGACGACCGACAGTAAAGGTACCCCAGTCACCGGCCAAGCCGAGGTAGGATTGACGAGTGCTCGAGGCCCATGCACCGCCGTCAGCAAAATCATAACCGGATTCTGCCAACCAGATCGCTTTCATGCCGTTGCCGAGGTCTTCGCTACCCTTGAAACCGATGCGACTACCGCGACTGTTAACTTCCCACTGGTCCTTCATGTTCGAACTGATGTCATACCAAAAAGGTGAGCTCACATCCATATCGACTGAGTCAATAGAGACATGAACCTGACCATAGATAGTGACTCCAGCATTTGCTGCTGGTGCAGCGATTGCTGCTGCAACTGCTGCAGCGATAATTGCTTTTTTCATGAGATATCCCCTGTGATTCTCAAAGTTAAGTTGTAAGTATTAACACAAACAGAAAAGCCTGTATCAATGTGACAAGGTTAAACGGCATTTCCAGTTAATGCAATAAAAATACACTGCTTAATTGTTGCAATTTTACCACATCAACCCGTCAGAATTTTACTTCCACGTAGAAGATTACCCATGATTACTCAATGACCGCTTCTGGCCGCAAGCAGTCATTCAGGACAATTCATTTGTATCTGCCAATAACTTGGCACTATCACCCGCTATTTACGCCACCAGTCTACGGAGAGCGATAGACTCGTTGGTGTAATAGCCATGTTTCACTCTCGGATTCCCACCTAACAGCAATGATAGTTTATGAGCAATATAGGTATTCTCTGGATATTTCCGGAAGCTATCAGAATCTACTCAATGTTCTGAATCTGCTCACGCATCTGCTCTATCAGAACCTTAAGCTCAACAGCAACTGCGGTCATCTCCTTGTCGGATGATTTTGAAGCCAGGGTGTTTGCCTCGCGGTTGAGTTCTTGCATGAGAAAATCGAGACGACGCCCGATTGGTTTACCCGTGGTAAGTACGCGGTCAATTTCATCGAGATGTGTCAGCAGACGATCCATCTCCTCGTCGACATCCAGCTTCTGTGCCGCAATGACAATCTCCTGTTCTACGCGTTCGCTATCTACCTCTTCCATGATCTCTGCAAGCCTGTCATGCAATTTTGTACGCAACGCCTCAATCACCACCGGCATGCGCTCGCGTGCCAGTTGAACCTGCTGACGACAGCCAGCAGTGCGCTCGGTGATCATCTGCGCAAGCTTTCCACCCTCACGTTCACGCGTCTCTACCAGCTGCGTCAATGTCTCGTCCAGCAGTGACATGACCTCCTGTTGTAACTGCTCGGGATCACGACTTGGTGGCACAACAACACCCGGCCAACGCAGGATATCGATTGAAGTGGGCGACTTGCTATCGGAAATGTGGATCGAGATCTGGTGCAGGGCCTTCTTCATCTGAACGAGTAACTCCTCGTTGAGATTGATGCCTTGCGCATTACTCTCGGACGCCTTGAAACGCAGTATCGCTTCAATTTTTCCACGGTTGAGTCTTTTATTGACCTGTTCACGCACACTGGTTTCGAACGCACGCAGTTCATCCGGCATTCGAATGAAGAGTTCGAGATAGCGATGGTTAACAGAGCGAATCTCCCACACCAGTTCACCGGCATCGGCCTGTCTCTCACCCCTGGCGAAAGCTGTCATACTCTTAGTCATGCGAGAGGAACTCCTTATTGTGTTTTCGCCTGATTCTAATTGGCGTTTTGTCTCACCTATGATAGTTTGACCCGCAACAAGTTTCAGCAACTAATTGAATAAGGATTCAGACATGACAAGACCCAGCGGCCGCAACCCGGACGAGATGCGCCATATCAGCTTCGAACGCAACTTCACCATGCATGCAGAAGGCTCTGTGCTGGTCTCCTTCGGTGACACCCGGGTGCTGTGTAATGCGACAGTCGAATCACGTGTTCCACGCTGGATGAAAGCACAGGATAAAAAAGGCGGATGGGTGACTGCCGAATACGGCATGCTGCCGCGTTCAACCAACATGCGTATGGGGCGTGAGGCCGCTCGTGGCAAGCAAGGCGGCCGTACCATGGAGATCCAGCGATTGATCGGACGCTCTCTGCGCGCAGCAGTTGATCTTGAAAAACTCGATGGCTTCACCATTACGGTCGATTGTGATGTCATACAGGCTGATGGCGGCACCCGTACTGCCTCGATTTCCGGTGGGTGGGTTGCCCTGCATGATGCGATCCAGTCACTAATCGTCGATGGCCGAATTAATGCCGACCCCATGCTCGACCCTGTCGCATCAGTTTCGGTTGGTATATTTGATGGCACACCGGTACTCGACCTGGATTATGCAGAGGATTCCAATGCCGAAACCGATATGAATGTCGTCACCAACAGTAAGCAGGGATTGATCGAGATTCAGGGCACTGCTGAAGCCGCACCGTTCAGTGACACGGAACTGCAGGCGATGATGCAGTTGGCGCACAAGGGAATTGGTGAAATCCTCGAGGCGCAGGCAAACGCAATTGGTGATTGATATTGCGTGTAGTGGGTTCTGATGGACCCCGGGCAAAGCCCGGGGCTCCTGCACTTGCTAACCTTTACGCAGGCGCCGCTTGCGTGCCAGGGTTGTTACCACACCTGACAGGGAATAAAGAAGGAAAAGCAGAAACAGGACGGTTGCCGGCTGTACCAGCACCACGGCAATACCAAAAGCGATCGCTGCGAGCACCATAAAAGGAATCCTGCCACGCATGTTGATCTCCTTGAAGCTGTAGTAACGCAGCCTGGTGACCATCGCGATGCCTGCAAAAATTGTCAGAATTGCAGAAACAATCGACACATCTGCCGGGCTGACTTCGTAGTGCTCCATCATCCATACCCAACCGGCCGTAACTGCCGCAGCAGAGGGGCTTGGCAGACCAATGAACCAGCTTTTATCTGTGCTGCCGGCCTGAGTGTTGAATCGTGCCAGGCGCAGTGCTGCCGCGGCGACATAAACAAAAGCGGCAAACCAGCCAAACTTGCCGAGTGGCTGCAACGCCCACAGGTAGACCACCAGTCCGGGAGCAAGACCAAAGGCGATCATGTCCGAAAGCGAGTCATACTCGGCACCAAAGTCTGTCTGGGTGTGCGTCATACGTGCAACCCGTCCATCGAGCCCATCAAGAATCATGGCAGCAAATATTGCCACTGCTGCATGTTCAAAGCGTCCGTCTACGGCTGACAATATTGCATAGAAGCCGCTGAACAGGGCTGCAGTTGTAAACAGGTTGGGCAGCAGGTAGATGCCGCGTCCCGGGTTTGGATGTGGGTCTTGTTCGTTCATAGGCTGAGTATATCCGCTTCCTTTGCGTAAGACATCCGGTAATCATTCCTTCATAAAAAGAAAACGCCGGTCATTGACCGGCGTTTTTGCATGCATCAGATAAAGTCGATCAGTTGACTGACTTGTCTACGATCTTCTGAATCCATGGCATCATGCTGCGCAGCTGCGCACCAACCTGCTCGATCTCGTGCGCTGCGTTGTTACGACGCATGGCAGTCATCTCAGGGTAGTTTGACTGACCCTCGAGGATGAACTTCTTGGCGTAAACACCATTCTGAATATCCTTGAGTGCTTCACGCATGGCCCAACGGCTCTCTTCGTTGATGACCTTGGGACCAGTCACATACTCACCATACTCGGCATTGTTGGAGATGGAGTAGTTCATGTTGGCAATGCCGCCCTCGTACATCAGGTCGACGATCAGCTTGAGCTCGTGCAGACACTCGAAGTAGGCCATTTCAGGCGCGTAGCCAGCTTCAGTCAGTGTTTCAAAACCCATCTTGACGAGTTCAACAGCACCACCACAGAGAACAGCCTGCTCACCAAAGAGGTCAGTCTCGGTCTCGTCCTTGAAGCTGGTTTCGATGATACCAGTACGACCACCGCCGATTGCAGTAGCGTATGAGAGTGCGACATTCTTGGCATTACCTGAAGCATCCTGTGCAATTGCGACCAGGTCTGGAATACCACCGCCCTTGACGTACTCTGAACGAACAGTGTGGCCAGGCGCTTTAGGCGCAACCATGATGACATCGATATCTTCACGTGGCACAACCTGGTTGTAGTGAACCGCGAAACCGTGTGCGAAAGCGAGTGTTGCGCCCTGCTTCAGGTTAGGTTCAATCTGGTCACGATAGAGCTGTGACTGGAATTCATCAGGAGTCAGCACCATAACCAGGTCAGAAGCTGCAACTGCATCTTCTACAGAAGCGACTGGCAGGCCTGCTTTCTCTGCCTTGGCCGCGGAAGCCGAGCCCGGACGCAATGCAACGGTAACGTCGACGCCGGAATCTTTCAGGTTGTTCGCATGAGCGTGTCCCTGCGAACCATAACCGAGAATTGCAACCTTCATGCCCTTGATAATGGAGAGGTCACAATCTTTATCGTAATAAATGTTAACTGCCATCTGTCTGCCTTAACCTTGTAGTGTTTTCTAAAATTGTAAATCAGAGCGTGAGTGCTTTTGGTCCGCGCGAAATGCCACTTGCACCCGTACGTACCACTTCAATAATCAGCTCTTCCGGAATTGCGCGTACGAATGAGTCCAGCTTGGACGAATCACCCGTCATCTCGACAACATAACTGGTGTCTGTGACATCAATAATCTTGCCGCGAAAAATATCACTGAGACGCTTGATCTCCTCACGCATGCCCATTTCGGCACGCACCTTGATCATCATCATCTCGCGTTCGATGTGAATGCCTTCAGAGAGATCAACCAGCTTGACCACGTCAACCAGCTTGTTGAGCTGCTTGGTGATCTGCTCGATAACGCGCTCGTCACCGATAGTCACCAGTGTCATACGTGACAGGGTCTGATCCTCTGTCGGTGCAACACTGAGAGACTCGATGTTATAGCCGCGTGCGGTAAAAAGACCGGCAACGCGTGAAAGTGCACCAGCCTCGTTTTCCATCAGGATAGAAATTATGTGTCTCATCAGGCCAGCTCCCTCTCGGTTGCCTGTTGTGGCGACAGGTGCATCTGGTGATGCCCCTTGCCCGCCTCAATCATCGGGTAAACATTTTCCGATGGATCAACAACAACATCAATGAAAACCAGTTCATCCTTGCGGCTAAACGCCTCTTCGAAGCCTGCGGCAAGTTCGCCCGGCTTGTCGATACGCATACCGACATGGCCAAAACTCTCTGCGAGTTCGACGAAATCAGGTAGTGCATCAACATAGGAGTGGGAGTAACGACCCTCGTAGAACATCTCCTGCCACTGGCGAACCATGCCCATGTAGCCGTTGTTCAGCAGGATGATCTTGAGCGGCAAATTGTACTGCTTACAGGTTGCCAGCTCCTGGATACACATGAGGATACTAGCCTCGCCGGTAATACAGGCAACAGTCGCATCTGGATGCGCCATCTGTACACCGATTGCTGCAGGCAGGCCAAAGCCCATGGTGCCGAGGCCACCTGAATTGACCCAGCGACGTGGCTTGTCAAATGGATAATACTGGGCTGCGAACATCTGGTGCTGTCCGACATCGGAAGTCAGGTAGAGACCGCCGTCAGTTACCTTGTGAAGGGTATCTACTGCAAATTGCGGTTTGATGACCTCGTCGCTCTTCGGATATTCAAGACACTTGACTGCACGCCAGCTTTCAATCTGCTTCCACCATGCGTCCAGCGCATCAGCATCAGCCAGTATTTCTCTCTCAGTGAGAATACGCAGCATGTCATTCAGGACACTCTTGACCTGCCCGACAATTGGAATATCGATGCGAACATTTTTTGAGATGGATGCAGGATCGACATCAATATGAATGATTTTCGCATGCGGACAGAATTCGGCAATCTTGCCGGTAACACGATCATCGAAACGCGCGCCAATGGCTACCAGCACGTCTGTCTCGTGCATCGCCATGTTCGCCTCGTAGGTACCGTGCATGCCGAGCATACCGATATTTTGGTTGTCGGTACCCGGATAGGCACCCAGACCCATCAGGGTATTGGTGATCGGGAAACCGGTTTTCTGAACAAGTTCTGTCAACTCGGCGCTCGCGTCACCGATGACAACACCACCGCCAGAATAAATTACCGGGCGCTTGGCACCCATCATCAGCTCGACAGCCTTCTTGATCTGTCCCAGATGGCCCTTCTCTACCGGGCTGTAGGAGCGCATTTTGACCTTTGATGGGTACTCGTAGGGCACCTTGATATTGGGATCAGTGACATCCTTGGGGATATCGACCACAACCGGGCCCGGGCGTCCTGTATTGGCAATGTGGAACGCCTTTTTCATTGTCTCGGCAAGATCCTCGACACGCTTGACGAGAAAATTATGCTTCACGCATGGACGTGTAATACCAATGGTATCAACTTCCTGGAAAGCATCCGAACCAATCAACGGCGATGGCACCTGTCCGGTAATGACGACCATTGGAATTGAGTCGAGATGTGCGGTTGCGATGCCTGTGACAGCATTGGTCGCTCCCGGTCCTGACGTGACCAGCACGACGCCAGGCTTACCTGTTGCACGTGCATAACCGTCAGCAGCATGGGTTGCACCCTGTTCGTGACGTACCAGCACATGACGCACGTCCTCCTGCTGGAAAATGGCATCGTAAATATGCAGTACGGACCCGCCAGGGTAACCGAAAACATGCTCAACACCTTCGTCTTTCAATGATTGAACGACGATCTGGGCTCCGCTGAGTTCCACTATGTCTGACCCTCCACAAAAATAGCCCCACCTCGCTCAGGTAAGGCTCATAGTCAGTATAAGAAAGTAAACAGGGGAAAGTACTGCCAAACTCACTTTGCGTCAAGGTTTTTCAGACATTTTTACGTTAAATTCACAGCATTTACCGGGTTTTATGTCGCCAAACCTTCTCCTTAAGGTTGAATATCGTTTAGACTATTAGAACAAGATGTGGAATCATAGACGGAATTACTATCCGGGGGCCGCCAATTGCGCCATTTTCGTTTATTACTGGGCATTGTGATCATGCTGCTTATTACAGTTGCTGATTTAAATGCCGCAATTTATAAATGGATCGACGAGAATGGCAACATTGTCTACTCCGGAACTCGCCCACCCAGTGGCAATAAATCACTCAACTCTCCATCGTTGCCACCGACACCCAGACCAATAGCCACGACAACCCTGCCTTTTTCTACAAGCGCTAAAAAACAGTCGGCCGCTGCCAAACAGGATAAAACCGTCAAAAAAGAGAAGAGTGCACTAGAAGTAGCGTGTGAAAGACTTCGTAATAACCTGACGGTAATGAACTCTTCAGACAAAATTTATGAAAAAGATTCACAGGGAGTGCGCAAGTTTCTTACCGCAACTGAACGCAAAGAGAGAATCAGGAGCACCGAAAGAAGGATAAGGGAAGAGTGCCCCCTAATCAGCCAGACGGACTCTTATGCCGGCTCGAGGTGACGCACCAGCAGTTGCAGGCTCTCTCGTCCCATGTAGTGATTGATATCGAGCTGATATAGGACCCGCACACTCGCACCGGCAACATCACCAATCTCCTCAGCCTGTCCAAATGCAATCGCATCGATTGTGTCGCCATTCGAATCCTGTGGTGCAAGGACGAGCTTAAGATGATTGTCTCCCACGACTCTTTGACTAACAACGATGAACTCATCATCAAAACCCGGTTCAGGGAACTGCTGCCCCCAGGGTGAAGCAAACTTCAGCTGCTGCGCCACCCCAACATCCAGCCATTCAGAGGGAACACTGCCATCCGAGTAGTGGCGGTTCTGCAGCGTCGTATCATCTATCACTGCAGCAACCTGTTTCCGGAAGAGCTCGCTGAAGCGCTCAAAATTCCTCTGCGGAAGTGTCAGGCCTGCAGCCATCGCATGACCACCGAATTTTTCGATCAGCCCTGGCACCTGTTTACTCACTGCATCGAGCACATCCCGGATGTGCAGCCCCGTAATCGAGCGTGCCGACCCTTTCAGATTACCTTCACCATCCGAGGCAAACGCTATGACTGGGCGGTGCCACTGCTCCTTGATGCGCGATGCAAGGATACCGATGACACCCTGGTGCCACTGCTCCTGGTACAGGGTCAATGCAACCGGCATGTTTTCACTTGCAGCATCCAGGTGCAGGCCCTCCAGCATCTCCTGCGCCTGCTGTTTCATTTCACCTTCAATCTCGCGACGTTGCCTGTTGAGATCATCCAGCTGACCGGCAAGCTCATCCGCCTTCAGGCTATCCGTCGCCAGCAGGCATTCGATGCCGACTGACATATCCTCGAGACGACCGGCCGCGTTCAGACGAGGGCCCAGCGCAAAGCCGAGATCGGAACTGACCAGTTGCGCAGGGACGCGCTTGGAAACACGGCACAGGGCTTCAATGCCGGGACGCGTCTTTCCGGCACGCATACGTCTCAGCCCCTGCTCCACCATAATCCTGTTATTGCGTGTCAGCGGTACAACATCTGCAACAGTACCGAGTGCAACAAGATCAAGCCAGTCACCCATGCGTGGCTGTTCAACTGCGGTTTTCTCAAACCAGCCCGCGTCTGCAAGCTGTTTAACAAAAGCCGTCATGACATAAAAGATCACGCCAACACCGACGAGCGATTTGTCTGGAAAGCACTCTCCCGGCGAATTAGGATTGACGATGACATCGGCATCCGGCAACTCGTCTCCCGGCAGGTGATGATCAGTCACAAGAACATGCACGCCGGCTGCCTTTGCCGCGACGACACCCTCAATACTTGAGATGCCGTTATCAACGGTAATGATCAGGTCAGGGGACGACTCCAGCGCGACGCCGACAATACCGGGAGTCAGGCCATAACCGAAAGCGAAACGGTTTGGTACCAGGTAATCAACATTCGCACCCAGTTTTCGCAACAGGGAGACAGCCAGTGCTGTGCTGGTTGCACCATCTGCATCAAAGTCTCCAATCACGAGGATATTCCAGCTGCTGTCGAGAGCCTGCTCCAGCAAGCCTGCAGCCGCATCGACCTGGCCGAGGGATGAGACAGGAAGTAGTCCAGACAGATCCAGTTCAAGCTCCTCACTGCAACTGATACCGCGATTTGCGAATACACGCGCCAGTAACGGATGCAGATCACCACTGAAATCGACTGTCCCGGTCGCCTGGCGGCGAACAATCTCGCAAGCATTCACTTTGATTCTCTCTCCGTTTCAGGTTTTTCATGCTGCTGCGTCTCATCTGCATGATGCTCACAGCAGGTTGCCGCCTCGGGGCTTCCCGGGACAGGATCAACTCCGCCCTCATGCCACGGGTGGCAACGTCCGATACGTCTCAGCCCCATCCAGCCCCCTTTCAGCACACCATGAATTTCAATTGCCTGGATCATGTAGGAAGAACAGGTTGGATAATAGCGACAGCTACTTCCAAGCACAGGGCTCAGCAGCAGCTGGTAACCACGCACCAGCTTGAGCAGCAACCACTTCATGAACGCACCCGTTTGCACTCTCCGCAACGCCCGAGTATCTCGACAATCTCGTCATCCATGTCGAAACCAGCCTTGTCTGCAGCCTTGCACAGGCTGGTGTGAATGGCGCCGTCCTCCATCTCCCTGACCCTGCCGCAATCGGAACAGATCAGGAACTGCCCCTGGTGTTCATCGTGAGGGTGGTTACAGGCCAGGTAGGCTTGCAATGATGCGAGGCGGTGAACCAGGCCCTGCTCCTGCAAAAAATCGAGGGCACGATAGACCGTTGGAGGGGCAGCATTCGGGCGTTCCTGTTGCAGCTTCTGCAAAATTTCATAAGCGCCAACCGGCTTACCTGATGCAGCAATGATAGAGAGCACCTCGAGGCGCTGCGGCGTCAGACGCACCTCACGTGTTTCGCATAAACTTGCGGCATACTCGAGAAACTCCGCGAGCTTTTTGCTGTTCATACACGCCTCACTTTACGTCGATGCAGCATGGCTGCAAGTGCGGAGACAAGATAGATTATTGCTGCAACCAGGATCATGGTTGCCCCTGACGGTAAATCATATGCGTAAGAGACTGCCATACCACTACTGGTGACAAGGAAGCCAATCAGAACCGCCAGCAACATCATTGCCGAAAGCGTTTTCGTATAGTGTCCTGCCACAGCCGCCGGCAGTGTCAACAAGGCGATGACAAGGATCAGGCCAACGACCTGTATCAGCAGTACCACGGTCAGCGCGACCATCGCCAGTAACAGCAGGTAAACCAGCGTGACAGGCAATCCACGCAGGCGTGCGAACTCCTCATCGAAGATGACCGCGTTAAACTGATTATGGAACAGCACCACCATCAGCACCAGGAAAACATCCAGCACTATCATCAATTGCAGATGCTCACCCGAGACCATGAGGATATTGCCGAACAGGTAGCTGAACAGATCCAGCTGGTAACCGGGCGTAGCTGAAATGAACAGAATACCCACCGCCATACCGATCGCCCACAGGGCACCTATTACCGTATCCTCGCGCTCTTTCCATACAAGGCTGACACCGCCGATGATAACGGCAGCGATCAAGGCGGCAACAATCGCCCCTCCATATGGTGCATATCCAAAAAAAAGTGCGGCACCCATACCGCCAAGTACAGCGTGAGCAATACCTCCGGCGACAAAGCTTATGCGCCGGACAACCACGTATGTACCAACCAGGCCACAGCCAATGGCAGCCAGAACACCGGCAATCAGGGCTCGCTGTAGAAAGTCATACTGGAAAAGTGCGTCAATAAAATTCATTTGTCTTACAGGTTATCCGGGCTAGTGTGAATGTGCGATATGATGAACATTCTCACCGTAGAGGTGGGTGATAGCCTCGCTTGTCAACGCCTCAGTCTGGTGGCAGACAAGTGTCTGATTGAGACAGGCAACGCGATTGACATAACCGGATATAAAAGCGATGTCGTGTGACACCACGACCACCGTCATACGCTTGTTAAGAAGCTTGAGCAGATCGAAAATTTCATTTTCAACTCGCATATCGATATTGGCGGTGGGTTCATCCAGGAGCAGTATCTGTGGATCGCCAACCAGCGCACGAGCAATCAGCACACGCTGCAATTCACCGCCGGAAAGTGACCCAACTGGACGTGTGGCAAGACGGCTGATTTCAGTCTCTTTCAAGGCACGCACGACAGCCTCGCGGTCATCTCGTCGGTAGCGCCCGGTAAATCCCTTCAGGCGTCCCATCAACACTACCTGCTCGACCGTGATGGGAAAATCACGGGCAAATGCCGGGTATTGTGGTACGTATCCAATTGCAGAGCGTGCCTGTCGCGGTGTTTTTCCCAATACCTTGACCTTGCCAATACCAGGCTCAATAAGACCGGCAATGAGCCTGACAAGAGTGCTTTTGCCACCACCATTGG
The DNA here is from genome assembly GCF_000787395.1 of Solemya velum gill symbiont. Lineage (GTDB taxonomy): Bacteria > Pseudomonadota > Gammaproteobacteria > Chromatiales > Chromatiaceae. Next base: position 615,093 of record NZ_JRAA01000002.1, read on the forward strand.
GACCGACCAGGCCGATAAACTCCCCTGCCTCAATACTCAACGAAACATCACGCAACACTGGTATCTCACCAAATGAGAAGCTGACATTGTCAATTTCAATCACGCTTGCGCTCATTCCAGCACCTGCATGGCATCGAGAAAATCGTTCAGCGATTGCACAAGATCATCGGACAAGGGATCAACGACCACCAGTTTTGCATCGATTGCATCGGCTATCACCGCGGCAATACGCTGATCGAATTGCGGCTGCACAAATATTTTGCCAATGCCTTTTTGCCCGGCCATTTCAATCAGCTCTGCAAGACGCCTTGGACCCGGCTCCTTGCCATCCATCTCAATGACAACCTGCACCAGTCCATACTCACTTGCGAGATAGCCCCAGGCAGGATGAAAGACAAGAAAGTATGGTGACTCGATGACAGGCAGCACCTCGACAGCGCGTCGGTCAACCTGCCTGAAACGCTGCTGTGCCGCCTGTAAATTGCCTTGGTAATAGTCAGCACCATGCGGATCATTTGCCGTCAACTCTTCTGCTATCAGGGCAAGAATCACATCGATGTTTGCCGGTGATGTCCAGACGTGAGGATCACCACCCTCATGCCCGTGTCCGTGCCCGTGCCCGTGCCCGTGCCCGTGCGGATGGGATTCGTGTTGATCAGAATCAGTACCGTCTTCAGCATCGACAGGCAGATTTTGGCGCAAATCGATGATCTTCATGCGCGGATTCAGCGCACGAATCTTTCCCATCCAGACTTTCTCGAAAGGCAGGCCGCTGGTGAAATAGAGATCAGCCTCACCAAGGCGCTGTAACTGTGAAGGTTGCGGATCGTAAGTAACCGGGTCATGACCAGCAGTTACCAGCGCCTCAACACTGACCCGCTCTCCACCAACCAGCGAGACAAGCGAGGCAATTGGCAATACGCTTGTGAAAAGCTTCAAAGATGCGGCACTCAGAGGTGCTGAGAGCAACAACAGCAACAGTGCAAGCGTGATACGATTCTTTTTCATTAACAGGGGGAAGCGAATAATATTGTTACAATATAACATAACTCTATTCCCTCCGTCCGATACCCTCAAATTTTGATGAAACCATGAACAAAGGCTCCCTGTTACTTCACCCGCTCAAAACCGGTTTGATGCCTGACCTGGAAACGCTGCAAGCAACACTACACAGTATCGGTTTCACAGGCGATGCGATAAACGAGCGGAGCTGGATGGTTGGCGAACAATTTCTGCAACTATTGACCTTCATGGGCTGCTCCCCGCATATCCGTCTTGAGCCTGACTCTGAAGATGACCATGATTTCTGCCATATTTCGCTGCGCCTGGCAGATACACCACAACTACTCTACAGCGAGCATTCACGTCCCTGTCGTTGTAACAATTGCGCTAAACCAGTGGTAAAAAGCTGGGAAGCATTCGACTCAAATGCAGGAAGCTGGAGTTGCGGCCATTGCAATACCCCGCACCAGCGTCTTGAAGAGCTACGCTGGCGAAACGACTCCGGTGTTGCGGTCTGTTTTATCGAAATTCACTCGATCTATCCTGGTGAAGCCCAGCCTGTCGACTCACTGATGAAACAACTCGAGAAAGTCACCAACAGTGACTGGCGTTATTTCTACCTGCATGGCCAGAATTAAGAGACCGGCAACTGAGTGAGAATTTTGTTCTGAAAGAGTCAGTCAGGAATCGATTCATTGAGCTTGAATGGCAGAACCACGTCAACAGACACCGGCAGATGATCCGATAACGGAAAATCGATGACATGCGGTGTGTCAGTATCGAGTGAGTCAGACAGAAAAATGTGGTCAATTTTTCGCACCGGTTGCCACGATGGATATGTCGGTGCACCGCAGGTCGCATCCTTGAGACCGTTCTTCGCCATAAAATCGACCAGGCTTCCGGAATCAGTGGGGCAGTTCAGGTCTCCCATCACGGCAATATGTTTGCGTGATGCAATCAGGTCAGAAACAAAGGACAACTGGCGCAGACGACCATGCCTGCTCAGTGCAAGATGCAGGAAAACGACAGAGAACTGCTCATCGCCTTCACCATAGTCAACGAGTATCGCGCCTCTTCCCGGCAGTCCCGGGAGACTGTAGGTATGTGTCTCCATCGGTCGGATGCGGCTCAGGAATCCGTTACTGTATTGCGCTAACGGACCAACATTCCGATTGACCTGCTTGTTCCAGTAAGGGAAGTCGGCACGGTGTGCAAGATAGGCAGTCTGGTCGAGAAACGAGGATCGCAGGCTGCCCGCATCGACCTCCTGCAAACCAACAATATCAAAATCAACAACCAGCTTTGAGATCAGGTCGAGATTTTCCTGCTTTTCAGGATGAGGAAAGAAATGCTTCCAGCCCTTGGTGATGTATTCCCGCGGGCTGGCAGTCTGAAGGCCACTCTGAATATTGTAGCTCAGCAGCCGGATACGCTGTTCTCCGGCTGCTGGCATTTTCTTTGCGGCCTTCTCGGACATACCCTGGTTTATTTCGCCATGGCCGCACGTTCAGCACGTATCTTGCTGACAAGGTAATCAGCGATTGTGAACTTCTGAGCCCAGGAATAGGCCTGCTCTACCTTGTATTGGCCATCGACGATAAGTGCCGGAACACCTGTGATCTGGTACTGCTTGGCGTACTTGACTGCTTCCTGCATTTTCAGATTCACAACAAAAGAATCCATCATGTCGTGATAGGCATTCAGATCAACGCCATGGGATGCGAGAAACTGGTCCATCGTCTCCTGCGTATTGAGGCGCTGTTTTCTGTCATGCATCGCACTCATAATTACATCATGCAGTTCCGGTTTCCCCATCTGCTCCAGGGCGAAGAAAGTCTTGGCATGCATTTGTACATTGGGTCGATTAAAGGTCGCCGGGTAGCGGACAAATTCGACGTCATCAGCCTTGGTCTTCAACCACTCTTTTACGGCAGGCTCAAAAGCATAACAATGGGGGCAGGCGTACCAGAAAAACTCGATAACCTGGATTTTTTCCTTGCCCGAAGAGTCCATACCGATGACCGAGTAGTTAACCCCTTCAACAGGCTGTGCAGCCATTGCTACAGGTGAAATCAGCAAAAGAAAAGCAATTAGTATTTTTTTCATTGAATTGTCGCCCAACTAAATTAAATTAAAAAATCATGTCTGTTAAGACACGAGCGCAGTACATCAGTTCCATATATAGGCATGCGTTCATGTCTCAAGCCAGAAAGTTACTGGCCCATCATTAACCAGCGAAACCTGCATATCTGCACCAAAGCGACCACATCCGATGTCGCCACTGTAATCTGTTCTGACCCTGCCAACAAGATACTCAAACAGCCGCTGTGCATCCTGTGGCGGTGCACCCTTGCTAAATCCCGGGCGCATACCCTTGTGCGTTTCTGCAGCAAGTGTAAATTGGGGGACCAGCAGAATTCCACCCTGTGTGTCATTAACACTGAGATTCATCTTACCATCTGAATCATTGAAAATGCGGTAATTACACAGGCGATGTGCGAGCTTGTCGGCACTCTGTTCCGTATCATCCCGAGTCACTCCGACAAGCACCAGCATGCCGGTGCCAATTTCAGCAATACGTTCAGCATCAACATCGACAGATGCACCGGTTACTCTCTGCACCAGGCCGATCATACCAAACGACCTGCCATCAACACATTAATCAAGCGGCTAGAGTCCATTTCACACCAATCTACATCGTGTAGGAATTTTCCTACACTATTTTCAGAAAAAGGCCATATTGCCAGTTCAGCAGACACACTATAGTTAAACCATCACCAAACGAGATGGAATTCAGTCTACTCGTGGATAAGGAAGTCTACAGTAGTCAGGAACTGGATGTCATTACATGGAAGATCCCTTTGTCACCACCAATTTGACGTGGTGATAGAGCCCCGATGGACCGGGGCTCGTCTTTTTCCGGAGCCTCTGAAGCAGGGGCTCCATTGGTGTATTATCATGCGCCATGAACAGAGAGAAACGCACGCAGATTTTTGAGCGCCTTCGAGCTGAAAATCCAAATCCTACGACCGAACTGCACTTTGAAACAGCCTTTGAACTGTTAGTTGCCGTGGTTCTCTCCGCCCAGGCAACCGACAAGGGCGTCAATAAGGCGACTGCCAAGCTTTATCCCGTAGCAAATACACCAGAGAAAATACTGGCGCTTGGCGAAGATGGACTGAAAGAGAAAATCAGGACGATCGGCCTTTTCAACAGCAAGGCCGCCAATATCATCAAGAGCTGCGCCATTCTGATTGACCAACACGACAGCCAGGTACCATCTGAAAGAAAAGCGCTCGAAGCCCTGCCGGGTGTCGGCAGAAAAACTGCCAATGTCATTCTCAACACCTGGTTCAAACAGCCTACCATGGCAGTTGATACGCATATCTTCCGCGTCTCCAATCGCACAGGCATCGCTCCCGGCAAGAACGTTGTCGAGGTGGAAAAGCGGCTGCTGCGCTTGATTCCGGAAGAATTTCTGATGGATGCCCACCACTGGCTGATCCTGCATGGCCGCTATACATGCATCGCACGCAAACCACGCTGCGGATCCTGTGTGATCGAGGATCTGTGTGAGTTCAAAAAGAAACAAAGCTAATCGCTGGTCGCTGGCCGTTGAAAGACGAACAATGATGTACAAAACCGGAATCTGCGTAATAATGCACTGATACCAAGCAATCAATATCTGGACAGAACTAACGTGTACGACAAAGCACCATTCCCCGATAATCAACCGGTTCGCACCGGCATCTTGCTGGTCAACCTGGGAACACCAGACTCAGCCTCTGTCAGTGACGTGCGCCGCTACCTTGATGAATTCCTCAGCGATCCACGCGTGGTCGAGGTCCCTCGCCTGCCGTGGTTTCTGATTCTGCACCTGGTGATTCTGCGTATCCGTCCAGGCCGTTCGACCAAGGCTTACCAGAGTGTCTGGAGTGATGAGGGATCACCCCTGCTGGCCATCTCCCGTCGCCAGGCCGACAAGCTTCAACAACAACTCGACCCTGAGAAGTCGTCAACTGTGGTTGCGCTGGGTATGCGCTATGGAAATCCATCGATTGCCGATGCCCTGGATGAATTGAAAAAACAGAATGCACGACGCATCCTGGTACTACCGCTCTACCCGCAGTACTCGGCGAGTACGGTTGCTTCCGTTTTTGATGCCGTAACTGACGAGTTACAGACATGGCGCTGGATTCCTGAATGCCGTTTTATCAATAACTATCCCGAACACCCTGATTACATCGAGGCATTGGCAGAATCAGTAAGACAACACAGGGAGCAGCATGGGTCGGCTGACAAGCTGCTGCTCTCTTTCCACGGTATTCCGCAGGAGTATGTCGACAAGGGCGACCCCTATGCTGATGAGTGCAGGCAGACTGCTGAGAAACTGGCGCAGGCGCTCAATCTGGACAACTCCGACTGGCTGCAAACCTTCCAGTCACGCGTTGGTAACAAGCCCTGGTTACAGCCCTACACGGATGCGACCATGAAATCACTCGCAGCAGAGGGAGTCAAAAGCGTGCAGGTGATCTGCCCCGGCTTCTCTGTCGACTGCCTCGAAACCATCGAGGAGATTGATGATGAGAACCGCCACTACTTTCTGGACAACGGCGGTGAACGTTTTGAATACATCCCGGCCCTGAATGATTCTGACGACCATATCGCCATGATGTCGTCACTGATTGCTCAGCATACAAACGGGTGGGACTGATATGTCTGACACGCCTCATCCGACAAACATCGTCATGCACCAGGCCTCACATCGTCTCGAAATCGAATTTGATGACGGCAGCAGCTTCGAATATCCGGCTGAATTCCTGCGCGTCTACTCTCCATCTGCGGAAGTACGCGGACACTGGGGCCAGGGCGCCAAGCTGCAGCTCGACAAACAAGATGTCAATATTGAAAATATCCTTCCGGTTGGACAATACGCAATCAAAATAGTCTACGACGACGGTCATGACTCGGGCCTCTACGACTGGGCCTACCTGCATGACCTCGGCCGCAAGCAGGCGCTCTACTGGAACGAATATCTCGAAAAACTGCGTGAAGCCGGACATACGCGCACCCCGTCAAAACTGGAATCCGATGGCTGAACTTGAGCGCCAACGTGATATTTTCACCGTCAGCCGCCTCAATATGGAAGTGCGTTCGGCACTGGAAGGCAGTTTCCCGCTGCTATGGATTAGCGGTGAAATCAGCAATCTTGCCATGCCACGTTCCGGCCACATCTATTTTTCACTGAAAGATTCGCAGGCACAGGTTCGCGCGGCCCTGTTCAGAAACAAACGCAACTATCTGCGATTTGCTCCCGAAAATGGCATGCAAGTGATCGTCCGTGCCCGCGTCACCCTGTATGAACCACGCGGTGACTACCAGCTGATTATCGAACAGATGGAGATGGCCGGTGAAGGTGCGCTGCGCCAACAGGTCGAGCAGCTCAGGCAGAAACTCGATGCCGAGGGCCTGTTCGATGCTGCAGCAAAGCAGGAGATTCCACCCTTCCCAGCCAGTGTCGGCGTCATGACATCTGCTTCAGGTGCGGCTCTGCATGATGTTATCAGCGTCATGCAGAGACGCAGCCCGATGACCCGTCTTATCATCTACCCTGTCACGGTACAGGGTGCAGAGGCAGCTGCAGAGATGACACGCATGGTGCAGCTGATCGGAAAACGTAACGAATGTAATTTACTCATCGTGACACGCGGCGGCGGTTCGTTTGAGGACCTGATGCCATTCAACGACGAGCAGCTGGTACGAAGTATCGGGCAACTGCCAATGCCGGTCATATCAGCAGTCGGGCACGAGGTCGATACCAGTCTGTGCGACTATGTTGCAGACCAGCGTGCTGCAACACCGTCGGCGGCAGCCGAGCTTGCCTGCCCGGACCAGCGCGCACTGCTGCAGCAACTGCAGCGCTTGCAGCAGCGTCACTCAACAGCCTTATCGCGCACCCTGATGCAACTCTCGCAAACTGTCGATTACATCAACCGACGGATTGCAGTACATCACCCGGGACGCAAACTGCAGCAGATTGAAAGCAGCCTGCATCAACAGCAGCGTCGTCTCGAACTACTCGCAAGGAGCCAACTGCAAGGTACTAATTCACGCCTGGCAGGCCTTCGCCAGAGACTTTTACTGCAGGCGCCCGGGCGACGGCTGGTAGAGGCCAGGGAGCAACTGGAACGACAGCAGACTCTGCTGCACAAGGGCATTAACCGCCAACTCGCCTTGCTGCGACAGCGCTTTGTTTCAGCCGCTACGCCCCTGCACCTGTTGAGCCCGTTGGCCACCCTCGATCGAGGTTACGCAATTGCGTTCGATACAGAACGCCTTGCTGTGCGTGACGCAGCCACACTTTCCAAAGGTGACTGGCTCAATCTGAAATTCGCATCCGGCGAGGCCGAATGCCGCGTTGAAAAGGTCAAAACCAGAAAAAATTAATCCGCAGCAATTTCCCATCAATCTTGAAAGGTAATTAAAACTGGACGAATGGGCATAAATTCGTCACAATAATTACCAAGTGTTTTAATAGGTTTTATCTTTTGGAGTAAAAACGATGAGTGTAGAAATTCCTGAGCGCGATGGCGACGGTTACCTGAGAAGTATGGCTGACTGGACACCAGAGATTGGACGTGCAATGGCAGAGGCCGATGGCTTCGAACTGGACGACGACAAATGGGACCAGATCATGAAGGCCCGTGAGTATTACGATGATGAGAACGTGGTTCCGGCCATCCGTATCTTTTCCAAGTACATCGGCGTCGACAAGAAGATCCTTTTCAAGCAGTGGACAACAGGTCCAATGAAGCCGATCACCAAGTACGGCGGCCTGCCAAAGCCGACCGGCTGCGTCTGATTCCGGATACAGTTTGCATGAAAAAGCCGGCTGCAGAGCCGGCTTTTTTATTCGGACAGAATAATTATATTGGAAACAGGCAGATACCCGGACTAATCGATTAAATCATCCAGTGATGCATCCAGTGCTTCTCGAACCCCATCGCGAGCAGTCTGGATCAATGGCGTCACCCTGGCGCCAATTTTCTCATCATGAAAGGCCTCGTCGGTTGCCGGTAATGGCAAGTTTGTTTTCTGCATCAGGTCATACAGGGTCAGCTTGCGCAGGTCCTGTTGCAAAACCCATGTCCTTCTCTCTGTACGAGTGATCAGCTTCGCCTTGTCGAGCATACCGATCAGCTTCTCCATCGAAAGCCGCCCTATACCCGTTGTTCCCGACTGCACAATTTTGTCAGGCACGACATCTCCACCCGCCTGCTGTGCACAGTGAAATATCGACAAGAGCTGGAGCAGTTGCGGCAATCCGGCCCGCACCCTGTTTTCAGCAGTCCCGTAATGGCGAAACAGCTCCAGGCTGTGGGTAAATTCCGCTCCGAGGAGAAAAATGATCCAGGTGAGGTAGAGCCACACGAGAAAAATCGGGATCACTGCAAGCGCACCGTATATCGCCTCGTAACTCGGAAATGATGTCACGTAGACTGCAAAGGCACGTTTTGCCACCTCAAACAGCAGTGCAGCCAGCAGGCCTCCGGCCAGTGCATCCAACACGGGCACCCTGCGATTTGGAATCACCAGGTACATCAGTGTAAAGGCAAGTGCCGAGGTGGCAACCGGTGCGACTGCAATCATGTGGTCCCCTATACCAAGCGTCTGGTCTGCCTCAACCAGCAACGGCAAGGAGATCAGGTAGGAGGTTGCAGCAAAACTGGATACCACCAGGATCGGTCCTAGCGACAGCAGTGCCCAGTAGGTTAGAAACTGCATTAACGGACGGCGCTTGGCATGCGTCTCCCAGATTGCATTCAAGGCGAGGTCGATATTGCGCATCATCAGGAAAGCAACCAGTATGAGTACGACAAAACTGGTACCGGTAAGCCGGGCTGCGTTACTGACAAAACGGTTCAGATACATCTGAACCTGCTCACCTGATGCGGGAACAAAATTATTAAAAACAAAGTCCTGCACGACTTCACTCATACGTTCTGCAACCGGAAATGCTGACAGGACGGCAAGCACCACGGTCATCAGTGGTACCAGTGATAGCAGGGTTGTATAGGTGAGTGTTGCGGCTCTTTCGATGCCGCGATGCTCACAGAAACCTGTGCGCAGCAGGTGTAGAAACTGTAACAGGCCAGCTCCAAATTTGCCTGCGTTCATGGTCATTATCCGTTCAGGGGAATCCCGTTGTTGAGCTCGTAAGGGTATTGCCCCCAAGGTCGGCCAGGGCTTCGATATTGAGCAATTTAACCTGCTTCCTGTTGACCTCCAGCAATCCCTGTTCCTGGAAACGGGAAAATGTCCGGCTCACAGTTTCGACCGCGTGACCAAGAAAACTGGCTATTTCTGTTCGTGACATGCTGAGGTTGAATTCCAGCGCCGACAAGCTGCGCGATTTGTAGCGCGACGAGAGTGACAACAGGAAAGAGGCAAGGCGCTCTTCGGCCGAGTGGCTGGCAAGGATGGCAACCATTTCGCAGTCGTTGTGAACCTCCTTGCTGAGGAGACACATGAGCTGGTGTTGCAGGCTTGGTATTTCTGACGTCAGGCTCTGTAACTGGCTGAAAGGAACCTCACACGCAGAGGTGGTTTCCAGCACAGCTACACTACATGAGTAGACGCGATTGTGTATGGCATCGAGACCGATCAGCTCACCCGGAAGGTAGAAACCGACGATGCACTCTTCACCGTGCTTATTAATATAGTAGGATTTCACCGAACCTGACGTGATGACATAAATGCCCTTGAACTTGTCACCCTGCCTGAAAAGATGGTCACCTTTGTGGTATGGCGTGTTGCGATGAACAATCGAATCAAGCTTTTCTGTCTCTGCTTCCGACATGCCAACTGGCAGACAAAGTGGTGTCAATCCACAGCTCTGACACCGAAGTTGATCTTTCAGTGTAGTGCTAAGCTGTGATTCCCTGCTTTTTATTTTGCCTTGCTTTATATCAGCCATGAATCACCCAGGTTGTATATACAAATTCTAACTCTAGACCCCGGTTCAGCTATTAGGAAAAAGTTCCCGGAGCATCACAATTCTAATGAAAGAATCGCACCTTATTTGACTTAGGTCAATAAGTATTCCGGTATATTCCATCAAAATTGCTCGCGAACTCTTAAATAATTAATTAAGAGTCTCGTTTCCAAATTTTTCCAGGGGAAATTGTGTTATGACTGAAACAACGTACAACTATAAAGTGGTGCGGCAATTTGCCATCATGACCGTCGTGTGGGGTATCGTCGGTATGTTGGTAGGTGTCATTATCGCTGCACAGCTGGCCTTTCCGACGATGACTGAGATGCTTCCTGAAGTGTTTCAGCAATACCTGCAATATGGTCGACTGCGCCCGCTTCATACTAATGCTGTTATCTTTGCCTTTGGCGGATCAGCTCTCTTTGCCACCTCTTACTACATAGTGCAACGCACCTGTCAGACACGATTGTTTGCCAGTGGCCTGGCCGGTTTCACCTTCTGGGGCTGGAACCTGATCATCGTACTGGCGGCTGTTTCACTTCCCCTGGGTTTCACCAGTGGTAAGGAATATGCTGAACTCGAATGGCCAATCGATCTGCTGATCGCGGTTGTCTGGGTCTCTTATGCCCTGGTCTTCTTCGGCACTATCCTGAAGCGTAAGGTCAAGCACATCTACGTGGCTAACTGGTTCTTCGGCGCATTCATCCTGACCATTGCAATTCTGCACATCGTCAACAGCGCTGCGATTCCTGTTACCCTGACGAAATCCTATAGCTTCTACCCCGGAGCTATCGATGCCATGATTCAATGGTGGTATGGTCACAACGCGGTAGGCTTCTTCCTGACTGCAGCTTTCCTCGGCATGATGTACTATTTCGTACCGAAGCAGGCTGGCCGTCCGGTCTTCTCGTACCGCCTCTCCGTTGTGCACTTCTGGGCACTGGTTTCTATCTACATGTGGGCCGGTCCTCATCACCTGCACTACACAGCACTGCCTGACTGGACCCAGTCTGTCGGCATGGTCTTCTCGCTGATTCTGCTCGCACCTTCCTGGGGCGGCATGATCAACGGAATCATGACCCTGTCAGGCGCATGGCACAAGCTGCGCACTGATCCGGTTCTCAAGTTCCTGATCGTTTCACTCTCCTTCTACGGTATGTCCACCTTCGAAGGTCCGATGATGTCTATCAAGACCGTCAACGCACTCTCCCACTACACTGACTGGACTGTTGGACACGTTCACTCTGGTGCACTCGGCTGGGTTGCAATGGTCGCCATTGGTTCACTCTACGGCCTGATTCCGAAGCTCTTCGGTCGTGAAGGCATGTTCTCGACCGCGCTGGTTGAGCTGCACTTCTGGATCGCTACCATCGGTGTCGTTCTCTATATCGCTGCGATGTGGATTGCCGGAGTTATGCAGGGCCTGATGTGGCGCGCTGTTAACTCTGACGGTACCCTCACCTACTCTTTCATCGAGTCAGTCGAGCGTACCTATCCTTTCTACAACGTTCGTCTGCTTGGTGGCACCATGTTCCTGTTCGGCATGCTTCTGATGGCATACAACGTCTGGAAAACAGTAGCCAACGCTCAACCCGCTCAGGATGTTATTCCTGAAGCTGCGCACTAACAGAAGGAGGATATATCAATGTCTCATGAACGCGTAGAAACTAATATCGGGTTGATGGCTATCCTGATCGTCCTGGTGATCAGTGTTGGCGGTCTGGTGGAAATCGTTCCACTCTTCTTCCTGAAAGATACAACCACGCCTGTTGAGGGTGTAACCAAGTACAGCGCACTGCGTCTCGAAGGTCGCGATGTCTATATCCGTGAAGGCTGCTACAACTGCCATTCACAGATGATTCGTCCTTTCCGTGCAGAGACCGAGCGCTACGGTCACTACTCTGTCGCCGGTGAGTCTGTCTATGACCACCCGTTCCAGTGGGGTTCAAAGCGTACCGGTCCTGATCTGGCACGTGTTGGCGAGCGCTACAGTGACGACTGGCACGCGGCGCACCTCAACAACCCGCGTGACGTTGTACCAGAGTCCAACATGCCTTCTTTCCCATGGCTGTTCAGCAACACGCTTGACGGTGCAAATACCGCCAAGAAGATGGCTGCTCTGAACATCGCTGTTGGCGCTACCTGCCCAACATGTGACCTCTATTCTGATGCTGATATGGATGCGGCACAGGGCGAGGTTGCCGGAAAAACAGAAGCCGATGCACTAATTGCCTACCTTCAAGGTCTGGGCACTGCGATCAAGAGGTGATCATCATGGATATTAATGATTTTCGCTCTTGGCACACGGTGATAATGCTGGCTATTTTTATCGGAATTATCGTATGGGCATACAGCAAAAAACGCACCCATGCATTCGATGAAGCGGCTCACCTGCCCTTTGAAGATGACGCAACACACAAGGCAACCCTGAAAAAGGAGGATATCCAATGAGCAGTTTCTGGAGCAACTGGATCATCATACTCACAGTAGGCAACATTCTTGCCTGTATCTGGCTCATCTGGTGGACCATGCGCAAGCGTGCAGGCGAAGCCGAAAGCGGTGATGTCACAGGTCACACCTGGGACGAGGATCTGCAGGAGTACAATAACCCGCTGCCCCGCTGGTGGCTGTGGATGTTCTGGATCACCATCATCTTTGCTGCTGGATACCTCGCATACTTCCCTGGCCTGGGTCTCTTCCAGGGTGCAGGCAACTGGAGCTCAACCGGTCAGTATGAAGGCGAAATGCAACAGGCGGCCGAGAAATACGATCCGATCTTCAAGAAGTACGCGGCGATCGGTATCGCAGACCTGGCAAGCAAGCCGGAGAATGAAGAGGCGCTGGCCATGGGCAAGCGCATGTACCTCTCCTACTGCTCGCAGTGCCACGGTTCAACGGCAACCGGTGCAACCGGCTATCCTAACCTGGCAGACAACGATTGGCTGTGGGGTGGTTCTCCTGAAAAGATCAAGGAGACAATCATGAATGGCCGTACTGGTGTCATGATTCCTCATAAGGGTCGTGTAGAAGGTGAACAACTGGATCAGCTGACTGACTATGTCTTCAGCCTCAGTGGTCGCGAAGGTATCGATGCAGCCTCTGCTGAAGCAGGCAAGGCACAATTCCTGACACTTGGCTGTATTGCCTGTCACGGTATGGACGGCACAGGTAACCAGGCACTGGGCGCACCTAACCTTACCGACGAAATCTGGCTTTACGGAGCCAGTGCGGGAGTTGTCAAGAAGACCATTCTGGAAGGTCGTCAAGGCGTCATGCCGGCACACAAGGAGTTTCTTGGCAATGACAAGTCACACCTGATTGCTGCTTACATCTATAGCCTTTCAAACTAAGTAATATGGACCTCGCCGGGCTGTTTCAGCCCGGCTTTTTTTTTGCCTTGTAATAATGCTAGACTTCGATCTATGAACGAACAACAACAGCAAGAAACCTCCGGGCAGAGCCTGCCACTCGTGCAACAGATCACATCTGTCCTGTGGCCATCCTTTATCATCGCCTCACTGGCTACGGCACTCTTTTTCGTCATCTTCGACCCCAGTGATCTTGCCATGATCTCGGGTATTGAGGTCACACGTACCGGTGGATATACAATAGGCTTCTTCTTTTTCTGGCTCATCACCTCGATCAGCTGCGCCCTCACCTGCTATTTCAGAAAGCCCTGCCCGCCGAGAATTATCAATGACGGACAGGCTCCAGATCAGTAAAATAGGCCGATTCTCACAACCCGTAGTTGAACACAACTCAACTGGTGCCATGACAAGCAATACGACCGATCCGAGTCAGGACGAACTCTACAAAAAACGCGAGAAAATCTACCCTCGTGAGGTGCACGGTATTTTTGCGCTGTTGCGCAACCTCACCATGGTTACCCTGCTCGGACTTTACTATGGTCTTCCATGGATCAACTGGGACAATCACCAGTCAATTCTGTTCGACCTGCCAGAGCGCAAATTCTATGTTTTCGGCTTCACTTTCTGGCCACAGGACTTCTTCCTGCTGACGATCCTGCTGATTATCGCTGCAGTCGCACTATTCTTCTTTACGACACTGGCCGGACGCCTGTGGTGCGGCTACGCCTGTCCACAGACAGTCTGGACAGAGATCTTTCTCTGGTTCGAGCGCAAAATCGAAGGCTCGCGCCAAAAGCAAATCAAACTCGATAAAGCACCGTTGAGCGCCAGAAAGGTTGGCATCAAGACTTTCAAACACTTTGTCCTGATCGCATTCTCACTGTGGACCGGCTTTACATTTGTCGGCTATTTCACACCGATCACCGAACTGTCACAGTCCGTCATCCACATGACTCTCGGTCCATGGGAAACCTTCTGGATCATCTTCTACGGCTTTGCCACCTATGGCAACGCAGGCTGGTTGCGTGAGCAAGTGTGTATCTATATGTGCCCCTATGCACGTTTCCAAAGCGCCATGTTCGACCATGACACCCTGATCATCTCGTATGACGAAAAGCGTGGTAATCCACGTGGTGCAAGGAAACGCGGCGCCTCATCAGCCGAGGCCGGACTCGGAGACTGTATTGACTGCAAACTCTGTATCCAGGTGTGTCCGGTCGGCATCGATATTCGTGATGGATTGCAGTACCAGTGCATTGGTTGCGCTGCCTGTATTGATGTATGCGATGATGTCATGGAAAAAATGAGTTATCCCAAGGGGCTAATCAAGTACACCACTGAAAATGCCCTGTTCGGCAAGGCCACGAAAATCTTGCGCCCGCGTATCCTTTTCTACACTGCCCTGCTGGTCGCACTGACTGCCGGACTGGTCTACGGAGTCGCATCGCGCGTGCCGCTGGAAGTCAATATTATCCGTGACCGAAATACACTCTATAACGAAACAAGCCAGGGACTGATCGAAAACGTCTACACGCTCAAGTTGATCAACATGACCAACGAGGACCAGGTATTCGACATCAAGGCAAGCGGTATCGAAGGTCTGAAACTTGTCGGCACGTCTGAAGGCATCAAGGTTGTAACGGGCGGCGTCAAAGATGTTCCTATACGCCTTCATGCAGACCCCATCATGCTGAAAAGTCGCAGCAGCGAGGTCATCTTCCATGTTGAAGCACGTGACAATAAAGAGGCCAAGCACTCCGAGAATGGCCGTTTCCTTGGCCCACTGATTAAGTAGGAATTATGACACAAGAAGATACTAAGCCCTGGTACCGCCAGTTCTGGCCCTGGTTCATCATTTCGCTCCCGGCCGGAACCGTAGTTGCGGCCTTAATAACCGTCTATATTGCAGTCGATGGTGCCGACCCACTGGTGACGGATGATTACTACAAGGAAGGCCTGGCGATCAATCTCGACAAGAGTCGGTTGAAACGAGCCGCAGAACTCAATATCGCTGTACGCATGAACCTTGCGGAGAGTAATGTCGAACTGCAATTTGCACCGCAAGCAATCGCACCTCAACAGTTGAGACTGGATCTGAGCCACCCGACAAAAGCCGAATTCGACATGCACATCCTGTTGCTGCAAGAGGCTGACGGAATCTACCGCGGCAGTTACGGCGAGGTACAGGAAGGTATCAACTGGCACTTGAGCCTCTACCCTGACGACAGGGAATGGGGATTGCAGTCACGCTGGTCGCCTTCGAGTAATGTTAACTGGATTGAGTTACGTCCGTAAACTGCTTATCGCGGCGAGGTGCCGCTCCTACAAGAGAGAGCAGAAATGCCGGGGAGCGTATGGAACGGTTCCAGCCGAGGCAATCCCGGGATTGTAGGAGCCCCGCCTCGGGGCGATTCCCTACCAGAGCTGCAGCGGCTCCTCTTGCAGCAGCGAAAACTGCTCCCTCAATTCGAGGATATGCTCCTCCCAGTACCTGTCACCGGTGATATCAGGGAAGTTTTTCGGGAAAGCGGGGTCATGCCAACGCTGCGCAAGCCAGGCAGCATAGTGCATCATGCGCAGGGTACGAAACGCCTCGATGAGGCAGATTTCAGAGGCATTAAAGTCATTGAACTCGTTGTAGCCCTCAACTATCTC
The DNA here is from genome assembly GCF_000787395.1 of Solemya velum gill symbiont. Lineage (GTDB taxonomy): Bacteria > Pseudomonadota > Gammaproteobacteria > Chromatiales > Chromatiaceae. The sequence continues at coordinate 631,113 of NZ_JRAA01000002.1, forward strand.
GGACAGCTGCGCAGTACGACGCTCACGATCCCCTGACAACAACATCCACACATCCTGGATAGCAGGCGCCATGCGTGCATCGTCAAAATCGACAAAATGGGGAGTCTCATCACGCCACAACAGGTTACCGACATGACAATCCCCGTGCACACGTATCAGCTCCTGCTGGTGGGGCTGGTAGATCTCGTCGAGCAGTTGCAGCAAGTCATCGACAAGACTCCTGTAAGGGAGCTTCAGTGCCGAAGGAATAAACTCCTCGGCAATAAAATCTGCACTCTGGTGGCCGAAACTCTTTACATCAAGAAGCGGACGATGTGCAAAGGGCTTTAGCGAACCGATATGATGCAGACGGCCAAGCACCTGGCCAATGTGAAACAGGTTATCGAGGTTATCGAACTCGGGAGCACGGCCACCACAACGTGGATAGAGTGAGAAACGAAAGCCCTCATGTTCGAACAGTGAGTTGCCACTCTCATCCCTTAACGGCGCAACAATGGAGATATCACTCTCGCTAAGTTCGAAGCAGAAGTTGTGCTCTTCAAGGATCTGCTCATTCGTCCATCGTCCAGGACGGTAGAACTTGGCAATCAGTGGTGTCTCTTCTTCAAGTCCGACCTGGTAAACGCGATTTTCATAACTGTTGAGTGCAAAGATACGGCCATCTGACAAATGACCGAGGCTCTCCACGGCATCAATGATGAAATCCGGTGTCAGCCGGTCAAAGGGATGTTCTCCCACATGTTGTTCACCCATCAGGCATTCGCTTCCTGATCATTGACTCCAAGCAGGTAGAGAATACTGTCGAGGCCTAATGTTGAAATCGCATGACGCGCACTCTCTCTGACCAGCGGCTTGGCATGAAACGCGACACCAAGTCCGGCAATTCCAAGCATTGGTAAATCATTGGCACCATCGCCAACAGCGATTGTCTGTTCCATGCTGATTCCCAGGTGACCCGTCATCTTCTGCAAGAGCTCGGCTTTTTTCTCGCCGTTGATAATGTCGCCAGTGACAATCCCGGTCAGTTTTCCATCGACGATATCGAGTTCATTTGCCGAGACACAATCCAGGTCCCAACGCTCTTTCAGATGATTGGCGAAATAGTTGAAGCCACCTGAAAGAATGCCAATCTTGTAACCGAGACGTTTCAGTATTCGCATCAAGCGGTCCGCACCCTCGGTTATCGGCAGTGTTTCGGCTATCTCCTGAAGAACCGATTCATCCAGCCCTTTCAGAGTGGCAAGGCGCTGCCTGAAACTTTCGTCAAAACCGATCTCACCACGCATTGCCGCTTCGGTGATGGCTGCAACCTGCTCACCAGAACCGGCCCGCTTGGCCAGTTCATCAATCACCTCGCACTGGATCAGGGTCGAGTCCATATCAAAAACGATCAGGCGACGATGACGTCGGTACAGACTGTCCTGCTGGAAAGAGAGATCAACCTCGTCATCGCGGGTAATTGCGAGCAGGTCGTGACGCAGTGACTCAAGGTCATCCACCTCGCCACGCAGATGAAATGCAACGCAGGCACGCAGGGAATCGGACTCCGCCTCCGAAGCATGTACGAGCGGGAAGCGACCCGAGAGACGCCGTAGCATGTCGATATTGACACCATAACGGGCAGCAACCTCTGCAACATGGGCTATATTGGCCGCACTGAGTTTGCGTCCAAGCAGAGTAACGATGTAACGTGGCTGACCCTGGCGTGCCACCCAGGCCTCATAGTCCTCGAGACGAATCGGTGTTGACCAGACGCTGACACCCTGCTGCCGGGCAAGTTCCTGTAACTCACGCATGATAGGCTCGGAGGACTCTCCATGTGGAATTTCCAGTGACATGCCCAGACTCAGGTAGTCATGTGTCACGGCCTGGTCGATATCAAGAATATTGACTGAATGGCTTGCCAATACTTTGGTAAAACTGGCCGTGACACCCGGGTGATCCGGGCCATTGATATTGAGAAACAGGACTTCGCTCATTTTTTTATCGTTAGGTTCAAGGTACAAGGTGAAAGGTACAAGGTACACGATTTTTAGTAGCGAGGTTGGTGTACCGGGTTATGCTCATTTTTTTATCTATCAGTTATCAGTTGTCAGCTTTCTCCCTGTACCTTGTACCTTTCACCTTGCACCTTTAATATGAACAGACCGAACACCCGGGGTCCTTCGGCAAGCGCATCTCACGAAAGCCCCCACCCAGTGCATCAAACAGCAGCAGTTTTCCAACCAGGGTTTCACCGACACCGGTAATCAGCTTGACTGCCTCAAGCGCCTGCAAAGTGCCGATAACACCGACGACCGGCGACAATACACCTTCAAGCGCACAAGTCTCTGCAAAACCGGATTCATCTCCGTAGAGACAGTGATAGCAGGGCGAGGTATCCCGGTTCGGATCAAAACTGGCAAGCTGCCCCTCCATGCGTATTGCGGCACCTGAGACGAGCGGCGTTTTATGACGAAAACAGCTGGCATTGACCTGAAAACGCGTCTCGAAATTGTCACTGCAATCGAGAACCACGTCAGCAGCAGCGATCTGCTCCTCCAGTTCATTGTCATCCAGCTGCCAGTCGATCGCGGTGACCCTGATCGATGAGTTGACCGATACGAGTGTCTGCCGCGCGGAGATTGCCTTGGGCTCCCCGATGCTCTCTTCCCTGTGCACAATCTGGCGTTGCAGGTTGGAAAGCTCGACACGGTCAAAATCGCTCAGTACGAGATGTCCCACGCCGGCAGAAGCGAGATAGAGTGAAGCAGGAGAGCCAAGCCCACCCATACCGATAATCAGCACACGTGCATCGACGAGTTTCTGTTGTGCAGCCTTGCCAAATGCCGGCAAGCGTATCTGGCGACTGTATCTCTCCTGAAGTGATTCGTTTAATTCAGCCATGCTAGCCTTCTATACCACCCATGCAGATGTACTTGATCTCGAGGTACTCCTCGATACCATATTTTGAACCTTCACGCCCGAGACCAGACTCCTTGACGCCACCAAATGGGGCAACCTCCGTCGAGATTACTCCTTCGTTAACACCGACAATTCCGTATTCGAGAGCCTCTGAAACGCGCCACACGCGGCTGATATCCTTGCTGTAAAAATAAGCGGCAAGTCCTGACTGGGTGTCATTGGCAAGCTCGATCACTTCAGCCTCGCTGGAAAACCGATACAGGGGTGCAACCGGCCCGAATGTCTCTTCACGGGTTACACGCATATCCGGTGTTACGTCAGTCAGTACAGTCGGCTCAAAAAAGGTGCCACCACGTTGATGTCGTTTACCGCCACATACAACCTGCGCACCCTTGTCGACAGCATCCTGGATATGACGTTCAACCTTGCACACCGCATCTTCGTTGATCAGAGGTCCCTGGTTACTCCCCTCTTCGAACCCGTCACCTACCTTGAGCTTGCTGACGACGGCAGCCAGCTTCTTTGCAAAAGCGTCATAGACGGTATCGTGAACAAATAGCTGATTGGCACACACACAGGTCTGACCTGCGTTGCGATACTTGGATGCCATGGCGCCGGCGACCGCAGCATTCAGGTCAGCATCATCAAAGACAATAAAAGGCGCATTGCCGCCAAGTTCCATAGAGACTTTCTTGACGGTATCGGCACAGTCCCGGATTAGCAGCTTGCCGACTGCAGTCGAACCGGTAAATGAGAGCTTGCGCACCGTCTGGCTCGAGGTCAGCACACGCCCGACTTCCTGCGCTTTGGTGGTGATGATATTGAAAACACCTGCCGGAAAACCGGCTTCAGCTCCGAGTTTTGCCAGGGCCAATGCACACAGGGGCGTCAACTCGGATGGCTTGACCACCACGCTGCATCCGGCAGCAAGTGCCGGAGCACATTTGCGTGTAATCATCGCAATCGGGAAATACCACGGCGTGATTGCAGCAACAACACCGATCGACTGCTTGACGATGACATAGCGTCGATCATTAAAAGGCGACGGAATAACATCACCATAGATACGCTTCGCCTCTTCCGCAAACCATTCAACAAAGGAGGCACCGTACATCACCTCGCCGTTTGCCTCTGCCAGTGGCTTGCCCTGCTCGAGCGTCATCAGGCTGGCAAGGCCGTCCTGATTCTCCAGGATCAGCTCATACCATCTGCGCAGAATTGCAGAACGCTCTTTTGCAGTTTTCGCGCGCCATGCCGGCAATGCCTTACTCGCGGCATCGATCGCCTTTTCGGTATCGGCAGACCCCAGGTTCGGTAAGCTGGCGATAACCTCACCATTGGCCGGATTAGTGACATCAAACTGCTCACCATCTTCGGCACCAATCCAGTTGCCATCGATAAAGGCTGCTGATTCAAATAAATCGTTTGTTTGCATTATCCTGTCGCCCGCTTAATTCTATTTGTGTAGATAATCCCGGTTAACATACCTGGCCCGGGTGGGTTAATCAGCTGCCCACTCGCCTTCGAATGGACATATCCAGATCTCCTGTCCATCCTGCCGTTTTCCCTGAAAATTCCAACCTGCTTTCACATAGTGTCGATGCATTCCCTTTTTCCATAAACCCGGGTTTTCATTGATGACCGCGGTACCCTTTGCTCCATTTTGCGTATCGTCAGAAACCCTGGCAAGGTGCTTTCGTGTGACACGGCTTGCAAGCGCAGGCAAGCCGATGGTTTTGCGCGCTTTGGGCCTGATGAACATACGCATCAGGTACCATGTGTATCCTCCCTGCCTTAGCTTGTCGAGATAGGCAGTGGAAACGCCACAGACAGCTCCCTGTGGATCCAGAATCATACAGACAACCTGGTGAATCCGTTGCTGTGCCTGTTGTGGCGAAACGACACCTGCAGAGGCCCACAGCTCTAATACTTGTTGCTGCTGCAGTTCTGACATTGTGCCGAATACCTCGATTACCTTGTAACCGTCGCGCCACTCGTGCTTACGTTGAATATTTTCCATCTGTCACTCGCCAGGCTGATTCGTACAGTCAGGTGTAATGGTTATGTTGTTTACCAATCATTTGAATAGCATATGATATACGTCTTGCTCTTCATAAGGAATCAGATAACAATCAGCGAAGAGTTTTCACAGGCTGAGTAAGATGAGCACGGGAAAGATAGTATTCGAAGAAATCAGGCAGATCGACAAGATCTCTGCTCTGCTGCTTGATCAAAAAGAACTCCATGTCTGGAAACTGAATCTCACTAACTTTCCAGACAATGCCAGTGGCTATCTGGATACAAAAGAACTGCAGCGTTACCAGCGTATTATTCCTGAACAGCAGAAAAACCGTTTTCTTGCCAGCCGTTACTGGTTACGCCAGATTCTCAGTGATTATCTGAACTGCCCACTGCATGAACTTCAATTTACCTCAGGAGAAAAGGGGAAACCCGCCCTTATCACTCCCGGAATTAAGCTGGAATTCAACCTGACACATACCGGCGATTATGCAGCACTGGCTATTGCCATTGATACTCAAGTGGGAATCGACATAGAAAGTATTCGGGAAAAAATAAATACAGTAAAAATTGCCCGACAACTCTTTTCTGTCAATGAGATCGAACAACTTGAAGCACTACCCACTCAACAGCAATCAAACTATTTCTTTGAATGCTGGACCAGGATGGAAGCACGGCAAAAATGCATGGGGCTGGGTATCTTCAATGAAAAGGTTGCTGATGAACAGGTAGTAACAAAAAGCTGGGAACTGGATGAGAACCTGCTGCTTTCTGTTGCCTGGTCAGACAGAGAGTGGCAGCCGCTGGTACGCTTTCTTGAACCAGGTGTTTGACAACAATCAAGCTCCCTCCCCCATAATAAAATCAGCCATTTCTAATTGATATTAATCATTAGAACACCACCTCTGACCTTTGCGATACGCAACCCTGACTATACTGTTATCAGAGGCAATAAAAACAATACTGGCACCCCAGCCAGAGGGTGGTGTATATCGTATATATACCTGTTATTACGTAAATAAGAAGGAGGGCCTGTCGATGAATATTCAAACGAAATGCAACTTGATTAAAACGGCGGCAGCAGCCTGTTTGTTTGCGATTGGTAGCAGTGCTTATTCTGCAGAACAGACCGGGCTGACATCAATTGGTCAACTGGAATTCCAGAAACATTGTGCCGCTTGCCACGGCATGGGCGGTAAAGGTGACGGTCCATTCATTGAATTTATGAAAGCTGCCCCACCTGACTTAACGACCCTGAGCAAGAGAAACGATGGTGAGTATCCACAAGAGCAGGTATTTGCATGGATCAAGGATGCTCAGAGCATCAAGGCTCATGGTACGACGGAGATGCCAATCTGGGGGGACAGGTATCGCATGGAGATCAAAAGCAGGAACGTGTATGGTCCTGGCTTTGAAGGCTTTAGTGGCTCAGTCACTCAGCGTATTCTTGAACTCGTCTATTACATTGGCACAATTCAAGAAAAATAAGGATAGATATCTGTATACAGGGCCGCTTTAGAGCGGCCCTTACCAACTATTGAACAGATTACTCTTTCTCTGCCCACTCACGAATCTTGCGCTTGAGCTTCTTCTCGACTTTTTCACCTATCTCATCCCACTCTTTGGAGGAGCCACTACCCTCTTCATCTTCCGACCACGCCTTTAGCCTCCGCATGACCTTTTTCTCAACTTTCTCTCCAATCTCGTCCCACTCTTTTTCGCGCTGCTTTTTCTCTGACGACTTGCAGTTAACGTGAGAACTGCCACCCCAGATGCATGATCCTCCCCCAATAAGTTGGTCCACCCTTATGATGAGTAAAACGGAGGACCGAAAATGGGAATCAAACGACACAAACCGGAAGAAATCGTCCAGAAACTGCGGCAAGTTGAAGTCCTGGTTGGACAAGGCACTGCCCGCATCGATGCGATCCGCGAAATTGGCATCACTGAGCAGACTTACTACCGCTGGCGCAAAAAGTACGGTGGGATGGGGATTGACCAGTTAAAAGAACTGAAACGGCTACAGAAGGAGAATGAACGTTTGCGCAAGGCCGTTTCTGATCTGACACTGGATAAGCAGATTCTGTCGGAGGCTGCCAAGGGAAACTTCTGAGCCCCTCGCGTCGCAGGGCCTGTATCGAAAACGTTTGTTGCATGATGGCTGTTTCCGAGCGCAGGGCTTGCCGTGTACTCGGACAACATCGCTCAACCCAGCGCCGTATTCCACAGGGGCGTCGTGATGAAACACGACTTGTCGCTGATATGATCGCTCTAGCAAGGGAGTATGGCCGTTATGGTTACCGTCGTATCGCCGCTCTCCTGAGAGAGGCAGGCTGGCAAGTTAACGACAAGCGTGTCGAGCGGTTATGGCGACAAGAGGGGCTGAAAATACCTGCCAAGCAGAAGCCGCGTGGCCGTTTATGGCTCAATGATGGCTCTTGTATCAGACTCCGTGCACAATACAGAAATCATGTCTGGTCCTACGACTTTGTCCACCATAGAACCGATGATGGCAGAGCCTTCCGGACATTGAACCTGATTGATGAATACAGTCGGGAATGTCTGGCAATCCGGGTGAAACGTAAGTTGAACTCAGCCGATGTCATTGATGTGCTGACTGACCTGTTCATTCTGCGTGGGGTACCGGCCTATATCCGTTCGGATAACGGCCCCGAGTTTATTGCAGAAGCCGTGAGGAAGTGGATCGCTGCTGTCGGCGCTAAAACGGCATACATCGAACCAGGCTCACCTTGGGAGAACGGCTACTGCGAGAGCTTCAATGCCCGGTTCAGGGATGAATTGCTCAATGGTGAGGTCTTTTACACGCTACACGAAGCGAAAGTGATCATTGAACAATGGAGAAAACATTACAACACCAAGCGGCCACATAGCTCGCTGGGCTATCGCCCTCCAGCTCCTGAATCCATCATTCCACTGGAGCTGAAACCGGCGATGAACTAACATTCAAACTGGACCACTTGTTGGGGGCAGGTCAGTCAGCCGATGAAGAAAATTTCGACCAACTTATTGCTGCCAGAAAGAACTTGGACGGCAGACTTGTCAGGGATCGACTTGATCCTTTAAGCAGAATCTCGGAAGTCTTTAAAGAACTCTCAAATAATAACGCGATCACTTCCATTGTAAGTAACTTATTTGATGGCGATTGCCATCTTTTTAAAGATAAACTTATTTACAAGCCACCTGGTACTACTGGCTACCTGCTCCATCAGGACTACACTCGATATTCCTTCACGGGAATTCCTGCATCAGACATTCTCTCAGTTATGATTCCAATTGACCCGGCAACTGAACAGAGCGGCGCAATCACTATCTTTTCAGGTTATACAGACAAAATTCTTCCGGCACCACCTGGTGATCCTTATGCAGCTGATCCCTCTGCCGTTAATTTAGATGAGGGAATTATGATCGAATTAGAGCCTGGTGATCTTTTGCTTTTCCATAGTGCTGCGCCTCACCTTAGCGGCCCTAATTTAACTCATCACCCAAGGCGTGCGGCATTTATAACGTACAATCATGGCAAGTATGGGCAGCAGTACAATCACTATTACGCTGGTCGTGAGTCTACATATAGTAATGAATAAACTTCCTTTAAATCCGATCACGCTACATGGGAAAATTAGTGTATTGCAACCAATGGAATCATGTCACCACGATGTTCTGTTTTCTGCAATCAGAAACCCGGAAATGCAGCGATATTTATTATTACCACTTGATGAAGAACGAACTTATACAGAGTGGTTTGACAACGCACTAAGCGAAATGAACCAAGGCGAATCTCTTGCCTTCGTAATTCGTGATATTGGTGAAGGCAATATTGTCGGGTGTACTCGCCTGATGAATTACAACACAATTCATTCAAGTGTCGAAATAGGCTGGACTATGATAGCTCTTGAATGTTGGAGAAAAGGTTATTCGAGGGAGAGTAAGTTACTTCTTCTATCTCATGCTTTCGAGCAATTACAGATAATGAGAGTTCAAATCACCACTGACATTAACAATAGTGCAAACATGCAGCTTCTTGAGTCATTAGGCGCACATCTGGATGGCATTCTGAGGAAAGAGCGCAGGTTACCTAACGGAACTTTCAGGGATTCTGCATATTTCAGTGTGTTAGCTGAAGAGTGGCCTAGTATCAAAATTAATAATTCTGATTGTTTTACAGTGTAATGACATTTACCTGTGACGAATGTATTGTTTTTGAAGGATAACTACCTGCCCTTCCCATTAGGCTGGATGTCCGCTTTTGGCCGGAAGTAGACAATTGGCAGGAACTTCTGAACCGACAAGAATGAACGATCACTAACGAACCAATGCGGACGCATAAGTTGCTTTGATCCGTTCTATTGATCCGTTGCATTGGTTCTCAGATACTGCATCAATGAGACATTATCACTGGAACCAGCATGCTCGACAGCAATGTTTTGGTAACACCGCCAAAAATCTTTTGCTGCAGACTTGGCGTTCCATAACCGCCCATCACCAGTAAATCGATATCATTTTCAGCAATTGCATTTTCAATGACGACGGCGACGTCCGATGTGCCTGCATAGACCCGCTTCAAGGAGACATTCACGCCATGGTGCTGCAAATGTTCCACCAGGTGATCTGCCAGTACCTCTCCCTTGGCTACTTTTTTCACTTCTGTTCTGACCACGAGAATGCTGATTTCGTCGATCTCTTTCAGTATCGGCAAGGCATCGTGAACGGCACGGGTCACTGATGGTGTGCCATCATAGGCAATCATCGCTTTACGGCATGGAACGCGATGCGCACCGATGTAGGGCATGAAAAAAACCGGGCGACCTGATAACAGCAAAACCTGCTCACCCAACTCCTGCTGCATGCTTGCATGAGGACTAGCCGGGTTGGCCTGGCGCAAGACGACCAGGTCAAAATTGCGTGCAAACTGGGCAACTTTTTTTACAGCCACCGCTGTTTTTTCAGAAATTGTGCGGCTGTCAGACTCAATTTTGTACTCTTTTGCCAACGCAATAAACGCAGCAATACGCTCTTCCGCTGCCTCTTTCGCCATCACACTACGCACTGTAGGATCTTTCACCCGGATGCCCGGGGGCACGATTGTATTGAGCGTGACAGCAGTGACTCGGGCACCTTGGCTTGCCGCCATTTGCAAGACTGTCGTTGTGCGCTCATGATTTGATTTGCCGTCATCCAGATACAGCAGAATATCCCTGTAGCTCATAATGTCTCCCAGCCTGACCGTGGAATTCCGGCAATCACCACGCCATGTGATGATTCCCGGTGAAAACCGGATTATAAAGTGCCCATTCCATAATGGACAGGATCAAGTCGCTACCTAGTAGCAGACAGGTTATGACCACGAATTGATTACTGGCATAAAAAAACCGCTTACGTTTCCGTAAGCGGTTGATCTATATGGCGTCCCCTAGGGGTTTCGAACCCCTGTTACCGCCGTGAAAGGGCGGTGTCCTAGGCCTCTAGACGAAGGGGACAAAGCTAGTTGTCCGGTCTGCTCAGCTGGGTAGCTGTCAGACCTCCAAGTGTCAGTACAAATCCGACCGGGATAATAGAGAGCAATGTAATTGCCTCGTCATCCTGATCTAACAGTAGCAATGTAAAACCTGCTACCAGTCCGATCGCAATCAGGAGAATCCCGATCACTGTTGCGACAGTTCCAGCGCGGTGCATTGTACCTGTTTCACCCCGGGAATCAAGCAATTCCCGACAAAAATTTGGTGGAGCTAAGCGGGATCGAACCGCTGACCTCAACACTGCCAGTGTTGCGCTCTCCCAGCTGAGCTATAGCCCCGGGAAGCCGCATATTATCGACACTTGACCTGTCCGTGTCAATGACTTGGGGGCTTTTTTTATTGCCCGGGCTCAGGGCTCGTAACGTACCTCGACAACCTCGAACTCACGCGTACCGCCGGGGGCATTCACCTCGACACTGTCATCCACTTCTTTACCGATGAAAGCACGCGCAATAGGTGAATTGACTGAGATCAGGCCGGTTTCAATATCCGCCTCATCCTCGCCAACGATCTTGTAGGTAATCTCTTCATCCATCGCGACATCATAGACAACGACAGTGGCACCAAAAATGACACGGCCTCCGGCATCCATTTCGGTGACATCGATAATCTGCGCATGTGAGAGCTTGCCCTCGATGTCCTTGATACGACCCTCGATAAAGCTCTGTTGCTCACGTGCTGCGTGGTACTCGGCATTCTCCTTAAGATCACCGTGCTCACGCGCCTCGGAAATCGCCTGGATCACCGCCGGACGCTTGATTGTTTTAAGAACTGTCAGTTCCTCGCGCAGCTTTTCAGCTCCGCGTACTGTCAATGGTACCTTGCTCATACTCTTCTCTTTCCCAGCTCAGCTGACTGATGCGTGTAATTCACGCAAGGTGCTGACCGTCATTTCCTGCTTGTGCTGCAATGCCATGCAAATGGCCTCGCCACCGGATATCGTCGTTGTATAGGCAACCTTGCGCTGCAGGGCGGAACGCCTGATTTCAGCAGAGTCTTCAATCGCCTGCTTGCCCTCGGTGGTATTGATGATCAGATCGATCTCGTCGTTCTTGATCAGGTCAACAATGTGCGGACGCCCCTCGGCCACCTTGTTGACACCTCTACATTCGATACCGGCCTCCCTGATGGTACGCGCAGTACCATGGGTAGCAAGAATCTCGAATCCGAGATCTATCAGGTCACGTGCAATCTTTGCTGCACGTGGGCGGTCATTGTCACGTACGCTCAGGAAAGCGCGGCCATCAGTCGGCAGTTCCATGCCGGAACCTGATTCAGCCTTTGCATAGGCCTCGCCAAAAGTTTGACCTGTACCCATGACTTCACCGGTTGATTTCATCTCCGGGCCAAGCATGGTGTCGACAGCAGGGAATTTCACGAACGGAAAGACAGCTTCCTTGACCGCATAGTAGTCAGGGATGCGCTCTTCAAGCATACCCTGCTCCTGCAGCGAAACACCCGCCATACAGCGTGCCGCAATTTTTGCCAGTTGCAGTCCGGTCGCCTTGGAAACAAAAGGTACTGTACGTGATGCGCGTGGATTCACTTCAAGGATGTAGATATCATCACCCTTGATCGCGAACTGGGCGTTCATCAGCCCAACGACGTTCATCTCGATCGCCATGGCACGCATCTGTTCGCGCAAACGATCCTGAATCTCATTTGAAAGCGTATAAGGTGGCAGTGAACATGCAGAGTCACCGGAGTGCACACCTGCCTGTTCGATATGCTCCATAATTCCGCCTATCAGAACATCCTTGCCGTCACAGATGGCATCAACATCGACCTCGATAGCGTCATCAAGAAAACGGTCCAGCAGTACCGGTGAATCGTTCGAGACAGAGACTGCCTCTCTCATGTAGCGGCGCAGGTCATCCTCTCCATAGACGATCTCCATGGCGCGGCCACCGAGTACATATGAAGGACGTACGACCAACGGGTAACCGATCTCTTCTGCCAGTACAACAGCCTGCTCGGTTTCCGAGGCAGTGCGGTTGGGCGGCTGCTTGAGAGCCAGCTTGTCGACCATTTTCTGGAAACGCTCACGATCTTCCGCGGCATCGATAGCATCAGGACTGGTGCCGATAATTTTTGCACCTGCCTGTTCGAGCGCCTCGGCCAGCTTCAGCGGCGTCTGACCGCCGTACTGAACGATAACGCCTTCAGGCTGCTCCTTGTCGATGATCTCGAGCGTATCCTCGAGCGTCAGTGGATCAAAATAGAGACGGTCCGAGGTGTCATAGTCGGTTGAAACAGTTTCAGGGTTACAGTTGACCATGATGGTCTCGTAACCATCCTCGCGCATCGCAAATGCCGCATGCACGCAACAGTAGTCGAACTCGATTCCCTGGCCGATACGGTTAGGTCCACCGCCGAGCACCATGATTTTCTTCTTGTCCGATACATCAGCCTCACACTCCTCCTCGTAGGTGGAGTACATATAGGCGGTATTGGAAGCAAACTCTGCGGCACAGGTGTCCACACGCTTGTAGACAGGACGGATATTGAGTGCCTGGCGCTTCTTGCGAACCTCGCTCTCCCTGACATTAAGCAGGTCAGCGATACGTGCGTCTGCAAAACCCTTGCGCTTGAGGTTGAACATGGTACCTGCATCCAGTGCACCCAGGCTTGAAGCTGCAATCTCAATCTCGCTCTTGATGATGTCCTCGATCTGTACCAGGAACCATGGGTCAATCTTGGTGATATCGAAGACTTCTTCAAGCGTCATGCCGCGACGGAAAGCGTCACCGACATACCAGAGTCGCTCAGGACCAGGCTGGCGCATCTCGTTTTGCAGTTTCTTGAAATTCTCCTTGGTGCCGTCATCGGGATGAATCTCGTCAAATCCGTTCTTGCCTGTCTCAAGGCCACGCAGTGCTTTCTGCAATGACTCCTGCAGGGTACGGCCAATTGCCATCACCTCACCCACTGATTTCATCTGCGTGGTCAGGCGTGCATCGGCTTTGGGGAATTTTTCAAATGCAAAACGTGGAATCTTTGTAACGACATAGTCGATTGACGGCTCGAAAGATGCCGGTGTGACACCACCGGTAATCTCGTTACGCAGCTCGTCGAGCGTATAGCCGACAGCCAGCTTGGCTGCCACCTTGGCAATCGGAAAACCGGTCGCTTTTGATGCCAGTGCAGATGAACGCGATACACGCGGATTCATCTCGATGATAATCATGCGCCCGTTATCAGGGTTGATCGAGAACTGTACGTTCGAACCACCAGTGTCGACTCCAATCTCGCGCAGTACCGCAATCGATGCGTCACGCATGATCTGGTACTCCTTGTCGGTCAACGTCTGTGACGGCGCTACTGTTATCGAGTCGCCTGTGTGCACACCCATTGGATCAAGGTTCTCAATCGAGCAGACGATGATGCAGTTGTCGTTGCTGTCACGTACAACTTCCATCTCGTACTCTTTCCAGCCGACAATCGACTCTTCAATCAGCAGTTCGCTGGTTGGCGAAAGATCGAGACCGCGCTTGCAGATCTCCTCGAACTCTTCCTTGTTGTAGGCGATACCACCGCCGCTGCCACCCATGGTGAACGAGGGACGAATGATGGTCGGGAAACCGATTGCAACCTGCACCTGGAATGCCTCTTCCATGCTGTGTGCAATCGCGGAACGCGGCATATCGAGACCGATTTTCTTCATTGCCTGGCGAAACAGGTCACGATCCTCGGCCTTGTCGATCGCTTCACGCGAGGCACCGATCATCTCGACATCAAATTTTTTCAGCACACCTTCTCGCACAAGATCGAGCGCACAGTTGAGTGCAGTCTGCCCACCCATGGTCGGCAGCAGCGCCTGCGGACGCTCCTTCTCGATAATCTTTTCAACTGTCTGCCAGTTGATCGGCTCGATATAGACAACGTCGGCCGTGTCCGGGTCGGTCATAATGGTTGCCGGGTTTGAATTAACCAGCACCACGCGGTAACCCTCTTCACGCAACGCCTTACACGCCTGCGCTCCCGAATAATCGAACTCGCAGGCCTGACCGATTACGATCGGACCGGCGCCGATAATGAGGATTGTCTCTATATCTGTACGTTTAGGCATGGAAGTGATCAGGCCTCGTGGAGCTTATGAAAAATCTCGTCTTTAAGTGCGAGACGCTCTTTTTTGAGCTGCTCGACAACTTCATCGCTGGTTGGCTCGCTGCCGTCTTCCATGCGATAGACCTGCTTGTCCAGCTCTTCATACTTCTCCATCAGTGATGAAAAGTAGTTATCACTCATCTTCAGCTTGTGCAGCTGTTCATGATATTCCGGAAACTCGGTAACAAGGGGGTGATGTGAAAGTGGCACTTGCGTACTCCTGGATAACTTGGATTAATTTATTTCTGCGACATCAGTTCGATGAAGTGATCGAAAACCGGCGCAACATCGTGCGGACCCGGGCTCGCTTCCGGATGCCCCTGAAAACTGAAGGCGGGCTTGTCGGTACGATGAATACCCTGCAGCGAACCGTCGAACAGCGACTTGTGCGTGGCACGAACATTCTCAGGCAGGCTCGATTCGTCAACCGCAAAGCCGTGGTTCTGGCTTGAGATCATCACAACGCCCTTGTCGAGATCCTGTACCGGGTGGTTTGCACCATGGTGCCCGAACTTCATCTTGACTGTCTTTGCGCCGCTGGCAAGCCCAAGCAGCTGATGACCGAGGCAGATACCGAATATCGGCTTGTCGGTTTCCAGCAACTCCCTGATTGCTTCAATCGCATAAACACATGGCTCCGGATCGCCCGGACCATTGGAGAGAAAAATACCGTCTGGAGACAGGGCCAGCACATCGGCAGCCGGTGTCTGTGCCGGTACCACGGTGACGCGGCAGCCGCGCTCGACCAGCATGCGCAGAATATTGCGTTTCACACCATAGTCGTATGCGACCACGTGGTAGTCCTGCTGCTGTGGATCGATAGCCTGGTGACCATTTTCAAGTGACCAGGTGGTCTCGTTCCAGTTGTAGATATCGCTGGTCGTCACTTCCTTT
The DNA here is from genome assembly GCF_000787395.1 of Solemya velum gill symbiont. Classification (GTDB taxonomy): domain Bacteria; phylum Pseudomonadota; class Gammaproteobacteria; order Chromatiales; family Chromatiaceae. The sequence continues at coordinate 646,571 of NZ_JRAA01000002.1, forward strand.
GCGAGATCCATGCCCTTGAGACCGGGAAAATCCTTCGCCTGTGCCAGCGCTTCCTCTTCAGTGAGCGCGTCACCAACCGAGAGGCAGCCGCTCTGAGCGCCTTTTTCACGCAGAATTCGTGTCAGTCGGCGCGTATCGATATTGGCAATGCCGACCACACCGTTATTCGCAAGGTAGTCCTGCAGGGACTCCTGGTTACGCCAGTTGCTCGCCAGAAGCGGCAGATCTCGGATGATCAGCCCGGCAGCATGAATGCTTTCAGACTCCTCATCTTCCGGCGTGGTGCCAGTATTACCGATATGTGGATAAGTCAGCGTCACCAGTTGGCGGCTGTAAGAGGGATCGGTAAGTATCTCCTGATAGCCGGTCATCGCCGTATTGAAGACAACTTCACCAACAGAATAGCCATCTGCACCGATGGCTTCGCCTCGAAAGATGCTGCCATCTTCCAGAACCAGAATTGCCGGTTTACTCACCGCGCCTCCCAATAGTCACGCATAAATTTCAGACATGGAAAAAGCGGGATACGCAAATTGCTTGATCCCGCTAAAACCATGTAACAGATCATGCATATTGTATGTTAGAAAGGCCTCATCGGGCAAGATTCTGTCGTGTCCAGGAGACAATTTGTGCGCTTTCCATCGCTCCCGGCTGGCGAGCCACTTCCCTGCCGCCCTTAAAAAGAGCCAGTGTGGGAATACTCCGGATGCCAAGCTGCGCGCCAAGCTGCTGATTTTCTTCTGTATTCACTTTCAAAAGCCGTACTGACGGAGCCAGTTGGGCAGCAGCTGCCTCAAACATCGGTGCCATCATCTTGCATGGGCCACACCAGGGGGCCCAGAAGTCGACCAGCAGCGGAATATCGCTGCGTTGCACAAATTTATTGAAATCGGCGCCGCTAACTTCCACCGGGGAGCCGTCGGTTAAAGGTGAACGGCACTTGCCGCAGTTCGGGGAATCTCCAAGACGTGCGGCAGGAATACGGTTGACTCCGTGGCACGAAGGACAAACAAGATGAAACATATCGGACATGGTCAAACAATCATATTTTGGTATCAGAATACAATTTCATGTGGGGTGCATGGCGAGTAATATCAAGGCTTACAGCAGCAAACTAAGGGTTTTCCCTTATTCCATTGAGGTGCTCACCACCATATGATAGCTGCCTGTTTTTGACATAAATCAATAACCAAAACAAATCCAAATCATGCTGAGAGGTAACATTCCATGGGGTTAATACGTAATTTACTGACACTTATCGGCCTGGCCACTGTCGCCGGTGCTGCCTACCTGTGGACAATCATTGGTCCTGATCTTCAGGCAATCAGCAAGTTCGATCCACAGGCTAAAAATGTCTACGCGACAATGTTCAAGGGGCTGGCAGCTACTGGCAAGTCAGCCGATGCGACCGTGTGGAAAATTCCGCTAGAAGAGGATATCAGCTGGGAAGACGCTGAAGAGGCAATGCGCTTCGTAGCGAACGAACACAACATCAAAAACGTTGGAGAGCTGCCGCTCTCAGAGCAGGTCACACTGATGACAGGCGAAGAGCAACGTTTTCTGAAAATTTACCAGTTCTGTAACCCGCTCACTGCGGCCAAGATGGTCGACTACAGCGATGCCTTCTCGGCTTATCTGCCATGCCGCATAGCCATGGTTGAAGACAAGAACGGTCAATTCAATCTCTATTCACTCAACATGGATATGATGATTCACGGCGGTACACCACTGCCACCCGATTTACTGGAGGCGGCAAATGACGTCAAGACCATCATGCTCGACATTATGAAGCGAGGAGCGGCTGGCGAATTCTGACACTGGTACCATCCTGGTGAAGGCGTGACCCGAGACCCGCAAGAGGCACATCTCACGCATCAGAATACTGAATTGCCACTAACTCCCCTTCATCGGGGAGTTTTTTTGTCTGCGTAAAACCGTAAAATAGCCTGATATTGCAAAACGTTTCGAGAATTTCTGCATATGACTGATTCACCGTACATTATTGACATTACACCTGAGAACTTCGGCAGCGTTGTCGTCGAAGGCTCGATACAGGTACCCGTACTGGTCGATTTCTGGGCCGACTGGTGCCAGCCGTGCAAGGCGCTGATACCTGTGCTGGAGAAACTCGTCAACGAGTACCAGGGCAAATTCATCCTCGCCAAGGTCAACACCGAGGAGCAGCAGGAGATCGCTGCGCACTTCCAGATCCGTAGCATTCCCGCTGTCAAACTCTTCAAGGACGGCCAACCGGTCGATGAGTTCATGGGTGCACTGCCCGAAGCAGAAATCCGCACTTTTCTCGACAAGTACATAGAGAACGAATCAGGCGGACAGCTCGAACAGGTACAGCAGATGATCCTTGAGGGCCGCACTGACGAGGCTGCAACCATGATCCAGCAACTGCTTGATGAGGATGCTGCAAACCCGCAGGCAATCATAGCCTTCGCACAACTGAAGCTGGCTATCGGTGAAAAGGATGCCGCGCAACAAGCACTTGAGAGCCTGCCGCTGGATGAACAGCAAAAGCCCGAGGTTGCCGCCATGAAGGCACAGATGCTGTTCGAAAGCGTCGCATCGACTGCACCACCCATCGAAGAGCTACAACAGAAACTACAGCAGGATGCCAGCGACAGTGAGGCTCGCTACCAGCTTGCAGCGCAACTGGTGATGCAGAATCAACTTGAAGCTGCACTCGATGAACTACTGCTTATCGTGCAGAAAGACCGCGCCTATGGCGATGATGCTGCGCGCAAGGCGATGATCCAGGTCTTCGACATCATCGGTGACCACCCGATCACCTCGACCTATCGCAGCCGCATGTTTAACTACCTTTACTGAGAAACAGCATGGACCAACAGACACAAACTGAACTTGAAGCCGCCGCCTTTCGCACTCTGCTCAAGCATCTCGACAAGCGCAAGGATGTGCAGAACATCGACCTGATGATTCTCTCCGGATTCTGCCGCAACTGCCTGTCACGCTGGTACAAGAATGCAGCAATTGAGCGCGGCATCGAAATGGACGACGACACCTCGCGCGAGGCCATCTACGGGATGACCTACGACGAGTGGAAAAAGAATCACCAGCAGCCTGCAACTGCAGAGCAGCTTGAGGCATTCAAGTCAGTAACGCCTGAAATGACGACCGAGTAACAAGAGTCGCGTGACATCAACCAGCGTCATCATTCCAACTTTCAACCGTGCAGAAACACTGTCACGGGCGATAGAGTCGGTATTGGCACAGACTCACACTGCCGATGAGATCATCATCGTCGATGACGGCTCAACGGACGAAACCCAAGAGCTGTTGACTCACTATCCACAGCTCAAGGTAATTCGGCAGCAGAACCTTGGTGTCAGTGCAGCGCGTAATCGCGGTATTGCCGAGGCAACAGGTGAATGGGTCGCCTTTCTCGATTCGGACGACACATGGCTGCCAACAAAACTGCAAACCCAGCTCACTGCTCTCAAAGAGAATCCGGACCACCGCTTCTGCCACACCGAGGAGATCTGGATTCGCAACGGGGTGCGCGTCAACCAGATGAACAAGCACGCCAAGAGTGGCGGTCACATCTTCGAGAAATGCCTTCCCATGTGTGTCATCTCGCCCTCATCGGCACTCATGCATCACACTCTGTTCGACAGCATCGGCCTGTTTGATGAATCACTGCCGGCATGCGAGGACTATGACCTGTGGCTGCGCCTGTGTGCCACTGAGCCCGTGCTTTATATTGAAGAACCGCAGATCACCAAGTACGGCGGCCACGAGGACCAGCTCTCACGCAAGCACTGGGGCATGGATCGCTTCCGTATCCAGGCACTGATCAAAATACAGCAGTCCGGGGATCTTGATGCACATCAGCAGTCGCGCGTGGCTGAAACCATTCGCAGCAAGGCCGAGATCCTGATCAAGGGCGGTCTCAAGCACGGCAATCATGAGCTGGTCGAAAACTACCGGGCATTGCTTGCGCAACAGCCAGCCCTATCAATGGAAGGCAAGACATGATCCATTTTGTTGTCGCCTTCGATGCCGAGGCCCGCCCGTTAATTGATCATTTCAAACTCAAGCGTCAGCATCATGAGCGTAGCTTTCCCGTCTATCTCGGAGAGCAGCATGCCTTGATCGTCTCGGGTGCAGGTAAAATCGCTTCAGCTGCAGCAACCGCTCACCTGCACGGCCTGACAGGATTCCAACATCAACAAGTGTGGATCAACTTCGGCATCGCCGGCCACCCTTCCCTGCCTGTTGGCGAGACGCGTCTGTGCCATCAAGTTATCGATAAACTGAGCAAGCAGGTTTTCTATCCCCAGCTGGTCATCAAGAGTCCCTGGCCGAGTGAATCTCTCTTCACACTCGATGAACCAGACGACAGCTATGCCGATGATGCTCTACTCGACATGGAAGCAAGCAGTTTCTTTGCCACTGCCAACCGCTATGCAACAGCTGAACTGGTGCAGGTCGTCAAGGTTGTTTCGGATAATGCCGAGGCACCTATAAACGACATCCCGACAAAACAGCAAATCATCGAATTGCTAGCCCCGCAAGTGGAGCAGCTGAAGCATTTCAGTGATTCACTACAACAGCTGGCGAACCAGTTACAGCCGGACAGACGTATCGGAGAGGCTGCAGCGTACTATCAGCAGAAATTCCATTTCAGCTTCAGCCAGTCAGAATCATTACGGCACCTGCTACAGCAGTGGATCGCTCTCGATGCAGCGATCAGCACCGATGAGCTGTGCCGATTTGATGCGAAATCTTCCCGGCAATTACTTGAAAAACTGCAACAACAGATTTCTGACGCGGGGCAGCCGACATGATCCCGCTGGTCTATGTCGAAGAGTCTGTACGCAATCACCCGCGTACTGAATCAATACTTGCACGGCACCCGCGCGCAAGTGTTGTTCCGATTGAGCGCTACGGCAGCATCTTTAATCACAGCCAGCAGAATTTCCGCCTGCAAAAACAGCGGCCCGCGTTGATTCTTGCCAACAAGCATGGCCACTTCGTGCAACCGGCACCCGATGCCTATGGTGTTGGCGGGAATCACAACTGGTATTTCTCGCACATGCTCAACTGCCTGTACGACTGCCGTTACTGCTTCCTGCAGGGCATGTACCGCTCGGCGCATTACCTTGTGTTCGTCAATTTCGAGAGCTTCCTTGACGATATCGACAGCAAAATAGAAACGGGTAAGCAGAACTGGTTCTTTTCCGGCTACGACGCCGACAGTCTGGCGCTTGAACCGGTCACAGGTTTCGTAGCGAACGCCCTGCCCTTCTTCGCAACACGCCCGGACGCCTGGCTCGAACTGCGCACCAAGAGCACACAGGTACGCCAGCTGCTGGAGCACGACCCACTGAGCAACGTTGTCACTGCCTTCAGCTACACACCGGAAGCGACATGGAAAGCAACCGAGCACAAGGTACCGTCGATCGAAAAACGCATACAGGCCATGAAAAAACTTGCCGAAAACGGCTGGATTGTCGCACTGCGCTTTGACCCATTGATCGAGCAGGCCGGTTTCAACGACGCCTACAGTGCATTGTTTGAACAGATTTTCAGCCAGGTACCAGAGTCCATGATCCACTCGGCGACCATTGGTCCGTTGAGGATGCCAAAACAGTTTCACCGCACCATGGAAAATCTCTACCCGGAAGAATCCCTGTTCGTTTCCGGACTCGCACAGACAAACAGCATGGTCTCCTATCCAGCGGAACGCGAGAGGGAAATGATTGAATGGGCGACGGACGAACTCGAAAAGCACCTGCCCGGAAACAAAATCTTCCCGAATTTACCTTCTTAAAGGGTTATAATCACACCCAATTTTTCTAGACAGACGTAGTGCAGGCCAACAGCATGCAATTCATTGAAACCCGTGGAAACGATGGTCAACGCCCTTTATGCGTTCCATTCTCCGACGCCATTCTCAATCCGATGTCCTCCTTTGGCGGCATCTATGTTCCGGAATCACTTCCACAGCTCGGGCTGCCTTTTCTCGAGGAACACCTGGATTCTGACTACAAAACCCTGGCGCGTGCTGTTCTCGATGCCTATGAAATCGATATTGATGCAGAGGTTATCGATGCGGCATTGAGCCGCTATGACGACTTCGATGATCCGGCCAATCCGGTTCCGGTCGTCAAGGTCACCGACAACCTCTACGTCAGCGAGCTCTATCATGGCCCGACGCGCGCATTCAAGGATATGGCACTACAGCCATTCGGCGTGCTGCTTTCAAGCCTCGCCCAGTCACGTGAAGAGCACTACCTGATCATGGCTGCAACCAGCGGCGATACGGGGCCTGCAACGCTTGAGACTTTCAAGAATCGTGCGAACGTCAAGGTCGCCTGCCTCTACCCGGATGGCGGCACTTCCGATGTTCAGCGTCTGCAGATGGTCACCGAGGATGCCGACAATCTCAAGGTTATCGGCATTCATGGAGACTTTGATGATGCCCAGTCAGCACTAAAATCACTGCTTTCCTCAGAGACCTTCCGTGCGAAGCTAAAGGAGAAGCAAACCCACCTGTCGGCGGCCAACTCGGTCAACTTCGGGCGTATCATTTTCCAGCAGATCTACCATATCCACAGTTACCTCGAACTGGTTCGCCAGGGTGCAATCGAGCTTGGAGAAAAGATCTATCTCAACGTGCCAAGCGGAAATTTCGGTAATGCACTGGGCGGATACTATGCGATGAAAATGGGGCTGCCGGTGATGAAGATCCTCATCTCCTCAAACAGCAACAATGTTCTGACTGAACTCATCAATACGGGTAAGTATGATCTGCGCGAACGTTCCGTGATAGCTACGTCTTCACCGGCAATGGATATTCTCAAGTCATCAAACGTTGAGCGCATCTTCTATGATCTCTATGGAGCAGAGCGCACAAAAGAGTTGATGCTGTCACTCGATAACGATAAATACTACGAGCTCACAACAGAAGAGACTGCCAGGCTGCAGTCGATTTTCTGTGCTGATTACTGTAATGATAAAGAGGTCAACCGCTACATCAAGCAGGCGTTCGATAACGGCTACCTGATGGATCCACACACGGCCACCTGCTTCAAGTCACACGACAGCTGCAGAGAGAAAGCTCTCAAATCGATTGTCTACTCTACCGCAGAGTGGACCAAGTTCTCACCGACAATAGCAAACGCTTTGACCGGAGAAGTCGACACCCACGATATCGACGCGCTGAAATCGATTTCGGAAGTCGCAGACACACCGATTCCTGCATTGATCAGTGAGCTCTTCGACAAGCCCATTGCGCAGGGTGCAGTGATCGACAAGGAGAATATCGAGAGCGAAATTCTCTCGTTTCTGGAATAGGCATTTTTCGCACCGGCCGGAACCATTCCTTACCTCGCAGGAAACAACAAAAAAGGGCAGCCATTGGCTGCCCTTTTTCAGTTACAGAAAACTGCGGTTAACAATTAACGCAGTCCCTGAACATATGAGGCAACAGCCTCGATTTCGGCATCTGTCATTGATGCAGCAACATCCTGCATCATTTTGCCGGCATCGTTACCACGTGCACCGGAACGGAAATCACGCAGCTGCTTGGCAGTGTACTTGGCGTGCTGTCCCTGCAGGCTGGGGAACTTGGCAGCCGGGTTACCAGAACCAGTTGGACCATGGCATGCAGCACAGGCAGCAACACCTGTAGAGGCGTTACCTGATACATACATAGCCTTACCAGCTTCAACCAGTACGGGATCGGCTTCACCGCCCTTCGCTGTCTGGCTTTCGAAATAGGCTGCGATATCAGCCATATCTTCCTCGCTCAGAGCCGCAACCATGGGAGCCATCATGGGATCGGTACGAACACCGGCCTTGAAGTCCGCCAGCTGCTTGGCGATGTAATCCGCATGCTGTCCAGCCAGGCTAGGCCAGTCAGGGTTAACGCTGTTACCATCTGCCATGTGACAGCCGGCACATACTGCTGTTTTTGCCTTACCTGCAGCCGCATCCGCCGCAAAAGACTCCACAGAAACCAATGCTGTCACTGCAGACAGCAGAATCATCCAAGTTTTCATTGCCTTACCTTACAAAATTTGTTTTGGAAAAATAATCCGGAATTGAAACAATGCGGGCACCAAATAGGTGCCCACACCGGAAAAAACGTGCGAATTCTACCTCATTTCAAGCCTGAATAACAGGCTGTCGAGGTAGTAGATTACTTGATTACTTCGGCGCCTGGGCTGAGAAATGAGCTGACAGTTCATCAATGTCCGCGTCAGACAGGGCTTTAGCCTGGTTATTCATATTGTTAGGGATAACAGCATCGGCACGCGTATCGTTCTTGAAAGCATTCAGCTGCTCTACAAGATAGGCCTTATCCTTTCCAGCAAGGGTAGGATAGCCAGGAATCGGGCTATTACCATCCTGACCGTGACAAGCGGCACAAACAGCCAGTTTAGCCGGGGCAGCGAAAGTAGGGGCAGCAATCATGGCTGAAGCGATCAGTGCTGAGGTAAGTACGATATTTTTCATAACAAGGCTCCTTAATAGACCTGAGTATTTCTTTACTTTAATAAGATAAATATTGCCCTGCAGGCGCGAAAAATCGCTCCCGCAAGGCATTCAATTTCTTTCCTGAGCCGGAATCTATCCCAGACTGAGCCTCTGGTCAATGATGATAATCAATTAGTCATAGGCGCCCGATTTCCCGGAAAAGAGGGAAAACCGACAAACCGGCGGGTAATAATTCGCTTTCAGAGGAGAATTTATGTTGACCGGGCGAACAAGAGTCCTTATTATATCGCGCTCTTTCCCCGGTAGCTCAGTCGGTAGAGCGGGTGACTGTTAATCACTAGGTCGGCAGTTCGAGCCTGTCCCGGGGAGCCATATTAAAAAGGCCCACAGATTTGATCTGCGGGCCTTTTTTCTTTGCCTGACTCAGGCTCATAATCCTTTGACCCTGGTTTAACAGAGCGTTTAATCTTCTACTGATTACTACCGTTCCTTACCGGTTTAATCCATTTTGCCAAGGTAATGAGCATGGCGTCAGGACTTATGGGTTTCGTTATGTGATCATTCATGCCCGCATCAAGAGTTTTCTCTTTGTCACCCTTCATTGCATTTGCTGTCTGGGCAATCACGGGAAGATCGCGAAACTGTTCCTGTGCGCGTATTCTGCGTGTTGCCTCATAGCCATCCATAACCGGCATCTGACAATCCATCAGGACGCCATCGAAACTTTCTCTTGCCAATATCTTCAGTGCTTCCTGACCATTAGACGCCACTTCAGTATCAATACCATTCATAGAAAGAATGATACTTGCAAGTTCCTGGTTGACCTCATTGTCCTCTACCAGCAGTAGTCTCGCACCCTTCAACTTCTCTCTCGCATCAGCAACATCTATGACAGCCTTTCTGGAGAGACCTTTTTCAGTTTTACTATCCTCTAGTTGCTTGTCGAGGCGGACAAAAAAGTGAAAATTGCTGCCCACACCAGGTTCACTTTCGATCCCGATCTCTCCACCCATGGCCTCTACAATCTTCTTTGAGATAATCAAACCGAGACCAGTACCGCCATATTTGCGTGTTGTTGAACTGTCCGCCTGACTGAATGGCTGAAACAGTTTCTTCTGCTCTTTAGACGAGATGCCGATCCCGGTATCTTTAACACTGAAATTCAATACGTAGTCCTGCTCATTTTTCTCCTGTAGTGACACAGTCACTGAGACCTCGTCTCCTTCCGAGCTAAACTTGAGTGCGTTGCTTAAAAGATTCAGCAACACTTGACCAAGACGGGAGGGATCACCAAGTAGATGCTCTGGAATGTCTGAAGCAATGTCAGTTGACAGGGAAATCCCACGCTCAACAGCGCTGGTTTTAATAATGCTGAGGTTACTGTTGAGAACCTCCCTGATATTGAAATCCACACGCTCCAACTCAAGCTTGTCTGCTTCAATCTTGGATAAATCAAGAATATCATTCAGAAGAGAAAGCAACGCATTTGCTGAGCTGTGTGCCTTGCTGATGTAATTTGCTTGCACATCATCCAGCTCGGTGTTCAGTGCCAAATGTGTCATGCCGATGATGGCATTCATCGGTGTCCTGATTTCATGACTCGTATTCGCTATGAAAGCAGATTTTGCCTCGTTTGCTGCATCAGCCTGCTGCCTTGCGATAGCAAGAGCCCTGGTGCGAATTTCAACCAAATCCTCAAGATGGTGGCGGTGATCTTCTAGCTCCTTGACCAGTCGTTTTTTCTCTGTAATGTCCTCTTTCACCGCCACGTAGTGTGTAATCGACCCACCAGGCTGGCGAAGAGGGGAGATAATAGCGAACTCAATATACTCGCTGCCATCCTTGCGCTGATTGATAAATTCACCACTCCATGATTCGCCTTGTGTCAATTTCCCCCACATCTCAGTGTAAGTCTTTTGAAGTGTCTTACCTGAATTAAGGATACGGGGATTCTGACCAATCGCCTCTTCACGACTATAGCCGGCTGCCTTGATAAAGGCCTCGTTCACGTACTCAATTTCTGTATCCAGGTTGGTGATCACGATACTCTCCGGACTCTGCTCCACTGCCTGCGAAAGCTTGCGAAGATTTTGATCTGCCAGTTTCTGTGCCGTGATGTCAGTGAAGGTGATAATGGCGTGGAGCAATTGCCCATCGGCATCCAATTCAGGGAATGCACTCACCAGGACCCAGACGCGATCTTTTCTGGCAGGATGATCAACGCCTATCATGAGACCGCGGATCGGCTGGTGCGTGTCGAGAACACGCTGCACGGGGTATTCTTCCAACGGCATAACTGTTCCGTCTTCACGAACGAAATTCCAGACCGGGTCGATGGCGACCTTCCCCTTCATCTGCTCGACTGACAGACCCAGAATAATCGATGCCTGCTCGTTAGCAAGAAGGATTTGAGAATCGGGCCCATGTACGACCACGCCGGCTTGTAGATTTTGAACAAGTTGCCGGAATTCTTTCTCGCTTGCTCTCAGTGCATCCTCCGACTGCTTGCGCTCAGTAATATCAAGAAACACCGTGGCAAACTGCCCCGGTCCGGGGCTAAAGGCAGAGATGTCAAAGAAACGTTGCAGAGGTGGATAATAGGTTTCAAACTGGAGCGATTCACCTGTACTCACCACATTGGTATATTCATTTAAATATGGCGGTGGGGTAATGTCATATAATTCACTTGCCAATTGTCCTGCTGCTGTATCAGCACGTATTCCGATCAGTTGCTCAAAAGCAGTATTGACATCGAGAATCCGGTAATCTATTGCATGCCCCTGCGAGTCATAGACCATTTCGTGCAACGCCACGCCCTCGGACATGGTTTGAACAAGGCTTCTAAATTTCAACTCACTCTGCTGGATTATCTCCTGTGACTTTCGATGCTCAGTAATATTATGACCAATGCCGAGAACACCAATCAGTTTGCCATCCATGTCAAACATTGGTGTCTTGGTGGTTTCGAGAAGCTCTTCGTGACCATCACTCGCAAAGGTTATCTTCTCTTCATTGACAGAAGGCGCACCTTTCATCATGGCTTTTCTATCATATTCCCGGAAGAAATCGACAAGCTCCGGATCAAGAAAATCATAGTCTGTCTTGCCGACAATCTCAGCCTCGGTTGCCCCAAAGAACTCTTCAAAACGTTGATTGCAAGCGAGGTAAACCCCGTCAGGATCTTTTAACCAGACCAGGTCCGGTAGTGTCTGCACCAACGTCTTCAGGAAACCCTTTTGATGACTGAGCTCGCTTTCCGACTGAACGAGTTTTTCATGATCTATTTCACCCATGATGGAACTTTCAAGTGTTCTTAGTACTGGCCTCAGACTATTAAACAGTCTTTCTTGAAATAGATCCTCAATCGCAGTGCTCATAACCAGCACGCCATTATGAGACAGTGGATATACGGCAAAAAATTGATCCGTTACATTGTAACAACTGCTTAACTCAGCATGCCCTGGTGATCCGGGTGAAATTACAAGCGGATTCAGTTTAATAGACAAATCCAGGATGACCTTTTCAACATCTCTTATTGCTGTTACAGATTGGACTTTTGGCACAGATGACAGCAAATAAAACCCCTGTGCGTCAGGATTCATCCACCAGACTGAAGCGCTTGTCAGATTGTAACGCGACATCAATACACTCAAGAAACGTTTTGATGTGTCATCCGGTCCCACTGACTGCCCTGTAGACAATGCCAGCTCATAGAGACGGAGTAACTCTTCCGTCAGGCTCTCGGATGGAATAACGCGATTCATATGCTGGTTCTCGTCATGGCGGGCTAAGAGTAAGCCAGAGAAATAACAAATGTCTTATTGTAAAACTCAAGCTTTGCGCTCTTATTCCCACATATTTCACCAATTGCAAGCACACCTTCAGCCTGTGTGTCTGTAAAACTATTCAACACCTCGTCAACAGCATTCAATTCATTCTCCAGGTCATCTCCGAGCATTAGTGCTCTTGAAAAGCAGTCAGAAACAAAGCAACTGGTCACCCCGGAAGTGTCGCTACACTCAGCAGTTGCCTGCCGCGCCGCATCAATCAGGGTGAATTTATCGCCTTCAGAAATATAGATGGCAGAATTCTCAGCCACCTGTGACAAGAAAACAATATCATCTGCAGGGTTAATATCGATAGGGTCCCTGACAACATCTTCAGCAGCCTGCTTGCCAATAGTGATCGGATACCTGGAATTGATGTAGGGAAATACCGGCTTGTCTTTTAACTCAGGTGCGAGCTTCTCAACTTCGTTTCTGTAAAAGCTCCCTGCTGACTCCCAGTTCAACTCACTGATCATGTTTCCATTTGTTTGCGTTGCAATAAATGGACCTGCCACGCGACTCCACCCATGCTTGACCCTGTTATTAGTTTTATCCGGTAATAGTACTACGAGTCCGCCAGATGGAATCATTCCTTCACCAGCAAATATCGACTGCTCAACTCGCAAGTCATGGTATCCGGCTCCTGCACCTGCATAATTGATCTGCATACCGAAATGACTATAGATATCATCAAGAAAACCGTTCACATTCGGTGCCAGGCAGTCGACAAAAACGAGAGCACTTCTGAAGATATCAATATTATATGTCAGGAACTCTTCCTGCCAGTTACATGAATCCTCGGTCAGTGTTGCAGTAACCACCGCCGCTTGCTCCGGCAAGGGAATCGCAATCGCCCCTTTATCCTTGGACCGTGCTCCCTGAATAAGACCAGGGAAAATACCTCCATAGAGAAAGAACCCCCTGGCTGTTGCAGCCGACAGTAACTCGGGCATCTTGTCAGCATGCTTTTCCGATACATATAACAACCAGTTAGAAGTATCAGGATGTTTTCTGTGCAGAGTCTCAAGCAACTCATCAACTGAATTGAAAGGTAGATACATTAAATACTCCTTACTGATAGCTTTACAGCTGCTTCATTGACATTCTGATGAATTCTATACTGCCACATTTTGAAGCGTTTACTATAAAATTAAAAGAAGGGGCACACTGCAATCGATATCAAATCATGCCTCAGACGTGATTCAGGATGCCATGAACGGTGACACCTGCAAAACTACACCCAGGTGTAGGTCGTCAAAGCATATGGGACCACTTGAGCTAATTTCTAAGAGATACTTTTCTGCTCATAGCCGCTCCAGTTTAGCCTGCTAATCGCAGGTTTTGTACTTTTCTCTGTGTCATGGTGCGGGACTTGATGACAGCCCGCTGATCCAGAGTCTCATTTCTCCTCCCATAATAAACATCAGCAGGACTTTCGTGTAACCCACACAAAACAGAATTCCCACCCCACACCCGCCTTGGATCATCCTCGGCGGGTTTTCTTTTGTCACAACCACACAGGAGCACCACCAATATGCTGCAATTCAAGCACCCCTCAGACATCTCTCAACTCTCTCCCACCGACCCCGCCCATCTCACTATCCAAGACCTCATCTCCCGTCTCATCACCCCGCTGACCTCACCCGAGGGCATCTACGACCACGAGGCATACGGCTGGATTGTCCTCATCCAGGAAGGCGATCTCGAAAACCCTCTGACGGACATCTGGCCGGACGGCGAGTGGACCCTCCTCAACATACCGTGGGAGGGCATTCTGCTTCGAGACGGCTTCTTCCAGGCGATCTACCTAGCCAATAATGATTTTGGATTGGTCTTCGTCATACCGGACGAGGAATGGCTCACACCAGAGGCACGTTCCATGTTGGAGGAACACCTTGATCCATGATCCTTAACGCGGAGACCTGGGTATCTTATTTGATTACACACAGGAGAAAATCCATGCCCGATTCAATCAAAAATCTCAAAACCTTCAAATGCCCTTCCCTTTCAGGCAAATCCACCCTCACCTACCATCTCGGCTGTGACGAAGAACAGAAAGTCTATGTTCGGATTTACAACAACACCGGCAACGGCTTCTTCTCGAAAGAATGGGTCTCGCTCGATTTGGTCAATGAAGCACTCAAGAATGCTGCCGAACCGATCACCTCAATCGCCTTCTTCAAGCTGTTCAAACGCCAAAGTGTCAATACACCCTCCTTCCTGCTTGCGGCGCTCAAGAACGAGAAGCTGGTACAACCCATCAAGGGAAAACAGCGATGTCACGAACTGGCCGATCCCAAGCCCTTTCTGGGCAAGATGCAAAAGCTGATGTCATCCAAGACGAAGCCCAAGACCGTCAGGAAAAAAGCTCCCATGAAGAAGAAGGCTGCAGTATCCAGGAAGAAAACCGCCAAAACCGTCTGAGAAATATCTCGTAACCGAGTAACACGAAGCGCCCTTCCACAAATCCCAAGAAAACACTCAACTTTTTCTATACGTCCTTTCTGCACTGAACAATGGCGATCCTATTTCGCCCCTCAGTAACTCAATCATTTCCAACACTTTTCATCTTTTCGGAGAAACCATGATCACAGCAACGCTCTTGTTTTCGGCAATTGCACTCCTTCTTTTTCCTGTGACACGTCTGTACGGCTTGCTTGGCTTTACGGCTCTCACTTACCTCAATCCCATTCTCATGCTCAGCATCACAGTGCTTCTGGCATGGGGCTACTACTACCTGAAATTCAAAAAGAGGATCATTCCATGAACTATCAAGACTACCTTTCCGATGCGCTTGAACTGCTTTCCGCCTGGAACCTGCCTGACGATGAATTCACAGACGCAGTGAACGATCAGGCAAAACTCATGGCGGGATATGATTTCGATGAAACATGGGGAATGCATGTCGATAATCCCTACTCTTCTCACTACTAGCGCACTAGTACTTCCTCCCACTCCCTCCCAGTCCTTCCTTCCAAGCAATAAATCAAGACAGACATCAAAGCCGATTCACGTCGGAGGCTTTCTTACGTCTGCAATATTCCGGGGTGACGCAATGTTGCCCCAATACTTTTTCTTTTCTTTTTCTATCTCCACTCACAGGCATTCACAATTACTACTGCAACAGATCGTAAGAACAGTGAAACTGATTTGCCATGGAAGGCCTTTCACATCCTCTTTATTGGTAAATATGCCTTGGCACACAGGGATATAATCTGTTGAAACTTCTCTCATAACACTTCACTATCCTTGTAATATTGGCAATAACTTCAGGGGAACTCTTCGTGATTAAAATCCTCATCAAAAGCGCATCGGCCATTCTCACTCGCACTGCCATGCTTTCAATAGTATTGGTGCTTCTACTCCTCTCAAACATCCTTTCCCTGACCAATTATTCTTTCAATGCGGCACTCTATGGATTGCTGGAAACAATCCCTTATACGAAGACACTGAAAGACACGCCCACCTCACGATACAGAAAAGTTATAAAAGATAACGACATTCTAGTAGACGACAATTACACGTTGGCAAAAACCACAAGATCATTTGAGAAGCAGGCTGAATTTGAGCGTCGTCAAAATAAAATTTTGGATGGAAAATACAAATCCCTTGTTAAGGACAACGAGAAGATCATTGAATCGAAACGTGTGCAAACCGAAAGAATCGAACATACTGCAAATAAAATTGCAAAACGCACTGCACGCAATGCGGCGTTGAATGTCTCATCAGTACCTTTTGAAGTCATTCCTTGGATTGGCATCGCCACTATCGCCACTGTGACCCTTGCTGACATTAACGCAGGATGTGAAACGGTAAAAGACGTAAATAACCTGATGAATGATCTTGGCCTTGCTACTAATAATGACGATAAAAAGACAGTTTGTGGCTACACTGTTCCGACTGTAGGCGAACTACAAAAGACAGCGATAGAAAAGAAAGATGAGTACATTGACATCTTAAAAGATATATTGACCTGGTAATTCGCCTGCGATGGAGAATCCTGAAATCAGATATATCACGCGTGACCGATTGATCCCCTGCACCTACACCCCCACCCCCTGACTTTTTCCCACTTTATCCACTGCCGCACACTTCTAGGTGGTAAAAGTGGGTTTTTCAATGGGGGGATGGGCAGTCTTTCTGTAAACCTACACCCTTCGCATTTCATTCTCTACACCGGCACCTAGAGATCAGTATGGACCAATTTTTTCCGAACATCATCACTGTCGCCTGTGTCTGTCACAAATGACCAGAATAAGTCATCAACGTCTTGTCTCCAAGCAATCGGCATGCCCACCAATCCCTGTAATGCATATAGCGAAAAGAAATCTGGAATCATTTTCCGCATTTAATTGACATTGCATTTGATAAACATAATAATTGGCAGCAGCTGAAATCTCAGCTCACTATTGATAGCCCTCATCCGTTACCCCTATCTCGACGGATTCCAAAAGTGTTAACGCACCCCGGTGCACTAGCATGGAATACGTACAATGCTTCCTGAAAAAAATTCCGCTGCATCAGCAGCAAATATCAAAATTGAAGAAACTCAGGCGACTGAGCAACCGTCTGACACGGACATCACTGTAACCGACAAGTCATCACAAGATAATCTCCCTGATACGCAAGCATCAGAGAAGAAGGACGCGATCGATTCACCGATCAGTATCCCCGCTTCAGAACCTGGTGAAGTCGAAGGAACTACATCCACAGCAGTTGAAAGTGACACTGATGATGTACCTACAAATCAAGACTTGATCGATACAGCCCTTCAGACCATTGAACGCGCTCTGGACAAGGCACCTGATGACAGTGTTGTGGTATTCGAGGGCCCGGTCATCGGTTCAATGGCCACACTGCGTCAACTCAGCATGGCGAATTATCAAAATTGTCGTGCCAAGTTCAAAAAGGCAAACAAGGCAATCTCCGTTTTGGCCATTGACCATGAAGTCGAACAATTTCTTCAGCAAACTGAGCTACCTAGTACCCATCATGCTTTTGCCAGTGCACTGATTCAATCACAGACATTCGATGGCCATGCACCTGTCAGCCATAACGGACAACTGTATGCGTTCGATCCCATCTCGGGAATGTGGAAACCGATCACTGTGGATCATCTTGCACGTCGGGCTGCAGAAAGGTTCGACGGTCGCAAAAACTGCGATCGGACCAATGATTACAAGAATATCGCTGAGCATGCCATTACGCTGACTGCAGATCCTGAGTTCTTCGATAATGCCCCTGTTGGTCTGGCATGCCCTGACGGCTTCATCAGCATACAAGATGGTCAGGTCGTAACCCAGCTACTGACAGCCGATCATCGCCAACGTGTCCAGATCGACTTCACACCCACAGAAATTCCGACACCCCAGTTTGACGAATTTCTCGATGAGACATTTCAGTCCGATGTTCCAAATGAGAAAGATCAGCAAATCACTCTGCTTCAAGAAGTTGTCGGTGCATTGATGCTTGGCATTGCCCACCGGTATCAGAAGGCCATAATTTTCTATGATCCATTTGGTCGTGCCGGCAAGGGTACACTCGAACGATGCATACGTGAACTGGTCCCGAAGGAATATGTCACGGCAATCTCTCCATTCAACTGGGGAAAGGAATATTACCTGGCCTCTCTTGCGGGTTCGCGTCTCAATGTGGTCGGTGAATTAACTGAACAGGACTCGATTCCATCGGCGGCATTCAAAACCGTGACGGGTGGTGACTTGCTCACCGGCAGGCATCCAAATCATCGTACGATTACGTTTAAGAATGAAGCGGGCCACCTGTTCATGTCGAATCACCTGATCAACACACGTGATCACAGTGAGGCTTTTTATACCCGATGGCTGATCATTGAGTTCCCTAACAGCAGATTGCGATCTGGCCTTCCGATTGACCCATCCCTGGCAGATAACATCATCAAGAGTGAGATGCCCGGTATCGCACACTGGGCGCTTCAGGGAGCGATGCGTTTGCTGGATCGACAAGCCTACTCCGGTTCGATTGCCCATGACCGTTTGATGGCCAAATGGCGTCACACGGCCAACTCTCTTGAGGAGTTCATTCATGAAGAGTGTGAACTCGGCGACATGTCACTTTACGTTAAACGTTCAGACCTCTATAGCGATTATAGCGACTGGTGCAAGGAGAATGGGCGCAAGCCATTTGCCAAAGGCAAGGTCAGGGAACTGCTTGAGCACAATATCGGTTTGGGTATCACGCACAGCACCCTGAACGGCTATGAGGTGTTCCGTGGTGTCCGCATGAAGGAGGAGCCTGAACAGACTCGATACAACGCGCCACAGGCCAACACAGGCGATTCTGATACCGACGTAGATGATTTTGACTTCTAAGTGACAGCAAGTGTCTCCGTACCTATCCCGACAGACCGCATTCGACCCCAAGTGGGGAAAGTGGGTTTTTCGGGGTGGGCCGGGGTCCTGCAACCGGTAGACATACCGTGATTCTTATCTGGCCGGAGAGCGATATTTTCGACAGCCCCAGGCCCGATAAAAAATCCACCTTTACCACTTCAATTTCCTGAAAGGAGAACAATATGAAGATAGACCTGACCCAGGACATGATCGATCAAGGCTTAACTTGTCCTGTTGGTAAAAGAAAAATTGAATACTGCGATGCAAAGGAGGTGCCCGGGCTCTATGTACTCGTGACCTCAAGTGCATCCGCAAATTCTTCGTACTACCTGCGCTGGAAGCAGCACGGCAAGACGAAACATACACGGATTGCACGCGTGACCGATATTACCCTGGCAGAGGCACGTTCAAGAGCTTTGACATTGCGCAGAGAGATTGCCACCGGAAATTTAACGGAAGAGCGGGAGCAGAAACGCAAGCAGCAGATGACGTATTCCGATCTGTTTGAGGAGTATGTGACCTACAAGCGCCCTTTCAAACGATCCATCGGCAAGGACATTCAGTTCTACAACCTGCGCATCAAGGCAAGGTTTGGATCACGCTTGTTATCAAGCATCTCCCGCCATGACTTGCAGAAATTCCAGGCAGACCTGATCAAGGAGGAATTGTCAGAGGCGACTGCCGATTTGTATTTGAGGCTCCTCAAGCACTCCATGTCTTTGGCTGAGCAATGGGAGTACATCGAGAAGTCACCAGGAAAAGGCCTGAAGTTGTTCAATCCCGACAACGCGGTGGAAAATCACCTCAGCAAGGAAGAACTGAAGCGCCTTGTAGATGTCTTGATGAGTGATGAGAATCGACCCGTCTGCCAGATTGTGCTTTGGTTGCTTTCAACAGGGGCCAGGCTTAATGAGGCGCTAAAG
Organism: Solemya velum gill symbiont; assembly: GCF_000787395.1. Lineage (GTDB taxonomy): Bacteria > Pseudomonadota > Gammaproteobacteria > Chromatiales > Chromatiaceae. The sequence continues at coordinate 666,170 of NZ_JRAA01000002.1, forward strand.
GCCCGTTGGGAGCATATCGACAGGAATAAGCGCCAATGGACCATTCCTGCCACAAATGCGAAGTCAAAGCGTTCGAGAGTAGTACCCCTCAATGACACCGCGATGGGTATTCTTGAACAGCTTGAGACCGAGGGTCAGCATGAAACCCTGTGGGTCAATGCCAAAACCGGTAAGCGATACACCACGATCCAGAAAGTCTGGCAAAGATTGAGATTGAAAGCAGGCCTGCCCCACTTCCGGCTTCATGATGCGCGCCACAGCTTCGCAGCAATGGTCGCCAATGATGGAACGACTTCGCTCTATGCTATCGGTACACTGCTTGGACACAAGTCGAATGTCAGTACCCGCCGGTATGCAAAATACTCAAGTGACACCCTGCAATCGATATCGAATCATGCCTCGGATGTGATTCAGGATGCCATGAACGGCGACACCTGAAAACTGCACACAGGATCAGAAGCAAGGATGCTTCATGGTCCACCTCCGCCACTCTCCAGGACATTCGGCGTCTGGCTTAGGGGTGATCATGGAGTGGTACGGATCGCGTCACACTGGAGCAGACGGGGGCAATTCCCGGCTGCCGCGCAGATCGCTCAATGTTCGCTTTTCGGTTCGTGTGGAGAAAAAAGCAAGTCGTTGTTCTTGTTCTGTTTTTCAAAATACCTCGGTAGAAATCAAAATCGAAAGTTCGATATAGGTTCGTTTATGTCTAACCGCCATGACCGCATCGGAAAACCAATCAAAATTCTTCAACTTACTGGTACCGTCTGCGACTGTATCGGGTTCTGTTAATCACTAGGTCGGCAGTTCGAGCCTGTCCCGGGGAGCCATATTAAAAAGGCCCACAGATTTGATCTGCGGGCCTTTTTTCTTATCTGGTTCATACTCAAATATAGACTCTCACTCCCTTGGCCCTCATGGTTTTAACAAACAGGAGCAGTATCAACAAAAACTCCAGCACTGCGACGACCTGCCAAAACTTCAGGGGGTTTCGCTGCATAAGGGGCTGGGCCTCTTTTTTGATCAGGCGCTGGTTCGGCTTGGTAAGATCGCTGACAAATTCAGACAGAAGTGTGTAGCTCTTTGCCGGATTGGGATCAACTGCTTTCCTGATTGCATTATCAATCCACTCAGGCACGGAACTGTTGTGCTCACTGGCCGGTGTATAGTTGAAGCGCTTCTTATCTGCAAACTGTGGAGTGACCTCCCCGTATGGCAGTTTTCCGGTCAGCATTTCGTAAGCAATAACTCCCAGTGAAAAAATATCGGAACGATTAGTCCCGCTTTCGCCCTTGAAATATTCAGGTGCAGAATAGTTCGCAGTGCCAAGGATATGTGCATGCTCAACTGGCGTCTTGATTTCGGCCAGGCCGGCAATCCGGGCTGATCCAAAATCAATGATCTTCAACGTGTTATTCCGGTCGATCAGGAAATTTGGTGTGTCATCTCCATTCGGTGCATCGCCCGCAGCCCCCTTGCCACATGGTGGTGCACTCGTTTTGTAGCACTTGACGCACCAACTTTTATGCAAGCGCAAATTAGCTCGCACTAATATTGTGCGCTTATACATGGGTCATAAGGTTACTTCGTTATAAGCCCCCTGTTAATAGATGTTGGCATGGATGCTGCATATACAAATGAAAAAGCAGGCTTAGGCCTCACATATTGAGGAGCATACGACCAAATGAAAGAGAATCTCGTATTAATCGGTAACGGCATGGCTGGCATGCGCACAATCGAAGAGTTACTGAAACTGGCACCGGAAAAGTACAACATCACTGTTTTCGGTGAGGAGCCATACGGTAACTACAACCGCATCATGCTCTCCCCCGTACTCGCCAATGAAAAAACCATTGACGAGATCATGCTCAATGATGAGCAGTGGTACAAAGATAATGGCATTGGCTTACTGAAAGGTATCGAGGCGACCGAGATTGATCGGGTTAATCGCGATGTCGTCGGCTCCGATGGCACACGCGTTCCCTATGACAGACTGATCATTGCAACGGGCTCCACGTCATTCATGCTGCCACTACCGGGCGCCGATAAATATGGTGTGATCGGTTTTCGTGATATTGTCGATGTCGACACCATGGTCGAGGCCTCACAACAGTTCAAAAAAGCCGTCGTGATCGGTGGTGGCCTGCTTGGCCTTGAGGCTGCAAATGGCCTCATGAAACAGGGCATGGACGTCACGGTAGTTCACCTGATGGATTCCCTCATGGAGCGCCAGCTCGACAAGCCAGCAGCTGCAATGCTGAAAAAATCACTTGAAGAGCGCGGCATGAATTTCCTGCTGGAACATGTCACGGACGAAATCCTCGATGAAGAGCGTGTCACTGGCCTTCGTTTCAAGAATGGTGAAGAGATCGATACTGACCTGGTCGTCATGGCCGTCGGTATCAAGCCCAACTTCACACTGGCGCAGGAGTCCGGTCTCCATTGTGAGCGTGGCATCGTCGTCAATGACACCATGCAGACTTTTGATCCGAACATCTATGCAGTTGGCGAGTGTGTTCAGCATCGTGGCACGACCTATGGACTGGTTGCACCCCTGTTTGAACAGGCCAAAGTAGCAGCTAATCATCTCGCCGAGTACGGCATTGGTCGCTACGAGGGCACTGTCACATCAACCAAGTTAAAAGTGACAGGCATTGATCTTTTCTCGGCAGGCGATTTTACCGGTGATGAGACAACCGACGAACTGGTATTTCAGGACAAGGCCACCGGCACCTACAAGAAACTGATCGTCAAGGACAACCGCATCCTCGGCAGTGTCCTCTACGGTGACACGGTCGACGGCACCTGGTACTTCCAGTTGATGAAGGAAGGCACTGATATATCGGCATTCCGTAACACCATCCTGTTTGGCCAGGCACACCTGGGTGACTCCGGTCATGGCGAAGAGACACGTGTTGCCGCGATGCCGGATGATGCCGAAATCTGTGGCTGTAACGGCGTCTGCAAGGGCAATATTGTCAAGGCAATTACCGACGACAAACTCTTCACATTGGATGATGTTCGTTCACATACCAAGGCATCAGCCTCCTGTGGTTCCTGTACCGGTCTGGTTGAGTCCCTGCTTGCGCATACAGTCGGCGGAGATTACGAGGAAGCACCCAGCAAAAAACCCATGTGTGGCTGTACCAGTCATACGCACGAGGAGGTACGCAAGGGCATCTTTGAGCAGGAATTGAAAACCATGGATGCTGTTCGCAGTTATTTTGGCTGGACAACACCCGATGGCTGTCCGGCCTGTCGAAATGCCCTGAACTATTACCTGCTGAGCTCATGGCCAATTGATTACCAGGATGACCCGCAGTCACGTTTCATTAACGAGCGTGCTCACGGCAACATCCAGAAAGACGGCACCTACTCGGTTGTACCTCGCATGTTCGGTGGCCTCTGCACGCCTTCAGACCTGCGCACAATTGCAGACGTTGCAGACAAATACGAGGTGCCGGAGATGAAAGTGACCGGCGGTCAGCGAATCGATATGTTCGGCGTCAAAAAGGAGAACCTGCCGGATATGTGGAAGGACCTGACGGATGCAGGTTTTGTCTCCGGCCACGCTTATGGCAAGGCAATGCGAACAGTAAAAACCTGTGTCGGTGATACCTGGTGCCGTTTCGGCACACAGAACTCAACCGGGCTGGGTGTCAAACTCGAAGAACTCACCTGGGGCTCATGGATGCCTCATAAGTTCAAACTGGCTGTCTCCGGCTGTCCGCGCAACTGTGCCGAGGCCACGATCAAGGACTTCGGAGTTGTCTGCGTTGATTCGGGATATGAACTCCATATCGGTGGTAACGGAGGTATCAAGGTGCGTGTTACCGATCTGCTCTGCAAGGTTGAAACTGAAGAGGAAGTGCTTGAGTACTGTGGAGCCTTCTGCCAACTCTATCGTGAAGATGCTCACTACCTGGAGCGCACTGCCCCCTGGGTTGAACGTGTCGGTCTTGCAAAGGTCAAGGAAGCGGTTGTTGACGATGCAGAACAACGTAAAGCACTTTACGAGCGCTTCAAAATATCCCAGGTGGAGCCTCAGAAGGACCCCTGGAAGAATGTCGCTGATGGCAACAACACTGAAGAATTCACGCCAATCAAGTTGGCTGGCTAAGCAAAGATATTTGAGAACAGAATAATGAATGACTGGACAGCAATTACAAAACTCAACGATATCCCGAAACTCGGTTCACGAATCGTCAGGACTGATAGTGTCGATATCGCAATCTTTCGTACCAGCGATGACCAGGTCTTTGCCATCAGGGATGCCTGCCCGCACAAGAATGGGCCTCTTTCGCAGGGAATCGTGCACGGCACCAGTGTCACCTGCCCGCTGCATAACTGGAAAATCGATCTTGCCAGCGGTGAAGCACTTGGTGCGGACTCGGGGTGCACCAACACCTACGAGGCCAAGATAGAAAACGAAACAGTCTATCTGCGCAGCCCAGGGTAATCTCATGCTCTTTGGTAGAGGAAAGAAGAATCCTGTCAAGATGGCAGACAAGGGTGTCGTCGAGTGGAAGTACGCCACTTGCGGCTACTGCTCGACAGGCTGTTCAATTGAGGTTGGTCTCGACCAGGCAGGCACACCGGTAGCTTCCCGCGGTGTTGGCGGCGCTGATGTCAACCGTGGAAAATTGTGCCTCAAAGGGCTGTTCGAACACGAGCTGTTTGAATCGGCAGGCCGCGGTAAAGAGCCACTGATGCGTAATCACTACCACGAAAACTGGCAAACAACTGACTGGGATACTGCTCTAGACAAGGTTCACGATGGCATCCGCGAGGTGCAGGAGAAGTATGGCAGGGACTCTGTCGCCATTATTTCGACAGGCCAGATGCTCACCGAGGAGTTCTACACACTCGGCAAGTTGACTCGTGGACTCATCGGCACCAACAACTATGACGGCAATACAACCCTTTGCATGTCATCCGCTGTCTCCGGTTACAAACGCTCGTTCGGCTCTGACGGCCCTCCCGGATGTTACGAGGATTTCGAGCATACCGACTGCCTCATCGCCTGGGGCTCGAACCTGCCTGAACAGCATCCAATCATCTATTGGCGTCTCAAGGAGGCGATGGAAAAACGCGACTTCCCGCTGATCGTGGTCGACCCGCGTGTCACCATGCTGGCGCAGAACGCGGACATGCATCTCACCATTACACCGGGAACAGACGTTGTACTGCAGAATGCACTCATGCACGTCATCCTCAAGGAGGGGCTCGAAGACAGGGACTATATCGATGCGAATACCAATGGCATCGAGGAGCTTGAAGCGGAAGTTGCCAACTATGATCCGGTCACCGCATCGAAAATCTGCGGTATCGACGAGGACACTATCCAGAATGTAGCACGCCTGTTTGCGAAAGCCGGCGCTGCCATGCAGATCTGGACCATGGGCATCAACCAGAGCACACATGGCTCTGATGGAGTGGTTGGTATCAACAACCTCGCCCTGATTACCGGCAATATCGGCAAGCCCGGCGGCACCAGTCTCTCCATTACCGGACAGTGCAACGCCATGGGAACGCGCGAGTGGTCGTCTTGCTCAGGGCTGCCAAATTACAGGCTGCTGGAAAACCCACAAGACCGTGAAGATGTCGCAAAATTCTGGAATGTTGATCCCGAGTTCTTTCCGAAGAAGCGCGGCCTCTACCAGACTGATATCTACCCTGCGATTGAGACCGGCCAGATCAAGGGACTGTGGCTGATTGCTACCAACCCGATGAGTTCGCTGCCGAATACGGCACGCGTTCGCAAGGCGATGGAGAAACTTGAATTCTGTGTTGTGCAGGACTGCTACGAGGACACTGAAAGTGCCCAGTATGCACACATCTACCTGCCTGCCGGGACATGGGCGGAGAAAGAGGGCGTCATGACCAATACAGAGCGTCGTGTCAATGTCGTCAAACCGGTCACCAGGCCACACGGAAACTCCAAACCCGACTTGTGGATCTTTAACCAGGTCGCTAAACGCTTTAACAAGGAAGGAAAAGTCACCTTCCCTGATGCAGCCCCGGATATTTTCCTTGAGATGGGAGAGCTCTCGAAAGGCCGTCTTGCCGATATTTCAGGTATGACGCATGAGAAAATCGAGCACAACCGCGGCATCCAGTGGCCCTACACCGATCAGCAGGCCAATCGTGGTGAAGCACCGCCAAAAGGCGGGAAGCGTCTCTATACAGAAGATGCAACCTTTCGATACCCGGACGGTAAGGCCAAGCTGATCCCCCTGCCCTTCATAGACAACAATGAAGTGCCTGATGAGAAATTTCCCTTCTGGCTTAATACCGGGCGCCTGATCGAGCACTGGCATGGTCGCACCAAGACCGGAAAACTTGGTAACAACAACAAGTACAGCCCGATCCCCTTTATCGAACTCAACCCTGATGCGGCTGCTGATCTTGGCATCAAGTCGGGTGAATATGTTCGCCTTGTATCACGCCGCTCTGATGCCATTGTCATGGCACAACTGACACAGCGGGTTGCCAAGAACATGATCTTTCTGCCATTCCATTTCCATGACTGCGCCAACCGCCTGACGCTAGGTCTGCTCGACCCGCATTCACGGCAACCGGCATACAAACAGTCTGCGGTGCGTATCGAACGTATCAAGGATCAGAAAGCTGCGGCAAAACTGAGTATGGAAATGCGGAAATTCTGACATGTATAAAGTAAGAAGCGATGAACCACAGCACGAGTTTCTGTGGGATAAAGAGACGAAATCACATAACCGTTACGGTAAATCTATCGACACCGTTGCGGATAATACCGATCTGCGTGAAGAAAGCCTGCAGATTAATGGTGAGGAAGCCGTTGGTGATAATCCGAACCGTTACAAACAGCATGGCTTCTTTTTCACTGCTGACAACTGCATCGGCTGTCATGCCTGTGAGGCAGCCTGTAGCGAGAAAAATGACAACCCGGCACATATTGCATTTCGTTCGGTCGGCTTTGTTGAGGGTGGTAGCTTTCCAGATTACCAGCGCATCAATATTTCGATGGCCTGTAATCACTGTGACGACCCGGTCTGCCTGAAGGGGTGTCCGACGCGTGCCTATACAAAGTTCGCCGAGTATGGCGCCGTATTGCAGGACCCGGACATCTGTTTCGGATGTGGCTACTGTACATGGGTGTGTCCCTACAATGCCCCGCAACTGGATCCTGTAAAGGGACAGGTATCCAAGTGCAACATGTGCGTAGACCGCCTCGAAGTGGGACTCAAACCGGCATGCGCTGCAGCCTGCCTGGGTAACGCGCTTGATTTTGGCGTAATTGAGAATATTCCAGAGCATCGAACACAGGCAAAAACCGAGATCCCCGGTTTTCCACGCACAGATATCACAAATCCGAACATCCGCTTCCAGCAGACGAAAACGACGCATCGAGTCATGTCGCGCGTCGACTCGATGCCACTCAAATATCAACGTGATGATGCCGAGGGAAAGTTCGAACCGGTCGTCGACAAGAAACACGGTGAAACTAAGTCATGGGGCTGGAGCAAGCTGCTGCATTCACATGAAAATGCACATGTTATTTTCACCCTCAGCGTGCAGGCCGTGATGGGCATGTTCCTGTGGCTGGTGATCGCTCCACTGGTGGAATCATTCACCGCCGGCAGTGCTATTTCATCGATTCACTCATCAATAGCACAGCTACCGTTGATGCTGGTGATGCTACTGATGATGGCTTTCGGCCTCTACAAGCTAAATATGCACCTTGGCAAACCACACCGCTTCTACCGTGGCTTCAATAACCTGCGCCATTCACCGGTCAGCCGAGAGATCGCCGGTGTATCGCTCTTCTTTGCAAGCCTTGTCGGCTATGCCCTCTTTGCTGTTGTCGACATCCCCTACGGTGATCTTGTTTCACAGCTGTTTGCAGTAACTGGAATGATCGGATTCCTGGCGGGCTCCTGGTACATGTACAGGCTCTACCGCATTCCTGCACGACCCTTCTGGGATCATTGGCAGACGGCAACCGGTTTCTACGGCACCATGCTGAGCCTGGGAGGCACACTCTTGTTGCTGGTAACTGCCTTGAGCGGTGGTGCAACCTCGCAGTTCATCACGCTGGTAGCCATTGGAATTGCTGCCGGTCTCATGCTGGAAGGCATCGGTCTCTATGCACATAGCAAGTACCTTGCTGCCACTTCAAACGAAGGTGCAGCTGCCCATTACACGCAGACGACCGAATTCGGTTACAGCTATCTGCTACGCAACCTGCTGCTTGGCCTCAACCTGCTGATAGCAGTGGCAATCGCTGCCACGGGCTCATTGCCACTGTTTTCGCTTATTGGCCTTGTAACCTTGGTAGTGATGGCATACACCGGGCGTATTCTCTTTTATGCGCTGGTGATCCCGACAACCATGCCCGGCGCATTCTTCTGGAAGAACAAGGGATTTGTCGAACATGCGCGTGAATCAGGACTCGCAGATATGCAACAACTCGGTGTTGCCTATGAACGCCACCACAAGTTCCGTCTCGATGAACTGGTCCAGACCATCAGGGAGACCAGTATCAAAGACATGGGAGCACATGTTGCCCGTGTCGTCACAGGCCGCTAGGAGAAATCAGTATGATGCAAATTAACGGAAAAGAGATCCCGCTTGATAATGAAGGCTACCTGCTGGACCCAAAGGACTGGAACCAGGATGTTGCTGAACAACTGGCCCGGACACTTGAAATAGAGATGACCGATGACCATTGGTTTGTAGTCAAATATGTTCGTGATCATTACGACCTGACAACCTGCATCCCGGAAACACGCCATGCTCTCAAAGAGATGAAAAATACTCTTGGTAAAGAGCGGGCTACCAGGAAGTATCTCTACTCCCTCTTCCCTTATGGCTATGGGCAAATGGCCTGCAAGATCGCAGGCATGCGCAAACCACTGAAACTGTTACTCGATTTATAACAGCACGAAAGAAAAGGCCCGCAAACAAATCTGCGGGCCTTTTGTATTATCTGTTCCAGGCGCCATCTCCAGCTCTTTTATTCACCTTGTTAAATTCGAGTTATAATCACACTTCGGCATCCATGCCGCCTTCGATAAGTCACGACTAAGGGTTGGAATAGTGAATCGTCTCCTCAAGTCCTTCAAAAAGATTACCTTTGCAATGTGGCTGATCGCTGCACTCTTGACCACAACTCTCTCCCTTGCAGCCTGGAGCATACAGATGTCCGCCACGGTTGCCACGATGACTGCCAATGCTGCTGCGACAGCCATTGCGCATAGAAAAGCTTTGACCAGGGCCGTAATGAAAACCAAGGCAAAAGCACGTTTACGCAGGGCGATTGTTGCCATTCCAATAGTGGGAATTGGTGCAGCGTCGGCCTTCGAATTTAGCGAATACAAGGAGTGGAAGGAACAGCATCCGGAAAAAAATTACACCGACTACGCTTGTGAGATTAGTCAATTAACCAGCGAGATCGTAGATGAAGTACTGTATGAGTTACCAGGCAATCTAAAACCGTCCCCAAGGTTTGTACAGGAACGAATATCAACCTGTCCAGACAGGGATATTGTGAACTGAATGAGTAATCACAGAGACGAATGAACCGATTCAGAGAAGAAACCTGATTATGCCAGACAGCCAACCGACGCTCACTCAACAACTGCATACAGTTGCCTATGAACTTCATGGTAACTGCTACCTGAACATCACCAGTCGTTGCACCCTGAGATGTGACTTCTGTCCCAAGCACAATCGCACCTGGGAAGTTCAGTCATATGACCTTCATCTTGAGCATGAACCCACTACCGGGGAAGTTATTGAGGCCATGGGTGATCCACGTGGTTACAAGGAGATTGTTTTTTGCGGTCTTGGTGAGCCGACCCAGCGTCTTGATGTGTTGCTGGAAATCGCTGCGTACGTCAAACAATACGATATCCCTGTGAGGATCAATACTGATGGCCTCGCCAACCTCCTCTATCATCGTGATATAACCGGGGAGATGGCCACAGTTGTAGACAAGTTATCGATCTCGATGAATGCCCAGAATGAGGAGCTATATATCCGGCACACCCGGCCAAAACTGGACGGTGCCTTTGATGCCATGCTCGCTTTTTCTGCCTGCGCAAAAAATGCCGGTATGAATGTTTCAATGACCGCAATTGATGGCCTGAAGGGCGTCGATATTCCCGCATGCGAGCGAATTACCGAAAGGATTGGTGTCGATTTCCGCCGCAGGGTACTGGATGAAGTGGGTTAAGAAGCAATACCCTAGCAGACAGCAGAATATATCTGCACCGCCTGCTCGAAGCCTTTCGGTGTTACACCACCTTGTGACTCAAAGGCTACCGAGCCATCGCCGTAAAGCTCCCTGACATTTTCCGCAATCAGAACCTGGCCAGGTTCTGCATGAGAACAGAGTCTGGCAGCCAACTGTACTGATGTACCAAACAGATCGCCATGTTCCTCTATCGGTTCACCGGCACTCAGGCCAATACGCAAGTAGAGCCCATCCTCCGGATTCTCTGTATTGTGCAAGTCGAATGCCTTTTGAATGGAGATGGCACATTCAATCGAGTTGGGAACGGAACTGAAAGACGCCATGATTCCATCGCCGGTATGCTTCACTTCATGGCCATCATACTCTCTCAGTTCATTTCGAGTGAGAGCATTGTGCACATGCAAAAGATGAAGGGCCCGGGTATCGCCATGCAATGTCGTCATCAGTGTTGAGTCTTTCAGGTCGGTAAACATAATGACCCGAAACGCACTGTCTATCTCGGGCTCAGATGAAGTATTTGTCGGCACTGGATCTTCCACTCTGCCCAGAAAGGCCTGGACAATTCCCGGATCGACCTCGATGATCTCATGCGGGACTGAACCATGTGCTTCATCATGCGCAGATTGAATTGCCTCCTTGTTTGGCGCATCAACCAGGCAGAAGGCCGAACAGCGGGCCTCATCAAACCAGTAGGTAAGAAATTTGACGTGATGCTTGTCCTGGATTTGCAGGTCCTTCTCATGCGCATCCGCAATGGCACTTCTTTTGGCATCTTCAATGAAATGCCTGTCCATAAAAATTGGCATGCAAAGTCTCCTCAATATTTGATCGAGTCCCTATCAAGGATAGGAGATATTTCACATTTCTGTGCCAGAAAACAAGAAATCTTGTAGTAACTGGAATATTAGTAAATAAGAGCTTTACCACGCATTACTTAATGTAGCGCGGCTCTTTAGTTGTGCTACCTTAATATGTAAACCTAATACATAATGAATGGTCTAATAATTACCAAGAGATAGGAGAGAAAAAAATGAAAAGAATTGCATATCTGATTATCGGCCTGATTTTATTCATGCCGACGACCAATGCCTTCGCAGACAAATATCAAGATACGATCGGTGTGTTTAAAGCTGCCGTAGAAAGTAGTAAATACTTCAAAAAAAGTTATGGCTATGCAGTCTTCCCAACGATTGGCAAGGGAGGAATCGGTATAGGTGGTGCTTATGGCAAAGGTCGTGTCTATGAACAAGGGACATATGTAGGAAATACTGATGTCACTCAGGTCACAATCGGTTTTCAACTGGGTGGACAGGCATACAGCCAGATGATTTTCTTCAAGGACAAACGTGCCTTCGATGAGTTCACTAGTGGTAACTTTGAATTTGGCGCGCAGGCTACAGCCGTTGCCATCACGGCAGGTGCTTCTGCTGCGGCAACAACAACCGGTTCTTCCGCAGGTGTCAGCGGTGGGCAACACGATGCGACAACGACTGGTCACTACCACAAGGGCATGGCAACTTTTACAGTTGCGAAAGGCGGCCTGATGTATGAAGCCAGTATCGGCGGACAGAAGTTCACCTATTCGCCAAAATAAATAGCCTGGCTGTATCACAGCATAATCAAGCCGGTCATCTCTCGACAGAGAATGACCGGCTTTTTTATATAGCTACAACATGCACCGATTAATTCATTACTGAAAAAGTGTCGCAACCCTTGAAAGTGCCTTTCTTCAAACCGATCTTGAACCACCTCACCCTCTGTTCAGAGCTTCCATGAGTAAATGAGTCCGGTGTGACATATCCTTTTGCCTGTTTCTGCAAGCGGTCATCACCAATCGCACTTGCTGCAGCAAGCCCCTCTTCAATATCACCGGCCTCTAGCAGTTGTCTTGATTTATCAGCATGGTGCGCCCACACACCCGCAAAACAGTCTGCCTGCAACTCCTGCATGACTGACAGTCTATTTGCATCAGTTTTATTCACTCCCTGCTTTGCCTTTTGAACCTGTTGCGAGATTCCGGTCAGCGTCTGTACATGGTGGCCAACCTCGTGGGCAAGAACATAGGCCTGGGCAAAATCACCGGGTGCGTTATGTCGCTTGGCAAGATCATCGTAGAAGCCGAGGTCAATATAGACCTTCTGATCAGCCGGGCAATAGAATGGGCCCATCTGGGCAGAGCCAAATCCACAACCGGACTGCACTGCACCACGATAGAGAACAAGGCGAGGCTCCTGGTACGTATTCCCTGACTGCTGAAAGATCTCATGCCAGGTCTCCTCTGTATCGGCGAGGACAACGGATACAAACTCTACCAGCTCTTTCTCTTCCGCACTCTGGCTGACTGTCTTGGAAGGTGTCTCTTGTTGCGTGGTCTCAAACGAACCACCACCCAGGATCTGCTGCAAATTCCCGGTAAAGAAGCCGAAAGCCAGGATTGCAACGACAGCAATCATGGTCCCTTTAATACCCAGAAACCTGATTGCAACAGGCAGCAGCCTGAGAATACCCCCGTCGCCTCCGCCAAGCCCTCTCATTCCGGCTGTGCGCATGCCACGCCTGTCTTCGACATTGCTACTACGCCGATTTGTACGCCAACGCATCAGGAGGCTCCTTAACTGATTAATATCTACTGTGATTTTACGTTGTTGTTATACGACTTGAAAGAGACTGAATGCAGACAATATATCACGCATAATGTCGCGTTATTTAGATAGCGACGTAAAAATAGGGATAACGGGATCTTAAAGGGATTTCAGTTTATGCCAGCTGTCGATCAACTTGTCGGCAAAAACCTGGAGCGGTGTTCTTGGTTCAATTCTCATCGACAGTCGCTGCACCATATCATGGGGAAGGTGATCAATAACACAGCGAATCAGCCTCTCCCTGTCCTCATGATCCGACGTAAAGGTCGATGCCGCACCCGAGGCATCAGTATCCTCATAGCGTGCAAGACGGTATCCGCTTTCATCAACCAGAATGCGACAGTAGAAATTCTCGCCGTCGCATATATGAATATCACCATTGGGTGCCAGTTTCGGTTCAAGCTCAGCCAGGTCCTTCATCAGCTTCTCAGTGAGGTGCCTCGCACGAGCTGCACGTCGGGTACTTCGTGCCCTATGCCTGACAGCCTCAAGCTCAGCCTTCTCTTTCCGAAGTGTGTCAATTAACAGGCTCATTTGTGTCTTCTCCTGCCAATGCATATACAGCCTAAATCACATTGACAGCACTGATCCTCCCCCAATAAGTTGGTCCACCCTTATGATGAGTAAAACGGAGGACCGAAAATGGGAATCAAACGACACAAACCGGAAGAAATCGTCCAGAAACTGCGGCAAGTTGAAGTCCTGGTTGGACAAGGCACTGCCCGCATCGATGCGATCCGCGAAATTGGCATCACTGAGCAGACTTACTACCGCTGGCGCAAAAAGTACGGTGGGATGGGGATTGACCAGTTAAAAGAACTGAAACGGCTACAGAAGGAGAATGAACGTTTGCGCAAGGCCGTTTCTGATCTGACACTGGATAAGCAGATTCTGTCGGAGGCTGCCAAGGGAAACTTCTGAGCCCCTCGCGTCGCAGGGCCTGTATCGAAAACGTTTGTTGCATGATGGCTGTTTCCGAGCGCAGGGCTTGCCGTGTACTCGGACAACATCGCTCAACCCAGCGCCGTATTCCACAGGGGCGTCGTGATGAAACACGACTTGTCGCTGATATGATCGCTCTAGCAAGGGAGTATGGCCGTTATGGTTACCGTCGTATCGCCGCTCTCCTGAGAGAGGCAGGCTGGCAAGTTAACGACAAGCGTGTCGAGCGGTTATGGCGACAAGAGGGGCTGAAAATACCTGCCAAGCAGAAGCCGCGTGGCCGTTTATGGCTCAATGATGGCTCTTGTATCAGACTCCGTGCACAATACAGAAATCATGTCTGGTCCTACGACTTTGTCCACCATAGAACCGATGATGGCAGAGCCTTCCGGACATTGAACCTGATTGATGAATACAGTCGGGAATGTCTGGCAATCCGGGTGAAACGTAAGTTGAACTCAGCCGATGTCATTGATGTGCTGACTGACCTGTTCATTCTGCGTGGGGTACCGGCCTATATCCGTTCGGATAACGGCCCCGAGTTTATTGCAGAAGCCGTGAGGAAGTGGATCGCTGCTGTCGGCGCTAAAACGGCATACATCGAACCAGGCTCACCTTGGGAGAACGGCTACTGCGAGAGCTTCAATGCCCGGTTCAGGGATGAATTGCTCAATGGTGAGGTCTTTTACACGCTACACGAAGCGAAAGTGATCATTGAACAATGGAGAAAACATTACAACACCAAGCGGCCACATAGCTCGCTGGGCTATCGCCCTCCAGCTCCTGAATCCATCATTCCACTGGAGCTGAAACCGGCGATGAACTAACATTCAAACTGGACCACTTGTTGGGGGCAGGTCACCAAGCACAACGGCCACCAAGGCTAACCCCATACCTGCATCGCCCACCGCTTCTGGTACGAGTTCAAAGAAGGACACCAACAACATGATACCAGCCGAGAATCCTATCCCTAGGGCGATAGCTTGCTCGCTCTTGACGACGTAGATTGCTAGTGCTACGCCCAACAGCGTGGAAAATACGGAGAGGAATGCCAGTAGGAGGACGGTAATATACGTTGTGTAGGGTAGATCGGTGAACATATTTAGGTTACCGTCCGATGCCTGCGGAGCGCTGTACTTCTAGAAACTTTCCGCACCACCTTACTACACCTGCCCAGATATATTGAATCAAGAAATCACACCGGCGAACAATATAGGAACGGCTGGTCAAGGACTGGGACTGACCACTGATGGCACACTCATCTGGGGTCTATTTACTGCACGCGCCCCAATGCTTGACCAACCTGAACCCGCGTCTCGGGGCCAAGTCCTGTCTGCCAATTCACTGATCCTGGCCCAAATAGCACAATGACAGTCGATCCACCCATGTTGAAACGTCCAAACTCTTCACCGCATTTTAGCTGGATAATACTGTCATCGGTGGTGTAATTCACTATCTTGATATCCTTACCTTGAGGCGTGTAATTTCACCCGCCCACACCGTTTCAATGGAACCGACGAAGATGGCACCCACCAAGACTACCGCCATTAGACCGACCTCCGTCTGGAAAACACAGGCGACCCGTTCATTTCGTGCAAAAAGGCGAGGAACGGATTCCGTGTAGTCAGGTGCCACACTGAATAGACGTCCTGGGATGTACACTGTTTCTACAAGTTGGCCTGACAGAGGCATATGCACCCGGCGGTAGTCACCTGGGGATAGGTACGTGGTTGCAAACCGGCCACCTGCAAACGGTTGCGCCCTCTCTTCGGAACCACCAAGGAGATCTACCAGGGAATAGGTATGCCCCTTAGCTTGAAAGATCTGCATCCCCTGAATATCGCCGATTTTGCTTATGGTGCTATCGGCAGGGCAGCAAATATGCCCTACATTTTGGACAATGGGTCGTGCTTCTGGACGCAACGCGCGAGTAAAAAAGCTGTTGAAGTCCGGATAGGCTTCAGGGTCCGGTTCCAGTGCTTCTGACATATCCACATTATAGTGGCGAATAAACCAGCGAGTGATAGATTTACGTAATGGAAAATGCCGACAACGTGCGTTCCACTGAACTATGCGCGAGAGTGAATGGTGTGGTAGTAGATACAGCAGTATCACTTTGAACCAATGCGTCATATTCATGCCATTCTCCCCGTCTAAGTCAACAGACTCACATCACTACTCAGAGATATCGACCGCATTCATCTATGGAGTCATACACATAAATGCAGAGCCAACATTCATCGCCACTAGTCAATAAAAACCAGCTTCGTACTCTTCGATGCAGAGTGTAATTTAATCAGTAAACTCTTTAACGAATTGTTTAGTTCATAATTAGTAGTGTAGAGCACAACTTCATGTTGTTAGTTCTTTGTATGAATATGCTTGATCCATCCACCAGTTAAAAATAGCATTTGCTAAAGTATGCTGCTGGGCTAAATACACGTCGATATTCTCAAGTATTTGCTCTTTACTATGAGTACATTCGCTTGGAATCTTCAAACAATCCGTATATTTTTCAAGCAATTCATGCACCATGGGCTTTGTGATTTCCGGATGGAATTGTAGTGCCAGGCAATTTTTACAGAGAAACCCTTGATTCTTGATACAGCCTCCATTGAACAGAGGTAGCGCACCAATAGGAAGAGAGAAACTATCGCCATGCCATTCAAAAGTGTAAAAAGAATGTGATATGCCTCTGATATTGAACAGCTCTTTAGCATATGCACTTAGAGTAGTGTGATGCCAACCTATTTGCATCGCTGGAGCGGGGCGAACTTCGCCGCCCAAAGCTTTGCTGATTAACTGTCCACCAAAACAAATTCCAAGGACCGGAATCCCCGCTTGAGAGGCTTGCTTGATAAGCGCGAGTTCCTCGGCAATCCATGGCAAAGGATCGTTGACACTAACAGGAGAGCCCAGAAACACTAAGCCTGAAATGTTGTCAATTTGCTTGGGTATTGGTTCACCCAGGCCAATATGTATTTTTTCATAACAAATACCCCGCTTCTCCAGGTATTCGCAGAGATAACCCGGATGTTCGCATGCAACATGACTGAAAATCCTAATCGGTTTCAATGCACATGCTTCATTGAGGTCAACCTACAAACGAAGGCGCACGGGGTTTGCATTTGTATCCTGTGTAAACCTCCAAGCGGGATGCAGGCTCCAGCACATAAAGTATACAGAATGATTTTTGTTATTTCGTCCATGTTTCCAGTATCGCATGAAAATTATTTTTTAATACTTGGGCATGATTGTCGTACAGAATCATGTTTTAAAATGATGAGGCGATTTTCAGAATATTGGAATACATTGGAATGACCGCTTTGGGTTGCGATTTCAACCGGTCGATGCAACACATGTCACGATTACCTTCGTCAGGGCTCCAGACCATCCTTCATGATGCGCAATCGGGCATTAAGTTCGTCAATCCGTTCGAGCAGTTCGAGCGCAAGAGCAGCGCCAGCCAAATTTACGTCCAAATCTCTCTGCAACCGCAAAGTGATGCGAATCCGCTTAATGCTTGTGGCAGGAAAACACAAGTCTTGCCCCTGTTTTCTCAATGGCTCCAGAATGCCCTGGTCCACCATAGCCTCAATGGTATCCGGCTGTACGGCACAAGTACGACAGAGCTGAACAAGAGTAACCTCGGTGCTTTCATCGAGGAGTTCACCGGACAGAATATGTAAATTGGTCATGTTAGCCATTAGATTAGGATGCCCCCATAGTCATGGTCGCACGCGGATTGAACTCGAGTTGATCTTCCATTTGCTTGTACAAAGTCTTGGCTTTTTCACTATCGGCAGGCGGTAGGATCACCTTAAGAACCACATACATATCACCGGGCTCCTTGCCAGGAAGCCCCCTGCCCTTGAGACGCAGTTTACCTCCTTGGTTAGAGTTGTCCGGAATCTTGAGGTCTATGGCTCCAGACGGAGTCGGTGCTTTGATGACCGCACCAAGTGCCGCTTCCCAAGGGGTCACAGGCAAATCGAGATAGACATCCGAGCCCGCTACCCGATAGAACGAATGTTCCCTGAACTCGACTTCGAGGTAGAGATCACCCGGTTTAGCACCACCTAGTCCGGGAGCTCCTTGCTCACTCAATCGAATCTGCTGACCGGGCCGAACACCTTTTGGGACTTTCAGCTTGATGCTACGCTCACGCAGCGTCAAGTGACCATCATCCGTCAACTCGGGAGCACGTAAGGTGATGGTTCGCGTAGCGCCAGTGTAACTATCCTCCAGATCAATCAATACCTTGGCGTGGTGATCCTCGCCATGCATATGGAAAGTCTGCCGTGTACCGGGGCCCTGTCCTGCGTATCCGTGTCCGAACAAATCTTCGAAAAAGCTGCTGTGATCCCCGGCACTAACACCCGCATCGGCACCTCCATGAAACTCAAAGCCAGCATCCCAGTTCGGTGGTGGACTGAAGTCCTGTCCATCATTCAAGTTTGCTCCGAGCTGATCGTAGGCAGCTCGCTTCTCGGGATCCTTGAGCACTACATAAGCTTCACCGACTTCTTTGAAGTGTTCTTCAGCGTCAGGCTCCTTGCTGACATCTGGATGGTACTTCCTAGTTAGCTTGCGATATGAGCGCTTGATCTCATCCTGCGTAGCGTCACGCTCGACGCCCATAATTTTGTAATAGTCTTTGTATTCCATCAAACATCACCGTAACGCTGTGAAGATTAGCTCGCAAGGAATCATACTTTCAGTTGGAAGGGTCAGTGTCATCATTTCCTTGTTAAGAAAGCTCATGCTTTTCTCTACTTGATCAACTAACTGACCACGCTGATTGAACTAGTTTGAATGTTAGTGCATTACTGATCCCTGATCCATCAGATTTTCCCAACATCGCCCGCCCCGATCCTCATCTCGGCGGGTTTTCTTTTGCCCACAACACAGGAGTACATCCCCATGCTTCAATTCAAGCACCCCTCAGACATCTCCCAACTCTCTCCTTCAGACCCCGCCCATCCCGTCACCCAGGACCTCATCTCCCGCCTGATCACCCCACTGACCTCACCCTCCGGACACTACGACAACGACGCGTACGGCTGGATAGTGCTCATCCAAGAGGGAGACCTGGAACGTCCTCTCACCGACGTCTGGCCCGACGGCGAGTGGACCCTCCTCGACATACCGTGGGAGGGCATCCTGCTTCGGGACGGCTTCTTCCAGGCGATCTACCTAGCCAATAATGATTTTGGCCTGGTCTTTATCATCCCCGACGCCGAATGGCTGTCTCAGTCTGTCAGGGAGATGTTGGAAAAGCACCTCGATCCATGATCCGTTTTGCGGAAATTTGGGTAACTTATATGAAAACAATCCACAGGAGATGAACCATGACTAATTCAAATTCCATTTTTCTCATAATAGCTATCAAACCCTCCCTCACCGGCAAACTCACACAACAAGGAACAAACCATCATAGAGATTAAGCGGCATGAATCCGATGACGGTTTATTTCATCTTGCTTGAGCATCAGAAATCGATGTGTTTCTTGGTACAAAGCCACCCACTTGCTAGTATTCAAATTTCAGAGCGAAAGATCGAAGCCTGCGCTTCTTGTCAAGTTAATGCCATGAGTGGAGGCAATACAGGCACACTTTTAGTTGGAAGGATACAGCGCTTACACATTACGAAAATTTGCTTACACAATGCTTACAGAAGCCATAAAAATAGACAAAGGCCTACACGTATAAACGCATAAGCCTTTGTTTTATATGGTGCCCAGGGACAGAATCGAACTGCCGACACGGGGATTTTCAGTCCCCTGCTCTACCGACTGAGCTACCTGGGCAAAATTTTGATGTGCGGCCAGGTGAAACCGGCTTCACACCACGCATTTTCTGAAGCTGTTCAAAAAATGAAGGCGCAATTAAACCGTTTGCGCCGTCAGAAGTCAAGATGAAATTAACCCTGTGGTTTGAAATCCGGTGGCAGGTCGGCGGCATCCTCAAAAAAGAATTTCTCCATCTGTTCTTCGAGAAAAGTACGTGACTTGGGGTCAATCGGACTCAAACGATACTCGTTGATCAGCATTGTCTGGTGCTGCAGCCACTGCTGCCATGCCTCCTTGCTGACATTATCAAAAATTTTCTGGCCCAGCTCACCGGGATAGGTAGGGCGATCGAGGCCTTCGGCCTCTTTTTTCAGCTTGATACAGTTGACGCTACGACTCATTCTTTTCTCCTAAATTGACAGGCTGTCGGTTATTCGACACCCATCAACTCTTTTACCCTTGCATTGGCTGCGGTAAATCCCTTGAGGGAAACCGCAAAACCAAATTTCTTGTTGTTAACCGAAACAAGGGAAAGCTTCAGGACTCCCCCCTCTTTCAATCGTGTCACCGTATCTGAATCAAACTGGAAAGGCACCATACAGCCATTTGGCAGACATGTTCTGTAGGCCAGTGCCGCAAATGGCTCAGTATCATCGATCCTCAGAGTCACGCCATCCTTGAGAGAAACGCCAAGCGGCAAACGTATACGACCGGCAATCTTTCCGCCCGCTGTTGGCACGACATGAACGCCCAGCAGTACCTTTTCCGAATCTTTTCGCTTCTGGGTCTGCGACATGACACATTGTGTTGTTTCGGCCTGTTCACGCGTGACCTTGTTGCAGGTGACCCTCCAGTCCCCATGTCCTTCATTAACCGTGACCTCACCTTGCTGCTGAGCAACGGCTGTCGTTGAATAGAGTCCGGCTGCAACAAAAAAGGACATGGAAAGATATCTCAAACGCTTCAAGATATGGATTGCTCTCATTGTATTGATTTTTTTCATAAAATTTTCACACTCTTTCCATGGGTAGAATGACACATTTCACCAGTGTTCCCGGACGACAATAGCCTTGGATTATAGTCACAGGGAGGTATCCTCATCAATCGGAAAGCGGGGATATCTCGTGAATTAAAGCTGCAATTGGTGATGCGATACCGATTGTGGAGATATCTCCCGTATCAAACCAGCCACAGTCATCACTGTCCCGCACCTGAAAGAGTGATTCCTGCGTTACCAGGTGCAGCGGTAGCATGTCGAAATGGTAGTGCGTGAAGGTGTGGCGTCGCCTTGGTAGCTGCCCTACTTCTGCTTCTCTCTTACCTGAGAACTGTTCATACCAATCAATTGCCTCGTCCTTGCTCGCGAACTCGGGAAAACTCCACAAACCTGCCCAGACTCCCTGCTGGGGGCGTTTATGCAACAGGCAATTCCCTTCCCCATTCTGCACGACGAGTAACACCCGCTCTTTGACAGGCAGCGCTTTTTTCGGTTTTTTCGCAGGATAGTCGGATATGCTATCAGCCTGAAAGGCTTCGCACTGCTGCAGCAAGGGACAGACACTACAATCTGGAGAACTGCGAACACAACAGGTAGCACCCAGATCCATCATCGCCTGGTTGAACGCACGCACATCTTTTGTGGGCGTCAGCTGCTCACTCAGGGCCCACATGTGCTTCTGCACGGCTGCACGGCCTGGCCAGCCATCTATCATGAAAACACGAGCCAATACACGCTTGACGTTGCCATCGAGTATCGGTGCATAACGGTTGGAACCAAGCGACATGATGGCACCCGCGGTTGATCTGCCTATTCCAGGCAACTGCTGTAACTTCTCAACGTTTTCCGGCAGCACTCCAGCGTGTTGCTCATCAAGAATACGGGCTGCTTTATGCAAGTTTCTGGCGCGGCTGTAGTATCCGAGGCCGGACCAGTGACTGAGAACCTCGTCCTGGCTTGCCTGTGCCAGTTGTTTCACGTCCGGAAAACGCTGCATGAAGCGCTCAAAATAAGGGATGACGACAGAGACCTGTGTCTGTTGCAGCATGATTTCAGAAATCCAGACGCGATAGGGTGTCGCATCCTGTTGCCACGGCAGGTTCTTGCGCCCGTGCAAATCAAACCATGCAAGTAACGAGCGCCTGAACTCCTCAGCCAGCTTTGGGTTGATCGTCATACAGAATCAGGCCCGATTGAACTAGGCAAGATTAGCTGTACATGGATTTGACGTCATCCACGTAGTG
The DNA here is from genome assembly GCF_000787395.1 of Solemya velum gill symbiont. Lineage (GTDB taxonomy): Bacteria > Pseudomonadota > Gammaproteobacteria > Chromatiales > Chromatiaceae. Next base: position 688,026 of record NZ_JRAA01000002.1, read on the forward strand.
CTCCAGTACTGACTGGCGTTTTACCTTGAGTGTCGGTGTCATCATGCCGTTGTCGATACCCCATGGCTCACTGAGGAGTACGACACGGCGAACCTTTGCGTAACCCGGAAAATCATGCAGGGCATTACGCATGCGCTTGAGTGCATCACTAACGACCTCTTTCTGATTAAGCGCTTCTTTTGTGTAGGGCTTGCCAGGTGCTGATACTGTCCAGAAGGCTTCATCAACAACTGCCAGTGCAGTCAGATAGGACTCGCCTTCACCGATCACCATGACCTGGTCAAACATCGAATCCATATTGATTGCACTCTCCATCTCAGCCGGTGGTATTTTCTCGCCATTCGACAGCACCAGGATGTCCTTGAGGCGACCGGTAATAAAGATGTGTCCATCCTCGTCGATACGTCCCTGGTCACCCGTATGCAGCCAGCCATCCTTGTCGATGACATTTGACGTTGCATCATGGTTATTCCAGTAACCGAGCATCATTCCCGGTGTCTTAACCAGCAACTCTTCACTTTCACCAACCTTAACGTCAATCCCTCGCAACGGCAGGCCAACACTCGCCGGTTTGTTCCTTTCGATGGGATTACCGCTGATAATAGGAGCTGTTTCTGTTAAGCCGTAGCCCTGTAACACCGGAACACCAAGCGAAATGAACATTTCCCCAATTGATGCAGGCAACGGTGCGCCACCTGCGACAGCAATACGCATATTCCCGCCCAGCTTGTCGCGAATTTTCGCACCAACCAGTTTATCGAGAACCTTGTGTGCCAGAAGTGAAGGGTGCCAACCGGCACGCCCCTGGTCTTTTTCGAACCTGCGCCATCCGATCTTGACCGCTGTACTGAAAAGTTTGCGCTTGACAGCCGAACCCTTGGACAGCTGATCCTGGATTTTATTGTAGACACGTTCAAAGACCCGTGGCACAGCAATAAGAATTGTGGGCTTGTGATCCACCAGGTCTTCGGCCAACTGCCCCACCGAACGGGCGTAGACGATGCACGCTCCAGTCATCACGGGGACATAGTAGCCGACCGTGCGCTCCAGGGTGTGTGAAAGCGGCAGAAAGGAGAGGAAAGTATCTTCAACAAAGACACTGATCATGGTCATACCGCTATGGGCTATGGAGAGAATATTATAGTGACTGAGCATCACACCCTTGGGACGACCAGTGGTCCCGGATGTATAGACAATTGTCGCCAGGCTATTAATATCGCCGCCCTGTCGCGGCTTGTACTCAACACCGAGTGCGGGAATCTCATTCTCGATAAGATGAACACGGTCATCATTACGGGCGCATTTGTCCGCTTCACTGCCCGGTTCCATGATCAGGACACGCTGCAGGGGATTGTTCTCATTTTCAACAGAAGGGGCGAGGCGCTTCCAGCGTCCGGCATCCTGGATCAGCAGCAGGCGAATACCGGCATCCTCGATGATGTAGCCAACATTGTCAGGCCGGTCGTCGGTATAGAGAGGAACCACTACCAGGCCGAGGCTGAGAGCGGCCTGCTCAAAAAAGACCCACTCGGGGCAATTGCGCAACAGAATAGCGACGCGGTCACCTGCGGAAAGGTTTTCCCTTGCGAGCATCTCCTGCCAGCGTGCAACCTCTTCCAGGGACTCTTTCCAAGTATATGAATTCCAGCTCTTTTCGCCCTTGTCGAAATAACGTAATGCTTCCTTGTCAGGTGTACGCTCTGAACGCTTGTAAAAGAGCCCATCAAGCGATGTTGCCTGTTCGACTGTAATAATATCTTCAGTCATTCCCACTCCACTTTCTCAGGATTTATTGCAGTTTTTATTATTGCTTTTCTGTAAAATACATCTCATTAAACCTTCAAAAGCACACACAGGTCAATGATCATCAAACTGAATGGCGATACGCGCGAGATACCTGGGGGTACTACGGTTGCCCACCTGGTGCAGGAACTCGGCCTTGAGGGCAAGCGAATCGCAGTTGAAATCAATGAAACCCTGGTGCCTCGTACACAGCACGCCACTCACGAGTTGCAGGAGAATGACGAAATGGAAATCGTGCAAGCGATCGGCGGCGGCTGAGATTATCCGATACAATGCCTGGCCTGTGCCACACACTGGGAGCACCAGGCACTATCCCGAAATTACACACGAACAGACAGATTGACACCATGAATCAGAAAGATACCTTTACAGTCGCCGGCCGCACTTTTACTTCCCGCTTGCTGGTTGGCACCGGCAAATACAAGGATATGGATGAGACCCGCGAGGCCATCAAGGCGAGCGGTGCCGAGGTGATTACCATCGCCGTACGCCGGACAAATATCGGCCAGGATGGTGATGCTGAGAATATTCTCGATGTACTGCCACCCACTGAATATACCTATCTGCCAAACACCGCAGGCTGCTATGACGCCAAGACCGCCGTGCGAACCTGTCAGCTTGCGCGCGAACTCCTGGATGGCCACAACCTGGTCAAACTCGAGGTACTGGGTGACGAGAAGACCCTGTTTCCCGATGTTGCAGCAACCCTTGTTGCGGCCGAAGAGCTGATCAAAGATGGTTTCGATATCATGGTCTATACCAATGACGATCCCATCATGGCAAGGCGCTTCGAGGAGCTTGGCTGCGCCGCTGTCATGCCACTGGCTGCACCAATTGGTTCTGGCCTTGGTATTCGTAATCCGCTTAATATCCGTACCATTGTAGAAAATGCCAATCTCCCTGTACTTGTCGATGCCGGTGTTGGCACCGCGTCCGATGCAGCAATGGCGATGGAACTGGGCTGTGATGGCGTGTTGATGAACACGGCAATTGCAGCTGCAAAGAATCCTGTATTGATGGCATCTGCGATGAAAAAAGGTATCGAAGCAGGACGTGAGGCATTTCTGGCCGGGCGCATGCAGGCAAAACGTTTTGCCTCGGCATCTTCACCGGTTGACGGTCTCTTCTTCTGACCGTGGTACCGCATATATCAATCATCGCAGCGATGACGCGCAACCGCATCATCGGGCGTAACAACGAGTTGCCCTGGCACTTGCCTGCTGATCTGAAACATTTCAAGGCGCTCACCATGGGCAAGCCCATCATCATGGGACGGAAGACCTGGGAATCACTCCCGGGCCTGTTGCCGGGACGTCAGCATATCGTCGTTACGCGTAATCCGGATTATGTCGCCGAAGATGCAACCATCGCCCTATCTCTCGATGAAGCGATAGCTGCAGCCGGTGATGTCCCCGAGGTTATGATTATCGGCGGCGCGAATGTCTACCAGCAGGCGATTGAGATTGCCGACACCCTCTACATAACCAAAATTGATACTGAAGTGGACGGTGACGCCTCATTCCCGCCACTCGACAAGACTGTGTGGAAGCAGAGTCAGCATGAACCCCATACTGCGGATGAGAAGAACCCGTACGATTACAGCTTTATCACCTATCGGCGAATCTAGTCAGAAGGTATCAAACCGGGGATACACCCGTTTGCCTGGCTTGCCGTTGGCGGAGCCAGCGGAAAACCACGGGGTAAGCGAAAGAGTGTCTGAGCGAACGCAGTGAGCGAGTTCCTTTCGCGCCGTGGCTTGGAACGATCAGGCGCAGACAAGTCTAGCCAGGCAAACGGGTGTAGCGCCGTTCCTGCTGCTATCAGGCAATAGTCTCAGCAAGCAGAGAATCGATCATCCCCTCTGCCTGGCCAAGGTAACCCGACCCGAACAGATTGAGATGATTGAGTATGTGGTAGAGGTTGTAGAGCTTCTTGCGTATCGGATAGCCGGCATCAAGCGGCCAGGCTGCATTGTATGCCGCGTAGAACTCTCGTCCAAATCCACCAAACAGCTCGGTCATGGCGATATCCGCCTCGCGGTCACCAAAATAGAGTGCCGGGTCGAAAATAACCGGATTGCCAGAGTCGTCATAACCGATGTTGCCACCCCACAGGTCGCCATGCAGCAGTGATGGCTGTGGCGCGTGATCAATCAGCAGGTGGAAACTCTCAAGCAGCTTTTCACCCTGTCTCTGCAAGCTACCCTGGTGTCCAGCAAGCTGCAACTGGTAGCCAAGGCGCTGCTCGCGCCAGAAATTGATCCAGGATTTATTCCAGTCATTGAGCTGTGGAGTCGAACCGATGGTGTTATCGAGATTCCAGCCGAAGGCATCTGCTGTTTTTCTGTGCATCTTCGCCAGCTGCTCACCGGCAAGTGCCTGACTCTTCCCGGTACCACCACCGAACTCAATATACTCGAGAACCAGCCAGGAACTCGCCCCGCTCTCACCCGTGCTGACAGGGTGTGGTACGCGTATTGCTCCGGCGTCGACCATCTCCTGCAAGGCTGCCATTTCAGCTTCAAACATGGATAAAAGCGCCGACCTGTTGCACTTGACGAAGTAATCACGCTTACCGTCACTGAGTCGGTAAGCGGTGTTAATACAGCCGCCACCGACGGATGTTTTCCGCTGAATAGAAAAAGGGCTTCCAGTCGCTGCCGCTATCGCTTTTTCGACAGACTGCCAGTCAGGCTCAGACACAGAGCCGGTTATAGAGTGGGCTGGTACGCGGGAAGTGTGAACGCAGAAATTCCATCTGGTCTGCAAGTACATTGCGCCCCTGCAGAAAGACATATTCTGCATGTGTCGGTTTGAATGGAATCGCCATCAGTTCCATCTGTGCCTGTTCAGGTGTTCGCCCTGCCTTGTGGTTGTTACAGCGCACACAGGCTGTCACAACATTGCGCCAGTGATCCCTGCCGCCCTGGCTGATTGGCGTAACATGATCACGTGAGAGTGATGCACGCGGGAATTCGTTACCGCAGTAGAGGCAGATATTGTCATCACGGCGAAACAGGGTGTCGTTACACAGGGGCGGTACATAATCATCACGCATTTTCTGAATTGCGTGACTGTTGCCGTGGGTGGCGATAATCGAGTGCAGCTGCAGCTTGCTCTGCTTCCTGCTGATGGCGTTAATACCGCCATGAATCGTGAAAAGAGGCTGACCGACCGTGTATGCAACATGATCCAGAAAGTAGAGCCTTGCGGCGTCACGGTAGCTGATCCACTCCAGTGGCATACCCGCAACATCTGTGCGAAGTATCTGCTGTTCGAGGTGCATCAGGGTCTCCCGTTTCAAATCGGTTGCAGATACTTTCCATATTTTTCATGCTTTTGTCTACCCTGTTGCATGAAAATTGTGATCCGGGAAGTACGGACTCTGTCTAAAAGATCACCTCAAGTGAGTCGCCAATCGTTAACAAACCCCTGTCATCATGTACCAGGTTCTGGCCAAACATCACCTTGCTACCCTCTTTGCGATAACGGCTCAATGTCATAAGTGGTTCAGCGCCCGTTCGCTTGCCGGTTTCCGGATCTACAGTTGTAATGACGCACCTGGAACAGGGCTTGACGACCCTGAATCCTGAATCTCCAATCTGAATTTCGCGCCATGTATCCTCAGCGAATGCATCACAGCCACTCACCACCAGGTTGGGTCTGAATCTCTTCATAGGAACCGGTTCAGCGAGACGCTGGTTGAGATCATCAAGAGATGCGGCAGAAATTAGTAGCAACGGAAATCCGTCTGCGAAACCAACCCGGTCACCCTGTTGCGCATAGCTTAGATCACACTGACGCAAAGCATCCGACGGGAACCAGACAAGATGGCAGGCTTCACCAACAGCGCGTGACAACCAATTGTCGACCTCATGGTCAATGTGCCACGCCTCGACCAGGTCATCCCACACCTTGACCTCAATTCGTTTCGAATCCACCGTCGCCGGAGGCACACAGCACTCACCCAGTTCGGGATGCTGCAGGCGTAATCCGTTATCATCAAGTGACGGCTGAATCAGTGCCATTTGTGCGCGAGTGCGCTGGGTAATAAAATGGCCGTTGGGTTTGACCACCATCCAGCGGCGGTCACCTGCAAGGCCGAATTCATCCAGTTGGCCTTGCTGCAGGGAGATGCCTGCAAGAGACTTGACCGGGTAGATGTTGATTTCGCTTAGCCTGATCATCACTGACCCCATAAAACAGAATAACGAGAGTGTAATGCAATTTTCCGAGGAACAGGGCGAAGGCAACCTGATCGACAGCTACCAGCCAGGTAACCTGGTGATTAATGGCGTGACTTACCAGCAGAGCCTTGTCATCGATCGAAGCGGTTTCGAGTCCTGGCCGGTAAGGCTCGCCACTGAGATCAGCGGCGAAACGCTACAGCTTGCATTCGAACGTAAACCGGATGTCATTATTATCGGTACCGGTGAGAAGCAGTACTTCCCGCCCGCAGATATTCATCTGCCAATGCTGCAGTTCGGTATCGGTATCGAAATTATGGACTCGGCCGCAGCTGCAAGGACTTATAACGTGCTTGTATCAGAAGGCCGTTCCGTTGTTGCCGCAATTATCGTTTAGTCAGTATTCAGAACGAGATCAGGCTGGTAACCCTGGTCCCTGAGCAATTTGCGCAAGCGGCGCAGTGCATCAATCTGGATCTGCCTGACACGTTCGCGCGTCACACCAAGTTCCGACGCGACCTGCTCGAGCGTCTGTACATCATGGTTGTGTAAACCGAAGCGACGCTCAACTACCATGCGCTGCTTGTCACTGAGCATCTCAAGCCACTCATCAACATGACCACGGATATCATCCTGCAGCAGCGTCTCACTCGGATCTGCCACGCCGAGGTCCGCAATCGTATCAACCAGTGGGCGCTCCGCATCCTTGCCATAGGGAACGTCGACAGAGCCGGTGTGTTCGCTGAGACCAAGCATGCGACGTACATCATCCAGTGGCTTGTCGAGAAGTTCTGCAATCTCCCTCGGAGTTGGATCGTGGTCTACCTGCTGTGCTAGCTGACGGGAGGCACGCAATATCGAATTCATCTCTTTTACAATATGTACGGGTAGACGAATGGTGCGCGTCTGGTTCATGATACCGCGCTCAATGGTCTGGCGAATCCACCAGGTTGCATAGGTTGAGAAACGAAATCCGCGCTCTGGGTCAAACTTTTCGACTGCGCGGATCAGGCCAAGGTTGCCCTCTTCAATGAGATCGATAAGCGGCAAGCCGCGATTGAGATAACGGCGAGCAATCTTGACCACCAGTCGTAGGTTGCAAACGATCATGCGCTGACGCGCTGCCTCGTCACCATCACGTGCTGCACGAGAAACCTCGATTTCCTCTTCAGCTGTCAGTAGCTTTACTTCGCCAATCTCGTTGAGGTAGAGCCTGGTTGCATCCCGCTCATGATCACCCGAACCGTATGCAGGAGAAGCGGCCATGCGTGTCTTGGACTCATCATGTTCCTCTACAACTTCAGGTTCAATGAGCCCTTCAAGTTCGTCGCTGTCGGAGTCAGAAAGCTCCGCAACGTTTTCATCCTCCTTATCCTCCGACATCAATCAGTTCTCGTCCTCTTTAGGGCAAATATGCCATTGGGTTGACGGGCTTGCCTTGACGACGTATTTCAAAGTGAAGAAGCGCTTCGCCTCCGTTCACTCCCATCTCGGCAACTGCGGCACCACGCTTGACCTTGTCCCCTTCCTTGACGAGTCGCTTCCTGTTGTAGGCGTATGCACTCAGATATTCTTTATTATGCTTGATGATGATAAGTTCGCCATAGCCGACCAACCCGTCACCACTGTAGACAATCGTACCACCTTCTGCGGCCCTGACAACACGCCCTTCACTGCCCTTGATCTTGATACCTTTGCGAGACGGGTCAGAAGCGCTGAAACCCTGGGTCATCTTGCCTTTGACAGGCCAGCGCCACCTGAGTCCGCCCGCCTTCTTCTCAGCCGCCTTGGGTATCACATCCTTGGTTCTATTGCTTTTTGTTTGCGTGGCAACGATTGACTGCTTTTTGGTTGTCTGTTTAGTCGGTGTTTCGCTGCTCTGTTTTTCTTTGTCTGCAGAACCGGAAACCGGGGGGCTGAGCACAAGTTTCTGACCTGTCCTGATCCGGGTTGTATACATCCCATTCCACTCGATGATCTGTTCAGGCGACACACCATGACTGCGGCCAATTGAGTAGAGGGTATCGTCAGGCTTGACTGTATAAGTCGCAACCGGTGACCCTTTTGTGGCCACGTTTTTTTCAGGTGGCGCAGCTTGAGAAGAGATTACCGGGGCATACTGCCTGCCTTTAATAGAAGAACGACTCTCATAAGGAGCCTTCCAGGGCTCACTGCAAGCCACGAGCAGAACTGATGCCGATAATAATGCGGCAATCTTTCCTGCTCTGTTGACCGTAAGAAATCTCATGCAGTACCCATCAGTTTGTAAACAGCAGCTCCTGCAACGACCAGGATAACAAGCCCCCAACCCAGCCAGTCGACGATATGGTGCAGCTTCTCCTCCATCTTTTCGCCCCCCCATGCCATCAATAGGGCAACCAGGAAGAAACGACCGCCACGTCCAATAAATGAGGCAATCACGAATGGCAGAAATGCCATGCTGATGGCACCGGCGGTAATGGTAAATATCTTGTATGGAATCGGTGAAAAACCGGCAAGAAAGATTGCCCAGAATCCCCATGCATCGAACCAGTCGACAGCCTTGAGATAGCGGTCGTAGTATCCATACTGGTGTAACAATGGCTCAACCAGGTCGAACGCCAGCGTACCAATCAGGTAACCCGCGATGCCGCCGACAACCGAGGCCAGTGTCGTCAAAAAAGCGAACCAGACAGCCTTCTTTGGCCGCGCCAGGCTCATTGGTGCAAGCATCACATCCGGCGGTATCGGAAAAAAAGAGGACTCGGCAAAACTCAGGCCACTGAGGTAATAAGGCGCCTTATTGTGACGGGAGAGTTGAAGAACCCACTCGTAGAGTCGTGAGAAGATTCGCATCAGGAGATGCCCCCGAGCAGTGGCACGAAAATCACCCTTTCGAGAAACTCCTTGTCGTAGCCCTCTTGCGTACGTGTCACTTTGATCAAAATCTGTTCATCCTTATCACCAATTGGCATGATGATAACACCCCCGATACGCAGCTGCGATACCAGCGCCTTGGGAATCCCCTCAGGTGCTGCAGTAACAATAATTCCGTCAAACGGTGCATGCTCGGGCAGGCCCATACCACCATCGCGATGGTAGGCGCGAATGTTACGCAGTCTGAGGCTACGGAAGCGGCTTGCTGCCTGTTTCTGAAGCGCCTTGATGCGTTCAACCGTGTAGACACGTTTCACCAATGGTGCAAGGACCGCAGCCTGGTATCCGGAGCCCGTGCCCACCTCCAATACCTTCTCCATCGGTGATGTCTCAAGCAGAGCCTCTGTCATGCGTGCAACGATATAGGGCTGGGAGATTGTCTGTCCGAGGCCAATCGGCAGCGCTGTATCCTCGTAGGCACGGTGTGCCAGCGCTTCTTCGATAAACAGGTGTCTGGGCGTACTGCGCATCACGCTGAGTACCGCCGGGTTATGAATACCCTGCTCCTTGAGACGGTCAATCAGTCGGTCACGCGTACGCTGTGATGTCATACCGATGCCACTGTGGCCGCTTGATGCAATCACAAGGAAACCTCGCTTATCCAGTCACCTGTTGTCTTCAATGCCGCATGGTGGGTCAGGTCAACCTGCAGTGGTGTCACCGAAACATAGCCGTTACGCAATGCATGGAAATCAGTCCCCTCGCCTGCATCCTGTTCAGGTCCCGGGGGACCAACCCAGTAGATCGGCTTGCCACGCGGATCGGTTGTCCTGACGACCGGTTCAGCCTTGTGACGATGACCAAGGCGGGTCGCCCTGATACCTCGAATCTCCTCGAGAGGAAGATCGGGCACATTGACATTGAGCATCACCGCTTCAGATGTATGACTGCCATCGACAAGAGAGTTGATCAACTGTAAAACAACGTGAGCTGCTGTCTGCAAGTGCGATGGAGTGAAAGAGTTGATTGATACTGCCATCGACGGAAAACCGAGAAAACGTCCCTCAGTCGCTGCGGCGACTGTTCCTGAATAGAGCACATCGTCGCCGAGATTCGCGCCGAGATTGATACCTGCAATGACGATATCCGGCTCCTCTTCAAGCAAACCTGTAATGGCAAGATGCACGCAATCGGTCGGCGTGCCATTGACACTGTAATAGCCATTTGGCTGCAGGCCCGCACGTAAAGGAGAATCCAGTGTCAAAGAATTGGAGGCACCACTACGATCCCGGTCTGGTGCAACCACGAACACGTCACCCGTCTGTTGCAGGGTGTCGGCAAGTGTGACAAGACCCGGTGACTGGTATCCATCATCATTACTAACCAGGATTTTCATTTGGTGCGCGAACTTGGCAAAATTGCAGAATCCTCTCAATCAGGACAATATACTGGAAAACCGGAGTAAAGGCATCCCGTGAACGATGACAAAAAGAATCAGGATCTTGATCTCTTTCTCGAAGAGATGAAAGGCGTCAAGCAGCTGAAACAGGAGCGCATCGACCCCTTCAGGAAGAAGTTGCGCCCTGAGCCCCTGCTCAAAAAACCGGAAGAGGAGGAAGACACCCTTGCCGACCTCAATATCGAAACACCCGATTTTCTCGATTTTCAGCGCCCCGGTGTGCAAAACCGACTCTACCAGGACCTGAAACGCGGCCTGTTACCACCTGAAGCAACTCTCGATCTGCACGGCATGCGCGTAGTCGAGGCGCGCAAGGCATTGTTGAAATTCCTCACCCAGGCTGCCCACAGGCACTACCGCACAATTCGTATCGTCCACGGCAAGGGGCGTGGCTCTGCAACCCAGCCGGTTCTCAAGCAGAAGGTCAACCAGTGGCTAAGGCAACGCGATGATATATTGGCATTTACCACGGCGCCAAGATGGGATGGTGGTACGGGTGCGGCTTATGTCCTGTTATCCAAAAAGCACTGGGATTAGTAATTATCCCGGAATGCCGAGCCATTTTATCCATGCATCAAAGAGATGCTGATCGACTGCACCAACTGCTGATCGCTTCTCCAGGCGATTAACAAATAGCGTCTCACCCTCAAGCGTTGTTGTTTGACATCCGGCTTCATTGCAGACCAGACTTCCGGCACCATAATCCCACAGGCTGGAAGCACCATGAAGGTAGAGATGCACACGGCCCGTGGCAAGCCAGCAAAGATCCAATGCAACTGAACCGAAACTGCGCTGTGACGCATAAGGTATCTCGGTGACAAGTCTTGCAGCAAGCTGAGGGGGCAAGCGTTTGAAATCGATCAGTGCACTCGTCTGCTTCAGCGAGAGACCGGTATCACGTGCCTGCAATCGCTTTCCGTTAAGAAATGCACCTCTGCCCTGCCCGGCAGTATACAGCTCGTCTCTAAGTGGATCGTACACAATTCCATGTGTCACACGACCACTTTGAATCAACGACAGCGAGATACAGAAGTAGGGTACACCCGAGACAAAATTGGTCGTGCCATCAAGTGGATCAAGGCAGAAGAGCGGCTCACCCGAAGCAAGCAGGCTCTCCTGTTGCTGTGCGGACATCTCCTCACCGAGGAAACCAATGTGCGGATAATCCTGCTCAAGGCGACTGGCAACAAGACGTTGCGATTCAAGATCAGCCTCGGTAACAAGTGAACCGTCGGGTTTGACACCCGGTTCAATCTGCGCAAAGCGCGGCAACAACTCCTGCTGCGCGACTGATTTCAGTAGCGCAGCAATAGAAGTAACATCGATCATTTGTTCAGCTGCGAGACATCACGCACGGCACCGCGGGCTGCAGATGTGGTCATCGCAGCATACGCCTGCAGTGCCTTACTGATAGCACGTTCACGCTTTTCAGCAGGTTGCCAGCCGTTCTCTTTTTTATCCATCGCCGCACGGCGCTGTGTAAGCTCTTCATCTGACAGGGCAACGCGAATCGAACGATTGGGAATGTCGATCTCAATGATATCGCCCTCTTCCACCAGTCCGATATTGCCACCCTCGGCAGCTTCCGGAGAGCAGTGACCGATCGACAGACCGGATGTACCACCTGAAAAACGGCCGTCAGTAATCAGTGCGCACTCCTTGCCCAAACCTTTCGATTTCAGATAGCTGGTGGGATAGAGCATCTCCTGCATTCCCGGACCACCCTTTGGGCCCTCATAGCGGATGAGTACCACGTCGCCCGGATTGATCTGATCATCGAGGATCGCAGCAACTGCAGCATCCTGGCTTTCACAGATACGTGCCGGACCAGAAAACTTCCAGATCGATTCGTCAACACCTGCAGTCTTAACGATACAGCCCGCCTCGGCGAGATTGCCGTAGAGCACGGCGAGCCCGCCCTCAAGGCTGTAGGCATGCTCGAGATCACGGATACAACCATTTTCACGGTCGAGATCAAGATCGGGCCAGTGCGCATCCTGGCTGAAGGCAACCTGTGTCGGTATACCACCGGGTGCTGCAAGAAAACGCTCGTGAACATCGCGTTCCTGTGTGCGAATGATGTCCCACGCATCCAGGCCAGCTCCCATGGTCGGACTGTGTACAGTCGGTACATCACGATGGATCAGACCGGCACGGTCGAGTTCGCCGAGGATTCCGATTACACCACCGGCACGATGAACATCTTCCATGTGATATTCCTGTGTGGCAGGTGCAACCTTGCACAGGTTTGGTATCTTGCGGCTCAGGCGATCGATATCACTCATGGTGAAATCAACACCGGCCTCGTGTGCAGCAGCCAGCAGATGCAGAACCGTGTTGGTTGAACCACCCATGGCGATATCCAGGCTCATGGCGTTCTCAAACGCTTCGAAAGTTGCGATATTGCGTGGCAGTGCACTCTCGTCGTCCTGCTCGTAATAGCGTTTTGCAAGATCAACAACCAGGCGTCCGGCTTCGAGGAAAAGATTTTCACGCTCGGCGTGAGTTGCAAGCAGAGAACCGTTACCCGGAAGCGAAAGACCCAGTGCCTCGGTCAGGCAGTTCATCGAATTGGCGGTAAACATCCCGGAACAGGAACCGCAGGTCGGACAGGCAGAGCGTTCGATAGAAGCAACGTCCTCATCACTTTCGTTCGGGTCTGCTGCAGAAACCATGGCATCGACGAGATCGAGCTTGATGGTTTTTCCGCCTTTTGAGGCAAGCTGCACCTTACCGGCTTCCATCGGGCCGCCAGACACAAATACCACCGGGATATTCAAGCGCATTGCCGCCATCAGCATACCGGGGGTGATCTTGTCGCAGTTCGAGATACACACAAGCGCATCGGCACAGTGGGCGTTAACCATGTACTCGACCGAGTCCGCAATCAGGTCACGCGAAGGTAGTGAGTAGAGCATGCCGTCATGCCCCATGGCGATACCGTCATCTACTGCAATGGTGTTGAATTCTTTTGCAACACCACCCGCCTTTTCAATCTCCCTTGCAACCAGTTGTCCCATATCCTTGAGATGTACATGGCCAGGTACGAACTGGGTAAAGGAGTTAGACACTGCAATAATTGGCTTGTCGAAATCCTCATCCTGCATACCGGTCGCGCGCCAAAGGGAGCGGGCACCGGCCATGTTGCGACCGTGGGTTGTTGTTCTGGAACGGTAATTGGGCATCTCGATTCTCTGTTGTGACACTAATCTGTCTATTATCCGCAAAAAAGCATCAACAGACAGCCCCGGAAAGGCTAAAATTACCATCTTTTCCGCAAAGGAACTCCAAATCCATTCCCATATGGCAAATTTACGAGCAGAATTCTGGCAATTACCACTCGAAGAGCTCAATCGAGACGAGTGGGAAGCCCTGTGTGACGGCTGCGCCAAGTGCTGCCTGCACCGCCTTGAGGATGCTGACACGCGTGAGATCTATTTCACTAACGTGCACTGCCGCCTGCTCGATGTTCCAAGCGGCCAGTGTACCGATTACTGGAATCGTTCCGTCAAGGTGCCCGACTGCGTCACCCTGACAATGGAGAACCTCGACGATCCCTACTGGCTGCCGTCGACCTGTGCCTACCGCTTGTTGGCAGAGGGCAAACCGCTACCGCAATGGCATCCGTTAATCAGCGGCGATACAGAAACTGTTTTTCAATCCGGCAACAGCATCAGTGGCCGCACCGTCTGTGAAGACGATGCCGATGAACTTTCCCATCACATCATCACCTGGCTGAAATGAGCGATACACCCAAACCCGATCAATTTTCTACCCTGACCGAACTGCTCGAGGCGACCGGTAGTAAACTGCGTCTCTACGATATGGGACGGCGCATACAGAGAGTCAGTCGCCTGCAGTTTATCAAGTTCGAGCGCTACGAGATTGCATGGCCTGCCCCGCTGGCACGGCATGCATGGCTTGCATTGCTGCAGACCGGAAGCGCAAACGACGAACCTGTCATCTGGTTTCTGAAACTGCCACTCGATGAACAGGGTAAGCTTGTACAAGCCGCCAGGGACTACTTCGTGCAGCGTCTCGCAGAAGTCTGGGCGCTCAACAAAACGCAAGAGAGTAATATTCCGGATGCACTGAAAGATAATCCTTTTGTCTTCAAGCCACGCGAGGAACGCATGGCAGCCTTTCATGCAAAAGTCTCTGTCGACCTGAAGCAGCCTGTTTCAAATTTCCATGCGCACGCCAAAGAGTATTTCAGTGGTGAAGCCGGTTGGGAGCAGTGGCAGTTCGTCGGCTACCAGGGCATTGCAGATGTCGCGGCCCGTTTCGCTGAAAACAACAACACCAGCCTGATCACAAAAGCAGTTCCTCAGCTACCGGCAGAACCGCTTACAGCACTATGCCACTGTCTTGAAAATGAAGAGATTCCTCTGCCCATTGCCAAGGCATTGCTGGAGCGTCTGCAGCACACAATGGACAGTGGGCAGCCCGACATAGCTCTTGTCACCGCACTGATCAGGGGTATCTCCGGCACCGTCAGCAGAACCACACTTGCCAGCATGTTCGAACGGGTCATGCAGCAGACAGCAGCGCAGCATGTCGATGTACTGACAGCAGTCGCAGGACGCGCCTGGAACCTGCTAACAGATGAAGAGATGGCTGTTACCTATCTCTCACGGCTTGCAAACAACAGTGCCGGACAGGAAGTATTCAATGCCGTCATGAGGGATTTGCTTGCCATACCCGCACTCAGAAATCACCTGCTGTCAGCAGCTAAAAATGCTGATATTGAGCAACAGATGCAGATTTTTCAGAAGTCGCTACGCGAAGAACGCAAGCCGGACACCAGCGCAACATAATCACGCTCGTCAGGCTGCAGGAAACCGTGGCGAATAAGGAAATCGATAATCACCAGGTTACAGTTGGGCTTGAACTCCTCTGTATCGCGCACCATCTGTGCAACTTCCTCGATGGGCAACAGCAGAAACTCGTCAACCTCGCCATCTGTACAGACAGGTTCAAAATCCTCCGCCAGCTCCAGGTCATAACAGTAGAGCAGTTCCTGCTTGATACCTCGCGGGGAGATCAGATCGTAGCTGACAACACCGACCGGAACCGAGCGTGATGCCATTTCAACCGGAATACCCGCCTCCTCGTAACACTCCTTGTAGAGGTTCTCTTCAAGTGAAATTCCGTACGGCAGGCCACCGGCAACGAGTTGATCGAGTTTGCCGGGGAGTATTGGTTTGTCCTTGGCACGACGACCGATCCACATGTATACCCCGTCAGCTTTGCGCACAAAGCCATTAAGATGTTGCCCATAGGTCTTCAAGCCAAAAATTCCTGCCGCTGGTCGGTCAATCACACACAAGGATTCTTCGCGTGTTGAGGCAGTCACCGGGTATGGTTCATTCATCACCAGGTTAACTTTACCCTCGGCATGCAGACGCAACACCAGTTCGTGCAGCGCATCGCTACGTTTGTCGAATGTATCCAGGTCCGGGTGCAAGTGAAAAGCGTGGTCATCGTGTGATTCGAAGATCGACTCATCAAGCAGGCGCGACACCATGTCGGGGCGAATCCAGCCAACAGCTTCACCATTGATCAGGAAGCGTGGCGCGTCACTGTCACCGTGAAAATTGTGATTGGAATGGATGTGTCGCAGGTAAGACATAATCGAAATAATGCAGTTTAATTACACTTACATACTATCATCGGCACGCTCACGACGCTTGGCCTCTTCCCACATGGAATCCAGCTCCTGCAAGGAAAACTCTTCGAGCTTCTTTCCGGCATCAACCGCCTGCGCCTCAACGGACTGAAAGCGCCGTGTAAACCGCCGATTGCAATCAGCCAGTGCCATCTCGGCATCGACTGCAGCGAAACGTGCCACGTTAACAACAGCAAACAGCATGTCGCCAATCTCGGACTCAATCGCCGCCGCATCACCGCTTGGCAATGCTTCCTTTATTTCATCAAGCTCCTCGTGGCACTTGTCGATGGCACCGGAGATATCAGGCCAGTCAAAACCCACCCTGGATGCACGGCGCTGTAACTTCTCGGCACGTACCAGTGAAGGCAGCGCAAGCGTTACGCCGTCGAGGGCACTGGCTGCCCCGCCCTTCTCGGCTGACTTGATCTTCTCCCACTCCTCACTCTGCTCATCGACGGAGCCGACTACCGCATCACCAAATACGTGTGGATGGCGACGCTCCATCTTGTCAACGATACCGGTAACGACATCACTGAAATTAAACGCGCCCTGCTCCTCCGCCATGCGTGCATGGAATACCACCTGGAACAACAGGTCACCAAGCTCCGACTTCAGACCTTCCATATCATTATGATGAATCGAATCGGCAACCTCGTAGGCCTCTTCGATGGTATATGGCGCAATGGTGGCAAAGGTTTGCTCCTGATCCCACGGACAGCCATTCTCGGGGTCGCGCAGGCGCGCCATCAGCTCGATCAGATCTTCTATACTCTTCATTGTCACTTTGGATTGGAATCCTGGCACTCATTACATAAACAGCCATAGCATAACATTGAGACAAGTAGACTGTGACTGGATCAGAACCAGGTTGATCAGGGTACCGGTTTTGTTATTCAGACCACCTGGGGACTTGCCCTTTTTGGCTATCGAGATGGATACCACCTACCCACCGATCGATACCGTTAAGTTCAACCCAATCGACTTCATCAGCCAGTAACTGACGACCTGTGTCACTCAATGTCACCTGCCACTGATTCGGCTGCTCTCCCTCTCTATCCATTGTGACCGCTGGCCTGTCGCCATTTGCCAACTCTTCGAGTAGTTGCCAGTAGCCCGTGTCACCCATAAAGGTGAGCGGTTCATAATGGTTGGTATACCAGCCGAACAGGCAAGCAGCATTCATACTACCCTTTTCATCAAGGATGCGAAGTGTCAGGTTTTCTGAAAGGTTGAGACCATTGTGTTTCGAGGGGAGTTGCCTGAGATGACGGTCCAATGCGATGGCCATGGTGGGTAGCGGCGTGGTTCCTGATGCAATCAATACACGCAAAGCATCCGGACAGGAAGATCTGACTGCTGCCCATGCACGTTTTCCCAATACCAGTTGCTCAGGGGTGACATCACTGAACTCTGTCCATAAAACCCGCAGCGCCTGCGGTGGCAGTTGACCGATACCATTAAAGATCTCCACACCCGGATAATGATCGACACTGATCAACTTCAGGCTGGCAGGACGGCGACTGACTTCGCTGAAGAAATCAAGCAGCCTGGCAAGAATCAACTGATCGAAGGAGTCGTGTTCAAACCAGAGATAGACCGCATCATAATTATGAGACAGTTCAAGAGAGGAATACTGCTGACGAAGATCATTGAGGACCAACTCATAGTCAGGATGAATACCGCTACTGATGTAGTTGGCCCGAACCTGGATAAACTCATCAAGTAAATCAGTCTGCGGCACCGGACCATGAACGTACGGGTCGTAGAAAGGCAAATAATCACCATTGAATCCTGCGACTGCCAGTGTGTTCTGAATATCTGTTCCACAGCGGATATGCAGCACCCGCTCATTCCCATCAAGCGCATCTGGATTAGCAGCTTGCATCGCCTTGCTGGCGATTTCACTTTTCCCGATGTGGCTTGTCAGCTGCTCCCAATCGTCAAAGCCATACTCGTTGGCAATGACCTGTTGCGCTTCATCGAATTCGCGTAACGGTTGTTCTGATTCAACAGACGAGTTCCACTCCTGCAATCGCGCCTTTGCCCGCTCTTTCTGCTGTTCCAGTGTGAGGGCTTGAAGACGACGCGGGTCACCCTTATCAAAACGATACGAAAGCAGAGGCGGAGTAGAGGTAAAACCGGCACGCAAGGCCGCAAGATTCAATATCATTCAAGCGATGGATACCCCTTGCCGTGAGGCAAGGGGTTTATGTGACCACTACTTTCTGAAATAGGTCATCGATGGATCAGGACGACCGATATAACAGGTTCGCTTGAAACCGTATTTCTTGATAAAAGCAAGCGCCGTATTCGCCTCTTTCTTGTTCGGAAACATGTGCATGCGGTGTGAACCATCCCTCAGCAGCCACCTGCTTCCCTCTTTTTTCAATGTCAGGTTAGATGGATTGAACTTTATGCAATCATCATGCTTCAAGCCGCCTTTAGGAGCCTTGCTACCTTTCAGCCAGTACTCCAAAGATGGGTCCGGCCTGCCGATAAAACAGTGCTTGTTGAGCCTGTAATGACGGATGACTTTCTTCGCCCTGCGGGCCTCCTTCTTGTTGGGGAAGACCTTCATTCTGCTGTGTCCATCTGTCAGCAGGTAGGTACCATCTCCTTCATCCTCAACCTTCACCTTGTCAGGATTGAATGAGAGGCAATCCTCTGCAAGTACCGGAGCAAGACCGGGAATAACCGGAATCACCGGCTTAACCGGTTTGATCGGAGTGACAGGGATGACCGGAACAACCGGCTTGATACCACCAATTACGCCGGGATTGATCACCAGCTTCTTGTTACCACTGAAACTCACATCAACCCACCCTGGCACCAGGCCCTGGCGGCCTGAAACACGCGGGTAGATCATACGTCCTTTAATCTTGTTGCCATTGACCGTGCCCCACACCACCTTGGTTTCATGCGGGTAACCCTTGTACCACCAGACAGCAGAAAAGCGGTTGTTGCCAACATCACCTTTGAAAATCGTAGCGGCTGAAACACCGCCGAAGCCTCCAAAGGTCATCGTAATGCGACTTCCATTCTGCGTAATCTTGAGGGTGGTATTCGCATTGACTGAAGATTGGGCCGGGCTTTTATGCAGGTGAACATTGGAACCTGTCACCTTGATATTGTATTCACCAGCCAGGTTCTGTGACCAGGCAGAAGCAGACCAGAGTACTGCAACCAGGAAAACAAGATACTGAATAGTTTTCATTTTCTTCTCCATTAGCGTATTGCCATATTGGTTCTTATAGCGGCAGGCTGACTGTTTCAGACAGTTCCATACCACCTGTCATATATTTCTAACCCTAGTCCTAATATGGGCGCTATTCAACATCGGGGTACTCTTTGCAACAAATTATTCACAAGAGATGAAGGATTAAGGCAACCAGCATTTAAAGTTGGTAGTATTAAGAGAGTGATGCACTCGGCTACCAATATGCCCAGATCTGATACAGAGAACGTCATCCCATTCGTCGACAGTCTGGTGTTGTCAACGAACAAGAGAGCAGACCACCTGCTCCAGCTTCTTGTTGAGATTCAGCAGCAATATTCATATGTGCCAGGCAAGGCAATCCTGAGGCTTGCAAACCAACTTGGACTTCCCGCAAGCGAAATTCGTGGAGTCATAGCGTTCTACAGTTTCCTCTATCCAGTTCCACAGGGCGATTATCAAATCCACTTCAGCGACAACATTATCGACCGCATGTCGGGCAGCGAGGCGTTGATCCAAAACCTGCGTAAACGGCTTGGAGTCTCCCTGGCCGAACCACGTGCAGACGGACGGGTTACAGTGTCAACGACCTCATGTATCGGCATGGCAGATCATGCACCTGCAGCACTCGTCAATGGCTACCCTCTGACCAAGCTGGATCCACAACGCATTGACCGGATTGCCGAGCTGGTTGATAACAGCGTACCAGTAACAGAGTGGCCATCTAACCTCTTCCATGTCTCAAGCAATGTTCATCGTTGTGATCTCTTGCTTTCCGACTCTTTCGAATCAGGCAGCGCCCTGTCACAGCTGTTTGAAACCGGCGCGCAAAAACTGCTGGAAGAACTGACAATATCAGGACTGCGCGGCAGAGGCGGGGCCGGCTTCCAAACTGCGCAAAAGTGGAAGATGTGCCGTGACACCGATGCCAGTGAACGCTATGTCATCTGTAATGCCGATGAAGGGGAACCAGGCTCATTCAAGGACAGGTTTCTGCTAGAAACCAATGCCGATGCACTCATTGAAGGCATCACCCTGTGCGGACTCATTACGGGTGCGCAAAAAGGTCTGATCTATCTGCGCAGCGAATACCGCTACCTGAAACAGCACCTCGAAGAAAGCCTCACCAGGCGACGCACAGAGGGGCTGCTTGGAAAAAGCATTCTTGCCCATGATGGTGCAGATTTCGATATCGAAATACACCTGGGTGCCGGTGCCTACATCTGTGGTGAAGAGAGCGCACTTATCGAATCGCTTGAAGGTAAGCGCGGCATCCCGAGAAATCGTCCTCCCTACCCTATTTCTGAAGGTTACCTTGGCAAACCAAGCGTGGTTAACAATGTTGCGACCTTCTTCGTGGCATCATGGATTGCAACAAGAGGTGGCGACTGGTTTGCAACCCGAGGCACAACTGAGTCTATCGGCACCAAGCTGTTCAGTATCAGCGGAGACTGCCAGCACCCGGGAATCTATGAGTTCCCGTTCGGCCTGACAATCAGGGAACTGCTTGATGCATGTGGAGCAACAGAAACCCGGGCGGTTCAGGTCACCGGACCGGCTGGAAACCTGGTTCTTGAAGACAGCTTCGACAGGAGACTCTGTTACGAAGATCTCCCGGCGGGTGGGTCATTCATGATTTTCAATAAAAGCAGAAGCCTTCTGGATGTGGTGCAATATTTCAGTGATTTTTTCGCTCATGAAAGCTGTGGCTTCTGCACTCCTTGCAGGGTAGGCACATCCCTGATCAGGGACCTGGTCAATAAAGCCCATCATGGCAATGCGACACGGCAGGATTATGAGCAGCTGGATATCATTGCAGAGGTCATGAACAGCTCCAGTCGATGTGGACTGGGACACACCGCCTCAAGACCGATCATGCAGGCAATGCAGCAAGCACCCGATCTTTTCACGCACCAGGGTGAGAAAAGATGAAGATGTCATTCACCCTTGATGGAAAGAGCATCCCCTTCAAAGAGGGCGATACCATCATGGACGCTGCCTTGAATGCAGGCGAATACATCCCTCATCTCTGCCATGAACCCGGTTTTACACCTCACGGAAGCTGCCGCCTCTGCCTGGTATCGCTCGACGGTAGAAATATTTCGGCATGCACACAACCTGCAGTCGATGGATCGGTAGTGGAAAGCAATACAGAGTCTATCAATACGATTCGCCGGGAACTGGTTGCAATGCTGTTTGCAGAAGGCGTACACATCTGCCCGGTTTGTGAAAAAAGCGGTTCTTGCAAACTACAGGCAGTGGCTTATCACGTCGGACTGCTGACGCCACGTTATACCCAATTCAATCCACCCGGCAGACTTGATGCAAGCCATCCTGACATGATCATCGACTTCAATCGCTGCATCCTGTGTGAACTCTGTGTACGCGCCAGTCGTGACACGGATGGCAAGCGGGTATTTTCACTCAGCGGTCGGGGCATCGAGACGTCTCTTGTTATCAATTCGGAGAATGGAAAACTTGGTGACAGCCTCTTCGAGGTGACTGACAAGGCAGCAGCTATCTGTCCTGTCGGCGCAATATTGCCGAAACACAAGGGATACGAGTTGCCGATCGGTGAGCGTCGCTATGACATCTCTGCAATTGATGACGCAGACCTGAAGTCAAACAGGAAGAGTGATGAGTGAAAAACTGAAAGTTGCTACGACATCACTTGCCGGCTGCTTTGGCTGTCACATGTCTCTGCTCGATATCGATGCGCGTATCATGGATCTTGTGCAACTGGTTGAATTTGATCGCAGCCCGCTGACTGATATCAAAACTGTCGGCACATGCGATATTGGTATCATTGAAGGTGGTGCGGCAAACACGGAAAACATCGAGGTGCTGCAGATGTTCCGTGATAACTGCAGCATCCTTGTCTCGCTTGGCGCCTGCGCCCTCAACGGCGGTGTTCCGGCAATGCGCAACCAGTTTGACCTCAAGGCATGTCTTGATGAATCTTTTGTCAACGGTGCCGGGATTGTGAACCCGGGAGTTCCTGATGATCCGGAATTACCACCTCTGCTCAACAAGGTACAACCACTACATGAACTGGTGAAAATCGACTACTTCATTCCCGGCTGCCCGCCGCCCGCCGAAGTCATATATGATTTTCTGGCGCGGATTATCGAGGGCAAATCCGTGGAGATCCCTTATGCGCAAATTCGTTACGACTAGTTGGTGATAGCATGGCATCTGACCTTGAAACAGCTGACAATCCCGACAAGCTCCGCCGAGTCGTGGTTGAACCTGTCACTCGAATTGAGGGACACGGTAAAGTCACGCTGCTACTGGACGATGATAATCACGTAAAGCAGGCACGCCTGCATATCACTGAATTTCGCGGCTTTGAGAAATTCATCCAGGGGCGCCCCTACTGGGAGCTTCCGGTTGTTGTGCAACGCCTGTGTGGAATCTGTCCCGTAAGCCATCATCTCGCAGCATCGAAAGCAATCGACATGCTATCCGGCGTTTCACAAGTCACTCCTACTGCTGACAAGATCAGGAGACTGGCGCATTACGGGCAAGTGATGCAATCCCATGCACTGCACTTTTTCTACCTCTCATCACCCGACCTGTTGTTCGGCCATGACGACGCTATTGAACACCGTAACATTGTCGGTGTTATCGAGGATGAACCGGAAATTGCACGGCAGGGCATCCTGCTTCGCAAGTTCGGGCAGGAGGTCATACGCCTCACCATGGGAAAAAGAATCCATGGTGCATGTGCCGTACCTGGTGGTGTGAACAAGTCACTCTCTATCGAGGAAAGAGATTATCTCCTTGGAGACATGGATGAGGTTCTCACTGCAGCACAATCATCTGTCGAGCTGATTAAAAAGCTCTACTACCAGGCATTTGATTACCACCAGTCATTTGCCGCACTCAAAACGAACAGTGTCAGCCTCACTCGCCCCAATGGTGCATTGGAACTCTATGATGGCGGGTTGAGGGCACATGACTCTACCGGCAACACAATTTTCGATCATGTCGATTACCGCAACTACGGCAACTATCTTCAGGAGGAGGTCAAATCCTGGAGCTACATGAAGTTCCCCTTTATCTCTTCGCTTGGTAAAGATAACGGCTGGTACCAGGTCGGTCCGCTAGCTCGTATCAATAACTGTGACCTGATCTCAACGCCTCTCGCAGAAGCTCAGAGACAGGAATTCCTCAAGCTGGGAGCAGGCCAACCAGCGCATGCTACGCTTGCATATCACTGGGCACGACTGATCGAGCTACTGCACTGCGTGGAAGTTCTCAACGAGCTGCTGCATGACAGTGACATCCTTGGTTCCGATCTCGTTGTTAAAGGTGAGATGCAACAGGAAGGCATCGGTGTAATAGAAGCGCCACGAGGTACACTGCTGCACCACTACAGGATCAACCAGGAGGGCCTGGTTGAGAAGGCCAAGCTGATGGTTCCCACAACGAATAACAACCAGGCGATGAATGAGTCGATTCGACAGGTGGCAATCAACTACCTGGGTGGTCGAGAGTTAACCGAGCCACTGCTTAACCAGGTCGAAGTTGCGATCCGTGCATATGACCCCTGCCTCTCCTGCGCTACCCACGCCATTGGAAAAATGCCGCTGGAGATCTCGCTTCTCGACAGCAATGGCAAGCTTATCGACAGGCGGGAAAAATAGCGCATCATGTTACAGGAAGAGAACAGCATTACACCCATCCTGCTACTCGGGTATGGCAATCTTGCCAGGGGAGATGACGCCCTTGGCCCCATGCTGTTGGAAAATATCCGTCCATGGATTAGACAACAGGAGCTGCCTGTCGACTTACTCCATGAACATCAACTGCAAGCTGAGCTCATCATGGATCTGCGGGAACGGGATCTTGTGATCTTTATCGATGCAAGTGCCGGCATCAACTCCGCTATAGATTTCATCAGAGTCGAGCCTGAAGAAAACAGCAGCTTTACAACTCATGCAGTCACCCCCGGCGCCCTCTTGAAAACCTTTATCGATATGTATGCGGAACCACCACCGCTCACTTACTTCATGTCGATTCGCGGTTATGACTTTTCAATTCGTGAAGCATTGACTCAACAGGCCACTGACAACCTGGCACTGGCTGTTGAATTCCTGAAAAAGCAGCTGATAAAAGAGATTACTGAATCAGCAGGAGAGCCGGCGTGACTAATTTCGACACAATGACAGACAATGCATAAAGCTGTAGCATTCTAATTGCATACTGATAGCAGAGTTATACTCATCTGCAGGTTGTGAGGATATATCAAGTGAGTGAAACAGCGGTAGATCGAGAGCATACTCGCACTGGTCATAGTGTCGATGCACTGAAGCGCGCTTTTCTTGATAACCTGTTTTATATACGCGGACGCAACCTCGACGTGGCAACATCTAATGATCTGTACATGGCTCTCGCCTATACAGTACGCGATCGCCTGCTCCACAGGTTCAACCAGTCATCCAAGACTTTCAAACACGATAAAGCACGTAGTGTTTGCTATTTTTCTGCTGAATATCTTCCTGGTCCTCACCTGGTTAACAACATGATTAACCTTGGCATCATTGAGAACGTAAGAACAATGACAGCAGAGCTGGGCATTGATCTCGACTCACTGGTCGTTCAGGAGGAAGAACCCGGTCTTGGCAACGGCGGATTGGGCAGGCTGGCTGCCTGCTACATGGATTCACTTGTGACACTGCAGTTGCCAGCTATCGGCTACGGCATTCGATACGAGCACGGGATTTTCAACCAGAGCATCGTTGACGGCTGGCAGATCGAATCAACCGATAAGTGGCTGCACCCGGGCAACCCGTGGGAAATACGGCGGCCAAAGCTGACAATGCCTGTGCTCTTTGGCGGTCACACTGAACAATACAAGGATGATGGGCACCAGCGAACCCGCTGGGTACCACATGAGGTCATTTCTGGTGTTGCTTACGATACACCGATTCCCGGTTACCGCGTAGGCAACGCAAACCTGTTGCGCCTGTGGCGTTCAGAGGCTGTGGAGTCATTCAATTTCAAGGCATTCAACAAGGGCGACTACTACGCTGCGGTTGAGTGCAAAATACACTCGGAAACCCTGACCAAGGTGCTCTATCCGAATGATGAACAAGCGGCAGGAAAAGAGTTGCGCCTGCGCCAGCAGTTCTTTTTCTCCTCCTGCTCACTGCAGGATATGATCAGGATCTATCTTGATACTTCTGACGATGATCTGAAGCACTTCCACAATAAATTTGTCATCCAGCTGAACGACACACATCCAGCAATCGCGGTAATCGAACTTTTACGCCTGCTTCTCGATGTACATCACCTGGAGTGGGATGACGCCTGGCATGTCACCAAACACACTTTCTGCTACACGAATCACACGCTGTTACCCGAAGCGCTTGAGAAATGGCCTGTAGAACTGTTTCAGTCTCTCCTGCCAAGACACATGGAACTTATCTACGAAGTGAATCAAATGCATCTTGACGATGTACGCCTGAAATTCCATGGTGACAGTGAAAAGATTGCACGACTCTCTATTATTGACGAATCTGGAAATCGATATGTCAGGATGGCACATATCGCCTGTATCGGGAGCAGCCGTATCAACGGGGTCGCAGAACTGCACAGTGAACTCATTAAGAAAACAACGCTTAAAGACTTCTATGATCTCTCACCGGAAAAATTTTTCAACGTGACAAACGGAGTGACACCACGCCGATTCCTGGTACAGAGCAACCCTCCCCTGACCGACCTGATCACGAGTAGACTGGGTGATGATGACTGGATTTGCCACATGGACCGACTCCATTGCCTTGAAAAATATTGTGAAGACTCGAACTTTCAGGATCAGTGGCAGGCAGTAAAGATGAGAGCAAAGCAGCAACTCTCAGTCTATGTTAAAGAGTGCACAGGGATCTCTCTTGACCCGGCTTCCATCTATGACATCCAGGTAAAACGTATCCACGAATACAAGCGCCAGCACCTCAACGCACTACATATCATCACACTCTATAATCGCATTAAAGATGATCCTCATTACAAAATGGTACCTCGCACCTTTATGTTTGGCGGCAAGGCTGCGCCTGGCTATAAGATGGCAAAACTCCTCATTAAATTCATTACCTCGATCGCGGAAGTTGTCAATCGCGATCCGGTCTCCCGCGACCTGCTGAGAGTCGTCTTCTGCCCGAACTTCAACGTCAAGCGCGCCCAGAACATATACCCGGCGGCCGACCTCTCGGAGCAGATTTCACTTGCCGGCATGGAAGCCTCGGGTACCAGCAACATGAAGTTCACCATGAATGGTGCATTGACCATCGGCACCCTTGATGGAGCAAATATCGAGATTCGCGACGAAGTCGGGCATGAGAACTTTTTTCTGTTCGGCAATACGATTGACCAGATGGAAGCGATCCGCAACGAGGGTTATCAACCGGGTAAATACCTGCAGGAAAATGAAGAGCTATCCGAAGCACTCGAACTCATACGCAGCGGCTATTTCTCACACGGTGACACCGAACTCTTCAAACCATTGGTCGATAACCTGGTGTCAGACGATCCATATATGCTGCTGGCAGACTACGCCTCCTATATTTCGTGCCAGGAATCTGTTTCGGCCGCTTACCTTGATCAGTCTCGCTGGACCAGGATGTCGATTTTGAATGTTGCCCGTTCCGGCAAGTTCTCCTCAGATCGTTCGATCCAGGATTATTGTGACAATATCTGGGGAATAGATCCCGTTCCAGTGGAAATCTAACCCTGCAAACAGGTGCTCTCACCTGTTAATACCAGTTATCTTATTACCTTATTACCGTAAAGATTCTCTGGTAATTATTATAAACCTCTCTTATAGTTAGAAGAATAATAAGAATCAGGCAAGGCGCCAGCATGATGCCTTGGTAACTGTTTTCTGTACACCACGATCAGGAACCTTAGGACAGGATGCCTGATTCATACATGAGGAGGAGCCAGAGAGATGCCCGAAACAAAAAACAAATCAAAATTATCCAGGTTAATAGCATCCATTCCGCTCAAAATTGCATCTGTCTTTTTCGTTATTGGCATTCTCTTCTGGGGCGCCCTGAATACAGGTATGGAGTGGACAAACAAAATGGAGTTCTGTATCTCCTGCCACGAAATGAAAGACACTGTTTACCAGGAATACAGGGAAACCATTCACTTTAAAAATGCGGCGGGCGTACAGGCAACCTGCGCAGACTGCCATGTCCCGAAAGAGTGGACCTACAAAGTCATCAGAAAGATCAAGGCTTACAAGGAGATTGTTCACAAGGTACTTGGAACCATCGATACAGTGGATAAATTCGAGGAGCACCGCTGGACGATGGCAAACCGTGTCTGGGATTCGATGAGGGCAACCGATTCACGCGAATGCCGCAACTGCCATACTTTCAACACGATGGATATGAGTGAGCAGGATCGCTATGCACGCAAGCGCCATGAGCGCGCCCTTGAACGAGGTCAAACCTGCATTGATTGTCATACCGGCATCGCTCACAAGGAACCGGAAGAGCCCAAAGAAATCGCACAGGTAGAGAAGGAGTAATACGATCATGACAAGGCAATTTCTCTATGCATTATGCATCACCCTCTTCACAGTATCTGCTGCCATGGGTTCAGATGGCCTGGGAGCAAAACTCATAGATGCCACGGAAGCGGGAAACCTGTCCAAGATTGAGGAACTTCTCGAGCAAGGTGCAAATGTCAACGCAACATCAAAAGGGATGCAGACACCCCTGATGTTTGCCGCTACAGAGGATCACATGGAAGCGGCTAAATTGCTTCTCGGCAAGGGTGCAAATATCCACTCCAGGACCGATGATGGCTGGACAGCGCTTTTCTGTGCAGCCAGCGGCAGTCATATTGAAATGACCAACCTGCTGATCGAGCATGGCGCTGACGTCAACTCTCCAACCCGTACCGGAGCGACAGCCCTGCACAAGGCTGCTGAGAAAAATCAACTCAAGATCATCCAGATACTTCTTGAGAGAGGAGCAAATCCGAATTCTAAGAATAATAAAGGGTACACACCTCTCATGCTGGCTTCAGAAAAGGGGCATTCAGACGCTGTCAGTTCCCTGCTATTCGCACAGGCCAATGTTAACCAGCAAGATATCTATGGTGCATCGGCATTAATGAAGACCGCGGCCAAGGGACACCCGGATATCGTCCAGCAACTTCTCGCCTCAGGCGCAGATGCACACCAGAAAGACCTCGACGGAGCGACTGCATTACACTGGGCAGCAGAGTTTGGCCACACCAAGGTCATCGCGGAACTGCTTCAGCAAGGTATCGACATCAACTCAATCAATGACGAGGGGTGGACCGCGCTCACCGAGAGCGCTAACGGCAGCCATCTCGAGGCGGTACAGTACCTGCTGAAACACGGAGCTGATAAAACCCTGACGGATACTAACGGCTCGACAGCGCTCGATTATGCAAGGATGCGGGGTGACATCGCTGTCATGACTCTCCTTTCCGACTGATACCGGTTACCTGCTTGCAAGCTTCTCACCATTCTCATCCTCTGGTGTGCATTTGATATTCGATGCCCCGCAACAATCGATGAGCGCCGAATATTTTTCAAAAGCAAGTGAAGAACTGGCAAGGCGAATCTATGAAGATTATCTTGACCAGCAGAGACAGGCTGCTTCAGATACCGTAAACGGAAACGTGTCAGGCTAATCACCCTTTTAATATTCACACCTGCTTTTTCTCATCATCCTCGCTTGATTAGATTGAATACTAATCCAGTGTGATCTCACCGAGTATTATGTGATTTGGAATGACTGTTACTGACAGAACCGTTAGCGGTAGTAGACAATTGCCCAACTGGTAACATCCATTGCGAGCCTGCCATCTACCAGGTGCGGTGAAAGGGTGGTGCGCATGCGCTGACTGAAATTATCAAAATCATTGGCAAGAGCAATCTGCCGATCACCGTAAGTAGTCGCCATAGCATGCCCGATCAGGTAATCAATATCGACTAGTAGCCTCCGTCCTACCCTGAGTTGATCCTCTGCACTGAATCCAATCGACGCCAATGTGCCGGCACCAGTGGTATCAATTTGCCGTTGGCCCAGCCCTCCCTTGTAAGGTGTAGTCAAGCGTTGGTAGTCAGCGAACCAGGCTGCTTCTGTACCCCAGCAGGTTGAGCAGATGATAATTCGGCCGTCCTCTTTCAGGTTTGCACGAGCGAGCCTCGCCAGGCTGTCCGCTTCAACCCAGTGGATTGCACGACCGATAATGATATGGTCCACCAGTTCCGGTGCCTTGTAGGCCTCGTCGTTTACATCGGCCTGTATGTAATCGATGCGTTCTGCCCGAGGTGCCTGAGCCAGCATTTCAGCTGAGCCATCAACAGCATAGATATGACCGCAATGGCGTATGCAGCCAGTTGCCACCTCACCGCTGCCGCAGCAGAGATCCAGTAGTGTCGACTCTGCGGTCAAATCTAACCGTTGCGCCAGCCGGGAAAACAAACGTGGTAGATAAGGAGTTCGGTAGCGATAGTAACGCGCCTGGGCGGAATGCAAGGTGATGGTGGTGGGAGTCGTGTCGGCCATGGTGTCAGCTAATCACCCAGACGAGCAAGAACCTTGCAATGATTCTTTGCGATGTCACCCGGGGCAAGCAGTGCTGCGTGCAGCGCTTCGATACCAGGCAATACTCCGGTCACAATCGCATCGAGTGGCATAAGGCCTGCCTGGTACAGATCCATCACGCGGGGAAACAGACCTCCAAGGTGACCACGTGATCCGTGGATTGATATCGCTTGTGTGATCATGTGATCAACCGTATCGATATGCAAGGGCATTCCGCCACGAGCCAGCAGACTTACCCGGCCATTCGCTGCTATACGCGGGAAGGCCAGGCGCACGTTGTCTAGACTGCCTGAAGCCTCAATCAGCACATCGATATCCATCCCGTCCATCTCCAGCCAGGAGTGGATATCAGGAAAAGTTGTACACCATGACTGTGCAACCTTGCGGCGCGCTGCTATCGGCTCGATCAGTATCACTTCAGAAGCGTGGAACGCAAGACAACAAAGCATCGCGCAGTAAATTCCAATGGGACCACCACCACACACCAGGACACGATCACCGGCTCGTATCGGAAGGCTCTCACAGGCCAGCAATGCAACCCCGGCAGGCTCCAGGCAAGCAGCTGCGCGCAGACCGGCATCACTGTCACTGATTGCACTTACATCGTGAGCCAGCGCTGCCGGCAAGTCGACAATAGTGCCAAACAGTCCCTCCTCTTGCATGCCAACCAGGGTTGCTTCGTGGCACTGGTTGTAGTTTCCGCGCAGACATGGTCGGCATTGTCGGCAGACGTGAATTGACTCAAAAGCAACCACATCTCCGGGGCGCAGGTATTGCACCGAGTTACCTGTTTCAACAACCCTGCCAACACCCTCGTGACCAAGAATACGCCCCCGGGCCGGGATCGAGGCTGGCGCTGAGGTCAACACGTAGCCGGTCTCAGAATCGGTCTGCACAAGATGCAGGTCAGTTCCGCAAACACCTGCGTACATCATCTCGACGCGGACGTTGTGATCCGCCAGCTGTCCCAGGCGACGTTCCTCCAGACTCAGATGTGGTTGACGGTAGCGTTGATGGGTTCCAGGGGATGCCACACCAGGCATAGGGGCATCCTCGGCATGAAGAACCACTACACGAGTATCTGAAGATATTGTCATGAGGGAACTGCCTCAAGGATAGTGAAGCCGGATTTGCTGTTGCTCACAGAGTGCAAGCTGAATCCACTCCGATCGAGTAGATCTCTGTACTCGACCAGGCGTCGCTCCCGGCCACCGTTCACCGCCATCATGTGAATATCCAACCTGGCTACCAGGGTATCACTGACAGGGTCCTCTGAAAGCAGGCGTTCAATAACCAGGAGACGCGCATCGCCAGGCATGGCAGTCCGGCAGTGCCCGAGAATCTCCAGGCATTTTTCAGAATCCCAGTCGTGAAGCACGCTCTTGAGCAGGTAGAGTTCAGCGTCACCCGGTACGGCAGAGAAAAAGTCACCTCCGGTCCAATGACAGCGGGATTCCTGCCCTGGTGGCAAATCCAGTTCATGGCGCGTGTGCTCGATGACATGGGGCAAATCGAAGAGTGTCACTGTGAGTTGCGGATTAGTCGCCAACATGGCTGCCGCCAGGGTCCCACCGCCAGCAGCGATATCAACTGCAGTTGTAACATCAGAAAGGTCCAGGCAGGCGATGATATCAGCAGCAATAGATCGCGTTTCCTTGGCCAGCCAATCCTGAAACAAAGCCCCTTGTTCTGGGTGATCACGACGATATTCCCACGCGTCCACGCCGGTGGCGTGCTGAAAACCGGTCTGCCCGGTGACGAGGGAATGACTGAGGGCAGTCCAGGAAGACCAGTACTGTTCCACCGCCAGCACTGCCTGTTCGCGTAGTGGCGAGTCCGACTCTCTCAGCAGCAGCTGTCCCGTGTCGGTAAGAACGTAGGTTTCAGGCGCAGTTTGTACACAGATATCCAGGCCGGCCAAAGCATGTAGAAAGCGCTCCAGTTCCGAGACGCGCAGATCCAGTTCGTGGGCCAGGTCAGTGGCAGTAACAGGAACCAGGAGGCGGTCCGGCAGATCCAGTTTGACTGCGGTATAGAGCAAAGCACCAGCCTGATAACCATTGATCATGGTAGCCAGACGCTCCGATGAATTTGCCTGGTTAGTATCAGTCATCAGCTTGTCGACGAAACAGAAGGGTTGGGCATTGCCCTCCCATGGGGTAGGCAGGTGTGCTCATATCTTCGAGCTGGAAACTCCCTCCGCTAGCACGACAAAGCTGCTCGATCACCTGTTCAACAGTGACAAAGTGGTAGCGGGCTGACGTATCATGATAGGCCTCTATGGCCTCCAGGTGCTCAAGAGGCCAACCCAGGCGCTCTGCCAGGTGTGACCAGTCAGCCTCGAGCCGGTTCAGTTGAGTCCAGATATCATGCAGTGCCACGCCCTTCTCCGCACTGGTCTGCATGGCCATACCCAGGCGCAGCTTGAGTTGGTTAAGATTCGGGATAGTCCCGCTGAACAGTTCTTTGAGTACTTCATCCGGATGTTCAGGCACGACAGGCGTTACAAACAGACGTACAGCGAACAGCCCTCCAGGTATTAACATCCTCGCTAACTGATGGGCCAGCTGAGCTTGTTCCTGCGGGTAATCAAGAAGGTGCCAGCCACCGTCACACAGGATGATATTAAAGGAGGCATCCGGAGAGTCAATCTCTCGCCAGTCCGACTGAAACACCATGGAGGTTGATCCCGGCCAGACATATTCGATCATTTCCGCGGTACGGTCAGCTGCTCGCACTTCCGAGCCTGCCGGCCATGGCAGACTGTACAGTTCCGGAGTTACCCCAAGTATCAAGCCACGCAGTGACCCGGCAGATTGCCCTGTGGAGGCCGCCTTGATTGCGTTTTCAAAGAGAGCAACGTCTTCAGCAACTGGTCGCAATGGAGGGCCAATTTGATGCCAAAAACCGGCGGCTCGGGGCCACTGCCCATTACTTGAAAGGGAAGATGTCGATTTCACAGGGTAGTCCGGTGGCACACCGATTGGGCCGAAGGTACAAGCTTACTGCCATCAATCGTCAATTGGAACATTATTACGAATAGTATTACTCTAATGCAACCATCAACTGCACCGTAAACAGCTCTCAAAGATGATTGAACCCAATCCAGACAATGCGCCTCTGCACATTGTCGGTCGCACCAGCATACTGCCCGGCTCCCTGGCGGATTTGCCTGGTCCGACACTGTCATTCACCATCGAAGCCAGAATTGATGCCGACCAATCATGCGATGTCAACCAGGTGAATAGCTACCTGGCATCCCTGTTCAAGCAGTCACTTGATGCCTTCCCAACCCCGGCCCAATCAGGCCAGGAGAGCCTCGGAGGGCAAATGATAACCAGCCTGCTCTACAGCCTGCTGGCCTGCCAACAGGCCGCCGGCCAGCCCATTGCAGATGCAGGAAAAGTACTCTATAACTTAAATCAATCTTTTGTCATCGTAGTACCCTCCGTGGAAGGATGCAGTAACGATCTTGCTTCAATACTCCCCGGCCTGCTCAACATCATAAACTGCGCCGGGCAGGAGTGTCCCGCGGACGAAGCTCCAGGACAATTGGCAAAAATGATAGAAAAGCTCAGGCTCAGTGCTCCCTCGGATAGCAATACCAGTCACTTTCTATCCGCAGCGAGGCGACTCGGCATCCCTTACTCACATGTGACGAATCGACTCTACCAATATGGCCAGGGAATCAGGGCTCACCTGATGGAGAGTTCATTCACTGACCACACTCCTCAACTTTCGGCCATGCTGGCACGCAACAAGCTGGCTACAGCAAATGCACTCCGACGGGCTTGCTTGCCTGTGCCCGACCACCAGATGGTCAACGATGAGGAGGAGGCAGTACGCCTGGCCGGACAATTTGGCTTTCCCGTAGTTATAAAACCTGCCGACCTCGACGGCGGCACCGGAGTTGCGGCGGGCCTCAAGAACAGTGAGATGGTTCGGGGAGCATACCGGGAGGCCCACAAGCACTCAAAACAAATTATGCTCGAACGTCATGTCGAAGGACGAGATTATCGCCTGGTGGTTTTCAACGGTCGTACAGTCTGGGCCATCGAGCGTGTTCCGGCTGGAGTAAACGGTGATGGCATCCACACCGTACGTGAGTTGATCGAATCAGCCAACGAGGATACAAGTCGCCAGGGACACAATTCCCCTCTAAAACCCCTGGAACTTTCCCCTGGTGCACTTGACTTGATTGATGAGCAGGGCCTGACACCGGATGCAGTGCCGGAAGTTGATCGCTATGTCCGTCTGAGTCGGAACGGCAATGTATCCAGTGGCGGGACACCTGTCACGGTATTTGAACAGGTACATCCTGACAACCTTAGACTGGCTGCAAGGGCAGCGGCCACCCTGAAGCTGGATCTGGCAGGTGTCGACCTGCTGATCCCGGACATCCGGCAATCCTGGCTGGAGTCTGACGCCGCTATCTGCGAGGTAAACGCACAACCGCAGTTTGGGCCGGTGACTGCGGGACACCTCTACCCCGAAGTCCTGTGTGGCGTAATCCAGGGCAACGGCCGGATTCCCCTTACCCTCATCCTGGGAGATTCCCAAAACCTGGCGCTAAGGTTGGGCAAGACGCTTGCACAATCCGGAGTTCAAGTCGGCCGGGCAGATTTTGATGGCTGTTACCTTCAAGGCCAACCTGCCTCACGCGGCAAGAAAGGAGCCTATATCTCCGGTCGCTGGCTGATCGCCGAACCGGCAGTAGAAGCCGGTATCCTGAGTATCAACGATGCGAGTCTCCTGAAGACAGGATTACCATTTGACCGTTTTGACCTGCTGGTTGTGGCTGGCCCCCTGACAGGACCGGATTCACACAACCTCCTGCCGGTTTTTCTGGCAGTTATTCTGCAATCCTGTACCGGACCAGTCTGCATTACACCCGACAACGGCCTGCAGGAACTGGTCGAGAATGTCTCCGTGCGGAATCCGGTTTCAGTATTGGGAGGTTCGCCGGATGAGCAGGCAGTAGAGCTGGCGAGGCTCATGTTGGCAGCCCGGGAGCGGCATCAGCAACCAGTGTCAGAAGAATGAACACACCACACTATTCAAGCATAATATCCGGTCAGACCAGATAAATCTCGATGCAACGGGAGAAGAGTGTCCGAATCAACTCTTTGGATTACACCCAATGCATAGATAAAGCATTTTATAATGCGTTTAACAATAAGCATCAGGACGATCTTGTTTCGCCCACGGATATTTCACTAATGGTTGAATCCATTTAACCCAGGTTGTTGTATACATTATGAATTTGAACAAGTTCCCTCCTGTATTACTCGATGATGCTTATCTCTATTGCAACCTGGCGGAAACGGAGCAGCTTGATGCAGGACTTATCAGCAACTTGTTCAGTACTGAGGATGTTTCCACACTCCCAATTTTCTCAGCGAAAGAGAGACCTGTTTTTCGCTTGTTTGATTTGTCCATATTGGAGATATTGCGTACCAAAGGGCTGGATAAACATCCGGTCATTCTGAGCCATCTTCTCGATTTAGAGGAAGGTGACATTCCTGAATGGCATGGCGGAATAGCAATCGAGGTTGCCAATAAAAGCGGAATAATCAAGGCCAACCACTTTAAATGCGACCTGCTTATCGGGCGCAGCTTCGAGGTGCCAGGTCCAAGTCGGGAGTGTTCTGCCCTGGTGTTATTCAATCTACTATCAGAGCATGCGAGTCATCCATTTTATCTGCATGGCCGTACCGGTTATGAGCTGTTCCAGTCATACCTGGCTTCTGGTGTAAGCGGTGTTGTACTGTCATCAGACCAATTCCACGAGGAGCCTGGTGGAGAAGTATTTCGTTTCCCATTGGCAGGAGGTGCCAGCCTGCGTCTGCTGGTTAAAGGCGGCGCTCCGGAAGCGATAGATATTCGTAGCCGCTGTCTGCAAGATAGCCAGGCATTCCTGCGTACCAGCCACTCTGACGGCCTATGGTCGAATGCAAAAGAGCCTCTGCAATCCTCAAAATTGTTGCCTCATCTGAAACAGTACCTGCAACTGGCCCGATTATCTCCTCGTGATTTTGCCAGCAACACCTGTTTTGCCCCAGGAAATCCGGCTGCAAAGAGCTTTCACTGCGAGCTTCCGATCATACAAGGCGCAATGGCAAATATCAGTATCAGCCCACCCTTTGCCGAGGAAGTTTTTCGAGCGGGAGCCTTACCCTGCATGGCACTGGCAGGC
This sequence comes from Solemya velum gill symbiont, assembly GCF_000787395.1. Classification (GTDB taxonomy): domain Bacteria; phylum Pseudomonadota; class Gammaproteobacteria; order Chromatiales; family Chromatiaceae. The sequence goes on from NZ_JRAA01000002.1 coordinate 724,009, forward strand.
CTCGGTCCGCAGCAAGAAGAGCAGCTGTTAAGCGATACCACCCAACTGGGAATACCTTACGGAGCAGGAATTGTTTCAGTCTCTGAAAGCGACGAAGCATTGGAACAGATAGTCAATACACTCGAAAAGCATCGTCCTGAGCTTGTCGTACTGGCGGCACCACAACTTGATCATGTACAAAGACTCCTGAAGACCGCTCTCAACCTGGCGGTGCATGCACCGAATGCTGCAATGCTCCGGGTACTTTTTGATATGGGGGTTCGCACTTTCATCATCGAGGGAGAAGAGGCCGGCGGTCATGTTTCACGCCTTGGAAGCCTGAGCGCATGGCAGGAGGTACTCTCAGAAATTCGTGACCAACGTATTGAAAAGCAGGTCCACCTGATCCTCGCTGGTGGAATAGCCAGCCACTTCGCCACAGAATTGATTTCGAAACTGTTAAACTTTTACGAACTGGATGAGGGGCTAAAAGTCTCTCTGCAAATGGGCAGTGCCTACATGGCAACCAGTGAGGCACTCGAACTGACCCCTTTACCGGAAAGCTATCAGCAACTGTTATTTGAACTGGATGAAACAGTCGTTACAGGTGAAACCCTGCATCGAAATGTTCGTCAGCTGGCTACTACAGGCACATATAATCTACTCGAAAAAGAGTGGACAATATTCACCACCAACATCGATCTGAATGAAAAAAAGGCCGCCTACGAACAGATCTACCAGGGAGCCCATCGACGCGCCATTACAAGTAGCACACCGGATGATTCGGCCAGTTACATGGCTGGTGCAGCTACAGCACTGTTAAAGAAGAGATGCAGCATCGCTCAACTGCACGCTGCAGTGATGCCCGCACCCGATCAAACCGATACAACACCAACCTCTCCAGATGAGCCGATCGCCATCGTCGGTATTGGCGTGCATCTCCCGGGAGCCGAAAGTGTCGAGGAGCATTTCTATAACCTGCTGCAAAAGCGCTGTTTTATTCGTGATATACAGGATACGTCCAGGTTCAAGCGTAAGGAGTTTCTGACTGACGATCCTGCTGACCGCAGTCGTAGCTATAGCGGTCTCGCAGGCCTGTTACCTCCCCTCGACAATGATTTGTCGAAATTCCGGATTCCTCCAACTGTGGCCAAGGAGATGGCACAGTCACAACTCCTCGCACTGGTTTGTGCCAATAATGCTCTTCAGGATAGCGGCTTTTTTGAACGCCGCTTTTCTACCAGGCGTTTTGCCGTCGTGGTGGGAACCAATGGCGATATGTCTGAGCGTTATTCCCAGAAAATGATTCAATGGCAACGTATCAGGGATGAGCTGAGTGAACTAATCGAAGATGACCAGGAGCTGGAGGAGCGTCTTCAACAAGTCGTGGACCGCTATGAGCAAAAACACCAGCAAGACTGGGTTTACAATGAAGACAAGGTTACAGGCACCCTGGCCAGTCTTGTAGCCGCTCGGATTGCAAATGTGTTTGACCTCGGCGGACTCACAACCACGATGGACTCGGCGTGCGCTTCCGGACTAGCTGCCATATCAAATGCAGTATCGCTGCTAACCGAAAAACGTTGTGATGTTGCCTTAGCTGGTGCCACAGGTCTTGAGCTAACACCTGATGCTATGGTCAGTTTTTCCAGCCTGAGTACCCTTTCTGCACAAGGATCTTTTCCACTTGATGCACGCGCAGACGGTTTTGTCATCGGCGAAGGTGCAGGCATGTTTCTGCTTAAGCGTCAAAGCGATGCGTTACGTCACGGAGATACTATCTACGGTCTGATCGAGAGCTGGGGTACTTCCAGCGACGGTGCCGGCAAGGGAATCACTGCCCCCAACTATGCAGGACAGAGAGAAGCCGTTGAAGATGCTTACACACGCTGCACCATCACTCCGGATGACATTGATTACCTGGAATGCCATGCCACCGGCACACTGGTAGGAGATACCGAGGAGCGACTCACCGTTCACCACTGTTTTGGAAAGAGCCGTGCTACAGCAGGAAAACCACCCATTCCCATCGGTGGCAGTAAAGCGGTAACCGGGCATCTTTTATCAGGAGCCGGTGTTGTTTCTCTGCTGTCAGGTCTGTTTGCCATTAATCTCAGGCGAATTCCGCCCCAGGTAAACTTTGAATTAGCCCCTGATGACGTCGATCTTGAATCATTGGGGCTTCGGGACTCAAAACGCCCCGATCCCATTTCCAGTCAGAGAGTATATGCAGGCGTCTCCTCATTCGGTTTTGGCGGCGTCAACTACCACATGGTGCTCTCTTCCCCGCAAAACAATGCCAGGGAAGCGGTTCTGGATGCACGCATTGCAGACTTCCCGGAGTTCGGCGAGCTAAAAAATCAGACCCTGTTCCTCTTCCCTGGACAGGGCTCTCAACATCCGGGCATGTTGCATCCACTGCGTGATGATCAGCAGGTGCAAAAACAGCTTGATCTCGCCATGGCAATTTTCTCTGAATATTCAGATGTGGCCCTTGATGAACTGCTGCTAACTAATCCTGATGCCGACGATGAAGCACTGCAGCCCTATGCAAAGATGCTTCAATCAACGAGTGTCTCACAACCGGCAATCTTTCTGACATCGGCAGTCATGCTGGAGAAGCTGCGCGAAACGGGTATCACTCCTGCAATGGCTGCTGGTCATTCACTCGGAGAGCACAGCGCCCTGTACGCAGCAGGAATGCTGGACTTCGAAACTGCCTTCCGCATCGTATGCATTCGCGGGCAGTTGATGAGCGCGCCATCGAATGGTGAACCAGGCTCCATGCTTGCACTTGCATGCAGTCAAAAACAGGCATCACAACTCCTTAGTGAGGTTGATGGCTATGCAACTTGTGCCAATCTCAATGCCTACGAACAAACTGTCATTTCAGGTGAGTTGGAAACCATTGATGCACTGGCAGACTTGGCAGACACCCACGGAATACGTGCTTTCAAGCTAAAGGTTGAACGCGGTTTTCACAGCCGCCTGGTGGCAGACTGTGAAGCGCCAATGCTGGAAGTGCTTGATCAGTGCGACTGGCGTTATGGTGAGATACCTGTACCGGCTAACCGAAGCCGCCAGATGTACCCATTTCACCCCGAAAGCGCCGGAGAAGAGTTGAATGCAACCGATAAGGTGAGTGCTGTAGAGCTTCTCGGCGGACTAATCCCTTCACAGGTCGATTTTATTTCCCAGGTCAATGCAGCTTACGAGGCAGGTATCAGGCGCTTCGTCGAGGTTGGTCCAAAGAATATTCTATGCGGCCTCGTTGACCAGATTTTGCAGGGAAAACCCTTTCAGACCGAACCCCTGGTTAAAGCAGCTGAACCAGCCAACTTCAGAATTGATGGACTACACGAACGGCTCGAGGAACCACTCGACATCAAAAGACAGCCCCTACCCGTTCAGGTACGGAAAAGTCGTGTTGAACAGGCACCTGTAAACTCTTCTGAAGCACAACTCAGTATAATTGAACAGATACGCCTGGCGGTTTCTGAAGTTTCAGGTTATTCCCTCGATCAGATCGCTGATGATGCCGAATTCGAACGTGATCTTGGGATAGATACACTGAAAATTTTTGAAATCCTGTCGCGACTACGCGGTACGGTTCTGCCACAAAAACTTGAGAATTTTCGCAACCTGACCAGTGTGGCAAAAATCAACGCAGTGGCACAAAAAGATAATCAATCGGAAGATCAGCCTGCCGGGGAGAATAGCGGAAAAAGCCTCTCTCTCTACTCTCATACTCTTCGTATCACTGGCGAACTGCCCACCCTACCTGCAGAAAATCTCTCCTTGCCGGATTGCCTGGTGGAGGCACTTCCACAAGAGATGCAGACACTACGTAAAGAACTCCTTCCTCGCCTGCATCACTGGCTGTGCGAGCAGAGCTCGAGCTCTTCAGATAAACAGCCTGAAGCACTTAACCTTGTTACCTATGCACCCTTATCTTCTTATTATGACGGCGCATTTCTTGCCCTGAGTGCATTTATAAGAAGCGCACAAAAAGATATTCCGGACATCCGTCTCTCTTACACACATTTTGATTCTCCTGAACCCGAAACCGCGAAGATTCAGGCAGCATTGGCAGAACCGAAAATTGGTGCCCGTATAACTGCCGACATGGAAGTCATTGAGAGTCGTTTACACCAGCTGGATGGCTTGTACGCATCTGTAGATCAACTGTGCGAACAGCTCGCTGAAAATGATTTGGTGCTTGTTTCAGGCGGTGCCCGGGGTATCACTGCAGAAATCACCAAGTCACTCGCACAACGTACTCGTGCCCGTTTCCTGATCCTTGGCAGGCAGCAAAAGAGTGAGGAATGGATTACTCAACTGGGAGCGCAACGGGCGCAATATTTGAGTGCAGATATTGCAGATCCAGAAGCAGTTTCTTCACTTCAACTCGAGAAGCATGCGATCACCCTGATGATTCACGGTGCCGGTATAGAAATTTCCAAGAACCTCTGCAGCAAGAGTGACGAGGAGTTTGCCAGGGTGCTGGAGGTCAAGGTTGGTGGCCTTGAAAATCTGCTTGCCAATATAGACCAGCAGCATTTGCGTGGCGTTGTCCAGTTCTCCTCGGTCGTCTCCTACGTGGGTAATAACGGACAGGCTGACTATGCAGCTGCAAACGGCGTACTTAATGGCTCTCTCCCGTCAGGACTCCCCGTACTCTCTATCGCATGGGATGCCTGGGCTGATGTAGGAATGGCATCACGTGGCATGGTAAAAGAGATTTTTGATGCCCAGGGTGTTCAGATGATTCAACCCGATGATGGTATCGAAGCCTTCGAATGCCTGTTGTCAGGTTTTCTCAATTCGCCGCCAACTGGAACCACATGCGTTGCAGCATTTGGAGAACGACCATCTGATATGTCCGGCGTTTCTCTGTTTGAGCCTCCACAGACCGCGTTGTCGCTATGTGACTACCGCTTCTCAATGCCTGATAAAAAGATCAACCTCTCTCTGGATATTGACCTGGAACATCATCGTGTTCTGATCGATCACAGTTTTGGGGGTAAGGTTGTCACGCCGGCTGCGGTAATGCTGCGACAGCTCATCGCAACCGCCCTTCGAGAGTCCACTAACAATGATTTAAGTTTCATCTTCAGCGATGTCGAGTTTCTCTTGCCGCTGATACTGCAGAAGGGAAAACCCAAGGAATTGTTGCTCCATCGCCATAATCAGCATTTCAGCCTGACCGAGACATCAGGAAATGAGCAGCATCCTTTTATGCAATGCAATCTTCGCTGGTCTGATTCTGACATTGAATCTGCGAAAAGTTTTTCAACATTGAATCAACTTCCGGAAGAATTCAAAAAACGCCAGATAATACCATTCACACCACGTGAATTACCTGTGTTAACCGATCTCGGCCTGCGCCATTTTGGCCCTGCTTTCGAAATCATCTCTCGACTGTGGCCCAACGGTTCGATGACATGTACAGAAATCGATATGCATAAGGCTGAGCGTGAAAGTGGCACACTACTAACCGACACTGGACGTGTAGCCTATTTTATCGAAGCCGCCCTATTCTCTTGTACGCGCTGGTACCTGATGAATATTTTCGACAACAAGGATCGAATTCCAACCAGTATCAAGAACTGCGCTATCAATCTCCAGGCTTGTGCAGATGCTCTTGAGAGCAATGCGTATACCCGACAGTACCATCGTAATGGAGAAGAGTACTTCGATGTATTGGTTGTTAATGAAAATAACCAGGCAATGGTGGCAATGACCGGTTTACAAAACAGTCGTTCAAAAAGCACCGGCCTGCGGATATACAGACCCCTCCCATTAAACCAGCCGCTGTACATGGGTAAGGTACAGATTCTGATCCTGGATCTCTCAGAGGCGTCGGAATGGGCTGATAGAAACAACATCATGACCAAAGAGGAAACAGGGGAGATTCTGAAACAGAGCAATGCAAAGCGGCGACGCGAAAAGTCAGGCGGCAAGTTGGCTGTCAAGTTACTTGCACATCATCATTTTGACCCGGATCTACCTCCAGACCAGAAACAACTGACAACAATCGAAGTCCTTAGCGACGGCACACCTGTGAGTGTCACTGTTGATGGTTCTCCCACACCAACATCTAACTGCTTTTCTATCAGCCATACTGATAATTGGGTCTGCGCAGCACAGGGAGAAAAAGCGGTCGGCATTGACATTGAACGCATCCGTGAGCTTTCCGAGAAAACAGTATCGGATATTTGTGGTCCCGATCTTCTCGAAAAACTGGAAGAATTCCACCGTCGGGAATGGACATCAGCAGATAACCGGGAAGATATTGAATCTATTTTGCCCATCATGCTATTTACCCAGAAAGAGGCTGTATTGAAAGCGGCTGGTGTTGGACTTGCCGAGGGACTCGATAAGGTTCATATCCAGGAGATCGGTTTCAACAGGGAGATTGAGGCGACCTTTAAAGGCCATAGCTACAGCGTGATAAGCGCCTTCAACAGGGAATTTGTCGTTTCGGTTGCTGTGGCTGAAGATATGGAGTCTGGAAATGTGCAGATTTCCGATTCACAAGCTGACCAGCCAGCCTCCCTGCTGCAGGAGTCACTATGCAAGGAAGAGAAACAGCAGGAGAACGGCTTCAGCTATGCGCTCACTCACCGGATCCATTTCAGAGGCTTCCTGGATAAATCATGCCTGCAACGCGCAGTTAGCCGCCTGGACCAGGAACAAGAGATATTACGTACCGTATTTGATGAAAACTGTACTGCCATTTTGATTTCAGAAGGAGACCCCCTCTTCTCGGAAATTGATTGCAGTGTCCTGGAGCAGGATGAAGCAGATCAGCATATTGAAGAGCTGTACAGGCAATTTGCCAGTTACAGTTATACAAGCGCTGATCCCAGGTTTTATCGCTTGCAGCTGATACAGCTTCCCGAAGGTGAACATCTCCTCTTTATCCATTTTCACCACTTGATCATGGATTGCGTCAGCTCCTTTGATTACTCAAGCATACTACTGGACAAATACAGCACCATGGTGCGCAAGGAACCTGCTACGACTTCTGGCCTTCCTGCCCAGTATCACACTTTCGCCGAGAGACAGCGTAGCCAGCTAACACCTAAACGTCAGCACAAGGCCCATGACTACTGGACGTCCCGACTTGCCGGTCTACCGGCTGCACCGCCAGCAAACAGTGCTTGTGAACAACCGGGTATTGCACACAGCAAATTGGTTATCGAGGTTTCTCAGCTCAATGCGCTAGAGGGTTATTGTCGCAGTAGTGGGATCACTCTCTTTATAGGCCTGCTGACCGCGTTACAGGCAACCTTGATGGAGTGGCTGCAGCGTCGCGATATGATAGTTAATGTTCCATTTTCTCTACGCGATCCCAAGCAGGAAGCAGGCATCCTTGGTCCATTTGTTAACCTGTTACCGATACGTGCCCAGGTTAAAGCAGACTCTTCCTGGAGTTCCATCTCTGACGCATTGCGAACCAACCTTTTTGAAGCGATTGAGTACAGCGAAATTCCTTTGAGCCTCGCCATGGATGAATCTGACTCCATGATGGCGGGTATCGTTTGCCAACTCATATATAAACCAAGGGAATCGTTGCAAATACCTGGCCTTGAGGTACAACGCAGCGTTATCGACGGCCACAATGCAGCACTGGGCCTGGTATTCTCTTTTTTTTTTGGATGACAGGGAGCTGACCTGTGAGATCACACGCAATACAGCGCTGGTCAGTGGAACAGAGGTTGAGAAGATAATTGAACGCTTCCCGACAACCGTCAGCAGAATGTGCAACATGCCGTCGGCAGTGGTCTTCGAGGAAGAGGAATAACAGAACAGGTTATATCAGGTCGTAGCCAAGTTCGGCTGCAACACGCCTGGTTCGCTCGGAGAGGGTATGTGGTGGACGTCTCTCTTTCCAAGCCTCGCCCATACTTGTATCGATCGCTGAGTGTTCCTCCAGGTTGATATCTGTTATTGAACGCCCAGAGTAAGGGTCAAGCATATTCTCCCGGAATGGGATCTGCAGGAAGCTGCAAACCCGTTCAATTACACTTTTGCTATCCTTCATCAGCTCTTCATAGGTGATCCACAGGAATCGTGAGTTCGGTATATTTTCCGAGAAGCGCAGGATATTCTCATTGGCCATTGTCCAGAAGAGTTCAGCTGCATGCCATGGATTCTCCACTCGCTCTCCCCAGATAGAGGGCGAATACATGTAAAACCGTTTGCTGATGAAGGATTCCATCACTGCATATGGATGGCGCGTCAGGTGGACGTAGCATGGCTCGGTAAACATTTGCTCCGCGCGTTGCAGCCACCCTGGATGCTTGGCGTAAACTGGTGTCTTGTCTACAAGCCAGCGGTTTTCCAGCTTATCGTGAATCAGCTGGTATACATCACTACTTGTGAGCCCTGATTTGGCAAAGCGTTCAAGCTCCAGTACCGCGGTATGTTCACTATGACCAAACAGCCTGGAGAGTGTGTCTCGTAACCCGGTATTCATCCATTCTTGAGCCAACTTTTTTTGTGCATCTCTGCGCTCTGCCATACTCTCAAAGTTAACCAGGTGAAGTTCCTGCGGGGCAAACACTTCTTCATGACAATCGAGCATGTTACGAAACAGTGATGTGCCTGAACGTCCGCTACTCAATACGAAGAGAGTACGCCCTCGTACCCGGGAACCCTCATAGGATTGCGGTTCCGGCCAATTCCACTGCCAGGTGATTTCAATATCATCCAGCGTCTTTTCCGGCAAAGGCAAGGGATCCAGTGACCATGCGAGATAGGTGGCTAGTTCTCGTAGAGTGGCTGATAAAGTAGTTTCATAGCTATGGTATGACCTGAAGCCAAGGTGCTCAACAGTCCACGGTTGGACAAACAGATTGTGGCGTAGAGTATCACTTGCCAGCAGCGGTGCAATTTGCTGAAAAGGCACATCGGGATCAATTTCACTGGCCGACTTGTTCAATTGCTCACTGAGTGATGAAATTAATTTTTCAAGCAGGGGCTCAACTCGTTGTTCGCGTGGCTTGGCCCGTAACCTGCGTGCAAAGTCGGTCTCTTTTACCTGCATCCTGTTTTAACTCACACCTGGCTCAGCACCATGGCTGGTATTGGCTTCAGGAACGAGAAGGTTTCCCAATGCCACGCCAATCTGCCCTGCTGACTTGACGATTGCTTCACCATGCTTCTCCGAATCAATCTCTACTGGAATATATTCACACTTTTCTGCCATTTGTTGCCACTGTTCAGCCTGTTTATGTGTAAATGCTACCAGGTGAACAGTACCGGCATATGGTTCTGCATCGTACTGAGCAGTAATTCTGTTGTAGTGTGAAAGCAGCCAGTTACGGTGCTCTATCTCCTTGTCCTTTGGTACGGGTTTTCCAAGCTGCTTGCGTCTCGCTCGGTAATCATCCAGAGATTTGCTCATATAGTCAGGGAACTTGGCTAACTTTTTAGGGTTGGGCGGATCAATGAGCAGGAGAAATTCGACCTCACTACCTGACTGCGTCAACAAGTGCGCAATCTCATAGACAATCAAGGCAGCATTACAGTAACCTCCGAGGCGATAAGGGCCTTCAGGCTGAAGCGAACGGATTGCTTCAAGATGTAAAGCTGCCATCTCCTCGATTGAATCCGGTAGCGGGGAAGAGTCGTTTCTTTGCAGTCCGAATGGCTGAACGATATAGAATGGATCATCAAGCTCAGCATGTGCGGCTATGTGACGTGAGAAAAAACCACCGCCTGTATAATCCCCATGCAATAGAAAGAAAGGTGCTGTGTCTTTGTCCTGGTTGAACTGGTCAAGAGCTGACTGGTTGACCTGGACGATCGATGGCTGGCTGGCATCACATGATTGTGCAACCATTGCATCGGAAAGTGTCCTGATTGTTGAAGCAGTGAGTAATGTTGACGCAGGCAGGCTGATGCCTGCTTTCCCCTCAATATGCGCCAGCATTTCAACAGCCTGCAAGGAGTGTCCGCCTTCACCGAAAAAGTCATCATCGATTCCGCATTTCTTTCCGAGCAACTCTTCCCAGATTTGTTGCAGGATCAAGTCGGTTGCATCACGAGGTCCATTGTTCTCTGGTAGAGGTAGTTTCTCAGCATCGATAGAGCCATCTGTTTTGAAAGGTAAATCCTTCAAAACAAAAATATAATCAGGTATTAATTCAGGCTCGATGTTTTTTATATAGTAATGGGTTCGCAACTCTTCCGGCGTTAATTCAGCACTCGCTTTTATTACAACGTAGCCTATCTGTCTATCTCGACCTATTGCATCCTGTACATCTCGAAGGAGTACACCTCTTATCACCGGGTGGTCTGAAAGCAGTGATAAGAGAGTTTGTTGGTCCATTTCCTGGCCTTTAGCCACTTTGTCCATATCGGTCATATCAATGAAATTTTGAAGGTCATCCTAATCAATAAAGCCATTCTAACAAATGAAGCATGCTCAAATACGACAAAACCTATTTTGTCCCATGTTGATGGAATATCGCCGGACAATCTGACAAGCCACAAAAAAGCCCGCATATTAGCGGGCTTTTTCAGTTGGCCAAGTACTAGCCGTGATCAGTTGTTCTGGATCACGATATTTGGGAACTTGGAAGCATAGCTCTTCGCCTGCAGCGCCAGCTTGGCAGCAGACTTGCGAGCGATTTCACGATAGATCATTGAAATACGTGAATCGGGTTCGGCAACAACTGTTGGCTTGCCTGCATCGGTCTCTTCACGAATGCGCATATCGAGTGGCAGGCCACCGAGAAAATCAACGCCGTACTCGTCAGCCATGCGTTTACCGCCGCCTTCACCGAAAATCGGCTCCTCGTGCCCACACTTGGAACAAATGTGCAGGCTCATGTTTTCGACGATACCGAGTACCGGCACCTCAACCTTTTCGAACATTTTGAAGCCCTTGCGCGCATCAAGCAGTGCAATATCCTGGGGTGTGGTCACCACGACTGCACCAGATACAGGTACCTTCTGTGCCAATGTCAGCTGCGTGTCACCAGTGCCCGGCGGCAGATCGATAACGAGATAATCAAGATCATCCCAGTTAGTGTCGTTGAGCAGCTGCTCAAGTGCCTGTGTGACCATTGGGCCACGCCAGATCATTGGCGTCTCCTCGTCGATCAGGAATCCGATAGACATCGCCTGCAGATCGTAGCTGGTCATCGGCTCAAGCGTCTTGCCGTCCTTTGAATCCGGCTTGCCGGAGACACCCAGCATACGCGGCTGTGACGGACCATAGATATCAGCGTCGAGAATACCGACACGCGCACCCTCGGCCGAGAGTGCAAGCGCAAGGTTGACTGCCGTGGTCGATTTACCCACACCGCCCTTGCCTGACGCAACAGCGATGATGTTCTTGACGTTGTCGATTGGCTTGAGTGCTTTCTGTACAGAATGCGCAACAATCTTCGTGGTCATCTCTACATCCGCAGAATCAACACCGTCGGCGGCCTCGACAGCCTGCTTGATGGCTGCGGCGATATCAGCCTCGACGCCCTTCGCAGGGAAACCGAGTTCTACGGTGACCTTGACGTTGCCGCCATCAACAGCAATATCCTTGATCGATTTTGCTGTGACCAAATCTTTCTGAAGATGCGGCTCGATATAGCCCTTGATCGCTTCTTCAACCTGTTCTTTTGTTACTGACATCGGAATTTCTCCTGCCTGAATGCGCACTCAAATAGTAAAACACGCGCAATGATAATCGCTAAAGACCAGCGATTCTACACCAACAGATGGATAATTCCCAAGCAATTGACTCGGTTTTTACTGTGGTATTGGAAAATCATTGCCATTTCTCAATCAATTAGCTGTTAAGTATTTCATTAGCATGTGAAATAATAGCGTATTGATTCGCCCGCACCGGGACACGACCAGAACACCATGACACGCAAGATTCTCATTACCAGCGCCCTGCCCTATGCCAACGGCCCGATTCACCTCGGCCACCTGGTTGAATATATCCAGACAGATATCTGGGCACGCTTTCAGAAAATGCGTGGCCACGAGTGCTGGTACGTTTGTGCAGATGATGCCCACGGCACTCCCATCATGCTGCGTGCGCGCCAGGAAGGTATTGAGCCCGAAGAGCTGATCGAAAGGGTTGCAAAGGAGCACCAGGCAGATTTTGCCGGTTTTTCAGTCGGTTTCGATAACTATCACTCAACCCACTCGGAAGAGAATCGTCATTACTCCGAACTGATTTACTGCAATAACCGGGATGCCGGGCACATCGCCAAGCGCATGATCACCCAGGCCTACGACCCGGTCGAGAACATGTTCCTGCCGGATCGCTTCATCAAGGGCACCTGCCCCAAGTGCGGTGCAGAGGACCAATACGGTGACAACTGTGAAGTGTGCGGTGCAAGTTACTCGCCCAGTGAACTGAAGAATCCGCATTCCGCTGTCTCCGGCGCCAAGCCAATCGACAAGGAGTCAGATCACTACTTTTTCAAGCTCGCCAATTTCGAGGAGATGCTGAAGAAGTGGACCCGCGCAGGTCACCTGCAGAAAGAGATGGCCAACAAGCTCGACGAGTGGTTTGAATCCGGCTTGCAGGAGTGGGATATCTCGCGTGACGCCCCCTATTTCGGTTTTGAAATTCCGGATCACCCGGGCAAGTATTTCTACGTTTGGCTGGATGCACCAATCGGTTACCTGGCAAGCTTCAGAAACCTGTGTGACAAGACTGACGGATTAGAATTCGAAAACTACTGGAATACAGATTCAGATGCCGAGGTTTATCACTTCATCGGCAAGGACATCGTCTATTTCCACTGCCTGTTTTTCCCTGCAATGCTTGATGGTGCCGGTTTCCGCAAGCCAACAGCGGTGTTTGCACATGGCTTCCTGACCGTTGATGGGCAAAAGATGTCCAAGTCACGCGGTACTTTCATCAAGGCAAGCACTTATCTCGAACATCTCAATCCCGAGTACCTGCGCTACTATTTTGCCGCCAAGCTTGGTGCCGGTGTCGATGATATCGATCTCAATCTCGAGGACTTCGCACAGCGCGTCAATTCAGACCTGGTTGGCAAGTTCGTCAATATTGCCAGCCGATTCGCAGGCTTCATCAACAAGCGCTTTGACGGCAAGCTGGCTGCAGAACTCAATGACATGGCACTGTTTGACAGCTTTTCCAACGCTGGTGACTCAATTGCCGCAGCCTACGAGGGACGCGAATATTCTCGTGCAGTACGTGAGATCATGGCGCTCGCCGACAAGGCGAACCAGTACGTTGATGAGCAGAAGCCGTGGATCGTCGCCAAGGAAGAAGGCAAGGACGAGGAGCTGCACCAGATCTGCTCGATGGGTATCAATCTTTTCCGCCTGCTTGCCATCTACCTCAAGCCAATCCTGCCGAAAACAGTCGAGGCCGCAGAGGAGTTTCTCAAGGTGGAAGCACTCACATGGGAAGATGCTGCATCTCCGTTGCTCGATCACGACATCAGTAAATTCAAGGCTCTGATGACCCGCGTTGAAAGCAAGCAGATCGAAGCGATGGTCGAGGGCTCAAAAGAGGATCTCGCCCCATCAGCAAAACAGGTGAAGCAGGAGAAACCGGCAACTGATATGGAAGCGATAGCCCCGACAATCGAATTTGATGATTTCGCAAAGCTCGATTTGCGTATTGCACGCATTGCCAAGGCAGAGCACGTCGAGGGTGCAGATAAACTGCTGCAGCTGACGCTCGACCTCGGTGGAGAAACCCGCAACGTGTTTGCCGGTATCAAGTCTGCATATGATCCATCTGATCTCGAGGGCAAACTGACCGTCATGGTTGCCAATCTTGCGCCACGTAAAATGCGTTTTGGCCTGTCAGAGGGCATGGTGCTTGCAGCAGGTCCAGGCGGCGATGAGCTGTATATCCTCAATCCTGACGAGGGTGCAAAACCGGGCATGCGTGTAAAATAGATACGAATAATCAGGACAATTGATGATTTCTGAATTCGCACTGATTCTAGTCAGCACAATACTGGTCAACAATTTCGTCCTGTCGAAATTCCTTGGCCTGTGCCCCTTTATGGGCGTGTCACGCAAACTGGAAACAGCGACCGGCATGGGTCTCGCGACTACCTTTGTTCTGACGCTCTCCTCGATCTGCTCATACCTCGTCAACGAATACCTTTTGGCACCTCTCGGTATCGAATACCTGCGCACCATCGCCTTTATCCTGGTGATTGCTTTTGTCGTGCAGTTCACCGAGACCGTCATGCACAAGACCAGTCCGCTGCTCTACCGCGTACTCGGCATCTTCCTACCACTGATTACAACCAACTGCGCCGTTCTCGGTGTTGCACTACTGAATATCCAGGAACAGCATAATTTTATTGAGTCGGCCATCTACGGTTTTGGTGCGGCACTGGGCTTTTCGCTGGTGCTGGTTCTGTTTGCCGCGATCCGCGAACGCGTGTCGGTCGCCGATGTACCAGCCATTTTTCAGGGCAACGCCATTGCACTGATCACAGCAGGACTTATGTCGATGGCCTTCATGGGCTTCTCAGGGCTGGTCACGGGCTAAGGAACGGATCATGCTGAGCGCCATTCTCACAATGACCATCCTCGCAAGCCTGTTCGGCCTGTTACTGGGCTATGCGGCAGTACGTTTTCATATCGAGGGAGATCCTATCGCCGACCAGATCGACCAGATGCTGCCGCAGACACAGTGCGGCCAGTGTGGTCATCCCGGCTGTCGTCCCTATGCAGATGCGATTGCCAGGGGTGAGGATGAGATCAACAAGTGCGCACCAGGTGGTCACGAGACCATCATTGCACTGGCAGACCTGCTTGGTCGTGATCCAATCGCCATGGATGAGGATATCGAGATACGCCCGCCCTCGGTTGCGATTATCATCGAAGAGGATTGTATCGGCTGTACCCTGTGCATTCAGGCCTGTCCGGTCGATGCCATTCTTGGTGCTGCCAAACAGATGCACTCTGTCATCGAGAGTGAATGTACGGGTTGTGAACTCTGTCTTCCACCCTGCCCGGTTGAATGTATTGTCATGGAGCCGATTGAGGCCGATATCCGTAGCTGGTCGTGGCCCTACCCGGGTGACCAGCCTCAACTCGCCCAGGAAGAGACACCCGTGGAGGCACAGGCATGAGTTCTCAGGATGATCTCGACAAGCTGCTGACCAAGCTGCACAATTTTCATGGTGGCCTGCATCTTCCGGAGCACAAGCAGGAATCATTGCAGCACCCTATTGCCGATGCCGGGCTTCCACAGCAGCTTGTCATTCCTCTCAGACAACACATAGGGCGTGCGGCCAAGGCCACTGTCAAGGCGGGCGACAAGGTCCTCAAGGGCGAGCGCATAGCAGAAGCTGAGGGCGCTATCAGCGCACCTGTTCACGCACCGACGTCAGGCACGGTTAAAGCTATCGAGGTACACGCCATCCCGCATCCGGCCGCACTACCGGACACCTGCATTGTTATTGAACCGGATGGCAATGATCAGTGGACAGAAAAACCTGCTGCCATTCTTGACTATCTGTCAGCGTCCCCCGATATTCTGCTGCAGAGAATTCACAATAGCGGTATCGTCGGCATGGGCGGAGCTGCCTTCCCGAGCCACGCTAAACTGCTCTACGGACTCAAACGGAACCTGCATACACTGATTATCAACGGTGCAGAGTGTGAGCCTTATATCACCTGCGACGACATACTGATGCAGGAACGTGCAGATGACATCGTTACCGGGATTGAGATCATCCTGCACCTCCTCGGACTGGAACGCTGCCTGATAGGCATCGAGGACAACAAGCCAGATGCCATTGCAGCAATGCAACAGGCCATCAAGGTAACCAGCCTGAAAAGAACCCGTGTCATCGAGATTCCAACCATCTATCCAAGTGGCGGTGAAAAGCAGCTGATCCAATTGATGACAGGAGAAGAAGTCCCCAGCGATGGGCTACCTGCAGATATCGGTATGGTGTGCCACAACGTCGGCACCATGGCCGCGGTAAGAGATGCCGTGCTCGATGGCAGGCCGCTGATTTCCCGTATTGTCACCATCAGCGGTGAAGGTATCTCTGAGCCTCGTAACCTGCATGCCTTGATCGGCACACCGATCTCACACCTGATCCAGGCAGCCGGCGGCTATACGGACAAAGCCAGGCAGTTGGTCTATGGCGGTCCCATGATGGGAATCTCCTTGCCGGATGATCAGGTTCCATTAACCAAGGGCGGAAACTGTGTTCTTGCACTCAGTGAAAATGAGGCCCCTGACCCGGAAAAGGCGCGTGCCTGCATTCGCTGCGGAAAATGTGCAGACGTGTGTCCGGTGAAGCTGCTGCCGCAGCAGCTCTACTGGTACTCACACGCAAAAGATTTCGACAAGGTGCAGGATTACAACCTGTTTGACTGCATTGAGTGCGGCTGCTGTACCCACGTGTGTCCATCGAACATTCAGCTCGTGCACTACTTCCGCTTTGCCAAGACCGAAATCTGGAAACAGGAAGAGGAGAAACGCAAGGCAGATCATGCACGTCGGCGCCACGAGGCGCGCACCGCACGTCTCGAACGCATTGCGGCTGAACGCAAGTCACGCCTGCGTAAAAAGAAAGAGGACCTGGAGCAGAAAAAACCTGCTGCCGGTAAAGCTGATGCCGGTGATCCGAAAAAAGCCGCAATCGAGGCAGCCATGAAACGTGTTGCCGATAAGAAAAAGGCGGCCCAGGAGAAGCAGCAGTGAGATTTCCGCTCTACAGTTCACCACACGGAATACAGGAGAATCATGTCACGCGGCTGATGGCACAGGTCCTGTTGGCGCTTGTTCCGGGTATTATCGCAAGTTGGTGGTTTTTTGGTTGGGGTGTACTGATCCAGATTGCTATTGCCACGCTCACCGCCGTGGGTGCAGAAATTGCCATAATTCGCATGCGCAAGCGTGACGCCCTGCCTGTCATAAAAGACCTCAGTGCAGTTGTGACTGCAGTACTTTTTGCACTTGCCATACCGCCCTTTCTTCCCTGGTGGATGACGGTCGCAGGCGTCCTGTTTGGCATTATCATTGTCAAACAGCTCTACGGTGGTTTGGGCTACAACCCATTCAACCCGGCAATGGCTGCCTATGTCTTTCTGCTCATCTCCTTTCCGGTAGAGATGACGCGCTGGAATGCGCCGCTGGAACTTGTCACCGCCGACCCGGGACTCCTTGCCAGCCTATCAATTATCTTCACTTCCGTTATGCCTGAAGGCCTCAGTTGGGACGCCATCACCATGGCAACACCACTGGATGAGATGCGCACACGCCTCGAAATGGGAGAGATGATCTACGAGATTCGTGAAATCCCCGGCTGGGGTGACTTCGGCGGCATTGGCAGGGAGCAGGTCGCATTCTGGTTCATGGTCGGCGGTATTTTCATGCTATGGCGCAAGGTCATCAGCTGGCATATCCCCCTGTCGATGATCGCTGCAATGTTCATCTTGAGTTCCGCTACATGGCTGGCTGAACCCGATGTCAATCCGGTACCGGTATTCCATATCATCGGCGGCGGTTTCATGCTCGGTGCCTTTTTCATCGCCACAGATCCTGTCAGTGCAGCCACCACTAAAAAAGGGCAGATTATCTATGGTGCCCTGATAGGTATCCTGATATACATTATTCGTAACTGGGGTGGCTACCCCGATGCAGTCGCATTCGCCGTACTGCTGATGAATATGGCTGCACCGACAATCGACTACTACACGCAGCCAAAAGTGTATGGGCAGGCTGAAGAGGAGGATGAGCAGAAAAAGGTGACGAGCGATGAAAATTAACAGCATCGTCATCGCCAGTGTTTTGCTGGGACTATTCGGACTGGTCGGAACCTCGCTGGTGAGCCTGACTGAAACCGCCACGCGTGCGCAAATCGAACACAATCGCCAGCAGGCACTGTTAACAAAACTGGAAGAGCTGATTCCAGCAGACTCAATCGACAACAACCTGCTTGAGCATATACCTGTCGTCAATGCGCTCGAGGAACTCGGCAGGCCGCAATCCAATCTTTACTTAGGAACTCGCGAGCAGGCGTTGTATGCCATCGTCTACGAGGCCAGGGGGCCAAATGGGTATGCAGGCGTCATCGAATTACTGGTTGCGGTAAAACAGGATGGAAGCCTTGGAGGAGTACGCGTGGTGTCACACAAGGAGACACCCGGCCTAGGCGACAAAATCGAGCTGAAGCGCTCTGACTGGGTTCTCGACTTCAATGGAAAGTCACTGCAGAATCCTCCCGCAAACCGCTGGAAAGTTAAAAAGGATGGTGGCGATTTCGACCAGTTCACAGGCGCTACGATTACACCGCGAAGTATCGTCAGTGCGGTCAAGAGCGTACTCATCTATCATGGTGAGAATAGCGCTGACCTTTATGCCGACTACCTGAAAAATATGCAGGCAGGAAAAAGCAAATGAACGACTACGCCACGATTATTAAAAACGGCCTCTGGACAAACAACCAGGCGCTTGTTGCACTACTCGGCCTGTGCCCCCTGCTAGCAGTCAGCAACACAGCGATCAACGGCCTCGGGCTTGGACTGGCCACGACCATGGTACTGCTGCTGTCGAATACCACGATCTCCCTGATTCGTAATTTCGTACGCCCCGAAGTGCGCCTGCCGGTTTTTGTCATGGTTATCGCCTGCTTCGTTACCGCGGTGGAACTGGCTATGCAGGCGTGGTTTTTCGAGCTCTACCTGGTACTGGGTATTTTCATACCGCTGATCGTTACCAACTGTGCAATCATTGGCCGTGCAGAGGCATTCGCGTCCAAGAACAATGTGGGTAAAGCAACCGTCGATGCTCTGGCGATCGGCATCGGCTTTTCACTGGTCCTGTTTGCTCTCGGTGCTCTACGCGAATTGATAGGACAGGGAACCCTGTTCGCCGAGGCAGATTTGATGTTCGGCCCAATGGCAGCAGACTGGGCACTCAGGATTGACGATTACAAGGGTGTCTTGCTGGCAATCCTCCCGCCTGGTGCATTCCTCGGTCTCGGCTTCCTGATTGCGATCAAGAACATTATCGACGGGCAACTCGAAAAGAGACGTTTGGCGTCGAAAGAGAGGGCAGAAATCCCATCAGCCGAAGCTGCAGCGAACTCGTAATATCCAAAGTACCTGCCAGGCGAGCGCCTTCTGACCGCAATCTTGTACTAAACAATCGTCATCCCGGGCAGAGACCCGGGATCCGAATATTGTGCACTACCCAGATCCCCGCTTTCGCGGGGATGACGGCTTCCCAATCGCCCCGGATTGGGGCTCCTACAGCAAGTGCTTGCCGTCAAAAACGTCGCACTCAAGCTTGAATTCATCAACCTCATCAACACAGCCGAGATTGGCGCGGTACTGGCCAGGTGCGCGCAATGTCATGTTAAAAGTGTGTATACCGCACGTCTTGCAAAAATAGTGTTTGGCGACACCACTGCCGAACTGGTAGACACCGAGATTTTCCTCACCAGAGTCAATATGAAAACGTTCAGGCGGAATCACCTCGGGTGTCATCATGACACCCTTACGTGCGCAAATTGAACAGTTACAGCGAATCCCCTTTTCAATCGGGTCACACTCAAATGAGAATGTCACTGCGCCGCAGTGACAACTGCCATGATAGGTCGTCATAATTCATCCTCTGGCTTATTTTATATTTTTCTAATGAGTCTTTAAGACTAGCAGGTTTTTACTGTTGCGGGGACCAGTGACAGAGCAAGAGGCAAACAGGAGAAATTTACAGCTGTGTTATTGAAGCAGGATCCATATGCTCAATACATTGATGGCCCTTGCCGACACCCGGAATCTCAACTTCGGGAGCGATCTCAAGCAATGGAAAAATAACGAAGGGGCGCTCGCAGATACCCACGTGCGGTATGGTCAGTTCAGGTGTATTCATTTGCACATCACCATAGAGGAGCAGGTCCAGGTCCAGCGTTCGTGCACCCCAGCGCACCTGCCTCTCCCTGATACGACCGTGATGATCCTCGATTATAAAAAGGGCTTTTAACAGCTCATCGGGCGAGAGCTGCGTTTCAATCTCTACAACAGCATTCACATAATCAGGCTGATCTTTCGGCCCCATGGGCTCGGAGCCATACAGTGAAGAGACCTGGCGCAGCTCGATACCCTGGGTCTCATCAAGCTCCCTGATCGCATCCCTGATTTGCCTTGATGGCGCATCCAGATTGCTGCCAAGACCGATGTACGCTGTGGTCACTGTGCTTCGCCCTGATTCTGTTTCGGCCGGGTACGTCTTCTCCTTCCCCTGTTTCCACCCGACGGCCCGGTCATTTTTTCTTTCGCATCCTGGTCGACAGACTGAATCTCGGTCCACCAGTCGGCAAGTTCCTGTTCTACCTCACCGGAGGTCACGCGCAGCAACATAAAATCATACGCCGCTCTGAACTTGGGATGCGTCAGCAGACGCAGAGGACGCTTGCCCTCACGATGCAAGAAGCGCGGCTGCAGATTCCAGATATCCTTCATCATCAAGGTAAAACGCTTTGGAATGGCGACATGCTGAACCTGCTCGGAAACGATCTGTGAACCGGCCCTCTGGATTGCCTGCAGTGGCGGCTCCCCTGCTTCCAGCTTGTCTTCATAGAGGCGCCGTACAGGCTCCCACAGGAACACGGCAAACAGGAATGCCGGGGTCACAGGCTTGCCCGTCGCGATGCGCTGGTCGGTGTTGTAGAGCGCATCACAAATCATGTGAAGGAAAGGCTCACCATCCATACTGTTGATCGCCTCTTCCGTCATCGGGAAAAGATAATCAATCAGGTAGTAATGGCGCAGCAAATGGAATGTCTCCTCGCAGCTGCCACCCATAAAAAGCTTGAGAGATTCATCAAAGAGACGTGCTGACGGTACAGACTGTAACAGCTCACCGAGTTCCCAGATTGGCTCCTCGGTCTCCTGCGTCAGGGTAAAGCCGAGCTTTCCGCCAAAACGCACTGCTCGCAGCATACGAACCGGGTCTTCACGATAACGTGTCTCGGGATCACCCAGCATGCGCAAGACTCCCTTTTTGAGATCCGCGACACCATCAGCATAATCAACAATCGAAAAATCGGCGATGTTGTAATAGAGCGCATTAACCGTCAGGTCACGCCTCAGTGCATCATCTTCGAGGCTCCCGTAGACATTGTCACGCAGCAGCATGCCGTCATCCGACTGCTTGCTGTGTCCATCAAGCTGTTCGCCTTCGTGAGCGGCACGGAATGTCGCTACCTCGATAATCTCACGCCCGAAGTGGACATGTGCAAGACGGAAACGGCGCCCGACAAGGCGGCAGTTACGAAACAGTGAATTGACCTCTTCCGGTGTCGCGTCGGTCGCAACGTCGAAGTCTTTTGGTTCGCGACCCAGTAACAGGTCACGAACCCCACCGCCAACAAGAAAGGCCTTGTAGCCTGCCTTGTGCAGGCGGTACAGAACCTTGACGGCATTTTCTGAAATCTGTGACCGCGATATCGGATGATCCGAACGCGGAATAATGAGTGGCTCGCTGATACTCTTATCCTGTCTGTGCGTTACGCAATGAAGCCTGTCTTTCTTAACAGCTCCTCGTTAATGTCACTCTTAACACCCGGCTTTGCTGCATCATCACCAAGCACCAGTCGCTCAAGATAACGTGCAATGATGTCCACCTCAAGATTCACCTTCGTACCAGCCTGGTAACCGCCGATATTTGTCTCCTGGATGGTGTGCGGAACAATATTCAGATCAAACTCCGCGCCATTCACCTGGTTAACTGTCAGGCTGGTTCCATCAATTGTAATCGAGCCTTTGTGCGCGATGTATCTTGCCAGCTCATCGGGCGCCCGTATCACGAAGTGTACAGAACGCGCATCATCAGAGCGACTTACTACCTCGCCCAGGCCATCGACATGACCGCTGACAAGATGACCGCCGAGACGGGTCGCAAGTGTCAGGGCTTTCTCAAGGTTCACACTGCTTCCCGGCTTGAGACTGGCAAGCGAGGTAAGTGTCATGGTCTCGCGCGAGACATCGGCAACAAAACCGTCACCCGGCAATTCAACCGCTGTAAGGCAGACACCATTGACTGCGATACTGTCACCCAGCGCAACGTCATCGAGTGAGAGTTTGCCTGTTGAAATTCGCAGACGCATGTCACCACCATGATCCTCCATGGTGGCTATGCTGCCGACTGCCTGGATAATACCTGTAAACACTAGTCTGCCTCTTTTATTCTGTAGGTCATGCGCATGTCATTGCCGAGCTGACGCAAATCGGTCAACTGCAACTCGATGCGCTGTTCCATTGTATCGAGTCCCGGCAAATGTACCAGTCCGCGAGCATCATCCCCCATCAGGTGGGGTGCCATATAGAGCACCAGTTCATCGATGATACCAGCACGCAGTGCTGATCCGGCTATGGTTGCTCCCGCCTCGATCAACACATCATTGATCTGCCGCTCGGTCAGTTCACGCAGCAGATGCTGCCAGTCAAGATGGCCTGATTCACGATCAATAACCAACAGCTCAGTTCCGGTATCTGCAAGTGCCCTGCTGCGTTCACTATCTGTGGATGCCGTAACAATCAGCGTATCGCCCTCGAGCTGTAACACCCTGGCGTCCGGCGGTGTGCGCAAATCGGCATCCATGATCACGCGTAGTGGCAGGGTTAATGGCGCATCGAGAGTGACACCCGACAACTCTTCATCATTGAGACGTACATTCAGTGAAGGATCATCCGCAAGCAGTGTACCGATACCAGTTACTACTGCAGAGCTTCTTGCACGCAGGCGATGTACATCCTTTCTTGATGCATCTGATGTAATCCACTTGCTTTCACCATTCGCCATCGCAGTACGGCCATCTACACTCATGGCCAGTTTGCAGCGTACCCATGGACGCCCACGCTCCATGCGGCTGACAAAACCGGGATTCAGTTCTCTTGCCTGCTGTTCCAGCACACCACACTCGACCTCGATACCGGCATCCTGCAGTTGGCTGACACCTTTACCTGCAACGAGTGGATTGGGATCCTGCATGGCGATGACAACGCGAGCAACACCCGCCTTGATAACTACATCGCTGCATGGAGGTGTTTTGCCATGATGGCAGCAAGGCTCAAGGGTGACATAGAGGGTTGCGCCCCTGGCTTCTTCACCAGCCGCTGCCAGTGCAATTTTTTCAGCATGCGGGTCGCCGGCTTTCTGGTGCCATCCTTCGGCAACCAGGGCATCATCTTTGACAATGACGCAGCCGACAAGGGGATTGGGATCAGTTGTATAGAGTCCGAGCCGCGCCAGCTTGAGGGCTCGGCTCATCCAGGCGTGGTCGCCCGTGGCTGTCACTTCTCATCCTCGTCGAGCAGCTTCATCTGCTGGCGACGCTCTTCCGGTGTTGGTTCACGCTCGAGCAGTTCGATCTCCTCTGTAAAGGCACGTACGTCTTCGAAAGAACGATAGACCGAGGCGAATCGGACATAGGCCACCTGGTCGAGTTTGCGCAACTCATGCATGACAAGTTCACCGATCGAGCGCGATGACACTTCTGCCTCGCCACTGGAGGCAAGCTTGCGGGTAATACGATTGATTGCGGCCTCGACCTGTTCGGTACTGACCGGACGTTTCTCGAGCGCGCGAGACATGCCTGCGCGCAGCTTGCGGCCATCAAACTGAACCCGCGTGTCATCTGTTTTAACGACCCTGGGCAGATTCAGCTCAACACTTTCGTAAGTGGTGAAGCGTTCGCTGCAGACTGTGCATTTGCGGCGCCTGCGCACCTGCTCACCCTCCCCCGACAAGCGGGAATCGATGACCTTGGTGTCTTCAGCACCGCAAAACGGACAACGCATCTATCAGTTTCTGTAAACGGGATGACGAGCACAGATCTCAAGCACTTTAGCCTTGACCCCTGCGATTGCCTGCTCGTCTCCGCGAGAGTCAATAACATCACACATCCAGCCAGCCAGCTCCACAGCTTCCTCTTCGCTGAAACCGCGTGTCGTCAACGCTGGAGTACCGACACGAATACCGCTGGTCACGAAAGGTGACTGGGGATCGTTTGGTACCGCATTCATGTTAACCGTGATATTTGCTGCACCCAGCCATGCGTCGACTGCTTTACCAGTGAGTCCTGCCTCGATGAAGCTGACCAGGAAGAGATGGTCATCTGTTCCCTTAGAGACAACATCATAGCCGCGCTGCATGAAGACATTGGCCATTGCCTGGGCATTCTTCACAACCTGGTGCTGGTATGTCTTGAATTCGGGTGACATCGCTTCCTTGAATGCGACGGCCTTGGCGGCAATCACGTGCATCAGTGGACCACCCTGGGTACCGGGGAAAACCAGCGAATTGAGTTTCTTCTGAATCGCTTCATTCTCTTTCGCGAGAATCAATCCACCGCGTGGACCACGCAGTGTCTTGTGCGTAGTAGTCGTGGTGACATCAGCAATATTGACCGGGCTTGGATATTCACCAGCCGCGATCAGGCCGGCCACGTGTGCCATATCGACAAACAGGTAGGCACCGATTTCATCGGCAATATCACGAAAACGCTGCCAGTCGACGACACGTGAGTAGGCTGAGAAGCCTGCAACGATCATTTTCGGCTTGTGCTCGCGTGCAAGACGCTCGACTTCTTCGTAGTCGATCTCACCAGTGTCCGGATTGAGGCCGTACTGTACCGCGTTGTAAATCTTGCCTGAGAAGTTCGGCTTGGCGCCGTGAGTCAGGTGACCGCCGTGGGCGAGCGCCATGCCGAGTATGGTATCACCCGGCTCACACAGCGCCATGTAGACTGCTGCATTCGCCTGTGAACCCGAGTGGGGCTGGACATTCGCATAATCGGCACCGAACAGCGCCTTGGCACGGTCGATGGCGAGTTGTTCTGCCTTGTCGACATATTCGCAGCCACCGTAATAACGTTTACCCGGATAGCCCTCAGCATACTTGTTGGTCAATACAGAACCCTGTGCCTGCATGACGCGTGGACTTGTGTAGTTTTCAGATGCAATCAGTTCGATGTGCTCTTCTTGGCGGCGCTCCTCTTCCTGGATCGCGGACCATAATTCGTCATCGAAACCTTCGATCTTCATGGATTTATCAAACATCGGGGACTCCGGGGATCATCAAAGCGGAGATTTTATCAAAAGTGCCGGATAAATAGGCGTTTTTTCACAAACGGCGTGGTTATTTGTCTAACTGCCCGGGAATGCAGTATTTAACTCCAATCCCGGGCGCCATGGCTTTCGCTTACACCACAGGTGCTAGACATCCACTGGTGAATGAACCGGAATCTGCTTCAGCTTCCAGATATCCTCGTTGTACTGCAGCATGGTTCTGTCTGTGGAGAAGAAACCACTGCTCGCGGTGTTGAGAATGCTCATTTTTGTCCACTCTTCCTGGTCCCTCCACGCCTGCTCCACCGCATGTTGCGCATCGATATAGCTGCGGAAGTCAGCAAGTGTCATCCATGGGTCATGCGGACTCTTTAGAGAGTTGATAATGTCGTTGAATATACCCGGTTCCTGCAAGTTGAAATAACCACTCTCGAGCAGGTTCATAACCGCCTTGAGGTCCTCGTCTGTATCGATAAAGCTCTGCGGGTTGTAGTGGTGACGTTGCTCTTCCACCTCTTCAGCCCTGAGACCGAAAAGAAAGAAGTTCTCCTCACCAACTGCCTCGAGAATCTCGATATTGGCGCCGTCATAGGTACCAATGGTAATGGCACCATTCATCATGAACTTCATATTCCCAGTGCCCGATGCCTCCTTGCCAGCAGTTGAGACCTGCTCGGAGAGATCAGCGCCTGGAGCAATGGCCTCCATCGCAGTGACACCATAGTTCGAGTAATAGACCAGCTTGAGCCTTTCGCCAACAGCAGGATCATCATTAATCATGTGTGCGACATTGTTAATCAGCTTGATGGTCTGTTTTGCCAGCTGGTAGCCAGGGGCAGCCTTGCCGCCAATGAGTACACAGCGATTCACCCAGCCTTCGGTATCTCCCGCCTTGATGCGGTTGTAGAGATGAATGACATGCAGCACGTTCAACAGCTGACGCTTGTATTCATGAATACGCTTGACCTGTATATCGAAGAGCGAATCAACATTGAATATCACGCCGCAATTTGTCTCAACGAGATTTGCCAGGCGCTGCTTGTTTTGACGCTTCATATCACGCCAGGCCTGGTGGAACTCCCTGTTTTCCGGTGTGTCCGGTGCAAATGCCTTGAGCCTTTCGATCTCGGAGAGATCCGAAATCCAGTTCTCTCCTATCTTTTCGCTGACCAGTTGTTTCATTGCCGGATTCGCATATGCAATCCAGCGGCGTGGTGTCACACCATTGGTCTTGTTGTTGAATTTTTCAGGCCACAGATCGTAAAAATCGTGGAACAGGCCTTCAGCCAGCAGGCGTGAATGGAGTGCTGCCACACCATTGACAGAAAAACTGCCGACAATCGCAAGATAAGCCATGCGCACGTGCTTGACGCCACCCTCCTCGATAATTGACATGCGGCGCTGGCGATCAGTATCCCCGGGCCACTTCATGGAAATGAGCTCAAGAAATCTCGCGTTGATCTGGTAGATGATCTCAAGCAAGCGCGGCAAGAGTTGCTCAAACATGGGCACAGGCCATTTTTCCAGCGCTTCAGGCAGCAGGGTATGGTTGGTATAGGCCATTGTTTTCGTGGTGACATCCCACGCCTGATCCCACTCCAATCCTTTTTCATCTATCAGGATGCGCATCAGTTCTGCAACCGCGATGGTCGGATGAGTGTCATTCATCTGAAAGACATTCTGATCGGGAAACTTGCTGTAGTCCTCACCCCCGGTCTTTTCCCAGATACGTATCACATCCTGCAGTGTCGCTGAGGCGAGGAAATATTGTTGGCGCAGGCGTAGCACCTTGCCGTTCTCACTAACGTCATTAGGATAGAGCACCATGGTGATGTGCTCGGCGTTATTTTTTTCCGAGACCGCCTCGGTATAACTGCCGGCATTGAACTCGTCGAGGTTGAACTCGTCGGTTGCCGTCGCTTTCCACAGGCGCAGTGTATTCACCGTGTTGTTCTTATACCCGGAGACTGGTAAATCGTATGGAATCGCCAGTACATCCTGGGTTTCTACCCAGTGTACCTTCTTGATGTTATCGGCATCATAGTACTCTTCGGTACGCCCACCAAACTTGATCGTGGCAGTGTATTCGGGGCGCTCAATCTCCCATGGATTGCCATCTCTCAGCCAGTGATCAGGCTCTTCTATTTGCCGACCATTCTCGATCTTCTGACGAAACATGCCGTACTCGTAGCGCAGCCCATAGGCAACCACCGGAAGCTGCAGGGTGGCGCAGCTGTCAATGAAACAGGCAGCCAGGCGTCCAAGACCACCATTACCAAGGCCTGCATCCGGTTCTCTCTCCTCGATGTCCTCGAGTGAAACCGCGCGGTTCATCAACAGCTTCTCCAATGCCGGTCCGAGGTCGGCATTGAGAATATGATTTCCGAGAGAGCGTCCAATCAGGTATTCGAGCGACATGTAGCACGCACGCTTCACACTGGAGTCCTTGTATGCCACCCAGGTGTCGTGCCAGTTCGTCGTGAGGCGATCGCGCAGAACGAGTGCCATCGCCGAGTAGATGTAATATGAGTCACAGCCGAGAAAACGCCCGTAGTGGCGATTCAGATAGTGCAGATAATCCCTCTGAAGTTTTTCCGGTTCATTGGAAAGCGGCTCTGGGCGCAAACTGCAAAGCATCTCTGCATTGGAATTTGAATATTTCATTGCTACCTCTTCCGCAGCACACTGGCAGCGAAACCTTAAATAAATAAAAGTACGAGTTATATTTTACACCAAGTTGGCAACTGCAAGCGTACGAGAGATCAGGCGAGTAGATGCTGGTAGAGGTCGAGGTAGCGCAAGGCACTGTTCTTCCAGCCCAGGTCGCTCTGCATCCCGGTTCGAAGCAGTTTCGCCCAGGACCTCTTGTTAGCGTAAACATCAATCGCACGTAGTACCGCATCGATCAATGCGGTCACAGATGGCTCCTGCATGACAAATCCGTTTGCTGTCTGTGCATTGAGAGTTTTTGGTGTGGTATCAACAACAGTGTCGGCAAGCCCGCCAGTATGATTCACGATCGGTGGAGTGCCATAGTGCAGGCTGTACATCTGGTTGAGACCGCAAGGTTCAAAGCGGGACGGCATCAAAAACATGTCGGCACCAGCCTCGACCAGATGGGCTAACTCTTCCGAGTAGCCTATATAGACAAACAGACGATCCGGATATTGCTTCTGCAATTTCAGCAAGCGTTCTTCATGAACATGGTCGCCCGCCCCGATAATCACGAAAGAGGCTTGCGTCTCCTTCATAAGCGTTGGAATCGCTTCAGCCACCAGGTCAATCCCCTTTTGTTCGACAAACCTGCATACCATGCCAATCAGCGGCTTCTCTAAAAATTCGTCGCCGGCCTCGACACTAAAACTTTTCAGCAGCGCTTGTTTGTTGATACGCTTGCCCGGATTACGACGCGCTGCGTTGTAATGCGCCTTGATATAGGGATCGATGGACGGATTCCACAGCTGTGTATCTATACCGTTGAGAATCCCGGTGAGTTTGTGTCTGTTCGCCTGCAAAACGCCCTGCATACCGTAGCCGAATTGTGCCGTGCAGATCTCGTCTGCGTAGGTCGGGCTGACAGTTGTGATCGAATCTGCATAGACCAGCCCCGCCTTGAGCATCGAGAATCCACCGTAAAATTCAACACCTTCGCCCGACCACCAGTATCCGGGCAGATGCAGTTTCATGAACTCGTCGTGGGGAAAGTGGCCGCCGTAGGCGAGGTTATGGATGGTAAAAACAGTCCTGGGACGATCGGGCTCAGAGGCAAGAAATGCGGGTACCAACCCCGTCTGCCAGTCGTGGCAATGCACCACTTCGGCACGCCAGTCGAGACCCAGCAGGTCCATCGACAACATTGCTGCCAGGCGTGAAAACACAGTGTAGCGTTCGGCGTTGTCGGGCCAGTCGTAGCCGTCCGGGTGCAGGTAGGGGTTGCCGGGACGGTCGTAGAGCTCCTGGCAATCGGCAATCAGCAGCTTGACGCTGAAAGCTGGGTGAGTCGCTTCGAGCACGCGCACATCATGGCTGCGGCCCGATCCCTGTATGTGCAGCCAGCCGAGGATGCGCACTTCATCCAGTTCCTGCAGCAATTCTCGATAGCCTGGCAACAGCATACGCACATCAGCGCCCTGCTCCTGCAACGCATGCGGCAAGCTGTAGGCCACATCACCAAGACCACCTGTCTTGACCAGCGGGTAAGATTCGCTGGCAACAAAAAGAATGCGCATTCACGTCCCCCGCAAAAAGAGTGCACCCAATGGCGGCAGGGTCACCGAGATGGATTGTTCAAAACCCATCCAGTTAATATCCTGAACCTGGATATCACCACCATTGCCTGTGTTGGTTCCACCATAGTGAGTTGAATCACTGTTCAGCACTTCGTGATAACTCTCTGCATGTGGAATCCCCAGGCGATAATCATAGCGCGGAACCGGGGTGAAGTTGAATACGCAGATGATTGGTGCCGCATCATGTGCATAGCGGATAAAGCTCAATACCGACTGCTCCGAATCGTGGCAGTCGATCCAGCGGAAACCATCCTCGGTAAAATCACGCTGATGCATTGCCGGCTCACCGCAATAGAGTCTGTTGAGGTCTCCAACTATTCTCCTGATTCCGGCATGCGCCTCGATCTCGTTCAAACCCCAGTCAATCTCGCCCTCTTCACTCCACTCGTGCCACTGTGCGAATTCGCAGCCCATAAAGAGCAGCTTCTTGCCCGGATGGCCATACTGCCACGCGTAGAAGAGACGCAGGTTAGCCATTTTTTGCCAGTAATCTCCAGGCATCTTGTCGACCATGCTTCTCTTGCCGTGAACAACCTCGTCGTGGGAAAGCGGCAGGACAAAATTCTCGGTAAATGCGTACAACTGGCTGAATGTCAGCAGGTTGTGATTATATTTCCGGTAGACCGGGTCCTCCTCGATATAACTGAGACTGTCATTCATCCAGCCCATGTTCCATTTCATCGAGAAACCAAGCCCGCCAAGTTCTACCGGGCGCGACACCATTGGCCATGAGGTTGACTCCTCTGCAATGGTGACGGCACCGGGAAAACGACCGAGGACAACACGATTGAGCTCCTGCAGAAAATGGATCGCCTCGAGGTTTTCACGCCCGCCGTGTACATTCGGCAGCCAGTCTCCATCTTCACGCGAGTAATCATGGTAGAGCATGGATGCGACCGCATCGACGCGCAGACCGTCAAGGTGAAACTCTTCAAGCCAGTAAACCGCATTGGCAATGAGAAAATTTCTTACCTCGTTACGGCCATAATCAAAAATCAGCGTACCCCAATCCCTGTGCTCACCGCGCCGGGGATCAGCATGTTCATATACAGGCTCACCGGTAAATCGCGCCAGTGCGAAATCGTCTTTCGGAAAGTGTGCCGGCACCCAGTCGAGCAGAATGCCTATACCAGCCTTGTGTGCAGCATCGACAAAGAACCTGAAATCATCCGGTGTACCGAAGCGTGCGGTCGGCGCATAGTAACCACTGACCTGGTAACCCCAGGAGGCATCCAGCGGATGTTCGGAAACAGGTAGCAGTTCGATATGGGTATAGCCCAGCTCCACAACATAGGGAACAAGGCGCTCGGCGAGTTCGCGCCAGTTGAGGAATGTGCCATCCTCACTCCGCTGCCAGGAACCCGCGTGCATCTCGTAGACCGCCATTGGGGCAGTTTGCCAATCGAAGGTTTTGCGCCTCGACATCCACTCATGATCCTGCCACTCGTAAGCCACCTCGGCAGGCACAAGCGAGGTGGTTTCAGGACGATTCGACATGTGTCGTCCGTATGGGTCTGACTTGATGATTACGTCATTACGCCGGCTGAGAATTTCATACTTGTATGCATCACCGGCTGTCAGTCCGGGAATAAACAATTCCCAAATGCCCGAGCCACCACGGCAGCGCATCGGGTGGCGCCTGCCATCCCACGCATTGAAGTCCCCCACCACGCTGACTCGCGTCACGTCCGGTGCCCACACGGCAAACTGGACACCTTCAACATCATCGATCGTGGTGATGCGCGAACCGAGGAAATGCCACACGTGGTGGTGATTGCCTTCACCAAACCAGTGCATGTCGAGCTCACCAACCTGTGGCTGAAAGCTGTAGGGGGAAACTGTCTTGTGCCAGTTTCCGGCTGCTTTGTCCTGCCACTTCAGTGTGTAGTGACCAGGAACAAAGCGGGTATCGGAATGAAGTTCAAACAGGTCACTTCCCTCAACACGCTCCATTTCACCGATACCGTCGAGTTCGACCTGTTCGGCGTGCGGCAGCAGTGCACGGATCAAAGCACCACCGGATTCCGTCTCGTGGTATCCAAGCAGCTCGAATGGATCATGGTGTGAACCGTTTTGCAGTCGTTTCAGGGCCTCATGCATCTTTATTCTCCAAGTCGACCTGTCTTCTGTATGCGTTGTTTCAGGTCACCGCAATCAATATCCGCGAGCTGTTCCCACGTAAAGCGCCACTGCCAGTTCCCCTCGGTCGTACCAGGCAGATTCATACGTGCCTCATTGCCAAGTCCGAGCAGATCCTGCAGCGGCACAATCGACAGGTTGCCATTGCTGCCAAGAGCCGCATCGATCATGCGATCGACGACCTGCTCTCCACTGTCGGCACCAATCGCCTGGAGAACATGGCCACGTGTCTGTTCATCAAGGGAATCATACCAGCCCCTGATGGTGTCATTGTCGTGTGTTCCTGTATAGACGGCAGTATCACGATGGATGTTATGCAGTTTGTGTGGATTGTCATCAAAGGCATCAAAACCGAACTGAAGTACGGCCATTCCAGGCAGTTCGTATTTTTTACGAAGTGCTGTCACTTCCGCAGTAATAATGCCAAGATCCTCTGCTATCAATGGAATGCAGCCCATCTCCTGCTGCAGCTTGGCCAACAGTTCATCGCCCGGTGTCTTCTCCCAGTAACCGTCAATCGCGGTTTCATTCTCTGCAGGGATTGTCCAGACCGCCTCAAGGCCGCGGAAATGATCCAGCCTGACAAGGTCAAAGAGTTCAAAATGGTGATGCAGTCGCTCTATCCAGAACCTGAAACCATCCCTGTGCATAGCTTCCCAGTTGTACTGGGGATTACCCCAGCGCTGGCCTTCTGCTGAAAAATAGTCGGGTGGCACGCCAGCAACAAATGTCGGCAGACCGTAGTCGTCAAGCATGAACTGATGTGGATTGGACCAGACGTCGGCACTGTCATGCGCCACGAAAATCGGCATGTCGCCGAATAGCATGATATCCCTTTCAGCAGCAGCCTCGCGAATCTCCAGCCAGTATCGATGCGCAACAAATTGCTGTTCGATGATTGCATCCATACTGTCACGATTATTCTCGGCAAACGCTGTCAGCGCGTCACGATCCCGACTTCTGAATTGATCTGGCCAACTGAACCATGGATCCGTATTGTGCTCCCAACGCAATGCCATGAAGAGTGCATAATCTTCAACCCAGTGTGCCTGCTCATGACGCCACAACTGCAGCTGTTCCTGGTTAATGGCTCTCTGCCCTGCATCTTGCGGCAACAGCCCCGGATGCATCGCAAATGCAGACAAACACTGGTAGGGCGAGAAATCATCGTGCGGCACACCTAACGGCAGAAACTGCCAGATACGAAAACCCGCCTCGGACATCCAGTCGAGCCAACGCAACGCGTCATCAAACTCCCCGGAAGGAAATGACGTCGGGTGGAGTAATACTCCGGCGCGTCTCTCGGTCAGTGATTTCATAATTTAAACTGTTCTGCGCATAGTGCCAGAGTGCTCGCCATGCCCCCCACCACTTGAGAGCGGCTGCTCAAGTACAGCAGGAGGAGTCAGCTGCAGCAGGCTGTAGAGTCGTCTCAGTTGAAGTCGGAAGAGCTGCTCAAAATCACGCACACTATCCGACGGATTATAATCACCAAACCACCAGAACCAGTCAGAAGCCTCGCAAACAGCAAGCTGCTGTGTTGCCTCTCTCTTCTGCTCATCAGACAGTTTGCCTGATGCAACTGCTTCGTCATATACCTGCTTTGCTGCCACCAGGTAGTCCCAGGCCAGGTTCTTGTCCTTTTCGCCAATCCAGGTCGAGAAGGAGCCGTACACCCAGCTGCCCGGGCAGAGTTCAGTCAAGGCACGCGCTTCCAGGTCGGCAACCTCGCTGAATGTACGTAGCGCAATACGATCGCTGCTGGCACAAGCCTTGTAGAGACCGTCGAGAAACAGCGCGCCATTTGCATAGTAGTACTCCCACGCATTCTCACCATCGAGAATCACGGATACCACGCGCTGGTCCGCATCATCACCAATACTGTCAGCAATATTGTTGAGATGCTGCATGAAATCGGCAACAGCATCATGCGTATCCCACTTGCTGTACTCAAAGCCGATCAAGTCGGAGAGGCCGTCATCCCGAAAGAAAACCCGTACCTTGTCACTGTTGTGTGAGTGCGGAGAAAAAAGCCCCTTCTTGGTGTTGATATCCTCAGCATCATGTTTAGAAAGGTGGCAACTGTTGCGCCACACACCTTCACCTGTGGCGGTCCAGCGCATCTGGTACTCATCAAGCAGCTTGAGTGCATCGCTGCTGACCCCACCCTCTGACAGCCAGACACCTTGCGGGCGCCGTCCAAAATAATGCTGAAACAGTTCAATTCCCTTATCCATGTGCCAACGGCTGCGTTCAGAACCGCCCGGATAGCCCTCAGCCATTGGTACAGGCGCATCCGGCAAGGCACAACGCATATTTTCAAAATCATGCAGCAGGGGAACGATGGGATGACCGTATGGCGTCATCGACAATTCAATCTGGCCAGAATCAGCGAGTGCGCGATAGCGGTCAATCAGGCCGTTGAGGCTGTCATGAATAACCTCGGCCAGTTGACGGCGATCATCATCAGTGAAGCCCCTCTCCTTCTCCATCAGCCTGACAACACGCTCGTCACTCCTTACTGACTCGCCGAGCCAGCTGATGTGATACCAGCAAATCAGGTCGATAAAGTATTGCTCATCGAGATAATTGAGAATCTCGACAGCCCTGGCATCACTGGCAACATCGAATTCTTCAAAATGGTCAAACCAGCGAACCAGCCCATGGAAAACCGCGTAAGGCTCAATCATGCGTGGCGCATTACAGCGCAGGCAGTGGCCAACCAGTTCACTCCTGCCATTCGCATCCTGCGGGATGGCAACAGCACCGATCAACTGATTAAGGAAAGGATCTGATGTCGCCTTGCCATGATCAAAATAGTCTTTCAACTGGTGTGCATAATCGTCTATCTGCTCAAGCAGCACGGGCGCAAAATTAACCACCGAACGCATACCCGGATTGTTTTCCAGGTGAGCGGCCATGTCCGTATAGTCCTTGATGCCGTGCAGATACACCCACGGCAAACTGTATTCGCCATCAACACCCTCACGGTAGTGAGGCTGATGCATGTGCCAACAAAGCACCAGGTTGAGTTTCACAGCTCCCATATACTCTCTTCCCCTTCGAGTGTATAGATATGCTGCCCAAGCATCTTCGGTGTAACCAGGATAATACCTTCTGCAGTCACGTGAAAGCGCTTCCTGTCCTCTTCGAGATCTTCGCCAATCACCATGTTGTCAGGAATTGCGCAGCCCTTATCGATAACTGCCTTGGTAATACGGCAGTTCTTGCCGATATGCACCTTGGGCAGAATAACGCTGTCTTTAATGTGGCTGTAGTTTTCTATGCGGGTGAGAAAGAAAATCACCGAGCGCTTGACCCTCGCTCCGGAGAGAATACATCCGGCAGAGATCAGCGAGTCGATTGCCTCGCCACGGCGGCCTTCATCATCGAAGATAAACTTGGCCGGCGGATGTTGCGTCTGGTAAGTCCAGATCGGCCAGTTACGGTTGTAGAGATTGAGTTCCGGATCGACGTCACACAACTCCATGTTGGCACGCCAGTAGGATTCAATCGTTCCCACATCACGCCAATAAGAGGGCCTTCCGTCATCGTCTGCAAAAGGAAAGGCAATTGCGTTGAAGCCGTCGATCTTGGAGGGAATGATATCCTTGCCGAAATCGTGAGACGAACTCGCCTTGTCAGCATCTTCGATCAGTGTCTGGTAGAGAAAACGTGTTGAGAAAACATAGATACCCATGGATGCCAAAGCCTTGTCCGGCTTGCCCGGCATCGGATCCGGTTCTGTCGGTTTCTCGGTAAACTTGGTGATGTTCAAATCCTCATCGACCGACATCACGCCGAAGCCTCTTGCCTCGTCGATGGGAACCTCGATGCAGCCAACGGTAAAATCGGCACCCGACTGCACATGGTGCAGCAGCATTTCCGAGTAATCCATGGTGTAGATGTGATCACCACCGAGCACGATCACATACTTGGGCTCATGACGCTGCATGATATCAAGGTTCTGGTAGAGCGCATCTGCTGTACCCTGGTACCACTCTTTCTTGCCGGTACGCTGCTGGGCGGGAAGTATCTCCACAAACTCGCCAATCTCGGGACGCATGAATGACCATGCACGTTGCAAGTGACGAATCAGAGAGTGTGCCTTGTACTGGGTAAGAACGCCGATACGGCGCAGGCCCGAGTTGACACAGTTCGACAGTGGAAAATCGATAATACGGTACTTGCCACCGAAGGGAACAGCCGGCTTGGCACGCCACTTTGTCAGGTGCCTGAGCCTGGAACCCTCACCACCGGCAAGAATCAGTACCAGGGTCTCCCTGGTCAGTTCGGTCACCATTTTTGGTTCTATATAATATTTGAGAACCTCTTTTTGCTCATCGGCACCAATAGTCATATTAAATCTCCAAACCCTCAATCCCGTCTCTGATTTGTGCGATCGCGCCAAGTAGACCGATCTGCTCATCTGTCACCACGAACACCGCAGTTGTCTCAACCAGTGATCGCATGCCGCCCTTGTCACAATAGGCGGATATAAATTCGTCTCTATCAAGCATCGGCAGCAACCTGTTCGTCACACCGCCAGTCAGATAGATGCCGCCAGCCGGGCGATAGAAAAGCGCAAGGTTGCCGGCCCAGTTGGCAAAAATCCTCCAGAAAAGAGCCACTGCAGCGGTTGCCGATTCGTCACCCTGTTCAGCCGCCGTCGTGATCTCTGCTGCCGGCAGTCTCTTGCCGCCCGATACGAAGTAATAAAGCCGCTGTAATCCCATGCCGCTAAGCAGTTCTTCCCAGCTGACAGATGGCTTGCCGCTGCACAACTGCTGCAACAATCTGTTCTGTTCTTCATCTGCCGGCGCAAAACCGGTGTGACTGCCCTCGGTTGCGTGCGCATTTCCCTGCTGAAGCCAGGCGAGGCCCAGACCTGTGCCTGCGCCCGTCACTACCTTCAGGCCATTACTGTCTGGAACAACCTGATTCAGCGCCAGCAACTCTTCATCTTCTACAAGAGTAACCCCCTGCGCGACAGCGTGGAAGTCATTAATGAGAGTGACGTGACAAAAGTCAAAATGATTTTTAATCTGCGCAGTATCAATCTCCCAGTCGAGATTGGTCATCATGCAATAGCCGTTAGTGACAGGGCCTGCAGCGGCAAGAGAGAGCCCTGCAATCTGACTGGCATCGGTGCCTGCATCATTGAGACAGGCTTCAATTAGTTGCTGAACATTTTGAAACTCTGCGTTGGGATATTTGTGACTGTATTCAATGCACCACTCACCATCCGGAGAGACGGAGACAAGCGCCATCCAGCTCTTTGTTCCGCCAATATCGCCCGCGAGATAGGTGTGTAAAGATGACATGGCTTCTCTACCCGATCAACTCACTGCCGGAATCCGGATGAACCCGGAATTTGACTGGGTACTCCTGCATTAATTTTTCCTGTGCCGCACATCTGAATCATAGTCACTGATTATGACTACAATATGATGACAATTTGCATGAACAATATTTATGCTACAACTTAGCATATTGATACGTCTCTGTTTGTTGAATCGTCACTCCATGACAAAAAGAAACCCCTTGCCAGCTGACCGGCAAGGGGTTATGCAATATGGGGTGGATGATGGGACTCGAACCCACGACGACTGGAATCACAATCCAGGGCTCTACCAACTGAGCTACACCCACCATTAAAACAGTGGCCTGTTTGGAAAATGGCACGCCCGGCAGGATTCGAACCTGCTACCCTCGGCTTAGAAGGCCGATGCTCTATCCAAATGAGCTACGGGCGCAAACTCTGACCGCCGTGCGGCTTGACCATTTGGCAGCTGCCAGGCTACCAGGTCCTGAAAGTCCAAGTTTATACAACTCTGGCCTCTCATGGCAAAACTGGTCGGGGTGGAGGGATTCGAACCCCCGACATCCTGCTCCCAAAGCAGGCGCGCTACCAAGCTGCGCTACACCCCGAATTCTCGCAGGCATGACCCGCGAGGGCACGAATAATACGGGCAAGAGGCGCTTTCGTCAATTCCCGTGAGCCTGTTTTATCAATATTTTCCGAAATTTCCCCTCTTCGGTTCTCCCGCGACTGCGTTATAATGGCCCGCTTTGACGCAGCTCCGATCAATTCAGCCCGTAAAGCAGCCCCTAATGGACAAAACCTACGATCCTCACGCCATCGAACAACGCTGGTACAAAACCTGGGAAGAGAACAACTCTTTTGCGCCTCAGCAGCAAGCTGAAGGCAGCTATTGCATCATGATTCCGCCTCCCAATGTGACCGGCAGCCTGCACATGGGCCACGGCTTCAATAACACCATCATGGACACCCTGATCCGCTACCAGCGCATGAAAGGGAAAAAGACCCTGTGGCAGCCGGGCACTGACCACGCCGGCATAGCAACCCAGATGGTTGTCGAACGCCAGCTCGAAGCCGAACAGAAATCTCGCCATGATCTCGGGCGCGATGCCTTTATCGATCGCATCTGGGAATGGAAGGCTGAATCCGGTGGCAATATCACCGGACAGCTGCGCCGCCTCGGTTCATCACTCGACTGGAAAAATGAGCGCTTCACCATGGATGACGGCCTCTCAAATTCGGTCAAAGAGGTTTTTGTACGTCTCTACGAAGAGGGACTCATCTACCGTGGCAAGCGCCTCGTCAACTGGGATCCGAAACTGCACACCGCCGTCTCAGACCTCGAGGTACTCGCCGAGGAAGAGAATGGCCACATGTGGCACATGCGCTACCCGCTGACCAATGGCACCGGGCACCTAGTAGTCTCCACCACGCGTCCTGAAACCATGCTTGGTGACTGTGCTGTCGCGGTCAACCCTGAAGATGAGCGCTACAAGCATCTCATCGGAGAACTTGTTGAACTGCCACTCACCAACCGCAAGATACCGATCGTTGCCGACGAACACGCCGATCCTGAATTCGGTACTGGTTGCGTCAAGATCACACCTGCGCACGATTTCAACGACTATGCTGTCTGGCAGCGTCACCGTGACGAGAACATGATCAGCGACCAGCCGCATGGCGGACTGATCAACATACTCACCATCGACGCGGCAATCCGTGACAATGAAGCTGACGAGGATGATCTGATTCCTGCTGCATACATTGGTCTTGATCGCTACGCGGCACGCAAGCAGATTGTTGCTGATCTTGAAGCTGCCGATCTGCTTGAGAAAATTGTCGACCACAAGCTCATGGTTCCGCGCGGCGACCGCTCCGGCGCAGTCATCGAGCCTTTCCTGACCGATCAGTGGTACGTCAAGATTGAACCACTGGCAAAGCCGGCAATTGAAGCTGTTGAGAACGGACAGATCCGTTTCGTTCCGGACAACTGGAAAAACACCTACTACGAATGGATGCGCAACATCCAGGACTGGTGTATCAGCCGCCAGATCTGGTGGGGCCACAGGATACCGGCCTGGTATGACGATGAAGGCAACATCTATGTCGGCCGTGATGAGGCCGAGGTACGTGAAAAGCACGGACTCTCTGACGATTACCCGCTGCGCCAGGATGAGGATGTACTCGATACATGGTTCAGCTCTGCGCTGTGGCCCTTTTCGACACTCGGCTGGCCGGAGAACACTGAACGACTCAAGGATTTCTACCCGACCAATGTGCTTGTCACCGGTTTCGACATTATCTTCTTCTGGGTTGCACGGATGATCATGATGGGCCTCAAGTTCATGGATGGCCAGGTGCCTTTCAACGAGGTCTACGTGCATGGACTGGTACGCGACAGCCATGGCGACAAGATGTCCAAGTCGAAAGGAAATGTCCTCGACCCGATCGACCTGATCGACGGCATCGACCTCGACACTCTCGTCGAAAAACGTACCCGCGGCATGATGCAGCCACAACTCGCTGCAAAAATCGAAAAGCAGACCCGCAAGGAGTTTCCCGACGGCATTCAGAGTTTCGGAACTGACTCGCTGCGCTTCACCTTCGCAGCACTGGCAGCGACAGGGCGTGACATCAAGTTCGATATGGGACGTATCGAGGGCTACAGGAACTTCTGCAACAAGCTCTGGAATGCCGCACGCTACGTGCTGATGAATACCGAGGGCGAGGATTGCGGAACTGATGCAAACAGCGAGGTTGAACTCTCGGCTGCAGACCGCTGGATCCTGGCACAGCTGCAGACAACCGCATCTGCTGTCGGCAAATCGATTGAGAGCTACCGTTTCGATCATGCTGCACAATCAATCTATGAGTTCACCTGGAATGAGTACTGTGACTGGTACCTGGAACTCTGCAAGCCGGTTCTCAACAGTGATGAAGCATCAGATGCAGCCAAGCGCGGCACACGCCAGACGCTGGTGCGTGTACTTGAAGCGCTGCTGCGCCTTGCGCACCCGATTATTCCATTTATCACGGAAGAGATCTGGCAGCAGGTCGCGCCGCTGGCAGGCAAGTCGGGGGACAGCATCATGCTGCAGCCCTACCCGCTTGCAGACGAGTCACTTGAAGACCAACAGGCAGTTGCCGAAGTCGAGTGGCTCAAGAACATCATTCTTGCGATTCGCAAAATAAAGGGCGAGATGAACATTGCGCCCGGCAAACGTGTTCCGGTACTGCTGGCAGATGCTTCAGAACAGGATCGCAAATATTCGGAAATCAACCGCAGCTACCTGGACTTCCTCGCACGCGTTGAATCCATCACGATTCTCGAACAGGGTGACGAGGAGCCTGAATCCGCCGTTGCACTGATCGGCGACATGCGTCTGCTGATTCCAATGTCAGGACTGATTGACAAGGATGCAGAGTGCAAGCGTCTCGAGAAAGAGATCGGCAAGGCAGAGAGCGAAGTCGAGCGCACCGGCAAGAAACTGCAGAATCCCAACTTTGTCGACAAGGCACCAGAGGCTGTTGTCGCCAAGGAGAAGGAGAAGCTGGAAGAGGCGCAAAAAACGCTTGCCAGTCTGCAGGCGCAATTGGAGAAGATTCAGGCGCTTTAAACGCACCGCACCTGAACAGCCAAGACTCTCCGTCAGTGGCGCAGGGTATCACAGGAGAAGTGAAAAACTGTTTGAGTGATCGAAGATCGCGAGTTTTTTTCACGCTGTGATAGCCAAGTTACGTACGATTAGGCGTCAATGAGGAGCTGTTTCTTTGCCTACTTTCTTGTCAGCACAAGAAAGTAGGGTGGGTGCGAGCCACCGCGCGCATCAAAATTAAACTGTCGCGAAGCGACGCAAAAGATCAGATCCCGGATCAAGCCCGGGATGACGAATGTTGGGAATGGGGCCAAGCCCGGATCACACCAGAATTTAATCGTTGGAATAACCCGAAATAAAGGTTTTGACGGAACCGTTTTCCTCAAAGATATGCCTCGACGTCCTGCCGATATCAGCGCCATAGACATGAATACTGATCGAGTCACGATCATCCAGCGCGTTTGAAACACGGTGAACATCACCAATCGTTGGTGACACCAGGTCGATACCACCCGGATCTATCAGGTGCTCCCCGGTTTTCAACAAGTCGCCCGTCTCGAAATCGATGGAGAACTCCTCGCACAACTCGCGACCGTTCATCACGCCAACCATACCCCACACGGTGTGATCATGAACCGGCGTCTTCTGCCCCGGTCCCCAAACGAAACTGACCACTGAAAAACGTGACTGTGGATCGAGATAGAGAAGATACTGACGATAGGCATCTGCACTACCCTGGCGATACTCATCGGCAAGCCAGGAGTCATCGGCGATCAGTTCGGCTAGCAGTACCCTGCCCTGCTGCAGTATCTCTTTCTCGTTGTCGCCATGCATATCAACAAGTGACGTCATGCCGTTGATAAAAGTATCGAGAGACTGTGAAGCTTGCATTAATTTCACTCAGCCTGCAGAGATGACGTACTCGAGAATACCGACCACCTGTTCTGGGGTCTGGGCCCATGCCATGGCAGCACCATCAACCTCTTTAAGCGGATGAATGATGTCACTGTCGTGCAGGGTAATGTAGGGCTTACCAAGTGCCGCCAGCTGGCCAGCATCAAATGCAGCATTCCACTGCTTGTACTTATCACCGAAACGCACCACGGCGATATCGCACTGCTCGATCAGGTTTTTGGTACGGATAGCATTGACCTTGGATGACTTGTGATCACGCCAGAAGCCGTCGCTCTCCGGTCCAAGTGAATCACCGGCAGCGTCGCTGGCATCATGATCTGTGACCGCGGAGGTAAACTCAACCGGCAGCCCTGCTGCCTGTGCACCATCCATTATCTGCTGTCGCCAGTCGGTATGAATTTCACCTGACAGGTAGATAGTCCAGATCATCATTTCGTTTCCTCTTACTTACTTTTCTTAACGTGTTTCATCAGGCGCTTCTTTTTCTGCACCTGGCGTGTTGTCAGCTTGTTCTTGCGTCCATGGAACGGATTACTTCCCGACTTGAATTCGATACGCAGGGGGGTTCCATCGAGATGCAGTACGCTGCGGAATCGTTTCACCAGGTAGCGCTTGTAGGTCGCCGGGACCGAATCGACCTGGTTACCGTGAATCACAATGATAGGCGGATTCTTGCCGCCCTGGTGTGCATAACGCATCTTGATACGGCGGCCACGCACCATCGGTGGCTGATGTTCCATCACTGCATCTTCGAGTATCTCGGTCAGGCGTGACGTCTTCATATCGCGCATGGCATTGGCATAACCCTTGTTGACCGATTCGATCAGGTTGCCGACACCACTGCCGTGTAACGCCGAGACA
Source organism: Solemya velum gill symbiont (assembly GCF_000787395.1). Taxonomy (GTDB): domain Bacteria; phylum Pseudomonadota; class Gammaproteobacteria; order Chromatiales; family Chromatiaceae. Next base: position 766,176 of record NZ_JRAA01000002.1, read on the forward strand.
AAATGCCAACGTGCAAAATCGAGAAACTGCAGACGACGCTTGAGTTCAGTTTTAACATGCTCGCGCTCGCCCTGTTCGAGACCGTCCCACTTATTGACGACAACCACCAATGCGCGGCCGCTATCAAGCAGGTGCCCGGCAAGGTGTGCGTCCTGTTCTGTAATACCCTCGTGCGCATCGATGAGCAGAAAGACAACATTTGATCCCTCGATAGCCTGCAGCGTCTTGACGATACTGAACTTCTCGATCGCCTCCTTGACGCGTCCGCGCTTGCGCACTCCTGCGGTATCAATCAGGGTATATTTTTTACCATCACGCTCAAACGGCACATCGATACTATCGCGGGTTGTACCCGGCATATCGAAAGCGACGACGCGCTCTTCTCCGATGAGACGGTTGATCAGGGTCGACTTGCCGACATTGGGGCGTCCAACCACGGCGATACGGATGCGATCATCCTCTTCTTCAGGAAGTGTCGCTGGTGGCAGTGTTGAAAGAACATCTTCAATCAGGGGCTTGACCCCACGGCCATGGGCAGCCGCGATGGCTACCGGTTCATTGCTGGTCAATCCGTAAAAATCGGTAGCGGCAATATGCTGATCGAGATTTTCACTCTTGTTGACAACCAGTGTCACCGGCTTGCCGGTACGGCGCAGACGCTCTGCGATACCCTCATCACTGGCATTGCGGCCCTCGCGGCCATCAACCAGGAAAAGCAGGTGATCGGCCTCTTCGATCGCCTGCATGACCTGGTTTTCCATCAGCGGATCGAGTCCCTCGCGTACGCCGCTGAGACCGCCGGTATCAATTACGATATAGGGAGAAGGACCAAGACGTCCAACACCATATTGACGATCGCGTGTCAGCCCTGGCTGGTCTGCAACCAAGGCGTCACGTGTGCGTGTGAGGCGATTGAAGAGTGTCGATTTACCGACATTTGGGCGCCCGACAAGGGCTATAACCGGAAGCATTCAGATCGCCGTTAATAATCGCGCTTATGGTGCAGAGACAGATGCAAGCTGCCCTTCACTACCGTAAACAATAACGCGGTTACCCGAGGTTACAAGCGGTGCCTGCACGGCAGACTTGACTGCACGAATACGTGCAACCAGGCTTCCGTCTGCGGGTGACAGCCAATGTACATAACCTTCATAATCAGCTACTGCAAGGTAGCCACTGGCAAGAGCCGGAGCACTCAGGCGACGACCGTGAAGTGCTTTCTGACGCCACAGCTCATGTCCGTTGGCGCTATCGACCGCAACCACGTTACCTCTTGCATCAGCTGCATAGAGAACAGTACCGTCAAATGCGAGTCCCTGGTGCGATGAAAATGGAATACTCCACTCAACTGCACCTTTTTTCTTTCCGACTGCTGCCATCTGGCCCTGATAACTCACCGTGTATACCCTGTTGCCTGTAACAACCGGACGGCTGTCGATATCAACTACGCGGTCGAGTTCGTTACGACCACTTGGCCATGAAATTGGAGTTTCCCACTGCGACCGCCCAGTGGCGATATCCAGCTTAACCAGTTTGCCGGCATCAAGTCCCGAGTAGAGATACTCACCATCGACAACCGGCTGTGCAGCACCACGCAGACGCAATGATGGCCCACTGCGATGGAATACCCAGGTTGTCTCACCAGACGCTGCGTTAATACCGACCAGCTTGCCGTCAGTGGTATGCGCGACAACCATGCCATTGGCAACCAGCGGGACTGCTGCTATCTCGGAATCAAGTTTGGCACGCCAGCTCTCGCTGCCATTGCCGCTCGTCAGTGCAACCAGGTCACCTTCTGTTGAACCGACAACAACCAGGCCACCACCAACACCGGGGCCGCCGCGCAGATCGAGATCAACATCGACATTCCACAAGGTGGCACCGCTGTTTGAATCAACTGCAGATACCCTGCCGTCGGCATCGGCCACGTAGATCGAGGAGCCGCTCAGGGTCGCTTCAAGTTTGGCAGCGAGTTCGTCGTTCCCGGATCCTGTGTCTTTGCTCCAGGTCACCACTGAGCCGCGCTGATCTATCTGCTTATCCAATTCAGCCGGTATTACTGCAGATTTCTCTCTGCTTAACCAGCTACAACCGCTGGTTGCAATGACGGCCGCCATTGCAATAGTCATGGTCAAGTGTTTCATTGCATCCCCCGGGATCATGATTTTGGTGATTCAAGCTGTTGCAGAAGATAGCCTATCATTTCAGAGTCGGCTGCGCCCCTCTCTCTGGCTGCCTCGAGTGCAATACGTGCAGCCTCGTGGTTGCCCTCTTTGAGCGCTATCTGGCCTTCAATTGCCAATGACTCGCCCTCGAATGCCGCATCGCTGACACCGGCAAGTGCCTGCCTGGCCTCTGCAACTTTACCCTGTCCCAGGTAGAGACGCGCGAGCCGCAGTGAAGCAAGTTGCATCAGGCCCTTGTCACTGCCGTCTGTAATAACATCCTGCAAGCGCAGTATTGCTGCATCGATGTTCCCGGCACCTGTTTCCGTCATCGCCATGCGCAGGTTGGCAAAATCGACATAGACAGTACCTGAAAAATCATCCACCAGTGCATTTCGATCTGCACGTGCCGCATCAACCTGTTGTGTCACAAGATGCGTTGTGAACTTGTCGTAGAGTGCAGCACCCTTTTCTGCCTGGCTATCCTCGTAGCCCTGCCATCCGCGCCAACCACCGATCAATGCGATACCAATGACGCCACCAAAAATAATGGAACGACCATTCTCCTTCCACCACTTTTTCAGCTCTTCAACTTGTTGTTCTTCGGTGAGATTTTCGCTCACTGTATCCACTCCTGAAGTTTATCCGGCAGATCGGCAATTGCGACCTGCTGTTGTTCACCATCACCACGCAGCGGCTTGATTCCTATCACGCCCTGCGCCAATTCGTCTTCGCCAAGAACCAGGGCAATTTGTGCACCGCTACGGTCCGCTTTCTTGAACTGCGCCTTGAAACCACCAGTCCCGCAGTGGCTGATCACGCGCAAGCCTTCAATTTCCACCCTGAGTCGCTGTGCAACTGCCTGTGCATGGATGCGCGCCTCGTCTGCAGAGATAATATAGATATCAGCAGTCTGGCGCAGCTCTGGCATATGATACTCCTCGAGCAGGGCAACGAGGCGTTCAATCCCCATGGCAAAGCCAACTGCTTTTGAAGCGCGGCCACCCAACTGCTCGATGAGACCATCATAACGTCCACCGGCGCATACAGTTCCCTGTGCGCCAAGCTTGTTGGTTACCCACTCAAAAACGCTAAGCGAATAGTAATCGAGTCCACGCACAAGTCTCTGGTTGATGACGTATTCGATCCCGGCTGCCTTGAGGCCGTTGCACAGGATTTCGAAATGAGTGCGTGACTCCTCTCCGAGATACTCCATCAGCGTCGGAGCATCGGCAACAATTGCCTGCACATCGGGATTCTTGGAATCGAGTACGCGTAGCGGATTTGTCTCGAGACGACGCTTACTGTCATCGTCGAGCTTCTCTTCATGCTGACGCAAAAACTTGACCAACTCCTCTCGATAGGCAGCACGCTCTTCTGATGTACCGAGACTATTGATCTGTAATTCAAGACCATCGATACCGAGCGCCTGCCACAGGCTCGCCGTCATCAGGATAATCTCAAGGTCGATATCCGGCCCTTCCATGCCGAAGGCCTCGACACCAATCTGGTGAAACTGGCGATAGCGGCCTTTCTGGGGACGTTCATGACGGAACATGGCGCCTCGATACCAGAGACGCTGCGTCTGGTTGTGCAGCAGACCATTCTCGATACATGCACGTACACAGCCGGCTGTTCCTTCCGGACGCAGGGTCAGGCTGTCGCCATTGCGATCGTCGAAGGTATACATCTCCTTCTCGACGATATCCGTGACCTCACCAATCGCGCGTTTGAATAACGCCGTTGATTCAACTACCGGTGTGCGAATCTCCTGGTAGCCAAAGCCATCGCATATTGACCTGACCTGATCCTCGAGAAACTGCCAGAGTTGTGACTGTTCGGGCAGCACGTCATGCATGCCGCGTATTGCCTGGATTTTGCCCATTACTCTGCCCGCGATGCAATCTTGAATCGTGCAACACCGCCGTTTGAGTGCCGCGTCAGATCATATGGCTCGCCATCCACCAGCATGGTAACCACCGAGCTCTTGCCAAGAACGATGCTCAATGGTGGAGTTGCCGAAATAATTTTAGAAGTGCCGGATCTAAGCATGCCCGACACCAGAACATCCCCTTCCGCATTACGGATATCAACCCAGCACTGGCCACTGAAACTGAGAGAGATTTCAACTTCAGTCGATGTATCACCTGCTTCCGCAAGCAATGCTGTTTCCTGGATCTCTTCTTCTGCAGGCATGACCTCTTCAGGCATAGCTTCTTCTACAGGTGCAGCTTCTTCCACAAGCGTGGCTTCTTCTACTGGTATGACTGCCATCTCTTCAGCAGTGATTGTGCTCTCTTCCTCGAGCACTTCATCCGATATTGGCTCCTGCAGTAATTCGGCCTCTTCAGCTGCATCTTCCTGAATAAGAATCTCCAACTCTGCAGATTCTTCAGGAATTGACAGGAACTCCTGTTCCTGGCTCTCTGCACCCAACTCTATCGACTGCTGCAGTTGTGTCTCCTGTGCCTGCGGTTCAGTCACAGCTGCATCACGATTGGCTCCCGGCAGAGGCAGAAAACCCATCCACCACAACACCGCGACAGTCACTACGGCCAGGCCCAGCAGCATCCAGGTCAATCCCCGGGCTATGTCGATACCTTGACCAGGGCGTCGTCGCTCCGAAACAAATTGTGTCTCGGGCGGTGTCTTTAATGTTGGTCCATCCTTGACGGTTTCTGGAAGCAATGCCATTGCCTTGTCAAGCATCTCCTTCTCATCCAGTTCAAGCAGGAGGGCATACTTGCGAATGTAGCCAAGCGCAAATACACGAGATTCGAAGACACTGAAATCCTCACTCTCGAGCGCATCGATATAATATGGCTCGACATAGAGTTTCTCCGCCGCTTCGGTCACCGATAACCCGGCACCCTTACGAGCAGACGCAAAAGCTCCGCCAATGGCTATGAACATGTCGTCCTGCATCTCTTCGCTGCTTTCAGCTGTCATCACTGTTACTCATCTATTTGCCGCAACAGGCGTCTTGATTCACGCCTGTTACCCAGTTTCTTTTCAACGCGGGCCAGTGCCCGGACTATCTGTGGAGTGCCATTGATTTCATAGGCTCTCCTGTAACGCGCACGCGCCATCTCGGTATCTCCTGCCTGCTCGTAACAACTTCCGGCACTCAGCCAGGCAGTCTCCGGTGTTTTGTTGAGATGGCTTGCGGCCGCCATGGCAAACTCACGATCAGCCGCTGCATAGTGCCCCTTGCCGCACAGGTGAAGGCCGTAAAATCCCTGCACAAAGGGATCAGTTGCAGTCAGTGCCCGTGCCTTTTCAAAATGGCGGGTTGTCGCACCGTAATCTCCCAGACGCTCACTGACATGAGCAAAAATTGCGTGTGCGCGCGGATTTGCAGGATCGATACTGACTGCCTTGTCTGCATTCGACATTGCAGAATCAAGCTGCCCTTTCTGGCTGTATGCCTGTGCAAGAGCAATATAGACTCGTGCAGGACTATTGGCGATATAGTGCATCGAGGCTGCGTTGTCTGATGTAACCGGGGCAGTGGTCTGACATGCCGTGAGCACAACAAAGATCAGCAGTATCGACAGAAATTGGAACAGGTGATTCGTCATCTCACTTCTCCATTTAGCGGCTTTCCTGTAGCAGTCGAAGGGGCCTTTACCTTGGTTGAATTTACTCTTCTCAACTGCCTGCGGCTGCGATCCTGCACACGCCCCACAAGCTGACCACAGGCTGCATCGATATCATCCCCCCTGGTCTTGCGTGTCACCGTAAACAAACCCGCCTTCATCAGCTTGTTACGAAATGCATCAACACGTTCAGGGGAAGAGGTTTTGTAATCAGTACCCGGAAAAGGATTAAACGGAATCAGGTTGATCTTCGAGGGCACACCCTCGAGCAACCTGATCAGCGCCTTTGCATGCTTATTGGTGTCATTAATACCATCGAGCATCACATATTCCCAGGTAATTTTACGCCGCTTGTCATTCTTGATGAACTCCTTGCAAGCAGGAATCAGCTCTTCAAGCGGATACTTTTTGTTGATCGGTACCAGTTCATCACGCAGCGCATTATCTGCAGCATGCAGTGACACCGCGAGACACACATCACTCTTCTCGCGCAGTTTGTTCAGTGCCGGGACAATGCCCGAGGTACTCAGGGTGATCTTGTGCTTGGAAAGCTTAAGACCGAGATCATCCTGCATCAGGTTCATGGCTGTCACCACGGCGTCAAAATTTGCCAGCGGCTCACCCATCCCCATCATCACGACATTGGTTACGGGCAACTGCATGCGATGTGCAGAAACCCACACCTGGGCGACAATTTCACCGGCCGTGAGGTTGCGGTTAAAACCCTGCTGGGCAGTCGAACAGAAAGAGCAGTCAAGCGCACAGCCCACCTGGGAGGAGACACACAGGGTAGACCTGCCCTCCTCTGGAATATAGACAGACTCGATACGCTGGCCGTCGTGAAGCTCGACAACCCATTTGACAGTGCCGTCATTCGAAGGCTGTTCGAAAACAACCTCGGGCACACGAATTTCCGTCTGCTCGATCAGTTGATCGCGCAAACGTTGCGGCAGATCCGTCATGGCCTCGAAATCGATGACGCCATGTTTATGGATCCATTTCAGCAGGTTACGACCCTGAAAGGTCTTGTAACCAAACTTGACCGCGAGCGCCTCCAGGCCCTCACGGTCAAGGCTGAGCAGATCGATTCTTTCTGCCGCGGTTTCCATTGCTTAGCGTGTACGCTCGCAAACGCCTTCAGGGAAGAAGAAAGCAATCTCGATCGCAGCATTCTCAAGAGAATCTGAACCGTGAACGGCATTTTCGTCAACAGTCTCGGCGAAGTCTGCACGAATGGTGCCTTCAGCTGCCTCGGCTGGATTGGTCGCACCCATCAGCTCGCGGTTCTTGGCAACTGCGTCTTCACCCTCAAGTGCCTGCGCCATAATCGGACCAGAAGTCATGAACTCGATCAGGTCATTATAGAAAGGGCGCTCCTTGTGTACAGCGTAGAACTCACCAGCCTGCTCTTTGGTCAGGTGAATCATGCGTGAAGCGACGACTTTCAGACCGTTGGTCTCAAAGCGGCTGTAGATTTTGCCAATGATGTTTTTTGCGACAGCATCGGGCTTAATCATAGAGAGGGTACGTTCAATAGCCATGGGAAAATTTCTCCGGAAATCTAAAGACTAATAAAAGAATAGCCGAACAGGCGGCATGTTGATTGAATATTAACCTGCCAAGTTTACTGGCCATTGTGCCGGGTAGCAAGGAAAAGGCTATTTCGAGGCCCGTAAATCCACGACTTCTGCGCGATTTCCGTTAATCCTCCACTGCAGGTCGAAATCATACAGCAACATGCCATATTCCCCCTCTGTCTGGGCCTGCTTGTAGGCGGGACGGGGATCAGGCGCAAGCAGCGCCCGGATCAGTTCACGCACCGAATCACCATCGCTTCTCGCCTGCAGCGCCGCTTCCGCCTCAGGCAGAAAGAGCACCTCGAGCTTGTTTTCCGGTGCATCAGGTGCAAAACCGGCGCTGACATCCGAAATTGCATCACTGTAGGGAATATAGGGCTTGATATCCAGAATCGGCGTGCCATCCATCATATCGACGCCCGACACTTCCAGGACCGCCTTTCCGGATTCGATGCGAATGGCATCCAGTTTCACCACTGACAGACCAATCGGATTGGGACGAAACGGTGCCCGGCTGGCAAACACGCCAACCCGCACGTTGCCACCGAGTCGTGGCGGACGCACACGGGGCCGCCACTCACCCTGCGGCACGCCATGAAATACCCAGGTGAGCCACAGGTGCGAAAAATCTTCCAGCCCTTCGACACATTCCGGCTGTGCAGCCTCGCCGTGCAAAACAACACGGCCTTTCGCAGCAGTAACGATGCCAGCCTGCCGCGGGATCGCAAACTTCTCCCTGAAAGGCGTTTCAATAATTGCTACGGGTTTGAAACTGTAATCTTGCATGAGACAGATCCGCTCAGATCAACAACTCTTGCGGCAATGCGTAACGCTCCATCAGGTAACAGAGGCAATCCTGTCTGATGACACGCTCGTTCATGGTCAGCATCGATGGCATGATGGCGACACGATTGACGATGCGTCCATCGTCTACACTGAAATAGTGCTCGCTGACATCCTCACCTTGCTCTCCTGTCACCTCTAGTGGTAACTCATCTCCAAACACATCGCCCCAGATTGTCGAGGCATTGATCTCACTGAAATTGAAACGCTCCAGCCCCGGGGAGAGTGACAGCTCTTTCGAATCATCGCCGAATGCAAAAGAGATACTTTCCGGCACTTTCACAGTGGCCACGGTGTGATAGAGATCGATCTCCTCATGATGCAGCGGCTCGGAATCCAGCTCCTGCAAGTGCAGAACACTGTTGACGTACTCAACTGCATGGTCGACGCCAAGTTGATCGCCAACCTTGCCGCATTCGAGCGTCACTGCCGGACAGCGCGATGCGAGTGCAATCGATTGCACACCGCGGGGGCGTATAAAATAGATGACCAGGCGGCTGAAAAGCAGCGCCAGGCGCAGAAACTGCGGATCGATAACATTGATACAGGCGTAGTGTGGATTGATGCCGGTATTGTTATGAATATCGATACTTGCAAACATACCGCGCTCATCCATGACCGAAAGAACATGCTGCATCAGGCCGGCCTCGACCGTATCACCGCCTTCCCAGACCCGGTTGAAATCGGGTTGGCGTTCAAGTTTGCGCAGACCCGCCTTTGCTGCGGAGAGATTACCAAAGAAGATGCTCAGGTTACGTGGCAGCGGATGCTCTCCCCCGCCAGCCTGGTATTGGCGCAGCAGTCGGCGCATCGCCTCCCACCCTGTGGTTTCATTGCCGTGGAGAAGTATGGTGACGAAAAGAGCAGGTTCACGTTTGCCCTGCAGGTGCAGCAGGGTCGGCGCGCCAAGAAAGTCGGCCAGCTCGATTGCCTCGCAATCGAGTAATCCGTCCGGGATCTGGTCAAGTTGTTGCAGTTCTATCATTAATCAGGCGCTCTTGTTCAATTCAGTGTCCATGTATGCACTGGCTTACCAGCCTGCTGCCGCTCTTGGTATGCCAGCACCAGCTGCCGCCACTCCTTACCATGCTCGCTGACCCACTGACGTTGCCAGGCAGCGCCTGTCTGACCGCTTGCAACACGTTCTCGCACGATAGAGAGATAGTGCTCGGCATCATCCTGATCAATACCGAGTTGCTCCAGACCCTGAGAGGCCAGCGGTAGAAGTTCATCAAGCACGAGCTTCTGCATGCCGACCTGGCGTCCATCCAGCCAGTTCACCGATGCAGACAGGCTCGCGCGCGCTGCAGCATAGAAGTTATCACGGCTGGCAGCAAACGGCAGCTTCTTCTCCGGTGCATCAGGCATATGCGCCATGGCAACCACCATGCCGTAATAGAAAGCGATATTGGCAACCTGGTCACTCAGCGTCGGACCGGCCGGCACCACTCGCTGCTCGATACGCAGATGCGGCGTTCCATCCCTGTTAAACCCTATCAGGGGTCTGTTCCAGCGCCAGATTGTACCGTTATGCAGGCGCAGGTGAGCAAACTCTTCCGGTTTTGCATCGATCAACATCGGCAGCATGATGGGATAACGTTTCAGGTTGGCATCGAATATCTCGAAGAGCGATTCATCCGCATAGCGCACACCAAAGGAGACACGCTGACTGTAGTCTGATGCACCGACTGGTACCGACTGCTCAAACAGCGGGATGCGAGTTTCATCCCACAGTGAATACTGAAACAGGAAAGGTGAATTGGCCGATGCGGCGATTAGCGGAGCTGAAACAATTTTCGATGCGTTATAGATACGCGCACCAAGGTGATGCGGAAACTGCAGGTGAATCTGAAAAGATGTGGTCGCTGCCTCCAGCATGACATCATGATGCGTCATCTGCAGGTGTTCACTGCCCTTGATATCGAGATGAATCGCCCGCCCTTCCCTGAGACGCAGAACTTGCTGATTGAGCGCCTGGTAACGAGTCGAGTCGGACATGTTCGCAAGAACGAGGTCCCTCTGCTCGACTGTCGGAAGTATACCTGTCGCCAACAGGCTGGTATCCAGACCTTCGGCAACCTGTTGGCCCGATTGCCATAGCTGTTCAAGCTGTACCTGCATGTGCGAAAGCAGGTTACCGGTCAGCCTTGAGGGTGGCGCATTGAATTCGACATTGAAGCGAGCGAGCTCGGCCACAGCATCTTCACTACCGAGATGATTGAGAAATTCGCCATTGGATGCAGCAGGCATCCCGTCGGCATCAACGAGCCAGGTCTCCAGCTCGTAACCACCAACCCAGGAGCCGTCATCAAAACAGGTGCCCTGGCAATCGTCAGAGAGCATTTCACCAAGCAGCTCTGTCTCTTCCTTCAGACGCGCGGCGAAGGCATCGTAATCAGCTTCACTGAAATCGCTACTTTCAATCTCCTGACCCACGAAAACTCCAGGACCTAATGATTAACCTTTCAATAGCTCCATATTACACTTTTCCGCTCACACGGGAATATGCCTGACATCGCTATGCAATCAATAGCTCAGTTGATAGGGGCCATACTCCTGTCTGCTGCCCCAGGCTTCCTGCTCGGTCAGCTTGTACAGGTAGTCGACATCCGGCATGGCGCCTGGATCAGCGTAGAGATACTCACCGCCAAAGGGTGCATCGATCAAGCCGGGTAACATCTTGTTGTTAATGCGCACCCATTCGTCTCCCCCTGCTTCTCGACGGTCAAGAAAAAAACCAACGGTACCGAGCTCTTCAAGCGTCGTCCAGTGTACCAGCGCAACCGTTCCGTCACCATCCGGATCAAGTGTTTCATTTAGTAGTTCGTTCGCTGATTCATCTGACAAATTTGTCGAATCCACACCATAGGAGTCAAGAAAAGCTATCACCGCTTCGGCATCATACTGATCCACCAGTTCTCCGACGGGCGCTCGTATGATTTTCACTGACCCAATCACTGCAACTGTTGGATTGTATATGAGGCCGGCATCCTCACTTTCACCGTTACTGGCAACACCGGTTGGAGAAGGCGAATCGGTACTGAAAAACTTACTATCCGACGTCAGGCGAAATCGCGCATAGGTTTGTGTTGCACCAGTAAAATTCGGGTGGAAATGCAGATCACAACTGAAATTACTGTTGATCTGGGTCATACATACAGCCTCGGCGCCATTAAATCCGGGAACTTCCGCAAGTGTGACTGACTTGCACTGTCGCCTGGAACCTGGATGCAGAGTTCCTCGTTGCCTGTTGCTATAACCTCTCCAACTCCGTCACCAACGCTACCCACATAGGTTACGCCTTTTGAAAAGGTGCCATCCACAATCCCGTCTGCCGCGCCATCAAAGTAGCCACACAGCATCGCCGGGGCAGCTGTTGCGTTTTTGCCTGTCACTGTTGCAGTGACTTTGCCACTATCAGCGCCGGTATAAGTTTTTAGACTCACTCCGTCATTGTCGTCACGAGGCAAAGGGGTTGGATGAGCCGAGCCAATATAGAGCGGTGCACCGGTAATAATATGAACTGGCGCATTCTCTTTTGTTCCGTAAGACTCCGGCGCAGTACCGACATCAACTGGAGTGCAGCCGCTGCCAGACGAAAGATACGCCAACAGACCCGTATATCTTTTAGCTGACTTGACATGCAGGACCATTGTGTTTTTCCCCAGGCGTAACAGTTCAGGGTCCATGCCCCAGGAAACCGGGGTTGCGGTTGCTGGATAACCATCGTGATTTTTGCTGTATCCCAGGTTCAAATGCCCGCCGTCATTTAAACTCTGACCGTTCACCAGGATGTCGTAAATACCGTTATCACTGTAAAAGTTAAAACGTGAATTCAATTTCCAAGTGCAACTCAACAGAGTTGGTTAGAGGGCAAGCTGCGGTAGCATAGGTAGCTTCTCTCACCGACCAAAGTTAGAGGAGCACCATGTACACGCAGCTTACCCAGGAAGAACGATACCAGATTCAGGCACTGATGAAAGCAGGTCACAATCAAACAGAGATAGCCAAGATACTTGGGCGCCACAAATCCACTGTCAGCCGCGAACTGAGGCGTAACCGTGGCTTGCGCGGCTATCGCCCCAAACAGGCCCATCGGCTGTCTGTAGAGCGCCGTCAGAGCAAGAGCCAGCCCCGTATTGCCACTACCCACTGGGAGCGAGTCGAGCATCTGTTGCGCGAGGACTGGAGTCCGGAACAAATCAGCCTGTGGCTGTGCAATGAGGCTGACATTCAAATCTCTCATGAGTGGATTTACCAGTACGTTCTCCAGAACAAATCCATGGGCGGTAACCTATACCGCCACCTGCGTTGCCAGAAGCAGCGTCGAAAGCGCTATGGCAGCTATAGCCGCCGAGGGCAACTGATTAACCGAGTCAGCATCGATGAACGTCCTGCCGTGGTTGATGAGCGTTCACGCTTCGGTGATTGGGAACTTGATACCATTATCGGAAAAGGCCACAAACAGGCCATCGTTTCAATCACCGAGCGTAAATCCCGATTGACGCTCATCCATAAGGTGGAGAGAAAAACCGCCAGCAACGTCACCAGCGCTATCCTCAAACTGCTCAAACCCATCGCCGGCCGCGTTCACACGCTGACCTCAGATAATGGTAAGGAATTCGCCGGTCACGAGACCATCGCTAAAGGCCTCAGTGCCAGGTTCTTCTTTGCCCATCCCTATGCCTCCTGGGAACGTGGCTTGAATGAGAACACCAATGGACTCATTCGCCAATACTTCCCAAAGCATCGGGACTTTACAACCATCACTCAGGCGGAAATCAACCAGGTGATGAATAAACTGAACAATCGTCCCCGAAAATGTCTTGGCATTAAAACGCCCAATCAAGTATTTTTCGGGATTAACCCATCCGTTGCACTAGTGAGTTGAATCCGCGAAAGTAATTAACTTCAGCGTGTTCAGATAGTCGTGGTGAGGCATGTCCACGTTAAAATCCAGCCGGTAGAGATGTTCGACTGTCCTGTCATTCTCACCAGAATGAGAAATGCCAATCCATTCTGCAGTCTGTGGCGGTGATATCCAGTCACCTTTAACGTCACCGATAATAATCGCCTTCTGCCAGGCAGCCACTTTGTTGAATTCTTCCAGGGTGTCATTCGTATTTTCAATTTTTGCAACATGCCACTGCATGTCGTAACGATCATGTGTTGAATCAAAGGCGCTTCCGGTAACGGGATTATGACCACTACTCAGTGCATCTGCCCCGCAAGTATCCAGGGTGAACGTCGGCGCGAACTCACCACCGCTTGTACACACCAGCGGTGTGGCCTCAGCACCGCCAACAACAATCCTTTCTGGCGTGGTGGATTTCAGCCGGAGGTAACGCGTGACAATCTCGGACTCGAAAGCAATATGCTGAGCAATGGCTTCGATGTCAGTCGCCAGACGCCCGGTTGTCACCAAATTGAAATTGACTCCGTCCGAACTGGCCAAGACCTCGAATTCCCTGATTGCTACATCACTATTTTCACCATTGTAGAAATACTGCAATCCTGCAATTGTCTGCTCACTGCCCATGTCGATAGTAATGAAGTGACCTGGATTTGGTGTGTTAGTGTTAGCTTCTGACTGCCAGTAGGTATTCACCCGGTTGTCAACCATGTGGCTAGCGTCCCAGTCTCCTAACTCAGTAGAGATTGAACTTGCCGTTGCGGTCCAGCCACCAATACCACCGGGATTCGGGTTTTCTAGAGGAAACAACGCCTCACCAATTTCACAGGCAGGTGCAAACTCAGATACTATTCCCGATTCTTCGACAAAGTTGGAACTGCTGCCGCTTAGAGAAAAGCTATAGAGCACTGCATGCCTTCCATTTACAGTACGATCTGTGACTGACAAAATCGCGCTGTTATCGCCCTCTGCCACACCCTGGTTGAAATCGTAATATGCGACCAGTCCGGTCTCGTTACCGAGTAGTTCCAGTCCCGCAGCGTCCTGTATTTCAGCTTCACTTCTTTCAATGCTCCAGAAACGCAGCTCATCCATCTGTCCACTGAAGAAGTTGTCCAGACCGGATGAAGGTTCAGAGATGTAATCGTTACCGATCGCGATATCCTGATCCAGATCAATAAGACCATCCGATCTGTTAATGCGTTGCTTGGTCGCTTCGACTCCATCAATATAAATATTCAGCCAGTCATTACTGGATCGAACAACAGCAATGTGGTGCCAGGTATCTGCAACAAGTGCCGTAGGGTGTGTCACCACCGCATTGCGATCGCCAAGGTCAAGAAAAAACGATGCCTGGCCTGCTGCATCAATAGAGAGACGCAGCATATCGCTGGTCGACGTATTTTGAGAAAAAACAAGTGTCTGCTCAACACCAGGAGTCGGTGTATTGACCCATAACTCTACGGTGAAACCGGATGCCTGGAAATCAAATACCGAACCTGCCCCACCAGGAATCAGCAAACGATCATCTGCGCCATCAAAATCGAGTGCATTTGATTGTGATAATGCAACAGAGGGAATAAATAACAGAGGCAAAAATACAGAAAAAAAGAGAAGTAGAATTGTCTTTTCCACCTTCATTTGATTGTCGATATCCTTGTTTTTCAATTAGTTACAATATAATAATGTTATTATACCATAGCTATATAGCAAGAATCTCTAAAAAAACCTGAATTTTCTTACCAACACAAAAAACAAGGAATGACTATCAAAGGCACACAATCCCGCTATTCAGACCATCTGACTAATTGTCAGTAACCTAAAGGATAAGGCCCATACTCTCGCTGACTGCCCCACACTTCCTGCTCGGCCAGCTTGTAGAGATAGTCGACACCCGGCAGGGCGCCGGGGTCTGCGTAGAGGCATTCTCCGCCAAGTGGCGCATCGATCAATCCCGGCAACAGGTCACTGTTGATCCGCATCCAGCGACTTCCATCGGCATCTTTTCTGTCGATATAGAAACCGACTGTGCCAAGCTCTTCGAGTGTTGACCACTTGAAGATAGCCACCTTGCCATCGCTGTCCGGGTCCAGAAGCTCTGTGAGCTCGTCAATAAGTTTGCTCCGATCAGAGCCGCTTGAATTATCCGCTCTACTTTGATCGTACGAAGACAAAAGGAGTTCGAGTTCTTTTCCGTCCAGGGAAGAAAGAAGCTCATCGACCGAAACAGACTCAAGAACAACGCTGATGATTGATACCGATGTCGGTGAATATAGCAAATATCCGCCAGGAACAAAATTGGATACGTGTCCATTGAGGGTAAAGTTGTTATGAGATGCATTCTGGGCGGGAGAGTTGATGGCATCAACAACTGATGAAATCGCCGTGTTATTTGCACCGGCGGTGCCCTGGTTGGACTTGTAATATGCTTCCAGGTTTGTCTCGTTGCCGTGCAGTTCCCTGTTCTTGTAGCCTGAAATCTGGCTCTGCGTTCTGGCTTCATGCCAGATCCGAAGCTCGTCCATCTGGCCTGTTAAAAAGTCTACGGGCGTCGCTGGACTTGGATAATGGCCACACCCGATGGTCACATCCTGGTTGATTATGACACTGTCTTCATTCGTACCAATAATCGTGTCGCTATCCTCCAGAACACCATCAACGTACAGCTCAACGGTGCGGATACTCTTGCGAACAACTGCGACATGGTGCCAACTCTCATCGGTCACATCCGTGGTCGAATAAAGCGTGGCTGCCTCTCCGTTCCCGAGATTGATATACAAGCCAGCCTGATTAGTTGAAGCGATAAAGAGTGCATAGCGCTTGCCGACGCCAGTATTTGTATTTCTGGCAACTACCAAAACCTGTGAAGCACCGGTTACCGTCGACTTGAGCCATGTCTCAATGGTGAAATCAGAGGTGCCGACATTAAACGCGGAGGTTCCACTACCCGGCGCCTGCACACAGTCATTCGTGCCGTCAAAATCGAGCACATTGGAGTTGGTACTGAGAAAATGCGGCTCTTCAACAAAGTTGGAAAAGTGATTGGCCATAGCAAAGTTTTTTATCGAGGCATTCTCGGACAACGGGGAAGAGGCCGAATCTAACACTGTTGAAATAACATTGATCTCGTTGGCGACACCCTGGTTGAAGTTGTAATAGACTCTCAGGTTCGCCTCGGTACCAGTTAACCGGCCATACATGTTATTTTGTATCTCGGTCTGCGTCCTTGCTTCCCACCAGACCCTCAGTTCGTCAAACCGCCCTTCATAATAAACACTCCCCAGCGCACCAGTAGCCGGGACAGTGCTAACACCGATACGTGCAGGATTGCCCACTATGTCAATTGAGGTATCACTGGGTGTGAGGGTATCTGTATCTTTCAGGTCTCCGTCGACATAGAGCCTGAACACATTGCCAGTGTCACGGACTACAGCGACATGGTGCCAGTTTCCGTCTGCCAGGTCAGTTGCATAATCCAAATAGGCTACGTCACCTGCACCCAGGCCGAGTCGAACCTCGACGCTGATACCGTTGGTCGTATTCGACGAGATGAGAAGACCATCAAATGTACTTGAAATAACTGCCAGGAGAGGATTATCGCTGGCTGTATCCGATTTGGGCCTGATCCAGAGTTCGACAGTAAACAGGTTGGAGTCAAAATCATAGGCATTGCCATTAGTGTATGGAATTTCCAGGTAGTCGTTTGTTCCGTCAAAATCCAGTGCATTTGAGTGGGCGGATTGAAACGCGGGAAAAATCAGAAGAACGAGCATTAGCCTGAAAAGCCAATGATGAATCATCACTTTTGGTTGGATAGCGCGACTACCGCATTGAGGAATTGAAAGCGAAGCGTGGGTGCACTCAGAGCCTTGAAAAAATTGGTGCAACATCCTGTTGTTCTCCCTGAACTTTATTATTAATCCTCCTATACTCTAAGCATAGTAATACCTGTGAAGTGGATCAGTCAATAACGCATTTGATAGGGACCATACTCCCGGGTACTGCCCCAAGCCTCCTGCTCGCTCAGCCTGTAGTAGTAGCTAATACCAGGCACAGCACCCGGGTCTGCGTAGAAATACTCTCCGCCAAGCGGCGCATCAACAAGGCCGGGTAACAGCTTTCGGTTGATCCGTATCCACCCCTCACTTCCCGACTCACGGCGATCAACAAAGAAACCAACTGTCCCCTGCTCCTCAAGTGTTGTCCAATGTATGACTGCCACTTGCCCATCACCATCCGCATCGAGAAGACGCCGCAGTACATCAGGTGACGCAGGCCGGTCCACCTCATCCGATGATGTATCATCGCCAAAGGAATTGATGAGCGCAGCCAGGCTACCTGTATCAAGACCTGTGAGCAGTTGATCCACGGGAACACTCCTGATATCCACGCTGCCAATCACGGCCACCGTCGTTGGCCTTGCGGTTTCAGCAACAAAATTGGAAGAGCTGCCATTCAGGGTGAAATTATAGATGGTCGCGTCCACGGAGGCTGTTTGGCCCGTGACTTTCGTAATGCTTGTATTATTTCCGCCGGCAACGCCCTGGTTGAAATTATAGTAGGCAACAAGATCTGTCTCGTTACCGGCCAGTTCAATATCGTCTTCCGCACGTATCTCAGCCAGTGTCTTGGCTTTTGACCAGAAACGCAGTTCATCCATCTGGCCTGTAAAGTATTTACTAGTCGTGGCTGGGGTTGGGTAGTAATCACAACCGATAGTCAGGTCCTGATTGATATTCACACCTGTCGCCGTAGAGCCGGAAATCGTGGCACTGTCCTCGAGTGCTCCGTCGACATACAACTCGATTGTGCGTATATCCTTGCGAACAGCTGCGACATGGTGCCATGTACCATCAGCCACATCCGTTGTTGAGAAAAGCGTACCAACATCATTATTGTTATTACCGAGACTGATAAAAAAAACGGCCTTGTTGTCCGTCCCGATAGCGAAGATATAGCGATCCCCTTCGTTATGATCGGAAAAACGAACCGTCACAAGGTTCTGTGCAACACCTGTCGCTGTGGACTTGACCCAGACCTCGATAGTGAAATCCGATGTATTGAAATCAAACACCGAGCCACTGCCGGCAGGTGCCAGAAGGTAGTCATTTGTTCCGTCATAATCGAGGACATTTGATTGTGCAAACGATAATGTGGGGGACAGGCAGAAAAAGATAAACAGCCAGTAAAATGGATGATACGGAGCATTCTTCATCTCCGCACCCCTCTCAGAAATACGTTTTCTAGACTATGGTAGCTTGACAAAAGCCACTTACCAAATCTGTACATACATACAGCTTCAGTGTTTTTTAGCTATTTTTCAAGACGGAAGGCAGTTTGAAATTGTGTTTTCAGACTTTCGGGAGCACAACCCTCAACTGGATTGGTGTAGCAACCGGGGTGAATGGGGTAGGTTAGCGTTATGACTGGAGGTAGCGCGTCAACAGTCCCATGTCGGCATGCTCGGCTGGTGCCTTGATACGCACCTGGTAGCCTCCACCCGGCACTTCCTCCATCTGGTTGCCGTTGAGATCCTCAATATGTTCGAGGCGGAAACGATGATTATGTTCAGGAGTCAGCAGTTCCACTTCATCACCCTTGCGGAACTTGTTTTTTGCCAGCACTTCGATCATGCCATTGTCACCCTGCTGCTGCGGAACCACTTCGGCGACAAACTGCTGCTGCATGCTCTTTGAAATTCCAGCTCGGTAGTTTTGCATCTCGTCGGTTTCATGACGCTGGAAAAAGCCATCAGTGTAACCGCGGTTGGCGAGCCCCTCGAGATCGTCCAGCAGTTCGGGACGAAAGGGCCTACCAGCGACGGCATCATCGATCGCCTGTCGGTAGACCTGTGTGGTTCTTGCCGTGTAGTAGTGGGACTTGGTGCGACCCTCGATCTTGAGGCAATCGACGCCGATTTCAACGAGACGCTGCACATGCTCGACGGCACGCAGGTCCTTGGAGTTCATAATGTAGGTGCCCTGCTCGTCCTCGAACACAGGCATCAGTTCACCGGGGCGGTTCTTCTCTTCTATATAGTATATTTCGTCGGCTGCAGGATGACGCTTGATCGCTTCTGCTGGAAAAGCAGTCGGTTCCTGCATCGCTTGCATGATCTGCTCGCCGTCACCGAGTTTGTACTCCCAGCGGCATGCGTTGGTGCAGGTGCCCTGGTTGGCATCGCGGTGGTTAAAGTAGCCCGACAGCAGGCAGCGGCCCGAGTAGGCAATGCAGAGTGCGCCGTGGACGAAGACTTCAATCTCCATGTCAGGGCACGCCTGGCGGATCGCCTCGACCTCGTCGAGCGATAACTCGCGAGACAGGATGACGCGGCTCAAGCCCACCGACTGCCAGAATTTCACACCAGCCGAGTTGACCGTGTTGGCCTGCACCGACAGGTGAACCGGCATATCTGGCCAATTTTCACGTACCAGCATGATGAGGCCCGGATCAGCCATGATGAGTGCGTCCGGCCCCATTTCGACGACCGGGCGTATGTCGTCAAGAAAGGTTTTCAGCTTGGCACCGTGCGGCATGACATTGGTGGCCACGAAGAACTGCTTGCCCTGCGAATGTGCCTCATCGATGCCTGTGCGCAGGTTCTCTTCGAGAAAATCGTTATTGCGCACGCGCAGGCTGTAGCGCGGCATGCCGGCGTAGACGGCGTCCGCACCATAGGCGTAGGCGTAGCGCATGTTTCTCAGGGTTCCCGCAGGAGCCAGTAGTTCAGGTGATTTCATGCGCGTATTGTACTGATTGATTAAGGAAAAATCAGGTTGATAACCGCTTCATATGTGGTAGTTACTGATGATTGCTGCAATGGCGATGTCTACGACAGTCCGCCCTGGAGGTAGATTCTGGAAAAACACCTGAATGCCGCACAATTGCTGTCGTTGCAGCCTATATCGGCACCCCAACATCTATCTTGTTGATATATCAATTTTTTTTATTACTGCGGCGCAAAAAGAATGCGTTAGAGTATTATGATATATTCAATTTCGACTGAATTCCGCAAGAGTCGATGGGATAGCAATTAGAGTGCTATCCCATCAGCTTTTTTCAATGAATTCAATTTAAAAGATAAGAAATACAGGAGTAGGACATGTCAGAGAAACACCCAGTGGTTGCTATCACAGGTTCATCCGGTGCAGGCACGACAACCGTTAAACGCGCTTTCGAACATATCTTCCAGCGCGAAGGCATTACCCCGGCAATCGTAGAAGGTGACAGCTATCACCGTTACGACCGCGTAGCAATGAAAGAGAAAATGGCTGGCGGAATGAGTCATTTTGGCCCGGAAGCAAACCGTTTTGACAAACTCGCCGAGCTTTTCGAAACCTACGGCAAAACAGGCACAGGCGAGAAGCGCTACTACCTCCACTCTCCCGAAGAAGCAGCTGAACACAATGCGCGTCTTAGCGTTGATAAACAGTCAGGTGAATTCACGCCGTGGGAAGAGATCCCCAGCGGTACAGACCTGCTCTTCTATGAAGGCCTGCACGGTCTCGCAGTTGATGATGAAAACGATGTTGCCCAGCACGTCGACCTCGGCATTGGCGTTGTACCAGTGGTTAACCTGGAGTGGATCCAGAAGATTTTCCGTGACAGCGCAGAGCGCGGTTACTCCGCAGAAGCGATTGTTGATACCATCCTGCGTCGTATGCCGGACTACATCAACCACATCACACCCCAGTTCTCACGTACTGATATCAACTTCCAGCGTGTTGCAACCGTCGATACCTCGAACCCTTTCATCGCGCGTGATATCCCGACCCCGGATGAAAGCTTTGTTGTCATCCGCTTCGCCGACCCGAAGAAGTTCGACACTGATTTCGTCTACCTGCAGTCGATGATTCCAAACTCGTTCATGTCTCGCCGTAACACCCTGGTCGTGCCCGGTGGCAAGATGGGATTCGCCATGGAGGTTATCCTTGGACCGATTATCGAGCGCATGATGGATCGTGCTCGCTGATACAGCAACCAGGACTCCAAATAGAAAAGCGGCCAGTTGGCCGCTTTTTTTCATTATTGCAGAACATTGTTATCCGCCACAACCTGGAATAGCGCAAGATTGATACCGATAGATCACTGTGCAAATCTTTTAAATTGTCCTGGTATATGGTCAAATACAAGGTCATTTCTACCAGCTTTTTGGTCAACCTGACTAATGACTTCGAGCAGCCCGACTAGAGGCGTAATCTACATTGCGACGGGAGAGCCTTATCGAACAGCGGCCTTCCGCTCAGCGGAAAGTGTACGCAAACACTCGCCTGATCTCGCCATCGATCTGTATACAGACGTCATACCAGAGGGAGACACGCCTTTCGATCATATCGGTATCGTGGAAAACCCACACCCAAGGTCGAAAGTTGACTACCTGCAAAAAAGCCGTTTTGAAGAAACCCTTTATCTTGATTCTGATACGAAAGTTGTTGCCGATATCACCGGGATGTTTGACCTGCTCGAGCGTTTCGACATCGCTTTAGCCCATGCCCATGCGAGAAACAGGAGGGGAACGACTGAACTGTGGCGAACGGAAATACCCGATGCCTTCCCTCAACTCAATGGCGGAGTCATCCTGTTCCGCAATTCAGATGCTGTCAATGCCATGTTGAAGGCGTGGTCAGATTCGTATCACCATGCCGGCTTCTCCAAGGACCAGGTGACATTACGGGAGTTACTCTGGATTTCAGATTTGCGCATGCATATACTCCCACCCGAATACAATATTCGCTACAGCCGATATATTGACTTCTGGGAGTCCTGGGAAGCAGATCCCAAGATTCTTCACTATGCCGTTTTTCACAAGGAACTCCGTCCCAAAAAAACTCTTCTGGAAAGAGTGACAGCTCCTGTCAAAAAATTGCGCACGCGGCTCAGGCCAAAAAATCGATGATTTCTATAACCAAGACTATATTTTCTGTGAGATTGATTCATCCGGGCTCTGTGCACTTCGGGACTTCCAAATGATTGTGAGTTGGCAGAATAAATATATTTTTGTACACAGTAGGAAAACGGCAGGCAGTTCTATTGTGGTCAGTCTTTCTCGTAATTTAGGGCCCGATGACCTGGTATTGTCAGCGATTAAAGAGATTGTTGAGGCAAAAATACAGCTGCCCGACAAAGTCATACAGACTGCATTGCGTACAAAACCAATTTCAGTTCTATTCGCACGCTATTTAAAATCCGAAAAATATTCCGAAGCAATCAGTAAGGGCGTAAAGAAGGCCTATATGCCCTCTCTTGGAAAGAAGCCTCAGCATGCCCCCGCAGAAAAAATCCGAAACACATTTCCTCGCGAGTGGGAAGAATTCACAAAATTTTCTGTTGTCAGGAATCCTTTTGACAAGACTGTCTCAGACTATTTCTGGAGAACAAAAGGATCACCAAATCCACCAGATTTTTCAACCTATGTGCATGCATTAAGAGATGGTGACAAATTAGGTGGTCAAGTGCCAATCGCTCATCATGACAATTGGAAAAGTTATTCGATAGACGGTTGTTTAGCACTAGACTACTATGTTCGATATGAGTCTTTACAGAAAGATTTAATAAATTTTTGCAATGAGGCAGGTATTGAGTATGACGGTTGGCTACCTAACTCCAAGGGTAAAATTCGTAAAGTAAGAGATTATCGGGATATGTATGACAGCAATACCCGCAGCATTGTTGCTGATCTCTACGGGCCAGAAATCGAGTCTATGGGATATACATTTTGAGAGTATTGATACGCTTGAAAATCAAACGACCTCCTCCCAATGCACATACATCCGCACATTCCTGATATCGTAAATGAATAACAACAATAAACTTACCCTTGCAGATCTTGGCAATAGTCTTTCTATTGAATCCGGAACACTCGACCCGAAGAAGCTTACGGTCTACGGTATCTTCAAAAATGAGCTCTACTTTCTACGAAGTTTTCTGTCCCACTACAGGTCTATCGGTGTTGAGCAATTTTTAATATTAGATGATAGCTCTGAAGACGGTACAAAGGAGTTTCTTGCATCACAAAATGACTGCGTGGTCTTATCAAGCCCCTACTCTTATGGTCAGGTGATCAAACTGACTGACTGGCAGACCAAGAAGCCTGTTCGCGCTGGCGTTCCCATGAAGACAGTCATACCCTCTCATTTTCTGGCAAATCAGTGGGCTATTTACGCAGATGCTGATGAATTCCTCTTTTTACCACCTGGAATCTCAACAGTTCAGGATCTGATCAAGCAACTCGAGCGAGGGCGTTATCGAGCTGTTGTCGCAAGTCTTGTTGACTTCTTTCCTGCTCAACTTTCATTCTCGTCACACGAGGCACCCGAAAATCTCGAAGACCTCATTAATGAAGCGAGCTTTTTTGACACAATCCCACTAATCACCCTCGATCCGGATGAAGGAAAAATTGTCCGTCTGAACAAGGGCGCATCAAGCAGGATTCTGTACGAGCACGGCATATACCAAAACCCGTGGTTCCTGAAGCCATTACCATCCTTTGTCAAACGCTCACCTTATTTGAAAAAGTATCAATTAACGAGTTCTGCAATGTCTAAAACACCCCTGATACGTTGGGACAGCGATGTCAGGATGGTGGGTAGCCATAGAGCAAATATTAAAGCACAACCTGGTTTGATCCTGACATCTGCGCACTTCAAATTCACATCTGATCTTGAGCGCAGAATTGAGATGGCCATTAAACTTCGATCCTATTCTGGTAAAAGCAAGAAATACACTCGATTAGCAAAGCTGATGCATCCCGCCTCCGACTCAGGGAACAGTCTATTAGGTCCAGATTCAAAAAAGTTTAATAGCGTGGAAGACTTCATCGAATGCGAACTGATGACCGTACCTGATGGTTTCTGATCTTCAACCACGGATTCAGGCATGACCGAAACAACCAACACCTGTGTAGAAAATAACAATCAACAGGCTGCTCGCGCCGTATAAACAGACAGACCAGCCAAATTTCACGCATAATAGAAACACCAAGTTAAATGCCCATACGTATTGAAGAACCATGACCCTGGATATAGTCACTTTTGCCTGGATGACTGACGAAAGCGGTGTTCCGAAAAATGAGCGCCATAGCTGGTGGGAAAACCAGCGCGACCTGATGCGACTCTATGCCATTAACCTGGCCAATGGTATTGATCGCACACTCAACAGGCATCACCGGAAAATCCTGTTCACCAATCGCCGTGACTGGTTCGATGACCTGGGCCACAGGTTTCATATCATTGATATGGAGCCTGTATATAAGCGCATAACGAACAAATTCATCGCTTATGACCCGGCATATGACATCAGTGAAAAAATGGTTCTCACCGATCTCGACATGGCATTTGTCCAGAACTGGGATGAACTGGTTGACTATGATGGCAACCTGATAATGAATCATACAGGTGGGGCTCGCAGAGGATTGCGATGGTACCCGGGCGGGGGCTTTATCATGACCAACAACAGGACCGGGCTGTTCGATAAGATCACCGCCCCCTTGTATGAAAATCCCGAGGCAGTATACAAGCGCTGTAACTATCGCGAACGCCACTGGTTTGCAAAACAGATTGGACGTAAAAACATAGACTATTGGCAGAAAACCTACCCGGGCTCAATTGGTTCCTACAAGAAAGATATCGTCAAGCGTAAAGGCAGTTTCGAAGACTTCAAAATCATCTGGTTTCATGGTGATCCGCGTCCGGATACCGTCCCGGAAGTCGCTAAATACTGGAAATAACAGTCATACCGGCCAGATTGGCAAGAACCTGGAACTATCGCGGAGAACCCGATTTTTCTGAAGATATATTTACCGGGACACCTGCCCTTTCCAGGCTCTCCTGGTCGATACCGTAACCGTATCTCAAGAAATCATCCGCATAGAATTCCTTGATACGCTGCAAGTCTTCGTCACGAATCTGAATATCAAGTTCAGGAGATGGGTTTTCCCAGATTGGAATCTCAGGCACCCGACGCCCCAGGTGGGAGGCAATTGCAGTCAGACATTGTCCGACCCCCTCCTCAAAGTGAAAAATTTCAGCGCCCGGGTACTCGAATTCAGACTGGGGCCTGAAATGATTATCCCGATAGTAGGGGTTGAAACGGCAAATCCCGAGAGAGAGGGATAGCCAGGTAGAAAACGAGATCTTGTTGCGTATCAGGCGACGCTTGCGCAATTGGTATCGGTATTCACTGATAATACGCGCTACGGGATGCCTGACAACCATGAAACTCCAGTCAACCGAGCCGGGTTCAATCCGCTTTTGGAGTTGTGTGGTATGGAGATGATGAAGGCTACAGCGTATGAGCCCGATACGTGTTCTGCCTTTAAGCGATATCTCACCTTGTTGTGCAAGGTATTTTTCAATCGATGAACCGCCAGTTTTTGGTATATGGACAAACAGAACAGAATGATCTCCAACCTTGGCTAGCGGCATAAACCAATCCTTTCCAGCAGACAGAAATGATTAAGAGTCGCTTAACTGGTAAACAGCACCACAATAGGGGCACTCACAGCGCTTCTCTTTCTCCAGGGGCAGGTAGACACGCGGATGCATGTTCCACACCTCGTCTTCCGGCCTTGGGCATGACAGCGGCAGTTCACTTCTCTTTACCCGGATGACCGGCTGCTCTTTCCTCTGTGCTGACATTATTGATCACTCCTCGTCTGAATGCTGCCGGACAATTCGCCTGACATCATTCCTGATAAACCTGTAATTAGCACTGATTTTATCGCAGATTGCTCCTGAAAATCAGTTTATTGAACGTAATTTTCTCTATACCATCCTGGAAGATGGTAAATCGCTGCACAAACACGTGCCTGAGTGGACATCCACCAAAAAATTAGATACTGTTCGGTCAAATTTATTTTGTATGAAAAAGATGAAAATACATCAACACTGGATCTTCAGAAAACTGGGCAAGCCTGCGCCAAAGATTTTTATTATCGGCTTCAATAAATGCGGCACCAAGACAATCAATCGATTCTTTCGTCGGAATGGCATACTCTCAGCCCATCACGGATATCATCACTTCCTCCGAAGAGCAAGCTATAACATAGCTGCCAGAATGAAAAAAAACCTTGAGGCCGGGCTTCCGATATTATCCGACATGTCCAGGTACGAGGCTTTTTCTGATCTCATACATCTAACTGATAAAGAGGTCATTGAGGCCAACGAGTACTTCAAAGAGCTTAATAGTGAATACCCTGATGCTTATTTCATTTTTAATGACCGACCTGTCGATGCATGGATCAAATCACGACTGAACCATGAGGGTGGCCCTGGTGGAAGCTTCAAAGGTCGGTATCGTTCATTTACCGGCATGACTGAGGCCGAAGTCACTGCTCTCTGGAAACAACAATACGAAACACAGAAAGCTGCGGTGCTAGACTATTTCTCTGGGAATGATCGGTTCATTTACTTTGACATCACCCGCGATGGTCCAGAGGAACTGTCAGAAGCACTTTCTGACGATTACAAACTGAACCCGGCAAAATGGTCGCATCGTGGCAGTGCCGCAGAACGTCAGAAAAGATTTGGGAAGAAATAGCATTCTCTTAACCAGTCTGTCGACTGGTTCTCATCACGTTCCGCTTCACTGACCTGATTAATAATGGCGTTTGCCGCTTACAAAGCTAACCAAGTAGAGAGATACCATGAAACGAGTTGTCATCTTGACCGGATCAGAACTGCGCCATGAATTTTTTCGCAAATACATTGCACTGTCTGAAGAGATAGATGTCATCAACAGTTATTGTGAAGGCCAGGAAAAGAGCCTTCGAAATATTACTGAACAAAATGCGGCTACAAATGATATCAGGCTGAAACATCTTTCTGCCAGGGAGCAGTCGGAAAAGGACTTCTATGAATTGTTCACTGAAACAGCATCAGATAATTCAAATCCTGTCTATCTACCAAAAGGCGACATCAACAAGCCGGAATATGCCGACGCAATAATTAACTCCAATCCTGATCTGCTGATTTCATATGGCTGCTCTATCATCAAGGAGCCCCTCCTGAGCGCTTTTGAGGGGCGCTTTATCAATATCCACCTCGGGCTTTCACCATATTATCGTGGAAGTGGCACTAATTACTGGCCACTGGTTAATGGCGAGCCTGAATTCGTTGGCGCAACATTTATGTATATTGATGCAGGGATTGATACTGGTGAGATCATCCATCAGATCCGGGCGAATTTTTCTTTGGGCGACACGCCTTCACAAGTTGGAAATCGTTTAATCGTTGAAATGAGCCGTGTTTTTCAAAAGATCATTATCAATTTTGACAAGCTTGAAAAGATGGAACAACTCCCGGTTCCGCCAGATGAGAAGGTATGCATGAAAAAGCATTATACCGATGAGTCAGTCATCAGCCTATACAGGAACTTTGAGAATGGTTTAGTTGAAAAGTATTTGAATGAAAAAGAAGAGAGATGTAATAAAGCACCAATAATTAAAAATCCGGCTTTGGGTGGAAAGTAACATCATGAAGTCCATTATGTATCACTATGTGAGACCCGATGAACCATCTCTCCCCCATTTTCGTCACCTGCATGTCGAAGACTTTGCAAGACAACTTGAATATTTCGGGAATGAATTTGGTTTTGTCAGCAAGGATGACTTTCTTAACTGTATGGAATCAAATGAGCCTGTTGATGGAGTTGTACTAACTTTTGATGACGGCTTCAAAGATCATTTTCGTTACGTCTTGCCAGAACTTAAGAAACTGGGTCTTTGGGGCATTTTTTACATTTCGACATCCCCGTTTACTACCAGAAAGCTGATTGATGTTCATCGCATTCATATGCTTATCGGGAAATTCAGTGGGAAAACGATCGCAGATGCATTGAACGACATCATAAAAGAAGAAATGCTATCTCATAGCCATGTAGAAGAATTTCAATCGGAAACATATACAAGACAAAATAATGACAGCAGCACCAACCATGTCAAACGCTGTCTGAATTATTATATAGATTACAAGTACAGGGAGAGTGTGATCGACCAACTAATGTCAATATTTTATCCAGATGAACCTGACATGATTGACGATTTCTATATGACACAGCCTGAAATACGGATAATGAACAATCAGGGAATGATAATCGGAAGTCACACCGTCAATCACCCCGTAATGAGCAAGATATCTTTGGAATCCCAGGAAAGAGAAATAAGAAATTAATTTGATACTCTTGAGTCCATTACAGAAGGACTTCCTACAAGGACTTTTTGTTATCCTTATGGAGGATTCCACAGCTTTACTAATGAAACTGAAAAGCTACTGGAAGAAAATGGATGCCACTACTCGTTTAATGTAGAACCAAGAGATATTGACCAAAATGACTTGCTGAATCGTAGACAGGCGCTGCCGCGTTACGATTGCAACCAGTTTCCCCATGGATCTTTCAGAAAAACAGTGTCGTAAACAAATATCCAAAGATAAACGATGCAAACAACTCCAATGTTAAAGAAGTGGATACTGTAATCATGTTAAAGAATATTGTTATTGTGAAAGGCTACAAAGATGAATAACGAAGATCAAGTGCCAGAATGGCTGGAAAATGCTGTGTTGATTTATGGGCCGAGAAAAGCTGGTACAACACTATTACAAAACCTGCATGATGGTAATAATGAACTATTCGTTTACCCTGTGGAGTTAAAGTTAAAACGTTTTCATCGAACTATTTGGAAATCACAACCAGTAACCACAGACTTATATTTTGATCTTTCGTTACTATTAAAAAAGGAACTGCCGAATTTTGACAATAAATCTTATGCATCCTATGTAAAGTCGCTGCGTAATGAGCGTATTTCTTCATTACGTGAACTTATTCAGAAAGACATTTATGCCGTATATAGGTTTGCGGAAAACAAGCCAACCAACCCAACGCATTGGTGCGCTAAAGAGGTAGGAGGAGATACCATCAAGATAATTTCATTCTGGAGACAGATGTTTCTTGACGGGAAAGTAGTCATGATTGTCAGGGATCCTCTTATGGTCACACGCAGCGTGATACTGGACAGAAGGCGTAAAGGAATACGTTTAGGAGCAAGGCAAATAATGAAACAAACTAAATCTCCTATGCGAAATCTCTATGACCAGGTGCAATTAATTAATGACATGTCATTTCATTTCGTTGTTTACGAGAAACTAACAGCAGACACTTCAGGAACCATGCAAGGTGTTTGCGGCTATTTGGGCATTAAATATGCTTCAGTGCATGAATACCCAACACTGTTTGGAGAGAAAACTGTAACAAGCACTTCATCAAGAAAAACGCGGAAAGTGTTCCAAAGCAAAAATAAATGGCATCACGACCTAAGTTTCAGGGAAAAATTGCTTGTTTGGATTTATTCAACAATCATCAATATTGGACTATTTAATAAGGCCCAAAAAGAAGGAAAGAAATATGGATCTTATCCGGAAATTGTAAAGGAAATTGAAAAGGAAATTGAAAACAGGTCGTAGAAGATTTTATCTTCACTGGCTCCGTCCTGACCTGACCCTGCAAGCTACCTGGTTTTAATTCCAGGTCATGGCAGCTTAGAAACTGGAAAACTCTGAGACTTTCAGCTGCCTTAATCACATGAATATAGCCTTATCCTGAAAAAAGCCTTACATACTGACACGGAGAAAAATATTGGTCTAACTGACGATGGGTCTGGATTCCAGCCAGTTGGCAAGCTCTAACTCATATGGCTCATCAATGTTTACGACCGGTCTATCTATTATTAATGCAGCACAATGGTTTTCTATAATATTACCGCGCTTTATTAAGGACTCCCTTCTTGATGCGTAACATATTCCGTTACGGTGATAATAACTTGGAATTTTTTGACGCAATGAATAGTCGCTGCCATCATTTATATAGAGATTGATAGCACCATCAGTGTTTATCGTTAATGTTTTTTCAGGAGTAAAATGTGCTGGCGTTTTGCTAACAGTAGCAGCAGCCTGATATTCTCCATCTAGTAACAGTCTAACAGTATTTGTCACATCTTGAGACGTACGTAGCGGGCTAGTTGGCTCAAGTAAAACTGAAATATCAAATGTCATGTTGTATTCAGCTTCTGAAGCGAGCCAAGCATGTTTCCACATATCCACAGACGTCGAACTGTCGCCTGCTAATTCAAGTGGCCGTAAGAAAGGGACATCAAGATGGTATCGTTTTGCCTCTTCAGCAATTTCATTATCCTCTGTTGATACAATCGCACTATCAACCCAATCCAGAGATGCTGCTACCATTGCCGCTCTTGCTACTAAGCTGTAACCTCCTACTTTCTTGAGGTTCTTATGTGGGATTGACTTGGACCCCCCCCTGGCCGGAACCACTAATAAAACATTATTTCCATCTATAGCCACTTTAGGCACTCCATCATCTTTTCAATGTCCAGGCGCACATCACAAAACGAGTTACTGTACCACTAGTCGAAATCAATCTTTTTTCTGTGCTAGAACAGAAAATGCCATAGGAAAACTTGTGAATTTTCGTTCCTGATTATTGGGGTATTTTGTATCCCATTCCATCAATTGTGGAAAGTGCTCATTATAGAACCATTCATTAAGTTCACTACGGTCCTCTTGGGGTATGTATTCCAGTGCCTGCGCCCAACTATAGGCGATTACTGAAAAAGGCCCACCCTCCGTTTTTGTTTCCAGGGGATGCAATCCATTCTTCTTGAGAATGTTTTCTAAACCATAAGGAGTGTAGCGAAGAAAGTCATCCGGACTCTGGTGCAACTCCCGAACTAACGGTTCAAAAACGTACGCAAGTCCACCAGGTTTTAGCAGCCTGGATATTTCGCTGAATAAAGCTGATTGATCAGCGATATGGTGCACTAAGTTAGGAACGATAACCAAATCGGCTTTGGCTCCCGGTAGATCAGTTTTTTCAATGTTAGTGCGAATACTTGAAGGCACTGATAGAAAACGTGCATCGTCAACCATGGTTTCATTGTAAGCACCCCTGTCATCCGCGCTGGCTGGACTGCAGTCAGCAGCAATAACACGATGTCCAGAGAAAACTGGAGCAGCCAGGCTGGAGCCACCATAGAGAAGCCCTCTTTCAAGAGATATAACCAAGCTGTTTTCTTCCAGCCTCTCCGATAGGGAACGTAAATCGCGAAGCAGAAGATTAAAATGCGGCCATTTGGTTTTGACCTGAAATACACGTTCTCCAAGCATATCAATATGATGTTCGATAGCCTCAGATGAGAACTGAGGTGATTGTATTAGTTCATCAATATTTTTCATTTTTCATTTTTCAGCTACCTGATTCAAAAATTGAATGGATCATCCTGAATTATTCATCTGTTTGATGAATGTATGACAACTCTTTCTGCAACCTGATTTCACACGTGGCAAGTAAATCTGCAATTTGCTGACCAGCTGTCCCATCGCCGACCAGAGTTGATGATGGATATCTACCATGTGAAAGTTGATAGTAGATTGCTTCGCTGATTTTCGCCGCATCATAATCAACATCGATAACATTCGCAGCCCTTTCCCGTCCTGCCTGCCGGTTGCCAATGTTGACAGTTGGTGTACCGAGATATGCACCTTCTCTCAATCCCGAGGATGAATTACCGATTAGGCATTTTGAGTTTGCGATAAGCCGTACATAGTCCTCTGGCTCGAAGTTGATATAGAAATGCATGTTTGTCGCATCATTGTGTTCCCTGAATTGCCTGATCCCTTTGGCAATATCATCTGATCCTGCATCAACGTTTGGCCATAACCAGGCAACTTGCATCCCTTTGTCAGCGAATTCTTTTACTGCTTTCAAGGTTTCATTTATTTGAGCCAGGCCGCTACCATATTCCGTCGTTACAGGGTGTTGAAGCACAACTAAATAGTCCTTCTCGGTCGACAATTGATCGCCAACACCTTTATATTTCTCAAAGAAGTCAGGAGGAAGAGTCACGTCAAGGTTTGCAACCACATCAATTGCCGGACACCCGGTCAAATAAACATCTTCAGCATTCTCACCCATCTTTAGTAAATATTCCTTCGCTCGCAATGTTGCAGCAAAATGCAGATGAGACAACTTCGTAATTGCATGCCTGACCGATTCATCGATAGAACCCGTAACTTCACCACCTTGTGTATGCGCAACAGGGATATTCATATAACTGGCAGCAACTGCTGTCGCTAATGTTTCAAACCTGTCTGCCACGGTTACCACAACATCCGGTTTCAGATTTTCAAACTGTGTGGCTAATTCAATGATAGCCAAACCCGTTGATTTAGCCATCGTTGTAGGCGTTTCTCCTTCCAGGATTGAATACACAACTGCAGCTTCAGAAAAACCTTCCTTCCTGATAATGTCTATGACTGAACCGAAACGATGTATTAATGCTGACGATCCAACCAGAAGTTGAAGCTCAAGATCGGGGTGTTTATCTACAGCCTGCATCAATGTCTTAATACGTCCATAGTTTGCGCGGCTGTGCACCACTACACATATCTTTCTCATTTTTATTCCATGTCATCCCATGTCAGAAGGCGGTTCTTGGTAACATCTCGAATGAGTCGCCGGCCTTTCACTTTGTCTCTATCAACCCAGGGAATACCGCTTCCGGGTTTTTTAGGTACGATATCTTCTTCTCTAATTACATGTCCTACCATCAGGTCTGCTTTAAGGGTCACGCTCTTACCAAAGAGCTCTTTCTGTCCCTTCAGTTTCTCCGACATCCAGTCTTTATCAACAGGATTAGAATCCAGGTCAACAACACTCTCAGTAAATTGTACTAGCTTACCAAGCTCATCCACCGTGACAGATGCAATAATATCAGGCCCAAACATCCTGCGATCAAATGTCGCGTGAACTTCAATAAGGTTAAAGCCCCTTGCAATCGCAACCATTGCTGGAACCAAGGTACCAGAATGATCGGACAGACCAATCCGGCCGTTATATCGACTTTTCATCTCGTCCAGAATGTTTAAACCGACATCTTCCAGTGGAGTAGGATATCTGCTTGTGCATTGTAATAACGAATATTCTGTTCCGGAGGACTCCAGCTTATTCACAACATCATCAATTTCTCTCCAGGAACTCATCCCTGTACTAACGATTATGGGCAACCCAGTCGCAATCATAGAATCAAGGAGCTCATGCGACAAGGTATCTCCGGAACCCACCTTCCAGCACCTCACTCCCAGCCTTGCCAGCATTTCGACAGCCATAGTGGAGAAAGGAGTACTCATGAACTGAATGCCCTTCTCATCTGCATGCTGTTTTAAACCACGCCACTGGGTTTCGGTAAACTCCATACGGCGCCAGTACTCATACCTGCTGTCATCTTGCAGGGAAAACTTGACTCTAAATGGCTCATCAAGTGTCGATTCCTCGGCAGCAATATGCGTCTGAAATTTTATTGCATGAACCCCTACGTCTGCCAACGCATCTATATAAGCGTGACACATACCGAGTGAGCCATCATGGTTCTGAGCAATCTCACCAATTATGAATGGGCCTTGTTCACTAATTATTGTTTTACTGGACATAAAAGTCTCATTTTCTTCATTCTGGACTTTAAAAGGAGTGCATAGCTGCGAATCCCTCGTACGATATAATTGCTATCGACAACAAAATATTACAGGCGCTCTTTTTCTATGACATCTAACTTTGACAGTGTACTTAATAATCAAGAAAATATCCGGAATTAAGTGAATTGACCTGCACATTAAGTTTGAAGTTGATGCTACTCGAATAATGGCAGATCGCGACTCTGCTAGAGAATACTCAACACACAAGTAGCAGAAACCATACTCCGTCACGAATCAGTGACTTCATTAATGCCTGTTATACCGATTCTATTTCAGTGGAAAAGGTCTGGGAGACTTTTTATATTCTTAGTTTCGTTACAGGCATGTAAATTGACTGTAGCAGCCAACTAGTCACTATGAATATAAAACAGATTATATTTTACAGGTAATGCAGTTATTTTCTTGCGGACAACACCATTATCCATTAAACAACCCAGAAACTTATTTACCTCATTGGGTCGGGTAAAAGGAAACTTATCCCTCATGGTCTTCTTTACTATCCTCTCTTGCTTGTTCAAAATAAGAGATTCTCTAAAAACACGAAATGAATATCTGATTCCACCCGCCAGGTTATATAACCCATCTGAGACAGTGTTTGATTTAACATCGAAATCACTTATGTATTTAACCGACATGAATTCGGTGCAATACTCATCCAGGGAAATATCCTGCCGAAGGAAACCATCAATAGTCATATCACCATCTGCCATCCCGTATTCA
Source organism: Solemya velum gill symbiont (assembly GCF_000787395.1). Lineage (GTDB taxonomy): Bacteria > Pseudomonadota > Gammaproteobacteria > Chromatiales > Chromatiaceae. Next base: position 800,526 of record NZ_JRAA01000002.1, read on the forward strand.
TCACCAAGAAATTTAATTGCATCATTGGCATTATCAGCAATATGCCCAACATTATTAACTGAATCGAGTGAATACCTTGTGACACCATCCGGACAATAGGACACTACTTTTTTATTCATGAATGCTGCCTCTATAGCAGTCGTACAGCAATTATGAATTAATGCACTACTAGCCAAAATCCACGGTGTCACTTCACCAGTAGCACATATAAATATATTATCTAATCCTTCAAATTCACGCTCAATATATTCAACATTATCTCCCGGATGCGCTCGAAAGACGACCATACGGCCATCACATGCCAGTCTTTTAACAATTGAAACAAAAGCATTATAAATGAACTCTAATTTCTTTATCCTATCTTCATATTCTATTCTATTTTCTTCGTTATCGAAGTGGCCGTTTTCGTAATACCTGGTCTCATACATTTCCCTGTTTGTATAAAATCCAAAGTTACTCACTACAAGTATGAAATCTTCATACTTATTGGAAATACTTTTCACGCTCTCATCAAAATACCCATAATATCTATTCTTCCATAAGAGTACTCTCACATTCCCAGGCGTAAGAAATTTCTCCTCGTCCAGAGGATACCTCTGCTTCAGGAACTCTCTCTGCTTGTCACCCCATAGAAAGATTTTCTCAGTAAGACTGACAGTTTGTGGTGATTGTTTTACCGTAGCGAAACGCTCGAGGTTATCTACCAGCAATCCCTCTTCATCCATTGCAATACAACCGAAACCCGAGTCATGTAATCCTCTGATTTGATCAATAGCATGGGCAGGAATACTTTTCTTAACCACTGCCCCTGATGTTAATGACAAGCGATCAAACTGCTCCTTTCTTCTTGCTCTAGGCCCAACAAATGTATGGCAACCACGTTCGGCCAACATTGCTGCCAGTAACAACCTGGAAAGCAGTTCTCGTTTCTTTATTTCAACATCAAAATAATATACCGGCTTTTCCATTCATACTCTCTTCGAGATTACATGTAGATATCTTTCCAAGATAACTGCTGATTTACCTGTCAGTATCACTACCTGTTAGAGCCAAAAAGGCCGCATGATTATTGTCCGTAATAATCTCTATACCACTCAACAAATCGATTAATGCCATCCTGCAGGGAGGTCTGTGGCTTGAAGTCGACGGCCGCAATCAGGTCATCAACATCTGCATAAGTCACAGGAACATCACCCGGCTGCATCGGCAGCATCTCTTTGACCGCTTCCTTTCCGCACGCCTTCTCGATCGCAGAAATAAAGTCGCCAAGTGTTTCGGGTTGGTTATTGCCGATATTGTAGAGCGCGTAACGGGCAGTAGCGTTTGAACCAGGTGCTTTTTTCTCTTCTGGCGGCTTGTCTAGCAAGCGCACAATCCCTTCAACGATATCATCGATGTAGGTGAAATCACGTTGCATCTCTCCACGGTTGAATACCTGGATGGGCTTGCCTTCGAGAATCGCCTTGGTGAAGCTGAAGTAAGCCATGTCAGGCCGACCCATGGGACCGTAGACTGTGAAAAAGCGCAGGCCGGTAACAGGGAATCCATAAAGGTGTGAGTAGCTATGCGCGATCAGTTCGTTAGCCTTTTTCGATGCCGCGTAGAGCGAAACCGGATAATCGACATCATCCGTGGTAGAAAATGGCACCTTGGTATTCATGCCATAGACAGAACTGCTCGATGCGTAGACCAGGTGTCCTACTTTTGAATGGCGACACCCTTCCAGTACGTTAGCAAATCCGACAAGGTTGGAATCGATATAGGACGCAGGATTCTCAATCGAGTAGCGCACACCCGGCTGTGCCGCCAGGTTGACAACAACATCAAAACTGCTGCCGGCAAAGAAATCCGCCGTCGCTTCCCTGTCAGCTAGGTCAAGTAGTTGAAATGTAAAACCGGGTTTCCCCTCAAGCTGGTCCAGGCGCGCCTGTTTCAGTTCGACATCATAATAAGGTGTCAGGTCGTCAACAGATGTGACCTGTACACCATCTGCAAGCAGTCGCTGTGCCAGGAAATAACCGATAAAGCCAGCTCCGCCAGTAATTAATACATGCATCATGAGTTACCTTTTACAGAGTCACCGCGGCCAATCGCGTAATAGATCCAGCCATGACTCTTGAGCTCTTCAGGTGCATAGAGATTACGACCATCAAAAACCACCTTGTTGTTGAGCTTCTCCTCAAGCACATCAAGCTCGGGAACACGAAAAGCCTTCCACTCGGTGTGAATAATCAGTGCATCTGCGCCCTCGGTAGCGGCATGCTTGTCAGCCGCATACTCAATCCGGTCATCATCACCAAATATTCGCTGTGACTCCTCGCTGGCAACCGGGTCATATGCACAAACAGTGGCGCCGGCTTCAAGCAGGCCTGCAATGGTCACACGGCTGCTGGCTTCACGCATGTCGTCAGTTTCCGGCTTGAATGAGAGGCCCCAAATCGCAAAACGCTTTCCTGCCAGGTCATCACCAAAGTGCTGTTTAATTCTTTGTAACAGGACAGCTTTCTGACGTTCGTTGACACCCTCAACTGCATTCAGCAACTCTGCATGGTAGCCAATATCTTTTGCTGTACTTGCAAGTGCCTTTACATCCTTGGGGAAACAGGATCCGCCGTAACCACAACCGGGATAGATAAAGTGGAATCCGATACGTGGGTCAGAACCGATGCCACGACGGACATTCTCGACATCGGCACCAAGACGTTCTGCAAGGTTCGATATTTCGTTCATAAAGCTGATCTTGGTTGCCAGCATGGCGTTAGCCGCATACTTGGTCAATTCTGCAGAGCGCACGTCCATGATCACGAGGCGCTCATGGTTGCGGTTGAAGGGCTCGTAAAGCTCACGCATCACCTCGATGGTATGCGGGTCTTCCGAACCGATCACGATACGATCCGGCTTCATGAAATCAGGAATCGCCGAACCCTCTTTGAGAAACTCGGGATTCGAGCAGACATCGTAATGGATATCGAGGCCGCGTTCGTCAAGAACACGGCGTACCTCGGCACTCACCTTGTCTGCTGTGCCGACAGGTACTGTTGACTTGTCAATAATGATCTTGGGGCTGTCCATGTGAGTGGCAATCGAGTTTGCCACTGCAAGGACGTACTGCAGATCGGCAGAGCCATCCTCATCAGGCGGCGTACCAACAGCAATGAACTGTACATCGGCAAATGCAGTGCCCTCTTCAGCCGAGGTTGTGAACTCGAGCGTTCCTTCAGCAATACAACGCTTGACGATTGTATCGAGGCCCGGCTCGTAAATCGGTATGCCACCAGATTTGAGCAACGCAATTTTTGACTCGTCGACATCGACACAAAGCACGTGATGACCGACATCAGCCAGGCAAGCGCCGGTGACAAGACCAACGTAGCCGCTACCGTAGATTGAAACTTTCATTATTGAGATCCGAACAATTGAAACCGGGAAAGCGGAGCCGAACTCGATCCGGCCCACTTGAACAGCGGCAAATTATAACGCAATTGGCATGACAAAAATATAACAGGCCCGGGGCATCAGCCCTACCTGGCACCTGGTGCCATATCGACCCGGTAGACACGATATGGCTTGCGTCCCCTGGCTTCACCGAGACTTCCGGCCTCATATCCCGTCTCTTTTACAACGGCCTCAAAGGCCTCTGCGTTCTTGCGGCGTACAATCCAGAGGCGATCTTCATTATCGCCCTCGTTGAGCAATTCATCGGCAACCGTCTGCTGTTGGGCCTCATCCACATCCGCTTCATTCATGGCCAGTTGTTCGACCTCGGCATCCATGTAGAAAGAAAGCCCCTGCTGGGCCTCGTGGCTGACAAACACGACCTCGTCCAGCTTAGCGGGCCAGATTTGTTCTAACTGCCGGGCGAGCATACGGCTGTCAATCGAGACATCCTTGAAGTGGTCAGCAACACCCAGCACCAACCTGAAAACCAGGACAAAGGCCACACCCGCCATGGGCACAAGATACCAGCGTCTTTTTGAGAACAGGGCTTCAGCCTCGCTCGCTGCCAGAAGCGCAAGCGGGACAAACAGCGGCAGGATATAGAATGGCAGTCGCGACTTGACCAGCATAAAGACCGTCATAGGAAACAGAAACCAGAGCAGCAGGAATTTCTGCTTTTCATCAATCCTGTCAGCACCGCCCCGAAATGAGCGATACCAGGCCATAAGAGGCTTTTTGAAGCCTCGCCACACATAAACCCACCATGGCAAAGTGCCGATCAGGAGAACCGGCAGATAGGTTCTCAAGCCGCCGTACCACTCGGCATTGCGCTGATGCTTGTCACTCGTAGCGCGTACCAGAACCTCGTTATAGATGAAATCAAAAAAGAGCGAAGGATTCTCCCCTGCCAGCATCAGGAACCAGCTGGAGGCAACAAGGGCTGACAGTATCAATCCTGGTATCCAGTAGAGACGCACACCGACAAAGGCACGGTGTTGGAAAATGTAAAACAGCAGCAAGGCAAACAGCGGCAAGGCCACAGCAGGCCCCTTGATAAGGTAACCTAGCCCGGCTGCAAACCATCCAAACAAAGCGCCATAGCGGGCACCAAAACTGCCCGTCTTGCCCCAAATTGCATAGCAAAAACCGGTAAAAGATGCAGTCACTGCTGCTGCCAGCAGGCTGTCCGTGGTAATAAAGTTGCTTGCGGACGCGGGAAACATGAAGCTTGCATAGATCAATGCAGGCAACCAGGGGCGTTGCGGATGAAACAGCCGTCCAAGCTGCCACACAAACAGGGTTGTCAGAATGAATCCAAACATACCGGGCAGGCGCATCACGAACTCACTGCGACCCAGGGTATCGATGGATGCTGCAATTGCCCAGTAGGTCAGAGGAGGTTTTGTCCAGTGGGGGTGCTCATGGTGCGTCATCGGATGCAGCCAGTCGTCGAAACGCAGCATCTCTATCGCCACGTTGACATAGCGCCCTTCCGAACTTTCCCACAACCCCCGCAGGTCTTGAAACAGGAGCGTGTATACAATCAGTACAAGCAGTGCCAGAAGCAGTGCTTTACCACGGCTGGCTGGCATCATGCCTTGTCCCTGTTACCATCCGTTTTCCACGCAACCTGCTTACTCTCAAGATTACCAGTCAACTGGTAAGGACTGTTTTCAGTTGACTCGTAATAGGTGCGTGTCATCAGTTCTGCCAGCACTCCCGTGGTTATGAACTGCAACGAGGCGATCAGCAAGACAATCCCGACAAGCAACAGGGGGCGCGTACCGATATCGGCACCAAAGACAAACTTGTCGACAGCCAGGTAGCTGAGTATCAGAGCGGAGACGGTTCCTGACGCCAAACCCACCATGCCAAAGAAGTGGCCGGGGCGTGAACGGAAACGCAGGAAAAAATAGACAAAAATCAGGTCAAGAATGACGCGAAAAGTGCGTGAAATCCCGTACTTGGATGTACCCTGCTCTCGTGCATGATGCTTGACGACCGTCTCACCGATTTTGCTTGGCCGCGTGAATACAGCTGCCCACACTGGAATGAAACGGTGCATCTCACCGTAGAGGCGTACACGCTTGATCAAAGAGGAGCGGTAGACTTTCAAGCTGCAACCGTAGTCATGCAGGCTCACACCCGTGATATTGGCTATCAGCCGGTTGGCAATCATTGACGGAATCTTGCGCAAGAGCAATCCATCCTTGCGATCCTTTCGCCAACCCTGGAGGAGGTCAAGATCTCTCTCTTTTAACTCTTCGAGCATGCGCAGTATGTCATCCGGATCATTCTGCAAATCACCATCCATAGTGACTATATATTTGCCCGAACTATAGTCTATTCCCGCCTGCATCGCCGCTGTCTGGCCATAGTTTCGATGCAACTCCAGCAGGTGCACATGCTTCCCGTACTGATCAATCAGCTCTGAAACACGCTGGGGGGTACCATCAGAACTGCCGTCGTCGACAAGAATCAGCTCCCAAGGGTAGAATGAGCCACGCATGGCTGCAGTCACTCGTTCGAGCAAGGCATCGATCGACTCTATTTCGTTATACAATGGAATCACAATGCTGAGAGAATCAGCACTGGTATCTTGATCAGACATAGCTCAAACAGTCACAAGCGAGACAAAGTGGCGCATATAATAACCCATCAGGAAGCATATTAGAAATGATGCCTGTCGCCCGCTCACGTCTACTCGTCGCAGTCATCATTGCTATCATCTACCTGGCACTGGTCCATTATCTGTTTGATTTGAAGGTAATTATCTCTCAGTGGAGAGAACTTCCGGCAAGCACACTGATGCTCGCAACAGCTGGCCTGCTGATCAGTTACCTCCTGCGCGCATGGCGTAACCATAATTTCTTTGCACTCGACCATTTTCCCACCAGCATTCGCCTGACCCTGATCCATAATGCGCTCAATCACTGGTTACCGGCACGTACCGGGGAGTTCAGTTTTCCTCTTCTCATGAAACGTTATTTCGGGCATGGCTATGCCGGTTCCACGCACGGCTTGCTGTGGCTCAGACTGATGGATCTGCACGCACTTGCCGGAACAGCCCTGCCGGTTTTCTACCCGTTCCTGAATACCGCGTTATTTTTTCTGCTGCTTACTGCCTGGCTCGCTTCGATGCCCCTCGCTTTCTGGCTACTCGGGCATTTCAGGCAGCACATCCTGGCAAATCCCAGCGACAAGCGACTTGCCACAATGATGAAAAAAGCCGTCAACGAATTGACGGGGTCAAAACGCACTTTCTTCATCGCATGGCTTCTGAGCATGACCAACTGGACGGTCAAAATCTGCCTTCTCACCCTGCTGGTCACAGCTTTTGTCACGGTCCCGGCTACTGCGGCGCTGACAGCCGTCATAGCAGGTGAGCTCACGTCCATTCTGCCAATCCACGCACCCGGCGGGCTTGGCACCTACGAGGCCGGCATGTCAGCTGCTTTCACTCTCTTCAGTATAGACTTCAAATCAGGACTACAAGCGGCAGTTCAGGCTCACCTGTTTCTGCTCAATCTTGCTATCATTAGCGCTGTTTTCGCCTTACTGATCCCTAAAAAACGATGACAAGCGAAAGAAACAGCTTCGCGTGGCTTCTGCTATTTATCGCCGGCATAACGGCATACCGCTTTTTCGCCCTTCTCGGTTACGATTACGCACTTTATACCGACGAAGCCTATTACTGGTTATGGTCAAAAGAGCTCGAGTGGGGCTATTACTCAAAGCCGCCGGTTATCGCCCTGCTGATTCGTGCAGCAACCAGCGTTTGTGGTGATGCTGAAGTCTGTATCCGTAGTATCGGTATCATTCTTTACCCATTCACTGCACTGGGAATCTACCTGACCGGAAAAACAGTTGCGAACAGCCGTGTTGGCCTCTGGGCAGCCGTTCTCTTCATCACCATGCCCGCCGTCAGCGTCTCGTCGCTTACCGCTTCGACCGATATACCACTACTGCTGCTTTGGAGTTGGAGTCTCTTCTTTTTTATCAAAGCGCTCGATGGCAACAACTGGTCGTTGTGGATTCTGCTTGGCATCGCTGGCGGAATAGGAATGCTGAGCAAATACAATTTTGCGATTTTCTTTATCTCCGGGCTTTTGTTGATGGGAATCGTGAAAACAGACAGGCATCACCTGTTGAGCATCAAGCCATGGTTGGCAGTTTTAATTGCATTCCTGGTCTTCCTGCCCAACCTCGTCTGGAATTTCAGTAATGACTTTCCCACCATTACGCACACCTCGGAGATTTCTGGTGTTCTTAGTGAAAGCTTTTTTCACTGGGACAGCCTTGGTGGATTTCTACTCAGTCAGTTCATCATATTTGGCATCATTTCGTTCGGAGTTTTGCTCACGCTGTTGACACGTAATAACTGGTTGCAAGAGACGAATAAAATAAGGCTGCTGTATATGGGCCTGCCGTTCCTGTTACTCATCAGCGGGATCGCACTGTTCGGAAAGAGCAACGAGAACTGGGCATCACCAACCTATGCTGCCGGAAGCCTGCTGGTAGCATGGTGGCTGTATGACAAAGGGCTGAAAAAGCTACTCTATAGTGCTGTTCTCCTCAACCTTGTCCTCATGGTCGTAAGTACTCACCTGGACACGATCAAAACTGCCACAGGCATTGAAAACACTTCTGCCAACGATCCCTTTAAAAGGCTGCGCGGCTGGCGAGAGTTTGCAGCCCAGGTAGATGAACGGCTGTCACCAGACATGATCCTGGTATCACCGTCACGCACCCTGTTATCACATTACCTCTATGAGGCGAAACAGCCGATCAGCAGAAGCGCCAGCTGGAATCCGAAAAACAGAATTCGCAGCCATTTTGACTTGGTGAGAGAACTCAAACAGGATGAGAACCAGACTTACCTGCTGCTTAAAGTCCGTGAGGATGACTGCCTGGCGAGCAGCTTCGACTCGTTTGAACCACAGCCCCCAATAAGGGTCGAGATCTACGACAATTACAGCATAGAGGCAAGCGTTGCCCTTGCCCGGGGCTTCAAAGGATATCAGTGCAGATGAAAAATGCTGAAAACATGAATAAGGATGTCATCTGGTGGCTGGCAATAGCGATCTGGTTCACCCCGCTCTTCTGGCTGACTGATCTCGATATCCTGGTCGCATCACTCTTCGTTGAAGATGGTGAATGGATCGGGGAAAACAATCCGTTTGCGATCTTCTTTTACGAGAGCATTCCTATCCTGATGAGAGTGTCTCTTGTCGGCAGCATTGCAGCAATCTGCTGGTTCTGGTTCAAAAAACGATCCAGGTACAGAAACTATGCAACATACCTGTTGCTGGTCCTTCTCATCGGCCCGGGACTCATCGCCAACCTGATCCTGAAGGATAACTGGGGACGCCCAAGACCTGTGCAAACACTCGAGCTAGCCGGTGAAAATCACTATGTGCCGCCGCTCATGTTCAATGGTGAAACCAGCGGCAAGGCAAAAAGCTTCCCCTCCGGTCACGCTTCCGCAGCATTCTCCATGTTCGCATTCTGGTTCATGGCAGCACCGGGGCGGCGTAACAAGTACATCTTCTGGGGCGTCATGGCCTATGGCTCCCTTGTCGGCTTGAGCCGTATGGCACAAGGCGGCCACTACCTCTCAGATGTTATCTGGGCAGGGCTGATCGTTTATGCGACGGCATGGGTGCTGGCTCAGTGGTTAATAGTACCGATGCATCGGCGCTCTCCCTGAATCCTGGTTGTTGATTGCTGGCTAGTAAATGTCTTACCCTGAGGTCATTCCGTCTAATCAAGACCAATGACCAATGACCAACAACCAAGTAAATCCTCCTGATGTTTTGTTACTTATCGCGCCCGGCTGTCCACATTGCCCCGCTGTAATGCAAAGCCTCTCAAATCTGCTCAAGGAGGGTGTAATCGGACGCCTCGAAATCGTCAATATTGCCCCTCACCCGGAAGTTGCCGACAAGGTTGGCACCCGCTCCGTCCCATGGATGCGTATCGGTGAAGTCGAACTGAGCGGCGCCCATACACCGGAGGAAATCAGGGAGTGGGTCGATAGATCCTCCACCTCCGATACCAGCGAAGTGATTTCCCACCTACTCGAAACCAATCGACTCGAACAGGCTATTGAGAAACTGCGCAACAACTCGGAACTGCTCAGAACCGTCATCGCACGCCTGCCAGAAGAAGAGGTTCCCTTCTCGGTACGTATTGGCATTGGCGCCATCATTGAAGAACTTGCTCATACTGATACGCTGGAAGCATCGGTACCCCTGTTACTTGAACTGGCCGCTTCAGACAATCGGCAAGCGCGTTCTGATGCTGCCCACTACCTCGGGTTTACCAAGGGAACTGCGACAGTCGTCGAAGCACTGAAAAAGCTGGGAAGTGACAGCGATATGGGAATGAGCAAAATCGCCCTCGAATCACTCGAAGCACTGGAGCAGCAATGAACAGACATGCAAGGCAACTGATCTCTCTTGGCGCCATCAACGGTTTCCTTGCCGTGGCACTCGGTGCATTCGGCGCCCATGGGCTTAAAACGATTGCATCGGTAAAGCAACTCGCCTGGTTCAAAACCGGAACCGACTATCACATGGTGCATGCTCTCGCGATACTGTTGTGCGCAGCGATTGCCATGCAACTGGATAACCGTAGCCTGGTGCGTATCAGCTACCTGTTCCAGGCTGGCATCCTGATTTTCTGCGGCACACTCTATCTAATGGCTCTTGGCGCACCTACATGGCTTGGGGCCATTACACCGATTGGCGGTACAGCTTTGCTTGTTGCCTGGGCATGGCTTGCCTGGTCCATGATCAAAGTTCGAGGCGAAAAGTAAATGGAGACAGCTGCTAGCTGAGATTGCCTCGATCCATCAATTTCAAAACAATCAACTGACGCCTAATAGATAAGCAGGTGCAAAACACTTCTGACAATAATACCAACCAGTGCACCGAAAATCGCCGCCTTCATGACATCCTTTAGTCCCGGGGTTACCGCTGAAAAAAGTGCCACACCCAGCAGGTCAAGCGGATTTGTTGCCAAACCCGCAAGTCGATTGAGTTCAGCGACTGTCAGCTGTCCTTGCTGAACCAGGTCAAGCGTCACACCCATGTAAGCTGTACCACCTGCAATGTATTTTGTCACTAATGGCAATGCGGCAGCTTCAGACAGGTTAATCAGTGATAATAGCGGCGCCAGTGAAGCACTAATCAGTGCAATAACACCGAGTTGCTCCAGCAGGTTGACGGTAAATATCGCCAACAGCAGCATTGGAAGCATCTGCAACACGATGGTCAGACCCTCGTTGCCACCCTTGGAGAGGAGATCGACAAGATTCCGCTTGCCACTCTCGTCCTGCTGCTCAAGCCTATCGGCATTCGATAATTCATGTCACCACTCTTCACGGTTCGCGAACAGGTAATAGGTCGCAGACGCACCTGCGAGACCGCCTACCAGGGAGGTAAGCAGTGTTACCCCGATATCGAGCCCGAAAGGGATCATCGGAAAGGAGGCGTTGGCCTGCGACATCACGAAGACAAGTGTCATTGCTGTCGCCAGGTGACGCCTGGAAACACCGCGCTGGTCCATCATCGTCAGTGAAGCCATGGGAGCGGCAAAACTGACGAACAGAACCTTGATGCCCGCAAACATACCCAGGCCGGTAATACCAAAGGGCCGAACCAGTGGAGTCAGGATACGGGTAATCATGTGGAGCACACCGTAGGCATCAAGCAGTTTCATCATCGCCAACATCACCACCATGATCGGCAGCAGTGAATAGAGTGCCAGGTCGACTGCAGTTTTTCCCGATTCGAGAATTAGCGCGATAAGTGACTCCATCAGGATGCCCGTCTCATCAGTAAGCGACGGATGGCAGCCAGGTAACAATCGGCGGCCACATCAGGATAATCAGTAATGCCACGAGTTGCAGCAGGATGAAAGGTGCCACGCCCTTGTAAATATCAGTTACCTTGATCTCAGGTGGGCAAACCCCCTTAATATAGAAAAGGGCAAAACCGACAGGTGGTGTCAGGAAGGATGTCTGCAGGCACACCGCAAAGAGGATCGCGAACCAGACCAGGTCAAACCCAAGGCTCTCCATAATCGGAGCAACCAGCGGCAGAATAATCAGCGTGATCTCAACCCAGTCGAGGAAAAAGCCGAGAAGAAAAACAGCGAACAGTACAACTGCAAGAACACCCATCGGAGGCATATTCAATCCCAGCAGGGCTTCCTCAATAACAGTATCACCACCCAGGCCACGCAATACCACGGAGAAGGCCGTAGCACCGACAAAGATCGCAAAGATGAAGGCACTCGTCTTGGTCGTCTGGAAGAGTGATTCACGCAGCACCTCCATGTTGAGACGCTGATTGATCACCGCCAGCAACAGGGCGCCTGCAGCACCGACACCAGAGGCCTCGGTCGGCGTTGCTATCCCGAAAAAGATCGAGCCGAGAACTGCAAGTATCAGAAAGGCCGTGGGAATAATCGCCTTGACCGCATTGAAAACGATTTTCAGCGTGATCTTCTCGACATTATCCGGCACAGGGGCTGCATTCGGCTTAACCCATGCATAGACCATGATGTATCCGACGTAGAGGAATACAAGCAGAAAGCCTGGGAAAAGTGCCCCCATGAAAAGGTCGCCAACCGAGGCATTCGGATTCGCCAGTCGGTCCGCCATCAACACCAGCATGATCGAGGGTGGAATCAATATCCCGAGAGTTCCGACCGAGCATGCCGTGCCGACTGCAAGGCTCTTGTTGTAATTGCTCTGCATCATCACAGGCAGCGACAGCATACCGAGCAATACCACGGATGCCCCAATGATGCCGGTACTTGCCGCCAGCAGCACACCGATGAAGACCACGGTCACAGCGTAACCGCCGCGTATTCCACCAAACAGCTTGACGATATTCTTCATCAACTCTTCGGCGACACCTGAACGATCGAGCATAATGCCCATAAAGATAAACATCGGCAGGGCAACAAGTGTCTCCTTGCCGACAAGATCCCACAATCGCTCGGGAACGAGCTGCATGCTGCTACCCCAACTGAACCAGAGGTCGGCGCCAAAATTTTCAACCATGACATGACCGACAACGGCAAACAGGACTGCTGTCCCACCCAGAACCCAGGCAACGGGAAAACCGGAAAAGAGCAGGAGGATGAAGGTTGCGAACATCATCACAACCATGATTTGTTCAAGTGACATCAGAATCGCCCCATCGGTTTATCAATACTCTTCGGCAGGCCGAAAAGGCCCGATGTACATTTCAGCAAGCGTGACAGTGCGACAATAGCCAGGAACACGAAAGCAATAACGATAAACATCTTTGGTAACCAGCGCGCTGGCAGTCCGTCCGGTGCGGGCGAGCGCTCGGCATTGCCAAAAGAGTCCATGAAGTAAGGGATCGAGTCATACAGAACGATGCCGATGAATGGGAGCATCAAGAAAAGAATACCGAAAAGCTCAACCCACAAGCGGGTACGGCATGAGAAACGTTCATGAAACAGATCAACACGCACATGGTCATCATGCACCAGCGCGTAGGAGAGCCCTACCAGCCAGGTGACACCATAAAAGTGCCATGTCATCTCTTCGAGTAAAATTGAACCCTGTCCAAATACATATCGGGCGATGACACTGACAAGGATGACCGCCATGGTGATCAACCAGAACCATGAAAAAAACCTGCCCACATGGTCCATCAGGCAATCCAGACGGTAAGATGGCCTAGTGGTCTTGATATCCAGGTGGTGGGAGTTATCCGGGATATGACTGACTGACGGTTCTATCTTGTTTTTCATCTTATTCTCCACGCCGCTTACGGTCTGCCCGGCTTCGTATTCAGCATCAGATCAGGCTACCAGGAAAATCCTGTATCACAACAGCATTTTCCGGGCAGAACCGCCGGGGCTTATACCCCGGCGATCTTCAGGAGTAATTACAGATCAGACGGCAGGTAGGCAAATCCTTCCCACAGCTTGTAATTGTTCTGAAATGCCTGCTGACTCTCGTAGACGCGTTTGAAATCTGCGTCCTTCGCGCTCTCTTCAGCAAGCACCTCTTCAGTCAGGCTCTTGAGTTTCACAAGAATGTCACGCGGCAGTTTCTGCGCTGTTACACCCTTCTCACCGAAACCTGCAATGATGGCGCCCTGGTTATATTCAGAAGTTGTCAGACCCTTGACGGTTGCCGCAGTACAGACATTGCGAATCAACGCCTTGGTATCATCGCCAAGACCATCATATTCACCCTTGTTGATCAGCATGTAGGATGCAGTGAACGGCTGGTGCCAGCCAGGAAAGAGGTTGTACTTGACGATCTTGTTGAATCCGAGCAACTGATCGATCTGCGGCAGCGAGAATTCGGTTGCGTCGATTGTGCCCTTCTCCAGTGCCTGGAAGAGTTCTCCCCCGGGCATCATGGTAACTGATGCACCAAGTTTCTGGATCACCTTGCCGCCGATACCGGCAAAACGAATCTTCAGGCCGTTATAGTCATCGAGGCTCTCAAGCGGCTTTTTGTACCAGCCGGCAGTTTCAGGGCCGATGATACCGCACAGTTCGGCATGCACCTTGTAGCCCTTGTTGGCATAGACTTCCTGCAGCATGTCATGACCGCCACCCTCGTAATACCATGACATGTAAGCCCATGGCTTCAGACCGAACGGAATGGCAGCAAACAGGGGAATTGACGGAATCTTGCCCTGATCATAGCCGATCCAGGTATAGCCCGCCTTGACCTTGCCCTCACTAACTACACTGAGAATCTCGAAAGGTGGAACCAGCTTGTTCGGTTCAAATACCTTGACCTTCATCGCGCCGCCACTCGCCTGCTCGAGCTGCTCCGCTGCAAAAACAGACGGTGAGCCCAATCCTGGCAAAGAAGATTTAAATGCAACCGGCATTTTCCAGCGAACCTTGTCAATCGCCATCGCAGGTAATGCGACTGCCAGCGAAAGTACTGCTGCACAGGCAGCCTTGCTGCCAGTGGCACAAATTTTTTTCAGGTGATCCATGAATCTATCCTCCGGGGTTACTGTTTTTTATAGACGCGGTTAACGCTTGGTCAAACAGCATCTTTACCAAACAACCGTTAATGGTTAATTGGTATGACCAGCATTATGGGCAGAAATCGCATCTTGTCAAGTTTGCTTTCAATAATTCACGCAAATAATATTGCTCTAATATACTATATTTAATCGCCATTTCACCTATTCAAGCCTTTTCTTCGGTATTTTTCCAGATAAATATAACCAGGACTTGCTCTTGATGACTCTCTTGCCTAGAATAAAGGGATAATTGGTAAGACCAGATGGACAAATGAAGAAACAACGACTCTCGGACCAGGTAGCTGCCCAGTTGGAAGGCATGATTGCCGAAGGCACACTAAAGCCCGGCGAAAGACTGCCGGCAGAACGCCAACTGGCTGAACGCCTTGGTATCTCGCGCCCCTCACTGCGCGAAGCGATACAGAAACTCGCAAGCAAGGGCCTGATAAAAACCCGCCAGGGTGGCGGCTCATATATCGCTGAAGGTCTCACGCATGACTTTAGCAGCCCATTGATTGCCGTACTCAAAGACAGACCCGATGCCGAGTTCGACACCCTCGAGGTACGCAAGGAACTCGAAGGTATGGCAGCTTACCATGCCGCGATGAGAGCAACAGACGAGGACCGCGAGCACATCAGCGCGTCGCTCGATCGCATGCTCGAGGCACACAGGGCAAAGGCGGACTCAAACACAAAATTCGATGTTGATCACGCTTTCCATATGAGCATCATCGAGGCAGCACACAATATTGTACTGACGCATTTCATGCGCGGACTCAAGGATGTTCTCGAGACCACAGTGAGCATCTATCTTGATGCATTCTATGCTGACCCCGAGTTCGTTGAACAAGTCTGTCAGCAACACAAAAATATTGTCCAGGCCATTCTCGACCGGAATCCTGATGCCGCTCGTGCTGCTGCAGTCTGCCACCTGGATTTTGCCTATCGCTTCTTCCGTGACTTTCAGACCAAGAACCGCCTTTCAGAAAGCGCCAAGTTGTACGCATCCATGTATGACGAGAACAGGTAAACAAGCAATGAACAGCACTACCAGGATTGTCGCTGCAAGCAAAGCTGTCACCACCATTCCGGATGGAGCAACAATTGCCGCCGGCGGATTTGTCGGCATCGGCGTACCGGAAGCGCTTCTCAGCGCACTGGAAGAACGATTTATCGAAACCGGCACACCCGGCAACCTGACACTGATATATGCAGCCGGTCAGGGTGATGGCAACCAACGTGGCCTCAATCACCTTGGTCACGAGGGAATGATCAAGCGCGTTATCGGTGGCCACTGGGGACTTGCACCCAAACTCGGCGCGCTCGCAAGCGATAACAAGATAGAAGCCTACAACCTGCCACAAGGCGTAATCTCACATCTCTATCGGGACATTGCAGCAAAACGTCCGGGCGCAGTCACCCGTGTCGGTCTCGACACCTTTGTCGACCCGATACATGGCGGTGGCAAGCTCAACTCGGTCACCACGGAAGAGATTGTCCAACGTATCGAACTCAACGGCGAGACCTGCCTTTTCTACCCTGCTTTCCCAATTGACGTCGTACTGTTACGCGGTACAACTGCAGACCACGCAGGCAACATCACCATGGAGCACGAGGCGCTGCATCTCGAATCGCTGGCAATGGCACAAGCAGCAAGAAATAGCGGCGGCATTGTGATTGTCCAGGTTGAACGTATTACTGAGCGTCATGTTCTCGGCCCACAGTTGGTGCGTATCCCCGGTATCCTCGTCGACTATGTCGTCGTCGCAGAACCGCATCAGCATGAGCAGACATTCGACGAGGCATACAACCCCGCCTACACAGGTGAAATCCGTGTCAGTTCAGATCATGCTGCTGTCGCCGAATTCAATGAACGACTGGCAATCGGTCGCCGTGCTGCAGACGAACTGGCTGCAGGAACAGTCGTCAATCTCGGTATCGGCATGCCCGAGGCAGTTGCGATCGCAGCCGAAGAGTCAGGACAACTCGACAGTGTCACCCTGACAGTCGAACCCGGCGGCATTGGCGGCAAACCTGCAGGCGGGCTCAGCTTCGGTGCAGCTGTCAATGCCGAGGCGATTATCGATCAGCCGGCACAGTTTGATTTCTATGATGGTGGCGGCCTCGACCAGGCTTTTCTCGGCATGGCGGAAGTAGACCGTCATGGCAACGTCAACGTCAGTCAATTTGGCACACGTATGGCTGGTGCAGGTGGCTTTATCAACATTAGCCAGAATGCCAAGTCTGTTGTTTTTCTTGGCACTTTCACATCCGGAGGCTTGCAACTGGATGTCGGCAAGGGCACCATCCACATAAAAGAGGAAGGCAGGCAACACAAATTTGTCGAAAAGGTGCAACACCTCACTTTCAACGGCAGAGCAGCTTTTGAGCGTGGCCAGCGGGTGACATATATTACCGAGCGTGCTGTCTTTGAACTAACCGCCGAAGGGCTTCTTCTTACAGAGATAGCTCCCGGCATCGACCTTGAACACGACCTGCTCGCACAAATGGCTTTCAAACCACTGATCGCTGCAGAGGTCAAAACCATGACAACGGACTACTTCCAATGAGCAATCAAACCACGGATACCCATGTCTACCTGTTCGGCACCTGCCTGATCGACCTGCTCTACCCGGATGCCGGCATGGCGAGTATCGAGTTACTACAGAATGCCGGTATCCAGGTCATCTTTCCTCCTGCCCAGAGCTGTTGCGGGCAACCTGCCTTCAACTCCGGATTCCGTAGTGAAGCACGCGAGGTGGCACGTAAACAGCTCGACTGTTTCCCGAAAAGCTATCCCGTGGTTGTACCCTCTGCCTCCTGTGCCGGCATGATGAAGCACCACTGGCCGGAGTTGTTCGAAGGTAACAGGGATGAAGAGCGCGCCTATGAAATCGCCTCGCGCGTCTATGAACTGACCGAGTACCTCGTTGATCGGCTCGACTATCAGCCTGTCGACAAGGGTGAATCAACCACGGTTGCGATTCACAGCTCCTGCTCGGCACTGCGCGAAATGGGGGTTGCGGACCGCATCGAAAAACTCGTCGGAGGCCTTCAACAGGTGACTTGCGTCGAGCAAGCCTACAAGAGTGAGTGCTGTGGCTTTGGCGGTACCTTTGCGGTCAAGCAGCCGGAAATCTCCGGTGCCATGGTGACCGAAAAAGCAGCATCAATTCGGGATACAGGTGCAGAGCGTTTAATCAGCCAGGATTGCGGTTGCCTGATGAACATCGGCGGTGCTTTCGAGAAGCAGGGTGAAGGCCCCGAATGCCAGCACATCGCAGAATTCCTGCTGGAGAGAAGCAATGGATCATAAGCTCGGAGAAGAGGTCAACAGCCGCTTCGGCAAGCGAATTGGTGAGGCTCTTGCCGATCCCCAGATCCGTCGCAATTTTCGTAACGCGCTCGATGGCGTTATGGCCAAGCGTGCTGAACAGTTCCCGGATCCCGATGAACTCTGGCAACTGCGTAATCTCGACAAGGCAATCCGAGCCAACTCTCTGCACAAACTGCCACAACTGCTCGAACAGCTGGAGCAGCAACTGACGGACAACGGCATACAGGTTCACTGGGCCGTGGATGGCGAAGAAGCCAACAAGATCGTCAGCGACATTCTCGACGGCAGAGGTGTTAAAAAAATCATCAAGGGCAAGTCGATGGTGACCGAGGAGACAGGTCTCAATCATCACCTCGAGCAGCTTGGCTACGAGGTGATTGAGTCCGACCTCGGTGAGTATATTATCCAGCTGGCCGAAGAACCTCCGTCACACATCGTTGCACCGGCAATTCACAAAAGCAGGCTGGAGATTGCCGATCTGTTCGCCGAAAAGTTTCCCGACATCCCCTACACCGATGATGTCGACGAGATGACCCATTCAGCTCGCCTGATTCTGCGCAAGGAGTTCGCTTCCGCCGATGCAGGTATCTCCGGTGTTAATTTTGCCGTCGCCGAAACCGGCACCCTGTGCCTGGTCGAAAACGAGGGCAACGGACGCCTCTCGACAACCGCCCCACCAATTCACATTGCCGTGACAGGCATCGAGAAGGTTGTTGAGAAACTCTCGGATGTTCCGCCCCTGCTGTCAATCCTGACGCGCTCGGCAACAGGACAGCCGATTACGACTTACTTCAACATGATCAGCTCGCCACGTAAGGAGCACGAACTCGATGGCCCCGAAGAGGTTCATCTTGTGCTTCTCGACAACGGCCGCTCGGCTATCCGCGAAGATGATGAACTCGATGCCACACTGCGTTGCATTCGCTGCGGTGCCTGCATCAACCACTGCCCTGTCTACGTGCGCGTCGGCGGACACGCCTATGGCACTGTCTACCCGGGACCAATCGGCAGCGTGCTTGAGCCGCAACGCCTCGGCATCCATGAAGCCGGCAAGCTGGCTACTGCCTGCTCGCTGTGCGGACGCTGCGGTGAAGTCTGCCCGGTAAAGATCCCCCTGCCCCAGTTGATCAACCGTATCAGGGCCGAATCAAACGAAGCCGCATCGGACTCCACTGTCAGAGGGCACAACAGCCTGCGCAATCAGAAAGAGGTACTCACATGGAAGCTCTGGTCAGCGCTGTATTGTTCTCCGCTCCTGTACGGCCTCTTCACCAGAACGGCAACTGTATTACGTGTATTGGCACCATCTAAACTAGGCGCCTGGACACGTTACAGAAAAGCACCAAAGCCAGCGGCAAGAAGCCTGCACGCCATGGCTGCACGCAAAGGAGTCGATCATGAGTGAATCACGCAACAGGATTCTTGAGGCACTGAAAGCGCATTCTTCCGAAGCAGATCTTCCTTCACCACCAGTCTACAAGCCGCAGCTGACGTGGTCGAAAGATGAGAAACTCGACTGCTTTCAAACGATGCTGGAAAGCGTACACGGTGAGGTTCACCGAATTCAGGAGGATCAACTTGGTGAAAAACTCGCACAACTTCTGAAACAGAAAGAGGTGAAGCGCCTGCTCTGTTCACCAAAGTTTCCGCAGGCAATCTATGACGGCCTGAACGCAATCGAATGCCTTCGTTACGACCGACACATCAGTGAATGGAAAGAAGAACTCTTCAACTCGGTTGATGCCAGCATCACAACCACCCTCTGTGGTGTAGCCCAGACAGGCACACTTGTACTCTGGCCTGACCGTGAGGAACCACGCCTGGCATCGCTGGTACCGCCAATTCACATTGCCGTGGTTGAGGCAGACACAATCGTCGAGACCTTTGCCGAGGCAATCAGCGAGGGCAACTGGGCATCACAGATGCCAACCAATGCACTGCTGATCTCCGGCCCCTCGAAAACTGCCGATATCGAACAGATACTTGCCTATGGCATCCATGGACCGAAACAGCTGATCGTGCTTATCGTGAATAACCAAGAGTAAAAAAAATAACGGGCAATCAAATATTTATACTGGTATAATTAAATCTTTCAAGGGTGCCGGAGATCAGTTTCCTGCGCCCTGTTTATTTTTTAGCAGGACATAAAGATGCCCGCCATCATGGCACATCTTCTCCCCCTAGCAGGTACCAAACATGGCTGACAATGCCACCATCCAGTTCCGCGATCTCGCGCTTGCCCCGGAACTTATTACAGCGCTCGACAAAATCGGCTACGAAGTGCCGTCACCCATCCAGGCAACCGCGATACCGCCGCTGCTGGAGAAACGCGATATTATCGGTCAGGCCCAGACAGGCACCGGCAAAACAGCCGCCTTTGCCCTTCCCTTGCTGACCCATATCAAGCTCAATCAGAAACTGCCGCAGGTACTGGTGCTCACACCAACCCGCGAGCTGGCGATCCAGGTCAGTGAGGCTTTTCAGAAATATGCTTCCGACCTGAGAGGCTTTCATGTCCTGCCGATCTATGGTGGACAGGACTACGGTACCCAGATTCGCGCACTCAAGCGCGGTGTACATGTAGTAGTAGGTACCCCCGGACGTGTCATGGACCACATGCGCAAGGGCACGCTCAAACTCGATAACCTGCAGACACTTGTCCTCGATGAAGCTGACGAGATGCTGCGTATGGGCTTTATCGACGATGTCGAGTGGGTACTTGAGCAGACTCCCGATGAACGCCAGGTTGCATTGTTCTCTGCAACCATGCCGCCTGTCATCCGCCGTATTGCAAACAAGCATCTCAACAAGCCGGCCGAAATCTCCATCGATGTCACTACACGTACGGCTGATACTGTACGCCAGCGCTACTGGCTGGTCAGCGGTGCCCACAAGCTGGATGCGATAACACGCATACTCGAGGCCGAAACCTTTGATGCGACCATCGTATTCGTGCGCACCAAGACGGCGACATCTGAACTCGCTGAAAAACTCGCAGCGCGTGGCTACCGAACTGCAGCGCTGAATGGCGATATTGCCCAGAAGGAGCGCGAACGCGTTGTCGATCGCCTCAAGACCAACAAGCTCGACATCCTCATCGCAACCGACGTGGCAGCACGCGGTCTCGATGTGCCACGTATCAGCCACGTCATCAACTACGATATACCGCACGATACAGAATCCTACATCCACCGTATCGGTCGAACCGGTCGTGCCGGACGCATGGGCGATGCAATCCTGTTTGTCGCACCACGTGAACGCCGCATGTTGCGCACCATCGAACGCGCAACCAAGCAGGAGATCACGGCGATGGACCTGCCGAGCACGGCGGATATCAACAGCAAACGTATCGAGCGTTTCAAACAGCGCATCACCGATACCATTGCCGATGCGGACCTGGATATCTTCCACCAGGTGATCGAACAGTATCGCAGTGAGCACGATGCCGATATTTCAGCCATAGCCGCTGCACTCGCATACATGTCGCAGGGCGATGCCCCGCTTCTGCTAAAGAAACCGAGTAAACCTGAGCGCAAGCCCAAAGAGCGAGGCCAGGAGAGAGAAAGAACCCGCGACAAGCGCCAGCAGAAAGAACCTGCAAAAGAGAAACGTCGTCCGCGCAAGGATCAGGATCTCGAGGGAACAGAGCCTTTCAGAATTGAGGTGGGCAGTGAGCATGGTGTTCAACCTGCCAATATCGTCGGCGCAGTCTGTAACGAAGCGGGTCTCGACAGCCAGTACATCATGAACCTGGAAATTTTCGACACCTACAGCACCATGCGCCTTCCGGAAGGAATGCCGCGTGATGTCTTTCGTGACCTGAAGAAGGCATGGGTGTGCGGCAAACAGCTGCAGATCAAACATCTCGACAAACCTGAAAAGACAAAACGGGTTCACAAGGCAACGAAAGAGAACCCACGCAGAAAGCCAAAGAAAAAATCCTGATTACTTGGTGACCTTCTCAACCAGCAGCTTGCCACCGGCAAGCTGCTCGCAGTTGTGCAGGTGATGCGTAATTCTTGACAAGTGATATGCAACGCGACGCAACCAACGGATCGCCTGCAAGCGCTGCTCTGCCGTATCAACATCTTCACGCTGTTCAGCCACCTCGCGCATCACGGCGGCACGCAAGCTTTCACGCTGTTCATCCATAAACTGATAGTTCTGCGTCGCCAACTGCAACGCCTTATCCCATGCACCCTGCTCCTGCTTCCCCTCTATCAAATGCAACAGTGACGCAAGCCGTTCCACGCCCGGCCGCAGCAATTCATCATCAATTACATTACGAATACACTCGCGCTCTTCGCTTCTCGTTAAGAGTCGCTGCAGGTGATCAGCAACATGAATGGATGAGAGCAGCCACTTTTGGTGTCGCTCCTTCTCCCTGTGAAGCTGAATCTCATCAAGGTAATCCTGCACATAATCAATCGCAGTCTGTATCCTGACTTGCCCGACAGACTCATCGCAGGATTCATTATTGATCTCGAATGTCAGTCGTGTCGCCAGTACTGTGCCGATATCATTTAGGGTCATTCTTGCTGTCTGCAATGCGACTTCAGGCTCGCTTAGCAGCTTTTGATCAAGACGCTCAACCAGCCGATCCTTGAACTCAGGTACCAGTCTGTACATCAGGCGTGCAAAGGCGTAGCTGAATGGCAGTACGACAATCACGCTGATCAGGTTGAAACCACTGTGAAATGCAACCAGTGCAAGCTCCGGATTCTGGCTCAACCACGCAGGCGCAAACTGGTCAATGTAGATCATGTATGGCGACAGCAACAGCAACGCACCTATTGCTGTAAGAAGATTAAATACCACGTGGGAATAGGCGGTTCTACGTGTCTCCCGCGAACCGCCGATGGAGGCAATAACAGCTGTCACGGTTGTACCGACATCCATGCCGATCACCATTGCCACGGCCTGAGGGAGTTCAATGGTTCCTGCATTAACTGCAACCAGCGCCGTTGCCACACCGGCACTTGATGACTGCGTGATGACCGTGATTAACAGGCCAATCAGCAGCAGTTCAATACGCCCTGTCCAGCTGTCGCCTGGAAACTGCTCAGGAGTCAATACATCCCTGAACACAACCATGCCCTGCTGAAGCGCATCGATACCAACAAATATCAGCCCGAAACCGGCTACTGCAAGACCTGCCTGAACTTTCCAACCACTCGAAAACAGCTTCAGCATGACGCCGAAAAAAATCAGCGGTAACAGCAGCACCCCCAACTTCAGCTTGAAACCGAACAGCACAACCAGCCAGCCCGTGATAGTGGTGCCCAGGTTGGCACCGAAGATCACGCCAAGGGCGTGAGGAAAGGTCAGCAAGCCGGCAGAGACAAAACCGATGGCAGCAACCGTGGTTGCACTTGAAGATTGCAGGATTGCGGTAGAGATCGTGCCGCTTAATGCGCCACTGAAGGGGCTGTGTGTCGTATTAGCCAGCATGTGCTGCAGCGATTCGCCGGCAAGCCCGCGCAGACCGTCTGTCATGACAATCATGCCAAGCAGGAAAAGACCGATACCACCGAGTGCGTAAGCGATGCCTTCAATCATTCTTTAATCATAGACCCTCTGGAGTTTAACTACCCGGGTATACCAAAAAAGATCACCGCATTGAGGTACTCAATTTTCTGCCTGACGTCATCGGGCAGCTGGCTGAGCCACTGCTCATGCCCTTCCCAAAATTCACCCAGATGCTGCCAGCCACTGTCCGGTTCATCCCATGGATTTAACTGTTCAACCGGCCACACGGCATCGGCTCCCAGCATTAGGCGATCTGAATAGTCCAGAATCAATGCTTTCCATTTCGGCTTGAGGACTCCATCTTCATCCACAATCGGTGAACCTGTATAGCGCAGCGGATCGCGTGCCGAGAGCTCCCACCAGAGATTAGGACAGGCTTCGAGTGCACGGCGAACTTCACGCGGACGCAAGGGCGCGCCTGCATGTGCAAGCAGCAGGTGTGCATCAGGTTCGATACGGCACAATTCAATCAGGTAGT
Source organism: Solemya velum gill symbiont (assembly GCF_000787395.1). GTDB lineage: Bacteria > Pseudomonadota > Gammaproteobacteria > Chromatiales > Chromatiaceae. The sequence goes on from NZ_JRAA01000002.1 coordinate 824,353, forward strand.
CGGCACGACCGAATTCGACGTGAATCAGCATGGGTGTCTGTGTTTCAGCAGACAACCTCAGCAGTCCGGTTATGACCTCGGAAGTTGGTGTGGGTGAAAAACCGCCAACCAGGTGGAGTTCACCAACACCGATATAGTCGCCTGATGTCAACGCCTTTCTTGCACGTTCAGGAAGCGTCTTGTCCTGGTGCCACTGGTACCAGTCGCCATGCTCCCTGTAAGGACCATACCAGGCAAGTATTCGCTCCGGATTCTGTTTGCGCAACTCCTGAACCAGTTCGGCAGGTGTGCCGATGATTGCAGCATATTCGATCTCGTTTGCATCGAGAACCGCGATCACATCCTGTGGTGATGTAATCTCCTGCTGGTTCCACTTGTAGTGCAGGTGGACATCAAACTTGGGCGCTGCCTGTAACAGCACCGGTAAGATCAGGAGAACAACAGATAGCAGGCGTGTAGTGATTAACATAGGTTATTAAGATACAAGGTACAAGGCACAAGTTGCAAGACACCTTTCATCTTTCTCCTTGTACCTTTTACCTACCCAAGTCGCTCCTTCAGCAGGGCATTAACCTGTTGCGGATTTGCCTTGCCCTGGGACGCCTTCATCACCTGCCCAACGAAGAAGCCGAGCATTTTCGGCTGCTTGTCAGGATCGGCATTGCGGTAATTCTCAACCTGTTTCCCATTTGCAGCCAGCACCTCGTCGACAATCGCCTCGATCGCACCGCTATCAGTAATCTGCTTGAGACCGCGTGCTTCGATAATTTCGTCAGCACTGCCCTCGCCGTTCCACATTGCCTCGAAGACATCCTTGGCGATTTTCCCGGAAATTGTATTGTCTCCGATACGCTTGAGCATACCACCCAGCATTTCGGCCGACACGGGACAGTCAGCAATGTCCAGTCCCTGCTTGTTAAGCACGGCAGAGACCTCTCCCATCACCCAGTTGGCAGCAATCTTGGCGTCGTTACCTACCGAGGCAGTCTCGAAGTAATCTGCCATCTCGCGGCTCGAGGTCAGCACCCCGGCATCCTGCAGTGACAGTCCCAGCTCATCGACAAAACGTTTACAGCGCGCATCCGGCAGTTCTGGAATCTCCGCCACTGCATCTGCAATAAAGTCGTCATCGAGTTCGACCGGCAGCAGATCGGGATCGGGGAAGTAACGATAGTCGTTAGCCTCTTCCTTGCTACGCATGGAGCGCGTCTCATCCTTGACGGAATCATACAGGCGTGTCTCCTGCACGACTTCACCACCTGATTCGATCAGGTCGATTTGACGATCGACTTCGATATTGATTGCACGCTCAAGGAAGCGGAAGGAGTTGATGTTTTTCAGTTCTGCACGTGTGCCGAGTTTCTCCTGTCCCATCGGGCGTACCGAGACATTGGCATCACAGCGGAATGAACCTTCCTGCATATTGCCATCGCAGATACCCAGGTAGCGCACGATCTGGTGAATCTTGCGTGCATAGGCAACCGCCTCTTTGGCAGAACGGATATCCGGCTCCGAAACGATCTCCAGCAACGGGATACCCGCACGGTTGAGGTCAATACCAGTCATACCGTGAAAATTCTCGTGCAGTGATTTACCCGCGTCTTCTTCAAGATGCGCACGCGTCACACCAACGACTTTGACATCGCCATTTTCCTGCACAATTTCCACCTTGCCCATACCGACAATCGGCAGTTCGAACTGGCTGATCTGGTAGCCCTTGGGCAGGTCGGGATAGAAGTAGTTTTTACGCGCAAACACTGAGCGGCGTCCAAGTTCAGCACCGATAGCGCTGGAGAATTTGACTGCCATTTTCGCTGCCTCGCGATTAAACACCGGCAGTACGCCAGGCATACCGAGGCTGACCAGGCACGCCTGCGTATTCGGCTCTGATCCGAATGCGGTCGATGCGCCTGAAAAGATTTTTGTCTTCGTCGCCAGCTGGGCGTGGATCTCGAGACCGATGACTGTTTCCCATTGCATGGTCATGCCCTCCTATACGCCGGCCGGCATCTGGCGATGCCAATCGGTCTGCTGCTGGAACTGGTGAGCGACATTTAACAGTCGCGCCTCGTCGAAGTAGTTGCCGATCATCTGCAGACCAACCGGCAAGCCATTGACCGGAGCCGCCGGAATTGACATGCCGGGCAAACCCGCCATGTTGCAAGCTACCGTGTAAACATCGGACAGATACATGGCAACCGGGTCATCAACTTTTTCACCGATTTTGAATGCAGTCGTTGGTGTTGTCGGGCCCATAATGACATCAACCTCTTCGAAAACCTTGCTGAAGTCGTCAGAGATCAGGTGGCGCAGTTTCTGCGCTTTCAGATAGTAGGCATCGTAGTAACCGGCTGAAAGAACATAGGTACCGACCATGATGCGGCGCTTGACCTCGTTACCGAAACCCTCGGAACGGGAACGCTCATAGAGATCCTCTAGGTTGGCCGGGTCGTCACAGCGATGCCCGAAACGCACACCGTCGTAACGCGACAGGTTGGACGAGCACTCGGCATTTGCGACCACGTAATAGGTCGCAACAGCGAGATTGGTATTCGGCAGGCTCACTTCCTTGATCTCCGCCCCCAGTGCGCGATAGACATTGATCGCCTGCTCGACGGATGCACGCACATCTACATCGAGACCCTCGTCAAAATACTCTTTCGGCAAGCCGATGCGAAGTCCCTGCAGGGAGTTGTTCAGATCAGCCGTATAGTCCGGCACGGCTTCATTCGCCGAGGTTGAATCACGCTCGTCAAAACCCGCCATGGTATTGAGTAGCATCGCCGCATCTTCGGCAGATGCTGCCATCGGACCACCCTGGTCGAGACTGGATGCGAATGCGATCATTCCGTAACGGGAGACGCGACCATAGGTTGGCTTGATACCGGTAATGCCGGTAAATGCTGCAGGCTGCCGGATTGAACCACCGGTATCAGTTCCCAGAGCCGCAGCGCACAGACGTGCTGCCACCGCTGCTGCAGAACCGCCTGAAGAGCCGCCCGGCACACGCTCTTTGTCCCAGGGATTGTGTACGCAGCCGTAATAACTGTTTTCGTTGGATGAGCCCATGGCGTACTCGTCCATGTTGGTTTTCCCCAGCATCACTGCACCGGCATCGGCAAGACGCTGAACCACGGTGGCATTGTAGGGCGCGGTAAAATTATCCAGCATGCGCGAGGCGCAGCTTGTTTTAACACCATCGGTACAGAAGATGTCCTTGTAGGCAAGCGGTATTCCCGTTAGTGGAGTAACCTCTCCCTGTGCACGGCGCTCATCCGCCTGTTTTGCCTGTGCAAGTGCTGCTTCAGGCGTGACCGTAATATAGCTGTTGATCTCACCGTCGAGGCTGGCAATGCGGTCAAGATAGTGCTGCGTCAGTTCGACGCTGGAAAATTCACCGGCCGCCAGTGCTGCAGCAAGTTCGGAAACTGTGTGGGTATGCATATTGTTGCCTTGTCAGGATGGCTACTTGTATTCAGGTTAAAACAGGTCGCAAATGGGAATCATTCAATGACTTTTGGTACCAGGTAGAGCCCGTTTTCGGCTGCAGGCGCTATTTGTTGCACCTTGTCGCGCAGATTGGTCTCTGTGACCACATCTTCACGCATGCGCTGCGCCATGTGTAACGGGTGAGCCATCGGTTCAACACCGCTGGTATCGACCTGCTCCATCGTATCGACCAGGCCAAGAATACGTGTCAGCGCATCGCTGAGCTCCGCGGTTTCCGTCTCATCCACGGCAAGGCGGGCGAGATGCGCTATTTTTTTGATATCACTCTGATCCAGACTCATTGGGAACTCTAAAATTGATTCGGAAAAAACCCGCAAAACCGGGTCAAAAACGGAAAGCTATCATAACATGTCCGGGGACATCTGATCTATTGCCTGGTCGCCGGAAAGGCGCTTTGACGTAAGCCTGCTCACACAGGGAAGAGATTCGAGGCTCAAAGGAACCTTTCCCGCCTTTCAGGACTCCAATTCCGCAATAACCGGCTTAAAAAGATGTTTTTACTTGCCGGATTGGCTGTCCATTGTTAAATTAGCATGTTCAGTTATAGATGAATGTTGACTACCCTCCATGCATTGCCTCGCGAGTGGCCAGTATGGATGATATGCACAAAACAACAATGGGAAAACCTTTCTCCCTGATTATTGTGCCAACCCTATATTATTATTAACGTTTCGGAAAAGTTTCTATGTTTGCGCGCATCCGCGGAATGTTCTCCAATGACCTGTCCATCGATCTCGGGACAGCCAACACCCTCATTTTTGCCCGTGACAAGGGAATCGTCCTCGACGAACCTTCGGTTGTCGCGATCCGAACAGGAACCGGCCGCAACAACAATAAATCCGTTGTCGCCGTGGGTGATGCAGCCAAGCAGATGCTGGGACGTACACCAGAAAATATCGAGGCGATCCGCCCGATGAAAGATGGCGTTATCGCCGATTTCACAGTGACGGAAAAAATGCTGCAGTACTTCATCCACAAGGTGCATGAATCAAAACTGCTGCGCCCCAGTCCACGTGTCCTGATCTGCGTTCCGGTTGGCTCAACCCAGGTTGAACGCCGCGCCATCAAGGAGTCGGCACTGGGAGCCGGTGCACGAGAGGTCTACCTGATTGACGAGCCCATGTCTGCTGCGATCGGTGCCGGACTGCCGGTTCACGAGGCACGTGGTTCTATGGTACTGGATATCGGTGGTGGTACATCCGAAGTCGCAATCATCTCTCTCAACGGTATCGTCTATGCAAACTCGGTTCGTATCGGTGGTGATCGCTTTGATGATGCCATTATCAGCTACGTACGCCGCAATTACGGCACCCTGATTGGTGAGGCAACAGCCGAACGCATCAAGCACGAAATCGGTAGCGCTTATCCTGCCAACGAGGTCAAGGAAATCAGCGTCAAGGGCCGTAACCTGGCAGAGGGTATACCGCGCTCCTTCACACTTAACAACAACGAAATTCTCGAAGCTCTGCATGATCCGCTTACCGGCATTGTCGGAGCAGTCAAGCAGGCACTCGAATTGACCCCACCTGAACTCGGCGCCGATGTTGCAGAGCGCGGCATTGTACTGACCGGTGGTGGCGCCCTGCTGCACAGTATCGACCGTCTGCTTGAAGAGGAAACCGGCCTGCCTGTCGTGGTTGCCGAGGACCCCCTCACCTGCGTAGCTCGTGGTGGTGGACGTGCACTGGAACTGCTCGACGAACGCGGTGGCGATCTTTTCGGTCTTGAATAATGAGGACCCCCTGATCTCATACAGACTCGATCAGGGGATCCTGAAATAATAGGGAGGAGACTCCGATCAACCTGTTTCTCCCCGAAGGCTACTCTTCAACAATAAAGCTCGTGCTGGGTGTAGCTATTGCGATTACCCTGATGGTTGTCGATCATCGTCGTCACGATAGCCTACAGCAGCTCAGAGACACAGTCGCTATTGTCAATTACCCGATTCAGCTGGCCGCTGAAACACCGGGGGATTTCATCAAGTGGACCTCCGAATCCATCTCGAACTACAACCACCTGCTTGATGAAAACAGGCGCCTGAACAAGGAAAACCTCCTCTTGCAGGGCGGCATGCAACGTTTCAAGGCGCTCGAGGAAGAGAACCAGCTGCTGCGTGACCAGCTCGGTGCTTCGCTGCGTGTCGGCGAACGTGTCACCCTGGCCGAAATGACCAAGGTCGACCTGTCACCCTATCGGCAGCAGATCTGGATCAACAGGGGCAGTAACGCAGGCGTCTTCACCGGCCAGGCCGTTATCGATGCGCATGCGATCATGGGACAGGTGATCGAGGTCACTCCTTTTCGTTCCGCAATTCTTCTGATCACAGACACCCTTCACTCGATTCCTGTACAGGTACTGCGTACCGGGCTGCGTACTGTTGCCAAGGGCACAGGACGTATTAATAATCTCGAGCTACCCTATTTGCCGAGATCGGCAGATGTTCGCGTCGGAGACCTGCTGGTCTCGTCCGGCCTCGGTGGGCGCTACCCTTCCGATTACCCTGTCGCCCGCATCACCAGTGTTGGTCGCGATCCTAACGGCGCCACCACCATTGCTGCAGCGCCTCTCGCACGTCTCGCTGTTGATGAGCAGGTCATGCTGGTTTGGAGCCTCGATGAAAAACTCCAGGCCGTTCCGGTTGACGAGCCGGCTGAAGAGTCAGCTGATGAACCAGTCAATGAGCCAGCGGATGAGCCTGCTGACGAAGCTGAACAGGGAGAGAGCGAAGAATGAGCGTTCATGTACAGCAGCGTGGCTACTACCTGATCATACTGACATTAGTTATCGCACTGATATTCAACTACTTGCCGCTTTCAGAACAGGCCAGCCGGCTACGCCCTGACGTACTACTGATCGTTCTCATCTACTGGGCAATGGCACTGCCTAATCGTGTCGGCATGCTCACCGGTCTTTTCGCCGGCCTGCTGATGGATGGTGCAACCAGCAACCTCATGGGGCAGCATGCATTCGTTTATGTCATCAGCCTGTGGGTGATTTCCATCTATCACAAGCGACTGCGGGTTATCTCGCGCTGGAACCAGACTCTCAGCGTGATCCTCCTGCTGCTGTTCGGAAAGCTGGTTGATGCATTTGTGCTTGGTGTCACCCATGCGGTCATCCCTGACCTGAAATTCTGGGCCTCTCCTTTTATCACTGTGTTCATCTGGCCCTGGCTGTTTCCCTTTTTAAGGAACTTTCGTCAGAGTTTCCGGATCTCTTAAACATGGCCGGACCTGAACGTATCAACAAGAGCGGGCTGGCACTTTTCCGCTCACGCGCCATTATGGCAACCCTGCTGGTGGTCGGCGCAATGACCATCATCATCTCCCGCATGATGTGGCTGCAAGTCGATAACTATGTACACTACGCAACACTCTCTGCCGACAATCGCATCAAGCTGCTGCCGCTGCCGCCACCACGAGGAAACATTTACGATCGCGCCGGGCGGGTTCTTGCCAAAAATATCTCCACCGTTGACCTTCTGATCGATCCTGAGCAGGTTCAGGATATGCAGGCCACAATCGACCAGATCAACACCATACTCCCGCTTAGCAAGGAGGAGGTCGATCGTTTCAAACGCCAGAAACGGCGTACCCGGCGTTTCCAGAAAATTCCCATCAAGCATAACCTGTCAGATGCAGAAATGGCCCGTTTCGCTGTCGAAAGGCATCGCTTCCGGGGCGTTGAACTGGGTGTCACGCAAAGACGAAATTACCCCTACAGCGAGCTCACTGCACACGTGGTCGGTTATATAGGCCGTATCAATGAAAGGGAGCTGGAGAGCATCGATCAGAACGACTACGCAGGAACCACCCACATCGGCAAGACGGGCCTGGAGAAGTTCTATGAATCCCACCTGCACGGGGAGGTCGGGGTTAAAAAGGTCGAGATCGACGCAGCAGGCCAAATTATTCGCACACTGGAAGTCACTCCGCCCATACCGGGCAAGGACCTGCATCTCTATTTTGATGTTGAACTGCAACGTACGGCAACAGATGCACTTGGCGAGCACAATGGTTCCGTGGTCTCTATCGAGACAGCTACCGGCGGTATACTGACGCTTGTTAGCAAGCCATCATTCAACCCCAACAGCTTCGTTAATGGTATTGGCTTCAGCGAGTATAACGAACTGCGTGACGCCCGCTCCCGCCCGCTCTTCAATCGCGCAGTCAACGGCAGCTATCCTCCCGGTTCAACGGTCAAGCCATTTATCGGGCTTGCAGGACTTGAGCAGGGGGTTGTATCAATCAATCATCGCATCAGCTGTGCCGGCAGCTACCGCATCAAGGGGCGTGGGCGTAAATTCAGGGACTGGAAACGCAGCGGACATGGGGTCGTCAGCATCGACAAAGCGATTTACCGCTCGTGTGACGTCTATTTTTATGATCTCGCCCACAGCATGGGAATCAGGAAATTCCACGATTATCTCGACAAGTTCCACTTTGGCCGGCGTACGGGTATCGACATGCCGCGTGAAACCACTGCCATCCTGCCTTCACCGGAATGGAAAAAAGGACGTCATGGCGAGAACTGGTATCCCGGGGATACGGTCAATGTCGGTATTGGCCAGGGCTATTTTCAGGTCTCCCCTCTGCAACTGGCTTATGCAACCACGATTCTGGCCAGTGATGGCCGGCGCATTGCCCCACGTCTTGTTGCCCGAATCGGCGACACACCGACACTGGAGAAAGTGGACTCAAACAGTCCGATAGAAAAAGTTGACGAACACAATTGGGAAGCTGTCCTCGAGGGCATGGTACATGTTGTCGAAACCGTCGGCGGTACCGCACGCCGCATCCGCAATGACGATTACCGTATCGGTGGAAAAACCGGCACGGCACAGGTGTTCTCCTTGAGTGAAGATGAAGAGTATGACGAAAAAGGCCTGCGCAAGGAACTGCTGGATCACGCACTCTTTATCGCCTTTGCACCGGTAGAGACACCTGAGATTTCCATCTCGGTGATTGCCGAACATGGAGGCCATGGCGGATCAACCTCTGCCCCGGTTGCGAAGGCCGTCATGGATCAGTGGTTCCTGGAAAGCGGGGGTAGCGAGTGATGGAAGAGTACGGCTACTCACCTCCCCCGCAAAAAAGGAGCGGCAAGGCGCTTCTGCATCTCGATCTGCCACTGCTGACAGGCCTGCTGCTGCTGTGTGCCTTCGGCCTGCTGATGCTCTACAGCGCCAGTGACAGTGACATGGGCCTGCTAAAACGCCAGCTGCTACACCTCGGTTTTGCCTTTGGCATTCTCTTCATCGCCGCGCAGATCACTCCCTCCGTATTGAGGTTCGTCTCTCCCTGGCTCTATATCGGCGCCCTGCTCCTGCTGATCGGCGTGCTTGTCATGGGCGAGATTGGCAAGGGCGCCCAGCGCTGGCTGGATCTTGGCTTTATCCGCTTCCAGCCCTCCGAAATAGCCAAACTGGCGGTGCCGATGATGGTGTGCTGGTTCCTTGCCACACGAAAGCTCCCGATCAGGCCACTGACAACCATTGCCGCCCTGGTGCTGGTGTTGCTGCCAGCCGCCCTGATTGTGCGCCAGCCTGACCTGGGTACGGCGCTGCTGGTTGGTGCTGCAGGCCTGCTGGTGATCTACTTTGCCGGATTCAGCTGGAAGCTGATTATCCTGCTGGTGGTCGTACTGGGAGTTGCAGTTCTGGCGGTCGTAAACAACCCCGACCTGCTCGATCTGGTTCTGCACGAATATCAGAAGAAACGTGTATTGACGCTCTTCAACCCGGAGAACGATCCGCTCGGCGCCGGCTACCATATCATCCAGTCGAAGATTGCCATCGGTTCCGGTGGTATCTATGGCAAGGGGTGGCTCAACGGAACCCAGTCGCATCTCGAATTCTTGCCGGAACAGCATACCGATTTCATATTTGCCGTGATCTCTGAAGAGCTCGGCCTGATCGGCGTCATCACCATGCTGCTGCTCTACATGTTTATCATCCTGCGCGGACTCTATATCGCATCGGTTGCACAAACACCTTTCAGGCGTCTGCTTGCAGGCGCACTGACACTGACCTTCTTTATCTACCTACTGGTCAATACCGGTATGGTCAGCGGAATTCTGCCTGTTGTCGGTGTGCCTCTGCCACTCATCAGCTACGGTGGCACATCACTGGTCACAATCATGGCGGGCTTCGGTATGATTATGTCCGTTCACTCTCATTCTGCAGCGAGATACTAAACATATGAAAACGATCGTCTTTCTTATATCTGCCCTACTCGCCCTTTCTGCCTGTGCCTCCTCGCAGGAAAAAACTATCTCGGTCACGCAGAAAGAGTTCGCACAACAGATGGCTGAGTGGCACGGTTTTGACGCAGCCGCAATCAGCGCCTGGCTCAACAAGGCACAACACCGCGACTCTATCATCGAGGCAATGACCCGTCCGGCAGAGGGCAAGCCGTGGCATCTGTACCGCAAGATCTTTATAACAAACAGGCGCATCAAGGGGGGTGTTTCATTCTTCAACACCCACAGGGATCTGCTGCAGCGCGCCTACGACGAGCATGGCGTTGACCCTTATGTCATCACCGCAATCATTGGCGTTGAAACCAGCTATGGTGCAAACACGGGATCCTATCCTGTCATAGACGCATTGAAGACTCTCAGCTTCGGCTATCCGAGGCGGGCGGATTTTTTCCGCAAGCAACTCGAAGAGTTTTTCCTGATGGCGCGCGAGGAGAATCTTGACCCCATGCAGCCCAAGGGTTCATATGCCGGTGCCATGGGTATGCCACAGTTCATCCCGTCGAGTTTCCGCAGCTACGCTATCGATTTTGATGCTGACGGGAAACGCAACCTGTGGGACAACCATGCTGACATTATCGGCAGCGTGGCTAACTATTTTGCCGTTCACGGCTGGCAAAAGAACCAGCCCGTTGCACGCCTGCTTCCCACAAAGCCAGAGGGACTGGAACCCGGAAGCCGCAGGGGCCAAAAACCGAATATCTCGCCAGAACAGCTGAAGAACGCCGGCATCACCCTGACAAATGGCGGGGAGAGTGTCGGTAATACTTCCATCATCAAGCTGCAGCAGGAAAAAGCAGCCGAATACTGGCTGGGCTTCAATAACTTCTACGTCATTACAAGGTACAATCACAGTAACCTGTATGCCATGGCTGTCTACCAGTTGTCTGAAGAGATACGCAAGGCATCCAAATAACCTGAACCAAAGAGAGTCGCATGCAACACTTTTCAAAAATTCTCATCACCCTCTTTTTTCTGCTGGTCTCCGGCACAGCAATGGCCGTTATTCCACCCCCGTCGGTTGCGGCAAATGGCTACCTGCTGGTTGAAATGGAGACGGGCCAGGTCCTTGCAGAACAGAATGCCTCAAAAAAACTGGAGCCTGCCAGTCTGACTAAAATCATGACGGCACACGTCGTCTTCATGGAATTGGAAGCAAAGCGCATTTCACTTTCCGACATGGTGCTGATCAGTGAAAAGGCATGGCGTACCCAGGGCTCGAAGATGTTTATTGAGGCCAACAAGGAGGTCAGTGTCGAAGACCTGCTGAAAGGGCTTATCATACAGTCAGGCAATGATGCAGCGATTGCACTGGCCGAGCATGTTGCAGGTTCAGAGGAGGCATTTGCCACCCTGATGAACCAGGAAGCAAAAAAACTCGGCATGAAAGACAGCCACTTCACAAACTCTTCAGGCCTTCCCGACGAAAATCACTATACAACGGCTCGCGATATCGCCCTTGTGACCATGGCCAGTATTCGTGACTTCCCTGAATACTATAAGTGGTATTCAGAACGTGACTTTACATTTAACGAAATCAAGCAGGACAACAGGAACACCCTGCTGTGGCAGGATGCAACGATTGATGGCGTCAAAACGGGGCACACCGAAGCAGCCGGCTACTGCCTGGTTTCTTCTGCACTGCGCGACGGCAGACGCCTCGTATCCGTTATCATGGGTGCGCAGAGCACTTCTGCGCGAGCGACAGAATCACGCAAGCTGCTTAACTACGGATTCCGCTTTTATGTCACCAAGAAACTCCTCAGCGCCAACAAGCCGTTGCAAAAGGTCAAAGTATGGAAAGGTGCGACAGAGACAATTGATGTCGGTATAGCAAAAGACCTGGTTCAAACAATACCGCATGACAGCACTGACAAGATCAAGGCAAGTCTCACGGTAGATGCATCACTGGTTGCACCAATCAGCAAGGGAACCCGGCTTGGCAGCGTCAAGGTGACACTGGACGACAAAACCCTCGCGACACTGCCGCTGGTCGCCCTTTCCGATGTCGAATCAGGCAGCATCTTCGTGGTTATCAAGGATTCTGTCTTGTTAATGCTGCAATAGCCCCTATTTACATGGAATAGCATTTGGCAGCGGCACATCATGTCATTAAACATCTATCTCAACGGCGAGTATTTACCAAAGGAGCAGGCAACTATCTCGGTTTTTGACCGTGGTTTCCTGTTTGGTGATGGTGTGTATGAAGTCATTCCAGTTTATGCAGGTAAGCTGTTTCGATTTGATCAACATATTGAGCGTCTCAACAACAGCCTTGCTGCCATTCTGATTAAACCGCCCCTGCTACTCGAAGAGTGGAGAGGTATTGCAGAACAGTTAACCGCACAACTGCCGGGACGTGATCAATCTCTCTACCTGCAGGTTACACGCGGCTCGGGACACGACAGGGAACACGCGATACCGCGGGATATCGAGCCCAACCTGTTGGCAATGACACGCCTGCAAGGCTCTCCGGACGAGAAGATCAAGTCTCACGGTGTGAGTGTCGTTACCCTTGATGATGACCGCTGGAAGCACTGCAATATCAAAGCAATCACCCTGCTCCCCAACCTGCTTGCCAAGCACAGGGCGAAACAGGAACATGCTGATGAAGCGATCCTGATCCGCGACGGCAAGGCGCATGAGGGTGCTGCCAGCAATTTGTTTATGGTAAAAGACGGGCTTCTGATCACGCCACCAAAGAGTGACATGCTGCTGCCGGGGATCACCCGAGACCTGGTTCTTGAACTCGCTCGCCATAGCGGCACAGCCCACTGTGAAGCAGATATCCATGCTGATGACCTCGAGGAGGCAGATGAAATCTGGATTACCAGCTCAAGCAAGGAGATTGCACCAGTGATCTCGCTCAATGGCAACCCGGTAGGTGATGGACAACCCGGTCCAATCTGGAAAAATTTTAACGCCCTGTTTGATGCATGCAAAGAGCGCTTGAGAATCGAAGGTGAATGCAGATGAATCAAGAAACCGATGAAATCATGCAGTACCCCTGTGAAATTGCCATCAAGGCAATGGGAAAGCACGAGCCCGGCTTTGAGGAAGTCGTTGTCGAGATCGTGACCCGTCACGTGGGAGAACTGAAAGATGGCTGCGTCAGCTGCCGACCCAGCAAGGGAGGCAATTTCCTTGCCGTGACAGTGCGCGTGCAGGCTGAAAGCCGTGAACAGATGGATCGTATCTATCTTGAATTAACCGCCCACGAACGCGTCTCACTCGCACTGTGACGTGAACCGGCAGAATACACAGCTGAGGCTGCGCCAGCTCGGAAACATGAGCTACCAGTCAGCCTGGCAGGCGATGCAGGATTTTGTCACGCATCGGCAGAAGGACGACCTGTCCGAAATCTGGCTTGTAGAACACCCGGCGGTTTTCACCCAGGGGCAGGCAGGCAAGGCCGAGCATATTCTGAACCCCGGCGATATTCCCATCGTCCAAAGTGACCGCGGTGGACAGGTTACCTACCATGGGCCCGGTCAGGCTGTTGTCTATATTCTTATTAACCTCAAGGAAGCCGATATCGGCATCAGAACACTGGTGCAGACTATCGAGGAAGCGGTTATTCGCCTGCTTGCAAATCATGAAATTACAGGCGAGCGTCGTGAAGGTGCTCCCGGCATCTATGTCAATGAAGCCAAAATCGCCTCAATTGGCCTGCGTGTAAAAAAATTCAACACCTACCATGGCGTCAGCATCAACACCGACATGGACCTGGAACCCTTTAGCCGCATAAATCCATGCGGTTACGAGGGACTTGCAGTCACTGACCTTAATAAAGAGGGCTCTCATGCATCTGTAGCATCGGTACAGACGGAATTTGCATCAGAATTGGCAGAACTTCTGGGGTACACTATCATTTCATGAATTTTGCAAAATACCACCATGGACAGTAAAGACCTCACACCGCCCTCGCGTAAAAGCAGCGACACCCACCAGAGGGGCGCGGAAAAAGTCTCACGCATTCCGGTCAAGGTCGAGAAAAGTGGCGAACTTCTGCGAAAACCTTCATGGATACGCGCAAGGGCGCCATCCGGCAAGGGAACTGCACGCATCAAGGAGATTCTGCGCAAACGCAAGCTGAGTTCAGTCTGCGAGGAAGCACTATGCCCCAATCTGGGTGAATGCTTCAGTCATGGCACAGCAACCTTTATGATCATGGGTGACATCTGTACACGCAGGTGCCCATTCTGCGATGTGGCCCATGGCAAGCCCCTGCCACTTGATGCAGATGAACCACGCCAGCTGGCCGAAGCAATCAGGGAGATGCAGCTCAACTATGTCGTCATTACATCGGTTGACCGTGATGACCTGCGTGACGGTGGTTCTGCTCACTTTGCCTCCTGTATTGAACAGACGAGACAGGAATCACCGCAGACAAAAATCGAAGTTCTTGTTCCTGATTTCAGGGGACGCCTTGAGGCAGCTCTCGATTCCCTCTCTGCTGCTCCGCCTGACGTCTTCAATCACAACCTTGAAACCGTACCGCGGCTCTATAAAAAGGCGCGCCCGGGAGCAGATTACGAATGGTCGCTGCAGCTCATCAAGGCATACAAGAAACAGCAACCTGATGTACTGACAAAATCGGGGTTAATGGTAGGGCTCGGCGAGGAGCTTGATGAAGTACGCGAAGTAATGCAGGCGTTGCGTGATCACGATTGCGACATGCTCACAATTGGCCAGTATCTCCAGCCCAGCAGGGATCACCTTGCTGTCGAGCGTTTCATTACACCGGAAGAGTTTGATCAACTGGCCGAAGATGCCAAGGCAATGGGATTTACCAATGTTGCCAGCGGCCCGATGGTGCGCTCCTCCTATCATGCAGATCAACAGGCAATTTCTCATCTCGACAAGAATGGATAGCAGCTGCTATGAATTTTGAACTCATCCGTGCACTGGAAACACTATTATTACCACCAAGCGGACTTATTACGCTTGGAATCATCGGTCTGCTCTTCGGTTTCACCCGGAGCGGCAGGCAACTTCTCGGTATCAGCATGTTACTGCTCTACCTTATGAGCACAACCTATGTCTCGGCGTGGATGAACAGCCGACTCACGTACCAGTATCCTGCTGTAGATCCGGCCCTGTTGAAAAGTGAAAATGCACCCCAGGCACTGGTGGTCCTTGGCGGAGGTTATTATGGTGAATCTGTTGAGTATGGCAACACCGCAATCGGTCCTTTCTTTGCAGAACGAATTCGCTATGCCGCATGGTTGGCAAAACAGACTGAGCTGCCAATTATCGTCAGTAGTGGAAAAGCTGATGCACCGGCTGCAGTGCGTATTCTGAAAGAGGAATATGGGATTGAAAATGTCACGCAAGAAAGCAATAGCTGGACAACGGATGACAACGCACGCTACATCAATCAGTTAATAAAAGAAAAGGAGATAGGTAAAATCGGTGTCATTACGCATGCCTGGCATATGCCGCGCGCAATGTGGAGCCTCGAGTCACATAATATTGACGCTACCGCCCTGCCAATGGGCCTGCTGGCATCTATGCCGGCATTTGACGATTACAATAGCTGGTTACCCTCCATGGCAGCCCTGGTACGCAGTCGAAATGTGATGCACGAGTTTTTCGGACTGATCTGGTATCAATTAAGAGGCATGGGAGAGACACTCGTTGATATCTTCAGCTTCAGTGCAGAGGATACGACTGCAGAGACAGACTGGCAGAACCCGATCAAACAGGATTGAAACTGCTTCTCCCTGTCTAAATATCCAAACAATAAAAAAGCCGGGCATTGCCCGGCTTTTTCTGTTCAGTTTCTGAACAACTTTTATGCAGCAGCTTCTTCCGTAGATACCATATCGGTGTCGGCTTCAACAATGACACGGTCAACGAGTTCAACATAACACATTGGCGCCTTGTCACCTTCACGATAGCCAGCCTTGAGGATACGCAGGTAACCTCCAGGACGATCCTGGTAACGTGGGCCCAGCTCGGCAAAAAGCTTTCCGACAGCTGCATCACTGCGCAGACGGCTGAAAGCGAGACGACGCTTGGAAACACTGTCACTCTTGGCCAGGGTAATCAGTGGCTCAATAACGCGACGCAGCTCCTTGGCTTTCGGCAAGGTGGTTTTAATCAGCTCATGTTCGATCAGTGAGCATGTCATGTTGCGGAACATCGCTTTGCGATGACTGCTGTTACGGTTTAACTTGCGACCGGATTTACGATGACGCATCTTCTTCTACCTAAATAACTTGAGGCCCGTCAGAGGACAGGCACTGGATAATATTTTACGATCAGTTATTGATCACGTCTTCAAACTGCTCTGGCGGCCAGTTCTCGAGTTTCATACCGAGATTCAGACCACGAGAAGCGAGGACATCCTTGATCTCGGTCAGAGATTTCTTGCCCAGGTTCGGGGTTTTCAGCAGCTCAACCTCGGTACGCTGTACCAGGTCACCGATAAACATAATGCTTTCGGCCTTGAGGCAGTTTGCTGAACGGACTGTCAACTCGAGATCGTCTACAGGGCTGAGCAGGATCGGAGCAAATTCTGGCTCTTTCTCTTTCTCTTCCTCTGCTTCTGCATTGATTGTTGCATCGAGCAGAACAAATGCAGAGAGCTGATCCTGCAGGATAGTCGCTGCACGGCGAATTGAATCTTCAGGATCAATTGTTCCGTCAGTGTCAAGATCGAGAATCAGCTTGTCGAGGTCAGTACGCTGCTCTACACGGGCCGCTTCAACAGAATAGGCAACACGACGAATTGGTGCATATGTAGCATCAAGCTTGAGCCAGCCAATCTGTGTCTCGCTCTCGTCATACTCACGTGCCGTTGAAGGCTCGTAACCACGTCCACTCTGAACCTTGAGCTTCATTTTCAGATCAGTATCACCGGTAATATTGGCAATAATGTGATCAGGATTCGCAATCTCGACATCATGATCGAGCTGGATATCTGCCGCCGTGACGACTGCCGGACCTTTTTTCTCAAGAGTCAGAACGGCTTCATTACGATTATGCAGAGTTACAGCAAGATTCTTCAGATTCAGCAGAATCTCTAGAACATCTTCCTGAATACCATCAATACCTGAGTATTCATGCTCGACGCCTTCAATCGCAACACCGGTAATTGCACTACCCGGCATGGATGAAAGCAAAATGCGACGCAGGGCATTACCCAGCGTATGGCCAAAACCACGCTCGAGAGGCTCGAGTGTGACTTTCGCATGTGTATCTGTGACCGTATCGATCTTGACGATGCGAGGTTTCAGAAAATCATTAACCGACATGTGCAGCCCTCAGCTAGTACTTTACTTGGAGTAGAGTTCGACGATCAGCTGTTCAGTAATCTCAGCTGGCAGATCGACGCGATCAGGAGAGCGCTTGAATACACCTGACATACCCTTGGTATCGACTTCCATCCACTCTGGGAAACCATACTGCTCAGCAACCGCAATAGAGTTCTGAATGCGTACCTGGTTACGGGCTTTTTCACGAACAGTTACAACATCTTCAGGACTAACCTGGAATGAAGGAATGTTCACAAGCGCACCGTTAACCTCGATTGCCTTATGGCTGACGAGCTGGCGTGCTTCTGCGCGGGTTGCACCGAAGCCCATACGGTAGACAACATTGTCGAGACGACGCTCGAGAAGTTGCAGCAGGTTTTCACCTGTCGCACCCTTTGTAGAAGCTGCCTTCTTGTAGTAGTTACGGAACTGACGCTCCATAACACCATAGATGCGGCGAACTTTCTGCTTCTCGCGAAGCTGGAGACCATAATCAGACAGACGGCTGCGACGCTCGCCATGCTGACCGGGCACTTTTTCCATGTTGCACTTGGAGTCGAGCGCACGAACGCGGCTTTTGAGGCCAAGGTCAGTGCCTTCGCGACGACTAAGTTTACATTTTGGACCGATATATCTTGCCATGCTTGAATACCTGAATTAAACGCGACGTTTTTTCGGAGGACGACAGCCGTTATGCGGGATCGGGGTAACGTCAGCAATGCTGGTTACCTTGAATCCCAGTGCATTCAATGCACGCACGGCTGATTCACGACCTGGGCCTGGACCCTTGACATTAACGTCGATGGTCTTCATACCAAATTCTTTTGCTTTCTCACCACAACGCTCTGCTGCAACCTGTGCTGCAAAGGGTGTACTTTTACGCGAGCCACGGAATCCTGATCCACCTGCTGTTGCCCAGCAGAGGACGTTACCCTGGCGGTCACTGATAGTAATAATGGTGTTATTGAACGACGCGTGAACGTGTGCAATACCATCAGTTACTGTCTTTTTGACCTTCTTCTTTGTACGCGTCGGTTTTGCCATAATGCTTCCAACTCTCTAAGAGATCATTTCTTGATCGGACGACGCGGGCCCTTACGGGTACGCGCATTGGTTTTAGTACGCTGACCGTGTACCGGCAGCCCACGACGATGACGGATACCACGGTTACAACCGAGGTCCATCAAACGCTTGATGTTCATTGAAACTTCACGACGCAGATCGCCTTCAGTGGAGAACTTCGCCACTTCTGTACGCAGTCCTTCTACTTCTGCATCTGTCAGTTCCTGAATTTTTCTGTCTTCCGCAACTCCGGCTGCTGCACAAATCTGCGCTGCACGAGTGCGTCCAATACCGTAAATTGACGTAAGCGCAATTACAGTATGCTTTCTGTCTGGAATATTTACACCAGCAATACGGGCCATTACATTAGCTCCTGATACAAACCTAGTTCGCACGATACGCGAAAACGCGTAATCTTATCGCGACTCTTCATCAAAATCAACCTCGGCTATCAGCCTTGGCGTTGCTTGTGACGTGGATCCTTACAGATAACACGCACCACGCCGTTACGCTTAACAACCTTGCAGTTACGGCAAATTTTCTTAACGGAAGCTCTCACTTTCATGATCGATTCTCTCTCTCTAAAACGACTTAACGAAGACGACCAGCGCCGCCGTAACTCTTGAAATTAGCTTTCTTCATCAGGCCTTCATATTGATGCGACATCATATGAGCCTGTACCTGTGCCATGAAATCCATGACTACAACCACGATAATCAACAGCGAAGTACCACCAAAGTAGAAAGGTACATTCAATCCAACAATCATGAACTCTGGCATTAGACAAACTGCAGTGATGTAGATTGCACCAGCCAGTGTCAGGCGGGACATTACACCATCGATATAATTTGCCGTCTGCTCACCTGGGCGAATGCCTGGAATAAAGGCACCTGATCGCTTCAGGTTGTCAGCAGTATCACGGGAATTGAAAACAATCGCCGTGTAAAAAAAGCAGAAAAATATAATTGCCAGTGCATAGAGTGCTGTATACACGGGCTCACCAGGCGCTAATGTACCGGTGAAATCCTGCAGCCAGCGCATACTTTCGCCCTGGCCAAACCACTGCCCCAGTGTTGCAGGGAAGAGGATAATACTTGATGCGAAAATGGGTGGAATTACACCAGCCATATTCAGCTTCAGAGGCAAGTGACTGCTCTGGGCAGCGAACATCTTGCGGCCTTGCTGGCGCTTCGCATAGTTAACTGTAATACGGCGCTGGCCACGCTCGACGAAAACGACGAAAGCTGTGACTGCTATTGCCATGACGAGTATGAAGAGCACCATAAGTGCATTCATCTCACCTGTACGAACCAGTTCAAGAGTACCGCCAATTGCAGAAGGCAATCCTGCAACGATACCGGCAAAGATCAGGATCGAGATACCGTTTCCGAGACCACGTTCGGTGATCTGCTCACCAAGCCACATCAGGAACATGGTTCCGGTGACCAGTGCAACTGACGCTATCAGTACGAAGCCCCAGCCCTGGTTGACAACCACGTCCATACCGCCCGCCTGCTGGCCTCTTAGTGCCATGGCGATACCAACCGACTGAAAAGTCGCCAGTACCACGGTTCCGTAACGGGTGTACTGTGTAATCTTCCGCTGGCCTGCCTCGCCCTCTTTCTTGATCTGCTGCAGTGCCGGTACTGTAGCTGACATCAGCTGCATAATGATCGAAGCAGAGATGTAAGGCATGATGCCCAGTGCAAACAGACTGGCACGTTCGAGTGCGCCACCGGAGAACATGTTAAACATATCCAGGATGGTGCCCGACTGCGAGTTAAACAGTGCAGCCAGGGCTGCCGGATTGACGCCGGGAACCGGTACAAATGTTCCGATCCTGTAGACGATCAATGCACCGATCATGAAGAAGATACGCTGACGCAATTCAGTCAGTTTACCAAGATCTCCAAGTCCGCCTGTCAGCTGTGGGTTTGCCATTGCTCAGTTATGCCTCGACTTTTCCGCCAGCTTTCTCAATTGCTTCACGTGCACCCTTGGTTGCACCGATGCCCTGAAGCGTAACAGCCTTGCTGATTTCGCCAGACAGGATCACCTTTGCGCGCTTCATGCTGTGCGGCAGGATATCTGCCTCGTAGAGCGCTTTCATATCAACTACGTCAGCTTCAACCTTGGCAATTTCCGACAGGGTCAGTTCAGCAGTGATTTTCGCTTTACGAGATTTGAAACCTACTTTTGGCAGGCGACGCTGCAGCGGCATCTGGCCGCCTTCAAAACCGATCTTGCTGAAACCACCAGAACGTGATTTCTGACCCTTGTGGCCACGACCACAGGTCTTTCCAACACCGCTTCCGATTCCGCGACCGACACGCTTGCGGTCCTTGCGGCTACCCTCTGCAGGGCTCA
Organism: Solemya velum gill symbiont; assembly: GCF_000787395.1. GTDB lineage: Bacteria > Pseudomonadota > Gammaproteobacteria > Chromatiales > Chromatiaceae. The sequence continues at coordinate 844,812 of NZ_JRAA01000002.1, forward strand.
ATGTATTCAGACGCATCTCAGGCCTCCTCTACTCTAACCATGTAATACACTTTGTTAGCCATGCCACGAGTGGATGGAGTGTCTTCAACCTCTACGGTCTGATGCATACGACGCAGACCAAGTCCACGTACACAAGCCTGGTGCGCCTTGATGCGACCTGACATGCTGCGCGTCAGAGTAACTTTCATCATCTTTTTGTCAGACATGGTATTTACCCCAGAATTTCTTCAACGGTCTTGCCACGCTTGGCAGCAACCATTTCAGCATCGTTCATATTAACCAGGCCGTTCATGGTGGCGCGAATAACATTGATCGGGTTATTCGTTCCGACACACTTGGCGAGTACGTTATGTACACCAACCGCCTCAAATACGGCACGCATTGCACCGCCGGCGATGATACCTGTACCTTCTGATGCAGGCTTCATGAAGACATTCGCTGCACCATGGTAACCATTCATCGGATACTGAAGAGTGCCACCGTTGAGCTTCACATCTTTCATATTGCGACGTGCATTTTCCATCGCTTTCTGAATTGCAACCGGAACCTCGCGAGCCTTGCCCTGGCCGAAACCAACGCGCCCTTTTCCGTCACCTACGACAGTGATTGCTGCGAAACCGAAAATACGTCCACCTTTTACGGTCTTGGCTACACGGTTAACAGCAACCAGCTTTTCAATCAGCTCTTCGTTCTCAGCCTGCTGCGCTTTATAATTTGCCATTGCTGTTCTCCCTAGAAATCCAGTCCGCTTTCACGTGCGGCATCAGCCAGCGCCTTGACGCGGCCATGGTATTTGAAACCGGCACGGTCAAATGCAACTGTTTCAACACCTGCGCTTTTTGCACGTTCAGCAATTGTTTTACCGACGCTCGCTGCTGCTGCAACATTACCGGTACTGCCTTCGATCGAATCGCGGAGTGCTTTCTCTGTAGTAGAAGCGGCTGCAACGACTTCGGAACCGTTTGCTGCAATAACCTGCGCGTAAATATGACGCGGCGTGCGGAAAATAGTCAGGCGCGGCTTGTTGAGCTCGCGGATTTTCGCACGGGTCTTGCGTGAACGGCGTATTCTGCTTAATTTCTTGTCCATTATCTCGCCCCTTACTTCTTCTTGGCTTCTTTACGCATGACATACTCGTCTGCGTAGCGAACACCCTTACCCTTGTACGGCTCTGGTGGACGATAGGCGCGAATTTCTGCGGCTACCTGGCCAACCTTCTGCTTGTCACTACCTGAGACAACAATCTCGGTCTGTGACGGCGTTTCAATGGTAATGCCTTCTGGAACCGGGTAATCAACCGGGTGAGAAAAACCGAGGTTGAGGTTCAGAACCTTGCCCTTGGCTTGCGCACGATAACCGACACCAATCAGGGTCAGTTTTTTCTGGAAACCGGTAGTACAACCGACAACCATATTATTAATCAGAGCGCGGGTCGTACCAGCATGAGCCCATGAAGATTTGCTTTCATCGACGATCGAAACACGAATTTCGCCATCTTCAAGCACAACCCTTACATCGGGATGCACAGTCCAGGTTGACTGACCTTTACCACCTTTAACAGTGACATTCTGGCCATCGATTTTGACATCGCGCCAGAGAGAGCGATCGGTGCTTTTGCAACACGTGACATGGTTGGCTCCCTTATGCGACGTAGGCAACGACTTCGCCACCGTGTCCGGCCTTACGGGCTGAACGGTCACTCATGATGCCTTTGGATGTGGAAATAATTGCAACACCGAGTCCGCCACGGACAGAAGGCAGCTCATCTTTATTCTTGTAGATGCGCAAACCGGGACGGCTGATACGTTGCAGGAGATCAATAACAGGCGCGCCCTGGAAGTACTTGAGCTCAATGGTCAGCTCGGGCTTACCGCCGTTATCGGAAATATTTGAATCAGAGACATAGCCTTCGTCTTTAAGAAGCGTAGCAATTGACGACTTCAGCTTTGAAGCAGGCATAGTCACAGAGCCTTTCTGGCGCTCTTGTGCGTTGCGAATGCGTGTAAGCATATCCGCAACCGGATCTGACATACTCATATGTATTCCTCTTCGGTCAGGCCGTCTTCACGACGCGATACCATAAAATCAATAAACGACTCCCGGAACCTGTTTAGAGGTTCCTTTTGGGAGCCGCGCATTATACAGAGTTATAACCCCCGACTGCAAGTGGGAGTTAACACATTTTTTTACCAGCTGGCTTTTTTCAAACCTGGTACGTCACCGCGCATTGTTGCTTCGCGCAGCTTGTTGCGGCACAGGCCGAACTTGCGGTAAACACCGTGTGGACGTCCAGTGATGCGGCAGCGACGTTGCTGACGTGCCGGGCTTGCATCGCGTGGCAGCTTCTGCAGCTTCAGTACTGCCTCGTCAACTTCCTCGAAACTACTTTCAGGGTTGTTGATGATCGCTTTCAGTGCGGCACGCTTTGCGGCAAATTTTGCGACTGTTTTCGCCCGCTTTGCTTCACGGGCAATCATGCTTTTCTTAGCCATAAATCTCTATTCCACTTACTTGAATGGGAAGTTGAATGCTTCGAGAAGCGCGCGCCCCTCTTCGTCATTCTTCGCAGTCGTGGTGATAGTGATATCCATTCCGCGAATTGCATCGACTTTATCGAAATCAATTTCAGGGAAGATGATCTGCTCACGTACACCCATGGAGTAGTTTCCACGACCGTCAAATGATTTACCGTTGAGTCCGCGGAAATCGCGAATTCGCGGCGTTGCGATATTGATCAGGCGGTCAAGGAACTCATACATACGCTCACTGCGCAGTGTGACCTTACAACCAATTGGCCAACCTTCACGAACCTTGAAACCAGCAACTGATTTACGTGCCAGGGTCACGACTGCCTGCTGACCGGCGATTTTCTCCATGTCTGCCTTGGCATTCTGGAGGATCTTCTTGTCGCCAAGCGCTTCACCAACACCCATATTGAGTGTGATTTTCTCGATACGCGGAACCGCCATGACACTGCTGTACTGGAATTTCTCCATCAGCTGTGGAACGACTGCTTCGCGATAATGATTTTTTAACCTTGCCATCTCTAAATCACCTTAAACGTCGACGACTTCGCCATTTGATTTGAAGTATCGAACCTTGCGACCATCTTCAAGTGACTTGATACCTACTCGGTCCGCCTTGTCGGTGACCGGATTGTAGAGACCAAGGTTTGAAAGATCGATTGGCATCTCTTTATCGACGATGCCGCCTGTTTCACCCTTGTTGGGGTTCGGCTTCACATGTTTCTTTGCGATGTTGATGTTCTCAACAGTGGCACGTCCATCCTCACCAACAGTAAGAACTGTGCCACGCTTGCCCTTGTCCTTGCCAGCAAGAACAACAACATCATCACCTTTACGAATTTTACTTATTGCCATGACTGCGACCTCAAAGCACTTCTGGTGCGAGCGAGATTATTTTCATAAATCGCTCACTACGTAGTTCACGTGTAACCGGGCCGAAAATACGGGTTCCGATCGGCTGCAGGTTCGCGTTCAGCAGCACTGCTGCATTGCCATCAAAACGGATCAGAGAACCGTCCGGACGACGCACACCTTTACGGGTACGAACAACGACAGCGTTGTACACGTCACCTTTTTTGACCTTTCCACGCGGAATCGCATCCTTGATACTGACCTTGATGACATCACCAATTGCAGCGTAACGGCGGTGCGAACCACCCAGTACCTTGATGCACTGAACACGTTTTGCACCGCTATTGTCGGCGACGGTCAGCATTGTTTGCATCTGAATCATCTGTTTGCTCCAGGCAAATAATTCTTGTTTCTATCGAAAATGGCTGGCCGCGACTAGACGCGTGCAGGCCTTTCGATAATCTCTACCAACTGCCAGCGCTTGCTCTTCGAAAGCGGGCGGCACTGTTCAACCATAACTACATCTCCGGTGCGACACTCATTGTTCGCATCGTGTGCATGCACCTTGGTTGAACGACGAACGTACTTGCCGTACAGCGGGTGCTTGACCTTTCGCTCGACAACTACAGTGATGGACTTATCCATCTTGTTACTGACAACCCGGCCCGTCAGGGTACGGTTTGAAACTGTCTGTTCTTCACTCATGATGCGTCACCTGACTGCATTTCGTTCAACACGGTTTTGACGCGTGCAATATTCTTGCGCACTTCACCCATCATGTGAGGACGTGCAAGCTGACCTGTGCCCTGCTGCATACGCAGGTTGAACTGCTCTTTGAGCAATTCCTGCAGTGTCTCTTCCAGTTCTGACGGAGTCTTGCTCCGAAGTTCGTTCGCATTCATCAGAGGATCGTCCGCTTGGTGAAGGATGTCGCTATCGGAAGCTTTGCAGCTGCGAGCTTGAATGCCTCGCGTGCCAGTTCCTCGGTAACACCTTCAATTTCATACAACATGCGTCCTGGCTGGATCTGGGCAACCCAATACTCTACGTTACCCTTACCTTTACCCATACGCACTTCAAGAGGCTTTTTGGTGATCGGCTTATCCGGGAATACACGGATATACAGCTTACCGCCACGCTTTACTGTACGAGTAATCGTACGACGCGCTGCCTCGATCTGTCGTGACGTGATACGGCCACGGCCAGTTGCCTTGAGTCCGTACTCGCCAAAGCTGACTTTAGAGCCTGACTGGGCGAGACCACGGTTACGGCCTTTCTGGACTTTACGGAATTTTGTACGTTTTGGTTGTAGCATGACTTAATCCTTCTTGCCTCGGCCTTTGCCGCGACCTTTAGTCTGCTTCGGCTCATCATCAAACTGGGGACGGTCACCAAAGACTTCACCCTTGAAGATCCACACCTTGATACCAATGATTCCGTAGGTTGTGTTCGCTTCAGCAGTACCATAATCGATATCTGCACGCAGAGTGTGTAGAGGTACGCGGCCTTCGCGATACCATTCGCTACGAGCAATCTCAGCACCGTTGAGACGACCGGCAATATTGATCTTGACGCCCTGCGCACCGAGGCGCATGGAAGTCTGAACCGAACGCTTCATTGCACGACGGAACATGACACGACGCTCAAGCTGCTGTGCAATGCCTTCAGCAACCAGGGTTGCATCGAGTTCCGGCTTGCGAATCTCTTCGATACTGATGTGTACCGGAATACCCATCTTTTCAGATACGGCAGCACGCAGCTTGTCGATATCTTCGCCTTTCTTACCGATAACCACGCCAGGACGTGCAGTATGAATGGTGATGTGTGCGTTGTTTGCCGGACGATCGATCTGAATACGACTGACAGAAGCCTGTGAAAGCTTCTTCTTCAGAAAATCACGAACCTCGAGGTCCTGATTCAGCAGATCTGCATACTCACCGGAGTTTGCATACCAACGTGAAGTATGGTCTGCAACGATTCCGAGACGCAATCCGGTAGGATGTACTTTTTGACCCATAATTGCTTCCTTCCCTAGTCGTCCGCCACAGTCACAGTAATGTGGCTGGTACGCTTGAGGATACGTGTCGCACGGCCTTTGGCTCGTGCACGAATACGCTTCATGGTCGGTCCCTCGTCTACGCAGACAGCTGCGACCTTGAGCTCGTCAATATCTGCACCTTCATTGTGCTCGGCGTTTGCAATTGCCGAATCCAGGACCTTCTTGACAAGGGCTGCGCCCTTTTTCTTGCTGAAGGCCAAAATGTCTAGTGCTTCTTCTACGGGCAGTCCGCGAATCTGGTCAGCCACAAGGCGTCCCTTCTGGGCTGATAAACGCGCATGCCGGTGTTTTGCCATAACTTGCATCATCAGTCCCCTTATTTCGCTTTCTTATCCGCACTGTGACCGCGATAGGTGCGGGTCAGTGCGAATTCGCCCAGTTTGTGTCCTACCATGTTCTCGTTAACGAGAACCGGTACATGCTGGCGTCCGTTATGGACCGCAATAGTCAACCCGACCATGTCAGGTGAAACCATTGAGCGACGTGACCAAGTTTTGATCGGCTTGCGATCATTATTGGCCACCGCCTGCTCCACCTTCTTCTGAAGGTGGTGGTCGATAAATGGACCTTTTTTTACTGAACGTGGCATTTTTACTCTACCTCAATTATTTACGACCGCGACGACGTACAATCATCTTGTCCGTACGTTTATTGCTTCGCGTCTTGAATCCCTTGGTTGGCGTGCCCCATGGGCTCACCGGATGACGACCACCAGATGTGCGGCCTTCACCACCACCGTGCGGGTGGTCAACCGGGTTCATTGCAACACCGCGAACCGTTGGACGCACTCCGCGCCAGCGAGTCGCACCGGCCTTGCCGAGTGAACGCAGGTTGTGTTCCGAATTACTGACTTCACCGATAACAGCACGGCACTCAACAAGTACCCTGCGCATCTCGCCAGAACGGAGCCTCAGTGTCGCATGTGCGCCTTCACGGGCGACCAGCTGTACCGAGGTACCAGCACTGCGAGCGAGTTGAGCACCTTTACCAGGCTTCATCTCGATACAGTGAACGACTGAACCGATCGGGATATTGCGAAGTGGCAAACAGTTGCCCTTTGCAATTGGTGCATCACTGCCGGAAACGACACTGTCGCCAGCCTTGAGCCCCTTCGGTGCAATAATGTAGCTACGCGCTCCATCTGCAAACTTCAGCAATGCGATATTCGCAGTGCGGTTTGGATCGTACTCAAGTCGCTCAACGGTGGCTGGAATGCCATCCTTTGAATTGCGCTTGAAATCGATAACGCGATAACGCTGCTTGTGACCGCCGCCACGATGACGCGTGGTAATACGGCCATTGTTGTTACGTCCGCCGCTCTTGCTTTTCTTTTCGATCAGGGGTGCATAAGGAGCACCCTTGTGCAGATCAGGATTTGAGACCTGAACGACAAAGCGACGACCCGGCGATGTTGGTTTTGACTTTTGAACTGCCATGATTGCAATCTGCCTATTCTTTAACTAGCTCACGCGCTCGGCATGAAGTCGATTTCCTGGCCTTCCTTCAAACGGACATAGGCCTTGCGTGTGTCAGAACGACGTCCGAAACGAGCACCGAAGCGCTTGGTCTTACCCTTCAGGTTAACCACGCGGACTGACTCAACGTCGACTTCAAACATCTTCTCTACCGCAGCACGAATTTCCGGTTTGGTTGCATCCGCTACAACGTGGAAAACAACCTGGTTGGATTCGCCTGCCATTGCGCTCTTCTCTGAAACAATCGGAGCGAGCAGTACTTTCATTACGCGTTCCTGGTTCATGAGAGACGCTCCTCAATTTTCTTCAGTGCTGCTGGAGTAACGATAACCTTGTCGTATGCGATCAGGCTGGCCGGATCGACATCCATATTGTCGCGCACATCAATCTGGTAGAGATTGCGCGCGGCAAGAATCAGGTTCTCGTCGAGATCATCAACAATAATCAGCGCATCATCTGCATCAAGCTCTTTAAGCTTGCCGACCAGTTCTCTGGTCTTTGGAGCAGAGAGGCTGAAATCTTCAACCACGACCAGACGCTCCTGGCGCAACAGCTCGGACAGGATGGAAACCATCGCGCCCTTGTACATTTTGCGATTGACCTTCTGGCTGAAATCACGTGGCTGTGCAGCAAATGTCACACCACCAGCGCGCCAGATAGGGCTGCGCGAGGTACCGGCACGTGCACGGCCTGTACCTTTCTGACGCCACGGCTTGGCGCCGCCGCCTCTTACTGTAGAACGGTTTTTCTGCGCCTTGGTACCGGAACGGGCACTATTAAAGTATGCCTTGACGACCTGGTGAATCAGCGATTCGTTGTAATCGGCGCCAAATACCTGGTCAGAGACCTGGATGGCAGAACCGTTTTGAACATTCACATCCATTGTCATCACCCCTTACTCGCGAACTTGACTGCAGGAGTCACGATTACATTACCGCCATTTGCACCGGGAACTGCACCCTTCACCAGCAGCAGGTTGCGGTCAGAATCGACACGTACAACCTCGAGGCTCTGAACGGTTGTCTTCACGTTACCCATGTGACCAGCCATTTTCTTGCCCTTGAATACGCGACCAGGAGTCTGACACTGCCCGATTGAACCCGGTGCGCGATGCGCCAGCGAGTTACCATGGGTAGCATCCTGCATTTTGAAGTTATGGCGCTTGACGCCACCTGCAAAACCCTTACCTTTCGAAGTACCGCAGACATCAACCTTCTGGCCTGCTTCAAACATCTCGACAGTGAGCTCGCCGCCAACTTCAGGAGTTTCTCCCTCGACATCATCGAGACGAAATTCCATCATTTTGCGACCTGCTTCAACACCTGCTTTCGCGTAGTGACCAGCCTCGGGCTTGGTTACACGAGATGCTTTACGGCTACCGACAGCAATCTGAATTGCCTCGTATCCGTCGGTCTCTTCGGTACGCACCTGGGTTACACGGTTAGGTGCAACCTCTATCACGGTGACTGGCACAGACGCGCCGTCTTCAGTGAAGACACGTGTCATTCCAGCTTTACGTCCTACAACACCAATCATGTTCGTTTCCTCAGTTCAGCTTGATCTGGACATCAACGCCAGCGGCCAGGTCCAGCTTCATCAATGAATCCACTGTCTTGTCACTTGGATCCATGATTTCCAGCAGACGCTTGTGCGTGCGGATTTCATACTGGTCACGTGCGTCTTTGTTGACGTGTGGTGAAACCAGAATCGTGTAACGCTCTTTCTTGGTCGGCATAGGGATTGGACCCTTGACGACTGAACCAGTGCGCTTTGCCGTTTCTACGATCTCTTTAGCCGACTGATCAAGCAGACGATGATCAAATGACTTGAGACGGATACGGATTCTCTGACTTGCTGTTGCCATATCTATTACTCGATAATCTTTGCTACAACACCGGCGCCAACAGTACGGCCACCTTCGCGAATCGCGAAACGCAGGCCTTCTTCCATTGCGATCGGTGCAATCAGCTTCACGGTCATCTTGACGTTATCGCCAGGCATAACCATCTCTACGCCTTCCGGCAGGTCACATGCGCCAGTTACGTCCGTGGTACGGAAGTAGAACTGGGGACGGTAACCGTTGAAGAATGGCGTGTGACGGCCACCTTCGTCCTTACTCAGGACATAAACTTCTGCTTCGAAGTATGTGTGAGGCGTGATTGAGCCCGGCTTCGCCAGAACCTGACCACGCTCAACATCTTCACGCTTGGTACCACGCAGCAGGACACCAACGTTATCGCCAGCTTCACCCTGATCGAGCAGCTTGCGGAACATCTCAACACCTGTACATGTAGTCACCTCGGTGTCCTTGATACCAACGATTTCGATCTCTTCACCAACTTTAACCACACCACGCTCTACACGGCCGGTTACGACGGTTCCACGACCGGAGATTGAGAAGACGTCCTCAATCGGCATCAGGAATGGCTGGTCAATCGCACGCTCTGGCTCAGGAATGTATGAGTCCAGTGCTTCTACCAGCTTGATCACTGATGGTGCGCCAATGTCTGACGTGTCGCCTTCCAGCGCCTTCAGTGCAGAACCAATGATGATTGGAGTATCGTCACCCGGGAATTCGTAGTCGCTCAGCAGCTCACGGATTTCCATCTCAACCAGCTCAAGCAGCTCTTCGTCATCAACCATGTCGGCCTTGTTCATGTAAACAAGGATGTATGGAACGCCAACCTGGCGTGACAGAAGGATGTGCTCACGTGTCTGCGGCATGGGGCCGTCAGCAGCGGAACAGACCAGGATCGCGCCGTCCATCTGCGCCGCACCGGTAATCATGTTCTTGACGTAGTCCGCGTGTCCGGGGCAGTCAACGTGTGCGTAGTGACGCGTTGGTGACTCGTACTCCACGTGCGAGGTCGCAATGGTGATACCGCGCTCACGCTCTTCCGGTGCATTATCGATCTGGTCGAAAGCTTTCAGCTCTCCACCCCAGGTCTCTGCACACACTCGAGTCAGTGCCGCTGTCAGTGTTGTTTTACCGTGGTCAACGTGGCCAATTGTACCAACGTTCACGTGCGGTTTCGTACGTTCAAATTTTTCCTTGGACACCGTAGCTACCCTCTAAAAAATACTGTTAGGACTATTTCGCTAATTACCTGCAAAACCCGATGGCACTTCGCTGTAATGCGCAAATTCCATCGAGTAGGTGGCTCGACCCTGTGTCGCACCACGCAAATCTGTTGCATACCCGAACATTTTCGCCAGTGGCACTTCTGCGCGAACCAGCTTTCCGGCGGGTGAGTCTTCCATTCCCTGCACCATGCCGCGGCGACTGTTCAGATCGCCAATCACGTCACCCATGTTTTCCTCGGGGGTGACAACTTCAACTTTCATGATGGGCTCAAGCACCACCGGGTCTGCAGTTTTTGCGCCTTCTCTGAAGCACATTGAGCCGGCGATTCTGAATGCCTGCTCAGATGAGTCAACATCATGAAATGAACCATCAATCAGGGTCACCTTGATGTCTACCACCTGATAACCGGAGTTAATTCCGCCGGTCATCGCGTCCTGCACACCTTTGTCGACCGCCGGAATATACTCCTTTGGTACGACACCGCCAACGATGTCGTTGACGAACTCATAACCAGCTCCGGACTCCTGCGGCTCTATCTTCAGCCACACATGGCCATACTGACCGCGACCGCCCGACTGGCGTATAAACTTACCTTCGTGCTTGACCGCCTTGCGTATGGTTTCACGGTAGGCAACCTGCGGCGCACCGACATTTGCCTCAACATCAAACTCACGCTTCATGCGGTCAACGATAATCTCCAGGTGCAATTCACCCATACCCGAGATGATCGTCTGGCCCGATTCCTCATCCGTACGTACACGGAAAGAAGGGTCTTCCTGGGCCAACTTCGACAGGGCTACCCCCATCTTGTCCTGGTCCGCCTTGGTTCTCGGCTCAACCGCAACCGATATAACCGGTTCCGGGAAGTCCATGCGTTCCAGGATAATCCTGTTGTCGATATCACACAGGGTCTCACCCGTCGTAATATCCTTGAGACCAACTGCCGCGGCGATATCGCCAGCACGCACTTCCTTGATCTCATCACGGTGATTGGCATGCATCTGCAAAATGCGTCCAACCCGCTCCTTCTTACCCTTAATCGGGTTAAAAACCGTATCACCAGATTTCAGCACACCCGAGTAAACCCGGAAAAACGTCAATGTGCCGACAAATGGGTCGGTTGCGATCTTGAAAGCCAGTGCCGCAAATGGATCATCATCTGTCGGGTGGCGCTCTGCCACGCTTTCGTCCTTGTCATCAAGATGCCCCATGATCGCCGGGACATCGACCGGTGACGGCATATAGTCGATAACTGCATCGAGCATTGCCTGTACACCCTTGTTCTTGAAGGCAGAGCCACAGAACATCGGCGTGATCTCGTTGGCAAGTGTCCGAATACGGATGCCCTGCCTGATTTCATCTGCGGAGAGTTCACCCTCTTCAAGGTATTTCTCCATCAGTTCATCAGATGCCTCGGCGGCAGCTTCTACCATCTGCTCACGCAGTTCCGCACATTGGCTCTTGAGATCTTCCGGGATATCGTGTTCTTCGAACTCGATTCCCATGCCCTCTTCCTTCCAGTAGATCGCCTGCATCTTGACCAGATCGACGACCCCTTTAAAATTTTCTTCTGCACCGATATTCATCTGCATCGGTACCGGTGTAGCCCCCAGACGCTCTCGCACCTGTTCGACTACCCTTAAAAAGTTGGCGCCCATGCGATCCATCTTGTTGACGAATGCGATGCGCGGCACGCCATACTTGCTCGCCTGGCGCCAGACTGTTTCGGATTGCGGTTCAACACCGCCTACCGCACAGAAGACTGCACAGGCACCATCGAGTACACGTAACGAACGCTCCACCTCGATGGTGAAATCGACATGCCCGGGCGTGTCGATAATATTGATACGGTGCTGGTCGTACTGCCGCTCCATACCACTCCAGAAACAGGTCGTTGCTGCCGAGGTGATGGTAATTCCTCGCTCCTGTTCCTGCTCCATCCAGTCCATTGTTGCCGCACCGTCATGGACTTCACCAATCTTGTGAGACACTCCTGTGTAATACAGGATCCGCTCTGTCGTGGTCGTTTTACCCGCATCGATATGGGCCATAATGCCCAGGTTTCGATAGCGTTCTATTGGAGTCGAACGTGCCACGACCCGATCTTCCCCGGTTTCCCTGGTTTGCTGTTACCAGCGGTAGTGTGAGAACGCCTTGTTGGCTTCAGCCATACGGTGCGTATCTTCACGTTTTTTAACTGCTGATCCACGCTGCTCGGTCGCATCCATCAGCTCACCGGCAAGACGCTGCGCCATGGATTTTTCACTACGCCTGCGTGCTGCATCGATAATCCAGCGCATTGCGAGTGAGTCACGACGAATCGGACGTACTTCAACAGGAACCTGGTAGGTTGCACCACCAACACGGCGGGATTTAACCTCTACCGCAGGGCGTACATTTTCCAGTGCAGTTTCAAGCGCTTCCATTGGGTCACCGCCTTTTTTGTCGGCGATCTGGTCAAGCGCGTTATACAGAATGCTTTCTGCAACAGATTTCTTTCCGTCAACCATTACCATGTTGATGAACTTGGTCAACAACTGGCTTCCGAACTTAGGATCGGGCAGGATTTCACGGCGTGCTGCTACTCGTCTTCTGGCCATTTTCTCAATCTCTCTCTAATTAGCTCTTGGGACGCTTCGCACCATACTTGGAGCGACCTTGACGACGGCTCTCAACACCAGAGGTATCGAGTGTGCCGCGCACGGTGTGATAACGCACACCTGGCAAGTCCTTAACACGACCGCCACGGATCAGGATCACGCTGTGCTCCTGAAGGTTATGTCCCTCACCACCAATATAACTGGTGACTTCATGACCATTCGTCAGGCGTACACGAGCAACCTTACGCAGTGCCGAGTTCGGCTTCTTAGGGGTTGTTGTATATACGCGAGTGCAAACACCACGCTTCTGAGGACACGCCTCGAGCGCAGGCACGTTGCTTTTAGCAACCTTGCGCTTACGTGGTTTGCGTACTAACTGATTAATTGTTGCCATTTGCTTCTCTTCTCTTTCACAGCGCCACCCTGGGCGCCAGATACATGCAGAAAACCATTTCTGCGCGCAATAAAAAAACGTTAACCAACCCTCTCCAGCCTGTCGCTATCGACCCGCTAGATAGTAAGTCATTGATTCAATTCTATATTTTACAAGGCTGCTATTCTCTCTTCAGCTGCTTTGTCCTCTCCCTTCAGACAGTGCCGGGGAGAAAGACCGCGAATTCTATGCGCCTCATGACCACTTGTCAACGACAAACACGGAAAAACCGGGGAATATTTCAAATATTTGACGGCTGTCACACCCTCAGGATTCGATCTCGATATGGAAGGGAATATGAATCAGGCTGTTTTCATCAGAAATTGTTAACAAAAACTCCCACTGCATACGCTTCAGAGTACAGATTGGCAGCATGAAGTCTGCATGATCAACCTGTTCGTCGCCGGGCTTAAAGTTGAAGCGGTTGAAGCCCATATTCATATTAATGCCGGTCGCTTCAAGCGTGGTTGCGTGCCATTTCCCTGTGGCAGTCACTTCTGCCTGCAGCGGCTTCATCGGCTTAATGGCATCCTTCGGCAGAATCTGCATCTGAACCTGCGACCCATCCGGCAGTTCTGCCATACACGCCTGCAAAGAAGGCTCGCAAGCGATCGGCTCGAGAGTCACACTCGGAAGAGCCGTATCACCCGGAGCGGGTGTATCTGTCAGAAATCGCCCTGCCAGCAGGGCTGCCGCGAACAGAACAATAATTAGCGCAATCTGCTTCACATCCAGAGTCTCAGTGTTTCATGTCGGCCAGGTGAGAAAGCCACAGTGCAGCGCCCAGAAAAGCGATACCGAAAGCAAAATAGAGCAAATCGAGTGGTGTATTAAAGTCCATGCCCAGCGCAAATTCGAAGTAGCGCACGATCAGGATCATCAGTACAACCTTGGCAAGGCGCGCCTTGAGATCATCGAGGCTGTTGATAACCAGCACCTTTGACGAGGTCCCGGACTCTTCTGCCTGGCCTATTTTACTGATGAACAGTTCGTAAAGTCCCATACCAAAAATCAACAGCACGGTTGCGAGCAGGTAACCATCGACCATCTCGACTACATGGGTGACCGTCTCCGCCCTCAATTCGACACGATCAACCGCCGTCAGCTCAGGCGAGCCATAGTTCAGAACATGTGTGACAAGAATCCAGGCATCGACTGTTGACATATAAAAAAGCGCGATCGCAGAGACAAGGCTCGATACAACCGCTAGTAGTACGACAAGGCGCGACGACCAGATCGCACCCTCAAACCAGCGTCCAATCATAATAATCTCAGTCCAGTAGTTTTAGCATATAAAGGTATTCTAACCCGGCTTGCGCTGGCATGGACAATCAATTGCATAAAGTACGGGAGGCTCCACGTCAATGCGCAGAGCAGACAATTCACCGCCCCACAGGCACCCCGTGTCCAGTGCCCATGTATTGGCTTCATGGTGATAACCGAGCATCGACCAGTGTCCGAACAGAAGTTTGATATTCTCCGATTGTCGCCCGGGTACCAGGTACCATGGCAAAAGCCCCTTCTTCTGGGAACCCGGCGCACCCTTCTCATCGAGAGCCAGGTGTCCATCCTGCGTACAGAAGCGCAGTCGCGTAAAGCAGTTGGTAATAAAGCGGAGACGTTCCTGCCCGCCCAGATCCTCGCTCCAGAGGTTCGGTTTGTCGCCATACATCTCGGCAAAATAGTGCTCTCTGCAGCGTTGATCGGCAAGCACCGACTCCACCTCCTGTGCACAGGCGAGAGCCTGGGTCAGGTCCCATTGTGGCGGCAAACCGGCGTGTATCAGGCAGAAGTCAAATTCCGGGGTCGTATGCATCAAGGGGCGCAGGCACAGCCACTCGAGTAACTCGTCGCGATCAGGCGCATCAAAAATGGGCTGAAGATCATTTTTCAGCTTCTTCTTGCCCCCCGTACTCCAGGTCGCGAGCAGATGCAGGTCATGATTGCCGAGCACACATACCGCGCTGCCCCCCAACTCCTTGACGAAGCGCAGAACTTCCAGTGACTTGGGTCCGCGATTGACGAGATCGCCTGCGAACCAGAGCTGATCCTGTTGTGCGTCGAATTCGATATGCTCAAGGAGGCGCTGTAATTCATCAAAACAGCCCTGCACATCGCCGATTACATAAGTTGCCATGCATGCCCCGGATTATTCATTCGCAACCAAGTATACATACTCTCAACCCCGATGGAATATGCTAATCTTGAATTTTGCAGCGGGCATCACAGAAGAGGAATAGCAGAGGCATGAAAGCACGAGTCAAATGGGTCGAAGGCATGATGATGGTAGGTGAATCTCCAAGCGGCCACGGGGTTGTTATGGATGGACCTCCCAACCTTGGCGGTCAAGACCTCGGTGTTCGTCCAATGGAGATGTTATTGCTCGGCATGGGCGGCTGCACCCAGATTGATGTGATGATGATCCTCAACAAGTCCCGTCAACAGGTCTCCTCCTGCGAAGTCATCCTTGATGCGGAACGTGCAGACGAAATACCGCAGGTTTTCACGCGTATCCACGCCCACTTTATCGTCAAGGGACGCGACCTTAGCGAAAAACACGTCAAGCGAGCCATCGAGTTGAGTGCCGAAAAATACTGT
This sequence comes from Solemya velum gill symbiont, assembly GCF_000787395.1. GTDB lineage: Bacteria > Pseudomonadota > Gammaproteobacteria > Chromatiales > Chromatiaceae. The sequence goes on from NZ_JRAA01000002.1 coordinate 860,439, forward strand.
TCAGCCTCAATCATGCTCGGCAAAATGGCGAAAATAACCCACGATTATGAAATTATCGAGGAGGATTGATCATGAGACCGGAAAAAATGCTTGGAATGCGCCATGTCGCACTCTTCGTGCGCGATCTCGAGGCGTGTGAAAACTTCTATATCAATCTGCTCGGCATGGAGCTCGAGTGGCGTCCTGACCATCAGAACGTCTACCTGACGTCGGGCAGTGACAACCTGGCGCTGCACCAGGCATCCACGGAGCACCAAAGGGATGAAGCCGGCCAGCGACTGGATCATATCGGTTTCTTCGTCAACGCGGCTGAAGAGGTCGACCGCTGGTTCGAGTTCCTGCAGGATCATGATGTCAAAATGCGGACTAAACCACGCACGCATCGTGACGGCGCGCGCAGCTTCTACTGCTACGATCCGGATGGCACACATGTACAGATCATTCACCACCCGCCGGTCAGCCAGTGGGAGGCATTGAGGGGTGTTAACTGACCGGGAAATGTGAAATGCACTTTTTCCTTGCCCTGACAGCGACTTGGGCATAAAGTGCGCCCCGGTTTAATATTCACCCAGGTTCGACGTCGATGGCGAGAAAGCGCAAACTCAAACTGCACGGGTTTAACAACCTGACAAAAACACTGAGTTTCAACATCTATGACATCTGCTATGCAAGAAGCAAGGAAGAGGTCAGCTCATATATAGAGTATATAGACGAGGCATATAATGCCGAGCGCCTGACCAATATCCTGACGGATGTTGTCGATATCATCGGTGCCAATATCCTCAATGTCGCCCACCAGGACTATGATCCGCAGGGCGCCAGCGTCACCATGCTAATCTCCGAGGAACCGATTGCAGCTGAAAAGCTCTCCAACACCGAGGCACCGGGCCCTCTTCCCGACAGTGTTGTGATGCATCTGGACAAAAGCCACGTGACCGTGCACACCTACCCAGAGAGCCACCCGGAAAACGGCATCAGTACCTTCCGTGCCGATATTGATGTTTCGACCTGTGGACGTATTTCACCCCTGAAAGCGCTCAACTACCTGATCCACTCGTTTGACTCAGACATTGTCACGCTCGACTACCGCGTGCGAGGCTTCACCCGCGACGTTAACGGCAAAAAACACTTTACCGATCACAACATCAACTCGATTCAGAATTATCTCGCTGCTGACACCAAGCGGCGCTACCAGATGATCGACGTCAATGTCTACCAGGAGAACCTGTTCCATACCAAGATGCTACTCAAGGATTTCAATCTGGACAGCTACCTGTTCGGCGTCGATGCCGATGACATCCCTCCCAAGGAACAGCGCTTGATCGTCGAGGCACTGAAGCGCGAAATGCTCGAAATATTTTACGGACGTAACATTCCGAAAGGGATGAAATTGATGTGAAGCGCTTACCCCATCATTAGGGCAGGGGCACCCATTCGACACGGGTATCGATCGAGCCATCGTCGTTTAACTCTATCACCCTGTAGCCAGGCGGCCTGTCATCAAAATCCGATTCTTCCGAAAAGGGTACGAACTGTACGCAGGTAGAAGGCGTGCCCAGCATCCTGATACCTTTGTGTATGCAGTCCAGTTGTTGATGAATATGTCCGCAAACCACGCCGCGTACGCGTGCTGATGTCCCGACTGCATCCCAGAAAAGATCACTGTTCTCCAACCCGATATCATCGAGCCAGACAGTACCGACCGGATAAGGGTGGTGATGCATGAAAATCAGAATATGGCTGGCACTGGTCGATGAAATGGTCTCGATGAGATTATCCAGTTGCTCCTGGCCCAGGGAGCCATGTACCTCACCTGGTACCGAGGTATCGAGAAACACCAGCTGCCATTCACCAAGTTGCAGTTCACCGCAGCAACTCACGCTACCGTCACTGAAACTGGCCGACATCATGGCTCTGTCGTCATGGTTACCGGGAAGAGTCACTACAGGGGCATCAAGCAGCGACACCATTTGTCCGAAGCGGTTGTATATCTCCGGATGAGGATCCTGTGCAAGATCGCCGGTTGCCGCAATCAGTGCAGGGATTTGCCCACGATTTTTGATACTGGCAAGTACTGCTGCCAGTGAATCGTCCGTATTGACACAGGACTGCCTGATTTCACCGGGCTCCCGGTGCATGTGCATATCCGTAATCTGGATCAGTTGCATCAGTCTGTAGACTCCCAACCACTAGAACAGGCATTATACTCTATTGAATACCGGTAACCGGCAAGCTGATATAACACCTGAATGGCAACAAGTATGAATGATGAATTGACCCAGGCAACAAACCTGCAACAACTTGGGAACGAGGTGAAACGCAGCGGACGACCTCTCCTGCTCCTCTTCACACAGGAGCACTGCGACTATTGCCATCGCCTCAAGGAAGAGATATTCCTTCCCATGAATCGAAATGCGGCGGAACGCGAACGCGTCCTGATCCGGGAGGTCAGCATTGATTTGGGTAACGAGATAACCTATTTCGATGGTACCGTGGAAGAGGGCTACCTGTTCTTCAAGAAGTACGGTCTTTTCGTCACACCCACTGTCATTCTGCTTGATTCGACCGGAACGCAAATCGGCAAGCCGTTACTCGGCGCCAACACGCTGGAGATGTACGGCTGGTATCTCGACGTGGCGATCGATGACGCCCGCCAGACAATATTAGCCAATCAGAAGTAGCGCGCCAGTTCGACCTGCACGAAACTGTCTTTCTCGAAAGCAGCCAGTGGATCATTCACATCCACGTCAGCAAACAGCTGCGCCTCGACACTCAGCTTGTAATTCTGCCCGATGCGGCGGCTCGCCTCGACCCTGAAGGTTTTACTCGAATGGTCAAGATCGATAATGGCACCAGCCAGCAGCTCACTGCTCTGGGCATCGTTGAGCGTCAGGCGTGCACCAACGAAAAGATCATTCTGAAACGGGGCCTGCCCATCAGTGCCACGTGAATCATAGAGGTATTCACCTATCACCCCGAGGTCCAGCGCAGAGTCGTTGATACCGACAAAGGTGTACTCAAAACCACCGGTGGCCGCCCAGTAGTCTTCGACACTGGTACTACGATGCACTGCCTCCAGCTTCCACAACCACGCTTCGCCGGTGTACTGCAACTCGAGACCTGCCTGCTGCAACTGGTAATAGTATGGGGCAAGCAGCTCAAGTGGCTTGTCCGGGTGAGCAATAAAACCAGGCTCACGCGAGGTACCGTCAAACCACGACAGCGCATAGTCGACATTGCCGAGATAGCCGTTCCAGCGCAGTGAATAATCGAAATGGCGCTGTTCGTCATCCGACTCATAGGCAGCACTGTCGGTATCAACCGGCATCGAGGTACGTAAACGGCCATTGATGCCGGGAAAGGTACGCTCACGAAACCAGGGCATGAGGAAAACATCGATACTCCCGGTATCAAACACACGCGTGACCCGAACCATCGGCTGGCCAAGTTTCTCTTCACCGTCTACGCTCTCGACCAGGTCAGTCTGGTTGATGATATCGACCAGGTGCTGCGACTCGGTAACGCCCCAGAACACCTTGCTGATTCCGGCACGAAATTCCCAGCCATCCATGACGTGGAGATAACTGAGTTCACGGATATCTGCATGGGTACGTTCATCATCCATGCTGTCGAGACGCACGAAGGGAATAAAGGTAAAACCATCCTTGCCGTCATTCCACTGGTGACGATATTCCGGCTGGAAGCTGAGTGAAATCCCTTCGCTCCCCTGCCCTTGCCACTGTGGACTTGAGGTGAAATAACGGCCTTCAACGGCGATATTGCCTGACCAGTCAGCGACAGCAACAGATGAGAGAAGCGGCAACAGGCCGGCGAGTAGTATTGATTTATATTGAGTCATATTTTTTTCAGATGTCGTCTAGATCCAACGGCGCACGCGCTCCTTGTACTGCAGATACTGGCCGCCAAACTTCTCCTCGAGAATACGTTCCTCGTGTTGAATCTGCTGTGTGTTGAGCAGCCACACAAATATCGGCAGCAGCATCCACGGAAGCAATTCACCGAGCAGAATCGCCCAGCCAGTCAGGAGAAGAAGCAGGCCGAGGTACATGGGGTTACGCGTAACCCGGTACATGCCGCCAGTAACAAGGGAGGAGGTTTCATGTAACCGTAACGGATGAAAAGTGGTTTTCGCCCTGAGAAAAAGTCCAAGCGACCAGAGGTCGATACTGATCGCAATTGCCATAACGATATAGCCGAACCGGTTCCATGGATCAGGAATCAGTTCAACAATCGGAAAGCCATTTGCTACCGCCCACATCGCTGCGGCAAAGAGGAGCGCAAATACGGGTGGAAATATTTTTGGCAGCGGCTGTTGCATCATTCTCTTTCGCAGATTCAGCGCAGGCGAGCCAGCGCGTTCTTGTTGAAATCACCATCACCAAGCCCGGTATTCAACTTGTAGTTTGCCCACTTCAGCGTAGTCGACTTCCCGGTCAGGTGATTCTGCATGAACATCTCGTCGGCTCGCCAGAAATTGCCGTAAGTTTTGTAACCCTTCCATGTCAGCGTCTTCAGCTTTGAGCCCTTGCGGTCATAGTAGTCAATCTTGACCGGTCGGTACTCCCTGGCATCCAACCATGCAACCTGCTTCGAGTAGCCTGAATGCTTGTAGGCGGGTGTGCGCTCAAGCACATGGCATTTCCAGCCCTTGCCGCACGCCTCTTCCTTCAGGTACTTGTAGCTGTATTTTTCAATCTCCTGCGACCCCAGGTCCTCGAAAGCGAATTCGCTACCCATAAAAGGACCCGACTTGTTGCGTGAGGAGATACGCTTGACGCGTTTCAGTGCCGGCAGGTAGAGCCACTGGTCATCGGGCTTGAGACCATGCGAAAAAGTCAGCATGGCAGTTCCCTTGATATCCGCCGGTTCATCAAACAGGGAGAGGCTCTTGTCACCATCGCCTTTCTGCTCAAGAGACTTAGTGCGTATCTTGCGTATACTCTCCTCACCCGAGCGGTTACGCAGCGTCATGATCATGTTAGCAGTCTGGTCTTTCCAGCCAGTGTCACGTGCATCAGCAGCCTGTGCAATACGCAGTCCTTTCTCTTCAGGGGATTCAGCAAGTACCGGCAACGTAAATGTTGCAAGCAGCAGAATACCGATCATTTTTTTCATCACTCACTCCGGTTGTATCTTCGTCAATTCAATTAGCCTGTTTCGGCTTTTCACTGCCCTGTAACCAGCTGTCAAATCGCATCAACAACGGTGGCAGGAAAAAGAAGTCGGCAAACAGCGCCAGTGCAATTACTATTGAGACAAGTAAACCCATAGAGCTGTTCAATTCAAAAGATGAAGTTGCCAGCACCATGAAGCCTGCGACCAGTGCCACCGAGGTCACCCACAGGGCAACGCCAACAGTTCTGAAGGCATAACGCACAGCGTTGGCTGCATCCAGTCCCTGTTCGCGACGAGCACGCAGGTACTTGCTGAGAAAATGGATCGCGTCGTCGACTACAATACCCAGCGTCATCGCGGTCACCACCGAAACGCCAAGACCGATTTCACCATCGATAACAGCCCAGATACCAAATGCCATACCAGCCGGGGCCAGGTTCGGGACCAGGCTGACAAAGCCATAGCGCCATGATTTGAGCGCAACCATCAGGATAAGCGAAATCAGTACCAGGGCGACCAGGGTGCCTCCCAGCATACTCTTGATATTGCGTGTGCCGATATGCGAGAACATCACCGTCGGGCTGGCCCCGAAGGTGAGAATATCCGGCGTATTTTCCGCCATCCAGTCGTACACGAGTTCTTCGAACTCCAGCACCTCGTTGGTCGACATGGTCTCCATGGTTACAGACAGGCGGGTTGCCTGCTTGTTGATATCGATCTGGTTATTCAGATCCAGCCCATACGGCAGTGACATCTCGTAAAGCAGCAGGTACTGGGCAGCCAGGTCACGCTGCTGCGGCAACTTGTGCCATGCCTCATCATCACCGTGCATATTCCGGTTAAGACGCTTGAAAACATCTGTAATGGTACTGACATGCATGACATTCGGCTGGGCTCTCAGCCAATTGGCAAGATCCTCGACCTGTTGCAAATTCTTCGGATCTGATACACCGCCATCGCTGCCGCTATTCAGTGAATAATCGATGAAATAGACACCTGTCAGATTTTCGACCACAAAGTCTGTGTCAGTTCTGAACTGGATACGTTCATCAAAGTATTCAACAAACACATCGTTAGTCTCGTTCATCGGAACCAGTGCAACCAGTGCCAGTATCAGTGCGCCCATACCGACCAATAGCTGTTTCCTGAATTTGATAATCCAGTCAGCCAGTTTCAACATCACGTGACTATCATGCTGTTCATGCTCCTTAACCATGGAAGGCAGTAGTGTCGCCAGAGCAGGCAGAAAGCTGACAGAGAGAAGAAAGGCGATAATCACACCAATTGCAGAAGTGTTTCCAAGATCACCAAAAGGCGGTGCATCTGAGAAATTAAGCGTCAGGAATCCAATCGCGGTGGTTGCCGAGGTCAGGAACACCGGGCTGAAGTTAATGCGCATACTCTCAACCATCGCCTGATTTTTATCATGGCCTTGTCGCAAGCCCTGCATCCAGTTAGTAAGAATATGCACACAGTCAGCTACAGCTAGTGTGAGAATAATCGCCGGTGCAGACATCATCGGCCCGGTCAACGGTATCCCCATCCAGCCGGCTAGTCCCATCGCGGAAATGACCGACATGATAATCACCAGGGCGGTGACAAGGGTACCGACAACACCACGCAACTGGATAAAAACAGTCACAACAATCAGAAGGAATGCAAGCGGCAACAGGTTGCTCGCATCATACTGGGACGCCTCGGCGAAGGCACTGTTCATCATCACCACGCCAGTCAGGTAGACCTGCAAATCCGGGTAGGTTTCCTCCACATATGCTGCAATCTCACGCACCTTGCCGACCACGTCTGGAACTTCTTCTACCGGATTCAAGCCAGGTAGTTCGACCGTGATATTAATCGCAGTCACATGACCCTGCGGTGAGACCAGTCGGCGCTTCAGCAATGGCTCCTTGAGAGCGACGGACTTGATATATTCGACCTCTTCATCACTCAGCCCTGCCGGTTCATCGATCAGGTCAATGACGGTCAGGTCATCTTCTTCGGAAAACGAGTGTTGAAAGTTGCTCAGCGAGTCGACACGCAGTGAATAGGGCACCTGCCACGAACGCTCCGTGACATCTATAATTGCCTCGTAGACATCACGAGTAAAGACATTGCCTCCCTTGGGTTCGAGCACAATAAGGACATTGTCATTCTTGGTGTAGGTATTCTGGAGTTCCTCGAAGGCTGTCAGCTGCGGGTTCTCCTTGCTGAAAAAGACCCGGTAATCGCTTGAGAATGCAAGAAAACGCCCGCCGCTCGCCGCCAGGGCTACCAGCAGTATGGTCGCAACGATTACCAGCCAGCGATAACGCAATATGCCCGCTGCATATCTTTCATTCATCCATTTGCCCTCGTTTAAAACACTGCATTAAGGAGAAATACGGCATGCTCCCTGCCATATTGAGTGCAAATAATAACAAACATCCTTGCAGAAATACCCTCATTTATTCCTCGAATCATAGTGCTCTGGTTCCATGCTATGCTCCGGTCATGAAAACGCCGACACTCATCCAGAGCCTGACACAGCTTGTTGCCGCACCTTCAGTGAGCAGTACCAGTCCGGGCTGGGACCAGGACAACCGCAAGGTAATCGAACTGCTTGATCAGTGGTTCAGCAGCCTCGGTTTCACGACACTTATCCAGCCAATTCCCGGCTGCCCGGACAAGTTCAATTTAATCGCCAGCGCTGGCTCTGGTGAACAGGGATTAGTACTGGCAGGCCACACGGACACTGTCCCCTACGACGAGGGACGCTGGCAGGTCGATCCATTCAAACTCTCGGAGCGTGACAACAGGCTCTACGGACTCGGCAGCTGCGACATGAAGGGCTTTTTCAGTCTTGTACTTGAGGCAGTGCGTGACCTGGACCTGAAACAGCTGAAACAGCCATTGACCATCATAGCCACTGCTGATGAAGAGACCACCATGTGCGGTGCCAAGGCACTAGGAAACCTTGGACAACACCTCGGGCGCCACGTAGTGATCGGCGAACCAACCAGTAACCGTCCAATCCGCATGCACAAAGGCATGATGATGCGCGCATTGCGTATCCGGGGTTCATCCGGCCACTCAAGTGATCCTTCTCTTGGTAACAGTGCACTGGATGCGATGCAGGCCGCAATGCAGGAACTGCTCGAATGGCGCAAGCAACTACAAGAGAACTACCGCAACCCCCTGTTTGCTGTCGAAGTGCCAACTCTCAACCTGGGGCATATTCACGGCGGAGACAGCCCTAATCGCATTTGTGCAGAGTGTGAACTCCATTTCGACCTGCGTCCGCTTCCCGGTATGAACCTCGATCAATTACATGGTGAAATCGAGCAACTCATCGAAAAACGGCTTGGAGATCGAGGTCTGCAGATCACGCTGGAAAAGACATTCGATGGAATCCCACCGATGGAAACAGCTGCTGAAGCGGCGATAGTGAAAGCTGCCGAGAGCCTGACAGGGCACCAGGCAGAAACAGTTGCCTTCGGCACCGAGGCACCTTATTTCAACGCCATGGGTATGGAGACTGTCGTTATGGGGCCAGGCGATATCGCGCAGGCACATCAGCCAAATGAGTTTGTCGCCATTGATCAGTTACAGCCGGGTGTTGATATTCTCAAGTCCCTGATCAAAAAGTTTTGCCTTTAAACAGAAATTGATCGCCCCGGGACGGGGCTCCTACATACACACCTTGCTCTGCAGGAAGCAGCAATGCCGATTACTTCCAGACCCGTTTATAACGCAGCTTGAAGAGCTCGTGCTTTAAGTTTTTCAACGCCTGTTCCCTCTCCTGCTCAGGTACGGATTCGTACTCCAGCCTGGTGAACAGCCCGGTAACCAGCTGCAATGAAGGCCCCCATGCAGGCGCATCTTGCGCAACGCGGTGTGCAAATTCATCCGGTGTCTCATTCGGCTGGCGCTCATATCCCTGTTTCTCCAGCATGCGACAAATCTTCAGATAGAGTCGCTGGTGTGGCTCCAGGTGACGTCCGTGCAACCAGGCCCGGTAGAGAAATGGCAAGGAGGCAAGCAGGGTCACAAGCAGCAGAAGCACGGCAATCCGCCAGGCTGTGATATCTCCCAGCAAACGTTTCATAACATCAATCTGCAACTGGCCGCGGTAATTGAGTACCCATTTTGTCCATTGGTAATTGAGCATCTCGTATCGCAAGCGCAGCTGATTGATCCAGGGGATATCACGGTAGCGGTATGGCGACAGGAAATCATCAGGCAGAAACTCTTCCGCTACTGCCTCCATCGCTCGCTGCAGGCCTGATTCGATGCGCAGGGGTGATACCGCCCCGGTTGGATCGACGCGCACCCAGCCCTGATCTTCCAGCCACACCTCAGCCCAGGCATGAGCGTCGTACTGTCGCACGGAGACGACCCCGGTCAAGGGGTTCACATCACCGCCCTGGTAACCTGCCACCACCCGTGCCGGAATTCCAGCCGAACGAACTGCAAAAACAAAACTGCTGGCATAGTGCTCACAAAAACCGCGCCGCGTATCAAAAATAAACTCGTCCACCGAGTCTCTTCCTAACAGGGGCGGTTCAAGGGTGTAGAAAAAGGCTTCTCGGCTAAAATAGTCCAACATTTGCTGCACAAAGATCACCTCGTTGCCAGCCTGATCGAGTAACCGTTGCGCCCACTCCCTGGTTCGTGGATTGCCACTAGCCGGCAATTCGGTATAAAGCGCCCGTTGTTGAATGTCCATAAAGGATTGCAGGCGTTCGTCAGGATCTGAAAGAACATCGAGCTGCATTCTCGAACCAATTTGCTGAATACTAACCAGGCGAGAATCCGATGCCATCTTTACTTTCGGATTGTCTGTAAATGCCAGTGGCAGGGAGAAAATCCAGTACTGGTTATTTGGTTCGATGATCAGCTTGTAGTTGATCGGCTGACTGAAACGCTGCCTCACAGATTGCGACTCACGCGGGGTAAGAAAACGCATATTTTCCGGCCCCCGGTGCCAGGTGCGTCCATCGAAATCGGACAGGGTTAGGCCGCGCCAGTAGAGTTGTCGACTGGATGGAATACCCGATTCAAACTCGGCACGAAATACCAGCTGGTCACTACGTCCGAGCGCCGAGATATCACCTGGCGACATGGTGTCACTCATGCCGGTTCTGGCCTGATGTGACGGCGCAGGAACTGACCACAGGGGTTCAAAGCGGGGCAGAACAAGGAACAGAACCACTGTGAGTGGAATCGCCTGCAACAGAATCACTGTCGCCTTGTAGAGGCCACTCAGACTGAATTCACTCACATTGGGCTGATGCAGAGCCACCAGTGCTGCTGTAATCACCAGGACACAAAGCAACATGTACAGCGAGAAAGTGATCTGCTGGGAAAAGAGGAATGCACTCGCCGCGACAAGATAGGCAAGGAACAGTACAAGGTAGACATCACGCCTGCTGCTGCACTCAAGCAACTTCAGGGAAAATCCGCAAAACAGCAGAGCCACCATCGGCTCGAGTCCTGTTATCCCGCCAAACTGTTGATAAATACCGGCCACGCTGAGTAGTACCAGCAACAGTTTGATCCAGATGGACGGCAGCCCCCAATCCCCGCGGAGAATCATAATGCGCCAGCCGGCAACAACCAGGCAGACCAGCAGGGCCCACCAGGGCAGGTGATCATAATGCGCCGGCACCAGCAGCAACAGGCTCAACAGAATCCACGTCAGCGCGTTACGGGGAATATGCCACGGAGTAATCATTAGCCTGCCCCGCCCTGAAACAGCGCCAAAGCACTCAACACCTGTTCACGATGCCGGTCACCCTTGCCCGGCTCTATCTCGATACCCGGCAGGCGCAAACCATACTCCTCTCTGTTCGCTTCCACTCTCAACACCTCGAAACAGAGAGCTGAGAGGCGCGCCTCGACACCGCCTGTAAATGCCTCGTAGTCGAGCCACAACTGGTGATCACGATAGGCAGCAAACTGCCGCGTTTGCAGATCATGCCCCCTTGCGTAGTGCTTCCAGGCAACCTGTTTCAGAGAGTCGCCTGGCTGGTATTCACGCAGGCCATAGTAGTCATCTCCGGCAAGATTCACCATGACCTCTCCGGAATCAGTCTCACCACTGTCACCGGAATGAAATTCACTCTCGAGCGGCTGTGGATAAACCAGCGTCTCAAGCGCCAGGTCGATCCAGCTCCAGCAACGCACAAGGCCGAGTGGATAATGCGTTTCAATCAACAGGCGGCCAGGCCTCAGAACACCACGCCGGTGAGCAGGCAGTGACAACTCGACAATGACCTCTTTCTCTTCAAGCAAACTGGTATATGCAGAGTCACCATCCGGCCAGGTGAGAGTAATTGCATGACGGGCGCCCCGCTCCGGACGGCTGATTCTTATTTCAAAAACTGCCGATTCACCGGCAAATACCGGTATGGCCCGAAGACTGCTGACAGTCAGCCCGGAGAGGTTCCCCCAGGTATGCAGGATAGTAATAACCAGCAGGCTGGAGAGCAGAAATGCCAATCCGAATACCATGTTGTTCTGGTAGTTGATTGCCACAAGCAGGATCACCACCACGAACAACAGAAAACCAAAACCGGCTCTTGATGGAAAGACAAACAGGCGATGTCGATCAAGAGTGATGGATCGCGCTGCTGGCAGTCGCTTTTTCAGCCAGCGACCGAATTGCGCACGAAACCATTGGCGAGCATTTTGCATCATGATCAGACGATCACATCGACACTGTCCAGTAACTTGCGTGCCACTCCACCACCATGTTTCTCGATGGATGTCGCAAGACGATGTTCCGCGACAGGAATCAGGACAGCCTGTACATCTTCCGGAAGTACATGATCACGTCCTTCCATCAGGGCCCAGGTTTTGGCCGACCGCAACAGTGCCAGCGCACCTCGTGGCGAGAGCCCCCAGGCATAATCACCGGACGTGCGGCTCTGCTCAACCAGGCGCTGCACATAATCGACAAGGCTCGTGGAGACATGGATAGTCTCTACAAGCTGCTGCATGGCTTCCAGTTCAGACACGGTGATAACTGTTTGTAAATTAGCCAACAGCTGATGACTATTCTCTCCAAGCAGAAGTTTTCTCTCAGCTTCACGATCCGGGTACCCCAATGTCAGACGCATCAGGAAACGATCCAGCTGGGATTCCGGCAGCGGATAGGTTCCTGACTGGGTAGTCGGGTTTTGCGTTGCGATAACGAAGAATGGCGACGGCAGCTCACGTGTCTGGCCCTCCACGGTCACCTGTCTCTCTTCCATCGCCTCAAGCAGGGCACTCTGTGTTTTTGGTGTAGTGCGGTTGATCTCGTCGGCCAGCAGTACCTGGGTAAATACGGGCCCCGGGACAAATTCGAACTGCGCACTGTTTTTATTGAATACGGAAACACCGAGAATATCCGCGGGTAACAGGTCACTGGTGAACTGGATGCGTGTGTAGTCAAGACCGAGCACCTTTGCGAGTGCATGAGACAACATGGTCTTTCCCATGCCGGGCAAATCTTCAATCAGCAAGTGGCCACCTGCAAGCAGGCAACACAGGGCCAGGCGGACTTGCCGCTCCTTACCCAAAATAACACTTCCGATCTCAGTTACCGCCTGCTCAAGCTTTTTTTGCATTAAACCTATTTCCGTCTCTGTTACCGACAACTCAAGTTTAACAGCAGATAGTATTTGCACCACGCCCTGCTTTAAGTTTCAATGTTATCTATCTATACAGAGTGGGACAGAGCAAGCAGGTGACTGACAACTTTATCAACTGGTTCAGAACAGCATCGCCCTATGTGCACGCACACAGGGGAGCAACGCTGGTGCTCGCCTTCGGCGGTTCTGCAGTTGCTGATGATGCGTTCCCTTCCCTTGTACATGACATTGCCCTTCTGCAAGGCCTCGGCATTCGCCTTGTGCTGGTGCACGGTTCACGTCCGCAAATCGAGGAACGCCTCAAGCAGCGCAAGGCCAGCATGACTTACGTTAACGGATTGCGCGTCACAGATGAGACGGCAATCACCTGCGTAAAAGAAGCAGCCGGCAGTGTCCGGATTGATGTCGAAGCGCTGCTATCGACCGCATCCTCCAACTCACCGATGGCGGGTGTACGTATCCGTGTTGCCTCGGGGAATTTCGTCACTGCCAAACCGATAGGTGTGCGCGATGGAACCGACTACCTGTTTACCGGTGAAGTCAGGCGCATCGACACCGACGCGATCACACATCAACTCGATGCAGGCAATATTGTCCTGCTGCCGCCACTTGGCTACTCCTCGACAGGTGAGGTCTTCAATCTCAGTACCGCTGATGTGGCGCAATCCGTTGCAGCCGCTATCGGTGCCGACAAGCTGATTCTGCTCGGCGACGACAAGCCACTCAAACGTGCTGGAAAATTGCTGCAACACCTGACACCGACAGAAGTTGACCAGATGCTGACACGGCGCAAGTCGCTCACCAATGAACAGAAGCAGTTGCTGCAAACGGCGGCATCTGCGTGCCGCAAGGGCGTCAAACGGGCACACCTCCTGTCACGCACCATTGATGGTGTCGTCCTGAAAGAGCTTTTCACGCGTGATGGTGCCGGCACAATGATCAGCGCCAAGCCATTCGACACCATGCGCACAGCACGTGCTGATGATGTCGTCGGAATACTTGCGCTGATTGAACCACTTGAAAAGCAGGGCGCACTGGTACGGCGTTCGCGTGAATTGATTGAAAACGAGGTTTCGTATTTCAGTGTTATTGAGCGCGAAGGCGTCATTATCGCCTGTGCGGCACTCTATCCCTATGCAAAAGAGCGCATGGCTGAAATCGCCTGTGTTGCCGTACACCCGGAATATCGTGGTGCCGGTTTTGGCGAGACCCTGCTGCATGAACTTGAAAGAAAGGCAGAAGCCGCAAACATTAACCGGCTTTTCGTTTTGACGACATCCAGCAGTCACTGGTTTGGCGACCAGGGCTTCAAGCTCAGCCAGGTACAGTCCCTGCCTATGGCCAAGCGTGGGCTGTACAACTATCGCCGTAACTCGCGCGTACTGGTTAAAGAACTCTGAATCAGAGGCTCCTGAAGATAGCCCTGGGCTGCGGATACACCTGAGATCAACCCACTGTGCCCTGATGAGTTATCAGGACACAGTATTGCATCATTTTTTTACAGGTTGGGATCAACCAGCACGCGTCCCTTCACCTTGCCGGCAACAATGTCTGCACCGGCGGAGACAACCTCTTCGAGCGAGATGATTTTACCGATATTGCTGTAGGCTTCTTCAGGCAATTCACTCGCGAGACGCTCCCATGCGACTGTACGACGCTCTGGCGGACACATCACTGAATCGACACCGCGCAGGCTGACATTGCGAAGAATGAACGGCATGACAGTTGTGCTGAGTTTGAAATCTCCCGCCAGTCCACAGGCTGCAACAGCCCCGTTGTAGTCCATCTCGGCCAGCACGCGTGCCAGCATATCGCCACCGACAACATCGACTGCACCGGCCCACTTCTGGGTTTCCAGCGGTCGTGCTGCGGCCGCCATCTCCTCACGACTGATAAAATCGCTTGCACCGAGCAGGCGCAGATATTCATGCGTATCAGGACGACCGGTCACCGCCGTGACCTGGTAACCAAGCTGAGACAGCAACAAAACTGCGATACTGCCGACACCGCCAGCGGCACCTGTGACCAGAACCTTGCCGGAATCGGGTTTTACACCGGCCTCCTCGAGAGTCATAACGCACAGCATCGCTGTCAAACCTGCAGTGCCAATTGTCATCGCCTTGCGTGCATCCAGACCATCCGGCATGGGCACCAGCCAGTCTGCCTTCACTCTCTCTTTCTGACTGTAGCCACCCCAGTAACGCTCACCGACACTCCAGCCTGTCAGAATCACCTCGTCACCCGGCTGATAACGTTCAGAGGCCGATTCACTCACGGTACCGGCAAAATCGATACCCGGAACCATGGGGAAATCACGTACGATTTTCCCGGTCCCTGTGACCGCCATTCCATCCTTGTAATTGAGTGAAGAGTAAGCAATATCAACGAGCACTTCCTCGTCAGGCAGATCGCTGATCTCCAGCTGCTTGACCTCTGCCGTTGTTTTCTTGTCGACCTGATCGAGTACCAGTGCCTTGAACATTCTCGTCTCCGTTATTTTGATGTGTTACCAGTTAGTCATGTTAGGTTAGGATAGTCGAACTATTCAATCTAAATATCAGATAAAACCATGCGTAAATTGTATGCACTCCTGTTGCTAAGCCTCGCAAGCCAGTGGGCACTGGCCGAACCAGTCACAATTGAACACAAAGGGCTTGTACTGAATGCCAGCCTTGAAACTGCTGATGAAACATGGCAGCAGAAACCTGTCATCCTGATGACACATGGCACCCTGGCACATGGCCAGATGGAGATTATGGCAACACTGCAGGAGCTCTTCAGCGAGCGTGGCTACAGCTCCCTGTCTATCAGCCTCAGTCTTGGCTTAAGTGAACGTACCGGCATGTATGACTGCCCTGTCCCGCACAATCACAAGCATACTGATGCAATCGAGGAGATTGGCCTGTGGCAACAGTGGCTCACTGGCCAGGGTGTTGATTCCATCATTCTGCTGGGGCACTCACGCGGTGGTAACCAGACTGCCTGGTACGCCTCTGAATTGAAAGAAGGAAGCCCGGTAAAAGGAACCGTTCTGATCGCACCTGCTTCCAATGGATTCGACTACCTGGCAGCCGATTACAAGAAACGTTATGAAGTGGATCTCGCTCCCCTTGTCGAAAAAGCCAACAAGCTGGTTGCTGATGGCAAGGGCGACACCATGATGGAAAATGTCGATTTCATCTACTGTCAGAAAACCTCGGCGACTGCCGCCTCCTTTGCTAACTACTATGCTGATGATCCGCGCATGGAAACAACCTACATACTCAAGGAGTTTTCACAACCTGTCATGGTATTTGCTGGCAGCGAAGACACTGTCGTCGTTAATCTCGAAGAGAAAATCGAGGCGCTTGGAGAGAAGGAGAATATCCAGATGAGCGTCATTGATGGTGCAGATCACTTCTTCCGTGATCTCTATGCCGAGGACCTCGCAGACGAAACGGTTGAATTTATCGAATCACTCTGAACTTCTCATACCGGCCTTGAGCCGGTACCCAGAGGCACGTGCGCAATTCCAGATAGACCCCGGATCAAGTCCGGGGTGATACCATCTTGAAGTCCGGGGATGCTACCTTGAAATCAGGCGAGTGCTTTTTGAATCAGGGGCACAAGCGGTTCAGGCAGGGTGATGTTTCCTGACAGTGCAAACTCATGCGCTGTCTCCGACATCTTTTTCCAGGTCTTCTGGATGATATCGATCCACTTCTCTTCGCTGTATTCAGGATGTTTTTCAGCAAATTCCAGCATGTAGTGTTCAATGAACACGAGGTCAACCACATCCTCGAGCAGTTGCGTGTTCGGATTAACCTTCAGCGCGCGCTTGCCAACTGCCTTCTTCACTTCCTCGATGAATTCGTCGTCATAGCCTGCCTGTTTCAACAATTCACCTGTAGTTTCCGCATGAAACTTGTAAAGGTTGGTTCTCCACTGCAGATAGCCCTGGCGATTCATCGGGTATTCATCACGCGGTGACTTCCAGCGCTGGATATGCTGAGCGCGAACTGCCAGCTTGGCGGCATCATTTGCATCGGGTGCAAAACGGTCAATCATCTCTGCCATGCGGTGTGAATAGAGCAACTCTTTAGGCCACTCCTTTCCATCAGCCGTGACCTTGTTTGGATCTTCGCTATTTGCCGCATCAATCAACGATACTGCCTTTTCAAACATCTCCTGTGAAGACATCGTACAACTCCGTTATCGAATAGTAATGACACATTTTACCATGAAGAGCTCCTCCAACCAACCGGAACCCTTTTAAGGAAATACTCAAATAGTCCAGTTTCCTTCAGGTTGTTGCCCTATTCCCAATAGTGGTAGATTGGACAGACAAAAATGACTGTTGCACACAATTGATGCAGCAGCAAACAACAAAACCACCGGAGAAATTTATGAAACTCAGTAGAATATTGATTGCATCGGCAATCGGTGTCAGCTTCCTGGCTTTTGAAGTACAGGCAGCGACCGAATGGAATGTCTCACTATGGGGCAAGCGCAGAGCCTTTACTGAAAACGTTGAAAAGCTCGCTGAACTTGTTGAACAGAAAACCAAGGGCGATTTCAAACTGAATATCTCCTATGGCGGATTATCCAAATCAAAAGAGAATCTCGACGGCATCTCCATCGGTGCTTTCGAGATGGCACAGTTCTGCTCCTTCTACCACAAGGACAAGAATCCGACAATAACGGTCACCGAGCTGCCTTTCTCAAAGAATGTCTCGCTTGCACGTATTGCAGAGATCTATCAGAAAGTGCACGAGCACCCGGTTGTCGCCAAGGATCTAGCTCGCTGGAATGCAACCCTGCTGATGCCAACACCTCTGCCCCAATACAATATTGTCAGTAAAACTGATGCATTGAGCTCACTGGATGATTTCAACGGACTGCGAGTCCGTGGTCCGGGCGGCATCATGGGCGTACTCAGCAAACTTGGTGCAGTGAAGACAGGTGTCCCGTTCTCCGAAGTACGCCAGTCAATGGACTCAGGTGTTATCGATGCAGCTTCATTTGCACCCCATGCTCACCTGGCGACAAAGACCTACAAGGTAGGCAAGTGGGCCACAACAAACCTTAACCTCGGTTCTGCCAACTGCCCTGTTGTCGTCAATACCGATGCACTGAATGCACTCAGCGACACCAACAGGGAAGCACTGCTGGGCTCTGTGAACGAGGCAATCGCTTTTTATGTCGACAACTACGACAACAATACCACTGGTGCCTATGAGAAGGCTGTTACCGAAGAGGGCTTGAACAAGGTTACCTTTAGCTCGGAACAAACAACCAAACTCAATGAGCTTGCCGAATCTGTTCGCAATGACTGGGTCACGAATAATGCCGATAAGTTCGACTCACAAGCGCTATTCGATTTCACAGCGGCACTCTTTGCTGAAGAGAGCAAGCTTGCGATGAAAGCCAGAGACGGAAATACAAAAACAAAGTAAGACTTTCGTCCAATGGCTGGCGCCAACAGTGTACTGACAGATAACTCCCGCCTGAGTCGCAGCGACCAACTGCTATTCAGGCTGGAGTCCCTGTTGACGCTGCTTGGCGGCATTGTCATTCTTCTGCTGGTATTCCTCGCCACAACGAATGTATTGGGTCGCTGGATTTTCTCATTGCCGATTAGCGGTTATGTCGACTGGGTTGAGCAATCCATGGCCTTCTTTGCCTTTCTTGGTATCGCCTACACGCAACGCCAGGGCGGTCATATCCGCATGGATATCCTTGTTTCACATATACATGGGTGGCGTCTGTGGGCAGTCGAGTTACTATCCACTTTCCTCATGCTGCTAGTGACCCTGGTACTCATCTACGGCTCGTACCTGCACTTCTATCGTGCATATAACATTGGTGACTCCTCTCTCGACATCAACCTGCCGACCTGGCCTGCCAAGCTGGTTGTACCGTTCGCCCTGACGATTCTCGCATTGCGCCTGGTACTGCAATGCTGGGGCTACATTCGTGCGATCAGGCAACGTACTGAACGACCGGTTGCAGTACCACTGATTGAGGATGCAGCTTCTGTTGCTGCAGCAGAAGCCGATTCAGTCATGGGTAACTAAACCATGGATGACGGAGAACGCAACTGATGGCCCTGTTTGAGGCGATGGGACAGATGGACTTTGTCAGCATCGGCCTGTGGGTTACCGGCTTCATGCTGTTTTTTGTCATTATCGGTATGCGTGTTGCCTTTGCTGCTGCAATCGCAGGCTTTATCGGACTGGTATGGATCTTCTCAGCCAAGATGGGTTTTGAGAGAGGTGTTGTCGTCGCCATGAAAATGGCCGGTACGATTCCACACTCCAAGGTATCTACACTCGCCCTCTCACTGATACCCACGTTTATCCTGATTGGCTTTCTTGCCTATCATGCCGGCCTGACACGTGCGCTGTTCGAAGCTGCCAAACGCTGGGTTGGCTGGCTGCCGGGCGGCATGGGCGTTGCAACCGTCTTCTCGGCGGCAGGATTCGCGGCCGTATCTGGCGCCTCGGTTGCAACTTCGGCAGTGTTTGCGCGCATCGCCATTCCGGAAATGCTGCAGCTGGGATATGACAAGCGTTTTGCTGCCGGTGTGGTCGCTGCCAGTGGTACCCTCGCCTCCCTGATTCCGCCTTCAGCCATTCTTGTCATCTACGCAATCATTGTTGAGCAGGATGTCGGTGCACTGCTAATGGCCGGTTTTCTGCCCGGCATGGTCTCGGCCCTGATCTATGGTGGATTGGTCGTTTTCCTGGCGAAGACAAAAAAAGACTTTGGCCCACCGGTTACCGGTTACAGCTGGAAACAGCGTTTTGAATCCCTTCCCGGAACGCTGCCGATCTTTTTTGTCGTCGGCATTATCGTGGTGTGTATCTACGGCGGTGTCGGCACGCCCACCGAGGCCGGTTCACTTGGCGCCTTCGTCATCCTCTGCATGGCCCTCTGGAAAGGCATGACAGGCGGTGAACTCAAGAGCGCACTGCTGGAAACAGCCAAACTCACAGTGATGATCTTTACGATCATCTGGGGTGTTCTGCTTTACGTCCGCTTTCTCGGCTTTGCCGATCTGCCCAGTGCCTTCTCCGACTGGATTACAGGCCTGGAGCAGAGCCCGATGATCACCCTGATCCTGATCCTGCTTGCTTATGCGCTGCTGGGCATGTTCATGGATGCCATCGGCATGCTGCTGCTGACTCTGCCAGTCGTCTATCCGGCTGTGATCGCGCTCAACGGCGGTGATGCAGTCACTGCGGCTGAATCGGCTTTTGGTGTCTCGGGTGTGGGCTGCGCCATCTGGTTCGGCATCATCGTCGTCAAAATGGCCGAACTATGCCTGATTACACCGCCGATCGGCCTCAACTGCTTCGTCGTTGCCGGTGTGCGTGACGAATGCTCGGTGCAGGATGTATTTCACGGTGTCACACCCTTCTTCGTAGCTGACTTTTTGACTATTGCCCTCCTGATTGCACTACCCCAGATTGTCCTCTGGCTGCCCGGCCTGATGGGCTTTTCCTGACAAAATTTTGAACAGGCTTGTAGGGAATTACTTACACGGTGTAGGAATTTACTTACAACAATTTCAGAATTTTCCGACTAGTGTAAATAACCCACACCCATATACTTAACTCCAAGGTATCAAATGGAGTGTCAGGAAGACACGCCGAACAGGAAGAAAGGCCACCATCTTTCAATACACGTGGAAGCGTTAAATCGGAATTGATATCAGGAGCCAGGATGGCATCATATTCTAATATCGGGAATGGAATTCCTGATCACAGGTTGCGCGACAAGGATGTCGTATAAGCTCCGGAAGAGCAGCAACTAAAATTGTACAGGGATAGCACTTCTTCAACAGCCGGCTTAATGCCGGCTGTTGTCGTTTAGCGATTCCAACGTCAATACCGCATCAAGGCTCGGTTACAGTTACGACAAACTCCTGGTTAGCGACACCACCCAGACCATCTTCTACAGTCACAATTACATTGTGATTGCCAATCTTCGGTCCATGCCAGTAGAGCAGACCCTCATCAACATCAAGTACCATGCCGGAAGGAGTTAATTCAAGATCATAAATCAAGGCATCATCATCGGCATCTGTCGCCGCCAAGTAATAGACGTAGGGCGTGCCCGTCACTGCGGTCAAAACAGGTGCTGATGTAAACTGAGGATTATGATTACCCTCAAGCTGAATTAACTGCTCATCATGTGCTGCACAGTCAGGAGCATCGGCAACAAGTGTAAAACTTGTATCTTCCGCGGTATCAGGTGTCCAGTTAATGACGCCTGTTTGCGCATCGATTGTCATTCCATCAGGTGCATCTTTTAATGACCATTGCTTCACAACAGCAGCATCTGATGTGTAGGTCGGAGCATATTGAAATTCAACTCCAGGTGTCACAACTGCCGTAAAAGGCTCTATCTCAATGGTGCCATCCACTGCATAGACTCGCACATCATCAAGCAGCGAATAGACATCTCTTCCATCACGGCGCCTGATTAGCCGCACCCTTGTCTCGGGTCGTGACGCATCAAGAGAAAAAGTGTGGCTTGACCACTGATGATAGTAAGCATCAAGTACCGCTATCTTTTCCTGACCCCACCAGAACTCAACTGACGTATCGGCTTCCTCTTTACCAGCCGCTGCGAGCTCGAATGTCACTTCATATCTCTGACCAAGTACAGTTTTTAACTGCTGATAAAGATGCGCATCCTCATTCACTGCCATTAAGGCAGCAGCTTTACCCCCTTCAGCTACATTCTGCTCATCAACCTGGTCGTCGAATTTATGTATGCCACCATACTCCAGACGCCATGGCTTCTTTGTACCGACAATCGACCCGTTTGATTCGAATGATCCATTTCTGACAAGATTGGGTGACACCCTGCAAGTTGAATACAGGCGTACATCATCAATCAGTCGTGATGCGGCCCAATCATCCTTGTAACGTTCAATCAATAGCTCCCCATCACCAGCTGTTGCAACGAGATCGAAGCGTCGGCTACGCCAGTTGTCATTACTCGCCTTGAATCTGGCAAGTTGTTCCTGGCCCCACAACACCCTTACCTTGGCAACCTTACTCGATTCCGGCTCTCTTAATAACATATGTCGTGTACTCATCTCGTAACGACCGCTATGCGGGAGCCTCAACTGCTGCTGTAAAAAAGCATCTTCCTTTTTCAGTTCAACAACTATCTCTCCATCAGCGGCACCATTGGGAAGACCCTCATCTTCGAGCATGCGGCTACCATATTGCAGCCATCCGGGTATACCCCCCTGTTCTTCAGCCGGGAATTCAAATGAACCATTTTCAACCAGGTTATCTGACACGCTAATCACGGGGAAAGCCGCAACAGACAGCACCAAAAAGGATACGACAACACCAGGTTTATTCCATTGTTTATTCATTATTGCCTCCATGTAAGTAGATACTTCTTAAATAGCTATCCTGTACTGAATAAAAGTAATGCCCCTTACACATCGAACTATGCATCAGTAACCAATGCGTTCGATCCGACTATTGGGGCAAACTGCCAGGGCTCTTAAGGCCTGTTAATTTGAAAACTTTAAAACTGGAAATAAACAGAAGAGTGTCAGGGGTTTTTTCAGACAGGTAAGTGGAACGATCAACCCACGCTTCCAGCATTGGTCTAGCTCCCATTTTCCGTCTATATGCTTGGGGTTGAATAATCATCCTGACAATAATGATCCCTATTACTGTTTCCCTTTCAGAACATATAGCACAGCATTCAAAAGCCGACAACGTGAACAGGAGTCAAGACTTTATGTGAAACAATTCACCTGATGAAATGAATATCGGGGGGGATAATTGCAATTAATTTTCGGTTAAGATTGAAGTAATTCTCTGATCAGGAGCCTGTACCAAGATGCAAGAACTATACGAAAAGCTGGGTCTTTTTTATATTGGTCACGATGTCGACAAAGAATCTCAAAGCCCGACAGATGAACTGACACTTCTCAAGAACAAGAACTTTACCACCCACGCTGCCATTATCGGTATGACTGGTAGTGGTAAGACCGGGCTTGGCATCGGACTGATCGAAGAGGCTGCGATTGACAACATTCCGTCAATCGTCATCGATCCCAAGGGTGATATGGGCAACCTCCTCCTGACTGATCCCGCCTTCGAATCCACATCGTTTGAACCGTGGGTTAGAGATGAAGCTCGCTCAAAGAACAAGCAGACCCCTGCCTACGCGAAGAAAATCTCCGCTATGTGGAAAGAGGGTATTGAAGGGCACCACCAGGATAGTGCTCGAGTTGAAAAATTCACTAACGTCGAAAAAACCATCTACACCCCGGGTAGCAGCGCCGGTATCAGCGTCAACGTTCTAAGTTCTCTTGAAGCTCCGCCGGCTAACATCCTGGAAGACAGTGATGCCTTTACCTCTTATCTCTCAACAACCGTCAGCAGCCTGCTATCCCTAATCGGTATAGAGGCAGACCCGGTTGAGTCAGTCGAATATCTTCTGCTCGCACAACTGATTTCCACCGCATGGATGGAGGGTGACAACCTGAGTCTTGAGGATCTGATTGGCCGTATCATCAGCCCGCCATTCAAGAAAATCGGCGTCTTACCGCTTGAGTCATTTTACCCGCAAGGAGAACGTTTCAAGTTCGCAACAAAATTTAACTCAGTCCTTGCGTCACCCACATTCAAGACATGGATGGAGGGCGACACGCTGGATATCCAGCGCATGCTCTATGACGAGGAAGGCAAGGCGAAGATTGCTATCTTCAGCATCTCGCATCTCAGTGATGATGAGCGCATGTTCTTCGTGACCCTGCTGCTCAATAAGTATATTGCGTGGATGCGACGCCAGAGCGGTGCATCCAGCCTGAAGACGATTCTCTACATGGATGAGATTTTCGGCTTCTTCCCGCCAACCAGCAATCCTCCCAGCAAGGAGCCAATGCTGTTGCTGTTGAAGCAGGCACGCGCCTTTGGTGTTGGTGTTGTACTGAGCACGCAGAACCCTGTTGACCTTGATTACAAGGGGCTCTCCAATATCGGCACATGGTTTATCGGGCGCCTGCAAACAACCCAGGATATCAATCGTGTCATTGAGGGGCTTGGAGGAAAAACCGGCTCCTCATATGATAAAAAAGAGATCAGAAAGCTGCTGGCCAACCTGAGCAAGCGAACCTTTTTCCTTAAAAGTGCACATCTCGATGACATCAGGCTGTTCAGCACGCGTTGGGTCATGAGTTACCTGAAAGGGCCATTAAAGCGCGATGAAATCTCCGCCTTGATGGAGGAACGCAAGTCCCAGACCCCTGCTACCACCCCTGAGTCCGCAGCAACAGGTAAAAAGATAACCAGAAAAAGCGGCTATGAAAGCTATATCTCCATCGACAAGAGTATTCCACAGTGTTTCAGGCCTGGATTCGGCGGAGAGAACCACTACTCTGCCTCGTTGATGGCGACCCTGAATCTGCACTTTTTCAACCAGACACGCGGAATTGATTTCAACGAATCCTACTGCCTTGAACTGCCGATCAATAAAGGCAGTGTTGATCTTGACTGGGAGAGTGCCAGCAACGAAGCAGAGAGTCGCCAATGCTTTAAGAAACTTCCAAAAACTGCACCAAGCGAAATCAGTTACGCACCCTTGCCTGACTTCATCAGCAGTGACAGAAAACTCTCTGCTGCCTCCCGTGCATTGAAGGAGTGGATTTACCATTCAAGAAAACTAGAGCTGTTTCGCACGCGATCACCAAAGATGGAATCACAGCCTGGTGAAACTTCCGGTGATTTCAGAGTGCGCGTCAGCGATGCATTGAATGATAAAAAAGAGATAGAGATCGACAAGCTCAAGGAGCGCTACGAGAAAAAAGAGAAGACACTTGTCGACCGTCTCCAGCGCGCCATGGCAAAGCTTGAGAAAGAGAAAGGCGATACCACCAACTCCTATATCCGTGCCGGTGCAAGAATACTCGGTGCACTGCTTGGCCGTTCACCATCTACCATTGCAACTGCCGGTACCAGCGTTCTGAAAGAACGCGGCGATGTCGGACGGGCAGAAGAACGCGTGAAGAAATACCAGGCAGATATTGAGGAACTCGGATACGAGCTCGAAGAGAAACTTGACGAAGTGGCCGAGGAGTACGACCCGGATAACATCGAGATTGAGGAGTTTGCGATCAAGCTGCGCAAGACCGACATAGTCATCGACGGTATTGCACTCGTCTGGAGTGCTGAGCAGTAGCTATAGAAGATAGGGAGCTACTGAAAGCCCCGCCAGAGAAGGCGGGGCCGGGAGTGGAACGGTGCTCGGTGTCGCGCCAGGGATGGCTAGCCAGTCAGCGCAGCGAACACATTTGGTAGTCGTTCTGGCAAGCGCTCAACATCATCAACGATCGAATAGTTATTCTCACCGAAGATACGCGAAACATACTGATCAGCATTTGGATCAAGTGTCAGGCAGTAGGTGTAGACACCCTGCATGGCGAGATCCTCAACCGCTTTCTTGGTATCGTGACGCAGGTACTGCGGATCGCGCTCATCGATATCAGCCGGCTCACCATCTGTAACCAGCAACACGAGGCGCTTCTGCGCGTTCTGCTGCGTCAGGTGCCATCCGGCGTGACGCAATGCCGCACCCATGCGAGTAGAAAGATTGCCTTTCATGCCAGCCATGCGCGCCTTGGCATCATCATCGTAACTCTGATCGAAATCCTTGTAACGATAGTACTGCACATCATGACGGCCATCGGATGCGAAACCGTGTACTGCGAAGTTATCACCGATGGAATCGATCGCCCATGTCAGCAGTCCTGCTGATTCGCGCGTCAGGTCGAGAATACTTGGCTGATCCTCGTATCCCTCTTCGCCTTCTGCAATGTCACCAATCTTTTCGTTGGTCGATTCGGACAAATCAAGCAGCAGTACAATCGACAAGTCCCGCAGATGACGCGTAATACGAATATTGATGCGCGGATCGGGCATGATGCCTCGACGAATATCAATCATTGCGCGTACAGCTGCATTCAGATCGAGTTCTTCACCTTCTTCGTAGCCACGTCGACGTACGATTCCCTGCGGTTGCATGGCATCAATCAGGTGACGAATGCGTGATGCCACCGGCTTGTGCTTGGTGAGAATCTCATCCATGACATCAGGATCACCTTTACCCTGACGACGCTCGATGACTGTTGCCCAGTCAGGCCGAGCAAGTTGCACATGGTAATCCCATTCGTTGTAGTGATATGGGTCTGAGACGGGCTCAACACCCTCCATCTCATTGTAGCTGACACCCATATCTTCATACGGAAAGAGTTCGGTCGACAGCACCAGGGTCTCCTGGGGATTGCCATCTTCCATCTCGCAGTCGATCTCGTTGACGAACTCCATCAGGCTGACGTAGCGACGTACATTCTGCTCTGAGCTCGGCAAGAAGTCGACGCCCTGTGTTTCGAACATATTCTCGGAGAACTCCCAGAAGTAACGGTTATCGTCACGGTAGGGAATTGGCCACTCGGAGAGAATGCGTACACTCGGGATGGTAGCGATCTCGACCATCTTGTTGTAGAACTCAACGCCCGCCATCCAGGCAAGACGCGGGTTGTATGGATCTTTTTCCAGCTTGGCCCTGTAATCTGATGCGATGTCATTGATGGCGGGCAGTTCATCACTGTAATCAGGATCCATAATGGCACGCGTGGTGCGCATCATCAGGTCCATGGTTTCATGTACCTGGACGGTCTCCTCATCCTTTTGAGGCTCACTTGTAAAGAAGGAGAGCCACAGCTTGCGCAGACCGGGAAATTCAGTGTAGGCAAGGTATTCAACACGCGCATCTTCAAACATCTCGATGAAACGCATTTGTGCCTGTGACAGCTCTTCGGCCGAGATACGGTCATTCGTATAGACCATGTGTGCAGCTGCATGTGCAACTGTTGCCCGGTAGATTCCCATACCATCGATGCCGTGGAATGGATCAAACGCATCCGGCACATGAATCTGGAAGTCTTCAATAAAGGGACGGATACCCTGTCGTGACTCGAAGTCACCGGCAGTTGGACGCATGAAAAATGCACGCGCCCAGAGTGCACGCAAATAGAAGTTAAGCTTGCGCTGGTTATCTATAAACAGCGTACCGCGGCGCTCCGACTGCAGGATAGATCTGGATGAATCAGTCTCCAGAGCAAAATAGGCAAGTTGGCCATCGAGATCGCGCTGATGTGCCTGCGCGCCCCACAAAACCCAGCGTCGCAAACCGCCTAGAGTCAGCTTGGATAACAACTCGTCAAGATTCTCCATCATCGGACGCAGTCCGCGTGGAGCCTTACCGGTCATTTGATGCAACAGCTTGAGGAATCCGCGCATCACGTCAGCATCACCGAGGCGCGATGCGGCCAGCGGCATGTTAGACACAATCAAGGTGATAACTGAACCCGAGGTGTGTGATGAGAGTTTCATCATCGCCTCGACAATATCGGGGATAATATCCTCACCTACCTCTTTGCAGACGCCAGGCATCTCCTGAACATAGGTTAATACCAGGTCCTGTCCACCCCCAAGCGTACAGAAGGCTCGCATGCCCTCCAGGTAGTTCTGCAAACCACGTGGAGACATGAATCGTTGTGCCTCGTGATAGGAAGACTCAAGTGCTTCGACGTGCTCGTGGTCTTCCTCATCAAGACAGCTGATGTATTCGGAAAAATCAATGCTCATGGCAGTCCTCTACTTCCGTCACAATCGTCACAATCAAAGTGCAAAATGCACACGAATGAATGATTGTTTAGAAATAGGTATTGACTGCAGCAGCCAGTGTATCGCGCATATCCGGATCATCCGTCAGCGGAGTGACTAGTGCCATCTGGCACGCGGACTGCGCATCAATACCTTTACCAACCAGCTGCGCTGCGTAAACCAGCAGACGGGTTGACATGCCTTCATCAAGACCGTGGCCTTTCAGGTTGCGTGAACGCTGTGCGATCTGAACAAGCTTTTCGGCAGTTTCACGATCAACATTACCTTCATGTGAAACGATCTCAACCTCGATTTCAGTCTCTGGATAATCAAAGTCCATACCACCAAAACGCTGCTTGGTAGACTGCTTCAGGTCTTTCATCAGTGACTGGTAGCCGGGGTTGTAGGAGATAACAATCTGGAAATCATCATGCGCCTTGACCAACTCGCCCTTTTTCTCGAGCGGCAGTTCACGACGGTGGTCAGTCAGCGGGTGAATAACAACCGTTGTATCCTGGCGTGCCTCGACAACCTCATCGAGGTAACAGATAGCGCCGATACGCGCAGCTACTGTCAGAGGACCATCTTGCCACTTGGTACCATTGATATCGAGCAGGAAGCGGCCAACAAGGTCAGACGCCGTCATATCCTCGTTACAGGCAACTGTAATCAGCGGTTTCTGCAGTTTCCACGCCATGTATTCAACAAAGCGTGACTTACCACAACCGGTCGGGCCCTTGAGCATAACCGGCATACGCGCATCGTACGCTGCTTGATACATTTCGACTTCATTGGTTACCGAACGGTAGTAGGGTTCATCTTTAATCAGATATTGGTCGCGGTCGATATCACTCATTGTCTCGATCCTTTTCTTTTGTCTGTATTACCCGGTATAAAACCGGTCAAGTTGAATGTTCAGGCCGGAATATTCGATCATTCCGACTACTCTGGGCTGAAAATTCAGTGTGTGTTAATAAAAAGCCCCGCCGCCCAAGTTAGGGGGGCGGGGCCCTTTCGTCAAAGGTCCTGAAAATCAGGTCTTAGACAGTTTCACCACGGTAGATAACCATTGATGCACCTGCGCACTGGGCATAGTTGTCCAGGCCCAGCAGGCGTACGTGGTTCTTCGGGTGAGCCTGGTGGCAAGCTTCACACTCGGCCAGGATCGCGTCTACGTCGGTTTCACCAAACATAGGCAGCTTCCACATGTACCAGTAGCTACCGCTAGCGTTCGCTGGCTCAGTGTGCTCGATAGATGGGTTCCAGCCCTTAGATACGATGAACTCGATCTGTGTACGGATCTGGTCAGCGTCCATAGAAGGCAGGTAAGAGAATGTCTCGAACTTGCGGCTATCAGCATTACCCAAGCTTGACTTGTAGTCTTGCATATCACTCATTGTTAATTCCTCAATTTCTCATGCTTTCAATATCTGTTGAAAGCTAAAGTTGAATTCGATCTGGATCCCGGATCACGCCAGTGGCGCGTCCGGGATAATCTTGCCTTGGGCAAGATTACTTGTGAGAAACGTCCAGCTTGTCGACAGTGTCGAATTCGAACTTGATCTCTTTCCAGGTTTCCATTGCAGCTTTCAGCTCTGGGCTGTGTGCAGCAGCGGTAGTAAGGATTTCCTTACCTTCTTTCTCCAGCTCACGGCCGTTGTTACGTGCTTCAACACAAGCTTCAACAGCAACACGGTTTGCAGCAGCACCAGCGGCGTTGCCCCATGGGTGACCCAGCGTACCACCACCAAACTGGAGTACAGAGTCATCACCAAAGATGTTAACCAGTGCAGGCATGTGCCATACATGGATACCACCTGATGCAACAGGCAGTACGCCTGGCATTGAACCCCAATCCTGGTCGAAGAAGATACCGCGTGAACGGTCTTCCTTGTTGAATGAATCACGCATGATATCGATCCAACCCAGAGTTGCTTCACGGTCGCCTTCCAGCTTACCAACAACAGTACCTGAGTGCAGGTGGTCACCACCAGACAGACGCAGGATCTTGGTCAGTACACGGAAGTGGATACCGTGGTGCGGGTTACGGTCGAGAACCGCGTGCATTGCACGGTGAATGTGCAGCAGCATGCCGTTGTCCTGACACCACTGTGCCAGCTGGGTGTTTGCAGACCAGCCACCGGTGATGTAGTCGTGCATGATGATTGGAGCACCAATCTCTTTCGCATATTCAGCACGCTTCATCATTTCATCAGAAGTTGGTGCAGTAACGTTCAGGTAGTGACCCTTGCGCTCGCCAGTCTCGGCTTCTGCTTTCTGGATCGCTTCCATAACGAAGTCAAAACGGTGACGCCAGCGCATGAACGGCTGAGAGTTAACGTTCTCGTCGTCCTTGGTGAAGTCAAGACCGCCACGCAGACCTTCATAACATGCGCGACCGTAGTTCTTGGCTGAGAGACCCAGCTTCGGCTTGATAGTACAACCCAGCAGAGGACGACCGTACTTGTTCAGCAGATCACGCTCTACCTGGATACCCTGAGGTGGTCCATTACAGGTCATTACGTATGCGATTGGGAAGCGGATATCTTCCAGACGCAGGGCACGCAGTGCCTTGAATCCGAATACGTTACCAACCAGTGAGGTCATAACGTTAACAACTGAACCTTCTTCGAACAGATCGATTGGGTATGCGATGAATGCGTAGAAACAGGTGTCATCACCAGGTACGTCTTCGATTGCGTACGCACGACCCTTGTAGTGATCAAGGTCAGTCAGCAGGTCGGTCCATACAGTGGTCCAGGTACCAGTTGAAGATTCTGCAGCAACAGCAGCAGCGACTTCTTCACGTGGCACACCAGGCTGAGGTGTTACTTTGAAACATGCCAGGATATCGGTATCCAACGGCGTGTACTCAGGCATCCAGTAAGTTTCGCGGTACTCTTTTACGCCCGCATCATATGTCTTTGCCATTCTGGCTTCCTCCCGTGAAAGGGTTGGGTTTTTCGGGACATCCGGCAATTCAGCTCACCGAGTGTCAAATAAAAACGTTTATTACCTTCGAGGCATCGTTAAGCGCACACCTCAGGTAGGGGGTAATTATATTTCCAACATGTATAAATGCTAATTGATTCTTCTGATAAGAATCATAAGGAAGTACTTATCACTCTCTACGTATGAGCAGTATCGCGCCTATCCCCGATTTCCTCAATCTCCCAAAGGGATATAGCTTAACCCCCCAAAGGGATTATATTTGCCTTCTGTACAGGCAGTGGCTGGCGTACCGAACGGTATTTTCTCATTTCAGGCTCAAGCGCGCCGATGATGCGCATTTTAAACAGGCTCTCCGCATCGGGACTGTAGCAGACAACCTCGCATGGTACCGGGTCCGTCACCGCATCTCTTTCAGATGGACGAAAAGTACGCATCGCCAGTTTGATCACCCTGCCCCCTTCGTCACCCGAGTAGAGGTATTCACCATTGCCATCGACAAAAAATACCTCGTCGGTATCGATAACGGCAAGAAACTGCATTTCACGAAGTGCGATGAACACTGTATTGCCGTCGCTGTCACGGCGGATCAGGGTCAGGAGGTTGTAAATATCGGCCGGCAGCATCCATTCAAAGCGGCCGATCTCGTCGGGACGGAAAAAGGTTTGTGAAACGTAATACGGCACGTTGCTTCCCTAGCGGTTTTCCTCGTCGAGGATATCCAGTTCGGGATCCCAGCCGTTCTTCCTGGCATATTCAACAGCGGCATCGTAGATCTGCTGATGTTTCTCGCGTAATTCGGGCGGTAACAGGGAAACCAGATGGCCATAGGGCTCCCACGCTTTTGACACCTTGTCATAGAGCGCCTGTATTTGACCGGCGTTCCACCCCTTACATGTTTGCGATTCGGGAAGTAGACCGAATACCCACGCATCGCGAATCAGGGTTCCGGTTGGCGTCATTCCACCATTGATATCATTCTCGAGGCCAACGTAAGTTTTCTGCGACATCTCTTTTTCCATCGTGTGTCAATTTAATGCCCACCAGTTTAACCAAACTTCACTCCCGAGGTCGAATCAGTCTGCTTACCAGGTGCAACATCTCCCCTAATATATAGATACTCTTCCTGGCCAAACTGACACGACTGATCGCGTGTAGGAAAATTCCTACAACAATTTCAGAAAATCACGACTAGTACCAAATGAGCCCGGACATATACTGTGACTCAAGTATTAAATGGAGTGTCAGGACGACACACCGATTGAAAGGATGAGTTCTCTCTTCCAGTGCGCAGGATGCGCCGCAGTCGGGGTTAATATTTTTGGAGCCAGGATGGCACCCTATTTTTCGTTTCAGGAAAGGATCTCCTGATTAACAGGTTGCATGACAAGGAGTGTCACACTCATTCAGGATGAATGGCAACCACTTTGCGCAAGGACAGCGCAACTTCATTAGCCGGCCATGCGTCGGTTTTTGTTGTTACAGGAGAATGCATTAATCTAAAAGACAAAACTTCCAGGCCTCGGTTTGGCGCCACCCTGGTGTACTGGTTTAATCATGCAGCACACCGGGATCAACATATTCAGACGAATAGTTTATTCGCCACAGTTAAAGTTAATATTTTTCGTGAATTCAATTTCCAAGTGCAACTCAACAGAGTTGGTTAGAGGGCAAGCTGCGGTAGCATAGGTAGCTTCTCTCACCGACCAAAGTTAGAGGAGCACCATGT
>NZ_JRAA01000003.1:0-527269 GCF_000787395.1 Solemya velum gill symbiont
AGCTGGTTAGCTGGTTAGCTGGTTAGCTGGTTAGCTGGTTAGCTGGTTAGCTGGTTAGCTGGTTAGCTGGTTAGCTGGTTAGCTGGTTAGCTGGTTAGCTGGTTAGCTGGTTAGCTGGTTAGCTGGTTAGCTGGTTAGCTGGTTAGCTGGTTAGCTGGTTAGCTGGTTAGCTGGTTAGCTGGTTAGCTGGTTAGCTGGTTAGCTGGTTAGCTGGTTAGCTGGTTAGCTATTCAGTATGTAAGAATTATCTAATATAGAATCGGGTTTGTCAAGACTGATTATGAAATAAATCAATTATATTGATATATATCAATTAACGCGGATTCAACTCACTAGTGCAACGGATGGGTTAATCCCGAAAAATACTTGATTGGGCGTTTTAATGCCAAGACATTTTCGGGGACGATTGTTCAGTTTATTCATCACCTGGTTGATTTCCGCCTGAGTGATGGTTGTAAAGTCCCGATGCTTTGGGAAGTATTGGCGAATGAGTCCATTGGTGTTCTCATTCAAGCCACGTTCCCAGGAGGCATAGGGATGGGCAAAGAAGAACCTGGCACTGAGGCCTTTAGCGATGGTCTCGTGACCGGCGAATTCCTTACCATTATCTGAGGTCAGCGTGTGAACGCGGCCGGCGATGGGTTTGAGCAGTTTGAGGATAGCGCTGGTGACGTTGCTGGCGGTTTTTCTCTCCACCTTATGGATGAGCGTCAATCGGGATTTACGCTCGGTGATTGAAACGATGGCCTGTTTGTGGCCTTTTCCGATAATGGTATCAAGTTCCCAATCACCGAAGCGTGAACGCTCATCAACCACGGCAGGACGTTCATCGATGCTGACTCGGTTAATCAGTTGCCCTCGGCGGCTATAGCTGCCATAGCGCTTTCGACGCTGCTTCTGGCAACGCAGGTGGCGGTATAGGTTACCGCCCATGGATTTGTTCTGGAGAACGTACTGGTAAATCCACTCATGAGAGATTTGAATGTCAGCCTCATTGCACAGCCACAGGCTGATTTGTTCCGGACTCCAGTCCTCGCGCAACAGATGCTCGACTCGCTCCCAGTGGGTAGTGGCAATACGGGGCTGGCTCTTGCTCTGACGGCGCTCTACAGACAGCCGATGGGCCTGTTTGGGGCGATAGCCGCGCAAGCCACGGTTACGCCTCAGTTCGCGGCTGACAGTGGATTTGTGGCGCCCAAGTATCTTGGCTATCTCTGTTTGATTGTGACCTGCTTTCATCAGTGCCTGAATCTGGTATCGTTCTTCCTGGGTAAGCTGCGTGTACATGGTGCTCCTCTAACTTTGGTCGGTGAGAGAAGCTACCTATGCTACCGCAGCTTGCCCTCTAACCAACTCTGTTGAGTTGCACTTGGAAATTGAATTCACGTAACTAGAAAGATTCAGTTTTTGTCTTTATCGAAGGTGTCGGTATCCGGAATACGCAGACGTTCAACGATTTCGCCCTTTAGCAGGTGCTTATCGATGATTTCATCCAGGTCGCTCGTGTCAACCCATGTGTACCAGACCGCTTCGGGGTAAATCACCATGACGGGACCCTGCTTGCAGCGATTCAGGCAGCCGGCATTATTGATACGACACTGACCCGGGCCATAGCCGTGAATGTCGAGTTGTTTTGCACGCTGCTTCATGTACTTGCGTGCAGACTCGCTGTCAAAATCCTGGCAGCAACCCTTGCCGTCATCACGCTGATTGGTGCAAATGAAAAGATGGTGTTTGTAATAGGACATGGATTCGATCATCAAACTTGTTTGCCAGATAGTATACTGTCCTTTTCCTGAAATACCTGAATTCTTGAATGAGCCTGTCCCCCGATCAACTCCTCGCCGAGGCTGACCGCTGTGTCAAATGCGGCCTCTGTCTTCCGCTGTGTCCGACATACCGGGTACACCGGGATGAGTCGGAATCACCCCGCGGCCGGATTGCATTAATCCAGGGGTTGCTTGGAGGTATGCTTAAATCAGATGACACCGGTGTTCGGGAAAGCCTCGATCATTGCCTGATGTGCCGGCAATGTGAAGGTGGCTGTCCATCCGGCGTGCGCTATGCAGAAATCCTGGATACGAGTCGGGTGTTATATGGTTCACCGGTACCGCGCGAACTCGCAGACCGGGTCGCGAAGCCGAGTAATGCGCTCTTGGGGGTTGGTCGTTTCTTACACAAAGCCGGTGCTGACAAACTGCTGCCGGACGGGGTCAACAAGCGCCTGTTGTCACTGGCCGGTCACAGCAGCGGTACGGAACAATTTGCGCCACTCTATCCGGCACAACGTGATCCCATTGGTTCGGTTGCACTTTTCACCGGATGCCAGGGGCCAACCTCGGAGCCCAAGGTACTGAAAGCCGCCATCGAGTGTCTGACAACATGCGGTTTTTCAGTTCATATTCCTGAAAAACAGGGGTGTTGCGGCGCTGTTTACCAGCATGCCGGTTATGATGAGGCCACGGATGAATGTTGCGATCTGAATCAGATGGTTTTTGATGATAAGCGCTTCTCTTCGGTTGTCACTGTCAGCAGTGGATGCAGTCTGCAGCTGCACGAGCATGGGGGTCTGGACACATCGGTACGTGAAGTAATTGATGTGATTTCATCCCATCTCACAATGGAGCATTTCAATCCGTTGCGGGGTGAGGCTGGTGACTTGAAACGGCGCGTGGGGGTAATGATTCCCTGTACACAAAAAAAACTCGGTGGAGAGAAGGCAGTCTATCAATTGCTGGGACTGCTGCCCGGTTGTGACATGATAGATCTGAATGGACTGGGCTGCTGCGGGGCAGGTGGTCTCAACATGGTGCTCTTGCCGCAAGAAGCTGAGCAGATTGCAGCCCCACTGCTGGAAGAGATCATGGCAGCACAACCAGAAGTGATTGTGACTTCAAATGTCGGTTGTGCAATGCAGTTGCGCGATCAGTTGCATCAACGGGGGTTGAGCATCCCGGTGCAACATCCGTTAGAATTGATTGCAGAAGCTATCAGGTAATCAGGGGCTCCTTAAGATGAAAAGAGACTACACACCTATTGACCAGTTTGTAATGGGCCTTGATCAGGCTATCGAGACTGTTTTCGGGTCGCCGAAAGTGACGGAAAGGAAAAATCCGGCCGTTGGCGTAGAAGAGACGCAGGATATGCCCGAGCCGACGCGTGATCACACAGCACGCCTGATGCGTATAAACCATACTGGCGAAGTCTGTGCGCAGGCGCTTTACCAGGGGCAGGCCGCAACTGCGCGGGATCCCTCGGTACGTGAAAGTATGGAACGCTCTGCACAGGAAGAGAACGATCATCTCGTCTGGTGTGAAACCCGCATCAAGGAACTGGGTGGCCGCACCAGTCTGCTCAACCCCTTGTGGTATGCAGGATCATTTGCGATTGGTGCTGCTGCCGGTATTGCCGGTGATAAATGGAGCCTCGGATTTGTTGCAGAGACCGAGCACCAGGTTGAGTCGCACCTGGATTCCCACCTTGCAGAAGTACCTGATGACGACAAAAAGACCCGCGTCATTCTTGAGCAGATGAAAGAGGATGAGATCAGCCACGCTGACAAGGCGCTAGCCAAGGGTGGGGTGGAATTGCCGTTGCCGATTAAAAAGGCAATGAAGCTGATGTCAAAAGTGATGACGACTTCAGTCTATCGGCTCTAATAGCTCAGATCAGAAAAACCGTCGCCAGGCCGAGGAAGGCGAGAAAGCCGACGATGTCGGTGACGGTTGTCAGAAACACGCCCCCGGCCAGTGCCGGATCAATATTGAACTTATCAAGTATCATCGGAATCAGCGCGCCGCTGACAGCTGCAAACAGCAGGTTGATGGTCATCGCCGCTGCAATCAACCAGCCAATCGAAGTGTCGTTGAACCAGATAGTTGCAATGATACCGACCATTGCCGCCCATAGCAGGCTGTTGAGAAATCCGACCGCAAACTCCTTGCGCAATAGCCATCGCAGGTTTTTCAGAGAGAGCTGTTTCAGTGCAATACCCCGGATAGCCAGGGTCATGGTCTGGGTGCCGGCAATGCCGCCCATGTTGGCGACAATCGGCATCAATACCGCAAGTGCGACCAGTTTTTCAATTGTCGCCTGGAATTGACCGATTACCCACGAGGCGAGAATGGCCGTGACAAGATTGACTCCAAGCCAGATTGCGCGGCGCCTTGCACTTGTGAAGACGGGTGCAAACATATCTTCATCTTCTGAGAGGCCTGCTTGTCCCATGAACTGGTGCTCGCCTTCTTCACGGATAACGTCGACGACGTCGTCGATGGTGATACGCCCCAGCAGGCGTCCATCATCATCAATAACCGGTGCTGAAACCAGGTCATGACGCTCGAATCGTGCGGCGACCTCGGTGTCGGGTTTTGAAACAGGGATTGGCACGAAATCGACACTCATTACCTCGGCGACCGTGTCACTCCTCTCTCCCGTGACGAGGCGTGCGAGGGGGAGCATGCCAAGGTAGCTGTCATCACGGTTGACGACGATCAGGGCATCTGTACTGGCAGGAACCCGGTCGCCGAGCTGTCGCATATAGCGAAGTACGGTGTCGAGCGTTACCTCCGGCCTGATGGTAACGGTATCGACGTTCATCAGGCCGCCGGCAGTATCTTCAGGGTAGGAGAGTACGGTTTCGAGACGATGGCGTGATTGCGCATCGAGTGAGGCAAGCACCTCGTTGGTGACAGTGGCCGGAAGCTCCTGGATCAGGTCAGCGAGGTCATCGGGGTCAAGGTTTTCGGCGGCCGCTGCAATGTCGGCTGCGTCCATCTTGCTGACCAGGTCATCAAGAACGTCGTCTGCGAGGTGGACAAGGACTTCACCATCCTTCTCCTTAACGAGCCCCCACATGATCTCGCGTTCGGCAAGTGGCAGGCTTTCCAGCAGGTGTGCAATTTCGCCGGGCTGAAGCGCGTTTAAGAGGCCGCTGACCTTGTGCATAGTCCCGCTGTCCAGCATCTCCTGGACACGATGCAGGCGTGAATTGTCTTCCTGGTTCGCGGCGTTCATGTGTCTACCAGTTATCCGATCGTGTAACGCTATCCTGCAAGTTTAACGCAAGCGCGACCATGTGTGTTCGTTGTTTGTCGGGACAGGCTATTCCGACTCACCAAATTTGTCATTGATGAGAGCTTCGAGTGCATCAAGTGCATCTTCTGCATCATCACCATTTGCCTCGAGAGTAATCGTTGTGCCACGCGAGGCTGCCAGCATCATGACGCCCATAATGCTTTTGGCATTGACTTTCTGACCACTTTTCTCGACCTGTATGAGGGATGAAAAGCGACTTGCTGTAGCAACAAATTTTGCTGCAGCCCGCGCATGCAGCCCGAGCTTGTTGATTATGGTGAGTTCTCGCTGGGACATGGATTATTTTCCTGCTATTCAGTTAGCCTGTGGTTCGATTATTGCGGTTTTCCCGCCTTCAACAGCGATACTGGCAAGGGCCTTTGCATTCTCTTGCTGGTAGTTGAGTACCCGGATCAACATCGGAAGGTTGATACCGGTTATAAGTCTGTTTTGAGTATTTGATTCGGCGATGCGCCCTGCGATGTTCGACGGGGTGGCGCCAAAGCAGTCGGTCAGCACCAGGGCGCCCTGTCCACCTGCGGTTGGTTGCAGCATCTCTATGCCAGCTGTAACCGCCTGTTCAACGTCGGCATCAGCTTCGATATCAAGGCAGAACAGTTGCTTGTGCTGTCCGCTAAGGACATGGCTTGCGACATCGCAATATGCAGATGCAAGAGGAGCATGTGCGATGATCAAAACTGTTGTATTCATGTGAGTTCTCGATGGCGAATTGTGACCTGGTCATTTAGCTTGTCTGTCAGCTGCTGATAGAGCTGTTCGGCGATAAATACCGATCGGTGCTGCCCGTCGGTGCAACCGATGGCGATTGTCAGGTAAGCACGTCCCTCGCGCTTGTAGAAAGGCACCCAGTCACCGATCAAGTTGGTTAGCTGTGTCATTATTTTTTCTGTCTGCGGTTCTTGGCGAAGAA
Organism: Solemya velum gill symbiont; assembly: GCF_000787395.1. Classification (GTDB taxonomy): domain Bacteria; phylum Pseudomonadota; class Gammaproteobacteria; order Chromatiales; family Chromatiaceae. The sequence goes on from NZ_JRAA01000003.1 coordinate 6,008, forward strand.
ACTCTTCAACCGCAAAATCCTTTCCGGTGAGTGGGCGCAGCTCACTCTGCCAGTGTGGATTGGGCAGGCAACGCATATCGAAAAGCATATCAGCATCTTCTGCTGTGCCATATTTGAATCCGAAGGACTTGATCTCTATCTGCAGGCTGTGGGCGAGTTCTGCAACCTCGGCAAGGATTTTGCGGCGCAGTTCATGCAGGTTGAGGTTCGAAGTGTCGACAATGAAGTCCGCACTGCTGCAGACAGGTGCGAGGATCTCTCTCTCACTTTCAATCGCTGCGGGTAACGGTTTGTTTTCAGCTGCCAACGGGTGCCTGCGGCGGGTTTCGTTGTAGCGGCGCAGCAAGCTTCCATTATCCGCTTGCAGGAACAGGATGCGGCACGCAAGACGATCGCTGTTAAGGGATGAACACACCTCTGGCAGTGTTGCCAGTTCGTTCTCTCCGGTCCTGATATCGATGCCGATCGCAATATCCTGGTGCAGACTGTTGTCATGTTGCAGGAGTCTTTCAACAGTTGTCGACAGGAGTGCGACAGGGAGGTTGTCAATACAGTAGTAGCCGGCGTCCTCGAGGGTGCGTAGTGCAACTGTTTTGCCTGACCCGGAGAGGCCGCTGACGATGATCAGTTTCATCAATTTTTACGAGAGAGAATCCGGTGCGGCAAGTATAACGCCGTTATTGAAGGTGACTCAACGGGAATCATTCATCCGTGGTTGTATCACTAATCGCCTTGCGTTGACGGTCAATAAAGTCTTCACTTGCCTCGTAGCCTTGCTGGCGCAGCATGTATTGGCGTACGGCGGTTTCGACGATGATTGCCATGTTGCGTCCCGGCGCCAGTGGTACGGTCACCTTGGGGATCTCGAGCCCAAGTACGTTGCGGGTCGAGTAGGTGCCGGTGAGGCGATCGAGGCGGGCGAGTGTGCTGTCGTCCATCTGCGCGATATGGATGATCAGTCGCAGGTACTTGCCCTTCTTGATTGATGTGTCACCAAACATGCGGCGCACATTGAGAAGCCCAAGGCCGCGAACCTCGATGAAATCCTGTAGCAGCGAGGGGCAGACGCCGGTGACAATATCCGGCGCTATGCGGGAAAATTCGGGTGCATCATCAGCAATCAGGCGATGTCCACGCGTGATCAATTCGAGTGCCAGCTCACTTTTACCGACGGCAGCCATGCCTGTCAGGAGTACACCGGTTCCGAAGACTTCCATGAATACACCATGGATGGTATCGCGTTCGGCAAGCGCCTGTGAGAGGTAGTAATTGAGATGATTGGCGACGAGCCTGTCGCTCATGTCTGTTTGCAGCAGCGGTGTATCTGTGGTCTCTGCTGAATCGAGTAATTCTCCTGGAGGCTCGACGCCATCTGTACAGATTATTGCCGCTGGTTCTGCAAAAAAGAGTTGCCTGTAAGATTCGCGGCGTATCGAGTCCAGCAGTCCGTCGAGGTAGGCGATCTCCTCGGTGCCGATCAGTTGAATCTGGTTTGGGTGAATCAGGTTGAGAGAGCCTGCAAGTGGTTGGCCCTGGTAGTCATCGCGGTCGCTGATGACCATGTCGCGACGATTTTCGCCCTTGGTCCATTTGAGTTGCAGCCGACTTCCGATTGCATCGACAAGCTCACCTATGCTGGTATTACTTGTTGTATCAGGCATTGATCATTGACCGGTTAATAACTGCAGTATGGCTTCAGGTGTTTCTGCACTAGAGAGCTCCTGCCGCAGTGACTCCTGGTTAAATATAGTCGCGATGCCAGCAAGTAGTTGCAGGTGTTCATCGGTCGCTTCCTGTGGCACCAGCAGGGCCACGACCAGCTTCACTCGATCTCCTTCGGGACTGTCGAAGTCAACTGCCTCGGCAAGGCGAATGAATGCTGCACGGGGTTGTGCAAGGAATTCAATTCGCGCATGGGGCAGGGCAACAGAGTAGCCGAGCCCGGTGCTGCCAAGTCGTTCACGCTCAAGCAGTTTTTCGAAGATTTCATTTTGCTCGCTCTCATCATCAGAAAAGAGTTTGGCAAGAGCCTCGAGCAGGCGTTTTTTGCTGCTGACATCCGCATCAAGCAGTACACGATGCGGATGAAAAAGTGATGCTGGTAATGACATTGCTGGTTTATTTGCCGTTATGAACGATGGTTCTTCATTTTCTCTTTGTATTTCAACAGCTGTCGATCAAGCTTGTCGACAAGGCTGTCAATCGCAGCATACATATCTTGATTTTCAGCTTCAGCGAAGATATCGTGACCGCTGATGTGGAATGATGCTTCGGCCTTCTGGCGCAGTTTTTCGACATCGAGAACGACATGGATGTTGGTTACGTGGTCAAAGTGACGCTCAATCCTGTCCATTTTTGAAGTGACATAATCACGTAGTGAATCTGTGATGTCGATGTGTCGGCCTGTCAGGTTGATTTGCATTATTTTCTCCTTATCAAATCAGACGTTTTCTGTCGCTTGAGGACGGAATCGCCATGGATTCGCGATATTTTGCGACTGTGCGGCGGGCTATCGCAATACCCTGGTCTTTTAGCTGAGCGGTAATCATGTTATCGCTCAACGGCTTGTCCGGCTTCTCTGCGCCGATCATTTTTTTGATCTTTGCGCGGATTGCCGTTGCTGAACACTCTCCACCCGCATCTGTGCCCACGTGGCTGGAGAAGAAATATTTGAGTTCAAAGATTCCTCTCGGTGTCAGCATGTATTTGCGTGTTGTAGCACGCGAAATTGTTGATTCGTGAATGCCCAGTTCCTCGGCCAGTTCGCGCATCACCATCGGACGCATCGATTCCGGGCCATGTTCGAGGAATTCAATCTGGCGCGTGACAATCTGCTCGGCTACCCGAAGCAAGGTGTCATGACGACTCTCCAGGCTTTTCAGCAGCCAGCGCGCTTCCTGCAGGTGGTTGCGCATGGTCTGGTTGTCCTGCCCCTTGGCTCCTCGCTGGATCATTGCCGCATACAACTGGTTAATTCTCAGGCGCGGTACGTGGTCGCTGTTGAGTCGTACCTGCCAGCGACCCTTGTCGCGGCTGACAATGATATCAGGTTCGATATACTCTGTGGTATTGGCACTAACGGCGCCACCAGGTCGCGGATTGAGGGAACGAACCAGTTCGAGTATCGCGGTAATTTCATCATCATCAGCATCCAGGTGCTGCCTGATCCTGTCGCGCTGCGGATTGCCCAGGTCATCGAAGTGCTTGTCGACCAGCTTGATCGCCTGTTGCAGGTGAGGCGTGGTCACCTCAAGCTGAAGGAGTTGCAGCAGCAGGCATTCACGCAGGTCCCTGGCGCCGACGCCAACCGGATCGAACTCATGGATCTGCAGCAATGCACCCTCCATGTCATCTTCCGTCACGCCCTCTCCAGAAAGTTGTTCCCGGAGTTCCTCAAGCGAAGTTCTAAGATAGCCGTCGTCGTTGATTGAATCGATGATGACGGTTGCTGCGAGCTGCTCTTCCGGTGTCAGGGTGGCGAGTGAAAGCTGTTGGCTGAGATGTTCGCGCAGGGAGATATCCTGGTTGGCACTGCTGATTTCGTAGAGCCGGTCCCGGTCTGCCTGTGACTGGTTGCCTGTCGTGCTGGGAAGTGATGCATTTTCGTAGATGCTGGACCAGTTAGTGTCGACCGGCAGTTCGTCAGGCAGGTTATCCTCGCTGGCACCGAGTTCGATTTCGCTTCGGTCACGGCTTTCACTTGCCTGTGTCTCTTCACTCCTCTCCTCATCAATCTCGAGCATCAGGTTGGAATCCAGCGCTTCCTGGACCTCTTCCTTCAACTCAAGCGAAGACAGTTGCAACAGGCGAATTGCCTGCTGCAGCTGCGGCGTCATGGAGAGTTGTTGACCGTGACGTAGCTGAAGACCTGGTTTCACGACCTTCTGCCTGCCCGGAGTGTATAAATCAATTTGAACCCTTGTTTCATCTGAAACGCTTTCCTGTATTAATTCTAACGCATTCGGCGGATATGAGACAGGGAATGAAGGAATTTGTTGCGCTGCGACAATGGTGGCTAGATCCATGCAGGGGGCTGTTTACATGCGAAAGTCATGTCCCAGGTAGACTTCCCTGACCTGGTCATTATCAAGAATCTTCTGTGGACTGCCTTCGGCAAGCACTTCTCCTTCGCTGACGATGTAGGCACGGTCGCATATGCCCAGGGTTTCACGCACATTGTGGTCAGTGATCAGTACACCGATGCCCTCGCTGGCAAGCTCCCTGATTATCTCCTGGATATCCTTGACCGAAATTGGGTCGATGCCTGCAAATGGCTCATCGAGGAGAATGAAGGTGGGCTCCATGGTCAGGCTGCGGGCAATCTCCAGGCGTCGTCTCTCACCGCCGGAGAGGCTCATTGCCTGGTGTTCGCGCAGGTGGCTGAGGTTGAACTGGCGCAGCAGGCTGTTGCAGATATCCTCGCGCTGAACCTTGCCCAGCTCGCGACGTGTTTCAAGGATCGCCAGCAAATTATCCTCGACACTCATGCGGCGAAAAACCGATGGTTCCTGAGACAGGTAACCGATACCACGACGTGCACGTTGGTGCATTGGCAATGTCGTAATGTCGTTTCCGTCAAGAATGACCTCTCCATCATCAGCGGAGACAAGCCCGACGATCATGTAAAAACTGGTAGTTTTGCCGGCGCCATTGGGCCCCAGCAGGCCGACGACTTCACCCTGCTGGACGATGGTGGAGATGTTATCGACGATGGTGCGCTGACCATATTTCTTGGTCAGAGAGCGCGCCTCGAGTGAGATCATCTCTTCGCGTCTCCGGATTTGATCACGGTACGAACGCGGCTGGATGTCGATTTCTTGTTACCGGCTGTTGCAATGCCGGTTTTCAGGTTGACGCTGATCGTGTCGCCGCTGATCGTGTTGCCGTTTTGCGTCACCCTGGCATTTTGCTGAAGGACCAGGGTTTCGAGATCAATATCGTATCTCCCCTGCCTGGCTTCACCCGAGATGCTTTTGCCATCAGCCGCTGCCTGCTTGAACCTGACAGGTGATCCAGTGACGCGGACGATATGACCGCCACCCTCTTTCTCTGTAATGGTCAGCTTGCTGGCATTGATTGTGATATCGGTGTGGTTGACTATGACATTGCCCAAGTAGACAAGCGTGCCATTTTCGCTGTTGTGTTCAATGGTATCGGATGATATTTCCACCTCGCCATCGCTTTGTTGTGCAACGCTGTTGGTGGCAAGAAGGCTGATGCTTATTAGCATCAGAAGAGTGAGTAGCAGTTGTCTCATGGCGTGTAACGGCTCCTGGCGTTGGATAGCAAGCGAATTCGCGTCGGGCCATCGAACCAGATGTCGATGCCTGTACCGCTGGTCACCTGCGAGTCGCTTTCGATGGTGGTGAAAGCGTCGCTGTGTGCGTACTTCTTCTCATAATCAATTGATACGTCCCGGCTGGTGATATGGGCTGCCGGATTGTCGTCAGATGCTTCTCTGTCGACGCGAACACTGCCATGCAGTATCGCCTGTTTGTTGTTATTCAGCAACGTTGCCCTGTCAGAAACGAGTAACAGGGGGCTGCCTTTATCCTGGTTGACGAGTAGTGATGCACCGACAACTTCAGAGGTTTCGTCTGTGTAATGTATTACCCGGTTTGCCTGTGTCAGGTAGCGTTGTATGCCGCCACTGTCGGTAACCCTGATCAGTGCATTGTGGAATTCAGCATCGGCATAGCGTTCTACTTCTGATATCGATGCTGACGAAGCGTTCAGCTTCTCCTCCAGATGCGAGACAAACAGTGCAATGCCTGCACCGGAAAAAATCACCGCAACGAGGACGGAGATGATTTTGTTCATTGAAGATAGCTTTCCAGGATCGCAGGCAGCAGGCCCTTGGCGTCGAGGATCATTTCGCACACGTCACGCGCAGCACCGTGTCCGCCACTCGAGGGCGTTTGCCAGTGGGCATGCTGTTTCACGTAGGGGTGCGCATCATGCACAGTAATGGCAAGGGCAACACGCTTCATCACTGGCAAATCGATGACATCATCACCGACGTAGGCGATTTCGTTATCCTCGAAACCGGTCATATCCTTGATCTCCTCGTAAGCAGGTAGTTTTTCCCTGCGGCCCTGGAGAACATGGGGTATGCCAAGGTTATTCATGCGGTGAGTAACAACGTTTGACTCTCTGCCCGTGATGATGGCTGCCTCGATACCATTTTCGAGCAGCATGCGAATACCATGGCCGTCTTTGGAATTGAACGCCTTGTATTCTTGCCCATCGTCGCCAAAAAAGAGTGAACCGTCGGTGAGTACGCCGTCGACATCAAATATAACCAGTCTGATCTGGCGCGCTTTTTCAGTGAGATCCTGCATTTTGATAGCCAATATCTAGTTAACTCGTCTGATTATCGCGTTTCTGTCAAAGGATTGCATCCATTCTCTTGTAGAATGTCTTCAACTGACAGGAGCGAATTCATGGCGCAGGAACTCTTACTTATTCTATTGGTGTTTGCAATTGTCTGGCTGTGGCTGGATAGTGCGCGTGCACGCGAGATTGCGACCGAGTTGGCGAAAGTGCTGTGCCAGCGTAAGGGAGTGCAGTTTCTTGACGGTACAGTTGCGCTACGGCGTCTGCGCCTGTGCGACATGGGAAGCGGCAAGCGCATCGGCAGGATATTCAACTTTGATTATGCGGATGAGACCGGGGAGCGCTACCAGGGAAATATCCAGACCTGTGGCCGTGAGGTCACGGATGTCAGCCTGGGGATATATGTCCAGGAGTAATCCTCCCGGCTATTTGACCACTTTCAGGGAGGGGCCGCCCGGGGGCTTCTTTGGTGATTCATCTTCTTCGGCTGTCTCAGGTTCCCCTGGAGCGGTGGGCTCGAACAGCATTCCCTGTCCATTCTCGTTGGCGTAGATGCCAAGCACCGCATCCGGTGAAAAGGAGATTGCGAAGGGTGTTCCGGAGAAGCGTGCGCTGAAGCTGATCAGTTCGTTGTCCAGCTGCAGATTCTGTACGGCACCGGGGCTGATGTTGAGAATGATCTGACCATTCTGTACATGCTGTTCCGGAACCAGGGTGCCCGGGAATTCCGCATCAATCAACAGATGCGGAGTCAGGTCATTATCGACTATCCAGTCGAAGAAGGCCCGGATCAGGTAGGGTTTGCTCGGTGTCACATGCGCATCTCTTTTTCTGCTTCTGTCAGGCTACGGGCAAAACCGGGGCGTTCAAACAGTCGCTTGGCATAGCCGAGTACCTGTGCAGATCCCGTGCCCTTAAGCTCGATACCGAGAGTCGGTAATCTCCACAGCAGGGGTGCGATCGTAGCATCAACCAGGCTGTATTCTTCACTCATGAAATATGGCTTGGACGCCATGATAGGGCCTGAAGCGAGCAGGGTCTCGGTGAGTTCCTTGCGTGCCTTGGTGGCATTTTTTCCGCCGGCTTCTATCCCGTTGACCAGTGAGTACCAATCTTTCTCGACCCGGTGTAGGTAGAGGCGTGTGTTGGCACGGCTGACAGGATCAATCGGCAACAGTGGCGGATGCGGATAACGCTCATCAAGGTATTCCATGATGATGCGTGAATCATAGAGAGCCAGGTCACGGTCAAGAAGGGTCGGCAGAGTACCGTAAGGATTCACCTCAACCACATCTTCGGGAAGATGCAGCGGATCGCTGTCGAGGATGTCTACGGTAATGTTCTTCTCAGCCAGAACCACGCGTACGCGGTGGCTGTAGATATCTGCTGAATCGGAAAATAAGGTCATGACGGTACGTCTGTTCGTCACTGCTGCTGGCATTCGGTATTCCTCTGGCTGGGCCGCCCCGTCACGGGCGTTGTACGAAATGTGCTAAACAAAGAAGCCCAGTATAACAGACTGGGCTTCTTTGCGGGTGAGGAGGAAAAAGACGATTAGTGAACGTCTTTCCAGTACTCCTTTTTGAGCATGTAACTGAACACGAGCAACAGGGCCAGGAACAGTAATACCATGATGCCCGTCCTGTGGCTTTTTGCCTTGGTAGGCTCTGCCATGTAGGTCATGAAAGTGACCAGGTCACGGATCATTGCATCATATTCGACATCGGTCATGCTGCCTTCAGAGACTTTCTCAAAGCCTGCAAAGACTTTGTGAGTGCCACCGTGACCATCGTCTTCCTCGGTGTAGACGGCCTTTTGCATGCCCTGCTGTTCCCACAGCACGTGTGGCATGCCGACATTATCAAATACGGTGTTGTTGACACCGAATGGACGGCTTTCATCAACATAGAAAGCGCGCATGTAGTTGTAGATCCAGTCAGAACCACGCAGGCGTGCTTCTAGCGTCAGGTCAGGTGGCGGAGCACCAAACCAGTTGGCTGCATCACCTCGTGCCATGGCGACCTTTAACAGGTCACCTTTCTTGGCGCCTGCATGCATCAGGTTTGATTTCAGCAGGTCTTCCGGAACACCAAACTCTTCCATGCGCTGCCAGCGCTCATATTGCATAGAGTGGCAGTTGAGGCAGTAACTGACAAAGTGGTTTGCGCCACGCTGTAGGGCGGCCTCGTTTCCAGTGTCAATGTTGGCAGGATCATTGGGATGAATTGCCCCGCCACCGGCAGCGAAAGCCGTCAGTGGTGCCAGCAGGGCCAGAGCAAGAATCAGCTTTTTCATTTGGTTACCCTCTCTGGTACAGGCTTTGAGACTTCTGGCTTCAGCCAAGGTTTAATGCCAAATACGGCGAAGTGAATGATAGCAATAACTGATACGACCACCTTGACGGTCGTTGAGCCGTCAGCACCGCCGGAGAACATCCACCAATAGTAGAGAGTAGCAATCGTTGAGACAGCCATCATCATAAAATAGAGGCTTGTCATCGTGGTTTTGCTGCTTGTCTCACGAGTGTAGGTCGGCATCAGGAAGAAGAAGCCGAAATAGATTAGCGTCAGAACCTGTGCCCACAGTGTGCGGTTAGCATCTGCCGCAACTACGCCGAGGTAACCAAGAACCATGAAGGTAACGACGAAAGCACCGAGGGCATACTTGAACAGTGGGCCCTTGTAGCGGTGCGATTTGGCATTACTCTGATCCAACCACGGTAGCAGGAAGAAGACCACGATTGCGAGGCCCATGGCGATAACGCCCCACACCTGGGTTCCGGCGAAGCTGGGAACAGCACGCAGGATTGCATAGAAAGGTGTGAAGTACCATACGGGTGCAATATGCACAGGTGTCTTCAGCGGGTTTGCTGGTTCGAAGTTTGGTGCTTCGATGAAGTAGCCGCCAGCTTCAGGAGCGAAGAAGATCACACCGGCAAAGAACATCAGGAAGACGACTACGCCAACGATATCCTTGACCGAGTAGTAAGGGTGGAATGGAATGCCGTCTTTGGGAATGCCGTTCTCGTCCTTGTTCTTCTTGATCTCTACACCATCAGGGTTGTTTGAGCCAACCTTGTGAAGTGCAACGATGTGCAGGAACACCAGTGCTGCAAGAATAAATGGCAGCAGGAAGTGCAGTGCAAAGAAGCGGTTCAGGGTTGCATCGGAGATGACATAGTCACCACGAATCCAGATTGACAGGTCTTCACCGATCACCGGGATTGCAGAGAACAGGTTGACGATAACCTGGGCGCCCCAGAAGGACATCTGGCCCCATGGCAGCAGGTAACCCATGAAGGCAGTCGCCATCATGACCACGTAGATAACTGCACCGAACAGCCAGACCATCTCGCGCGGATTCTTGTGCGAACCGTAGAGAACGCCGCGGAACATGTGCAGGTAGATAACGACAAAGAATGCCGATGCACCGGTCGAGTGCATATAACGAATCAGCCAGCCCCATTCGACATCACGCATGATGTATTCGACCGAGGCAAATGCAAGTTCGGCATCCGGCTTGTATAGCATTGCAAGCCAAACACCGGTCAGAATCTGGTTAACCAGTACCAGCAATGCAAGTGAGCCGAAGAAGTACCAGAAGTTGAAGTTCTTCGGTGCATAGTATTCAGCGAGATGCTCGTTCCACACTTTTGTCAGCGGGAAACGGTCATCGATCCAGTTCATCAGGCTCATGCTGCACCTCCGTCTTGACCAATGAGTAACAGGTTGTCCGAAATGAATTGGTAGGGCGGTATGACCAGGTTGGTCGGTGCCGGTACACCCTTGTAGACGCGACCGGCGAGGTCAAAACGCGAACCATGGCAGGCGCAGTAGAAACCACCGAGCCAGTCAGGGCCAAGATCAGCTGGCGCAACTTCGGGTCTGAAAGTTGGTGAGCAGCCGAGATGTGTGCAGATACCGACAGCAATGAGGTACTCCGGTTTGCGTGAACGATGTGCGTTCTTTGCATACTCGGGCTGCTGTGGCAGATCGGATGCTGGATCGGCAAGCTTGTCGTCCAGGGTTTTCATGTCCTCAAGGTTTTTCTCGGTACGGCGAACGACCCAGACAGGCTTGCCACGCCACTTGACCCTGATCAGTTGACCCGGCTCCATTTTACTTATGTCCGCTTCGACCGGTGCACCCGCGGCTTTCGCCCTGGTGCTCGGGTTCCACGACTTCAGAAATGGCACTGCAACACCCACTGCACCGACAGCGCCGATAACGGCGGTTGTTGCAGTGAGGAAGCGGCGCTTCTTGAGGTCAGCCCCTTCGCTCATAGTAGTATCTCCACGATTTTCACTAGGATATGTAATCTGGTCAGGCCGCCCAGTTCCCGTGGCAGCCGGTTTCAGGAGAGATGCGGCTATGCAAAATAAGAATATTCGCATCTACTCCAAGAATAATCCCGGAATTGTCCAACAGTCGGGGTCGTGGGTCAAGAAAGATGTCGGTAAAATTACCAAAAAAGTCAATAGACTTGCGATTTATCAACGGACTGCTACACAATTTGCCTCAGTGCAGTATGCAGAAGTGAGAATCATTCTTTTCTGCCCGGGTATTGGGTCTGGAAAATAGTCCGCTGTCAGGGCACTTTGAAAAAGCCTTTTTTATCTCTTGGTGATATAGGCCTGCATGCGATTGGATCATTCGTCGTTACCTCCTGTGCAAAACCGGAGTTCGAAAAAAAATATAACAACGTGGTTGGAGAAAAGCGTGAGTGTACTGCTTGAACTGTCCGGCAAACCGGGCGTCATCGCCGTTGGCGAGTATTCCTACCGGGGTGACCGGTTTTCCGTCAAGGGCGAACTTTCCGACGAGATGGCAAGAATGGCATCGATCATGTGTCGAACGACAACCATGAGCGAGCACATGCAGGCCCGAATCCTGGATTCCTTTTGTCCTGATTGCGGTATTTTACCGCCACAGGGGTGGATTGTGCGTGGTCCGATGTTCACTGTTTGCAACATCGCCAATGTGTTCTGTTTTCTCGATAATAATACAGGGTCCCTAAACGAGATTGTCGCACAAATGCGAGAGCTCCTGGGCGACACTGACCCGAAGCTGATCTGAGGATAGTCATGACTGATATGAATAAACTGATGTCTCTGAATGGAGCCATTGCCGCCTTCCGTTTTACTGATCAGGGTGAACTGGAAGAGCATCTGATTGCCAGTGGTTCCGACATTAATGAAGATGCGCTCGACCTGCTTGCACATGTTTGCCAGGCGAATCTCTCGATCGCCACCATGCAGGCGAGGGGATGGGAAAAGGTGTCCGGTCAGGGTGGCTTCTACCCGATCGAGGGTTTCACCGTGATCGGGCTCGAATGGAGCGCGGTGGCACAGGGTAATTACGGCGTGGTGCTGAAGAATGAGGGTGCCGATTACCAGACGGCTTTCAACCTTCTCGGCGGAGGGGGTGCATCGTGATCAAGCGCCCGCTGGCATCTGACGGCGTCCTCGCCGTATGCAGTTTTCGTGATGATGGCGCCCACCTCGAAGGCTATGGTTTCATGCCTGACGAAATGCTCCGGGCATTGACCGGTTTCGCACATGAGTACAAGCGCATCGTGCAAGGCAACCAGGATCAACTGTCGATGTTCACCCAGATGCGTGGCTGGACTCCGCCGGGGGGCTGGATCGTGCGTGGCAAGCTATTAACTGTGTGTTCGGTCGCGAACCTGGTTTGCGTGGTTGAGAATGCCGAGGGGCACCTCAACACTATCATGCGGGAGTTGCAGGAACTGGCACGCAGCTGAAACAGAGGTTTATTACCGGCGCAAGACAATCGGCATCGGATTATTTCGCCGCCACCCATCGTCTTCACCAAGCCAGTGCCACTGCTGTCTGTCATCGATTGTTCGAATCGATTGTGAACTCTCTTTCAGGTACTGAAGCCTGACCTTGATGACCCAGATGTTTTCTTCGATTTCCACCGGCGGGGTGAGTTGGTCCATTTCAACGGCGCGCATGCCATAGCGGGACGGCAGGTTTGCACTTTCAGGATTAATGAAAAAAGCCAGTTGACTCTCCGGTGATTCCCAGCGCAGGGCGTGCTTGAACAGTGTCAGGGTGTCATAGAAGCTCTGTTCACGTTTTTCTTGCAGACTTCCGCAGGCGACAAGAGTGGAAATCAGAGTGATAACCAACAGTCGAGATAAAATCTTTTTTGATGAGTGCATGCGCAAGTGACCCGGCATATGTCAGAATGAGCTGAATTATGATCATAACAAAATCTTCATGACAAGTAGCGAAGCCCCTCTCTTACCCGTTGTCAGCATCGAGACAAACAACTGCATTATCGATATTCTGGGCACAGCACACGTATCGAAAAGCAGTGCCGATGATGTTCGTCATCTGCTTGATGTGAATGACTATGACTGCGTTGCAGTCGAGTTGTGCCATGGTCGATACCAGGCACTGACCGATCCGGATGCCCTCAGCCGCATGGATCTCTTCTCTGTTATCAAGAACGGCAAGACCGGCCTGGTTGCAGCACAGCTGGCACTTGGTGCTTATCAGCAGCGTCTTGCGGAACAGTTTGGTATTGAACCCGGTGCTGAGCAGCGGGCGGCAATCAAGGTGGCACGCGAACAGGAGCTGCCCCTGATTTTTGCCGATCGTGATATCGGTATCACGCTCAAGCGCATCTCTGCGAATGTCAGCTGGTGGAAACGTGCAGGATTGATTATGGGGCTGATCGGTTCAGTTCTGTCACGCGATGACGTCTCCGAGGAGGAGATTGAGCGCCTCAAGGAAGGCGACATGCTTGAAACCACCTTTTCGGAGTTTGCTGCCGAACGCCAGGATCTCTATTTGCCACTGATCGATGAGCGTGATCGTTTCATGACTGCAAAACTGCTGCAGGAGTCGCAGGAGCATGGCTACGGACGCATCCTTGCGGTCGTTGGTGCGGGTCACCAGAAAGGCATCAACAACTATCTTGAAGCCGGTATGGCTGATCCCGCTGCAGAGCTCTCACGTCTCAACGAGATACCCAAGCGTTTTCCCTTGATGAAGTTCATTCCATGGATCATCGTCGCTGTGATTCTGACCGGCTTTGCCATCGGATTTTCGCGCAGCAGTGAACTGGGATGGGAGTTGGTCATCGAGTGGGTGGTGATTAACGGAGGGCTCTCCGCTCTTGGCGCACTCATTGCAGCAGCACACCCGTTGACCGTGATAACAGCATTCGCTGCCGCGCCACTCACCTCGCTCAATCCGACCGTTGGTGCAGGCATGGTGACTGCTGCAGTAGAGACCTGGCTGCGCAAGCCAACGGTCGGTCACTTTCAGGAACTGCGACATGATGTCACCCATTGGAAGGGGTGGTGGAAGAATCGAGTGTCACGGATTCTCCTGGTTTTCCTTCTCAGTACACTGGGGTCGGCAGCCGGTACCTATATCGCCGGATTCCGTATTTTTGACAAGTTGATTGGTGGATGAAGGTGACTCGTAAGGGCACACCGCTGGCCAGGTATTTGCCGCTGTTTCTGGTCGTTTTTCCTCTTCTCACGATCGCTGCGACCTTCTATGCGGCTTTCAAAAATAAAGCTGCAGATGTCGATGCTTGTGCGCTCTATTCAGAAGCCTCATTACGCGATTTGACCGATTACGATGGGCCATTTTTTAACCAGAGTGTCGATGATGCCTACCAGCGCTTGGCCGGGGACTCGACTCCTGCACCCGATTTTTCCGGTTGCTGGTGGCGACTCGGTTCTGAAGACGATGCATTTGTCATGCTGCAGTTACAGCTTTTTCCGGTTGGTGATGCCGAGGCAAAATCACGTATCGATGCGCAGCTCGCATCGGCAAGTACGATGACTTCTCCTCTTCTTCCGGAGGCGCTTGATGCAATTGGCGAGGCAGCACTGTGGAGCAGGCTGGCGGGCCTGGTGCGCTGGCACCGTGGTGATGGCGTTGTGCTGGAGTTGATGATTTCGGAGCATGTTTCTCATGGTCAGCCACGCTTTGATAGTGTTCAGCGCAAGCAGATGAGCCTGCGAGCAGCGCGGCGTATTGATCAGGCAATCAGTCAACTCGATTGAATCACCCGATTCAAAAATCCCTCATTTAATCACTCGCTTACTTCTTACTCATCCCTGGTACTACGACCTACGGCCCAGACTTCCACGGTTTTTACACCAGCAGTTTTCATTAGCTGTGCAGCTGCATTGAATGTACTGCCGGTGGTCATGATGTCATCGACTAATGCCACATGTTTCACCGGCAAGGGCTGTGTGAGTGTGAAAGCATTGCGCAGGTTTTTGTGTCTCTGCGCCCGGCTCAGGCCGCTCTGTGGTTGTGTACAGTTTTTGCGCACCAGTAATCCGCTATGAAATGGAATCTGCAGTCGCCGTGCAAGCACCTTCGCTATCTCCAGTGCCTGGTCAAAGCCTCGCTCGCGCATGCGTTCTGCATGCAAGGGTATTGGTACCAGCAGTTGTGGCATTGCATTGCTATGAGACAGAGAATCATAAAGCAGGTTGGCTAGCAGGTTGCCGGCGGCAAGATCCTGGTGGAATTTGAAATTCAGGTGCAACTGCCTGAGCGGATCGCTGTAGAGCAGTGGCGAAACAGAGTGATCGAAGGCGGGTGGACTCGACTGGCAACGGCCACATTTGTGTGAGGATGGATTGAAATGCATCGGCTCACCACACTGATAACAGGGGCGTTCAATGCGCTGTATTTTTTGATCGCAACTGTTGCAGAGCCCGGGCACTGTTTTTGGGGCTTCGCCACACACAAGGCAGCGCCCCTTGAGGCGCAAGAATTGTCTAAAATACTCCATTTGTTAACCATTCAAGCTCCTTTTGGTTGACAATTATCAGGCACACTTTAATATTAGCTGATCTATAGGATATTGCGCGGACAAAATAATGAGTGAGTTTCACGAGGAGGCAGTCCTGCCGGAGCAGATTACTGCTCAGCAGGCACGTCGGGCACCAGTCCTTTTTAATATATTGAACATTATTGCAGTGATTATTCCCCTGCCATTGATGGTGTTCTGGCTGGGTGCATCGATGGTGCTCTACGCGATGAACCGTCACCATCCAAACGTTAAGGTAGCTCACTATGTACAGGCCGCATCGACGCGACTCTATGGCATTGCCGGTGCAGCTGTGCCAGTTGGTACTTTTTTTTCGCTGGAAATTACCCCGTGGCTGGTTTACTGGGGTTTGGCAGCAATCATCATGATTCCCCTGTCGATTCGGGACCTCATCAGGATCAAGGAAGATCACTGGGAAGATACAGATTTACGAGGAGTAAAATATGACTGATATTCGCCACGACTGGAGTGTCGATGAAATCGAGGCACTGTTCGCACTGCCAATCAACGACCTGATGTTTCAGGCCCACTCGGTGCACAGAGAGAATTTTGACCCGAACAGCGTGCAGGTCAGCACCCTGTTAAGCATCAAGACCGGTGCCTGTCCCGAGGATTGTGGCTACTGTTCGCAGAGTGCAAAAAACGATACCTCCCTGGAGCGTGAGAAACTGCTGCCACTGGACGAGGTGATCGAGTCGGCAAAGGCAGCAAAAGATACGGGCTCCACGCGTTTTTGCATGGGAGCAGCATGGCGTAACCCGACTGATAAAAATCTCGACAAGGTGATCGATATGATCAAGGCGGTGCAGGATCTCGGTATGGAGACTTGCGTCACCCTGGGTATGCTGGAAAAACACCAGGCAGAGCGCCTCAAAGAGGCAGGGCTTGATTACTACAACCACAATATAGACACATCACCAGAGTTCTATGGCAATGTCATCAGTACCCGTACATTTGATGACCGCCTTGAAACGCTGAAGTATGTTCGCGATGCGGGAATCAACGTCTGTTCAGGCGGTATTCTTGGTATGGGTGAAAAAGCACTCGATCGTGCACGTATGCTGCAGGAACTTGCCAACCAGGAGAAGCATCCCGAATCTGTCCCAATCAACATGCTGGTACAAGTTGAGGGGACACCGATGTTTGGTATAGATGGTATCGACCCGCTCGATTTCGTCCGCACAATTGCAGTTGCACGCATCATGATGCCGGAATCATATGTACGTCTCTCGGCAGGTCGAACCGATATGAGTGACGAGATGCAGGCAATGTGTTTCTTTGCAGGCGCCAATTCGGTCTTCTATGGTGAGCGCTTGTTGACCACTGATAATCCGGACTCTAATAGTGATGCAGAGCTGTTTGCAAGACTTGGCATCAACATGCAGGCAGTGAGTGAGGAAGATCCAAAAAAAGTATGCTGCCACGCATAGGCAGTTACCGCATGAGAGACTACTCGGCAAGACTTCTGCAGCGCAAGAAGGATGGGCTTTACCGCCACAGGCGTATCATTGAGTCGCCACAGTCGACAGAGATTGTGTGTGATGGAAAAAAGCTGCTTTCGTTCTGCTCGAATGACTATCTCGGTCTGGCCAATGACGTCCGTATCAAACATGCGTTTACCCGCGGTATAGAGCACTGGGGAAATGGTGCCGGTGCCGCACACCTGATTACTGGTCATACCAGTGCACATCATCAGCTTGAAGAGGAGTTGGCCGAATGGCTAGGTCGCGAAAGTGCACTGCTCTTTTCAACCGGCTACATGGCAAACAGCGGTATTATCAATGCGCTTATGGGGCGTGGTGATATTGTTATAGAGGATCGTCTCAATCATGCATCGCTGATTGATGGTGGTCTTAATAGTGGCGCACAAATGGTGCGATTTCCACATGCAGATACAGACGCAGCCGAACAGAAGCTGTTGGACCACAAGGGGAAGCACGCACTGCTTGCAACCGATGGTGTCTTTAGCATGGACGGAGATATTGCACCCCTGCAGAAACTTGCGAATGCCAGCCGGAAGCATAACGCACTGTTGCTGGTTGATGATGCGCACGGCATTGGCGTGCTAGGTAATAAAGGACGTGGCAGTCTTGACCGGGAGGGTCTCTCTCAACAGGATGTACCGTTATTAATGGGTACCCTTGGCAAGGGTTTTGGCGTCTTTGGTGCATTTGTCGCAGGTCCGGAACTGCTTATCGAGACAATAATCCAGGATGCACGCAGCTATCTCTTCACCACGGCAGCACCGGCAGCGATGGCTGAAGCAAACCGGGCCGCACTCAGATGTGTTATGGAGGATCAATGGCGTCGTGACAAGCTCGCTGTTTTGATTTCTCGTTTCAGGTCAGGTGCCGAACAACTGGGATTGAATTTAATGCCGAGTGAGACACCAATTCAGCCAGTTCTCGTCGGAGAAGCAGATAAGGCACTCAGCATGAGCCAGGCCCTCGAAGAGCAGGGGCTGCTGGTGACTGCAATCAGACCGCCCACCGTGCCTCGCAACAGTTCACGTCTTCGAGTCACCCTGTCGGCCAATCATGAGGAGACAGATATCGATAAATTGCTGGATGCTTTTGAGCAGATTCAGGCGGGGAAGACAAGATGACCCTTGCGGTTAAATCATACGGATCCGGGACTCCCCTGGTAATGCTTCATGGATGGGGAATGAATAGTGGTGTGTGGGGGAGTGCGGTCGATACGCTCAGTCAGCATTTCGAGGTGCTGCTTGTTGACTTGCCGGGACATGGCGACAGTTCGTCGGAAGCAGCGACTAATCAGCTTGATGACTGGGTTGACGCAGTGCTTGAAGTGGTACCGCAAGAGGCCGTCTGGTTAGGTTGGTCGCTTGGCGGTATGGTTGCACAGCGGGCGGCTTTGAAATCACCCGGGCGAGTCAAGGCGCTGATGATGGTAACAAGCACACCCTGTTTCATTCGACAGCATGACTGGCCGGCAGGATTGGACAAACAGGGCCTGGAGAAGTTTGGAGAGAAGTTGATGGGTAATACGCAAAAAGCGCTGTTGCGATATCTCGGCTTGCAGGTGCGTGGAGCATCAGATGAGCGTAGTACCCTGAAACGCCTGCGAGAGTCGATTATCAAGTCCAATCCTCCATCACGGGAAGCGCTTGAATCAGGTCTCTATTTACTTCAACATGCTGATCTTCGCGATACTTTGGGGGAGTTGGCAATGCCAACCTGTTGGCTGTTTGGTGAGAAAGATACGCTGGTTCCGGCGCTAACATCAATCTATATAGAAAAACTGTTACCACGGGCAACCAGGATAACAATCCCCTCAGGTGGGCATGCTCCATTTCTGTCGCATCCTGTTGTGTCAGAAACTGCACTTGAACAGTTGGTAGCTGAAACCCTGCAAGGAGCTGTAACATGATCGATAAACTGCAGGCGCGCCTCTCTTTTTCGAAAGCAGCGGACAGCTACGACGAGGCTGCCGCGTTACAACGTGAAATTGGCCAGCGCATGCTGGAGCGTCTTGATTATGTCAAGCTGAAGCCAGAGGTAATAGTCGATGTCGGCTCGGGTACGGGTTTCTGTTCAGGACAGCTGATCAAGCGCTATCCGAAGTCGCAAGTGATTGCGCTCGATTTTGCACTGCCAATGGTGATGAAGTCACGCACACATCGTCACTGGCTGAAACGTCCGCATGGCTTGTGTGCAGACCTTGAGCAACTGCCCCTGGCGGACCACAGCGTAGACCTGATCGTGTCAAATGCAGCAATCCAGTGGAGTACGGATCTCCCTTCGACCTTTGCCGAATTCAAACGAGTATTAAAGCCGAACGGATTGCTGATGTTTACAACGTTCGGGCCGGATACCCTGAAAGAGATCAGGCAGGCGTGGGCAGAGGTTGATGACAAACCGCACGTCAGTCCCTTTGTTGATATGCATGATGTTGGCGATGCACTGCTCGGTGCCCGCTTTGCTGATCCGGTCATCGATATGGAGATGATCACCATGACCTATTCGCAGTTGCGTCCCCTGATGGCGGATATCAAGGCGATAGGTGCGCATAACGCCAACAGTGAACGCCGCAAGGGTCTGACAGGAAAAAAACGCATGCATGCTTTCACTCAGGCCTATGAACAGTTCCGCAGCGGTGGTGTATTGCCATCAACCTGGGAAGTGATCTACGGCCACGCATGGGTTACTGATGAGATACCCCAGTACCAGGATGACCAGGGGGCAACAAGGATCAACGTCAGTGCTGTACGCAGATCGTCGACATGAAAGGCTGGTTTATCACTGGCACCGATACCGAGATCGGTAAAACCCATATCACCCTTGCCCTGATGGAGGCGCTGAAGAAGCAGGGTAACAAGGTGACAGGCATGAAGCCGATTGCTTCAGGCTGCGAAAAAACAGATGAAGGCCTGAGAAACAGCGATGCACTCGCAATACAGGCAGCTAGTTCCGTTCACAAGAGGTATGAACTGGTGAATCCCTACGCATTTGAACCGCCCATCGCACCGCATCTTGCGGCTCGCAATAGTGATGTGCAGATCGATATCGAACAGATCACGACTATTGCGCATACTTTGGTACAAGATGAAGATCTCATCTTGATTGAAGGTGTTGGCGGCTGGATGGTTCCGCTTGGCGGCGGACAAATGCTTGCAGATCTTGCCAGTACGCTCAATCTGCCAGTGATCCTCGTTGTTGGCATGCGCCTCGGTTGCATCAACCACGCTCTTTTAAGCGCTGCAGCAATCAAGGCCTCGGGACTCCAGCTTGCAGGATGGATCGCCAACAGTGTCGATCCTGATATGGATGAGCCGGAAGCTGTTCTCGATACCCTGAATGAGCAGATGGATGCCCCCCTGATTGGCCAAATGCCTTACAAGGGAGAACTGCTGCTTCAAAAAGAATCCCCGCTTTCGCGGGGATGACTGGCAGCTAATCTGCCGGAATCGGAGTCCTCTCGTTCATTCAGGCTCTCTCATCAGAGAAAGACGCCACGAATAAACTCCCGTGCGTAGTGATCCAATAACAGAAATGCAAACAGGGCGCTGAGATAGAAAATCGAGAAGCCGAAAGTTTTCATCGAGTGCTCATCGCCTTCACTGCGCAAAAGTTTCAATGCATGGTAGATAAAGCCAATACCGAGAGAGAGTGCGCCGGCAAGGTAGACCAGACCACTCATCTGGGTAACGAAAGGCATCAGGGTGATTGCAAACAGCATCAGGGTATAGAGCAGGATATGCTGCTTGGTGAAAATCACGCCGTGTGTCACGGGCAGCATAGGGATGTCTGCCTTTGCGTACTCTTTGCGGCGCTTGACCGCCAACGCCCAGAAATGTGGCGGTGTCCAGACGAAGATGATTAAAAACAGCAGCAGGGCTTCATAGGGGACTTCGCCTGTAATTGCAGCCCATCCAAGCAGGGGAGGGGCTGCTCCTGCAGCTCCGCCGAGAACGATGTTCTGTGGCGTAGCGCGTTTCAGGTACATGGTATAGATCACCGCGTAACCGATCATGGAGATTAGTGTCAGCAAGGCTGTCAGTGCGTTGACGAACACCAGCAGGATGACCATCGACAAGGCGCCGATACCGAGAGCAAACCCCAAGGCTGTCGCCGGTTCGAGTTTGCCTGCCGGGAGCGGCCTGTTGTGGGTTCGATCCATGATGGCATCGATGCGCTGGTCAACGTAGTGGTTGACGGCTGCACCTGATGCTGCACCGAGTCCAATACCGATAGTACCGAAGAACAGCAAATCGAGAGGCGGCAGTGCGCCCTTGGTCGACAGCAGCATGCCTACCACTGCAGTAAAAACGATCAGTGCGACGACTTTGGGTTTGCATAACGCATAGCATTCGATCCATGGGAAACGCACGATGCGTTGTGTCATTGTCAGGCTGTTATCCAATTGTCATTCCTCCTCTGCACCCTGTTGTTATTGTTATTTAGCGGATACGATTTAATTCAATTTTCTCGGGTTTGCCACGTGGTTCAGGTAGACACTGGCAATCAGCAGCAGTGCTGCAACCCCGTTGTGAGCCACTGCAACCGGCAGTGGTAGCAGGAACAGTACATTACTGATCCCCAGACCGATCTGTATCAACAGCAGAAAAGCGATGGCCCTTGATGCCTGTTTGAAACGATGGTCATTTTTTATTTGTGCGATCCATACCATTATAGAGAAAAAAACCAACAGAATGAGCGCACCAATTCTGTGTGTAATATGTACAGTAACTCCCTGTGTATTTGTCAGTTTGCCACCCTCGAAATTGCTGTCGTCCCCATGATTGAGGTCAAATGCGCCGGCAAAATCGGTTTGTGGCCACCACTGCTCCTGGCAGGTCGGGAAATCAGGGCAATGCAGGGCGGCATAGTTGGTACTGACCCAGCCGCCGAGGGCGATCTGGAGGTAGACCAGGGTGAGTGCTGCAAAAGCCCAGTAGCCGGTCGATTTGGATTTATCCGAATAGGAGAGCAGGCTGCGTTCTCCTGCCGTCCTGAACCACAGCCACCACAGGATTGCGAGCGTTGCCATGCCCATTAGCAGGTGCAGGGTGACGATTTCAGGCCGTAACAGCATGGTTACGGTCCACATCCCCAGCAGTGCCTGGAAGATAACCAGGGCCAGCAGGGCAACAGGCACAGCCACAGGCTGTTCAGGATCACGCCGGTTGAGTACGGCAATAACGGTCAATGCGAGCACCAGTAGTCCGAGTATGCCGGCAACATAGCGATGAATCATCTCGTTCCATGCCTTGGCGACGCCACTTTCGGTGTGCATGATATCAGCTGTCTGTGAACCAACTTCAGGCGCTGTCAGCAGGCCATAGCAGCCCGGCCAGTCAGGGCAGCCGAGACCTGCATCGGTCAGGCGTACAAAGGCGCCGAGCACCACAACAATAAAGGCGAGCAGTGCTGCCGACAGGGTAATGTTTTTAAACCAGCTTCTCATTAGCTCTTGTTTCATAATACAGTCACGAATTCTCGGGGTTAGTCATGTTCAGCAGCAGGCTGTTCATAGCTGTACAACCTTCAGAAGGTGCTCGAGGTCCTTGAGAATATCTTTCCAGTTTGGATCAAGATCATAAGCCAGGATAATTTTTCCTTGCGGGTCGATCGTAAAGATGCGTCCATTGGGTGGCAGGTCACCTGTTTCAAGCAGCGACAGCAGTTGCTGCCTGTCATCTGGTGAGCCGGTGATCACCCGGGTGCCCTCGTAAGGTTCCAGCTGTTGCTTTAGCTGGTCAAGGTTATTTGTGTCCGTCAGCAGCATCAGGCGATGGATGCGTTTACGGTTCTCTCCCATGGCGAGACGAATCTGGCGCAGGAGGAAGAGGTTTTTCTCACACTCCGTGTCGCAGGCGCTTGGCGATACGAGGAGTAGCGCCCAGCTCTCTTTCAGGGCGGAAGTATCAAATCCTTTGCCATCCAGGGTCTGTAACGTCATCTGCGGTACCTGGCGCGCAGGGGTCAGCAGTTGGCCCTTATTTGCTGTTGTCAGACCAGTCAGCATATCCGGATTGTAGAAGAAATAGAGGGCAAGCATAAACGGCAGTCCCGTTAGTGCCAGCAGGGCCCAGAAAGGGCCGCGGCTTTGTGATTCTGTTGTTTTCATTATGTCAGCTCATTCCTGGTTTTTTCCGGTTTCCCGTTTCGGGTTCTGAAGCTTACACCAATCCATGTGCCGAGGGCGAAAAGTGCAAAAGCCGCCCACTGGACCGCGTAGCCGATATGCATGCCAACCTTGGCGTCAAAACGGCTTTCCTGTTGGCGATAGGCGTCAGGATCCTGTGAATCGAGACGGATAATGAAGCCGGGGGTGCTGATACCGCTCTCCTCAGCAAAGAGTTCGGTGTCAACATATCTCCAGCGGTTACTGGCATCTGTTCTGGGGGTGTCGCCGCCAACAACCGGGCGTGACTTGTGTTGTTCAATCCGGCCGGTGATTGTACGTGGCCGGGCCTGCAAGTCGATATCGGGCAACTGGTCACGGTAGGCGCCCTGTGGGACCCAGCCTCGGTTGACCAGTACATAGGAGCCGTTTTCAAGACGAAACGGCGTAATTGCCTCGTATCCGGGCTTACCCTCGAAAACGATGTTGTCGAGCAGTAGCTGGTGCGTGGATTCAAAATGCCCTTTTGCACTGACAAGGCGGTACTTCATCTCGTTCAGGTCGAGAATGTCGCCCTTGTATGAAAAGGCTGGTTGGGCAAGGCGCTGCTCTATCATCTCCTGGAGCTCTTCCTTTTCAGTTGCACGGCCAAACTGCCATAACGCCAGGCTACAGAACAGGGTCACACCGATGAGAGTAATGACTGTTCCGAATATACCGGGGCTGAATTTGTATTTTTGCATCTGCAACTGGTTTATACTCTTGGGATATTAGAAAAAGTTAATTGAAGCCGTATTGGTTAATAAAACGCTATGATTAAAACTCTTATCATAATCAACCTGGTGTTGATTCTCGCCAGCCTCGGATCAGGGATGTTTTTTCTTGCCAAGGATGATGGCAAGGGGAATCGTGTTGTTACCTCTCTAACGATTCGGGTTGCACTCTCATTTACCTTGATCGGACTGATTCTCGTTGGGTATTTCAGCGGTAATCTTGTTCCGCACCAGATTCAGTAAATATCCTTTCTTCAAAATAAAAAATGCGCCGCCCCCTCGGGCGGCGCATTGTTGTTTTTTCCTTCTGTTAAAGCCAGTAAACCAGGATGTAAAGTCCGATCCATACCACGTCAACAAAGTGCCAGTACCAGGCGACAGCTTCGAATGCGAAGTGGTTGTGCGAACTGAAGTGGTTTTTCATGGCTCGTCCCAGGATGACCATCAGCATGATGGCACCAACCGTGACGTGAAAACCGTGAAAGCCGGTCAACAGGTAGAAAGTGGAGCCATAGATGCCCGATTCCAGGGTGAGGTCCATTTCAGCGTAGGCGTGACCATACTCGACTGCCTGGAGGATGAAGAAGATGACACCCAGCAGGATTGTTGTGGCAAGACCGAGTACCAGCTGTTTATTGTCATCTTTCTTTAATGCCCAGTGTGCCCAGGTCAGGGTTCCGCCTGAACTCAGCAGGATGATGGTGTTCCACAGCGGAATGCCGCCAGGCCCCATTGCTTCCTTGGCTTCGACATAGTTGGTTGCATCAGGGAGCTGCAGCGGTGGCCATGTGTAGGTCCATCCCTCCCACAGAATGTTGGAAGTGGCAAGGTAGCCTTCACCACCCAGGTAGGGCAGGGTGATGTTGCGCAGGTAGTAGAGGCAACCGAAAAAGGTCAGGAAGAAGAATACTTCCGATGTAATGAACCAGAACATGCCCTGCCTGAAAGAACTGTCGACCTGTCCATTGTAACTACCGGAGAGGTTCTCCTTGATGACATCGCCGAACCAGCCTTTGAAAAGAAACGCCAGGCTTGCAGCACCAGCCAGCATGATCCATGGACCTGCGACCCAGCTGTTGAGCCAGAGTACAACACCGAACAGCAAGGTGAATACTGTTGCAGCACCAATCAGGGGCCAGCGGCTCGGTTCCGGGATGTAGTAGTCGTCATTTGATGTTGTTGTCATATTATTCCCCAATTCAACCTTGATTATGGTTATCCGGTTAATCTCTGTTTTATGCCATTCGGACTGTTAACGAGCCGATACGGCGTTTCTTATCATTTTGTCCCTGTTGGTATCCATGAAGGTATAGGACAGGGTTACAGTATTGTACTTCTCGGGAAGTGTGCGGCTCAGAACGAAACGCAGTCCGAGATCTGCACTCTCCCCGGGTTGCAGTGTCTGCTGTTCGAAGCAGAAACACTCGGTTTTATTGAAATGTTCAGTTGCCTGCCAGGGCGTGATGCTGGGTATTGCCTGGGCAACAACTGCATGATCACTGTTGTTGCGTACTCTGTATGAAACATCGTAGACCTTGCCCGGATGCACTTCGAGAGTCGTGGTTTGTGGCGTCACTTCCCAGTTGAGTCCGGCATTTAGCGTGGAGTCAAAATCGACACGAACCTTACGATCATGGTCAACGCCCAGCATCGTAACATCGCTAACAGCTACTCTTCCGGTACCACCAGCCCTGTTAATACCGGTGATGTCGCAGAACAGGCCATAGAGTGGAACCATCGCAAAACCAAAACCAAACATACCGACGACAATGGAAGCGAGTCCGAGGCCGAGTTTACGATTGGATTTTGGCTGGTTGCTCAAGAGCCAACACCATCACGAAGCATCAGCAGGGGCGTCATCAACGAGAGGACTAGTGCAATACCACCCAGCAACAAGGCAATGCGGATATTGTTTTTCTGCTTGGTTTCGTCATTATTCATCATTTCATACTCTGTTGGGCATCCCTCCTCCCGCGAGGGAGGAGGGGTGTTCTTACTTGATTGCCGGTGGTGTTGTGAAGCTGTGGAACGGTGGTGGTGAAGGCAGGGTCCATTCCAGTCCCGGCGTGCCGACCTGTGCGCCTTCCCACGGCTTGTCCGAGGCCTTCTCACCACCCTTGACTGTCTTGATGATGATATACAGGAACAGCAGGTGCGAAGCACCGAAGGAGAAAGCTCCGATTGAAGAGATCATGTTGAACTCGGCGAAAATCGGGCTGTAGTCAACGATACGGCGCGGCATACCTGCCAGTCCGGAAAAGTGCTGGACAAAGAATGTCAGGTTGAAGGAGATCGTCGTCCACCAGAAGAAGATCTTGCCGTGGGTTTCGTTATACATGTGGCCGGTCCACTTCGGCAGCCAGTAGAAGACGCCAGCATAGATACCGAAGAGCGAACCCGGTATCAATGCGTAGTGGAAGTGTGCCACCACGAAATAGGTATCGTGATACTGCAGGTCAGCGGGTACAACGGCGAGCATGACGCCGGTAACGCCCGCGAAGCTGAACATCAACACGATGGCGACCGCGAACAGCATCGGCGTCTCGAATGTCATCGCTCCACGCCACATGGTAAATATAAAGCTGAACAGCATGTAGCCGACCGGAATCGAGATAAGGATTGTACCTATCATAAAGTATGTCGTAACAGCCTCTGACATACCGACGGTGTACTGGTGGTGCGCCCAAACGACCATACCCAGTGCAGTCAGCATCATCATGGAGTAGACCAGAGGCTTGTATGCAAACAGTGGTTTGCGCGAGAAGGTCGGGACGACCATGCCCAGGATGCCGATAGACGGGAGCAGCAGTACGTAGACTTCAGGGTGTCCGAAGAACCAGAAAAGATGCTGGAACAGTACCGGGTCGCCGCCGCCGGCAGCGTCAAAGAAAGCGGTGCCAAAATGACGGTCGAACAGCAGCATGGTAACGCCGCCTGCAAGTACCGGCATGATCATGATGAGCAGCAGGGCAGTCAGCAGCCATGACCAGACGAACAGCGGCAGTTTGAAGTAGGTCATACCCGGTGCGCGCATGTTGACGATCGTGGTGATGATATTGATTGCCGCCAGGATCGAGGAGATACCCAGCAGGTGGACCGTGAAGATGGCAAAGTCCATTCCCATGCCGACCTGTACCGATAGTGGTGGATAGAGTGTCCAGCCGGTATTGATCGGTGTGCCTCCGCCAGGGAAGTAAGGGGCAATCATGGAGATGATCAGCATAATGGCAGCGAACGGCAGAATCCAGAAACTCAGGTTGTTGAGTCTTGGCAGCGCCATGTCCGGAGCTCCGATCATCATCGGTATCATCCAGTTGGCCATACCGGCAGCAGCGGGCATGACTACGCCGAACACCATGATCAGTGCATGGTTCGTCAGCAGGTTGTTATAGGTGTCCGGATCAAGTATCTGCAGTCCGGGTGTGAATAGTTCTGCACGCAGCATCATGGCTGATGCGCCTCCCAGGAACAGCATCACAAGGGAGAAAATCAGGTACATGGTACCTATGTCCTTGTGGTTGGTGCTGAACAGCCAGCGGCCAATGCCTGAAGGCGCGTGATGATGATCGTGGTCGGCGTGAATAGCTTCAGTACTCATATCAATCATTCTCTCTATTATTTGTTATTGCTGCGAGCCGCCTTGACGTACCATGTCACCAGTATCATTACCCCAGGCATTACGCTCGTAGGTCGTGACTGCGGCAATTTCCAGGTCATTCAATTGCGCACCCCAGGCAGCCATTGCTGTGCCGGGCTTGCCGTTGATGATGATATCCAGATGTGCGCTGATTTCACCTGTGGTGGTAAATGCACTTCCTTTCAGTGCCGGGAACGCAGGTGGTAGTCCCAGGCCTGTAGGCTGGTGACAAGCTCCGCAGGCGGTGTTGTAAACTTGTTCACCACGTGCCATCAACTCGTCCATGCTCCAGGTCTTATCGGCGCTGGCTTCAGCAAGAGCGGCAGTAGCTGCCTCTTTCTTGCCGTCTACCCATGCAGCGTATTTCTCTTTGCTGACTGCCTCGACAACGATTGGCATAAAGGCGTGTCCGGTACCGCAGATTTCTGCGCACTGGCCACGGTAGATGCCCTCTTTTTCGATAATCGCCCAGGTTTCGTTGATGTAGCCCGGGATTGCGTCTTTCTTATAGGCCAGGGCAGGTACCCATCAGGCGTGCAGTACGTCGGTTGCCGTGTGCAGGAAGCGGATGCGGGTATCGACAGGCAGTATCACCTTGTTGTCGACATCGCGCAGGTAGGTGTCTTCGCTTTCGGCTATGTCACGGTCGAGGTTGGAAACGATCTGAATATCGTCTTCCATGTAGTCGTATGTCCATTTCCACTGCGAGCCGGTGACTTTCAGGGTCAGTTCGGGAGGCGTGGTGTCTTCAACAAGAGAGAAGACTTTGGTTGCCTTGCCGGCAATGCTCAGGTCAATACCGAGAACGACAACAGGCACCAAAACCCAGGACCATATGCCAAACCAGCCGGTGTGAAAGTTCTGGTCGGCCTCGTAGCCTGCTGATTTGCGGAACTTCCACAGTGAATAGATGATAACTGCAGTCACGATCACCATGATGACAAGTGCAACGGTGGCAGTGAGCATGTGCAGGTTGAAGATTTCCCGCGTGACTGGTGAAACCGGTTCCGGCAGGTTCAGCGTCCAGTCCGCAAATGCATCACCTGTGATGGTGAAAATTGCGGAGCCCAGGATGCCGCCCTTTGTGCGTATTGACATACAACCTCCCCCTAAAAATAAATGGTATTTTTTTAATTTATCCAGCTTGTTGCCTGGCCAGCCTTGTCGTTTTAAGTTGGTTCAGGTCAGGCAACCTGTAATTCTGTTTCTAAGATGCTGCGTAAGCTCCTGGCGCTCTTCCTCGTTCAGGCATGCACCGATTTCCAGTAACTTGCCATGCGAACGCAGGTACAGGCGACTTGCGTACCATCCTGAAGAGTCGAAATCCAATATGACTTTTACCCAGTATGTTGGAAACTTCCACTCATTCGTTGCATTCCAGTTCTTCTGTACCACCGAGACTGTCTCTTCATCCAGTTCAATGGTTTCGCAGAATCGGGTCTTGCGTTCAACTGCTACGAATGCATAACCAAGTGCAAGCATTTCAAGTATGGCAAATGGCATTACCATCCAGGCTCCAATTAACCAGAAGCGAACAGCCACACCAATAGTGATGGTTCCTACTCCGAGCAGGAGAAGAGCGATTCCCTTGCCAGTTGTAGAGCGATTCGGACGTATAACGAATTTCTCTGACGATGTTGAAACATCGCTATGCCACATCGGCATATACGCCCCCATACTAATGTCTGTTTTTTTGTCCGCCAGGCATCAAAAGAAGCCAAATGCTATTTTGGTGAGGTGTTTATGCCATTTTTTTGGCATAACGCAATTAAAAAGGCTTATTTTGGTATTGACGCAGGCAAATTTGTTATATAAGAAAATCCGTACGTACGAATTTGTTAATTTGTATTATTGCACTGCAGCATTATAATGAGGGCGGTTTTTTTAACGGGATTTCTCCTTTAGAATTGGCGCGCTGCTTTTGACTGTGTTAGAAAAATCTAATATTATTGGCGCGTTCCGGATCCAGTTACGTTGTAACTGTGTCATTTTTTGCTAATCAATCACGTAGGTGATGCAATTGCCTTTCTCAATTGATGTTGAAAATGTCAGGTGTGGCGGATGCGCCAGCATCATACGCAAGGCGTTTGACGACAAGGTCGAGGTTGATATCGACACTGGTCGCCTGCTATTCGATCTGAATGAATCCGAACGTCAGCAGGTTGCCGAGACGCTCAAGTCTCTCGGCTATCCGGAGGTTGGGTCTGCCGGGTAAAGCTTGAACATCACTGTTCAAGCAAATAACGAAGAACAAGAGGCGGCAGCAGTTTCGACTGCAGTCGTGGAGAGGTTTTATTTTTTTAACGCATTGAGGTGTACTCATGGCACATGAGGCTGTAGCTGCGGATTCGCAGTACAACTATGACATCATAAAGCGATTCGCTGTTATGGCACTGGTGTGGGGCATACTGGGCATGTTTGCCGGTACCTACATTGCTGCAGAGCTGGCGTTTCCCTTTCTGAACTTTGACACTCCGGCAATAACCTTCGGGCGCCTGCGTCCAGTGCATACCACGCTGGTTATTTTCGGTTTTGGTGGAAGCGCACTGTTTGCAACCTCCTACTACGTGGTGCAACGCACCTGTCAGACACCACTCTCAAGCAACATGCTGGCCGGTTTTACCTTTTGGGGCTGGCAGGCATCTGTTCTTCTCGGTGTGCTGGGCTATGTCAACGGTTATACCCAGGGACGTGAGTATGCAGAATTTGTCTGGCCGATCGATCTTCTTATCACGGTCACATGGGTGGCCTATTTTTATGTCTACGTGACAACCCTGATGCGTCGTTCGCAGCCGCATATCTATGTTGCCAACTGGTTCTATATGTCATTTATCCTGGCAACTGCGATTCTTCATATTGTCAATAACCTGGCAGTTCCAGTCAGCATGTTCAGCCTGCAGTCGTACAGTGCATTCTCGGGTGTTCAGGATGCGATGACACAGTGGTGGTACGGCCATAATGCAGTAGGATTCTTCCTCACAGCAGCATTCCTCGGCATGATGTACTACTTTGTGCCCAAGCAGGCAGGACGTCCCGTCTACTCCTATCGTCTGTCGATCGTTCACTTCTGGGCGCTGGCATTCCTTTATATGTGGGTTGGTGCGCATCACCTGCACTGGACTGCACTACCTGACTGGACTTCGTCGCTTGCTGCAACTTTCTCAATCCTGCTGCTGATGCCTTCATGGGGCGGCATGATTAACGGCATCATGACTCTCTCTGGCGCATGGGACAAACTGCGTACCGATCCGATCATGTTGTTCCTGATCACATCGCTGGCATTTTATGGCATGTCGACCTTTGAAGGCCCGATGATGTCACTGAAGAGTGTCAATGCCCTGTCGCACTACACTGACTGGACAATTGGTCACGTTCATTCTGGTACACTTGGCTGGGTTGCGATGATCAGCTTCGGCTCTTTCTACCACATGATTCCGCGTCTCTGGGATACCAGGCTGTGGAGCAAAAAACTTGTCTACACTCACTTCTGGCTGGCGACCATCGGTATCGTTCTCTATATCACTGCGATGTGGATTTCAGGAATTGGTCAGGGTCTGATGCTGCGTGCATTCGATGATTACGGCAACCTCGCCTACACATTCATCGAATCTGTCTCCTTCATGCACGTGCCACTGGTGACACGTATGCTGGGTGGAATTTTCTTTGTAGCCGGTATTTTGATTATGGCGTTCAACGTTTTCATGACAATTCGTACGGCGAAGCGCGAGCAGGTTGAAATCGAGGCGAAAATTGCGGCCAAGATGGCTAAGGTAGGAGCTTGATCATGAAATTCCGTTTTGCACACGAAAGTATTGAAATCAACGCTGGCCTTCTGATCGGTCTCACCTTGCTGGTTATCAGTATCGGTGGACTGGTCGAAATTGTACCTCTCTTCTATATCGATGAGACCATCGAGGAAGTCGAGGGCGTGCGCCCTTACACGCCACTTGAGCAGGCTGGCCGTGATATCTACGTTCGAGAGGGTTGTTATACCTGTCACTCGCAGATGATCCGTCCTTTCCGCGATGAGCTTCTTCGTTACGGTCACTACTCGCTGGCGGCTGAATCACAGTATGACCATCCGTTCCAGTGGGGCTCCAAGCGTACCGGGCCTGATCTTGCACGCGTTGGTGAAAAGTATTCCAACGAGTGGCATGTACAGCATCTCGAGGCGCCACGCTCGGTTGTTCCGGAATCGATTATGCCGAACTATCCATGGCTCTCTGAAACAGCGCTGAACACCTCGGACATCGAGGGCAAGCTGCGAGCGCTGAAGATGGTTGGTGTTCCTTACTCTGATACAGATGAGGAGTACCAGGCCAATGTTGAGCGATTTGGTGAAGAAGCGGCAAAGATGCTTGATATTCATAGTGCGGAAAAGAATCTTATCGCCCAGGCGCAGGCTGGAAACTACGATGGTGATCGTTCCAACCTGACCGAGATGGATGCAATGGTCGCCTACCTGCAATTGCTGGGTACGCTTGTTGATTTCAGCAAGTACGACGAAGGCTATTTTGCAGAGTTTCGTTGATCGAAATCCGATCGAACGAGTTACAAACAGAGAAACTGACGGGAAATCATAATGCCGGCATGGTTGCAATGGATGACATCGATGGAGTACAGCAAGCCAATAGCGCTGTTGATCTTCTTCTTCACCTTCATTGGCATCCTGGTCTATGTCTTTACCGGCAAGAAGCGCAAACAGCGCCTCGAGTCGTATAAGTACATTCCATTTGCAGATGATGACGTCAGTGACACAGAAGATGAACAAGGTAAATCATCATGAGTGACAACAATACACAGCAACAGGGTAAAGCAGTACAGACAACCGGTCATGCCTGGGACGGTGACCTGCAGGAGTTCAATAACCCGCTGCCGCGCTGGTGGATATGGACTTTCTATGCAACCATCATTTTCTCCCTGGGTTACTGGATAATCTATCCAACCTGGCCATATGCGAATACCTTCACCAAGGGCGTGGGTAACACCATCACCTTCCAGAATAGTGCCGGAGAAGAAGTGACCACGCACTGGAATACGCGCTCACTGCTGATCGAGGATATGCAGACGGGAGAAGAGGCCCTCAAGCAGAAGGCATACCTGGAGAAAGTTAACGCTGCCAGCTATGAAGAGATCCTCAGTGATCCTGACATGATGGCTTTTGCCAACTCGATGGCCAAGGTTGTATTTGCTGATAACTGTGCAGCCTGCCACGGGCCTGGTGGAGACCTGCCGGAACAGGCATTCGGTCTGTACCCCAATGTGGCTGACGATGCCTGGTTGTGGGGTGGTACTACCACCGAGATCGAGCAGACCATCACGCACGGCCGTAATGGATTTATGCCGGCGTTCGGCAAGAGTCTCAATGATGAGAAGCTCGAGCAGCTGGCAAATTACGTTCTGGGCCTGTCAGGTCACTCTGTCGAAACCGACAAGGCAGCAGCAGGTCAGAAGATTTTCCAGGGCCAGGAAGGCGGTTGCTACTACTGTCATGGAACAGATGGAACTGGTCTCAAGTCACAGGGTGCAGCGAACCTCACAGATGCAGTATGGACAGTTGCCAATGTGCCGGGCGCAGTCAAGGAAGAGGGCAAGGTCGCTGCTGTTAAGAGTGTGATCAAAAATGGCATAACACGCCAAATGCCGCAGTGGAAGAGTCGTCTTGGTGTGGAGCAAATCAAGTTGCTGACACTCTACGTTCACGAGCTGGGCGGCGGTGAGTAAGTATATCAGCTGATTGATTCGGCAGGGCTGGCAAGTTCTGCCTGCTATTAGCTTCCAGGGAGTGGCGTCGTTGACATCACTCCCTGTATTGTTTCGATGAGACCGAAAAACATATATTGACTAGCTACAGATTAACTAATGGAAAATGAGCAGGTTCAACCGGTAGAGCATCTATACGAGGCACGTAAATCGATCTTCCCGCGTTCGGTGAAGGGGCGTTTTCGTGACCTTAAGTGGGGCATACTTGCGCTTGCCTACGGAGTCTATTTCCTGCTTCCGTGGCTACGCTGGGAGCGTGACACCGGTCGTGATCAGGCTGTTTTGTTTGATCTTGTCGGGCGTAAATTCTACCTGTTTGACCTCACTGTTTATCCGCAGGATATCTTCTGGCTTGCCGGTTTCCTGATGCTCGCGGCCTATCTTCTGTTCTTTGTCACAGGTATTGCCGGGCGTGTCTTTTGTGGTTATTTTTGCTTCCAGACCCTGTGGACCGATGTCTTTGTACTGGTTGAGCGGCTGGTACAGGGCGAACGTCCTGCGCGTATCCGTCTGTCGAAACAGAAGTGGAATGCGGAAAAAATTCTCAAAATCAGTACAACACATTTGTTATGGCTACTGTTCTCCTTTATTACGGGGCTCAGTTTTGTGCTCTACTGGGGCAATGCTCCTGAACTGTTCGGAGACTTTTTCAGCTTACAGGCGCCGTTTGCGGCTTATGCAACTGCACTCTTCCTGACAGCGACAACCTATGTCATGGCAGGGCATGCACGCGAGCAGGTATGTACCTATATGTGTCCCTACTCACGTTTCCAAAGCGCCATGTTTGATAGCGACTCGCTGATCGTCTCCTACGATGCAAAACGTGGTGAAGGTGATAAGGGACGCGCAAGGGCAGGGCGCAATCTGAAAACTCGCGAGGTGAGAGCCGAGGCCGGTGTGGGTGACTGTATCGATTGCGGTTACTGTGTGCAGGTGTGCCCTACAGGAATAGATATTCGAAATGGCCTGCAGATTCAGTGTATCTCCTGTGCCCTGTGTATCGATGCCTGTGACACCATTATGGATTCGCTTGAGTGGCCGCGCGGTCTTGTCGCCTACACTTCCGAGCGCCAGGTCAGTGAAGGTAAGCGTGCACGCTTGTTGCGACCAAAGGTGTTAGGCTATTTTGCTGTACTAATGATCATTGTTACGGCGTTGGTGTGGAGTGTTTCTCACCAACAGAAATTTGATATGACGATTTCGCAAGTACGCCAGCCTCTGTTTGTGACGCTCTCTGATGGTCGTATCCAGAACAGCTACGAAATCAAGATGAACAACAAGACGGGAGCCAACCTGATGTTGGCTTTCTCGCTTGACGGTCTGCCCGGCGCTGAACTGGATATGGGAAAATTTCAGGCAATCATTCTTGCGCCTGAGCAGAGATTGCGCCTGACGGCACGCGTCCGGAGTCATCCGGACCTTCTTGGTGAAGGCTCTCACTCTTTTGTCTTTCGAGCTACACCTTTCAAACGGGATGACCTGCAGGAGTTTATGCAGAATGCCGTATTTACCACACCCTGAGATGAGCAGCTGATATGAATACAACAGGATTACTTGCTGTAATTGGACTCGGTGTATTGTTGGAACTGTTGCTCTACCTGGTGCTGCGTTTTCTCACCAGGCTCGATAGCAAGGCGATGACGGTTGTCCTGATTCTCGCAGTGATTGGCGTGCATATCCCGTGGACGCTGCTGAACTGGCGTGGTGGTGATGTGTTTGCCATCGAGCTCGGTATTTTTGTCGTACTCGCCTATGTACTCGGCATTGTCGGTCATCGTTCGGGAACAAGCTGGCACTGGGGACCGGCGATTATCGTTGCTTTCTTTGCCATGGTGATTGCAGTTAACGTGACCTTTGTTGGCCTTGCGGAGACAGGCATTACCGGAATTTTTGCCAAACTGCTTCCACAGCCCAAATCAGCGCAGGTTGCTGATTCACGTTTTCCCGGTACAGTTCCATATGACTACCAGAAGAAAGAGGCACTCTACAATCAATACCTCAAGCAGGTAGAAGAGCAGCAGGCACGTGGATGGCGGGTCCGGAAAGGTTGGCGTACAGCCCCCGTTGTCGGCCAGCCACAGCTGTTTCTTCTTGAAGTGCGTGATGCAGAGGATCAACCGGTTAGTGGGGCAACAGTCTCCGGAACCTTTATTCGTCCCTCGAATAGCGAGCATGATTTCAGTTTCAGCATGCGTCCGGATTCACCGGGCTTTTACGTGGTGGAGCTGGAGATGCCTTTGCCGGGTGTGTGGAACCTGGTTGTGACAATTGACAGGCAAGGTGATACTCACGAGATACAGGCAACGACCTCGGTTGCTACGGCGGGAACCTGAACTTGAACGACGAAACACAGCATCCATGTTTTCACTGCGGCCTGCCGGTCCCTGAAGATATCAACCTGCAGGTTGAGATTCGTGGTCAGCAGCGGGATATGTGCTGTCATGGCTGCCAGGCAGTGGCAGAAGCAATAGTTGCCGGAGGCCTGGAGAGCTTTTACGACCACCGCACCGAACCGTCACAACGACCGGAGGAGTTGATTCCGGAGCAGCTGCAGCGTCTCTCCCTCTATGACGAAAAGCTGGTGCAGGAAAGCTTTGTTGAAGTGGATGAAGATGACAAGCGTCGTGCATCCCTGATTCTTGAGGGTATCACCTGTGCTGCCTGTGTCTGGCTCAATGAGCGTCACGTGCGCGCCCTCGATGGTGTTCTGAACTTTGATGTGAACTATTCAACCCATCGCGCCCGCGTTGAATGGGATGAATCACGTATCCAGCTGAGTGATATTCTCAAGGCGATCGCTGCCATCGGTTATATCGCGCACCCGTTTGATCCGGGTAAGCAGGAAGAGATTCAGCGCAAGGAGAAGCGTCTCGCGCTGCGCAAGATGGCGATTGCCGGGGTTGGTGCAATGCAGGTGATGATGCTTGCAGTGGCACTCTACTCCGGCGAGTTCTACGGAATGGATGAGCAGATGCAGGGCTTTATGCACTGGGTCAGCATGTTTCTTACCATTCCCGTGGTCTTCTATGCGGGACTCGGTTTTTTCAAAAACGCCTGGCGCGATATAACGCATAAACAGGTGGGAATGGATGTCCCTGTCTCGATAGCCATAGGCGGTGCCTTTGGTGCCAGTGTCTGGTCAACCGTAACCGGTGGAACCGAGGTCTACTTCGATTCTGTCTGTATGTTCGCCTTTTTTCTGCTTGCCTCGCGTTATCTCGAGATGGGCGCACGCCATCGGGCAGGGCAGGCCGCCGAAGCGCTGGTGCGCCTGTTGCCTGCAACTGCAGCACGACTCTCTGCCGACGGAAATGAAGAGCTGGTTCCGGTCACTGAATTGATTGCCGGTGACAGGGTTGTCGTACGTCCCGGCGAGACCATCCCGGCAGATGGTGTCCTCGTAGAAGGAGTTAGCTCCGTTGATGAATCCCTGTTGACGGGTGAGAGTCTGCCGCTGGTGCGCAAAGTGGGTGACCGACTGGTTGGCGGCAGCCTTAATGTTGAAAGCCCGTTGGTGTTTGAAATCGACAGGGTGGGTGAGGAGACGGTTATCTCCGGTATCGTTCAGCTGCTCGAACGTGCGCAGGCGGAAAAGCCGCAAATCGCGCGTCTTGCCGATCGCATCGCTGGATGGTTCGTCGCTGCAGTACTGATCATTGCAGCACTGGTCGCAACATGGTGGTGGATGCATGATGCGCAGCACGCTTTTGCAGTGACACTCTCTGTACTTGTTGTGACTTGCCCCTGTGCCTTGTCACTGGCAACCCCGGTCGCGATCACTGCAGCAACCGGAACCCTGACCCGGCTGGGCCTGCTGGCGACACGCGGGCATGCAATCGAAACACTCGCCAAGGCGACGCATGTTGTATTCGATAAAACCGGAACCCTGACCAAGGGACGCCTTGAACTGACCCGTGTCGTTACATTGACTGATGTCAGCGAGAGCACTGCGCTTGATATCGCCGCAGCACTTGAAGCACGTTCGGAGCATCCTGTTGCAAGGGCTATATCAATCAAGGCCGGAGATCCGATGCCTGCAGGCGAAATCGTCTCCAGACCGGGAGAAGGCGTCGAGGGCGTCGTTGATGGACAGCGCTATCGTATTGGTTCGCTTCGCTTTGTTTCTGAACTGGGTGCTGTGTCGGCTGAGCAGGAGGAGCATGGTGCAGCAGGTATCTGGCTTGCAGATGAAGCGGGCCTGGTTGCGCGCTTTGAACTTAGTGATGAGTTGCGCAAGGGTGCAGCAGAGGTTATCGCAGCGCTCAGGGAATTGGGTGTAGAGCCACATCTGCTCTCAGGAGACAGCAGGGAACCGGTTACAAGAGTTGCCGCTGAATTGGGTATTTCAAACGTGCTCTTCTCGGCCTCACCCGACGACAAGCTTGCCTATGTCAGGCGCTTACAGCAGCAGGGAAAGATTGTCGCCATGGTCGGTGACGGGGTGAATGATGCGCCGGTGCTGGCGGGTGCAGATGTCTCAGTCGCCATGGGCGGCGGAACAGAACTGGCGCATGCGGCTGCAGATCTTGTTGTGCTCTCTGATCATCTCTCGCACCTCGTCAGTGGTTTCAAAGTTGCACGTCGCACGCTGGTGATTATTCGGCAGAACCTGCTGTGGGCACTGATGTATAATATTGTAGCTTTGCCACTTGCGGCATCGGGCATGATTGCGCCCTGGATGGCGGCACTTGGCATGTCAGCAAGTTCACTGGTGGTCGTTACCAACGCCCTGCGATTGCGTCACACCGGAAACAGCCAACAGACGAGGGCGACATGAGCATACTCTATTTATTGATTCCCCTGGCAGTGGTCATCATGACTGTCGCGGTACTCTTTTTTCTCTGGACCATCAAGAGTGGCCAGTACGAGGATCTTGAAGGTCCTGCCTATCGCATCCTTATGGATGACGATGATCCGCTTGTTCCGCATGACTATGTGCAAGAGAAGAAGCAGACAGATGAACAGAATTCAGAAACCTAAGTTACGGAGCTGGCAATCATGCGGCAATTGTTTAATTTTGAAAACTTTCCTCTCACATTCACCATCGGCCTGATCATTTTTGCATGGCTGAGCTTCCTGTCGGTCATCATTTTTGGTTGATTGAGGCAGTTGTATCTTGAAAAAGGGCGCTTTTGCGCCCTTTTTTAATTTTCAGGGGAGACTCCTTTGCACAGGTCATCGGGTTTGTAATCAACCATGAAACCATGCTAGAAATAGGGAAGTTGTGAATATCAGGAAATTCTAATGTCCAGGGAGCACCCGATTATTGCCGTTACCGGATCATCCGGAGCCGGTAGCTCATCTATCACGAGAGCATTTGAGCATATTTTCCGCAGGGAACGTGTCAAGGCTGTCTATATCCAGGGGAGTGCTTTTCATCGCTATACCCGTGCAGAAATGCAGGAAGAGCTCTTGAGGGCGAAGCAGGAAGGGCGGAGCCTGACCCATTTCGGACCCGAGGGTAACCATCTAGACAAGCTCGAGTCTCTGCTGTTTCAGTACGCAGTGACCGGGACGGGCGTCTATCGCTATTACCTGCACTCGAAAGAGCACGCAGATGCCATGGGGCAGGAACCGGGCACCTTTTCGCCATGGAAGATGATGAAAAAGAAGAGTGATCTGCTCTATTACCGTGGCTTACACGGAGGTGCGATCAGCGATGATATCGATATTGCCCAGTACGCGGACCTGCTGATCGGAATCGTGCCGAATATCAACCTCGAATGGATTCGCAAGATACAGCGTGATACCTCCATGCGAGGCTACACGAAGGCTGAGGTGCGGCAGTCAATAATTGACCGGATGAGTGATTATGTGAACCACATCACGCCCCAGTTCAGTCGTACCCATGTTAATTTCCAGCTGGTTCCGGCTGTTGATACCTCGGATCCTTTCAACATGCCTGTCTATCCGACAGATAGTGAAAGCCTGTTGATTATCAGTTTTCGGGATGGAACGCAGGTAGATTTCGTCAGGTTGAAGAGTATGCTGCCGGAATCCTTCATGTCGCGCAGGGATACGATCGTGGTTCCGGGCGGCAAGCTGCCCCATGCCCTGGAGGTCGTCCTGATGCCGATGATCCATGAACTGGTCGAGACAAGCCGTAAAATCAGGGGAATAAAGAAGCCACCAAAAAAGAAAAAATGCGGCTTGATTGGCATGCTCGGACAATCAATCGGGTAATAAAAAAGGACGCCAATGACGTCCTTTTTTGGGCTGTAGTGTCATGCAGGCCTAGTCGAGATCGACTAGTTGCTGCAGTTTCTGCATGGCGCTCTTTTCGAGCTGTCGAACACGCTCTGCAGAGATGCCGTACTGTGCGGCGAGGTCCTGCAGCGTCATCTTCTGCTCACTGAGCCAGCGTGCAGCAAGAATTTCGCGGCTGCGATCATCCAGCTGTGCCAACGCTTCAGCAAGGGCCTTCTCACGCGCTGCAGTGGTGTCTGCACGCTCAATCTCGGTGGCAGGATCCGGCGTATTGCCGGGCAACCAGCTAGATGGTGAGAAGTGTGCCTCTTCATCGTCACTATCAGATGGTGCATTCCATGGCAGGTCATGTGCAGAGAGGCGTTTTTCCATCTCCAGCACGGTTTCAGGCTTCACGCCGAGATCCTCGGCTATACCCACAACTTCTTCATGATTGAGCCAGCCGAGACGTTTCTTCGCGCTACGCAGATTGAAGAACAGTTTGCGCTGCGCCTTGGTAGTTGCCACCTTGACGATGCGCCAGTTGCGCAGGATGTATTCGTGCATTTCCGCGCGAATCCAGTGTACTGCATAGGAGACCAGCCTGACATTATTGTCTGGATTAAAGCGTTTGACGGCTTTCATCAGGCCGACGGTACCTTCCTGGATCAGGTCCTGCTGTGGCAGACCATAGCCAGAGTAGCCGCGTGCAACTCGTACCACGAAGCGCAGGTGTGACATAACGAGTGCCCGCGCAGCGTCGAGATCATTATGATCACGTAATTTGATCGCATAGTCGCGTTCTTCCTCTGCTGACAGCATTGGAAGCTGAAATGCAGCGCTGACGTAAGCTTCCATGCTTCCGGTCGGCAGGTTTAACGAAATTGCATTTGATTTTGACATTTGTACTCCTCTTTTCTGTGTGCCTATTTTAGCACTCGGTTGATTAGAGTGCCAACCTGTGGAAAAGTTTCGTTCAAATCCTGATGAAATAAATAATAACTATATATAACAGTTAGTTATGAGTTTTCCGCAGAAAGTCGAGGCATTCTTTCGGGTTCAATATCCAGCTGGTTCTTGTTGTTATAGGCAATTTCTGGCGATTTCCGGCTGCCCGGACTATTCAGGCTGAATCGTGGCCAGGTGACGGCCAACCGTGAGTACTGCACCTGCCATTCCGAGCAGGGTGCCTGCGGGCAGCAGGATAGCGAGGCGCTGCAGGTCGAAGGGGTTCAGTGGCAGGCTGGTTGCATAGAGGATTTCAAGGTCGTGTAGTGGCGACTTGAGAAACAGCAGGAGCAGTGACACCAGCAACCATCCCAACAGGGCACCGCTGAAACCGTAGAGCATGCCCGTATAGAGAAAAGGCCGCCTGATAAAACCATCTGTGCCGCCAACCAGCCGGGTGATCTCGATTTCGCTGTGGCGTGTGGCAATTTCCAGTCGAATCGTGTTGCCTATGATCATGACTACCGCGATAGCGAGTGCGAGCGCAAGTGCATCGGCAAATCGTCTTGCTGTCTCGGTAAAGCTGTTGAGCCGTTCCACCCACGCCTGGTCGTATTCAACCAGGTCACTCTCGGGCAGGGTTGCGAGATGGCTGACCAACTCTCCGATGGCATCGTTGTCCGAGATTTCGGACGGATGAATCAGAATGTGGTTCGGTAGGGGGTTCTCGTCCAGGGCATCGAGTGCATCGCCAAAACCGCTGTAGAGGCGAAATTCGGCCAGAGCATCCGCACTTGTGCGCAGTTCGGTTGAGTCAACACCTTCAATCTCTTCGATGGTGGCAGAGAGCAGCAGTGCAGCCTCGGCATCGACGTCTGCCTTCAGGAACATCGTGACTGTGCGTTCGTGACTCCACTCAGATGTTAACTGTTCACCCAGGTTTAACAGGGCGAGCAGGGTTGCCGGCAATGCCAGTGCTATAGCGAGAACCAGGACTGTCATCAACGAAGCCAGGGGGCGCTGAAACAGATCGCCCAGTGCAATTCTGATGGCGCGTTTATGTTGCTCAAACACGGGCGATGGATCCTTCATGCAGCTTGATTACGGGACGATTGAGTTGATTGATCAGCGCAAGATCATGCGATGCAATCAGAGTGGTCACGCCAATCTGGTTGAAGGCAAGAAACAGATCCATGATTTCACGTGATAATTCAGGATCAAGGTTGCCGGTTGGTTCATCAGCCAACAGAATCGGTGGACGCGTGACAAGGGCGCGGGCTATGCCAACACGCTGCTGCTCGCCACCGGAGAGGCTGGCTGGAAGGCTCTTCTCTTTTTTGAGCAAGCCGACTTTATCGAGCGCTGCGCGGACACGTTTGCCGCTGTCACGAGGCGATGCGCCAATCACTTGTAGCGGCAGGGCAACATTCTCATACACGCTGCGATCATTAAGCAGGCGATGATCTTGAAAAATCATGCCGACCTTGCGTCTGTGGAAGGGGATTTCCCTGTTTGGCAGTTTGGCCATGTTGCGGCCATCGACAATCAACTGCCCGCGTGTCGGGCGATCGAGCAGGGCAATCAAACGCATCAGGGTGCTTTTACCCGCGCCGGAGTGGCCGGTAATAAAAGCCATGGCGCCTTCCTCGATTTGCAGATTTATCTGCTTCAGGCCGTATTGGCCATCTTCAAATCGCTTGCTGACGTGATCGAAATGGATCATCCCTGGAACAGCGCCTCGACAAACTCTTCAGCATTGAAAGGGCGCAGGTCATCGACTGCCTCGCCAATGCCGATATAACGAATCGGCAGTTTCAGCTTGTCGGCAATTGCGAAAAGAATACCGCCCTTGGCTGTACCGTCCAGCTTGGTGATGCTGATCGCGGTCAGTGGCACCGCATGGTTGAAATGAATCGCCTGCTGCAGGGCGTTCTGGCCGGTACCGCCATCGACGATCAGCATCACCTCGTGCGGTGACTGCGGATCGATTTTCTTGAGCACACGAACGATTTTGCTCAACTCGTCCATCAGGTTGCCCTTGGTATGCAGTCGGCCCGCCGTATCTGCGATCAGGATGTCGGTGCCACGTGCAGTAGCGGCTTCCAGTGCGTCAAAAATGACCGATGCACTATCGGCACCTGTCTGTTGTGCGACAACCGGTACCTCGTTACGTTCGCCCCAGGTCTGCAGCTGCTCCACGGCAGCGGCACGGAAGGTGTCGCCTGCCGCCAGCATGACGCTCTTACCCTGTTGCTGATAACGCTTGGCGAGTTTGCCGATGGTGGTAGTCTTGCCGGCACCGTTAACACCGACCATGAGAATCACTTTCGGACGTCCCGCTTCAGGTTCGATCTCTGCTTTCTCTGCAGCCTCGAGAATGGCGCGCAGCTCACTTTTCAATTCATCACTGAGTGTCTGCGGATCGGACAGCTCCTTGCGTTTAACCCTGGCGGTGATGTCGCTGATGATTGTCTGCGTTGCATCAATACCGACGTCGGCAGTCAGCAGCAGTGTTTCCAGCTCTTCGAGCAGCTCATCATCGATCTGCTTTTTTCCAAGTAGCAGCCCTGCAAGGCCGTCAGAGATGGTGCTGCGCGTACGTCCCAAGCGCTCTTTGAGGCGTGCAAAGAGTGACGTCTCCTTTGCATCTGCAGCGGACTCATCAGCTTCTGCAGCTGCGATCTCATCTTCCTGTGACTTGTTTTTTCCAAATCCAAACATCGGTGGTTCTTATCTCCTGATTCACTACAATCTGCCTGCTTGCACACGTGGTGACATGCAGTACACTGGTGAAAGTCTAACTGAATCTTCACAAACAATGGATATTGTATTCCTGCAAGCGCTTCGGATCGATACCACAATCGGAATTTATGACTGGGAACGAGAAATTCGCCAGTCGGTTGTGCTCGATATCGAGATGGGTACGGACATTTCAAAGGCCGCCGCCTCCGATCACATCGATGACACCCTCGACTACAAGGCAGTTGCCAAGCGTCTCATCGACTTTGTCGGCAATAGCGAGTTTCAGCTGGTAGAAACCCTTGCCGAAGAGGTGTGCCGCCTGATCCGCGAGGAGTTCGGTGTGCCATGGGTACGCCTGACGCTGAACAAGAAAGGTGCCGTGAGTGGTGCCGAGGGGGTTGGCATCATTATCGAACGGGGCAACAGAAGCTGATAGTTGGACTTTGGTTCAAACACCACTTGGTCACTTGAGGTACAGTCAGAACATCTCTGTTTTAGTGATGGAATAACCAAAACGGAGATCTTGCCATAGTTCAAATCATGTTTTTGAGAGGGAACTCATCATGAAAAACAGTCAATATCTATCACGTGTCGTACCCGGTTTTGTTTTTTTCGGCTCCTGCCTGGCACCTGCCATAGCGAGCGCTGAGACCCCGGCAAACTCTGATTTTAAGGATGCTTATTACCACCTGGCCCAGGAGAGGCATCTGTCACTACCCTACTTTACCAATTCGGGTCTTCGTTATCATCTTGCGGTGGGGTGCGAAGAGAAATTCGAAAAACTCAACGTTGATCAGTCTCTGGTGTTGATTGACGGAAAACTAAGAGATGTTGTCAACATTGCCGTGGTGATGTCCGGTCTGTCTAACCAGGAAGGGTGGGGCGCTGATTGCGGCGTTGAAATTCTTGATATCTTCCTGGACGAGGTCAGTGACTTTCCTGGTGACCCGCATTTACGTAGTCCAGTCATTAACTTCATTGAGGGAAAACAGTTTGTTTTCGAGCGTAAAATCAACAACCCGTGTCAGGTCATTCCGAAAAACCATGCCGGAGTTCTTATTGGCGATGGCGCGTTTGGCTGGCAAACAGGTTCATGTGCCCGGGACGTGGACTTGAATGGGCACAACTTCAGCATTGATAGTGGTTGGGGTAATCCTCTTCGCTACTCTGGATCCATCTCAGGTGAAGGGAATGTGACTTATTTGGGGGCAGGTGAAAGGTCAGCTTGCTGCAGGAATAATCTGCTTTTTGTGGAGGGCAGTGATCCCAATACCTATAGGGGGACGACGACAGTCGCGCGCGGGATGATTGCTCTCGCAAAACCCTCAGGGACGAATGCGGTTTCCAATCACCTGGTGATCGAGGGTAGCGGAAGTAATATCGGTGTTGCGTGGGAAGCGTCTGATCAAATTTCCGACTATGGCACGATCGAAGTACGCTCTTCCGACGGCAAATTGAAAACCAATGGGCATTTTGAAAAAGTCGATAAAATTGTACTGGCCGCAGGAGCGACTATCGATACAGGGAGTGTAGAATATGCAGTTACGATCGTTACTGGAAGCTTGATCTATGATGGAAACCCGATCGCACCGGGTCGCCATTACAGCAGGTATGATTATCCGGCATTCATTACAGGTGAAGGGTATATCTTAGTCGAAGAATAGGACTGTCGCTGAATGAGTCCGACTCTGTAGAAAAAAATACAGTCAAGAGCCGGGGGGATACCATCCCTCCGGCTCTTTCACGATTCGTCCAGCGTGGCCAGGTAGATTCGGC
Organism: Solemya velum gill symbiont; assembly: GCF_000787395.1. Taxonomy (GTDB): domain Bacteria; phylum Pseudomonadota; class Gammaproteobacteria; order Chromatiales; family Chromatiaceae. The sequence goes on from NZ_JRAA01000003.1 coordinate 50,590, forward strand.
CACGCAGGCATGAAACCCCTTTTCCTGATACCTGACCTGCTATTTAGAAAACTGGACCAGGTTCGCGATCACTCCAATAGCAATTGATGTAAAGAGGATAGCAAGCGGGCCTGTTCTTGGTCTGCTGTTTTTCTTACGGTGCCTGGCGAGATTCAGGCAAAAGGTGGTCACGGCAAATGGGCCAACCAGGAGGAGAATATATCTGAAGTAAAATGTTAACAAATGTAAACCTGATGCTAAAGCTTCTGCAAGTCCCAAGTCATCCTCAGCCCACAGGGGTAGCACGATTAGTGCGCCCAGGCTTCCCGTAAAGATCAGCATGCATAACAGGAACAGGGCACGCGGAATCTTGACCGGCATGCCGTCAGATCGCCTGGTCACAGTCATGCTGAGAACAAACGCAGCCGGTATGAGAGACCAGCCAAGCATAAAGGCCGTAAGCGAGAACATTCCCCCATAGCCCGCCCCGCCGCTGGCGCAGGCTGTTGATGTTATCAGCAGGAGGGTTCCCGCAATGATTGTCTTTGTTGAAATATCGATTTTCTAACTCTTCCGTGTGTTCAGACAAATATCAGCATAACCCGGACTGGCTGTCCCTCTTTACAACCTGATAAGTCGATCTTTCGGGGTGAATTCATCCCAGTGCTGTTGATAGGTTTTTCCGGTCAGTACATGCACCTCATCAGCAGCAACATCGGCAAGCGGCTTGAGTACAAAGCTGTACTTGAGGATATCATCACGTGGTAGCTGCTTACCCATCACCTCGATCACCTGGTCACCATAGGTGAGCAGATCGATATCGATGGTTCTCGAAGAGAATTTTTTCTCCGTGCGGGTACGCCCAAGTCCGGATTCTATGCTGTTGAAGAGTTTGATCAATTCCGCCGGTCTTTTATCCGTATCGTAACCGGCAACCAGGTTGATGAAATCCGGCCCCTCAAACCCCTCTGCCGGACTTTCGTAGTAAGGCGAGAGGATCGCCTTTCCCAGTTCTGACTCAAGTTGTGACAAGGCCTCAGTGATATGCAGTTCACGCTCGATATTACTGCCGATACTGAGCCAGATTCGGCTCATCTGAGATAATCCGGCACGACCTGGTCCATCGATGTCGCTGTCACTCCCAACTCGGCAAGGCCATCTCTCGAGCAAACAGCCGGTGTCTGCAGCGAGCGGTAATTATCCAGCGTAAAGGGTTTTCCGGGCACCAGGCCGAGTAGTGTAGCCTGCAGTAATGATGAGTTTTTACCCAGTGCAATAACTGTTTTTTTCCTGCCGGTATGTTTGATGATGTAGTCGACGATATCATGCAGAGAGAAGACCTTGGGGCCGCACAGTTCGTAGCGCTTGCCAAATGTCTCCTCCGAGCCAAGTGCATTGGCAAAGGCCTGTGCAACGTCATTGACATAGACAGGGGCAAATTTTGAATCAGGGCAGGCGAGGGGCAGCGGGCCTGGCAGTTTCATCAGCCTGTTGAAACGGTTGATGAAGCTGTCTTCTGCACCAAAGATGACCGATGGGCGGAAGCTGGTAACGGCAATATGATGCCTGCTCAGTGTGTGAGCACGATTCTCACCTTCACCCTTCGAGCGTAAATAGTTGCTCTTGCCGCAGGACTCACTGGCGTTGATGGCGCTCATGTGCAGCAGGTGTTTAACACTGGAGTTAATTGCCGCATCGACAACGTGAGACACAAGTTCAGCGTGGATATCGTGATAGCTGCTGTTGCGGCTGGGGTTGAGGATGCCAACCAGGTTGATGACGGCATCACACCCTTTGAACTGCTCCTGCAGCTCTTCTGTTTCGAATTTGCCGATCTGCGTAACTTCACAGCCGGGGAATAGCTGTATGTCTCGTGCTCTGTGAGGCCGGCGGCTCGGAATACGGCACAGTATGCCGCGACGCGAGAGTTCATAGGCAACATGCCGACCGACAAAGCCGGTGCCGCCGAGAATGCAAACTTTTCTGATTTTCATATTCGGATACTGCTTGAATCTTTACAACGCCACATCCTGAATCGATGTACCATTCACGTCAAGTAATTATGCAAGGAAAATGCCGGAATGATAGACGTTCTCATTTATCTGACGGTCGGAGCGGCGGCTGGCGTGCTCGCCGGTCTGCTTGGTGTGGGTGGTGGACTCGTCATTGTTCCGGTGCTGGTCTACCTGTTCCGTACCCAGGGTTTTGATGAGTCGATTGTTATGCATCTTGCTGTTGGCTCTTCACTGGCAACCATCGTTGCAACTTCCATGGGTTCGATCCGCGCGCACCACAGGCGCGGAGCGGTGCGCTGGGAGCTGTTTCGTCGTTTGACGCCGGGCATTATTATCGGCGGACTTGTCGGCGCCTGGCTGGCGAGTATCCTCGAGACACTCTGGTTGCAGCGTATTTTTGGTGCCTTCGTCATCATTGCCGGTCTGCGTATGCTGCTCAGCAGCAAGGTTGAAGGGCACAATGATTTACCGTCGCAACTCTTCGTCTCGGCAGCTGGTGCGGTGATTGGTGCAATTTCTGCGATTGTCGGTATTGGTGGTGGCACCCTGACGGTTCCCTACCTGGCGTGGCACAGGATTCCGGTTGTTAATGCAGTCGCGACATCGAGTGCTGTGGGTCTGCCGATTGCGCTTTCCGGTGCCGTTGGATTTCTGATCAGCGGCTGGGGTAACAGTGCGTTACCTGGGTGGTCGAGCGGTTTTCTTTACTGGCCGGCAATATTCGGCGTTGTGGCTGCCAGTGTACTGACGGTCTCTTTCGGTGCCCATCTCGCGCATACGCTGCCGGTGGCGACAATCAAGCGAGTGTTTGCAGTGCTGCTGCTAGTCGTCGGAGCCAAGCTCGTCATCGGATGAGTTGTCGTCATCCTCTTCTTCAAAACGCTGGTAAAGGTAGGTGGTGCCAGAATTACTTCTCAGTGCCAGCAGGTCATCTTCAACTGCATAGCGAAAGCGTGTGACACGCAGGCCGTTGTTGAGATAGACGTACAGGTATTGCCCTTTTACCTTGTAGCGACCATCGTGGTAGTCATCAACCCGGTAGAAACGGATCCAGCCGCGTTTGAACCAGATGCCGTCGCCATACTGGCCTAGCCAGCGCCCTGACAGCTTGGCTACGGGCGCAATGCGGAAGAAGGGAGAGTCCTCCGAGCCGAGCGGCAGTTCATCGAGCCAGGGATCGTCTGACGGGAAGGGTGTACGCCCATCTGAGCCGTTCCAGTTGAATCTGTCTGTAGAGAAGGGATTGGTAGTAAAGGGGTTATAGGGATTGCCATATCCGTAACCGTACAATTCATCATTTTCCGGCTTATGCTTGCGCATGGATTTTGCCATGGCCTCGATGCCATCGATAAAGGGCTGGCGTACTGAGTCCCTGTCCCAGGCAGCGGTAGGGCCATAGGTAGCGGCAATTGCAGTCTGTGAGAGAAGCAGCAGTGCGATTATCGGTAGCAGTTTTCGCATTGTGTTTTCCTGGTCGATTGCATGTGTCTGATTCTGATTATCCTTAACCTTGAGTGGAATATCCAGTGCAGTCTTGTACTACTCTTCAACAGGGTTGGCTGGTGCGGTGCCCACGCGTGTTTCAATCCCGCGTCTCTTACCACCCAGCAGACGGTCGTAGATACTTGCATAGGTCATGACACGACGTACGTATCTTCGCGTTTCCGTGAATGGAATCAGTTCAATCCAAATGTCTCCGGGTAACTGCGTGTCATATAGCCAGTTACTCACCCTGTGGGGACCGGCATTGTATGCAGCAGTTGCCAGTGCGAGGTTGCCGAATTTCTCGAGCATCTCTGCAAGATAACCCGTGCCCAGCTTGATATTGATTTCAGGCTTTAGAATGTCATCTTTTTTAGGCCGTTTAATTTTCAGTTGCTTCGCCACGTGGCGGGCGGTTTTTGGCATCAGCTGCATCAGCCCCAGTGCGCCTGCTGATGAGTTGGCATCCTGCATGAAAGCACTCTCCTGTCGCAGGATGGCAAAGGCCCACTTCGGGTCGATACCACGCTTTTTGGCAAGCGAGGTGACCAGGCGCTTGTGCCTGACAGGAAAACGGATATGCAGATCATCCCAGTAGCCGGCCTTGGAGATGGTGAAGATGGCGCGGTCGTGGATACCCCACTTGTCGAACAGGACGGCAGCAGCAACCAGTTGCTGCTTGTCCAGTTCCTTGACCAGGTAATTCCATTCTCGCCGTCCCTCAGTATCACGTTCATGGTGATAGAGTTCGCGGATGCGCAGCATGCTTGGGTGCTTGCGTATCTTGTCGAGAGAGTCGCTGGTTGCCGGACGATGATTCCAGTGGTAGTTATGACCTAGCTGATCGGCTGCAAGGTAGGCGTAGAAGCTGCGGTCTTTTGCGAGTTTGCCGAAAAGATCCCTGGCTGCAGTTTTTTCACCTGTCTGGTCAAGCGCACGTGCATACCAGTACTTCCAGTTTGTTTCAGAGCGCATCGATTCCGGTGCTTCCAGGTACCAGGTAATCACATCCTCCCAACGTTGGCGCAACAGGGCTGCCTTGAGGCGCGCCTCGTGTAATTCAGTGTGCCCGGGGCAGGATTTGACGGTGTTGAAAAATGCGTAAACAGGCTCACCATCTTTCCTCTGGAGTGCACGGGCGAGGCGTGTATCGGTATGGCAGCGTTGCTTGCCGGGGAGGCCGGAAACCAACTTGGTGTGCATCTCTATCGCCTTGTCGGGATCGGATTCGGCCAGGCGGGCGAGGCCATAGCCCAGCATCTTGCCCTTGAATGGGTGCTTCCCCTTCAGTTTGACGAGCGTGGCTTCCGGGTGCGTGCGGACTTTGATCAACAGATGAAGCCAGTTCCGATCCGATTTTTTCAGATATTTTGAAAGGCTTTTTGCCAGTTTCGGTTTGCCGTGCCTGATTGCAAGGTCAGCGCGCTGCCATACCAGGTCACGTGTCAGCTTGCCTTTCTTCTTCCAGTAGTTGAATACGGCATCACACGATTTCGGCCGTGACGTGGCAGTGAGCCAGATAGCTCCGATCTGCTTGTAGCTTTTACTCCCCTTACCGCTCTTGATCAGGGCTGTGAGTTGCTTGCAGACGATGTTTGGACCAGTATCGACCTTTGGATCAAACCACTTGAGAAAGCCTTTCCATTTCTTTCTGTCAGCAAGCCTGTTCAGATATCGAATGCGAATTTTCTGTCCTGGTGCGCTGTCACGGTTTGCCTCGATAAAGTTCTCGATCTCCTTGTTGTATGCCTTTCCGAATCGTTTCTTCAGTTCAGCATAATCGAGATAGAGACGCAGTGGATAGTCACCCAGTGAGGACTTGAGTTTTTCATAGCTTTCGGTGTCATCTTCCTGCCATGCCTTTTCTGCAGCGAGGAAAGTTTTGCGCTGATCATCAAGCGAGCCAGCCTGCAGCTGCAGCGGAACCAGGAGGAGCGTAATTAACAGGGCGGTGATAGTTGTTCGCATAGAGGTCATGTTGTGGAGGCTGAGTCATTTTGACAGCTGTTCAGGCTGATGGTTTCAGCCACATCTGTTTTTACGCAGGTGGCTTGGAGGCTATACAACAAGCAATAAAAAACCCGCAAGCAGAGTGCATGCGGGTTTTTGAGATAAGTAAGATGAAACTTACTTGATCTTGGCTTCCTTGTACATGACATGCTGACGAGCACGGGGATCGAATTTCTTGATCTCCATCTTGCCAGTCATGTTGCGCTTGTTCTTGGTGGTGGTGTAGAAGTGACCGGTACCGGCACTTGAAACCAGGCGGATTTTTTCACGAATCGCTTTTGCCATGCTATTGCTCCCTTATACCTTTTCGCCGCGTTGACGGAGATCAGACAGAACGGCATCGATGCCTTTCTTGTCGATGATACGCATGCCCTTTGATGAGATGCGCAGACGAATCCAGCGGTTCTCGCTCTCTACCCAGAAGCGATGGTTGTGCAGATTGGGCAAAAAGCGGCGTCTGGTCTTGTTGTGTGCGTGGGAAACGTTGTTTCCGCTGACCGGGCGCTTGCCTGTAACCTGGCAGACTTTTGACATTGTTCTAGCCTCAAATAAATTCTGTGTTTTCCCCTGGTATGAACCGATTTCAGGTTTCCCCAGGGGCAATTCCGGCTCCACTTGGAGCAAAGAGGCGCAATTTATACCAGAGAGACGTGTCGACTTCAAGCCAAACTTCTCTTTTTTGTCAATTTGCGCCCAGTAGAACCCGGCTGATCAGGGGTTTCCTAATCGGCGTTTGCTGCCTCTTCGACTTCAACCGCCTCGGCGTATCCGCACTCCTTCTGCGGGCACACTTTTTCGGTGCCGCGCTTTTTGGTGGTTTTCATCGTCAGCATGGGCCAGCCACAGTCCGGGCAAGGCTCTTTCAGAGGTTCATTCCACACGGCGTAATCACATTTCGGATAGGTCGAGCAGGAATAGAAGATTTTTCCGCGACGCGATTTGCGTTGCATCATGGTGCCCTTGTGGCACTGAGGGCATTCAACGCCAGTATCGACCGGTTTCTCAAGTGGTTCGATGAAGCGGCAGGCCGGATAGCTGGAACAGCCGATGAACTTGCCATAGCGTCCCTGGCGGATAATCAGATCCGATTCGCACTCGGGGCACTGTCGTCCCTCGACCTTTTCGGGTTCTGCGCGCTCGCCACCGTCACCCATGTCGCGGGTATAGCTGCACTCCGGATAGTTTGAACAGCCGATAAAGCGCCCGTTACGCCCAAGGCGAATATTGAGTTCGTTACCGCACTCGGGACAGGACTCACCAGTCGGTTCCTGGGTTACGTCGGAACGCTTGACGTTCTCCCCGGTGTAATCGACTTTCTCCTTGAATGGCTTCCAGAACTTCTCCAGCAGTGGAATCCACTCTTCCTCACCGCGTGATACAGCGTCGAGTTCGTCCTCGAGCTTCGCGGTGAAGCTGTAGTCGACATAATTTGTGAAGTAGTTAGTCAGGAATTTACTCACCACGCGGCCGACATCGGTTGGAATAAAGCGCTTGCGATCCATCTCGACATATTCCCGATCCTGCAGGGTCGAGATGATTGAGGCGTATGTCGATGGGCGACCAATGCCGTGCTCTTCCAGCGCCTTGACCAGGGTAGCCTCATTATAGCGTGGAGGCGGTTCTGTGAAGTGCTGTTCCGGACGAATGAGTAGCAGCTTGATCTTTTCACCCACTGTCAGTGGCGGAAGCATCTTTTCGTCATCTTTTGTCTTCGGCTGATCATCCGAGCCTTCCATGTAAACTGTCATGAAACCGGGCTTGGCAATGGTTGAACCGCTGGCGCGGAATACACCCGCGTCACCGGCACCAAGATCGGCAGAGACTGTGTCTATCGTGGCGTGGATCATCTGGCAGGCGAGGGTACGCTTCCAGATCAGGTCATAAAGTTTGAGTTGCTCCTTGCTGAGATGTGCTGCGATCTCCTTTGGAGCAAAGCCGATGGAGGTGGGGCGAATTGCCTCGTGCGCCTCCTGGGCATTCTTTGACTTGGTCTTGAATATACGTGGCTCGGGAGGCATCTGGTCCTTGCCATAGTTGGCAGTGATGTACTCGCGAATCTCACCGATGGCCTCTTCAGCAAGATTGACCGAGTCGGTACGCATGTAAGAGATTAGTCCGACGGCGCCGTTACCGATATCGATACCTTCATAGAGCTGCTGGGCGACCTGCATGGTACGCCTGGCGGTAAAGCCGAGTTTGCGAGACGCTTCCTGTTGCAGTGTTGAAGTGATAAAAGGTGGTGCCGGGTTACGGCGACGCTGTTTCTTTTCGACCTTGAGGATGTCGAGTTCACCGTTTGCAGCGGTCGAGAGTGCCTGCTCGGCAGCGCTCGCCTGCACTTCGTTGGTGATAGTGAACTGTTCGACCTTCTCGCCATTGAGTTGTGACAGCTTGGCGCTGAAGGCGTGTTTATCCTTGTTGAGGTCTGCCTCGATGCTCCAGTACTCGCGTGCAACGAAAGCTTCGATCTCCTCTTCGCGCTCGACAATCATGCGCAGCGCAGGGCTCTGTACGCGACCGGCGGAGAGCCCGCGGCGAATCTTTTTCCATAACAGCGGGGAGAGGTTGAAACCAACCAGGTAGTCGAGAGCACGACGAGCCTGCTGTGCATTGACCATCTCCATCGACAGGTCTCGGGGGTGGTCGACTGCTTCCTGGATCGCTTTCTTGGTAATTTCGTGGAACACCACGCGATGTACGGGCTTCTCCTTGAGTACCTTGCGGCCCTTGAGGAGTTCATACAGGTGCCAGGAGATCGCTTCTCCCTCGCGATCCGGGTCAGTTGCGAGATAGAGGGCGTCGGCCTTTTTGAGCTTGTCGACGATCGCCTTGACGTGTTTGCCATTGCGTTCGATGACATCGTAGCGCATGGCGAAGCCGTCCTCTGTATCGACGGCACCCTCTTTCGGGATCAGGTCGCGTACATGACCATAGGAGGCCAGGACTTCAAAACCCTTGCCCAGATATTTCTTGATGGTTTTCGCCTTGGCCGGCGACTCCACGATGACCAGATTCATGAGATAAACGACCCGATGTCCGAAATTTTCTATTTTTTAGCAATAACGGTTGATGCTGCCCCGTGTCAAGCTTTTCCGGAAAAAAGGTGAAATTGTGTTGAATCGACAGCGGCCGGGATGCCTCTATCGAGCGAGGTTTTTAATGCAGGGCGTCGGGAATGCCATCGTAGATGAGGTCCTGCATGACATTGAAAGCGGCTTCCTGTCCGGGCTGATTCATCAGTACCAGCAGGGCAATCCACTTGACGTCGTCGGCATCGAGTTCACCGCTTTCAAGCGCGGTGGCGCGTTCGATAACGAGTTCGCGGCTGATCGGATCGAGTACGCCATTCTGTTCAAGAAATAGCAGCATGCTGCGGGTTTCGAGGTCGAGACGCTGCATCTCCTGCTCTGTGTAGACGCGCATTGAAACCTGCCTGGGGTCAAAATTCCCGGACATGCTGCCCTGGCGCCACGCTAGCTCATCGAGCCAGTCGAAAGCCTTGTTGATCTCGATCTGCTGGAAACCGGCATCAAGCAGCTGTTCCTGCATCAGGATCTGGTCCGGAGGCACGGGCTGGTCACCATCCATGTAGGTTTCGTAGATATAAATCAATACGTCGATGATGTTCTCATTCACGTTGATGATTCCGATGCGATAGTTCGAAGAGCGAGGGAGCCTGTCCCTCAGTTAGGGCTGGATGCGATACGACAGTAACAATTGCCAGGTAAGGATTCAACATGACCATTTAGCTCCAGTAGTAACAGCATGGAGGAAACCACTTCAGCAGTCAATCCTGTTTTTTGTATGAGTTTGTCAACGCTTACCGGGTCGTGCGCAATGAGATCGAGCAGTGCTTCATATTCCGGGTCAGGAAGCGATTTATCGGCTTTGCTATCAATCCGGTCACTATTGACGTCACTGCGGGCTTGGGCGAGCAGGGGTGCGAGTTCCTCGAGGATATCTGCCGCATTTTCGACCAGTTTTGCGCCCTGGCGAATGAGCTTGTGGGTACCCTTTGTGAGGGCGTTGTGTATCGACCCGGGAATGGCAAATACCTCTCTGCCGGCTTCAGATCCAAGACGTGCAGTGATCAGGGATCCGCTCTTCTCTGCGGCTTCGACAACCAGGATGCCGAGAGCCAGCGCCGCAATAATGCGGTTGCGGCGTGGAAAGTGCCCGGGATGCGCCTGTGTGCCAGGTGGATGCTCGGTGATGATGAGGCCCCTGGCAGCAATTTCAACAGCCAGTGCGTGATTGCCGGCAGGGTAAACGCGGTCTGGGCCAGTGCCCGTCACGGCGATAGTGATGCCGTCCGCATCAAGTGCTCCACGGTGGGCAGCAGCGTCTATACCAGCAGCGAGCCCGCTGACAATGCCGAGTCCTCTTGCAGCCAGGTCGGCAGAGAAGTCATGCGCGTTCTGAGTGCCGCCGCGTGTCGGTGTGCGACTGCCGACAATCGCCAACAACGGTTGCTTGAGAAGTGAAATGTCGCCCGTGTAGAAAAGTGCAGCCGGTGGGCTGTCACACTCTCTCAATAGAGAGGGGTAGTCAGAGCTGTCGCAGGTGAGCAGGCCATTTTCGGGCTGTGAAAGCCACTCAAGGGTGCGTCTGACCTGCGGGTCATCTGAACGCGGAATCTTATCCGCTATGTTTTTTCCGGCAGCCCGGTTAAGAGAGTCCGGTGATGCTTGCAGGGCTGTCTGCAGCGAACCGAAGTGAGCGACCAGACGCTGCAGGGTGGCACTCCCTGCCCCCTTGGTGTGAATGAGCCTGGCCTGACTTGTGTGCAAATCCTTTGCTGTCAATGAGTTGTTCCTGGTTAGTGGCGAGGCGGCCTGGCGATAGGATTGGTGACGATGTGGCCTACCGAGATGGCGCGTGAAGCGTTGGTGATCATGGCGAAACTTACTCGCTCATGAGTCTGGAATACCAGCACATGTCCGATTGACTCCTGCGGCAGCCTGGTGACCTCGACAGCCGTATCGACAACGATGCCTCCCATGTTGCCTTTCTGGCCTTCGTAACTCTCGAGGAATTCTTCATGTGGCGTATAGACGACCTGCGCACTGATAGGGTCTCCGCTGGTGGGGAGGGGGGGGTGCTTGGTATATTGGTCAACGGCTTGGCGCGAAGGGCTGTTGACGGCGAGAATATCGCCGGGTTTCAGGCCATCTCTGCTGCCACGATCGATCACTACGACTTCGTAGTGGCTGGCCCTGATGACACCGTGAATCGTATCAATGACATGGCCGGCAACCCGGTGCCTGGGTCCTTTCGGATGTTTGAGTCCCTTTGCGAGAGCAGATTTTCTTGCAGGAAGGAGCAGGTCGCCACGCCGTACTTCCACCTGGATTGATTCAACTCTCATGGTCTTGGGATCGTCTCCACCAAGAGTGGTAGCGGTTCCGATATGAACTCCAGAGATACCCAGCAGTTCCCCCGTATCGTGGTCGTAGTAGCGATCATCGGGCCTGATGATGTCGTACTTGCGTCCCCTGTATGAATTGAGTCCGCGTACATAGATCAAATCCCCGGGAGTCGCCATCAGGGTATCTTCCTCGATTCCCACGATGTAGGGTAACTCATTGACCTGGTTCGCTTGCAACAGGTGGAGTTTTGGTATGAAGGACTTGTAGTCCTTAAAGTGCATGTGCGGGGTTTTTGGCGTGATAACCGGGCGCATATTATCGGCAGCAGTGGCACATGAAAAGGTCAGTACTGCTGCCAGTAACGACAGCGATGTGATGGTTCTGATGATGGTGTAATACATACTTGGTTCTCCAGGAACAACAGACCGCTAGAATATAGAGAAGATTTTCCCCTCTTTTTCCCATATCATCTGAAGTTTACAACAGTTATTACCGATTCCGCGATAAAATCGGTATAAATTCAGTATGCGAAGGAAAACAGGTGAATAAACCATGGCCAAACTAGAAATACTCCACTTTCCCGACGAGAGATTACGACAACACGCAAAGCTTGTTGTCGAGGTAAATGATGTTATTCGTCAGCTCGTCAGCGATATGTTCGAGACCATGTACGAAGCACCAGGCATTGGTCTGGCAGCAGTTCAGGTCAACGTGCGCAAGCGTGTCATCGTCATTGATATAACCGAGGACCATTCCCAGCCGCTGGTCTTCATCAACCCCGAAATTATTGAGAGAGAGGGTGAGGAAACCATGGATGAAGGGTGTCTTTCTGTACCCGGATATTATGAAGAGGTGACCCGTGCTGAAGAGATTCGGGTACGCGCTCTGAACCAGCATGGAGAATCTTTCGAAATGCATGCCGAGGGTTTGTTGGCTGTTTGTATCCAGCACGAGATTGATCATCTGGATGGAAAGCTTTTTGTTGACTACCTTTCGAGCCTGAAGCGTACGCGCATTCGTAAAAAACTCGAAAAACAGAGCCGGCAGGCAACCGCCTGAGGGCTAATCGAACATGACAAGGCCACTGCGGATTATTTTTGCAGGGACACCCGATTTTTCGGTGCCTCCACTGCAGGCACTGCTCGATTCACCGCACCAGGTCATTGCCGTATTGACCCAGCCGGACAGACCTGCTGGGCGTGGACGCAAACTCAGCCCGAGTCCTGTCAAGCAGCTTGCAGTTGAGCAGGGTGTAGAGGTGTTACAGCCTTTGACACTCAGGGATGAGGCGATTCAAGCGCAAATTGCCGAGCTTGATGCGGACCTGATGGTTGTTGTTGCATATGGTCTGATTCTTCCCGGCGAGGTGTTGGAAATGCCACGTCTCGGCTGTCTCAATATACATGCTTCCCTGTTGCCAAGGTGGCGTGGAGCAGCCCCAATTCAGCGTGCCATTCTTGCTGGTGATGATGAAACCGGTGTTGCCATCATGCAGATGGAGGCGGGATTGGATACCGGTCCGGTATGGCACCTTCGGCGTATAGCAATTGGAGAGAAAGAGACTGGTGGTGAGCTTCATGACAGGCTATCTGAACTTGGTGCAACAGCCCTGATGGAGACCCTGCCGATGCTTGAATCGGGAGAAGCATCTCCTGTTGTCCAACCGGACGACGGTGTGGTCTATGCCGACAAGCTCAGTAAAGAAGAAGGAGAGATCGACTGGGCGATGCCGGCACAAGTGATCAGCCGCAAGGTGCGGGCATTTAATCCATGGCCGGTTGCGTGGACAGGTTATAACGGCAACAAGCTGCGTGTCTGGCAAGGCCATGAAAGAGAGTGCGATGCTGAAGGTGTGGCTGGTGAAGTGATTGCGGCTGACAAGAACGGGATTGTCGTGCAATGCGGCAGTGGGCAGCTGGTGATCGAGAGCCTGCAGTTGCCGGGTAAACGCGCCATGTCGGCAGCCGATTTTCTCAATGCGCATAACATCCTGGGCGCACGTTTCGAATGAGGTTCAAATGAAACAGGGCGCACGTTCAGTTGCTGCCCGCGTGATCCAGGATGTTGCCAACGGACGCGCACTGGATTCCGCGCTTGATGATCGAAGCAGTGATGTCAGTGACAATGAACGCGCACTGGTGGCGGAAATGGCCTACGGTGTGTGCCGTTGGAATCTGCAGCTGGATGCGATGCTCGACCAGTTGCTCGACAAGCGACTGAAGAGCAGCAAGCAGTTGGTTGAGCAATTACTCAAGGTCGGCCTCTACCAGCTTTTTCACATGCGTATTCCTGCTCATGCTGCCGTCGATGAAACCGTCAAGGCATCTGTGCAGCTGAAACAGAAGTGGGCAACCCGTCTGGTCAATGCCATCCTCAGACGGGCACAACGTGAACAGCAGGAGCTTCTTCAGAAGTTGGAAGCTGATTCTGTGATTGCGTCCGGGCTCCCCGAATGGCTCTATGGCAGTTTGTCAGAACAGTATCCTGAACAAGTGCAGGAAATTGGCACGGCACTTCTGCAACGCCCGCCGATGACCCTGCGGATCAATTCCAGGCTGACCACGGTCACGGACTATGCTGAATCTCTTGTCCGGGCAGGAATGACCAGCAGGCCTGTGGAGCATGTTCCGCAAGCGCTGGTTCTGGATCAGCCGGTCAGCGTCGATAAGCTGCCCGGCTTCGATAAAGGGCTGGTTTCAGTGCAGGATGCAGGTGCCCAGTTGGCGGCGCTCTTTCTCGAGCCACAACCGGGCGATACAGTTCTTGACGCCTGTGCAGCACCAGGCGGCAAGAGTTGCCACCTGCTTGAACTTCAACCTGAATGCTCCCTGACGGCGGTCGACGTGGAGCAGAAGCGCTTGCAGCTGATACATGACAACTTGCAGCGTCTGGGTCTTGAAGCAGATGTATTGCAACTCGACATGTCGGAACCCGGCGATCAGCTATCGGATGCGGGATTCGACAGGATTCTGCTTGATGTGCCCTGTTCGGCAACTGGCGTCATGCGCCGTCATCCGGATATACGCCTGTTACGCCGCAAGTCTGACATTGCCCCGCTGATCATGTTGCAGGCAAATATACTTCGTCACGCCTGGAGCCTGTTACGCTCTGGCGGCAGATTGCTGTATGCCACGTGTTCATTACTCCCCGGGGAAAATTGGCAGCAGGTCTCTGCTTTCATTGATGACACGCCGGATGCCGCGATGGTGCAGCTGTCGCATCCGGCCGGCATCGAGTGTTCGCACGGAATACAGATACTGCCGGGCAGCTCAGGCATGGATGGTTTCTATTACGCACTAATGGAGAAGCACGGGTGATGCGTCTGCTGACACCGTTGCTTTGCCTGTTCATTGCAGGCTGTTTTAACGCAAGTGACAGCAAGGGGATTGAGATCACGGCTGTGCATAGCTGGAATCAGGGCGATGGAGGCTACTTAACTGATCTTGATATCAGTTACACTCTCTCTGATGTTGTGATCGAGGCGCTCGACCAGGGGGTGCCGCTGGTGTTTATCATGAAGATCGATATTCGTGACAGGCAGGCATCCTGGTTTGACAGGGGCAAACAGGTCAAGCGAATCTTCCGGGCCAGGTACAGGCCATTATCGAATATTTACGAGGTGGAAACCTTTGCCAGTTCCAGTGCTGGATCAACAAACGGACTGGAGCGTTTTGTGACGAAACATGCCTTGTTTGGCTACCTGGGAAGAATACGCGAAATCCCGGTTGCCGGGAGCAGTGAATTGTTGCCAGGACATGACTATGTCATTGCTGCAAATATCAATCTGGATATAGAGAGTCTGCCATTGCCGATGCGCCCAAGGGCCTACCTGTCATCGCAGTGGCAACAGCAGAGTGGATGGAGTGAATGGTCGCTGAATCAATAAACAGGCTCAAACTACGAGCTGCTTATGCCGGATTTTTGATGCTGGTATTGCTGGTGACCTTACACCTGATGAGTAATGCAGTTCAAAATTCGGCGACACTCAGCAAACTCTATATTCCTCTGCTTATCGTTTCAGTCAGTGGGCTTTTCATCCTCCTTGGGCTCGTATTTCTGAACCTCTACAGGCTTTTCAGGTCTTACCGAAACGGGGTGCCGGGAGCACGCATGACCGTGCGTATGGTCAGCTTTTTTACAACCCTTTCGCTAATCCCGGTGCTGGTAGTTTTCTACTATTCAATGCAGTTTTTGCGCCAGGGTATTGATAGCTGGTTTGATATTGAAATTGAAACCATAATGAGTGATGCACTGACTCTCGGCAAGGCATCGCTTAATCTTGAAAAGAGCCGTCTGCTGAACCAGACACGTGCTATCAGCCGGGAGCTGGTCGCTGTTGCGGACGGTAAGTTACTTGGCCAGATTGGCCGCTTGCACGGACTCAGTGGAGCGACCGAGTTGACCCTCATGGACGAAAATGGCCTGGTGATTCTGTCACGCAACCAGGATCCCAGTGTCGTGGTTGCAGATACCCCGGGGACCTCGATACTCCAGCAAGTCAGGGAGAGTGGTTCGTTTGTCGGAATTATTCCCTATGGCATCGATGAGCAGTTGCATTTACGTATCGTGGTTGCTGATCTTGCTGCAAAGAGGGTTGTGCAGGCACTCTTTCCCACCAGCGAACGTGTCACCCTGCTGAGTGAGAAAGTTGAAGAGTCCTACGAGGAGTACCTGCAACTTACCTACCTTCGCGAGCAGCTTCAATTCGGTTTTACGATAACACTTGTGCTGGTGTTGCTGTTCGCCGTGTTCGGTGCATTATGGGGAGCTATCTATTCGGCGCGCAGACTCCTGTCGCCCATAGTTAATCTCGCCGAGGCAACCGAGCAGGTTGCTGCAGGAGATTACAGCACGCGTCTTCCCCATGTATCACATTCAGATGAGCTCGGATTCCTGGTCTCATCGTTCAACCAGATGACGAGGCGCATCAGCCAGGCACGTGATGAGGCTGCCAATAGCCAGCGCCAGGTTGAATCACAGCGCACATACCTGCAGACCTTGCTGGAGCATCTGACCACGGGTGTACTGACATTCGATTGTGACAGGAAGTTAAGGACAGCAAACAGTGCTGCAAGCACTATTCTTGATGTGCAGATGGAGCGGTGCCTGGAAATGACGCTTGACGAGATTGCGGCAGGCGAAACCAGGCTGGCAGCTTTTTTCAGCGCTGTTTACGGTGCTGGCCTCGAGCGCGAACACCAGGTGGTTATTGATACCGGCACTGGTTACAAGACACTACGCTGGCAAGTCACACCGCTCGCGAGTGAGTGTGGTGATGATGGCGGGATCGTATTGATGTTTGATGACGTGACCGATTTGATCCAGGCCCAGCGGGATGCGGCATGGAGCGAGGTGGCGCGACGACTGGCTCATGAGATCAAGAATCCGCTGACACCCATACAGCTTTCAGCAGAGCGCATCAGGCGCAAGTATATGCCACTGCTTGAAGAGGAGCAGAAGGATGTGCTCGACCGGGCAACTCACACGATTGTGCAACAGGTTGATGCCATGAAACAGATGGTGAATGCTTTCTCCGACTATGCAAAGCCTTCGAATATTGATATGCAGGCCAGGCCACTGGAGTTTGACAATCTGTTACGCGAGGTGGTGACGCTTTACAGTTCGAGTCCAACTTGCCGTGTGACTGCGGACTATGGGGCTGGAAGTGCATTAATGCATGCAGATCCGGTCAAGATGAGGCAGGTTTTCCATAACCTTCTGAAAAATGCCCAGGAAGCTGTCGCAGGTCTGGATGACGGCTGTGTAGAGATCAATAGTGCTACTGTTGATGGGGACGGGTATCATTACATCGAATTGATGGTGACAGATAACGGCAGCGGTTTTGATGCTGACCTGATGGAAAGGATTTTTGATCCCTATGTAACAACCAAGGAGGGTGGCACCGGGCTCGGTCTGGCAATCGTAAAAAAGATTGTTGAGGAGCATAATGGTGGCATCTGGCTGGTGAACAGACGCAAGCAGGGTGCGCGGGCAATTGTGCGACTACCCGTGTGGCAGGAAGGTGATGTCTACGATGCAGTTCCGGCACCTGACCACAGCGTCGTGTAATAAATCGATAGAACCAATTGGTAATAACAAATGAAGAGTTCCTACATTCTGGTCGTAGATGATGAACCGGATATTCGCGAAACGGTTAAGGATATCCTTGAGGATGAAGGCTACCTTGTAGCAACAGCAAAAAACGCCGATGAAGCACGCCACCACTTCAGGGAGCATCTTCCTGATGCAGTGCTGCTTGATATCTGGATGCCGGATACAGATGGAATAACACTCCTCAAGGAGTGGTCGGATATGAGCGGTGGCAAGTTGCCGAGCCCGGTTGTGATGATGTCCGGACACGGCACCGTGGAGACGGCTGTCGAAGCGACGCGTCTTGGTGCTTACGACTTTCTTGAGAAGCCCCTGGGTATTGCCAAGTTGTTGCTGACGCTTGAGCGCGCACTGCAGAGCAGCCGCCTGCAGTTGCAGGCGAATGACTCTCTGCATGCACAGCCATTTATAGAACCCACTGGCAGCAGCCAGGCGATTACGCGCCTCAGGGAGCAGGTGAAACGAATTGCACAGCATGACAGCTGGGTATTGATGAGTGGCGAGGCCGGTAGCGGGCGAGAGACTTTTGCCCGCTACATTCATGCCAATTGTGCCCGTTCCGACAGGCCCTTTGTACATGTCGCTGTCTCATCGATTGAAGCTGGTAATGCGGCCCTCGAACTATTTGGACGTGAAGAAGATCAGAAGATTGATTACGGTCGACTCGAACAGGCCAGGGGCGGAACCCTTTTTCTGGATGAGGTTGCGGATATGGATGCTGATGTCCAGAAGCGTCTGGTTGGCGCGCTTGACACGGGGTCTTTCCTGCGTGTAGGCGGTAGTGAGCCGGTACACCTGGATGTGCGTATCATTGCCGCGACTCAGAAAAATCTTGAGGATGAGGTCAACGAGGGGCGTTTTCGTGAGGACCTCTTTTTCCAGCTCAACGTTGTGCCTGTTGTTATTCCGCCGCTGCGTGAACATGAGGATGATGTCATCGAGCTGCTGAACTTCTATGTTGATCACTATTCATCACGTGAACGGCTGCCCTATCGTCGTTTCGACACTGCTGCACAAAACTACCTGCGCCAGTACCAGTGGCCGGGGAATGTACGTGAATTGAAAAACCTGGTGCAGCGTCTGTTGATAGCTGGTGGCGATGAGGAGATCGAGGTCAGTGAGGTTGAGAGTGCGATTGGCATGTTGTCATCCAGCGGACAACACACTGGCATCTCGATCAGTTTCGATCAGCCATTGCGTGAAGCACGCGAGGATTTTGAGCGGGCCTATTTCAATTACCAGATGGGTAAGCATGACCGGAATGTAACGCAGATGGCGGAGGAGGCTGGTATCGAGAGAACGCATCTCTATCGCAAACTGAAAACTCTCGACATTGATGTGAAGGCCAAGCGTAAATGAAGATTGTCATTCTGGGAGCAGGGCAGGTTGGCAAGTCAGTGGCTGCAACCCTTGCCAGCGAGCACAATGACATAACTGTTGTCGACCAGGATACAAAACGACTTGAGTCTTTGCAGGGACGCTACGATCTGCGTACTGTTCACGGGTATGCTTCATATCCCGATATCCTCGCACAAAGCGGCATCGAGGACGCCGACATGCTGATCGCAGTGACCCAGAGTGATGAAATCAACATGACTGCCTGTCAGATTGCCTGGAACCAGTTCAGGACGCCGAGGAAAATCGCTCGTGTACGTGCTCCCGAGTACCTGGCCAACCCGGAGTTGTTTGGCAGTGATGCAATTCCGATCGATGTTCTGATCTCTCCGGAGCAGCTGGTAACAGACTCGATAATCAGCCTGATTCAGAATCCGGGCGCATTGCAGGTGGTGGATTTTGCGAAGGGCAGGGCACGCATGGTGGGTGTCAAGGCGTATCATGGCGGACCGCTTGTGGGGCATGAGTTACGTGAATTGAATGAGCACCTTCCCGGTGTCCATGAGGCGCGGGTTGCAGCGATATACCGTGATGATCGCTCCTTTTCGCCGAATGGAAGCACTGTCATTGAGGCAGATGATGAGCTCTTTTTTATCGCCGCCTCGGAAAATATCAAGGCCGTAGTGGGTGAACTGAGACGAACCGAGAAAGCGGTGCGTCGTCTGATCATTGCCGGCGGCGGCAATATCGGTCGTCGACTCGCGATCGCACTTCAAAAGGACTACAACGTCAAGCTGATTGAACGCGACCAAAATCGTGCCCGTATGGTTGCAGAGGAGTTGACCGATACAATTGTTCTGTCAGGAGATATCTCGGATGAGGAGCTTCTCCTGGAAGAGAATATCGAGAACACGGATGCTTTTGTCGCCGTGACCAATGATGAGGAGGCCAACGTACTTTCATCGATGCTGGCTAAACAGCTTGGTGCGCGCAAGGTGATGGCGTTGATCAATCGCGCATCCTATGTTGACCTTGTGCAGAGCGGTCCGATTGATATTGCTATTTCCCCTCAGCAGGCGACTATCGGCTCACTGCTGACCTATATCCGCCGTGGTGATGTTGCCGTGGTGCATGCGCTGCGTCATGGTGCTGCAGAGGCGATAGAGGCTGTTGCTCATGGCGACAAGAACTCATCGAAAGTGGTCGGGCGACAAGTTGATGAGATCAAGCTGCCAGAGGGTGCGAATATCGGTGCAATCGTGCGTGGAGATGATGTACTGATGGCGCACCACGATACGGTCATCGAGGCGAATGACCATGTCATCATCTTCCTCATGGACAAGGGCCAGGTAAAAGAGGTTGAACGCCTTTTCCAGGTTGGCATCGGTTTTATCTGATGAGGTTCAGTAGTATTCAGCGCATTCTCGGTATACTGATGATGATCTTCAGTTTTACCCTGTTGCCGCCGGTGTTGGTTTCCCTGATATACCAGGATCATGCTGCAGAGGGCTTTCTTATCGCCTTTTTTGTCACTGTAACTATTGGTCTGCTGGCCTGGTTGCCGGTGCGGAATATCCGCCACGAACTGCGTCTTCAGGACGGATTTGTCATCGTGGCCCTCTTCTGGGGCGTACTTAGTCTGATTGGTTCGTTGCCTTTCATGCTCTCGGAACAGCCGCACATGTCACTGACGGATTCTTTCTTTGAGTCCATCTCGGGACTGACCACGACCGGCGCAACTGTCATAACCAACCTCGACGAAATGCCGAAAGCGATTCTTTTCTACCGCCAGCAGCTGCAGTGGTTGGGGGGCATGGGAATCATCGTACTTGCTGTTGCCGTCCTGCCGATGCTGCGTATTGGTGGTATGCAGTTGTACAAGGCCGAGACCCCGGGCCCGATGAAGGATACCAAGCTGACACCACGCATTACCGAGACGGCCAAGGCGCTTTGGATTATCTATCTTTCCTTGACAATCGTCTGTGCTCTGGCTTACTGGCTTGCGGGAATGACGCTGTTCGATGCTATCGGTCATGCCTTTTCCACTATCGCTATTGGTGGATTTTCAACTCATGATGCAAGTATGGGCTTTTTCGAAAACCCGCTCATTCACCTGATTGCCATCGTCTTTATGTTCATTGCCGGGATTAACTTTGCACTTCATTTCATGGCATACAGGGGCAAGACGCTGCGTGACTACTGGCATGACAGTGAGTTCAGGTTTTACTCGGGTATCCTGCTTTTTGCGAGTATCGCGGTAGTTGCCTTTCTCTATTTTTCCGGCATTTACAACGGCAGGGAGTCGGTCATAAAGGGAGTATTTCAGCTGGTCTCCTTTGCCACGACATCGGGATTTACCACGGCAGACTTCAACCAGTGGCCGGGTTTTGTTGCAATTCTCCTGCTGTTTACAAGTTTTATTGGTGCATGTGCCGGTTCAACCGGTGGCGGCATCAAGGTTATTCGAGTGTTACTACTCATCAAGCAGGGTGCCCGCGAAGTAAAACGTTTGATACACCCCTCTGCGCAAATCCCTGTGCGTGTTGGCGACAAGGTGATTTCTCCAAGGGTCATCGACGCCGTGTGGGGTTTTTTTGCTCTCTATGTTGCAAGCTACACTGTCATGTATCTTGCTCTCGCAGCCACCGGGCTGGATTTAATGACGGCTTTCTCAGCAGTTGCTGCAGCAATGAACAACCTGGGTCCCGGATTGGGAAGCGTGTCGAGCAATTATGCTGCCATCAATGATCCTGCAAAGTGGATTCTCTGCTTTGGCATGCTGCTTGGGCGTCTCGAAATATTCACCTTACTTGTACTGCTGAGTCCTGGTTTCTGGCGACGGTAAACAGGGAATTATTCTAATATACGCCTTGCAATTGCATTGGTATTTGCTAAGATACTGATATAGGCCATGGTTTATCCTGCTTCTCCGGCTATACTTTTTCTGAAGAGTGATAACTCATGATCTGTTCGAACAGCAGTGGCAGTGTTGCTATCTACTACCTGCTGGGGATGTTGTTGGTTTGGGAATTGACGTTTGCCGCTGACCCGGTCGATAGTGAATGTGATCTGACGCTACCATCACAACTCGAGTTGTACAGCGATATACATGCAGGCCAGTTGATTAATTTACAACCGGAATATGCGCCGGAAGCAAGATCAATGAGTTCTGCACAGAAGTTCAGGGAAGTGCTTGCAGGATTGGGCTACATTTTAACCGGTGATATTGACAGACTCGATCACCTGAGCAGTCCACCTGATCAGCCGTGCGATGTGCATTCTGATATTGGCTATGATTCGGAACTGAATGACAGCTTGCTGTTCAAGGCACAAAAGAGAGAAGGCGAAAAGACGAGGTGGTATCTTTTCGAAAGTAATATTGATGAGTGGCACTGAACCTGGTCGATTCAACGGCAGGAAGGTTACAGAAAGAAAGCGTGATTGTTTTAATTTATTTGTAAATAGTGGGAGAACCTTATGAACAAAAATATTTTACTGGCGGTTTTGACCGCAGCAATGCTGGCATTCAGTACGTCTGCATCAGCATTCTTCTGGGATGATGACGACTGGGATGATCCATGGGACGATAACGATTGGCCAGAATTCACTCCAATGTACTGGATGGAAGAGTTTGCCGACGAAATGGATGATGACGATGACGACTACTATCGTTACGGTCCTCGTCCATACTATGGTGGTGGTTATGCACCGCGTCCTTATCCACCACGTGGCTATGGATACGGCTACCCACAGCAGCCACAGCCGTACCAGTACCCTCAGCAGGCTCCGGTACCGCAGGCTCCGGCAGCACCTCAGCAGTAATTGCTGACAGAGCTGAATGAGAAAGGCGCCAATCGGCGCCTTTTTCTTTGATTGCCTGCTTTGATCAATCTAGCAGGAGTGGCAATACTCCATAGGCAAACCGGCAATTCTGCATGCATGTTTGCATCCCCCCTTGGGGAAAAGTTCCTGTAGTTTTTTTCCGTTACATTTCCCATATTCGACCAATTTATGGCCGACTTCCCTGACCATGGTTTTAGGTGAAGGCGGGATTTCAAATTCCTGGTAATATTCGCGCATAAAACGAATTGCGGTCCAGTGGCAGTCTGATAATTCAATTCCATCTTCATCAGCCATTGCCCGAGCTACATCCTCATCCCAGTCTTCAAAATTTTGCAGCAATCCCTTGGCGTTCAGTGGTATCTCCCTACCGTTTATTGCGAGTGCGTGCATATTTAATTCCTCCTATAGTGGTTTTTGTGATCATTCTTGTTGTCAATTCTTGTGATTGGTGCAAAAAGAACCCTTATTAAATGTAAGGTTAGATGGTGTGGGCGCTTCTACAAGGCATTGAAACGGAAGAATGCAACATGATTGATATATATCAGTTTTCAATAGGTGGATTGATTGTGTGGGATCCATTTCTACTGCATCGCGATTGATGCTGAAGGCAAGGGATACCCGTCGCACTTGTAGGGACTGGTAAGTGACATGGTGCTGGATGATGTTGCTGATCTGCCACTGAAAATATCGGATATCTACACAAAGCTTGCGAGTTGAGCGTGGTAACATTCAATTCATTCAAACTGATGCCCGATTGGCTGCTTACTGCTGTGCGATACCTCTATACATTCCTGGTCTATATGTTGATGCCGGTCATTCTGGTTCGCCTGTGGTTGCGCGGGCGCAGAAATCCGGCATACCGGGAGCGCCTTGGTGAGCGTTTTGGCTACCTTCCGGATGATGTACCGCAAGGGTGCTTGTGGATTCACGCTGTCTCAGTGGGTGAGTCGCAGGCGACCCAGCCGATGGTGCAGTGGCTTATGGAAGCGCACCCCGGCATGCCCGTGGTGATGACAACCACAACACCAACCGGTGGACAGCGGGTTACCCAGCTCTACGGCGATCGTATACGCCATCTCTATTTTCCCTATGATTCACCGGCAATCATGAAGCGCTATTTCGAAGCCCTGAAACCGGTTGCGGTTATTATCATGGAGACCGAGGTGTGGCCCAACATGCTGCACTATTGCCGTCAAAACAGCGTCCCGGTTGCCCTCGCGAATGCACGCCTGTCGGAAAAGTCGGCTCAGGGTTACCATAAGTTTTCCTTTATCACTGCTGCAGCATTTCGCTGTTTTGATCTTGTTATTGCGCAAGCCGGCGCGGATGCTCAACGCCTGCTCGATTCGGGCGTGCGGCAAGAGGTTATGCATGTCTGCGGCAGTATCAAGTTCGAGGTCAAGGTGCCACAGAGTGTGCGTGAGCAGGGTGAGTTGCTGCGTGCTGCACTGGGTGCGGACAGGCCGGTATGGATAGCCGCGAGTACCCATGAGAATGAGGAGGCAGTTGTTCTCGATGCACACAGGCGAGTGCTTGAGCGCTATCCTGATGCCTTGTTGATCATCGTGCCACGACACCCGGAGCGATTCGACACGGTGGCCGGATTGATCGAGTCCAGCGGACTCAGTTGCGTGCGCAGGACGGGTGTACACCTGCCTGTAACGGATGTGGCAGTCTATCTCGGAGACGTGATGGGTGAATTACCGATTTTTTATGGTGCTGCAGATGTCGCTTTTGTGGGCGGCAGCATCGCACCGATTGGCGGGCACAATATCCTCGAGCCTGCAGCACTGGGCGTTGTCGTTGTTTTTGGCCCGCATATGCAGAACTTTCTCGAAATCAGCAGGATGATGCTCGAAGCCGGTGCTGCGCTGCAGACCAGTGAGGAGCAACTCGCAGAGGTTGTGCTGGCACTACTGGGTGACCCGGTACAGCGTGAAGAGATTGGTCAGCATGGCCAGGAAGTCGTCGAATCAAACCAGGGGGCACTCGAGTGTACCCGTCAGGCGATTGAGCATCTGCTGGAGATGCGTTCATGATGCAGGATTTAAAATTCTGGTTCTATCCCATCCTCTACAAGTGGGTCGTGATGTTGCTGATGGCGACTTATCGTGTCGAATATATAGGCCGTGAGCAGGTTGACAGGCTGAAGTCCAATGCAGAGGGATGGATCTATTCCAGCTGGCACGAGAACGTCGTGGTGAGCCAGTGGGCCGAGCGAAATCAGGGTCTTGTCATGATGTCGAGTGACAGCAAGGATGGCGAGTTCAGTGCCCGCGTCATGGTGCGTATGGGAAATTTCCCGGTTCGTGGATCATCCTCACACGGCGGCATGAAAGCAGCCAGGGCGGTGATTCAGGCATTGAAGTCGGGCTCAAGTGCCGGGATGACACCGGATGGCCCGCGTGGTCCGGCACGCAAAGCGAAGCCCGGCATGCTTTTTATCAGTGCAGTATCGAACTGTCCGATTATTCCATATCATGTTGTTTCTGATCGCTACTGGAGCCTGACCTCGTGGGACAAGCAGCGCATTCCGAAACCTTTCAGCCGGGTGATTATCTGTATCGGAGAGCCATTGCGGATTGACAAGCAGAGGTTCAAACAGGACGAAGCAGGCCTGATTGTTGAAGTAGAAGAGGCGATGCAGCAAAATGTGGAGAGGGCGGAAGAGGCTATTTCCGCCTGAATTGAACCTGGCCTTGTGCCTTGTGGCTCTTTTGCTTCGGCTCAGAAGCTGAATTCACTCACTTCAGGTGCATTTGTCAGTGGTTTGAGGGCTGTTTCCAGAAGAGCCTTGCGCTTGAAGGAGTTATCTCCGACTGCGGTGACCAGTTCAGCCGTAGCTGAGGATCCCTTACCGACAACCTGGAACAGGCGTCCATCATCAGCAAGGTGCTGTTCAAAGAAATCGGTTCTTTGCGGCAGGCTGCCGGTGACGACGATAATGTCAAAAATCTCTATTTCATCGAGGTCAAATGCATCGCCGGTAATGATTTTGGCTTCAAAATCGAGAGCTGCCAGCTTTTCCGCAGCTGAATCAGCGAGATCGGCATGCTGCTCAATGCTTGTCACGTCACCGCTCAGCCAGGCAAGACATGCGGTGAGATAACCACTGCCAGTACCGACTTCCAGAACCCTCTCACCAGGATGAATATCGAGAGACTGCAATACGTGCGCTTCGATTTTGGGTGCCATCATGCTCTCGCCATGGCCCAGGGGGACCTCAATATCGGCGAAAGAGAGCTCCTTGTAGTCACTGGGCACAAAAAACTCGCGAGGAATCTGTTGCAACAGGGTGAGCACATCGTCGCTGACGACATTCCATGGACGGATCTGGCACTCAATCATGTTGTGGCGTGCTTCTTCACTCTGCATTTCTGACTCCGGTTACAGGCTTTTTAAGGGCTCTCAGATCGGCAAGGTCATAAATCATGACTTGATCAGAGATTCCTTAATATTCTCTTACGATGTGAAGACTACGCTTAACAGCCGATCGAGGTCAACCAGTGAAAAATTTATGGCGACTTCAAGCGAGTCCATACCAGCCTGGAAAAACCAGGATTGAAACGAGCACAGCTACCTGTATCAGTATGAAAGGCACCACGCCACGGTAGATATCCGTGGTTGTGACCCCTGGCGGTGCGACTCCCTTGAGATAGAAGAGGCTGAATCCGAAGGGTGGTGTCAGGAAGGAGCTTTGCAGGTTCATGGCGATGAGGATGGCAAACCACAGGGGGGGCGATACCCAGGGCTTCTGCGGCAGGCGCGAGAATGGGAACGATGATGAAGCTGATTTCGACAAAGTCGATGAAAAAACCGAGTAGCAGGATGGTCAGCATCGACAATGCGAGGAACCCGATTTCATCACCTGGCAGGTCGAGAAGCGCATCCTCAACCAGTATGTCACCACCTGTGTAGCTGAACGCCATCGAGAAGGCAGTTGCACCGAGCAGGATGGCGAATACCATGGCGGTGACCCGGACACTGTCGAGGGCCGCTTCATAGAGCAATTTCCAGCTGAAATGACGATAAATGACTGCCAGGAGGAGTGCGCCGACAGAACCGAGTGCCGACGACTCCGTCGGCGTGGCGATACCGGCAAAAATTGAGCCGAGCACGATCAGAATCAGTGCCAGTGGCGGCAGAACATGCAGTATGGCGCTGGTGTAGAGTTTTCGCCTGTCAGTGGTCTCTGTAGACAGGCTTGGTGCTGCCTGCGGATTGCGCCAGCTGGTATAGAGGATATAGAGAATATAGAGGCCGACGAGCACGACTCCCGGCGCAACCGCTGCCCTGAAGAGGTCTCCGACCGGAATGCCCATCACGTCACCGAGGATGATCAGGACGATCGATGGCGGGATAATCTGCCCGAGGGTGCCCGAGGGTGCCCGAAGCACAAATGGTGCCGCAGCCGAGGCGCTTGTCATAGCCGTGCTTGAGCATTACCGGCAGGGAGATCAGTCCCATCGCAACGACCGAGGCGCCGACAATCCCGGTGGATGCGGCAAGCAGGGCGCCAACCAGGACTGTCGAGATTGCCAGTCCGCCACGTACTCGTCCGAAGAGTTCACCCATCGATTCGAGCAGTCGCTCTGCAAGGCGGGTTTTTTCCAACACAACGCCCATGAAAATAAATAGTGGCACTGCCATCAGTACGCTGTTTTCCATGATGCTCTGGATCCGGTAGGGCATGAAGGCAAAGGTACTGGTTATGTCCGCAAAGATATCGGAAAAACCGGCGCCATCCTGCAGCATGTGCTGGATATCAGGGAGTTTTGCGATACAGACGAAGATCATTGCTACACCGCCAAAAGTGAATCCGACCGGAAAGCCGAATAGCAGGGCGAGCAGGGCAACGCCGAACATGATGATGCCGATATATTCCATCATTTCAGGCGGCACCCGTTTCGTCAGGAGGCATCATGTCGCGCAGAGTATTGAGCGAGCGCAGCAGCATGCCGACTCCGGCAACTGCCATACTCAGGCAGGCAAACGGGATGACGGCCTTGATCACCCAGCGGTATGGCAACCCACCCGGGTCACCGGAACGTTCGCCAAGTGACCAGGATTCGAATGCGAAACTGCTGCCATACCAGGCAACCAGCAACACGAATGGCAGTAACAGAAAGATCACACCGCACAGGTCGATGAGTGCCTTGCGCCTTGCACCGAGTCGGTCATAGATGATGTCGACACGCACGTGGGAGTCGGTCCGGATGGCGTAGGGAATGCCAAGCAGAAAAATGCTGGCATAGAGGTGCCACTCAAGCTCCTGCAGGCCGATCGAGACACTGTTGAAAAGATAGCGGGCGACGACGTCGTAGAAGACATTCAGTACTAACAGCAGAAACAGCAACGCCGCGATGCGTCCAAGCAGATCGCTAAATCGGTTGCACAAGCGTTCCAGTTTCTGCAGCATGCCAGTGATCAGTCGTCCAGGCTGTTGAGATAGGCTTTGTCAGAGATACTTGTCCATGCACGTGCTTTCTCAAGGTAGGTTGCCTGGGAGTCGATAATCTCTTTTGCCAGTGGATCCTTTGCTGCGCGTTCAGCTAACAATTCCATGTTTGCTTTTTGCATTGCATCGAGTACCTCGCCGGTGAAGCTTTTGACCTTGATGTCCGGGAACTCTGTACGAATCTTGCTCCAGCTTTCACTGTTTTCATGATAAGACTGGGCGTACATGTCATAGGCAACAGAGCGCATTGCCACGCGTAATATCTCCTGCAAGTCGGACGGCAGTTTGTCCCATGATTTTTTATTTATCAGGAAGTGAAGTTCTGCAGCAGGCTCATGCCAGCCAGTGTAATAGTAGGGTGCGATCTTGTGGAATCCCATGCGCAGATCTAGCGCAGGGCCAACCCATTCAAGTGCATCGATGGTATTACGTTCCAGTGATGTATAGAGTTCACCTGCCGGAATGTTGGTCGGGCTTGCGCCAAGACGAGCAAAAACCTCGCCGGCAAATCCTGGTATACGCATTTTAAGACCCTGCAGGTCATCAAGGGATTTAATCTCCTTACGGAACCACCCTCCCATCTGGTTACCGGTATTGCCGCCCGGGAACGAGAGCATGCCATGCCTTGCATAGACCTTCTCCATCAGTTCCAGTCCACCGCCGTAATAGAACCAGCCATATTGCTCCGGTGTTGTCATACCAAACGGCATGGTAGTGAAAAAGAGGGCGTTTGGATCCTTGCCTTTCCAGTAGTAGGAAGCGGAGTGTCCGATGTCATATTGACCGGCCTTGACCATATCGAAAATGCCGAGTGGTGCCTTGTGCTTGTTTTTAGAGTCGATGCGGATAATGAGTCGTCCATTCGACATCTTTTCGACGATGGCTGCGAGGTTCTTGGTCGTGTCACCCAGGATCGGGTAGTTTGGCGGCCAGGTCTCGGCGAGCTTGAGACGGTAGACTTTTTCGGCCGCTACAAGCGGTAAAGAGACGGCAAGCAACAGGCAGCCAAGTATCATGCTCAGCCTTGAAGAGATCGGGCGCATAAGGTTCCTCGAACTATTTTTTACTATTTTGGTCAGGCGATGAGAATAGCAAAGCCTGCTCTAGGCTGAAAGCCCGTCCGGTAGACGCCAGGAGATGAGCCAAGCTGCGAGAAGAAAGAGAAAGGAGAATAGCAGGCAGCCAATCAGGCCCCACAGTTGAAATGTGAGACCGGAAAGAATGGTGCCTGTTAGGCGGCCGCCGGCGTTTGCCATGTAATAAAAACCAACGTTGAGTGAGACCTTGTCGCGATCCGACCAGGCGACAATCAAGTATGAGTGAAGGGCGGAGTTGATTGCAAACAGAATGCCGAACAGCACCAGGCCGATGACAACCACCGATACGCCATCGACGCCCTGAGTGAGCAGCAACGCCATTGCTGCAGGTATAAAGGAGAGCGCTAGTACCAGCCAGCGGGCAGTCGTACCATTGCTGTGAAAACGTTTCAGCAGGCGCGGAGAAGTAGCCTGGATAAATCCGTAACCGATCACCCAGAGTGCGAGAAATCCACCAACCTGCATATGCTCCCATCCGGCCACTGCAAGGTAGACGGGCAGGCCGACGACGAACCACACGTCACGCGCGCCAAACAGGAAGAAGCGTGCTGCCGAGAGCCAGTTGATTGCCTCTGATTTCGACAGCAGCTGGCTGAATTTCGGCTTGCTTTTCATCTTGCCGATCTCGCGTGGCAACAGGACCCAAGTGATTGCCAGGGTGAGCAGCAGTCCGCCTGACATCATCAGCAGTGCGCCACTGAAACCGACCAGTTGCAGCAGTAACGCGCCAAGAAAGAAACCGGCGCCCTTGAGGGTGTTCTTCGAGCCGGTAAGCACGGCAACCCATTTGAACAGTTTGCCCTGGGCATCATCCGGTAGCATCAACTTGACACTTGCCTTGGCACTCATCTTGTTGAGGTCCTTGGCAATACCTGAGAGTGCCTGCGCTGCCATCACGTAGGGGATCGTGAGCCAGCTTGCATCGACGGCCAGCATGCCGAGTGCGACGATCTGTAAAGCCATGCCGATATGCATGGTGGTATTGAGGCCAATGCGTGCGCCAAGCCATCCACCAACCAGGTTGGTGACTATGCCGAAGAATTCGTAAAAGAGAAATAGCGAGGCAATAGCCAGTGGTGAATAACCAAGCTGGTGGAAATAGAGTACCACCAGCATACGTATAGCACCGTCAGTCAGTGTGAAGGCCCAATAGCCCCCTGTGACAGTCAGGTAGTCACGCAGACTGTGTTCAGCGACGCTTTGGCTTGTCATCTTTTGGGCTGATCGATTCTGCAACCATCTGCGTGATGTTCATCATGCGATTGACATAGCCCCATTCGTTGTCATACCAGGCAAGCAGTTTGACCTGTGTGCCATCGATAACCATGGTTGAGTCGGCATCGATAATCGATGAGCGCGGGTCGCCCTGGTAGTCGACAGAGACCAGTGGACGTTCCTCGTAGCCGAGAATGCCTTTCAGCTCGTTTGTTGCGGCATCCTCCATCAGTTGGTTGACCTCTTCTGCCGAGGTGGAGCGCTCCACTTCGAAAACACAATCCGTGATCGATGCATTGGTCAGTGGTACACGTACCGCGATGCCATTGATTTTGCCTTCAAGGTCCGGGAATATCTGCGTGATTGCCTTGGCTGACCCGGTCGATGTCGGGATCAGTGACATGCCGCAGGCACGTGCACGGCGTAAACCCTTGTGGCCCTTGTCGACAATGGTCTGTGTATTGGTGATGTTGTGAATCGTCGTCATGCTGGCATGTGCGATACCAAGTTGCTCTTTCATCACCTTGACTACAGGCGCCAGGCAGTTGGTAGTGCATGAGGCAGCTGTAATAATGGAATCTGTTTCGACGTTGTAGGTGTCGTGATTGACGCCATAAACGATGTTACGCGCAGGTGCTGGACAGGGTGCGGAAACTATAACTTTTTTGATGCCCTGATCAAAGTATGGCTGCAGGCTCTCGACGGTTTTGTGTTTGCCTGTACAGTCAATAACGATGTCGACATCTTTCTTCTGCCAGTCGACATCCGCCGGATTGGCTTCCGAGGTAAAGCGTACCTTACGCCCATCAACCAGAAGTTTGTTCTCCCTGGAGGCGATATCGTGTTTCCAGTGGCCGTGCACTGAATCAAATTCCAGCAGGTGCGCGTGGCAGGCTGCATCGCCCTTGAT
This sequence comes from Solemya velum gill symbiont, assembly GCF_000787395.1. Lineage (GTDB taxonomy): Bacteria > Pseudomonadota > Gammaproteobacteria > Chromatiales > Chromatiaceae. The sequence continues at coordinate 81,414 of NZ_JRAA01000003.1, forward strand.
CTCGTTAATGTGTACGAGGCGGTATTCATCGTGACGCCAGCCGGCACGAAATGCCAGTTTGCCCATGCGTCCGAATCCATTGATGGCAACTTTGACAGCCATTGTTTCTCTCTCTTATTTCAGATCTTTATGTTAAGCCGCGAGAGTGTACTCCGCAATTGTTACAGGGAGATGACGGCTTTGCCGATCGAAGTTATAGCCGAAATATATCACTGGATAAACAAAAAATCCCCGCAATAGCGGGGATTGATGTTTGGCTGGTTGTAGATGCCTTATCCGATGCCGTCATCCAGTTTATCGAATATGGTGCAGGAATCACTGCTGCCCGAGTTGTAGCTGCACTCTTCAATGAGACGTGAAAAGTTGTTCTGCATCGTGCCCAATTCCGATAGTTTTGTCTGGATGGCATTCAGCTTTGTCTTGGCGAACTGCAGAATATCGTCTGCTGTGTGGCTGGCTTCAGGGCGTTTCATCTGTAGCAGTTGCGAGATTTCAGAAAGGGTGAAGCCGACAGACTTGGCGTTCAGGATGAACCTGATGCGTCGGACATCTTCCTCGCTGTAGTTTCGGTATTTACCCGGCCCGCTACGAGCAGGTGTCAGAAGTCCCTGGCGTTCCCAGAATCGCAGGGTCTCAACGGGTATGTTTGTCTCTTTTTCAAGTTGACCAATTCGCATAATTCTCTCCTTGTAATAAATTGCAAATTGCAAATTGCATGCGAGCTGCAGAAAGCAGCCTGCGAGGAGCAACCCTTGCTCCATACCCACGAAGTATAGCCCGATTCTTGTGAAAAGGGCAATGCTTCTTAATCGGATCATTGCTATACTGAATTTCATTGAAAAGCCGGGGGTGTTTCTCCTTGTGGAGAGGCTGAGAGAGTCCCTTGGAACCTGATCCAGTTCATGCTGGCGTAGGGAAGGCTGACAGGCGCATAGCCCACTGTCTCCTTCACTATTCACACAGAGAGATAAGTTATGAGCGCCATACCAGAAGAGTTCATCAAGAAGACCACAGCCCTGTCAGACGAGGTAACACGCCCGTTTGCCAATTCACGCAAAATTTACGTCGAGGGTTCGCGTCCTGATATCCGGGTGCCGATGCGTGAAGTGTCACAGACACCGACCACCACCAACGGTGCCAATGAGCCTAATCCTCCTATCTATGTTTACGACACCTCGGGTCCCTATTCGGATCCATCTGTCTCAATTGATCTTCTGAAAGGGTTGTCTGACCTGCGCAGCGCCTGGATCGATGAACGTGATGATACTGAACAGCTCGATGGTCCAAGCTCTGAATATGGCACCGAGCGTTATAATGATCCTGAGCTGGATAAGCTGCGTTTCGAACATATCCGCGCCCCGCGCCGTGCCAAGGCAGGAAAATGTGTCACCCAGATGAATTATGCACGCCAGGGAATGATTACACCTGAAATGGAGTTCGTCGCAATCCGTGAGAATCAGCGGCTTGACGAATTGCGTACCAATCCTGAATACAAGGCACTGCTGAAGCAGCATCCCGGAGAGAATTTCGGTGCCAACCTGCCGGATACCATTACTCCTGAATTCGTGCGTGAAGAGATTGCTTCCGGGCGCGCGATCATTCCTGCCAATATCAACCACCCCGAAGTTGAGCCGATGATTATCGGGCGCAATTTCCGCGTCAAGATCAATACCAACATCGGTAATTCGGCAGTCTCTTCTTCTATCGAGGAAGAGGTTGAGAAAATGGTCTGGTCAGCACGCTGGGGTGGCGATACGCTGATGGATCTCTCCACCGGAAAGAATATTCACGAGACGCGTGAGTGGATTCTGCGCAACTCGCCGATGCCGATTGGTACTGTACCAATCTACCAGGCGCTGGAAAAGGTCAACGGCAAGTCCGAGGACCTCACCTGGGAGATGTTCCGCGATACCCTGATCGAGCAGGCGGAGCAGGGCGTTGATTACTTCACGATTCATGCCGGCGTATTGCTGCGCTATGTGCCACTGACGGCAGAGAGGGTGACCGGTATTGTTTCGCGCGGTGGTTCCATCATGGCCAAGTGGTGTCTTGCGCATCACCAGGAGAATTTCCTCTACACGCATTTCGAAGAGATCTGCGAGATCATGAAAGCCTACGACGTCTCTTTCTCACTCGGTGACGGGTTACGTCCCGGCTGTCTTGCCGATGCCAATGACGCCGCCCAGTACGGTGAGTTGGAAACCCTTGGTGAGCTGACAAAAATTGCCTGGGAGCACGATGTGCAGGTGATGATTGAGGGACCTGGTCATGTACCGATGCAGATGATCAAGGAGAACATGGAGAAAGAGCTGGAAGATTGTCACGAGGCGCCTTTTTACACGCTTGGGCCACTGACGACTGACATCGCCCCTGGCTATGACCACATCACCTCGGCAATCGGTGCGGCCCAGATTGGCTGGTATGGGACTGCCATGCTTTGCTACGTTACACCCAAGGAGCATCTTGGTCTGCCCGACAAGAACGATGTGCGCGACGGCATCATTGCCTACAAACTGGCTGCCCACGCGGCTGATGTTGCCAAGGGACTGCCGGGTGCGCAGGTCAGGGACAACGCGCTGTCAAAGGCACGTTTCGAGTTCCGCTGGGAAGATCAGTTCAACCTCTCGCTTGACCCAGAGCGTGCACGTGAATACCACGACGAAACCATGCCTGCACAGGCACATAAAGTGGCGCATTTCTGTTCCATGTGTGGCCCGCACTTCTGCTCCATGAAAATTACCCAGGACGTACGTGATTACGCAGAGTCCCTGAAAATCGGTGACGTTGCTGTGGCGGTCGAAGAGGGAATGAAAGAGAAGGCAGAAGAGTTCAAGCAGCAGGGTGCGGAGATCTACAAAGAGGTGTAGGAAGCGGCATAGCGCACGCCCTGTGCGCTTGCCTCTTGATGGCGTTGTCATGCAATACGGATGGATCAATGAATTCCAATAAGATTGCAGTAATCACCGGAGCGAGCAGGGGCATTGGAGCTGAGACGGCAAAGCTGTTTGCAAGGAATGGTTATGCTGTATGCATAAATTACCTCTCGAATGAACAGGCAGCTGAGAACATCAAGAGTGAAATTCTGAAAGATGGTGGTCGTTGCATAACAGTAAAAGCAGATGTTTCAGTTGCAAGTGAAGTCATCCATCTGTTTGAAACCGTTGACCAGGAGTTAGGTTGTCTTTCGGTACTGGTCAATAACGCAGCGATCCTGAAAAATCAATGCCGCCTGGAAGAGATTAGCGAAGAGAGATTTGATCTCGTTTTAAAGACCAATGTTATGAGCTGTTTTCTCTGTTGTAAGGAAGCAGTGAAACGAATGTCTACAAAATATAACGGGGCAGGCGGAACGATAGTCAATGTCTCTTCAGGCGCGGCAAGAAGCGGTTCACCGAATGAATATATTGATTATGCAGCCTCCAAGGGCGCTGTCGATACCTTGACGCGAGGTTTGTCCCTAGAGGTTGCTGCAGAAGGCATTCGAGTCAACGGTGTCCGGCCCGGTTTTATCTATACTGATATGCATGCATCGGGGGGTGAGCCAAACCGTGTCGACAGGCTGAAATCGAAAATACCGATGCAAAGAGGCGGTCAACCCACTGAGGTTGCCGAGGCAATCTACTGGCTGGCGTCTGATAGCTCTTCATATGCAACCGGTACCTTCTATTGATCTTACGGGTGGCCTGTAACAGATTATTAGCAGTGCTGACTGCTTGCTGGTTCAATACATTTACATTGCGTAACAGTTAAAGGTGTCGAAATGTCCGAGAAAGACCTGGAGAGGTTGAAGCAGACAAGGCAATGGGCGCACAAGAAACTGACTGACAAGGGTTCGGCAACTTACCGGGCTTTTGTCGAGATGGAGTCTGCGGCGTTTAAAGATGGTGCCTTGTCGAAGAAAAATAAGGAATTAATCGCGATAGGAATATCGGTACGGATTGATTGTGAATCCTGCATGCAGTGGCATATCGAACAGGCTGCAGAAGCCGGGGCAGCATATGATGAAGTGCTGGAAGCTGTCGAGATTGGAATAGAAATGGGGGGAGGGCCTGCGACCGTATCTGCCCGTTTTGCCCTGCAGGTTATGGATGCCGTTTTTGGCGCATAATCGATGCGCAATAATCACTTCAATAGTAAAAGAAGAGTCATTTCAATGAAGCCTCGCATCAGCATGATTACACTGGGTGTGCGCGACCTTTCGGCATCAATCAAATTCTATGAAAATGGACTGGGTTTTCCCCGCATGGAATCCCCTCCGGAAGTTGCCTTTTTTACACTGAATGGCACCTGGCTCGGTTTGTATGGCCGCGACGCATTGGCAGAGGATGCGACCGTCCCTGTAAAAGGTGACGGCTTTAATTCATTTACGCTTGCACATAACGTTGAGTCTGAGGCGCAGGTAGATGAGGTAGTCGCGCAAGCAGTGAAAGCTGGTGCAACCCTGGTGAAGAAACCCCAGGCTGTCTTTTGGGGTGGCTATAGTGGTTATTTCGCTGATCCGGATGGCCATTTGTGGGAAGTGGCTTACAATCCGTACACATGGATTGGGCCAAAAGACGGGGCTAATTAAAGAGCCCGGCAAGTCATAAGGGTACTCGGCAAGAATCTGTGCTACATCTTGATTATTCTTGTACAGAAAATTCGGAATGCCTTAACTTGATGCTTTCCCGGTTTTACTAGTTGAATGGGATATAAGGAAATAAAAATGGCACGCTTGTTACGCTACAGCAGATCGAGTAATCACAGTCTGGATAAGAACGCCGAGCATCTCTTTTCCGCGCGTCACGCTTTGAATGTTTATGATGAAAATGCGGTATACAGTTTCATTCCCAAGAATGGCTGCTCATCCATGCGTGTGTCATTGGCGATAGCAAATGGCTGTATAAAGGACGCATCGGAGCACGACTGGATACATAAAAACAATGATACTTTCTCGTGTGGATTAAGGGATCTTGTAACCGCCAAGTACACGTTTGTTATTTTGCGTTGCCCTTTCTCCCGATTAGCCAGCGCCTATTTGGATAAAATGATTGGAGAGACATATGCGTCAAAAAGATACATTGAGTTACATCGCAGAGGAAAAGCGTGGAAGCAATTGAATGGTTTGGATAATGTCACTTTCGATTATTTTGTCAGAAGTCTGAGTGAACCAGATATTCTCAAGGGAAATATTCACTGGAGACCACAAAGTGATTTTCTTGTCTACGATGAGTATGACGATTACTTTTGCCTCGAAGATTTCCAGGTAGCAGTAGAGACGCTGAAGAATAAAATCAATCTATCCATTATTGATGCTCGACCGCTTACCAGGCACGGTGTAAGTAATCAATATCATACGGAAGGAAGTGGCTTTTCTGTTCTCGCACCAGACAAGTTGCATGAGATGAAATTACAGGGCACCCTTCCGGCATACCGGGATTTTTACACCGAAGAGCTGGTAGAGATAGTAAGGTCTGTTTACAAACAAGACCTGGATTTATATAAAGATATTTTCGGCGACACTGCGCTTATGTTTCAGTAGGGTATTTCTAGCCTGCCTTTACCATGTGCAGCAACCGTATTGCACAGGTGAGTCTTACGCATCATTGATGTCTTCAATATGCAAGTGTTCAACAACAGGAATTCAAATATGTCACAGTTTGATAATGTATCGATTGTACGGGAAGCGAATATTTATTTTGATGGAAAGGTTACCAGTCGTGTAGTGCTTTTCCAGGACGGAACCCGAAAAACACTTGGCATCATGCTTCCAGGCGAGTATGAATTCAGTACAGATGAAAAAGAGCTGATGGAAATCAGTTCAGGGATTCTTGAGGTCCTTTTGCCAGACGCTGAATGGAAAAGTATCAGGGGAGGGGAGAGCTTTGAGGTGCCGGCGGATTCAAAATTCCACCTGAAGGTGGTGGAAGTTACTGATTACTGTTGCAGTTATCTGTAGTGATAAGAAGTACCAGAGATTCAGCTCGGTAAAGCATTGCTTCACATGGATCGGTGTCATGGTGCGTACACCAGGTTGCAGTCATATTGGTCATGACAAGTTGATAGATGCATCAAGATTCATATGAGAAAGATTCGAAACCGGAAGGGGTGAAGTGAATGTTATCCAGAAGCCAAATTATTGAATTGTTCGCATCAATTGATGAGAAAAACAGAGAGAAGTTTGTGATGTTTCTTACCCGGAATTGTTCATTCCGATTTGGGAATTTACCTGTTGTACATGGTGTGAATGCAATTAGCGAGTTTGTTGGCGGTTTTTTTGATTCTATAGCTTCACTAAATCATGAGCTCTCCGAAATTTGGCCGGTTCCGGGCGGCACGGTTTGTCACGGTACGGTTTCGTATGTCCGCCACGACAAGTCGGTTCTATCTGTCCCCTTCTCGACAGTATTCAAAGTTGATGGCGACAAGATCAGCGAGTACCTGATTTTTGCTGATACATCAGAGTTATACTCATAGTCCATTTTTCAGAAGCTGAATCGAATCTATCACCTGGTTTAAGCATGTAGTAACAGCTAATCTTGTCTTCAGTTATTTAAAAAAACAGGAAGCAGATGAAAGTAGAAGTCGTTAAGGCCGACTATTCGAATCCCAGGCATCAAAGTGATATACCGATGTTGCTGGATGCTTATGCATCTGGTCCGATGGGAGGAGGTGTCTCACTTGATGGTGACGTTAAAGCGAGCCTTGTGCGTGAATTGTCCGGGCTTCCACATGCATTTTCTGTGATTGCGTATGTCGATGATTGCGCGGCAGGATTGATTAACTGCTTTGAGGCATTTTCCACCTTTGCCTGTAAGCCCCTGATCAATATTCATGACGTCATGGTTCTTGATGGATACAGGGGGCTTGGTATTAGCCAGGTCATGCTTGAGAAGGTCGAGGAGATCGCAATTTCGAAAGGTTGCTGCAAGCTGACGCTTGAGGTGTTGGCTAATAATACGACTGCCAAAGCTGCCTACAGGAAGTTTGGTTTTTGCGACTATGAGTTGGATCCGAAAACGGGCAGTGCGCTGTTCTGGCAGAAAAAACTCACTAGTTAGGTAAAGGTTTACCCGTCGTAGCGGTTTGAGAGTCTGCCAATACCATCAATGACAATTTCAACAGTCTCACCGGGTTGCATGATATCGGCACCGGTTGAAGTGCCGCAGGCAATCACATCACCTGGCAGCAGTTGGATTTCCTGTGAAATCATGCTGACAATTTCACGTGGTTTGAAGATCATGTCGGAGACCGGATAGTTCTGTTTCTCTGTGCCATTCACAATGGCCTTGACGGTGAGTCCGTCCGCTTCGATATCTGTTTCGATCACGGGGCCAATCGGACCAAAGGTCGGGAAGCTCTTGGCGCGGCACCAGTGGGTGAAGCCGGACTCTTCGAAAAGAGTGGTCGGTGCAGTGACGTCATTCACGCAGGTATAGCCAAAGATGTGGTCATCAGCATCTGCAGAAGTGATCTGAAATGTTGGCTTGCCGATGACAATGCCCAGTTCGGCTTCGAACTTGAGGTCGTTGGTGTAACCAGTGGTCTGCTGATCGTGTCGTCATTCGCCGAAACGCAACTTGCCAGCTTGACGAAGAAGAGCGGTGATTTCGGCATGAAGAGGTCATCGGCAACACGACGCTCATGGAAGTTGTTCCACAGGCCAAGAAATTGACGTGGTTCGACTGGGGATAGCAGTTTTGCATGGTCAAGTCTGACTGACTCACCATTCATCGTGTTGTTCTCGAAAGGTGATCCGGTACAGAGATTAATCGTGTCACCTTTGAGTTGGCCGTAGGTTGCTTTGCCCTCGTGTTCTATACGTACCCATTTAGTCATGACTGTTTAATCCTTTCAGGAGGCTTCGCGCTTGTCATGTTCGATCATGGCGTAGGCAGAGTGATTGTGAATAGACTCGAAATTCTCGGCTTCAACCGTGTAGGCGCAGATGCGCTCATCCTCGTTGAGTCGCTGTGCAACATCACGCACCATGTCTTCAACAAACTTGGGATTGTCATAGGCACGTTCGGTTACAAACTTTTCGTCTGGACGCTTGAGCAAGCCATAGAGTTCGCTGGAGGCCTCTCTCTCGACCAGGTCAATCAGATCCTCTATCCAGAAAAAATCTTCCGCGCAAACGGTGACGGTGACATGTGAACGCTGGTTGTGCGCACCGCGTTCTGAAATGCTCTTTGAGCAGGGACACAGGCTTGTTGCCGGAACCAGTACGCGAGTAGACATTTCCGGAATGCTGTCCCGAATTTCACCGATGAGTGTGACCTCATAATCCATCAGGCTCTCGACGCCGCTGACCGGCGCCTTCTTGTTGACGAAGAAGGGGAAGCTCATTTCAATATGGCCCACTTCCGACTCCAGCAGTTGCGCCATCTCGCTGAGCATGTCCTTGAACGAGGCGACGGTAATTTCGCGTTCATGATTGTTGAGAATGCCGACAAAGCGCGACATGTGCGTGCCTTTGAAGTTGTGCGGCAGATAGACGGACATGTTGAAGTTGGCAACCGTGTGCTGCTCGTTACCACTGCGGTCTGCAACCTTGACCGGGTGGCGGATATCCTTGATACCAACCTTGTTGATAGCGATCTGGCGCGTGTCTGCGCTGCCCTGAACATCCTCGATGTCGGCTGCAGTTGTTGGTTTCGCGATGTCTGTGGCTGAGCTCATTTGTGCGTCTGCTGTTGGATTTGAGCCGGACATTCTACCGTTTTTTTATGTACTTGTGCCAGTTGGCGATACTATATGTGTCTATCGTCAGTGACTTCTGCTTGCTATGTAGACAGCAATCTCCCTTAACATGTCGGCTTTTGAGTCGAAAATCTTCAATGAGGCGATAGATTCTTCGATTAGTTCGTCCACGCGGTCGCGCGCACCTTGTAGTCCAAGCAGGTCGGGATAGGTGGTTTTCAGCTGCAGCGCATCCTTGCCCTGGGTTTTGCCAAGGGTAGAAGTGTCACTCACAACATCAAGAATGTCATCGACGATCTGGAAGGCGAGACCGATGCACTTGGCGAAATGATCGAGACGTTTATGCTCTTCTTTTTTGATTTTATCGGCACAAAGGGCACCAAACATGACGCTGGTACGGATAAGGGCGCCTGTTTTGTGAATATGGATGTTCTCCAGTTCTCCCAGTTGCAACTCTTTTCCGGTTGCCTCCAGGTCAAGAGCCTGGCCACCGGCCATGCCGAGTGAACCGGAGGAACGCGCAAGAAGCTCGATCATGCCGAGACGATTTGCCGGGGTGATGCCGTCTATGTTTGCCGCAAGCGCCCCGAAAGCCAAGGCCTGCAGTGCATCTCCTGCGAGAATCGCGGTAGCCTCATCAAATTTGACGTGACATGTGGGTTGTCCGCGACGCAAGTCGTCGTCATCCATGGCGGGCAGGTCATCGTGAATCAGGGAGTATGCATGTATCAATTCAAGTACAGCGGCTGGTGTATCGACAATCTCTGCAGGCCGGTCGAAGAGAGCGGCAGTTGCATAGGTCAGTATGGGGCGAATGCGTTTGCCTCCGGCAAGTGCCGAGTAACGCATCGCCTGGTGCAGATGCACGGGGTTACGATCGTCCGCAGGGATCATCCGCGTCATGTGCTTCTCAACGCGCACCTGGCAACTGCTGATAAATGTTTGTAATTCAGGTGACATCTAGTTACTCACGCTATCGGCTGATACCTGTTCAAGTTCTGCATCTTCACTGGCCTGCGAGAGCATCTCTATCTTCTGTTCGGCTTCACGCAGCGCAGTTTCACACTGGCGCGTCAGCGCAACACCCTTTTCAAATGTTTTCAGCGACTCCTCAAGTGTCAATTCGCCGCTCTCCATGGTCTCAACGAGCTTCTCGAGTTCGTTCAGAGCCTCTTCGAATCCGGTTGCTTGTGTTGTTTTTTTGGCCAAGGGTAATTTCCTTCCTCAAAATTGTGCAAATAACCTAACGCAGAGTCGCCGGGAGGGCAATGCTGTCGCAGATGTTCTTTTCAAGGTATATTGTCGCATTATTGAAGATTCAATTGATGGGAATTATACGATGTTCACAAGAGTGGTGATTTTGACAGTGGTAGCACTATTCCTGGCTGGAGAGGCGCAATCCCGGGATAGAACAGATCCCTACGAGCAGTTTCGTTCCGAAAATGAACGCTATGAGTTTGAATTCGACGAATCTCTTGTGGAGCAGTGGAAAGAGCAGGTTAAAGATGTGCCAAAGCTCAATCTCAAGAAATTACGTGAACTGGATATCGATCATGGACCTGTCGGTGCTGCTGTCTACGTGGATGAAAGCAGCCTCACCGTCAATGAAAAAGACCGCATGGTGCGTTACTGGATGGTGATGAAAACAGGCAGTGGTCGTTATGGCAGCATGAGCTACGAGGGGATTCGCTGCGGGACCGGGCAATATAAAAACTATGCGTATACAAGTGCGCGCGATCCTGACAATATCAGGCCGATCAAGTCACCCAAGTGGCGTGAAATACGCCAGAATACGCGTGACCCCCGCCATGAGATGGCGCGTGACTACTTTTGTGCAGGTGTTATTCCGAGGACGCAGGCTGGCGTGATCAAGGCGGTCCGGGGCCATGTCGCACCATGGGAAGATACTTCGGCCGACCTGCTCAAGCGCTAAACCAGGGAATTTATGAGAGAGTACGATGCTTCAGCGATCGAGGTCCTCAGTGGCCTCGAGCCGGTGCGCAAGCGCCCCGGCATGTATACGGATACCACGCGCCCCAACCACCTTGCACAGGAAGTTATAGATAACAGCGTTGACGAGGCGATCGCCGGTTTTGCCAAGTCGATCGATGTCATTCTCTACAAGGATGGCTCCCTGCAGGTCAGCGATGACGGGCGTGGCATGCCGGTGGATGTTCATCCGCAGCAAGGCATTCCCGGTGTCGAGGTAATCCTCACAAAGCTGCATGCCGGCGGCAAGTTTTCCAACAAGAGCTACCAGTTTTCAGGTGGTTTACACGGTGTCGGCGTCTCTGTTGTCAACGCATTGTCTAAACACCTCGAGGTGTGGGTAAGGCGCGATGGCAAGGAGTACAACATTGCATTTGGCGGTGGTGTAAAGCGCAGTGATCTCGAGGAGATCGGCAGTGTCGGCAAGCGGAATACCGGCACCACGCTGAAATTCTGGCCGGATCCTTCCTATTTCGACAGTTCGAAATTCTCTGTCAGGCAACTTGAACACGTACTCAGAGCCAAGGCAGTTCTTTGCCCCGGATTGAATGTTTCCTTTCTCGATGAGAAGAGCGGGGAGAAAAAAGAGTGGTGCTACGACGATGGTTTGCGTGATTACCTGGTAGACGAACTGCAGGGTGTGGAAACGCTGCCGCAGGAACCCTTTATCGGCACGATGAAAGGTGACAAAGAGGCTGCCGACTGGGCGGTGGTATGGCTGCCGACAGGTGGCGATGCTGTTACCGAGAGCTACGTTAACCTGATCCCTACAGCCCAGGGCGGTACCCATGTGAATGGCTTGCGTAGCGGGCTCACAGACGCGGTTCGGGAATTCTGTGAGTTTCGTAACCTGCTGCCGCGTGGTATTAAGCTGACGCCGGACGATGTCTGGAACCAGGTCAGTTATGTTCTTTCAGTCAAACTTGCCGACCCACAATTCTCGGGGCAGACCAAGGAGAGGCTCTCCTCACGTGAATGCGCTGCCTTTGTTTCCGGAATCGTCAAGGACAGTTTCAGCCTGTGGCTGAATCAGCATACCGAGGCTGGTGAGGCGATTGCCGAGTTGGCAGTTAACTCGGCGCAGGCACGTCAGCGAGCCGGTCGAAAAGTAGCGCGTAAAAAGGTCACACAGGGGCCGGCGCTGCCAGGAAAACTGGCCGATTGCTCATCAACAGACCCGCGCCAGACCGAGCTCTTCCTTGTTGAGGGTGACTCTGCCGGCGGTTCTGCCAAGCAGGCACGTGACAAGGAGTTCCAGGCAATCATGCCGTTGCGTGGAAAAATCCTCAATACCTGGGAGGTTGATCCCGCCGAGGTGCTGGCATCGCAGGAAGTTCACGATATCTCTGTCGCAATCGGCGTTGATCCTGGCAGCGAAGATCTCTCCAGGCTGCGCTTCGGTAAAATCTGTATCCTCGCCGATGCTGATTCTGACGGTATGCATATTGCCACTCTGCTTTGTGCCCTGTTCGTACGTCACTTTCCACGCCTGGTAAGCGAGGGGCACGTCTATGTTGCCATGCCGCCACTGTTTCGAATTGATGTTGGCAAGCAGGTTTTCTACGCACTCGACGAGTCTGAAAAGCAGGGCGTGCTCGACCGTATTGCTGCCGAGAAACTCAAGGGGAAAATCGCCATTCAGCGCTTCAAAGGGCTCGGCGAGATGAATCCGCTGCAACTACGCGAGACGACTATTCATCCGGATACGCGCCGACTTGTGCAGTTGACCCTGGAGGCTGATGACAATACCCACCAGATGCTCGACATGTTGTTGGCAAAAAAACGTGCTGCAGATCGCAAGAGTTGGCTCCAGGAGAAGGGTGACCTGGCGGATATTGCCTAGAAAAACCTGATCTTTTCCTTCTCTATCCCGCTAGGGATAGAGAAGGCTATTGATTCTTTCTTTTGGGGTATTAGTAGTGCCTATTACACCGGTTTGGTATAAACTGCGCTTATCGCAATAAAAGGGCAAGAGGGTTTTATGGCCGATCGCAGGCTTCAGGTATTCCATACAGTAGCTCGGCTTCTCAGTTTTACCAAGGCAGCAGAGACCTTACACATGACTCAACCGGCCGTGACCTTCCAGGTCAGGCAGCTTGAGGAGTATTTCAATACACGACTGTTTGACCGTACCCACAACAAGATCAGCCTTACCGAGGCTGGCGAGCGTGTGTATGGATTTGCCGAGCAGATTTTTGACCTCTATGGGCAAATGGAGAACGCGGTACGAGAAATGACCGGTGAGGTGAGTGGTGATCTCATCATTGGTGCGAGTACCACCATCGCCGAGTATATGCTTCCACCACTTCTGGGTGACTTCAAAGAGCAGTATCCTGATGTCGACATTCATCTCAAGGTCGCCAATACAGACGGTATTGTGCACATGGTGGAGAGCAACGTCATTGATCTAGGTGTTGTCGAAGCGCCGGTAAGCAACAAGAACCTGGTTGTCGAGCACTGTCGCAACGACCAGCTGGTTGCCATCGTACCGCCCAAACATCCTCTCTCGGAGAAAAAAGATACCACGATCGAAGAGGTACTCGGCCATCCTTTTATCTGTCGTGAAGAGGGTTCGGGTACGCGGGAAGTGATTGCCGAGTTTCTCGAGGAACGCGACAAGGATCATCACATCGAAATGACGGTGGGTATGGAGCTCGGTAGCCCTGAAGCGGTCAAGGGAGCAGTCGAAGCGGGTATGGGCGTTTCCATCGTGTCGCGCGCGACCATACAGAAAGAGCTCCAACTGGGCACCCTGGTTTCCATTCCTATCAAACCGATACTGGAACGCCCTTTCTCCTTCGTCCACAAGAAACAGAAGTTTCGCAAGCGCCTGATGGAGACACTGCTTGAATTTGCCGGCGACTACTGTGATGGCGAAGAGGAGAGCTAGTGTTTCCGGGGATGCCAGTTGCCGGGGCCGGCGCAGATGCCAGGCGCCTCGAAAAAATTCTCAAACAGCTGTCATCGGCGGACAGGGAATCCCTCTTTGCATTCGCTGAATTTCTGCTTGCACGTTCTACTGATGAAATACAGGATGCCCCGAAAGAGGAGCAGCAGCCGAAAGGAATTGAACGTCCCGTGGAGGAGTCTGTAATCGGTGCCGTCAAACGCCTCAGGGAGAACTACTTTATGGTTGACCCTGACACGCTCTTGCACGAAACTTCTGAAGTCATGCAGTCGCATATGCTGAAAGGACGTCCCGCAGCTGATGTGATTGACGATCTTGAGCAGCTGTTTGACTCGAAATACAAGGACTATACCGACTCCATGAAGGAAAATTCTGAATGAACCTGATAACAGCTTGGTTTAAACGTACCTTCTCAGATCCGCAGGTGATTGCATTAACACTTGCGCTGTTGGTAGGTTTTGCCGTTGTCTTCTTTTTTGGCGTCATGCTGGCCCCCGTGCTTGCAAGCTTGGTGATTGCCTACCTGCTGGAGGGGCTCGTGTCGCTGGGCGAGGGCTCTGGCATGCCGAGGCTGGTTGCAGTGGTTATCGTCTTCCTGCTGTTTATCATGTTTGTCACCCTGATTATATTTGGCGTCATGCCGCTTGCGTTCCAACAGCTGACAGAACTGGTGCAACAGACACCGGCTATGCTGGCAGCCGGGCAAAAAAGCCTGATGCGCCTGCCGGAACTCTATCCGGACCTGGTTGACTCAAACCAGATCACTGATTTGATCAATGTTATCAAGGCAGAGATGGCGAGCTTTGCGCAACGTGTTCTGTCGCTTTCAGCCTCGTCGGTGGTTGGCCTTATCACCATCCTCGTCTATTTTATCCTGGTACCCCTGCTGGTCTTTTTCTTTCTCAAGGACAAGAGTCTCATTATCAACTGGTTGCTACAGTTTTTCCCCAGCAATCGTGGCATTGTCGACCAGGTGTGGAAGGATGTTGATGTACAAATTGCAAACTATGTGCGCGGCAAATTCTGGGAGATCACGATTGTCGGCGTGGTGAGCTATATCACTTTTACCTTCTTTGGTCTCAACTACGCACTGCTGCTGGCGGTGCTAGTCGGTCTGTCGGTTATCATTCCCTATATTGGCGCTGCTGTGGTGACGGTTCCTGTCCTTATCGTTGCCTGGTTCCAGTGGGGCTGGGGCGGTGAATTTATCTACCTGACGATCGCTTATCTCATCATCCAGGCACTCGATGGCAACGCGCTTGTGCCCTTGCTCTTCTCCGAGGTCGTCAATCTGCATCCTGTCGCCATCATCGTATCGATTCTGCTGTTTGGTGGACTGTGGGGTTTCTGGGGTGTGTTCTTTGCAATTCCACTCGGTACCCTTGTCAAGGCGGTACTCACAGCATGGCCAAAACGGCCTGACAGGGAAGCGGTGACATAGTCTTGATTATTTTGCTGACAGCACTGTTCCAATAGCTTGCTTCAGGTATTGAAAAGCCCCGCATTGCTGGGCTTTTTTGTAGTACTGCTTGGAGCGGTCAGTTACAGATAATCGGAAGCGTATTCTGCCAGCCTTGAGCGTTCGCCACGCATCAGGGTGATGTGGCCTGCATGCTCCCAGTTCTTGAACTTGTCGACCACGTATGTGAGACCGGAGCTGGTTTCGGTCAGGTACGGCGTGTCGATCTGTGCGACGTTGCCGAGGCAGACGATCTTGGTGCCTGGCCCCGCACGCGTGATGAGGGTCTTCATCTGTTTCGCGGTGAGGTTCTGCGCTTCGTCGATGATCAGGTACTTGTTGAGGAAAGTACGGCCCCGCATGAAGTTGATCGAGTGAATGCGGATACGTGAACGCAACAGGTCGTCAGTTGCTGCGCGTCCCCAGTCGCCACCGCCCTCGGTACGTGTGAGTACTTCGAGGTTGTCCATCAGTGCGCCCATCCAGGGTGTCATTTTCTCTTCTTCCGTGCCGGGCAGGAAGCCGATGTCATCACCGACAGGCACGGTGACACGGGTCATGATGATTTCCGTGTAGCGATTTTCATCGAGAACCTGTGCGAGTCCCGCGGCAAGCGTAAGCAACGTTTTACCGGTACCGGCAACGCCTAGCAGGGAGACAAAATCCAGATCGGGATCCATCAGCATGTTCAGCGCAAAATTCTGCTCGCGGTTGCGTGACATGATGCCCCATACGCTGTGCTTGGAGGAGTGGTAGTCGTTGACGATTTCGATGATGGCGTCTTCGCCATCCTTCATGCGTACGATCGCCTCGAAACCACTGCCATCATCCATGTATAGACACTGGTTGATATGCCATTGCTTGGCATCGGGGCCGCTGACACGGTAGTAGGTGTGTCCCTCTTCCTGCCAGGATTCGACATCCTTGCTGTGGGATTCCCAGAAGTCGTTCGGCAACTCCTGGTGTCCCTTGTAAAGCAGGTCGACATCGTCGAGCACCTGGTCGTTGCTGTAATCCTCGGCGCTGAGGCCTACCACGGCGGCCTTGATGCGCAGGTTGATATCTTTCGAGACCAGGGTGACGGGCTGGTGTGGGTGAATCTCCTTGAGTGCCAGGGCCGTGCCGAGGATGTCATTGTCTGGGGTGTTACCCGGCAGTGATTCTGGCAGTGACTGTGGCAAGTGTTCTGTCTGGAAATAGAGCCTTCCCTGCTGGGGTTCTTCATCTGACTCTTCAGAGATGCCTGACCAGGCCGGTAGTGCAAGTCCCTTGTCGATTCCTGCCTTGTCCATGTTGCTCATCAGGTCATCGAGAAAGCGACTTGCCTGGCGCACGTTGCGCGCGACTTCGGATGTGCCTTTTTTGGCCCGGTCGAGTTCCTCGAGAACAATCATCGGGATAAAGATGTCATGCTCCTTGAAGCGGAAGATTGACGTCGGGTCATGCATCAGCACGTTGGTGTCGAGTACAAAAAGTCGTTTGACAGGCACGATACGGGCTCCGGAGTGGATTAGTGGATTACTGCTTGTTCAGCTGCTTGACTACTTCGAGGACTTCATCGACGTGGCCTTTGACCTTGACGCCGCGCCACTCATGGTGGAGCTTTCCCTTCTTGTCGATAATAAAAGTGCTGCGTTCGATACCGCGCACCTGTTTGCCGTACATGTTTTTCATTTTCATGACACCGAACAGGTTGCAGAGCGCTTCTTCTGTATCAGAGATCAGTTCAAACGGGAATTCCTGTTTGGTTTTGAATTTTTCCTGCGCCTTGAGGCTATCGCGTGATGCACCGAGAATGACGCATGACTGGCGCCGGAACTTGTTGATTGCCTCTTTGAAATCGAGGCCTTCCTGTGTGCATCCCGGTGTACTGGCCTTGGGATAGAAGTAAATGACGATGTTTTTCCCTGCGTAATCGGAGAGGTGGGTTTCCTTGTCTCCTGTCAGCAGAAGTTTGATATCTGGTACTTTTTTGTTGAGTGCGACCTGCTGATCTGCCATGCGCAATTTCTTCCTGTTTTATTTAGTGGGTGACGGGTTCCAGTACAGCATCCAGGTTGAGTGAGTCACAGTACTCCATAAACTCGGTACGCAGTGCCGGAATCTGTACTTGCGACGGGATGCCTATGAGCAGGTTAACGGCGAACATGGGTGTTCCCGTGTGTGCTGCGGAATAGCTGCTGGTACTTAGATCCTGGATATTGATTTGTCGCTGGGCGAAAAAATCTGATAGCTTGTGCACGATGCCAGGGTGGTCGAGGGCAACGACGTTAACGGCGTAGGGCACCAGCATGTCTGCAGACTGTCTTGACTCGGTACGCTTGCACTGAGCCTGGAGCCCAAGAGATTCCGCGATTGCGGGAAGCGCCTGCTCCAGTTTCGAGAGCTGGTTCCATGCGCCCTTGATCAGCATCTGTATGGCAAATTCGCCACCAAGAACCGTCATACGACTATCTGTAATATTCAGGTCGAGCTTGGCGATCCGATCAGTCAGTTGTTCACCGATACCAGGGCGGTCACTGCCGATGGCGGAGATGACAAGTTGCTGTTGTTTATCTTGCATGTGAGCCCTGTCTGCTGCATTTGTAAATCAAAGTGTATCCTTTATGGATCACTCAAAAAAGCCTGTTTTGCCGCTTTTATCTCTTTTCTGCAATTACCGCAGAAATACCCTAGAGTTCGACTTCGCGAAGCTGTTTTGCCGCATCTTCTGGACTGATGGTCGAGACAAACAGTCCGGAGCCGAGCTCAAAGCCCGTCGGGATGCTGGTTCTTGGGCAGATTTCGAGGTGCCAGTGATAGCTGTTTTGACAGTCGTCGTAGTCCTTGCCATGCGGGATCGAGTGCATGAAGAAGTTGTACTGCGCACCACCGATAACATGATCTAGACGCTGCATGGTACGTTTCAGCATGCCAGCAAACTCCTCCAGCTCTTCTTCATTCGCATCCATGAAATCTGCTTCATGATGTAGTGGCAGGATATGAACTTCCCATTCAAAGCGGCTGGCAAATGGCTTGATGGCAATAAAACGCTTGCCCTTCTCGATAACATACTGACCAACATCGATTTTTCTGCGTATCTCGCCTGACTCGCGATCGTAGATGGTCGCCTCGTAGGTCAGCGCCTCGTCAATCAGAGAGCAGAAAACGCACTGGTTATGCTTGTTGTAATAGTTGCGGCTGTTGGTGACCTCGTCCTCAACATTCTGCGGAACCACCGGCATGGCGATGATCTGGCTGTGGGTGTGCGGGATGCTTGCGCCAGCCGCAGGACCGAAATTCTTGAATACCAGCACGTACTTGAGGCGCGGATCAGAGGTGTAAAGCTCTTTCATGCGCTGGTGATAGAGAATGAATAGCTGCTGCAGATGCGCCACATCCATTTCGTGCATTGCGATGCCGTGAGCGGGATTATCGATGACAACCTCGTGACGACCATAGCCGTCAATCACCTGCTGCAGACCGAGGGTCAGACTGGTCTGCTCCCTGTCGTCACCAAGCACGGGATAGAGATTGGGGACGATACGCATCTGCCACTCTTCATCATTTGGCCATGATTTTATTGTCGGCGGAGTTTTCTCCTCATTACCCTTGCAAAAGGGGCAGGTCTCGACATGTTTGCGGTTGTCGCGCTCAATTTTCTCTTCAGCTTTGCGCGGACGCATGCCGCGTGCTGTCGAAACAAGTACTGACTCGGTCGGTACGATCGGATTGATGCGGATTTCACGTGTCGGTGTGTCGTCGCTGCTCATTTTTACTCCACATTGCTGATTATTACTCTTGATGATGGAGTTGTCGTCGATTCGGGGGGCAGGTACAAGCAAAATGCTTATATGGCGATATAACCTGAGCCATCAGGAGGTGGTGGCTATGCCTTATCTGTGTATTCCAGTTTGCCGTAAAGATTGGCATAACGGCCGTTTAGGGCAAGTAGCTCGGAGTGATTACCCTGTTCCAGCAGGCGACCCTGCTCCAGAAGCAGTATGCGATCAGCGTTTTCAACAGTGGAAAGCCTGTGTGCAATGATGATCGTGGTGCGGCCCTGGCGCAGGGTGTCGATCGCATCTTTCACCAGTGACTCTGAGCGTGAATCCAGGGCAGATGTGGCTTCATCCAGAATCAGCAGCGGGGCATTTTTCAGCAATGCACGTGCAATCGCTATCCGCTGGCGTTGGCCACCGGAAAGCTGGATGCCATTTTCACCAACAAGGGTATCGAGTTGATGCGGCATCTCCTTGATGAACTCCCAGGCATGTGCAGCCTTTGCAGCGGCAATGATCTGTGCCTCGTCAAAGTCGGTGTCTTGGCCATAGGCGATGTTTGCACGGATGGTGTCGTTAAACAGCACCACGTCCTGGCTGACGTAGGAGATCTGCTTGCGCAGGTTAGCCAGGCTCAGGTCACGCAGATCGTGTCCGTCGAGCGTGATGTGCCCACTGGCTGGATCGTAGAAACGCGGTAGCAGACTGGCAATGGTCGATTTACCGCTACCCGACTGGCCGACCAGTGCAATCGTCTCTCCGGCTGCTGCAGTAAAGCTGATCTGGTGCAATGCAGGGGCTTTGTCGCTGCTGTAACTGAAACAGACGTTTTCAAGTTTCAGAACCCCTTCAGGTTGGTCGAGGCTCTTTTTTCCGGAATTTTTTTCTATCTCTTCATCGAGTAGCTGGAAAATCGATTCTGCTGCGGCCAAGCCACGCTGAAGTGGCTGCATTGCAGATGCAAGGCGCTTGATTGGTGAGATCATCAGGCCAAGAGCGGCAAAGAACGAGATCAGGTGACCAGCAGTCAGTCCCTGGTCGATTGCCTGCAGGGTTCCCAGGTAGACGATTGAGCACAACACAACGGAGGAGATCAGTTCTACAACGGCGACATTAGCGGCACCGGCAAGCAAAACTTTTTGTGAATAGAGACGCACCCGGTTGGCAATTTTAAAGAAACGCGTGCTCTCGTATTCTTTTCCACCAAATACCTTGACTACCTTGTGACCACGCATGCTCTCTTCGAGTACATGGGTCATGTCTCCGATGCTGTTCTGATGTGCGTGGCTGAAGCTGCGCATGCGGCGCGAAAAAATCTGGGCAACGATCACGACTGGTGGAAAGGCGATAAGAATGATGATCGTCAACTGCCAGTTAAGGTACAGGGCGACAGCCAGCAGGCCTAGTGTTGTCACGGTATCGCGAACAAGAATTGTCAGGGTGCGCGTTGCTGCAGATGTCACCTGGTTGACGTTGAAGGTCAACTTGGAAAGAGTGTTACCTGTCGCATTGTTATCGTAATAACGTGTTGGCAGGTCTAGCAGGTGGGCAAACATCTGTTTGCGAATATCGAGTACGATCTTTCCGGATACCCAGCCCATCGCACCGGTAGAGATGACGTGTGCAGTACCTCGAACCAGGAACAGCAGAACCAGTAATATCAGTGTCTGCTGGAGGCTGTCGAGATCTTTTTCGATGAAGCCGCCGTCGAACAGGGGTTTCAGCAGTGCAGGTACTGCCGCATCGGAAAGCCCCAGGATTACCATGAAAATGATCGATACAATTAATGCAGTCAGGTAAGGGCGTACATAACGTAGCAGCCTCATGTATACCTGGCGCGAATCGGCGGTCGGTTTGCTCATATTCTCTGTTGGTCCGTACCGGTTTAGCTGTAATAATCGGATTTGCCGTCCGATTGTCGTTTGAAACGACGATGAAACCAGAAATACTCTTCAGGCCGTTTCCTGACCCATGACTCGAACAGCTGGTTAATTCGTGTTGCATCAATTGTTTCATCATCGCCAGGAAAGTCGTCCAGCGCAGCGAAGAGTTGCAGATCATACCCTGTTCCATCATTGCGGCGAAGTGGCAGAAAAGGGACAACAGCGGCACCAGTCATTTTTGTCAGGCGGGCTGTTGCTGTACTACTCAGTGTTTCGATACCAAAGAAAGGGGCGAAAACAGCATTATTTCGGCTCGGACTCTGGTCGGGTGCATACCAGATGGTCTTGCCATTGCGCAGGCTGCGGATCATTCTCTTGATATCATTTTTACTGATTGCTCCCTCTGTATGACGCGTACGATTCTTTTGCATCAGGTATTCGACAGCGGGGTTGTCACTGGGACGGTATAGTGCCTCAAAGGGCACCTTCATTGCCAGCAGGCGCCCACCGATCTCAAGAGAACTGAAGTGTGCCGATAGCAGGATGACGCCTTTGCCGGCGGCGCGTGCCTTCTCGAGATGTTCCAGGCCAGTGTAATTGACCAGTTTTGAGAGATCTTCACTCTTTCCCCACCAAGCCAACGCTACTTCGAGGAAACCCTTGCCCGCTGATTCGATATGCTGACGCGCCAGCGCTTCACGCTCTGTTATATCGAGTTCAGGAAAGCAGAGCTCGAGGTTTTTCTTCAATACAAGGCGTCGTTTTTCAGACAGCAGCAACCATGTCAGGTGCCCGATCAAGCCTCCCGCACGCATCATGAGCGGGTAAGGAAGCAGGATCAACAGCCTGAAAATACCAAGACCGGTCCAGGTCGGCCAGGTTTTCGGGTGCAGGTGGGATGGAATCATTGCATGTCTGTTTTCATCAAGTGTGCGCCAGTTTACAATAGCACGCGATATTTTGCCCTGAAAGCTCCCTATTTTGTCCTGAAAGCTACTGTCTGCTTGATTCCGTGCGGAATTTTGATATTGTGATGCGAGGAATTTTCCGCAACCGTTCTGATAAAGTACAGCTATGACTCATCTCTCACGCATCAGGGTGAATGAAACAGGAAAACGATGGTGAAGCTTCACCAGTCGTACCTGATCCTGTTTTGAAAATACCTTTTGTGTGGAGTGCACTATGAAACCCGAAACCTTTACTGCCCTTGCCGGGCAGGGCTACAACCGAATTCCCGTCGCACGAGAAGTGCTTGCAGATCTTGATACGCCTCTGAGTGTTTATCTCAAGCTGGCGAACAAGCCTTATAGCTATCTGTTCGAATCTGTTCATGGCGGTGAGAAATGGGGGCGATACTCGATTATCGGCCTGCCTTGCCGGGAACGTATCGAGGTGCGTGATCACGAGATAACGCGTTTTGACGGGGACACCGTACTCAAGAGTGAAACACACCCTGATCCACTCGAATGGATCAGTGATTTCCAGGCCGGTTTCAAGGCAGCAGAGATTGATGGTCTACCGCGTTTTGCCGGTGGACTGGTTGGTTACTTCGGTTATGACACTGTGCGTTATATCGAACCGCGGTTGGCACAGTGCCCGAACCCGGATCATTTAAACAGCCCTGATATCCTGCTGATGATCTCTGACGAGTTGGTGGTCTTCGATAATCTCAGTGGCCGCATGTTTATTATCGTGCACGTCGATCCGATGCAGGGTGGCACACTCGAGGAGGCTAACCGGCGTATTGATGGACTGGTAGCTGCCATGCAGCAGGGCGCACCACGCAAGCAGCATGAGACACCGCGTAAGGTCAGTGAGAGTGATTTCGAGTCCGGCTTCACGGAGGAGGGTTTCAAGAGTGCGGTTGAGCGCATCAAGGAGTACATTCTTGATGGTGACTGCATGCAGGTTGTTATCTCCCAGCGACTCTCAATTCCTTTTACTGCTGAACCGCTTGATCTCTATCGGGCGTTGCGTGGTCTCAATCCGTCACCCTACATGTACCATCTCGACCTGGACGATTTTCACGTTGTCGGTTCATCACCGGAGATTCTCACCCGTCTTGAGGATGGAGTCGTTACCGTCAGGCCGATTGCCGGTACGCGCCGACGTGGTTACACAGAAGAAGAGGATCGCGCACTTGAGGATGAGTTGCTGGCCGATCCAAAAGAGTTGGCCGAACACCTGATGCTGATTGACCTCGGACGCAATGATGCGGGCCGTGTCGCAGAGATTGGCAGTGTGGAACTGACAGAGAAGATGGTGGTTGAACGCTATTCACACGTCATGCATATTGTCTCAAACGTTATCGGCAGACTGAAACCAGACATGAGTGCCATGGATGTGATTCGTGCGACTTTCCCTGCCGGGACCGTTTCCGGTGCACCGAAAATCCGTGCAATGGAGATCATTGATGAACTCGAGCCGGTCAAGCGCGGTGTCTATTCCGGTGCTGTCGGCTACCTCGCATGGAATGGCAATATGGATACTGCGATTGCAATCAGAACCGCGGTCATCAAGGATAAGACGCTGCATATTCAGGCGGGCGCAGGTGTTGTGGCTGACTCGCTCCCCGAGCTTGAGTGGCAGGAGACCATGAACAAAGGTCGTGCAGTTTTTCGTGCCGTCGAGATGGCTGAAGCCGGTCTTGACCGCATCGGGCAAGAGGGAGAAGAGTAATGTTAATGATGATAGATAATTACGACTCCTTCACCTTTAACCTGGTGCAATACTTTGGTGAGTTGGGAGCTGATGTGCACGTTCATCGAAACGATGAAATAACACTCGATGAGATAGCTGCCTTCAAACCCGCACATCTCGTCATCTCTCCGGGCCCTTGTACCCCGAACGAGGCAGGTATCTCGGTCGAGGCGATCAAGCGTTTTGCCGGCGAGATACCGATTCTCGGTGTTTGTCTTGGCCACCAGTCGATTGGTCAGGCATACGGTGGAAAGATCATTCGTGCGCAGAATGTCATGCATGGCAAGACCTCACCAATCTATCATGCAGATACAGGTGTTTTCAGTGGTTTGCAGAATCCGTTCGAGGCAACCCGTTATCACTCACTGGTGATCGAGAAGGAGAGCCTGCCCGATTGCCTTGAGATGACAGCCTGGACCCAGACCAGCGACGGCAAGGTCGACGAAATCATGGGCGTGCGTCATAAAGAACTGCCAATACAGGGTGTGCAATTTCATCCTGAATCGATCCTGACGCGCCACGGACACGATATGCTGCAAAATTTTCTTGAGCAAAAGTAGGCCATTCGGGTTTTGACCCCGGGAGTAAAAACTTATGTCAATACAGAATGCAATTAACCAGGTCATCAGCCATACGGATCTCTCCAGCGAGGAGATGGTCGAGGTGATGCACACCATCATGACCGGCGGAGCAACCCCGGCACAGATCGGTGCCTTCCTCGTTGGCTTGCGCATGAAAGGCGAGACAGTCACCGAGATTGCTGCTGCAGCGACTGTTATGCGTGAGTTGGCACAGAGAGTCGATATTGAAGCGAAGAATCTTGTTGATACCTGTGGCACCGGTGGTGACTCCTCAGGTACTTTTAACATCTCGACAGCCGGTGCTTTTGTTGCTGCAGCTGCAGGTGCACGTGTTGCCAAGCATGGCAATCGTTCAATCTCCTCAAAGTCCGGTAGTGCAGATGTGCTTGAAGCGGCCGGCGTCAGACTTGATCTGAATCCGGAGCAGGTACGTCGCTGTCTTGACGAGGTGGGTATCGGCTTTATGTTTGCACCGGCACATCACAGCGCGATGAAGCATGCGATCGGCCCGCGACGCGAACTTGGTGCGCGTACGGTTTTCAATGTCCTCGGTCCCCTGACCAACCCTGCCGGTGCCCCCAACCAGGTGCTGGGTGTGTTCAGCAAGGATTTACTTGAGCCAATGGCTGAAGTTCTGCACAAACTTGGCAGTCGACATGTATTGGTCGTGCATGCACGTGATGGTCTCGATGAGATCAGTATCGCCGCTGAAACTGATGTGGCCGAACTCAAGGATGGCCAGGTCAGGCATTTTTCTGTCTCGCCTGAGATGTTCGGGCTGAAGCGTAATTCACTTGATACACTCAAAGCTGAAGATGCACAGCAGAGCCTCGCGATTATTCGCAGTGTGCTTGAAGATACTGCAGGGCCTGCGAGAGATATTGTCTGCATCAATGCAGGTGCAGCTATCTATGCTGCAGGTATCGCATCTTCGTTGGAGGACGGTGTTGAACGCGCGGACAAGGCGATCAGTAGTGGTGACGCGCACAAGAAACTGGATCAGCTTATTGTCCTGACACAGAGCCTTGAGAGCTGATTTCGATGCAAGATACACCTGATATCCTGAAAAAAATCGTTGCGCGTAAACTCGAGGAGATTGCCGAGCGCATTGCGGTAGTCGATCTGGATGCGATTATCGCAAAAGCGAAAGAGGCTGAAGTGCCACGTGGCTTTAGCAGGGCGATCGAGGAGAAAATTAACGCTGGCAAGGCTGGAGTGATAGCCGAGATCAAGAAGGCATCACCGTCGAAAGGTGTTTTGCGTGAGGATTTTGATCCGGCTGAAATCGCCCGCAGTTATGAATGGGGTGGTGCTGCCTGTCTTTCTATCCTCACTGACAAGGATTTTTTCCAAGGTGCTGAAGAGTATCTTGTCGAGGCGAGTGCGGCCTGTTCACTGCCTGTGATCCGCAAGGATTTTATTATCGATCCCTACCAGGTCTACGAAGCGCGCGCGATCGGTGCAGATTGTATTCTTCTGATTGCCGCCTGTCTTGAAGATGCGCAGATGCGCAATCTCAACACGCTTGCGCACCAGTTGGGTATGGATGTACTCATCGAGGTGCATGATGCTGAAGAGCTTGAGCGCGCATTGCCACTGAACAACCGCCTCATCGGTATCAATAATCGCAACCTGCGAACTTTTGATGTCTCCCTGCAGACAACCATCGATCTGCTTGAGATGATTCCGGATGATCGTATCGTGGTGACCGAGAGTGGTATTCACAGCAGGGAAGATGTCAAACTGATGCGTGACAACAGCATCAATGCATTTCTTGTCGGCGAGGCCTTCATGCGTACGCCTAATCCGGGCAAAACCCTGGCCGAGCTCTTCTCCTGATATCAGGCGGAATCCGGATAAAACCTCATTTGGATGTTGTCAGTCGGTCGAGGCGCAGTCGATGACGATCATCGAAGAGTCTCTCTGATCCCAGCCAGATGGCTGCAAGGCTGCCGAGCCCGGTGCCGCCGGCAATCAGGTACATAATCAGCAGCTGGTACTTCGCCGCTTCCAGCGGTTCGACACCGGCAAGTATCTGTCCTGTCATCATACCCGGCAAGCTGACAAGCCCCGCGGCTGCCATGGTATTGATGATAGGGATCATGCCTGAGCGCAGGGCATCACGACGTATTGTACGGATCGCCTCTATTCCACGTCGACCAAGAATCAACTGGGCCTCGATCAGTTCACGTTTTTCCCACGCACTACGGGTCAGGTTATCGAGGCCAACGGCTATGCCTGTCATGGTGTTGCCGAGCAGCATACCAAGTAACGGAATTGCATATTGTGGCTGGTACCAGGGGGTTGGCTGGATCACGATCAGCAACGCGATCAGGGTGACACTGAATGACGAGATCGACATCGCAGTGGCGCCAATGCCGTAGCCCCACCAGCCGCTGAAACGCCGGCGTTGACGCGATAGTACCTCGTATCCCGCAACGCCGAGCATAATGCTGCCAAGCAGTAATACCATCCAGAACGCCTGTTCTGCAAAGATGATTTTCAGCACATAGCCGAGCAGGATCAACTGTACCGCGCTGCGCAGTGCAGCGATAAGAAACTGGCGGCCAACGCCAAGATGCAGGCGCCAGGAGAGAAATGCCATCAGCAGAATCAATGCCGAGGTGATGGCCAGGTCAAATGGAGTCAGGATAATCAGGCTTATCATTTCTCCTCCTGCAGGCTTGCTGCGAGAAGGATTTCTCCATTTCTGATTTCGAAATGACGATCACCAACACGCTGCTGTTGTGACTTGTCGTGCGTAACCCAGATAACGGGTGTTGCATGCGTCTGCTGATATTCACTGATCAGTTTTTCGACAACCAGGGTGTGCTGGGCATCGAGGTTGGCTGTCGGTTCATCGAGAAGCAGTGCGCGAGGTTGATTGGCGAGCAGCCTGATTATTGCAAGGCGCTGTTTTTCCCCGGAAGAGAGGTGTGATACCGGTGATTCAAACAGGGCGGCATCCAGTCCCAGCGAGGAGAGCTCGACAGGTGAGCTTAATGGGAAATGTTCACCGACGTGATCTTCCCACCAGTGACTGACTGCAGGCAGGTATCCGGCCAAGCGTCGCCATTCAAAGGCGGGTGTCAGCGAGCGTTGTGTGTCATTGATCCAGGCATCGCCGGAGGTATCCGGATCGAGATCGATGATTGCACGCAGCAAGCGGCTCTTACCGCTACCCGAAGGGCCGCTGAGAGTGATTGTTTCCGAGCTGGCAAGTGCCATGCTCCATGGCGACTGTAAACCGCTTGAAATTTCTTCGAGTCGAAGTTCAGGCATGCTTGCGGTTAAAAACCAGGTCCCAGACACCATGGCCAAGTCGCTGGCCACGCTGTTCAAACTTGGTCAGCGGACGTTCATCAGGGCGCGCAGAGAATTTACCTTCACCGGCACTGTTGCTGAAATCGGGCGATGCTGACAGCACCTCCATCATCTGCTCGGAATAGTTTTCCCAGTCGGTTGCGGCGTGAAAAAAACCATCGGGTCTGATTACGCGTGCCAATTCCGAGACGAATTCCGGTTTGAGAATACGACGCTTGTGATGGCGTTTCTTGTGCCAGGGATCGGGAAAAAAGAGCATCACACCCTGCAGGCATGCATCAGGCATGGTGTGCATCACCTCGACAGCATCATGCTTGATCAGGCGCAGGTTGGTGAGGCCGAGTTCATCGATCCTGAGAAGCAGGTGGCCAACACCTGGGCCATGTACCTCGACACCGAGATAATTGATTTGCGGGTGATGTTGCGCATAGTGGGCGAGTGACTCGCCATTGCCAAAACCGATCTCCATTACCACCGGATTGTCGTTGCCGAAAATCTGTTGTGGGATGAAAGGCTGTGCGGGATTGAAGTCGATTCCCCATTGCGGCCACAAGGTATCGAAGGCGTGCTGCTGACCTGTGGTCAGGCGTCCCTCGCGTAGCACGTAGCTGCGAATGGCCCTGTGATGTTTTTGCTCTTCAGACATGGGCGCATGATAGACCTAAAACGGTCTTATTGCACAGGTCTGTAAAGCTGGCGAAAGCGCGCCACGCTGAAACCGTCCATGCGTTGTCCGTCTACAAAGATCAACGGTACACCTCGTGCCCTGTAACGCCTGAATCCCTCCATTCCCTCACGTGTTTTCTCCACGTCATACTCGGTAAACGGGATTTGATGGCTGTTGAAGTAGTTTCTTGCCCTTTTACAAATACCGCACCAGCTGGCGCTGTAAAAAATAACCTCTGGTTGTTTTATTGTTCCTCCGGCTGTCGGAGTGGGTGTGACTTGTGCACTCACTGCTGTGGTCAGCAGCAGGAGCAAGGTGGCGACGATCATTTTTGACATGAGATGATCTCCTCCAGTGTTTTCTCAAATTCAGTCGGATTAATTGGTAACTTCAGCACAGTATAGAGTGGATGGATCTCCTTCAGCCTGGGGGCTTGATCGATTTCCGACTTGTCGGCAAACAGAATCACCCTGGTCTCCTTTTGATGTCGCTGCAGAGCGATAAGCAGAACATCGAGATTGCTGATATTGACACCTGCATAGTTGTTCCCATAGCCGTAGATAAATTCGGCGACAAGAATATCCGGTGGCGCTTTTTTGACCAGTTTGAGCGCTTTGCGGATAGAAGTTGCAATCTCCTGCTCAATGCCCAGGCGTTGATACATCGCCGTGAAATTGGGATGGCGGGGCGATTCTATAACCGAGAGCAGCTGGCAGGGCATTGTCTTGTCCGTCTGTTCTATTACTCCCACTCCAGTTCGGAGTAGACCTGCTGGGCATTTCGACCATTCAGGGTCTCGTGGTTTTCCAGGTAACTGTACGCACTCAGGTCAACTTCACTGATGGCATCCATGGTGCCGCCGTTCTCCATGAATTCAGACACCGCGGTACGCACGTATTCGAGGTATCCACGAGTCTCTTTTGTGGCGCGCTCAAGCGTTGTGACCGGGCCATGTCCGGGCACGATGTGCTTTGGTTCGAGTGCGGCGAGTGCATCGAACACCTCGAGCCAACTGCTGCTGGTCGACATCGATCCCACTCCCAGCATGCGCTGTACGTAGATGATATCTCCACTGAAGACGACCTGTTGTGATGGTACCCAGATGAAGGCATCACCCGGTGTGTGTGCAGCGCCTGCGTGGTAGATCTCGATTTTCTCCCCGCCCAGTTCCAGTGTCATCTGCTCATCAAAGGTTTCATCGGCGTAGACTGTCTCGGTGCCTTCGATACCCTCGTCACCAACCAGGATACCTAGTCCGATGAGCTGATCTGTCGAGCGCGCATTCTGATCTTCAACCGCTGCGCTGCTGGCGATCAGGCGGGCGCCGAGTGCCTTGAAGTAGCTGTTGCCCATCCAGCGGTGATCCTGTCCGCCGCTGTTGATGACGATCTTGACCGGTTTGTCGGTGATGCTCTTGATACTGTGGTGGAGCATTTCTGCTCCCTTGTACGTGCCGCCGGAATCGATCAGGATGGCACCTTCGTCGGTGAGGATGAGGCCGAAATTGGCGTTGTTGCCAAGATTCTCTTTATCCCTGTTAGTTGTCGGCCCGATGATCGCATAAATGTTATCGGTGACTTTCACTGTCTGCAGTTTCAGCTCCAGAGGTTCTTCGGCCCATGACAGGGATGTCGTTGCGAGGGCAACGATGGCGGAGAGAAAAAGGCTGCGTAGTTTCATAATTTATTCCTTTGCGGCAAGTGTACCCGGTTCGCTGTCCGGCATCAGTTCGTGGAGCTGGATAGTTCCATCGATTAGTTCCAGTTTCTCTTTTCTGCTCAGTTGCTTGACCCTGTATTCCAGCTTGAGCGCGAGGCCATGCTCACCAACGTGACTGGACCATGCCAGTTCAAACGGGCCACGCCCGCGCAGGTATTTTGCGCCCTTGTTGTTCTTGTGTTTATCGAGGCGATTGTCGATGTCGGTGGTGATGCCTGTGTAGAGGCTGTTGTCACCACATCGAATCAGATAGAGAAACCAGTCAGACATTCGGTATCATAATATGTTTATACGAGTCGGTCACGCAGGGATAACAGGTATGCAAAGTGTTGAGGAGAGAATGGAGCAGCTGGAGACGCAGGTTGCTTTTAACGAAGCAGAGATCAATACCCTGAGCACAAGGCTGATCGAGCAGCAGGGACTGATCGATATGCTGTTGTCGAGACAGAAGCAGTTGATAGAGCAGGTGGAGTCACTTGCGGAAAAGAGCGATACAGCAGGCGCAGGGGTTGAGCTTCCACCGCATTACTGATCCTTCAATCTGTTACTTTATCTCGTCGAGTGGCAGGCAGGCGTAGTCTGGTGCCTGCAGGCTGCCGGCAAGAGCGATTTCGAGAGCAGAACTCTGAATGTTGCTTCCCTGCCTTGCCGTGATGGTTTTGAGGTAGATATCGTCGCACTTGTTGCCATAGTAGTGCAGATCGATTTCATACGGCTCCTCATCTGACAACGCTTCCTGGTTGTGTGTTTCGGAAGCAACGAGAAGTCTTCCCCCCATGCGCATAAAACGTGCAACAGTTGAATCGATACTCTGTGAAATATCCGGTTCTACACCGCTGGCATGTCTCAATACCACGCGGCAGGAGGTGACTTTTTCCTGTTCACCGAAATAGTCGGCGATTACTTGCCCATTGGCGCTGTTTGTCGTGATACGAACCAGCGGGATGGAGCCCGAATTCACTTTTTCGGCTATCGCGGTCTGGTAGGAGGCAAACATGATATGTGCAGCCGAAACAAATTTTCCTGCTGCCTGCTTCTCTTCCAGTAGTGCTTTGGTGCACAGGTTTTTGGTTATTTCAACCAGGTAGTCAGGAGTGGAGAGGGCGGCCAGGTTTGTCCTGGTTTTATTGATTGTATCCGGAGGTGTTTCTGCATCAAGAGTCGCCCTGATTGCTGCAATCTCTTCGAGGGTTGGCAAGCCGTTGTCTTTTGCCTTGCATGCCGAACTCTCTTTCATCTTTTCGAGATAGCGGTCATACACGTAGGCACTGCCATCCTCGAAATCGATTTTGCACCAGCCTTTTGAACAGCTTTCAGCCCTGATGCACTTGGTGTCGGCAGCAAGTACACCTGCCTTCTCTGCACTGGTACTCGCTGTTTTGCGGGACATTGAGGGTGTCGGTGAGCGCAATTCCCGTGACACGGTAATAGGCTTCAGCCATAACCGTGGAAGTGGTTAGCAGCAGAATTGTCAGAATGAGTGTGAGGCTTCTCATTGCTTTGTGTGGCTTATTGATAATCAGTCTCTATCGCCGTTCCGGCAAGATATGTCATAGTGCCGACAAGAGGTGTTGTCGGGGAAACGGCGCTCAGTGTAAACAATTCCGTCTGTTGGTGAAAGTCCCGCAACCTGCGGGGATCGCAACATCCTTGTTGCTAACTGCAGGTTCTGGCTATTTAGCGTGTCGTTCAGCCTTGTGCTGTGCAAATTCCTCGGGGCTGATCATGCCATCCTTGTTGGTATCGATATCCTCGAATGCAGGCGGTTGCATGTGCCTGCCTTTGCCCTTGTGATGCTTGCAGTAGGGATGACGTCCGGAGCCCTGTCCCATCATTGGGCCGCGCATCGCACGCCTGCTCTCGCGCATGGCACGTCTCTCCTCACGCATGGCCTCGTGCATGGCGCGTCTTTTCGCACGGTGTGCTTCCATTGCGGCTTTCATTTCATCAGAACTGAGTTCTCCATCGGAGTCGGTGTCCATGTCAGCGAACATCGGTGCTTGCCCCATATTTTTCATACGACGGCCCATGCTCACCATCTTTTCAATGCGAGCTGCACGGCCGGTGTCGAACTCTTCTTCCGAGATGGTTCCACTCTTATCTGTGTCGAACTTTTCTATCATGTTCATTTTCTCGCCCATGGGGCCCTTGCACGCAAATGTTGCGCCGGAGGCCACGATTGCCGAGGTGACAAGAAGGGTAATCAGGCTTTTTTTCATCTTTTTCTCCTGGATAGATGTAAAAGGGTTCAGCAATTTTGAGTGTTCGCTGGCTCAACAGTTCAATTCAAACTGAACTGGTGAGATTGCGGGAAGATAATGCGGAACAGGTGGACTGTTTTCGTTTGAGTATGAGCGGAAAAAAATGACGGGGCCCCGGGTGACTCCGGCCCCGCCCAATCCCCACGGCCTACCTGTAAACGCGCGACTTACCGGTGGTCATCAGTGACTGATGCATCGATCGACTGGTAATCATCCGGAGTCTTGTTACCATCTGCCTTTGCCCGCAAACCGGGCACTGGTAGCGAACCTGTTCCGTGTTGTGTTCCTGGATAGATTCCGCAATCAGCATGGCGTTGTGGCAATGTGTACAGTGCATAACTGCTCTCCCGTTATCCGGGCAGGGTTATCCCCGGCCCGCGTGGTGTATTAATCCCAGTTCAGAGCGCCACCGGTCTGGTACTCGGTAACACGTGTCTCGAAGAAATTTTTCTCCTTGCGCATATTCGCCTGTTCGTCGAGCCACGGCAGGGTGTTCTCTGCGCCCGGAAAGGGTTCGTCGAGTTGCAGTGAGCGTGCACGGCGGTTGGCGATAAAACGGAACTGGGCGATATGATCTTCAGACGAGTAGCCGAGGATCGGATCAGGCAGCAGGTAGTTTGCATAGCCCTGCTCGCACGCTTCCGCCTCTTCCCACATCTCCCTGATGGCGTTTTTATCCAGTGTCAGATTCTCTTCCTTGATGATGGTCTTGGCGACACGGATACCGAACGAGGCATGCATCACCTCGTCACGCATGATGTACTGCAGCTGTTCGGCAGTGCCCTTCATCAGGCCACGGCGCTGCAGTGCAAATATCGGGCTGAAGCCGTTGTAGAACCAGCAGCCTTCGAAGATACCTGCAAAAAAGATGTACGCCATGACGAAGTTATGTAGCTCATCGGGATCACGCAGATCGATGTCGGCGCGCAGCACAGAATCGAGGCGACGGTTGGCGACCTGGATCTTGGCATTGATTTCCGGCACGACGCGATAGCGGTTGTAGATCTCGCCCTGGTCGAGCCCGATGGTCTCGATACAGTGCTGGTAGGTCCAGGTATGCAGTGACTCTTCATAGACCTGGCGTGCCTGGTAGATCTGCAGTTCGGGGGCGGTCATCTTCTCCATTACCGCGAGGCCGATGTTGCGCATCGCGAGAATGTCGGAGGTGGTCAGGTAGGAGAGCACGTTCTCGAAAACATGGCGCTCCTCGAGCGTCAGCTTGTGATGGTAATCGTGCACATCCTGCGCCATGTTGATGTCGAGTGGCGTCCAGTGGTTCTTGTTGGCGTTGAGAAAGTAGTCCCAGGCCCATGGGTACTTGAAGGGTGCCAGCTGGTTGACGTCACCTTCACCATTGATGACGCGCTTGTCTTCCGCACGCACCGGTTTTTGCCCGAGGGCGATATTGGCGCTCGGGTCGAGTGTGTCTGTCGCACTGGCCTTCGGCTTTCCCGCTGGTTTGGCAGTTTCTGCTGCAGAGCCAACTGCAGCCTCCGGTTTGTTATCAACAGCAGGCGCTGTTTTTTGTGTTTCGGTAACTACCGGCTTTTGCGTCGAGAGTGGATCATCCCAGTTAAGCATCATCTATCCCCTTTATTGTTATTGGCAGGCTTCACAATCTGGATCGAGAATCGAACACACTTTCGGCGCTTCCTGTGGGCTCGCCTGGGTTTCGCCATCCCTGCCTGCATCCGAGGTCTTCTCGACACCGGTGGCGCCCATGGAACGCAGGTAGTAGGTGGTTTTCAAGCCACGAACCCATGCCAGCTTGTAGAGGTTGTCGAGCTTTTTGCCGGACGGTTCCGCCATGTAGAGATTGAGGCTCTGTGCCTGGTCAATCCACTTCTGGCGACGTGAACCCGCCTCGATCAGCCAGCGTGCATCCATTTCGAAAGCCGTGGCATAGAGGGCCTTGACGTCATCCGGAATGCGGTCAATCTCCTGGGTTGAGCCATCGTAGTACTTGAGGTCGTTAACCATTACTTCATCCCACAAACCAAGCTCCTTGAGATCCTTGACCATGTAGGGATTGATAACGGTGAACTCACCAGAGAGGTTCGATTTAACGAACAGGTTCTGGTAGGTCGGCTCGATCGACTGGCTGACACCGCAGATGTTTGAAATGGTCGCGGTCGGTGCGATCGCCATGGTGTTGGAGTTGCGCATGCCGACACGCTTGACCTGCTCACGTAGGCTGTCCCAGTCCAGCGTGGTGCCTTCATCCACCTGCAGGTACTGTTCGCCACGGTGCTTTTTCATTGCGATCAGTGAATCATACGGCAGTATGCCCTGGCTCCACAGTGAGCCTTCAAAGCTGTTGTACTTGCCGCGCTCTGCAGCAAGATCACTGGATGCCTTGATGGCATAGTAGGAGACAGCTTCCATCGAGGTGTCTGCGAACTGGACTGCATCATCCGACGAGTAGGGGATACGCATTTTGTAGAGTGCATCCTGGAATCCCATGATGCCCATACCGACAGGACGATGACGCAGGTTTGAGTTGCGTGCCTGCGGAACCGAGTAGTAGTTGTACTCGATGACGTTGTCTAGCATGCGCATCGCGGTGGTGATGGTTTTCTCCAGCTTTGCCATGTCGAGACCTGTATCAGTGGTGTGCTGGGTCAGGTTGACGGAACCCAGGTTGCACACGGCAATTTCCTGGTCATTGGTGTGCAGCGTGATCTCTGTGCAGAGATTTGAGCTGTGCACCATGCCTGCATGCTGGTTGGTATAACGCAGGTTGCACGGGTCCTTGAAAGTGACCCATGGATGGCCTGTCTCGAACAGCATGCCGAGCATCTTGCGCCACAGGTCATTGGCCTTGAGAGTGCGCGAGATCTTGATCTCGCCATTCGCTGCTTTCTCTTCGTAAGCGGTGTAGGCCTGTTCGAATTCGAGACCGGTAAGGTCATGCAGATCGGGCGTTTCATTCGGGGAGAAGAGTGTCCAGTCGCCATCTTCGGCAACACGCTTCATGAAAAGATCAGGAATCCAGTTGGCAGTGTTCATGTCGTGCGTACGGCGACGTTCGTCACCGGTATTTTTACGCAGCTCGAGGAAGTCCTCGATATCGATGTGCCAGGTCTCCAGGTAGGCACATACGGCGCCTTTGCGCTTGCCGCCCTGGTTAACTGCGACGGCAGTGTCGTTGGCTACCTTGAGAAAGGGCACAACGCCCTGGGATTTGCCATTAGTGCCCTTGATATGGGAACCAAGACCACGTACGCGGCTCCAGTCGTTGCCGAGTCCGCCGGCAAATTTCGACAGCAGGGCGTTGTCCTTGATCGAGCCGTAGATTCCATCGAGATGGTCTGGAACCGTTGTCAGGTAGCAGCTGGAGAGCTGTGGACGCAGGGTGCCGGAGTTGAACAGTGTTGGCGTCGAACTCATGAAATCGAAGCTGGAAAGCAGTCTGTAGAATTCTATTGCACGCTCTTCACGGTCAATTTCGTTGATCGCAAGCCCCATCGCAACACGCATAAAGAATGCCTGTGGCAATTCAAAACGTGTGCCGTCTTCGTCATGGATGAAGTAGCGGTCGAAGAGCGTCTGCAGGCCGAGATAAGTGAACTGCAGGTCGCGGGTCGCATCCAGTGCGGCGGTAATTTTTTCCAGGTCATACTGGTTCAGACGCGGATCGATCAGCTCAAGCTCAATAGCCTTGTTGAGATAGCTTTTGAAATAGTCGCCGTAGACATCCGCCATCTCTTCCTGGGTTGCGATGGCCGTGTTCATCTCGAGGAAGCCAAGTGCTTCACGGCGCATGTTGTCGAGCAGCAGGCGTGCGGCGACCTTGGAGTAATTCGGTTCACTTTCGATCAAGGTGCGTGCGGTCATGACCAGGGTTGTTCCAACGTCTTTTTCCTTTACACCATCGAAAAGGTTGCGACAGGTTCCGTCGATGATTTTCTGGCTGTCAACATCCTCAAGGCCCTTGCATGCCTCGTTGACCAGCGCTGTCAGCCGGACATGGTCGATCGGTGCCTTGGTGCCGTCCGCGAGCGTCACATCAACGATGTGTTTATCATCGATGAGGCCTTCTTCACTATCATCCTCTGCACGTTTTTTCTTCTGCTCTTCACGATAGAGGACGTAGGCGCGTGCGACCTTGTGTTCGCCGCTGCGCATCAATGCCAGTTCGACCTGATCCTGGATATCTTCGATATGCAGGGTATCGCTGTCACTGCGACGGGTCAGGACTTCGACGACCTGGTCAGTCAGTTCTGCAACTGTCTGGTGGATACGCGAAGAAGTTGCCGCATTGCCGCCTTCGACGGCAAGGAATGCCTTGGTCATTGCAACAGTGATTTTTGACGGGTCGAAACTGGTCTGTTTTCTGTTACGTCGAATGACGTAGAGTCCGTTATCTTGTGAAATCTGTTCTGGTTCTGCTAAATCTGCGACTGGCGCGGTTGCAGTCGTCTTGGAAGCCGTGTCGGCTGACATGGTCGATGCCATTATTTCTCTCTCCAGTCAGGAAAAGTTGTCTGTTTTGTTATCCAGTGGTCAATCTTGTGCGAACCGCTATTGTGCGGTTTTCGATCTCGAGCTGATCAGGCGCCTTTATTGTCCTGTGCCGCTTGCCGGTGAAGGATTTGCAGCATCTTGTGGATCCCTGTGGAAAGCTTGGCGTCTGGGCGATCAGTGGAATGCACTAAAAACAATATATACGCATTTTCCTGAGTGTCAACCACAACATCTTGTGTTTGGGTGGTGATTTACTGGTGAGTGAGGTGTGGAAAGCTTGTGGATAAACTGGTGCAGAAAAGGCGCAAAAGCGCGTGGTTGCGCGCTTGTCGCTGTGCATGAACTGAAGCGCCTGAGCGGGGGATAAAAAGGAAAAAATATTTTTCCTTTAGTTCACTGAAACGAGAGGGAATCAGAAAGGTTTTAGACCAGCCAGCAGAACGATAGCGAGCAGGAAAATGACCGGGATTTCATTAAACCAGCGGTACCAGGTATGGCTGCGACTGTTGTTGTCTTCGGCAAATTGCTTGACGATTTGTCCACACCAGAAGTGATAACCGACCAGGCCTGCTATCAAGACCAGCTTGAGGTGCAACCATCCCATGGATGAATAGGCAGCCCAGGCATAATCAACCAGCATCCAGATACCAAAGGCGATATTGAGAATCATCCAGGGTGTGATGAATTTGTAGAGTTTGCGTTCCATCAGCTTGAACTGCTCGCTGGTGGCCCGATCTTCGATCATGGCGTGATTGACAAAAATACGTGGCAGGTAAAAAAGCCCTGCAAACCAGGCGACCATGAAAAAGAGATGGAAAGATTTAAGCCACAACATGGGTCATTTATTCAGAGTAGTTTGGAACTGGCTGAAAGTATCGGCGTAAATGGGCGTTGAGTAAAGTGGAGGGAGATAATTTTAAATCTCCTTTCAAATATGACTGATCCCGGTCAGGGTTCATCTGCACTTTTTGACTCAAGTCGCCTGGCGATCTCCTCGTTGCCGGGTGCTGATTCAGGTTCAGGAGCCTCCTTGTTTTTGAACCAGCCACGGATTTTGGCAGCTATACGCTTGATCGCACGCCAGATTTTCGGCAACAGCCAGATTGCCAGCAGTATGAACAGAATCAGTGCGGCAATAAACAGCACGGGGTAATTAAGCGCTGTCCAGAGTCCACCAACCACGGCGATATCTTCGGTCACCGAGGCGGTCCAGTTGGTAACGGGTTCAGGTGACGTATTGATAACCAGGCGCGAACCGGCCTTGGTGAAGTGGCTGGTTGCGGCAACGCTGCCGCCAAGCAGCAGGGCGCCGAACTCGGCAGCCTGGTTCATATCGAGACCACCGGCCGCACCTGCGGCAATCATTGCACCTGCCGGGATACGGATGAAAGTGTGTATCGCATCCCAGCCGCTATCGACGCCTGGTGTCTTGTCTGCAACGAATTCGACGAAATACATCAGTGCGGCAATGCCCATGACAAGCGGATCCTGCAGCACCTCGAGGGCAGGTGGCAGCGTCGTATAGCCGGTCGAGCCCATGTATCCCAGTACAAGAACTGCGGCGTAGAGGTTAATGCCGGAGGCCCAGGCAGCGCCGAGCATCAGCGCTATGGCGTCAATGATTTCCATGTGATTTTCTCTTCGGGTATCACTTTATCTGACTTCTATATGCGATGGTGAGTTCATCATGCAATCAGTTTGCAGCCGACTGAGGCAAGTTACAAGTTCTGCTGCGAAGTGGGAGGATGTTGTATGAATCCTTTTACCAATGCTTTTCAGGCGGTTTGGTGTATTATTAGCCGCTTGCAGGTAAGTACAAGACAGGAAACATGATCAAGATAGGTATAGTTGGTGGTACAGGTTACACAGGCGTTGAGTTGTTGCGCTTGTTGGCCATGCATCCGCAGGCGGATTTGCAGGTCATTACTTCAAGAGGTGAGGCTGGCCGCCCCGTGGCTGATCTATTTCCCAGCCTGCGCGGGCATATCGATCTCGCGTTCAGTGAGCCGGATGATGATGCCCTGAAGGCATGCGACCTGGTTTTTTTCGCCACTCCAAACGGTACGGCGATGAAGTCAGCACCAGTCCTGCTTGCAGCCAATACCCGTGTCATTGACCTGGCAGCCGATTTTCGTATTAGCGATCAGGCAGTGTGGGAACAGTGGTACGGCATGACGCATGCATCTCCCGAACTACTGCCAGATGCAGTTTATGGTTTACCGGAGATTAATCGTGAGTCGATTCGTGGTGCCATGCTGGTTGCCAATCCCGGCTGTTATCCAACTGCTACCATCCTTGGCTATCTGCCTCTTGCACAGAAAGGGCTGATTGAAGGCCCGTTGATTGCAGACTGCAAATCGGGCGTCAGTGGCGCCGGCCGTGGTGCCAATGTCGGCACCCTGATGGCGGAATGCGGTGAGAGCTTCAAGGCGTATGCGGTTGCTGGTCACCGTCATCTTCCCGAAATTCGGCAGGTACTCGGAAGCATCATGGGTGGTGAGCCCGCCATGACGTTTACCCCCCATTTGCTGCCGATGATTCGCGGAATACATGCCACGCTCTACAGCCAGGTAACGTCAGATACTGATCTTCAGGCGCTCTACGAGGATTTCTATGCGGACGAGCCTTTCGTCGACGTTCTGCCCTATGGCTGTCATCCGGAGACGCGCAGTGTGAGAGGTGTAAATCGCTGCCAGATTGCGGTTCATCGTCCACAGGGTGGTGATACAGTGGTTGCGCTCTCGGTGATAGATAACCTGGTCAAGGGTGCTGCCGGTCAGGCTGTGCATAATATGAACCTGATGTTCGGACTGGATGAGAGCATGGGGCTTGACCATGTTGCGCTGGCACCCTGATGGAAAAACCGGTTAAGAAAAAGGCAAGACGGGTATCCATGCCGAGTGCCAACATGATCTCGAAAATTGCTATTTCAGTCGCATTTGTCGCGATTGTGTGGCTTTTCTGGTCCATGGGTGAAGAGGTGAATGTCGGCGGAAAGGATATTGTTATCCGTGACCGTGCGCAGGCCGTGGAAGTTGTTGGCGAACTGCAGAAAACTCTCGAACAGGTTATCAGGGAGCGTGACACCTATCGTCAGCAGGTCATCATGATGGAGCGTTCGTTCCAGATTGATCGTGAAGTCGCAAAAACCTTGCGCGAGGAGCTCAAGGCGCTTCAGTCTGAACGGCATAAATGGAGAGAAGAGACGGCCCTGGTCAAAAAGTTGTTGAGCGACAATACGATTGATACTGCGCTGGACATCAAGTCAATTGAGGTTGTGCCCAGCGAGATTATTGGTGAATACCATTTCGAGATTGCTGTCAGCCGTCTTCCTGATTCCGACAAACCGGTCAAGGCCAAGCTGCACTACGAATTGATTGGAAATGAGTCCGGTCTCGAGAGGCGCTACCTGTCGAGCGATGTCGATCTCAAGGCAAAAGAGGGCTACCAGCTGGAATTTCGCACTCTTGAGCGGGTGCAGGGCCATTTTATGCACCCCCCAGCATTTGAGTTGGAGAAGATCCGCTTTTTTATCGAGGGCAAGGGCGATAAAATACAGGGTGCTGAAAAGGATTTTGTGCCGACAGTGGCAGAGACTGCGATGAATTGACGGCATTTGCGTCAATACCCGTAGAGTTAGAAAGCGATTTATAGAAAAATCTTGACTAAAATAGTAGGAAAAGCCATATTGGCGCTATCGTATGCCCCGGTCTATTACCGGAAGCAGCTTTTCATACAATGATTTAAGGTGTAGTAACAATGTCACAAGTGGAAGTACAGGCAGAAGAGGCTCCGCTCGAATTTACTTCGGCGGCGGCAAGCAAGGTGGCCCAGTTGATAGAGGAAGAGGGTAATGCCGAGCTGATGCTGCGCATCTATGTGCAGGGCGGCGGTTGTTCCGGTTTTCAGTACGGTTTTACTTTTGATGAGACCGTCAACGAAGGCGATACAGCAGTTGAAACAGATGGCGTCAAACTTCTGATTGACCCGATGAGCCTGCAGTACCTGATGGGTGCCGAGGTTGATTACACCGAAGGGCTTCAGGGTGCACAGTTTGTTATCCGTAATCCGAATGCAACCACAACCTGTGGCTGCGGCTCCTCGTTTTCGACCTGAGCCGGACGCTTCGTCCCGAATAGAAAAACGCCGGTTGTGACCGGCGTATTTTTTGTGGGGCCTTCGGGGGTCACTAACTGTAGAACATATCCCTGAACATCCCTTCCGCCCACGCAAGACCGGCCTGTCCCGAGCGCTCACTCCATTTCTCCATTAGGTGAACACGGTCAAACGCAAAGCTTTTCTCATGTTCGTTGAACTTGTAAAACGCGATGATACTCATGGACTCTAGCGGGTCTGTTTTGACGCCGGAGAAGCACATGGTTTGCGGGCTGCGCCAGGCGATCTCCTCACCCCTGGCATGCGCGACAATCACCTCCGCGACATACTTGGCCTCGGAGTGGGCAGTGTTACCGCTCTTGGAAAACGGCTGCGAACGTGAATCCCCTGTGACATAGACGTGTTCATCATCCAGCAGGTGGTACTTGTAAGGATCGATAGCAGCCTCTTTCTGAGGTGATGCGGGGTCGGCAAGCCCGAAATTTTCCAGCACCCTGGAAGCCCTGATCGGCGGGTAGATCACGGCGTCGTCGAACTGGTAGTTATCAAATTCTGTTTCGATTTCATGATCTTCGAGGAGAATGTCTGTTATGCCAGCACTGGATTCATACTCGATAATGTCCGCATAGTATTCCGAGAATGCGCGCCTGAAGCCTTCGCTCTTGATACGAATATCGTTATTGCCGTCGAGCAGGAGGATCTTTCCCTTGACCCCGCGCTGTTTCATCATGGCTGCTGCCATGCAAGCCCTCTCGTAGGGGGCCGCC
This sequence comes from Solemya velum gill symbiont, assembly GCF_000787395.1. GTDB lineage: Bacteria > Pseudomonadota > Gammaproteobacteria > Chromatiales > Chromatiaceae. Next base: position 122,698 of record NZ_JRAA01000003.1, read on the forward strand.
ATGCAACGATAGTTGCCGGTGGGAACAGTCATCAACAGTGTCCCGCCGTTGAAATTTTCAATCTTGTGCTTGATTGCCATGACTTCGGATGCGCTGTTGAAACCAGCCGGGTAGTGCATGCGCAGTTGCTGTTCGACCTCGGGATCTTCAACCCCGATGCGTGCATAGTCATAGTCGATACCGGGTGCCATAACGAGGTAATCGTAAGCGATAGCACCCTCGGTGGTGTACAGTGTCTTGCCTGCCCGGTCGAGATCGATGGCCGTGGCGCTGATGAAGATATAGCCGTTGTTCTTCGCTGCATCGACATAGCTATGCGTGAGGAATTCGAGGTTAACCTGGTTTGCAATCCATGCGTTGCTGATAGGGCAGGAGACAAACTGCTCTCTCTTGTCCAGTAACACCACGTCAAAATCGCTGGCGAATTTCTTCAGGTATTTGGCCATGGTCAATCCCGACCAGCCTGCGCCAACGATCACCACGCGTGGTCCTTTTTTGGCTGGCAAGGAAGCAGGAGAAGAGAGATTGCTTCCGATAGCCGGTGCTTTAATAGCCTGGTCCATCTCGCTGGCATGGCTGCCAGGAGCAGCAACCGAGGCTGCAGCCAATGCGGCCGATGTTTGTAAAAATTTACGCCGGTTGATTTTTTGACTCATGTTCCAATCTCACCCCTGCTATCAATAGAAATCTGTGTTGCGCCAATTGGCTGAAGGTGCCTTTTCCCCCTCGGGAACCTCGATCCAGGAAACATAATTGACAATCATCATCAGCTCTTCCGGGCTTAACTGGTCGACGCCCCCTTTCATTACAGGGTCAACGCTACGCAGCTCTTTCCTGATCAGGTCGATCTGACGCAGTACATAGGGGTAATGTTGCCCGTAAAGCTTTGGGGTTCTGGTTTTGTCATTCCCTCCTCCTTCAGCACCATGACAAGAAGCACAGTGTTTCTGGTAGAGTTGCTCTCCCTGCTTGTATTCATCGGAGAAATCACTGAAAGGCCCCTGCTTGTGCCGCGGATGCATTGGCATCCTGGTGATGTAGGTGACGACATCGACCAGTGACTGGTAACCGCCGATGGTGCGTTCCTGCACAAAGGGGTACATGATGGAGTTCTCCCTGTGGCCATCACGAATATCGAGCAGCTGCTTGAGTAATACTTGCTGATGCTGCCCGGCAATCTGGGGATAAGCACCGTCGCTACTACCCCAGCCTTCCGGTAAATGACATGACGCGCAGGTTTCATAGACATTCCGTCCATTATTCAGATCGGGAGTGAATGTCAGTTCGACAGTCATCGTCTCTTCAGCAATCAAGCCAGACGAGAACAGGGCGGTCGCTAACAGAACCGCACCCCTATGAAATAGCCACATCTTGTTAATCCTCAATAAATCCGGGTGCACCCCGTCAGCATACAATTATTTTGTCTTCAGGTGTCGGAGTTGCCAGTGCTGAATCTGATGTTTTGCGCTCTTTTATTCGGGAGTCATACGATAGAGGCCTCCGTCGCCTGCATCGGTCAGGAACCAGATGGCACCCTCAGGCCCTTCGCGAACATCGCGAATACGGCCGTATGCACCTTTCAGTATTCTCTCTTCAGCCGTGATGCTGTCGTTGTCGCGCTTGAGTCGGCTGATGAGTTGATACTTGAGTGCGCCAACAAAGATGTCTCCTTTCCACTCAGGCCAGAGCCTGCCTGAGTAGATCATCATGCCTGACGGAGCAATCGAAGGGTCCCAGTAGTGGGCCGGCTGTTGCATGCCCGGCTTGTGTGTACCTTCGCCAATCTTCAGTCCGGTGTAGTGGGTGCCGTAGGAGATGATGGGCCAGCCGTAGTTTTTCCCTGCCTCGGGACGATTGATTTCGTCACCTCCTTTTGCGCCATGCTCTACGGTCCACAGGGCGCCGGTTTGCGGGTCTAGTGCTGCTCCCTGCGGATTGCGATGTCCATAGGACCAATTTTCTGCAGCGCCAGGCTTGTTGCTCCAGGGGTTATCACCAGGGGTTGTTCCGTCGCGTGCGATGCGAATCACCTTGCCGATATTGTTATTGATGTTCTGGGCCTTGTTTGCTTTACCGCGATCGCCCAGCGTGATCCACAAATTGCCATCCTCTGCTTCAACGATACGTGAGCCATAGTGATGACTGGTGCTTTCAGCCGGAGCCTGGCGGAAGATGACGCGTAGATTCTCGAGACGATCACCCTGTTCGTCAAGACGGGCGACAGCGACAGCAGTGCGGCTTTTTCCGTTGACCGGTTCGGAATAACTCAGGAATACTTCCCGGCTGGTGCTGAAATTGCGTGCTGCCACGACATCGAGCAGCCCCCCCTGACCGCGGGCATGTACACCGGGTACGCCCATGACCTTGATTCGGGCGCCATCGCTGAGGAGATGCCACAGGGTTCCACCCCTTTCAGTCACCAGTTTTGCGCCTCCGGGCAGAAAGGTGACAGCCCAAGGATGCGAAAAGGGACCTGCGATGCGTTCAACACGCACCTTTCCAGCGGAAGTCTGCTGGATATCGCCGTTCTGATTTGAAGTCGACTCAGCCGTGCAGGCAGATGCGAGTAAAACTGCCAGTGAGGTGGTCAAGGCAGTCGTAATGGATTTTCTCATGCGTTAGCCTCATACAGGGTAAATGCAACCCAGTGGAACGGACTTGCTGGCTCCGGTGACTTCGGTGAGGTTGCCGTTGAGTCCGTTGACTGTTCGATGGGCGAGCCACGCGAAGGCGGCAGCCTCAACCCAGTCAGGATCGATTCCGAGTTCCGCTGTTGTGCCTGTTTTCAATTCCGGGAGCCTTGCCTGGAGACGCTGCATCAGTGTGTTGTTATGAGCACCTCCACCACACACAAGCAGGCGTTCTGCAGTGGGGGCATGTGCAGTGACTGCCTGCGTGATTGTGACAAGAGTGAGTTCCAGCAGGGTAGCCTGGATATCTTCAGGTGAGAGTTCCTTGACCAGGTCGTCGCCTCGTTGCTCCAGCCACGTGAGGTTAAACTCTTCGGTACCGGTGCTTTTCGGGGGTGCCTGGTTGAAGTATGGCTCGTCGGCCAGCATGGAGAGGAGTTTTTCTGACGGATTTCCACTTGCTGCCCAGTCGCCATTGTTATCGTAGGGTTCCATCCTGGTGCGAAAGATCCAGTCATCCATTAGCCTGTTGCCGGGTCCTGAATCGAATCCGGTCACGGGTATAGAGGCGTCCTTTGGCAGTATTGTCAGGTTGGCGATTCCGCCTATGTTGACGATAACACGCGTTTCATCAGGTGAGCTCAATACAGCCTTGTGGAATGCCGGTGCAAGAGGGGCTCCCTGTCCCCCGACGGCCATGTCACGGCGTCGGAAATCGGCAACGGTAGTGATGCCGGTCTTGGCTGCAATACGGTTTGCGTCACCAATCTGCAGCGTAAAGGGGTGCTGGTTGTGCGGGCGGTGGCGCACGGTCTGCCCGTGAGAGCCAATTGCCCTGATCTGTTCTGTTGGAATGTTCGCCTTGTTGAGAAGTGCAATGACTGATTCGGCGAGTACGTCTCCTGCCCAGGCATCAGCCTCACCAAGTCGGTCGATTTCATTCTCACCGGGCAGGGCAAGCGCTTCCAGCTGCTGGTGCAATGGTGTGGGCCACTCGTGGCTGTGGGTCTTGAGGAGCTCAAGATCCTCATTCTCATCGATGCTGACAAGTGCGGCATCGATGCCGTCCATGCTGGTGCCGGACATCAGGCCTATATAGAGTGATGCCGGCATTGGTCCTTATGGTTGCCCGGCAATTACGGGCGCTTTCAACTGGTCCAGTTGCTGGAGCAGGGGTGCGGCTACTTTCTTGAACTGCGCCATTTTGTCGCCCTTGATAGGGTCAGCTGCCGGCAGCTTGTGAGAGAGCGGATCGACGTGCTTGTCGTTGATGCGGAACTCGTAATGGAGGTGCGGGCCGGTCGCCAGTCCGGTTGATCCGACATAGCCGATGACCTCGCCCTGTTTTACCTTGTGGCCTTTTTTCAGGCCGGACTTGAAGCGAGACAGGTGGGCATAGACGGTGGTGTATTTTTTACCGTGCTGGAGGTAGATGACCTTGCCGTAGCCTCTCTGTTTCTGGATGATCTTGACAGAGCCGTTGCCGGTTGCCAGAACCGGTGTGCCGGTCTTTGCGGCGTAATCGACACCCTTGTGAGAGCGCCAGCGTTTCAGTACCGGGTGGTATCTTGACTTGGTGAATTTCGAGCTGATGCGGGCGAAGTTGACCGGCGTGCGGGTAAAGGTCTTTTTACGGCTCTGGCCCTTTTCGTTGTAGTAGTCGACTGCTCCGTCTCTTTCGAAACGTACGACGCGGAAGCTCTTGCCGGTATTGATGAACTCGGCCGCGAGAATGCTGCCGTTACCGAAAAATTCGCCGTCGATATATTTTGCTTCGTAGATCACTGAGAAGTAATCACCCGGCTGAATCTCCCTGGCAAAATCGATATCGAAATTGAACAGACCGGCCATCTCGACGATAGTGCGGTCACTCAGTCCGGCTTTCTGGCCGTCAAGAAAGAGTGATGATGTGATGGTGCCGGAGGCGGTTACGATACGCTTTTCGACATCCTTCTCCAGTACCGTGGTAATTGCGCTACCTGCGTTGATATCGAATTGCACACTCTTGACCAGGTTGACCTCGTGAATCAGCAGGTCGAGTTCGCCTGTGCCTTCCTTGAAGCGCAGCAGCAGTTTCTGTCCGGGCTTCAGGGTTCTTTCGATCTGTTTGCCTTCCTTTCCGCTGTTGATGACAGCGTAGAGAGCAGTAGTGCCGATTTCCTGGGATGAAAAAATTGTCGACAGTGTGTCACCTGGTTTAACTTCGTGAATAACCCAGCGTTCCTCTATAAAAGCTGGCTCCGCCTGGGCTGGTTCTTCCGGTGTGACGGTCTCTTCTGGCGAGGCCAGCTCTTCCAGGGTGATCGTCTCTTCGGGAGTGACAGTGGGCTCAATGATGGGTGGTATCAGGGCCGGGAGTTCTTCAGCCGGCTCTTCAATTGCCGTGATTGTTTTTGGTTCAATCGTGATCTCTACCGGCCCTGTTTTTGTCGGGAAGTTGGTGATTTGCCAGAAAGCCAGCGGTGCCAGCAGGAATGCAAGAAACAGGAGCAGGATAATTTTATTGTAGAGTGATTTCATCTCTGGCCAGTTATCTGGGGTTTTATTAATCAATGTCAGCTGTATATGACATGCAGTCGCTGCCGAGGTTCACAACTATGACGCTTAAGTTGCAAGCATTCCGTGCTTTCTGGCTCTGCTGAGCAGATGCATATCATACACATTCCCTGCGGTTGTTGTCTTCTCCCGTGTATAGGGAGGCGCAACTATTTTACCTGGCTGGGTGTGAATCTGGCCCAGAACGGCTGGAAATCATCGCATGCATGCTGTAAATTCCGAGCTCTTTTTCGATTATTACTATATAGATGAAGCTGAAAAGCGGCCGGAGCAAGAGATGATAGGGGTAAGTGAGGCAATTGAGCTGATTTCGAGGGGGGCGGATGAAATTCTCCTCGTTGAGCAGCTGCAGAAAAAACTGGAGCAGGGAAGGCCGCTACGTATCAAGGCGGGATTTGATCCGACAGCACCAGATCTTCACCTGGGACACACGGTGCTGATTAACAAGCTGCGCCAGTTTCAGGACCTCGGCCACGAGATTCTTTTCCTGATTGGCGACTTTACCGGCATGATCGGCGACCCTACCGGAAAAAATGTTACGCGCAAGCCGCTCAGCAGGGATGATGTATTGCGCAATGCGGAAACCTACAAGGAGCAGGTTTTCAAGATTCTTGACCCGGCAAAAACTACCGTGGTGTTCAATTCCGAGTGGATGGGCAAGATGGGTGCCGCCGACCTGGTGCAACTGGCAGCGAAAAACACCGTGGCGCGCATGCTCGAACGCGATGATTTCAGCAAGCGCTATAAGGGCGGGCAGCCAATTGCTATTCACGAGTTTCTCTATCCCCTGGTGCAGGGGTACGACTCCGTGGAGCTGAAAGCGGACGTTGAACTCGGCGGTACCGACCAGAAATTCAACCTGCTGATGGGGCGCCAACTGCAGGAGGTCTATGGCCAGGAGCCACAAGTCGTCCTGACCATGCCGATTCTCGAGGGGCTCGACGGTGTGCAGAAGATGTCCAAGTCGCTGAATAACTATATAGGGATCACCGATGCGCCAGAGGAGATGTTTGGCAAGATCATGTCGATCTCCGACGACCTGATGTGGCGCTACTTCGAACTGTTGAGCTTTCGCCCCATGAGTGAAATCGGAGAGTTTCAGCAGCAGATAGCGGATGGAAAGAATCCAAGGGATATCAAGTTCCTCCTCGCCGAGGAGCTGATTGGCCGTTTTCACGATGAGCAGAGTGCCGTGGCAGCACGTGAAGCCTTTATTGCACGTTTCCAGAAGGGGGCGATGCCCGATGAGATAGAAGAGAAGAGCCTGCAGCCTGTGGAAGGAGACAGTATGCCGATAGCCAACCTGCTCAAGGAGGCTGGCCTGGTATCCAGTACATCAGAGGCTTACAGAATGATCAAGCAGGGCGCGGTCAAAGTTGACGGTCAGAAACTGGATGACCGCAACAAGCAATACAGTGCAGGCGACTGCCATGTTTTCCAGGTCGGAAAACGTCGTTTTGCACGCGTTACAATCGGCTGATTTACAGGGACTGCAAAAAAAAGTTTCACAAAAGTGTTGACCTTCTTTCTGCAGGCCCTATAATGCGCCCTCCCTAGCAGCACAGAGGCATGCAAAACAGCTTCTGGAAAGCGAAAGGAAGGGGCGAAATTCTCAGTATGAATGAGCTCCTCTGTTAATAAAAAATCTTCACCAATTTGGTTGAAAATAGTTGTTGACAGAAACATGGCACGCTGTAGAATGCGCGCCTCGCTCGACGCCTCTTTGGCAACGTGAAAACGGTGAAAAAAGAGGTTGACAGCAAGTTTGAGGCATGTAGAATACGCGCCTTGTTGACGCCAACTAGGTTGACGGCAACAGGGAGATGAATTACGATTCCTCTTCTAACTTGCACGGAAGTGCAAGCGCTCTTTAAAAATTGAATCAAGTAACTTGTGTGGGTGCTCCGTCGAAAGTCTGCGATGACCAAAATATTCGATTGGGCAACTACAAAACAGAAGTTAATTCTAGATTGAAGTTAACGCTTAATCGAGCAAGGATTTGGTAAGCCCTAAGCTTACTATCAAACTTAAACTGAAGAGTTTGATCCTGGCTCAGATTGAACGCTGGCGGTATGCTTAACACATGCAAGTCGAACGCGAAAATACCTTCGGGTATGAGTAGAGTGGCGGACGGGTGAGTAACGCGTAGGAATCTACCTAGTAGTGGGGGACAACTACCGGAAACGGTAGCTAATACCGCATACGCCCTACGGGGGAAAGCGGGGGATCTTCGGACCTCGCGCTATTAGATGAGCCTGCGTCGGATTAGCTAGTTGGTAGGGTAATGGCCTACCAAGGCGACGATCCGTAGCTGGTCTGAGAGGATGATCAGCCACATTGGGACTGAGACACGGCCCAAACTCCTACGGGAGGCAGCAGTGGGGAATATTGGACAATGGGCGAAAGCCTGATCCAGCAATACCGCGTGTGTGAAGAAGGCCTGCGGGTTGTAAAGCACTTTCAGTAGGAAGGAAAAGCCTAAAGTTAATAACTTTGGGTCTTGACGTAACCTACAGAAGAAGCACCGGCTAACTCCGTGCCAGCAGCCGCGGTAATACGGAGGGTGCAAGCGTTAATCGGAATTACTGGGCGTAAAGCGTACGTAGGCTGTTAGGTAAGTCAGATGTGAAAGCCCTGGGCTCAACCTGGGAACTGCATTTGATACTGCCTGGCTAGAATCTGGTAGAGGGTAGCGGAATTCCACGTGTAGCAGTGAAATGCGTAGATATGTGGAGGAACATCAGTGGCGAAGGCGGCTACCTGGACCAAGATTGACGCTGAGGTACGAAAGCGTGGGGAGCAAACGGGATTAGATACCCCGGTAGTCCACGCCGTAAACGATGTCAACTAGCCGTTGGGTTCTTTTATGGACTTAGTGGCGCAGCTAACGCGATAAGTTGACCGCCTGGGGAGTACGGTCGCAAGATTAAAACTCAAAGGAATTGACGGGGGCCCGCACAAGCGGTGGAGCATGTGGTTTAATTCGATGCAACGCGAAGAACCTTACCAGCTCTTGACATCCTCAGAACTTGTCAGAAATGACTTGGTGCCTTCGGGAACTGAGTGACAGGTGCTGCATGGCTGTCGTCAGCTCGTGTCGTGAGATGTTGGGTTAAGTCCCGTAACGAGCGCAACCCTTGTCCCTAGTTGCCAGCACATAATGGTGGGAACTCTAGGGAGACTGCCGGTGACAAACCGGAGGAAGGTGGGGACGACGTCAAGTCATCATGGCCCTTACGAGCTGGGCTACACACGTGCTACAATGGTCGGTACAGAGGGTTGCAAACCCGCGAGGGGGAGCTAATCCCAGAAAACCGGTCGTAGTCCGGATTGGAGTCTGCAACTCGACTCCATGAAGTCGGAATCGCTAGTAATCGCGAATCAGAATGTCGCGGTGAATACGTTCCCGGGCCTTGTACACACCGCCCGTCACACCATGGGAGTGGGTTGCACCAGAAGTAGCTAGACTAACCTTCGGGAGGTCGGTTACCACGGTGTGATTCATGACTGGGGTGAAGTCGTAACAAGGTAGCCGTAGGGGAACCTGCGGCTGGATCACCTCCTTAAATGAAAGTCATCTACGACGTCGATGGAGTACCCACATAAGTTACTTGAATCATGCAGACACGGGTCTCGCGTTCAGATTCGAATGTTCTACAGGCCCTGGCAAATTGGGTCTATAGCTCAGTTGGTTAGAGCGCACCCCTGATAAGGGTGAGGTCGGTGGTTCAAATCCACCTAGACCCACCAATTTTGCACTGCTCGGCGTAGAAAGGCCGGATAGTGGGGAACAGGTTTTGGGGCCATAGCTCAGCTGGGAGAGCGCCTGCCTTGCACGCAGGAGGTCGGCGGTTCGATCCCGCCTGGCTCCACCATTATCTTAGTGTCAACTGACAAGCAGCAATGCTTGTCACTTTACATTAGTGAAGTGTTTGCTCTTTAAAAATTAGGTTTAATCGAGAAAACAAGCGCTTTGGTGTAATTACCAAAAAACGTTACAAGCATTCGCTTAACTTAATAACTCGAAATAATTGGGTTTATCCTGAGTATTTGGGGTTATATGGTCAAGTGAATAAGCGTACACGGTGGATGCCTAGGCGGTAAGAGGCGATGAAGGACGTTGTAATCTGCGATAAGCTTCGGGGAGCTGATAAACAAGCTTTGATCCGGAGATTTCCGAATGGGGAAACCCACCTGTCATAAGACAGGTATCTTATACTGAATACATAGGTATATGAGGCGAACCCGGGGAACTGAAACATCTAAGTACCCGGAGGAAAAGAAATCAATTGAGATTCCCTAAGTAGCGGCGAGCGAACGGGGACCAGCCCTTAAGTTCTTGGTGTGATAGTGGAACAGTCTGGAAAGTCTGGCGATACAGGGTGATAGCCCCGTACACTAAATCTAACTTTGAATGAAATCGAGTAGGACGGGACACGTGATATCCTGTCTGAATATGGGGGGACCATCCTCCAAGGCTAAATACTACTTACCGACCGATAGTGAACTAGTACCGTGAGGGAAAGGCGAAAAGAACCCCGTTGAGGGGAGTGAAATAGAACCTGAAACCGTGTACGTACAAGCAGTAGGAGCCCTTCGGGGTGACTGCGTACCTTTTGTATAATGGGTCAGCGACTTACTTCTCAGTAGCAAGCTTAACCGAATAGGGGAGGCGTAGGGAAACCGAGTCTTAATAGGGCGTTTAGTTGCTGGGAGTAGACCCGAAACCGGGCGATCTATCCATGGCCAGGGTGAAGGTGAAGTAACATTCACTGGAGGCCCGAACCCACTTATGTTGAAAAATGAGGGGATGAGCTGTGGATCGGAGTGAAAGGCTAATCAAGCCCGGAGATAGCTGGTTCTCCTCGAAAGCTATTTAGGTAGCGCCTCGTGTATCACCTATGGGGGTAGAGCACTGTTTCGGCTAGGGGGTCATCCCGACTTACCAAACCGATGCAAACTCCGAATACCATAGAGTGCAATCACGGGAGACACACGGCGGGTGCTAACGTCCGTCGTGGAAAGGGAAACAACCCAGACCGCCAGCTAAGGTCCCAAAATCATATCTCAGTGGGAAACGATGTGGGAAGGCCCAGACAGCCAGGAGGTTGGCTTAGAAGCAGCCATCCTTTAAAGAAAGCGTAATAGCTCACTGGTCGAGTCGGCCTGCGCGGAAGATTTAACGGGGCTTAAGATATGTACCGAAGCTGCGGATGCATGTTTACATGCATGGTAGAGGAGCGTTCTGTAAGCGGTTGAAGGTGTGCTGTAAGGCATGCTGGACGTATCAGAAGTGCGAATGCTGACATGAGTAACGATAAAGGGGGTGAGAGGCCCCCTCGCCGAAAACCCAAGGTTTCCTGCTCAACGCTAATCGGAGCAGGGTTAGTCGGCCCCTAAGGCGAGGCAGAAATGCGTAGTCGATGGGAAACAGGTTAATATTCCTGTACCACTTATCATTGCGATGGAGGGACGGAGAAGGCTAGACCAGAACACAGACGGTTTTGTGTATCTAAGGCAGTAGGCAGATCTTTTAGGTAAATCCGGAAGGTCAATGCTGAGAGCTGATGGCGACGGTTCTACGGAACCGGAGTGGTCAATGCCATACTTCCAGGAAAATCTTCTAAGCTTCAGATGATAAGTGACCGTACTCTAAACGGACACACGTGGGTAGGGTGAGAATCCCAAGGCGCTTGAGAGAACTCGGGTGAAGGAACTAGGCAAAATGGTACCGTAACTTCGGGAGAAGGTACGCCCTTGCCGGTGATCGGACTTGCTCCGTAAGCTGGTGGGGGTAGCATTAAAATGGTGGCTGCAACTGTTTATTAAAAACATAGCACTCTGCAAACACGAAAGTGGACGTATAGGGTGTGACGCCTGCCCGGTGCCGGAAGGTTAATTGATGGGGTTAGCTTCGGCGAAGCTCCTGATCGAAGCCCCGGTAAACGGCGGCCGTAACTATAACGGTCCTAAGGTAGCGAAATTCCTTGTCGGGTAAGTTCCGACCTGCACGAATGGCGTAATGATGGCCACACTGTCTCCACCCGAGACTCAGTGAAATTGAAATAGCTGTTAAGATGCAGTTTACCTGCGGCTAGACGGAAAGACCCCGTGCACCTTTACTACAGCTTTGCACTGGACTTTGAGCCTACTTGTGTAGGATAGCTGGGAGGCTTTGAAACCGGATCGCTAGATTCGGTGGAGCCAACCTTGAAATACCAGCCTGGTATGTTTGAAGTTCTAACCTCGACCCGTTATCCGGGTTAGGGACAGTGTATGGTGGGTAGTTTGACTGGGGCGGTCTCCTCCCAAAGAGTAACGGAGGAGCGCGAAGGTACCCTCAGCGCGGTCGGACATCGCGCAATGAGTGCAATAGCATAAGGGTGCTTGACTGAGAGACAGACACGTCGATCAGGTACGAAAGTAGGCTATAGTGATCCGGTGGTTCTGTATGGAAGGGCCATCGCTCAACGGATAAAAGGTACGCCGGGGATAACAGGCTGATACCGCCCAAGAGTTCATATCGACGGCGGTGTTTGGCACCTCGATGTCGGCTCATCACATCCTGGGGCTGAAGTCGGTCCCAAGGGTATGGCTGTTCGCCATTTAAAGTGGTACGCGAGCTGGGTTTAGAACGTCGTGAGACAGTTCGGTCCCTATCTGCCGTAGGCGTTTGAGACTTGAGGGAAGCTGCTCCTAGTACGAGAGGACCGGAGTGGACGAACCTCTGGTGTTCCGGTTGTCACGCCAGTGGCATTGCCGGGTAGCTATGTTCGGAAGGGATAACCGCTGAAAGCATCTAAGCGGGAAGCCCCTCCCAAGATTAGGTCTCACTGGACCTTTAAGGTCCCTGAAGGGTCGTTGAAGACTACAACGTTGATAGGTCGGGTGTGGAAGCGCAGTAATGCGTGAAGCTAACCGATACTAATTGCCCGTGAGGCTTGACCATATAACACCCAAATATTCAGGCGTAACAGCAGCCTGAATGGGTGAAGCGAAAGCTTGAAACGAGCGTTTGTTTGATCGATTAAACCGAATTTGTATAGACGACCAAGTCGGATATACGAGCCAGTTTGCCCGGCGGCAATAGAACATTGGAACCACCTGATCCCATACCGAACTCAGAAGTGAAACGATGTATCGCCGATGGTAGTGTGGGGTTTCCCCATGTGAGAGTAGGTCACTGCCGGGCTTTAATACCAAGAACCCCGATCGCGTAAGCGGTCGGGGTTTTTACTTTGAACGGCAGGCCGCTCTCGCACATCCCTGTGCTTCGTGGCATTAAAGCATCCATGCTCACATGACCGAAGAGTGAGGCCGGAACAGACAAAGCAAAGAGTTTTTCTTTGCAGTAGGGAGCGTTCCTGGAATCTGAAAATAAGTGGATTTCCACTATTTGTAGCTAGCCTGTTGTTTCTGATACAATTTGGCATCTCAACACAACTTTCACCTTCAAACGGACTTGATCGTATGCGAAAGCTTCTCACCATTCTGACTACTCTCATGCTTGTGTTAACAACACAGCTTGATGCCAAGTCTCTTGCTTATAAGTACCAAGCTCCTGATGGATCTGTGATTCTCTCTGACTCATTGCTTGGATTTCCTTTCAAATTGGTTGAGCAAAAACTGCATACTAATTATGCAGATTTCAGCATGAAGGGCTCTGTTGCCAACCAATGAAAGAGTCAATTGCCCTGCGTAGAGTGAATTTCATTTCAGCTGTCGATGCAGCGGTCAAAAAGCATGAAATAGATGCCGCATTGATACATGCAGTTATTGAAGCAGAATCCGCTTACCAGCCAGATGTTATTTCGCGTGCTGGTGCTATCGGCCTGATGCAAATAATGCCAGGTACGGCTGCACGATTTAATGTATCCGATTCCAATAATCCGAATCAGAATGTTATGGGCGGTGCTGAATACCTCAAATACCTGCTTGGCTATTATAAGAATAATCTTAAGCTGGCCGTGGCTGCCTATAATGCCGGCGAAGGTGCTGTAGACAAGTATGGAAAAACGATTCCTCCATATCGTGAAACACAAAATTATGTCAAACGCGTCTTTAGCCTTTATCGACGTAACCTGACCGCAGAGACTTATAAGACAAAATCAGTGAAGATCAGTATGAACTAGCCTTGAAAATGCGCGATAATCAACCATCTCTCAATTGATTATTGCGAATTAGTGAATATTCTCTACAGGCTTGGTTTCCACCTCGCCAGCAAAACAATTCAGGTGCGGATGGAATTGTCCGCCTGTCGCCCCGCAATGCGCCTCACTCTGCCTGCATGGATTCCCGGCAGCTATATGATTCGTGATTTTGCACGCAATATCACCTCTCTTAAAGCTTACGATGCTGCAGACAAACAGTTGTCAGTGACAAAGCTGGACAAGCAAAACTGGCAGGTTGATTGCACAGAAGGCGAGCTGGTCATAGAGTATTCAATCTATGCAAATGATCTCTCTGTTCGCAGCGCATTTATAGATAGTTCACTACTCTTTTTTAATGGAACTTCACTCTTTCTTCGTCCTATCGAATGTGATGTTGAGAGCTACCGTGTGCACATCAGCAGGCTCCAGGAGAGTTGTTGTACTAATTGGAAAATAGCGACAACATTACCGAAAATAGCAACTGATAGTGACGGATATGGTGAATATCAGGTTAATTCTTATGAACAGTTAATTGATGCCCCATTGATAGCAGCTGATTATGATAGTTGTGAATTGACGGTTGCGGGCGTGCCTCACCGAATGGTTTTTTGTGGTCGCCACACTGGCGACCTTGAACGCGTCGGGAGAGATATAACACCAATACTGGAAGAGCATATTGCGCTTTTCGGAGAATTACCGGTTCAGCAGTACCTTTTCATGACGATGGTGACCGGAAATGGATATGGTGGCCTCGAGCATGCAGACTCTACGGCATTAATCTGTTCGCGAAAGGAGTTGCCTGCTTACGGCAACGAATCTGTCAGCGAGGACTACCAGCGCTATCTCGGTCTTTGCAGCCATGAATATTTCCATCTTTGGAACGTTAAGCGTATCAAGCCATCTATCATGCAGGAGCCTGATCTTGGAAACGAGGTATACACGCCACAGTTGTGGTCATACGAGGGCATCACTTCCTATTACGATGAACTCGCACTGTTGCGTTCCGGAAGTATAGAAATTGTCGCTTATCTCAAACAAATCGCAAAGGTTGTTACGCGCGTTACTCGTGGAACAGGTAGAGAACTACAATCGATTGCCGAATCGAGTTTTGATGCATGGACCAAGTTCTACAAGCAGGATGAAAATGCGCCAAACGCAATCGTCAGCTATTACACAAAAGGATCACTCGTCGCCTTTGGCCTGGATATGGAATTGCGCCAGCAGAGTGAAGACAGCTTTTCACTCGATGATGTCATGCGGCGTTTGTGGCAGGAGTATGGCAGCAAGGGACGTGGTACTGATGATGACAGCATTGAGGAGATCTGCATCTCCCTGGTTGGTGACGGTATAGCAAGCTTCTTTGATCTGTATGTACGAGGAACAGCTGAGCTGCCACTGGAACGCTGGTTTGCTGCTGTTGGTATCAGTTCGAGAATACGTCCGAAAAGTGGTGATGGTGATGACGGCAGTGCTTCTGCATCACAACCTGACGAAGCGGCCGAAGCAAAAGTATCACTTGATGCTGTCGTTGCCGAGCATCCTGCTGGTGTATTGTTGAGTGTGCTCTACCAGGATGGCCTTGCACAAAGGGCAGGGCTCGCTGCCAGGGATCTGCTGGTTGCTGTCGACGGTTACCAGGTTAACAAAAAGAATGTTGATGCAATTGTTTCTGCATTACCACTGCAACAGACCGTAAAACTGCATGCGTTTCGTGATGGTGTCATGCTTGAACTGGATGTTGTTACCGAGGAGACGCAGCTGTCAACATGTGATCTCTGGCCAACTGCTGAAGAGCAGTTGAGTGATGAGATTCGCCAGCGCCGTCAACAGTGGCAGGCATCCCTTGCAGCGAACATGGCCGGTTCCCTGAATGACTGATACGACCGACCGTGCCCTGTTGCACGCGCTTTCCGGTGGTCACTTTATTTCTGGTGAACAGTTGGCCCACCAGTGTGGCATCAGTCGCACGGCCGTGTGGAAGCGGCTGCAGAACTTTAATCAGCGCTGGGGCCTGGATATTCATTCAGTGCGTGGCAAAGGTTACCGCCTATCGCGCGCAATTGAACTCCTCGAAGAGGAGATACTTGCCACGGAACATCCGGATACCAATGTAGCCCCGCAGGTTCATCTTTCCCTGCCGTCGACGAGTGCCAGCCTGCTGGAACAGTTGCAACAGGGTGGCCTTGAAAATGGAGCCAGTGTCTTTGCTGAACACCAGTCGGCAGGCAGGGGACGGCGTGGGCGCGAATGGATTTCGCCATTTGCCAGTAACATCTATTGTTCCATTCACTGGCGTTTCGACTGTGGTTTTGCTGAGTTGGGCGCCTTGAGTCTCGCTGTTGGCGCTATATTATGTCGCCTGCTTGATGAATACGGTGTGGCCGATGTCGGGCTTAAATGGCCGAATGATATTCTTGTAGAACGGCGTAAGCTGGCAGGCATCCTTGTTGACCTGCTCGGTTCCAGCGAGGGACCAGTTGATGCCGTCATCGGCATCGGACTAAATTTCTCCATGCCGGGTAACGCCGATGAGCTGATTGACCAGCCGTGGACCGACCTGGAATCACTCGGTATGGGTGAGTTGTCACGCAACCGTATTGCCAGTGACCTTGTGCATGCTCTGACAAGCGGCCTGCCTGAGTATGCGCACTCGGGTTTTCATGCTTTTGTGGATGACTGGCGTCGTTTCGATACCTTGCTTGGCTCCCCTGTTACCGTTGTCATGGGAGATAATCGTATCCAGGGTATTCATGCAGGTATATCGACAGATGGTGCGCTTGTGCTGGAAAATAATGGAGAGAAGAGACGCTACTACTCCGGTGAGGTCAGTCTCAGGGGTACAGGGTCGGCAGGAGACGGGAATGCATAAGCTGCTTTTTGATATAGGTAACACACGTCTGAAATGGGCGCTTCTCAAGGATGGTGTTATGCAACAGCAGCAGGGTCTGTCGCATGATGCAGCGAGCGATGATGCCATTGCTGAAATTATAGCCGGGTCGGGCTGTGAGCAACTTTACGTCGCCAATGTCGCCGGTACGGAGACAGAGCGGCGTATGCATTCGATAGCAATGCAATCAGGTATTTCTGATCCCGTGTTTATACGTACGCAGGTACAGGCATTCGGCTTGACTAACGCCTACGACGAGCCACAACGACTTGGTGTCGATCGTTGGCTGGCCATGGTCGCCGCCAGGAGCCTTTATCGGCGGGCTTTCTACGTGATCGATGCAGGAAGTGCGGTAACTATTGATGCAGTCGATGCGCAAGGCCAGCACCTCGGGGGATTGATTGCGCCTGGATTCAAAAACATGATGAATGCACTTGTGCACAATACAAGTCTCTCCACAGATGAATGGGCGCCACCGCAACAGGTAATGCTGGAGAACAATACACAACAGGCCATGCTGGGCGGTTGTGCTGCAGCTATTGCAGGTCTTATCAACCAACAGGTCCCCGGAGATACATGCCTGTTCCTTACGGGGGGAGACGCCCACTGGATTGCCGCTATGCTTGATCGTGAGTACGAGTTGGTAGAAGGACTGGTTTTACAGGGTATTGCACGTTATGCGGAGGTGGCCTGAATGTTGCGCTGGTTGATCTACATATTGGTGACAGCCAACCTGGTGATTTTTTTATGGCTTGGTCTGGGGCCTGATAACCGTATACCCATGGTGGTCCAGCAGGAGGAGGGTGATTTACGCGTCATCAGGGATGATCCTGAGGAGCAGGAAGTGCCTGACGCGGAACAAGCAGTGCGCTACTGCTATGCTTCGCTGCCATTCAGTAACAAACTGGTCGCAGACGACATCATTTCGACCCTCGCAGCCGAGGGGCTGGGAACATCTCTCCACAAGGAGAGCCTGGTTCAGCCACCCGAGTACCATTTGATTCTGCCAGCACCCAGCGCATCAGTCGGAAT
Organism: Solemya velum gill symbiont; assembly: GCF_000787395.1. Taxonomy (GTDB): domain Bacteria; phylum Pseudomonadota; class Gammaproteobacteria; order Chromatiales; family Chromatiaceae. Next base: position 139,953 of record NZ_JRAA01000003.1, read on the forward strand.
AATTCAGAAACAGTTGCGAGATGCCGGTATTGAGGGTGCGGAGATTATCACGGCAGCTGATGGTCAGCAGACAATCCTGCTTGATATATTTCTTGTCGAAAGTAACATGGCTGATCGCATCGTTGAGGTCGAGTCAGCTGGGTTTGCACCCCGTGTTTTGAAGAAAAGTGGTGATTTACTCCTCTATAGTGTCCATGTGAGCACGGAACTTGAGCAGGATGCGTTCCATAAGCTATTGAATAAAAAAGACATATTGTACGACGGCCAGATGTTTTCATCTTTTCCATGCGCAGAGATTGTCTCCGGCAACTGAAACTAATAGAATATGCATCCTTGTGAAGGCGGTCTCCTGTACCGCCAGCAATAGATTTCGCCGGTGTAGCTCAGTAGGTAGAGCAACTGACTTGTAATCAGTAGGTCGCGGGTTCAATTCCTGTCGCCGGCTCCATATAAAAGAAAGGGTTAGCAATCGCTAACCCTTTTTACTTGTACATGCTTTTCTTATTGCTTTGATTGCCCTAATAGTAATTGCCTGCAGAGATCTGGTCGGCTATGTAATATAGATGGGGTGCGGTTTCAATTCCTGTCGCCGGCTCCAATTCTCCAAGAATTTTCGGGGGTATCTCACTCCCCGGGAAGCTTGCCTCTCCTGTCAACGTATGAAGGGCACCATAAGCTTCTCAGGCTCAGTGAACTTGTTGATGTCATAGCTCATGCGTCCCATGGACTGGTTCATGATCGACATATTATTGCTCATCTGTTCCATGGAAGATGTCATCGCTGCCATGTTGGTATTCATGGTGCCGATATTGGAGCCGAGTCCCTGCATCGAATCACCCATTTGAAGCATGCTGCCAGTCATCACCTCTATGTTATTTGCCAGGCTATCCAGGTCTTCTCCCATGCTGTTCTGGCCACTGTCCATGCTCGTCGCCATTTCAGTAATGCGTCCCGACATGCCGGACATGTCATTGCGCATCGAATGGACATCATCACTCATGCGTATGACTGCTTTGGTCATCGTGGACATATCATTGCCCATGTTGTACATGAACATCCCCATGCCGATGAAAGCGACTCCGGCAAGAGCCGCAGCAAGCAAAATCAGCATGGAGTGACTGCTGTTGCTGCTCTTTTCGGATTTGTTATTCATGAATTCCCCTTTTGCGTCAGTTTAACCTATACCCGGCTTGCAGGAACAATATATAGATACCGAAAAACGCTCCCGCTTCTTCTGAGGGCGGAGTGGCGAAGTTGCAAACAACAACTCCTTTCTGTATAAAGCGCTAACGCGGATTCGGCAGATGGTGCGCACCTGGTAAGTCGCAGAATCCAGTTCTGCCACCGGTTTCAGAATCTTTCAATTTCAGACCTTCAGTTTCGGGAATCTCATCATGGGTTTTAAATGCGGTATCGTCGGGTTGCCTAACGTCGGTAAATCTACGCTCTTCAATGCACTGACCAAGGCGACCATTGCCGCGGAAAACTATCCTTTCTGTACGATCGACCCCAATGTCGGTGTTGTGCCAGTTGCAGACCCGCGCCAGGATCGCATCGCAGAGATCGTCAATCCTCAGAATGTTGTTCCGACTACCATGCAATTTGTCGATATTGCCGGATTGGTCGAAGGCGCATCGAAAGGTGGGGGGCTTGGCAATAAATTCCTCGCCAATATCCGTGAGACTGATGCGATCTGCCACGTGGTGCGCTGTTTCGAAAATGACGATGTTGTACACGTTTCAGGCAAGGTTGAGCCGTTATCCGATATCGAAGTCATTAATACTGAACTCGCACTGGCTGATCTCGAGTCGGTCGAGAAGGCTCTCGACAAAATTACGCGCCAGGCCAAAACCGGCGACAAGAAGGTCATCGCTCAGAAAGAGCGTTTCGAGAAAGTACGCGATCACCTCGATAGCGGTGCCCCGGTACGTTCGATGGGTCTCGATGAGGATGCACTTCTCGAACTTCGAGATCTGCATCTGCTAACTATCAAGCCGACGCTCTACATTGCCAATGTCTCCGAGGACGGCTTCGACAACAATCCCTACCTCGACCAGGTTGAACAATTTGCACACAATGAAAACTCGGAAGTCGTACCCGTGTGTGCCGCCATTGAAATGGAAATGGCTGAGCTTGATGCAGAGGATCTGCAGGAATTCCTTGATGACCTCGGTCTCGAGGAGCCGGGGCTCAATCGTGTCATCCGTGCCGGTTACAAGTTACTTGGCCTGCAGACCTACTTCACCGCAGGCGTCAAGGAAGTGCGTGCCTGGACTGTACCGGTTGGAGCGACTGCACCACAGGCGGCCGGTGTTATCCATACGGATTTCGAGCGTGGCTTTATTCGCGCAGAAGTGACCAGCTACGACGATTTCATCGAAAATGGTGGAGAGCAGGGTGCAAAAGAGGCCGGAAAACTGCGTCTTGAGGGTAAGGATTACATCGTCCAGGATGGTGACGTGGTTCACTTCCGCTTCAACGTCTGATTGCCTGAGATGCCCGGGGCGATTGTTTCAATTTCCGCTCCAAACCTGAATAGGCTGTGAAAGAAAGCAGCGGGTTGCCGGGTCATCTATTCTATAGAGATCAGGTAAAAAGGGCTCGGGATGACGATTTCATACAACAATTTTGTCAGGCTGCTGATTTACGGTGGTCTTGTGATTCTGCTTCTCGCGGAATATTCGCCGGCACTACTCGGTAGCGATGAATTCAACGGCTTTGATGTCAGCAACAGCCTGATTCCCGCAGATGAAATCCACCAGGGTGGGCCGCCAAGGGATGGCATTCCAGCCATCGATCAACCACGTTTCGTCAAGGCGGCCGATGCGAGTCACGTAAAAAGTGACGAAATTGTGTTGGGTATTGAGTTCAACGGCGAAGCGCGTGCGTATCCCATTTCGATTCTTAACTGGCATGAGATTATTAACGACCGTATTCAGGCGCAGTCCGTGGTCGTGAGCTTTTGTCCCCTATGCGGTACCGGCATGGTCTATCTTGTTGACGAACGGGAAGGGTACGGTGTCTCCGGGTTGCTCTACAACAGCGATATGCTGCTTTACGACAGGGCCACCGAATCCCTCTGGTCACAAATAAAGAGCCAGGCGATCAGTGGATCGCGCAAGGGTGAAGAACTCAACCGGCTACCGGTAAGCCACATGAAATGGAGTGCATGGGCGTCCGAATACCCTGACTCACTGGTCTTGTCACGTGATACCGGCCATCAGCGAGACTATGACAAGTCCCCTTACCTGGGTTACAGCAGCAGCGAACGGCTCTATTTTCCGGTCAATAACCGTGATAACCGCTATACCAACAAGGAGAGTGTGATTGGGCTGGTGCGGAATGGTCAATCCAGGGTCTGGCCGGTCAGCGAAATCAGGAAATGTGATTCACCCATCAGGGACCATTTTAATGGCGAGCCTGTCACAATCAATTTTGACGAGACGGCTGATCACGCCAGGATAACCGACAAACAGGGCAAATTACTGGATGCGACCAGGGCCTACTGGTTCGCATGGATCGCCTTTTATCCTGACAGTGAGCTATATCAGTGCGATCAAGAGTGATTTTACGGTAAAAAATGCCGGAATAGACACCACTTTACGGTGATTTTGTGCTTGACGCAGGCCGCATAACTCACTAGAATTCTGCCTCTTCATTGTCGGGGCCAAGAGTGCGCCGGCGAAAGATTCAAAGTATTCGGAGATTCAGGGTATGTACGCCGTGATCCAGACAGGTGGGAAGCAGTATCGCGTCAGCGAAGGAGCTACCCTCCGCGTAGAAAAAATCAAGGCCGACGAAGGCGCTTCTATCGAAATCGATAAGGTGCTGATGGTTGGTGAAGGCGACAGCGTCAAAATCGGTTCACCTTACGTCGATGGCGGCAAGGTAACTGCAACCGTTAAAGCGCACGGTCGTGGCAAGAAAGTCAACATCATCAAGTTCAAGCGCCGCAAGCATCACATGAAGCGCCAGGGACATCGTCAGTCCTATACTGAACTCGAGATTACCGGCATCGCCGGCTAAGGGAGACGTACAATGGCACATAAAAAAGCAGGCGGTAGTTCGCGCAACGGTCGCGATTCAGAATCCAAACGTCTTGGCGTCAAAATTTATGGCGGTGAGGCAATTTCGGCTGGTAGCATCATCATTCGTCAGCGCGGTACCAAGGTACACGCAGGTGTGAATGTTGGCTGTGGACGTGATCATACCCTGTTCGCAAAAGCGGACGGTGTCGTCAAGTTTGAGATCAAGGGCCCGAAGAACAGGCAGTTCGTGAGCGTGGTTCCGGCTTAAGCCAGACGTATAAAGACTTAAAAGCCCCGCCGCGTTCAACGTGTCGGGGCTTTTTCATGTACAGGATGTCATGGAGCTGCCTAATGCGCTCTCATACAAACTATTTTGGTAAACTGATTCAATGAAATTCGTCGACGAAGCAATCATCAAGGCCGAAGCAGGTGACGGCGGCAACGGCTGTGCAAGCTTTCGTCGTGAGAAATATATCCCGCGTGGCGGTCCCGACGGCGGTGACGGCGGTGACGGCGGCAGTGTCTACCTGGTTGCCGACTCGGGTCTGAATACACTGGTCGACTTCCGCCACAAGCGTCATCATCGTGCAGAGCGTGGCCAGAATGGCATGGGACGCCAGATGACTGGTCACAAGGGAGAGAATCTCTATATTAAAGTGCCTGTTGGTACGCGTGTGACAGACACCGAGAGCGAGGAGATGATCGGCGAGGTGCTAGAGGATGGGCAGCAGCTGCTGGTGTGCCAGGGCGGCACCCATGGGATTGGCAATATCCACTTCAAAAGCAGCACCAACCGTGCTCCTCGCCAGTTCACCCATGGTACAGAGGGTGACCGGCGTGTACTCAAGCTGGAGCTGATTGTACTGGCTGACGTCGGTCTTCTCGGAATGCCCAATGCGGGCAAGTCCAGCCTGATTACCAAGGTGTCCAGCGCACGCCCCAAGGTTGCTGACTATCCTTTCACGACACTCTACCCGAATCTCGGTGTGGTGCGTGCCGGAGAGGATCGCAGCTTTGTTATTGCAGATATTCCCGGTGTCATCGAGGGAGCTGCAGAAGGGGCGGGGCTTGGCATCCAGTTTCTCAAGCACCTGTCACGCACGCGCCTGCTGCTGCACATGATCGATCTCTCCACGTGGGAGCCTGATCAGATCAGCGAGGACGCAAAAAAGATTATCAAAGAGGTCGAGAAGTTTGGTGGCGATCTCGCTTCACGTGAGCGCTGGCTGGTTTTGAACAAGAAAGACCTGCTACCTGCCGAGGATTTTGCCGAGCGCCGTGAAAAACTGATTGCCGATCTTGAATGGAGTGGTCCTGTCTACGAAATATCTGCCATCAGTGGTGATGGTACCGATGAACTGGTCGCCGCGCTGATGCGCCACATTGAATTGAAGAAAGCTGAGTCGCAGCCTGTTGAGGAAGAGAGTGAGGAGCCATGGGATCCACTGGCATGAATTCTAATGGAGTCGACCACCGCAAACGCCTGTCCGGGTCGAAGCGCTGGGTTGTCAAGATTGGCAGTGCGCTGCTGACCGCAGAAGGTCGTGGTCTCGATCGTGATCGCCTGCGCCTGTGGGTTGACCAGATGGCGGACTGGATGCAGGAAGGCAACGAGCTGGTGCTGGTTTCATCCGGTGCTGTTGCCGAGGGCATGTCCCGTATGGGTTGGACAAAACGTCCTGAAGCATTGCACGAGCAGCAGGCAGCAGCCGCAATCGGTCAAATGGGACTGGTGCAGGCGTGGGAGAGCTGCTTTGCTCGCCGTGGGCTACGTACCGCACAAGTGCTTTTAACGCACGATGACCTGACAGGCAGGAAGCGTTATCTCAACGCGCGCAGCACGCTGCGTTCATTGAACAGCTTTGGTGTTATTCCTGTCGTCAACGAGAACGACACGGTCGCAAACGATGAACTGCGTTTTGGCGACAATGACACGCTTGCAGCTCTAGTTGCCAACCTTATTGAAGCCGATCTACTGGTACTTCTGACGGATAAATCAGGTCTTTACGACAAGGACCCCGGGTTTTATTCCGATGCAGAGCTGGTTGCAGAGGCAAATGCCGAGGATGAGTGGCTAGACGAGATCGCCGGTGACAGCGCCAGTGGTCTCGGACGCGGCGGTATGGTCACCAAGGTGCGTGCTGCGCGCGTTGCAGCACGCTCTGGTACCGCGACCATCATTGCCGGTGGAACCGAGCCTGACGTACTCAGCAGGATTGCACATGGTGAGGAGGTTGGAACCCTGCTGCTGGCAACACGCAAACCAACAGCTGCGCGCAAGCGCTGGCTCGCGGGGCATCTGCAGGTTGCCGGAAAACTGGTACTTGATGATGGTGCGCGCAAGGTGCTGAAGGAGAGGGGCTGTAGTCTCCTGGCAATTGGTGTCACTACAGTTAAGGGTAATTTCCGACGCGGAGAGGTGGTGGCCTGCGTCACCGACTCCGGCGAGGAGTTTGCGCGCGGCCTGGTTAACTTTAATGCAGACGAACTGCGCCAGATCAAGGGTAAGGCATCAACCGAGATTGGTGAAATTCTCGGCTATCTCGATGACGAGGAAGTGATCCACAGGGACAACCTGGTTCTCCTTTAGAGAGGGCCTGAATTTTGCGTGTAATTCAGGCTCCTGGTCTTCACTGTGTTGCGCCTGGAATGACGAAGTTAAAAGTGTCAGGCGGTAAGTTCCACGATTATATTGGGAGCAAAAAAAACCGGCCAACAGGCCGGTTTTTTGCAATTACGCTGCAACCGAAGTTACATGGCGCGAATTGCTGCGTTCAGGCGTGATTTATGGCGTGCTGCCTTGTTCGCATGAATCAGGCCTTTGCCTGCCATACGGTCAATCACGGGCACTGCGGACTTGTACGCTTCGGTCGCTGCGTCTTTGTCACCAGCATCGATCGCTTTCAAGGTCTTCTTGATCTGCGTACGCATCATGCTGCGATGTGATGCATTGCGACCGCGACTTTTCTCCGCCTGGCGAACACGCTTGCGAGCTTGCGCTGAATTTGCCACAGAGTTTCTCCTAAATTCGTTAGTTTGCTAAATAAGACGCGCAATTCTGACCGCTTTTCCGTCGTATGTCAATAGTAATATTCATTATTGCCCAAGCATGGGATCTGGCTTTAATGCTTGCGAAAGTGGTCATATTTGTTGCAAATATGTTACGCAGTCAGTTTTTGTTGTGAAGACTGTTGCTCCGAAGCTGTTTCATCGCTAAACTACTATTCGAATGTGTAGTATAGGCATGGTCAAGACTCAAGACTCAAGACTCAAGACTCATGACTCAGTTATTACTATCTCTGAGGGGAGTAGAAATGAAAAAGAGTTTAATTGCTATGGCCATGGCCGCAGCTATCGCGGCACCAGCAGCCAATGCTAATGTAGTAATTTACGGAAAAGTGCACGTTTCTATCGATCACGTCGAGAGTGAGAGCAGTGATGCACGCTGGGCAGTCAGCAGCAATTCGTCACGTATCGGTTTCAAGGGAACTGAAGACCTGGGCAACGGCCTTAGCCTGATTTGGAAGGCAGAGACCGGTTATGATTTTGCTGATGGTGGTGCGTGGAGCTCTAGTGGTCGTAACGCATATATCGGCCTGACTGGTGACTGGGGTACCTTCCTTTACGGTAACCATGACACTGCACTGAAGATGTCAACTGCCAAGCTTGATATCTTTTCTGACACCATTGCTGATTATGATGAATCAATTGATTTCGATGACGAGCGCTGGGGCCAAAACATTATGTACATCAGTCCCAATATGAACGGACTGACATTTGCAGTGAATGGTGCGGTTCACGCAGGTGATGGACCTGAAGAGGATCTCTTTCAGTCGTATTCACTTGCAGCCATGTATAGCAATAATGGTCTCTATCTCTCTGCTGCATACGAATTTGAAGATGACAGTGACTCCGATGATGATGAAACAAACTGGCGTCTTGGTGCAGGTTACGATATGAACAATGTTCATGTCGGTTTCGTTTACGAAGATACTGATCAAGAGAGTGACAATTCCTGTGATGGCTACCTGTGGCAGCTCTCTGGCTCCTACACTTTCGGTAACAATGTTGTGAAGGCAATGTATGGCGCAGAAGTTCTGGATGACGGTGATAATGACGAGTCGGGATGGGCAGTCGGCTTTGACCACATGCTGAGCAAGCGCAGCAAGGTCTATGCAGTCTATGTAGATACCGACAATGACATCAAGAACCATTATCTCTCTGGTGATGATCAGAAAGGCTTTTCAGTTGGTATGATCCATAAATTCTGATTCGGCTTCTGTTCAGAAACCTGAAAACCCGGTACTGCCGGGCTTTCTTTTTTCTGCTTTCTCCTTTACTCTTTAGCTTTTAACTGTTGGCGTCATCGATGTCCAGACTCGTCAGTGCTCTTACCAAGGTCGGCGGTAATACCGGCCTGTCACGCATACTCGGTTTTATCCGTGACCTGGTCTTCGCTCGCCTGTTCGGTGCTGATGCACACACCGATGCATTCTTTGTTGCCTTCAAGATACCCAACCTGTTTCGTCGCCTCTTTGCCGAGGGTGCCTTTGCCGCGGCTTTTGTGCCCGTGCTTAGCGAATACAAGGAGACGCGAAGTTTCGATGACCTGAAGAGCTTCATTGATCACGTTGCGGGAACACTCGGATTGTTTTTGCTGCTGATTTCTTTGCTTGGTGTCCTCGGCGCACCCCTGTTAATCGCCGTGGTCGCACCGGGCTGGTATTTCGGTGAAACCGGCGAGGCTCAACTTGCCGGCGATATGCTGCGCCTGACTTTTCCCTATCTGCTGTTTATTTCACTAACGGCCTTTGCCGGAGGTATTCTCAATACGCACGGGCAGTTTGGTATACCGGCATTTACACCAGTACTGCTGAATCTCTGCCTGATTGCCGCAGCATACTTTTTAACTCCCTTTTTCGATCCTCCGATCATGGGGTTGGCATGGGGTGTGCTGATTGCCGGTATTGCGCAGTTCGCTTTCCAGTTGCCGTTTTTGCATCGCTTGCGGCTATTGCCAAAATTCAAGCCAAGTAAAAAGGATGAGGGTGTACTCAAGGTTCTTCGTCTTATGGGGCCTGCCGTATTTGGTGCCTCTGCGACACAGATCGGTCTATTGTTGAATACCCTGATCGCCTCGCTGCTGGTCGAGGGCAGTATCTCCTGGCTCTATTACTCGGATCGCTTGATGGAGTTTCCGGTCGGGATTCTGGGAGCAGCACTTGCCACGGTGATTTTGCCATCACTGTCGAGAACGCATAACTCGTCTACGCCTGCCGAGTTTTCACGTCTGCTCGATTGGGGGCTTCGCTGGTCAATTTTGCTCGGCCTGCCTGCTGCAGTCGGTCTCTTTGTCATGGCAGGGCCGCTGATCAGTACACTGTTCCAGTCCACTGTGTTCGATAGTAATGATGTGATGATGTCTCGCCTGAGCCTGATGGCATACGGATTTGGCCTGCTGCCTTTCCTACTTGTGAAGGTGTTTGCGCCGGGCTTCTATGCGCGACAGGATACGAAGACACCTGTTCGATTTGCAATTATCGCCATCCTTGTCAATGTTTCGGTGAGCCTGATTCTGTTCAGCCCGATGGGGCATGTTGGCCTGGCATTGGCAACGACTATCTCGGCCACAGTCAATGCGAGTCTCCTGTATCTGCGCCTTCGTAGTCTTGATATCTACATGCCACCCGCAGGATGGCGCATGTTGCTGTTTAAAACTGTCACAGCCTCTTTCGTCATGGGATTGTTGCTTTGGTGGCAGATGCCAATGCTTGAGACCTGGCTACAGGCAGCGCAAGGCTGGAAAGTATGGCAGCTGCTGTTATGGATAGTAACAGGGGTGCTGGTCTATTTTGGTGTGCTGTTGGCGCTGGGTGTCAGGAAGGGGGATTTCAGCGGTAAAGCAGCTTAAGATAATCAGATTCAAATTGTAGGAGCCCTGCCACTATGGCGATTCTGTCTGTAATCTCTTAATCCCTCGATTGATTCGCCATCGCCAACATCGCCTTGGCTGCATTCGATAACGTGCGCATACGATGTGTGACTGCGCCTAAATGACGAGTCAACTTCATTTCGCAGTCGATGATCTTGAGTTCACTGCTCAGCATGGTGTGCGGAATCACGCTCCAGCCAAGCCCGGTTTCTGCGAGCATTTTCAGAGTTTCAAGGTAGTTGGTCGACATGTTGACTGTGAGCTGTAAGCCGAGCCGGGAAAATGCCTTCTCGAGAATCTGTCTTGTGTAGGTCGTCGGTCCGGGCAATACGGCCGGATAGGCAGTCAACTCATCGAGTGGCACATGGCGTTCTGACGGTAGTGGATGGTCAGTCGCGGCGACGACTTTCAACTGATCTGTCCAGAGGTGTTCCAGCTGCAGTTTTTCAGGCTTGTCTGTCGGCAGGGTGACGATTGCCATCTCGAGTTCACCCTGTTCAACCAGTTGGCAGGCGACTTCAGAATCCATGAAGCGAATATCCAGCTCAACATCAGGATAGCTCTGGCTGAAATTACGCAGGATACCCGGCAACCGGTGCAAACCAATATGGTGACTGGTCGCCATTAACAGCTTACCGCCGACATGGTCTGACAGGCTGTTGACGGCACGCTGCATCTCGTCGGCATCGGCAATCATCTGTAGTGCTTTGGGAAGCAGGATCTCTCCCGCCTCTGTTAGCGAGATATGCCTGCCAATACGGTTGAAAAGCGGAGCCGAGAGTTCGTTCTCGAGCGCCGCGATTCTCTTGGAGACCGCCGGCTGGGTCAGATAGAGGTTTTCTGCAGCGCGTGAAAAGGAGCCGCTGCGTGCAACTTCAATGAAAACCGAGAGAGTGTGAATATCCATACATCTATTCTATATTGGAATGGTTGTAATGAAAAATATGAATTTGTTTTATGGTTGGTTGGGAACTATGCTCATTATCGTTAATTGATTGAAAGGCAGGTTGCAAATGCAGGCGCAAACACTCTACGACAAACTCTGGAATGACCACGTGGTGCGATATGACGATGACGGCACTGCGTTGCTTTACATCGATCGCCAGTTGGTACACGAGGTGACTTCGCCGCAGGCATTTGAAGGTTTGAGGATTGCAGGACGTTCTCCGTGGCGAATCGATGCCAATCTCGCGACGCCGGATCACAATGTGCCGACCACGGACCGTGACCAGGGCATTGCAGATCCTGTATCGAAACTTCAGGTCGATACCCTCGATGATAACTGTGATGCATTCGGTATCACAGAATTCAAGATGGATGACATCCGCCAGGGTATCGTGCATGTCGTGGGTCCCGAGCAGGGAGCGACATTGCCTGGTATGACAGTCGTCTGCGGAGATTCACACACTGCCACACATGGTGCCTTTGGTGCATTGGCTTTTGGCATCGGTACATCGGAAGTTGAGCACGTGCTGGCTACCCAGTGCCTGATCCAGCGCAAGTCGAAAGCGATGCTGGTGAGTGTCGACGGCAAGGTTGGCGAGGGCGTGACTGCCAAGGATATTATTCTTGCCGTGATCGGCAAAATCGGCACTGCCGGTGGTACCGGTCATGCAATTGAATTCGGTGGTGAGGCGATTCGTGATCTCTCCATCGAGGGACGCATGACGCTGTGTAACATGGCGATCGAGGGCGGTGCCCGGGCCGGTTTTGTTGCAGTAGACGAGAAAACTGTTGAATACGTCGAAGGACGTCCATATGCACCTAAGGGTGAGCAGTGGGCGCAGGCGGTTGGTTACTGGAACACGCTGCACTCGGATGAGGGTGCAGAGTTTGACACGGTTGTACATATTGATGCTGTATCGATTGAGCCACAGGTGACCTGGGGTACTTCTCCTGAAATGGTGGTTGGCGTCTGTGGACAGGTACCAGATCCGGCGCAAGAGAGTGATAGCGTCAAGGCAGAGGGTATGCAGCGAGCACTCGATTACATGGGGCTTGAGGCTGGTATTCCTATCACTGATATTGCTGTCGATAAGGTATTTATCGGCTCCTGCACCAACTCGCGTATCGAGGATTTGCGAGCTGCGGCGGCGATTGCCAAGGGCTCAAAGGTGGCGGACAATATCAAGTTGGCACTGGTGGTACCCGGATCAGGACTGGTCAAGGCGCAGGCCGAGGAAGAGGGGCTCGACAAGATATTTATCGAGGCCGGATTTGAATGGCGTGAACCAGGTTGTTCAATGTGTCTTGCCATGAACGCAGATCGGCTGGAAGCAGGTGAGCGATGCGCATCAACTTCCAACCGTAACTTTGAAGGGCGCCAGGGTCCCGGTGGACGCACCCACCTCGTGAGTCCGGCGATGGCTGCAGCTGCTGCCATCCACGGACATTTTGTAGATATTCGTTCGTAGTATTTAGGAGATTAATGATGAAAAAGTTATCTGTTCTGTTTATTGCTTTAGTCACATTGGTACTGTTGGGCGGCTGTGAAACCGTCAAGGGCGTCGGCAAGGATGTCCAGAAAGCAGGTTCGGCAATTGAGAAGGAAGCAGCAAAATAATCATGCAGAAATTTAACGCTTTTTCGGGCGTTGTATGCCCGCTCGACCGTGCCAACGTGGATACGGACGCCATTATTCCGAAGCAGTTCCTGAAATCGATCAAGCGCAGCGGTTTCGGACCTAACTTGTTTGACGAATGGCGTTACCTCGATCGCGGCGAGCCGGGCATGGATAATAGCAGCCGCCCCCTGAATCCGGATTTTGTACTCAACGATCCGCGTTACAGGGGTGCGCAAATTCTGCTTGCGCGTGACAATTTTGGTTGTGGATCATCGCGTGAGCATGCGCCATGGGCGCTTGAGGATTACGGCTTCCGCGTGATTATCGCTCCGAGTTTTGCCGATATCTTCTTTAATAACAGCTTCAAGAACGGTTTGTTGCCGATTGCACTCTCTGCTGAACAGGTAGATGCGCTGTTTGCCATGGCCAGTGCTGAAGAGGCTCTGACGATTGATGTCGATCTCGAGTCGCAGACCATCACCCCGGCTGGTGGTGATGCTGTCAGCTTCGATGTTGATCCGTTTCGCAAGCACTGTCTGCTTGAAGGGCTCGATGATATCGGCCTGACACTGCAGCACGTCGACGAGATTCGCAGTTACGAGAAGCAGCGCGCTGCACAGGCACCGTGGTTGTTTAGCGGATCCTGAACGGAATCCCATTACTGAATTCAACAAGCTTTAGAGATATAAAATCATGTCCAGGAAAATTCTTATTTTGCCGGGAGACGGCATAGGTCCCGAGATTGTTACCGAGGCAGTCAAGGTGCTTGCGCGCTTGCGCGACGAGCATGGTCTCGATATCGAGATGGATGAGGCGCTGGTTGGTGGTGCTGCCATCGATGCAACCGGCGGACCACTGCCCGATGCAACGCTCGAAATTGCACGCGAGGCAGATGCGATCCTGCTCGGCGCTGTGGGCGGCCACAAGTGGGAATCACTGGACATAGCGATCCGTCCCGAGAAAGGTTTGCTCGGACTGCGTTCTGAACTCAACCTGTTCGCGAATCTGCGCCCCGCGATTCTCTATCCGCAGCTCGCAGATGCATCGTCACTCAAGCCCGAGATTGTATCCGGACTGGACATCATGATCGTGCGCGAACTGACCGGCGGTATCTATTTCGGCAAGCCACGTGGTGTACACACACGTGACGACGGGCAGCGTGAAGGCTACAACACCCTGGTCTATTCGGAAGTCGAGATCGACCGCATCGCACGCGTGGCATTCGACATTGCAATGAAGCGCGGCAAGCGACTCTGCTCGGTAGATAAGGCCAATGTTCTCGAGTGTACCGAGCTATGGCGCGAGATCGTCACCGTGGCGGGCAAGGACTACGATGACGTGGAACTCAGCCACATGTATGTCGACAATGCCGCCATGCAGCTGGTTCGTGCACCAAAACAGTTTGACGTGATGGTGACCACCAACATGTTTGGTGACATCCTATCCGATGCTGCAGCAATGCTGACGGGTTCAATCGGCATGCTTCCTTCTGCCTCGCTGGATGAGAACAGCAAGGGTATGTATGAACCGATTCACGGCTCGGCACCGGATATTGCAGGACAGAATATGGCTAATCCGCTCGCAACCATTCTCTCGGTTGCCATGATGCTGCGTTATACCCTCGACGAGCCACAAATGGCTGACACCATTGAGACGGCTGTCAACAAGGTGCTGGACGATGGCTTGCGCACGGCAGATATCATGTCTGAAGGCATGCAGCAGGTCAGCTGTGAAGCGATGGGCGATGCAGTTGTTGCAGCGCTAAATTGAATTGAAGTTGGAAATTTTTGATTGCAGGTTTGAATCACAATGAGTGAACTAAAGCGGGTTGGATTTGTAGGTTGGCGTGGCATGGTTGGATCCGTGCTGATGGATCGTATGCGCGAAGAGAATGATTTTGCGCAGATTGATGAGCCGGTCTTTTTTACAACTTCCCAGGCTGGACAGGCCGGTCCTGATATCGGCAAGGCGATTCCTGCGCTCAAGGATGCTTCGGATATCAAAGAGCTGAAGCAGATGGATGCAGTCGTCAGTTGCCAGGGTGGTGATTACACCAAGTCCGTTTATGCAGACCTGCGTAACAGTGGCTGGAAAGGTTACTGGATCGATGCGGCATCAAGCCTGCGCATGACCGATGACAGTGTTATCGTGCTCGATCCGGTTAATCGCGAGGTTATCGACCAGGCGCTGGTTGACGGCAAGAAAGACTTTATCGGCGGCAACTGTACTGTCAGCCTGATGCTGATGGCGCTTGGTGGCCTGTTTCGTGAAGATCTTGTCGAGTGGACAACCGCCATGACATACCAGGCAGCCTCGGGTGCCGGTGCGCGTAACATGCGTGAACTGATCAGCCAGATGGGCGCCATTCATGCCTCTGTTGAAGAGGAGCTTGCTAACCCTGCCTCGGCTATCCTCGAGATTGATCGCAAGGTCTCGGCTGCCATGCGCAGTGATGCCTTTCCGACTGACCAGTTCGGTGTGCCGCTTGCAGGCAGCCTGATCCCGTGGATCGATGTGCAGCTGGAGAACGGCCAGAGCAAGGAAGAGTGGAAAGGCGGTGTTGAAACCAACAAGATTCTCGGACGCGGTGACAACCCGGTTCCGATCGATGGCTTGTGCGTACGTGTCGGTGCGATGCGCTCCCACAGCCAGGCGCTGACCATCAAGCTGAGAAAGGATGTTCCGATAGATGAAGTCGAGGCTATCCTTGCTTCTGCAAATGACTGGGTGCGTGTCTTGCCAAATGATCGTGACATCTCGATCAGTGATCTCAGTCCCGCTGCAATCACAGGCACACTGCAGGTACCGGTTGGGCGTCTGCGTAAGATGAGCATGGGGCCCGATTACCTCTCTGCTTTTACTGCCGGCGACCAGTTATTGTGGGGCGCTGCCGAGCCACTGCGCAGGATGTTGAATATTCTTCTGAGCAGCTGATTTTTGCTGTTGTTTTTCTCAGAAAATGGGTGCAGTCTGGGGAATATATCGCTACTATTCATATTAATATAGATAACGATATTTCTTTAGCTGCGCCCAAGGTGTAGCCGACGGATTAACATTGATTCGATTTGAACTGACCAAGGCATCTCAGATGGTGCGGAGAGAATTTAGATGAGACACCCGTTTCTTCTCGGCTTGTTTGTATTTTTACAGTCTGCAGCCAGCTACGCGTTAACCCTCGGGCAAGTACATGTTGATTCTTACATCAACGAGCCTCTGAAAGCCGCGATCGAGATCAAGCAGGCCAAAGCTTCAGAGTTGGCCACTCTCAAGGCGCAACTCGCTTCAAAGGCGGAGTTTGCCCGTGCGAGTCTCGAATGGGATGCACAGACCGATGCATTACAGGTTCAATTCGACAGAAACAGCAAAAACCCACGCATCCTGGTCACAACAGCCACATCCGTATCAGATCCTTTCCTCAGCTTTGTCGTTGAAGCGAGTTGGTCAACAGGCAAGGCGCTGCGTGACTACACCATCCTGCTGGATCCGCCAACTTATGCAATGAGCCGGGTAGCCCCGGTCGATCCGATTGTTCTGCCTGTGCCTGAGAAGGCAAGGCTGCCAGTAGCGAAACAGCCAAGTGTGCCGAGTGTCTCTGCAAAGCCTCCTGTCAGAACACAACCTGCCAGTCCGGCTGTTGGCGCCTTGATGCTGGCGCGTACCCGTAAAGGTGACCACCTGTGGACCTATGCAACTTTCGTCAAGCCTGACGGTGTAACCGTTCAACAGACAGTGGTTGGCTTGCTGGAAGCGAATCCGAACGCCTTCTACGGCGGCAACATGCACCTGATGAAAAGTGGACAGGTTCTGAGGGTGCCGCCTGCAGAACTGATGGCCGCAATTCCGCAAGCCGATGCGAACAAGCGCATTCTTGCACATGAAAAGGCGTGGAAGGCTGGTACGGCCATTGCTTCGGCTGATCCACTCATGCCAGGTTCACAGGATATCTCCTACGTGGAGCCTGGAACAGTCACTGCTCCACAACAGCAAGGTGGCAGGCTGAAACTGGCATCCGCGACTGAGGCGGCCACGTCAGCATCAACACAAGGAGCCCAGGAGAGTGGTGCAGCGACACAGGGTTCGAACGAATCAGCACTGCTGCGAGAGCAACTCGCCTCTGCGAAAAAAGAGACGGATGATTTACGCATGCGACTCAACAAGCTTGAGGAGCAGCTCAAGCTGAGCCAGGAGCTGATCGCACTGAAAAATGAGCAGCTTGCTCAAATGCAGGCGTTCTATCGTCGTCTGAATGAACAGGGCCTGGCCGAAGGTCAGCCGGTGCCTGAAGTCCCGGTTGCACCAGTTGAGGAGGAAGCGGCAGTTGTAGCAGAGGAGCCTACTCCGCAGGTTGCACCGGAAATACCCGCGGCTACACAAGCAGAGCCTGAAGAAGAGACATTCATGCCCGGCGAGATTGTAGCTGTACCAGGAGTTGTAGAGGTGCCGGAGATCGTAGCTGCACCTGAGGTTGAAGAGGTGCCAGAGGTTGAAGAGGTACCTGGGGTTGAAGAGGTGCCTTGGGTTGTAGCGGTGCCAGAATCAGCCGCACCTGCAGAGCCTGTAACACCCGTAGAAACGGCAGCACCAGCAGAGCCGATGCAGCAGGAAGAGCAGCCTGCGCAGGCAGAAGCTGTAGAAAGCCCCCAGCAGCCAGTCGCGGTGACAGAAACGCCTGCACCAGCAGCTGAACCGCAGGCAATTGAGCCAGCACCAATTGCAACAGAGCCAAAGGTCGTCGAGCCAGCAGCACTGGCAGAAGAACCTCAGGCCAATAAGACGCCATCAGGCGGTGCTGCTGATGGTACGCCTCTGCTGGTATTTGTGGAAGGTTATGTCGAAAAGTCCATGGACTACATTGAGGAGTCTGGCTTCATAGAAAAATCATTTGCTTTTATGGAAGATGCGGGCGGATTTATCAAGGACTCCATGCAGCGGATGGATTTTGACGTGGATGAAGGTCGTTATCTGGAACAGATGCATGCACTGCCGGTGACTTATCAGTATGCAGGTGTTGGAGCTATCGTTGCGATTCTGCTCTTCCTGCTTGCGCTGATAGCACGTGGCACGCGTTCTGACGAGCCGTTGCCAGAAGGATTTGATGAGGCAGAAACTGAAGAGAGAAGTGCAGACAGAAAATTTGTCGATGCAGCTGCTATTGAAGACGAATTCGACGATGAAGTGGAAGAAATACTTCATGATGTCGATGACGAGGTGGATTTCGATCTCGGTCGTAATTTTGATGTGGAGCCGGTAGAGGAGCTCAACATTGATGAATCGACCAAGCTCGCTGAACTCGAGGCGGTGCTCGACGATTTTGAGAGTCGTTACGCTGGCGATCAATCAGATGAGTCGCAAGAAGAGCAATCCGACGAAGCTGATCACACCAGCGAGGATGTCTTCGAAGCGGAAACCGACGATGCTACAGATCAGGAAGCGGCTCAGCAGGACGTGTTCGATGAGGATGTCGAAAACCTGTCCGTAGATGATGGTGAACCATCGCTCGACAATCTCGACTTTGATCGTGACTTTGAGGGGCTCGGAGATGAGGACGATGATCTTTTCACAGGTGAAATCATTGATGGTGCTACTATCCCTGCAGCCAAAGGTCCCGGCAAGGTTGTCGACAAAGTTCGTGAAATGGAGAATGACCACTGGAATCTGAGGGAAGAAGAGAGGCAAGTCGAAGAAGAATCCCAGCCGCTAGTAGATGATACGGCAGCTGAAGAATCCTTCAAGACACCAGAACTTGAAGCTGAGCCTGATGATGAATTGCAGGCAGAAGAGTCCGGTCAGGACGATCTGCTCGATTTTGATGTCGATGAGTTGCTCATGCCGCGTGATGAGGGTGGTCGCACTGACATTGGCGGCCAGGAAGAGCAGTCGGCTACTGTAGAGCATGATTCGAATACCATCGATTTTGAAATCTTTTCCGATACCGATACTTCAGCTGAAGAGGAGCCACTTGAGGCTGCTGTTGAGAGTGCAGAGGAAGACCTGGACTCCATACTGGATGACTTCACAGAGGCTTCGGAAGAGGATATTGATCTGCTGGCTGGTACCAGTGACGAGCCTGCAGAGGTAGAAGGTGTTGACTTGCTCGCCGGCGTAAGCGATGCGCCCGCAGTTGAAGAGAGTGATGATCTGCTTGCCGACTTCGACGCTGACTCCCAGGCGGAAGCCGTTGAGTCAGCCGCAGAGCCATCTTCTGATGACGTGGATACCATGATTGACCTTGCGAAAGTCTTTATCACCATGGGTGACACCGATGGTGCAAGAGGTATGCTCGAAGAGGCTCTCGAGAAGGGCAATGCGACGCAGAAGAGCGTGATTAACGAGCTGATAGAACAGCTCGGCTAGACAAGGTCGCGAGACGGCGTGCGTATCGCGCTAGGCGTTGAGTACGACGGTACCCGCTTTCACGGCTGGCAGCTGCAGGACGGGGTGCGCACGGTACAGGGTGTCGTTGAAAAAGCGCTTGCCAGCGTTGCTGACCACCCGCTTCGCGTGCACTGCGCCGGACGGACGGATGCGGGTGTCCATGCCGTCGAACAGGTCATTCACTTTGATACGCACAGTCAACGTCTTCCCAAGGCGTGGGTGCTGGGTAGCAACGCAAACCTTCCTGACGACGTCAATATCCTGTGGGCGCAGGAGATGCCGGATGACAGCTTCCATGCGCGTTTCTCGGCAATCGGACGCTGCTACCGCTATTTCATTCTCAATCGTAACAGCCGCTCGGCACTGCTTGCTGGTCGTGCTACCTGGGTGCATCGTCCACTTGATGTAGAGCCAATGCAGATTGCAGCCAATGCGCTACTGGGTACACATGACTTCAGTAGCTATCGTGCGCTCGGTTGCCAGGCAAAGAGCCCCGTGCGTACGCTGCACCGGCTTGATGTCAGCAGGCGAGGCGATCTTATTGAACTGCGCGTGGAGGCAAATGCCTTCCTGCACCACATGGTGCGGAACCTTGCAGGTGTGCTGATTGCTATCGGCAAGGGTGATGCCGACACGGGATGGGCGCAGGATATTCTTGAAATGAAAGACAGGACCCGCGGAGGTGTGACAGCACCACCTGGCGGACTTTACTTTAACCGTGTAAACTACCCGGATCAGTTCGTTCTGCCACATATCGCAGAGCGGCATCCATTTACGGACTGAGTTTCAGAGGCTCCTTTTATTCAATGAGAACGCGGGTTAAAATTTGCGGCATTACACGGCCACAGGACGGTGTTGCGGCAGCAAAAGCCGGTGCCGATGCGATTGGCCTGGTGTTCTATCCGCCGAGTCCGCGCAATGTTGATATTGCCCAGGCACGGGAGATCTGTGATGCTCTGCCGCCTTTTGTCAGCAAGGTGGCGCTGTTCGTTAATGCAGAAGCGGTATTGATCAGGGAGGTGCGCGAGGCAGTACCAATCGACATCATCCAGTTTCATGGCAATGAGTGCCCCGACTACTGCCAGAAGCATGGACTACCGTACATCAAGGCGATCAGGATGCGCGAAGATACCGATCTGCACAAGGAGCGTGAAAACTTCGCTTCTGCGTCTGCCCTGCTGGTCGATGCATACAAGGCTGGTGTGCCGGGTGGTACAGGGGAGAGTTTTGACTGGTCGCTGATTCCGGAGGAACTGGCTGGAGATATTATCCTCGCTGGTGGCCTGACGCCCGACAATGTCGGTGATGCAATAACACAGGTACACCCGTGGGCTGTTGATGTCAGTGGTGGAGTTGAAGAGTCGCCGGGGGTGAAGAGCCACGCGGCGATAGAGAGTTTTATGCAGGGAGTTGAAGTTGCAAAGCAATAGTACAAACAAGCAGATTAAATGGGATGAAATGCCCGATGAGAGAGGGCACTTTGGGCCCTACGGCGGCATATTCGTTTCAGAGACCCTGATGGGCGCACTCGATGAACTACGTCTGGCGTATGAGAAATATCTTGCCGATGATGAGTTTCTTGCCGAACTGGATGCAGATCTGAAGCATTATGTCGGACGCCCATCGCCGGTTTACCACGCACAGCGTCTCAGCGAGGTGCTGGGTGGTGCGCAGGTGTGGCTCAAGCGTGAAGACCTCAATCATACGGGCGCGCACAAGGTTAACAATACGATCGGCCAGGCATTGCTGGCACGACGCATGGGCAAGAAGCGTATTATCGCCGAGACTGGTGCAGGCCAGCACGGTGTCGCCACCGCGACGGTAGCTGCACGACTCGGGCTTGAGTGTGTTGTCTACATGGGCGAAGTTGACGTGGCGCGCCAGGAAGCGAACGTCTACCGCATGAAGCTGCTGGGCGCTGAAGTGGTTCCTGTTTCATCAGGCTCAAAAACACTCAAGGATGCACTCAACGAAGCGATGCGTGACTGGGTCACCAACGTTGATGATACTTTTTTTATTATCGGCACTGTAGCCGGACCACATCCCTATCCGGCAATGGTGCGTGATTTTCAGGCCATTATCGGACGCGAGGCACGCAAGCAGATGCAGGAGCAGGCGGGTGGCCTGCCTGATGCACTGGTAGCCTGTGTTGGCGGTGGTTCCAATGCCATCGGCCTGTTTCACCCGTTTCTCGCAGATGAAAGCGTTGCTATCTATGGTGTCGAGGCGGCTGGTGCCGGTCTGGATACAGGCTCGCATGCCGCTCCCTTGTGTGCCGGCAGACCGGGTGTACTGCATGGCAACCGCACCTACCTGATGGAAGACAAGAACGGGCAGATCATCGAGACACATTCGGTCTCTGCCGGTCTCGACTACCCGGGCGTTGGTCCTGAACATTCGTGGCTCAAGGATATCGGACGTGCCAACTATGTTGCTGTTACCGATGACGAGGCACTGCAGGCATTTCATGACCTGACGCGTATCGAGGGGATTATCCCTGCACTGGAGTCGAGCCATGCGCTGGCTTACGCGCGCAAGCTCGCGCCTACCATGTCAAAAGAGCAGAACATTCTCGTCAATCTCTCCGGACGTGGCGACAAGGATATGCATACAGTGGCATCACTGGAGGGGATCGAGCTATGAGTCGTATTGCCGAACGTTTTGCCGCCCTGAAAATGGAAGGGCGCAGCGCGCTGATTCCCTACATCGCCGCAGGTGACCCGCAGCCGCAAGCAACTATGCGCCTGATGCACACGCTGGTTAAATCCGGTGCGGATATTATTGAACTGGGCATTCCTTTTTCCGATCCGATGGCGGATGGTCCGGTGATTCAGCGTGCTGCCGAGCGCGCGCTGGAACATGATGTCAGCCTGCATGATGTACTTGATATGGTCAGGGAGTTTCGCAACAGCGATGCCAACACGCCAGTGGTGCTGATGGGTTATCTCAATCCGATCGAGGTGATGGGCTACGAGGCCTTTGCCGAGGCAGCAAGCAAGGCGGGTGTTGATGGAGTGCTGACCGTGGATCTGCCGCCGGAAGAGGGCAGCGAGTTCCTGCAGGCACTCAAGGCAAATCAGCTTGATCCGGTATTCCTGATTGCGCCAACTAGTGATGCTTCACGTATCAAGCGCATCTGTGATGCGTCGAGTGGTTATGTCTACTATGTTTCACTGAAGGGTATTACAGGTGCAGGCCACCTGGATATCGGCTCGGTAAAAGAGAAAGTTGAAGAGATTCGTGCATTGTCCGATTTGCCAGTTGGCGTCGGTTTTGGTATCAAGGATGCAGAGACGGCAGCGAAAATGGCTGAAATTGCCGATGCCGTGGTTGTTGGCAGTGCGATTGTAAGCCGCATCGAGGCCGAGGCAGCATCACTGGATGCAGTCGATCGCGTCGTCGGCGAATTCGTGACAGAGTTGAGTAGTGCACTTCAAACCCGGGAATAGAAAAATATGAGCTGGTTCGAAAAATTATTGCCTAGTCGTATTCGTACGGAA
Source organism: Solemya velum gill symbiont (assembly GCF_000787395.1). Lineage (GTDB taxonomy): Bacteria > Pseudomonadota > Gammaproteobacteria > Chromatiales > Chromatiaceae. The sequence continues at coordinate 162,351 of NZ_JRAA01000003.1, forward strand.
GGTAGCAGCAAGAAGGTGGTTCCTGAAGGCCTGTGGGAAAAATGCCACGGCTGTGGTGCGATCCTCTACCGTTCGGAAACCGAGCGAAATTATGATGTCTGCCCCAAGTGCGGCCATCATAATCGTATCAATGCCCGCCGTCGCCTTGATCTGTTTCTCGACAGTGGTGAGCGTGAAGAGATCGGTGCCACTCTCGAGCCTACCGATCCACTGAAGTTCAAAGACAGTAAAAAATATCGTGACCGCATTACCGCTGCACAGAAAGCAACAAGTGAGAAGGATGCCCTGGTTGCCATGCATGGCACTCTCAAGAAAATGCCCGTGGTTGCGGTTGCTTTCGAATTCTCCTACATGGGTGGCTCCATGGGTTCAGTCGTTGGTGAGCGTTTCGTACGTGCGGCCAATATTGCACTGGAAAAAAAATCTCCACTGATCTGCTTCTCTGCAAGTGGTGGCGCGCGCATGCAGGAATCACTCTTTTCACTCATGCAGATGGCAAAAACCAGTGCTGTACTGGCAAAAATGCGAGAGCAGGGTGTTCCTTTTGTTTCGGTAATGACAGATCCCACCATGGGTGGCGTTTCGGCAAGTCTTGCCATGCTTGGTGATATCAATGTTGCAGAACCGGGCGCATTGATCGGTTTCGCCGGTCCACGTGTTATTGAGCAGACTGTACGCGAAACCCTGCCTGACGGTTTTCAGCGCAGTGAATTCCTGCTTGAGCATGGTGCCATCGACATGATTATTCCACGTGAAGAGATGCGCGACAGGCTGCACCGGCTATTGCAGATGATGACGCAACGCTAACCCGAATCCTTCATGAAATATCCCGGTTAAATGACAGCCTCTTGTGGCGACAAGCCGTCGGTCGGCGCATCGCTAGACTGGCTGAACTATCAGCTGCAACTTCATACATCAGAGATTGACCTCGGACTTGAGCGCATCGGCAGGGTGTGGAAGCTACTGCACCCGGGTGCGCCTGATGCACGTATCATCACCGTTGCCGGTACCAACGGTAAGGGCTCCTGTGTCGCTTTTCTCGAAGCTATCCTGATTGCCGCGGACTTTCACGTCGGAGCATATACCTCTCCACACCTCGTGCGTTACAACGAGCGCATTCGTATCGATGGCAACGAGGCCTCCGATACGGATATCTGTTCTGCATTCGAACAGATCGAAAATGCGCGCGGTGACACACCTCTTACCTACTTTGAATTCGGGACTCTCGCTGCCATGCTGCTGTTTGTGCAGAGCGGGGTGGATGTCATTGTGCTCGAAGTCGGGCTTGGCGGGCGCCTGGATGCTGCAAACCTGTTTGATGCCGATGGTGTGATCATTACCTCGATTGGCCTTGATCACACGGACTGGCTGGGCGATGACCTGGAGCAGATTGCTGTAGAAAAGGCGGGTGTGATGCGGGCCGGCCGACCTGCCGTTATTGCGCGTCCGGATATGCCGGCAAGCTTGCACAGTGTGGCAGGGCAAGTGGGTGCGAAAGCGCTTGTTCGCGGACACGATTATAATTTATCTGTCAGTGGTGATGAGTGGCATTGGCAGGGGAATGAGACAGCACATCATGCGTTGCCACTCCCCCTACTGCCAGGTAAGCACCAGCTCGACAATGCGGCAGCAGTGATTGCCCTGCTCGATTCCATGCGCGAGTCTCTGCCAGTCAATAAGGCAGCAATTGCCACAGGGCTGAAAACTGTATCGCTGGCAGGGCGTTTCCAGCAGGTTGGCAGTAATCCATTGGTGTTTGTAGATGTAGCACATAACAGGGAGGCTGCAGCGGTACTCGCTGATGCCATGCGTACCCATGATGAAGTCAAGGAGTGGCATGCAGTTGCCTCCTTTTACGCAGACAAGCCTATTGAGACGATTGCTGAAGAGTTACGTGAACTAATCTCGCGCTGGCATATCTATGTACTTAAGGATGCGCGTGCTGCATCATCTGAAATCTTGCAAGAAAAAATCAGGCAAGGTGGAGTGGAGGGCAGCATCGATGCCTACGGCAGTTTCAAACAGGCTGTCGAGTCAGCGCGATCTGCGGCAGGTGCAGATGGAGGTTTAGTCATTTTCGGCTCATTCGAGGTGGCGGGGGCGGCGTTGGAATATTTTTCTTCCAAAACGCTATAATCGGTTTAATAGTTTTCAACTGGGTAAGTTGTCAATATGAAGAAACGTTTGACGGGTGCAATTGTACTGGTGGCTTTTGTGGTGATTTTTGTGCCCATGCTGCTCGAGGAGAAAACTTCCAGAATTGAGCTGGGGCCGCTGATTCCTGAGCAGCCGCAGGAGAATTTCTCTACTGACCTGATACCGGAAGAGAGTGCCTCGACGATTGCCGAACCGGTTGCGCCTGCGGAAGTGCAGCGTTACGAGTTACCGGTTGGCGAGGTGATGGAGCAGCCAGCCAATGCAGCCCCAACTGACGAAATCATGGTTCCGACAGAAGTCGTCAAGATGAATGATAGTGCTCCTGTGCAGGAACCAGCCGCTGAAAAACAGCCCCAACAGGCTGCATCAACATCGACCCAGTCGGCCAAGACCCCCTTGCAGGGCAAGGTCGTCACCCAGGGCTGGGTGATCCAGGCGGGCAGCTTTGGACAAAGCAGTAACGCGGACAAGCTCAAAAAACGCCTCATCCAGACTGGTAGATCTGCCTTCATTGAGCCAATCGAAGTGAAAGGGAAGACGCTCTACCGGGTGCGAGTCGGGCCTCTCGAGAAGCGTACGGAGGCTGACCGTCAGTTGGCGATTATCGAAAAAGAGTTCCAGCTCAAGGGTAAAGTCATCTCGTTTCCCTGAATCCCGGAATCATCTAGAACCCCCGGTGTGACCAGAAAGGAGATGAATCTCTCCATTTTTCCTTTTCCCCGGATTCTGTTCTGCTAGAATACCCACTTTCCCGTAACCGGATTTCAATTCGCCGTGAACTGGGCAGATATCGCAATTCTTTCGGTCATCGGTATTTCCGTGATCATCAGTTTTTTCCGGGGCTTCCTGCTGGAAGCTCTGTCGCTCCTTGTATGGGTCATCGCTTTCTGGATCGCCTGGATTTTCTTCCGTGATCTGGCGCCCGTGTTTGCGCAGTGGGTTTCAGCCCCGTCGCTGCAATTGGCGTTGGCATTCACCGTGATTGTCATCACCATGCTGATTCTCGGTGCAGTGGTGACATGGCTGGTCGGCATGTTGATCGACAAAACAGGACTGACTGGCACCGATCGTGTTGTCGGCCTGTTGTTTGGTGCGATTCGCGGCGCAATTATTATCGCGGTCGTCGTCATGCTCGCAGGCGTCACCCCGTTCCCACAGGATCCATGGTGGAAGGAGTCTAAACTGATTCCTCATTTCGAACGTGTTGCCATCACCCTCAAGGAGATGCTGCCACAGGATATCGGCGAGTATCTGGAGTTCTCACCTGAAAATACACCTGCAACCGAGGCGCCGGCAGAGCCGTTGGCACCGGTTGAGAGAAGAGGCGTCTGATCATGTGCGGTATTGTTGGAATTGTAGCGACCCAGCCAGTTAACCAGTCACTTTATGACGCATTGCTGGTACTGCAGCACCGTGGACAGGATGCGGCGGGTATCGTCACCTGCGAGGGAGACAAGCTGCACCTGCGTAAGGATAACGGCCTTGCTCGTGATGTTTTCGAAGCGGAACACATGCTCAACCTCAAGGGTAACATGGGCGTGGCCCACGTACGTTACCCGACGGCAGGATGCTCCTCTTCCGCCGAAGCGCAACCTTTCTATGTCAACTCCCCATATGGCATCACGCTTGCCCATAACGGCAACCTGACCAATGCAGACGAGTTGAAAGAGGCGCTGTTTGCCTCCGATCTGCGTCACATCAATACCGACTCCGATTCCGAAATACTGCTGAATATCTTTGCCCACGAGCTTTCACGCCAGGGCAAACTGCGTATTGGCCCGGAAGATGTTTTCCAGGCAATCGAAGCGCTGCATAAACGCTGTCGTGGCGGTTACGCAGCAGTCGCCATGATTCCGGGTTTTGGTGTCATCGGTTTTCGTGACCCGCACGGTATTCGTCCCATCTGCTTCGGCAAGCGCGAAACAGAAGCTGGTACCGAGTACATGATCGCTTCCGAAAGCGTGGCACTGGATGCAGGCGGTTTTGAGCGCGTCCGCGATATCGAGCCGGGTGAGGCTGTGATGGTGAGTGCCAGCGGAGAACTTTTTACTCGCCAGTGTGCAGAAAAACCGGTCTGGAACCCCTGTATTTTCGAATTCGTCTACTTTGCCCGCCCAGATTCCATCATCGACGAGATCTTTGTCCACAAGGCGCGTCAGCGCATGGGCAAGCGCCTCGCTGCGAAAATCAAGAAAGAGTGGGAAGATCACGATATCGACGTGGTGATCCCGATCCCCGATACGAGTCGCACCGCCGCACTCGCACTTGCACAGAGGCTCGGGATTGAATATGCCGAGGGGTTTATCAAGAACCGCTATATTGGCCGCACATTCATCATGCCCGGGCAAAAAGCGCGCAAAAAATCAGTCAGGCAAAAGCTTAATGCCATCGATTTCGAATTCAAAGGCAAGAATGTTCTTCTGGTTGATGATTCAATCGTGCGTGGCACAACGTCGAAGCAGATTGTGCAAATGGCACGTGATGTTGGATCCAAAAAGGTCTATTTCGCCTCTGCAGCGCCTCCAGTGCGCTATCCCAATGTTTACGGTATCGATATGCCGGCAGCCAGTGAACTGGTCGCCTTTGGACGCACAGAAGAGGAGATTGGAGAATATATCGGTGCAGATCGCCTAATCTACCAGGAATTGGATGATCTCATCGATGCTGTGCAGAAAAAGACCCGCAGCAAGGCGCTACATTTTGATACCTCGGTCTTCAGCGGTGACTATGTCACTGGCGATGTGGATGCCGCCTATCTCGATAACCTTGAGGCCAGCCGCAACGACGAGGCCAAGCAGGAGCGTGACAACAATAAGGGCAATGTTATCGACCTGCACAACCAGGCTTGAAACGCCCGGATTGAACTTGGTGCCACAAGGGCATAGACAAGGTGCGGAGAGTCACTTATAATCTGGCGCCTTCAAGGCAACGTAGCTCAGTTGGTTAGAGCACAGCACTCATAATGCTGGGGTCGGTGGTTCGAATCCACCCGTTGCTACCATATCCCAAAACCCGGCTCTGCCGGGTTTTGTCTTTTCAGGGTGGATGAGAACAGGGTTCGACAAAATTGCCGGGAGCAATTTTGATCGCGCAGCGCTATCAATATGCTAAGTGCTGTCGTGCTCGATTTTGGTGGTTGACCAGTAGGTTGCATGGCCAACCTTTCTGCCTGGCTTGGGCTTTTTGTCATAGTGATGCAGATGCAAGGTTTCGTTGGAGAGCAGATCATGAATCTCGGGTATCTCACCAATAAAATTGATCATCCTGGCATAACCGTCCGCATCTGTGCTGCCCAAGGGGAGTTTGGCGACAGCACGAATGTGATTTTCGAACTGACTGGTCAGGGCACCCTCGATTGTCCAGTGCCCGGAATTGTGAACACGCGGAGCCATTTCGTTGACAATGAGGCCTTTACCCATATCGAAAAACTCGATTGCCAAAACACCAACATAGTCAAGGCGCTCAAGCGTTCGTCTTGCGTACTCTTCAGCCACGGATTGCTTGGGATCATCAGGAAGACTCTCTGATGTGTTCAAAATCCCGTCTCGATGAACATTTTCGGAGAGCGGGTAAAAACGAATTTCTCCATCATGCCCACGTACGCTGACAATCGAGATTTCACGTTGAAAGCTGGCAAACCCTTCAAGAATCAACGGGATTGCTTTCAGCTTGTCCCAGGCTTGTTGCAGATCAGCTTCATCTCGCAGCAGGACCTGGCCTTTTCCGTCATATCCAAACACTCTCGTTTTGAGAATGGCCGGCAGACCAATCTCTTCAACAGCCAGCTGCAGATCTCCAAAGGAATCGACGGTCGCAAATGGAACCGTGGGAATACCGAGTTCCCTGAAGAGGTTTTTTTCGTTTAAACGGTCACGGGCTGTTGCCAGCGCCTCTGCAGAAGGCGCGACACCAACCTTGTCGTTGAGATATTCGATCGCGGAGGCAGGTACATTCTCGAATTCGTAGGTGACCACATCGGCCTTTTCAGCCATGTAGTTCAACAACTCCCGATCATCATATTCACCGCAGAGGTGTTCACCGAGGGCAGATGCACAGGCATCTTCCGCAGGATCAAGAAAGATGAAACGCATACCCAGCGGGATTCCGGCCAGGGCCATCATCCGGGCAAGCTGGCCACCGCCGATGATGCCTATGATCATGCCGGGTTCTTCGGGTCAGGGTGATTCAGGACGGTTTCGGTTTGATTTTTCCGAAAGTCGTTCAGAGCATTGCGTATCTTTTCATCATGGTTGGCAACAATACTTGCAGCCAGGAGTGCGGCGTTTACCGCACCTGCACGGCCAATGGCAAGTGTACCAACAGGGATGCCGGCAGGCATCTGAACGATCGACAGCAGGGAGTCCATGCCGTTCAGGGCCTTTGACTGAACAGGAATGCCCAGTACCGGGATAGGTGTCTTGGCGGCAACCATGCCGGGAAGATGAGCCGCTCCACCTGCACCGGCAATAATGACTTCCAGCCCTCTTTGCGTGGCATTTTCGGCATAGCTGAATAGCTTGTCGGGTGTGCGGTGTGCAGAGACAACCTCGACCTCATACGGGACGCCCAGCTTTTCCAGGGTGTCAGCGGTATGCTGCATTGTCTCCCAGTCGGAGCTTGATCCCATGATCACACCAACCCGTGGCATGCTTTCGCCTTGTGTACTCATAAAACTGTTCACTTTATTAATATATGAAAAATATGCGATCAGGATGCTTTGGTGTCTGCCTCTCTATCTGGCAACAGAAACATGCTAGACAGATTTGCCGCTTATGCGCTCAATCCTTCGCACAAAAATTACCAGAGATGCGGTGTACTGATACCAGGTATTATTTGAAGAGCACCCTGATTAAACAATGGATTATATCATTATGCTGAGGCTGGTGGACGAGAACAAGGCTCGATAATATCCACCCATTGCCAGTAAATATCAAAACCCGGCTATTGCCGGGTTTTGTTTTTCAGGGGTAGATCAGAAGAAGGTTCGACAGAGTGGAAGGCTATTTATTGAAAACAGCATTTTCCACGATGACCGGGTAGAAGTAACCAGAGCCATAATCCTTGTTAAGATACAACACACCTTTAGCGACCACTTCATCACCAACGGCTACGCCACCTTGAGTCGAGCGGAAGATGATCTTGTTATTTAAATCCTCTTTTTTCCCTGTACCGTCTTCAATGTGAGCCCAGTCTGTTCCCATTATCTGCCGGGATAGTTTTGATATATTTCCTTTTACCTCAACAACTTTTCCATTCAGTTCATCTTTTTTCTGAAACAGCTCTTCTACGCTGAAACGTCCAACAGGGCTCCCCAATTCTTTCAGTTTTTGTGATTCGCCAACTTGTTTTGGTGCTTCTTTATTTGGAGAAGGTTTGACTTCTGCTTTTGCAGGCAACTCTGTTCCCTTGCTAATCCCTTCGACAAAAAGAATCCTGTCAAAGGTTCGGTTCAGTGTTTTGCTAGTAAAATTTTCCATGAGCATTTGTTCATAAAAGCTGATCGTTTCACCAACACTCACCTGGAATTCAGGGAGTGCAATCCAGAAAGTTTTTCCCTTCTCTTCTACTCGAATATAGGTATAGCCAGCGCTGGACATGGTCTCAATTACTTTGCCAGTGTGGGCGATCGCTTCAGAATTAGAGGCGGGTATGCTTGTGCCGTAAGCCCATGCTTGCGTGGCGCTGAAGGCGAGAAGTATGGGCAAAATCCAGTAAGTCAGTCTTGAAGTATTCATATTGCTTTTTATCCATGTTGAATGTAGTAGGAAAAGAACGCACAGGACTTTTGAAGAGAATGAATCTGACTCTTCATGCCTGGCTGTGCTTTAAAAAAATACATTAGGCATGATCATAATCAGTAACGTGGTTAAAGTGAATGATCCACATCAGCATGTATGTGTATTTCAGTCTCTTGCTGGGCCCCGGTGGTGAGGTTTCAAGCGCTCAGAAGCCGCACGGTTCTCAGAATTGTCACTCTCTTTTCGAAATTATCCGATATAAAAACCACCCTTGGTGATTGACAAACTGGTTTAGTCTCTCTAGATTGTAGCTATGTAAAAGGCAAACCTCTTGAAAGAGAGGGACGCAAAGCCACCGGCCTGACTGACATTCATTTGTTAAAGGTAGCGGGGTTGCACAAATCATCAGCATGATCATGCCGATGTCTGTAGTGCCTCCCTTTAGTTATTAAGCCGGTAGATCGAGTACATGGCAAAAGTGCGCCTGTGTCTCGTGCAAGTAGAACTACAGATAAGGGCTTGAATCATGAGACAAAAGGTGTTGGTGGAAATTGCGTCAGTGGCGGCCATAAAACTCAGGTCGGTAATTCTCGCTGCACTCATCGTCAATTTTGTCGTCTGGCCTGCGCTGGCTATGACGCAAACCACAACACCTTCTTCGATACCTGATTGGACACGATTTGCTCCTGTCGAAGGGCAGGTGGCTGAAGCATATACCACATCAAGTGTGGATGAATCTGTACAGCAGGCATTGCAGGTCGAAATGGGATCCGCATTTGCTGACAACGAATGGCAGGTTGTTGAGCTTGAACAGACCTTTGTAAACCCAGTTGTCATTCTTGGTGTGCCGGGTGATAACAGCATTGAGCCGGGTGTTGCCCGCATGCGTCACCTGGAACCGGGCAGTTTCGAGCTGAAGTTTCAGGAGTGGATGTATCTGGACCAGGCACACCCCCCTGAGTCAATTGACTGGATGGTGTTTGAGAGCGGTAGTTATGAGCTCGACGATGGCACCATGTTTGAAGTTGGGACATTCCCCTAGTCAGATAACAAGGTCTGGCAGGACTACCAATTCACAACACCTTTTCGCCGCAATCCCAAACTCTTCCTCTCCGTTCAGAGCTTCAACGAACAGGACACAGTGATTGCGCGCGCCAGGAATAAAAGCAGGCGCGGTTTCCAGGCAGCACTTTTCGAGGAAGAGGCGAAAAACGACAGTCATGCCGAGGAAACAGTCGGTTACCTGGCCATCTACAAGCGGAGGAACAGGGGTAATTTGCATGGAGTGCCATTCTCATTGGCAAGTACCAAGTTAAATCACCGCATTAAGAAAACGTTTGGTCACAATATCTGGGTTCAGGAAGAGCAGTCGCTTGATGAGGAGCTCAAGCACGGAAAGGAGCGCTACGACTTGCTCGTTCTGGATGGTCTCTTCTTTGCACAGGATGTGACTACCAAAGGAATGAATACCTCTGCGCCGCGCCGGGATACGCCTGACACTGTCTACCTGGGCAAACCGGATGTAACAGCTTTCAGTACCACTACAGTCTCTCTTGCCTGGCAAGCTGCATCGGGAGCGGGTGCAGGGAACGTGGCAAGTTATCGTGTTTTGCGCGATGGCGTGCCAGTAGAAACTATCGCGGGGCTTTCACATATTTCAGCCGGACTGGAACCTGCTACTCGCTATGGGTTCGCTATTCAGGCACTTGACCTGAATGGCGAGTTGCTTGCGACGAGCAGCACCGTAGAGGCGGTTACAGAATCAGAGCAGCTGCCACCCGGTAAACCCACCGGTCTGGAAGCAACAAATGTGACTTTTTCCAGTATTACGCTCAAATGGCAACCACCTGCCGAGGGAGAAGTAACGCACTATACCGTCTATCGGAATGGTGACCTGATCGCCACTGTGACCAATCCGGGTTTTACCGATACTAATCTCAAGCCGGAAACCGGCTATCGCTACTTTGTCACCGCTTCAGGTGCTGGCGGAGAGTCCAGCGAGGGTGCTGAACTATCCGTGTCAACGCTTCCCCTGCCTGACACTTCTCCGCCGACTGCTCCCCAGTGGCTGTCAGCACTTGAAGTTAGTGCGACACAGGTCAGGCTTGGCTGGCAGGCATCAACTGACAATACCGGAGTGGCGTTGTATAAAGTCTTCCGGGATGGAGAGATGATCGGTGAAACTGCCGAGACGAGCTTTCTCGATACGGGTGTTGAAGAGGCAAAGAGTTACAGCTATTCGGTGATTGCAGTAGATGTTGCGGGTAACCAGTCTCCCAGCAGTGCTGCAATTGAAGTCAAGACGCCGGATGTCACTGCCCCCGGGATTCCGGGTGGGTTCAGTGCAATTGGCGATCATCGTGTCGTCCGCCTGAGCTGGGATCCATCAAATGACAATGTTGCAGTAGCGGGTTACAGGGTTCTCAGGAATGGTGTGCTGATTGCGACAACTGCCTACACGGGTTACATCGATCATGACGTTTCAGTGGGCCAGACCTACGAGTACACGGTCGAGGCATTCGATACTTCCGACAACAGTTCCGGACCGAGTGAAATTAAAGAGGCCACGGTCACTGAGCCGCCGGTAAGCGGTGCCATGCTGGCAGAAACCTGTAGTGGCTGTCATGGTAACGACGGGCTCAGCAAGGGACCGGTCATACCAACCCTGGCCGGAATGGACAAGGACTACTTTGTCAGTGTTATGCAGGATTTTCGTAACGGCGTACGCCACTCCACCATGATGGGAAGATGAGGGCAGGGATCGTGGCAACGGCATACTTGCAGGACAGTGGCTCGATTATTTGAATCATACACTTGACGATTTTGCCGAAGAGCGAAGTGCCGGTGTCCCTTCAGCCATGCTCGATCGCCTGATGCTCCTCTCTGCGGATGATCGACTCTCGCTTGCCCATTTCTATGCAAGTCTTGGTTCCGATACCCAGGCCCCGCTTGCACCCGAGTCATTGGCTGCGACGGAAGTGACTGAAAACACAGTGGCCCTGACGTGGATCGATGCTGATGATAATGCCGAGGTTGTGCGTTATGACATCGAGCGTGATGGCACTATCGTCGGCAGTGTTGGGCAATCTGTATTTACAGACACTGGCCTGGCACCCGGTGAGATTTATGGATACAGAGTGTTTGCTGTGGATGTTGCCGGCAATAGCTCCCTGCCTACGCCAACGCTTGCAGTACGCACAGAGGGTGAACCTGTCATCGGTGATCCGCAGATATCCCGTGGTCATGATCTTTGGCAGGCCAACGGCTGCCAGACTTGTCACGGTGTTGCGGCCAATTTTGCCGCAGGTGAGAGCCTTGCGGTACTGATGAATGCCATTGAGACGAACAGGGGTGGCATGGCGCAGTTTGCACATCTGAGCGCGCAGGATCTCGCCGATATCGTTGCCTATATCCAGGATGAGCGTGACCCGGGTGAGCCCGGTGGTGGTGGCAGTTCCCTTGCCGGTGTCAACTTGATGAATAACGAGGCCACGCTGCGCAAGGCTGCCATCCTGTTGGCAGGACGCTTACCCAGCACTGATGAAGTTGTTGCAAGCCAGGATGAAGCAGGACTGCGGATAACCCTGCGTAACCTGATGCAGGGAGAGCGTTTCGGCGAATTCATTTATAAAACTGCCGCGCTGACCTTTCTTTCCGGTGGAGCGGATATTCGCGACATAGATGAAGATTTTCCTGTCTATGCATCTCTCGACAATACGCTTCGCTACCGGGCCCTGGGAGACATCAGGTACGAACCGCTGGCTCTCACCAGGTATATCGTTGAGAATGATTTGCCATACAGTGAAATCCTGACGGCCGACTACACCATGATTACGCCAAGGTCGGCACAAATCTACGGCGCTGAACCGCTGGAGCCCTTTACAGGCACGCAGGATGTTAACGATGGGGAGTACAAGCCGGGCCGGATACCGGTTGTCTCTCACCGCACCCCTGAACTTGCAGTTCAGCCTTTCCCGCATGCCGGCGTCCTGACGACCTACTCATGGCTGTCACGATTTCCGACAACCGATACCAACCGCAACCGTCATCGCGCCAGCATGATGCTCAGACAGTTCCTGGGTGTCGACCTGGAGACCCTCGGTCAACGGCCTCTGGATGACTCGGAGAACGGTGACTATCTTGTCCCGACCATGGAGAATCCGGCCTGCTTGCTGTGCCATACCACCATGGAACCGATTGCCGGTGCTTTCCAGAACTGGGGCAACAGGAACCAGTACGCGCAGGAAGGTTTTGATTCCCTAGCCAGGGATTACAAGGGAACTGGCTACGCGCTTGATCACTATGGCATGCCCTGGTATGAGCTGGGAGACAAGTGGTACCTCGATATGCTGGCACCCGGATTCGATGGCAAAGAGATGCCGGGCATGCATCACGGTTTTGGACTCGCGCCGCTATCAGATCGCCTGGTTGATCGTACTAACTGGGTTGCGACAGCCACGTCCCAGAGAAGTGATTACTACGGCGCCAGTTCCGCCATCGATGCTTCAGTAAATACTCGGTGGGAAGGAGCATTCGGCACTGACACGGAACCGCAGGAAGTACCGCAGGAAATCATGATTGATATGGGTGCCGAGCAGGAGATTTCCGCTATTACCTACCTGCCACGCAACTACAGGCACATTGGTGAGTACGGAATCTCTGTGTCGGATGATGCGATCACCTGGACAGAAATTGAACGCGGTATCTACCCCCTGGATCCCGGGCATGGTCTCAAGGTGATTGAGTTTGACCCGGTGACAACACGCCACTTTAAAGTCTCTGTCTACAGTGTCGGCAGGGGTGACAGCGCCAATATCCAGGACCTGAATGCATTGGCGCCAGCCGCAGACCCGACTGTTCCCTTTGCAGAAAACCATAATGGCGAAATTGATGCCTTGCAGTGGCTTGCCCGCGAGGTGGTTCAGGACCCGCGTTTTACCAAGGGTGCTGTTAACTTGTGGTACCGCGGTCTGTTTGGACGTAAACCTCTGAGTAGTCCTGTTGACCCGAACGCGCCCGGATATGATCAGGCACTGGCGGCTTATCAACTCCAGGAGAATATTCTGGAGAGCATCGCCACAGGCATTGCATCCTCCGACCTGATAATCAGGGATCTGCTGGTTGAACTAATCATGAGTGACCTCTTTCGCGCGGCAACCACCGACAGTGCGGTGACACCAGAGCAGAGAGCTGAACTGGCTGAAGTCGGTATGCAACGCCTGCTTGGACCGGAAGAGCTGGATGCCAAGGGAGAAGCAACTGCCAATACCACCTTCTTCAATAACCCTGTCTCGAGTTATGGTTTGCTCTATGGCGGGTTTGATGGTGGCCGTGATGCACTGGATCCGAATGAGGATCTGACGACCTCTATGCTCTCTACCTACGAGAGCCGGTTGTACAGGGGGATGTGCGACGGAAGGCTGTTACTTAACGATTTAAATCGCTTGCCGGGAGAACGCATTCTGATGCCCTTTGTTGAGGAGATACCTTTCAAAGATGCATTGGGTGCGCCTGCCACGGGCAGTTTTGTCATCGAGCATGCAGGCTGGCTCAACACCGAAGACAAGACACTCGATCAGTTTGGCAGTCTCGGCACAGACGGAAACACTCCCGGCTTTGCTGGCTGGACCGATGCCATGGATGTGCCGGTCAATGTTGGAAGTTACATTGGTCAACGCTTGCGTGCAGTCCTGGTTGCGCCGGCCAGCGGCACCTACAATTTCTGGATTGCAGGTGATGACCAGGCATCACTCTTCATTGCCGATGGTGAGGATGTCTCAAATCTTGTGCAGGTTGCTTCTGTACCTGGCTGGACAAATCACCAGCAGTGGGACAAGTACCCTGAGCAGGCGTCTGCAGGCATTGAGCTGCTGGCTGGTCAGGCTTACCTGGTAGAGGCAGTAGGTATTGAAAGAACGGGTGGAGACCACTTGAGCGTTGCCTGGAGTGGGCCTGGCTTTACACAACAACTCATGAGCGCAGAACATCTGCGTGCTGTCGCTGATCCGGTGAGCCCGCAGTCAGACTGGGTTGTCACCATGATCAAGGAGAATATCGTCTACCTGCACGAAAGACTGCTGGGTGAGAAGCTCTCAATCAGTGACCCGGAAGTTGAGCGTACATTCCAGCTGTTCAGGAGCGTGTACCACAACAACACCCCGGAAGATTCCGGACTGGAAGTCTATTGCGAGACCAGGAATGGCTCACAATCGATGCGGCGGGCATGGAATGCTGTGCTGGCATACCTGATGAGTGACTTCTACTTTCTGCATGAATAAGCATGGCCGCCAACAAGGAATACTGGAGATACAAACATGAAACGTCGTGATTTCGTCAAGTTGCTGGGTGCAGCCGGTGCCGCGGGAGCTTTACCGGGGGTGTCGCTGAGAAGTGCATCAGCAGCAGAAGTAGAGCCATTTGAAGGCATGGTCCTGGTTACACTGGTTGCCAATGGTGGATGGGACCACAGCAGTCTTTGCGATCCAAGAGAGAATCCGGCGATCAATCACTGGGCTGATACTATGCCAGCCGGAACGGCAGGCAACCTGCGATATGCACCTTTCGCAGAGAATGCAGAGTTCTTTGACAAGTATTTTGACCGTATGCTCGTCATCAATGGGATTGATCTGCAAACTAACGGTCACAGCGCGGCGCGCCTCACCCAGGCCAGCGGAGCCCTTTCAGGGTACCCGGTACTGAATGCGATCTATGGTGCAATACATAACGCTGGCCTGCCCATGCCCTGGCTGATAGACGGTTCATCTACACCCAGCCAGGATCTTGGTCTCCAGCCGGTGACCCGTTTGCCTGCAACCGACCTGATGCGCAGCCTTGCCAATCCGAATCGTCGCGATGGTACGCGCCAGTTTTTGCGCACGGCTGACATAGCGATCATTGAGCAGTATCGCCAGGAAAGGCTCCAGGCACTGCTGCAGGAGAATGGCATGCCCTATCGTGATTCCCAGGTGGCGTCACAGCTTGATGCTCGTATTAATCGTGGATTAATGCACAGGCTGGATGATGTATTTCCTGAAACGATCGATTCGCTTGACCTGAAAGGTGAATCAAACAGCATGATCAGCAGGATTCATCGCATGCTCGTTGCAATACAGGCGGGTATTTGTGTCACAGCAAGTGCCAGCAGCGGTGGTTTTGACACCCACGGCAACCACGATGCGGGACATACAACAGCTTTGACGCGTTTCACCCGGAGTGTCGATTACCTCTGGGAAAAGGCCGAAGAGTTGGGTATTGCTGACCGTATTGTTCTGCACCTGACATCCGATGTTGGTCGGACACCGCATTACAATAGTAATAACGGCAAGGATCACTGGTCAGTTGGTAGCAGCATTGTCATGATGAAAAACCAGCCATGGACAAACAGGAGCGTCGGGATGACAGATGCGACCCATCGCAAGTTAACCATCAACCCGGTAACACTAGAGCAGGATGAGCTGGGTGTGCAGCTACGAACTGCTCACGTACAGCAGACTTTGCGACGCATACTGGGTATTGAAAATGATCCCCTTTGCCAGGAGTTCAGTATCGACGTGCCGGATATTGACCTGCTTAACCCCGCCTATTCGAACCCGGTAATCGTCTAAAGCGATTTGGAGTAGTGGAAACATGAATATGAAAAGACGTGATTTTCTGAAGGCTGCCGGAGTCGGGCTCGGTGTGGCCGGATTTCCCGGGCTGGTACTCGGTACCGTGGCAGCCAGGGTGGTTGTTGTCGGCGGGGGAACGGGCGGGGCGAGTGTGGCCCGCTATATCAAGCGGGCAAATGCAACCATTGATGTGACGCTGATTGAACCGAATGCGATCTACCACACCTGTTACATGAGCAATGAAGTACTGAGTGGCGATCGTGATATCAGTCATATCCAGGCCGGCTACGAGGGACTTGAGGCGCAGGGAATCAATGTTGTGCATGATTTTGTTGTCAGCATTGATCCGGAGGCAAAGAGTGTTACTACCGCGAGTGGTGAACAGCTGCCTTATGACCGCTGTGTTGTGAGCCCCGGGATTGATTTCAAGTGGGAGACTATCGAGGGTTACGATGAGGGTGTCGCCGAACGTATTCCCCATGCCTGGAAGGCGGGTAACCAGACATCTGCCCTGAGGTCACAGCTTGAAGCAATGGATGACGGCGGTACAGTGATCATAGCCCCGCCTGACAACCCCTTCCGCTGTCCTCCTGGACCCTACGAGCGGATAAGTCAGATTGCCCACTATCTGAAAACGCATAATCCGACTTCAAAAATCCTGGTGCTTGATGCCAAGACCAGTTTCGCAAAGAAGGCAGCTTTTGAGCTTGGCTGGGAAAGGTTGTATGGATATGGCAGTGATAACAGCATGATCGATTGGCTTCCGGGTGACCCGGTCACCGCACTGGATGAGACTTCCGGTACGGTTACGACTCGCAATGGTTTCAGCTACCAGGGGGATGTCATTAACCTGATCCCAAACCAGAAAGCAGGTCGCCTTGCGTTTGATCTGGACCTGACAGAAGGTGAGTGGTGCCCAGTTGATTTGCGTACTTTTGAATCGACACGCTATCCCGGAATTCATGTCATTGGTGATGCCTGTATCGGCAGTGCATTGCCGAAATCGGGCTTTGCTGCCAATGCCGAGGCAAAAGTGTGTGCAAGGGCTGTCGTGGCGCTACTGGGCGGGCAATCACCTGAGACCCCGGCTTTTACAAATACCTGCTATAGCGTTGTTGGAACAGACTATGCAATCTCCGTGGTTGCTATGTACAGGCTCTCGGCTGATGGCAAGGCGATTGAGAAGGTTCCGAATTCGGGTGGTGTCACACCGCTTGAAGCTTCAGCAACAGACCTGCAGAGGGAAGTTGGTCACGCACACAGCTGGTATAACAATTTTGTTGATGATGTCTTTGGATAAAGGTGTCATATAAAACTTTCAGACACTCGCGCAGTGTATTGAAGGACGCTCAGGAGATCCCCTCCCTAGGTAGCAGTATTTCAACCCGGTCTTGCCGGGTTGTTTTTTTATGAGGCGTGTCAGAACCAGTTTGTGAAGGTTGCTGTTACAAGTGCATTGATAGTACCGGGTTTTGTCATTCTACGGGCATTCAGGCTTCATGTGAGGAAAAATCTGACCGCCTGTCAGAGACTGATAAACGCACGTCATCTGACAACATCTTCTCGATTTCCTGTGGTGGAAGCGGCTTGCTGAAATAAAAGCCCTGGATAATAGTGCAGTCAATACGGTTCAGAAATCGCAATTGAGAAACATTTTCAACACCCTCTGCAATGGTGTGCAGTTTCAAAGCCTTGGCCAGTGCAGGATCGCATTGCAGAATGAGACACTATCTGCATTGCCAGGAAGCTCCTTGACGAAGGCGCGGTCTATTTTAAGAGTGTCAAACGGGAGGTGCATCAGGTTTGAAAGAGAAGAATAACCTGTTCCAAAATCATCAATGGCAATCTTTAATCCAAGCTTGTGCAGATCATTCAGTAAAGATTCCGCATACTGAGGGTCATCCATTACAACTCCCTCGGTAATTTCCAATTCAACATAACCTGGCGGCACTTTGGTTTTCTTTAATATGTCTCTGACAGTATCCAGAAAATTCTTATTTTTAAATTGTGCAGGAGATACGTTAATGCCTATCCGAATATAATCAAAGCCTGACTGATGCCATCTTTTCAAACACTCGCAGCTTTCTCCCAATACCCAGTTGCCAACATCGACGATAAGCTCCATTTCCTCCAGTACGGGAATGAATTCGTCTGGGGAAACCAGGCCGAGTTTAGGGCTGTTCCAGCGAATCAGTGCTTCCACACTTATGATGCGACCATTCTGTAAACTGGCCTGTGGCTGGTAATCCAAGAAGAACTCTTCATTCTCAAGAGCAGAGCGCAACTCCTTTTCCATGGTGACCAGCTTGGAAACAGATGACTGCATTTTAGGGTCATAACAGGTCATTGTGTTGCGACCTGCTGACTTGGATTCATACATGGCCAGTTCAGCCTGCTTCAGAAGTACATCGATAGTGAGTGTTTCACTACCAAACAGGTTGACACCGATACTGACCGTGCTGTGATGAGAGGAACGTCCAAGTTGGTATTCCTTATTGAGTGTGTGAAGAATATTCCGCGTGACTTTTTCCGCAGTGCGGGCTGCTTTGATTTTGTCTGAAGCGAGTTCCGGAAGTATTACAACAAACTTGTCTCCACCAAAACGTGCCACGGTATCGACTGAGCTCGTGGACTCCTCAAGTAAACTTGCTACCTGGACAAGCAATTGGTCACCTATGACATGACCAAGTGTATCGTTGAGTTTCTGGAAGTGATCAAGGTCAATCATAAGGATAGCGCTGTATTGATTATCGCGAACGCAAGCCTCAAGGGTCTGCTCAAGGCGATTCATGAATTGAACTTTGTTTGGCAGACCAGTCAGTTGATCATAGTAAGCCAGCTTATCGATCTTTTTCTCAGCGCTCTTTTTTTCGGTGATGTCAGCATGTGAACCGACATAGTGGCTTATTTTACCGTCTGTATCGGTTACCGCCGAGATGCTCAGCAACTTGGGGTACACTTCTCCGTTCTTACGCCGGTCCCATATCTCTCCCTGCCAGAAACCATCGCTGTTGATGGTCTGCCACATCTCCTCATAAAAAGCAGGGCCGTGGCGTCCAGACTGGAACATTTTAGGTGTATTGCCAATGATTTCATCGGCTGTATACCCCGACATCTCCATGAAAGCACTATTGACCTGTAATATTATTCCATCTGCATCGGTGACCATGATCCCCTGCTGTGACTCAAAAGCTACGGCTGCGATTCGCATCTGATCCTCAGCCTGCTTTCGTTCGGTAATGTCCTGCACCGTTCCCCTGGAAAGCAGTGCCTTACCATCTTTATCAAACAGGGTTTCACAAGTCTCGTGTACATATTTGATATGGCCATCACCGACTAGTATGCGATGGGTCATTTCGTATGGCTTATGGCTATTCAGTGAATCGAGATAAGCTTGATTGACCATCTCCCTGTCATCTGGGTGGACGGCATCAAGGAATGCCTCGTATGACGAGTTAAATTGTGTCTTGTCGATTTCAAATAGCCTGTATACCTCATCCGACCAATCAAGGTGGTTGTTGGACAGGTCAAGTGTCCAGCTTCCTGTCTTTGCAATACGCTGAGCCTCACTTAACTGCGCTTTACTCAACCGGAGCTCATTCTCGGCCTGTTTGCGTTTGGTGATATCTTCGTAGAGGCCCAAGACGCCGATAATTTCTTCCGTTGTCGGATTCAGTAGCGGCACCTTGGAGGTACGCAGCCAGATTTGACGTCCGTCCGGTGTGGTTTGGGGCTCTTCGAAATCCAGTTTCGCTTCGCCCGTCTCAATCACCTTGATGTCATCTGCCCGATAAAGTTCGGCCTGTTCTTTCCAGCCCATCTCATCATCTGTTTTGCCGATTAACTGGTCAGGATGGGTAAAGCCTGCATCCTTTGCAAACAAGATATTGCACCCCAGAAAACGCGACTCGCGATCTTTCCAGAATACACGTATGGGAGCTCTGTCGATGATTGACTGAAGCAATCTCTTGCTCGAGAGAAGATCTATCTCGGATTGCTTGCGTTCGGTGATATCGGTCAGTGTGCCAATCATCCTGACCGGACTGCCATGGGTATCACGCTCAAGAACCTTTCCGCGGGCAATGACCCATTTCCAGTCGCCATCCCTGGTTTGCATCCTGAACTCTCTTTTATAGGGCGACTCTCCGCCTTTTCTTACGTGTTCCAGAACGCCCTTCTTCACGTATCTCACGTCGTCAGGATGTATCGCCTTGAATACGGCTGCCCCCGTGGGGGTGAACTCATTCTCTGCATAGCCTAATATTTCATTCCATCGCCTTGAGAACATGGCCTTGTCAGTTTGGGGATTCCAGTCCCACACACCATCACCCGCAGCATCGATTGCAAATTTCCATCGCCTTTCAGTATCACGTAATTGATTGGTGGCCGATGTCATTTTGGAGACCAGGAGATACACTGCTATTCCGAGCGTCAGAAAAAGTAATGATGCCGAGACCTTAACCGCAGACATGTCCTCAAGAAGCAGAGCGGTGGGCTGTAAGGCCGCATCTTCCTTGATAAAATAAGCAGCTTCTATCCCGGTGTAGTGAGTAACGGATACTGCCAGTCCAATTCCCAGTGCGGCGACAATTGGAAGCCGATTTTGAAGCCGGTCATAAATGTAGAGTGCCAGGTAAGAGAGAATTACGGCGATTATGATTGATAGAACAAATAAGGCAGGGCTATAGCTCAGATAACCATCGAAATTCATACCCGTCATACCGATATAGTTCATGACCAGAATGCATGCGCCGAACATGGTGCCTCTAAGAGGCAGTGGCAAGCGGACACCAAGGCGCCAGAGAAGACACAGGGCAATGAAAGAGCCCAGAATACCAGGGAATATTGAGAGCAAGGTGGTGAATGGGTGTAAGTGGACTGTACCTGGTATGTTAATGGCCAGCATGCCGACAAAATGTATTGACCATATGCCGAGTCCCATCGTAAGCGCGCTGACTAGTGACAGAATATTTTTTTTCTTCACTGTGTCTGTAAGAAATATTTTCGCGCCAAGTTTAAATGCGCGGATTCAACTCACTAGTGCAACGGATGGGTTAATCCCGAAAAATACTTGATTGGGCGTTTTAATGCCAAGACATTTTCGGGGACGATTGTTCAGTTTATTCATCACCTGGTTGATTTCCGCCTGAGTGATGGTTGTAAAGTCCCGATGCTTTGGGAAGTATTGGCGAATGAGTCCATTGGTGTTCTCATTCAAGCCACGTTCCCAGGAGGCATAGGGATGGGCAAAGAAGAACCTGGCACTGAGGCCTTTAGCGATGGTCTCGTGACCGGCGAATTCCTTACCATTATCTGAGGTCAGCGTGTGAACGCGGCCGGCGATGGGTTTGAGCAGTTTGAGGATAGCGCTGGTGACGTTGCTGGCGGTTTTTCTCTCCACCTTATGGATGAGCGTCAATCGGGATTTACGCTCGGTGATTGAAACGATGGCCTGTTTGTGGCCTTTTCCGATAATGGTATCAAGTTCCCAATCACCGAAGCGTGAACGCTCATCAACCACGGCAGGACGTTCATCGATGCTGACTCGGTTAATCAGTTGCCCTCGGCGGCTATAGCTGCCATAGCGCTTTCGACGCTGCTTCTGGCAACGCAGGTGGCGGTATAGGTTACCGCCCATGGATTTGTTCTGGAGAACGTACTGGTAAATCCACTCATGAGAGATTTGAATGTCAGCCTCATTGCACAGCCACAGGCTGATTTGTTCCGGACTCCAGTCCTCGCGCAACAGATGCTCGACTCGCTCCCAGTGGGTAGTGGCAATACGGGGCTGGCTCTTGCTCTGACGGCGCTCTACAGACAGCCGATGGGCCTGTTTGGGGCGATAGCCGCGCAAGCCACGGTTACGCCTCAGTTCGCGGCTGACAGTGGATTTGTGGCGCCCAAGTATCTTGGCTATCTCTGTTTGATTGTGACCTGCTTTCATCAGTGCCTGAATCTGGTATCGTTCTTCCTGGGTAAGCTGCGTGTACATGGTGCTCCTCTAACTTTGGTCGGTGAGAGAAGCTACCTATGCTACCGCAGCTTGCCCTCTAACCAACTCTGTTGAGTTGCACTTGGAAATTGAATTCACGATGCGATGTAAGAGGTAATTACAACAATAACAACTGAGATGGCAAGCCACATTGGGTCATATGAGTAGGCATAGATAAGCCCGTCATCAGGATGTGAGTCAAAGAGGCTGCTTAAATCTAACAATTTCTCAATCCCATAGGTGCGACATGATGGTGATTTGATTGTTATTTTTATTGTTTATTTTTTATATACATTCTTGACCTTTATACCCAATTAGAAAAGGATATTTTTCAGGCCCGTATTGTCTAATAATAGACATAATTACAATATCATATATAACGTTTTCTTATGGATTGTATAAGTATGTTGCCGGGAGGTATTGAGCATGCTTACGGTCGTCTGCACCTTGAGCATAACGGCAAACAGGTAAAGGTTCCCGGGAAGCTTTTATAACGGCTCAACAATCAGCGGCGTGGCTTCAGTTATGAGCACTTTACAAAGGGAATACGGCAGGAGAGTCGTAAAGCCCTGTGCATAATGGCTGGACCTGCGATTGGCGATCGCCTTTTTGTTCGTTACCTCACTTATCAGAATCATGTTGTCGTCAAATTTGGAATGCCCCCTGTGTTAAGCGATGCTGGAAACTTCCTGTTTGCGGAAGTCTTTTATCCCGAGGCAGATATAGCGCAAATTGATGCAGCAAGTGCGCTTGCCAGTATGCAGGTGCTAAGGGGTTTTATTGATCTGTGACTTGCTGATGCCGCGAGACCGGAATCCAGTGTGGTCATTGAGCCACTTCTATGCGATTGCGGCCGTTATCTTTAGCTCGATAAAGGGCTTCATCAGCACGTTTCCACAGTGTTTCGGTTGTGTCGTCTTTCTTCACGTCTGTAATTCCGAAACTGACAGTCAAAGATCCTACGTCTTCAAAATGATGTGATTCGATCGTTGATCTCAAGCGCTCGGCTGCGATAGTTGCATTCTCCAGGCTTGTGTGAGGCAACAGCCAGACAAATTCTTCTCCACCCCATCTAAACGTCAGGTCACTTGGGCGGGCAATCTTGTTCAGCATGGCTGCAATAATTGCAAGAACAAGGTCGCCCTCATCATGGCCAAAGTTGTCATTCACGGACTTGAAATGATCGATATCCATGATCGCGAGTGAAACAGGATAGTCGTAACGTATGGCAGACTCGAACTCGTGGTTTAACATGCTGTCGAAAGCGCGCCGATTCCAGAGCCCTGTGAGGCCGTCTTTCATGGCATTGCGGCATTCCCTTGTTGTGCGTACGCCTGTACGAACAACAGCCTTGAGTTCTTCAGGCGCGAAGGGTTTTGAGAGATAGGCGTCTGCGCCTGTATCAAGCCCGGTGACCCTGTCGGTTATCTCGCCCTTGGCCGAGAGGAATATAATATAAGTCAAGGCGGCAAGCGGGTGTGAACGGATGATACGGCAGGTTTCATAGCCATCCATGTCAGGCATCCTGATATCCAGGATGATGACGTCCGGGTCATGGATTTCGGCCATTTCAATTCCGTCAATACCATTTGATGCCTGAAGAATCTTGTGTCCTTCAAACTCCAGAACGGAGGAAATAAACTCCCGGTTACTGGATGAGTCATCAATTATCAGAATATTGGCCACTCGAAGTCCTGCTGTTTTCTTTGCCTGATTATAAATTCCTGTCTACGGCTTTGACTAGTCTCGTGCTATTGTACGAATCTCCCCGGGCGCGAAATTTCACGTAAGCTTGTATCATTATCAACCAAAACGGTTGTCAGTGATAGCAGTTATATTGAATACGCTGCAGGTGCCGCACAAGCCTGATCGATAACAACAAAAGGCAGTTACTTACCTATATAGAGCTTATCGGGCATAATAAAAGAAGGCTTTTGTAAGACCTTGTTGATCTGGTCGAATTGGAATCTAGTTGATTTATATCAACGCTGTATCATTAACCAGTATTAAAGTAAAAGGCAGAGGGACAGGATATTTCCCGTGCCAGTTGGTACGGGCGAGTGTTTTGTTCTCTGTTGCCGAGTCTGGCCAGATGGCTATACTGAAAGTACGGGGCGTACTATTTACTTACACACAAGGAACCTTCAGATGGTCGAAATCACTAAACTGGACACGAACGAGGTCCTCGCTAGCGTCGATTCTGACTCTCTTGCAGGGGCTGATCTCAGGGAAATGGAATTACAGGGGGCAGATCTAAGGGATGCTGATTTAACCGGTGCCAATCTAACAGGCGCAAATCTTGGTGGTTCAGACCTGCGTGGCGCTAATCTCTCCAGGACGATCCTGCGCGAGGCAAACCTGGGTCATTCAAACCTGGAAGGCGCCAACATGACTGCTGCACAGTTCGGCAGCGAGTTGCGTTCGACCGCGGCAAACCTTGAGTCCTGTAATCTCGCTAATGCGAACCTGAGCCATGCAGATTTCAGACGCGTCATGATGAGCAATTCAAATCTGTCCAATTCGAGGCTTGAGGGAACTAACTTGAGTTATACAGATATGCACTCAAGTGATCTCACCAATGTTTTTGCACAGGGCTGCAGGATGATCAAGTCCAATCTTTCAAACTCAAAACTGAATGATAGTGACTTCCGTGACAGCCATCTGAATGGAGCAATGTTTTTAGAGTCCGATCTCAGTAATATCAACCTGGAAAGTGTCCGCAATGACGGTTTCAGCGTGATTAATCTTGCCAATTTCGATGATGCAAATATGAAGGGTGCAAAAATGCGTAATGTGCTGGCTGAGGACTGCAGAATGCGAGGAACCAACCTGACTGATGCAGATTTAAGCCATGCCGTCATGAGTGGCTCTATTCTCAGGCGCGCTATTGTTACAAACGCAAATTTTGATGATGTCGAATTGGCCACTGTCACAATGACATTCGCCAATTTTTCACAAGCACTGAATGCAGATATTCCATCCTACGTACGCGATTTACGATAATGGGCAAAATGCCCGTCGCGTATAGTTAGAATTACAAAAGTCGAGCAATCGTTACAGATTTAGTTCGTATAAAGGAGGTTCGTAATGAAACTCCCTGAGAAGGTCCGAACACGACGGCCTGCACCCGGCCATCCGCCACAGCCTCATGAAGAGAAGGTCTCTCTCGGGCTGGCTGGAAATCTTGCGCGTACATTTATCACTTCTCCATTGTCACCGATGCTGCTTATTGCCAGCCTCTTCATTGGTATATTGGGACTGCTGTTTACGCCACGACAGGAAGATCCGGAAATATCGGTCCCAATGATCGATATATTTATTTCATATCCCGGGGTTTCCCCTCAGCAGGTCGCCAGCCTCGCTATTGATCCGCTTGAACGCATCATGAGTGATATTCCCGGGGTCAAGCATGTCTACTCTGCATCCGAGCGTGGCCAGGGCATGGTTACAGTACGTTTTAAAGTCGGAGAAAAACTCGGTCCTTCGATCGTCAAGGTTCATGACAAGCTCCAGTCAAACCTTGACAGGATTCCCCCCGGGGTATCGATGCCACTGGTGAAGCCCAAGGGAATTGATGATGTTCCAGTGGTGACAGTCACGCTCTGGTCTGAAGAGGTTGATGATTCAACGCTCAGAGTGCTGGCCACAGATGTTTTGCAGCGTCTCAAGGAAGTACCGAATACTGGTCAGGGATTTGTCGCAGGAGGGAGAAGTCAGCAGATTCGTATCGAAGTACTGCCTGAGCGCCTGGCAGGATATAACATCAGTCTTGACCAGATAGCCAGAACCATTCGTGCAGCCAATGAAGAGAAAAGAGTAGGTACGATTGAAAAAAACACTTCGCATTTCACTATTACCTCAGGCCATTTCCTGAAGAGTGGAGAGGAGGTCGGTCGACTCGTGATAGGTACGCATGATGGTGCCCCCATTTATGTTGCAGATATTGCAAACGTAGTCGACGGGGAAGAAGTGCCGACCAGGATGGTTAACTACTTCAGTGGCCCGGCAGGTAGCAGCGATAAGCTGACCGGGGTAGCACCGGCTGTCACAATTGCGATTGCAAAAAAAGAGGGCACAAATGGTGTCACGGTAGCAGAGGATATCCTCGCGAAACTGGAATCGCTCAAAGGGCGTCTCGTTCCGGATAATATCAACGTGGAAATTACCCGCAACTACGGTAAGACAGCCAATGACAAGGTTAATGAACTTCTGACCTCACTGCTTGGTGCCGCTATTGCCGTGTCACTATTGTCCTGGATCACAATCGGCAGGAGGCCTGCAGTTGTTGTTATAACGATCATTCCGATTGTTATCCTTATCACCATCTGGTCTGCCTGGGTTATGGGCTACACAATTAACCGTGTCAGCCTGTTCGCACTGATTTTCTCCATCGGTATTCTTGTCGATGATGCAACCGTTGTGGTGGAGAATATATTCCGGCGTTGGCTGCATGATGGCGAGACTCGTATAGACACGGCAGTGGATGCGGTTCGAGAAGTCGGAAACCCCACGATTATTGCAACACTGACAGTCCTTTCGGCACTGCTGCCAATGGGTTTTGTCAGTGGCATGATGGGGCCCTACATGTTCCCTATACCTTTGTTCGGTTCTGTTGCGATGGCCTTTTCACTCTTTGCTGCCTTTGTTTTTACGCCGTGGTTTGCCTACAAGCTGCGCCCGAAAATGAATGCCCTGAACAAGGCTGCTATTCGTGAAGAAAAAACTCAGGATCTGATCGGTAACATCTTTCGTCCGGTGATCGAGCCGCTTATCCAGAGCAAGTTCAAAGGCCGCGTCTTCCTGGCTGTCATTGTTGTTCTGTTTTTTGCGGCCTGCTCGATGTTTTATACAAAGGCCGTGGCAGTCAAGATGCTGCCATTTGATAACAAGCCGGAATTTAACGTGGTGATCAATCTTCCTGAAGGAACGCCACTACCAACTACTGCAAGCTTTACCTTCAAGCTGGTCGATGCGCTGAAGGGCGTGGAAGAAATCACCGCGATGCAGAGCTACGTCGGTACTGTTTCACCATTCAATTTCAATGGCATGGTCAGGCACTACTACTTGCGCATGCAGCCATGGCAGTCTGACATACAGGTCATGCTTCTTGATAAGGGAGATCGTGAACGTAGCAGCCACGAGATTGCTGAATCTGCACGCGCCCTGTTAACACCTATTGCCGAGAAGGCGGGTGCGAAAATCGCCGTTGTCGAAATGCCGCCGGGACCACCCGTGCTGCAAACCATGGTAGCCGAGGTCTATGGCCCGGATGAGGAGACAAGGCGCCAGGTTGCACACGATATGGAACAGATGTTTATCGAGGCGCCAGGACTCGTTGATGTTGATACCTACATGGCGGATGCAAATGAACGCTGGCATTTCGAGGTTGATACTGAAAAGGTCACGCGCCTGGGCGTTGATGTAGAAACCATTAACAGAAATCTTGATATGGCGATGGGTGGTTACATTCTTGGTGATGCCAAGCGGGGACGAGGGCTTGAGCCGACTCACCTGGTGATTGAACTGCCGCTGCACGTACGTTCCCAGCTACCCCGATTGCACAACCTGCCTATTCCAACCAGTGCAGGTGGTACCGTCCCTTTAACTGAACTTGGACATTTCGTCAGTTTGCCCGAAGACCCCATTCTCTATCACAAGGACCTGCGTCCAATGGAGTATGTCGTGGGAGAGATGGAAGGCAAGCTTGGCGCGCCGATCTACGGCATCATGGCGGTGGAGGATCTGCTGGATCATTACACCGCTCCGGATGGTGTTTCGATCAGCGGCACCATGATGGGTCCACCTGCTGATGATATGACGTCTGGCTTCGAGTGGAGTGGCGAATGGGTTGTCACCTACGAAACATTTCGAGATATGGGGCTTGCCTTTGCAGCTGCCCTTGTGCTGATTTTTATACTGTTGGTATGGGAGTTCGGCAATTTTATACACCCGGCCATTATTATGGCACCGATTCCATTAACGCTCATCGGTATCATCCCGGGGCACTGGATAATGGATGCTGAATTTACCGCGACATCAATGATCGGATTTATCGCGCTTGCGGGAATCGAGGTGCGTAATTCAATCCTGTTGGTCGATTTTGCACGTAACGAGGTGCATCGTGGTACACATCATGTTGAGGCTGTGGTCACTGCTGGGCAGATTCGTATGCGGCCAATCTGGGTTACGGATTTGACCATGATGGCAGGAGCGGCTGCGATTATTCTCGATCCAATTTTTGAAGGCATGGCGATATCACTGCTCTTTGGTCCTATCGTGGCAGTGCCACTGACCATGATTGTTGTTCCGCTTGGCTGTATTTCGGCCTGCAATGCATTTAAAGCAGACAGGCCAGCCGAAGATGATAATAACGGATATATCTGTGAGGTGGAAAACGACGGAGAATGAATTTGACAGCGTTTTGACCGTGACTCTCTATATTGCCTAGCAGATTCTCGGTAGTGGATCGTCTTCCAGTTCTTCAAGTATGCGTTCTCCACCGATCTCGGTTTCGATAATGACTTGCCGAGTTGCTGTACTGATGTGACCGATGATTGCAGACTCTTCTCCGCCCTTTATATTTCGCCATGTCTGCAGCAGTGTGTCGGCACTCTCCGGATTAATGATCGCGACCACGCGCCCCTCGCAGGCGAGGTAAAGCGGATCATAGCCCAGCATGTCACACACGGCATGGACAGGGTCGCGTACAGGAATATCGGTCTCTATAAGCCTTACGCCCATGCCTGTCGCCCGGTTTAATTCTGTACAGACAGTAGCGAGACCACCACGAGTAGGGTCACGCATGAAGCGTAGGCCGGGAAACTCGTGGGCTGCACGGGTGAGATTCAGAACACTGGCAGCATCGGAGAGTATCTCTCCGTGCAGGCCAAACTCCTCCCTTGCCAGCATCACGGCAATACCGTGATCGCCAACCGGGCCGCTGACAAGAATGGCATCTCCGTCATGAATGTTTTTCATCGATAGCAGGTGGCCATTACGGATGCCGATACCGGTTGTTGCCAGGTAGACACCACCACCTTCACCTCGGCGCAATACCTTGGTATCACCAGCTACAATTTTCACATCGATTTCTGCGGCTGCCTCAGCCATTGATTTGATAATGCGCTCCAGTAATGCGACTTCCGTTCCCTCTTCTATGAAGGCGTTGAGACTCAGGTACTTGGGTGTGGCACCGGAGACGGCGAGATCATTGGTCGTGCCATGGACTGCGAGTGAGCCGATATTGCCACCGGGAAACTCCAGTGGCTGTACGGTAAAACCGTCAGTTGTGAAAAGCAGTTCATTGTTTTCAACAGTAATGGAAGCAGCATCGGCTTCTACATCAAGATCCGGATTGGCAAGATATTTTGCAAACAGCTCCTCGATCAGTTCGCGCATGTATCGGCCACCGTTGCCGTGTGCCAGTGAGATGTGGGTGTCCTGCATTATCTGTTCCTTATGTCCGGCTGCACTCTGTTTATAACTTGTAACTATCTACCGCATCCATACTCGATAACCTGTCCGAAGCTGATGCCCGCATCGTTGACGGGTATACGTACCGGCAGGTGAACAGTGAAGTTCTCTTCTCTCAGCAGGGAGGCTGCCAGTTCGGTCAGTACGCGGTTCTGAAAAACGCCGCCGCTGAGGGTAACATGACTCACGCCATGACGCTGACGGATCAGTTGTGCCTTGCGCAGCAGGGTATGTGCCAGCGATGCATGAAAAGTGGCGGCGCGCTGTGCCTGTTCAGTCGAGCTGTCCGTCATCACTGCAAGCAGCGGCTGCCAGTCAGCAACAAGCATATCGTTTGATTCGCTGATATCAAGGGGCACATGCGTTGCCTTGTGATTGGCAAGGGCCTCCAGCAGCATCGCTCCCTGTCCCTCGTAGCTTGCCACGCTGCAAACACCACTTAGTGCAGCGGCGGCATCGAAGAGGCGGCCAACTGAACTGCTGCTTGGTGCATTGATGCCCTGTTCCCAGGCCTTTCTGAGCAATGGATCCTTCTCGGGTATCTGCGGGTATGGGTGGCCGGATTGCCAGCACAGTGCAGCAGCGCTGCGCCATGGTTCCCGGGCGGCCTTGTCACCGCCGGGCAGGCGAAACGGTCTGAAGCTTGCCACGCGCTTCCAGGAGCCTGGTTTGCCGAGAAAAGTTTCACCACCCCACAGCGTCTCGTCAGCGCCTAAACCGATACCATCCCATGTAAAGGCGATCACCTCCTCATGGCAGTAAAATTCATAACTGGCCGAGGCAGCATGGGCGTGGTGATGCAGAACAGTATGAACAGGCAGATTTTGCTTTTCTGCCCAGCGTGATGCGGTGTAACCCGGATGCGTATCACAAATGAGCACCTCTGCCTTCACCTGGTAAAGTTGCTGTAAATCGGCAATGGTCTCTTCGAACACCTGCAGTGCACGTGCAGTATTCATCTCACCAATGTGCGGTGAAAGTACAGCTCGCTTGCCCCATGCCAGTGTAATGACATTCTTCATTTGCGTACCAACTGCCAGTACGGGGTGTTCAAGGGTGAATGGCAAGGCGAGTTCAAAGGGTGCGGTTCCACGGCCAAGGCGGATGGGTCTTGGCATGCCCTCGCTGATGCGAAACACGGGGTCGTCCGCCGGACGTGCGATGGGGCGATTGTGATGCAGGAAGCGATCAGTGATATGGGCAAGGCGGCGTTCGACCTCGATACCATCTGTGAGTACCGGTTCACCACTGATGTTGGCAGAGGTTGCAACCAGTGGTGAAGCAAAGCTGTCCAGCAACAAGTGATGCAGCGGACTGTAGGGAAGCATAACGCCGATTTCCCCAAGTCCGGGTGCAAGTTGTGGAGAAAGTGCCGGTAACTTGTGTTTGTCGATCAGCAGGATCGGGCGACTGGGCTGGTTGAGAAAATCTGATTCATCTTGTTCCAGTGCCAGGCCATTGGTTTCGGCAGGGAGCATGACCGCCAGTGGCTTGTCTGGGCGCGGCTTGTTTCTACGCAGTTGCTTGATCACATCATCATTGGTTGCATCACAAACCAGGTGGTAACCGCCGATGCCCTTGACTGCAACAACGGCTCCGGATTTTAAAGCCTCGACTGTCGCAGTAATCGCCTCATCATTCCCCTCGATGGTTTGTCCGGCACGGCAAAACTGAAGAGATGGGCCGCACACCGGGCAGGCGATCGGTTCAGCGTGGAAACGCCTACTATTCGGATTCTCGTACTCCTCCTTGCACGATTCACACAAGGGGAACGTTTTCATCGTGGTGTTGGGCCTGTCGTAGGGAAGGGCTTCGATCAGGGTATAGCGGGGTCCGCACTGGGTGCAGTTGATGAAAGGGTAGCGATAGCGCAGATCAGACGGATTTTGCATCTCTGCAAGGCAGTCGTCACACAGATAGAGGTCTGTTGGCAGGCTGATCTCGGGATGCCCTGCATCCAGACTGTTCAGAATTTCAAAGCTTTCTGTTTGTTCACAAGCGACAGCTGTATCTGACTCCAGTTTCGGCTTCGCCAGCGGTGGGTGTTCTGTGAAAACAGCACTGAGGAAATCATTCTGTGCACTGACCGGACCCTGCACATGGATTTCGACTATCCCGACACAATTTCTGACCCAGCCGGTGAGGCGGTGTTGAGTTGCAAGTCGATAGATAAAGGGGCGAAAGCCAACCCCCTGTACCTTGCCCGAAAGAGTGATTTTCCTGGCTGAGATATCAACAGGACCTGCAGCAGGGCGGTTATCAGGCAAGCGTCTCTTCTCTCTCTTCTTGTGCTGCTGGTTCTCGAATGCCGGCAGACCACCAGATGCGACAGGCGCCCTCGTCGGAGACCATGCAGGGTCCAATCGGGTTGCGTGGCTTACACGCCGTGCCGAAGAGGCGGCACTGGTTGGGATAGAGCTTGCCGAGTACGACCTGGGCGCAGTCACAGCCCGGTGGCATTTCACCGGCGCGCTTGCGTGCATCATCTGCATAGGTCGGAAATCTCTCTCTTGCATCGTGTGATCGATAGGCTTCAGCCAACTGGTAGCCGGATGCAGGGATGATGCCGATACCGCGCCAGTTGGCATCGACGACCTGCATGGTAGTAGCAAGATGCGCCTGGGCAGACTTGTTGCCTCCCGCTCGTACCAGTTGCGGGTAACAGTTGTCGAGAAAACAGCGTCCCTCAATGAGCTGGCGCAGAGTTGAGTACATGGCTGCCAGCAGGCTCTCAGGGGTGAAACCGGCAACAGCGGCAGGAATCTTGTGATCCTTGACCACAAACTCCCACTCCTCGGGTCCCATTACGGTAGAGACATGACCTGGGGCGATCAGTGCATCGAAACCGGGCGTGCCGGAATCGAGCAGCATGGCAACAGCGGGCCATGTCAGGCGGCCCGAGAGAAGGATGGAAAGGTTGTCAGGTACGCCTTCGGCGAGCATGGCGGCAACCGGCGCCGTGGTGGTTTCAAAACCTGCAGCGAAAAAGACCACCTGTGTACCAGGATTGTCCCGTGCGATGGAGATTGCTTCCGTGGGTGAGGCGATAGGGCGAATGTCTGCGCCCTGTGCCTTTGCCTGTTCAAGCGTGCGTGCTTCGGCCTTGGCAACATTCACAGGGACGCGCAGCATGTCGCCAAAGGCAACCAGGATAATCTCTTCATGCAGTGCGAGCTGAATGGCCTCGAAGATATCCTCTTCCGGACAGATGCAGACGGGACAGCCGGGTCCCGGTACCAGTTCAATTGTATCGGGAAGCGCCTTGCGCAGACCGGCCATGGTGATGGAGCGTTCATGACCGCCACAGACGTTCATGATCTTTATCGGCCGTCCATCAGCTTTATCAAGTGGCAGGGCACGAATACGCTCAAGCCAGGTTTTTGCGCTTGCGCTCATCTGTTATGAACTGTGGGCGTGACTGTGCGTGTGCTGATGTTCGTGCTCGTGTGTGTGGTGCTTGTGTTCTGATGCGACCGGGTGTGCTTCAAGATAACTTCTTCTCTCTGCCGCCTGTTGTGCGACCCAATCGGCCCAGTCAGACATGCCCTCACCACTTTTTGACGAGAGTTCGATGATGGGTGCAGTGCTGGCGATATCCTGCAGGTAGCGCCTGGTACGCTCGGTTTTGAAGTCGTCGAGGTAAGGTAGCAGATCCGTTTTACTGATCATGACAAGGTCGGCGCTGCGGAACATGACCGGGTATTTGGCCGGTTTGTCGTCACCTTCGGGCACTGACAGCAGGGCAACATTCTGATGCTGCCCGAGATCGAAGCTCGCCGGGCACACAAGGTTGCCGACATTTTCGATAAAAACAACGTCGTATTCCGAGAGGTCGAGATTATGCAGTGCATCGTGGATCATGTGAGCATCAAGGTGGCAGGCACTGCCGGTTGCAATCTGGATCGCTTTAACACCGTGCTTGCGAATACGCTCGGCATCATTCTCTGTTTCCAGGTCACCCTCGATAACTGCGATTCTCAGCTTCGGATCGAGTTGCTTGATTGATGCTTCAAGCAGGGCAGTCTTTCCTGCACCGGGTGAGGACATCAGGTTGATCGCGAGGACGTTGTGTGAGTCGAAGTGCTCACGGTTGTGGCTGGCCGTGTGGTCATTCTCGTGTAACAGGCTGTGCAGTACGGTCACTGCCTCGTTGCCGCTCTCGGTCTTGGCAAGCTTGCCACCGGGTCTGATCAGTTCTTCATTGCCGGGTGTGATATTACAACCGCAGGTGTTACACATGGTGTTCTCCGTAATAATTCGACCTGTCACTATGACTTCAAGTTGGCGTAACAGAATTCAGTACTATTATATCAGTCATGCCTTGTCCTGTAGGAGCGGCGCCTTCGCCGCGATTTTCTCCCTAGCTTGTAGGAGGGGCGTCCCCGCCGCGATTCTCAGCCGTCTGCAGTTCCACGCTCATTAATAATAGCTCATCACCGCTGATCAGTGTGGTGCGCCATTCACCACACGCCGGGCAAACCAGCTTGTTCGGTGGGACATCGCTTTCAGTTTCGCAGGCGTTACACCTGATGCGGGTGGGTAGTTCGTCAATCATTAATTCAGCATCCCTGGCAACGGTGCCTGCACTGGCAACGGGGTAGGCGTGTTTCAGCAGCTGGGGTTCAACACCAGACAGTGCGCCAAGCCCGATCGTGATGGATACAACAGATTCAGCTTGCCGTTCATGCGCAATCGCTTCGACCTGGTCAATCAGTGACTGGCATATTGCAAGTTCATGCACTAAAGACTCCTTCAGCTGTCTGCTGCGAGCATCTGGTCGTACAGTTCCCAGGCAGTTTGCGCCTCTTGTTCAGAAATTTTCTGGATGGCGTAGCCGACATGTACGACAACGAAGTCATCTACATTGAGTTCTTCCTCCTGCATCATGAAAAGGCTGACATCGCGGCTCACCCCTTTTGCTTCACAACGGGCGGTGTAATTCTCGATCGATTTGATCTGCATTGGGATGCCAAGACACATAATGAGGAATATCCGGTTAAATAATTGAACTTATATTCAGTCAGTCAGGGAAAAGCTAATTGCTTGTTGATATTTATCAACAAGCTGATTAGGCTTAGTCAAGTATCATATAACTATAAATTAAGGGCAAGAGTTGAATTCATGTCTATTGACAAAGAAACTACCTTGATACTCGGAGTCGGCAATACCCTCCTTACTGATGAGGGTGCAGGTATCCACGCCCTTAACCATCTTGAATCACTCTATCCCGATACACCACATCTAACCTTCCTTGATGGCGGAACACTCAGCTTCACGCTGGCTGCCTATATAGAAGAGTGCAACAACCTTATCGTTTTTGACGCCGCTGAACTTCATCAGCCTGCCGGCAGTGTGAGCGCTTTCGTCGGTGAGGAGATGGATGAGTTTCTGGGCCGTGCGAGACGCAGTGCACACGAGGTGGCCCTGCTTGACCTGATTGATATCGCACGACTCACCGGACACATGCCTGAGCATCGCGCATTGATTGGAATCCAGCCTGAGACGATCGAATGGGGCATGGAACCATCAGATGTTGTACGCGCGGGAATCGACAAGGCCCGGGACGAAGCGGTCACTCTGATAGAGCAGTGGCATCCATCAGGCGAAGAGAGAGTGGCGACAGTTGCCTAAAGAATCTTTCATCAGGATTGTTCCGACAGATAGATATAACGATTTCAGTGCAAGGATAAAATTGTAATGGACCAAACAGATTCAGTTATTCATTTCAACATCCAGGCCAGTGATCAGCTGACGTGGAATGTCGAGCCCTTGCTGCACGAAGTGAAACATGCGTTGGAGCGTCTCGCGACTGAGGATGAAACCTCGGTGATTGATCTGCGCAGCATTCCCCTTGCACCGGGTGAAGAGGATCGAATCCTGGAAATCCTCGGTCTTGGTGAAGTGGTGGCAAGACTCAATGTGCTGGGTTCAAGCGATGTGGTCGAAACAGAATACAGCGGAGTATGGGTAGTCACCCATTACAACGAAAATGAGGAGACTATCGGTCGATTCATTGAAGTGACCAGGATGCCAGAAATCCTTCGTTCACAGGCAGAAGATGTAGCCGAGGCAAGTGAGCGTCTCGCTCTTCGCCTTGAGGATGAACAGCAGGAAAAACAGACAAGTAACAAGCTAGCGGTGGAGAAATAAGCATGGCAAGTCATAGCGATAAAGAGAAGACCCTTGGTGATGTTCTGCGCAGTCATGGTGTATCGCGACGCAGCTTTATGAAATATTGTGCGACCACGGCATCAATGATGGCGATGTCGCCGGCAATGATTCCGATGATCGCCGAGGCACTTGAGAATGCGAAAAAGCCCTCGGTCATCTGGCTTTCGTTTCAGGAGTGCACCGGTTGTACAGAATCCCTGACCAGGGCCGGAGCATCAACTGTAGAAAACCTCATTTTCGACAGTATCTCGCTCGATTATCACCATACCTTGCAGGCAGCCTCGGGCCACAGGGCTGAAGAGGCAAAAGAAGAGGCGATGCACGAGAATCACGGTAAATACCTGCTGGTGGTTGATGGTTCAATCCCGATGGATAATCCCGGTTATTCAACCATTGCAGGCATCAGCAACTACGACATGCTGATGGAAGCGGCCGAGGGTGCTGCTGCAATTATCGCAGTTGGCACCTGTGCCACCTACGGTGGTCTTCCCAAGGCGAGCCCGAATCCGACAGGCGCAGTCTCCGTCAGTGATCTGATCAAGGACAAGCCGATTATCAATGTACCCGGCTGCCCGCCGATTCCGGTCGTTATCACCGGTGTGTTGACCCACTTCCTGACTTTTGGAGCCCTGCCGGAACTCGACGATCTCGGTCGCCCCAAGGCTTTTTATGGGCAGAGTATCCACGACCGCTGCTATCGCCGTCCTTTCTACGACAAGGGCCTCTTTGCCGAGACTTTTGACGATGAAGGTGCGAAAGCGGGATGGTGTCTCTACAAGCTGGGCTGCAGGGGGCCAACAACTTACAACGCTTGCGCAACCACCAAGTGGAATAACGGCACCAGCTTCCCGATCGAGTCCGGACACCCATGCCTTGGCTGTTCTGAGCCCGAGTTCTGGGACGGTGGCGGTTTCTACAAGGCACTCTCGATTCCGACAGCTGATGTTGGAGAGACCGTGCTTTATACGGCTGCAGGTGCGGCAGCAGCAGGTGTAGCACTTGGTGCATTGAACCGCGCAACGAAGGGAAGTGCGAACAAGGCGCACGAAAAAGTTACTCTTGAAGATCTGGAAAAATAACGGTTCTACTGAAGAGAAGAAATCATGAACGAAATAGCATTACTTGAATGGGTACGTGGTACTGGTTTTCAGATTGCGACAGTGGTTCTTGTCGCGGGCGTGATAATCCGTATATTCGAAATCCTCATGTTGGGGCGCAAGAAAAATCTTGCTGAAGCCAAGGGAAGTGAATTTTCCAGTGGTATGCGAACGATCGTGTCACGATCTGTACCTGAGTCTGATTCTTTCAAACGTTCGGCATTCACAATTGTTGCCGGATACATATTCCATATCGGACTCTTCGTGACTATTTTCCTGTTTGCTCCACACATCCTGTTAATTAGCGAGTTGACAGGTCTTGGCTGGCCGGCTTTGCCGACTCCGATTGTTGATGCCGTCGCAGTTCTCAGTATCATCGCCTTGCTCGCAATCCTGGTTCACAGGTTCAATAACAAGATATTGCGTTACCTGACAACACCAGGTGACCTGTTCATCTGGTTTGTGACCATCGCGCCACTGATTACCGGTTACATCGCTTTTCACCGTATCGGTATGAGCGGTCCAATGTTGCTGGCTGTCCATATTCTTAGTGTCGAGCTGTTGATGGTCGTGTTGCCATTCAGCAAGCTCACACACGTTTTTACAATCTTTATGGCAAGGTGGTACAACGGCGCCATTTCAGGTTATCGGGGGGTTCAATCATGAGTGCATCACTTGAGAAGGGAGTCAACGCCCTGAAGCAGCAGGTCGATTCATCCGTTGCAGCATTTTTCAGCAGTTGTGTGCACTGTGGCATGTGTGCGGATACCTGTCTCTTCCAGACGGAAACCGGTAACCCGGCAAGCACGCCAATTGCCAAGGCCGAGCCATTGCGTCGTGTATGGAAATCGGAATACACCCTGCTGGGCCGCATTGGAAAAATGTTCGGGCTTAGCAAGAAGGTCGATGAGAAGTTGCTGACAGAGTGGGAAACCATGGTGTATGACAACTGCACCCTGTGTGGCCGTTGCTCAATGGTCTGCCCGGTGGGTAACGATATTGCGTTAATGATTCGTAAGACCCGTGAAGGCATGGCAGCAGCCGGTCATGCGCCGGAAGGGCTGATTGGTGCAACCAACCGTTCGATCAAGATCGGCAGCCCCATGGGCGTCAAACTGCCGGCACTGCTGGCTCAGATTCGTCACCTGGAAGAAGATACCGGTTTGAAGGTTCCTGTTGATGTCGAGGGTGCGGAATACATGCTACTGCTCTCGTCGATGGAAATTATGAATTTCCCGGAATTCATGGAGGCGATTGCAAGAATTTTCGACAAGGCTGGTGCTACATGGACAATCTCTTCGGAAGCGTTCGAGGCGACCAATTCAGGTATTCAAATCGGTGTCAGTGATCTCGCTGCCGAATTGGTACAGCGAGTTGTTGATGCGGCCGAGAAGCTGAAAGTGAAGACTGTTATCAGTCCTGAATGCGGACATGCCTACATGGCGATTCGCTGGGATGGACCAAACCTGGTCGGTAAGGCCTTTAGTTTCAAGGTGCGTCATATTCTCGAGGTACTTGATACCTTTCGCGAGGAAGGACGCCTCAAGCTTAAAGACAA
Organism: Solemya velum gill symbiont; assembly: GCF_000787395.1. Lineage (GTDB taxonomy): Bacteria > Pseudomonadota > Gammaproteobacteria > Chromatiales > Chromatiaceae. Next base: position 200,144 of record NZ_JRAA01000003.1, read on the forward strand.
GATTAGTGAGAAGGTTACCTATCACGACCCATGTCAGATTTCACGTCGTGGGGGTGTGATTGATCAGCCACGCAGGTTGATTGACCTGTTTGCTGATGATTTTGTCGAGATGCCGGATGCCGGAAAGATGAACTGGTGTTGCGGCGCTGGCGGTGGCGTCAGTTCCAACGAGCGTGCAGACGAAGTTCGTTTACAGGTATTCAAGCGCAAGAAAGCGCAGCTCGAAGAAGTCCAGCCTGATGCGATTATCAGTGCCTGTTCCAACTGCCGTATCCATATTGAAGATGGACTCGAGGAGTATGGAATGGATATTCCGTTAATGAGTCTGACAGAGACGCTGGCTGAACACCTGGCCGATGATTAACGGTTTAATTGCTGAAAACGAATACTCTGGAGCAAGATAAAATGAACCAAATAACCAGTGACGAAGAGTTCAGGAAGGCTTTGCAAGATCTGAACGAAACACAGCAGAGAGTCATTGCTGCCAAATTTGTGGAGCATGTTCTGTCGTTGTCAACTGACGAGCGAGTCGGTCGCGTGGTAAAAGTTGCTGCTGATGAAAGTGCCTCGCAGGATGAGCTTGCAGCTGCACTGAAATCAGCAAAGGCAGCAGCCATCGAAAGCCATACGCGTTGTGGTTCTGAAGGCGACTGGACCGAACAGGCCGGTTATTTTGTTGCACGCGCAGCAGTTGCTGCGGTTACGCCGCAGGCACAGGCAAAAAAGAACCCGGTATGGAGTGCGGCGATGAGCAGTCGCATGGCCCGCACCAGTATGTTAATAGATGATGAGCAAAGTGCAGGAAAAACGCACTCTGAAAATGAGTGGCAGTACGACACCCTGTCTGAATATTTACAGTCATAAGCGAATAAGTAGAGAGACATATCATGAGTACATCCGGCGGAAACGAAAGAATTGTAGTTGACCCGATTACCCGAATCGAAGGCCATCTGCGCATTGAAGCGGAGATGGATGGCAACAAGATTGGCAGCGCCTACTCGTCAGGAACAATGGTGCGTGGTATCGAGACAATCCTGAAGGGACGCGATCCGCGAGATGCCTGGGCATTTGCACAGCGTATCTGTGGTGTGTGCACGCTGGTACACGGGCTTGCATCGATCCGTTCGGTCGAGAATGCGCTGAGTTACAAGGTTCCGAAGAATGCGGATCTGATCCGCAACCTGATGAGCGGCGCGCAATACATCCATGACCATGTCATGCACTTCTACCACCTCCATGCACTCGACTGGGTTGACGTGGTATCAGCGCTGGATGCCGATCCGAAGGCGACTTCCGAACTGGCACAGTCACTCAGCAACTACCCGCGATCCTCTCCCGGCTACTTCTCCGATATGAAGAAGAAGCTGAAAGGCTTTGTCGAGGCAGGGCAGCTGGGCATTTTTGCCAAGGCATACTGGGGCCACCCGGCCTACAAGTTGCCACCTGAAGCGAACCTGATGGCAGTTTCCCACTACCTCGATGCACTCGAGTGGCAGCGTGATGTGGCACGCCTGCACACGATCTTTGGCGGCAAGAATCCGCATCCCAATTTTGTTGTCGGCGGTGTGCCCTGTGCGATTGATTTGAACTCCGATTCTGCCATCAATGCCAAGAAGCTTGCGCAGGTGCAGGAGATCATCAACAAGATGAAGGTCTTCGTCGAGCAGGTCTATATTCCTGATACGCTGGCGATTGCCGGTTTTTACAAGGACTGGGGCAGCCGTGGCGAGGGCCTGGGCAACTTCATGACCTATGGTGACTTCCCGTCCAACGGTATGGAAGATCCTTCCGGCTTCATGCTTCCGGCAGGAGCAATTCTCAATCGCGACCTGAGTAAAATCCACGAGGTCGATATGCACGCCCCCGATGAGATTCATGAATACGTCTCTCACTCCTGGTATGACTACGAGGGTGGCAAGGATACCGGGCTGCATCCGTATGATGGTGAAACCACCTTCAACTACACCGGGCCAAAACCGCCTTATAAACACCTCGATGTTGACCAGGCATACTCGTGGCTCAAGTCACCGCGTTGGAAAGGCCATTCAATGGAGGTCGGACCGCTGGCACGCGTCCTGATGCTCTATGCAACAGGTCATGAACAGACCAAGGACCTGGTCGGCATGACGCTCAGCAAGCTCGATGTGCCGGTTGAAGCGCTCTTTTCAACACTTGGCCGTACTGCGGCACGCACGCTGGAGACCAAAATCTTCGCCGATGCCATGCAGGGCTGGTTCGATGACCTGGTTGCCAATATCAAGGCTGGCGACACAAAAACCTTCAACGAGGTGTTGTGGGAGCCTTCATCCTGGCCGAAGAGCGCACAGGGCGTCGGTTTCATGGAGGCGCCTCGCGGTGGCCTTGCTCACTGGATTGTTATTGAGGACGAGACCATCAAGAACTACCAGGCGGTTGTTCCCAGTACATGGAATGCCGGCCCGCGCGACTCAAAAGGACAGCCTGGTGCCTACGAGGCAGCGCTGGAAGACAACCATGAACTGCACGATCCGGAGCAGCCGATTGAAATCCTGCGCACAATTCACAGTTTCGATCCCTGCATTGCCTGCGCAGTGCACGTGAGTGACTCGGATGGTAATGAACTGATTAATGTAAAGGTGAAATGATGAAAAAACTTCTGACACTTGCATCCACTCTTGGAAGCAGCGCTGCCATGGCGCATCCCGGTCATGCCCTGGGTGAAGCGATGCATGGTTTCTGGCATGCAGAGCACATTCTGCTGTTGCTGGCGATTGCAGTCGTTGCTGGCCTGGTAGCCTGGCACAAGCGCTGAATCAGTCGCGCCCGTTTTTTTTACATCTAAAGCTTGTCAGCGCTTAGACCCCGAGATTTTTGTTGTTTTATTACAACAGGGAAATTCATGTTGACTGAATCGATGAATTAGCATATATTTGCACATGTGAATAGGTTTATTCAGATTCGGTTTTATTGACCGTGTCTTTGGAAGTTTGTATTCAAAGGGGAAAATAAATGAAAAAAATTATTATGGCTGCATCAATCGCTGCTGCAATGGTCATTCCTGCAGCACATGCCGGTGTCACTATCTACGGCAAGATGCATGCATCGATTGATTACACTGACGTAGCCCTGGGTTACGGAGTTTCTTATTATGTCGATTTAGATGGCACTCGTTTCGATGATGATAATTTCTCTGGCCCACTCGGTGACGAGCAGATGTGGGGCGTCAATAGCCGCGCCTCGCGCATTGGCTTCAAGGGTACCGAGGATCTTGGAAACGGCCTGAGCCTGGTCTGGAAAGCTGAAACCGGTTATGACATCGCAGACGGCGGAGCATGGGGCGGTGCACGCAACGCCTACATCGGTCTTGCCGGTGACTGGGGTACATTCCTTTACGGTATTCACGACACGCCATACAAAATGTCAACCGGTCGCCTTGACCCATTTGCTGATACTGCGGCAGACTTCAATGCGCCGACTGATTTCGGCTTTTTTACCACCAACATGTTCTCGTTTCAGGATGTGCGTGCTGAAAACGCGATTGCTTATGTCAGTCCCAACATGAATGGCCTGACATTCGCAGCTGCAATTGTGCCTGGAGAAGGCGCAGCGTCATCTTCTGCATTTGTTCCAAGTGCTTTTCCGGGTGATGATAGCGATTGCATAATAAACCACGATTTCTGTTTTGATATCGACGAAGATATCCATGATGGTCTTGCAGATGCCTATTCTGTTGCTGCCATGTATGAAAACAACGGCCTCTATCTCTCCGCTGCTTATGAGTCTCTCCCAACTCACTCAACAAGCTGGGGGGGATTTGATGGTTCCTCTTTCTCATCATTGCCCACCGGACAGCAAGACAAGTATCGCTTGGGCGCCGGCTACACCATGAACAATCTGACCATTAATGGTGTCTATGAAAACCGTACAAGGGATTTTGGTTCAATCTCAGTGTTCGAGTATGACCAGAAACTGGAAGCTGATAGCGACATCTGGCAGGTATCTGCTGTTTATACGTTCGGCAATAGTGCACTGAAACTGGCTTATGGCCAGGGCGATATGTCCTTGGCTATGAGTGGGAGTAATCTTGGTGAGACTTATTCTGCGTTCGGTTATACAGGTGATCTCGACGCTGCCAAACTAGATCGTTATGGCGAGCAGGAAGTGATCTCGGTCGGCCTGGAGCACAACTTCAGCAAGCGTACCAAGGTCTATGCGCTCTATACCATGCAAGAGGCTGATCTTGGATTTAATGACTCTGCACAAGGAACTGATGATGGTGCAGGCCCCTTCGATGTCGGTGTCGACGCCCATTTGACTGCTGAAAACGATACCTTCTCAATGGGTATGATTCACTCCTTCTAAGTTGTTTTTTACAACCTGATGAAGAATCAACGGGACCTTCGGGTCCCGTTTTTGTTTTACGTCAGCGTGTGTATTGCTTCTCTTGGTCTATCAGTACGGTTCCGGCCGTTGCGCTGGATGAAGATGATAACGGTCTTCTGTTTGAGTTGTTGCCCTGCACCATACTTGTCACTGGTTTCGATCACTTCATGGGTGGAATACGGGCCAAATTTTATCACGTGATTTTCATGAATTTGTAGTTGCATTTAGGGTTCGGTACTGCTTAAATTGAATGTAATTGTGCCGCTGTATTTGCGGTAGGAATGCGTGCAAGCATTTAATTTTTAATAATCAATAAGTTACGAGTTGAGTCAAGACCTCCGGAGGGTCAGTATGAATCATAAAGCTTCGTTGAATCAGAATAAATCTGTGGAACCGAACTCTTTGCAGGGTATGCGTCGCACTGCAACAGCCATAGCTGTTGCATCAGTTCTTTCAGTTGCAACACTCCCTCAGGCTACCGCAGGATTCAGCTACGGTAGTGGAGATACCATTGCGATTACTGGCCCAGTCACCGCACACAACAACGATGGTTCTGATCTTGTCAATGTGAATGCGTACTTCGCTGATGACATCAGCGGCTCATACGGCGTTCTTCTCCGGGGTGATTCTGGAGCCAGTAGCAACACCATCACTAATAATGGCTACGATGCCGATGTCTCCGGTTCGGCAGCAGCCATCGAAGTTGGTTACATTCCAGGCCCTGATGATGTAAGGGCGCATAACAACACAATTACAAACAGCGGTAGAATGGAAGGCAGTGGCGGCAGAGCAGTACCGACTGGACGCACCGGCGTTGCACCTCGCATTGTCATTACTCCCCCTGGAACATACCTTCAATATGAAGGTACTGTCCATATCACAGCATTTGCCGCTGAAAATAATACTGATGCAGATGCAGAAGTTGATAACAACCTGATAGAAAACTCCGGAACTATCTCAGGCGATGGGACATTAGCTGTCCACCTGGGCTCATTCGCATATGTCTCTGGAAGTAGCGCTCACAAAGGTACAGCTGAAGTCGGCAATAACAGCGTCAATAACTCAGGTGGAATTGTATCCGACTCTACCGGCGTACAATTTCTCTCTATCGCGGGAGGCTTTTCAGGCACTCATGCTGAAGCCACTGTCAATGATAATGTCGTCAGCAATGCATATGATGGCGATATTAATGGAGGAATGCTCAGCGGTATTGACATGACAGCCATAGCTGCTACTTCTAGTAGCTGCTGTGGTCCACAAGGTAATGCAGACGCGTCTGTTGAGGGCAACAGTAATACCAATGATGGTTATGCTGGCGACTCTCTTCTGAGTGGCGCATCAATGAATGCCATCGCGGCTTCAGGTTATATGCCATTTGCCAGAGCAGATGCCGAGGTGAACAGCAACGAGATCACAAATGCCGAAAATGCCAATATTGAAGGCAAATACAACGGTATCGCACTGCGTGCTGCGGGCGAAGATATTAAATATGCCGGTGATGTAGCTGTTAATAGCAACATGATCTCCAATGACGGAACGGTTTTTGCTAGCGAAGATCAGTTCGCAGATAGTGCAGTGAAGCTTGCTTCATATGGCAACCTGGCCAACATGTTCAGCAAAGATGATGGCCACGGATTACCTTTCGCGAATGACACTGATGTCAACAGCAACACTATAACTAATAGTAGTACCGGTGATATGGTGAACTCTGCATGGATGGTTAGAGATTCAGCTGTCAGCCTGCGTGCTGATTCCAGTACCGGTGATCGGTATGACACACCATTCAGCGGCAGTTCATCAGCTGAAGTCAACTCAAACTCGATAGAAAATCACGGCTTTATCGGTTCATTTGCACAGTATAACTTTGGCGGCGGTATCGAACTTACTGCAGATGCCGGTGGTGATGCTTATGAATATGATTATATTAGTAGTGGTGGCTTCATAGATCATGAAGAGCGAATTGGCGTATCTGCTGGAACTGCTGATGTCAATAAAAATACCGTTTCCAACACGAGCTCTGACACAATTGCCGTCGGTGGTTATGTACTGTTTGACGCTGATGGAATTGAGCTGAATGCGGATGCAAGTGCTTCTGCTGAGACTTATATCGATATAAGTGGCGGATTCAGCGATGCTTCAGGTAGTGCTGACAGCTTAGCCTTTGCTGGCGATGCCGATGTCAATAATAACCAGGTTGAAAATAGTGGCTCAATAGAAGTCACCGGTTACATGGGTGAAGACTCGCAGGGTATCGTTCTCGCAGCTGACGCCTGGGCATATGCAAACAGTGACGTAACGGCGCAATCCAGCGGCAGCTCAAGTGCGGATTCGTTCGGTATGGCCAGTGGCGGTACTACATTTGTGAATAACAACGACGTCATTAACAGCGGCGATATACTGACCAGTGGTGAAGATTTCCCGAGCCAGTATATGCAGGGTATCCTCCTGACCAGTAGCGCTTCAGCTTTTGCGTACTCTGAAGCTACAGCAGTATCTGGAGGTGGTAATGGAGATGCCAGTGGCGGTGCAACAGCAATGGCTGGAACCGCAGAGGTGCATAACAATAACGTTGTGAACAGCGGAACGATTAGCACCGATGGCGAGGACTCATCAGGCATCGAACTGTCAGCTTTTGCATGGGCAGATGCGGATGTAGATCTCTCAGGTAGCTCTACTACAGATTCTGATGGCACAACTGCATCTGGCGGTTTTGCCAGCGTGGCCAACAATACCATCACTAATAGCGGTGACATCACTACCGCAGGTGGACGAGGTGCAAGTTCGACAGGCATTCTGCTCTACGCCGATGTGAGTGCGTGGGCGGAAAGATTTAGTGATGATACTGATGGTTCTGACGTAGCACGAGCAGGTATTGCAGAGATCACTGGCAACAGTGTCGATAACAGCGGAGTCATCGATGCCTGGGAAGGTATCGTGCTGGAAGCCAGGGCATCAGCCTTTGCAGACAATTACGCTCGAAGTGGTGAGGCATACCTGACTGATAACACGATTACCAACAGCGGTACGATCATTGCTGACAATGTCGGTATCGCAATCAGGGGTGAAGCTAGCGGTTCTGTTATTAACACTATATTCACCCATGGTAACTCGGTCGACAACTCAGGTTCCATGGAAGTCTACAATGGCTCAGGTATTATTGTAGGTGAAGAAGCTCCATCCGGCTCTGGCAGTTACACCTGGGATAACACGATCAACAACACGGGTACAATCCTTGCCGGTGAAGACACGGCGATTGGTATCTACGGCGATGCTGAATATTATGGCAGCGGTGGCAGCGGCAGCAGTGGCAGCAACACGCTCATTCTGGGCGCACCAGGATTCATCGCTGGTGACATCATCCTTGATGGAGACGCCAACGTGGATGTCACACTGACATCAGGCGCAGGCAACTCTGTGGCATGGACGTTTGATGATAGTGGTAGTAATGGCCCAAGCCTCCCCGTGATGACAGACGGCCCGTTACCATGGTTCACTGACTCCAACAGCGGTGGTTCAACATGGGCGACCATTGATCCGACAGCTTTCGCAGCTGCTCACAACCAGGTTGCTGATCTTGCCGGCATGGCATCAGGCATGCAATTCGGTAGCATGGGGCAAGATGATTCCGGAATGGCTTCCGGTGACCCGATGACCTCGATGGATGATGGTGGTCTCTGGTTGGCGATTGAAGCAGGCGAAAGCGATTACGATGGTGACGGTGTGACAACCCTTGACCAGGAAACAACCCTGACTGGAATTGCTGCAGGTTATTCTGCGAAACTCAATCCAGAGACGCGAGTCGGCGCTATGCTCGGGTATGGCAAGTCTGAACTTGAGGTCGATAGTAATATCGGCATCGCAACCGTCAAGTCCTACGAGAGTGAACAGGATGGTATCTTCGGTGGTATCTACGGACGAGCCAAGCTGGGTTCAATCTATCTTGACCTTGCACTCAATGCAGGCTGGCAGTCACATGACCAGGCACGCCTCGTCAATGATAACCTGCAGAATGACGGTACGGATTTCGCGAATGCCAGTTATGACAGTTTCTGGTTCAGTCCTGAGATCGGTGTAATGCTGCCGATCATGGTGAGCGATACCCTGACTGTTACACCTAACTTGCGTGCACGTTACGTTTCTCAGTCAATCGACGGTTACACCGAAAAAGATTCGAACAGCAATGCGACTGTCGATGACATTGATATCGGTGTGACGGAACTGAGAGGTGGCCTGGATGTAACACACAGGACCTCGGTAATGGCCCTGACTGGAACCATCGGCTACATGAGTCGTAGTGGAAGCGGAGATGACAGCGTGAATATCACCATGATTCTCGATAATAACGATGTCGGATTCAACTACTCTGATGTAGATGCGGCATATGGTGGTATCAGTTTCGCCTACAAGATGAACGAGGCAACTACCCTGAAGCTGAATGCCAGCGTCACTGTTGGTGACGATATTGATGCAGCTAGCGCAAGCGCCAGTGTCAATATGAAGTTCTGATCCTGTATCAGTAACTGACTGGCAAGAGAGCGGCGCATGCAAATGTGCCGCTCTTTTTATTGAGAGAATTCGGGTAGAATCCTGTAATCGGAATATTGTCTGTAGTAACCAGGTTAAGAGATAAAGAGCATGGCTGAAGAGATCAAAGAGGGCGTCGCTGAAGAGACTGGTGCGGAATCAGAGTACCAGCAAGTGAAACAACCGGCAGATGCTAAAGCGCAAGCCGCTGATGAGAATGCAAAACAGCAACAGGAGCCGGTCAAGTACTCAATGTCCGGCGGGTTTGCCGATTTCCTTTTGTCACATAAAATCAGCGTTGCAATGACATCCTATCAGTCGGGCCGTCTTTACCTGCTCGGACGTAATCCCAAGGGTGGCCTGATGGTGAATGAGCAGTTTTTCAAGCGCGCCATGGGTCTGCACGTTCATGAGAAGAGTCTCTACATGGCTGGAGTAGGGCATATCTTCCGTATGGAGAATATCCTGCAGGAAGGTCAGTGGATCAACGAAACCTTTACCCAGTGTTTTGTGCCACGTACGGATTATTTTATCGGTAGTCTAGACGCGCATGATGTTGGCCTTGCTGCTGACGGACGAATTCTGTTTATCAATACCAAGTACAACTGTCTCGCATCCGTGAGTGATGTGCATAGCTTCAAAGAGGAGTGGCGCCCACCATTCATCTCCAAGCTGGTCCCCGAAGACCGCTGCCATCTCAACGGACTGGCAATGGAAAATGGCGAAGCGCGTTATGTCACGGCTGTATGCAAATCAGATACCATCGATGGCTGGCGTGATCGCCGTGCAGATGGCGGTATCGTCATGGATCTGGCGACAAACGAGACTGTTTGTGAAGGCTTGTCCATGCCGCATTCACCGCGCCTCTACAATGGCAAGCTTTGGGTGCTTAATTCCGGCACGGGTGAACTGGGCAGCGTCAACCTTGAAAGAAAAAGTTTTGAACCCCTGGCGTTCTGCCCTGGATTTGTGCGCGGACTGGCATTTCACAGCCATTTCGCTTTTGTCGGCCTTTCACGCCCCCGTTATGATCGATTTGAAGGTCTGGATCTTGACAGGCGTTTGAAGGAAGCAGATTCCGAGCCATGGACGGGTGTGCAGGTGATTGACCTGAATACCGGGGCTGTAGTGCACTGGTTCCGCATTGATGGTCCTGTAGCAGAGATGTATGACGTTGCAGTGATGCCAGATGTGATCTGTGCCAAGTCAGTGGGGCTGGGAACAGCCGAGGCCCTTGCCCTGATTACAATCGAGCCTGAGCCAGAGACTGCCTGAACCGGACCTGGAGTTGCAGCCGATGCCAGTTAGCCCCAAATCGGGTAAGCTGATGCCATGTTCAATTCGAAACTGATTCACTCTCTCCAGGCACGACTTGGTCTTGCCATGGCAGCTATCCTGGCGCTGGCTATAGTCAGCATCGGTAGCTCGGTCATCATAACGCAGACCGCGAAAGGATTTGCTGCGGCAATCAACCAGGCCGGTACACTACGCATGCAGTCCTACCGTATCGTGGCAAGCCTTGTACCTGCTGCCGGTGAGGAGGTACTCTCACCTGGTGTGCGCACCCGGTCACTGGTATCGGAATTCCGCGACCGCCTCGCGAGTGACCGAATTCAATCTGTGATGCAGAAGAATCCCTCGTTACCGGTTCAGGATTCCTATCGATTACTTGTAGAGCGTTGGGAGAGTGTGCTGGCTCCGCTAATAAGCGAGTATATCAGCCAGGCGCTGGCTGCCGAGCCATCCCGCCTGTCGCCCGACAGGCTAACCAACCTGCGCCAGGCCTACATTGCAGAAGTTGACCCTTTTGTTGACGTTATCCACCAATTTGTGCGCGCACTGGAAGTTGAGGCAGAGTCAAAAATCGAGAGATTGCAACTGATCCAGTTGATTGTTCTCATCCTGACGCTGGTTGTCGTCGTCGTACTCCTGTTTGTTAGGCGTGATCTGCATAGGCCGATGCGCGAACTGCTGGCCACTGCAGGTGCAGTGAGGCACGGTGATTTTTCTGTCAGGTGCAGTCACCCGCGCGATGATGAGCTGGGACAGCTTGGCGCTGCATTCAACCTGATGGCTGCCGACCTGTCTCATACCTACGAAGAGTTGGAGGAGCGCGTCGCCAGAAAGACAGCCGACCTTGAGAGAAGCAACCGTTCACTGGAACTGCTCTATACCGTCAGCAGGCGTCTGTCGGTGGAGACATTCGATGAAAAGGTATTGAGTCAACTGGTTGATGAGGTTGGACGCCTGATCGGTGCGAGGGGTGGTGCTATCTGCCTGGGTCAGCCGGGCGATGAGCAGGCCTTCAGGCTTGCAACGACTGCATTGAGTGATCTTCCCGCGGATGACCTGTGCATTGAGAGCAGTGATTGCGTTCGCTGTTTCGGTGATGGCAATGCACACATGATAAAGCTGCAATCAGAAAACGGTGCCTACCGTTATTCTACGCCGGTAGCCGACAAGGGAGAGCAGTATGGTGTCCTGTTGATGGACATTGATGAGGCCTCGTCGCTTGAGGAGTGGCACAAGCGCCTGCTGGATACGGTGGCATACCATATCAGCCTCGCAATTCAGCGTGAGCAGCAACTGTCGCAGAACCGCAAACTTGCACTGATGGAAGAGCGCAGTGTCATTGCACGCGAATTGCACGACTCACTGGCACAGACACTCTCATATCTGAAAATACAGGTGAGTTTGCTTCGCAATGCATTGCCGCAGGCCGGCGATGAAAAGAGTATCGAGATTCTTGAGCGTTTGCACAGCGGACTTAATAGCGCCTACGGTGAGTTGCGTGAACTTCTCACCACGTTTCGCCTGCGCCTCGGTGAGGGTGGTTTTGAGGCTGCACTGGAGCAGACAGTAGAGGATTTCCGTAAACGTGGTGAAATCAACCTGGTACTTGAAAACCGGATCGGGAACTGCCGCCTGAGCCCGAATGCCGAGATCAACCTGGTGCAGATCATTCGAGAGGCGCTTTCCAACGTTGTGCGACATTCTGATGCCAACGAGGCTTGTGTGTCGATCGATTGTGATCATGAAGGCCGTGTCACCCTGCTGATCGAAGACGACGGTGTCGGCATGCCCGGTGTTGAACAACTGGAACATCATCATGGACTGGCGATTATGCGGGAACGTGCCCGTGGGCTGGACGGGGTGCTGGATGTCGGTCGTTCAACGCATGGTGGAACAGTCGTCAAGCTCAACTTTCATGCAATGAGTGGGCAAGGAGAATAACGGGCCCCGGTGTAGCCTGATGACGATGGAGTAAAACCACCAGGCTTCTGGTTGTTCTATTCACCCGGAGTCAGTTGGTGCATCCTGTTAATTTCATCCACAGCAAGGAGTCGATTTGAATCAGCACTATTTGCCCATGTTTCAAGATCAAGTGACTGTCGCTGTTGCATATCGGGAAAATCAACCGCGTAGAAATGATAACGGGAGTCTGTTACTGGCAACATGTCTGTTTCACCGCTACGCGGATCAAACAAGCCCGCCACGGGAAGGTGAATATTGATCGCTGTTTCTGACAGCCATGAAGCGAGCCATGAAAAGGAGCTGATGCCTAAAACGACATGTTTTGAGTGGCGTATCGTCTGAAAGTCCGAAATTGCTGATCCCTGACGGAGAAAGCGGGCACCGCGAAATCTCTTTTTGAGCGCTAATGAGTAATTGTCCGGACCGATTTGACCCATGAAAACAGGTTCAAGGCCGGTTGAATCGATTATCTGCTCATAAAATGGATATGCCAGTGGGTAGTAGCTTGGGTGCCACCCGGTCAGAATATCTTCTCCCCTGATGTTGATGAGTAACTGCTTGTCGGAGAGTGGCTGGAAGTCAGTATTCGTCTGAAACAACTGCTGGTAGCGGGAAGGAGAGCCGAAATATTCAAGGCGCATTCCCCAGCCTTCGATAACAATAGAGTTGACCAATCCTTCTGCCAGGGCTTTTGCAGCCTGGTGAAAGTCAAAGCGATGCCTGGGTAATAGCAGTGCGTTGCCCTGGATTGTACGCGGTTTTAAAGGCTGACTCGCCAGACCCCACTCAGGCAGGGAGAACCCCATTATTTGCGCTTCCGGTACGAGCTGTTTCAGCTCAAATGCGAGCATGAGCTGGAACATCTGGTTTGCAAGCCTGCCATCACTCCTGATGGCAATGATTTTTTTACTCATCGTCAGCCTTGTCCAGGGGTATATCTATCCCGCTATAGAGTTTCTGGCTTGTAAACTGCACATCAGGATTGCTCCAGAATGTTGATTCCGGGGAGATGCCAAGAGGAAGAAAGGCGAGAGTCGACCAGTATAGGCTGCCTGTCGTAATGTAGAATTCTGCAAGACTGGGCTGTTGTCCACAAAAACCGATATTAAGCCAGCCGTGTTTATCAAAGGTGTTTTCTGCCCCGAGGGTGCGTTTAATGACCGAAGTCATTGCACATCGTACTTGCTCCGGGGGAAGGCTGGAGGGGAGTTGACCGGCTAATGCGAGATCTCCAAGTGCATGCAGGTTGCCACAGCGATAGGAGAGAGATCTGCCCATAGCCGGCATGGCGCCCTCCGGGGAGATTGAGCGTTCCAGCAATTCACAGTAGCGTTGCGAACGTTTGAGTTGTAACGGTACGAGACTGTTCCACTTCCTTGTATGCGAGGTTGCATTGAGAGTGGCGAGTAAAAACGGATGTATTACGTAAGAGTTGTAATAATCGGCATGGAAAACCGGACCGTCAGAGTAGTGTCCATCTCCAACATACCACTGTAGCATCTGCCTGAAAGCGTATTCGATGCGCATGGAATCATACGTGATACCTGCTTTGCAGAAGAGGGCCTCGATTATTGCAGAGAACAGCAGCCAGTTATTGAAAACGGGTGTTATTTTTCGTGATGAAAGGAGTGCCTCGATAATATTTTTTTTGTTCGCTTCAGGCAGTTCCAGCCACAGTGACTGTGGGGCACGCAGTATAGCCAAAGCGATAAGGGCTGCATCAACCAGTGATTGCGCCCCGACATCGAAAGGTAAAAAATCCGGTGAGTTCCTGTCGGTAATTGAGATGATTGTCGAACGTGCCTGTTGGCGCGCATTTGACTGTAACAGGGCCTCGTCGCCCTGCAGGCCGCTCAGTTCAAGCCAGGGAGCAATACCAGAAAGTGTTCTGCCGACAGCTTCCAGGTGCGAGACCTTTATGCGTTTTTCTCGCTCTGGCCCCTCGACCGGCATATTTTTCTTCAAGGTTCCGTTGGCACCATTCTCCAGGACCGGAGATGCAATCCTGATCAAAAAGGAGAGCCACTCATTTCGTGTTTGTTGTTGAGGGGGGGATTGGTTCATAGAGAATTTTTCTTTCCGTTCACGAGCGCTGTCCGATAGCGGATAGTGCCTGTATCCCCGCGGAAGCAAAATGCCGAATCAAATTGCTGAGAACTTCGCGTGATTCCCCATACCGGGAAACTGTATATTTTTGTGCCTTGTTGGCTGCAGCTATGCCGGCACAAGCATCGGTAATTTGCAGTGACCTTCCACTTTCCATAAGGCGTGCAATGGCGGTCATTTCCGCATGTGTCAGATCCGGGAAGAATAGCCCCAGGAGTTTGATTCGATATTGCAGCTTGTCAGAGTGGAGTCTGCGCAGGTTTGTATTGGTTTCTGCCGTGATGTTGGTGTCATGGCGCCTGTATGTGAGCAGATGCTGTTTCAATAGATGAAACTTTGCACCTGCAGCCATCGCTTCGATCCAGAGGCCATGATCGCTGTCGGTGCGGGACAGGGGGTATTGAATGGAGTTCATTCTGAGAAAGCCGGTACGCATCATGGTCGTGGGATGAATCATCGAAGAGCCGTCCATCGCAAGCAGGCGTGACTTGATCACGGCATCCTCCTGCGGATGATTCATTCTGCCCTCTTCCCCGGCTACGATTTTGACGGCATCTGTACCAAGAATATGTACATCCGGATGCGCCTCCATGAATGAGACCTGTGCCGTAAGGCGGCCTGGAAATGCGATGTCATCCGAATCCATCACCGCGATGTAATCGCCGGTGGCACAATTCATTCCGATATTACGTGAGATGGATACGCCGCTGTTTACAGGGAGCTCTACGACTCGCAGGCGAGGATCATTGTAGTTTGCGAGTATCGCGGCGGTGGAGTCGGTTGAACCATCGTTGACTATGATGAATTCGAAATTGCCGTAATCCTGTTTCAGAATTGAATCAATCGCCTCACTCACCATTGACTGGCGATTGTAGACTGGCATGACAACAGAGACTTTTGACATAATTATCCGGGATATTATGAGTGTTTCATCTATTCTAGCTGTTAAGCCGGGTCTGATGTCTGCTGATGAGACTCCGGTACATCAGCAAGACCGTGTCGGTGCGTTGATTTCAGATTCTCAACAAGATCTGCATCCCCTGCTTTCTGCTCGAGCAGTGGTTGCAGGGCCGCTTCGAATCTTGCTGTACTTGCCTCGAGGCTGTGCAGGCGTTTTCCTACTGCATACGCCTTTTTGACCTCTTCCTGGTAAAGCTGTTCATTATCAAACATGCTGGTAATCCAGTCGGCAGCTTCATCGAGCTTCTCTTTTCTAGGCAGACGCGTGTAAGGTTTCTCATGCATCAGGTCATGCAGGTGAAGTTGATAGCCTGCGTCATCAATCATCTCGGGCATACCACCACGGTCGGTAATCAGCGCAGGGATACCGTTGAGCATCGCTTCGGCAAGAATGCGTCCTGAACTTTCCCACCACAGGCTGGGTGCCAGTAGCAGCCTGGCGCGGCCATAGACGGGACGCATGTCGGTCGTGTGAGATGTAATGACGATGTTGTCCAGGCTCTTGCGATCCTGGCCAAGCTCCTTTAAAACGGCATCGAATATGAGTTGCCAGTTACCGCGAGACTCCACCACTTCGAAAATGATGTCCGGTCGACTCTTTTCGAGCAGCAGTGCAAGCATTATGACGATGCTGACACCCTTGGCCCACGAGGGATTGATGAACAAGACATGCTTGCGTTCGTGTTGTGTCGCAATCACGGGTTCAGGATCGATAAATGCACCTATCGGTGTGACGGGAATACCGCTGCGCTCAAGGTACATGTCAGCTGTCGCCCGGCTGTCCGTCAGTATCAGGTCGATATCCCGATTCCAGCGTGTACCATGGTAATTGCCATTGGCAAGATAGAAGGCCACCGGGATGCCTCGTGCGCGTGCCTCATCCGCAATATCCCAGTCGCTGATCATGCCGCCATATAAGTAGACCAGGTCAGGCTTGAATTCGTGCAGTGCAGTGGTATACCGGGAAATCCACTTGAAGGTCTCATCAGTGCCAAGTTGGCCCCGTACGATCGAGCGGGTGATCAGCAATGTATGCTTGAGATCTCCGTCACTAATGGTGGTAAATTTACCCTGGTTGTCCTTGTTGAAGACGCCGTGTTTTGCAAGCTTGCTTTTGCCCTTGTCTGCATCGAAAACAGTCGCGCCGAGAATGGCTATTTCATACCCGCGTTTTGCCAACTGAATTAACATTTCACGTACGGCCATGGAGGCCCCGCTCGAACTGTCCATCAGGCAATAGAAATTTGCCCAAAGAATTCTCGGTTTACGTGTTGGAGTTTTTTCATCTGTTGATGTATTCATCAATCTCACCGGTTTTGGCATTCGGGCATCATTTTATGCTTCGGATTCTATCAAACACGGGTGATATAATCCTGTTATTCAGCCTGACGGGTGGCCTGCACGGGATTCACCCTGTGCAGAATTCAAGAGAGGCTTCTCCAGGAGAATTTGATGACGATGACCAGAATGATCGTGGCCGCTATGTTGCTGGTTGCATCTGTTGCAGTCCATGCACAGCAGGGTAAGTGGCAGCAACTCAACAAGGTGGTCACCACGCTCTACAGCCAGGGCAATTACCCGAAGGCCCTGTCAGTTGCCAAAACAGCCTTGTCTGTTGCTAAAGATGAACTGGGAAAGAAGCATCCTGCTGTCGCCAGTGCTCATACCAATATCGGTCTTATACACAAATCCCTTGGCCAATACAGTGAGTCGGAAGCTGCCTTCAAGCGTGCCTTGTCACTACGTAAGCAGTTGTATGATGAAAACAGGGACGTAGCTAACAGCCTCGCTAATCTATCGAGTCTCTACCGCACCATGGGGCGTTACAAGCGTGCAGAGAAGTTTGGCAAGCGTTCTCTCAAAATGAGAGAGAAGCTATTCGGTCCTGATAACCCTTCGGTGGCGATTGCCCTGGACAGTCTCGCAGCGCTCTACAATGAACAGAGCCGATTTAAAAAGGCGGAGCCGCTCTCTCTGCGAGCGCTTCAGATCTATCGGAAGGCGTATGGACCTGAACACGCAGAAGTCGCCAGTAGTATGAATAGCCTTGCGGTTGCCTACGAGGCCCAGGGATTGCACGATCAGGCTGAGCCCATGTTCAGACGCGCGCTTGATATCCGTCAGAAAGTGCTTGGTAAAAATCATCTCTCAGTTGCCGCGAGTCAGAGCAACCTGGCCTTCTTCTATTTCAGCCAGGAACGTTACGATATGGCTGAACCGCTGTTCCGAAAAGCGTTGCAGACCAGAAAAAAAGCACTTGGCAGGAATCACCCGGATGTAGCGACAGCTATGAGTAACCTGGCTTCTGTCTATCGTAAACAAGGCAAATATCGCAAGGCGGAGTCGCAATATAAAAGTGCACTGAGAATTCAGGAAAAGAAGCTCGGTAAGTCACACCCCTCGGTTGCCATAACACTGCATAACCTCGGCGTTCTCTATGTCGACCAGGGCAAGCATAAACGGGCGGAACCACTTTTCGAACGCTCACTGGCTATTTTCGAATCATCATTCGGACCCCAACATGACGAGATTACCTCAACGCTGGAAGGGATGGCTGATCTTTACCGTGAGATGGGCAAAGAGAAAGCCGCGCAAGAGGTTGAATTGCGGGTGTCGAGAATTCTTGAGGAGAGGAAAGCCAAGAATTGATTCGATGAGTTCACTATTTTTCGGCCATCCATGGCGGTCACGGAACTTGGTGGAGTCCCTGGTGCTGTAAATTATGTATATTCAGATCCCCGCATTCGCGGGATGATGAGTAAAAAAAGATTATGGTAGTTTTACGCTCATTGTTACGCCGCCGTCAGCATGAACTGAATCATAGCCACGAATGGTGACCGAACGGACACCTTCCGGAATCGCGACGCCTGCCAGGCTACGGGTAAATGGCTGCTCATTCTCATGCGGATGGTGCAGTACCCTGGTGCCCAGAACATTGCCGTCACTATCGATAACATCCCACTTGTTTGCATAATGATCCCAGCCTGTATCCCCGTGCAGCAGGCTGACATGGAAAGTGTATAAGCCGCCTGGTGTCTTGTAGACGTTTACATCAACAACGTCCGCTTCCCCGGCCTCGGTTGCAGTCATCATCATGATCAGAATGATCGCAGTCGCAATGGGTTTATGTAAGAAACGCATCTGCTGCTCTCCATAAGAATTGATTGGCAGTGTCTGCCGAATATACACCAGCACGCACGAGGCGTTGACAGAAATATGACTTGTTCAGGCTAATCACAGGCCAATCGGGAACGATTACTTATACCTCCAGTGGGTGCACAATTTGTGTGCGCCCCAGGTATGGGCAGTGTTTATTCTGGCGCGGCGCACCATCCTCAAGTCATTGTCAACTCCAGCAGAAAGCCTTGTATAGCGGTTAATTTCCATGTTGGCACGCTACATGCATTAGAGATCTCTAACAGAGTTTATTTTCACAATATTGGAGATCAGTACATGGTTATCAGTAATAAATCCAACCGCAGGCACTTTATTAAGAAGGCAGCACTCGCAGTGGGCTCAGCCCTGTTGCTTGGCGGCAGCCTGCTTCCTGCCAGTGTTATGGCGGAATTAGGGGAGCCTGAAAAAGAGGAACTGAAATTCGGTTTCATCAAGCTGACGGACATGGCGCCGTTGGCAATCGCCTATGAAAAAGGGTATTTCGAGGATGAGGGCCTCTATGTCACGCTGGAAGCACAGGCAAACTGGAAAGTCCTGCTCGACGGCGTGATTGACGGGCAACTCGATGGTGCGCACATGCTCGCCGGTCAACCCCTTGCTGCCACAATCGGCTTTGGCACCAAGGCACACATTGTCACGCCACTATCGATGGATCTGAACGGTAACGGCATCACGGTCTCAAACGAGATCTGGGAAAAGATGAAGGCGCATGTTCCGATGGGAGAGGACGGCAAGCCTGTCCATCCGATCAAGGCGGATTACCTCAAGCCTGTTGTCGAGGAGTACAAAAAGGAAGGCAAGCCATTCAACATGGGTATGGTTTTTCCTGTTTCGACGCATAACTACGAACTGCGTTACTGGCTGGCGGCTGGTGGTATTCACCCCGGTTACTATGCACCTGCAAAAGGCGACATCACCGGTCAGATCGATGCGGATGCACTGCTATCGGTCACTCCACCTCCACAGATGCCTGCAACACTCGAAGCAGGAACCATCTACGGATATTGTGTTGGAGAGCCCTGGAACCAGCAGGCTGTCTTCAAGGGTATCGGCGTTCCTGTCATCACCGACTACGAAATCTGGAAAGACAATCCTGAAAAAGTTTTCGGTATGACAAAAGAGTTTACCGAGACATACCCGAACACCACTGTTCGTGTAGTCAAGGCGATGCTGCGTGCAGCCAAGTGGCTTGATGAGAACGACAATGCCAATCGTATGGAGGCTGTGAAGATCCTTTCCAAATCTCAATATGTTGGTGCGGATGCAGATGTTATCGCGAACTCAATGACCGGCACATTCGAGTATGAGAAGGGCGACAAGCGTGAAGTGCCTGACTTCAATGTCTTCTTCCGCTACTTCGCAACATATCCGTACTACTCTGATGCTGTCTGGTATCTCAGCCAGATGCGTCGCTGGGGACAGATTGCCGAGCCAAAGAGCGACGACTGGTACATGGAGACTGCGAAGAGTGTTTACCGTCCAGACATCTACCAGAAAGCGGCTGAAGCGCTGATCGAAGAAGGCACTCTGTCTGCAGACGAGTTCCCCGACTTTGCTACTGAAACCGGTTTTCGTGCTCCACAGAGTGAATTCATCGACGAGGTGACATTCGACGGAACCAAGCCGAATGAATACCTGGAGAAATTCAGCATTGGCCTGAAGGGCGAAGAAGTCATCAAGTAAAAGGAAATCCATGCTCCATGGATGGAGCAGTCACACAACAGTTTAAAAGAGATTAACGGGGCTACAATGAAACTCCTGAAATTAACAACCGGCTGGCTGGAACCTGTCATCAAGCTGCTCAAGGGCGAAAACCCGAAACAGCAGCTGACGATTATTGGCCGCAGCCTGATTGTGCCGCTGATAGGTATCGCCGTGTTCCTGGCGATCTGGCAAGGCACAGCACCACGAATCGTTACCTCGCTGGGTGCTTTTCCCGGTCCTGTGCAGGTTTGGGAGCAATCCGTCAACCTCGTTGCAGAACATAACGAAGAGCGGGAAAAAGCCGAGGCATTCTACGAGCGTCAGCGACTGCGTAACGAAAAGAAGCTGGCCAAAAACCCGGATGCGAAAGTCAAGATTCGCTCTTACACTGGCAAGCCGACATTTCTTGACCAGATAGTGACAAGCCTTGTCACGGTAATGACAGGCTTTCTTCTTGCCTCGGCAATCGCGATACCGGTTGGCATTCTGATTGGTCTGAGTCCGACGCTGTATGGTGCAATCAATCCGCTCATCCAGTTGTTCAAACCGGTCTCTCCGCTTGCATGGCTGCCCCTGGTGACCATGGTGGTCAGTGCTGTCTATGTCAGCAGTGATCCGATGTTCTCAAAATCATTTATTACTTCAATGCTGACAGTGCTGCTGTGCTGCCTGTGGCCCACCATGATCAATACTGCTGTCGGCGTCGCCGGTATCAGCAAGGATCTTCTCAATGTCAGCAAGGTGCTGAGCCTTGGCTGGTGGACGCACATATTCAAAATCGTACTGCCATCGGCAATACCGATGATGTTTACTGGCCTGCGCCTGTCGCTGGGTATTGCGTGGATGGTTTTGATCGCAGCCGAAATGCTGGCTCAGAATCCGGGGCTCGGAAAGTTCGTCTGGGATGAATTCCAGAACGGCAGTTCAAATTCACTTGGCCGCATCATGGTCGCCGTACTGGTGATTGGATTTATCGGTTTCATTCTTGATCGCATCATGTTGTCGCTGCAGAAAGGCGCTTCATGGGACAAGTCTGCAGTACTGCGCTAACAGGAAATTATCATGACTATTTCACACCTGGAACTAACCGATGTCTGTATCGATTTCC
The DNA here is from genome assembly GCF_000787395.1 of Solemya velum gill symbiont. Taxonomy (GTDB): domain Bacteria; phylum Pseudomonadota; class Gammaproteobacteria; order Chromatiales; family Chromatiaceae. Next base: position 221,340 of record NZ_JRAA01000003.1, read on the forward strand.
CGACACCAAACGGTCCCTTTCGTGCTCTTAATCACGTCAATCTGAATGTTGATAAGGGTGAATTCATTTCACTTATCGGCCACTCCGGCTGCGGCAAATCAACTGTGCTGAATATTGTTGCCGGTCTTCATCAGGCGACCCAGGGCGGTGTCGTGCTGGATGGAAAGGAAGTTGATCAGCCGGGACCGGAACGTGCCGTTGTATTTCAGAACCATTCACTGCTGCCATGGTTGAGCGCTTATGAAAACGTCGAGCTTGCCGTCAAGCAGGTTTTTAAAAGAAGCAAGACAAAAGCGGAGATGCGGGAATGGATCGAACACAACATGCAACTTGTTCACATGGAACATGCGATGGACAAGCGCCCTGGTGAAATCTCCGGAGGCATGAAGCAGCGTGTCGGAATCGCACGTGCACTGGCGATGGAACCAAAGGTTCTGTTAATGGATGAGCCTTTCGGTGCGCTTGATGCACTGACGCGTGCGCATCTGCAGGACTCCCTCATGGAGATTCATGCGGATCTTGGTAACACGGTCATTATGATTACGCATGATGTCGATGAGGCAGTACTGCTGTCAGATCGGATCGTCATGATGACCAACGGACCTGCTGCGACCATTGGCGATATCCTGAAGATTGAACTGGAGAGGCCGCGTGAACGTGTCTCCATGTCCGAATCGGAAGAGTACAACCATTACCGCCATGAAGTTCTCAAGTTTCTTTATGAGCGTCAGCGTAATCCTGCAGATGTTGAACCTGAAGTTGCTGAAGAGAAGCCTGACAAGGGCCCGGAACTGGAACTGGTTGGCAAGGAAGACGCTGCCTGATTCTTCGTGGCACTCGACACTATCTCCCAGATGTGCAACATTATTCATTGCAGATGAATACTTGCACGTGGGAATAGAAGGGTATGGAATTAAAAAAACGCACCTGGGAGATAGTCGAGTCCGCCAAGCCTGGTGATCATGTCAGCAGGGTGTTTGATATCTGCCTCATGGTATTGATTATCACCAATGTGACTATGGTGATATTAGATAGTGTCCCCTCAATTCACAGCAAATACGGTGATCTGTTTTTCTGGTTCGAGGCATTCTCTGTCGCGATTTTCACAGTTGAGTATATTGCAAGAATCTGGTCGTGCAACGTCAGTGAACGCTATGCAAAGCCATTTTTCGGCAGGTTGAGATTTGCAGCTCATCCCTTGCCTCTGATCGACTTGATCGCAATCCTTCCGTTTTTCCTTCCACTGCTTGGCGCAGATCTGCTTATTGTTCGTATATTCCGATTGCTGCGGATACTCCGTATCTTCAAGCTGGTTCGGTATTCGCGTGCTTCTTCACTCATTGGCGGGGTATTCAAGGACAAGACAGAAGAGTTGGCCCTGTCAACGATCTTGCTGATGTTTATGCTGATTGTATCGGCAGCACTAATGTATCACGCCGAACATGAAGTACAGCCAGAGGTCTTTTCGAGTATTCCTGCTGCAATCTGGTGGTCGGTTGTAACCTTGACAACAGTCGGTTATGGAGACGTCTACCCACTAACTGCGATGGGGAAGTTTTTTGGTGGAGTGATCGCAGTTATTGGCATAGGTATTGTTGCCTTGCCAACCGGTATTCTGAGTGCGGGATTTGTCGAGGCAATTAACAAGAGCCACGCTAAATCTGCTGAATCAAAATGCCCGCACTGTGGCAAAGACCTGCATTAGCAGTAATGCTTGGCGGCCAACCCCCTATTTTTGTACAAGCCTGATCCAGTCGATACCCGCAAGATAGCCTGTCGATGCCTTATTTTTACCCGAGATCGTCAAGCGTATCTGATTACTGCCTGCCTTGAGTGTAAATGCCCCGAGATCTAGTTTGACAGGGCCGGATACCCGCCTGGCATAACCATCAAATTTCACTTTGGCAGACTTCCCATTCACATTAAACTTCAGTTTTCCGTAGTCAGGCGCCTTTGTCAGGTAAATCTCAACTTTCCATTTACCTGCTTGTGGAACTGTTACATTCAGATCAAGTGTTGATTTCTTTTTTCCACCAGACCAGAAAAGTTGCTTCCCGCCACTCCAGCTATTACCAAACCTTTTCATGTACTGCACCACGACCTTTCCGCCGCGTAAAAAGCTCTTGTTAAGCATGGTTAGCGTCTCGGCCTCGATTGTTACTGCTGTAGCCCGTTTTGGAATCTGTTTGCCGGTAAATACCGGTTTTATAATTTTGGGGGCTTTAATTGCCTCAGGTTTGGCAGCAGGTACCGGGATGATGCTGGCTGGAGGTTTGGCCGGCAGCGGAATTGTCTGCTGCGGCTGTTGTTGCTTTTTGCCACCAGGAATGATGCTTCCGCCAAATTCCTTTCCCGGTTTCGGTATCGTAATCGGTGTCTTATTACCCGGCATGGGGATCGTTTGTGATGGTCCCTTCGGGAAAGAGGGAACAGTGATAGGCGGCACATCGACCCTGCAATATTTCCTTCCATCTCTGCGGAAAATAGAGAGGCAATGTGTATGACCCGGGAAGTTGTCACAAGTGACCGCCAGGCCACTCTTGGCAGCTTCTTCCTTGCCGGGTGACACGCAGCCCCTGTTTTTCAGGTCGCCGAGCTGAATAATCAGCCTGAGTGACTCGCTGGCAAACTCCTGTGCATAGCGGGGCTCCATTCCCTCGCAGGCACGAGTCCAGACAGTTGGTTGAACATCCTGTGTCTTGATGTCGGCGTAACACTCGTCTGCGAGTTGGTCGAATAGCGCTTTGAAATGCGGAATTTGTTTTCCCTTGTCACGCAGAAGCCTGCAGCGGGCATCAGTGGGCTCCGGGAACGGGAAGCGTTTGCGTACCTGGAAAGCACAGTTTTGCACGAAGAACTTCTGTCCAGGCAGGTCCTGTGCCGACGGTTTGCCGAAGGATGCCAGTACGGCGGCACGAATGGCCGGGCGGGCGACCGTATCGAAATAGCCGTCGACTGCGATTGGCAATGCCCTTGCGAAGGCATGAACTTCCGGATTGAAACGCTTGTCACGCATGTCATCACAGGTTTTGCGTGCAGTTGAACGATACTGGTTATGAGAATCGAAATAGTCAACGCAGGGATGCCAGATTTTGCTTGATATTGGTCCCAGGCTCTGCCCATTCAGTACCAGTGCCGTGGCATAGTGATACCAGGGTTGCCAGTAAAGGGCGTAGTAGGTGTCGTACGGCATGTGACTGTCATCACCGAAGATTAGGTTCTCAAGTGCATCAACACCGGCGACGACGCCCTGTGCCACCTTGTCTGCCATCTCCTTGGCACCACGCAGTATCTGGCCGAATGTTCCACAAACAAGATCTTTTGCGGTACCTGCGACTCCATCACCGGGGATGAATGTACACACCCCGGGGCCAAGTAGTTCTACCACACCCCACCAGTCAGGGCCTTTGAGAACCCCATACGCCTTGTCGATTACGCTGACGTTGTTGGCTATGACCCAGCCGATTATATTGCAGGCAGGCTGTTTTGCAGGTCCCTGTACCGGCAGTACCGCGCAAGAAACTGTTTTGGCTACAACTTCACCACCGATTGTGACAACATCCATCCAGTGTTCTTTGCGGGCAGCATCAAAAACTGCCACGGCCTTCTTGATGCGGTCATCTTCCGGACCAATCGGAATCACCCCCGGGACCTGTTTCTCTGCTGCCTCGGTTGCACAGGCTGCAGCACTGCCACCGCCGGCCAGGCACTCAATCAGTGGACGTGCGGGCAAGAGTGTCGGATCGACTGCCTCAATGACCCAGTCAAGCAGGTCTTTTGCACTGGCTGGTCCTGCGAAAAGGAGTAATGTCGCCGTAATCGTGATGCGCAGGAATTGAGAGATGGAGTTTTTGAGCTTGCGTCGCCGGGATTTGGTCAAGCCAGGATCCTGTTTCGGTGAGCAGCAAGAGCCTATGGTAATGATGGAATCCTGAACATTCATGGTTACGGTCTCCGTCATGAATGAAGCGAATATGAGGTAACTGCGTAACGATGACCTCTACACACTAAGTAATAGTATAGATTTTGGTGCTGTGCCAATATACATTTCCTGCCGGGAAAAGATGAGTGTATGAGGAGATTTCCTCTGTTTAATCCGTCTGAATTTTGCCGGATAACATGTGCTATATTCAGATGGTCCCTTATAGATTAATTACTTAGCGGGTACTGAAAATGACATTAGAGAGCTTGACTAATGACGCAGTAGGTCAGATTGAAGAGGTGTTTTCAAAGAAACTCACTGCCCAGGAGACCGAGAAAGTCCCGAAAATTGTCGAAAAGACATTAATCAAGGCAGTCACCGGAGTGACCAAACACTATGTTGATGCAGCATCGTTATGCTGTGGCCCGGAAGCGGATATGGCTCATAAAATCAAGGAAGAGGTGGAGAGAAAGAAACACGCCCTGTTTGGCAACCTGATCAGTTTACGCTAAAGCTGTTTTTCTTTACCGCCTGCAACACCAGGAGTTCATTCCATGGCCAAAGATACCCTGCCCGCGATCGGCGAAGCTGAAGCCAGTGGTGAGATTGCCGAGCTTTATGACGATATTCGTGAAACGCTGAATGTTACTGCTATTAACTATGTCTGGAGGCATATTGCCACCATAGACGGCGGCCTGCGCTGGGCTTGGGATGTGGCAAAGCCTATGTTCGTCTCGGGAAGGGTGGAGAGTGAATGTGAACACCTGCAGGCGCAGTTGTCTTACCCGAAACTGCCCGCCTTGAGTGATACGACACTCTCTCTCGTGGGTGTTGAAGATGACGGCCGAAATATGATTGGTGCGATTCTCGATACCTATAACCGCGGCAACCTGCTCAACATGGTTTCCCTCTCCGCACTGCTTGCCGAGCCTGAGATGCCGCCTGTCGGGAATCGTTCACGCGTTGATTTGCCATTCACTGATATTGCTTTGCCGCCGATTCCAGAGGTTGTTGACCTTTCGGGAGAAGTGAGTGAGCAAGTGCTGGTGCTGAATGATCTCGGTGCCAAACCCGGTCCAAATCGCGTTGTTGCCAGTATCTATAAACATATTGCCCTGTGGCCAGGCTATCTCTCCCTGAGCTGGGTGCAACTCGCCGAGATGCACAGCGATGGGTCTCTGCTAAAACTGATCGAAGAGACACAGCAGGCTGCCCGTCTGCATGCAACTTTTCTTGCGGCTGATCTTGGTCCGCGCCCTGATGGAGCCGTGGCAGATCAGGTTCGCAGCACTGTATTTGAGTTCACCGATACGGTGATTGCACGAATGATTCCCATTGGACAGATGCTGCGTCAGTCGCTTATAAAAACATAACTTGCAGTATTTTTAGCCAGAGTTATGAAAGCTGCCTTCATTATTCTCATATTGCTTGCAATCGCAGTAGTGGTAGCCCTTCACTTTCTGGGCAAGTCATCGAGGTCAGGCGCTCCGGCAGGAGTTATTGATGGGAAACTTGCCATATGCCCGGGCACTTCGAATTGTGTTTGCAGTGAATATAACCAGGGGCCAAATTATATTGAACCTATGGGCTACCTTGAATTGGCAGGGAGAGATATTTCGGATATTGCACTGATTGTGCAAAGCATGGGTGGAACTCTCCAAGAGCAGACCGAAGACTATCTCTCTTCAACTTTTGAATCCAGCCTGTTTGGTTTTACAGATGACCTGGAGGTCAGGATTGACAGGCAGCAGGAGATGATGCACTTTCGCTCTTCATCCAGGGTGGGAAGGAACGATTTAGGTGTGAATCGTCAACGCGTTGAAAAGCTGAAGCTACTGCTTTCCGATATGTAAAATTTGAACTAAGTAAAGCCCTCTATTTCGATGTATCCAACGATAGCGAAAACATAAAATCATCGTATCTTGAATATCTTTATAGGACGTATAGGAATCATTATCCATAGAGCAAGGAATAGGTCTAACCATTATCAGTTGGAATAAGAATAATATCGTTGTAGCAATTTCCGCTTTTCTATAAGCATATGAACTGATAGAGTATTTATATCATTTGTTTAAGGAATAAACACTAGTTGCTCTATATGGGTTTTCATAATCCAGTATTGACGTAACTCGAGCGGCTGCCAATGGAATGTATGCATGATGCCAATCTACTCGAAGAGTAAACTCCTTGCCGGCAAGTTATTCTTGCTACTTGCGATTCTCTGCCTGGGCCTGATATCACTGTGGCCTGTTTCTGGTTATTCAGCTAGCAACAAGAATAGCTCAATCCAACTGACGCCAGAAGAAGCAGCCTGGCTCGAAGCCAACCCTGAAATCAGGGTTGCAGGTGATATTCAATGGCCACCATTCAATTTCTCTGAAGATGGAGTCCCTCAAGGCTATTCGATCGGCTATATAGAGATGTTGGCGAAAAAAGTCGGGCTAAATGTAAAATATGTGACTGGCCCGGTCTGGAATGAATTTCTCGAGATGATGAAGGCGGGAACGCTCGATGTCATGCTCGATATCGTCAAAACACCTGAGCGACAAGAGTATCTTCTCTACACGCCGCCGTATGTCAGCAATCCGAATGTTATTCTCAGTCGCAGCGCGTCAGCCTACAAGAGCGTGGAAGAGCTCTTTGGCAAGACTGTTGCAGTAACAGCAGGTTCGTTCTACGAGGAGGTTCTTGAAAGAGATTATCCCCAGATAAATATCCTTGGAGTCGCAGACACATTCGAAACGATCAAAGCAGTCAGTTTTCTGAATGCCGATGCCGCTTTTGGTGAGACAGCTGCAATCAGACATTTAATGAAAAAACATCTGACCACCGGCTTGGTGATTTCAGGTGAATTGAAAATGGGTGATCCGGAGTTGGCTCTATTGCACATTGCGACACGTAAAGAGCTGCCACACCTTGCATCTATCCTGAGAAAAGGTATGGCTGCTGTCAGTGAAGATGAAAAACAGGCGATACACAGGCTGTGGGTTACCGAGGAAGACAAGGTTGACTCTGTTGATCAGACGATTGACTTGAGTGAGGCTGAGAAACAATGGTTAAAACAACATTCGGTAATTTCAGTTGTTGATGACTTTGCATGGCCACCATTCACATTTCTGGATGAGGACGGCAACATGGCCGGTCTTGCTTCCAGCTATATTCGCCTGTTTGGCGAGAGACTTGGTGTCGAGTTCCGGCCAAAATTTGGGCGTAGCTGGGACCAGGCTCTTGATGAAGTTAAATCGCGTCAAAGCGATACGGTTCCGTTGCTGATTCCTACCAAGGAGCGTGAAACATTTTTATCCTTCACCAAGCCCGTCATCTCATTTCCTCTAGTACTTGCCACTCGTAACGATAGTTCATTTATCGATAGTCTGGATGATCTTTCCGGGAAACGTGTGGGTGTAGTGGATGGTTATCTCAATGATAAGAGACTGAAAGTGGGGTATCCGGCCATTGAAGTGGTTCTATACGGAAGTGTTTCTGAAGGATTGGAAGCTGTGGATGGAGGAGAGATAGACGCTTTTGCTGCTAGCCTCGGTGTGATTGAGTATGAACGTAGTCGACTGGGACTGGATAACATCAAGGTCGCTGCACCTACACCCTTTGTCGATAATCTGAGTTTTGGAATTCGTAAAGATTGGCCCGAACTGGTTTCAATGATCAATAAAGTTCTTGATTCAATTACTGATCGGGAAAAGACTGCGATCAAAAAAAACCTGGATAGGGATTACATTTACTCTTGGTACACAGATTGGAACCATAGTGAAATGGACCGTTCCGATTGCTCTCATTGCCCTCGTGTTTATTACTTTCATCGTGATCTGGAACCGGAAGTTGAAAACTGAGGTAATTGAGCGTATGGAAGCTCAACGTCGGCAGGCTGAACTGCTGCGTGAGTTGAATTTCCAACAGTTTGCACTTGACCAACACTCTATCGTCAGCATGACTGACAGCGACGGCAAGATCACTTATACCAATGGCCGTTTTTGTAAAATCAGTGGCTACTCCGAAAAAGAACTGCTGGGTAATAATCATCGCATTCTTAAATCCGGCGTTCACCCTGAAAGCTATTACAATGAAATATGGGACACGATCAGTAAAGGTTTAACCTGGCGCGGGGAGGTCTGCAATAAGGCAAAGGATGGCACTTTATATTGGGTGAATGCATCCATTGTTCCATTTATGGGCGACTCGGGCCCGGAGCGTTATATTTCCATCCGTACTGATATCACAGAGCGTAAGAGGGCAGAAGAGGCCCTGCGTGCAGCGGAGGAGCGTAGTCGCTTGCTGTTGGAGTCGGTTGGAGAGGGGATTTTCGGGATCGGTGAAGATGGTTTGGTGGATTTTATTAATCAGGAGGCGTTGAAGTTACTCGGTTATGAAGCGGATGAGCTTATAGGCCAAAAGATTCATCCGATTATTCACCATACTCATGCAGATGGCAGTCATTACCCCATAGAAGAGTGCCCTATGCATAAGTCGGCGACTGAAGGGAGCTTTCACAAGGTTGAGGATGAGTTGCTTTGGCGAAAAGATGGTTCCTGTTTTCCGGCTCAATACACCAGTGTCCCGATTGTTAAAGGCGGCAAGTTATCAGGTGTCGTGGTGCTGTTCCGTGATATTACAGAACAGCAGCGGGCGAACCAGGCGATATCGGAAGCAAGAACTGCTGCGGAAGAGGCCACCAGGGCCAAATCAGACTTTCTCGCCAACATGTCTCATGAGATACGCACGCCAATGAATGCCATTATCGGCATGAGTCACCTTGCGATACAAACTGACATGGATTCCAAGCAGCGTGATTATGTCAACAAGATACATCATGCTGCTGATTCTCTTCTCGGGCTGATTAATGACATTCTCGATTTTTCCAAGATAGAAGCCGGCAAGCTTGATATGGAAACGATTCCCTTCAGCCTAGACGACACGCTGGAAAAGTGTGCAACTCTGATTTCTGTCAAAACGGTGGAGAAAGGACTGGAGTTGCTCATTGACATTGATCCTGATGTGCCGCACGGACTGGTTGGTGACCCTCTTCGTCTTGGCCAGGCCCTGACTATAACCTGGCGAACAACGCAGTCAAATTCACCGAGCAGGGTGAAATCATTTTACGCATCGAGATGGTAAAGGAAACTGAAGATAAGGTCACAGTTCAATTTTCTGTCATTGATAGCGGAATTGGTATGACTGATAAACAGATGAAAAAACTGTTTCAGTCATTCAGCCAGGCAGATGCTTCAACTACGCGAAAGTATGGTGGCACAGGTCTCGGTCTGACGATAAGTAAAACACTGGTAGAAATGATGGGGGGGAAATCTGGGTGGAAAGCACCCATGGAGAGGGCAGTACTTTTTCCTTTACCGCAAACTTCGGTTTGTCAAAACCTGATGAGGTCAAGAGTCAATCATTGGTGTCGGATTTAAGCGGTCTTTCGGTACTGGTTGTGGATGACAGTCTTGCGTCATTGAAAATCATGCAGAATATGGCGGAGAGCCTCGGCCTCGAGGTGGAACTGGCTGAAGATGGCGTAGAGGCGCTGGACAAGGTGCGCCATGCTGATCAAGCTGGGACTCCCTACAGAATTGTGTTCACAGATTGGAAAATGCCGAATATGAACGGTATTGATCTGTGTCGACAGATCAAGTCTGATACCAGCCTCAATACTCCTCCGAAAGTGGTTATCGTCACGGCCTATGATAATGATATGTCGCGGATTCAACTCACTAGTGCAACGGATGGGTTAATCCCGAAAAATACTTGATTGGGCGTTTTAATGCCAAGACATTTTCGGGGACGATTGTTCAGTTTATTCATCACCTGGTTGATTTCCGCCTGAGTGATGGTTGTAAAGTCCCGATGCTTTGGGAAGTATTGGCGAATGAGTCCATTGGTGTTCTCATTCAAGCCACGTTCCCAGGAGGCATAGGGATGGGCAAAGAAGAACCTGGCACTGAGGCCTTTAGCGATGGTCTCGTGACCGGCGAATTCCTTACCATTATCTGAGGTCAGCGTGTGAACGCGGCCGGCGATGGGTTTGAGCAGTTTGAGGATAGCGCTGGTGACGTTGCTGGCGGTTTTTCTCTCCACCTTATGGATGAGCGTCAATCGGGATTTACGCTCGGTGATTGAAACGATGGCCTGTTTGTGGCCTTTTCCGATAATGGTATCAAGTTCCCAATCACCGAAGCGTGAACGCTCATCAACCACGGCAGGACGTTCATCGATGCTGACTCGGTTAATCAGTTGCCCTCGGCGGCTATAGCTGCCATAGCGCTTTCGACGCTGCTTCTGGCAACGCAGGTGGCGGTATAGGTTACCGCCCATGGATTTGTTCTGGAGAACGTACTGGTAAATCCACTCATGAGAGATTTGAATGTCAGCCTCATTGCACAGCCACAGGCTGATTTGTTCCGGACTCCAGTCCTCGCGCAACAGATGCTCGACTCGCTCCCAGTGGGTAGTGGCAATACGGGGCTGGCTCTTGCTCTGACGGCGCTCTACAGACAGCCGATGGGCCTGTTTGGGGCGATAGCCGCGCAAGCCACGGTTACGCCTCAGTTCGCGGCTGACAGTGGATTTGTGGCGCCCAAGTATCTTGGCTATCTCTGTTTGATTGTGACCTGCTTTCATCAGTGCCTGAATCTGGTATCGTTCTTCCTGGGTAAGCTGCGTGTACATGGTGCTCCTCTAACTTTGGTCGGTGAGAGAAGCTACCTATGCTACCGCAGCTTGCCCTCTAACCAACTCTGTTGAGTTGCACTTGGAAATTGAATTCACGTGTTAAATCATATCGGCAATGTTCAGTTAGATGGTCATTTACCTAAACCTGTTTTATTTGCAGGCCTGCGGGATGTAACCATGGCGGCCTTGGGCCACAAAGAACAGAAACCGATTACTGGTAAGCGTGATCCTGGACTGGAGATGGTTAAAGCGATCCGCGGTGCAAATATCCTTCTCGTTGAGGACAACATCGTAAACCAGCAGGTCGCCACTGAGTTGTTAGAGCATGCCAGGTTGAATGTCACGGTCGCTGACAATGGCCAGGTTGCGGCTGAAAAAGTGAAAAAAGAAGCTTTTGATGCTGTATTGATGGATGTGCAGATGCCGGTGATGGATGGCTACGCTGCAACTCGTGAGATCCGCAAAGAGCCACAGTTTAAAGAGCTTCCCATTATTGCCATGACTGCTAATGCCATGATGGGTGACCGTGAGAAAAGTCTGCAAGCCGGTATGACTGATCATGTATCCAAGCCCATTGTCCCAAGAGAGTTGTTTGGCGCATTGGCACGATGGATTGCGCCAGGTGAGCGCGAAGTTCCCAAAATTATTGATGAGGAGATCCCTGGTATGGAAGAACCTGTTACAGGAACCCCTCTGGAACTACCCGGTTTTGATGTTGAAAACACCTTGGCACGAATGGGAGGTAGTCATGATGTTTACCGTAAGATTCTGGCAAAGTTTGTGGAGTCCGAGGAGGGGGCATTTGAGAAAATCCTGCTCGATATGCGTGAGGGAAATGTCAATGATGCCATGCGTGGTGCACATACGATGAAAGGTGTTGCCGCTATGGTTGGTGCTACCACTTTAAGTTCTGATGCGGGTGAATTGGAAAAGGCGCTCTTAGCCGGAGTAGAGACTGTACCGGATGATTTAATAGCACGTGTCAGGCAAACCTATAACAACACGCTGGAGATCGTTAAAACTGCATTGAGTATAAAAGTGGATGAAGACATTACGATAAATGAAGAAGTGATTTCAAAGGCAGAGCTTCTGGGTGAATTGAGAGGCATTGCAAAGCGAATTGAAGAGTTTGACTCCACTGTTGAAGATGCTGTCGAGAAATTGATATCGAGAGTCGATGAGCCAAAATTGAGCGCATCTCTTGGTAAGCTACAATATTCTCTTGGTAAATATGATTTTGATGTGGCTGATTCCTTGCTGACCAAAATTGTGGAGGATCTTTCCGATAGCTAGACTCTGATGGTATTGTCAGATGTTATTTTTGATTTAGGGAGTAATACTAATGAAGCAGGATGTTTCTGAAATAACAGTTCTCGTGGTGGATGACACACCAACGAATATAGATGTGGTCAAGGGGATTCTGGCGGAGAGTTATTTTGTACAAGCTGCCGTCAGTGGAAAAATGGCACTGCAAATCATCGCCAGGAAAAAGCCGGATCTGATCCTGCTGGATATCATGATGCCTGATATGGATGGTTATGAAGTCTGTCGACGACTCAAAGACAATCAGGAAACACATGATATACCCATCATCTTTTTAACTGCAAAGGTTGAAGTTGATGATGAGGCCAGGGGCTTGGAGTTAGGAGCAGTAGATTTCATCGCAAAGCCAATCAGCCCTCCTATTCTGAAAGAGCGCGTTAAAACACATCTTGAATTGAAGCTCGCACGTGATTCCCTGGAAAAGCAGAATGAAATTCTGGAAGAGAAGGTGATAAAACGCACGCAACAGTTGGAAGAGATACAGGATGTTGCCATGGTGGCATTGGGTTCACTGGCTGAGACACGGGATCCGGAAACCGGCAACCATATTCGTCGTACGCAACGATATGTGAAATTGCTGGCATTACAACTAAAGGATAACCCTCGCTTTAGTGACTTGCTAACCCCTGAAAATATCACGTCACTTTATAAATCAGCTCCACTTCATGATATCGGTAAGGTTGGTGTTCCAGATTATATTCTCCTTAAGCCGGGCAAGTTGACGCCCGAAGAGTTTGAGGTGATGAAAAAACATACAACATACGGCCGGAATTCAATTGAAGCAGCAGAGTTGACTATTAGCTGGGCCGATAATTTTCTTGTTTTTGCCAAGGAGATTGCATACTACCACCATGAGAAATGGGATGGCTCCGGCTATCCGGAAGGCTTGTCCGGGGATGATATTCCTGTCTCTGCACGATTGATGGCGATTGCAGATGTTTATGATGCAATGATCAGCAGGCGAGTGTATAAATCACCATATCCGCATGATAAAGCCGTTGCGTTCATCCAGGATGGAAAGGGCAGTCATTTTGATCCCGACATGGTTGATGCCTTTATGGAAGTAGCCGGTCAGTATTATGAAATTTCCAGGAAGTACGCAGATTCCGAGGAAGAGGTTATTGCCAAGGCCGGGCTTTCCTGAAACTGATGAAAAGTAATCTGCCACCTTCATTGGAATAAAGAACGCGTTAATAGCAAATATAAATAATTATTACTTCCTGAGGTTGTGTCTAAAGCGTATATTTTTTAATAAGAGGCTTCGTAACTTCTAGCCTGTCATTTGGCGTGGGAGAAACAATCATGTTTTTAGCCGAAGCAATCATTGCTATTGTTTCATCTTGGTTGTACAGCAAGATACAATATGGCTGCATTTGCGAAGAACTCTTATGAATGAAGGTCTGACATGGGGCTTTGAGGCATCGCTTTCAGAGTGGTTAATTGTCCTTGCTTTGCTGGCCATTCTTGCTGTTGCGGGTGGTGTGGTAACCAGGCGCCTGTCACTCAAAATATCCAGTAAGCCAACAGCTCCAGCAAGTGAGCCGGATTCAGTATCTGAAAGCTGGCATGCCGAAACTGCAGCAGAAGTCATACAACGACTCCTCTCAAAAACAGAAGGTCTCTCCAGGGAAGAGGCGGCAGACAGGCTGCTCAAGCACGGCCCAAACCGGCTTCCAGAGGCAGAAGCGCACGGCCCGTTGGTGCGATTTTTCTTCCAATTCCATAATGTACTGATCTACGTACTGCTTGTTGCATGTGTTATCACGGCCATACTCGGACACTGGGTCGATTCCAGCGTGATACTTGGCGTTGTTGTCCTTAACGCCATCATTGGATTTATCCAGGAAGGCAAGGCCGAGAATGCGCTGAAAGCAATCCGACAGATGCTTTCCCAGAATGCCGTCGTTGTACGGGACGGACAACAAACGACTATTTCCGCCGAGGAACTCGTACCCGGTGATATCGTACAGTTGCAATCAGGCGATAAGGTGCCGGCAGACCTGCGTTTGTTTCGTGTGAAGGGGCTCCAGGTTCAGGAGTCGATCTTGACAGGTGAATCAATGGCGGTAGAAAAGACCATTGATCCTGTTGCTTTCGAATCTGTTATCGGTGATCGACGCTGCATGGCCTATTCGGGCACACTCGTTACCCACGGGCAGGGCGGTGGTGTGGTGGTTTCTACGGGCGCGCAAACCGAGATAGGTCGTATCAGCACGCTGGTATCTGAAGTTGAATCTGTGACGACGCCCCTGTTACGTCAGATGGCACAGTTTGGTGGCTGGCTCACCCTGGCAATACTGGGTATTGCTGCTATTACTTTCGCTTTTGGCTTGTTGATCAGGGGTTACGCAGCCACAGATATGTTTCTTGCAGCTGTCAGCCTGGCAGTCGCAGCAATCCCGGAGGGGCTGCCTGCGATTATGACAATCACGCTGGCTATCGGTGTGCAGCGTATGGCCAAGCGCAATGCCATTATTCGTAAACTGCCGGCAGTAGAGACGCTGGGAGCAGTAACAGTTATCTGTTCAGACAAGACAGGCACCCTGACGCGTAATGAAATGACTGTACGTACGATTGCAACTGCCGGTAACCTGATTGAACTGGAAGACTCCGGTGATGGCGTTCATGAGACATTTACACGTGCACGGGAGGGCATGCCTGTGCATGAGCAGTCGCTCTTGCAGGAGATGGTTCGCGCTGCGGTGCTTTGTAATGATGCATCGCTGGAGCAAGGAGAGAGGGAGTGGTTCGTTAGCGGTGACCCGATGGAAGGGGCGCTGCTGGTGGCCGGTTTAAAGGCCGGTATAGATATAAAAGAGGAGGGTAAACAGTTTCCGCGCACCGATCATATCCCTTTTGAATCAGAACATCGTTTTATGGCGACACTTCATCGTAGCTACAGCGATGAAGTTTTCATCTTTCTGAAAGGGGCTCCCGAGCGCGTCCTTGAGATGTGTACTCACCAAAGAACCGGTGATGAAGCTCAGCCGCTGGATAAAACTTACTGGTTGGATCGCATTGAAGAGATTGCACAGCAAGGCCAGCGGGTTTTGGCGATTGCAACCAAGCAGGTGGGTTACGAACAGACAGAGATAAAGTTCAGTGATGTAGAAGATGAGCTGGTCATGCTTGGCATGTTCGGCTTGATTGACCCTCCTCGTGAGGAAGCAATTGACGCAGTAAAGGCCTGTTCTGTTGCAGGTATCAAGGTGAAGATGATCACGGGCGACCACGGCGCTACTGCACGCTCCATTGCCCAACAACTGAGCCTCGCTAATGCCGATGATGTGCTCACCGGGGAAGACCTTGAATCAATGAGTGAAGATGAACTGCGTCAACGTGTGCATGATGTTGATGTGTATGCGCGTGTCAATCCTGAGCACAAGCTGTTGTTGGTCAGATTGTTCCAGGAAGAGGGTTTGATTGTTGCAATGACTGGTGATGGCGTGAATGATGCGCCTGCATTGAAGCGAGCTGATGTTGGAACAGCCATGGGCCGCAATGGAACAGAGGCGGCCAAGGAAGCATCTGAAATGGTACTGGCCGATGACAATTTCGCATCAATCATTCATGCCGTGGAAGAGGGGCGCACTGTTTACGACAATCTTAAAAAAGCCATCCTGTTTATTCTGCCGACCAACGGTGGTGAAGCGCTGGTGATATTTGCCGCGATTCTGTTTGGCTTTCACCAGTTGCCCCTGACACCGGTTCAGATACTCTGGGTCAACATGATCACGGCGGTTACGCTGGCGTTGTCCCTTGCGTTTGAACCGCCTGAGCGGAATGTCATGCAGCGTGAACCGCGTGATGCCTCTGAACCAATGCTGTCGTCTTATCTTATCTGGCGTATTGCATTTGTCTCCATCATTTTGATGGCAGGAACATTCGGTCTTTTTATCCTGGAAATAGAGCGAGGTGCCAGTGTCGAGTATGCGCGAACAGTCGCAGTGAATACACTGGTCATGTTCGAGATATTTTACCTCTTCAACTCCCGCTATATCACTGCCTCGGTATTTAACTGGGAGGGCTTGTCAGGCAATCGATATGTTTTGATGGCAATTGGTGTACTCATCCTGTTTCAGCTGGCATTTACCTACTTGGGACCGATGCAGTCACTGTTCGGTACAGCAGCAATCGACCTGAATATCTGGTTACGTATTCTGTTAGTCTCATCATCTGTATTGTTTCTGGTCGAGTTGGAGAAATCTATTGTGCGCTACATGTATAAAAAACGGACAGGCTGAAGAATGCTGTTCTAAGCAGGCATCTAGCCGGGTTTATTCGAAAGCACCATTGTTTCTAACTGCATGGCTATTTTTATTGGCCTGTTTGGTTTCAGTGCAGGTTTCTCATGCCGCTTTGTCACCTGAAGCTCAAGCGCATCGCGAAGAAAATCGTGTTTTAGAAAGCGAAGTGCTCAAAGGGAAGGTTGTTTACAGTGTCAGAATGGAAGAGCTTGATACAGCAAGACTCTATATCGTAGAGGCCGACTGCACATACAGATTCCTGGTCGAGTATAAGAAAAACTGGCTTGGACTCTTTGGCTGGGTTGGACCGCAGAAATTCAATGTTGAACTCGCAGGGGAACCCGATTGTGATCCTGTTGCACACCTGCCTGTCGATAAGGCCTTGTTTCGCCAGATCATATTCAGCTCCGTTTCCAGAATATATTCCCTCCCGCTCGAGACGATTCAGGAATCTACTCGTCTGTATAAAAAGCCTGCCGACCCCGTCAGGTTAAGCATGGATTTTCGAATCCTTGCGCTACGCGGCTATCTTGAGGAGCGCGTTGGCTGTCGTATCACTGATAGGAAATTCAAAAAACTTCGTACAGTTGGAGGTTTATTGAAGGTTACCGAGGCGGATTGTAACCAGAAATAAGCGTGTTTAGGCTTGATTTGTGTTATTTCTGCAACAAATTGGGTGGGGGAAACTATTGTGTTATAAAGCCAACACATCTAAACTGTGCACTTATGAGCAAGTCTCGACAGGCTCATACAAATTCACAATTCTTGGATCAAAGGGAGATACCATGAAAAAAAGTATTCTGGCTGCAGCAATCGCTGCTGCAGTAGCTGCACCGGCAGTTAATGCAAACGTCACCATTTACGGCAAGGTTCACGTCTCTGTTGATAATATTGACGGTGATATGTACAACTGGCCTGACAAAGACGGCTACAGACATGATGATTCTATAAGTGATCTCGATCAATGGCAGGTCAAGTCACGCGCTTCACGCATCGGTTTCAATGGCACCGAAGACCTCGGTAACGGTCTGAGCCTGATCTGGAAAGCTGAAACCACTTATGATTTCGCTGACGGCAGTGCCTGGGGTTCTGGTCGTAATGCTTATATCGGTTTGACCGGCGACTGGGGTACTTTCCTCTATGGTCGTCACGACACCCCTTACAAAATGGCTTACTACGCCGGCGGCGTTGAGATGATGGGTGATACCATTATCGATTTTGGTGAAACTGGCTATCTTGATTCCACGTACTCTCGCGTCCGTGCAAGCAACGCAATCGCCTATGTTTCTCCAAACATGAATGGTCTGACCATTGCCGCTGCTATCGTTCCTGGCGAAGGCAACAACTTCGACAAAGGAACCGGTCTTGCTGATGCAGTTTCTATTTCTGGTATGTACAGCAACAATGGCCTGAAGCTGGCTGCAGGCTATGAAGACCTGGGCGACGATGACAACAAGTTCCTTGTTACCGCCGGTTACACAATGAACAATTTCACTATCGCTGCTCTCTACCAGAATGCTGATTTTGAAGATCAGGATATTGATACCGTTCTGCTCGCTGGTAGTTATTCAATGGGCAATAACACCTTCGTGGCCAAGTGGGGAAGAACAAAAGACAGCTATAGAGATGGTACTCGAGCAACAGTCTGGAGCCTAGGTGCAGAGCACAAACTGAGCAAGCGCTCCAGCGTCTATGTCGGCTACACCAATGCAGACGAAAACTATCAAGATGATTCAATGGATGGATTCTCAGTCGGTATGATTCACAACTTCTAAGTTTTTTAGAAACTTGTGTGTTATAGAAACGGGATCTTCGGATCCCGTTTTTTCATTTGAGTGCCAGAAATCTGAAAACAGTTTGGGTGTTCTCCAGGAAATTATGAGTAACGTCACTTTCTCCGAAACTGCTATTATTCCGATAAAATCAGAACACGTCGTATATAGACACAGAAACAGGTTAGATATTCACCATGAGCGACAAGATACCGGGGCTCCCGACACTCAATTTCAGTATGAAATCTGCAAACAAGGCGCCGCCTAAGAGTGTGCAGAGAAAGCCAGTCATGCTGCATATCAAGGCGATTCCCGACAGTAACACTATCGAGGTAAAGCACTTCGATCATGATATCGGCGCTTTTATCTATGCTCGCTCCGGAAATGTCAAACTGTTGGACAATGAGCGCCTCGATGGGCTGGATCACTCAAGCCTTATCCTTGGGGGGCTGAGTCCTAAACCTGCAGAGATCAATCCTGGGGATTTTGCATTCAACTTCATCAGTGACCCTGATCAAAACAGCAAGGCACTCGATGATGCAATCGACTTCGTTGAAAAGAATCAAATCTACTGCTTGAATCACCCCGCCAAGGTAAAACGTATGACCCGGGATGGGCTCTACCAGCAATTTGGAGAGTTGGAGGGAGTTGTCATTCCTAAAACCTTGCGTGTTTCGCCCCGTTACGACAGCGATATCCGGGAGATGGTAGAAGCTGGTGACATCTCTCTGCCAATGATTGTGCGCCCGGCTGGAGGGCATGATGGCAAGAACATGCTGCTAGTGGAGTCACTGGACGATATCCGCGAACTTCAGAGTTTTGCCTTTAATGGCAGCGACTATTTCCTGATTGAGTTCCAGGATTACTGCGGCGCCGATGGCTTTTACCGAAAGTACCGCATGATGTGGATTAATGGTAAAGCTTATCCCCGTCACCTGATTCTTGACCGCAAGTGGAATATTCACGGGAAGAACCGTGAAAATCACATGGTGGATAATGAACAACTGCGTAACGAAGAGATTGCCTTTTACAAAGATCCTGAATCTTCACTAGGCGCCAGGAACTACGCATTAGTACACAAGATTTTTACAGGTATTGGTCTGGATTACTGTGGTATGGATTTCAGCATTCTTCCAAACGGGGATCTCGTTATATTCGAGGCGAATGCCGCTATGAATGCAGTTTCGACAGATCCAACGGCACTCCACAAAGAGTCCCTTATCGGTGATGTTTTTGATTACCAGAATGCCTATTGGCAGGAGCAGGAGAAAGCCAAAGTTTCCATGTTAAGAGAAGCGGCAGCTCTCGGTGTCGGAAGTCAGTCTACCCCCACGAACTGAGAGATTGCTTATGTGCAGCTTCTGCTAGTGCAACCTCTCTCTCTTGACGCCAAATGAGACCTCGTTTCTTTCATGTAACAGATTCGCTACTTCGTTAATGATCTGGTCGATATCGGTCTCTTCATGAAGCTTCATCTCTTCAACGAAGGCTTCAATCATCTCTTCGCCGTGATCAATATCGACTTCTGCGTGTACCTCAGTGTACTGCAGGTCTTCGCTTCCCAGGCGCTTGGATAGTTCATGCATCAAGCGGATGTTGCCTGCCATATTCTCTGCAAAGGTGATGAAGGTGAGACTTCTCATTGCATCATTGTTCTCTATGGCATTGCTGAAATAGTGTCGAATTTTTCGCACTATCGCACTGGTTTCCTCGTAGGTTTTTTCACTTGGAAAAGCATCTGCAGAGCGCAGGAAGTCTGCGAGTAAATCCTGGTGGCCACCACCAATCTCTTCAACCAGGTTGTGTTCCAGAAGCTGTTTGGCCGTCTTCGATTTGACAGTAATCATTGCAGCGGATATCTGTGGGATGAAGTTAGATTCAAGAACTAATGCGCATCGCCTGATAACGTCCCTCATTTCATCAGGATTATCTGTAAGCAAAGCTTGCTCTACTAACTGGTCAACATCCTGCTGAAAATCATCTATCGCACTGGTAATCTGGTCTTTATTCATATGGGCTTTACTTGGAGGCCATCAACGATGTAATTATATCAAGAATTCGCTATGTATCATTAGCGGGTATTCATA
The DNA here is from genome assembly GCF_000787395.1 of Solemya velum gill symbiont. Classification (GTDB taxonomy): domain Bacteria; phylum Pseudomonadota; class Gammaproteobacteria; order Chromatiales; family Chromatiaceae. The sequence goes on from NZ_JRAA01000003.1 coordinate 241,375, forward strand.
ATCAGCCGTGAGAACTCCTCTTCCGACCGGTCAGCTTTGAAGCTAGGGTAGCAACAATGAAAAATGACCACCAGGAGGTGAAATTCTGCACTAACCTGGTGGTGCGGTGTCAGCGGAAATGGCTTATAAAGAGTCTCTCACATTCATTAGCTTTGCACGAACTTGCCCGGCAAGCTCCTCGATACCCGGTTTATCGACCATGCCAAGAACGGCTACCGGATCCATGAAGGCAACGGTGACTGATCCATCTTCCTCTTCTCGCACGAGTACATTGCATGGAAGTAGAAGACCAATATCCGGTTCTGCTGAGATGGCCTGATGCGCCAGCTTGGGATTACATGCCCCGAGAATTGTGTAAGGTTTGCCATCAATATCAAGCTTGGCTTTCATCGTTGCCTGGACATCAATAGTTGTCAGCACGCCAAAACCTTCTTCAGCAAGCGCTGCTTTTGTGCGCTCAATCGACTCTTCGAAGCCAACATTTGTCTTTGTTGAGAATCCATACATCATCAATCACCTTGAGTTAGTTAAATAATAAATTGAGAAATTGTTTATAACGAATGCTGCTGAATCCAGTCCGCAAATTATTCTATCCTGAAATTCAGAATTGATCTCGATCGGCATTATATACAAGGGATCAATCGAGTCTGACCCCGTAGGTTGCATGGAAGTCCCAAACCCAATCTTTACCTGCCACCTTCTCTCTGAAGAATAATGCCTCTCTCATCAGCTTTTCTTTGCAGAATAATCCCTTTCTCTTCCTCTGGAGAAGATTGAGGTTCATCCACTTTTGGAATAGGTACTGGCAGGCCTGCCTCTGGTGGAGTCGTTTCCGGTAAGGGGATAGGTAGGCCTCCAACAGGTGATCCTGGCGGGTTCTGAGGCTCAGCGACTTTTGGAATTTTTATAGGAGTAGCACCAAAAGCTGATGTCGCCGTAAACAGTAATGCGATTGCCATAAGAAATGCCGCTAACTTGGTAAACTGTCTTGCCTTCATCATGGCGGTAACCTCCTGACCATTTATGTATGGCCTCTAATAGAAGGTTAGTAAGAAATGCCCCGGTTTTCTTGATGATAATCAAAGAAATGATGATCTGTTGTGAAACATCGTTTTCAGTACAAAGCGGAACTTTAGTCATGCTCCGGCAAAGGGCAATATCCCTTTTTTTGCAGATTCTCCTGAATGTGACCGGCAAAACCGGCACCAGCCTCGGCGTAGATGTTGAACACACAGGTTGCACCGGCCTCGCTTAAGAGTAAATCCTCATCCGGATAGCGTGCTATAGCGGCAACCCTGCCTTCGAAGGCAGTCTCACGTAGCTGTGCCAGGGCATCAATGTTGGCTTCCAGGTTAGGTAGTGCCAGCATCACTAATTCGATGCCGTGATCCTTGTGGATATTATCCCAGAAGTCAGCATCACTGGGATCACCACGCATTACGTTGCGCCTGGCCTCCTGGTGTCGTCGGACTCGCTCGGTATCGAAATCTACGCCCACGACGGTATCACCGTAGAGCTCACGCATCTTGTCATAAGCGCCAGTACCTACCCGGCCCATTCCGAAGATGGCAATCTTTGCGTTGAGGGTATCCAACTGCTGATCGTCGGGGAGGCGTTCCTTGCGCTGAAACTTAAGCCAGAAAAGCCGGTAGGAGCTGTAGATTGTGTCGTCCCGGCTACTGAGGCGTGCAGCAATGACGAACGATAGTGAAAGCGCAATTGCAATGACGACAAGCCATTCCGCATCAATCCATCCATTGGACACGCCGATCGCTGCCACAATCAGGCCAAATTCACTGTAATTGCTGAGATTCAGAGTCGCCAGCAGAGAAGTTCGCGCACGCAGTTTGAAGCGGGTCATCAGCGCATAGAAGAGTACCGACTTGAAGAGCACGAAGGGCACCAGCAGAAGACCTATCATCAGGGCCTCCAGGGAGAGTTGCCCAGTCATACCGATCGAGAGGAAGAAGCCCACAAGGAACAAGTCTTTGAAGCCCAGCATGGTTTTCGACATCTCGGCGGCTTTCGGGTGAGTGGAAATCAACAAACCCATGATCAGTGCACCGAGGTCATCCTTCACACCACCGAGTTCGAACAGCTCCGCACCGCCCAAGGCGAGCACCAGGCCGTAGAGAATCAGCAACTCTCCGTGGCCGGTACGCTGTAACAACAGGTGGAACAGGGGACGCATTGGGATCAACAGGAACAGCAGTAACGCCCAGGGAGAAGGTAACTCGCCAGTGGATGCGGCCAGAAAGACCACTGCGGCCAGGTCCTGCATGACCAAGATGCCAATGGCAATACGGCCATGCAGGGCCTTCATCTCACCCTTTTCTTCCAAGGCCTTGACCACAAACACGGTACTGGAAAAGCTCAGGGCGAACGCCAGCATCAGGGCCATCTTGAAATCCAGGCCGGTGAACAGGGGCAGGCCGACCAGGGCGAGAGAAAAGATTCCCATGCCAAAGATTGCGATCACCAGGCCAATATGGATGCTGGTGACTGCCCACACCTGGGGCCGTAGCAGCATTTTCAGGTTCAGCTTCAGGCCTACTGCAAACAACAACAGGGTTATACCCAGGTCGGCGAGTTTCTGCAGCATCTCACCGCTGGTGATGCCCAAATAGTTCAGCACGAAGCCGGTGGCAAGAAAGCCCACCAGGGGCGGCAGGCCGATCAGACGGGAGCCAAATCCCAGTACAAAGGCCAGGGAAATCCAGGCAACATCACCTAGTGCTATAGCTACCCACTGAAAATCCATAGACTGAATACCCCGGTTGGCTGTCCGCCCGTCTCACCCACTGTTTTGAATATTGTAAGCGAATAACGACAGAGGAAGGAATTTCAATAACCAGGGGTAGCAGATCACTTTTTTATCCGCTTCCGGACGAAAGCGCTCCTTCGTGGATGTGTGATGAACCGGGATTACTAAACAATCGAGATCAACCTAAACAGGCAGTCTGGCATCGAGATTATGGCTGAAAATCGGTAAGCATCTGAATATAAGCAAAAAAATCGACACTTTAGTCCGAAAAATTCGAATAAACCCGATAATTTCTCATATTTTTATTGCAGTGCAACATATGTACTCTACAATATACCCGATTCTGATTGATCTGGAGGCAGCCGTATGACGATGCATAAAACAGATGTTCTGTTGATTGGTGGCGGTATCATGAGCAAGACACTGGCAATGCTGGTGACGCAGCTTGATCCCTCTCGCCATGTCACCCTGGTTGAGCAAGCGGCAAAGCTGGGCACAGAGAGTACACATGCCTGGAATAATGCAGGCACAGGACATGCTGGTTACTGCGAACTTAATTACACCCCGCAGCAAAGTAATGGTGAAATCGAGATCGAAAGAGCCTTGGGGATAAACGCCCGTTTTGAGGAGTCCCTGCAATTCTGGAGCGGTTTGGTTCATAAAGGTGCACTGTCGGAACCTACCGACTTTATCAATCCAGTACCGCATATGAGCTGGGTTCAGGGCAAGGAAAACGTCAATTACCTGAAGAGTCGTCAAAAAGCATTAGTGATGCATCCCCTGTTCGAAGAGATGGAATATGCGGATGATCCTGCCTCACTCAACGAATGGCTGCCACTGATGATGGCTGGGCGTGATATGGAACAGCCGATGGCCGCAACGCGTGTGGCACACGGAACAGATATCAACTTCGGCGAATTAACTCGTGCGATGGGGGAGCATTTGTCACATGAGGACTCAGTTGACTATTGGCTTTCAACATGGGTTTCCGATTTAAAAAAGGTTGGCGATCGTTGGCATGTGACAACCAAGCACGCGCTTGCAGGTACGCGAACCATCGAGGCGCGTTTTGTATTTGTTGGCGCTGGTGGATGTGCTTTGCCTCTACTGCAAAAGGCAGGCGTGGAAGAGGTTCGGGGTTATGGCGGTTTTCCTGTTTCAGGCATCTGGCTTGCCAGTGAAAACATGAAAGCAGCAGCGACACATAATGCCAAGGTTTATGGCATGCCACCTGTTGGTGCACCTCCAATGTCTGTACCACATCTCGATACCCGCGTGATCGATGGGCGGCCCGCGTTACTCTTCGGCCCCTTTGCAGGTTTCACCACGCGCTTTCTGAAGAAGAGCAGTCTTTTTGACTTGATCAATTCGATTCGATCTCACAATCTCAAACCCATGTTGGAAGTTGCAAGAGAACATTGGGCGTTAACGCGTTATCTCATCAAAGAGGCCATGAGCTCCGGCGACCAGCGGGTCGAACAGCTGCGTGACTTTCTCCCTTCGGTGCAGCCCGGTGAATGGCATCTTCGCCGCGCGGGCCAGCGAGTGCAGATCATCAAGCTGGATAAGAAGGGGCGTGGCAAGTTGCAGTTTGGTACCGAGGTAATCAAGACAGCTGATCGCTCTCTGGCGGGCTTGCTGGGCGCCTCCCCCGGAGCTTCAGTCAGTGTGTCTGCCATGTTGGAAGTTATAGAAAACTGCTTGCCTGACCTGGTTGAAGGTGAGGCAAGGCAGCGCCTGGAGACTTTGATCCCTTCCTATGGTCACTCTCTGGATGATGATCTCGACCTGGTTCATTCTGTACGACGATATACCCTGGAAACCCTGGCTCTGGATGATAGAAAACTCGCAGAAGATCCGGAGCAGGAAGAGTTGTTGCAAACAGGTACTTGAACCGGTTCGGGAGAGAAGCCCGGCAGAATACAAAAAGGCCACCCGAAGGTGGCCTTTTACATTTCATTGGTGGAGGCGGCGGGAATCGAACCCGTTTCCTATTCCTCTCCCAAATGCTTGATTTACTTAGGTGGAGTCAAGCTTCTTGTGTCGATTTGTACTGTATTTGTACCAAAGTTTTGTACCGAAAGGAAGTCATAGACATTCCAGATGGCTTAGGCCATGTGTAAAAGGATTCTTACAAGCCTTCCCTATCCGGGGGCAAAGGAGGGACTTGACGATTATCAGAGGGAACCTGCAACAGTCGCTCCATAAGAAACAAAAGGGACTTTAATGGGAATTCATCAGTATGTCGGTTTTCGGCTAGTAGCGGGCTATCAAGGTACTGCCTGTGAACGACTGCTACTCGACTATAGCAGTCGGTGAGATTTGTAAATTACAGGGGCGTGACCAGCTCTCCACTTGTAGAAATGTGCATCAATAAATTACCGCAAGAACGTGGAAAATGTTTTCAATTTTCTTCAATAAAAAAGGGGAGCCGAAGCCCCCCCCCTGAATGATCCAATGAGTATTAGTCGAATTAGAATTTGTGGATCATACCGACAGACAAAGCACTGTCATCGTCTTCACTATCAGCATATGCAACATATGCCATTGAGCGTTTGCTCAGCGCGTGCTCTACGCCAATTCCCCAGACCCAGTCGGAGTACCTATCCAGATCATCACCACATTTAACAACAAAGTTGTTGTTTCCTGCCCTGTATGAGCCGGCAACGAGAAGTGCTTTATGATCGCCGCCGTCGTCCATTCCACTATCTTCATTGTAGGTTACAGCAAGAGTCATGTTGTTCATGGTGTAGCTTGCGCCTACGAGCCATGAATCATCATCACCGTCTTCGTTTGACTCATAGGCCATGGCGAGCTTGAGGCCATTATTTGCATACATGGCAGCAAGAGAGACTGCATCAGCGAGGCCGTCGCCACCAGGGCCGCCAGAGTTGGCGCCAGGTACAATTGCACCGGCAATAGTCAGTCCGTTCATGTTGGGAGAAATATATGCAATTGCGCCACTGTATAGGTCGCCGTGCCAGAATTCAATATCATCAAGATTACTACCGTTGTGCATACTGTCTCCCATCCTTATGAAATCGAGGATGGTATCGCCCATCATCTCAATGCCGGTAGAGTAGTATGCCATCTTGTATGGTGAGTCGTGACGACCGTAAAGGAAAGTACCCCAGTCACCGGCCAGGCCGATGTAGGCGTTACGACCAGAACCCCATGCGCTGCCGTCAGCGAAGTCATAAGTGGTTTCAGCTTTCCAGATGACGCTCAGGCCGTTACCGAGATCCTCGGTGCCCTTAAAGCCGATCCGTGAAGCGTTTGACTTGACTGCCCATACGGCATCCTGAATCACTCCCCATTCGTCCTGAAAGCCATTGTATTTCTCGATCGCTACGTGGACCTGGCCGTAAATGGTAACGTTCGCGCTTGCTGCAGGCGCTGCAACCAGAGTTGCGATCGCTGCTGCGAGAATTGCTTTTTTCATGATACTGAATCCCCTCAATTGTTATAAAACTGCCATTCCCTAGCAATAGAAATACCATTTACTCAGTCACATTTAACCTTTGACAGGGCTTATGGTCAAGAAATATATGCTTTTTATCGACAGTAGCTAGGAGCTGTTGTATTTATGCAACCATGTGCTGCGCAAGATCAGCTATTTCAGAGGGCAGACGTGATAGTGCCGTATTCTGCTGAATGACCACTTTCGACCCAAAGCGGACGTTCAGAATTGTAGAGTTTGACCCTAATTCCAGTTTTTTACCAGAGTGTAAACAAATGTCTACACCTACACTATTTCCTTCTGGAATCGGTATGAACTCCCTGATATTTCTAAATACCCTATTACATACAAGGACTGCATATTAGACAGCATCAATAATTGGTCTATATTGTTTCTCTTGTCCAAAATGACAATAATCATAATGACACTTGCATTTCAGCCGCATCAGAATCTTCGTCGCCTTTTTTTATGGGACATTAGCACCCGCGCCCTTTCTATAGCCCTGTTCACAATTATTACAGTCTGGATTTTTTACTACGCGGGAATAAATAAACAAAAGCATCAGCTGGCTGATGTGGTCAAGGGCCAATCAGCGCTAATCAGAGCTATGGCATCACATGCTGAGCATCATTACTTAACTATTAACAAAGCAAATATCTTGGATCAGTTACGTGATGCTCAAGAGAGTTTTCCAGGGATAGGTGAAACAGGAGAAATCTCTCTCGCTCATATAGTTGATGAGAAGATCACCTTCCTTTTACATCACCGTAACCAACACGATAATGACACCGATCCTACTCGAGTACCCATGGACGGCAAATTGGCTGAGCCTATGCGTCGCGCTCTTCAAGGAAAGAAAGGGGTATTAGAGGGTGTTGACTATCGGGGGAAGAGAGTATTTGCTGCTTACTATCCATTACCTGACTTGGGGTGGGGCATAGTAGCCAAGATCGATTTTTCAGAAGTCAGCACCCCTTATTTCACAGTTGGTGGGATTGTTGGTCTACTCGCCTTTCTGGTTGTAATTATCAGTGCCTATTCAGCAAATAAATCGTTGTTGGTGGTTCGCGACCAGTTGAATGAGATTAATTCACAGCTGAACCTAGCTACAGAAGCAGGAAATATTGCTATTTGGATATGGAATATACCCACGAACAAATTGAATTGGAATGACCTCCATTATGATCTCTATGGAATTCCACATGACAGAAAAGTGACTTATGAGACTTGGAGGTCTGCAGTCCATCCTGATGACATTCTTGTGGCTGAGAGGCATTTGCAAGAGGCTCTGGAAAACCAGAACAAATTTAGTATGGAGTTCCGCATAGTGCTACCAGATGGAGGGGTTCGCCATGTAAAGGCAGCTGGCATAGTAGAGCGCAATAAATTAAATCAGCCGGTACGCATGGTCGGTGTCAACTGGGACATTAGCGAAATGAAGAGGACTGAGAAGATTCTTGGTCAGCACGCTGTTGTTTTCGAGTCGGTAAAAGAGGCCGTTGTTATTACGGATGTTAATCGAAGAATTCAGGAAGTTAACCAAGCATTCACCGACATGACTGGTTACTCGGCACAAGAAGCTATCGGGGGGTCTCCGCGCATCATTCGCTCAGGACAACATGATGATGCATTTTATGACAACTTGTATCAGACATTGGAGGAGGAAGGACAGTGGCGGGGAGAAATCTGGAATCGGCACAAGAACGGAGAAATCTTTCCAGTCTGGGAGAGCATCACTGCTGTGAAAAATGGGAAAGGTGAACTTACACAGTACATCGCCATTTTTTCCGATATTTCGGAGAAAGTTCACGCAGAGGAACGTACCCGCCACCTCGCCAATCATGACGCACTAACTGATTTACCTAATCGGCTGTTATTTTCTGAACTTTGCGAGCGTGCTTTGGAACATGCAAAGCGGGAAAAGAATATCATGGCGGTAATGTATCTTGACCTCGATCAATTCAAGCCTGTAAACGATAAATTTGGACATTCAGTGGGCGATGAAATGTTGCAGTCGATTTCGTCACGATTAAAAGAAAACATCCGGGAATCAGACACGATTGCAAGGTTAGGTGGTGATGAATTCTCTGTGATTCTTGAAAAAATAACCCACCCCAAAGATGCCGTAAAGGTAGCTTCTAACATCATTGAAAGTCTGGGCAGGCCATTTGAGATTAAGGGGAACACCCTCAATATCGGTGTGAGTATCGGAATCAGCATATACCCAGAGGATGGAGAAAATATGACAAGTCTTGTTAAAAATGCAGATGAGGCCATGTATCGTGCAAAACAACGAGGGCGGAACTGTTACGAATTCTATTCCGAGAGGGAACTCTGAGCTAGATGGTTAACGATCATCCATCTTGAGAGATTAAACGCTGAAATCCTTGAGATAACTCCAGCTAAAATCGATGAATGACTACCATTTCTAGTCGATTTTTATTGGCGGAGATTCAAGTAACTAAATGACCGCTTCTGGCCGAAAGCAGACCTTAGGGGAAGGAAATGCTCCAATCAGGCTAAATGACCACTAACGATCCAAAGCGGATATTGGTAACAACAAGGCAGCGCACCGACTACATGCGCTACCTAATCCTTATCATTCGACTTTAATTGTCTTACGTTTTCTCTTTTTTGCTTTCGGCAAGCTTAATTCGAGCACACCATTTTTGAATTTGGCTTTAGCGCCCCCCGATTCAACCTCGTCCGGCAGACTCACTCTGCGCATAAAGGAGCTCTGAGAAATTTCGCTTCGGTAGTAATCGCCCTTTTCACCTTCAGTCTTCTCATGCTTGGTCTCACCCTTAAGTGTGACAGCATTGTCAGAAACAGTAATCTCCAGATCGTCTTTTTCAATGCCTGGCAGTTCAGCCCGAACTACGATTTTCTTCTTCTTATCAATCACATCAACCTTGGGAACGCGGCGCTGTAACTTCATGTCAATTTCTTCTGGAAATGGCCAACTCGTATTGAATCGCTGCATCCAATGATTAGGAAATGCCTCATCAAACCAACGATCCATCTCTTCAAAAAGGCTTAAAGAGCGAGCCGGTTGGCTTATCTGAGTTTTCTTCTCAGGAGCCTTCGTTACTTGCTTATTAGCCATGATCTTTCTCCATATATCAGAGCACTCTTCACAAGAGAGATCAGGCGATGTTGAGCCCCTCTCTTGAGGTGCTCTTATACTTTATCTATAGCATTAATTTGGGAGTTATGCTTGATAATAGAAAAAAATCGAATGACCGCTTCTGGCCGAAAGCAGCCCTTCATGGATTCTTGGTCACCTAGACAACTAAATGACCGACTCCGACCCAAAGCGGTCATTGATATTTTGCGCAAATCCAAAAAAGTTATCTGATACGGAATCATTTGAATTACTATTTAACATAGTGAAACCATATTAATAATCGCGGATTCAACTCACTAGTGCAACGGATGGGTTAATCCCGAAAAATACTTGATTGGGCGTTTTAATGCCAAGACATTTTCGGGGACGATTGTTCAGTTTATTCATCACCTGGTTGATTTCCGCCTGAGTGATGGTTGTAAAGTCCCGATGCTTTGGGAAGTATTGGCGAATGAGTCCATTGGTGTTCTCATTCAAGCCACGTTCCCAGGAGGCATAGGGATGGGCAAAGAAGAACCTGGCACTGAGGCCTTTAGCGATGGTCTCGTGACCGGCGAATTCCTTACCATTATCTGAGGTCAGCGTGTGAACGCGGCCGGCGATGGGTTTGAGCAGTTTGAGGATAGCGCTGGTGACGTTGCTGGCGGTTTTTCTCTCCACCTTATGGATGAGCGTCAATCGGGATTTACGCTCGGTGATTGAAACGATGGCCTGTTTGTGGCCTTTTCCGATAATGGTATCAAGTTCCCAATCACCGAAGCGTGAACGCTCATCAACCACGGCAGGACGTTCATCGATGCTGACTCGGTTAATCAGTTGCCCTCGGCGGCTATAGCTGCCATAGCGCTTTCGACGCTGCTTCTGGCAACGCAGGTGGCGGTATAGGTTACCGCCCATGGATTTGTTCTGGAGAACGTACTGGTAAATCCACTCATGAGAGATTTGAATGTCAGCCTCATTGCACAGCCACAGGCTGATTTGTTCCGGACTCCAGTCCTCGCGCAACAGATGCTCGACTCGCTCCCAGTGGGTAGTGGCAATACGGGGCTGGCTCTTGCTCTGACGGCGCTCTACAGACAGCCGATGGGCCTGTTTGGGGCGATAGCCGCGCAAGCCACGGTTACGCCTCAGTTCGCGGCTGACAGTGGATTTGTGGCGCCCAAGTATCTTGGCTATCTCTGTTTGATTGTGACCTGCTTTCATCAGTGCCTGAATCTGGTATCGTTCTTCCTGGGTAAGCTGCGTGTACATGGTGCTCCTCTAACTTTGGTCGGTGAGAGAAGCTACCTATGCTACCGCAGCTTGCCCTCTAACCAACTCTGTTGAGTTGCACTTGGAAATTGAATTCACGAATTCTTTTTCACATATGGTGATTTCATTATGGACACCTTAGTAAGTGCAGAATGGCTAAAACAGCATATTAATGATCAAGATCTGGTGTTGTTAGATTGCACGGTTGTCACAATGCCAAATGCGGATGACCCACGCGGATTACATAATGTCAGTGGCCGCCCGGATTATGAACTTGGCCATATACCCAATGCAGGTTTTGCGGATCTTAAAAATGAGTTGTGCAAGGCTAATGGCCCAGTAGAGTTTGATTTATTGAGCCCTGAACAATTTTGCGCTGCGATGGGTGAACTGGGTGTGGGAGATGATTCTAGAGTCGTACTATACGATGCGAACTATACCGGTTGGGCAGCACGAGTCTGGTGGATGCTACGCTGGGTAGGCTTCGATAATGCTGCAATTTTAGATGGCGGACTTGCTGCATGGACATCAAATGGCAACGAACTTTCCCTGGAGCCTGTTCTTCGAGCTGTTAACACATTAACGCCCAAACCACGCCCTGAGGTGATTGCGGATCACGATGAAGTGGCTGCCAGTGTTAATGATGACACCGTTATTCTTATTGATACGCTGCCAGAGGAATTTTATCGTGGTGAAATGAGTATCTATCCACGAGCTGGTCATATTATGGGGGCTGTGAATATTGACGGATTGTCATTACTCGATAACAAAGGTCACTTGCTTTCACAAGATGAGTTAGCTGCAATGCATGGATTTGATCATAATGCACGAATAATTACCTATTGTGGTGGTGGTATTGTTGCATCGACAGATGCATTTGTTCTCACTCGACTGGGATATAACAATGTAGCGGTTTATATGGCTTCGTTGGAGGAATGGACAACAGATCCCAGCAACCCAATGGAGATTGGTTAACCTCAGATCCAAAACATCCGTCAAAAATAATAATGATCAGCGATAGTGCTAATGTTCTTAATGACCGCAATTAGCCAATAACAGACCTCTTAGAGGTGAATCACCATATACCCGGTAATAATTTGTAGCGAGTGACACTGGCATATTCAGGGTAACCTGACAGTTCTGCATGCAAGGTTCTGTCTTCAAGTACTGTGCGAATAATCAGCAATACTGCAAGAAGTGATGCTGGTATTAATCCAATTCGAGAGCCAAGCGCAACCGGGAAAGCGAGGAACAATACGATCACGACCGTGTACATTGGATGCCTGACAATTTTATATGGCCCTCCGGTTATTACCGTATGCTCGCGATGATGATCGATTTTCACTACTTGAGACAGGTATGTATTTGCCAACATTACCCATCCAAGTAATAAAAACAGTGGAACATGCGCAACCAGTGCAATGATCTGTATCCAGCGAGGCAATGGTTCACTCCATTCATAACGAATTACATCAAATCCGGGAACTATGTAGAGACTGATACCAACGATAACAATCAGTACCATAATCACTTTATCCCAGCCTTTTTGCCCCTCCTGTACTGGGCTGACTTTCATTCGCTCTGCAAGCAGCTCAGGATCATGTATAACAAGTAATGGCGTCAGTACAGCAAAGAAGATCAACCACAAGCCTATTAATACCCAGGCGTCCCACCATTGCCAAGTGCCTGCTGGCAACAACACAAACACCGGAAACAGTACCGTTCGCACCACAAGACTAATCCAGGTTCCTATCTTAATGCCTGCTTGTTGCTCCTTAGCCATACCCGTCACCAGACTCAATCAAAAATGCATTGTAGAGATCGCGTGTGATTCTCATTATCACTCCACTATAAATATCAACAATTTACTGGTAACTACAAGTATAGAAAACCGGGTGCGATAGTGAGATGTAGTCAGACTAAATGTCTGTTTCTGGCCGATAACGGAAAATCTGGGGAATATACCACTTCAGCCAAGCTAAATGACTGCTAACGGCCCACAGCGGACATTCAGAGGTACTTATTTCCCTTGTGTGCTGGAGTGATTACTTTTTGTCCGACTAGATGTCCTGCCAAAGAGTATTCTGAGTGATATTGTAAGATTATCTGAGATAGCTATGATTTTTCTATTACGAGGGTATCAGCGATGAAACGAGACAGCGGCTTCTGGATGCTACAAGGGTTCGGCTGGCTTTTACTTTCTTACCTTGTTTATGCTCAGGCCATTCCTGCATTTGATTATGATATGGGCGTCGCAATGGGTACACAGGAATCAGCCGATGTGATTACCGAAGTCGGAACTGCATTTTGGTATGGCTTCGCACTGGGTGATCTATTGGTCTATATCCCTCTTCTAGCTGCCGGATTAGTTGGATACTGGTTAGGGAAGGGATGGGGGCGTATCCTGCTCAGTGCTGCACTTGGAATCACGGCATACTGGCCTATTGTGTGTCTAGCGGCTATTGTTGCGGCAAGAAGTGCTCCAGGATGGAACCTGGTTAATGAGACACCTTATTGGATCGTCTTGCCTCTGATCACCCTTGGAGGGGCTTGGGGGTTGTGGCACGTCACACGTTGAACTCATTGATGTCGGCATAGACAAATATATTTGTTTGATGTGCTTCAGAATTGGCTGGATTCCTGAATAACTGCTACCAACCCAAAGCGGACATTGAGAATTACTAGGGTAACCATCTTGGTGGTATAAAATGCAAAACACCTTTCTTATTGGTTTCCTTCTTGCACAACTTGCCTTGTTCGGTTGTGTGACGGTTTCAAATGCAACAGATTTAAATCGACAACAACGCATTGCAAAAAGTCCACAATGGAATGGGGAAAAAGTCTGACGACCTTCTGGGATTATTTCTTCAATAAACCGGAAGAATATACACCTAGCCCTCCACTGCCTGTGGAGCCATTTGATATTTCCCAGTGGAATGAACTGCGTGATTTACAATTCACCTGGCTGGGGCACACAACTTTCCTTATTAAGATTGATGACAAAGTGATCCTGACCGATCCCATGTTCTCACAACAAGCAGGCAGCTATGGACCGTTTAGTCCTATACGATATTCTAAAACTCTTGCATCAACGAATAGCTTGCCTGTGGTCGATGTGGTATTGATTACTCATAATCATTCCGACCATCTGGACGAAGATTCTATTAAGGCGCTTATTCCTAAGACAAGGCATTTCATCGCGCCCCTAGCCGTGGGGAAATTATTGGAAGAGTGGGGTGTATCGCATAAAAAGATAATCGAACTTGACTGGTGGCAGAAAAAATCCATTGATGGTTTGACGATTACCGCAGCACCGGCCAAGCACACTTCCGAGCGAGGCATTTTTGACAAAAACAAGACGCTTTGGGCCTCATATGGTATTCAGGGAAACCAACAGAACATATACCTTAGCGGAGACTCGGGTTGGTTTAAGGGGCTCTACGAGATTGGTAAACGACTAGGACCTTTCGATGTGACTTTTTTTGAGATTGGGGCTTATGGTGAAATAAGAGGATGGAAGGAGATCCATTACACTCCTGAGGAGGCGGTAAAAGCACATTAGGCCGTAAGGGGTAAACTGATGGTGCCCAGTGGCTGGGCTACCTTTGATCTTGGGATGTTCCCCTGGTCAGAACCAGTCGAGCGGCTTTTGATTGCAGCTAAACAAAGTCGTGTCGATTATCTTACTCCAAAAATTGGAGAGATCGTCATTCCTGGGAAGATAGGTGGCCGTGAAGCATGGTGGAAGCCATTTATAAAAGGAAAAGATAAATAAATAAACTCAACAAAAGGCACGATTGATGACTAATATTGAATGTCCGCTTTTGGCCGAAAGCGGACGTTGATAATGTGGGTTGCCGATAGAAAAAAGCGACGTTTCAATGTCGGGCCGTACATCAACCCGTACATTAACTAACATATAAAATGAAAAAGCACTGAATTAACAGTGCATTATCATTGATGGTTGGTGGAGGCGGCGGGAATCGAACCCGCGTCCGCAAGTCCTCCGCTACAGAATCTACATGTTTAGATTACCTATTAAATTTAATCGCAGACTACCCGGCAATCAGGGCCTGTACATACGACGATTCCGGTTAAGGTTTAATGTATCGGCCCCGGGCAAGCTTCAACACGATTCTGTGAGATATGACGCCTGAAACCTGGACGCACAGACACGGCTCCAGTCAGACGGCTCCCTACCGGGTATTAAGCGGCGAGAGCGTAGTTGTTGTCGTTTGCAACTATATTTATGCGACTGTATTTACGTGGTATTCGCCCCACGACATGCATCTGAAGTTTTGCAACCCACGTCGAAGCCAGGTCGCCCCCAGTAGCTGTTAGTGTAGTTCTTATGCTTAAAAGTTCCAAGTCACTTGAACTTATTACTAGTAAGATTACACTTTGCTATGCAACATAAATAAGGTCAGAAATGACAAATACAACAAAGAGTGGAGGTTTGAGATGAAAAAACTGGCAAAAACAGTTTCGGCAGCGGCTATTGCATTGGCGGTATCAATGCCTGCGATGGCGCAGGATGATGATCTTGTCGTTAGCGTCAAGCGCCTGACACTGGATACTGCAGCAAGAGTCGGTATGGCCACGATCGAGGCATGCAGGGAGCAGGGTATTCAGGCTGGCGTTACCGTTGTTGATCGAAACGGAGTTGTGCAGTTTCAGGCACGTGATACGGTTGCACCGGTAATTACCCTGGGTATCAGCAAGGGTAAAGCCTATGCTGCAGCCAATTTCATGGTGAACTCGTCAGGTTTGGCAGAGCGTGCAGATGGTCCAATCGGACGTGTTCCTGGTGTGGTGATGTCAGCCGGGGCAGTGCTGATAGAGGCTGGTGGAAGTGTCTATGGTGCCGTGGGTGTCAGTGGTGCACCTTCCGGTGAAACCGATGAAGCTTGTGCGCAGGCGGGTCTGGATGCAGTCAAAGATGACCTTGAGATGATGTAAACAGGGCATTTGGTCGTTGGTTGTTGTCAGGCTAGTGACTGACTAACGACCAACGACTGGAGTTAACGGTTTTTCATTATCCGTGCCTGGTCTCGCTTCCAGTCACGATCTTTCTCATCAGCGCGTTTGTCGTGCAGCTTTTTACCCTTGGCAACGCCAATTTCCAGCTTGGCACGCCCTTTTTTCCAGTACATGGCAGTCGCCACGAGGGTGTAGCCCTTTCGTTCGATCAGGCCTGTCAGCTTGTCCAGTTCGTTTCGGTTGAGCAACAGTTTGCGGATTCGCTTGGGTTCGGGATCGATATGGGTTGAAGCAGTCTGCAGCGGGTTGATGGTGCAGTTGAATATGAATGCCTCGCCGTTCTTGACGGTCACATAGCTCTCGGCAATATTGACGCGCCCGGCGCGTAACGCCTTGACTTCCCAGCCCTCGAGCAGCATTCCCGCCTCGAATTTCTCCTCGATGGTGAACTCGTGCCTCGCCTTGCGGTTCAGCACAATGGTGTTGCTGTCCGTACCTTTCTTTTTCTTGCTCTTGCCGCTCATGGGGGGTGATTCTACAGTCTTGCGCGCGCTTGCGAAATGGAAACCTTGCATCGGCAGGGTCAACTGCGCATAATTCGCCTTTGGCACTTGGGCTTTGAGAGTGCCAAGTCGATCGAGAAGTGGATAATTCCGGGATAATGTGTGGCTTCAGCATCTGAATCTGTAATCAATGAACGCGCGCAGCACTTTCTTAAAGTGTTGATCGAACGTTATATCCAGGATGGAACGCCTGTCGGCTCGCGCACACTGGCACGTGACAGCGGTATGAACCTGAGTCCGGCAACGATCCGCAACGTGATGTCAGATCTGGAAGAGATGGGCCTGATCACCTCGCCGCACACGTCGTCAGGGCGTATTCCCACGGTCTCAGGTTACCGCTTCTTCCTCGACTTTCTAGTCACCCTGAAACAGCCGGGACAAACCCTGCTGACCCAGGTGCAGGAGCAGCTGAAGGGGCAGATGGGGCAGAAGCAGATTGCCGAGACTGCATCCAATGCACTCTCCGAGCTGACCCACATGGCCGGGCTAGTCATGATCCCGAAGCGCGAGAGCCTGTTTTTCAGGCAAATCGAGTTTCTGCCACTGTCAGCAAACCGGGTGTTGGTGATACTCATCAGCAGTGACGGCGAAGTGCACAACCGGGTGATCGAGACCAGCCAGAAATTCAGTCAGAGTGAATTGGTCGAGTCGGCAAATTTTCTCAACCGCCACTACGCAGGTGAAGAGCTCGAGGTGATGCGGGACCAGCTCATCAACGAGCTGGAGAATACACGCAGCGAGATGGATGCCGTCATGAAAAAGGCACTGTCGCTTGCAGGCGAGGTATTGGGCGGTGAACAGAAAGAGGGCGACTATGTTGTCTCGGGGCAAACCAACCTGATGGGCTACAACGACCTCACGGACGTTGAACGCCTCAAGTTGCTGTTCGACTCTTTCGCAGAGAAGCGCCAGATACTGCACTTGCTGGACCGTTGTATGGAGGCAGACGGCGTTCAGATTTTTATCGGCGAAGAGTCGCACTACGACCCGCTTGAAACCTGTAGCCTGGTGACTTCAGCATATGAGGTAGATGGCGCCGTCGCTGGTGTACTGGGGGTCATCGGCCCCACGCGCATGGCGTACGACAAGGTGATCCCGATTGTAGACGTGACCGCAAAACTGCTGTCAGTCGCCTTGAAATCGGAGTAATCGGCCCCAATTCCACACGCACAGGATTTAACTGGTCCGCGAAAACGGGCCATGAAGCAGTTTTTACAGATTTTTTGGAGAGTATGAAATGTCAGACAAGGCGGAACCCACGCTGAATGAAACAGAAGCAGCGCATGAGTTGCAGCCATCCGGGGAAGTGACCGGAGAGACAGTCGAGGAATCAGTTGCCGAGACACTGCACGATATCGATTCCATCAAAGAGGAACTCGAGGCAGCTACTGCCAAGGCAGACGAGGCACACGAACAGCTTCTCAGAACTGTCGCCGACATGGAGAACCAGAAGCGTCGCCAGGCACAAGAGCTCGAAAAGGCACGTAAATTCGCTCTTGAAGGTTTTGTCAATGAGCTCCTGCAGGTATGGGACAGCCTCGAACTGGGCGTCAAGGCATCAATGGACGAGGGTGCTGATGTCGATAAGCTGCGCGAGGGCAGCGAGCTGACGCTCAAGCTGCTGTCGGATGCCATGAACAAGTTTGGTGTTGAACAGATCGACCCGCGTGAGCAGCCATTTGATCCCGAGCAGCACCAAGCCATGACCATGGTGCCGAGCGCTGATATTGAACCCAATACCGTCATCGATGTTTTCCAGAAGGGCTACCTTCTGAACGGTCGTCTTGTACGTCCCGCGATGGTCGTGGTTTCGCAGGGCGAGTAAAAACCCGAAAAATTTGAAAAAACACCGTTTTTAGCTTGAAAATGGGCCTGAAGACCCAATTTTGGGTGTTAGATAAAGAATTTTAGATATTGAACAAGTTTTCTGGAGAGTATTGAATTATGGGTAAGATTATCGGTATCGACCTCGGCACCACCAACTCCTGCGTTGCAGTCATGGAAGATGGTGAGCCGAAAGTGATTGAAAATTCCGAGGGTGATCGCACAACCCCCTCGATTATCGCCTACACCAAGGATAACGAAGTACTGGTAGGCCAGTCGGCCAAGCGCCAGGCTGTCACCAATCCTCAGAACACACTGTTCGCAATCAAGCGCCTGATTGGCCGTCGTTTTGAAGACGACGTGGTCAAGCGTGACCAGGACATCGTGCCTTACAAGATCGTCAAGGCTGACAACGGTGATGCCTGGGTTGAGATCAATGGCGAGAAAATGGCGCCACCTGAAATCTCGGCAAAGATTCTTCAGAAGATGAAGAAGACCGCTGAAGATTATCTTGGTGAAGCTGTTACCGAGGCAGTTATCACTGTACCTGCCTACTTTAATGACTCGCAGCGCCAGGCAACCAAGGACGCAGGCAGAATTGCCGGTCTTGATGTCAAGCGCATTATCAACGAGCCGACCGCAGCTGCACTTGCCTACGGTATGGACAAGAAAGGCGGCGATCGCAAGATTGTTGTTTATGACCTCGGTGGCGGTACTTTTGACGTATCCATTATCGAGATTGCCGAGATCGACGGCGAGCACCAGTTCGAAGTGCTGTCGACCAACGGTGACACATTCCTCGGTGGTGAAGATTTCGACATGCTGATCATTGATTACATCGTCAATGAATTCCAGAAGGAGCAGGGCGTTGATCTGCGGAACGACCCGCTTGCACTGCAGCGTCTCAAGGAAGCAGCAGAGAAAGCCAAGATCGAGCTCTCTTCAAGCCAGCAGACAGATATCAACCTGCCATACGTTACGGCAGATGCCTCAGGTCCCAAGCACCTGGCGCTGAAACTGACTCGTGCCAAGCTCGAATCCCTGGTTGAGTCGCTGGTCAAGCGTACGCTTGAGCCATGCAAAATTGCGATGAGCGATGCCGGTCTTTCAAATAGCGATCTGGACGACGTTATTCTCGTTGGTGGCCAGACACGTATGCCGCTGGTTCAGTCAACAGTTGAAGAGTTCTTCGGTAAGGCGCCACGCAAGGACGTCAATCCTGACGAGGCAGTTGCTGTAGGTGCCGCGGTTCAGGGTGGTGTACTTGGCGGTGATGTTAAGGACATCCTGTTGCTCGACGTTACTCCACTGTCGCTCGGTATCGAGACACTCGGTGGTGTCATGACCAAGCTGATCGACAAGAACACGACTATTCCGACCAAGGCGGAGCAGGTCTTCTCAACTGCGGAAGACAACCAGACTGCAGTAACAGTTCACGTCCTCCAGGGTGAGCGTGAGCAGGCAGGCGCGAACAAGTCGTTGGGTCGATTTGATCTCGGTGATATTCCGCCAGCACCGCGCGGTGTACCACAGGTCGAGGTGACCTTCGATATTGACTCGAACGGTATCCTGCACGTTTCTGCAAAGGACAAGGCATCCGGCAAGGAGCAGTCAATCCGTATTACTGCATCAAGTGGTCTGTCGGATGAAGAGATCGATCGCATGGTACAGGATGCCGAAGCGCATTCGGAAGAGGACAAGAAGTTCCATGAACTGGTTGCAGCACGTAACACGGCTGACACCATGATCCATGCAACCAAGAAGAGCATGGAAGAGCTCGGTGACAAACTCGATGCCGCAGAGCGGGGCAATATCGAGGCTGCCATCAGTGATCTTGAAGGTGTCATGGACAAGGATGACAAGGAACTCATCGAGACCAAGACCAAGGCACTCACCGATGCATCTGCGAAGATGGCCGAGAAGCTTTACGCAGAGCAGGGTGCTGCCGGTGCAGCTGGCGATGCCGGTGAGCAGGCCGGCGGCGAACAGGCGGCAGACGACGATGTTGTCGATGCCGAGTTCGAAGAGGTCAATGATGACGACAAAAAAGCGTAATTAGCGCGCAGGCATGACGGGAAATTATCCCGTCATGCCAGACTGAAACAGCAGAGGCCGGGGGCGGGTGGATTCACACGCCCCTTTGGCCGTATAAAAGATAGTGCGAAACCGTTGAGTTGCGGATTTGCATGACAACGGAATAACAACCGAGACCAAGCATGTCGAAGAGCGATTATTACGAAGTACTGGGTGTTGAACGCAATGCAAGCGATGCCGATATCAAGAAGGCATATCGTCGTCTTGCGATGAAATATCATCCCGATCGTGCCGGAGATGATGCACAGGCAGAGACCCGGTTCAAGGAGGCCAAGGAGGCCTACGAGATACTCTCCGACCAGCAGAAACGAGCTGCCTATGACCAGTTTGGACATGCCGGTGTCGACCAGTCCATGGGTGGCGGCGGGGGTGGTTTCGAAGGTGGCAATTTCAGCGACATCTTTGGTGACGTGTTCGGCGATATCTTCGGTGGCGGCCGTGGTGGCGGCCAGCGTGCCAGTCGCGGTGCTGACCTGCGTTATGGACTGCAGATCTCACTTGAGGATGCAGTCAACGGTACCGAGGTAAAAATTCGTGTGCCGACCTGGGTGGCCTGTGATACCTGTAACGGCAGTGGCGCCAAGAAAGGCTCAAGCCCCAAGACTTGTGGTACCTGTCATGGACAGGGACAGGTGCGTATGCAGCAGGGTTTTTTCTCTGTGCAACAGACCTGTCCCGCATGCCAGGGACGCGGAACAGTTATCGATGATCCATGTGGTGATTGCCGCGGCCAGGGCCGTGTTCAGGAACAGAAGACACTCTCGGTCAAGGTGCCAGCAGGTGTTGATAATGGTGACCGCATTCGTCTCTCTGGTGAGGGCGAAGCCGGGGAGTACGGTGCTCCTCCGGGTGATCTCTACGTCGAGGTGCAGGTCAAGGAGCATCTGATCTTCGAGCGCGAGGGTGCGCACCTCTACTGCGAGATGCCGATCAGTTTTACACGTGCTGCACTTGGCGGTGAGATGGAAGTGCCGACTCTTGGTGGTAAGGTAAAACTGAAAATTCCTGCCGGAACCCAGACTGGAAAAATGTTCCGTGTTCGCGGCAAGGGCGTCAAGCCGGTTCGTGGTGGTGCGCAGGGTGATCTCATTTGCCGTGTGATAGTAGAAACCCCGGTTAACCTGACATCTCGTCAGAAAGAGTTGCTTAATGAGCTAGACGAAAGCATGTCGGATAGTGGCTCAAAGCACAGTCCGCAATCGCATTCGTGGCTGGACGGGGTGAAGAAATTCTTCTCCGAGATGGGAAGCAGCTAATTGGGGTCACAGCTAATTGGGGTCAGAGTAAAAACTCGCTTAGAATGAACGTGGGAGCTCCGAACTCGTGGCGATGATCGCGGGCCGGTTATTTGCTCCTGCAAAACCGGCACTCTCGCCATCCGTGGCTGTCGCGGGACACCGCTCTTGCAGGGCAAAACTAAATTGTAGGAGCCCCGTCCTCGGGGCGAACAGACAGGTATAAAACAATGACAAGAATCGCAGTCGTGGGTGCCGCAGGAAGAATGGGCAAAACCCTCATCGAGGCAGTCGTCAATCATCCCGGTTTGACACTGGGGGCCGCAACCGAACGTGCAGGCAGTTCACTGGTTGGTACAGATGCCGGTGAACTTGCCGGTGTGGGCAAACTGGGCGTTACCCTGGTCGACGACCTTGCCAGCGTGGTTGATGACTTTGATGTTGTTATTGATTTCACCCGCCCCGATGCAACGCTGGCTCATCTCGATGTCTGCGAGGCCAACAACAAGCGCATGGTGATCGGTACGACCGGGTTTGATGATGATGGCAAGGCACGTATTGCCGAGGTCGCTTCAGCCGGTGGTATTGTCTTTGCGCCAAACATGAGTGTTGGCGTTAATCTCTGTTTCAAGCTGCTCGATATGGCTGCGCGCGTCATGGGTGATGATGCCGATATAGAAATCGTCGAGGCACATCACAAGCACAAGGTTGATGCGCCATCCGGTACCGCACTGGGTATGGGAGAGGTGGTGGCCAAGGCACTCGGACGCGACCTCAAGGAGGTTGCAGTTTACGGGCGCGAAGGCATCACAGGTGAACGCGATCCTAAAACCATCGGTTTTGAAACGATTCGTGCCGGTGATGTGGTTGGCGAACACAGCGTCTGGTTTGCAACTGAGGGTGAGCGTGTTGAAATTGTCCACAAGGCATCCAGTCGTATGACATTTGCCCGTGGTGCTGTCCGTGCTGCAGATTGGCTGATGCAACAGCCAGCCGGTCTCTATGATATGCAGGATGTACTAGGCCTGTAGAGGCTTTCTCGCTGCGTCACTTTTCTTCCTGTTCAGATCTATTGTCATGCCGGCCTTGAGCCGGCATTCCTTCATACTTCAGCACTGAACTGCTATCCCCCTGATATCTCCGTGTCATACGCCTCACAACTCCATTTCACCAACCTTGTTCATTAAGAATAAGTTCATTGTTGCACTATTCGAGTGCATGCTAGTATCTAATCCATGGTACCGAGTACAAACAATAATAAAATTGTGTTCTCAGAGGTATGTATGATCAAGCCGTTTCCACAACTCAAGCTCCTCCTCTCCTTGTTGCTGGCAATCTCCTTCGTTTTAAGCGGATGTGTACAAACTAAAGATCCACTGATTGTCTATTCAGGAAAAGGCATGAAAAAAGCCATGGATGAGATTGTTCGGCTTTATGAGAAGCTGCATGGTGTCAAGGTGTCAATCATTTATGCCGGTTCCAATACCCTGCTGGGAACGATCGAGGAAACCGGGGTGGGAGATATTTTCCTTCCCGGCTCCAGGTCGTATATCAAAAAAGCTGGTACCCTGATCGCAAACTCATACTATGTTGCCAAACATGTACCCACCTTTGCTGTCAGGAAAGATAATAAAAAGGGCCTGAAGAATTATGCTGACCTGATTGAGGATGGTGTTCAAATCGCTATCGCCAACAAGGAGATGGCTGCAATCGGCAATGTTGCGAAAGCGATCATGAATGGGGGCTCTGAAGAGAAGAGTTTCAGGAAGAATATTGCGATTGTCGGTTCTACCGTGAATGAAATATTAAGCCTTGTGGTCGATAGGGAGGTCGATGCTGCATTGGTATGGACTGACATGCTGACCTGGGAGGCAGCAGCTGGATTGGTTGAAATTACTATTCCCGAAACGGTAAATAAACCCAAGGAGATCTGGATAGCGGAGTTGTCTGACAGCTCGCGACCAGAAGAGGCCAAAGCATTTGCGAAGTTTGTTGTTTCGGAACAGGGGCAGGCGATTTTCAAGATGTATGGGTTTGGAATCTAACCGATGTCGATCAGGCTCAAACTGCTTGCAGGTTTTCTGCTTGTCTCCCTGCTTACACTGGGGGTGAGCCTCGGAATCAGCCTTACTGTACAGCAGAAAGTCGCTAGCTTGATCAGTGATGTTGGTGGCAAGAAACTGCCGGGAGTCATTGCATTATCGCGCATGGAGGCCGACCTCTACCAAGTGCTTTTTCTTCTTGAGCGCTACGAGTCTGATCGGGAAATTTCGATCAGGGAGGATATAGAGCGCTCACTCGCCTCATTAGGTTCCCATCAAACCGGGCATACCCTCTACCATGACGGAGAGTCGTTTATAGCTTTCGTAGAAACTTTTGTCAGGGAGTTCAGCCGTGCAACGGCCGGATATATTTTGCTGCTACAGCGAGGGAAGTCTGCCGGTGAGATTGAAGTTGCGCGGAACAGAATTGACAGCCTGCTTGACAGGTACCGGCAGGATATTATTCCTCATCTTCATGAAGATGTAAGGGAAGGCTACGTAAAAATCAATCAGATTGATGATATCAACCGGGATTCACGCAACGTCCTGCTAATTTCCGCCCTCATCATCATGTTGCTTGCAATCTTTTTCAGCGCCTTCATTGCAACCATGTTTGCCAGGCCGCTGGCATCAATGACAGAGGCGGCAAGAAAGATTGGGTCAGGTCAGTTGGATATTGAAATTCCGGTCACTTCAAAAGATGAGATCGGTCAGTTATCAGAAGCATTCAATGACATGACCAGCAATTTGCTGACCATGCGTAATAATCTGATGAATCTGAATCTGAATCTGAATCTGAACCTGGACCTGGAAAATGAGCTGGATGAAAATCAGGATCTGACTAACGAGCTGAGTGAACACCGCAAAAACCTCGAAAAGCTGGTTGTTGAGCGTACTAAAGAAGTTGAGCATCAGCGTCAGCTTGCTGTACAGGCAAATAACAGCAAGTCGGAATTCCTCGCGAACATGAGTCACGAAATCCGCACCCCGATGAATGCTGTCATCGGCATGACAAACCTGGCCTTGAATACTGATCTTGATGAGACGCAAAGAAATTTCATCAGCAAGGCCCATATGTCGGCAGAGTCCCTACTGCATATTCTCAATGACATACTCGATTTTTCAAAGATAGAAGCCGGCAAGCTTGAGATGGAAAGCACCGACTTCAGCCTCAAAAGGGTTTTCGACAATACCTGCCACATGATTCACAGCAGCGCCGAAGAGCGAGGTGTTTCCTATTCAACGAAAATTTCCGCTGAGGTTCCGGATGCATTGATCGGTGACCCGATGCGTCTTGGCCAGGTGCTACTGAACCTCATTAACAATGCGGTCAAATTTACCAGTGAGGGAGGCAAGATAGAGGTGGATGTGTCGTTGCAGGCGGAGAGTGACAGGGATTGCGTCATACGCTGTTCGATCAAGGATAATGGAATTGGCATTTCGACGGAGCAACAGGAGAAACTGTTTCAGCCCTTTACCCAGGCAGATAGTTCGACGACGCGAAAATATGGTGGTACAGGACTGGGCCTGGTTATTTGCAGCCAGATTGTCAAGGCGATGGGTGGTGAATTACAGGTCGATAGTGAGCTTGGGAAAGGGAGTGATTTTCACTTTACTGTACGCCTCGGCAAGCTGCAGCAAACAGTGGCAGTCGTCCAGCCGGGTGATGATGAAGGTGGAAATATTGCCGAATGGAAAGAGCAGTTGAAGGGAGTGCGGCTGCTGCTGGTTGAAGACAACGAGGTTAACCAGGAGCTGGCAACAATGATTCTCACCATGAACGGTATTGATGTCG
This sequence comes from Solemya velum gill symbiont, assembly GCF_000787395.1. Lineage (GTDB taxonomy): Bacteria > Pseudomonadota > Gammaproteobacteria > Chromatiales > Chromatiaceae. The sequence goes on from NZ_JRAA01000003.1 coordinate 266,510, forward strand.
AGGTGGCGGATAATGGCCAGGAAGCGCTGGATATGCTGAGAAAAGAATCCTTTGATGGCATATTAATGGATTGCCAGATGCCGGTGATGGATGGTTACGATGCAACTCGAAGAATTCGAGAGCAGGAACGATTCAGAGATTTGCCTATCATTGCATTGACAGCGAATGCCATGAAAGGGGACAGGGAGAGAGCACTGGCCAGCGGAATGAATGGTTTTATCACCAAGCCGATCAATCATGACGCCTTATTCAGTACCATGGCCAGGTGGATAAATAAGAAATCCTGAAAGAAAAAACCGATTTCCAGTGTCATACTGATATTGGCCACAGCACACAGGATTGAACATGCTGATAAAAAAACCGGATCACATCAAATTTTCAGAAATCACCACCCAGAGTGATTACCTGCGCCGCAGGGATTTCCTCAAGAAGGGTTTATATGCCTTTGCCGGTCTTGGATTGTCAGGTATTGCAGAGGCACTGGTAAAAGCGCCCGGCAAGAATCCCGCAATCGCCAATCTTGCCGATGCAGGCTTCAGTGTTGACGAGGACCTCACTCCTTACGACCTGGTCACCAGTTACAACAACTACTATGAATTCGGTACCGGCAAGAGTGATCCGGTCGAAAACTCGAAGGCTTTTGAGTCCCGTCCCTGGCACGTTGTTGTTGACGGAGAGTGTGAAGAGCCCGGTGAGATTGATATCGAGGATATTCTCACCGGCATCACGCAGGAGGAGCGTATCTACCGACTACGCTGTGTTGAGGCCTGGTCGATGGTGGTTCCCTGGGTTGGCTTCCCCCTTTCAACCTTGCTGAAACGCTTCAAACCCACAGCCAAGGCGAAATACGTGTCATTTGAGACCCTGCATGACGCTGAACGAATGCCTGGTCAAAAACGCGCTGTACTTGACTGGCCCTATCGTGAAGGCTTGCGTATCGACGAGGCAATGCATCCGCTGACAATTCTGGCAACCGGGCTTTATGGTGAACTTTTGCCAAACCAGAATGGTGCCCCGTTGCGTCTTGTGGTGCCGTGGAAATACGGCTTCAAGAGTATCAAGGGGATCGTGCGCATACGTTTTAGCGAAGAGCAGCCCCAGGCAACCTGGAATATGAATAACCCACGTGAGTATGGCTTCTATTCCAATGTGAATCCGCGCGTCGAACATCCGCGCTGGAGCCAGAAGTATCACCGTGTCATTGGTGGTGGTATTTTCTCCAGCAAGGTTAAAACAGAGATGTTCAATGGGTATGCGGATGAAGTCGCCTCACTCTATACCGGCATGGACCTGAGGAAGAATTTCTGATCCCGTGAGTAATCGATGGCGTGCGGCAGGCATCAAGCTGCTGCTGTTCCTGCTCTGTCTGCTGCCCTTCCTCTACCTGTTATGGGATGCATTCAATGGCAATCTTGGTGCAAACCCGGTTGAGGCACTGACACATCGAAGCGGTGACTGGACGCTGCGTATGTTGCTGGTTACGCTCGCCGTGACACCCTTGCGTCGTACTACCGGTTACAGCTTGCTGCGTCACAGGCGCATGCTGGGGCTGTTCAGCTTTTTCTATGCAGTTGTTCACCTGACAATCTACGTATGGATTGACCAGGTATTTCTGTGGGATGAGATTGTTGAGGATATCATCAAGCGCTCCTATATCACCGTCGGCTTTACAGCGCTGATGATTCTGTTGCCGTTGGCAGTCACTTCAACGCGCGGGATGCAGCGGCGTCTCGGCAAGCGCTGGAAAAGCCTGCATAAGGGCGCCTACATAGCTGCTGCGTTGGGTTGCCTCCATTTTCTATGGTTGACACGTGCCGATACGCTGGAACCCTATATCTATATCGCTGTTTTCGTTGTTTTGATGCTGCTGCGTTTGAAAAGAGAACAAATTCCAGGGTTTTTAAGGCGCTGAGCTGCTGGCATAATGATCAGGTTATGAAGCTGCCCGTGATAGAACGGCTTGAGTTATCGTGCTTTTCAAGTATATTGCTGACAGTTGGAATCCAAATAAAAATGCAGCGACTGGCTGCGACAAAAGACTGGTTGGAGGAGAAAACCCAATGTCAATTTCACGCCGAGAATTTATCCGTCTGATGGGGCTCGCCGGAGCTGCTGGCATGATGCCAAGCTCTGTTTTTGCTGCTGCCCGTCAACCTTCCGATCTGTACGAAGTGCCGAAGTTCGGCAACGTAACCCTGATGCATATGACTGACTGTCATGCACAGCTCAATCCTATCTATTTCCGTGAGCCGAATGTCAATCTTGGCCTCGGCCCTGCTCATGGCAAGGCACCACACCTGGTAGGAAACTCACTTCTCAAGCATTTCAACCTTGAGCCCGGCAGTATTGAAGCACACGCCTTCACCTATCTCGGTTATGACGAGGCAGCACACAATTACGGCATGGTCGGTGGTTTTGCGCATCTCAAAACGTTGGTCAACAACATCCGCGACTCTCGCGGCCCGGGCAACAGCCTGCTGCTTGATGGTGGTGATACCTGGCAGGGTTCAGGAACTGCTTATTACACACGCGGTAAGGATATGGTCGGCGCCTGTAACCTGCTTGGCGTCGATGTCATGACGGGTCACTGGGAGTTTACCTATCTCGATGAAGAGGTTATCTCCAACGTCAATGATTTCAAAGGTGACTTTGTTGCGCAGAACGTTGCGGTCACAGATGACGCACTGTTTGATTACAAATTTGCCGATTTTGAGGGTTTTGATGAAGATGAAGGCACGGCCTTTAAGCCATACACCATCAAAAATGTCGGCGGTGCCCGTGTTGCCGTCATCGGCCAGGCTTTCCCCTATACGCCAATCGCGAATCCATCGCGCTTTATCCCGGACTGGACTTTCGGTATCCAGGATGAGCACATGCAGGGGGTTGTCGACAGCGTACGTGAAAACGAGAACCCCGACGTGGTTGTCGTGATCTCACATAACGGCATGGATGTTGACCTCAAGATGGCGTCGCGTGTCACAGGTATCGATGCAATCTTCGGTGGCCACACCCATGATGGCGTGCCTGCTGCGATTCCGGTCAAAAATGCAGCCGGTAAAACCCTGGTTACAAATGCTGGTTCAAACGGCAAGTTCCTCGGTGTGATGGATTTCGATGTCAGAAATGGCAAGGTACAGGATTTCCGCTACCGCCTGTTGCCGGTCTTCTCCAACCTGCTTGAAGCAAACGCAGAGATGCAAACGTACATCGACGATGTCCGTGCGCCATACAAGAAGGAACTCGAAGAGGAACTCGCAACAGCAGAAGAGACACTCTATCGTCGCGGCAACTTCAACGGTACCTTCGACCAGGTTATTTGTGACGCATTGACCACGGTTAAGGATGCGCAGATTTCACTGTCACCGGGTTTCCGCTGGGGTACCACGGTACTGCCGGGTCAGAAGATCACCATGGACAATGTCATGGATCAGACCTGTATCACCTATCCTGAAACCTACCGTCGTGAAATGAGCGGTGAAGAGATCAAGCTGATCCTCGAGGATGTGTGTGACAATCTTTTCAACGAGGACGCCTACTACCAGCAGGGTGGTGACATGGTGCGTCTGGGTGGTATGGATTACGTCTGTGATCCGACCGCCGGAATGGGTGAGCGTATCCAGGATATGACACTGAATGACGGAACCAAGATCGAAGCGGCCAAGAAGTACATGGTTGCCGGCTGGGCAACGGTTGGATCACAATCGCCCGGCGAACCGATCTGGGAAGTTGTGGCCGAGTACCTGAGAGATCAGAAAACCGTCAAGATCGACAAGCTCAATACGCCGAAACTGGTCAACGTCAAGGGCAACCCCGGGATCGAGGAGTACGTCCACGGCTGATTATACGATTTCGTCACTCCGGGCTTGATCCGGGGTCCATCAGGAACAGTGCACGCACCCATGGATGCCGGTTCAAATTCGGCATGACGGAAAAGGAACTCTTCCAATACACTGCAATACGATGAAAATACCGCCTTTCGGGGCGGTTTTTATTGCAGTTTTCGCACCAGTCGGGTAATTTTAGTCCCCTTTCATACTCTCATTTTCCGAGGTCGTCAGTGTCAACTCCAGAAATGGAAGATTTCCGCCGCATCAAGCGCCTGCCACCCTATGTTTTTGCCATCGTCAATGAACTGAAGATGGCGGCACGAGCACGCGGCGAAGATATTATCGACTTCGGCATGGGCAATCCTGATCAGCCCACACCGCAACATATTGTCGATAAGCTGACCGAGGCCGCGAACCGCAAGGATACGCACCGTTATTCCCAGTCAAAGGGAATTCCGCGCCTGCGCCGTGCGATGTGTAACTGGTACAAGGAGCGCTACGACGTTGACCTCGATCCTGAAGAAGAGGCGATCGTCACTATCGGTTCAAAAGAGGGGCTCGCGCACCTCGCACTTGCCTGTCTCGGACCGGGCGACACCGTACTGGTGCCAAACCCTGCCTACCCGATTCACCCGTGGGGTTTTGTGATTGCAGGTGCCGATGTGCGTCACGTGCCGATCAATTCTGACGATGGTTTTTTCGAGGAACTTGAGAAGGCGATCCGCGAGTCATGGCCCAAACCGAAGATGCTGGTACTGAATTTCCCGGCAAATCCGACAGGGCACTGTGTTGACCTCGAATTTTTTGAGAAAGTCGTCGCCATTGCCAAGGAAGAGAATATCTGGGTTGTTCAGGATCTCGCCTATGCCGATATTGTCTTCGATGGCTACCAGGCGCCGTCCATCCTGCAGGTGCCGGGCGCGAAGGATATCGCGGTCGAGGCATTTTCGCTTTCAAAAAGCTACAATATGCCCGGTTGGCGTGTTGGTTTCCTGTGCGGCAACAAGACTCTGATTGGTGCGCTCGCGCGAATCAAATCCTACCTCGACTACGGCACCTTCACGCCGATCCAGGTTGCTGCGATTGCTGCCCTTGAAGGACCACAGGAGTGTGTTTCCGAGATTCGAGATATGTACCAGAGTCGTCGCGATGTGCTGTGTGACGGACTCAGTGCGATCGGCTGGGAAATAGAAAAACCCAAGGCGACCATGTTTGTGTGGGCGCCGATACCTGAAGCGTACAAAGAGTATGACTCGCTCGAATTTGCCAAGAAGCTTGTCGCCGATGCGAGAGTGGCTGTCTCTCCCGGAATCGGCTTTGGTGCCGATGGTGAAGGCTATGTGCGTTTTGGACTGATTGAAAATGAACACCGGACTCGCCAGGCGGTCCGGGGTATTCGCGACATGTTCCGTCGTGATGGTGTTTTAAAAGAAGGAGATAAATAGTGAATCCGGTCAATGTTGGCCTGCTGGGTCTTGGTACTGTCGGTGGGGGCACACTCAATGTGCTGGTACGTAATGCCGAGGAGATTTCACGTCGTCTTGGTCGTGAAATAAAGGTGGTTGCCGCGGCAGCCAGGGAGTATGACCCGGAAGGTCTTGATGGTATCGACCAGGTGAGAGTGTCTAATGATGCCGCTGATGTCATCAGTGACCCGGATATTCATATTGTCGTCGAACTGATTGGCGGATATTCACCTGCGCGTGAGTTTGTTCTCGAGGCGCTTGCCAACGGCAAACATGTTGTAACTGCCAACAAGGCATTGATTGCCATGCATGGCGAAGAGCTGTTTGCGGCAGCGAGAGAGGCTGGTGTCACACTCGCCTACGAGGCGGCTGTTGCAGGCGGCATCCCGATTCTCAAGGCGATCCGTGAAGGTCTCGCAGGTAACAGGATCGAGTGGGTTGCCGGAATCATTAACGGTACCGGAAACTTCATTCTCACCGAGATGCGTGACAAGGGCAGGGACTTTGCTGATGTGCTGAAAGAGGCACAGGAACTTGGCTACGCGGAAGCTGATCCGACATTTGATGTCGAGGGCATCGATGCTGCGCACAAGCTGGCAATACTTGCCTCCCTGTCATTCGGCATGCCACTGCATTTCGAGAAAACCTATACTGAAGGGATCACAAAGATCGAACCCCGGGATGTGACTTATGCATCCGAGCTGGGTTACAACATCAAGCATCTCGGTATCGCCCGCAACACTGACGAGGGCGTCGAGCTGCGCGTGCATCCGACACTGGTTCCCAAGGGCCGCTTAATTGCCAATGTTGACGGTGTCATGAACGCTGTGCTGATTAAGGGTGACATGGTAGGACCAACACTCTACTACGGTGCCGGTGCCGGTTCCCTGCCGACAGCATCTGCCGTGGTTGCAGATATCATCGACGTCGCACGCTCTATCGATCACATTGATACCGCAGTGCCATGCCAGGGTTACCAGGATGGAAAAATCGAGGATCTGCCAGTACTGCCGATTGAAGAGATAACAACTTCATTCTACTTGCGCATGTATGCACGTGATATCGCGGGTGTCATGGCAGAAGTCTCAAGCTTGCTGGCAGAAGCAGGTATCAGCATCGAAGCGATGCACCAGTACGAGTCTCATACCGAGGATGGCTGCGTACCACTGGTGATGCTGACGCACAGGGTCAAAGAGCAGGTGATGAATGAAACCATCGCCCGCATCGAGGCGCTCGAGACCATCAAGGGTGAAGTCGCACGTATCCGTATGGAACATCTCGATTAACAGAGCTGGCAAAGCTGACAGTGTATGACGTCCGCTAGCAACAGCGTCGATTTCGTTCGCTCTGTCTATTGTCTTCTGCCTTCCCTGTTTAATGTAGAGGCGATATCAAGCTCTTCAGCACAGACACCTAACCTGGACCAGCTGGCGCGCTCTTGCCGCCGGCTGGAGTCTCCGCCACTCAGTATTGGACAGGTGCTGCAGCAGGCACTGGGTTTAGATCAGAAAAATGATTTCCCGTCAGGTGCATTGCGCTATGCCGGGCTCGGCGGTGATCCGGGGCGTGCTGTGTGGGCTCAACTGCAACCGGTTCACTTTCGTCCTGATCGGGACCGCCTGCTGGTTTTTCCGCTGGAAGGAGCATCAGCAATTCCGCCGCAAGGCTTGCTTGATCACCTCAATAGCCATTTTGCAGAAGACGGGTGTCACTTTGTCTCTCTCAATGGTGAGTGGTTCGTACGTTTTGATTCTCCGCTTTCCGCTGTTACCTCCAGTCTCTCGGAGGCTCGCCGCAAAGGTGTAGAGGAGGCGATGCCGCATGGTGAGGACGCCAGGTTGTTGAAGCGGCTGCTCACCGAAATGCAGATGTTGCTGGCACAAATGGTGCTTCCCGGGCAGCAGCAGGCTCTGTTTAACGGTTTCTGGATTTCAGGTCTCGGCTCACTTGAGTCAATTGGTGCTCTTCAAAATCAGTTGCAGCTGGTTGGTGATTCGCCACTGCTGGATGGTTTGCGACAGCTTATGGGGCAGGCGCCAGTTTCCATGCAGGAGATTGAATTGTCACGCCCCGCTGTTGTCTTTACTGAGAGTCCTGAAGAAACTGCCATTGCGGAAGCTGAAACCCTTTTCGGGCACCTGCTTGCAGGTAAGGTTCGCAAGCTTGTGATTGCGGATGAGTCAGGGGATTCACTGGTATACAAGCGCCCGCTTGTGTACCCTTTCTGGCGTAAGGACGGATGGCGCAGCCTGCTTGAGGCTGAAATTGCAGCCGGGCTGCTGAATGAACAGGATATGATGTAACCGAGATGGCAAAAAAAGTTAGAAAACGTACCGTAACGAAACGAAAGAAGCGTCGCAGCAAAAAGAAGCGTGGCTCCTTTTTCGGTGCGCTTTTCAAGCTGGCATTCTCTCTCGGCCTTGTTGGTGTACTTCTGCTCGCCGGCTACATGGCGTATCTCTACCCGACTGTTACCGATCAGTTCGAAGGACAGCGTTGGCGAGTGCCTGCACGTGTCTATTCACGCTCCCTGGAGCTTTATGTAGGCGCACCTGTTACCAGGCAGCAACTGACAGCTGAATTGACGCGACTCGGTTATCGCAAGGTCGATAATCCCAGGCGCACAGGTGAATGGGCAATCAATGGCGGGCGCTTGCTGGTGCGAAGCCGGGGATTCTATTTCTGGGACGGTGATGAACCGGAACAATACCTTGATGTGCATTTCGGATCATCAGGGATCTCCAGGTTAAAGGAGAAAACCAGCGGCAAGGACCTGGCGATTGTGCGTCTTGAGCCGATGGAGATTGGCAGTATCTATCCATCCCATAGCGAAGATCGTGTCATCCTGTCGAGTGGTGAAATTCCCAAGCTGCTCTCCGGCACCCTGCTGGCAGTTGAGGATAAGCGCTTCTACCAGCATCACGGGGTTGATCCGATCGGCCTTACCCGTGCGGTTGTTCAGACACTCATGGGCAACCGGCAGGGCGGCAGTACCATTACCCAGCAGCTGATCAAGAACATGTATCTGACACCGCGGCGTGACATGAAACGCAAGCTCAAGGAAGCGGTGATGGCGTTGATCCTTGATGCCAAGTTCGAAAAAGAGGACATCCTCACAGCTTACGTCAACGAAATCTACCTGGGTCAGGACGGCAATCGCGGTATTCATGGATTTGGCCTGGCGAGTTATTTCTATTTTGGAGCACCTGTTTCTGAGCTGGACCTGCCCAGAACAGCACTACTTGTCGGTATGCTCAAGGGGCCTTCGCAGTACAATCCGCGGCGTAATCCCAAGGCTGCAACAAAGCGCCGCAACGTGGTGCTTTCAGTCCTGCTCGATGCCGGGTTAATCAGCGAGAGCCAGTACCGTTCAGCAGCTGCGGCGCCGCTCGGTGTGACTGCGGCCAAGGGTGGTGGCGACAGCGGTCGCTATCCTGCATTCATGGACCTGGTACGTCGCCAGTTACGCCGCGATTACCAACCTGAAGACCTCAATTCAGATGGATTGCGCATCTTCACCACTTTCGATCCATGGGTGCAGCAGCAAGTTGAATCTGCAACTGACAAGCGCCTGCAGGGGTTGGAGAAGCAGAAAAAGCTGCCCAAGGGCAAACTACAGTCCGCGGCTGTCGTCGTCACCCCGCAGGATGGTGAGGTGCTGGCTCTCTCCGGTGACAGGCAGCCGGCGTATGCAGGCTTCAACCGTGCCCTGGATGCGACCAGGCCGATTGGTTCCCTGGTGAAACCGGCGGTCTATCTGACAGCGCTGGAGAAACCGCAACTGTTCTCGTTGGTCACGCGCCTGAGTGATACCAGGCTTACTCTCGAACAGAATGGCAAGATATGGGAGCCGGATAATTACGACAAGGAGGAGCATGGTGCTGTAGCGCTTGAGACAGCCCTGGCAAAGTCCTATAACCTGGCGACCGTGCATCTTGGCCTTGAACTGGGCCTGAACCGCGTTATAGACAAGCTGCATGCGCTCGGCGTTAGTCAGAAACTGAATGCATTTCCGTCACTGCTACTGGGTGCGGTTGAGTTAACGCCCCTGGAAGTGGCGCAAATGTACCAGTCGATTGCATCAGGAGGTTTCCGCTCACCACTGAGAGCGATCCGCGATGTGCTCGATCAACATGGCAACCCTGTACAGCGGTACCCGTTGACCGTGAATCGTGCCAGCCAGCCGGGCCCTGTCTACTTGTTGACAACTGCAATGCAAAAGGTGGTCAGCGAAGGCACCTCGCGTTATCTCAACACCATTATGCCTGCACATCTGAACCTGGCAGGTAAAACAGGTACAACAGATAATCTGCGCGATAGCTGGTTTGCCGGTTTCTCTTCCGATTACGTGACAGTTGTCTGGGTCGGTCGTGACGACAATACCCCGGCTGGTCTGACAGGAGCGAGCGGAGCCTTGCGGGTATGGGGCGATATTATGAAACCGCTCAATCCGAGACCGCTGGAACTTCATCCTCCGGAAACGATCGAAATGGTTACTGTCGACAAGGAGACAGGTCTGCTCGCTAATCATGACTGCTACGAGGTGGAAACCAGGCCGTTTCTGCGCGGATATGCTCCAATGGGGCTGGCACCATGCGCAGGTGGGTCGATCGACGGCCTGTTCGACTTTTTGAATGGTGGTAACGGGGGTGTGCTCGATAAAGATGGACATCCTGATTTCGAATCGTGGGATAATACGGGGTCTGAACGGCAACCGCGGAAGTCCGGCGATGGTCTTGGCGATTTTCTCAGGAGTATTTTCGATTGAATAAAATGATGCGAAACAGTTCTCACTCCCTGCTTGTTGCACTCATGCTGGGTGCATTTCTGAGTGGCTGTTCATCCTACAAGCCGCGCTCTGAACCCAACGCGCCCGTCTATGAGAGGGGCTCTCGTGTCTCTTCGGCATGGGGAGGGCTGGCACCCGGAGAGACTGCCGGTGTTGATTCACCGGAACTGGCAACTGCGGACCAGTATTATGAACCGGATGTCAGCAGGCCCGTACCGGCGGCAACATCACCGACCCAGGCACCTGCAGCTGAGACTATTGCATATGCGGATACTACAACTTACCAGCCCAGTCGGGTCACCCCGGTGCCTGCTGCCACCTCTTCTACCTCTATGAGTGCCGCGACAAAATCACTGCTTTTCAAGGCTGACAGAGAGCAGTCCACAGGCAACCTGACCGGTGCAGCTTCAACTCTGGAAAGGGCTCTGCGTATCGAAAATCATCCGTTGCTGTGGAACCGTCTTGCAAACATTCGTCTGCAGCAGAAACGTTATTCACTCGCAAGTGACCTTGCTTCGAAGTCAAATGCACTCGCTTCCGGCGATTATGCTCTCAAGCGTAATAACTACGAGGTGATTGCGCAGGCCAAGGCGGCGATGGGTGATTCAGCGGGTGCAGCTAGCGCACGCGCCAAGATAGGTAATTAACCGGTTGCCCATCTGTTTTTTTGCAGGAGGTTTGCCTTCGCCGCGATAAAAACCTATCCGGCTGTCCCGTTGAGTTTATCGAGCAGCACACCCTGTGGCGCCAGGCGCAGCCGACTGATACCGCCATTGGTTATGGTCAGCCTGTACATGCAATCTGCCGGGGCACCGACTGCATAAGTTATCATGGCGCGTATAACACCGGCATGGGCTACAACCAGTAGCTGTTCCCCCTGGTATCTCTCCCTGAGATGTTCAAATACGGTGCCTATGCGCGCGTGGAAATTCATCACTTTTTCTGCATTTTCAGGTGTGTTAGCAACAGGATCGCGGTAGAAGGCGTCAAATTCCTCCAGTCTCTCCTCGCGTAGCTGAGCCTTTGTTTTACCTTCCCATGCGCCAAAACCGATCTCTTTGAGGTCGTCATGGATCGTCACCGGGAGCTGCCGGTTTTTGCCCAGTTCATTTGCGAAGGCTGCGCACCTGGTCAGTGGTGAAGAGATGATGCGTGACCAACCGGAATGTTCACCGACACTCTCCCACATCTGTCGCCAGCCCTTTTCCGAAAGGGGATCGTCGATACCGTGGCCACGATAACGGCTGCCACCGACAGGCTCGCCATGCCGGATCATCTCTATGACTGTCTCTTTCATACTGTTTTATGCGGCAAACTGGTACAGGGCGAGGATTTCATCTTTCCAGATACTCGGGTCGATAGTTTCAAGTACCAGCGGGATGTCATCAAAACGTGCATCCTGCATGATGTATTCAAAAGCAGTCCAGCCGATCTTGCCGGCACCTAATGACTGATGGCGGTCGACACGGGCGCCAAGATCAGGTTTGGAGTCATTGAGGTGCATGCCAAGCAGGTAATTAAAACCGACTATCTCATCAAATTGCGAGAAGGTCTCATCGCATGCTTCAGTCGTACGCAGGTCATAGCCTGCAGTAAAGATGTGGCAGGTATCGATACAGACACCGACACGGCTCTTGTCATCGATTTGTTCGATGATCGTCCCCAGGTGTTCAAAGCTGTATCCCAGGTTGGTTCCCTGTCCGGCAGTCGTTTCGATAACGGCTGTCACACCGGATGTTGTTTCGAGTGCGATATTGATGGACTCTGCGACGCGCGCAAGGCTCTCATCCTCGCTGATTTTTTTCAGATGGCTGCCGGGATGGAAATTAAGCAGTGGCAGGCCCAGTTGCATGCAGCGCTCCATTTCGTCGACAAAGGCATCGCGTGATTTCTGTAGAGCCTCCTGTTCAGGATGACCGAGGTTGATCAGGTAACTGTCGTGCGGAAGCACGTGCTCCGGCTTGATATCCGCCAACTTCAGATTCTTTTTGAATGCATCGATACTCTCCTGCGTGAGTGGCTTGGCTTTCCACTGGCGCTGGTTTTTTGTAAACAGTGCAAATGCTTTTGCACCGATCTCCATGGCATTCAGCGGGGCGTTTTCGACACCGCCCTGGGCACTGACATGTGCACCGACATATTTCATCGTTTTTCACAGGCTGTATTGTTCAAATCAGCGGTTAGAATAGCAGACTCGAACAGGCAAAACCCGGCATTTGAAAGCAGAAATTCACACATCAATCGACGAGATAGAGCCGCAGCAGTGGAACCGTCTGGTAGACGATAACAACCCGTTGATCCGGCACGAGTTTCTCGCAGCTATGGAGCATCACAGCTGTGTTGGTGAGCGTTTCGGCTGGTTGCCACGTCACATCGCACTCTATGATGCGGATGAACTGGTGGCAGCTATGCCCTTGTATGAGAAACACAACTCCTACGGCGAGTTTGTCTTTGATCACCAGTGGGAAAGCGCGTGGGAGAGTAGCGGGCGAAACTACTTTCCGAAATTGGTCTCTGCCGTACCCTATACCCCTGCAACCGGTCAGCGCATGCTGTTTCATTCGGGTGATCAGGAGAGCCAGAGAATGCTGACTGACACAGCCGTGGCCCTTGCCGTCAGTATCAATGCAAGTGGTGTGCACATACTCTTCCCGACAGAAAATCAGCAACAGCAACTGGACTCTATTGGCTGGTTGAGTCGGCACGATGTGCAGTTCCATTGGCACAATCATGCATACGCAGATTTCGATGATTTTCTGAGTCGTCTCACGGCACGCAAGCGCAAGATGATTCGCAAGGAGCGTGAGACGGTAGTCAAATCAGGTGTCAACCTGCGACAACTTGATGGCCACTCAGCCAGCCATGCCGACTGGCAGGCTTTTACGCGTTTTTATGAAAAGACCTTTGATGAGAAGTGGGGGCTTGCAACCTTTAATCTCGGTTTCTTTGAAGAGGTCGCACAAAAAATGCCAGACAATATTATCCTGGTGCTTGCAGACCTGGATGGTGAATGCATCGCAGGCTCCCTGATGTATTGCAGCAATACGACGCTTTACGGGCGCCACTGGGGATGCAGTCAACAGGTCGACATGCTCCATTTCGAAGCCTGCTATTACCAGGGTATCGAGTTTTGTATCCGACGTGGTCTCACCAGTTTTGAACCGGGAGCACAGGGTGAGCACAAGATTCCTAGAGGCTTTTTACCTGTTGCGACGACATCTGCACACTGGATTAATGATGATGAATTCCGGGAGCCTGTCAGGCAATGGACATTGCATGAACAGGCAGCAGTTGCTGCTTACCATGATGAGTTGCGCTTGCGCTCACCCTATCGGGAAGAAAACAGTTGATGATGAATAAGCCATGGGCGGAATCCTGTGATCAGAATCGTGAGCCGATACTTGAGGTGATTCGTCCACTTTTCAGTGAATCTGGCAGCATTCTCGAGATCGGTAGCGGAACTGGACAGCATGCGGTCTTTTTTGCACAGCAGTTGCCCCATATGCAATGGCATGCCAGTGATCAGTCTGATTATCATGCCGGTATCTCCATGTGGGTCGAGGAGGCAGCTCTGCCGAATGTGCATGGTCCGTTTCAACTTGACGTGATGCAGGAAGATTGGCCGCAGATAGATATAGACGCAGTTTTCTCTGCGAACAGTGCTCATATCATGGATGAGAAAATGGTTGAGGCGATGTTTGCAGGGGTCGGTGAAATCCTTCCGCATGCTGGGGTGTTTGCGCTCTATGGTCCTTTTAATTACGACGGCAGTTATACGAGTGAAAGTAACGCGCGTTTCGATGAGTGGCTCAAGTCACGCGACCCGCACAGTGGCATCAAATCATTCGAATGGCTCAACAGTCTCGCCAGAGCGGCTGGTATGAAGCTGCAAGATGACGTTGCCATGCCGGCCAATAACCGTATTCTCGTTTGGGTGAAGGACGCTGAATAATGCTATGATTCCGACCTACACGGCATTGATGAGCCGCTACCGGATGGCTCTCATCACCCCGATGGAAAAAGCATGTACGAGTCCTATTTCGGATTAAGCGAAAAACCCTTTACGATCGCTCCTGATCCCCGTTATGTCTTTCTTAGCGTGGTCCATGAAGAGGCGCTTGCGCACCTGTTGTACGGTGTACAGGAGGGCGGTGGCTTCGTACAGCTGACAGGTGAAGTCGGCACGGGTAAAACAACCCTGGTGCGAACACTCCTTGAGCAGTTGCCGGAAAATGTTGATCTTGCCCTGGTATTTAATCCCAAACTCTCCCCGCTAGAATTTGTTGCCAGTGTCTGTGACGAGTTCGGTATTGAGTATGATGCCGACAAGGCGACACTGAAGACGCTGGTTGATGCACTGAATGCGCACCTGTTTGAAAGCTTCTCTGACGGGCGCCGCGCTGTTTTGATTATCGATGAAGCCCAGGGGCTGTCAATCGATGTGCTGGAACAGGTGCGCCTGCTGACAAACCTTGAAACCAACCGCGAAAAGCTGCTGCAGATCATTCTCGTTGGTCAGCCTGAACTGCGCAGCAAGCTCGGTCGCAAGGATCTGCGACAGCTGGCACAGCGTATTACCGCACGCTATCACCTTGAGCCGCTGCTGCCTGACGAGGTACGTTCCTATGTTGCGCACCGCGTGGGTATCGCAGGCAGTAACAGGAATCTCTATACCGCTGCGGCGATGAAAGCGCTCTACAAGGCGAGTGGAGGCGTTCCCCGTCTGATCAACGAAATTGCCGACCGTGCCCTGCTGGCAGCTTACGTGCAGGAGGCATCGGTGGTTGATCACACCATGGTGCGCGAGGCAGCGCGGCAGGTGCTGGGTGAAACTGATGAGAGGCAGGCAATGCTGATTCAGTGGGGTGCTATCGCTGCCGTACTCTTGTTGTTGGCCGCATTAACAGGCTACCTGCTGTCGTGGCATGATGAACAGGCTCCGGCAATCAGCGAGTCATCCGAAACCGTTCAACAGGCTCTGCCGCCTGCGCAGGAGACCGCACCTCCTGAGCAGGAATCTACACCGCCTTCCTCTCCGGCAGCACCAGCGATCCTGATAGAGAACGGGGTTTCCCGTCCATTTGATGAGAATAGCCCGCCAGTAGTCGAGCCCGCGGCTGTCGATGTAGAGGAGACGTCGCAGGATGTTGTTGAAACACCGCAGGGTAATCCGTCTCTCGAGGTGACTCAAGATATGCCCGTGACAGCTCCTGGTGCAGTTGAAGAACCGCAGCCATCAGCTGAAATAAGCGATGCTCCACCCCGGGAGTTAAGTGACGAGCCGGCCATTACAGCCGGTCCGGATGTGCCTGTGGCTGTTTCTGTGCAACCTGCTGAGCAGGAGCAGACGAGTGTGGACGAGATCACCTTCGATGAGTGGCTTGATAAGAATATCGCCAGCATGGATGAAGCACAGGCAATGCGGGAATTGGCATTCAGCTGGGATCTGCCTGCCGGGACCGACAGCGATTCACTCTGCAATGGCAAGAAGAGTAATAAGATCCGCTGTGTCACTTCGACCGGTAACTGGACACGTATCTCACAACTCAATCGACCTGTGATTCTGACCCTCAATCGCGGCCTGGTTGGTAATCTGCACATTACGATTGTCGGTATGGACGAAGAGTCGGTTGCACTATGTTTCGATGGTGAAGTACAGCGTTTCTTCAAGAGTGAAATTGAACCTTACTGGCTTGGTGAGTTCCGCTATATCTGGCGGATGCCAGAACTGGTACGCAACGCAATGATCGTACCGGGGAGTCGCGGGGCAGATGTTTTATGGCTGCGCAGGCAGCTCTCTGCCATTGCCGGTTATGAGATGGGAGAAGATATTGATCTTGCAGATTTTGATCAGCCACTCGTACAGTTGGTGATGCTCTTCCAGGAGTCGAATCACCTGGACGCGGATGGTTACGTGGGCGAGCAGACCCTGCAGCATATTATGAGCCAGTCTCCGCTGGCTGGCGGCCCCCGTCTCGGGAGAGTTGACTGATGTCGCTGATCCTTGAAGCCTTGAAAAAGTCGGAACGTGAGCGTCTCGGTAACGCAGCAAGTGTGCCCCTGGTCACGCGTCCACGCCATGCGTTAGGGTCACGCAATGTACGCAGACGGCGCCAAAGTCGCCTTGTGGTCGTAATGATTGCACTGCTGCTTGTTGCTGCTCTGGCTGCCTGGCTTCTGACACAAAGGCAGGGCAACATGAGTCCACTTGATCAGGCAAGGGAAGGTGACAGGGACCAGTTGCCACAGGCAAGTGTTGTGGAACCGCCGTCTGTATCTTCACCTCAAGCCCTTCCGCCTCCACAAGTGGAAATGCGTCCCCAGGTTGAGCAACAGCAACTGCCAGTAGAGATTCCATCACAGGCTGAGCCTGCTGAAGTGGTTGTCGACAAATTGCCGCAACAGGTACAAATAACTGAACCAGTATCTGATCAAGTCATTGAACCAGTAATTGAGCCTCTAACTGAACCCGTAGTGGAAGAGATTGAAACCCCCGAGCCACCTGTGCAGTTGGAGCCAGTGCCGCAAGAGCCCGAGGTGGTGTCTGAAAAGAGTGATCTGCGGACATTCAGGCAACTCCCTTCTTCGCTGCGCAATAGTCTCAAGCCCATGCATCTCGATGTGCATGTCTATGACCGTCGTGAAAGCAGGCGATTCGTCTATATCAGTGGCAGGCTCTACAGTGAAGGAGCAAGACTGAAAAATGGTGCTGAAGTGATCGAGATCGTTCCAACCGGTGTTGTTATGCGTATCAATGGGGAGCAGTTTCTGCTCACGGTCAATGACTGAAGAAACGGATAACAGCAGGCGTTTTGGCGGTATTGCGCGACTCTATGGTGAGACCGCATATCGTCGTTTTCTCTCTGCGCACGTGTGTGTCATCGGTGTCGGCGGGGTCGGTTCATGGGTAGTCGAGTCACTCGCGAGAAGCGCTATCGGACGGCTCACCCTGATCGATATGGATCATGTCTCCGAGTCGAATATCAATCGTCAGCTACCTGCACTTGCGAGTACGCTCGGTGCAGCGAAAGTTCAGGTTCTGAAGCAGCGTGTAGACGAGATCAATCCCCACTGCCATGTCGAGACGGTTGAGGAGTTTGTTACTGCGGACAATCCGGGAGAGTGGATTCCGGCGGATGCCGATGTTGTGGTCGACTGTATCGATTCATTTCGTGACAAGGCAGCTTTGATTGCATGGTGCAGGCGTAACAAGCAATGTGTGATCACTGTTGGAGGCGCCGGGGGCAAGAGCGATGCAAGTCTGCTGCGGATTGCTGATCTGAGTCGTACCGAGAAAGATGCGCTTCTCTCCCGCGTACGTAAGCAGCTGCGACAGGACTACAACTTCCCACGTAATCCGAAACGCCGTTTCTCTGTGCCTGCCATCTATTCAACTGAGGAGCCGCGTATCGCGGAAGCAGGGACGGGGAGTTGTTCAATTGATGACAAGGCGTCGCATCTTAACTGTGGCGGACTGGGCTCGGTTACCCATGTCACTGCAACCGCCGGGTTGCTTGCCGTTGGCGAGGTTTTGAGGCGACTTTCTTTACCTAACTGACCGGAATGTTGTACTTTCGGGCAAGCGCTGTACCCCTTGCATTTCCCGCCATACCTCCGCCTGATCGTTCAAGCCACGGCGCGCAAGGAACTCGCGATCCAACGATCGCTCAGACAACCTTCTGCTTCTTCCGTGGCTTGAACGGGCTCCGTTAACGGCGGGAAATGCAAGGCATACAGCACCAGAGTACATTTCACTTCTTTTCGTGCTGGCGAACATATTCGTAAAGGACGATGGAGGCGGCGACACTTACATTGAGACTCTCGACCTGTCCAAATTGCGGGATAGAAATAAAGTTGATATCCGGTTGTTGGGCGGGATCGAAGCTATGACCGAACTCCTCGTGGCCGAGGATGAAAGCGGACTTTTCCGGCAGAACAGATTGTGTCAGTGATGTGTCTGCATCGGCACTGAGAGCAAACAGGCTGTAACCAGCCTCACGCAGCGAGTTCAGACTATCCGACATCTGCTCGAAAAAGCGTGCCGGAACCTTTTTGAAAGCTCCTTTACCGGGAGCAGGATCAAATGGTGGAACATTAACCAGGTGTACTTCTGCTGCACCAAAGGCCTCGGCACTGCGAAAAATCTTGGGTACGTTAAATCCGCCCTTGAGATGGTCGAGTACCAAGACGATGTCATGGCAACCCGGGACAGCCATCACATTACGACGTTTCTGCTTTTCATAACGTAACATCGCCTGGTGGCGTTTCTCGCGGCGTTTTGCGGGTGACAGGCGTGGTCGCTGGTTCTCCATTTTTTCTTCTGTTAATGAGATATGCTGATAGAATACATCGTTATGTCTTATAAATTAACTTTTGCCCGTGCCATATAGTACTTTCCCATTGCTGGAGACTATTGATACGCCGTCAGACATGCGCAAGCTGGATGATGCCCAGCTTTCACAGCTGGCGGATGAATTGCGCCGTTTTCTGATCAAAAGTGTTTCGCAAACAGGTGGGCACCTGGCAGCAGGTCTTGGTGTTGTTGAACTGACCGTTGCCCTGCATACAATTTACAAGACCCCGCATGATCGCCTGGTTTGGGATGTCGGCCATCAGGCCTATCCGCACAAGATACTGACCGGGCGCAGAGAGCAGATGGGCAGCCTGCGCCAGAAGGATGGCATCGCCGGCTTTCCATCCCGTACTGAATCACCCTTTGATACTTTCGGCACAGGCCACTCCTCGACTTCTATCAGTGCGGCGATTGGCATGGCGCTGGCTGCGCGGCAACAGGGTATTGAGCGCGAAGTGATTGCCGTTATCGGCGATGGCGCCTTGTCTGGCGGAATGTCCTTTGAGGCCATGAATCATGGTGGTTCGATTGATGATCTGAACCTGACCGTGATACTCAATGACAATGATATGTCGATCTCGCGACCGGTCGGTGCGGTCAGCAGGTATCTGACACGGGTACTTTCTAGTCGATTCTATAACGAAGTCAGGGACAAGGGACGCTCGGTTTTCAGACGTCTGAATATCGGTGAATTTGCCGATCGCTGGGAAGAGCACATGAAGGGCATGATGCTGCCTGGAACCCTGTGGGAGGAGTTGGGATTTACCTACCTGGGGCCGGTTGATGGACATGATTTGCCAATGGTTCTCTCAACCCTGCGTAATATGAAAAAGATGCACGGTCCACTTTTTCTGCACCTTGTGACTCAGAAGGGCAAGGGATACGAGCCGGCAGAGGATCAGCCGATCACCTACCATGGTGTGACTCCATTCAACCCCAACACGGGAAAAATGGAGAAAGGGGCAGGATCACGTTCCTATACTGCGGTTTTCGATGACTGGATCTGCGATGCCGCCGAGCAGGATTCACGCCTGAATGCGATCACTCCGGCAATGTGCGAAGGTTCCGGTCTGGTTGCTTTCTCCGAACGCTTTCCCGAGCGTTATCACGATGTCGGTATAGCTGAACAACATGCGCTGACGCTCGCTGCAGGCATGGCATGTGAAGATGTAAAACCGGTTGTTGCTATCTATTCGACATTCTTACAGCGTGGTTATGATCAGTTGATCCATGACGTGGCGCTCCAGAACCTCGATGTTACCTTTGCCGTGGACCGTGCCGGCGAAGTGGGTGCCGATGGTGCAACCCATGCGGGTAGTTTTGATCTGAGTTATGTGCGTGCAATACCGAACATGGTGGTTATGGCGCCTGCCGATGCGCGCGAGGCGCGCATGATGTTACAGACTGCCTATGAATTCGAAGGGCCGGCAATGGTGCGTTATCCGCGTGGTGGCGGTCCGGATGTCACCGAGCAGGATGACCTGGAGACACTCGAGATAGCAAAATCGGAAGTGCGCCGCAAGGGTTCACATATCGCATTGCTTGCCTTCGGCACCATGGTTGCGAGTGCACAGCGCATTGCTGAAGAACTCGATGCAACTGTTGTTAACATGCGCTTCGTCAAGCCTCTTGATGAAGATGCCGTACGTGAGATTTCTGCTTCACATGAACTGTTGGTGACACTCGAAGAGAATGTTATCCAGGGGGGTGCCGGATCGGCTGTTTCAGAGTATCTGAATCGCGAGGGAATCCAGACAGATTTGCTACAGCTGGGTCTGCCCGACACATATATCGAGCAGGCGACCCAGGTAGAGCAGCTACAGGAGGCGGGTCTTGATGACGATTCCTTGCTGCAGGCAATTCGCCAAAGAGTCTCTGCAGCACATGCCGGACTATCAAGCGCAATCAGCTAACTAATCTGAACGGTTCTCCTCCCGGTGGCGGTAACCCAGCCGGGTGCTCTCTTCCTCTTCAGCATGCTCTTTGCTTCTCTTCTCCCGCTTTCCCGAGCGCTCTTCAATAGCCTCTTTATCCTTACGTTTAGTTGACCGGATATTCTCACTGTGTCCATATTTTTTTCCAGAGCGGTCTGAGTGCTCTTCAACAGCTTCTTTACTCTTGTTCCGCTTTTTATTGCTTTTGGAAATCTGCTGATCGTGTCGTTGTTTCTTTGTAACAACGGCTTTATCGACTTCATTCCTCTGACGCCTGGCATCGCGATCCCTTCTTTCCCTTGGGCCATCATCGTGACGATCCCGATGATCTCTCCTGGGCTCTTCCTGACGTTCACGGTGCTTTTTGCGGCTGTTTTCGTGATCTTTGTGGAGATTATCACGCTCTCTCCGGTCACTATTCGCATCACCCCTGTGACGGTCATCACGACGATACTTCCGCTTGTGCTTGTCAAAATCACGGTAGGGCTTGCCGCCATGATGGACAATATGCCTGCGGTGCTTGTGATGTAGGCGGTAATGGCGTGGCAGGAAATGTCTTCGAATCCAGCGTCCATTGTGGATATAGAAGTAGTCACCACTGTAGATATGGAAATAGACACCTACTCCAGGATAGAAATAGTAGTCATCATGACCATAGATATATCCCGGATAGCCAGAATAATAGCCATACGGCCCATCATCATAATAGGTCCCGACGACACAGGCTGACAGCAGTAGAGGTGTCAGCAGAATCATTATCAGTTTGCTTTTCATCTCAAATTCCTCCCTGTTACAACCATAATATAGTTGATCCTGGCTGAACCCTTGCTGAACAGCTTTTCTGTTATTTTCCGGGCAGCCGCCTGAGGCATTCGAGATAGGCCTTCTCATCAGGCAAAACGCCTTTTGTCTGCGCCTCCCAAAGGCTTTTTTCCAGGCACTCCATCATGCGGTGCTCGGCATGGTGCTTGTCGGGTGATTTTTTTTGCAGGCGCTGATAGATATCCCTGATACCCGTTGGCCTGTCTGTCTGCAACTGTTCATGCAGGGAGATATGCATGCCGAGATGAAAAAATGGATTTGGACCGCCGTCGGCACCAAATTCGCTCTCAACCAGTTTTTCATCCTCCTGTTCGAACAGGGGGTGATATTCCGGATGCATGGCGATGATGTCACCGATCATCTTTTGCAGCGGTGTCAATTGAGCTCCAGGCATTCTGTAAAGCTTCCAGGCAGAGATGAACTGTTGCCTGATGGCATTGCGGTCGTTACCAAACATCTTATGTGCGCTTATCTGGGCTGTGGGTAGCCGTATTCCGGTGGATAGTATTCCATCGGCGGATAGTATTCTGCCGGGGGGTAGTAGCTATAAGCCGGTGGAGGAGGTGGGTAGTCGCTATATCCCGGCTCCTGGTAATAGTAGTTGTAATTGTAGTGGTAGACGTGGCTGCCGGCATCACTGTCACCGTCGACATCTGCATTTGCATCGACATCGAACTCTATTTCTGCAGAGATATTGAAATCAAAATCGCCAGCTCCGCTGCCATCGACAACGCCTTCAAATGGGCCCCAGTCGCTGCGATTTCCCCACCGATCACGGCCATCCCAGTAGTCGCCTTCCCATGGTTTGGTGCGGCGGTCAAAATCCCAGCCATCGCGCCACATCGACCAGCGACGTTCACGAGGATAGGGATTCTGTGCATAGGCAGGAGGGTAGGCATACTCCGGAGTTGGTCGCTCACCATAAGTCGGGTATGCCGGCTGATAGTAGGGCTGAGCAGCAGTCTGGCCCGAAATCATGATCAACGCAGCTACTGATATTGACTGGATGACAGTTTTTCTCATCGTGCTCTCTCCTGTAATCATCTGGCGTTGATTGTATCTCAATCCTTCAAGGCGGATATGGCTGCTTCTTTCAGCAACGCCTGGCAGGTTGCAGGCAGTATCCGTTTTGGGCGTGGTTTCTTAACGGCTGGCTTGTCTGGCTGGTTTTCCGGATACCAGGCAGCCAGGTCTGCACCGCAGCCATCTCCTGCCGGGGGTGGGGATTGCGGTTTGCATTCGACTGCGCCAGCCGGGCATTTCAGGCGTACATGAAAATGAGAGTCATGCTTCCACCAGGGGCGTATCTTACTCAGCCACTTGCGACTACTCCATTTTTTCTCGCACAAGGCTTTCTTGATGGCAGGGTGCACAAATATACGTGCGACACGTTTGTCATCTGCCGCGAGCTTGATCATTTGTGCCTGCTTGTCTGTCCAGACTCTTTTGTTGACGACAAACGCTTTTTTATCAACCATGGAAACAGATTGGAGGTTGCCCTTGAGGCTATCGACATTCTTGTAGTTGAGCGGCAGCCAGATATCGGCATCAAGCCCTGTCTGGTGACTGGTGTGGCCCTTGGTAAATGGCCCGCCTCGTGGCATTGCCATGTCGGCAACCAGCATCAATCCAAGATTCTCTTTTTTGACTTTCTTACCAAGATCCTCAAGGAAATCAACAAGGTTCGGATGGCCGTAATTCCGTTTCCGATTGAGTCGTACAACCTGGTAACCCTTTCCTTTTGCTGACAGGGCCTCGGCGCCAATCAGGCAGCCGTTGGCATAGCTGCCGATCGGTTCAGGTGTCCTTTCCAGCGGCGACTGGAACTTTTCCCATGAATTCGGGGCGGCACAGACCGCGCCGGAAAATAATATGGCAAGCAGGGACAGGTTGCGGATCATGTGTAACTCGTTTTGAAACAGCTCATGTATATAAGACTAGCAAAGATCCTTTGCTGCCGCATAGGCAGATGACCATGCCCATTGAAAGTTATAACCACCAAGGTGTCCTGTGACATCGACAACTTCGCCGATGAAGTAGAGACCGCTTTGTGTTTTACTCTCCATGGTTTTTGATGAGAGATCATCGGTATCTACTCCACCGAGTGTCACTTCGGCTGTTCTGTAGCCTTCGGTAGAGGCGGGCTTGAGTTCCCAGTGGTGGAGAGTCTGTGCAATTTCTGCAAGCCGCCGGTTCGGTATCTCGGTAATGGAGAGGGCTGTTTCATCCTTCCAGTATCTCTGCGCGAGCAGATCGACCAGCTTTTTTGGCAGTTTCTGTATCAGCAACTGGCGCAGGCTCGATTTTGGATTTGTCTGCTTATCTTCCAGAAAAGAGTGTTCGAGATTATCTCCCGGCAGCAGGTCGATTCTGACCGGTTCACCTGGCTCCCAGTAGTTAGAGAGTTGCAGTACAGCAGGGCCACTCAGACCACGGTGTGTAAAAAGAATGTTCTCTGTGAAGGCGTGTTTGCCTGTCGAAATGGTGACCTCAATTGCAATGCCGGAGAGTTCTTCACTCATCTCCCTGAACCAGTCACTGAACATGAAAGGCACGAGTCCGGCCCGTGTCGATTTGATCCGCATGCCGAACTGTTCTGCAACCTGGTAACCAAAAGGGGTGGTATTCATCGTAGGTATGGAGAGGCCCCCGGTGGCAATAACCAGCTTGTTCGAGGTCAGTGTGCCTTTGCCGGTTTCAATTGTGTAGCCTTCATCAGCTGTTATCTGTGTGACTTCACAGCGGGTTTCAATCTTTACTCCAGCCTTGCCACACTCGCTGAGTAACATGTCGAGAATCTCGCGTGCAGAATCGTCGCAAAAGAGTTGTCCGTGGTCACGTTCGTGCCATTTGATTGCGTAGCTGTCGACAAGCGCAATGAAATCCCATTGGGTATAGCCATTGAGTGCCGATTTGCAAAAATGAGGGTTTGCGCAGATGTAGTTATCTGCCTCAACCTGCAGGTTGGTGAAATTGCAGCGGCCACCACCGGACATGAGAATTTTCTTGCCGACTTTTGAGGTGTGCTCTATGACCAGAACACGCGATCCGCACTGGCCGATGAGAGAGGCGCAAAAAAGCCCTGAGGCCCCGCCGCCGATGATGATGACATCATAGTCATTCTCTGCCAGTGTCATTGTATGGGTGTCATGCAGATAAACAGAATCAGCATTCTCCGTTGAGTTAAGCAGAGTTGCAACACTGTATGACAGAGCATCAGAAGTTGCGGGTAGAATGGTGTGACAATTCAGAGGATTCCCACACCGGAAAAAACAGATGGCAGACTTTTTATCGACAATTCAGTTTGCCTTAACGGTGACAGGGCCGATCATCGTTATTCTGATCCTGGGTATTTTCCTCGCCAGGATAGGGATTCTGACCGATGCTTTTATCGATTCCGGTTCAAAGCTGGTGTTCAATGTACTTCTGCCTTCCATGCTGTTTATCACTATCAGTAAAACAGGATTTTCCGGCGTTGCCAATTTCAAGCTGATTACAGTTGGAATTGTTGGAACCCTGTTTGTGTATCTCCTGCTTGAATTACTGGCAAATTACCTCGTGACGCCTGCAGAGGAGAGGGGGGTCGTGGTGCAGGGCGGATTCCGTTCAAATATGGGAATTATCGGGCTGGCTTATTGTGTTAATGGCTATGGTGAAGCCGGCTTGGCTGCGGCGTCTCTCTATCTTGGAATTGTCACTATCCTGTTCAATGTGCTGGCAGTGATTACTCTCAACCGGTCGCTCAACAGGCATCGTTCGATGCTTCAATCCTTCAGGGATATAGGGACGAATCCCCTGATCGTCGGTATATTGCTAGCGCTTCCTGTTGCCTGGTGGGAGGTAGAAATTCCTTTTGTACTGTTGCGCGCAGGCGACTATTTTGCGCAAATGACCCTGCCATTTGCCCTGTTGGTCACAGGGGCCTCCCTGAGCCTGAGAGTATTACGATACGAAACCTTCAATGCGATGTTTGCAAGTGGCTGTAAATTGATCTTCGTGCCTGTGCTTCTGACTGGAGGTGGAATTCTTGTCGGTCTGCGTGGTATGGAACTCGGTGTACTCTTTATGATGACTTCAGCACCGACTGCAGCAGCAAGTTACGTGATGGTACGAGCGATGGGTGGCAATCCTGCGTTGGCGGCGAATATTGTCGTAGTGACAACCCTGGGTTCGCTGTTGTTTACGAGTATTGGTATCGCATCGATGCGTGGGTTGGGTTTAATATAGTCGAATGCTTGCATTGATTTATTGACAGGAAACAGTATGGAATACCGGCAACTCGGGAAAACAGATCTTCAGGTTAGTGCAATCTGTCTCGGCACCATGACTTTTGGTGAACAGAACAGTCAGGATGAGGCATTCGAACAACTCGATTATGCGATTGCGTGTGGTATCAACTTCATTGATACCGCCGAGCTCTATCCTGTTCCAGGCAGGGCGGAAACCATGGGTAGAACAGAAGAGCAGATTGGCAACTGGCTGGCTGCCCGTGGCAACAGGGACCAGGTCATTGTTGCATCCAAGGTGGTTGGGCGTGCAGACTGGATGGATCATATCCGCGGCGCCGGGAACTGTTTGAGTCGCGAAAATATTCGGATTGCAATAGAGGATAGCCTGCGGCGCTTGCAGACGGATTACATCGATCTTTACCAGGTGCACTGGCCGGATCGTCCATCCAATTATTTCGGTCAGCTTGGATACAAGTACCCGCAGCAGGAGAAGGGCGTGCCGATTGCAGAGACGCTGGAAGCCCTTGCTGAACTTGTCAGTGAGGGCAAGGTGCGGCATGTCGGTGTCTCTAATGAAACCCCGTGGGGAGTTGCCGAATACCTGCGCCTTTCGCGTGAACAGGAGTTACCGCGTATCCAATCCGTCCAGAATCCTTACAGCCTTTTGAACCGAACATTTGAAGTGGGTCTGGCCGAATTCTCTCATCGAGAGGCTGTCGGGCTGCTTGCCTATTCACCGATGGCATTTGGTGTTTTGTCCGGGAAATATCTTCAAGGCAGGATGCCGGAAGGATCACGTCTGAAGCTGTTTAGCCATTTTGACCGCTACAGTAACCCGCGCGCAGTTGCGGCAACTGAAGCCTATGTCGGCCTGGCGAAAGAGTGGGGGATTGATCCGGCTCAAATGGCATTGGCTTATGTGACCAGCCGACCTTTCGTGACATCAAATATTATTGGTGCAACATCCATGCAGCAGCTTGAAACTAATATCGCCAGCTTCGGGATTTCACTCGACAAGGAGTTAGTAAAGGCGATTGATGGCATCCACGAGGAGCACCCAAACCCCTCCCCATAACCAGAAAGTAGACGTAACTCATTAATCTGAAAGGATATTTTCAGATCAATGCTTGTTTCTTGTAAGTTATTGAAATTAATAGAAAAAAACAAGGAATATAATGCCTTGTGGGTGCGCATATTGCTGCGATGCAAAAATAATTTACCCGCATTTATGCTGTTAAGCTCTTGATTCGATAACGCTTTTTTTCATAATAAATTTGTAACTTTCTAATTTATTGTCTATATTTTAATGAAGGCTGCATGATTGTATGCAGACTGGGGCATCGCGTTATTACTTTGGTTGGGGAACTAAATATGTCAGATGCGAATCGGCACACCGCTGAAAAGCAAAAAAAGAAAGCGCCCAAGAGCGTTCAGAAAAAAACACAAAAGAGTGAAAAGACTCGTTGGTTTAGTTATATGAAGGATGATGAACTGGCTCCGGAAGAGACCCGTGATATCGCCTTCCTTGGGTACAACTGAGTCGACATGATCAGCTGATCCATTCCGGTTGGGACAAGTGGGGCCCCGGGATTCTGTGTATTGGAATGCTAGCTGCGACTAACAGGCTGACAGTTACTAGTGGGCTTATTTTCCAGCCTCTTTCCCTCTCGGATCAAACATATCCATCATTTTCTTTGGCATGTCTATGATGGATTTCTCATCTGCCTCCCTTAATTTCGGGTCATAAGTGAAGTACATCTTTTTCGCTTGCAGCTTATAACTCCATGGCAGGCCGGCGTTCTTCCAGCCATTAACCAGTCGCTTACCCTCGTTCTCGCCACTCTTTGCCTTGATTCCCTCAAATCCTTCTACTTGCGTATAGACAGTTGTAAACCCGGTTTTGTGGAGTGCCCGCGCAGCAAAAGGTGCGCGTGAACCTGATGTGCAGATAATAATGACAGGACTCTCCTTGTTGAGACCTTTTGAAGCTAATGCGTTGACAACCGCAGCTTCGAAATCAGGATTGCGTTTTTTTCTGAATGTCCCGTGTATGTCATCCCTTTTGGACTTCCAATCCAGCGAGTCGAACATGTAGGGTATATTGGCATCGACCTGTTCGGCCATGCCGATGTAATGGACCTCTGGCTGGCTGCGTACATCAATGAAAAGAGTCTCCTGCGGCCTGGATGTCACCATATCAAAGGCCTCTTGAGGATCCAGATAGAGATCAAATGGTGTATGCCACTTCTTTTGTACATCCTGCTTGTCGACGGCATATGCCGATGTAGAAATAAGTAGAAGTATGGTGATTAGCAAGTGTGTCGGATGCATGCAAATTCTCATTATGTCGATATTGCTCCAGCCATTTATTCGTCTGGCGAGAACTTTGAAAAGAAGTGATTTACTGCGTCAACAAAACC
This sequence comes from Solemya velum gill symbiont, assembly GCF_000787395.1. GTDB lineage: Bacteria > Pseudomonadota > Gammaproteobacteria > Chromatiales > Chromatiaceae. The sequence goes on from NZ_JRAA01000003.1 coordinate 294,350, forward strand.
ATGAATGCTGCCGCAGTCGAATCGCTGCCCCTTGAACCTGTAGCCAATAACCTTGCCTTGTTTTGCCTGTTCAAGTATGGCGTCGGTGAGCTGGATTTCACCATTTTTACCTGGTTCGATATTGCGCAGGATCTCATAGATATCGGGTGTCAGTATATATCTGCCGATAATCGCAAGATTTGACGGCGCTTTGTCTGCTGGGGGTTTTTCCACCATGTCGGTTACACGGTAAATTCCATCTTCGATCTCTTCACCGGCAATGACACCGTACTTGCTGATCTCATCGATCGGGACCTCTTGTACGGCAACAATGCTGCACTGATGCTCTTCATATAGCCTGGCCATTTGACACATGACAGGATCGTCTTCGTTACTGCACAGGTCGTCAGCAAGTATGACGCCAAATGGCTCATGATTGGTTAGTGGCTCACTACAGAGGATGGCATCACCGAGGCCGCGCATTTCTCGTTGGCGTGTGAAAAGGAAGGTGCACTGGTCAATCAGGTTGCGTATTTCGTGCAGCAGGATCTCTTTTGATGACCCCTGAATCTGGTGTTCTAGTTCATAGCTGATATCGAAATGATCAGCAATGGCTCGCTTGCCTCGTCCGGTGATGATCGCGATGGTGGACATCCCGGCAGCAAGGGCTTCTTCCACTCCATATTGCACAAGAGGCTTGTCGAGAACGGGCAACATCTCTTTCGGCATGGCCTTGGTTGCAGGCAGAAAGCGGGTGCCATAGCCTGCGGCGGGAAAGACGCATTTTGTGATTGTATTTGTCATGAGTTTCCTGTTTTCCCTATGTTCTGAACTTCCACGTGGGTTGGTTCTCTTGTGTGATTAGTTGAGCATGCAATAGCCAGTCGCGTGCATCCTCGGCATCTTTCTCAAACCAGGCAGATGCAGAGCCTAGCCTGAAGCTGTATCCCCAGCTATCCATGTCCTGCATCATACGGTCGCTGCTGTAGCCATCAAGTTGGTTAGCGAGCAGTATCTGCAGATAACAAACAGCATTTTCCTCGTGTACATCACCACCGGCATTTGTATTCAGGCCGGTACGGCGCTGCTGATCCATACAGATGTAGTGACATGCCTCGTGAAATGCAGAGTGTACCGGGGTGTCTTCACGAATATAGAGGTCATTTGCGATAAGGCCGGCCTCCGACTCTCCCCAGAAACTGCCTGGTATCGGCTCTTCATTTGCGATACTGGCTGTATTGAGTCCGTAGCGTGAAAAAAGTGCGCTGATAGAGGTGTCATAGTCGCGACAGCGTTCGACCTGTAATTCCTGATCTTCCACAGTTTTCGATTGGAAAAGCGTACAATAGGCGACAACATATACGAAGCTGGTATGAGATTCAAATTTGCTTAAATATCTTCTAACACTCTACAGTCATGTCCCATTGCGCACAGCGCAAAGAATAGGCAGTTTGTTGGGCTCTTTAGCATGGTATCTGCGTACGAATGAACGACGAATTACGGAGATCAACCTGGCGCACTGTTTCCCTGAAATGGATCCTGCCGAACGCAAACAACTGGCAAAACGATCTTTGCAAGAGGATGGCAAGTTCCTGGCAGAGTTGCCACTGGTATGGCTGCAGCCACCTTCGCGATTTACCAGCAAGCTTTATTTCGGTGACGAGATGGAGGAAATCCGGCAACTTCAACAGGAAGGTCGAGGTCTGATTTTTATTGTTCCACACCAGGGTAACTGGGAAGTAGGGCTCAGTGAGGTAGTAAAAAATATTGAAATGACCGTTTTTTACCGTCCACCGAGACAACGCTGGCTCGAGGAGGTTATGACAATCGGGCGCCAGGCAACCGGATCAAAAACAGCACCAACAGACGCGTCAGGAATCAAGCAGTTGTTGGGGGCACTGAAAAATGGCGAAGGAGTCGCAATTCTGCCTGACCAGACACCAAAGAAATCAAGCGCTTCAGCAGCTGTGTTTTCTCCGTTTTTCGGGCAACCGGCCTATACTATGACGCTAGCTGCCAAATTTGCAGCAAAAACCGGTGCTGCGGTCCGCTCAGTCTATATGGAACGTTTGCCAAAAGGTGAGGGATTCAGGATTCATCTGCACAAGGTTGACGAAGATATTTATGACAGGGACCTCGCAAAGTCTGTGCGAGCGATCAATGCGGCTGTAGAGCAATCTGTTAATGTATGTCCTGAACAGTATCAGTGGGGTTACAAGCGCTTCACCATACAGCCGAAAGGCACACGTTCCCCATACAAGGTTTTGAAGTTACGAGAGTAATTATTCTTCTTTCTAAGGCCATACCGCCCCTCCTGTGCATTCATCGCTCCATGTCACCGTGACCCACAGGGATGTGGGCCGTTCCTGTGCATCCTGCGCCCACGGCATTTGTGCATCCCTGCACGGCAGGATTGTCGGTTATGCAGGAGCATTTACCGACCGGCATACCGTACATCCTGTACATAAAAAAACCCGGCTTACGCCGGGTTTAAGACTTTATTGTTGTTATATTTTATTTACGTGCAGACGGTCCGTTGAACTCGATTCCATTACTCATGTGAGTCAGGAAGTACTCGAGATTACGATACTCTTTGCTCTGCGCCTTGAATGGCTTGGCACGAACCTGCTTGTTACAACCACCGAAACGACGGTGCAGTGTACCCAGGTTGCCCCACTTTGAACGGTACACTGGCCAGCCAGTGGTGTGTCCTAGTCCAGGGCTCAGGATATCAGTACGTACGTGCATGCCAGAGCTCTGCATGTGACAACTTGCACAAGCGAAGTTCAACTGGCCGCGACGGCTGAAATACTGGCTCTTGCCTTCATTGTAGGCTGCCAGTGCATCCGCATCGCCTTCAGGTATAACAACGTTGGTTGTCTGACCGCGTGACTCGTAACCCATGTATGCGAGCAGGGAAGCGATTGCGCCTACTTTCCATTTCAGAGGTTTCTCGCCATTGGCCTCACGACACTCGTTAATTGCGAGCGGCAAGGTAACAACCATTTTGCGTTTCGCATCCCAGTGTGGATAGTTCTTGCGCTGTGCAGGACCATCCTTGAAGCAGTCAGCGTAGCCTTTGCCGTTGGCAAATGGTGTGTTCCACAACTCTTCACCTTCCTCGATGAAAGGTTCGTATGGCGGGAATTCCTCGATAGCTTCCCAACTGTCACGGGAAACCTTGTCAATGGCGTAAACACCATTGGAAAACTCCTGCAGTGGCACACCTGGAAATTTTTTGGTGAAGTAGCTGCGGTAGGTCTCGATATCTTGTGCCGGTGTTGTATCAGCGGCATTTTTTGCGACAACGGTGCTGGAGAGCCCGACGACGCACAGTATTGCTATTGCGACAACTGTCTTTTTCATAGTTTATACTCCTCCCGGTAGGGTGTGATATCGGTATTCCCCGAGGTTATCGGGGAGTGACCGGCATCATCTATTATTGTGTCACTGGCTTATTTTTTGCCCTTGATCTTGACTTCGTTCGAGTCGCTGCCACCCTTGTTATCAGTCCAGGAGACCTTGACCATTTCACCGTTCGCTCCGCCTTTGAAGGAGAATGACAGGTATGGGTCCTTGGAAACACCACCAGACCATGATGTGGTGATGACAACTTTGCCGTTGTACTCGCCAACAACTTCCTGGATGAAGTGCTCAGGGATGTTTTCGCCGGTTTTCTTGTTCTTACGCTGGCCGGTTTCCATTGGGTGAGACATCAGCGCCTTAACGGTTGTGACGCCGTTCTTTTCTTTAGCTCTCAGTTTGATTGAGCTTTTAGCCTTAGCCATTTAAATATACCTCTAATCAGATTCTATACAAAACTGGTTGATGATTAATCTCGAGGAGATTAACCGCCACAACCGCCGATGGTGACTTTGACTTCTTTCTTGGCGGTATAAACCTTATCGCCAGCCTGTACCAAGGCAATGACGTCACCGGTTTTACCCATTTTGATACGTGTGCTGACGTCAGCTACTGTGCTTTCGCCCAGTGCGAAACTTGCAACCATCGGGGATGGGTTGCTTGCAGCAAGGATCGAGATGGCTGTGACACCGGCAATGCTACTTGAAACTGAAACTGGTACAACAGCACCATTCTCAGCGATTTCAGGCGCCTTGATCTTGATATCTGCACTCTCTTCAGTTGCATCTGTTCCGGTCTGTGCCTTTATGGCATCCGCAACAGTTTTTGATCTGAAAGCGGCTTCATTCCACTCGGCAAGTACGGCCTGTGGCGCGATCAGTCCTGCGCCAGCAGCTGCAACAACAGCACCGGCAGCAGCAGAGCCTTTCAGAAAAACTCGGCGTTTTACATCGATCATTTTGGATATTCTCCTTAATTCAACAACTAGTTTGACGTCTTACAATGTGTAGAGATACTCGATAACAGCATCGAGTTGATCGTCAGTCAGAATATTATGCTTTCCAAAGGGAGGCATCATTGTGTTTGCATTGGCAGCCATTGGGTCTTCAAGCTGGGCACGCAGTTTCGCCGGATCGGGAAAACGTGTTTTCATTGCGACCAGTGGCGGGCCAAGGTCACCAGGGCTAACGCCGTCGTCCATCATGTGGCATGCAAGGCAGTTGCCGAGCTTGCGGTCATAGGCGACTTTTTTACCCATGGCGATAGTTTCTTTTGCGCCTTCAGCCATAGAGCTGACAGGTACGAGGGATACCGCGAGCACAGCTGCAAATGATGCAGCAATAGCGGTCAACTTAGCGGGTTTCCGCATTTAGAGTCCTCCTCAACAGTTTTATGATATTTGTTATGACTCGTATGGCCGGGGTGAATTCACAGTTATATTCTGCGATATCGTCCGACGAGTTTTCCTAGAATACCTAAATTGCAACAATGTGCAAGCGGCAATTGATATAAATCAACTAATTTTTAAAAGGGTTTGCCAAGCTATTTACCACAGTATAATTAAGGTATTGCATGGTGGAGAGTCTATCGCTTCAGTGCGGCTGACTCCTCTTCCATCATGCGTTTTTTCGCTTCAAGTTTTGACTTCGAATAGAAGCTCAGCCCTGGCGTCTTGAGTGCAATCAGTAGTTGTTGCACGGCGACATCCGGTTCGCCTACCAGGAAGTGGTAGTCAGCAAGCGCTGCATGTGAATCCGCTTTCTTTTTACTACCAGCTGCAGCGCGCGCCAGCAACTTGAATGTCTGCGGGTCGTCGGAGTGTGATTTTGCATGCTTCTTGAGTAACTTGTAGGCGGATTTGGGTTGTCTTGCACGAGTCATGATATCCGCTGTGAGTACCGTTAAAGCATGATTGCCAGGCTTGCTGGCAAGTGCCTGTTTTGCTGTTGATACCGCTTTCTGGTTGTTTCCCTGCTTGAGCCACAGGCGTGCATTGGTTGCGCGAATCATCGGGTTGCGCGGGTGTTTTGACAGTAGCTTGCCAAGTTCCTTGCGCGCCTCTGAATATTTTCTGCTACGCATCAGGCCCAGCACCAGTCCATAGCGTTCAGCATCCTCGCTGCGGTAGCGCCCGTCGCGCAGAGTCGACTTGAAGTGCTTGGCGGAACTCTTGCCGCTAGAGAATTGATCTGCCCTGATCGCTGCCCTGAACAGCTGGAAATCAAAGTCGTCATGCTGTTGCTGGTACGGGTATTTTTCTGCACGTGCAAGTGCATCAGCGGTGCGGTCTGCAGTCACCGGGTGCGACAGTAGAAACTCCGGTAATGTCACGCCGCCCGAGTTGGTGGCACGTCCGAGGCGCTGGAAGAAAGTTGCCATGGCACGTGTGTCGTGTTTTGACTTTGCCAGAATCTGAATGCCGATATTATCGGCTTCGCGTTCGTTGGCACGCGTGAAGTTGATCTGTTTCTGCATTAATGCTGCCTGCCCACCGGCTGCCATCGCCATTGCTCCGGCTCCACCTGTTGCGGCACCAAGCAGGATTGCGGCGAGCAGCATACCGGCTGCCGGCATAGCCATCTGTTCAGCTTCCTGCACCATGCGCGCGATATGGCGCTGGCTGACATGGGCAATCTCGTGGGCGACCACCGCTGCCAGCTCATCTTCAGTCTCAGCCTCGAGAATCAGCCCGGTATGGACGCCAATGTAGCCTCCGGGGCCGGCAAAGGCGTTGATGAGCATGTCATCGACAAGAAAGAAGTTGAAGCTTCCCGCACCCAGCTGTGCCTTGCTGGCAAGCCGGTCTCCGAGAGACTGCAGGTAGCCGGTCAGCATGGTGTCCTTGACCACGTTGGCGTTGGCATGGACGTAACGCATGAACGCACGCCCCAGCTTGCGTTCCTGTACTGTGCTCAGGTAGGCGCCGGATGACTCTCCCATGTCTGGCAGGGAGTAGTCGAGTGCCAGGGCAGGATGCAATGTCCAGCTGAACAGAAGGATGGTGAGAAGTGGTTTAATCATTTTCATGTTGTCTATGACAGGTGTTTGGCGCACTCAGTTCAACTGGATGCGCTCTCCCCAGGGAACAGGGGTCTTGTTTTTGACCAGCCAGATCACCGGGTAGGCAGGTGGCAATGAGGGGAAATCACCATCCGCATCAGTAAAGTAAAGCAGCAAATCGGGTTGGCGCCCACGCTCTTCAAGCCAATTGAAAACAGGACGAAAGTCGGTTCCGCCGCCACCATGGATTTTCTCGGGGAGTTTGAATTCCTCCCAGGGTTCATATTCCCACGGCGCACCCTCTGCAATCGTCGCATCGCACGGCAGCAGGGTCAGACGGGCGCGTACTTGTCCCTTGAGGGCGTCGATTTCCGATATGAATTCTGCTATCTCTTTCGCCTTGAGCGAGCCACTTGTATCGATCGCAACAACCAGGTCGACCTGCGCACTTCGCAGTGACGGCAATATTGCATCACCTTCGCGCCTTGATGGCCGCATATAGCTGAAGTCATCACGCGCCAGCATCGACATGTAACGTGCTAGCAGATTGCGCCATGGCAGCTGCGGTTGCAGCAGGTGGTCGATCATGCGCGCCAGCACTCCACCCAGTTTACCTGCCTGCAGTGCTTGCTGAGCCGCACCTGCGGTACGTTGCTGCCACTGCACATCAAGAGTCTCTTTCTCCTGTTCTGTCAGTGGGGGTGGCGGTGTGTCTGCACTGTCACCCGGTGCTCCCTGAGGGCGGTCATCCATACCGGACGGCGTCGAACCACCGGCCTCGTTATCATCTCTCTCGTGCTGTTTGCCGCCATTCTGTTGTTGCTGCTGGCGTTGGGATGGTGGAGGAGGGCTATCCATACCCTCTCTATCCGGGTCACCACCCGAGTCATTTTCACTACTGTCATAAAGATGCTGATCCATCGTCTCCCTGTCATCATCTTCCTCAAGGAGTGGATAGATCTCTTCCGCTGTCATGCCCTCGTATTGCGGAATGTAGAGTGCTTCGGGCGGTGGCGTCAGGCCGTCAGTCATCAGCAGGGGATTGATGGCGAGGTCGCAGGCGAGATCCCAGCGGTGGATGACACGATGCCCGCGTCGCGCAAAATGGCGCAGCGCGCAGTGTAAAGCCTCGTGCGCAAGGATGAACTGCGTCTGTTCAATAGAGAGGTTATCGATATATTCAGCGTTGTAGTAAAAGTGCTTTGCATCCGTTGCCGCTGTTGGGCACCAGGAGGCGTTTGCAGTTTTCAATGGCAGTCTCAATACCAGTGCGCCTAGGAATGGCTTATCGATAATCAGCCTTGTGCGTGCGGCGACAAGCTTGGTTTCGACTGCCTGGGCATCAAGCATTCTCAGCTGCCTTTACTGGTAGAGCATGACATCGGCAATTGCCGTCGCCCACTCGCTGAACTGGGGTACCTGGAAAAGGGGTTCGCCGATGGCGCGATGCAGATCGGAAACCAGCATGACGCCCATTTCCCGCTGTGGAAAGCGGTTCGCATAATCGAGAATATGACCGGTGACAATCGCTGCATCAGGCGAGTTTTGTGCCTTGATAGCACGTCCGACCAGCGCTGCGGCAACCGCGTATTGCAGATCGATCTCTTGAGGAACGCTGCTCTCCTCGCCTTTGACGATGGCGTCGAGATCAGGCATCTGTTCCAGGCTGTTGACGAAAGCAGTGAGTTCAACGCCGGCAGCAGGTCCGACACAGGCCTGTAATGACCCTTGCAGCAGTTGCGGGTGACGGTCGAATTTCTGCAGAGCGCGATGCGCAAACTCCCACGAACGGGGGGAGGGGAAAGCAACCGGGTTGTGTGCAGGATCAAAGTCGAACAGCAGTTCGGGACGAAAACGCAAAAAGCCGATAACACGTTCGTCCATGCTGTTCTCGTAGGCCCAGTGCACCCAGTCATCCAGGTTGACATCAACCTCGAAGTGGGAGAACCGATTCGCAAGTGGAGCCGGCATCGTATAGGTAACACCCCTGTCGCCCTGGCGGTTACCTGCAGCAAAAATTGCCCAGCCATCCGGTACCTTGTATTCGCCCAGGCGCCGGTCGAGAATCAGCTGATAGGCTGCTGCCGAAACACTTGGTGGTGCCGAGGTGATCTCGTCGAGAAACAGGATGCCTGCCTCCCCGTGGCGTTCTGCACTGGGCAGAATTGCAGGAATTGCCCACTCGACCATGTCATCATTTCTGAATGGAATGCCACGCAGGTCGGATGGCTCCATCTGCGAGAGGCGAATATCGACGACGGGCACCTGGTGCCTCTCGCCAATCTGCGCCACCATCTGGCTTTTTCCGACACCCGGCGGACCCCACAACATGACGGGGGTGTGATGGCCTTCACTGGTGCTTGTGAATTCCTGTTCTAGAATGGTTATTAGCTGGGCTGGGCGCATGTGCAGTAGGTGAAGTAATTCAAGTTGTCTATAGGATCACTCCCGGCAGCTTAAAGATCAACCATGATCCGTGCCGGGATAAGAATTTCCTACATTTGTGGTGGGCGGCAGATCTCTCCGCGACGTGCAGCGAGAAAAGTACGCAGCAAGAGCGTGGCGATAACCGCGGTCAGCAACAGGTGCAACGCATAGCCAATAGCGAGGAAAGCACGTGTGCCTGTCTCCGCGTACATCGCAAAGGTTGCGATGGTGATCGCGGCGAGCGGGAATGAATAGGCCCACCAGGAGAGTGTAAACGGCAGACGCAGAAAGCGCAGGCCCTGCGACAACAGCAGCATGGTCAGGAATAGCGCACTGTAGTAAAGAATGCGTGCGAAGTTATCCAGTTCCGGGCTCAGGTTGAGATAGGCGGCAAAGCCCACCGCTGGTGGTGCGATGATAATAAATAGTGTAGGTAACAGCGCTTCCGGCATCGGGTGGTGGAAGATCATGCGGTACATAATGATTGTAAACAGCACGATCCAGAACAGCAGGCCGATACTGAAGAAGAACCAGTTGAGCTCGATAGGTGCATACTGAATGCCAGCCAGTGGTACGAGGATGTTGCCCACCACGGGAATAAACCAGGCAGGACTGATGTGGTGTATTTCAAAATGGTCGTGGTGAATCCACTTCGAGAGAATATAGAGTGTCAGTATCAACTGCAGCACTGCGCCGCTCGTCCAGATATAGAAAGCTGTTTTCGGGAACCACAGTGACAGCATGGTACCGATGAGGATCAGGCTGATAGATATGGTCGGGAAAAAGCTCAGCATGACCGGGTGATGTAACTCGGCTTTTACCTTGTCAGGATGTTTGATTGCTTTTGCAGTGTAAATTGATAACAGCAGCAGAAACAGTCCAAGTGCCAGAACAGCCAGGTACTCGGAAGGATAAATCGGGTAGAGCTTGAGTTCCTCGCACTGCATCCACACCAGCACGTAGCCGGCAAGGCCCATAATCATTGAGAAAAAGGAGATGGGAAAATAGGGTAGGCGCCTGGTTTCTGACATGGGTTTATTACACGGTTTGTCGGCAGTGATTCAATACAAAACATCTTAACATAATGCTAATCATCAGCACTATCAGGGCGCTTCTGGCAAAGATATAAAACCATTTAATTGAGCCATGAGAGGCTGTTTGATTCTGCATCGCTTGTGCCGTGCGCCGTGAGTCCGCATAATGATCGGATTTTCTGTCATTAAAACCAGACAAGAGCGCGATGAAAATAGGCGTAATTAAAGAGACTCGCAGCGGCGAGAGCCGTGTTGCTACAACCCCGGTAATTGCAAAAAAACTGATTGGCAAGGGCTTCACCGTGCAAGTGGAGACAGGTGCCGGTGAGGCTGCACATTTCCATAATGATGAATACCTAGAAGCGGGTGTGGAACTGGTTGATCGCCAGACCGCACTCTCTGCTGACCTGATTCTGTCCGTGCGTCGTCCGTTGATGGATGACGTTGAGATGATGGCGGAAAAGAGCGTATATGTCAGTCACCTCGAAAATTGCGAGGATGATGGCACCCTCGCGAAATTGCTTACCAAGGATATTACGCCGATTGCCATGGAGCATATTCCACGTATCTCCAGGGCGCAGTCAATGGATGCACTTTCGTCGCAGAGTAATATCGCGGGCTATCGTGCAGTGATTGAAGCATCTGCGCGTTTCCGCCGTTTTCTGCCGTTGATGATGACATCAGCAGGTTCTGCCAAGCCCGCGCGACTCGTGGTTCTGGGTGTTGGTGTTGCAGGTCTGCAGGCGATTGCAACTGCACGTCGACTGGGTGCAGACGTGTATGCCTACGACGTCCGCCCGGAGACAAGGGAGCAGGTTGAATCACTCGGTGCCAAGTGGATCGATATTGATGTTGGCGAAAGCGGTGAGGGTACGGGAGGCTACGCGAAGGAGCTCTCGGACGAAGCCAAGCAGCGCCAGCAGGAACTGCTCTCGGACGAACTAGCCAAGGCGCATGTGATCATCACTACTGCCCTGATACCGTGCAAGCCGGCTCCCGTTCTGATCCCGAATGAAGTTGTCAAGCGCATGCGCGAGGGCTCGGTGATCATTGACCTGGCTGCGGGCAACGGCGGTAACTGCCAGCTGACCGAGGCGGACAAGGTTGTCGAGAAGCATGGTGTGATCCTCGTCGGACATACGAATTACCCCTCGATGATGTCAACAGACGCGAGTAATTTCTACGCGCAGAATCTCTTCAACCTGGTTCAGATCATGGTCGAGGAGCAGGAGGGGCAACTTGTCTTCAGGGATTTTGAGGAAGACGAGATTACACAGGCGGCGCAGGTTCGCCAGGCCTGATACAGGCCTGATAAAAGAGAAGAATAAAATGATGAGTGATTGGATTATAGATTTCGGAGACTGTTCCCATGCCTGACACACTGGTTGCACTATATGTATTCGTGCTCTCCTGTTTCATTGGCTATTACGTCATATGGGGAGTAACACCCTCGTTGCATACGCCGCTGGTCGCTTTGACCAATGCCATTTCAGGAATCGTGATTGTTGGTGCCCTGCTGGTCACCGGACTTGAGTCAGTCAGTACAACGGCTGAAATCATCGGTTTCTTTGCTGTCCTGCTCGCCTCGATTAACGTCTTTGGCGGTTTTCTTGTCACCAACAGAATGCTTGCGATGTTCCGCAAGGACAAGAAATAAGGGAGCTTGATAATGCAGATTTCAGTTAATTTCCAGGCGATAGCCTATCTTGTTTCCGCGGTGCTTTTCGTGCTCGCGCTGAAAGGGTTGACCCATCCCGCATCGGCAAGGCGTGGCAACTATCTCGGTATGGCCGGTATGGCGATTGCGATTGGCGCAACCCTGTTCGGTAGCGAGGTCCAGTCGTACGGTTTCATTCTTGCCGGTGTTGTCGGTGGTGCGGTGATCGGAACCATCCTTGCGATGCGTATCAAGATGACAGATATGCCGCAGCTGGTTGCAGCACTGCACAGCTTTGTTGGTATGGCGGCTGTATTGGTGGCGATCGGTACCTTTCTTAACAAGCGCGAAGCAGACCTGCTTAATGGCGTACTGATGGGCGAGCTGTCGGCGGGCATTATAATAGGTGCGATCACCTTTTCCGGTTCTGTCATCGCATTCGGCAAGCTGCAGGGGATTATCTCCGGCAAGCCGGTTCGCTTTATGGGACAGCATGCTGTCAATGCGGCGATCGCCATTGCCGCTGTTGCACTGGGTGTTCATTTCGCCCTGACCGAAAGCATGACCTCGCTTGTCTTGATGACACTGCTTGCATTCATTCTCGGTTTTACACTGATTATTCCGATCGGTGGTGCTGATATGCCCGTTATTGTCTCGATGCTCAACTCCTATTCCGGGTGGGCTGCGGCGGCAACGGGTTTCACTCTGCAGAACCATCTGTTGATCATCGTTGGTGCGCTGGTTGGATTCTCCGGTGCGATCCTCTCCTATATCATGTGCCGCGCGATGAACCGTTCAATCTGGAATGTCATCTTCGGTGGTTTCGGTAGCGAATCCGGTGATGCGCCAAGTGCCGTCGGTGAAGCTGTTGAAAAAGGTGTCAAATCTGCCGCGATTGAAGATGCGGTCTACTGGATGGAAGATGCCAACAAGGTCATTATTGTTCCAGGTTATGGCATGGCGGTTGCACAGGCACAGCATGCGATGAAAGAGCTGATGGAACAGTTGGAAGCACGTGATGTGCCGGTTAAGTTTGCTATCCATCCGGTTGCCGGACGTATGCCGGGCCACATGAATGTTCTGCTCGCCGAGGCGGATATTCCTTATGACAACGTGCTTGAGATGGATGAAATCAATCCCGAGTTCTCAACTGCCGATGTGGTTCTCGTTGTTGGCGCGAATGATGTCGTCAATCCGGCTGCGAAGGATGATACATCAAGCCCCATCTACGGTATGCCGATCCTCGAAGCTGGCAAGGCAAAAAATGTTTTCGTCGTCAAACGCTCGATGCGCCCCGGCTACTCGGGTGTTGAAAACCTGCTCTACTATCAGGATAACTGTTCATTGATCTTTGGCGACGCGAAGGATGTTGCCGAAGGCATGGTGACGACCCTGAAGGGCGGAGGACATTAAGGGAGTCTTGGGCTCCCGAGGTTCAAGGTGAAAGGTGAAAGGTAAAAGGCAACAATGCCAGGCCGGGACGGGAATTGCTTTTTTTGGACTTCTGTTGTTTCTGTTGCTGTCACCAGGAATGCTGTTTGCAGCAAGCGACGACAGTATCGTTTTTGACGATATCCAGCTAGAAGAGCCTCTGAAATACCCTGACTGGTTTATATTGCCATCCGGTGATCTCGGTGACGACCTGGAAGATGCGTTGGCAAAAGGCAAGCAGGGCATCGTTGTCTACTTCGGCCAGAAGCGTTGCAGTTACTGCGAACAGTTTCTAAGTCTTGACCTGGGCACTCCCGATATCCGGACCTACATGCAGAAGAACTTTGATGTCCTGCCCATTGATATCTGGGGTATCGAGGATATTACAGATACGGATGGCAATGAATATACCGAGCGTGACTTATCCATCAAGTACCAGGTTAATTTCACATCATCACTGATCTTCTATAACAGCGAAGGTGAAAAGGTGTTTCGCTTGCGCGGTTTCTATCCGCCATACAAATTCAGGGCTGCGCTTAAATACGTTGTCGGTGAATTCTACAAGACAGAGACTTTCCGCGATTACCTTGCGCGTGCCGAACCCGGTGTCTTTTTCCAGGAGGGTGGGCTGACTGAACGTGACTTCTTTATGGCGCCGCCGTATGAGTTGGCACGTACAGATCAACCGGCAGTTAAACCGCTCGCGGTATTCTTTGAGCAGGGAAATTGTCACGCCTGCGACCTTTTACATTCAGGGCCGTTAAATGATGATCGTCTTGTTGCTGAACTCGACAAGATGGATGTTGTGCAGGTGAATATCGCCAGTGATGATGAAGTGACAACGCCATCCGGCAAAAAAACCACTGCTCGTGAATGGGCCGATGAGCTCGGCATATTCCATCTGCCAACCATACTTTTCTTTGATGAAGCGGGGCGCGAAGTGATGCGCGTTGACTCCATTGTGCAGTTTTATCGCAAGTGGGGTGTGCTCGATTACATCAATCGTCGAGCCTACAATGAGCAGGTCGATTATCAGTTATGGCGCCTGAAACAGCGTGATGTGGCTGAATAATAGGTATTTTTTCCATTTTTTTCGAAAAAAAACCGGTTTTAATCGAATATTCACAAGAACTTGGCGACTTAGACGTGTAAGATGCTAATGATTGTCACTGACGAAATGTTGGAAGACAATTTTTTTAGAGTCGTCAGAAAATGCTTTTTGCGATTCACAAACATTAGCAACAGTAGGAAATTGAAAATGAGTCAAGGTACGGTTAAGTGGTTTAATGCGGACAAAGGTTTTGGTTTTATTACACCTGATGATGGTGGAAAGGATCTGTTTGTTCACCATTCTGAAATCAAAGTCTCTGGTTATGCCACTTTGAATGAAGGTCAGAAGGTTGAGTTTGAAGTTGGTGAAGGACAGAAAGGCCCATGTGCCAATAATGTCGTCCCGCTTTAATAGCATGACATAAGGAAACCCCTGGCCGATTCGTTGGTCAGGGGTTTTTTCATTTTTGGCCCCTTGCCCCTTGCATGGAGCCTCTGTTATTCACCTCTTTCGTCTCAGTGAAGTTACCCGATCAAACACAGTTTAATGAATGCTTGCTAACGGATCGTTACCGTCTTCGCAGGCGTCTGCATGCCCTGCAAAAATTACAACGAAGTGGTTCGCTTGATAGTGATGCCGTATTAAAGCTGGAGAAGGAAGTTAACGTTTCTGCAGTAATCGCATCTCAACGTCTGCAAACTGAATTTGATCTCGACTATCCGGCTGACTTGCCGGTTGCCCAGCGTGTGGATGAAATCAGCAAAACCATCCGCGATAACCAGGTCACGATTCTGTGTGGCGAGACGGGTTCCGGAAAATCAACACAGTTGCCGAAGATCTGTCTTGAGCTGGGTTATGGCCACTACGGACGCATCGGTCATACTCAGCCACGACGTATCGCTGCACGCAGCCTGGCGTCAAGAATCGCATCAGAGCTCAATACCGAGTCTGGGCAACTGGTTGGTTATCGTGTGCGCTTCAAGGATCACCTGCAGCCGCATTCGCGCATCAAGCTGATGACGGACGGTATCCTGCTTGCAGAGATTCAGCAGGATCCATGGCTCAATCAATACGACTTGCTGATTATTGACGAGGCACACGAGCGCACACTCAATATCGATTTCCTGCTTGGCTATCTGAAACGCCTGTTGCCAAAGCGCCCTGATCTCAAACTGATTATCACTTCTGCCACGATAGATCCTGAACGGTTCTCCGAACATTTTGATAAAGCGCCCATCATTATGGTGTCGGGTCGTACCTGGCCTGTCGAGGTGCGTTATCAGCCGCCTGAAGAGGAGCTTGGTACTGCAGAACGCGACGAGGGAGTGCAGCAGGCGATTGTTGATGCGCTTGATGAACTGGCGCTCGAAGATCGTGGCGATGTACTGGTGTTTCTTTCAGGTGAACGTGAGATACGTGAAACTGCCGAGACGCTCAGAAAGCACCATATGGATAACACCGAAGTGTTGCCCCTGTATGCTCGCCTGAGCCCGACCGAGCAGTCAAAAATATTCAACCCGTCCGGACAAAGGCGCATTATTCTCTCGACCAATGTCGCCGAAACCTCACTGACGGTTCCGGGGATAAGACACGTGGTTGATACCGGCTTTGCCCGCATCAGCCGTTACAGCCATCGTTCCAAGGTACAGAGATTGCCGGTTGAGCGAGTCTCGCAGGCATCGGCGAATCAGCGCAAGGGACGTTGCGGACGTGTCGCAGAGGGCATCTGCATTCGCCTCTACAGTGAAGAGGATTTCGAATCACGGCGCGAGTTCACCGAGCCGGAGATTCAGCGCACCAATCTCGCCTCGGTTATTTTGCAGATGCAGTTGATGGGTGTTGGCAAGATTGAGGGCTTTCCTTTTATCGATGCACCTGACAGTCGTTTGATCAAGGATGGTTACCTCGTGCTGACCGAGCTTGGATCAGTGACACCTGATCGCAAGGTCACGCGTATCGGTAAACAGTTAGCCCGGCTGCCGGTTGATCCACGCATCGGTCGCATGTTGCTGGAAGCGGCGCATACACACTGTCTTAACGAACTCCTGGTGATTGCAGCTTCTTTGTCGATTCAGGATCCGCGCATGCGCCCGCTGGAGAAGCAGCAGGCCTCAGATGAAGCGCACGCACTTTTCCATGACGAACTTTCCGATTACATGGCGATGCTCAACCTGTGGAGACATCTTGAGGAGCAGAAACGGCACCTCAGCAGACGCAAGTTCAACAACCATTGCCGTGAACGCTTTCTCTCGTCGACACGCGTACAGGAGTGGTTTGATATCCATCACCAGTTACGTGGCCAGATGCACGAGATGGGCTACAAGGAGAGCATGGCAGAATCGGGTTACGAGGAGATTCACAAGGCGATTCTTTCCGGCCTGCTGTCGCATATCGGTTTTCGACACAGTGGCAAGGAGATGGATTATCTTGGAGCAAGGAACAGCCGCTTCCATCTCTTTCCCGGTTCCGGTGTGTTCAAGAAACGTCCCAAGTGGGTGGTTGCCGCAGAACTGGTAGAGACAACACGTCTGTATGCCCGTGGTGTCGCCTCTGTTGAGCCGCAGTGGATCGAATCGATGGCAGGTCACCTGATCAAGCGAAGTTATTCTGAACCACATTGGCAGAAGAAACGTGGCCAGGTCGGTGCATACGAGAAAGTGACTCTCTATGGTCTGACGCTGGTTCAGCGTAGACGGATCAACTACGGCCCGATTGATCCTGATCTGTCACGTGAAATATTTATACGCCAGGGATTGGTCGAGGAGGAGTTCGAGACACGCGCACCTTTCTGGCGACACAACCACGAACTGATTGCTTCGCTGCGAGACCAGGAGGCACGTTCCAGGCAACACGCCATCCTGTTCGACGAAGAACTGCTGTTTCGTTTCTATGATGAACGTATTCCGGCTGGCATCTATTCGAAACCCGATTTTGAGCGTTGGTCACGTAATCTGAAAGGAGGGCAGGGCAAGCTGTTGTTTCTGTCGGAAGAGGATGTCAGACCGTCTGATGCACTTGTCTCTAAAGAGCAGTTTCCCGACAGCATGAATATCAACGGGATGCAGTTACCGCTGAGTTATCGATTTCAACCGGGTGCGACTGATGATGGAGTCACGCTGACGGTACCTCAGGATGTACTTGGCCAGGTGACCCAGGCGCAGCTTGAATGGCTGGTTCCCGGACTGCTTGAAGAGCGTATCACCATGATGATCCGGGGGTTGCCAAAAGCGATACGCAAGCACTTTGTTCCCGTGCCTGACTTTGCGCGGCGCTGCGTGAATGAATTACCTCATGCGCAGGGATCGTTGAAACTGGCCGTGGCGCGTCTGCTGGGTAAGCATGCAGGTATACACATCTCGGATACTGACTGGCAGGAGGAGAAGTTGCCGGAACATTTGCAGATGAAGATACGCGTCGTTGATAGCGACGGAAAAAAGCTGGCACACGGGATTGATCTTGCTGCAATGAAACGCAAGTATGCCCGCAGTGGACAGGGAAACCAGCCGACTTCACTTGCTGATGCCAGTCATGAGATAGAAAATATCAAACGCTGGGAATTCGGTGATATCAGGCAGCGTATCAAGCTCAAACGCGGTGGTATCGAACTGACCGCATTTTCCGCCCTCATCGATTGCAACGAGAGTGTCTCGCTGAAACTGCTGGAGAGTGAGGCGATTGCAGCGGCAGTTCACAGGCGTGGCCTGCGACGATTGGCGATGCTGACGCTTCCGGAGCAGACGCGTTACCTGAAAAAGGCATTTCCGGGACTCGATAAAATGCGCTTGCAGTATGCCAAAGCCATATGCCCGGATGGAGTGCAACAAGGACAGAGCGAGCTTCTCGATGAACTGATTGCTGTGACTATCGACCAGGTATTTCTGCACGAGGGACTGATCTGGAAACAGGCTGACTTTGAACAGGCAATCGAACAGAATCGCAGTCGCCTGGCCGAAGCTGCGAACAGGATTTCAGCACTGGTGGCCGAGATTCTTGAGACATATCGTGAGATTCGTACGCGTTTGTCGTCACTTTCGGCTCTCAACCTGCTGAGCTCTGTGAACGATATGCAGCAGCAGCTCGATTCACTGGTTTACAGGGGATTTATTGAGCAGACAGACTGGCAGCATCTGCAGGCGTATCCCCGTTACCTCAAGGCGCTATTGCTGCGCCTTGAAAAACTCGGACATGCGGCCGCGAGGGATCAGCAGCAGATGCGTGTCATGTCGAACTTGCAACAGGAGTGGCAGCAGCGCTACCAGCAGATGCACAAGGATCATCTACAGGATGAGCGCATCGAGGAGATTCGCTGGATGCTTGAGGAGTTGCGTATCTCGCTGTTTGCGCAGGAAGTGAAAACAGCTTACCCGATCTCGATCAAGCGCATTGAAAAGCGCTGGAAGGAACTGGGTCTGTGATGAGTTATTATTAAGAGCATGAAACAGATGAACGATGAAGAGAGCATGGATTTCGACGAGGAAGGCGTTGAGGTCAAGAGTAAATCACAGGTCAAGCGTGAGTTACTTGCGTTGAAAGATTTGGGTGCAGACCTTGTTACTCTGTCGACAAGTCAGCTCACTCGTCTTTCGTTGCCCGAGCACTTGTTTACAGCTGTGAAGAGTGCACAGACGATGAAGAAAGGTGCGCTTAAAAGGCAACTGCAGTATATCGGCAAACTGTTGCGCAAAGAGGATGCAGATCAGATCATCTCCAACCTTGAGTCCATGCGCCAGCCCCACAAGGAAGAGGTTGCGCATCTGCACCAGCTGGAAGCATGGCGCGATGCCCTGATCGATGGTGACGAGGAGTTGCTGCAGGAGATTATCACCAGTCATGCGCAAGTCGACCGTCAGCATCTCAGGCAGTTGATTCGCCAGGCGGGCAAGGAGAAAGAGAAGGAGCAGTCGCCGAAGTCGGCGCGCTTGCTGTTTCAGTATCTGAAGTCTTTGACTGAGAATGAGGCCTGAGGGGCCTTTCTTATCATGTGACGCTTCGCGTCGGTTTTATTTTGAAAGCGCGCGGTGGCACGCACCCACCCTGCTTTCTTGTGCTGACAAGAAAGTAGGCAAAGAAACAGCTCCTTACCGACGCCTGTCCGCACGCAACTTGATCATCACAGCGGCCGCTCTTGCGCATCCTGCGCTCGCGGCATTTGTGCTTCCCTGCACATCACGAAGTAAAACTCGCGATCTTAGATCACTCAAACAGTTTTTCGCTTCTCCTGTGATGATCTGCATCGCGCACGGGCGCCGATAACGGAGAGTCCAGCCTGTTCAGGTTTGGGCGCCCTTTCTACAGGGCGTGGTGCAAATGATTGAATCAGCTAATCGCCTTCTCGATACGGTCCATAGCTGTCTCAAGCTCTTCCATACTGGTCGCAATCGAAACACGAAAATAGCCGGCAAGCCCGAATGCTGAACCAGGTACCACTGCTACCTCGGCTTTCTGAATAAGGTAGTCAGCCAGCTGCAGGTCATCTGAAATGCCTTCCAGTGACTCGATCAGGTCTGTCGCTTTCGGGAACAGGTAGAAGGTACCATCCGAAGGGAGGCATTCGATCCCCGGCATACGGTTAAAGCGATCAAGCACATAGTCGTGGCGTTGCTTGAATTGCACCATCATATCGTTAATGCAGGATTGTGGGCCATTGAGCGCCGTCTCGGCCGCATACTGGGATATTGAAGTCGGGTTCGATGTGCTCTGTGACTGGATCTTCTTCATCGCCTTGATGATTTCGACGGGGCCACCGGCATAGCCAATGCGCCAGCCAGTCATCGCGTAGGCCTTGGAGACACCGTTGAGGACGATAATACGATCCTCAAGCTGTGGGCAGGCGTTGAGAATGTTGCAGAAGCTTGTTCCTTCCCAGAGGATATGCTCATACATGTCATCAGTTGCGATGACAATCTTGGGGTGGCTCTCAAGCACCTTGCCAAGCGCTTCAAGCTCTTCCATGCTGTAGGCCATTCCGCTCGGGTTGGAAGGGCTGTTGATCACGAAGAGGCGTGTTGCCTCGGTGATGGATGTCTCGAGTTGCTGTGGCGTGATCTTGAAATTCTGTTCGGCATCAGCATTGATATAAACGGGAACGCCACCTGCCAGGATCGCCATATCAGGATACGAGACCCAGTACGGCGCCGGTATGATGACCTCGTCGCCCGGATCGAGAATAGCCTGTGCAAGGTTGTAAAAACTCTGCTTGCCACCGCATGAGACCAGGATCTGGTCAGCCTCGAATGAAAAGTTATTATCACGCTTGAACTTGTCGATAATCGCCTGCTTGAGGCTGGCAGTACCATCGACTGCGGTATAACGGGTTTTGCCGCTCTTGATCGCATCGATACCTGCCTGCTGGATGTGCTCAGGAGTGTCAAAATCGGGCTCGCCTGCTCCGAGACCAATAATATCCTTGCCTGCCGCCCTTAATTCAGCCGCGCGTGCGGTAATGGCCAGTGTGGGCGAGGGTTTTACAGCCTGGACTCGTTGTGACAGCTTTAATGACATCTTTATGCTTTCCTGACAGTTAAGATCGAAGTCGTGATCGATAATCTGTAATAATATCCAATTTACACACTCCCGCGTAGTTCTTTTTATGTCCAGGCCATTTCAAATTGCATCCAGTTACGAGGCCGCCGGCGACCAGCCTGCTGCAATCGCAAGTCTGGTCGAGGGTATCCATGACGGTGAGGCCGGGCTCACACTGCTCGGTGTAACCGGCTCAGGAAAGACTTTTACCATCGCCAACGTGGTTCAGGCTCTGCAGCGTCCAACGATTATCATGGCTCACAACAAGACGTTGGCAGCGCAGCTGTATGGCGAGATGAAGGAGTTTTTCCCTAACAATGCGGTTGAGTATTTCGTCTCCTACTATGACTACTACCAGCCTGAGGCTTACGTTCCAGCATCTGATACTTTCATAGAGAAGGATGCATCGATCAACGAGCATATCGAGCAGATGCGCCTGTCGGCAACCAAGGCGCTGCTGGAGCGACACGACACGGTGATTGTCGCTACTGTCTCTGCAATTTATGGCCTTGGTGACCCACGCCAGTATCTCTCCATGGTGTTGCACCTGGTTCGCGGCGACCAGGTTGCACAGCGCGACATTCTGAGGCGCCTTGCTGAACTGCAGTACAAGCGTAATGACGTGGTACTTGACCGCGGTACCTTCCGTGTACGCGGTGATGTGATCGATATTTTTCCTGCAGAATCGGAAGAGGAGGCGATCCGCATCGAATTGTTCGATGATGAGATTGAGCAGATCAGCCTCTTTGATCCTCTCACTGGCGAGGTCAGACAGCGCCCGGCACGCTACACCATCTATCCGAAGACTCACTATGTCACACCGCGCGAGACGATTCTCGCCGCGGTAGACGAGATCAAGGTTGAGCTGGCGGAACGACTTGCCCAACTGCGTGATAACAACAAGCTGGTTGAAGCACAACGGCTTGAGCAGCGTACCCAGTTTGATATGGAGATGATGCTTGAGCTTGGTTACTGTTCGGGAATCGAGAACTACTCGCGCTATCTCTCCGGACGCAAGCCGGGGGAGTCACCGCCCACGCTGTTCGATTACCTGCCGGATGATGCCCTGTTGGTGATCGACGAGTCACATGTCACGGTGCCGCAGATTGGCGGCATGTTCCGTGGAGACAGGTCTCGCAAGGAAAACCTGGTCGAATTCGGATTTCGCCTGCCATCGGCGTTGGATAACCGTCCACTCAGATTCGAGGAGTTTGAAACGCGTTCCCCGCAAACCATCTATGTCACGGCAACACCGCGTGACTATGAACTTGCACATTCCGGAGCCGTGGTAGAGCAGGTTGTGCGGCCGACAGGGTTGGTTGATCCCGAAGTCGAAATTCGCCCGGCAACCACCCAGGTTGATGACCTGCTGTCAGAAATTCGCCTGCGTGCGGCTGCCGGTGAACGTGTACTTGTGACCACGCTGACCAAGCGCATGGCTGAGGATCTGACTGAGTACCTGATGGAGCACGATGTACGAGTGCGCTACCTGCACTCCGACATCGAGACGGTTGAACGTATCGAAATTATTCGCGACCTGCGACTGGGGACTTTCGATGTACTGGTCGGGATCAACCTGTTGAGAGAGGGTCTCGATATGCCGGAGGTGTCACTGGTAGCAATCCTTGATGCGGACAAGGAGGGGTTCCTGCGTTCAGATACCTCTTTGATCCAGACTATCGGGCGTGCCGCACGTAATGTTAAAGGCAAGGCAATCCTTTACGCCGATAAGATTACAGGTTCCATGCAGCGCGCCATTGATGAGACAGAGCGCCGTCGTAAAAAGCAGATCGACTATAACCTTGAACATGGCATTACGCCGAAAAGTATTATCAAAAATGTTGCCGATATCATGGAGGGCGCCTATCCGGGAGCGCCGATGAAGGCGAAACAGTTCGCCAGGGTGGCGGAGCAGATGGCTGAATACGCATCGCTGACTCCAACGCAAATGGCGAAGAAGCTGAAGGAGATAGAAAAGCAGATGCATCGCCATGCAGAAAACCTGGAGTTTGAAGAAGCGGCAAAGCTGCGTGACCAGTTAAAGTCGATCAGGGAGGCTGGATTTGTCTCCTGAATTTTTCCAGGATTGATAATTATCAAGGACACACCGCCTGGTTTAGAGCAAAGTCACAAGTGGTGATATCCAGGTCGTATATTCACCTCCGTAATTGGCCGTACCGCGAACGCGGGCACGGCCATTTTTTTGTCTGATGATTTTATATCACCAACAATTTCTGAAAGTTTTCTCTTCTGCTGCGTGTCTCTTTTTACAAGGCCGTTCAAGACGACCTTAAGAGAAAATAACCACGTTGGAGAAGGAATATGAATAAATTAATACAGACAGCAGGCATCGCTCTTCTTTTCGTATCAGGTGTAGCAATTGCTGATGTGGAAGGTGCATTTCATACAGATGTCCACGAAGGTATCAGTGAGAGTATCGCTGAAACAGGCGGCAATTATGGTCGCAGTGCTGATCCGATTGCAGCAGCATTTCCGGGTAATCCTGAGCTCTATGCAGGACACGAAGCAGATGGAAGTGGCTCATCAGTAGCATCGAACCTCTCGTCATTAGACATGGTCAATGCCGGTAGCCCTGAATCAGAAATCTGCGGCTGCAGCTGATACGCAGGCTGTTCAGATGATAATGCTACTCAAAGATGCATGTTCAACAGAGGGATGACCAGGCCAGGGATGGCACAAGCCGGGGGCTGGATCGAATCTATCGATGCCGCCCCGTGTGGTGAGGCTCCCTGCTTGATGCAGATTGAGAATCCTATTCGAAATCGACAGGTGTCTGACTCTTCCGGTCAATATGCAGTGTAAAGATATCGGGTCTTGAATAATGACCTGCCACATCAAATCCCCGTCGCGCAATGGCGACCTCGTCCAGATCGATTTCAGCGGTGATAATCTCCTGGGTTTGATTAAAGGGACCGGCTACGAGGTTTCCACGGGGTGAGATAACAACCGAGTCTCCCGGATTAATCCACTCTTCGTCATCCGGATAGAGTCGTTCCTTTTCAGGAAAATCATCCGGAATATCATCGTGACGTGTGGCTACGCCCGCACTGATCACCCAGCAACAACCTTCACGAGCTATGTGCTGCATGGTGCCGAGCCAGTCATCTCCGCTGTCGTATGTCGGTGCCACGTAGATCTCGACACCCTGCGCATAGAGTGCAAAGCGTGCCAGTGGCATGTAGTTTTCCCAGCAGATGAGAGAGCCGATGCGTCCACATGGTGTGTCGATGACTTTCAAACCGGATGCATCACCTTGGCCCCATACCATGCGCTCGGGATTCGTGGGCATCAGCTTACGATGACGGTTGAGAAGGCTTCCGTCAGGACCGATAGTCACGACACTGTTATAAAGTGTGGAGCGGCTCAATTGTCCATCACGTTCATTAATACCGGCAACAATCGTCAACTGATGCTCGGCAGCTGCTTCACGCAGGGGTTTCAGGTCATCGGTCTCAAGATCGACAGCATTCTTCAACAGGCGATGGTGAACTTCATCCGAAATGCCCCAGTCACCACCCGGGCGTAATCGCCAGATCCATGCGGGATAGCCGGGAAAAAATGCTTCAGGAAAAATAACCAGTTTGGCACCGCCGGCTGCTGCTTCTGCGACAAGACCGATGGCTTTTTGCATCGTTTGTTGTGCATCAAGAATGACGGGGGAGTGCTGTACGATAGCAACTTGCATAACCTGATCTCCTGTTTGGGGCCTGGATGTGTTCCGCTTGACTGGATATTGGCAAGACACATGGAATCAATGGTCTGCCAAATGGGTGTAGGAAAATAGTATAGCAAAACGGCCTGCAGATGCAGGCCGTTGTGACAGGTGTGTAGGCTGTTCGGGGTTGCTGTTACAGGTCACCCCAACCACCAGAGCCTTGGCGACGTCCGAAGCTGAGCCTCGGAAGGATGAAGCCAAACAGGATGCCGAGGATCAGAACGCCGGCACCGATAATGAACCAGCGCTGATTGTGACTGTTTTCAAAATCGCGCTTGACCTGCTGTAGGTCGGCAAGTTGACGGGTCAGATCTGTCACCTGCTTGCGTAGTTCAGTACGTTCCTTGGCAATATTGATTGCATTGCTCGCTGTCTGGTGAATGCCTGCAAGCTCCTGCGTCAGTTTGTTCTTCTCGTCAGTAGCTCCCTGGTAACGTTCCTGCAACTTGGTATAGTCAGTCGTCAGCTGTACGAAACGTGATCGGATCTGGTTGTTGGAGAGGTTTTCCAACTGTGCCAGTGTCGCTTCGGTGAGCGGTGGATTAACACAAGTGCGGGGCTCATCCATCAGTTGGCGTGATAAGACATATCCAACTTTGCCGGATTCGGTTTTGACCTTGGTGTAACCAGCTTTCTGGTTTACCGAGACTATCTCGAGTGGGGTTCCGCTTCTCAGGCGTGCCAGGATCTTGTAATTGGTTCCTTCACCGGCGCGCATGTTAATCAGCAGGCTATTGGATACATACCTGGTTTGTGTGTCGGTTTCTGCTTCTTGCGCCATCGCAAGCGGTGCATTGAGACACAGTAGAACAAAGGCTGTCAGACAGAGATTAATTACTTTTTTCATTGCATCAGGAACTCGATCAGTGCTTTCTGGGCGTGCATTCTGTTTTCAGCCTGGTCCCAGACAACACTCTGGGAGCCGTCGATGACTTCAGCGCTGACTTCTTCGCCACGGTGTGCTGGCAGGCAGTGCATGAAGAGCGCATCTTTGTCGGCAACCTGCATAAATTCCTGTGTCACGCAGAAGCCCACGAAGGCTGCTTCGCGTGCCTTCTGCTCATCTTCTTGACCCATGCTCGCCCACACATCGGTCGTGACCAGGTGAGCGCCTTCAGACGCCTCCATCGGATCGCGAATGATCTTGCAGCGGTCACCGCCACGGGCAAGGATTTCAGGATCAGGATCGTAACCCTCAGGGCAGCCGATATTCAGCTGGAAGTCAAACTGGATCGCTGCATTGATATAGGAGTGACACATGTTATTGCCATCACCGATCCATGCGACTGTTTTTCCTTTAATGTCACCACGGTGTTCATGCCAGGTCTGCATGTCAGCGAGTAGCTGGCAAGGGTGGACAAGGTCAGTCAGGCCGTTGATAACGGGTGCATCCGAGTATTCAGCAAAGCGTTCGATCTTTTCATGTTCGAAGGTACGAATCATGATGATATCGACCATGCGAGAGATGACGCGTGCTGTATCTTCGATTGGTTCACCGCGACCAAGTTGTGTATCTCGTGGAGAGAGAAACAGTGCATGGCCTCCAAATTGTGCCATGCCGGATTCAAAAGAAACACGTGTGCGGGTTGACGACTTCTCAAAAATCATCGCGAGGGTTTTACCGACGAATGGACGATAGTCCTCACCGGCTTTTCTCATCTGTTTCAGTTCAGTTGCACGCAGAATCAGCTGGCGCAGTTCTTCGGAACTGAGATCGTTGAGGGTTAGAAAATGGCGTTGTTGAGTCATTATGAGTTACTAAATTATTAAGCTTGCGAGGCAAGAAATTGTTGAATGAGTGAAGCCAGCGTGTCACACAGCTGGTCAGCTTCTGAATATGTCATTGTCAGAGGCGGTAGCAGGCGCACGACACGTTCTGCGGTGACGTTGATCAGCAGTTTCTGTTCAAAGGCCATGCGTACCAGTTCGGTGCACGGATGTGCCAGTTCGATACCGATCATGCAGCCAAGGTTGCGGATTGCAATGACCGCATCATCACTATCAAGCGCATCAAACAGCTTGTTGCTGATATATTCGCCGAGCTTTTCAGCACTTTCTGCAATCGATTCACTCTTCATGACATCGATAACAGCGAGTCCTGCAGCACAGGCCAGCGGATTACCACCGAATGTTGAGCCGTGTGATCCCGGCGCGAAAAGTTCGGCTGCTTCGCCACGTGCGAGGCAGGCGCCGATGGGCATGCCGTTACCAAGGCCTTTGGCGAGTGTCATGACATCAGGGAGAACTCCTTCGTGCTGGCATGCAAAGTTGCGACCTGTTCTGCCCATGCCGGTCTGGATCTCGTCTGTCATCATCAGCCATTCGTTGCTGTCACACAGTGCCCGGATTCCGGACAGGTAACCACTTGGCGGAATGTTAACACCACCTTCACCCTGTACAGGTTCAACCAGTACAGCAACAATATCAGGATTGCCGGAGAGCGCTTCGAGTGCATCCAGGTCACCGTAGGGGATGCGCACAAAACCTTTCAGCAGTGGTTCAAAACCTGCCTGTACCTTGCGGTTGCCAGTCGCCGTGAGTGTTGCCATGGTGCGGCCATGAAAACTCTGTTCCATGACAACCGTGGTCGGGTTGCTGATGTTGCGCTTGCTGCCATACAGGCGTGCCAGCTTGATCGCTGCCTCGTTAGCCTCGGCACCGGAGTTGCTGAAGAAGACGCTGTCCATGCCGCTTAAGGATGTCAACGCATCACCGAGTCGCTCCTGGTTGGCAATACCATAGAGGTTGGATGTGTGCATCAGCTGCTTTGACTGTGTGCAGATTGCTTCCGTTACTGCCGGGTGAGCGTGTCCCAGGTTGCATACTGCAACACCGGCAACTGCATCCAGATAGCGTTCGCCTTTTGTGTCCCACAGCCACACGCCTTCACCTCGTTCAAAGGTGACAGGCAATGGTGCATAGGTTGTCATAAGGGTCCCTGTCATTGGTCGTTCTCTCCGCACCCGCATATATGAGAGTGCATTTATCCGTTTTTCCGCCTTATTTGGCGGGAAAAACCGGACATCTTATTGATTTTTTATTGATTTATCAATCGTGCGATTCAACTTTTGCTTAAAGGCGTTAAATCCCGCATCATTGGCCCTGAATGATTATTAATTTTTTGCAGGGCGAATAATGCAACAGGACAAGCCGGATGTAGTCGCAGCAATCGACCTGGGATCGAACAGCTTCCACATGATTGTCGCGCGTCTCGACGAGACAGGTACGCTGAAGGTTCTCGACAGGCTGCGTGAGTCAGTACGGCTTGGCGGCGGTCTTACCAAGAAGGGAAAGATCGACAAGAAGACACGTAAACGGGCACTCGATTGCCTTGAGCGTTTTGGTCAGCGCATTAGTGACCTGCCGCGTGGTTCGGTGCGCGTGGTGGGAACAAATACACTGCGTGTGGCGAAGAATTCGAGAGCCTTCGTGCAGAAGGCGGAGCACATGCTGGGCCACGAGATAGAGATCATCTCGGGACAGGAAGAGGCGCGTATTATCTTCCTCGGTGTTGCCCATGGCCGTGCGACTCGAAACGGCAAGCGACTGGTTGTCGATATTGGTGGCGGTAGTACCGAACTGATTGTCGGTGAAGGAGCCATCAGTGAGATTCGCGAAAGCCTGCATATCGGCTGTGTCAGCGCGAGCCGTGACTATTTTGAGGATGACAAAATCACAGAGAAGCGCATGGAAAAGGCTGAGATGGCTGCGCGGCTCACAATCTATCCCCATGCACATGAATTCCACAAGAGCGACTGGCAAGAAGCGGTCGGCTGTTCTGGCACAATCAAGGCGATCAGGAATATCGCCCAGGCAGAAGGCTGGTGTGACAGCGGACTGACACTGGATGCACTTTATGAAATGCGCGCTGCCATAATCAAGCAGGGTGATATCAGAAGTCTCAATCTGGCAGAAATGAAAGAGGACAGGAAGCCGGTCCTTCCCGGGGGGCTGGCAGTGTTGATCGCAGTCTTCGAAGCACTCAATATTTCACATATGCGGGTTTCCGACCTCGCCCTGCGTGAAGGTTTACTTTACGACCTCGTCGGCCGTATCAACCGCGAAGACGTACGCGATGCAACCGTCGATTCGGCTTTGCAGCGCTGGAGTATCGACAAGTCACATGCAGAAGCCGTTGCAGCTACGGCATTACAGCTTTATAGCCAGGTGGCAGATAAATGGAAGTTGAACACTGAGCGAGAGAACATGCTCCGTTGGGCGGCGTTGCTGCACGAAATAGGCCTGCAGGTTGCACACAGCAGTTTCCAGAAGCATGGTGCCTATATTCTTGCGAATGCCGACCTGCCGGGTTTCTCACGCCCCGAGCAGGAGTTGCTTGCAACCCTGGTTCTGAATCACCGCAAAAAATTCCGCTTCGACACTTTTCTCGACCTGGTTGAAACTGCGCAGACTGCTGGCTCCAGGCTTTGCGTTATTTTGCGCCTGGCAGCCCTGCTGCATCGGGGGCGTCCAAGCGAGTCGGGTCCCGATGTGGGTATCGAGGTTGATGGGATGGAAATCAAGTTGAGTTTTCCTGAAGGCTGGCTTGATGATCACCCTTTAACCAATGTTGATCTGAAGCGTGAGAAGGGGTACCTGAAACAGGCGGATTACCGATTGGTTTATCAGAAAGCCTGATCTCGATCAAAACAAACAGTTATATATGGGCTATAATAATTCGTTTGACCCCTAGATAATTGACCAAAAAGGAGCGACTTGAGATGTCCAGCAACGTCCCTGATAAAGAACTGAAAAAGGTGATGGAAAAACTCACCAATCCCAAGAAAGTACTCGAATCACCCAGCGTGATTTCTGGAAAGGAGTTACTCCGGATCAGCTATGAAATGGGTCAATACCCCTATGCTGAAAAGATGACGACGAAGCAATACGAGCACGAAAAGCACTTGCTGCAGACCGAGTTGCTCAAGGTCCAAGCGTGGGTTAAGGAGTCGGGTCAGAAGATTCTGGGCGTTTTCGAAGGGCGCGATGCAGCTGGCAAGGGTGGTACCATCAAGCGTTTCATGGAACACCTCAATCCTCGTGCCGCACACGTGGTTGCTCTCGAAAAACCAAATGAGAGAGAGATGGGGCAGTGGTATTTTCAACGCTATATAAAACACCTGCCTACCAAGGGTGAAATGGTCTTCTTCGACCGTTCCTGGTACAACCGTGCCGGTGTAGAGCGTGTCATGGGCTTCTGTACTGATGAAGAGTACCTTGAGTTCCTGCGCCAGGCACCCCAGATCGAACGTATGCTGGTGCGTTCAGGCATTATCTTCTACAAGTACTGGTTCTCCGTTACCCAACAGGAGCAGTTGCGCCGTTTTCACTCCCGTCGCCATGACCCGCTGAAGCATTGGAAACTGAGTCCGATTGATATCCAGTCTCTCGACCGCTGGGGTGAGTACACCGAAGCAAAGAATGCGATGCACTTTTATACAGATACTGCAGATGCGCCCTGGACCGTGATCAAGTCGGATGACAAGAAACGTGCACGTCTCGCCTGTATGCGTCACTTTCTGTATAACCTTGATTATCCTGACAAGGACACTACCATTGCATGCGCTCCGGACCCCCTTATTTGCGCTTCGGTGAAAGATGCCTACGGCAAAGGGGAGGAGTGATGGCGAGTGTAAAAAACAGCAGCGCCAAGAGCCGAAAACGCGTGGTTGAATTACAGTCCGCCATTAAAAAAGCGGAAAAGTCCGCAGAGAAGGCCGGCAAAGCCGCGAAACGCGCATCCCACTCTGCAAGCAAGGCGAAAAAGGCTCGCCATGAGGCGATTGATGCGATCAAGGAGATGCGCAGCGAAAATCGTGAGACACGGGCGAAACTGGAGAAATATGCCAAGCAGCGGGCGAAAGATGCCTTGCGCAAGAAAGAGGCAATCAAGAAAGCCAGGAAGGCGCTGAAAAAGAAGTTGAAGAAACAGGCTGAAGCCGACAAAACGAAGGCAAAAACAAAGAAAGCCAAGGAAAAAGCAAAGAAAAAAGGCAGTAAAAACAAGAAGAGCAAGAAATAGGGCGATCTTTGCAATGCAACTTGATCAGGCCTTGCGTGACTTCGATCGCGATCATCTCTGGCACCCATACACCAGCCTGACGAATCCACTTCCTGTTTACCCCGTCTCATCAGCAGACGGGGTCATGCTGACATTTGATGACGGGCGCCAGGTCATTGATGGCATGGCCTCGTGGTGGTGTGTCATTCATGGCTATAACCATCCACACCTCAACCAGGCAGCAAAGCAACAGATCGATGCCATGTCGCACGTGATGTTCGGCGGGCTTACGCATCAGCCGGCTATCGAGCTTGGACAAAAGCTGGTTGGCATGACGGCAGAGCCACTTGAGCATGTTTTTCTGACCGATTCCGGCTCAATCTCCGTTGAAGTAGCACTGAAGATGGCGCTGCAATACTGGCAGGGTGTTGGCAAGCCAGACAAACAGCGTTTTCTCACTGTGCGTGGCGGTTACCATGGTGACACCTTTGGCGCCATGTCTGTGTGTGATCCTGTTGGGGGTATGCACCAGCTGTTTCAGGGCATGTTGCCGCAGCAGCTGTTTGCGCCTCGACCTGACATTACTCCGGGTGATTCCTGGTCGGATGATGCGATTAGCGATTTTGCTGAATTAATCGACAGGTACAGTGATGAAATTGCGGCGGTTATTCTCGAGCCGGTTGTGCAGGGTGCAGGGGGTATGCGTTTTTACCATCCGAACTACCTGCGCAAGATGCGTGAATTGTGTGATCGACATGATGTACTACTGATCTTCGATGAGATTGCAACAGGATTTGGCCGTACCGGAAAACTCTTCGCATACGAACATGCAGAGGTGACCCCCGATATTCTCTGTGTCGGCAAGGCAATCACTGGCGGTTACATGACACTCGCAGCGACCATTGCCACGGACAAGGTGGCGAAAGGTGTTTGCAGTGATGACATGGTCTTTATGCACGGACCTACCTTCATGGCAAATCCGCTCGCCTGCGCTGTTGCCAATGCCAGTATTGAACTGTTGCTCGAAAGTCCCTGGCAGAGTCGCGTGCAGTCAATCGAGTCACATTTCAACACTGCACTGGAACCACTCAGGGCACTGGATGCCGTGGCGGATGTGCGCTCACTGGGTGCCATCGGTGTGGTTGAGATGAAAGAATCGCTAACTGTTTCGGCAGTACAGGAAGCACTGATCGATGAAGGTGTCTGGCTCAGGCCATTTGGAAAACTGCTTTATGCCATGCCTCCCTACGTGATGGAGCAAGAGCAACTGCATAAGGTGACGGATGCGATGTCCAGAGTAGTAAACAGACTCTAGATTGATTCTGATACTCTCTGGTATTCAAGCAGGGTGACCAGTTCCGATACTGGCAGGGGCTTGGAGAACAGGTAACCCTGGGCATAGTGGCAGCCGATGTTTTTCAGATATTCAAACTGTTCCCGGGTTTCCACACCTTCAGCCACGATACGCAGTTTATAGATCTCGGCAAGATTCAGAATGATCTCAACCATTTTTCTGCGTGTATCATCTTGACTGAAAATACCGGCGACAAATGAACGATCGATCTTCAGACTATTGACCGGATAGTTGATTAACTGACTGAATGCGGTGTAACCGGTACCAAAATCATCAAGCGACAGGGTAATGCCCAGTTCTCTGAGACGACGGAGTATGTCGACACTTTTGACATTATCTGCAACCAGTGCTGTTTCGGTTATCTCGATTTCAAGATATTTCGGGTTTATGCCATGCTTTTTGAGTGTTTTTGCAACAATCTGCGGGTATTTGTCTGTATGCAGTTCGGCACCAGACATGTTGACACATAGAACGCCGTCAAATCCAATCTGCTGCAGGTTTGTTAATTCATGCAGGGCGTTCTCGAGCACCCATTTATCCAGCCATTTGATGCGTCCTTTTGATTCTGCAACAGGAATGAATTCGTCCGGTCCAATACCTTCAAGCGATGGATGGTTACTACGTAACAGGGCCTCAATACCGACAATTTTGAGTGTCTGGCAGTCGTAAATTGGCATGTAGACGAGATGGAAGCTTTTACTCTCGATTGCCTCGGACAGGCCGCTCTCTATTTTCTGGCTTCTGTAAACAATTTGCGAGATCTCATCGGTGAAAAACTGGAAAGTATTACCACCAGAACGCTTTGCTTCGTTCATTGCCACTTCAGCGTCCCTTAACAGTGTGGATTCCTCTCCTGATTCATTCTGCGAGACAGCAATCCCGATGCTGGCATGGATAGGGTGGACCAGGCCACCTGCTTCAAAACCACCGTCGAACTGCATAAGAATACGTTGTGCGATGGCAGCTGCATCGGCCGGGTGTTTCAGATCCGACAGCAGGACAACAAACTCATCACCGGCCAGCCTGGCAAGATTCCCGCTTTCACTCTCACCCTCACCATCTCCCTTGGCGACCAGGTCTCTTGTACGTACTGTATGTTGCAAACTCTCGGCAAAAGTCACCAGCAGTTGATCACCAGTCTGGTGGCCATAAAGATCATTGACTGTATGGAAGTTGTCGAGGTCGATGTAGAGTAAACCGAGATACTGATGTTTGCTGTGGGTTCTTGGCACGATGCGCGCAAGCTTGCGCTTGAAGCTGTTGCGGTTGGGTAGCCCTGTGAGGCCATCATAGTATGCCAGTTTGTGCAGATCCTGGTTATGCATTGCCTGAATCGTACGGTAGGCCTGCTGTTCATAATGCAAGCCGATCAGGGAGATGATATAGAGGAGTGTGAGAGTGACGATAAAACGTGTTGCAGTCGTTTGCGAGTACTCGGCGGTAATGAAGTCAGAGAGCGGAGTAAACAGCAGCAGGGTGCTGATAAGAACGAGAGTACCACCAGTAATAGCGGCTGATCGAAATACGTTGACAGAAAGAGTCGTGATAAGAACCGGGTAAATCCACAAGATGCCTGTGTTATCGCGGCCTCCGCTTATCAGCAGATAGAGGCAGAAGAAGATGATGATGATATTCAGGCTGGTCATTGCACGGCCTGAATTGTCTGATCGGCGGTAAGTGAGGAATATGAGCAGGATGACCAGTGAAAAAGCCAACAGCATTCCACCTAGCCTGTAGTTCTGATCAGCAAGGTTGACGAGGCTGAAAATCAACAGCAGCAGTGCACCTATCGATGACAACAACTTCCATAACTGAAAGCGTTTATGGCTGCGGATATCAGGCAGTTCATGACTCAACTTTTTCACTTTACCTTTCTACAAGGTCCGGTATATGAAAATATAACCTTAATTACAGTTGGGAAATAGTTCCCACTAATAAATATGCTTTGATCATAATACCAATCAGCACAAAGGGGAAGCAGTAAACCTGAATAAAATTAACGCTTTGAAGTGTTTATTGGAGGGGTTCTTAGTTTGGAACTGAATCCATGTA
Source organism: Solemya velum gill symbiont (assembly GCF_000787395.1). Lineage (GTDB taxonomy): Bacteria > Pseudomonadota > Gammaproteobacteria > Chromatiales > Chromatiaceae. Next base: position 327,957 of record NZ_JRAA01000003.1, read on the forward strand.
GTCGCGTGCGGGCTGCATGACAGCGCGTCCGGTGGGTGTCAGTTTTGCATGTTGTTTAACGACACCGTAGCCGTTTTCGAAATTGACTTTGTCAGCCTGCATGTGGCTTGTGGCAAGTTCAAGTTGAGGTTGGGTGAGTTGACCACTATTGATCAGCTGCGACATGGCCCAGTGCATGCGGGCAGAGACCCAGGTGGCGTGGTAGATGCCATCCATTGGACGCGGATCAAACCGCAGAGGTGACGGGAAAAGTTCATCGTCACTGTTGCTCACGAGCATTTCATCCCTGCAGAAGCCAAACAGCAGCATGTGGGCGCTTTCATGGGCAAGTACCTCGAGCAGGGCGATTTCATTTTCATGCGCCAGGGCGTTAAGAAATAATCCACCCCACATCATGTAGCTTGATCCGCCATCAAAGCGGTAGTCACTCTCAGAGTCAGGAACGACCATGATGATCTGGCTGATAAGCGCATTGATTTCACCGGCAAGTTCGGGAATCGTGCTCTCCATCAACTTCATTGTCTCCCCGAGCCTGGAGGTGAAGGTTTCGGTTACCTGTTGCGATGGTGCCGTGATTGGGAATTCTGTGTCCGGATCTGAACCCATCAGTTGCTTCATCCTCTCGGCCTGCCTGGCTAGCAGGGGTGAATCGAGAGGTGCTATTTGTGGTGTGTTCGTGACGGGCTTTTCCTGTAGTAGCTCTGCGAGCAGTCCTTCAGCTTCTGCAAAATTCCCGGCAAGCAGTATCTTGACCAGTTCGGTGTAAATCGCAAAAGTCGAGGGAGGATATTTCTCCCCCTGTTTCAGTCGAGTTGCGATGTTCTGCAACTGCTCCTCGTTAAAGCTGATTTGCCCCCTGATCTGATCAGCGATGTGTTCAAGGCTCTCGCCAAGCAGGGTACGCATGCGGTGGTCAATCAGCCTGGCGCGTTGTGCATCTGGTGCAAATCGAAAATCATTCATGGGAAAGTTGGTCTGCAGGTGGAAGTGAAGTGATGAATAATTCAGAGTAAAGCAGCCGGTGATTCAAATTGAATGCACCGGCTGTTTAGAATGGCTTTTTTGACCAGTTGCTGCCGGTCCTTGATTACATGGTTTTAACGCCAATTTTTCCTAAACCAATCTTGGCAGGAAGTATTGTCGCTGGTGCAGGTGGAACCTTGCCGCCCCCGCCAATTTTTGATGCGATGCACTTTTCCTTTACTTCTTCTTCTACAATTTTGTAGCCATATAGCTTGGACAGGTCGAGGTTGATGCTCTTGCTATCGTTCATGGTTGGTCTCCTCAGGCAGGTAATATTATTTCGTTATGTGATATTTATTCAGGATTATCCTGAACTGGCTCAACTATATAAGATTGCAAGAGGCGCAACAACTGCCTGAATCTGTCACTGTTCTCCATTTCGCCTGTCTCAGGCGCATGAGCAATCTCCTCATCAATGATAGTTAGCTGATTAATACTGTCTATCGGGAGTCCCGTGGCGAGGAATTCATCACTATCTATAGCGATGACCAGCGCTTCAACAACGCGATTCATCAGCAGGGAACGGCATTTTCCAAACAGGTTAGGGGCTGCAATATGAATTTCATCGCCAGTTGGGTAGCGGTTCACAATGTGACTGGTCATGAAGCAGTCGATACCCTTGCCTACATATGATTTCTGGCAGTCAATTGCTGCAGGCACGCTTTTTTTTCCGACGAAAACCTCAACAGGAATGCGGCCATTTCCCGGAACATGATTCTCAATAAATTGTGCGAGTGCACCTTCAAGTTTAAATCCGGTCCGGTGGCTGCCAAGCAGGGGCGCAAAATTGACTTCGTTAATAATAGCGCCATTGTTGTGCCAGGGGACGCTGACATCCGGGGTAATTAAATCGATACCAGCAGAATCCAGTCCGAAGAGCTCTGCTGCCTGAATAGCAATCTCGCGGTTGTGCGGGTGGATATTGTCACTATGATCGTCACTGGCGCCGCCCCAGGCAGTCGCTTCAATTCGTCTGAGGGGCGCACGTTCTCCTTCAGCAGGTATGCTCGACATATCGAATCCGGCCTGCTTGAGAGACAGAAGCGCCTCCTGGTCGGAAGGGCAGGATTTCAGTCTTCGCCAGGGTAACTTTTTCAATTCTGTATTGTTGGCCGTCTCGATCAACTCGGCAACAGTGTGGATGCCATCACCAGTGACGGATTTTGCCAGCCTGCTATTGGCATACAGCACTTCACCATTGGAGACATAGATACGATGGCAGACGCCTGCCACTTGCTTTTCTACCAGTACTCCTGGTGAAAGTTTGTGCGCCTCCCTGTAGGCATGCAGCAACCTGTTGTTGTCATGGATATCGACAACAATGCCTTCGCCACGCTCACGGTCGACTGGTTTGATAACGACAGGCCAGCCAATACGCTGTGCCGCGTTGATTGCCTCCTGTTCATTATTCACAAATATGTGCTGTGGTGCAGGTAGGCCAGCCTGTTCCAACAGGGTTGCGGTAAAGCCTTTGTTGGTGCTGAGTCGCGAGCCAATCACAGAGTCTGAGTCAACCGCAGAGCGATCGACAAGTCTGGCCTGTTTGCCCCAGCCGAGTTGATAGGTGCCCTTGCCAATGTGATGGAACGGGATTCCCTTGTGATGGGCGTTAGCGAGCACCGGTACCGTAGACTCTCCGCCGGGCACCATTTTGTATGTTTGTTTGATAAAGTTGTCAAGCAGTTGCTGCAGAATAAGTGCAACATTCCGTGGTTCTGTGCCGTTCTTTGCAACAGCCATAAACACACGGTTGGCTGCCTGGTAGGCGCGCTGAAGCGGAATAGTCGATATGTGATCAAACCAGGGCACAATGATACGCACGGCATAGTGGCCGTCCTGGTTCTGTGTCGCTTTGATCGCGAGGATTTTACCTGGATCGAAAACAGGGGCCCTGACCGCTTGTAACAATTCTCTGCTGAGTATCATGAGACGCCAGGCCACTTCGGTACATGCGTGCTGCTGCTCATTTAGCTTTTCAGCATCTATCACTTGCTTGCCGCTTGGTTCAACTTCGAAATTATCAAGCAGAAATTTGTCGAAATTGACCAGGTGGGGTGTCATCAAAGGGTTGATTGCCAGAGTCAGTATCTTGCCGGGTTGGCGAATACCTGCAAGGTATGTGCAAGTCTGCTCTGTTCTTATACGCTGTTGATGAGGCATTTCAGGGAGGTGTCGAGTGAACAGGGAATGACAGGAATCTGTATGAAATGCCGGATTGATAAATCAATCCGGCATTGTCACTTCCTAAACGGCGTCGAATGCCTGCGAGATATCGGCAATGATGTCATCGATGTGCTCAATACCGATACAAAGACGGATCATCTCCGGTGATACGCCTGCCTTGGCCTGCTCTTCTTCATTCAACTGGCGATGAGTTGTAGATGCGGGGTGGCAGGAGAGGCTCTTGGCATCACCGATATTGACCAGTCGCTTGATCATTTTCAGTGCATCATAGAACCTGACGCCTGCTTCGTAGCCACCCTTGATACCGAAGGTCATCAGTGACGATGGCCTGCCATCAAAGTATTTCTGTGCCAGATCGTAGTACTTGTCGCCTTCGAGTCCCGCGTAATTGACCCATTCGACTGATGGATGATCCTTGAGGAACTGGGCCACGGCTATGGCGTTGTCACAGTGGCGTTCCATGCGCAGCGATAGCGTCTCGATACCCTGCAACAGCATGAAGGCGCTCATTGGCGAGAGTGCGGAACCCGTGTTACGCAGGGGTACGGTACGCGCGCGGCCGATAAAAGCGGTTGGCCCAAATGCTTCTGTATAGACGACGCCGTGATAGGAGGGTTCCGGATTATTCAGAACCGGGAAACGCTCCTTGTTCTGGTCCCATGGGAACTTGCCGGAATCGACAATGATGCCGCCGAGGGTGGTGCCATGTCCGCCCATGTACTTGGTCAGTGAGTGCACCACGATGTCCGCGCCATACTCGATTGGATTCATCAGCGCCGGAGTCGCAACAGTGCTGTCGACAATCACGGGTACGCCATGAGAGTGCGCCATTGTCGTGATTGCTTCCAGGTCGACAATATTGCCAGCAGGGTTACCGATTGTTTCACAGAAGACTGCCTTGGTTTTGTCATCAATCAGCTTGGCAAGATCCTCTGCGCTGTCACTCTCGGCAAAACGCACATCGATTCCCTGCTTGGGCAACATATGTGCAAACAGGGTATAGGTTCCACCATAGAGCTGGGGTGTTGCAACGATGTTGTCACCCGCTTCGGCAATCGTCAGGATTGCATAGTTGATGGCGGCACTGCCTGCGCTGACCGCGAGAGCGGCAATTCCACCCTCAAGGGCTGCAACTCGCTGTTCCAGCACATCCCAGGTGGGATTCATGATGCGCGTGTAAATGTTGCCCGGAACTGCAAGATCGAAGAGGTCGGCGCCATGCTGTGCATCATCGAACTCGTAGGCAACTGTCTGGTAAATTGGCACAGCAACAGACTTGGTTGTCGGGTCTGTCTCATAGCCTGCGTGGATGGAAAGTGTCTCTTTTTTCATGGTGGTATCCTCGTCTTTTTTAATTATCTGTGTGTTGATACTACAGGTATTTCAGCCAGTCTTTATTCTTGTCACCGAATGCCAGGAAGTGGGGGTTCAACAGCGACTCCTTTGCATTGTATTTCAGTATTTCACCCTGCAAGTCTGTCACCTCACCACCAGCCGCAGTGACGACAGCATGTGCAGCTGCGGTGTCCCACTCGGAAGTTGGCCCAAGGCGCGGGTAGATATCTGCCTTGCCCTCTGCAACCAGGCAGAGTTTTAGTGAGCTGCCCATTGAGACCAGTTCATGCTCTCCGAGCTTCTCGAGGTAGCGCTGCAGGGATTCGCCTGCATGCGAACGGCTGCCTGCAACCCGTAAGGGTGCCTGTGCCTGTGATGTGACCGAGATTTCTGTTCGCATACCATCCTCGACAACAAAAGCCCCCTTGCCTGTTTCACCTGCATAGGTACGACCACTGACCGGTACGTGCACAACACCGAGTATCGGAGCGTGATTTTCGATGAGGGCGATGTTGACCGTGAATTCACCGTTTTTCTTGATGAACTCCTTTGTGCCGTCGAGCGGATCGATCAGCCAGTAGCGTTGCCATCCTTTTCGCTCACTAAAATCTGTCTCGGCTGACTCTTCCGACAACAGTGGAATCTCCGGTGTTAGCTGTGCCAGTGCATCAACGATGATGTGATGTGCTGCCAAGTCTGCCTCTGTCAGGGGTGACTTGTCTTCCTTCTCGTCGATCTGGAAGTCACGTGCATAAATCTCAAGTATCGCCTTGCCAGCGGTTTCGGCAATCGCCATGACCTGATCGATTCTGGTCTGTGTCATTTTGTCTGTAGTCAGTTGTCGGTTATGAAAGAGAGCCATGTTGACAGAAAAGTGACCACTTTGTCATGTCTGTGGGTTCGATTTCTCAATCGAGCCGGAATCAGCGACAATGCACCATTACCCGATAACCCCTGAATAGCATGGATCAACAACAGATACCCGACTGGCAGCAGATCGATACCATTTTTCTCGATATGGATGGCACCCTGCTGGATCTCTATTTCGACAACCATTTCTGGCTGGAACACCTGCCGATGCGATTTGCCGAGGAGGCCTCGATTGATATTGAGGCAGCCCGTGCACATCTGTCTGAGCTCTACCAGAGTCGCCAGGGCACTCTCGACTGGTATTGTATTGACTACTGGGGTGACAAGCTGGGGCTGGATATTCTTACCCTGAAAGAGGAGGTTGATCATCTCATTCGCATGCATCCGCATGTCGAGGAGTTTCTGCACAAATTACGCGCATCAGGTAAAACAGTCGCCCTTGTGACCAACGCGCATCCGGGCACCCTGGCGTTCAAGCTGGAACGGATACCGATGGCTGACTATTTCACGCACCTGGTTTCGTCACATGAATTCGGCCATCCCAAGGAGTCACAACAGTTCTGGGAATCACTTCAAAAACATTTACCGTTCGAGCGTGAACGCACACTCTTTATTGATGACTCCGAGGCGGTATTACGCTCAGCACGTGAATACGGCATCGGGCACCTGGTCGCAATTTCGCAGCCGGACAGCCAACTGCCCGGCCAGGCGCTGGAAGACTTTATCTCCATCAGCAACTTCTCAGAGCTGCATAAGCCGTCCTGATTTTCGGGAAATCAGAGAGGGATGAGGCTTTTTTTCTGTAGGAGCCCCGTCCTCGGGGCGATTGCTTTGGTATGGCTGCGGTTCCTGTTAAGATTGCGCTATCCACACTATGTGTTTTTCATCGCGGCGAAGACGCCACTCCTACAGCCAACGACGACCGAGTTAACTACCAACAATGCCACTCCTGACGCTGCGTGACATCTCGCTCCAGTTCAGCGGGCCTCCGCTGCTGGACCATATCAATCTCGTTGTAGACGCAAGGGAGCGCGTTGCGCTGATCGGGCGAAATGGTGAGGGCAAGTCGACCCTGCTCAAGGTGATCGCAGGACTCCAGCCTGCTGACGACGGCCTGATCCAGCTTGGCTCGACTCGTGTCAGTTACATGACCCAGGATGTGCCGCGTGATATACACGGCAGCGTCTTCGATGTTGTCGCCGGGGGACTGGATGACAAGGCCGATTTGCTGACTGACTACCATCATGCAGTCGTTGCAATCAGCAGTGATGCCAGCGAAGCGGCCCTGGAACGATTGTCGCGTGCCCAGCAGGCACTCGAAAATGCCGATGGCTGGCAGCTCGAGCAGCAGGTTGAAACTGTTTTGTCCCGTCTTAACCTGGATCCCGATGTCGGTTTTGATTCCCTTTCAGGTGGTTTGAGGCGCCGCGTGCTACTGGCGCGTGAGCTGGTCAAGTCACCCGATCTGCTGATCCTTGACGAGCCCACCAACCATCTCGACATTGAAAGCATCGCCTGGCTCGAAGAGTTTCTTCTCAACTGGTCTGGTGCATTGCTGTTTGTCACCCATGACCGTGCTTTCATGCAGAGCCTGTCAACACGTATCCTCGAACTCGATCGTGGACAGCTGACCGACTGGCCCGGTGATTACCAGAACTACCTGCGTCGCCGCGAGGAGAGAGCCAATGCCGAGGCGCTTGAGAATGCGCGCTTCGACAAGAAACTGTCGCAGGAGGAAGTTTGGATACGCCAGGGAATCAAGGCGCGTCGTACCCGTAACGAGGGACGTGTTCGTCAACTCAAGAAAATGCGCGAGGAGCTCAGCCAGCGGCGCAAGCAGCAGGGGAGTGTCTCGATTCGTCTGCAGGAAGCCGACAGATCCGGCAAGCTGGTTGCCGATGTCGACTCGGTCTCCTATGCCTGGGATGGCAAGCCTGTGATTCGTGATTTTTCGACACGTATTCTGCGTGGTGACAAGATTGGCATTATCGGACCCAACGGTGCTGGAAAATCAACCCTGTTGAACCTGCTGCTGGGTAAACTCGAGCCTGACAGCGGCACCATACAAAGCGGCAGCAACCTGGAGGTTGCCTATTTCGACCAGTTACGTTCGGCCCTCGATCTTGACAAGTCGGTGCGTGACAACGTTGCCGGTGGCTCAGACCAGGTTGAAGTCAATGGCAAGTCGCGTCATATCATCTCCTATCTGCAGGATTTCCTCTTCTCGCCCGAGCGTGTACAACAGCCGGCCAAGGCACTTTCCGGTGGCGAACGAAATCGCCTGTTGCTGGCAAAGCTGTTTACCAAGCCGGCCAACGTACTGGTGCTAGACGAACCAACCAATGATCTGGATATCGAAACGCTGGAACTGCTTGAAGAGTTACTTGTCGAGTATAAGGGAACCATCCTGCTGGTCAGCCATGACCGTGCATTTCTCGATAACGTGGTCACCTCGACGCTGGTTTTCGAGGGAGACTGCCGTGTGGCTTCCTATGTTGGCGGTTTCGAGGATTGGCAACGTCAGCGCCAGTCCGTGAAGGTCGCCAAGACGGAGCAGCCGCTGCCGGTTCAGAAGAAGTCAGCAGCAGCGAAGGAGCAGGCTAAACCGACCAAGCTCAGCTACAAGGATCAGCGTGAGCTGGAACAGTTGCCGGAACTGATCGAGTCTCTCGAGACGAAAGCCGAAGAGCTGCAGCAGTCACTCGCCGACCCTGCACTCTATCGTGACCGTCCCGATGAGGTGGCTGCACTGACAAATGAGCTGGATACCGTCAATGCCGAGCTTGAAACAGCGTATGGGCGTTGGGAAGAGCTGGATAGTCTTTAATTCGTCACCCTGGGCTTTGAACCGGGATTTATCAGCGGCAGTTCAAGCACTCAATGGATGTTGCCCCAGGGCCGGCATGAAGAGGATTGCTTTCCTGAAGGACCAACAGCTAATACCAACAACCAAACGCATGAAACCGTCACATTGCTCTGGTATGCTCAAAGGATGTATTAAATCCGTTGGGTAGTGGTTGATTGAAAGCGTTCTTCAACGCCATATTTGAGAGTTTCAGGGATCTTTCGCCGATCCTGCTGGTGATTGCCTTTTTCCAGCTCTTCGTCCTGCAGCAGCCGATTCCGAACATGATGCAGATGCTCGGCGGCATACTCATGGTCGTCATCGGACTGTCGCTTTTTGTCCATGGTTTGCGTATTGGCCTCTTTCCTGTCGGCGAGAACATGGCCTACGATTTCGCACGCAAGGGCAGCCTCATGTGGCTGTTGCTGTTTGCCTTTGCGCTCGGCTTTGGCACCACGGTGGCAGAACCGGCCCTGATCGCGGTTGCCGCAGAGGCAGCAACAGTTGCGGTAAACGGTGGCATGATTGAAAACACGCCGGAACGAATCGAAAGCTACGCTTATAACCTGCGTATGACGGTTGCTGTCTCAGTCGGCTTTGCCATCGTTCTTGGTGTGTTCCGAATCCTCAAGGGGTGGCCGGTGCAGTACCTGATCATCTCCGGTTATATCGGTGTTGTCATCATGACGGCATTCGCACCGCCGGAGATCGTCGGTATCGCCTATGACTCGGGTGGTGTCACCACGTCGACCATTACCGTCCCTCTTGTTACCGCACTCGGTGTTGGTCTTGCCAGCAGTATCTCGGGGCGTAATCCCATGACTGATGGTTTTGGCCTGATCGCATTTGCCTCGCTGACACCTATGATTTTCGTCATGGGATACGGGATGTTGATATGACGGAATGGTTCGAACATTTCGCCACGGTTTTCGTCAGCACGATTCATGACGTGTTCCCGATAGTCGTGATTATTTTTGGCTTTCAGCTTGTCGTACTACGTCGTCCGATTCCTCACCTGAAGCGGGTGCTGATTGGTTTTGTCTTTGTCATTTTCGGTCTTGTTTTCTTTCTCATGGGACTTGAAGAGGCACTGTTTCCGATTGGCAAGCTGATGGCAAAGCAGTTAACAGATCCGGTTTTTCTGGGAATTGAACTTGACGCAATCGGTGGTGACATCGCGTCTCACTGGTATGAATACTACTGGGTCTACCTGTTTGCATTTGCCATCGGTTTTTCCACTACCATTGCTGAGCCCTCCCTGATTGCGGTGGCAATCAAGGCGAGCGAGGTGTCGGGTGGTGCAATCAACCCCTGGGGGCTGAGGATTGCTGTTGCCATAGGTGTCGCAGTGAGTATCGGGCTGGGCACATTCCGCATAGTGACCGGTACACCGCTCTATATCTACATTATTGTCGGCTATATCATCGTTATCATACAGACGGTTTATGCTCCTAAATCAATCATTGCGCTTGCCTACGACTCTGGCGGCGTGACGACATCAACAGTGACCGTTCCACTGGTCACTGCACTGGGTCTTGGCTTGTCCACTACGGTGCCAGGACGTGATCCCCTGCTGGATGGATTTGGCCTGATCGCCTTTGCCAGCGTGTTTCCAATTATGTCAGTTATGGGTTATGCACAACTCGGAGAGTGGCTTGCAGCCCGTAACAGTAAGTCAGACAATACAACTTCAGGAGAAGAGTAAGCATGCATTTCAAACTATTAATTGTTCTGGTCGAGGATGAACATACTGATATTGTTCTCGAAACAGCACGCGAACTCGGTGCCACCGGAGCGACTGTCTTGTCCCAGGCGCGTGGTGAGGGTATCGAGAAAAAGAAAACTTTTATGGGGCTGTCCCTGAGCTCTGCCCGCAATGTCATTCTGTTGCTGGTCGAGGAGCACATGAGCCGTCGTATTCTCGAGACTGTCGGTGAGGTGTGTGAATTCGATGACAAACCGGGTACGGGAATCGCATTTCAGATTGATGTCGAGGATGCGGTGGGTGTCAGTCAACAGATCAACAAGCTGGCAAGTGAAGTAGAGGAGCGCATATGAGCAAGGAAATTATTCGCGTGCGGGATGTCATGAAACGCGATTTTGACATGGTCGATGGCATGGCGACGGTTGCAGAAGCACTCAAGAACATGAATTTCATTGAAACCAAGACTTTGATCGTCAACAAGCGTCATGAGGATGATGAGTATGGCATCGTGACCCTTTCCGGCGTTGCCAGCCAGGTGCTTGCTGCTGACCGTTCACCTGAACGGGTGAATGTTTACGAAGTCATGACCAAGCCGGCATTTTCCGTCGACCCAGAGATGAATATCCGTTACTGTGCGAGGATGTTCGAACATTTTGGCCTGGTGAGAGCGCCGGTTGTCGAGCACCGAACTGTTATCGGTATCGTATCCATGTCTGACATGGTGCTCAAGGGACTCGGATCCGGGAGTTAGATAGCAGGGTATAGCTCTATTTACATTAGATTGCGCTAATATTAGAATATTACTCTTCTGTTGGCCTCTGGTCAGGCACAACTCAACTAAATCACAGGTTTAGAAAACTTATGCTGGATCCGGTAACCCATTCAGACCGCGATTTGGGTCGTGAAGAAGTCAAAAACACGACCTGTTACATGTGTGCCTGTCGCTGCGGAATCCGCGTCACACTGCGTGACGGCGACGTACGCCATATCGAGGGCAATCCCGAGCATCCGCATAACAAGGGCGTCATTTGTGCCAAGGGTGCCTCCGGCATCATGAAGCAGTATTCACCTGCGCGACTGACCAAACCACTGCTGCGCAAAAAGAATGCAGTGCGTGGTGAAGCTGATTTCGAGGAAATTTCATGGGACAGGGCGTTCCAGATCATGGAAGAACGCCTCTCGCACCTGCGTGAAACAGATCCCAAGAAATTTGCCCTGTTTACCGGTCGTGACCAGATGCAGGCGCTCACCGGTATGTTCGCCAAGCAGTTCGGTACACCCAACTACTCGGCCCACGGCGGTTTCTGTTCGGTCAACATGGCAGCCGGCCTCATCTATACAATCGGTGGCTCTTTCTGGGAGTTCGGCGGTCCTGATCTTGATCGTTCCAAGCTGTTCGTGATGATCGGTACGGCCGAGGATCACGACTCCAACCCGATGAAGATTCATCTCTCCAAGTTCAAGCGTAACGGCGGTCGTTTTATCTCGATCAACCCGGTACGCACAGGCTATTCGGCGATTGCCGACGAGTGGGTGCCGATCAAGCCCGGTACCGATGGTGCGCTGCTGCTCGCTATCAATCACGAGATCATCAAGCAGGGTCTCTACGATCGTGAGTTCCTGACCCAGTACTCAAATGCTGCAGAGCTGGTGGTTAATGATCCGGCAAGCGACGATTTTGGGTTATTTCACCGTGTAGAGATGCATATCGAAGAGGGCTGTTTCGATCCTGAGAACAAAATCTGGTGGGATCGCGAAATCGGTCCTATTGGTACACATACACCGGGTGCAGATCCTCTTCTTCTGGGTGAATTTGAACTCCCGGATGAAAACATCAGGGTCAAACCGGCATTCCAGTTGCTGAAAGATCGTATCGACGAGTACACCCCGGAGTGGGCACAGGCGATTACCGGTATTCCTGCTGATACCATCAGGCGTCTTGCCCACGAGATGGGTGTTACGGCACGTGACCAGCGCATCGAACTGCCGATCGCCTGGGAAGATTGCTGGGGCAACAAGCACAACTCGGTCAAGGGCAACCCGGTTTCCTTCCATGCCATGCGTGGCCTGGCTGCACACTCGAACGGTTTCCAGACGATTCGTGCACTCGGCATCCTGATGACCCTTTTGGGTACGATTGATACCCCAGGTGGTTTTCGTCACAAGGCACCATTCCCGCGTCCGATTCCACCTTGCCCCAAGCCGCCGAAAGGCCCGGAAGATGTTCAGCCGATGACGCCGCTCAACGGCATGCCTCTTGGCTGGCCGGCTGATCCGGACGATCTCTTTGTTGACGATGAGGGAGAGCCGGTACGTATCGACAAGGCGTTCTCATGGGAGCATCCGCTCTCAGTACATGGCCTGATGCATAACGTCATCACCAACGCATGGCGCGGCGATCCCTACAAGATTGACACCCTGTTGCTGTTTATGGCGAACATGGCGTGGAACTCGTCGATGAACACCGAGAAGGTGCGCGAGATGCTCTCCGACAAGGATGAGGATGGCGAATACAAGATTCCGTTCATCATCGTGTGTGACGCTTTCCAGTCAGAGACAGTCGCCTATGCAGACCTGGTGCTGCCGGATACGACCTATCTTGAGCGCCATGACGCCATGTCATTGCTGGATCGCCCGATTTCACAGTTCAGCGGTCCGGTCGACTCAGTACGTATTCCTGTTGTCGCACCAAAGGGTGAGTGCAAGCCATTCCAGGAAGTGCTGGTGGAGATGGGCGGCCGTCTCGGCCTGCCTGCTTTTGTGAACGAGGATGGCAGCCGCAAGTACCGTGACTATCCCGACCTGATTACCAATTTCGAAACCGCGCCCGGTTCCGGTATCGGTTTCCTCTCCGGCTGGCGTGGCAAAGATGGCACCAAGTCGATGAAAGGTGAACCCAATCCGCGCCAGTGGGAGATGTACGCCAAGCACAACTGCCTGTTCCATTACGAACTGCCCAAGTCGTACCAGTACATGCGTAACTGGAACAAGGGTTACCTCGAGTGGGCGCGTGCACATGGTATGACACGTTATGCTGAACCGATCACGCTGCATCTCTACTCGGAAGTGCTGCAGAAGTTCCGTCTTGCCGCACAGGGCAAGCGTCAAGGCAAGCAGCCGCCAGATCGACTGCGCAAACGTGTCGATACCTATTTTGATCCGCTGCCGTTCTACTACCAGCCCATTGAAGACAGGCTGATTGATACGCATAAATATCCGTTGCATGCGTTGACCCAGCGCCCCATGGCGATGTATCACTCGTGGGATTCGCAGAATGCCTGGTTGCGTCAGATTCACCTCTACAACTATATGTTCATCAATCCAAAAACTGCCGATGCCGGTGGTTATGGTGATGGTGACTGGATCTGGGTTGAATCACCACATGGCAAGGTGCGCTGCATGTGCCGCCTCTCAAATGCGGTCGAGCCCGGCACAGTGTGGACCTGGAATGCAATCGGCAAGGCTTCCGGTGCATGGGGGCTGTCAGATAATGCAAATGAATCTCAGAAAGGCTTTCTGCTCAACCACCTGATCTCGGAAGAGCTGCCGCCATGTGAGGCAGGAAGCCATATCTCCAACTCCGATCCGATCACAGGTCAGGCTGCCTGGTTTGATGTGCGCGTTCGCATCTACAAGGCTGATGATTCCGAGCCAAAGGTCACATATCCCCAGTTCAAGCCGATGCGCAAGGTGCCCGGTCAGGACAGCAAGCGCGGTAAATGGCAGGCCTATTTCGCCGGTATGCTTGGCAGGAAGAAAGCAGGTTTTGGGGAGAAGTCAAAATGACACAACTTGCTTTGGTTATCGATTTGAATGTTTGCGTCGGCTGTCATGCTTGCGTGACATCCTGTAAAGAATGGAATACATCAGGCTGGGCTGGTCCCATGGTCGATCATAATCCCTATGATGCAGATCCTAATGGCACCTTCTTCAACCGTGTGCAGACTTTCGAGGTGGGTGAGTATCCTGCTACCGAGACAGTCCACTTTCCGAAGAGCTGCCTGCACTGCGAGGATCCACCCTGTGTGCCTGTCTGCCCGACCGGTGCATCCTACAAGCGTGAGGACAACGGTGTCGTACTGGTCGACTATGACAAGTGTATCGGCTGTAAATACTGCTCCTGGTCCTGCCCCTATGGCGTGAGGGAACTCGACGAGCAGGAGAAGGTGATGAAAAAATGCACCCTCTGTATTGACCGCATTACTGACAAGAGCAAGCCTGAGAGTGAGCGTAAGCCTGCTTGTGTTTTGGCTTGTCCTACAAGTGCACGCCTGTTTGGTGATGTGCATGATCCTGATTCGGAAGTGTCACTCGCAATACGCGAGGAGGGTGGTTACCAGTTGATGCCGGAGTGGGGGACCAATCCTGCAAACCACTATCTGCCACGTCGCAAGACACGCATCAAGATTCACGAAGACGAGCTGCAGCGTGTTGATAATCCGCTGCACGAAGAAGAGCGCGAAGAGACGGTCAGTGTCGGCGCTTCTATCGACGACGTCGCCTTCTAAGGAGTATCCAGCATGCATCCCGCCTTTTCGGTCATCTTTCTTACCACGCTTCTCGGTGTAGCCCAGGGGCTTTTTCTGGCCCTGGTTACCGGGCAGTATTACTCGCTGGCTAACCTGATTCCGGCGCAGGACAGCGCAACCTTTTACGGTATGGGCAGTTTCCTCGTACTGGTATTTCTGGGTCTTGGCCTGTTTTCATCATTTTTCCATCTGGGGCGCCCAGAGCGTGCATGGCGCTCTGCCACCATGTGGAGAACTTCCTGGCTTTCACGTGAAGTTATCGCACTGCCGGTGTTTATGTGCCTGGTTTTCCTCTATGGACTCGCACACTACATGCAGTGGAATGAACCTATGTTTACCATCGGTGATGACGTCGGCATTGACCTGACTATCATCATTGGTCTGTTTGCCAGCATTGCTGCTTTCGTGCTCTTTATCTGTACCGCGATGATCTACGCGAGCGTACGTTTCATGCAGGAGTGGCACCACTGGCTGACGGTCGCCAACTACATCTTCCTTGGTCTGACATCAGGTTTTACCCTTGCGGCTGCCTTTACAGCCTGGAGAGGGATTGAGCTGGTTAACTTCTTTGGTTTCTGGGCTGCTTTCTTCCTGGTCGCCGGACTGGTTACTCGCGGCTGGTCGCTCTACAGGAATGTAACGCTAAAGCACAAATCAACCAGCAGTACCGCAATTGGTGTCCGCCATAACGCGGTGGTTCAAAAATCGCAGGGTTCAATGGGTGGCAATTTCAACACACGTGAATTTTTTCATGGCCAGAGTGAAGCAGTACTTAAATTGGTTCGTTATACATTCCTGGTGCTGGTGTTTGCCGTTCCTGCAGTACTGCTTGCTGCAGCATGGGCGACTGCATCGCCATACCTGCCAATGATTGCCTTTGCGGTTCAGTACCTTGGTCTGTTGTTTGAGCGTTGGTACTTCTTTGCGGAAGCAAAGCATCCACAAAACCTTTATTACCAGTCAATCGCCTGATCTGAAAAACCTGAACTGCCCGTTAACCCGGCCCTTAGCCGGGATGACGATAGTGTAATTAGCCCGCATCAGCGGGCTTTTTAGTCTTTGTGGATTGAGGATTGCCGCCTTGCCCTGTATGTCAGGGTGGAGCAATGGTAGAATCCTGAAGATTCAAATGACGTGGATATCGAAGAGGATTCTGCATGGCAGGACATAGTAAATGGGCCAATATCAAGCACAAGAAAGCGGCCAACGACAAGAAGCGCGGAAAAATCTGGACCAAGCTGATTCGCGAGATCACAGTTGCGGCCAAGCAGGGCGGCGGCGATCTCGAGAGCAACCCGCGTCTTCGTCTTGCAATTGACAAGGGCAAGGCTGCGAATATGCCCAAAGACACCATTGATCGCGCTGTTAAAAAAGGTGCCGGTGGCGATGATGATGGCGATTACGAGGAGATTCGTTACGAGGGTTACGGTGTCGGCGGAATCGCGGTGATCGTTGATTGCATGACGGACAACCGCAACCGTACAGCTTCAGAAGTGCGCCATGCATTCAGCAAGCACGGTGGCAACCTTGGCACCGATGGCTCGGTTGCCTACATGTTCAACAAGCAGGGGATCATCTCCTTTGGCGAAGGTGACGAGGATGCCCTGATGGAAGCTGCACTCGATGCCGGTGCAGAAGATGTTCTGGTTAACGATGACGGCAGTGTCGATATCCTCACCACGCCGGAAGATTTCGAGGATGTGCGCGATGCGATTACCGCTGCAGGTCATGAGCCGGACAATGCTGAAGTGACCTTCAGTGCCGAGAACAACACGCCTGTCACTGCAGATGATGCAGAGAAATTGATGAAGATGATCGACACGCTCGAGGATCTCGACGACGTGCAGGATGTCTTCACCAATGCTGACATTCCGGACGAGGTGTTGGAGGCGTTGGGTTAACCCGCCTCGCCATGATGCGAAAAATCCTAGGTATTGATCCCGGTTCCCGTTACACAGGTTACGGGCTCATAACGTCGGATGGGCGCCACAGCCAGCATCTTGTCAGCGGTCGCTTGCGTCTCGATCAATTCGGATTCTGCGATCGACTCGGCGAGATTTACAAGGGTATCGATGCCCTGATCAAGGAGTTCACACCGGATGAAGTGGCTATTGAGCAGGTTTTCATGGCAAAGAATGCAGCCTCGGCACTCAAGCTGGGGCAGGCGCGCGGCGCCGCAATTTCTGCAGCCGTGGTGCGCGGCTACAAGGTTCATGAATATGCCCCACGCCTGGTCAAGCAGGCGGTTGTCGGTACCGGTGGTGCGGACAAGACGCAGGTGACCCACATGGTGCGTGTATTGCTCAATCTCAAAACTGAAGAACTGACCGAAGACCAGGCCGATGCTCTCGCTATCGCCCTCTGCCATGCTCATACGGGTGATGCTGAAAAACGCATCGAGGCGCTCTCATGATCGGACGTCTTTACGGTACTTTGCTGGTTAAACAAGCGCCATTTCTGCTGATTGATGTCAACGGTGTCGGCTACGAAGTCGAGGCGCCGATGTCGACATTTTACGAACTGCCGGATACGGGCGAGCAGGCACAGCTCTATACACATCTCGTGGTTCGCGACGACGCACATATCCTGTTCGGTTTCTATCGTGAATCCGAACGTGCCCTTTTCAGGACCCTGCTCAAGGTGAGCGGTGTCGGAGGCAAGATGGCATTGGCAATTCTCTCGGGTATGAGTGCAGATGATTTTGTTCTGTGTGTGCAGAGTGATGATCACGCCACCTTGACCAGGATTCCAGGTGTCGGCAAGAAAACCGCGCAACGCCTGGTTATCGAGATGAAGGATAAGGTTGTTGATTTCGCCGGTGCGCCACCTGTAGCGGGCAGGGCGCAGGTGCAGGCAGTTACCGAATCGCCGGAGTCGGAAGCAGTCAGTGCGCTGGTTGCGCTTGGCTACAAGGCTGCCGATGCAACTAAAATGGTCAAGAGTGTTGCAAGTGAAGAGGCAACAAGTGAAGAGTTGATCCGCTCGGCGCTGCAATCCACAGTGAAGGGAAAAGGCTGATATGGACGATCACGAACGACTCGTCAGTGGTTCCGAAATGAGCGAAGAGGCTGCGATTGATCGCGCTATTCGTCCACGCACGCTTGCAGAATATGTCGGCCAGCCGGCGGTGCGCGAGCAGATGGATATATTTATCAGTGCAGCGCGCGGACGCAGCGAAGCACTCGATCATGTGCTGATTTTCGGCCCGCCCGGACTCGGTAAAACGACATTGGCGCACATCGTTGCCAATGAGATGCAGGCGAACCTGCGTCAAACTTCAGGCCCCGTTCTTGAGAAAGCGGGTGATCTTGCCGCACTGCTGACTAACCTCGAACCTCACGATGTGCTGTTCGTTGATGAGATTCATCGCCTGAGTCCGGTTGTCGAGGAGATTCTCTACCCGGCGATGGAGGATTATCAACTCGATATCATGATTGGCGAGGGGCCGGCAGCGCGTTCGATCAAACTCGACTTGCCGCCATTCACGCTGATTGGTGCAACCACCCGTGCAGGTCTGCTGACATCACCTTTGCGTGACCGCTTTGGTATCGTTCAGCGGCTGGAATTTTATAACGTCGAGGATCTCGCCAGTATCGTGCAGCGCTCGGCGCATATCGTGAATGTCAGCATAGATGCAGAGGGCGCGCATGAGATTGCCAGGCGTTCTCGCGGTACCCCGCGAATTGCTAACCGGTTGCTGCGACGTGTGCGTGACTACGCCGATGTCAAGGCAGATGGCAATGTCACGGCGACGGTCGCGCATGATGCCTTGAACATGCTCAAAGTTGACGAGAACGGTTTTGATCACATGGACAGGCGCCTGCTGACAGCAATACTTGAGAAATTTGAAGGTGGTCCTGTCGGTGTCGACTCACTTGCTGCCGCGAT
Source organism: Solemya velum gill symbiont (assembly GCF_000787395.1). Classification (GTDB taxonomy): domain Bacteria; phylum Pseudomonadota; class Gammaproteobacteria; order Chromatiales; family Chromatiaceae. The sequence continues at coordinate 346,336 of NZ_JRAA01000003.1, forward strand.
CGGTGAAGAGCGCGGCACAATTGAAGATGTACTTGAGCCTTTCCTTATTCAGCAGGGCTTCCTGGTACGCACACCGCGTGGACGTATGGCAACACGACAGACGTGGCTCCATTTTGGCATGACCCCACCGAACCGGGAGATGCCGAAAGCCGATGATCTCTTCGATGATATGGCATCCGGAGAATAAGAGGGAACAATGCGTGTCATGACTTGTCACAAAAAGAGTGGTGAATTGCATTGAATCATTATGAATGGCCGGTGCGGGTCTACTACGAGGATACGGATGCAGGCGGCGTGGTTTACTACGCCAACTACCTGGCCTACATGGAACGAGCGCGTACCGAGTGGCTGCGTGCGAGCGGATTTGAGAACCAGCGATTGATGGATGAGGATGGCGTGGTTTTTGCCGTGCGTCGTGCCAGTATCGAGTACCTCAAGCCGGCACGCCTGGATGATGAATTAACTGTACATGCTAGCGTGGCGCAGTTGAAACGGGCATCCCTGCTGTTTAAACAAGAAATCAGGAGAGGGGACGAGTTGTTGTGCAGTGGCGAGATACTGCTCGTCTGTGTTGATACACAATCTTTTCGTCCAACCTCCATTCCCGACAAAATCAGAGATAGGATAGACAGGACAAGATAAACAATGGCAGGTGAACTCGATTTTTTAGAACTGGTATTACATTCAGGCCCTGTGGTCAAAGCAGTATTGCTGCTTCTGTTGCTGGCATCAGTCTTTTCATGGGGAGCGATCATCGATCGCTCACGTGCCTTCAGCAAGGCACGCAAGACCGCAAAAACTTTCAGGAAGAAATTCTGGGAAGGTGAAGACCTGGGTTCGTTCTTCAAGAGAGCCAAGCCAAAGAAATATGGTGGCATGTGCTCAATTTTTACTGCCGGCTTCAAAGAGTTCACGACCACCAGGGAGCATGGCGGCGATCACATTACCATTATCAACAACAGCCGGCGTGCCATGCGTGTTGCACAGAATCGCGAGCTGACCAGGCTCGAAAACCAACTCACGCTGCTTGCCACTGTCGGTTCAACCAGCCCCTATGTTGGTCTCTTCGGTACCGTGTGGGGAATCCTGAACTCCTTCCAGGCGCTGGGCTCTGTCCAGCAGGCGACTCTCAACATGGTCGCTCCCGGAATTGCCGAGGCGCTGGTTGCAACCGCTCTTGGCTTGTTTGCCGCGATTCCCGCAGTCATTGCATACAACAAGTACACGGCTGAAATCGAACGCCTTGAGGGTGAGTACGATGACTTCATCGAGGAATTCACCAACGTGCTTCAGCGCCAGTTAATCCGCTGAGCGGAAGGCAGTATCCATGTCACGTCGCAGCCGTAAAAGCATGTCGCAGATCAATGTTGTTCCCTTCATTGACGTAATGCTGGTGCTCCTGATTATCTTCATGGTGACCGCTCCATTGCTGGTGCGAAATGTCGATGTCGAGTTGCCGGTTTCCAAGGGTGATCCAACCCAGGTCGCTGAAATCCTGCCGCCTGTTGTCGTTGGTGTCGATGAGCAGGGGCTCTATTTTTTGTACAACGATGATGGTGTCCGTGAATACGTCGAATCCAGAGAGGCAGCGATTGCGCGTGCTGCTGCAGTTTACGCACTCGATGCCGATGCGGGTACTGAACGCGAAATCATGGTCTACGGAGATAAGCGAGTCGAGTATCAAAAGGTTCTTGACCTGCTCAGCCTGCTATCGCCCTACGTACGTGAAGGTGACAGCGTCAAGTTGATGACAGTATTGGGTGAGTAGAGGTGTTTTCTCTCTTCAGGAGCAACCCGGTTGCCATGGTGATATCACTGCTGTTGCACCTGCTGTTGCTCTACCTGCTGTTTTTAAAGGCGGACGAGTTGCTCACCATGGACGCGCCTGCACCGATTGTGGCCGAGGAAGCTGAAGAGCAGACTCCAATCCCTGTGATGGTGCCGAAAGAGACGGTGCAACAGGTTATCAAGGATCTGCGTGAAAAACGCGAACTGCAGGAGAAGAGTGCAATAGGCCTGAAGAAGCGCGAAGACGAAGCGTTGCAACTGGCTCGAGAGGCGAAGGAGAAAGAGAGGCAACTTGCAGAGCTGCAAAAACAGCGCGAGGAAGCCGAGCGTAAGCGCAAGGAAGAGGAAAAGCGTCTCAAGCAACTTGAAGCCGAGCGCATCGCAGCCGAGAAGGAGGTAGAGCGTAAACGTCTTGAAGAGGAAGAGCGCTTAAAGCAGCTTGAACTTGAACGTATCGCGGCTGAAGAAGAGGCAGAACGTCAACGTCTTGAAGAGGAAGAGCGTTTAAAGCAGCTTGAACTTGAACGTATCGCAGCCGAGGAAGAGGCAGAACGTCAACGTCTTGAAGAGGAAGAGCGTTTAAAGCAGCTTGAGCTTGAACGCATCGCAGCTGAGAAAGAGGCTAAACGCAAGGAAGATGCGCGTATTGCTGCCGAGAAAAAAGCGCAGGAAAAAAAGCGTAAAGAGGAAGAAGAGAAGAAAAAATACGCCGAGGCCAAGCGCAAGCAGGAGATTGCTGCCCGCAAAAAGGCTGAAGCAGCCGCTGCGGCAGCCAGGCAGAAGAGTAAGGGTAAAGGATCTGGTAGCGGTACAAGTCGCAAGGCTGGTGGCGGTGGCGGCAAGAACTATAATAAGTACATTGGACCGATCAGATCCAAGATTACGCGGAACTGGCGCCGGCCATTGGGCAGCAGTTCCGATCTCGTGGTGAAAATGCGCCTGAAGCTTTTTCCCGGGGGCGGCATTGCCAATGTACAAGTGATAAAATCGAGCGGGAATGTCGCTTTTGATCGTTCGGCAGCAGATGCTGTCAGGCTTTCAGATCCTCTGCCGGTACCAAAAGGCAAGGATTTTGACGCGTTTCGTTCATTTGTTTTGGAATTTACACCAAACAGGATTCGATGATGAAAATCAGAACTCTACTCATTGCGTGGCTGCTGATGTTGCCACTTGCAGCGCAAGCAGAACTGACCATCAAGATTACCGGTGGTAACGTTGATGCGATTACGATAGCCATTGCACCCTTCGAATGGGAAGGTGGAGGAACTCCGCCAACGGCAGAATTTGACAGGATTATCTCTGATGACCTGCAGCGCTCGGGTGAATTCAAACCCTCTTCGCGAAGCGATCAGCCACCTGCTGCTCCATTTGGACAGCCGGTGAATCATGCCACCTGGCGCGACCGCGGCATCAATAACCTGGTGACAGGTAAGGTGACCAGTGTTGCCGGGCGCTACAGGGTTGAGTTTGTTCTGCATGATACTGCTGGAGGAAAGCAGATCACCAAGGATACGGTCTACGCCGCAACCAAGGATCAGCGTTTTGCTGCACACCACGTGGCCGACCTGGTTTACGAGGCGTTGACGGGGGAACGCGGCGCTTTTGCTACACGCATCGCTTTCGTCGTAGCTAACCGCAGGGCCAACAGCCTGCAGGTGTCAGACTCGGACGGTCATGGTGCAAAAACCATCTTGGCAACTAACGATCCAATCATGTCGCCCTCATGGTCGCCTAATGGCAAGAAGCTCGCCTATGTCTCTTTTGAGGGAGGCCAGCCTGCCATCTATGTACAGAATGTCGAATCAGGCAGCCGCAGGAAACTGACCAGCTTCAAGGGCATCAACGGTGCACCGGCCTGGTCGCCGGATGGTTCACGTCTTGCGATGACCCTGTCGAAGGATGGTGATCCCGAGATTTATGTTATGTCTGCCGGTGGTGGCGGAGTGCAGCGTATTACCCGGTCACCTGGTATCGATACTGAACCATCGTGGTCGCCTGATGGTAATTCCCTGGTCTTTACGTCAGATCGTGGCGGATCACCGCAAATCTACCGGGTGTCTGCTGCTGGAGGGGCTCCTACAAGGCTAACCTTCGAGGGTAAATACAACTCGAATGCTTCCTTTGCCCCTGACGGCAAGAGTATTACACTGGTAACCAGAACTTCAGGGGGCTACCAGGTCGCTTTGCTTGATTTGGAAACACGCGGTATGCAGATACTCAGCGACGGCCCGCTGGATGAATCTTCCAGCATCGCTCCCAATGGCAAGATGGTTATTTACGCCAGTGGTCTGCGCGGTACCTTGCATGTTGCTGCGACTGATTATGATGTTGAGACGCGCCTGGCCGCGCAGTCCGGTGATGTCCGGAACCCGGCCTGGTCGCCATTCCTGATAAAACGGAGATAAGCATGAAAAGAAGAGAATTGCTGGGCTTTATGGGCGCTGGCGCGCTACTTGGCCTTGCGGGTTGTTCAAGCACAGGTGGGGTCGGCGAAGACGACTTCATGATCGACGGCCGTCGTGCGCTGGATATCAAGACCATCCACTTCGATTTTGATGAATACATCATCAAGCCAAAATACCGTCGTGTACTCAGTGCGCATGCGAAGAAGCTCAACGAGACTGGTGCCAGCATCAGAATCGAGGGCCATTGTGACGAACGTGGTACGCGTGAATATAACATCGGCCTTGGCGAGAGACGTGCCAACGCTGTACGCAACTACCTGATCGCAGAAGGCCTCTCCTCGTCGCAGATTTCTACCATCAGTTACGGTGAAGAGCGTCCGGTCGACTATGCACACAACGAATCTGCATGGGCTAAAAACCGTCGTGCGGAACTGCTCTACTAATGGAAAGGGCAATTCTTATATGCGGGGTTCTGCTGCTGTCACAGTTCGCTGTCGCCGGTACCTCTGACCGCCTTGAGGCGCTTGAGCGCCGCATCGGCGTTGTCACCGACCTGACACTGCGGGTTGAAGAGCTGCAGCTGTCCAATAACCAGCTGCGCGGTGAGATCGATTTGCTCAGGCATGAGCTTGAGCAACTCAAGCAGCAACAGCGCGAGATGTATCTGGATGTTGAACGTCGTCTTGGCCGGCGCTAACAGCGCACAAGACTGAACCATCGGCTGAGCTGCTTTTATGACGCAACTGCGGATTACAGAGATTTTCTGCTCGTTGCAGGGTGAGAGCCGCAGTGTCGGGTATGCGACTGTATTCGTGCGCCTGACAGGCTGTCCGCTGCGCTGTTATTACTGTGATACCAAATATGCCTACAGTGGCGGAACCCTGATCGATATTGATGCCATTGTCGAACAGGTTCAGGGGTATGCTGTTCCATACGTGACTGTGACTGGCGGTGAGCCGCTTGCACAGGAAGGCGCAAGCGAACTCATCGATAAACTGTGTGATGCAGGCCTGAAGGTTTCGCTCGAGACCAGCGGTGCACTCGATATTGGATCCGTTGATACGCGTGTTTCCAGGGTGTTGGATATCAAAACTCCGGGTTCCGGCGAGGCCTCGAAAAACCATTGGAATAATCTTTCCCTCCTGACTTCCAATGACCAGGTCAAGTTCGTTATCTGTGACAGGAACGATTTCGACTGGTCAAAACGTATCCTGGAAAAATACCAACTGACAGACACTTGCGAAGTGCTCTTCTCTCCGAGTGTGGATGAAATGGATGCCACCCAGCTGGCCGACTGGATTGTCGAGGAGCGTCTTCCTGTGCGCTTTCAGCTACAGCTGCACAAGATACTGTGGGGAGACAAACCTGGTGTCTGAGCAGAAAAAGAGGGCGGTTATTCTCCTCTCCGGCGGGCTTGATTCGGCTACAGTGCTGGCAATTGCCCAGCATGCCGGATACGACTGTTATGCACTCAGCTTCGATTATGGCCAGCGCCATAACACTGAGCTTCATGCAGCGAAGAAGATTGCTCAACAGTTTAACGTCAGGCAACACCTGGTGTTGCCAATGGCACTGGATGCAATTGGTGGATCTGCGCTGACGGATGAAGCGATTGATGTGCCGGAGACACTGGCAGAAGGCATACCGGTCACCTATGTACCTGCAAGGAATACCGTGTTTCTCTCGATAGCCCTGGGCTGGGCGGAAGTACTCGGTGCGCGCGATATCTTCATTGGTGTGAACGCTGTCGATTACTCTGGCTACCCCGACTGCCGGCCAGAATTTATCGAGGCGTTTGAACAGCTTGCAAACCTTGCGACAAAGGCAGGCGTAGAGGGTGACCATTTCAGCGTACAGGCGCCACTGATTGAAATGAGCAAGTCCGACACCATTCGCCGCGGGATCGAACTGGGCGTTGACTACAGTAAAACAGTCTCCTGCTACCAGGCTGATGAAGAGGGCCGCGCCTGTGGTGTGTGTGACTCATGCCGACTCAGAAAGGCCGGATTCGAACAGGCGGGGGCAGGGGATCCGACAAACTATCAATAACCCCGCCAGATATGGTTAAATTAGAAGTTATAACTACAGTGGCTACACCACTGAATCTGAAAAAAACAGAAATCTGCTGAGGATTCAATTATGTTAATGGACAGTTTTGCAGAGGCTCAAAGCCTCTTTCTGCTGCTTGTTTTCGCCATCGCCTTCATCATGGGTGCGGTGGTCAATAAAACCAATTTCTGCACCATGGGTGCCATCTCCGACTGGATCAACATGGGTGACAAGGGTCGTCTTGGCGCCTGGTTTTTTGCGATAGGTGTGGCCATGATCGGGGTGGTCATCTTTGAGATGTTCGGGATGGTTGATGCCGATGGCTCTTTTCCTCCCTACCGTAACGGTCAGCTGATCTGGGCTGAAAACCTGGTTGGTGGCATTATTTTCGGTATCGGCATGACCCTGGCTAGCGGCTGCGGTAACAAGGCGCTGATTCGTGTCGGTGGCGGTAACATCAAGTCGGTTATGGTGGTCGCCATTATTGCCGTAATCGCTTACTACATGATTAACCCGTTCCCGGACAGTGACAGCACGCTCTTTACCGTGCTCTTTTATGACTGGCTGCGTCCTCTCGCCATCGACCTTCCGTCCAACCAGGATCTTGGAACCCTGCTGGCCGGAGATAAAGGAGCGTTATCTGCACGCCTTGCAATCGGCCTGTCGATTGGTGCCGTGCTGGTGGTCGTCGCTTTTGTCACCAGCGAATTCCGCGGCAGTTTCGACAATATCCTCGGTGGACTGGTTGTTGGTCTCGCCGTTTTTGCTGCCTGGTATGTCTCCAGCAATGTCATGGTCAACGTTGATGATGAACCGATGCGAATGGCTGAGTATGTGCAAAACTGGGACTTCATCGCCGAAGATGCCGAGGGCCAACCTGATGACAGCCGTCCACTCAATGCCCAGTCATTTACGTTCATCAATCCAATGGGGCAAGCCTTTGGGTACGCCAAATCGGGTTTTGATGCTGCCTTCCTCACATTTGGCATCATGGCACTCGCAGGTGTGATTCTGGGCTCCCTGGTGTGGTCGCTAATATCAAAGGGCTTCCGCATCGAGTGGTTTGCATCGGTTGGAGATTTCTTCTCGCACTTCATCGGTGCCATTCTCATGGGCTTGGGCGGCGTGCTGGCGATGGGTTGCACCATCGGGCAGGCGATTACGGGCGCCTCGACGCTCGCAGTCGGCTCCTTTGTCGCCTTTGGTGGCATCGTTTTCGGCAGTGCGCTGACGATGAAAATCCAGTACTACAAGCTGGTTTATGAGGAAGAGGCGAGCTTCGGCAAGGCCTTGGTGGCGTCGCTGGCGGATATGCGCCTGCTACCCAACAGCATGCGTAAACTGGAGAAGGTATAACAGGGTAAAATTGGTTGTCCGGACTCTTGCCAAATTCGGATCATTCTGTATAATCGTGCGCTTCCGGGATTTCCCCCGGTTGCAGCACTTGCGGGCCGTTAGCTCAGTCGGTAGAGCAGCTGACTTTTAATCAGTTGGTCGAAGGTTCGAATCCTTCACGGCCCACCATATAAATCAAAGGCTTAGCTAGAAATAGCTAGGCTTTTTGTTTGTCTGAGTTACCACTGAGTTACCATGACGCGAAAAAAATATTGTATGTTTTTTTAGTCCGAGGCCGTCAACATTTTGTTCAAACTTCGCTCTTATGATATCGATAGATCAGTCGATACGTTGAATGTCTGCTTTCGGCCACAAGCGGACATTCATTTCATCTTAATGAATAGTTGAGATCTATCACAGTAATCATGAGTGTCATCTCAATCAGAATTATTATTCAATGATTGGAAGGTATTTGAGAGTGATGATTTCCTCAACTAAACTATTTACATAGGGTTATTCACAAACAAGGCGGATGATCATGCATTCATCTGATCAAAATGCCATTTTACGTGTTCAGTTCAACCGTGTGGTTTGCTCTTTCTACACGGTACTGACACACTTTTCCTGGTCCATATTTGTACCTCTCGTTGTTACTGCGGCTCTTGCGTGTCAGGTAGTGTTATCTGATGAAATCGACACGGCTGGGAGTGCACTTCTGCCTCCTCTAGAAGATCCTCCACCAATTACATTTCAGCCTGAAATATCAACTGATGGTAGCATTCGTCTTCCCGATGAAAATGACTTTCAACAAGGGGATTATTCTGTTTTCTCACGTTGGCCTTCAGAAGAATGGTGGGATGAAGCTGAAACAGAATATGTGACCCCTTTATTCTCTGTTGGATCTTTTGCTGAAGAAGCGGAACGAATGAATAGTGATGGGCCTAGAGCCGGACTGATCCGTATGATGTTATTTGATGAAACACTGATTCCCAAAATGAGATATGTTGCTGAAGAACAACCAGATAACGAGGAACCAGGAAACGAAGAACAACCTTATTACCTAGACCCAGGAAACCCGGCCGGCTGGGGAGAGGGAGAAACCGCAAATGATGGCGATATGGTGCCAGTTCCTTCGGGACCAGTTGCTACAGACCTGACTCCAGAGTTAGGCCCTCCTATTCGAACAGACAATGAATCGGCAGAAGATGCGCCACAGGGTAGTTCCGGTAACGAAGCCTCTCTTCCGATAGGCAGTACATACGATACGGAAAAACTGCAACCGCAAGTAGCTGATGGGCCTGTGAAGGATACTCCAACGGGTAGTTTGACCTGCCCCCAACAAGTGGTCCAGTTTGAATGTTAGTTCATCGCCGGTTTCAGCTCCAGTGGAATGATGGATTCAGGAGCTGGAGGGCGATAGCCCAGCGAGCTATGTGGCCGCTTGGTGTTGTAATGTTTTCTCCATTGTTCAATGATCACTTTCGCTTCGTGTAGCGTGTAAAAGACCTCACCATTGAGCAATTCATCCCTGAACCGGGCATTGAAGCTCTCGCAGTAGCCGTTCTCCCAAGGTGAGCCTGGTTCGATGTATGCCGTTTTAGCGCCGACAGCAGCGATCCACTTCCTCACGGCTTCTGCAATAAACTCGGGGCCGTTATCCGAACGGATATAGGCCGGTACCCCACGCAGAATGAACAGGTCAGTCAGCACATCAATGACATCGGCTGAGTTCAACTTACGTTTCACCCGGATTGCCAGACATTCCCGACTGTATTCATCAATCAGGTTCAATGTCCGGAAGGCTCTGCCATCATCGGTTCTATGGTGGACAAAGTCGTAGGACCAGACATGATTTCTGTATTGTGCACGGAGTCTGATACAAGAGCCATCATTGAGCCATAAACGGCCACGCGGCTTCTGCTTGGCAGGTATTTTCAGCCCCTCTTGTCGCCATAACCGCTCGACACGCTTGTCGTTAACTTGCCAGCCTGCCTCTCTCAGGAGAGCGGCGATACGACGGTAACCATAACGGCCATACTCCCTTGCTAGAGCGATCATATCAGCGACAAGTCGTGTTTCATCACGACGCCCCTGTGGAATACGGCGCTGGGTTGAGCGATGTTGTCCGAGTACACGGCAAGCCCTGCGCTCGGAAACAGCCATCATGCAACAAACGTTTTCGATACAGGCCCTGCGACGCGAGGGGCTCAGAAGTTTCCCTTGGCAGCCTCCGACAGAATCTGCTTATCCAGTGTCAGATCAGAAACGGCCTTGCGCAAACGTTCATTCTCCTTCTGTAGCCGTTTCAGTTCTTTTAACTGGTCAATCCCCATCCCACCGTACTTTTTGCGCCAGCGGTAGTAAGTCTGCTCAGTGATGCCAATTTCGCGGATCGCATCGATGCGGGCAGTGCCTTGTCCAACCAGGACTTCAACTTGCCGCAGTTTCTGGACGATTTCTTCCGGTTTGTGTCGTTTGATTCCCATTTTCGGTCCTCCGTTTTACTCATCATAAGGGTGGACCAACTTATTGGGGGAGGATCAGTAGCGGCCCTGCATTGGATAATTCCGCATACTCACTTGGTGGACGAGAAAGGTTCATTTCGCCCGAATTTGCTGAGAACCGCCTACCTTGTGGCATTTGGCCTCATCCTGCACGACGTGCCCGAAGGATTCGCCATGGCCAACTCCTACATCGCCTCACCCTCACTGGGCATATTAATGGCGATTGCGATTGCGATACATAACGTCCCCGAGGAGTTCGCCATGGCTGTACCTATCGTTGCGGTGAAGAAGAGACGGTTTCTGTACACAGCAGCGTTCCTGTCAGGGCTCGCAGAGCCAGTGGGAGCCATTATCGGGCTTGTGGCGGTACATTTCCATCCCGCCCTCAACTCTTTTTTCATGGCCTTTGCCGCCGGGGCAATGATATTCGTTTCTATCCATGAGCTGCTGCCGATGGCCAGGAGATACCACAAGATACACTTGTTTGTCCTGGGTTCGGTAATAAGCGTGTTCGTCTACATGCTGCTGACCGCGGTGGTTCCAGGATAAGCACTACGAGAAGGCTATTCAGACCATTCCATCTTCTTCCGATATTCCTCGGCAACCGTGAGTTCCGCCTTTAGCATCTTGACGTATTCGTCGAGACATTCCTTCTCTTCTTCAGGCGTTGGGCTTCCCCAACTTTAGCTGCTCTGTGGGCCATAAGGTGACATGGAATGGTGCCATGTCCCCATATAGTAGCCATGGGGCCAAAAAAGCCCAAATGCCGTCTTATTGGCACGGTTGGTCTCCTACCTTTAGTTACACATAGGCTATTTCGGCCCCGACTAAAGAGATGCGTACAAAATCATACGGACTGTCTCGCCTTATGAATGAGCATAGGCGACAGTCGGCTTGTTTCCACTTCTTGCTGATACGAATAGCGGGCCTCCAGATAGCCCGAAATTATTATGGAAGGATTAGTCATGAGTATTGAGATCATCGACGTAGAATCCCTAAGGATACGTGACCTATGCTGTTGCCAGGGAGTATGTGGCGGTGTATTACAACTCAACACGCCTGCATTCAATGTTGGGTTACAAGACACCGATGGATCATAAAAAGAACCTTAACAGAGTGTCCAAAAATAGTTGACCACAACATGTTTTGTATCTTAAAGACAAAGACAAAAATGCTCATTGTTAACGACTAATAACGTTAGAGCTTATGAAGTATCATATATAATCCTTCAAAAACAATACTCTTTACGAGAGGATATGTAATGACTATTGCCTTTGGCCCTGTCCCGTCGCGTCGGCTTGGGCGCAGTCTAGGGATTAACAATATCCCACCTAAGTCATGCTCTTATTCCTGCCTTTATTGCCAAGTAGGGTCAACCGTAGAGAAAATCGTTGAGCCACAGCTGTTTTTTACACCCGAAGAAATCTATCAAGCAGCCAATACAAAAGTTAAACAGTCTTATGCTGCAGATGAACCTATCGAATATTTAACCTTCGTTCCTGATGGTGAACCGGCGTTAGACATTAATCTAGGAAAGACAATTGAATTATTGCGCAGCTTAGACATACCGATTGCCATTATTTCTAATGCCTCGCTGCTCTCACGCAGGGATGTTCGCGAGATATTTTGCCTGGCTGATTGGGTGTCGGTAAAAGTTGATAGTATTTCAGAAAATATCTGGAAGAATCTCAATCGTCCTCATGCATCATTGCACCTGCATGACATTCTCAATGGTGTCCGTGATTTTGCGAAACAATTCAGTGGTCAATTGGTATCTGAGACGATGTTGATCGAGAATATCAACGATAGTCTGGATAGTGTAGAAGGCATTGCTGATTTCCTCAGTGAGGTTGGTGTATCAAAGGCCTATCTTTCCATTCCGACCAGACCCACAGCTGAGATTGGCATTCGAGCCCCAAGTGAGTTGGTTGTAACCCAGGCCTATCAATGCTTTAGTCGCACCTTACCTCATGTGGAATACCTCATTGGTTATGAAGGGGATGCTTTCGCAGTTACTGATGATATTCAAGAGGATTTACTCAGCATTACCGCTGTGCATCCGATACGCGAATCAGCGATCAAAGAAATGCTAATCCGAGCCAAAGGGGACTGGTCAATGATAGATGAATTAATTGATGACGGTAAGATCAAGGAAGTAGACTATCTTGGGCAACGCTATTATGTAAGGCGTTTTGCAGAAAAGTAGTGAGTAACGAGGACAGAAGATTACATGCAGGTACAAAACCGTTTATTGATTAGCTTTAAAAAGACCATACTGGCGTTCGTCAATATGCTGCCCATCATAGTGGGCATGCTTTTGCTGACCAGTCTGATCATTACTCTATTTCCAGAGCAGATTTCAACAAGCATCTTTGGAAATGGAGACACTCTCGATACCTTACTCGGTGCAACTATCGGTAGTCTTGCCGTAGGACATCCCTTGGCAAGTTATCTTCTCGGTGGGGAGTTACTCGGTGGCGGTATAAGCCTGATAGCTGTAACGGCATTACTGATTACCTGGGTAACAGTCGGGGTAGCGCAGCTACCGGCAGAATCTCTTATGCTTGGAGTCAGATTTGCCTTATATCGTAATGCCATCTGTTTTTTTGCTGCCATTATCATTGCTTTCTTGACTGTCTTTACTCTGCGATTTATTGAGATGATTTAAATGCCTAAAAAGCAACAAAAGGGGCGCGGTGGCTGGCTGTTTCTTGGACTGGTTTTGGCCGGGTACGGACTGTTCTATCTAGTGAAGCCTGATGAAATAAGTCAAGCACTTACCTTTTTTACTCATGTAATGCGTCAAGTGCTTCCTGTACTGGGTATTGTCTTTTTGTTGCTTTTCATTAGCAATCTACTACTTAAACCCAAGTGGATTAAACGTTATTTGGGAAAAGAGAGCGGCACTAAAGGATGGGGCATGGCTGTGTTAGGAGGCATTCTCTCAATTGGGCCTGTCTATGTTTGGTATGAAGTACTGGCCGAACTTAAGACAAAAGGCATGAGAACTGCGCTGGTTGCAACATTCCTTTATAGTCGTGCAGTCAAACTCCCATTGTTGCCACTGATGATTTATTACTTTGGATTAACCTATACTTTAGTATTGTGTTTGTACCTGGTTGTTTTTTCAGTTATTAACGGCATTCTAATTGAAAGACTGATGCCGCCTAAAACATGATTGATTAAAGTTCGCTAGATGGGATTAATAAAAGCATGTTATTAGCATGGATCATTGCGTTCAGTGTATTGGGAAGTATTGGAGCCATTGTTGGCGCAGCATTGCTGCTTCTTTTTAAGGAGCCCACAAGAAAAGTTTTGTTGCCATGTCTGCTCAGTTACGCCATTGGAACATTGCTTGGAGCGGCTTTTCTAGGGATGATCCCTAATGCATTAGCGCAGGAAACAGCATTAGCCATATCTGGAACAGTACTTGCCGGGATTGTAATCTTTTTTTTCCTTGAAAAAATAATCATCTGGCGTCACTGCCACAATGCAGAATGTGAGGTGCATGGAACTGCTGGGCCATTAATATTAATCGGAGACGCTTTCCATAATTTTGTCGATGGCTTCGTGATAGCAGCTGCCTTTCTCACATCTGTGCCATTAGGAATCGCAGCTTCTTTGGCCGTAATTGCCCATGAGATTCCACAAGAGGTTGGTGATTTTGCCATCCTTCTTGACAATGGCTATTCAAAAAGACGTGCTTTAGCTCTTAACTTATTATCATCATTAACCACTTTACCAGGCGCAGTAATTGCGTATTTTTTTCTCGGAGCAACTCGTGAGGTCGTGCCATTCATCCTTGCGCTATCCGCAGCTAGCTTTATATATATTGCTATTGCTGATCTGGTGCCGAGCCTGCATCGTAAGGCAGGTTTAAAACCTGCGATATGTCAGCTATGCCTTATATTGGCAGGCATAGGAACAATCGCGGTTTTTAGACTCGTACATTAATACGTGAATTCAATTTCCAAGTGCAACTCAACAGAGTTGGTTAGAGGGCAAGCTGCGGTAGCATAGGTAGCTTCTCTCACCGACCAAAGTTAGAGGAGCACCATGTACACGCAGCTTACCCAGGAAGAACGATACCAGATTCAGGCACTGATGAAAGCAGGTCACAATCAAACAGAGATAGCCAAGATACTTGGGCGCCACAAATCCACTGTCAGCCGCGAACTGAGGCGTAACCGTGGCTTGCGCGGCTATCGCCCCAAACAGGCCCATCGGCTGTCTGTAGAGCGCCGTCAGAGCAAGAGCCAGCCCCGTATTGCCACTACCCACTGGGAGCGAGTCGAGCATCTGTTGCGCGAGGACTGGAGTCCGGAACAAATCAGCCTGTGGCTGTGCAATGAGGCTGACATTCAAATCTCTCATGAGTGGATTTACCAGTACGTTCTCCAGAACAAATCCATGGGCGGTAACCTATACCGCCACCTGCGTTGCCAGAAGCAGCGTCGAAAGCGCTATGGCAGCTATAGCCGCCGAGGGCAACTGATTAACCGAGTCAGCATCGATGAACGTCCTGCCGTGGTTGATGAGCGTTCACGCTTCGGTGATTGGGAACTTGATACCATTATCGGAAAAGGCCACAAACAGGCCATCGTTTCAATCACCGAGCGTAAATCCCGATTGACGCTCATCCATAAGGTGGAGAGAAAAACCGCCAGCAACGTCACCAGCGCTATCCTCAAACTGCTCAAACCCATCGCCGGCCGCGTTCACACGCTGACCTCAGATAATGGTAAGGAATTCGCCGGTCACGAGACCATCGCTAAAGGCCTCAGTGCCAGGTTCTTCTTTGCCCATCCCTATGCCTCCTGGGAACGTGGCTTGAATGAGAACACCAATGGACTCATTCGCCAATACTTCCCAAAGCATCGGGACTTTACAACCATCACTCAGGCGGAAATCAACCAGGTGATGAATAAACTGAACAATCGTCCCCGAAAATGTCTTGGCATTAAAACGCCCAATCAAGTATTTTTCGGGATTAACCCATCCGTTGCACTAGTGAGTTGAATCCGCGATATCAATAAGAGAATCGATAATGAAAATAGCCATAGCAGTAACGTCATCGGAGGAGGATGCTCATGTGGACAGGCGTGGCGCTCGAGCACCTTATTATTTAATTCTGACCACAGATAGCGGCTTGTCCAAGATTCTGTCTAATCCTGTGTCACAAGATGAACGACGAGTTGGCCCACAAGCTGCCGCTTTTCTTGTTAGCGAAGGTGTGGATGAAGTCGTGGCAGGAGATTTTGGCCCTAAATTTCGTGCTGAGCTAGAAAATAACAAAATTACTTGTACAGAAATGACAGGTACTGCATCACAAGTTATTGATAAGTTGATGAGCTAAACTTGGGAACGTTCCTAACGTCCGTATATGGATGTTCGTGGATTGCTATCTCAAATCCAATTGTTTCGAATCTTTTATAAGTACTTTGGGTCTACCATGTCCAGAAATTTGCCCACATCAAAACTAGTAGCGTTAGTCATGACAATAGTGGCAATTTCCGAACCAGGATATATACGCATCATGGCATGGAAACCTCCGCCCAAGCCTTCCTTATAGAAGAATCTAGTACTACCAACCATTCCAATATGCCATCCAAGCGTCATTGGTATGCTTGCTCCTCGCTTGTTACATTGAGAAGCATAGAATAGTTGCCGTGTCGAATCATTGAACAGCACCGAATGTGGACGCAGCTGATCCTTAAGAAACTTACCGAGCCCTGTGGCGTTACCAATTAATCCACCAAATGCAGGCCCGTTCGCATAATGATTTTTAATGTGTAACCACTTGCCCTCGTAAGCACCAATCAATTCCGTGTCTATCAAGAAGCGTTTGGTAAAGTTCATTAATGAATACATTTCTAGATAGCCTTTAGCATGATTACCATCATCTGTAATTTTATATCCAAGTTCTTGTGGAAGGATTCCAAGAGGATGAAATATATGGTCGGTAACATACGATGAAAACAGCTTGCCACTTACGTGCTCTACTATTTGTCCTAGCAGCCAGTAGCCGATATTTGAGTATATGTATTTTGTTCCTGGAAAGGAGGATAATTTTGGATGCTTAAGCAATATACGAGTCAGTTCAGAACGTTCATCAAAGGTGTCATGAGTCGCAACTTTATGCACCCATCGTAACGGAATTGGATTCGGAATCCCTGATGAATGTGATAACAACTGCCGAACGGTCACATCAGGCCCGTAAGGCTGGAATTCAAGGTAATCATCTATCGGTTTGTCGAGCATCACATTTTGCGTTTCAGCAAGTTGTAGTACTGCAACTGCAGTGATTGTTTTGCTCACCGAGTAAGCCGACAATGTTGTTGAGGAGTGAAGTGGGCGGCGTCCCTTGATATCTGCCCAGCCACCAGCATAATTGAAGACAGTCTGATTAGGCCCAACTGCGAGGTACTGGATTCCCGGTACTTTCGCATCCTGGACAAGCCTGTCTAAATAGAAGCGAGTAGTCTCATCACTACTCATAGGAAATTCATCCGCCAATGTATTGATGGTGTACGCATAGTATATACCCTGGATAGCGAACGTCCTCTATCTGCCCGGGGGTTTTACCCCGATTTTCCGGATAACCTAAAAAGGCTCATAATGAGCGAGGAGGTATTCGATGAGAAAGCGCAGAAATTTTTCAGACGAGCTAAACTTGGGAGCGTTCCTAACATCCGTTTTTAGCTGTTGCTTGGCTCTATTCAGAGTAAACTCGAAACAGTTAAAGTATGGATAGAAACCGAATCGGGGCAATATCATTATGAACGCGGCATCATTGATGAAACCAGATCCAATCACTCTCAGTCCTGATGACAGTATTAGTACTGCAGCCAAATTCATTATGGCAAATCGTTATCGGAGTCTGCCAGTAGTAGATGCGGATGGATGTTTTTTGGGGGTTTTCGGTGTCAACTGCCTATTGAAGAAAGTACTGCCAAAAGCAGCCCTAATGGATGATGGGCTAACGAATGTTTCATTTATTCATGAGACTTTATCCGATCTGAAAGAACGATTCCGCGAAGTGGAAAATGAGTCGATCTCGATGTGTATGCAGAGGGATATCAGAACTCTCCCGCCTGATACGCCACTGATCGAAACGTTGCATACACTCTATAATAATCGAGCTAGCATTCCGGTTGTCGAAGAAGGGAGCTGCAAACTACTTGGCATGATTTCCTACTGGAATGTAGGCGAAAAAATTCTTTCGGCATAGGATTCTGACGAATGCATGGGGAAGACCAAATAAATATGCTCTTTGGCATGAATCCCGTCTGGTACGCTGGGCTGCTCTTTGTCGCCACTTATGTTCTGATCATGACAGAACGGATAAACCGGGCAGTCGTCTCAATAACTGCAGCAGGCCTAATGATTCTCGGTGGTGTATTGACTCAGGAGTCCGCTATGCAGGGTATTGACTTCAATACCCTTGGACTGTTGACCGGGATGATGATCATAGTTGGCATCGCCAAAAATTCAGGTATCTTCCAGTTCCTTGCAATCTGGTCGGCTAAGCTGGTAAATGCAAGCCCGTGGGGCATCCTTGTAATGTTAGTTCTGGTAACGGCAGTACTTTCTGCACTCCTAGACAATGTCACCACAGTACTTCTCATTGCTCCGGTTACGCTTCTGATCACAGACACTCTAAAGCTCAATGCTTACCCTTACCTCTTTGCTGAAATATTCGCTTCAAATATTGGTGGAACAGCGACCTTAATCGGAGACCCTCCAAATATCATGATCGGTTCAGCAACAAATCTTGGTTTCAATGATTTCTTTCTAAACCTGGCACCAATCGCGGTTGTGATTCTCGTAGTGACTATGTTTCCAATCTATATATTCTGGGGGCGCCATCTACAAGCGCAACCAGAGCTTCGTCAAAAAGTGATGAACTACCGGGAAAAAGATGCAATAAAGGATTTACGGTTGTTAAAGCAGTCGTTACTGGTACTCGCCCTGGTGATGCTGGGATTCACAGTAGGTCATAGTTATGGACTACAGCCTGCGTCTGTAGCCATGTTTGGTGCTGCATTACTGCTCATTTTTTACAGCCTGCCTCATGACTCACGCAAGCAATCAAAACTGGTTCACAAGACATTCTGCGAAGTGGAATGGACAACCCTGTTTTTCTTTATTGGTTTGTTTGTGGTTGTCTACGGTGTTGAAACGACCGGGTTGCTCAATGTCATGGCAAACCAAGTCATGAGTCTGACTGGTGGTGATCGGAGTGTTACGGCAATCTTGATACTCTGGGTTTCCGCCATTGCATCCAGCATTGTTGACAATATTCCGTTCGTTGCAACCATGATTCCACTTATCAAAAACATGGCTGCCAGTTTTGGAGGTGGAGATGAATTACTTCCTCTCTGGTGGTCTCTGTCATTGGGTTCATGTCTTGGGGGAAATGGTAGTCTTGTGGGTGCCAGTGCAAACCTTATCGTTGCTGGTTTTGCAGATAGATCAGGACAACCTATTAATTTTGTGAAATTTATGATCGGGGCATTTCCTCTTATGCTGCTTTCAATTTTCATAAGCACAATCTATATCTATTTTCGATATTTGATTTAGCGCGCGATGACTGCATTTACAACACGATCCTAGTAATTAAATGCGAACAACAACCAATCCTGCAAACTATAAAGTCCAACGCTTACTTGCAAGCGAGGAGGAGTCCATATACGGACATTTATAAGCTAACTACCAGCACTCTTTGAAAATTAGCGCATTACACTCTTTGCAAACAGAGTCATCTAATTTCTTCTTTATCTCTTTTATTGCTACTGTTTTCCTGTCAAAGAAATGATCGCCTCCAATATTTCGTACTAAATTTACTTTCGCGATGAATTCATAAACTGAAGGTTTTAAGCCGACAAAGTAGATCCCGCCATTCATTTTTTTCAGTCGGTTATTCTCTGAAGCCAATGCTTCGGCACCAGCCATGTCAATAAAGTTGATGCCGCTACCTACAATCAATATATGGTAAATCCTTTCAGATTCTACAATGCTCGATATGCGATTCTGTATGTGGTTTATCGAACCAAAATAGACAGACATATCGATTCTGATGATTTTAAGCTGTGGACATTGCTTTAAAGGTTTTTCATCAATAGGCATCAATTTTCTTCGGCTTGAAGAGATGTCCCCATCAATGGCTAAAGTCGGGATATGTGGAGTCGAGGTTTTAGCAAGAAAAAATAGTAGGGAGATTAAAACGCCTAAATAAATCGCAAATTCAAGTTCCAGAAAGAGTGTTGCCAAAAATGTTGTAAGCAGAATGACAGTCTCAGACCGACTCATTTTAAAAACATCTTTTATGTGATGAAAATCAATAAGGTTATACGCCACTAATAAAATAATTCCTCCCATGGCAGCAATGGGCAAATATGCTGTCAGTGGAGCAATCAGCAATACTATTCCCATCAGCAAGACTGCTGCAAAGATTGCAGACAATGGTGTCCGCGCACCAGCTTCATAATTCAAACCAGAACGTGTGAATGAGCCTGAGCCTGCGTAACTTGAGAAAAAACTCCCGAATATATTGGAAAGTCCTTGCCCGATAAATTCCTGATTAGCATCAATACGCTGGTTAGATTTTGTTGCTACTGCACGGCTGATGGAAACAGCTTCAATCAGACCAAGCAAGGCGACTGCAAATGCTTCGGGAGCTAGCATTTTGATTGTCTGGAATGAAAAAATTGGTGATGAGAGTGGTGGCAAATGAGCGGGAATTTCTCCAACTAATTGAATCGTATCTGTGTGCCTCCCGAAAAGCATGGCCAGTAGACTGCCAACGATCATTCCAACCAGTAAATTCGGGGCACGTGGGAAAAATCGTTTTGTTAGCATCGCCGATGCCAGTGTTGCCAGGGCGATGACAACCAGGTAGATATTGATGTCGCCAGCTGCTACATAGATGTCATACCAGGTATGCAGGAATGACTCTCCTTTGGGTACGAATACTCCCAAAATGTGCTTCATCTGACTCGTGACAATGAGTATGGCGGCTCCCGCAGTAAAACCAATCACAACTGTATGTGAAACGAAATTAACTAATGCGCCTAATCTGGCCAGCCCAAATGCCAGTTGATACAGGCCAGCCAGGAATGTCAGAGTGAGTACCTGGTAAATAAATTCAGGTGTTCCAGGTT
Organism: Solemya velum gill symbiont; assembly: GCF_000787395.1. GTDB lineage: Bacteria > Pseudomonadota > Gammaproteobacteria > Chromatiales > Chromatiaceae. The sequence goes on from NZ_JRAA01000003.1 coordinate 366,580, forward strand.
CTGCATGGTGACTGATCGCAGAGAAAACCACGATTGAGATAGCTGTTGTTGGCCCTGACACCAAATGATAAGAAGAGCCAAAGAGTGCAGCAATAATCGGTGTGACCATTGCAGTATACAAACCATACTCAGGTGGTAATCCAGCGATTGTTGCAAACGCAACACCTTGCGGAAGGACTATGACAGCCCCGGTAAGTCCTGCGATAAAATCTGCTTTTAGTGAATCTTTCGAAACGAGATGAAACCAGCGGAGAAATGGGAACAATGCAGTAAATATGGGCGAATTTGTCACTTCTTTTCTTACTTGCCTAGGTTGATTTGTATGGGATTGCCTATTTGATAAACAGAGAAAACAAGAATTGTTGCTGGAACTAGATGTGAAATGTTCGCTAGTATCACCCTGAATATCATGTGAGATATTAGCACACACTAATAAATCAGTCAGGAAAATGATCCCATATTGCATAGGATAATTTAATCTTTCTTGATTCAATGGGGTAGGGAAGGGCATTCCATCGACGCCACCTCTCCAGGTTCCCAGAATGCCAGCTTTTCAGTTTCCCAGATTTCCAGTTTTTCAGGTTCTCAGGTTTCCGGGTTTTCACTTCCTTTGCACCCCCACTATGAAAACCCACCAAGGGACTCCCCGAAATCCATAGTCCCTTGGTCATCCAAAAGATAACGGCCCATGGTTTTCCATAAGCCGTTGATTTTATATCGTGTGCTTCCTGAGACATCATTTACAGCAAATACCGGAGACATGGTTTACACATTAAAGCATTTGGGAGTGTCTCAAATGCCCTGGAAAGAGTGTAAACCGATGGATGAAAGACTGAAATTTGTTGCTCGCCTTCTGGAAGGCGAAAACATGGCACCCTTATGTCGAGAATTTGGCATCTCCCGTGTGACCGGGTACAAGATATTTAACCGCTACAAAGATTGTGGTCTGGACGGACTGCATGATCAAAGCCGACGGCCCTACCGGAATCCCAGCAAAATCCCGTTCCAGATCGAGCGAACGATCTTGCAGGTCAAGAAAGAACACACATCATGGGGCGCACCGAAGATCCGTGACAAGCTGATCCAGGACTATCCAATGATCAAGCCGCCCGCAAAGAGCACGGTGCATGCCATTCTGGAACGTCATGGTCTCGTCAAAAAGAACAAAAAACGCCGTTATAAGGCAAAGGGGACACCACTGAGCGATGTGACACGCCCTAACGGTTTGTGGTGCGCTGATTACAAGGGCGAGTTCCTGCTGGGTAACAGGCAGTACTGCTATCCATTAACCATCTCTGATTACAGCTCGCGCTATCTGCTTGCTTGCGAGGGGCTGGAATCAACCAAATCCATCTTTGCGTTCAGTGTCTTTGAGCAAGTCTTCAAGGAGTATGGCCTGCCGGAGGCAATCCGGACCGATAATGGTATTCCCTTTGCATCACCCAATGCCTTCTTCGGCCTGAGCAAACTCTCAGTCTGGTGGTTGCGACTGGGCATCAACATTGAACGTATCCGGCCTGGCCACCCGGAACAGAATGGGCGGCATGAACGTATGCACCTGACCCTGAAAAAGGAAACGACCAAGCCCGCAGCATACAACTTTCTGCAACAGCAAGACCGCTTTGACCACTTTATCGGGGTTTACAATCATGAGCGCCCTCACCAAGCGCTGGGAGGGCGTTACCCTGGTCAACTGTATACAGCATCCGGGAGGGCCTATACACCGCCAGATGAGCCGGAATACCCGTACCACGACCGCTCTGTGCATGTAACCCAGTGCGGCAGAATCTGTATCGGCAGGCGGAAGATCAGCCTAAGCCAATCATTTGCCGGACAAAATATGGGAATCAGGGAGGTTGATGACAAGATCTGGCTTGTCAGCTTCATGCAATATGATTTAGGATTTTTTGATGAGGAAGAAGGCCGGGTGGTCCCGGCCTCTAATCCTTTTGTACCGAAAGTGTAAACCATGTCTTCGGTATGATGTGTAAAGGATGTCTCCGGTACACACCTCGTGTCCTTATCGACACATGGGTAACACTTTATTCCGGGCACATAGGTTACACATTTCATAATCAGGTATTTGAAGGAGAGATCCTCAGATGCCGTGGAAAGAGTGTAATCGTATGGAAGAACGTCTCCGTTTCGTTGCTCGCCTGCTGGATGGTGAGAAGATGACCGTGGTCTGCCGGGATTTTGGGATTTCCAGGAAGACTGGCTACAAGATATTCAATCGATACAAGGACTCCGGCATTCGTGGTCTCGAAGATTTGTCGAAGAGTCCTTACAGGCACCCGAACAAGTTACCGTTTCAGGTTGAGCGATCGATTCTCAAGATCAAGAAGGAGTATACAACCTGGGGTGCGCCGAAGATTCGGGAGAAACTGGTTAAACTCTATCCCGGGATCAAGCCGCCGGCAGTCAGCACGATCCATGCTGTGCTGGACAGAAATGGGCTCGTTAAACGTCGTAAGCGCCGCAGATACAAGGCGCAAGGCACCAGGCTGGGGAAGAGCACGCAGCCCAACATGCTGTGGTGTGCTGACTACAAGGGCGAGTTTCAGCTAGGCAACCGGAAGTATTGTTATCCACTCACAATCACAGACCATTTTTCACGCTACCTGATTGCCTGCGAGGGGTTGGAGTCAACCCGGCAGAATGGCGCTATCGCTGTATTTGAACGGGTCTTTAAAGAGTTTGGTCTGCCGTCTGCGATACGTACCGACAACGGGATACCGTTTGCTTGTCCGAATGCCATGTTTGGGCTCAGCAGGCTTTCTGTCTGGTGGCTACAACTTGGTATTGCCATCGAGCGTATCAAGCCGGGTCATCCTGACCTGCCCCCAACAAGTGGTCCAGTTTGAATGTTAGTTCATCGCCGGTTTCAGCTCCAGTGGAATGATGGATTCAGGAGCTGGAGGGCGATAGCCCAGCGAGCTATGTGGCCGCTTGGTGTTGTAATGTTTTCTCCATTGTTCAATGATCACTTTCGCTTCGTGTAGCGTGTAAAAGACCTCACCATTGAGCAATTCATCCCTGAACCGGGCATTGAAGCTCTCGCAGTAGCCGTTCTCCCAAGGTGAGCCTGGTTCGATGTATGCCGTTTTAGCGCCGACAGCAGCGATCCACTTCCTCACGGCTTCTGCAATAAACTCGGGGCCGTTATCCGAACGGATATAGGCCGGTACCCCACGCAGAATGAACAGGTCAGTCAGCACATCAATGACATCGGCTGAGTTCAACTTACGTTTCACCCGGATTGCCAGACATTCCCGACTGTATTCATCAATCAGGTTCAATGTCCGGAAGGCTCTGCCATCATCGGTTCTATGGTGGACAAAGTCGTAGGACCAGACATGATTTCTGTATTGTGCACGGAGTCTGATACAAGAGCCATCATTGAGCCATAAACGGCCACGCGGCTTCTGCTTGGCAGGTATTTTCAGCCCCTCTTGTCGCCATAACCGCTCGACACGCTTGTCGTTAACTTGCCAGCCTGCCTCTCTCAGGAGAGCGGCGATACGACGGTAACCATAACGGCCATACTCCCTTGCTAGAGCGATCATATCAGCGACAAGTCGTGCTTCATCACGAGGCCCCTGTGGAATACGGCGCTGGGTTGAACGATATTGTCCGAGTACACGGCAGGCTCTTAGCTCTGAGACAGGCATCATACGGCGAACGTGTTCGATGCAGGCCCTGCGACGCGAGGGGCTCAGAAGTTTCCCTTGGCAGCCTCCGACAGAATCTGCTTATCCAGTGTCAGATCAGAAACGGCCTTGCGCAAACGTTCATTCTCCTTCTGTAGCCGTTTCAGTTCTTTTAACTGGTCAATCCCCATCCCACCGTACTTTTTGCGCCAGCGGTAGTAAGTCTGCTCAGTGATGCCAATTTCGCGGATCGCATCGATGCGGGCAGTGCCTTGTCCAACCAGGACTTCAACTTGCCGCAGTTTCTGGACGATTTCTTCCGGTTTGTGTCGCTTGATTCCCATTTTCGGTCCTCCGTTTTACTCATCATAAGGGTGGACCAACTTATTGGGGGAGGATCACTTTGGTCAGGATGGTTGCCAATACGGATTTTTGTAATTCACTCAGGCATTTTGCTTTATAGGCGCTCATTGAAAAGTCAGGTATGCCGGTAAGATTACGTAGGAAGGCTTCAGTCACACCGTAGTAGCGGGAAGTGTAAAAAAACAGTTCCTCAACAAAGCCTCCCCAGCCGGGGTGAAATATTTCGTAATAATGACCATCAATGTAGTTACATTTTGTCATACGCTGGTCCGGCCTTCTGGATTTCAGCAGACATTTCATCACTGAGTTACTTGAAGCTCTCCTGAGACATTCAAGTCAGTTTATTAGCATGTGTATCGTAATCTGCCTCACTGTTGTTTACACGATACAAGTATAGCAATTAGCGAAGTATAGTCATTGAATGTCCGCTTTGGGTCGGAAGGTGTTATTGAGAAACGATACTTTGATTCCTACCACGATCCGGAGGAATCAACATGTATCTGCTCACCTACCATCCGAAAACCAGGCCGCCCTGGAACAAAGGTCGGCTGATCGGCCAGAAGCCACCTCTCAAGCCTCGTGAAATTTGGTCAATTCTCGTTCGACTGCAAATAGCAAAGCGTAGTCGCGATCTGGCGCTGTTTAACATCGCACTCGACAGCAAGCTCAGAGGCTGCGATACCGTGCGTCTACGCGTTTCTGTAGCGTCCGATCGGTTTTGATGAAATAAACTATTATTATTCAAATAGTGCGGAACGGATCGTCTCTTCCATTGTGTCCGGGTGGTACACATGGGTGCCTGAACCAACGCAGAAAGAGAGTTCACCAAGAACAGGTTTTGAATTTTTCTTTGTGAAAATGTCAACACGCACCAAATCAAAAGGTTTGCCGATTTCCGCTGCACACAAAAGGTATTCATCAATATTCTCTATCGACGTTAGAATATGATCAGTTATTGTGTGTTCGCCATTTCTACCGTAACTTCTTGTGCCTTTAATTATTTGTTTATTGGCATCAAAATAATTTACCGTCATAGATCCCGGGTATTCCTTGTCGTAGATCACGTTGTGATAGATTTTCGGATGACCGTTTCGCACAAAAAAAATTTTATCTCGGTCCCTTGTAAAATAACTTCTGAAAGGTCTTCTTCCAGAAAGATTCGCTGCTCTCCTATGCCGTACCACCATTCACCATTAGCAAGGCCATGACGATGGCCATTCATCCAACTTTCACATTTTTCATTCAGTCTCTTTCGTTCTGCCAGGCTTGGTGGCCATTCAATTATTTCTTGTGCGTGCCAACCGAGATCAAGTTTTAGCCAATAAGTGCCAGCAGGTATTTCCTCGTCCGGCGGCAATGTGGGCGTTGTTGAACTCCAGTAACAAACGGGTGGCCTAATCAAATCTTTAATTTCGTTCGGAATGTAGCGTCGGGCATTCAATTTACTGGCCGGGTTAGGCCGCATTAGCATCTGGTTAAAAAATTTCATTTTGAAAAAATGATCACAGGTTTTCGGGAGGTTAACCAGGTCTGGTAATCTTTGATGATTGAAATGAAATTCTTGTAACGTAGTAGACAATACGGAAAGAAAAGCAGATGTAGCGTAATAGTCGAGACCACGTCCCTTTCCTGGCACCCTGGGAGCTTCAAACAGGGAGGGGTTGTCAATCAGGAGTGAACTCAAAAACTTTTTTGCAGTCTCCTTCCAATCTGTATTTTTCTTCATATTCACATTTTAACCCTCACATAGAAAAGTCCCACGCCTTATAAGAGTTATCCGGTATAAGCTACCAGGTAAATAATAAAAGTACTCTGCGTAGCAATCAGTGCCCCAGTTGTGCAGAGAGTTTTTTGCCGGCTTCGATGAGATCATCGGCCCAGGCGTCTCTGCGTCGATCTATCGGGGAAGAGACGGACAATCCGGCAACAGCAGTATTGGTATTGTCATAGATGAGTACGCCTATACAGCCGACATCGATTTCTGCTTCTTCATTATCGAATGCAAAGCCGCGAGAGACTGCCTCGTTACACTCCTTTCTCAGTCGCTCGACACTGTTGATAGTATTTCTTGTATAGGCAGGAAGGTTTGTACGTGTTGCATAGCCGTCTATGGCTTCATCACCTGCAACACCCAGCATCAATTTACCGACTGCAGTTACATGCAGTGGTGCCCGGCTTCCAACCAGTTGTTGAACGTGCATCATGCGTTTTGGCGTGGCTTTTTCGATATAGACCACTTCGTCACCTTCCCGGATCGTCAGGTTGACCGATTCGTTCAGTCTGTCGCGAAGGTCTTCCATTATGGGCATCGCCAGTGAGCGTATGTCAATATTGCTGTGAAGCCTGGCACCCAGTTGCAGCAGGCGCATGCCGAGTCGGTAGTTGCCGGCACTGTCCTTTTCTACCAACCGGTTGTGGATCAGCGCAGCGAGAATTCTGAAAGTGGTTGAGCTATGAAAGCCTGTCTCTGCACTCAGGATCTTCAGGCTGACCGGTTCCGGATAGCGCGCTATTGCGTTTAATAGCTCTGTGGCGCGGTCGATCGCCTGGATGCGGTACTCCTTGTTGTTTTCTTTCATCTGTCATCAATCCTGGTAGGAAGGTGGGGTTTTCATAATGTAAAAAATATGATTCATTTTTACATAAAAGCACAATAACGCAAATGTTTTCCCTCACTACAAATAAAAAATAACACGATTATAGTTTCACAATATGAAAAAAATATCAGTTATCGATCTGAAAACCGCATTAAATAAGGGAGTAGATGATGTGTCCTTTGATAATTACATAATATGAAAACATATCCGTATTGCGAAATTCATTCCAGTCATTTACTTTAGCTCCATTGAAACTGAGACGAAAGATTCATCCGGAGCTATTTCATGCATGACCTGAAGGATCCGATTACCACGGTTACCGGTGTCATCAGGGTGCAGAAATATAACCGAATGAGAATAAACAACAGGAGTTCGTCATGACCATACAGGCTGAGACTATGATAATCCCGACATTCGATGATGTATTGATAGCGCATGAACGTATCAAGCCGTATATCCATCGCACCCCGGTATTGACATCAACATTCCTGAACGAGTTGACCGGTGCAGAGTTGTTTTTCAAATGCGAAAATTTCCAGAAAGCCGGAGCTTTCAAGGCGCGTGGAGCATCGAACGCGGTATTCAGCCTGTCGGAAAATAAAGCAGCAGTTGGTGTTGCGACTCATTCCTCTGGAAATCATGCTCTCTCGCTGTCATACGCTGCTGGTCGGCGCGGCATTCCGGTCACGGTCGTCATGCCACACTCAGCACCGCAGGCCAAGAAGGATGCAGTGAGGGGATATGGTGGAACCATCGTTGAATGTGAGCCATCGCTCAGTTCAAGAGAGTCCACTTTTGCCCAGGTCGTGGCCGAGTCCGGTGCTGAGTTTGTCCATCCGTATAATGACCCTCGCGTCATCGCAGGGCAGGGAACCTGCTCGCTGGAACTGAATGAGCAGGTCGAGAACCTGGAGATGGTCGTCGCGCCTATCGGTGGCGGCGGCATGGTCTCCGGTACTTGCCTGACACTCTCCAATGTTGCTCCGGATATCAAGATTTATGCTGCTGAACCCTTGAATGCTGACGATGCTGCACGCTCTCTGCATGCTGGCCACATTATTGCCGACGATGCACCGGAAACAGTCGCAGATGGTCTCAAGGTTCCGTTGAAGGACTTGACCTGGCACTTCGTCAAGAATCATGTCACAGACATCCTGACCGCAACCGAAGAAGAAATTGTCGATGCGATGAAACTGATCTGGAAACGCATGAAGATCGTGATGGAACCAAGTAGCGCAGTGCCGTTGGCAACCATCATTAAAAACAAAGAAATTTTTCAAGGTAAACGGGTCGGCGTAATCATTACCGGCGGTAATGTCGACCTCGACAACCTGCCCTGGAACAAAAACTGAAACCTGGAGTAAAACAATGAACGCAACAGTCAATTTAGATACATATGAAGTTGGTTACGACATTCCTGCAAGTATCGGTATGGATGAAGCGGATATCCAGACCCCGTGCCTGGTCGTGGACCTTGATGCATTCGAACACAACATAGAAGTGATGCGTGCCTATTGCGAAAAGATGGGTATACGTCACCGCCTGCACGGCAAAATGCACAAGTCGGTCGACGTGGCGAACTACCAGATTGAGAAAGGTAACTCCTGCGGCGTCTGCTGCCAGAAGGTGAGCGAAGCCGAGGTTTTTGCCCGCGCAGGTATCAAGGATGTCCTGGTTTCAAACCAGGTGCGTGACCCGGCCAAGATTGATCGACTCGCCAACCTGCCGACGTTCGGCGCACGTACTATTTGCTGTGTGGATGACATTGATAACGTGGCAGAGCTGTCTGAGGCAGCTGTTCGTCATGGAACAGAGATTGAGGTGCTGGTTGAGATCGATTGTGGCGCCGGTCGTTGTGGTGTGTCCGCTGGCCAGCCGGTTGTGGACATTGCCAAGGCCGTTGAAGCAGCAGAAGGTTTGAAGTTCTCAGGTATCCAGGCATACCAGGGCGCGATGCAACATATGAAAAGCTACGAGGATCGCAAGGAGAAGATTGATATCGCGGTAGACATGGTGAAGCAATCCATGGAGATGCTAAAGGCCGAAGGCCTTGAGTGCGACATTGTCGGTGGCGGTGGTACCGGCAGTTACTACTTCGAGGGGGCTTCCGGTGTATACAACGAACTCCAATGCGGTTCCTACGCTTTCATGGACGCAGATTACCAGACCATTCATGACGAAAAGGATCAGCCGATTTCTGAATTCAAGAATTCACTCTTTATTCTGACTTCTGTCATGAGCCACGCCAAAAGCGATAAGGCCATCTGTGACGCCGGGCTCAAGGCGCAGTCAATCGATAGTGGCCTGCCATACATATTTGGCCGCGATGATGTTGAGTACATTAAATGCTCCGATGAACATGGCGTGATTGAAGATTCAGGTAATGCGTTAAAGGTCAATGACAAGCTGAAACTGGTGCCCGGACATTGTGACCCAACCTGTAACGTCCACGACTGGTATGTCGGCGTACGCAACGGAAAGGTTGAATCGCTGTGGCCAGTGAGTGCACGTGGTAAGGCATATTAAAAGCAGGTTTGTGGACCGGAGCGGTTGCATGCTCCGGTCCAGATAATCAGGAGTGAAATCATGAATCAACCTTTATCAGTAATGGAAGCCGAAAAAGGAGTGGTTGTCGTTTCCGAGGCAACTTGCGAAGAGGTTATCGACCGTGCTTCATCTTTTACAGCGGTGGAAAGTGTTTTTGCCGCGATGGCAAGAGGGGATGCCTACAACTTTCCGGTTGTCAGGGAAGCGATCGGCCATGCCGATGCGTTGTACGGATTCAAGTCCGGTTTCGACCGGGCGGGTATGAGCCTGGGTGTGAAGTCTGGCGGGTACTGGCCTGGTAATGTGAACCTGGGTATTCCCAATCATCAGTCGACGGTGTTCCTGTTTGATCCTGATACCGGCAGGTTGAAGGCCATGGTTGGTGGCAATTACCTGACCGCTGTACGTACGGCAGCATCATCAGCAGTCTCGATCAATCATTTGGCTCGAAAGGATGCCAAGGTGCTGGGCATGGTTGGTGCCGGTCACCAGTCAAAGTTCCAGTTGCGTGCTGCCGCGGATCAACGTGATTTCGAAAAAGTTGTTGCCTGGAATCCGCATCCTGAGATGTTACCCGGGCTGAAGGCAGTAGCTGATGAATTGGGCTTGCCTTTTGAATCTGTAGAACGGGAAGAGTTATGTGCACAGGCTGATGTCATCATTACCATCACTTCAGCATTTGAAGCCTTACTGATGAAAGAGTGGATCAAACCTGGTACTCATATTGCCTGTATGGGTACAGACACAAAGGGTAAGCAGGAAGTGGATACAGCCCTGGTTGAAAGCGCCACCCTGTTCACTGACGAGATCGTCCAATCAATCACCATTGGCGAAAACCAGCATGCCATCGAGAGTGGCGCGATCAGTGAGTCGGATATCACGCCAATCGGTGATGTCATCAACGGCAAACATCCGGGGCGAAGCCATGCTGATGAAATCACCCTGTTTGATGGCGCCGGTGTGGGCCTGCAGGACCTTGCGGTCGCGTCGGTAGCGGTGGACCTGGCTCTCGAAAAGGATCAGGCCCAACACGTATCACTCTAAAAGATGCATCACGATGAAACTGGCCAGCTTTACCCTGAAAGGTAACAAAAATCCTCTATATGGTGTTATCCGGAACGGAGAGGTGTTTGTGCCCGGAACGGATTTCATCTCTATTCATGCCAGCCTGAGAGATGTCATTGAGGCAAATGCACTTGAGCAGCTTGAACGTTCCTGTAATGGCACGAAGGCCTATTCATTGAATGAAGTCAGCCTGTTGCCGCCAGTACCGAATGCCCGCAGAGTCATCTGCGCAGGAATGAACTACCAGAAAGTTTACCCGGTCGATATCGATAAACCGCCGGAACCTGAAAATATCCTGCTCTTTTCAAAACTCGAGGGCACCCTGGTCGGACATGCCGATGAGTTGGAGATGCCTCCGGGTGAGGCAGGCCTGAGCTATGACTATGAAGGGGAACTCGTCTGCATCATCGGAAAGGGCGGGCGCTATATCTCGCAACAGGATGCGCTTGAACATATCGCAGGCTTTACTATCATGAACGACGGATCAGTCAGGGATTGGCAGAAACAGAGTATCCATGCGGGTAAGAATTTTGCCAATTCCGGATCATGCGGACCATGGATGGTGACCAGGGACGATATTCCCGATGTAACTGAAGTTCGAATCGAGACGCGATTAAACGGTGACAACGTGCAGTCTGCATCGGTCAGGGAGATGCTTTTCCCGATCGAGGAATTGATCTGCTATATCTCGCATACCATCGATCTGAAACCGGGTGACATGATTGCCACCGGGTCACCAGATGGCTCAGGTGGAAGCCTAAACCCCAAGAGGTATTTACGCGACGGTGACAAGTTGGAAATTGAAATCACTGATATTGGCACTCTCAAAAACCGTGTTTGCAGTCAGCAGTTCATGGGCTTTGAAAAACAGAAGATGAGTGTGTGAAACAAGAGTGATTATCATTGGCACCATGGCAGGGGTGCTAATAACTATCAGGAATAAAGTCTACAATCTATCGTGAATTCAATTTCCAAGTGCAACTCAACAGAGTTGGTTAGAGGGCAAGCTGCGGTAGCATAGGTAGCTTCTCTCACCGACCAAAGTTAGAGGAGCACCATGTACACGCAGCTTACCCAGGAAGAACGATACCAGATTCAGGCACTGATGAAAGCAGGTCACAATCAAACAGAGATAGCCAAGATACTTGGGCGCCACAAATCCACTGTCAGCCGCGAACTGAGGCGTAACCGTGGCTTGCGCGGCTATCGCCCCAAACAGGCCCATCGGCTGTCTGTAGAGCGCCGTCAGAGCAAGAGCCAGCCCCGTATTGCCACTACCCACTGGGAGCGAGTCGAGCATCTGTTGCGCGAGGACTGGAGTCCGGAACAAATCAGCCTGTGGCTGTGCAATGAGGCTGACATTCAAATCTCTCATGAGTGGATTTACCAGTACGTTCTCCAGAACAAATCCATGGGCGGTAACCTATACCGCCACCTGCGTTGCCAGAAGCAGCGTCGAAAGCGCTATGGCAGCTATAGCCGCCGAGGGCAACTGATTAACCGAGTCAGCATCGATGAACGTCCTGCCGTGGTTGATGAGCGTTCACGCTTCGGTGATTGGGAACTTGATACCATTATCGGAAAAGGCCACAAACAGGCCATCGTTTCAATCACCGAGCGTAAATCCCGATTGACGCTCATCCATAAGGTGGAGAGAAAAACCGCCAGCAACGTCACCAGCGCTATCCTCAAACTGCTCAAACCCATCGCCGGCCGCGTTCACACGCTGACCTCAGATAATGGTAAGGAATTCGCCGGTCACGAGACCATCGCTAAAGGCCTCAGTGCCAGGTTCTTCTTTGCCCATCCCTATGCCTCCTGGGAACGTGGCTTGAATGAGAACACCAATGGACTCATTCGCCAATACTTCCCAAAGCATCGGGACTTTACAACCATCACTCAGGCGGAAATCAACCAGGTGATGAATAAACTGAACAATCGTCCCCGAAAATGTCTTGGCATTAAAACGCCCAATCAAGTATTTTTCGGGATTAACCCATCCGTTGCACTAGTGAGTTGAATCCGCGAGAGTATGCAAAACAGAAACAACGAATTAAGGAGAGCATTATGTTGAAACCAAGAATAATCCTCATTACAGCTTTTGCAGTCGCTTTCCAGACCGCACTAGCCAGTTCAGCCATTGCAGGCGCCACCAAGGGAGCATACTTTGGTGTTGATGTCGGCTACAGTTGGCTAGATGACTATACTTACTTTTTAGACGGATCAAGCTCAGGAGATCATCCCACGGACTTTGATGGTGGATTGATTTGGACGCTAAAAGGGGGTTACGGATATGACAATGGGTGGCGTGCTGAACTCGAACTAAGTCACAGGGAAAATGATGTGGATAGCTTCAACGATATGGATGGAAGCGGGAGTGTAACGAACACGAGTCTCTTCCTTAACGCCCTGTATGATTTTGATTCCGGCTCCATGTTTACACCATTCCTTGGTGCTGGTGTTGGCTACATGGATATTGATGTAAACAATGCACGTCACACTGAGCACGATAATCCATTACATTCAAACGGCGGTTGTTGTACTGGCATTGTTGATGGCAGTGATGGTGTCATCGGTATCCAGGGCATTGCTGGTGTTTCTTACGCTGTCTCTCCGACGGTATCAGTCGTATTGGATGTTCGCTATGTAACCGCACTCAATGATCCAGAGTTTGGATACGGTTATGGCTGTAATTCAGATGGTACTGGCTGTGATGGTACTGGCACTTTGGAAATGGACTACTCGAATACATCGGTGAACCTAGGCTTTAGGATGCAATTCTAGTCACTTTCCTCTGTTCCTACGGCAACAAGTAGATGAAGACCCCGCCATAGTGCGGGGTTTTTTTATTCCCGATTTTTCGAGAGATTGAATGTCCACTTCTGGCCGAAAGCAGTCATTAAGCGTAGCTGTACCGTGCAATTTCATGAACTCACGCCATTAGATGAGCATGAAAATAGTGGTTTTGGAGTGTGTAAGCAGTGTGTAAGCAAAAATGACTTAGCCAAAACTGGCTAAGTCATTGAAAAGTGGTGGGCCGTCAGGGACTTGAACCCCGGACCAAAGGATTATGAGTCCTCTGCTCTAACCAACTGAGCTAACGGCCCTGTGAAGGTGCGCCGGTAGGATAATTGCTTTTTACAGATTATGCTACCGGCGCTTTTTCATTTACTCGTCGAGGAAGCTGCGCAGACGCTCCGAACGGGTAGGGTGGCGCAGTTTGCGCAGGGCCTTTGCTTCTATCTGGCGAATACGCTCACGTGTTACATCGAACTGTTTACCAACTTCCTCAAGGGTGTGGTCGGTATTCATGTCGATGCCGAAACGCATGCGCAGGACCTTGGCTTCACGTGCTGTGAGTCCGGAGAGCATGTTCTGGGTTGCTTCACGCAGGCCTTCGATGGTTGCCGAGTCGATTGGCGTGACTGCGTTTGAGTCCTCGATGAAGTCACCAAGATGCGAATCTTCATCATCACCAATTGGCGTCTCCATTGAGATAGGCTCTTTGGCAATCTTGAGTACCTTGCGGATTTTGTCTTCCGGCATGTCCATCTTTACAGCCAGCTCTTCCGGTGTTGCGTCGCGCCCCTGTTCCTGGACGATCTGGCGCGAGATGCGGTTGAGCTTGTTGATGGTCTCGATCATGTGCACAGGAATACGGATAGTGCGCGCCTGGTCTGCAATCGAACGGGTGATTGCCTGGCGGATCCACCATGTTGCATAGGTCGAGAACTTGTAGCCGCGACGGTATTCGAACTTGTCGACAGCTTTCATCAGGCCGATGTTGCCTTCCTGGATCAGGTCAAGGAACTGCAGGCCGCGGTTGGTGTATTTCTTGGCGATCGAGATAACCAGTCGCAGGTTTGCCTCGACCATCTCTTTCTTTGCACGGCGTGCCTTGGCTTCACCAATCGACATCATGCGGTTGAGCTCTTTGAGCTGGGTGATGCCCAGGCTTGCGTGTTCTGTCACGATCAACAAGCGGTTCTGAATCTTCTGCACTTCATCAGCAATTTCGAGCAGTGCAGCCTTGGGTGCGCCCTTGGCCTTCGCCTGGATCTTGATCCAGTCGGAGTTTGTTTCATTCTCGGGGAATGAGGTGATGAACTGTTTGCGCTCCATGCCAGCATCGATACACAGTGCCATGATTTCACGCTCATATGTGCGGATGTTGTTCACTGCGCTTTTGACACGCATGGTAATCGCGATGAATACGGCAGGGATCAGTTTGAACTCGGTAAAGAATTCTGTGACCTTTTCCTGGCTCTTTTGAGCCTTGGCAGCGTCGCCAGCATCCATTGCCTTGCGCAGGGCATTGTAGTTACGCTTCAGTCCGGTAACGCGGCGCTTGGTCTCTTCTGGATCAGGGCCTGTGTCAGCGGGAGTGTCATCGTCGTCACTGCTGTTCGCTTCCTGGTCTGCCTTGGAGACAGGCGTTGCAGGTGTCACATCATCGAAGTCAATGAAGCCCGAAATGACGTCGGTTAGCTTGCCTTCCTCGCTCTGTGCGATTTCGAATCGCTCGAGGAGATCCTCTATAACAGGCGGGTACATTGAAGCAGCCGTGGAGACCTGGCGAAGGCCGTCCTCGATACGCTTGGCAATGCGCAGTTCGTCTTCACGAGTCAGGAGCTCTACCGTACCCATCTCACGCATATACATGCGTACCGGGTCAGTTGTGCGGCCAAAATCTGTATCAACAGAAGCCAGTGCAGCAGCAGCTGCTTCCGCAGCATCATCGTCTGCTGGCGCAGCTTCGTCCATGGTCGTCTCGTCGAGATCGGGTGCTGTCTCGTAGACGTTAATTCCCATGTCGTTAATCATGCGAATGATGTCTTCGATCTGCTCCGGATCGACAATCGTATCAGGGAGATGGTCGTTTACTTCAGCATAGGTCAGATAGCCCTGTTCTCTTGCTTTATCAATCAGCAGTTTGATCTGGGAGACCTGTTGTGCTTGGTTCATTTGGCTCATAAACTGAATTTCCACCACGCAAATAAAATGGCCTGAAAAGCTAGGCCATGAGACGAACTTAAAAAGAATCAGGTATTATAGTCGGTTATATCTGAATATTCCAGAAGGTTTCACCCTTTTACTGCATTTTCCCCGTCGTCCAGGAGCTCCCTGAGCTGTTTCTTCTCCTCATCTCCCAGTTGATGCAGGGGGCGGCTGAGCAGTTGCTTCAGCTGCCGCTTCTGATATTGGGACGCAAGCTGGCGAAAACAACCGCGTAACTCTTCTGAAAGGCCCTCTTCGGGAATGTCCAGTGGCCCCTGAAGGAGATGCTGCAGATGCTCCCCAATTGCGCTTCCGTGCCAGTGTGTGACTACTCGAGCGCTGCTTATTTCTGGATTATTTCTAATTAAATCAATGATTTCACTCAGAAGATCGACACCTTTCACTTGCGCCATTTGCCAACCTTGCCGTGGTTCAAAATCCAGAATCAGCTGTGGGCGTTCGAGCAGAATACGCAGTGCCAGGCGAACCGGGGTGGATGGCTGCGCCGGGGTTTGGGTGGTCGGCTGTTGTGCCGGTGCGGGTGTCGAATCCGGAGTACGGCTCTCCAACCCGGTAATCTGTTCCAGTTTTCTGTTGAGCAGGTCTCTCAGCGTACCGGGAGGGATTTTTTCAATGAAGGGTGTAATGGCATCTGAAAAGCGTGCTCGCCCATCCAGAGTGCCGGTATCAATCTGCTGTTGAAAATGATCAAACAGGTACCCGGAGAGTGGCGGTGCATCCATGAAGCGCTGGCGCAGGGCATCTGAATCCTCCTTGCGTACCAGAGAATCCGGATCCTCTCCATCGGGAAGAAACAGGAAACGTGCCTCGCGGCCGGCTTTCATCAGCGGCAGAATGGTCTGCAGCGCTTTCCAGGCAGCATCACGTCCGGCACGGTCTCCATCGAAACAGAAGACCACCTTGTCGACGGTACGAAACAGCAATTCCAGGTGCTTCTCGGTTGTTGCCGTGCCGAGGGTCGCAACAGCGTTGTTAATATCATGTTGTGCAAGTGCCACCACGTCCATGTAGCCCTCGACAACAACAAGGTAATCCTCGCCATGGTTTGCACGTCTCGCCTCGTAGAGCCCATAGAGAATCGTGCCCTTGTGGAACACCGGGGTTTCAGGTGAGTTGAGATACTTGGGTTTGTCGTCGCCAATAATGCGTCCGCCAAAACCGACGACGCGACCGCGTGTATCGCGGATCGGGAACATGATGCGATCACGGAAACGGTCATATGGGTTGCCGTTATCACGCTGGCTGCTTAGGCCCGCATTCTCGAAATTACGCAAGGTGTGTTGCGAGGAGAGTGCACAGAGCAGGTTATCCCATCCCGGTGGCGCGTAGCCGATACCGAAGGTGAGGGCGATTTCGCCGGAGAGGCCGCGCTCTTTCAGGTAGTCGACAGCACGTTTTCCCTGCTGCTTGTCTTTCAGCTGTTGCTGGTAGAAATTGCTGGCAGCCTCAAGCAAGGCATAGACTGGTTGAAGATCAGGGCCTTTTTGCACCGAACCGCCTTCATGCGGTACTTCCACTCCCGCCTGCTTGGCGAGTTCCTCGATGGCTTCGACAAAGCTGAGGTGTTCATACTCCATCAGAAAACCGATCGCGGTTCCATGCGCACCACAGCCAAAGCAGTGATAGAACTGTTTTTGCGGACTGACGGTGAAAGAGGGGGTTTTTTCAGTGTGGAATGGGCAACAGGCCTGGAACTCACCGCCGGCTTTTTTCAGCGGAACGCGATGCTCCACCACGTCAACAATGTCAACGCGTGCAAGAAGCTGGTCGATAAATTCGTTTGGGATCCTGCCTGCCATTGCCGTAGTTTAACCTACAATGCAGCCAGGTTTGTTGATTGGTATGGCAGCGGGTGTGTCAGGGTTAGCCGGTCAGCTTCTGCTTGACGAGTGCACTGGCTGCACCCATGTCTGCCTTGCCCTGTAACTTGCCCTTGAGCTGTCCCATCACCTTTCCCATGTCCTTGGGGCCGCTGGCACCAGTTGCAGCGATGATCTCGTCAATCACTGCAGCTACCTCGTCTTCGGACATCTGCTCGGGAAGATATCCCTCGATGATACCGATTTCGTAGGTCTCCTGATCAGCGAGTTCAGTGCGGCCAGCATCTGTGTACTGGGTGACTGAATCACGACGCTGTTTGACCATCTTGGTCAGTACACCGGTGATATCCGCATCGGAGAGTTCTTCCCGCGTATCGACCTCGACTTGCTTGACGGCAGCAAGGATAAGGCGAATAACGCCCAGGCGTGACTTGTCACCACCTTTCATGGCGGCTTTCATGTCATCCGTAAGCTGCTGTTTAAGCATGAGGGGTACCGGGAGGGTAGAGTCTGTTATCGGTCAGTACAGTATTAACTTAGTACTGACGATCGAAACGACGGCTTTCGCGAGACACCTTCTTCATGTTGCGCTTGACTGCTGCTGCAGCTTTACGCTTACGCTCGGAAGTTGGCTTCTCGTAGAATTCGCGACGGCGAACCTCGGCAAGAACGCCTGCTTTTTCACAGGAGCGTTTGAAACGTCGCAGTGCGACTTCAAAGGGTTCGTTATCTTTAACGCGTACGCTTGGCATGTCTTTCCTCAGAAAAGAATCAATTTAATTACCGGTAAATATTGACCGGAAGGCAATAAAGCGCGAAATTGTAGTCGATTTCAGCCAAATTGCAAAATTTCTAATGAAGATTCTTGGAATAGAGACCTCCTGCGACGAAACCGGCGTCGCCATTTATGACTCAAATGAGGGTCTGATTGCCAACCTTGTGCATAGCCAGATTGATGTTCACGCCCCATATGGCGGCGTGGTGCCGGAACTCGCCTCGCGTGACCATGTGCGCAAAACTATCCCGTTAATCAAGCAGTTACTGGTTGAGAGTGGGTTGCAGGAGAGCGATATCGATGGCGTTGCCTACACCCGTGGACCGGGTTTGGTTGGCGCATTGCTGGTCGGTGCAGCCGTGGGCCGAAGCATCGCCTGGGCCTGGAATGTGCCCGCGATCGGAATTCATCATATGGAGGGGCATTTACTCGCTCCTTTGCTCGAAAGTCGCCAACCGGCGTTTCCTTTTGTTGCCTTGCTGGTCTCAGGCGGGCATACACAACTCGTTGAAGTGACCAGTATCGGCGACTATCGTCTGCTTGGTGAATCACTCGATGACGCTGCCGGTGAAGCTTTCGACAAAACTGCCAAACTGCTTGGCCTGCCATATCCCGGTGGGCCGGAGCTTGCAAAGCTGGCAGAGCAGGGGGATGCATCCAGGTTCCGTTTTCCTCGCCCGATGACAGACCGACCGGGTCTCGATTTCAGCTTCAGTGGCCTGAAGACCTTTGCCCTGAACACAATGCAGGAGCATGAGCCACTCGACGATCAGACCCGTGCCGATATCGCACGTGCATTTGAAGATGCCGTGGTCGACACCCTTGTCATCAAGTGTCGCCGGGCTGTTGAACAGACAAAGGTAACTCACCTGGTGATGGCGGGTGGCGTCAGCGCCAATCGCCGCTTACGCGAAAAGCTGGAAACAGAGTTGCAGAAAAAGGGTGTTGAGGTGCTCTACCCGCGTCCGGAATTCTGTACGGATAATGGCGCCATGATCGCTTTTGCAGGCTGGCAGCGTTTACAGGCGGGCTTGCATGATGAAGATGCCGGCTTCCAGGTAACGCCGCGCTGGCCGATGACTGAGCTTGAACCTCTGAAAGCAGAGTGATTCAGCCTTTCTGGCCGATCTTTCCCTCGGTACCGTTCAGCAGTCTCTCTATGTTCGTCCTGTGACGCCAGAAGAGAATCACCGTAATCAGGGTTTGGCATGCAGTAAGAAAAGCGTTGTTCCACTGCAGGTAGACGATTACCGGAGCCATCGCCATGGCTGTCAGTGCTGCCAGTGACGAGTAGCGAAACAGCAGCGCCATGACCAGCCACACGGCAACCACGCCCAGCCCGGTCAGGAGTGAAAATCCGAACAGCACACCGAGTGCCGTGGCAACACCTTTACCGCCCTTGAAACCGAAAAAGATCGGGTAGAGGTGTCCAAGAAATGCAGCGAGTCCGACAAGTGCGATGACATCAAGTGGCTGCTCCAGCATCTTTGCAGCGAGAACAGGGAGTAAACCTTTCAGCCAATCTCCGGCCAATGTAATCGCAGCTGCTTTTTTTCCGCCCAGGCGTAATACATTGGTGGCACCTGGATTTTTTGAGCCCTGTTCACGTGGGTCGGGTAGTCCCATCAGTCGACAAACGATGATGGCGCTCGAAATGGAGCCAACCAGGTAGCCGGCAAGGATTAGCAGCAGGGCGAATAGGGTTATCTCGGGCATTTGGGAAATTAGATTGAACCTGTCATACATGAAGTATGTCAAAAAAGCGCATCCATGACGAACTGTTTGCGCCATGTTGAGATTCGACATGGCAGTCGTCCGGGTTGGCAGGCATAATCTGCAAAGCAACTTTAAAGTAAAGAATGGAACCCGTTTATACGGGAGAATCATCGAATGATCAGAACAATAATTGAAGACAGGTTCAGGAGCAGTATGACAAAGACAGGATCGGCCTTTTTGGGATTGCTGGCCACAATCGCTCTGTTTCCTCTCGCCGTACAGGCATCCCAGGTTCAGGAGTTTGAACTGGAGAACGGTATGAAAGTGATCGTCAAGGAAGATCATCGTGCACCGATCGCTGTTTCACAAGTTTGGTACAAGGTTGGTTCTTCCTACGAACCGGAAGGGCAGACAGGTATATCGCATGTCCTTGAGCACTTGATGTTCAAGGGAACAGAGCGTTATGGCCCGAATGAATTCTCGAAAATCATCTCCGAAAACGGCGGGCGTGAAAATGCCTTCACAGGTCGTGACTACACCGCCTATTTCCAGACACTCTCATCAGACCGGTTGAATATCGCCTTCGACCTCGAGGCAGATCGCATGCGCAACCTGCTGCTCGACGAGAAAGAGTTTCAGAAAGAGCGCGACGTCGTTACCGAGGAGCGCCGCCTGCGCACCGAGGATAAGCCAACAGCACTGACTTACGAGCAGTTCAACGCAGTGGCCTGGCGTGTGCTGCCTTATCGTCGCCCCATCATTGGATGGATGAGTGATCTCGAGAACCTGAAAATCGAAGACCTGCGCGACTGGTATCAGCTCTGGTATGCACCAAACAACGCAACACTTGTTGTGGTTGGTGACGTTGATGCAGAAAAGATTCACACCATGGCGCAGGAGACATTTGGCCAGTTACCTCCGTCTGACCTGCCAGTCATGAAGACGCCTGTCGAGCCTGCACACAATGGTGTGACGCGCCTGCAGGTCAAGGCACCGGCAAAGCAGCCTTACCTGCTGATGGGCTTCAAGGCGCCGGTTGTTACCACGGTTAGCGAAGAGAATGCATGGGAGCCATATGCAATGGAGGCGCTTGCAGCTGTTCTGGATGGTGGTGACAGTGCTCGTCTGAGCCGTTCCCTGATTCGTGGCAGCAGTATCGCCAACAGTGCAGGTGCGAGTTATAACGCCTACACGCGCCTTCCCGGCATGGTGATGTTTGACGGTGTTCCAGCAGAGGGACGCAGTATCAAGGACCTGGAGAAAGCGTTGCTCTCCGAGATTGAAAAGGTCAAGGCTGAACCGGTTGCAGCAGATGAGCTCAAGCGCGTTGTGACCCAGACTGTTGCCAGCAAGGTGTATGAGAAAGACTCGGTTTTCTACCAGGCGATGCAGATCGGCATGCTGGAGACAGTCGGACTCGATTGGCGCCTGACTGACAGCTATGTTGAAAAGCTCAGGGCGGTGACTCCCGAACAGGTGCAGGAGGTTGCACAAAGATACCTGCAACCGGATAACATGACGATTGCCATTCTCGATCCGCAGCCCATGGATGAGAAGCAGGCCGAATCAAAATCCAGGCCGCATGTGGGGGTGAAGCATGGCTCATAATGGTCGCAGGATTGTCTCCCTGTTGCTGGTGCTTCTGTTACCGCTGACTGCACAGGCAACACCTGAAATTCAGTCCTGGATCACAGCCAAGGGCGCCAAGGTGATGTATGTGCATGTGCCTGATCTGCCGATGGTTGATGTGCGCATGGTATTCGATGCAGGCAGTGCGCGAGATGATAGTAAACCGGGTATTGCTGCACTGACGAATACACTGCTTAACGACGGAGCAGGCGAGTGGAATGCCAACCATTTGGCAGAGCGTTTTGAAAATATTGGTGCGCGCTTTACCACCAGTTCACTACGCGACATGGCGATTGTCTCGCTGCGTACTTTGACTGATGACGAGGAGGTGTTGAACCAGAGCCTCGACACCATTGCAGCCGTTGTCACGCAGCCGCAGTTTGACGAGGAAGAGATCGAGCGTCGTCGCCAGCAGGTTCTGGTGGGGCTTGAGCAGCAGAAACAGAATGCCGGTACTGTCGCCAGTAAAGCCTTCTACAAATCACTTTATGGCGATCACCCGTATGGTCATAACCCGTCCGGAAATGCCGTTAGTGTGGCGGCGATTACGGTCGAGGATATTCGCAACTATTTCAAGCAGTACTATGTTGCTTCGAACCTTGTTGTTGCCATCGTCGGTGCAGTGGATCGTGCACAGGCAGAAAAAGTGGTTGAGCAGATTACCGCGGAGATGCCTGCCGGTGAAAAGGCAGCACCGCTGCCGAAGGTCACATTCAGCACGGGCGAAAGCCTCAGTATCGACTTTCCCTCGACGCAGACACATATCTATCTTGGTCAGCCAGGCATGTCACGCAGTGACCCTGACTATCTTCCACTTTATGTAGGTAACCACGTATTCGGAGGCAGCGGCCTGGTGTCAATGTTGTCTGAAGAGGTGCGTGAGAAGCGCGGTCTCTCCTACAGTGTTTACAGCTATTTTTCACCGATGCGCGCTGAAGGTCCCTTCATGATGGTGGCGCAGACGCGTAATGAACGTGCCGAAGAGGCACTTGGTGTGATGCGTGAACAGCTTGCTGACTTCATTAAAAATGGCCCACCGGAAGAGCGCCTGGAGCGTTCCAAGAACAATATCAGCGGTGGTTTTCCCCTGCGTGTCTCGTCAAACAGCAAGATTGTTGAGTACATCGCCATGATTGGTTTCTATGACTACCCGCTCGACTACCTTGCAACTTTTGTCAGCAGGGTTGAGGCTGTCACTGCAGAGCAGATTCATTCAGCATTCAAGCGTCGCGTTCATCCGAATAATCTCGCCACTGTCCTGGTTGGCAACAGCAGCGAAAACGGCACTCCTGCAGAGAAGCAGGAGTAATCAGCCAGTGGGCGGGCGACACAAGAACAGCCTGCGCATTATTGGTGGTGAACATCGCGGCCGGCGTCTGCAGTTCGTTGCCCCGGAAGGGCTTCGACCAACGACTGACAGGGTGCGTGAAACCCTCTTCAACTGGCTGCAGAACCGCATCCAGGGTGCGCGGGTACTCGACCTGTTTGCCGGTTCCGGTGCGCTGGGGTTCGAGGCTGCATCGCGTGGTGCACGTGAAGTCATGTTGGTGGAGATGAATCGCCAGGTGTGCGAAGTGTTGCGACAGAATGCAGCGCTGCTCGATTCGCCGGATGTGGATATCAGGGTACAGCAGCGCGATGCCCGCAAGTTCCTGCAGCAGTCGGACGGCAGCAGCTTCGATATCGTCTTCCTCGACCCGCCTTTCAGGAAAAACCTGCTGCAGCCGGTTATCGAACTGCTTGAGTCAGATGGCTGGCTTGCGGACGATGCCCTGATCTACATCGAACAGGGCAGTGACGAACCCGAGGCACAGCTGCCACCCAGCTGGAAACCGCTGAAAGAGAAGAGTGCCGGACAGGTGCGTTATCAGCTGTTTGGTCGTGAATTGAGAGAGTCTGCAACCAGCGATAACCAGTGAATCACAGGCAGGTCACTCTTCTCACCGAGATGCGTCATACAGCCGATATTGGCAGTTGCAATAGCGCTGGCACCGGGCTGTTGCAGCTGTTCTAGCTTGCGTTCACGAAGTTCTGACGAGATTGTCGGCTGGAACAGTGAATAGGTTCCTGCCGAGCCGCAGCAGAGATGCGCATCGTTGAATGGCAGGAGTTCATAGCCAAGCGTCGTTAGTACCTTTTCTACATTCCCCTTGATCTTCATGCCGTGCTGCTGTGTGCAGGGGGGATGGTAAACGACTGTTTGGCCCTTGCCGGGTTGTCCTTCAAAACTGTCGAGTGATTTTTCGATGACTTCAACCGGATCTGATGCCAGTTCACTGACGCGCTTGGCTTTCTCGCTGTAGGCGTCGTTGTGGCGCAATAACCAGTCGTACTCCTTGAGCGTTACACCACAGCCGCTGGCGGTGCTGATGATCGCCTCGATACCATCTTCAACCAGTGGCCATACCAGGTCGATGGTTTCGATCGCCATCTTCTCTGCACGAGCCTCGTCGGTGAGATGGGCTGGCAGCGCGCCGCAACAGCTGTTGCGAATCGGTACTGTCTCGATGCCGGCGCGTTCAAGCACCACGGCGAGGGAGGTGTCAATATCAGGTGCCAGCGTCGGCTGCACACAGCCGCTGAGTACGGCAACCTTGCGTTGGTGACTGGATGTTGGCCAGCTCATGGTGGATTTGGTCGATTTCGGCAGTTTTCCGCTCAGTTTTTGCGGCAGCATGAAACTGAAAAACGTACCCAGTTTTGCGGCAGGAGCAAAACGTGCGGGATAGGGCAGAACATTGAGCATCAGCTTCCGCACAAGCTTATCCGGTGCAGAGCGTGTATCTTCGACCAGGTTACGGCCGATATCGAGCAGGCGCGCATAGTCGACACCCGATGGACATGTGCTCTCGCAGCTACGACAGGTAAGGCAGCGGTCAAGGTGCATGCGAACTGTGCCTGTTGCCTGTGCGCCTTCGAGAATCTGCTTGATCTGGTAAATACGCCCGCGCGGACCATCGAGTTCGTCGCCTAAAAGCTGGTATGTCGGGCAGGTGGCGGTGCAAAAACCACAGTGCACGCAGGTGCGCAGGATGCGTCCTGCCTCCTCGCCATCTTTGGTTCCGAGATATATTTCACTGATTTCTGTCTGCATGGATGCGATTCTGCCACTAAAATAGGCTGATGAATATGATTTATAAGCTTGTTAAACGATCCGGTCTGCTTTCGCCAGAACGCCGACTTGAATTCTATCCTCCTTTCAGGGCGATGCGCATCCGCGTTTTGCGCATGGAAAATGATGGCCGCAAGGTGGTGATTCGTTTACCGCTTAACAGTTTCAACCGCAATCCGGGCGGGGGTATGTTTGGCGGTGCTATGGCATCATTGGCAGATCCGATCGCCGCGCTGATGTGTGCAAACATCTTTCCAGGAAACGCGGTATGGACACGACACATGGAGATCGACTTTATTCACGAAGCACGCACTGACCTGGAGTTGCGCTTCTCCATGGATGAAGAGCAAGAGGAGATCATCAGCAAGACACTTGAATCGAAGGGCCGTGCAACACCAGTATTCGAATATGGCTTTTACGATGAGCGTGATCGACTGTGCGCAAAAATCATTAACCGCGTTGCGATCCGGCCAAACGGCTACAAAAAAAGCGACGGCGCGCTGGGCAGGCGATAACAGCTCTCCTGAACCCGGTAACAGAGAACAAGAGGAATACACGGCATGAGTGAACAAAATCTGGATATGGACCTTTCAAGCGGCATTGCCGCTTTTGAATCAAAGCATTTCAACTCCGCAGCCCCCTTGCTGGCACCACTGGCCGAAGAGGGCAATCCCGAGGCGCAGTATCGCATGGCGATCATGGCGCAGAACGGTCTGGGCATGGTGGAGAATGAGCTGCTCGCCTATAAATATATGAAGGCTGCGGCAGAGAGTGGCATGGGTATCGCACAGCATGGCCTGGGTTTCATGTTTATGGAAGGCGAATGCGTCGAGCAGAATGGTGAAAAAGCGATTGAGTGGTTCAGGAAGGCTGCTGATCAGGGATTGGTCGGCTCCATGACAACGCTGGCGATGATGTACCAGGAGGGAAGGGGGGTACCAAAGGACGAGGAAGAGGCAAAAAAATGGTACAAGCTGGCCGGTTTTGACGAATTTGCCTGAATTCACCCTGCGAATCGACTAACATGGATTCCCCTCTTTTCTCGTAACTGAATCTGATGACCGCAACCACTTCCGACCCGCAACAATGTTTGCAGACCCTGCGTGACTGGGTACGCTGGGGTGCCTCCCTGTTTATGGCCAAGGGTATTTTTTATGGTCATGGCACGGATAACGCACTCGATGAATCACTCGCCCTGGTGCTGCATGCCGTTGGGCTGGACCACACGCTGCCTGAGCCCTTTCTGGATACACGCGCGACCACCACCGAAGCGCAGAAGATAGAAATCCTGCTGCAGCGCCGGGTTGATGATCGCGTACCGCTTGCCTACCTGATTGGCCAAGCGCTGTTTGCCGGGCACAACTTTATTGTCACACCGGACGTGCTAGTGCCACGCTCGCCGATTGCAGAGCTGATTCTCGACGCTTTCCAGCCGTGGATCGATCCAGATTCACTTGAGCATGTGCTTGACCTGTGTACCGGCAGTGGCTGCATCGGTATTGCTACTGCACTGGAACTTCCTGATACAGAGGTCGATCTTGCCGATATCTCACCGGCGGCGCTGAAGGTCGCGAATCAGAATATTGAACGCCATTGGCTCGGTGAGCGGGTCAGGGCAGTTGAGTCTGACCTGTTCGACGGGCTCGGCGGCAAACAGTACAACCTGATTGTGAGTAACCCTCCTTACGTCAGCAGTGACGAGTATGCTGCCCTGCCGGGCGAATACCATAGTGAACCAAAGCTCGGACTTGAAGCGGGGGCAGACGGGCTTGATATCGTCAGACGGATTCTCTCGCAGGCGCACGATCACCTGCTGCCGGGCGGTGTTCTGATTGTTGAAGTCGGTTCGGCTGCCGGTGCGCTGGTCGAGACATTTCCGGAGTTGCCCTTCGTATGGCTGGAGTTTGAATACGGTGGTGACGGGGTATTTCTGTTGAACAAGGAAGATTTGGCCAATTTTAATCAGTGAGGCCGGAGTTTGTCATTGAGACGGGCAAGGATGACCGGGAAATATTGAGGAAGAACAGGCCTGTTTGAAAATAGGCATTTCAAACGGAGTGCATTTGTCGCTATAATCCGCGATTCTCTTTTCAGGGTGCCTCTGATTCAGGCGCTTCTGTGAGCGATTGCGAAAGTGGCGGAATTGGTAGACGCGCTGGATTTAGGTTCCTGTGCCGCAAGGCGTGAGAGTTCGAGTCTCTCCTTTCGCACCATATTTTTTTACGACTACTATTTTGATATTGATGACAGGCAGTGAGACTGCCGGAGAGATGACCCATGCAAGTTTCCGTTGAAACACTCGAAGGCCTTCAGCGCCGCGTCACTGTTGAGCTTCCTGCCGAGCAGGTCAACCAGGCTGTTGAAAAGAAGCTGCAAGAGATTGCCAAAACTGTCCGCCTCGACGGTTTCCGCCCAGGCAAGGTGCCGTTAAGCGTTGTACGCCAGCGTTTTGGCCAGTCAGCAAGACAGGAAGCGTGGGGCGACCTGATCCAGCACTCTTATTACGATGCAATCACCCAGGAGGGTTTGCGCCCGGCCGGTGATCCCAGCATTGATGACATCAAGGATGAAGGCGAAGGTTTTGCCTACGTTGCCAACATCGAGGTCATGCCTGAGATCAAGATCAACAAAATGGACACTGCTTCAGTCGAGATTATCGAAGCTGAAGTTACCGATGCCGATGTCGACACCATGATCGACAAGCTGCGTCAGCAGCGAGCGACTTTCGATACTGTCGAGCGCGCAGCTGCCGATGGTGACCAGGTCACTATCAGCTTTGTCGGCAAGGTTGACGGAGAAGAGTTCGAAGGCGGTGCAGCCGAGAGTGTTCCTCTTGTACTGGGTTCCGGCAGCATGATCGAGGGTTTCGAAGCCGGTATTCTCGGTGCAAGTGCAGGCGATGAGCGCACGGTTGACGTCACTTTCCCTGAAGATTACCAGGCTGAGCATCTTGCAGGTAAGCCGGCAGTATTCGATATTACTGTCCAGTCTGTTGCCGAGCAGATCCTGCCGGAAGTTGACGAGGATTTCGTCAAGGCGTTTGGTATCGAGGACGGCGACGTAGACTCTTTTCGCAAGGATATCCGCGACAACATGGAGCGCGAACTGATTCAGAAGGTCAAGCAGAAGAACAAGGAAGCGGTTATGGATGTGCTGCTCGAGCAGCATGAGATGGACGTTCCTTCAGCAATGGTTGATGATGAAGCCAAGCGCATGATGGAAGAGACCAAGCAGAACATGCAGCAGCAGGGCGCAGCACAGCCCGGTTTTGAACTGCCGATCGACCTCTTCAAGGAGCAGGCGGAGCGTCGCGTTAAGCTGGGTATGCTGGTGTCTGAAATCATGAGCCAGAACAGCCTGACGCCTAGCGATGAACGCATCCGTGAGACTGTCGAGCTCTACGCCAGCTCCTACGAGAAGCCTGAAGAGGTTATCGAGTGGTACTATGGTAGCCCTGAGCGACTCGATCCGGTCAAAAACCTTGTTCTTGAAGACCAGGTTTATGATTTGTTGCGCGAGGAGATGCAGGTCGAGAACAAGACCTCATCATTCGACGAGCTTTCTGCATAAACAGTTATTACCACAGGGGTGGAAACAGGCATGAGTGATATTCATAACAACGGCGCACTGGAAACCAGCAATATCGGGCTGGTCCCGATGGTTGTCGAGCAAACATCCAGAGGCGAACGTGCCTATGATATCTACTCCAGGCTACTGAAAGAGCGGGTTATTTTCGTAGTCGGTCCTATCGAGGACCACATGGCGAACCTGATCGTTGCGCAGCTGCTGTTTCTCGAGTCCGAGAATCCTGACAAGGATATCCATCTCTACATCAACTCTCCTGGCGGATCTGTCACTGCCGGACTGGCAATCTACGACACCATGCAGTTCATCAAGCCGCATGTCAGTACCATGTGTATTGGCCAGGCTGCGAGCATGGGCGCTGTATTGCTGGCCGCAGGTGAGGCGGGCAAACGCTACTGTTTGCCGCATTCACGTACCATGATCCACCAGCCGCTGGGCGGTTACCAGGGTCAGGCGACTGATATCGAGATTCATGCCAAGGAGATCCTCCTGGTGCGTGAAAAGCTCAACCAGATTCTTGCCAGTCACACTGGCCAGTCAATTGAGAAGATTGGCGAGGATACCGAGCGCGATAACTTCATGAGCGCCGAGGAATCAGTTGAATACGGCCTGATTGACCAGGTTCTCAACGAGCGTCCTGCCTGATAAAAACAGGCATCCCCACCCGGACTTCGTATTTTCGTCACCCCGGGCATGACCGGGGGTCCCTTCGGAACCGCGCACACACTCCTGGAAACCGGCTCAAGGCCGGTATGACGGGATGAATGCCACATTATCCTGTAATCCCCTGCAAAGCAGGCGGGTAGCCAAATGTTTGCCTTCTGCAAAGAATGGGATAATATGTTCTCTATACGTCTATTTACTAAAGTAGTTGATTGAATGAGTGACGACAAAACAAAATCTGGCGACGACAAGCTTCTCTACTGCTCTTTCTGCGGAAAAAGCCAGCACGAGGTGCGTAAACTGATCGCCGGGCCTTCCGTATTCGTCTGTGATGAATGCGTTGAACTCTGTAACGATATTATTCGTGAAGAGATGCAGGAAGCGGCATCTGAAGAGTCAGAGTCGCTGCCCAAGCCATATGAACTGAATTCACGCCTTGACGAGTACGTCATCGGCCAGGCACGCGCCAAAAAAGTCCTCTCTGTCGCGGTCTACAACCACTACAAGCGTCTCAACGCGGAAGTGAAAGAGGGTGACGTCGAAATTACCAAGAGTAATATTCTGCTCATCGGTCCGACCGGTTCAGGTAAAACACTGCTGGCCGAGACGCTCGCGCGCCTGCTCAATGTGCCTTTCACGATTGCAGATGCAACAACCCTGACTGAAGCGGGCTATGTTGGCGAAGATGTCGAGAACATTATTCAGAAGCTGCTGCAGAAGTGTGACTATGATGTCGACAAGGCGCAGTCCGGTATCGTCTACATCGACGAAATCGACAAGATTTCACGCAAATCCGACAACCCTTCGATCACCCGCGACGTTTCCGGTGAAGGTGTACAGCAGGCACTGCTGAAGCTGATCGAAGGCACCGTTGCATCGGTACCACCGCAGGGTGGACGCAAGCATCCCCAGCAGGAGTTTCTGCAGGTTGATACCTCAAATATCCTTTTTATCGTTGGCGGCGCTTTTTCCGGCCTCGAGAAGGTTATTCGTGACCGTTCCGAGAAGGGCGGCATTGGATTCTCTGCAGATGTTCGCAGCAAGGACGAAGAGCGCAATCTTGGTGAAGTTTTCTCCGATGTTGAGGCGGAAGACCTGATCAAGTACGGACTGATCCCCGAATTTGTCGGTCGTTTGCCCGTGGTTGCCACGCTCGAGGAACTCGACGAGGAAGCACTGGTGCGGATTCTGACCGAGCCGAAAAATGCGTTGACCAAGCAGTACGGAAAACTTTTCGAGATGGAAGGATGCGGACTCGAAGTGCGTCCGGATGCCCTGCATGCGATTGCATGCAAGGCGATGGAGCGCAAAACAGGCGCGCGTGGATTGCGCACAATTCTCGAGCAGATCCTGCTCGATACCATGTACGACATCCCCTCCATGGATAACGTCAGTAAAGTCGTGGTTGATGAAGCGGTTGTTTCCGGCGACACTGACCCCTATATAATTATCGAGGGCGGTGACAGCCAGGTAGCAGCATCTGCGGATGCCTGACAACCAGGTTCCAGCCAATCCTCCCCGATTCAATTCTCCCCACTAAAGGGGAGAAACTGCATTAGCCGAGGTGCACATGGCAGGACAGAGTTCCAAAAAAGAGATTACAGAGATTCCGGCAGATGTCGCGGTATTGCCGCTGCGTGACGTCGTTGTCTATCCGCACATGGTTATCCCGCTTTTCGTGGGGCGCGAAAAATCGATTCGCGCACTCGATTATGCGACCCGTAACGATCAGCCGATCCTGCTCGTTGCCCAGCGCGACGCCGACCTTGAGGATCCGCAGGTCGAACAGCTTTACGAGATCGGTACACTGGCCAACATCCTGCAGCTGCTGAAGCTGCCTGATGGAACTGTCAAGGTGCTGGTTGAGGGCGTGTTCCGCGTCAACGTAGGCGAATTCACAGATACTGAAGAGTTTTTCCGCGCATCTCCCACGGCCGTCAAAGAGCAGCTGACAATCGATGAGCAGGAGATGGAAGTGCTGATGCGTTCGGCAACTTCGCTGTTCGACGACTACGTCAAGCTCAACAAGAAAGTTCCGCCTGAGGTGCTGACATCGCTGGCGAGTATTGATGACCCAAGTCGCCTCGCTGACACCATGGCAGCGCACATGGCGCTGAAGCTCGACGAGAAACAGCAGGTTCTCGAAATCTCCAACATCCAGCTTCGTCTTGAGCACCTGATGGGGCTGATGGAAGGTGAAAATGACGTACTGCAGCTCGAGAAGCGGATTCGTGGCCGCGTCAAGCAGCAGATGGAAAAGAACCAGCGCGAGTACTATCTGAATGAGCAGATGAAGGCGATTCAGAAAGAGCTCGGCGAGATGGAAGACGCGCCTAACGAAATCGAGGAACTCACCGAGCGTATCGAGAAGGCAGGAATGCCGAAAGAGGTGAAGGAGAAGGCGATCACCGAGCTTAACAAGCTCAAGATGATGTCGCCGATGTCGGCGGAAGCGACGGTTGTACGCAATTATCTCGATACCCTGACAGATGTTCCCTGGAAAAAACGTACCCGCATCAAGAATGATATCGGTGTGGCTGAAGAGGTTCTGGATGCTGATCACTATGGCCTGGAGAAGGTCAAGGAACGCATTCTCGAGTATCTCGCTGTACAGCAACGTGTACGTAAGCTGAAAGGCCCCATTCTCTGCCTTGTCGGTCCACCCGGCGTGGGCAAGACCTCACTTGGCCAGTCGATTGCACGTTCAACCGGACGAAAGTTTGTCCGTATGGCACTTGGTGGCGTACGTGATGAGGCCGAGATTCGCGGCCACAGGCGAACCTATATCGGAGCACTGCCAGGCAAAATCGTACAAAACCTGAGTCGTGTCGGAACCAAAAACCCGTTCTTCCTGCTCGATGAAATCGACAAGATGGCGATGGATTTCCGTGGCGACCCGGCCTCTGCACTGCTTGAAGTGCTCGACCCTGAACAAAACCACACCTTCCAGGATCACTACCTTGAAGTTGATGTTGATCTCTCCGAAGTGATGTTCGTTGCCACTGCAAACAGTATGAATATCCCGCCGGCGCTGCTTGATCGTATGGAGGTGATTCGTCTCTCCGGCTATACGGAAGATGAGAAGGTCAATATCGCCCGGAACTATCTCGTCGAGAAACAGAAAGAGAACAACGGTCTCAAGAAAGAAGAGCTCGTTATCACCGAGGCCACACTGCGTGACATCGTGCGTTACTACACACGTGAGGCGGGTGTACGTAATCTCGAACGTGAAATCGCCAAGATCTGCCGCAAGGTGGTCAAGGACCTGCTACTGAAGAAGACGAAGGCGAAAAAGGTCAAGGTGACACCGGCGCAACTTGAAAAGTACCTGGGCGTCAAACGCTTCAGCTTTGGTGTGGCGGATGAAAATGACCTGGTTGGCCAGGTTACCGGACTTGCATGGACTGAAGTCGGTGGTGAACTGCTGCGTATCGAGGCGGTACCGGTGCCGGGCAAGGGCGGTATGATCCAGACCGGACAGCTTGGTGATGTCATGAAAGAGTCGATTCATGCAGCCATGACAGTTGTACGTAGCCGTGCCGAGACACTCGGTATTGCACCAGACTTCTACCAGAAGCAGGAGGCGCATATACACGTGCCTGAAGGTGCAACTCCAAAGGATGGACCGAGTGCTGGTATTGGTATGTGTACTGCTCTGGTTTCTGCACTGACAGGCATCCCGGTGAAGGCGGACGTTGCCATGACGGGTGAGATTACCCTGCGTGGTGAAGTATTGCCGATCGGAGGTCTCAAGGAGAAACTGCTCGCTGCACACCGTGGAGGTATCAAGACGGTTGTAATTCCCGAGGAGAATGAGAAGGATCTTGTCGAGATTCCAAAGAACGTCAAGGAAGGTCTCGACATCCGACCGGTCAAGTGGATCGATGAGGTATTCGATATTGCACTGACACGTCGTCCGGAGCCAGCCGAAGTGGTTGCAGCAGCACCTGCCAAATCACGCACCACAAAGAAGCGTTCGGCGCGCAAGGGCAGTGTCACCAAGCATTAATTAGTGCTATTCAGGATGACCCTTACAAGCAGCCATGGATGGCTGCTTTCTTGGTTAAGGATGGTAGATATGCGGTAACAAGAAAAATGTTATTGGGCGGCGAATTGTCATGAAATATATGCAAGCCATTGATGCTCAAATGATTGTTGCACAGCAACTATGTCAGACCCTTTTCCCTAGAGAAAAAATAAGCCTTTTACAAGCTTGACACCTGCAAGATAGATGTGTGTAATCACGCATTCGGGTGTAAATTACAAAGCTAACCCGATGCCACTTCATAAGAGGATAAAAATATCATGAACAAGAGTGAACTTGTCGACGCCATTGCCGACTCTGCAGATATCTCAAAAGCATCAGCCGCACGTGCACTTGACGGTGCAATTGACGCCATTACTGGTGCTCTGAAAGATGGGGACACAGTATCTGTTATTGGTTTTGGAACCTTCCAGGTTCGTGACCGTGCAGCACGTACAGGCCGCAACCCGCGCACCGGTGAAGAGATCAAAATAGCAGCTTCAAAAAATCCTGCATTTAAGGCTGGTAAAGCACTTAAGGATGCAGTAAACTAGCGCGCCTCAGCATAAGGGTGCTTAGCTCAGCTGGGAGAGCATCGCCCTTACAAGGCGAGGGTCGGGGGTTCGATCCCCTCAGCACCCACCATTTATTGGAGCGGTAGTTCAGTTGGTTAGAATACCGGCCTGTCACGCCGGGGGTCGCGGGTTCGAGTCCCGTCCGCTCCGCCACCTTGAAGAATTGGGGCATCCGCATGGATGCCCCATTTTTTTTGCATAAACAGACAGACAAAGCAGGTTAATAGCATGTTGCAAGCAATTAGGGATAAGGCACAGGGCTGGATTGCCTGGGTAATCGTCGGCTTCATATCCATTCCGTTCGCCCTGTGGGGGATACAGGAATACCTTGGTGTGAGTGGTGAACCGGTTGCCGCCAAGGTTGCGGGATCAGAAATCTCGCAGCGGCAACTCGAGTCCAGTATCGAACGCTTTCGCAGTCAGCTACGTGAAGTTTTTGGCGGAAAAATTCCCGAGGCCTATTCTGATGAAGCGTTGCGCAAGCAGGTACTCGATGGAATGATCAGCGACTACCTTGTTAGTGGCCATGCACAACAGCAAGGTATTCGTGCGGGTGACGGCATGGTCCGGGAAGAGATTCGCCAGTATCCTACTTTCCAGAAAGATGGAAAATTCGATGCCGACTTGTACAAATTAAGCCTGCAGCAGCAGGGGCGCTCACCTGCCCAGTTTGAAAATCTGATCCGTCAGGATATTTCAGTCGATGTGCTGCGCCGTGCTGTCAGTGACACTTCCATTGTCAGCGATGCCGAACTGGATAGTTATATCAGTCTCAAGGAGCAGCAGCGATTGATCTCCTACCTGGTTGTAACCAATGATCAGGATGCAGATACTGAGCTGGTAACCGATGCAGAGATTCGTGCCTGGTACGATGAAAATCCTGCAAACTACATGCAACCTGAACAGGTTCGCCTTGAATACCTAGAACTGAGTCGCGACATTATCGCCAGTGACATCTCGATCGATCCTGCTGCCATTCAGACCTATTACAATGATCATCAGCAGAGCTGGACTGCAGATGAGAAGCGCAGCATGCGTCATATTCTCTTTACTGTAGACAGCAAGCAATCAGATGCGGAAGCAAAGGCTGCGGCCGAGGCAGTACTTGCACAGCTGCACGATGGTGCAGATTTTGCACAACTGGCACAAGAGCACTCAGCTGATCCGGGTTCTGCGAACGCCGGTGGTGATCTCGGCGTGGTTGACAAAGGTGTGATGGTCAAGCCGTTCGAGGATGCTGCCTTTGCTCTTGAGAAGGGACAAATCAGCGAACTGGTACGTTCACGTTTTGGATACCACATTATTGAAGTAACCGACATCGAGGGTGGTGGTGTGAAGCCTCTTGCTGATGTTGAAGAGAGTATTCGTACACAGCTGCAGCAGGATGAGGCAGAACGTCTCTTTTACGACTATGCAGAACAGCTGGCGAATCTTGTTTATGATTCACCCGATTCACTCGTACCCGCTGCAGAAGCTCTTGGCGTGAAGGTGCAGGAGAGCGACTGGCTGGCACGCACTGGTAATCCCGAAGGTATCGGAACATCCAAGGTGATGCTTGCTGCATTTGGCGATGACGTAAAAGAGCAGGGCTACAACAGTGAAGTGATTGAGCTCGATACCGAGAAAGTCGTCGTGGTTCGACTGCTGGAGCATCGTGATGTTGCCACCAAGCCGTTTGAAGAAGTCAGCGACCTGATTCGCCAGCAGCTTGAGCTTAAGGCTAAATCAGAAATCGCATCGAAAAAAGCAGCCACCTTACTTACTCGTCTTGAGGCGGGAGAAACAATCGATGTTGTTGCACAGAGTGAGGGTCTGGATGTTGAGGCTGACAAACAGGTGTCACGTGACACCAGTGATATCCCGAGCACAATTATCAGCGCTGCATTTGCTCTGCAGCAAAGCGGTGAGCAGTCTGCCTACACCACGGCAGCACTTGTGACAGGCAATCACGCCGTAATTGAACTCAAGTCAGTGACTGATGGAGATGTCGCTGCGACTGGCGAAGCGGCACGCAATGAACTGAGCAAGCAACTTGCTGACACACGTGGCAAAAAAGCGTTATCTGCCTATATCGAGTGGCTCAGGGATACTAACGATATTGAAATTCTTTCAGAATAATCTGGCCAACAGTTTTGCTCACCCTGTTACGGGTGACATGGAGAAATCATGACAATTCGTACCAGGTTTGCACCCAGCCCGACAGGTTTTCTGCATGTTGGCGGTGCGCGAACAGCGCTATTTTCCTGGCTTTATGCACGCCGCCATGGCGGGCAGTTCGTTCTGCGTATCGAAGATACAGACCTGGAGCGTTCCACGCGTGAGTCGGTCAACGCCATTCTTGAGGGCATGACCTGGCTGGGCCTGGAATATGATGAAGGTCCGCTCTACCAGACAGAGCGTTTTGAACACTATGATGCCGCCATCGACAAACTGCTTGAGAGCGGGCAGGCGTATCGTTGTAACTGCTCGAAAGAGCGTCTCGACGAGATTCGTGATGAGCAGATGCGTAACAAGCAGAAGCCACGGTACGATGGTCACTGCCGTGAAGCACAGGTCTCTACCGATGAGCCGCATGTTATCCGTTTTCGCAATCCTGATGATGGTGACGTCTGTTTTACCGACCTGGTACGCGGTGAACTTGCCTTCAGTAATAACGAGCTTGATGATCTGATTATCCGCCGTACCGATGGTTCACCGACTTACAACCTGACTGTTGTTGTTGATGATGCCGATATGGAGATCACACATGTTATCCGCGGCGATGATCATCTCAACAACACACCGCGACAGATCAATATGCTCCGGGCGCTTGAGTTGCCTGTTCCTGAATACGCACACGTCCCGATGATCCTTGGCGATGACGGCGCGCGTTTGTCGAAACGCCATGGAGCTGTCAGCGTCATGCAGTACATGGAAAATGGTTACCTGCCTGAGGCACTGCTCAACTACCTGGTGCGACTCGGCTGGTCACATGGTGACCAGGAGATATTCTCACTCGACGAGATGGTCCAGTTGTTCAGTGTCGAGGGGATCAATCGTGCTGCATCGAGTTTCAATACCGAAAAACTCAACTGGCTGAATCAGCAATACATCAAGGATAACGATCCTGCACGTGTTGCACGTCTGCTGTCCGGACATCTTGGCAAGCGTGATATTGATCCGGCGATGGGTCCCGATCTTGTTGCCGTGGTCGAGGCACAACGTGAGCGAGCAACCACCCTTGAGGAACTCGCCGACATCTCTCTCTTCTACTACAGTGATCCGGAGTCATACAGTTCCAAGGCATCTGCCAAAGCGTTAAAGCCGGCAGCACTGGAACCGCTGAGAATGGCAGGTGAACAACTGGCTAAACTTGAGAACTGGGAGCGTGAGGCGATTCATGCTGTCATCAAGAGCACGGTAGAGAAACTGGATACCGGGTTTGGCAAGGTTGCGATGCCGTTACGCGCAGCCGTAACTGATGGTGCGCCATCTCCCGAACTGGACCTGACACTCTTCCTGATTGGACGTGGTGCAGTTATCAGGCGTATCGACAACGCGATTGCGCATATTGAAGCCATGGGTGAAGCCTGATGTCAGAGACGACAAACACAGTGCCAGGCAACTTTATTCGCACGATCATTGACGAGGAACTCGCTGCCGGTAAGCACGACAAGGTGGCAACCCGTTTTCCGCCGGAACCCAATGGTTACCTGCATATTGGTCATGCCAAGTCGATTGTTCTCAATTTTGGCATCGCCAGCGACTACCAGGGCACCTGTAACCTGCGTTTCGATGACACCAATCCGCACAAGGAGAACAAGGAGTTTGTCGAGGCAATCAAGAAAGACGTCGAGTGGCTTGGCTACAAATGGGATGCGCTCTATTTTGCTTCCGACTATTTCGAACAACTTTATGGCTTCGCTGTCGAATTGATCGAGCAGGGCAAGGCCTATGTCTGTGAACTGAATGCCGAACAGATGCGTGAGTATCGCGGTACCCTGACCGAACCCGGCAAAGAGAGTCCTTACCGCAGCCGTTCAGTCGAGGAGAATCTCGAGTTGTTCAAGCAGATGCGTTCCGGTGATTTCGAGGACGGATCCAAGGTGCTGCGCGCCAAGATCGATATGGCGGCTCCCAACCTCAACATGCGTGACCCGGTGCTGTATCGCATTCGCCACGGCGTAATTCATCACCAGACAGGTGCCGAGTGGGTGCTCTACCCGATGTATGATTTTACCCACCCGATCTCTGATGCGATCGAGGGGATCACGCATTCTCTGTGTACGCTTGAGTTTGAGGATCATCGTCCCCTGTATGACTGGGTACTGGATAACATCTCCATCGAGTGCCATCCGCGCCAGATCGAATTTTCACGTCTCAACCTGCAGTACACGGTAATGAGCAAGCGCAAGCTCACACAACTGGTTGACGAGAATCTTGTTGAAGGCTGGAGTGATCCGCGCATGCCGACCATTGCAGGATTGCGACGCCGCGGTTACACGCCGGTGGCCTTGCGTGAGTTCGCAAAACGCATCGGTGTGACCAAGTCGGATAACAGTATCGAGATGGAACTTCTCGAGGCCTGTATACGTGAAGACCTCGACCGCTGCGCACCGCGTCGCATGGCAGTTCTCAATCCGCTCAAGGTGACCATCACCAACTATCCTGAAGGCGAGTCTGAGGAGTTGCCGGCAGCGAATCATCCCAAGGATGAGTCGATGGGCCAGCGGCCGGTTAAGCTGACCCGCGAGGTTTATATCGACAGGGATGACTTTATCGAAGTCAGGCCCAACAAGAAATGGAAACGCCTGGTCGCTGGTGAAGAAGTCAGGCTGCGTAATGCCTATGTGATTCGTTGTGACGAAGTGATCAAGGATGATAGCGGCGAGATTGTTGAGCTTAAATGCAGCTACGATCCGGATACGCTTGGTGCCAATCCACCAGACAGAAAGATCAAGGGCGTTATTCACTGGGTATCTGCAAGCCACAGTGAACCAGCAGAAGTGCGTCTCTACGATCGCCTGCTGGACCATCCTGCACCGGATGCCGACAAGACAGTTGAGGACTGGAAGCAGCACCTCAACGCCAATTCCCTCGTCACTTGCGAGAATGCACGTGTCGAGGCGTCACTTGTCGATGCAACTGCCGGACAGCAGTTCCAGTTTGAGCGCGAAGGCTATTTCTGCCGTGATTCGGATAGTGGAGGCGAACGCCTGATCTTCAATCGCGTTGTGACCTTGCGGGATTCCTGGGGCAAGTAAGGCTTTTCAGACCGGTCAATGCCGGGGTGACGAAATCCTACCCTTGGGACGGCCCGAATTACTCCGATTCTATCTTTTCCAGGTTCTTCTGCGTCACCCTGTAACCGAAATCAATCAGCATCTCTGCCTTGTAGAATTCGTAGATGGTGCAGATATTAATCGGTATCTTGATCAGCATGTCAGGATGGTAGGCGGCAAGCTGAAAACGCGTAATCAGTGCCTGCATGGTATCGATGGATCGGCTGATAATTTCCAGGCTGTCCATATCCTGATGCTCTGGATGCGGCGACTTGAGCTGCAAATTTTCAAGAAAGCTGTCGATATTGCGCCTGTACCAGTTGTTGTTGGGATTGCTCTTTTCAGGCACTGCTTGTGATGATTCCCTGTTGACAAGATCGTGACGTACCGGGGCTCCTGCGTCAACGGCGAATGTGAATTGTGTGTTGTCTCGTACAGTCGGTGCGATGGGGACCGGGTTGACGAGGCCACCATCAAGAAGCATGCGTCCGCCTGAATAGACGGGCGTAAATAGTGTCGGTATGGCAATGGATGCCCGTATCGCATCGAACAGGGGGCCAGACTTTAACCAGACTTCACGCTGCCGGTTGATATCCGATGCGACGGCCGTGTACGAGATCGGCAGGGATTCAATCTGGTATTCGCCTACCATGTCGCGCAATACAGAGATGATCTTTTCTCCCCTGAAGATGCCGGCACCGATACCGAAGCCCGGGTCAAGTAGCCTGATGACATCCAGTTTCTCGAGAGCGCATACCCACTTGGCGTAGGCTTCGAGCTTGCCAGTGGCGTAGATGCCACCAATCAGAGCGCCCATCGATGAACCTGATATTGACTCGATAGTGTAGCCATTCTCTTCCAGGCAGCGGATCACACCGATGTGAGCAATGCCGCGCGCACCACCACTGCCAAGAACCAGGGAAACGCTTTTATCTTTCATTATCTGAGTCTATCCTTTCCGGCGGGCGAGATAAACCAGACCTGCTGATTAGTCACATCCTCTTCGTCAGCAAGCGGATTTTTGTGAGCAATGCCCTTGTGGCAGTCGATGCAGGTTTCCTCATCCTTTTCTATCGCTTCCTGCATTTTCTCGGCTGATCTGCGGCGCTGTTCATGGAAGTTCATCGATTCATAGCTGTGGCAGTTTCGGCACTCATGTGAATCGCTGGCTTCCATGCTTTCCCACACGCGTTCTGCCATGGCAAGACGGTGTTGTTCATACTTTTCTGATGTGTCGATTGTGCCGGCAAGGTGGTGAAAGAGTTCATTGGTTGCCCGAATTTTGCGCAACAACTTGGGGAAAAACTCTTTGGGGACATGACAGTCCGAGCATATGGCACGCACACCAGATGCATTTGTGAAATGCACGGACTCCTTGTATTCGGCGTATGCGTAATCATTCATTTCATGACAGGAGATACAAAATTCAAGTGTGTTGGTTCGATCCATACTCCAGTTCAAACCATTCCATAGCAGGGTTCCTATCACTATACCGACGATCAGAATCAGGCCCCATCCATAACGTGTTGTGGGGCGAAAAAACCATTTCAGGAATTTCTTGATCAAGGTGTTTACTCATGTTGACCGGTGTGGCGTCAAGGCCACACCGGCGAAATGAATCGGCATTATCGAATGCGCTGATTACTCTTTTGGCAGTGTTTGGAGATATGCCAGGATATCGACAGAAACCTGCAGGTCAAAAGCACGCATTGCCGGCATTTTCTCGTCTGGCTGGCCGTTCAGAGTTTTCTGGATGATTTCCCAGGGGTTCTTGTTGGCCAGTTTGCCAAGTGGAGGCATATCTTTTGGCATCATGCCGTCCTTGCCGTGGCAGCCTGCGCAGACTGTACCGTAATAACGTGAGCCATTTGCTGCATCACCATTTGCTTTTTTTGATTCGCGCTCAATCACAGCGTCAATATCGATTTGGCCCTTGGTAACAAAGTCTGCGAGGTCGGTGAAGTCCTGTTCATCCATTTTTCCTGCAAAGCCGTGAGTTGCATCTTTCATTGCTGCAATGACGACTGCATTATCGGCACCCTGCAGGTGCGTGAGGCCGCCAATGCCGGTTTTATAGGAGCCGGATGCATAGGCACCATCCTTGCCCATCATGTCCCATCCGTGACAGGACTTGCATCTGTGTGTTGTATCGCCTTTTTTCTTGGTATTTGATGCCGGCCAGGCGGGGTGGGTGTCTGCAGGTTTCTCTGCACCAATAAAATAACTTTGAACCACTTGTCATAGAGTTTGCCGCCGCGTGCAATCGAGGCATCGTCGGCAAAGACAAGAACGGGTTGGAACATCAGGGCTGCAGCAAGAGTTGAAAAAATTATTGTTTTCATTTGAAGGCCTCGGCTTTGGTGAGTTTGATCGTATTGTGGATAATCCACTGATAGTTAAGACCAGCTTCTTTATGGCTGGATTGCAATCAATCGCTTTCGATTGATAATTATCAGTATAGCCCATGAAGAGTAAGGTAATGACAAAATCTTCAAGTAAGGTACAGGTTCGGTTATCAATACTTCAGTCAGTAATAGAAAACGCGTACAATCTTTTTTCTAATCATTCCCTCCATCTGAAATAGTGTGAATCATGCAAGAAGGAACTCTCTATATTGTCTCGGCACCCTCCGGTGCAGGAAAAACATCACTCCTGAAAGTGCTGGTTGATGGCCGCGATGACCTGAATGTCTGTGTGTCACATACGACCCGTGCGCCACGTCCGGGAGAAGAGACAGGTGTGCACTACCATTTTGTCGGCGTTGATACATTTCAGCAGATGGTTGCCGATGACGAGTTTCTTGAGCATGCACAGGTGTTCGACAACTTTTATGGTACGGCAGAGTCGTCAGTCCGCAGGGAACTGGAAGCGGGCAGGGACGTGATCCTGGAGATTGACTGGCAGGGTGCGCGCCAGGTGCGTGAACGCTTTCCAGAAGCAGTTTCCATCTTTATCGTACCGCCGAGCGTGGAGGCCTTGCACGAGCGCCTCTCCGGGCGTGGTCAGGATAGTGAAGAGATTATTGAACGTCGCATGCGTGATGCGATGAGCGAGATGTCGCATCACCAGGAGTATGACTTCATTGTCGTCAATGATACGTTCGATGTCGCCGTGGAAGATTTGCGTGCGATCGTTCGTACCCAGCAGCTGACAGCAGGCCGCCAGGTCGATTCTGTACCCGCTTAAGTCCGCAGCGACACACCTGCTTCTTCAAGCAGCTTTTTCAGACGCTTCTCATCGTAGCCGAAGAGTTTGCGTTTGCCGACGGTGATCACAGGTACGCCTCGTGCCTTGAGACGCTGAAACTCGGCCCAGGCACGATGGTTATTCTCTATATCGAACTCCTGGAAACGCACACCCCATTTTTTCATCGCCTGTTTTGCCTGCCTGCAGTGACTGCAGGCGCGCGTGGTGTAGATAGCGATACGAGGTGTCTTTCCCTGGTTCATGATAGAGAGGGTTTAGCCGTGACCAGCTTACCTGGTCAGGATTTCCTCGGCCTCGGCGTACTTGGCCGCTGTCTTTTCAATGATCTCCGCCGGCAGCTCGGGTCCGGGTGCTTGCTTGTCCCAGTCGAGTGTTTCCAGGTAGTCGCGCACGATCTGCTTGTCGAAGCTTGGCGGACTGCTGCCGGGCTGGTATTGGTCGACAGGCCAGAAGCGCGATGAATCCGGGGTCAGTACCTCGTCGATCAGGTAGAGGGTGCCTTCATCATCAACACCGAATTCGAACTTGGTGTCGGCAATGATGATGCCGCGCTTGCGTGCGTAGTCTGCCGCCTCGGTGTAGATTTTCAGGCTCGTGTCGCGAACCTGTGTAGCCATCTTTTCACCCAGCAGTTCGATAGTCTGTTCGTAGCTGATATTTTCGTCATGCCCACCCACGGCAGCCTTGGTTGACGGGGTATAGATAGGTTCAGGCAGCTTGTCAGCCTGCTGCAGGCCAGTCGGTAGCTCAATGCCACAGACAGAACCTGTTTTCTGATAATCCTTCCAGCCCGAACCAATCAGGTAGCCGCGCACGATTGCCTCGACCGGCAGTGCCTTGAGGCGCTTGACGATAATCGCCCTGTCACCGAGTTGTTCGCGTTGTGCCGCATCGGGAACGACTGATTTCAGTGGCATGTCACTGAGATGGTTGGGAACAATATTCTTTGTGCGATCAAACCAGAAATTGGCGACACGGGTCAGGACTTCGCCCTTGCCGGGAATCGGCTGTGGCAGGATGACATCAAATGCCGACAGGCGGTCGCTGCTGACGATCAGCATGTGCGCGTCGTCGATGGCGTAGATATCCCTCACTTTACCGCTGTGCAGGAGTTCAAGGTGTGGCAGATCTGATTTGAGTAGTACTGTCATTATGGCTGTCAATATTTCAGAGCAAGGATCGGATTGTATCCATAAATATCCCGTCAGGGTAGAGATTCTGACTTTTTCCCCTGAAAGGGGGGTGCTATGCTTTGTGGACAAGGTTTCTGCCTCAAAATTGTTAAAGAGTGAGAGAGATGTCCGATTTTCTGACCGCATTCAAGGGAAGATTTGTTTCCACGCTGCGTTGGCCGCAACTCGATGAGCTGTGGCAGCAATTGCGTAACGATGCAGATGGCGGCTGGTATCTCTACTCGGTAGGCAACCCGCCACCATCACAGCCGTCTGACGAGGCGGGAGTTAGCAGTTTTATCGATGAGATGGATGAGATTCTGCGCACAGGGCACAAGGAGGATTATTGCGGTATTGTCTATGCTGATGACTTGCGTAATCCCTCGCTTGTCAAAATCTACGATCCGGGTAACCTCGGAGTTTCATGCGGATATTCAGACAATCCGCCGCCCCCGGGCTGGGTCATGAGTAAACTGCCTCCCGCGGATATTCTGCCGCCTGTGAAAAAGAAAAAGTGGCAGATCTGGGGTGGTCTCGGCAAGCGTTGACTATTTCACTTTTCCTTTGAATCTTCCAGCGCCGGCTCCTGTTTCAGCTCATGTATCAGGAACAGGGTGAAAATGATCAGGCCGCTGCACAGGAAGATGACACTCTCCCAGTCTGAATTTGCGTAGACCCGGCTCGGTATGTGTGAGCCGAGTGCCCCGCCTGTGTAGTAGAACGCAAGGTAGAGACCATTAATGACGCCGTGATGATGATCCAGGCTGCGATTGAGCAGTCCGGTCAGCGTTGTGTGGACAAGGAACATGCCGCCACAGAAGAAAAAGAGACTGCCAACTGCATAGAGATAGTCGTCCTTGAGCAGGGTCACGGTGCCGATGATGTACATCAGCAACCCGGAGATCACCAGGCGCGTCTCCGGCTTGAAGCGTGCCTTGAGCCTGCGGATGTTCAGGCTGACTATCAGGCCAACCAGGTAACCGAGGTAGAGCAGTCCCAGTTCGATATTCGTGACCAGGGGATCGATACGGCGCATTTCGAACGGCAGCAGGGTCGTAACTGCGGTGAATATAAAGAAGACGATAAAGGTCGTTGTATAGGCGGCGCGAAAACGGGGCAGGGCGAAGATATCTTTAGCAATAGACCAGCGAATCCGTGCAAAACCGGCACCTGCCTCACGTGGTAGCTTGTGCAGGGCAGGAATTGCGCAGAGATAGAGGAACGCCATTACCAGCGGTGGAGAGACGAGGTCGAAGGATTCAGACACCCAGCCCGCCATCATGCGACCAAAGAAGCCACCAATGATGGTACCGGCTATATAGAGCCCCATGGCATGCGGGCGAGCACTCTTTTCTA
Organism: Solemya velum gill symbiont; assembly: GCF_000787395.1. Lineage (GTDB taxonomy): Bacteria > Pseudomonadota > Gammaproteobacteria > Chromatiales > Chromatiaceae. The sequence goes on from NZ_JRAA01000003.1 coordinate 410,716, forward strand.
CCGTGGCCGAAGCGTAGGTCATTGCTGCAGTCATCAGTGCCGGCAGCAGTAGTCCCAATGCCACACGGGCAGCAAACCAGTTGCTGTAATCAGGCATGGCCCACATCCACAACTGGGTGATTGCGATACCAATCGCAGAGACATACAACATGGTGCGTGTCGAGACACCCTCAAGCAGATACCCATAGGCAATCGGCATGAGGCCAAGTGGTAGCAGTGTTGCCGTCATCAGCAGGGCGGTATCGGCGGATTCGATTTCAAACAGGTCAGTCAGTGATGGCAACAGTGGCTGTGGTAGGTGTAGTGCTGCCGGGGCAAGCAATGCCAGGTAGAGGATGACCAGGGGTGGGCGTGTGTACAATATCAATTCGCGTCGTAGATCTATTCGGGAGACTGCAATGAGGGGGAATTCTAACACGACGGGAGGTGTGATTGTGCGTCGCAAAAAAGCATACAGAAGACATGGCTGCCCGATGAAGATTCGGCATGCTACAATACCTGACTAAATTAATAGGTAATTCCTCACCGGAGTTTTTGGCGGAATCATGACTGAAGCAGCAGCAAACAAGAAAGAGGCAAGAACTGAAATCACGCAACATGTGATGAGGCTGCTCGATTTGTGGCGACTCGAAACGAGTGAAATGCAGGCGCTTCTCGCCATGCCTTCCAATGTTCGATCAAGAAGCTTTCACAAGTTCCGTGAGGGTATTGAGCCCTTTCCGGAAGATGAGAAGGTTCTGCGCCGTGCTGGCTACCTGCTCAGAATTGCCGATGCACTTCGCACAACTTATCCTATGAATCCGCGCATGGCCGGAATGTGGATTCGCCAGCCACATCGTCGTTTTGGTCGACGCACTCCGTTGTCAATTATTCTCAATGATGGTGAGAGTGGTTTGATCGCAGTGCTGTCGGAACTCGACTGCACTTTCTCCTGGGATCTGACAGGTTCGAAGCAGGGCTGACAAGCGGCTGGAAGCAGTTCTAAATTCGGGTGACTCTGTTGCTGGTAGAGGGTACATCACAACATCAGAAAGTGCTTCTATAAGCAAAGCATTTGTATATACATAAGGGCGTTTATCCACATAACCCATCCTGCTACTAGAAATTAACCCCTTAGCTGACTAGGGTTCAGTGATCACGTAGAAAAACGCTTTAACTATTTGAAATAAATGTCATTTTAAATCTGTATAAAAAATGACCAATTTATTACAACCCTTTTGCCATCAGGCGATTGCGATGAGATTCCTATCTTACTCACAAAGTTATCCACAGCAATTGTGGAAAACTTTGAGCCAACCTTAGGTATAACCCTGACAAAGTCACGAGGATTCAGATACAGGGAGTGATTTTGCCTCGGAACAATTAGAGGGGCGTTTTCTTTCAGTACTGTTATAATGCGCCGCCTTGAACTTAAATCCCTCCTGTCAGGAACTCTCTGTGATCCAGAAATTACGAAATATCGCCATCATCGCGCACGTCGACCATGGCAAGACAACACTCGTCGATCAGCTGCTACAACAATCCGGCACACTTGGCGAGCGCTTCGGTCCCGTCGAGCGAGTCATGGACTCTAACGATCTTGAGAAAGAGCGTGGTATCACGATTCTCTCCAAGAACACGGCGATTGTCTGGAACGACTACCGCATCAATATAGTAGATACTCCCGGCCACGCTGATTTCGGCGGTGAAGTTGAGCGTGTTCTGTCGATGGTTGACTCAGTCTTGCTGCTCGTTGATGCACAGGAAGGACCGATGCCACAAACACGCTTCGTGACCCAGAAGGCATTCGATCATGGCCTGCGTCCGATCGTCGTGGTTAACAAAATCGACAAGCCGGGTGCACGCCCCGACTGGGTCATTGACCAGGTATTCGATCTCTTTGACCGCCTTGGCGCCACAGATGAGCAGCTCGATTTTCCGATTATCTACGCATCGGCAATCAATGGCTATGCGAGCATAGAGGACACGGATCGTGAAGGTGACATGCAGCCGCTGTTTGAGGCTATCGTGGAACATTGTCCATCACCGGACGTCGATCCTGAAGGTCCGTTCAGAATGCAGATATCGAACCTCGACTACAACAGTTACGTTGGTGCAATCGGTGTTGGTCGTGTCACGAGTGGCAGGGTCAAGCCCAATCAGCAGGTGGTTGTTGTCAAGCCAGGTGGTGAAGAGTACAAGGCCAAGATTGGCCTGGTCTACGGTTATATCGGCCTTGAACGGAATGAAGTGGAGCAGGCTTCTGCGGGTGACATCATTGCCATTACCGGTCTTTCTGCACCGAATGTCTCGGATACCTTGTGTGATCCTGAGACTGTTGAGGCGCTGCCTCCCTTGTCTGTTGATGAGCCAACAGTCTCCATGACCTTCCAGGTCAACACCTCGCCGTTTGCCGGCAAAGAGGGCAAGTACCTGACTTCACGCCAGCTCAAGGAGCGTCTCGAACGTGAACTGATCCACAACGTGGCACTGCGCGTCGAGGAGGGTACTGATCCGGAGAAATTCAAGGTATCCGGTCGTGGTGAACTGCACCTGTCGATTCTACTTGAGAACATGCGCCGCGAGGGTTACGAGTTGGCGGTATCACGTCCTGAAGTTATTTTCCGCGAGATTGACGGTGATGTATGCGAACCGTACGAGCAGCTGACTGTTGACGTCGAAGAGAAGAACCAGGGTGGCATCATGGAAGCACTCGGTGAGCGCAAGGGTGATCTCAAGAACATGGTGCCAGATGGTAGTGGCCGTGTGCGTCTCGACTACATTATTCCATCACGCGGACTGATCGGTTTTCAGACCGAGTTCATGACACTCACTTCCGGTACCGGTCTTATCTACCACGTGTTTGATCACTATGGTCCGACCCAGAGGGGTGGAATTGCACCACGTCACAATGGTGCATTGATTTCCAACAGCACCGGCAAGGCGCTCGGCTATGCACTCTTCAACCTGCAAGATCGTGGCAAGCTCTTCATCAGTCATGCTGAAGAGGTTTACGAAGGCCAGGTTATCGGTTTGCATTCACGTGACAACGATCTCACTGTTAACCCGCTGAAGGCGAAGCAGTTGACCAACGTCCGTGCTGCCGGTACTGATGAAAACCTGATTCTGACGCCACCGCTCAAGTATTCACTCGAGCAGGCACTGGAAGCGATCGAGGATGATGAACTGGTCGAGATCACACCCAGCGCTGTCCGTATCCGCAAGCGTCACCTCAAGGAACATGAGCGCAAGAAGGCATCGCGCGAGCCGAAGAGTTGATCCTGAATAGTTAATTACCACAGGGTGGGTTGAGCCAAGGGCGAAACTCACCGGCAATGAATGCTAATATCATTTGTTGATGACAACTGAATAGACAGACAATTCATATGCTTTCCGGTTTGCGTGTCCTAGCAGCTTTTATATTGGCGATTGTAGTTGCCTTGCTTCTCAGCGCGCTGGTGAATGCACCTCTATATGATGCTTTCCCCGAGCTCTCGTCACGGGGGCCGCATAAGCTGATGAATACCACCGGCAAACTGTTCCTGATACCGATATTCCTGTTTTTACTCGCCTGGTATGGCCTTAACAACAAGCAGGCGCTTGGTTATGGCCTTGAGCGCAGGCTCTTCATCGCAGAGTTGTTCAGGGGCCTGCTGATGGGGATTGGCATTCTGTCATTGCTGAGTGTTGTCCTGATTGTTCTCGATATCCGCTATCTGAAGCCCATTGGTGACGATTTCGCAATGATCCTGCTGAAGGCGATCATCGGGGGGCTCCTCGGCGGTATTCTCATCGGTTTTATCGAGGAGACCTTCTTTCGCGGCGGCATCTACGGTGCGATGCGCAAGAATGCCGGCTTTCCTGTTGCCTTGCTGCTATCAAGCCTGCTCTATGGTTCGATGCACTTTATCAAGCCGCTGCCGCTGCCAGAGGGTGAGCCTCTGCATTGGTACAGTGGTTTCCTGATCTTGCAGGGGAGTTTTGATCAGCTCGCAGACTGGGCGACACTGGACTCATTTATCGGTCTCTTTGCAGTGGGTCTCTATCTTGCTATCGTGCGTGAACGCACTGGTAATCTTGCCTATGTTATTGGCCTGCATGCGGGATTCGTTTTCGTGATCAAGGTTGTGCGCAAGATCACCAAGGTCGATTCGAGTGAACCATTGAGTGTTCTGGTTGGCAGCTATGATGGAATGGTGGGTTACCTGTCGGCGACTGGCCTCTTGATCCATGCAACCCTGACCTGGTTCTTCTGGCGCAGGAACAACAGCTCAAGGTAATTGCTGCAGTATAACTTTCGTCATGCCATTCTTGTTTTCGATCAGGTCAGAGACGATGGGTCTGGTGTCATTCCAGGTCAATTAACTCACAACTGAGAAAACAATCGGGCATGCGTACTTTACTCCTTTCAATATTCATATCCTTTTCAACATGCGCATATGCATTAGATGAAGATGACAAGAATCGTAGTTTATTGCAGTGGTACCAAGGAGAATGGCAACAGGTTAATGCGGCTGGAGAGTCGTTCTATGGGGGATGTGTTGGTAGAAGAGAAATTGCTAACATTCATGCCTTTCCAAACCTTAAGTACAACTCAACGTATAATGGTGTTTTACTCATAAAGGCGAGTGAAGCAAAACCCGATCATCTCTTTTTTTCATCAGCATTGCCCTATATCAATGCGCATTATGATACAAGCGGCATTCAGCTTCTGGTACCGGTGAAAACAAAATCAAATGCAGTGAAAGTCCCTCTGTCTATAGAGGAGAGTGGCAATTATATGAGAATTCATTTGGCCAGTGAGATTCCAGGCATGCCATACAAACGTTATATCGACTTTGAAAATAACCAGCTCAAATTTGTAGCATACGGATCACCCGGGACTGAGAATGAGCGGCCATATTATTTTTCCCGTTGCCCGTAGATTGATGGGGTCTGATCACATGGCTTTCGTCATGGTGCATCCTCTTCTACATATCGCGAATCCACTCACTCCATGAGCCGACATAGAGCTTTGATCCATGCATGCCTGCTATCTCCATCGCCAGCATGTTGTGGATCGATGTAACTCCAGAGCCACACATGTGTACGACACTTTCGGCAGCACTATCTCCAAACAGCCTGTTGTATTGCTCTCTGAGTGCATCGGCAGGCAGAAAGCAGCCGGCTTCATCGAGATTGTTCTGGAAAGGGTGGTTAATGGCACCTGGAACATGCCCGGCAATCCTGTCGATCGGCTCCGTGATTCCGTCGAAGCGTTCAGCAGTACGGGCATCAACAAGCGTGATTGCGTGCTTCTCAAGGCCCTCGGCGACTGACTGCTTGTCGAGCCATTGAAGGTTGTCAGTTGTCGCCTTGAAGTGGCCGGGTTCTGTTTGCGGTGCCGTGTTTTCGAGCGGTCGCTGTTCAGCAATCCACTTCTGCCAGCCTCCGTTGAGAACGGCGACTTTTGTATGGCCCAGCCAGCGTAGCATCCACCACAGGCGTACAGCGAAAGCGCCCGACATATCATCATAGACAACAACCTGTGAATCATTACTGATTCCCCAGGCCTCAAGTCGATTGACCAGTTCTTCCACATCGGGCAGCGGATGCCGACCGGTTACGGATGTCACTTCCGAGGCGAGGTCCCGGTCGAGGTGAGCATAGCTTGCATTCGGCAGGTGGGACTGCATCCAGGACTGCTCGCCGGTGTCAGTGTTTGCCAGGTCAAAACGGCAATCGATCACAACCGGTTGCTGATCAGCCGCTGACTCTTTCTGCAGTCTGGCCAGTTCATGGGTCTCTATCAGGTTGCTGTAACTCATAGGGTTAGCATGCTCTTATATACGTCTTGATTGATATTTATCAATTTTAATCTGTGTGCCGCCATTGATAATTCCTGATTATTACCTGTTTAATCTGGATGTGAAAGCGTATGAGTCTACCAATGGAAATAGGCAGCATGCTTGGTGTACTGGTTCTGGCGCTGCTGGTGCTCGCCGTGGCGCTGGTAATGCCCTACGCAATTGCCCGCAACCTGGTTACAGGTCACACTTATCGCAATCAGCTGGATAAAGGTCTGGATAGCTTGCGCATCTCCAATATGCTTGGTTTTCTCGGTATCAACAGGTCGGAATACCTGCACACGCAACATGGAGTTGATATTCAAACTCACATGGAAAAATGTGATGCCTGCGAAGACAAGGAGTTGTGTGACGATGTGCTGTCAGAGGAGCGTCAGGAGGAGACGGATCTCGGCTTCTGCGCCAACATTGATGACCTGAAGCGAATCGAAGAGGAGCAGAAAGGTAGCGCGGCAAATTAAGCTGCGTATGAATATCCCACACTCCAGCAGCAACACATCTCAGTAGCTTTTGGTGCAATTGCCTTCCATCAGAAGAATAGCGTCATCATCACGGCTTCCGCCAGCAACACTACGATTGCGGCTTTTGCCACGAGTTTCATCAACTCCTCGAATCGTGCCTGTCGTTGCTTGTATCGGGCTATACTTGCATCAATGCTTTGCATGGTCTCATCGTCCAGATCCGGATCGATCCATGTTTCACTCTGTTTCAGCTGCCGACTTTTGACAGCGGCGATGGCATCTGCAACTTTCACCCTGTAGCGGTGATTGTCCAGGTCAACAAGTTGATGTCGCAGCGCTTCGTGAATATGCATCATGGCTGCATCGATATCATTAAAACGGGCCAGGTAGCAGATGTGCCCGCCAGCCTCGCCATCCGGCAACTTTGGCGCATAGAGTTGCTTGCCAAAGCGGATGATGCCCTGGTGCTGAGGGTGGGTTTCAACTGACAAATAACCTGGGTGCATTATTCCTGATAATCCCTGAAGTACTGCTATGCACAAAATCATACTCCAACATTTTGCAGCTGTCGTCGAACTTTATCAGCAGTTACTTATCTTCAGTCAGGGGCTTTCTTTTGCATGATGAATCGTGGCAGACTAGCCGTCTACCTAGGTGATTTGAAGTTTTTGGTAGAACAATAAATATGACAAAAACTGAGTTGCTGGCTGGAATGCTGTTACTGACGGTTTCATTTCGTCAGCACCTTAAATGGAGATAAAAGGAATGATGAAGAAAAACTATTTAGCTGTTGCAGCAATTGCATCAGCCGTTCTCATATCATCAAATGCAAATGCTGGCACCACTTTTGATGCAGTCAAGAAAAAGGGCTTTGTCCAGTGTGGTGTAACCACTGGTCTGACAGGCTTCTCTGCTCCTGATGACAAGGGTAACTGGACCGGCATTGACGTAGACGGCTGCCGCGCGGTTGCAGCTGCAGTATTCGGTGATGCTAAAGCAGTTAAATTCACTCCCCTTACTGCCAAGGAGCGTTTCACTGCGCTGCAGTCTGGCGAAATCGATATGCTGTCGCGCAATACCACCTGGACACTGACACGTGACTCTTCGCTTGGTATCAGCTTTGCCGGTGTTAACTATTATGATGGACAGGGCTTCCTCGTGAACAAGGATCTTGGCGTCAAGAGTGCGACTGAACTTGATGGTGCTGCCGTCTGTATCCAGGCTGGTACCACCACAGAGCTGAACCTGGCCGACTACTTCCGTGCCAAGGGCATGAGCTACACCCCGGTGACTTACGACAAGTCGGAAGAGACTGTAAAGGCGTTCGAAGCCGGTCGTTGTGATGTACTGACATCTGACCAGTCTCAACTCTACGCGCTGCGTCTCAAGCTGAAAAGCCCCGAAGCTGCAGGTGTATTGCCAGAAGTGATCTCAAAAGAGCCTCTCGGTCCTGTCGTGCGCCAGGGTGACGATGCCTGGTTCAAGGTTGTTCGCTGGTCACTCATTGCCCAGGTCAATGCTGAAGAGCTCGGTGTGACATCTGCCAATATCGATGATATGAAGAAGAACAGTACTGATCCTAACGTCAAGCGTCTCATCGGCCTGGACGGTATCAAGGGTGAAGGCCTCAACCTCGATGATGCATGGGCTTATAACATCGTCAAGCAGGTAGGTAACTACGGCGAGATGTTCGAGCGTAATGTCGGCATGGACAGTCCGCTGAAAATCGCACGTGGTCTCAACGATTTGTGGACCAGGGGTGGTCTGCAGTACGGTACGCCGATTCGTTAATCGCGTGTTCTGAAACAGGTGTGGGGGCAGTCGCCCCCACATTTGTAATGATTTTAGTACAAGCGGGTAAATAGTTATGGCATCTGAACAGCCCTCTGTTCCTGCCAAGGCCAAGTTGTGGAATCGTCCCGGTTTCCGTGCACTTGTATTCCAGGTATTACTGGTTGCGGTGCTGCTGTACTTCGGACTGACGATTCTGGGTAACACGCTGCATAACCTCGAACAGCGCGGTATCAGCACAGGTTTTGGTTTTCTTAATAACGAAGCCGGTTTCGGTATCGTTATGTCGCTCATCGAATTCAACGAGAGTCATACCTTTGGCCGTACCTTTCTCGTCGGCTTGCTTAACACGGTGCTGGTCTCATTTCTCGGTATTATTCTTGCCACGATTCTTGGCTTCCTGATTGGTGTAGCCCGTCTCTCGAGAAACTGGATCGTCAGCAGGTTAGCTGCTGTTTACATCGAGACTTTTCGAAATATTCCACTACTGCTGCAGATTCTCTTCTGGTATTTCGCAGTACTGGCACAGCTCCCGCGTCCCAAGCAGAGTATTGGTATCGGTGAAACAGTGTTTCTCAACAATCGTGGTCTCTACATGGGCGCACCAGTTCCCGAGGCTGGCTTCTCGATGACGATTGCCGCATTTTTTATCGGTATCATCGCGACATTTTTCATTGCCCGCTGGGCACATAAGCGTCAGGATGCTACAGGTAAACAGTTCCATACCGTGTGGGCAGGCATTGGCCTGATTATCGGTCTGCCTGCAGTTGTATTCCTCTTCTCCGGTACGCCACTGGCATGGGACCTTCCCGTTCTCAAGGGTTTTAATTTCAAGGGAGGCATGGTGATTATCCCGGAGCTGGCAGCACTGCTGCTGGCGCTGAGTATCTATACGGCTTCCTTTATTGCCGAGATCGTGCGCTCGGGTATTCTCTCGGTCAGTCATGGCCAGACGGAAGCAGCGCATGCACTGGGTCTGCGTAATGCTCCGACACTTCGCCTGATAATTATTCCCCAGGCGATGCGCGTGATCATCCCGCAGCTTACCAGCCAGTACCTCAACCTGACGAAGAACTCGTCACTCGCGACGGCGGTTGGCTATCCCGATCTTGTTGCAGTATTCGCAGGCACGACACTGAACCAGACAGGACAGGCTGTTGAGGTGATCGCCATGACAATGGCTGTTTACCTGACACTGAGCCTGCTGATCTCCTTCTATATGAACTGGTACAACAAGCGCAAGCAGTTGGTGGAGAGATAATATGTCGAAATTTGTACCACAGCCTGATCTGCCTGCACCGATTACCAATGTCGGTGTCATAGGCTGGCTCAGAAACAACCTGTTTCCATCCCCGCTTGATACTGCCATGACATTGGCGGCACTCTATTTTCTTTATCTCTATGTTCCGCCATTGTTCGACTGGGCAATATTCAGTGCCGACTGGTTCGGTGACTCGCGTGATGCCTGTACCAGTGGCGGCGCTTGCTGGGTTTTTGTCAGTGTGCGCTTCAAACAGTTCATGGTGGGGCTCTACCCGGATGCCGAGGTCTGGCGTGTTTCGACTGCGGCTGTTCTCTTTGTTGCCCTGATGATCCCGATGTTTATCAAGGGCTTCAAGCACAAGGCCTGGTTGGGTGCTTTCATCCTGTTCGGTTTTCCCTTCATCGCATTCATCCTCTTTTCCGGCGGCTCGTTTGGACTGGAACTGGTTGAGACGAATATGTGGGGCGGACTCTTTCTGACCCTGGTGCTCTCGTTTGTCGGTATCGTTGCAGCCTTGCCGCTGGGAATTCTGCTGGCGCTCGGGCGGCGTTCCAGTATGCCTATCGTCAAATCGGTATGCGTGGTTTTTATCGAGTTCTGGCGTGGTGTTCCACTGATTACCGTGCTTTTCATGTCCTCGGTGATGCTGCCGCTGTTTCTACCCGAGGGAATGAACTTTGACAAGCTGCTACGTGCCATGATCGGTATCGTGCTGTTCCAGTCAGCCTACATGGCCGAGGTAGTACGAAGTGGCCTGCAGGCCATTCCAAAGGGGCAGTACGAGGCGGCCAAGGCGCTTGGTCTGAGTTACTGGCAGAGTATGGGGCTGATTATTCTTCCGCAGGCGCTGAAGCTGGTTATACCCGGTATCGTTAACACCTTCATTGCACTGTTCAAGGATACCACCCTGGTATTGATTATCGGCCTGTTCGATCTTCTCTCCATGATCCAGAGTGCGTCGCAGGACGCCAAGTGGCTCGGGTTCGAGATCGAGGGCTATGTATTTGCCGCACTGATTTTCTGGGTTTTCTGTTTCGGTATGTCACGTTACAGCATGTCACTAGAGCGCAAGCTGGAAACCTCTCATGCGAGAAACTGATAAGGATTAAGAGTATGTCTGAAGAAAATGCAAACAAAGCTAACCTTGAGGTTTCTGACAAGGTGATGATTGAACTCAAGGATGTTCATAAATGGTATGGTGAATTTCACGTCCTGAAGAATATCGATCTGACAGTACGCAAGGGCGAGCGCATCGTTATCTGTGGACCCTCGGGTTCGGGCAAATCAACCCTGATTCGTTGTCTCAATCGTCTTGAGGAGCATCAGCGTGGCCAGATCATTATCGATGGCACTGAGTTGACTGATGATGTGAAACATATCGACGCGATTCGCAGTGAAGTTGGTATGGTGTTTCAGCACTTCAACCTGTTTCCGCACCTGACGGTACTGGAAAACTGCTGCCTGGCACCTATATGGGTGCGCAAGATGCCGCGCAGGGAGGCCGAGGATGCTGCTATGGAGTACCTCGAGAAGGTCAAGATACCGGAGCAGGCGAAGAAGTATCCCGGACAGCTTTCCGGTGGTCAGCAGCAGCGCGTGGCGATTGCCCGCAGTCTGTGCATGAATCCCAATATCATGCTCTTTGATGAGCCAACTTCGGCGCTGGATCCGGAGATGATCAAAGAAGTGCTGGATACCATGATCAGCCTCGCGGAGACTGGTATGACCATGATTTGCGTGACTCACGAGATGGGCTTCGCAAAGACGGTTGCCAATCGCGTGATCTTTATGGATGGTGGCGAGATCATTGAGCAGAATGAACCGGACGAGTTTTTCAACAATCCGCAGTCGGATCGTACCAAGCTGTTCCTGAGTCAAATACTGCAGAACTAATCGATAGTCGTTGGTCACGAATCTGTTTGCTGACCAGCAACTAACGACCTTTTTCTGCTGCGCTGCATGATTACGTGCCCGGTCAAAACCTCTACAGTCCCATGAAAGTTGCAATCAATAGCAGCTAAACAGGAGGAGGATAGGTTGGATAACAATAAAGAAGTGGTAGTGGAGAGAGACGAGAACGGCGAAGAGATCAAGCCGCTTCTTATTTCGGCAAATACAATTAGTGTTCGTGCACCGTTCGAGTGGCTTGCCAAAGGCTGGGCTGATATTCGCCGTGCACCGCTCTTCAGTCTCACTTACGGCGGTGTCATTCACCTGTCTACGCTGCTGGTCTTCTGGTTGGTCTACCAGGGCGGGAACACCACCATGCTGTTTACCATCGGCATGGGAGCCTTGCTGGTAGGTCCGGCGCTCGCATTTGGTCTCTACTCGATCAGCCGCCAGATCGAACTGGGACTGGAGCCGCGTCCCGGCTACTGTTTCAGGGAGGCCAGCAAGCACATGCGCAACGAGTTGCTGTTCGTCCTGATCCTGTTGGTGATCCTGCTGATCTGGGCGCGCGCCGCATCAATGGTGCACATCTTCTTTCCCCTCGGTGACGATATCGGTATCGAGGGCTGGATGCAGTTCCTCGCTGTCGGCACTGCCGTCGGCAGTTTTTTCGCTGCACTGGTCTTCGTTACGAGCGTCTTTTCCCTGCCCCTGATGCTGGACAGGAACACCGATGCGATCACCAGTGCCCTGACGAGTATCAATGCCGTGCTCAACAACAAGCTGCCGATGCTGGTGTGGGCTGCGCTGATCGGTGCCCTTCTGCTTGCCGGGGTGGTGACACTGGGCATCGGCATGATTGTCGTCTTCCCGCTGCTCGGACACGCCAGCTGGCATGCTTACCGCGACACAATCAGCCAGCAAGCCTGAAGCTGGTTACTCTTCCTCGACGACCGGGTAGTAGTTGTTCGGAATGAGCACGGTCGGTTTTTTCTGCTGCTTGTCTTTATTGGGGAAGTCGATGGTGTAGTGAAGGCCACGACTCTCCTTACGCAGTTGAGCCGAGCGGATAATCAGGTCTGACACTTCAACCAGGTTACGCAGTTCCAGCAGGTCATTATTGACACGAAAGTTGCTGTAATACTCATCAATCTCGTGACGTAACAGGTTGGCGCGGCGCTTGGCGCGTTCGAGCCGCTTGTTGGAACGAACGATACCGACATAGTCCCACATGAAGCGCCTGAGTTCATCCCAGTTATGTGAGACGACAACGCGTTCGTCTGAATCCGAGACGCGACTTTCATCCCATGGTTTGATTTCACCAACAGGTTCAATGTCGGCAATCTGTTTTTCGATATTCTGAGCAGCAATCTGGCCGAAAACGAGGCACTCCAGCAGTGAGTTGCTTGCCATGCGATTGGCGCCATGCAACCCGGTATAAGCTGTCTCACCGATTGCATAGAGGCCGGGAATGTCGGTGTGAGCTGCCTTGTCAGTAATGACGCCACCGCAGGTGTAGTGTGCGGCAGGAACCACCGGAATGCGTTCGCGAGTGATATCGATACCGAATTCAAGGCAGCGTTCATGGATAGTCGGGAAGTGCTCCCTGATGAAGCTGGCCGGCTTGTGGGTAATATCAAGATAAACGCAGTCGGCGCCCAGGCGTTTCATCTCGTGGTCGATGGCGCGCGCAACAACATCGCGAGGTGCGAGTTCGGCACGTTCATCGAATGCCGGCATGAACCGCTCTCCATTCGGCAGGTGCAGTGTTGCCCCTTCACCACGCAGTGCCTCGGTGATGAGGAATGATTTGGCATGCGGGTGGAAAAGACATGTCGGATGAAACTGGATGAACTCCATGTTGGCGACACGGCAACCTGCACGCCATGCCATGGCGATGCCGTCACCCGTGGTGACATCCGGGTTGCTGGTATAGAGATACGCTTTGTTGGCACCGCCTGAGGCGAGTACTACCACAGGTGCTGCATAGGTCTCGACCCTGTCGTTACCGACATCAAGAATGTAGCAGCCGAGAATTCTTTTCGCCTTGCTGCCACGTGAACTGGTAATCAGGTCGATAGCGATGTGGTCTTCGAACAGGTCGATGTTGTCACGTTTTTTTGCCTGAGAGACGAGAGTGAGTTCGACCTCTTGCCCGGTTGAATCGGCCGAGTGGATCACACGCCGGTGACTGTGCCCGCCTTCGCGCGTGAGATGGAATTCGGAACGCGGGTCTTGCTCATCCTCGCGAGTGAATCGCACACCATTGTCCAGAAGCCACTGAATATTTTCGGGGCCGCGCTTGACAGTATCCCGTACCACCGACTCTTCGCACAGGCCGGCCCCGGCAACCAGGGTGTCGCGTACATGTGATTCTATCGAGTCTTCCTCGTCAAGAACTGCGGAAATGCCACCCTGCGCATAGAAAGTATTGCTCTCTTCAAGCTCGCGCTTGGCAATCACGGCAATGCGCAGTTTCTGATCCAGTCGCAATGCCAGGCTGAGTCCGGCGGCACCACTGCCGATGATTAATACATCATGATTAAAGCGGGAAGAGGGCATTTGTTGAGCATTTAAAGATAGAATATATATATGATGCTAGCCGAACTGGATATTGATGCAACTATTTATGAACTTCACCGCGTCTTCATTGTCCCATTTTAAATCGGGAAATTTGAGCAAGACGGAGCCATGGAGCCCGCTCTATGGCTGAAGAGAGTGATCTGGAACTGGTACAGCGCGCGCAGCGTGGTGACAAGCGTGCCTTCGACCTGCTGGTACTGAAATACCAGCAGAAGGTTGCAGCGGTTGTTTCACGCTATGTACGTGAGCAGGCTGATGTGCTGGACGTGGTGCAGGAGTCCTTTATCAAGGCATACCGTGCACTGCCTAAGTTCCGCGGCGACAGCGCCTTTTATACATGGCTCTACCGGATATCGATCAATACGGCTAAAAATTACCTTGTCTCCCAGTCACGGAGACCGCCGGGATCGGATGTAGACGCCGAGGTTGCCGAACAGCTGGATGCCGGTGAGCGCCTTAAAGAGCGTGCGCGGCCTGAAGATCACCTCATGCGTGACGAGGTTGAGGCAGCAGTCTGGAAGGCGATTAATTCGCTGCCTGAGGAGCTGAGAACTGCGATAACACTGCGCGAGATTGATGGTATGTCCTACGAAGAGATTGCAGAAACCATGGCATGCCCGGTCGGCACCGTGCGTTCACGTATTTTCAGGGCACGTGAAGCAATTGATAACAGTTTGAAACCTTTATTGAATCCGTAAGTCAAAGAGAACATGAAGAAGATGACAAATCCCGAACCGGAACAACTCTCTGCTCTGCTTGATGGTGAAATTTCGTACAAGGATGGCAAGCAGCTAGTCGACAGCTTGCTGAGCCGAGAGGAGGCGAAAGCAACACTTGCCAGGTATCAGACCGTTCGTGCCTGTCTCAATGGCGAAACAGCTGAAATCAACCACGCAGACCTTTTCGAGAGCATCCATAACCAGTTGGCAGAGGAGCCTGTTATTCTGGCACCGGCTGCGATAAAAGGCGGGATTTCACAGGGCATCAAGCGCTTTGCCTCCGGCGGTGCACTTGCCGCAGGTGTTGCAGCTGCAGTCATTTTCGGCGTCAACTCCCTTTCAACAAATGTGCAGGAGCCTGCATTTGTAGCAAATAGTGGCAATGCCCCTGCGGTTGTGATGGCGCCCACTACAGTCTCTTCCCCTGCTGACGCAGAGCAACCAAGCTCAGACAGGCATGGACTTGAGATCTATCTTGAAGAACACGAGAGCCTCTCAAGGGGTTCACTTGGCACTGGTCTACCATTGGCAACCATGGTAGGTTACGAGGGATTCTGAAACTTTCCGTCGATCCTTCGTTTATGCAACGTACCTTAATCAGTCTCGCACTGACTCTCCTGCTTTTTACCCCTGCAGTTGCACAAGACGAGGCAACAACGCTTCTCGATCGCATGACGCAAACTGTGCGTAATCTTAACTATGAGGGCGATTTCGTCTACCAGACCGGCGAAGTCCTCAATGCCATGCATATTGTGCATAGCGTCAGGGAAGGTTTTGAAAAAGAACACCTGTCGACACTGACCGGCCCGAAACGTGAAATTATCCGTGACGACTACACCATCACCCGCCTGACTCCGGATAAAGAGAGGCCTTCAGTATCCGAACGCAGACGTTCACATTTACCAACACTTGCATCGTTTGACCCTGAGCGTCTCGCAAGCCTTTATCGAATTGAGGTGATTGGTGATGAGCGTGTTGCAGGCCGCCCGGTCACACTTGTTGCAGTAATGCCCAAGGATGCCTTTCGCTACGGACACAGACTCTATCTTGATAAAGAGACTGCGCTGCCGTTGAGGCGTGTTGTGGTTGACCGCAAAGGCGCCACCATCTCCCAAATGATGTTTACGACGATCGAAATCTCGGAAATGGATACGCAGCCGCAGGAGGTTAGCGAGACACCCGTCGAAGCGGTTGAGTATGACGGCGAGTGGAGTTTTGATGGGATCCCTGCGGGCTTCATTATTGAGCTTTACAGTCACACAGAGCCGGCGGGACAGGCTCGTGACCATTTTGTTTTTTCGGACGGTATTACGCGTCTCTCTCTCTACATAGAGAATGGTAGTGGTGGTCAGGATAACCGCCAGACCAGCGTGGGGGGCGTCGGTATTCTTTCTACCAAGGTCGATGGTCATAAGCTGACAGTAGTCGGTGAAGCGCCGCTTGATACTCTCAAGATATTCCTGCGTAGTGCCAGGCGCAATTCGGCAGGGAAATGATCGAGGAGCAGGCAGTTGTCACTGCTGTAGCAGGTGATTTGATCGAGGTCAGGGTTGAGCAGCAGTCTGCATGCGGTTCATGCAGTGCCAAATCTGGATGTGGTACCTCCATTGTCGCTTCACTTTTTCCCGGTCGCCAGCAACAGCTGCAATTGCCAAATACCATCAATGCAGTTGTCGGAGAGAGGGTTGTCCTGTCGATCGCAGAAGAGGCGATTATTTCCGGCAGCCTGCGACTCTACCTGTTTCCGTTGCTGGGCTTGATTGCCGGTGCCATGCTGCTAAATTCCATTGCTATCCAGCTAGCACTGCCGCAGGAACTATTTCAGGTTGTCGGTGGTCTATTCGGCATGGGACTGGTACTTTTCATGGTAAGCCGTATGCGCCGACAAAAAGCGCTTGGTGAGATTCAACTGCGCCGTTCAACTGATTCCGTCTCCGGAAATCATGTATCACTGGATAATCTGACGAGGTAACCTGAATGATAAGGACAATCACTGCACCAGTAAGTGCATTTCTGATGACGCTAACTCTTCTGTTCTCTGCAGTTGCGCATGCGCAGTTGCCTGATTTTACCGAGCTGGCAGAGAAGAATTCACCTGCGGTGGTGAATATCAGCACTAAGCATAATGGCACATCCGGTAATAAGTCCGGGAAGCATCATTTTGATATACCCGAGATGCCTGGTGGCGCACCATTTGATGATTTGCTGAAACGTTTTTTTGGTGAGCAGTTCGATTTTGACCAGATGCCTGACTTTAAAAGCGAGTCGCTGGGGTCCGGTTTTATTATCAGTGAAGATGGTTATGTCATGACCAATCACCACGTTGTGAATGATGCTGATGAGGTGATTGTACGTCTTGCCGACAGGCGCGAATTCACTGCTGAAATTATCGGTTCTGACAAGCAGACTGATGTTGCACTACTGAAAATCGATGCGGATGGACTGCCAACCGTGAAAGTTGGCAACGGGGCAGATCTCAAGGTTGGTGAATGGGTTCTGGCTATCGGTTCGCCTTTCGGTTTTGATCACTCGGTCACTGCAGGTATTGTCAGTGCAAAAGGTCGCAGTCTTCCCGAAGAGAACTACGTGCCCTTCATCCAGACGGATGTGGCGATTAATCCGGGTAATTCAGGCGGACCACTATTCAATCTCGATGGTGAAGTCGTCGGTGTGAACTCCCAGATCTACAGCCGCAGCGGTGGTTTTATGGGGCTCTCATTCTCGATTCCGATCGAGGTGGCAATGAATGTCGCTGATCAGCTGCGCTCCAAGGGCAAGGTCTCGCGTGGTTGGCTGGGTGTGTTGATCCAGGACGTAACCAGGGAGCTTGCGGAATCCTTCGATATGGAAAAACCGATGGGAGCGCTTGTGGCTCGTGTCATGCCTGACAGTCCGGCTGAAAAGGCGGGCATGCAGGTCGGCGATATCATCATTCGTTTCAACGGCAAGCCAGTTGAGAAGTCATCCAAGCTGCCACCCATGGTTGGCTCGGCAAGTATCGACCGTCCGGCACAGGTTGTTGTGCTGCGCGCGGGTGACGAGAAGACTATCTCTGTCAATATAGGCGAACTGCCTGATGAGCAGCTTGCCATGCTGGAAAAAGAGCCGCAGCCTGAGCCTGAAGAGAAAGAGACAATTCTGGGTCTCGTGGTCTCGAACCTGACCCAGATGCAGCGAAATGAACTCGGAATCGCAGAGGGCGGCGTCATCGTCGAAGAGGTGCAGGAGGGACCTGCACGCAAGGCGGGTATTCGTACTGGTGAAGTCATCGCCATGATCGGGAGTCACCGCATAATGGATGTTGATGATTTCAGGAAGGGAGTAGAAAAACTGCCAAAAGAGAAACCGATTGCGATCCTGGTACAACAAAAAGAAGGTTCACGCTGGCTGACGCTTCGACTCTCTGATTGATCTAGAGTTTAGCCGGGGCTGCTGAATGGTCAGGCTGGAATTCTATTACCGGGAGGGGTGTCACCTGTGCGAGTCGATGTGGCACGAGCTGGGTGACTACCGCTCCCGTAATAACCTTGAATTCAGCTGTATCGACATTTCGCGTGATGAGAGTCTCGAAACACGCTACGGAGATATGGTCCCGGTGTTGGCCCACGGTGAACGTGTCATCTGTAACTATTTTCTCGATCCGGAACTTCTCGACGCCTTTCTGGTTAATCCGGATTAATCTCCCTGTTTGCGCAGAAATTCGTTAGAATATGCAAACTTTTGACCGTGCTGTGCGATAGAAGCAGGCGGTCTCCTTCAGTGCCGGACACCACAAACATCACCACTAATGACAGACCTGAGCCACATACGTAACTTCTCCATCATCGCGCACATCGATCATGGTAAATCGACGATTGCAGATCGTTTTATCCAGCTGTGCGGCGGTCTCACCGAGCGCGAAATGGACAGCCAGGTGCTTGATTCCATGGATCTCGAAAGAGAACGCGGAATTACCATCAAGGCGCAGAGCGTCACTCTCGACTACACCGCGAGCGATGGTGAGACCTACCAGCTCAACTTCATTGATACCCCTGGACATGTCGATTTCTCCTACGAGGTGTCGCGTTCACTCGCTGCATGCGAGGGTGCATTGCTGGTTGTTGACGCAGCCCAGGGTGTTGAGGCGCAAAGCGTAGCCAACTGCTACACGGCAATCGAAATGGGCCTCGAGGTACTGCCGGTACTGAACAAGATTGATCTTCCCTCTGCCGAGCCTGATCGCGTCATTAACGAGATCGAGGAGATTATCGGCATCGAGGCTGAGGATGCCCTGCATGTCAGCGCCAAGACAGGCATTGGTATCAAGGAGTTGCTCGACAAGCTGGTTGAAACCATTCCACCGCCCGAGGGCGACGAGAATGAGCCGCTACAGGCATTGATTATCGATTCCTGGTTCGACTCCTATGTCGGGGTTATCTCGCTGGTGCGTGTCATCAATGGCGTGCTGAAGAACAAGGACAAGATCAAGATCATGTCGACCGGCCGTCAGCACCAGGCTGACAACGTGGGTGTCTTTACTCCCAAGAAGACAGTTACCGGACGTCTCGGCCCGGGTGAGGTTGGATTTCTGATCGCCGGTATCAAGGAGATCGACGGTGCACCTGTCGGTGATACCGTGACCCATTTCGATAAGACGGCCGAACAGCCATTGCCCGGTTTCGAGGAGATGCGCCCGCGTGTCTTTTCCGGTCTCTACCCGGTCAGCTCCGATGATTACGAGAGTCTGCGCGATGCGCTGCAGAAACTGCGTCTTAACGATGCGGCTTTGCATTACGAACCCGAGACCTCGCAGGCACTCGGTTTCGGTTTCCGCTGCGGTTTCCTTGGCATGCTGCACATGGAGATCGTGCAGGAGCGCCTTGAACGTGAATATGATCTCGACCTGATTACAACAGCACCGACTGTAATTTACGAGGTGCTGAGTAACGACGGCGAGGTGATCAAGGTTGATAACCCGGCAGATTTGCCCGATCCCTCCAAGATCGACGAGATCCGTGAACCCATCATCGAGGCGACCATTCTCGTGCCCCAGAATATGCTTGGTCCGGTTATCTCACTGTGTGTCGAGAAACGTGGTGTCCAGAAGAACATGCAGTATCTCGGTGGCCAGGTACAGATTAACTGGGAGCTGCCGATGAACGAGGTGGTGCTCGACTTTTTCGATCGCCTCAAGTCAGTCAGTCGCGGTTATGCCTCCTTTGAATACGAATTCAGGCGTTTCCAGCCTGCACCACTGGTGAAGCTGGATATCCTTATCAACGGCGAAGCAGTTGATGCGCTCTCTGTCATCGTCCACAGGGACGCATCGCAGAGCCGTGGTCGCGAGTTGACCGAGCGCATGAAAGAGCTGATACCAAGACAGATGTTCGAAGTCGCCATCCAGGCTGCGATCGGCAGCAAGATTATTGCCCGCTCAACAGTCAAGGCGCTACGCAAAAATGTCACGGCCAAGTGTTATGGTGGTGATATCACGCGTAAGAAAAAACTGCTCGAAAAACAGAAAGCGGGCAAGAAGCGCATGAAGCAGGTTGGCAGTGTTGAGATTCCCCAGGATGCATTCCTGGCAGTACTCAAGGTTGGCCAGGATTAACTGAAAAGGCATAATGACCTTTAATCTCTAAATGGAGCAGGAATGAGTTTTGATATAGAAACAGTGCTGGTATTAGTTGTCGTTGTAATGGGAGTCGTGTGGCTTCTGGATCGACTCTACCTGCGTAAACGACGCAAAAAGGATGTCAAGGAACCCTTCCTGGTCGACCTGTCGCACTCTTTGCTGCCAGTCTTTCTGATTGTCCTGATTCTGCGCTCTTTCGTCTTCGAGCCATTCAGAATTCCCTCGGGCTCGATGATGCCGACACTGCTGGTTGGTGATTTTATTCTCGTCAACAAGTATGCCTATGGACTCAGGCTGCCCGTTAGCCACAGCAAGATCATGGATACCGGATCACCGCAACGAGGTGATGTTGTGGTGTTCAGATTTCCCATGAATGATTCTATCGACTATATTAAACGAGTGGTTGCCGTTCCCGGAGACACTGTCGCCTATCGTGACAAGATCCTCTATATCAACGGTCAGCCGCAGCAGGTTGAAGGACTGGAAATCTACAATGGTGTTGGCGGAGGAAAGCGCGAGACTGGTGTATTACATGCTAGTGAGAAACTGGATGGCGTTGAGCATAGTGTGCTGATTAACCGGCGCCGTCCCGATTTCGGACCGGGCTGCCAGGTGTTGGCTGATGGTCCCGTGAGAATCCCTGAGGGGCACTATTTTGCAATGGGGGATAACAGGGATAACAGTAACGACAGCCGTTGCTGGGGTCTCGTCCCCGAGAAAAATCTGGTTGGTCGAGCCTCGATGATCTGGATGAATTTTGATTCTGATTTACCGGGGTTCCCTGTTGAGTGGAGTCGTATTGGTGAAACTATTAAATAAACAGAAAAATCAGCGGGGCGAATCAACTCTCTCGATCCTGTTGTTGATCGTTGCCGCAGTGCTGGTCGGTACTTTTGCGTTCAAGGCGGTGCCGGCTTACATGCAAAACAGGACGATCGTCGGTATTCTTGAGGAGCTTCAGCAAGATCCGACCATGAAGGGGAAGAGCACAAGCCAAATGAAAGAGTTGTTTTTCAAACGTCTGAGAACCAATTCGATCTACGAATTTGACAAGAAGAATTTCACTGTCAAGGAAGAGACGAGGCACACGGTATTACGTGTCACTTACTCGGTACAGAAAAAATATATGTTAAATATCGATCTGTTGCTGCATTTTGACGATTCCGTGGAAATTCCTCCTAATTGAAACTTCCCCTGATGAAACTGTCCGAGCTGATCAACTATCAGTTCGACTCGCCTGCGCTGCTGGAACTCGCACTGACACACAGGAGTGCCGGCGGTAACAACAACGAGCGCCTTGAATTTCTCGGTGATGCCATTCTCGGCATGGTGATATCCGACTGGCTCTACAAGCGCTTCCAGGCGGCCAGTGAGGGGCAGCTAAGCCGTTTGCGTGCATCACTTGTCAAGCGCGAGACACTCGCTTCCCTGGCGCGAGAACTCGATATTGGAAAATATCTTGAGATGGGCGTCGGAGAGCAGCGCAGTGGTGGACACTCACGTGACTCAATCCTGGCTGATGCGATCGAGGCTATCATCGCTGCCGTCTATCTCGATGGCGGCATCGACAAGGCGCATAAGCTGATCCTGTCACTGTTTGACAGTCGTCTCCAGGCGGTCGATTTGAATGATTGCGGCAAGGATTCCAAGACACGATTGCAGGAATACCTGCAGGCGCGCAATCTCGAACTGCCCGAATATGAAATCCTGCGCACAGAAGGTAAACAGCATCACCAGACATTTACCGTACAGTGCAACGTGAAATCCCTGCAACTCACATCCGAAGGGATAGGCAGGTCACGCCGCAAGGCAGAACAGGCTGCCGCAGCCGCACTACTGGAACAAGTCGATGCAGAGTGAAGATAAAGTCACGCGCTGCGGGTATGCAGCTATCGTTGGACGTCCAAATGTCGGCAAGTCAACGCTGATCAATCGTCTGATTGGTCAGAAAATCGCGATTACCTCACATAAACCCCAGACCACACGCCATGCAATTCTCGGAATCAAAACCACCGATGAAGGCCAGATACTCTTTGTCGATACACCGGGCATTCACAAGCGCGGCGGCAAGGCGCTAAATCGTATCCTCAACCAGACGGCAGAATCTGTCTTGCCCGATGTCGATGTGATTGTTTTTGTCGTGCAGGCAGGCAGCTGGACTGAAGAGGATGAGAAAGTCCTCGCGGGTATTAAACGTTCAGGCAGACCGACCATTCTCGTGCTTAATAAAATGGATAAGCTCGAACGGCGTGAAGAGGCTTTGCAGTTGTTGGCAGAGCTGAGTAAAAAATATGCGTTCGAGCAGATGATTCCAACCTCTGCATTACAGGGAAAACAGGTCGACGTGGTTGAGTCAGAAGTGATGAAACTGCTTCCGGAAGCCGATATCTGGTACCCGGAAGACCAAGTCACTGACAGGTCTGAACGTTTCCTTGCAGCCGAATTGCTGCGAGAGCAGCTGACGCGCCGCTATGCAAAGGAGCTTCCCTATGCAGTGACGGTCGAGATCGAGCGATTCGAAGACGAGGGATCACGCTATCGAATCTCGGCGGTTGTGTGGGTCGAAAAGCCGGGTCAGAAGGGCATACTCCTTGGCCACAAGGGTGGAGCCATGAAAGAGACTGCACGCATCGCACGTGAGTCGATGGAGAGCAGTTTCGGACGCAAGGTGTGGCTGGACGTGTGGGTCAAGGTTAAAAAGAGCTGGTCATCCGATGAGCGCTCTATCGCCAGCCTGGGCTATACCGATCAATGAGCATACTGCTGAGGCGCGCCTTTGTGCTTCATCGGCGTCCTTTCAAAAACACCAGCCTGCTGCTGGAACTTTTCGTTGAAGGCGAAGGACGTTTCCCTGCAGTTTCTCGCGGCGGTGCCAAGGGGAGTACGGCCGGACTGTTGCAGCCCTTCACTCCACTGAGGCTTGGCTGGGGAGGGCGTGGGGAAGTGAAAAGCCTGCACGAGGTTGAGCCGGATGACTATCAGCTTGATCGCCTGGTTGGCAAACCTCTCTTCTGCGGCCTTTATCTCAACGAGTTGCTGATGCGCCTGGTGCCAAGATCTGAGCCACATGACCAACTCTTCGGTGATTACATCAGAACACTCTCAAGCCTCGTTGGGGAGATCCCCCTGGATTGGAGTCTGCGCCTGTTTGAGATGCGCCTGCTGCAGGCAGCAGGATATGAGCTGGTAACCGACGTGACGCTCGAAAACGAGCCAGTTGAACCGGGCAGAAACTACCTTTACCAAAAGGGCAGGGGCTTTTCTGAATCTCCTGTCGAGCTATCAGCAGACACCTCGAATATCATCTCGGGCAGGACATTGATTGCACTGCACAATAAGACGTGTGATGATATTCAGCTACGTCAGGAAGCGAAGCAGCTGTTGCGTCGCGTGATTGACTATCACCTTGATTACAAACCATTAAAAAGCAGGGAGCTTTTCGGATAATTGACCATGATGAAGAGATTACTTGGCGTCAATATTGACCATGTGGCAACACTTCGTGAGGCGCGCAGAACACCTTATCCCGACCTGGTAAAGGCAGCACTCATGGCCGAGGAGGCAGGTGCCGATGCCATTACGCTTCACTTGCGTGAAGATCGACGCCACATTCAGGACAATGATGTTGAAATTCTCATTGGCCGTTTGAAAACACGTATGAATCTCGAGATGGCAGCAACAACAGAGATGCTCGGGATTGCCAAACGCATCGGGCCGGCCGACTGTTGCCTGGTACCCGAAAAGCGCGAGGAACTCACCACTGAAGGTGGGCTTGACGTTGCAGGCCAGAAGGAGATGCTGACAGATTATTGTGCTGCACTTGCAGAGGCAGGTATTCGGGTTTCACTTTTTATCGATGCCGATCCAGTTCAGCTGGAAGCTGCTAAAGAGGTGGGTGCACCTGTTATCGAGATTCACACCGGTCACTATGCGGATGCCGCAGACCAGCTGCAGCGTGAAGCCGAACTGGAGAAGGTGCGTAAGGCAGTTATCCAGGGGAGTGAGCTCGGTCTGCAGGTGAATGCGGGACACGGACTCGATTATGACAATGTACAGCCTGTTGCCAGGTTAGAGGGTGTCATCGAATTGAATATCGGTCATTCGATTGTCAGTCGTGCAATCTTCTCTGGCTGGCATGCAGCAGTTGCTGATATGAAAGAGCTGATGGTCAGCGCTTGAGTCCAGGCCTGTTTTAGGCTGTGTCATTGTCATATTAAACGCGGCGCCCCCGCCGCGATCGGGTTTTCTAATGCACGTAACTACGCATCTGCCCCACCAGTACACCCTGAATCTCGACCTGGTCAGGACGATATGTCATGGGTGACATGCTCGCGTTGGCAGGGTGAAGAATTGTACTCGTCGCCTGTTGTTCAATCCGTTTCAGGGTGGCTTCTTCACCTTCGACCAGGGCAACGATGATTTCACCATTACGTGCGTGCGAACGCTTCTCTATGACGACGAAATCGCCATCCAGAATCCCTTCATCAATCATTGAGTCTCCTTTTACCTGTAACACGTAGCAGGGAGCCTGTGTGTGCATCCATGTTGGAACATCGAGCGTTTCCGGTGTGGAGACGGCCTCGATCGGTTGTCCTGCGGCGATGCGCCCCAGCAACGGCAGTCCGCTATCGTGTCCACTGCTTTGCATCGAGCTTGCAGTCAGGCGAATGCCCCTGCGCTGGTTGTTCATTGGTTCGACAAGCCCGGCTTCAATCAATGCCTGTACCTGCTTATGCATGGAGCCGCGGGAACTCAATCCCATTGCCGTACAGAGTTCGGATAGGGTGGGCGGGTGTTCGAACTGTTCCTGGTTGTTGAACAGGAAATCGTAAATCTCCTGTTGTCTGCGAGTCAGGGTGTCAAACATATCGAGGTTCTCTTTGTGTTCTACTAAATTCAGTATAGAACAGGTGGAGAACTAATGAAAGCCCTGTGATTGATGGCATAATCGCCCCACGATGATACTTTGAAAATACTCAGTGTTCCTGGTTACGCATATGATCCGCCGTACGCAAAAAAGCATTATCAAGAAATGCTCGAAGTTTAGGCTCTATATCCATGTCATCCATAGCTTTATTCATGCATAATAGCCACTGGTCCCGTGCTTCCTCCGTGACCGTAAAGGGCATGTGACGACGGCGCAGCCGGGGGTGACCATACTCGGCCTCGTAGAGTCCTGGACCACCGAGCCAGCCGCTGAGAAATTTGAAAAGCTTGTCTCGTGACACGCGCAAACTCTTCGCATGCATCTCACGGACCGGTTCAACTTCTTCCAGTTCATCCATGTAGTCGTAGAAGCGATCGACCAGTTCACGCACTCTCTCTTCACCGCCAAGGAGTACGTAAGGCGTTTCATCCTGTATGTTCATTTCGGGACCTGTTCTATTAACCAGTTTCTGGTTGCCTGTTGCCAGAAGCTGTCGATTGTATCGGCTTCAACCGCAGCTTGTCCGAGAAAATCGAGTGTGAGATTAAGCGTTTCAAGTGGTCGTTTAGTATCAACAGGGTGTGCCGCATCACTCTTGCTGAGTTTGTTTCCGTTGTCATCCATCACCAGGGGCACGTGTGCATAATCGGGTGTTTCCATGGCCAGCAGCTGTTGCAGGTAGATCTGCCTGGGTGTGGAGACCAGCAGGTCACGCCCACGCACGATGGAGTTAATTTTCTGATCATGGTCATCAGCGACGATTGCCAGCTGGTAGGCGAACAGGCCATCGGCCCGTTTGAGGACAAAATCACCGATATCCCTGTCCAGCTGCTGGGTGTAAGTTCCCTGTATACGGTCGTTGAACTGAATCACACTCTCGTCAGTAATGATCCTGAATGAAAACTGGGTTGCACCTTCACGCATACCGCTGCGGCAAGTGCCCGGGTAGACAAGTCCGTCGACTCCAGCTTTTGCCTCGGCTGCGATCTCCTTGCGGCTGCAACTGCATGGGTAGACGAGTTGCCTGTTACTCAGTTCATCGAGCAGTGCCTGGTAACGTTCGGTTCGGCGAGACTGGTACTGTATCTCGTCATCCCATTCGAAACCCAGTGCTTCGAGCGTGGCAAGAATGGATTCAACAGATCCGGGTTTCTGACGGGGCTGGTCAAGGTCATCGATACGTACGAACCAATCACCCTGGTGATGACGGGCATCGAGATAACTGGCGACTGCTGCAACCAGCGAGCCAAAGTGAAGTGGTCCGGATGGGGTAGGGGCGAAACGTCCGCGATAGTGGCGCATCGTTCAGATGGGGCAGCATGCCGCTGATTCGGGCATGCTGCCAAGCCAGTGGCCTCAGGCCATCTGTTTTTCCTTGATCTCTTCGAGTGTCTTGCAGTCGACGCAAAGGTCAGCTGTTGGCCTTGCCTCGAGGCGGCGAATGCCGATCTCGACACCACATGAGTCACACCAGCCGTAATCTCCCGCATCCAGGCGGTCGAGAGTGGAAGTGATTTTCTTGATCAGCTTGCGCTCGCGATCACGTGTGCGCAGTTCGAGGCTGAACTCCGACTCCTGTGAAGCGCGGTCATTCGGATCAGGAAAGTTGGCCGCATCATCCTGCATGTGATGCACGGTACGGTCGACCTCTTCCATCAGGCTCGCTTTCCAGGCGTTGAGAATGGCACGGAAGTGTTCTTCCTGGGCCTCATTCATGTACTCCTCTTTTTTGGTCGGCTCGTAGGGAGCGAAACCAAAGGTACCGAGGAGCGAGCTGTCATTTGCCTGGGCAGCGGTCGCTTTTTTCTTTGTCGCGGCCTTCTTTTTTGCCACAACTTTTTTCTTGGCTACTGCCTTCTTTTTTACAGCAACTTTTTTCTTGGCTACTGCTTTCTTTTTCACAGCAACTTTTTTCTTCAGGGCAACTTTCTTTTTAACTGTTGCCTTTTTCTTTGCCGCAGCTTTTTTCTTTGCGGGCATAGGGTTCTCCTGATCCGGGATCATTTGCGCTCGTTATCGGCCCGTTGAAATCGTCAAGTCGGGCCCAAATTCAGCACGATAAATATTCAAGCGCGCTATCTATAGCAGAAACTCTCTTTTCAGACAAGCAAAATACGTTACCTGATAATTCATGAAACGAAAAGAGTTGCATGCAAAAAACAGGAAAAAACCCTGATTCAGCAGTATGGTATGTTAATAGTTTGCAACTGAAAATAGTAGTTGGCGTGGAACAGGATCCCTTTGTTTTTACCATTTTTTTGATTTTCACCGGTGCTGCCGTGATGGCGACACTGGCCCTCTATGCGCGCCAGTCTCTGCTAGTCGCCTACGTTGTTCTTGGCATTCTGCTCGGACCCTCGGTGCTTGGATGGGTAGGGCATGCAGGACTGGTTGAGGATATCTCGCATATCGGAATCATCTTCCTGCTTTTCCTGCTGGGTCTGAACCTGAATCCTGCAGAATTGCTGCACATGATGCGCAAAACCTCCTGGATTACACTGGTGAGCTCTCTGCTCTTCGGTCTCGGTGGCATGCTGGTCGCGCTGGTGTTCAGCTTTGGTTTTGAAGAGGCCTTGCTGATCGGTGCCGTAATGACCTTCTCGAGTACAATCATTGGCCTCAAATTGCTGCCAACCAGTGTGCTTCACCACCAGCGTACCGGAGAATTCATCATCAGCATCCTGCTATTGCAGGACTTGCTGGCAATCGGGCTGTTGATCTATATCCAGGGACGTGGCAGCGGTATTGAATCCGTGTGGACGCCACTGCTGCTGATTCTGAAATTGCCGCTGCTCGGACTGATTGCCTGGTTGATTACCCGCTACCTGCTGATTAGGCTGATCAGGCGTTTCGACAAAATTCAGGAGTATATTTTTCTCACTGCCATCGGCTGGTGTCTCGGTCTTGCCGAGCTGGCGCTTGCCATGGGGCTCTCTGCCGAGATTGGTGCCTTCATTGCCGGCGTTGCGCTTGCCTCCAGTCCGATTGCGCTGTTTGTCTCCGAGAGCCTCAAGCCGCTGCGTGATTTTTTCCTGGTACTCTTCTTTTTTGCCCTGGGTGCAAAAATGGACTTGTCAGTCGCCATGCCGGTGTTGCTGCCAGCGCTGATTCTTGCTGCACTGAGCCTGTCGCTCAAACCACCGGTGTTCCGCTGGCTGATTGAACGCCTCGGCGAGTCGAAAAAACGCGCCTCGGAGATCGGTATACGCCTTGGCCAGTTGAGCGAGTTTTCCCTGCTGGTTTCAGTGGTGGCACTCGAGGCATCCGTGATCGGCCACAAGGCTGCCTACCTGATTCAGTTTGCAACCCTGTTCAGTTTCATTGGTTCGTCCTACTGGATCGTGCAGAAACTGCCGACACCAATTGCACTTAAAGATGAGCTGCGTCTGGATTAACCTGGTGGAGAGAAAAGAATGAACTTTGATCTCGTCGTGAATACGCCAGTTGGCAAGGTTGGCATCAACCTCGATGGCAAGCAGGCTTTTGATGTCACTCTCCAGCCTGACGTCAGCCGCGCAAAAACGCCTGCGCAGCACGCCTGGCTGAAAGAGTGGCTCGACTCCTATTTCGAAGATGCATCAAACTGGTCGGCGCTGCCGGTTTCACTCTCCGGAACAGATTACCAACAGCGTGTCTGGAGTGCCCTGCGTGAACTCGGCAGCGGCGAGGTGGTGACCTATGGTGAGTTGGCAAAGTCACTTGGCAGCGGCCCACGCGCGATAGGACAGGCATGTCGAACCAACCCCTGCTCATTGCTAGTGCCATGTCATCGCGTGGTAGCCGCCAATGGCAGGGGGGGGGGTCACGGGCATAGTAACGGCAGCTGGCCGCAAATCAAGTCATGGCTGCTGAAACATGAGGGTGTCGAAATTTGAAAACCGTGCGCGCGGCCGATCAGACACAGATAGAGGCGTTCGCGGATGCCCTGTGGCTTGAGCGCGGCCTCAGTCGCAATACACTGTCGGCGTATCAGACTGACCTGCGTAAACTCTCTGAATGGTTGAGTGCAAGCGGGCAGTGTGAGCTGGTTAACGTACGCCGTGACCAGTTGCAGTCATACCTCGCGAAACTCGCCGGTAGCAGCCACAGCAGTCGCAGCGTGGCACGTTTTCTCTCCGCGGCGCGCCAGTTTTACCAGTGGCTGAGCAGGGAGGGGCGCATTCAGACTGATCCCACTGCGCAGATCGAGGCGCCAAGGCTGGGACGGCCATTGCCCAAGTCGCTCACCGAGGGCGAGGTTGAGGCGCTGCTCGAGGCGCCTGATCTGTCTACGCCGGAAGGATTTCGTGATCGCACCATGCTGGAACTGCTCTATGCGACCGGGCTGCGTGTTTCCGAGCTGGTTGGTCTTGGCATGGAGTCGGTCAGCCTCAACCAGGGACTTGTACGCGTGATTGGCAAGGGTGACAAGGAGCGCCTTGTACCTCTCGGAGAGGTGGCCGTTGACTGGATTCAGCGCTTTGTCGCAGAGTATCGCGGCGAACTGCTGAAAAAACAGGTCAGTAGCGCCCTGTTTCCGACACGGCGGGGAGGGGGCATGACACGCCAGGCCTTCTGGTATCGAATTCGCAAGCATGCTCAGACGGCGGATATCAAGAGCCATCTCTCGCCCCATACGCTGCGCCACGCCTTTGCAACCCACCTGGTCAACCATGGCGCCGACCTGCGTGTTGTGCAGATGCTGCTCGGGCACAGTGACCTTTCCACCACCCAGATCTACACCCACGTCGCCAGGGAGCGCCTGGAAAATCTCTATAAAAAGCACCATCCGCGTGCCTGAAGGGCGAGCAAACCGATAAATCCCGGGGAAGATGTTTGCCCTGATTTCGCGTATGATGCGCGATGTTATTTATGTCGCCTGGTAGCGAATTTTTTTGCAAGTTTTCTGTCAAAAGCAGGGTCTCTACCAGGTGGAAATCAAACAACAGGAATAGAAATGAAATTGAAACTGATTCTCTCGAGCATCTTCGCCTCACTGCTGCTGGGCCAGGTTGCCATGGTGTCTGCCGCGCCAGCATCGGATGCTCAACTGCAAAAGCAGGTAGAAAAAATACTGGAGAAATTTGACGCCAAGGGTGCGGAATTCACAATTAATGAATCTTCTGCCAGTGGCTTGCGCGAGGTAGTTCTCGGGCAGGAAGTCTTCTTTTTGACCGAAGATGGCAAATATATTGTTCTCGGCAATGTGCTTTCAATCGACGAGGGCATGCGCAACCTTGCTGAGCAAACACTCGGAAAAATTCGCAAGCCTGTACTGGATACAGTCAGCGATGAAGAGATGATCATCTATGGCAAGAAAAATGCGAAGCACACGCTGACTGTCTTCACCGATGTGAACTGCTCTTTCTGCCAGCTCTTTCACAAGAAGATGGGTGAAATGACAGCCGCCGATATTCGCGTTAAGTATGTTTTTCTGCCGGTTATCACGCCGAGCTCTTATGAAAATGCCAAGTCTGTCTGGTGTGCAGCTGACAGAAACAAGGCGCTGACCGAAGCCAAGGCAGGCAAAAAGATGGCAACGGCATCTTGTGATACGCCAATCGACAAGCACATGGAAATTGGACGTGAGTTGGGCATCAATTCAACCCCGACGATTTTCCTTGCCGATGGTTCCAAGTCGAGCCTCAACTGGACAAAAATGAGTGGTGGCGAGATTGCTGCTGCGCTGGATGAACTCGAGAACTAAGAGAGCAGAAGACGCATTCAGGCCATTGTTATACCGGCCTTGAGCCGGTATCCACACCCACCCTCGTCATGCCGGCCTTGAGCCAACATCCAGGAGTGTGTGCACTGTTCCTGATGAACCCCGGGTCGAGCTCGTGGTGACAATCGCGGCGATGGCGCCGCTCCTACAGAATGATGCAATACCCGGATCCCCACCTTCGCGGGGATGACGGAATTGTATAATGCACAAACATCGTCATCCCGGACGAAGAAAGGCGAAGGCCCGGGATCCGAACACCGCACAAACCATGCAGGAGCCTCATCCCAGGGGCGATTCAACTCTCCCGCTGCAGTGCCTTCAGTGTATACAGCAGGCTCAGCGCCTCTCGCGGTGTCAGCTCATCAGGATCAATCTCCTCAAGCTCCTTCTCAATTCTGCTATCAGGCTCCGGATCCGGGCTGAACAGCGGCAGCTGGCTACTGGACAAGTCTGACTTTGCGGCATCGCCCTGTTCCAGGCTCACCAGCTTGGTACGTGCACGATGAATCACGGCTCTCGGCACACCGGCTAGCTGGGCAACTTGTAAACCGTAGCTCTGGTTTGCAGGCCCTTCCATGACTGCATGCAGAAATACGATGGATTCTCCCTGTTCAACAGCATCGAGGTGTACGTTGACAATACCGTCAAACTCTTCCGGGAGGGAAGTGAGTTCAAAATAGTGGGTAGCGAAAAGGGTCAGCGAGCGCAGCCCTGTTGCCAGTTCAACCGCGCACGCCCAAGCCAGTGAGAGGCCGTCGAATGTGCTGGTGCCACGCCCGATCTCATCCATCAGCACAAGTGAGTATTCGGTCGCGTTATGCAGTATGTTGGCTGTCTCTTCCATTTCAACCATGAAGGTCGAGCGTCCACCGGCTAGATCGTCCGATGCGCCAATGCGAGTGAATATCCTGTCGATCGCGCCGATACTTGCCGCCTCAGCAGGCACAAAACATCCTGCGTAGGCCATCAGCACGATCAGCGCATTCTGGCGCATGTAGGTCGATTTACCGCCCATGTTGGGACCGGTGATGATCAGCATGGTGCGTGCGTCACCGAGCTCGGCACCGTTCGGGATGAATGGCGTATCATTGACCGATTCCACCACCGGGTGGCGACCTGCCTTGATCGAGATTTCTCTCTCTTCTGTCAGCTGCGGACGCGTCAGACCGAGTGTCATTGAGCGCTCGGCTAGGTTGGCCAGTACGTCGAGAGTGGCGACGGCTTCAGCTGCTTCCTGCAGGCTGCTGATTTCTGCTGCAAGCAGGTCAAACAGCTCATCGTAGAGTGCCTTTTCACGTGCCAGCGAACGTTCACGTGCACTCAGTACCTTGTCCTCGAACTTTTTCAGTTCCGGGGTGATGAAGCGCTCAACGTTTTTCAGTGTCTGGCGGCGTACATATTCGTCTGGTGCGGATTCAGCCTGTGCCTTGCTGATCTCGATGTAATAGCCATGCACCCGGTTATAGGCGACCTTGAGCGTGGCGATACCGGTACGCTCCTTTTCGCGCATTTCGAGATCGAGCAGGAACTGGTCTGCATTCTGTGACAGGTCACGCAGCTCATCCAGTTCTGCATCATAACCGACTGCAATGACACCACCGTCGCGTAGTACCACGGGAGGATTGTCGATAATCGCTCTCTGCAGCAGGGCGGCTGTTTCAGGGCGGGGCTTTGCCATGCACGCCAGCTCAGTCAGCAGGCCCTCGCTGAACGGCTGCAGCAGTTGCTGCAGTTCTGGCAGCAGATGCAGCGAATCACGCAGGGTGGCAAAATCGCGCGGGCGTGCACTTCTCAGTGCAACACGTGCAAGGATACGTTCAATATCACCGCAGGCACGCAGCAATTCGCTGATTTCTGCATCACAGCCGGAGCGGGTCAGCTCCTCGGTTGCATCATGACGGTTGCTGACGATGAGGCGATCACGTAGCGGACGGTTGAGCCAGCGACGAAGCAGGCGGCTACCCATCGGTGTAGTGGTGTGATCGAGAATGCCGGCAAGGGTATTTTTCCTGTCACCGGATACCGTCTGTTCGATTTCAAGATTACGACGAGTTGCCGCATCGATAATGATGGCGTCATCGTGACGCTCGATCGTCATGCCACGCAGATGCGGCAGTGTGCCTTTCTGAGTCTCCTCGACATACTGCAGCAGGCAACCCGCTGCCGCGACCGCCAGCGGCACATCGTCACACCCAAAACCGCTCAGATCGCGGGTGCTGAAATGACGCGTCAGTTCTGCAGTTGCAGTGTCGAATTCGAAATGCCACTCAGGCCTGCGTGTGATGCCGGTTTGCTGTCCCAGGCTCTCTTCAGTATTCAGGCTTTCGGAGACGAGCAACTCCTGCGGCTGCAGGCGCTCAAGCTCCGCGCTGAGATCTGTCCTGTTGTCGAGTTGCTGAAGAAAGAATCGCCCGCTGCTGATGTCCAGCACTGCGAGCCCATAATCATCGTTGTGGCAAAGGGCTGCAATCAGGTTGTCGCGTCGCTCTTCAAGCAACGCCTCGTCGGTGACTGTTCCTGGTGTGACGACGCGTACCACCTTGCGTTCAACCGGTCCTTTACTGGTTGCCGGGTCACCGATCTGCTCGGCGATAGCGACAGACTCACCGGCACGCACCAGGCGAGCAAGATAGTTCTCCGCGGCGTGATAGGGCACGCCACACATCGGTATAACGCCTCCGGCAGATTTGCCGCGCTTTGTCAGTGTTATGTCGAGCAAACGAGCGGCTTTTTCTGCATCACCATAGAAAAGTTCGTAGAAATCACCCATACGATAAAAGAGCAGCATATCTCCAACTTCTGCTTTCAAATGCAGGTATTGCTGCATCATCGGAGTGTGCTGGCTCTTGCTGCCTGTAGCCTCTCCCTTGTTGGCGCCTGCTTTTTTCTCTTTCGTTGGTCTGGTCATTATTCTATTCGAGGACATACATACGGCTGCCCCTGGTTCACCTTTTTTGAACTGTCGCCGGTATGGCAGAGCGAGTATACCAAATGAGAGGAAGAGGGAGTTCGAAGGGAACAGATCAGAGGTTCCCTGGCAGACAAAACGAGGCCAACCCGCAGGTTGGCCTCGTAGTGTAGTTACATAGCTGTTCTAGTCGCGCCAGCAATCCTGATCAGCACCTGCGGGAGGTGTGCCATAGACAGGCCCATCCTGATTGGTGGTAAATGTTCCACATGCATCACCAACCTGTTCTGCCCGAGGAGTCGCTGTGGCGGTGAATCCGGTAGCGGTATTCGCAGTGATATTCAGGGTGTAATACTCCTCCTGGCTGTACCATGGGTTAGCAGTTCGTATATTCACAGCTGTTCCGTAAGTCGTATTGTTGCGACGCCATTTTTCCTGCATAAGCCTGATATTCTCAAGGCCGTGCATGGCATCTGCACGCCTGGCTCGATCAACGAAATCGCTGTAATTAGGCAAGGCAAGAATTGCCAGGATAGCGATCACGGAGAGTACAATCAGCAGTTCGATGAGCGTCATGCCTGCGTGGTTATTTAATGATAATCTGTACATAAGGTTCTCTTCAGATGTCAGCCTAACGCGTTATTATAAATCCAGTCCCAATTCCATATCGGGCAATTCCCAACTGCTGCCCTTTGCGACACTCAGCGAAGTGAAGGAATCTACGGTGTCAGAATCGCTCAAAGTGTCAAAGGTTGCAGTAATGTTTAACGTCTCGCCAAACTCGGCAACCACGCCGCAGCTATAGACTGCACTCTTGCCTGAGGCTGCAGTACTAAGATGCAGACAGCTGGTGTCATAAGTCTCTTCACTGATTTCGACTGCATCCCAGTCAATATCCAGCTGATCTTTTTTCTTTGCTGTTTGTGCATCTGTCACTGTTATATTGATCAGGTGCTCATATTTACTGACGCAGCCTGTCGGTTCCTCGCTCGCAAGAGCAAGCTGAAATGCGCCGATGAGGGTGCTTGTTGAAGGATTCGGGTCAGGATCAATCACATTCGAGCCACAGATTCTGAGGCTGTTATCCGGTACCAGGACAACCCTTCCTGTATATCCGCCACCACCAATATCGACACTACAGCTTCCCACAGGGTCATCTTCTGTCGTTGCAGGAAGAGGATCGCATTCACCTATCGGGTTGACTGCTTCAACCGTGGTATCTCCAAGATCTGTTACCAATGTGGCACCAGGATAAGTTGAAAGTGCAAATGTCAGATCGACAGTGCCGCTACCAGTCTCTTCACAGCTGTCCTTGAATGAAAGTATACGGAAATTCTGGTCATCAAGAGCCCACACACGATCTTGGGGAACGCTAGTGGTATGCTCTACAGATTCATCGTCGACATAGATGATGCTTGATACCTCCTGCAGACTGTCATGCACACCAATGGTTGGCGGATAGGTATAGAGAGGCGGGCAAATCAGGTCTTTCTTGTCATAACCGAACATCCCCATGTTGCCGTACCAGGTTCTTCCAGTAAAGCAGTGAAAGCGGTCCTGGTTACCCTCAAGGATTTCGGTTTCGGAGGTCGATATGTCTCCATCGCCGAATGGTGTGCGCACATCATGACCACTCTCTTCTGGGTGAACGCAGTAACCTGCATCGGTCGTCAGTACCTCGCCTGGTGGGTCGCTCAGGAAGAAATCAGCTGCTGTTCTGGCACCCTCGCCAACCGTGACAATACCCCTGAGCATAACAACGCCTGAGTTATATGAAATAAACACTACGTCATAAACTACAGTTTCTCCATCTGTCTTCTTTACAATGACTTCTGCCTGCCCCTCTTCGTTCTCATAGACGCTGATATCCTCACTAATCTGGATGAGGCGTTTTTGCGGATTACCTTCCTCATCCTCAACTTCTTCCAGCTTCAGCTCTTCGAATTCTGTGGGTGTATACTCCTTGTCCGGATTCAGAGTGCCGCCTGATGATGAGGGTATTGAAGTACCGCCGGAGAGGTAAATTGCCTGGCGTGAAACATCAGACCAACGCACGAAACCGGTCAGACCCACTGACTCGGCCGTGCCGTCTGCTGACGTCCAGGAGACTGTAATGACAATGTACTTGTCGGTCGCCACGCTGGCATCGTTTGTAATTGTCCAGCTACGTGTAAAGCTGGTATTGACGAGTTCAATGGGGGAGTCGCTACCGGTTGCCAGTGCTTCAAAAGATGTCTTGTCAGTCACCTGTCGGAACTCGTCGAGTTTCTCCTGTGCGAGCAGGGCAGCAGCATCATGGGCTTTGTTTTCGCCCGACTCTCTCTGAATCACTGACTGGTACTGGCTGAGAGCGACCAGGCCAACAATAAATATGGCTGACGCGATCAGCGCTTCTAAAATCACCACGCCTTTTTGGGAAGCTGGTCTGTTTATAAACATTTCAGTGCCTCGCAATTTGTAGAGACTCCATTCATAAAATCAATTACCCCAGTCACGCCAGGTTCCTCCTATACTGCCCCCGGATCCTCCTCCGGCACCGCCTCCAGAGGCGGTAAGGGGATCATAATAGATTGTGGGGCCACCGGTGCCTGGCCTCCAAACTTCACTACTGACAACCATAGAGCCGTATAACTCGCCACCGCCGCTGAAATCTACATCACCGATAACTAACAGCATGCCAAAGAACTCAAAATTGGCATTTGGCTGCAAGTCTCCTTCCACGACAAGTATCACTGGATCATCTCTTGTCCCAACGGTGCCTTGTAACTTGTATTCGCTACCTTCTGTATCGAGCCAGATCGCCTCGCCTGTTACTCCGTCAAGGTCGTCTGCTGATGTATAAACTGTCATGATACCTTTGACTTCTTCCATCGTTCCGCCCATGTAGGCCTTGAAAAACTCGTCGGCATCGATATCAAGATAAGGATCATTCTGGATAATCGTCGGGTCGGCAGTCCCGCCTTCATACTCGTAAATTGTCACATCCGCCTCGTTACCAGCCCCTGTATCATCAAGCCACATCCCGGGCGCGGGATTACTAGGGCCACCCTCAGATGGGGTGCCATAGGTATCCGGATACCTGGAGCCACAATCACTGCAGGTGCGGGTCTCAAAACTGCTGCCGGTATCTACACTGCTTCCCGACCTGATCGTGAGATTTCCAAAAGCGTTTTCCACGGTAAGGTTGCCACTCATGACGTCAACAGCACCCCTTACCGTCAATGGTGCTCCTGGTGATGTATTAACAAGTGGCGCGAGTGTAATAAAGTTGCTGACCGTGCGCTCAGTCGTACGATCATCACTCCAGCCCCTGGATTCGATATAAAGGATATCGTCGCTGCCTGTAGCAAAGCGTATTGAATCGTATTGGAAGCCCGGGTTGTCTGTCGTGTTGTAATAGGACTGGATCACTGGTGTGGCGCTGGTACCAGGGTACTCTGTCGGAAAATCTATTGTGCCATCACCATCAATGTCGTAATCACTTATATTTGCTACGTAGTGAGCTTCGGCATAGGCGAGGCCTGCCTCAGCAGCCTGGAATGCCTGGCGAATGCGGTAATCGTTATTTGATATGGAAATATCCTGGCGAACGCTGTTGCTGGAAACGAAGGCAAGCATTGTCATCAGCAGCAGCATGATGAGCGCAATTACCAGTACAGCGACACCATCCTGACGCCTGATTGATCTGAATTTCTGCTCTTGTTTCATCTCTTTTCCACCATTTTCAGGTCAAGGAATTTTCGCCACGGTACGGTTTCTGACATTCACCGTCTGCTCCAGTATCTTTGATACCTCGTCATCACCCTTTAATTCACCTTCGAGAGTGATACTGACCACCTTGTTCTGCACGATGCGATGTTCACTCAGGGCCGGTGATACATCAAGGTAGTCCTGAATGCAGTTGCCACCACTCTTTGTATTTGTTGCACTGCTGGTATTAACATCAGTACATACCGTATCGCTCAAATCAAACGTCAACTCTGTAATATCAACGACTTCCGGATTAGTCAGTTCGGTCCAGGTACTGCTGTTACAGTTGGGACTGTTCTTGGAAATCTCGACAATACCGATGTCATCACCATTCTCAACCCGTCGAATGCCGTAATACTCGCTCGAGGTTTGCAGTGTTCCGTCCGGGTTATCAGGGTCCCCGGATCTTCCCCGGTCATAGGTAAAAGTGATGCACGAGTCATCCTCTTCCCCGGTTTTCTTCGACACCGCAAGATTGGTTCCATAAGTCGCTATTGCAGGATCGCAGTCAGTAAAGTCCAGGTCATTGCTATAGACAGTGAACGGATTGCACTTTGGATCAGCAATTTCTGTCGTTCCTCCTGATTCGTCAACGGAGTTATACCAGTAACCTGCCCGGCGAGTCTCCTCTACCATGTATGTCATCACCGAGCGCAAATCGGAGTCCAGTCGCGAGGCACTGGCTGTCTCGGAGGTCGAACGAAGGTTTGAGAGGTAGATATTCAGGATAAACGCAAGAGCAAGCAGTGCCACAACAAGGCCGACCAGCAACTCGATCAGTGCCAGTCCTGTCTGCCTGTAACTCTTGTTCGCTGAATAACTGAAATACATCTTGTTTTCCTCTGCCATTTTTATCTCTATGGATCCGTATAACCCGGTAAATCTGAC
Source organism: Solemya velum gill symbiont (assembly GCF_000787395.1). Lineage (GTDB taxonomy): Bacteria > Pseudomonadota > Gammaproteobacteria > Chromatiales > Chromatiaceae. Next base: position 449,040 of record NZ_JRAA01000003.1, read on the forward strand.
TCTATTCTGATACGCCGGCCATCTGAATCAATTTCCACGTTGAACTCATCACCGTTTTCAGACTCCAGCGAAACAGTCGCGGTATTCACAGTTGCCTTGCCATAGTCTGCGGTGAATGTCAGGGAGACATTGCTATCCAGATCAACATTTTTGAAAGGCTCTGCTCCTCCTGATACACCATTGCTAAAAGTCTTTACGGCGGTATAAAGCGTGCAATTCGCCGCAGCAGAGATGCAGTTACAGGTAGTAGATGTGTCGTCATCTATTCCGTAACACCAGCCGACACCACCAGCCCCCTGGGTGAAGGTGATTGAAACATCTGTCGCCTGCTTCACAGCCTCGGACTTGGTGAACATGATGGCGCTGTAAATATTTTCACCGGCCCGCTGAAGCTGACGGCGCTCAATGATTTCCTGAAAAGCAGGCACTGCAAGAATCAGGATGACAGCAAGCACTACCATTACGATCATTAGTTCGATCAAGGTAAAGCCTTTGAACTTCGGTAACACCATCATCTATGTCCCATCAAAATATTCAACTTTCACAGATTACTAGCTCTACATGATCCCGCCTCCGGCGTATCAAGCAGAAACAATTATCACTCAATAAATGAATATTGAGTCTCTATACTAATTATATGCCAGATAAAGAGTTTAGTCAGAACAAGTTGAAATAAGTACATTTTATTTATTATTGGAATAACAATAAATTACGCGAATCTGATCATCCCGCAATTCAGTTTTCGTTGCTAAAACAGGAAAGGGTGTTATGACTTGCCTTCGGAAGCTCTGTCAAGTTCCGCCAGATACCTGAATATTTTTTGAAGGTATGGTGCAGGGTATACTTCATGTCGCACCAGATTGGCACGGGCACACCAGAGGTGGGCGGAATTGTGCGTCACGATAGTGCGTGAAGGGTGAGGATGAAGGAATTACTGCAGTGTAGTTCAGTGTGACAGAGTGATTTCAGGAGTTGGCATACATCGTGCTACAGGATATGTCGCTACGACTATTCAACTGAAACACTGGAGCACATATATGAGTACCCCGACTAGCAAATTTAAACTCTCGATGCTGGGCCTGTCAGCTGCCATGGCATTAACTGCAACTTCTATTGTTCAAGCAGCCGATACTATCAAGGTTGGTGTGCTGCACTCCTTGTCAGGCACCATGGCAATCAGTGAAACCACGCTGAAAGATACTATGCTTATGCTGATTGATGAGCAGAACAAAAAGGGCGGCTTGCTTGGAAAACAGCTCGAAGCTGTTGTTGTTGATCCTGCATCTGATTGGCCACTGTTTGCTGAAAAGGCACGTGAACTGATCGAGAAAGAGAAAGTTGACGCGGTCTTCGGCTGCTGGACTTCTGTTTCACGTAAATCAGTCCTGCCTGTATTTGAAGAACTCGACAGCCTGCTGTTCTACCCGGTTCAGTACGAGGGCGAGGAGTCTTCCAAGAACGTTTTCTACACTGGTGCTGCGCCAAACCAGCAGGCAGTTCCCGCAGTTGATTACCTGATGAACGAGCTTGGTGTTAAGCGCTGGGTTCTTGCAGGTACTGACTATGTCTATCCACGTACCACCAACAAAATTCTTGAGGCCTATCTGAAAGCGAAGGGTGTCGCAGCAGAAGACATCATGATCAACTACACACCTTTTGGCCACTCTGACTGGCAGTCAATTGTTTCTGATATCAAGAAATTTGGTTCTGCAGGCAAGAAGACAGCTGTTGTTTCAACAATCAATGGTGATGCAAACGTACCTTTCTATAAGGAACTCGGTAACCAGGGCGTTTCATCTGAAGATATTCCAGTCGTAGCATTCTCTGTTGGTGAAGAGGAGCTGAGCGGTATCGACACCAAGCCTTTTGTTGGTCACCTGGCTGCATGGAACTACTTCATGAGTGTTGATTCTGAAGTGAACGACAGCTTCATCGAAAACTGGCAGGGCTTCATCAAGAATGAAGAGCGTGTCACCAATGATCCGATGGAAGCACACTATATCGGTTTCAACATGTGGGCTGAAGCAGTCAAGAAAGCCGGCACAACTGAGCCAGCTGCTGTTCAGGATGCAATTATCGGTGTGACTGTTCCAAACCTGACTGGTGGCTACTCGGCAATGTTGCCTAACCATCATGTCACAAAGCCTGTCCTGATCGGTGAGATCCAGGATGACGGTCAGTTCGACGTTGTATGGGAAACTTCCGGTCTTGTTGCTGGCGATGCATGGTCTGACTACCTTGAAGGTTCGAAAGACATCATCTCTGACTGGCGAGCGCCTCTCTCTTGTGGAAATTACAACGTTAAATCCGCCAAGTGTTCAGGTCAGAACTTCTGACCCATAACTGAAATGAAGCCGGCGCCTTGTGCGCCGGCTCTCTGCCAGCACCTGATTAACTACCAATTGGCACAATAATGAATATTAACGCCTGGTTTTCACCAACGAGAAGAGATTTTGCCCGTTCAGGCAGTTTCTCTTTTCTTTTATTAATCTTCTTTTTACTGGCACTGCTGGTTCCTGTTTCGACAGCCTTTGCAGAAGAGACGCCAACTTTTGAATCTGCTATTGCACAGCTTTCGGAGAAATCCTACAAGGTCAAAGGCAGCGCAATCGATACGATTGCAGGTAGCGGGCATGAGAAGGCGAGTTTTATTCTGCAGTCGATGTTTGATGGCTCTCTCTTTTATCACAAGAAGAGCAAACAGCTGCTGCTGGTCGAGAAGGAGGGTTCTAAATACCTGACTTTCGATGCGCTGACAGGTGATAAAGGTAAAACAGTCAAGAAGCGCGCCGTTAAAAAAGTATCGATAAACAATACGCTGCGAAGCCAGCTGCGATCACTGATCGCATCATTGAATCTTCAAAACCCGGATGCAGAAATACGCCTTGCATCCGTACGCGAAATGCTCGGCTCTGTGAGCCCGGAAACTGCAACACTTCTTAATAGCTACATTGAGACAGAAGAGAATGCAGATGTTCGCGATATGCTCAATATCGCCATTAATTTGTCCGAACTGGACAGCGATAATAAACAGACCCGTTTGGATGCTATTGATTATCTGTCAGGAAGTCTTGAGACAGATGTCTACAATAAGATTAAAACAGTTTCTGAGTCGGATAGTGAAGAGTCCGTCCGCACAGAGGCTTTGAAGGCACTCGAAATTATCGAAGATCGCCGCAAGCTGTCGAGTATGGCAGAAACACTCTTTTTCGGTATCAGCCTCGGATCAGTACTGGTACTTGCCGCAATCGGCCTCGCCATAACCTTTGGTGTCATGGGCGTGATTAACATGGCGCATGGCGAACTCATCATGCTTGGCGCCTACACCACCTACCTGGTCCAGACGGTGATGCCGGATTACCCCGGGGTTGCATTGATTCTATCGATTCCTGCAGCCTTTCTTGTGTCAGGCACGATGGGTATCGCCATTGAGCGCGGAATTATCCGCCATTTGTACGGCAGGCCGCTGGAAACCCTGCTTGCCACATTCGGTGTCAGCCTGATCCTGCAACAGCTGGTTCGTACGGTGATATCTCCACAGAACGTGCCGGTATCCAACCCGGAGTGGATGTCAGGTTCGATTGAGATCAACAGTGTTCTCTCGTTAACCATGAACAGGCTCTACATCATCGCCTTTTGCCTGGTTGTCTTTGCCGTTCTCTTCATGATTCTGAAAAAGACATCTCTTGGCCTGCAGGTGCGTGCGGTTGCTCAAAACCGTTCCATGGCAAGAGCCATGGGTGTGCGTTCAGAGCGTGTTGATGCACTGACATTCGGACTGGGTTCGGGTATTGCCGGTATTGCCGGTGTCGCACTCAGCCAGTTGACCAATGTCGGTCCCAACCTCGGCCAGGCCTATATCGTCGACTCCTTCATGGTCGTCGTATTCGGTGGAGTCGGTAACTTGTGGGGCACACTTGTTGGTGGTCTGTCACTCGGCGTTGCCAACAAGATCCTGGAACCATGGTCAGGCGCAGTACTTGCCAAGATCCTGGTGCTGGTCTTTATCATTCTATTCATCCAGAAGCGCCCGCGTGGACTCTTTCCGCAGAAAGGCCGGGCGGCAGGAGATTAAGTCATGGGTTTTTATCGTATTCTCAAGGATGACCGTGGCGGACAACTGCTGATCCTGTTTCTTGCTGTCATCACGGTTCTGATCCCGGTTCTGAACATGATGGTACCGGCTGACAGCCCCATGCATGTGCCGACCTACACGGTAACGCTGTTTGGTAAATATTTGTCATATGCACTGCTTGCTGTTGCTGTTGACCTTGTTTGGGGCTATCTCGGTATTTTGTCACTCGGGCACGGCGCTTTCTTTGCTCTCGGTGGCTACGTCATGGGTATGTACCTGATGCGCCAGATCGGTGACCGCGGTGTTTATGGTGATCCGGTTCTACCCGATTTCATGGTCTTCCTGAACTGGGATTCACTGCCATGGTTCTGGCAGGGTCTGGATATGTTCTGGTTTGCGGCGATCATGATAGGCCTGGTACCGGGACTGCTCGCATTCGTATTTGGCTGGCTGACGTTTCGTTCACGCGTAACCGGCGCCTACCTGTCGATTATTACCCAGGCACTCACCTATGCACTGATGCTGGCATTTTTCCGCAACGAGATGGGTTTTGGCGGAAATAATGGCCTGACCGATTTCAAGGATATTCTTGGTTTTAACCTGCAATCAGACGAAACACGCATCGGGCTCTTTATTGCATCCAGTGTTGCATTGGCAATCGGTTACCTCGCGTGTCGATTTATCATCACGTCGAAACTCGGACGCGTTACCGTTGCGATTCGAGACAGTGAAGACCGCACGCGATTTATCGGGTACAAGGTAGAAAAATTCAAGCTCTGGGTATTTACTTTCTCAGCAGTACTGGCAGGTGTTGCCGGTGCGCTTTATGTTCCCCAGGTCGGGATTATCAACCCGGGTGAGTTCTCACCCCTGAACTCGATAGAGATTGTCATCTGGGTCGCCATTGGCGGGCGAGCCACTCTCTACGGAGCCGTCATTGGTGCCATCCTGGTCAACTATGCAAAGACAGTGTTTACCGGAATTATGCCGGATGCATGGCTGTTCGCACTTGGTGCGCTCTTCGTGTTGGTAACGCTCTACCTGCCGTATGGCATCTCAGGGCTTCTGAAGCGTAAGGAGGCGAAGGCATGAGTATTGTTTCCCCCTTTATGGAACGTGACCAGGTGTGGAGTTTCATGACTCCGCCGCCAGTGCTCGATCTTGATACATCACACGGGCCGATTCTCTATCTCGAAGATCTGAATGTCAGCTTTGACGGTTTCAAGGCAATCAATGACCTGACTCTCTATATCGAGACGGGTGAGTTGAGATGCATTATCGGACCAAATGGCGCAGGTAAGACAACCATGATGGATATCATCACGGGCAAGACCACGCCGGATTCAGGTCAGGCATGGTTTGGCCAGAAAATCGACCTGCTGAAACTGAGCGAGCCTGAGATTGCAGAAGCCGGTATCGGAAGAAAATTCCAGAAGCCAACGGTGTTTGAATTTCATACCGTGTTCGAAAACCTCGAACTGGCGATCAAGTCTGACAAAAGAGTCTGGCCGACACTTTTTGCCGATCTTTCCGGTGAGCAGCGTGATCACATCGAGGAAGCGCTCGAAATTATCGGTTTGCAGGATCTTTCAAAACAGCTCGCAGGTTCTCTTTCACATGGACAGAAGCAGTGGCTCGAAATCGGCATGTTGCTTGTACAGCAGCCACACCTGCTGCTGGTGGATGAACCGGTCGCGGGCATGACCCACCGGGAGATGGACAGGACAGCTGAGTTGTTGACATCCCTCGCCGGAAAACGCTCTGTCGTGGTGGTAGAGCACGACATGGATTTTGTCAGATCGATTGCCAGAAAAGTGACTGTATTACACCAGGGCAGCGTCCTCGCAGAGGGCAGCATGGATGACGTACAAAACGATCAGCGCGTGATCGAAGTCTACCTGGGAGAGTAATCATGCTGAAAATCGAAAAACTCAATCAGTACTATGGCGAGAGCCACACCTTGTGGGACCTGGATTTCGAGGCGCCCGAAGGGGAATGCACCTGCATCATGGGAAGAAATGGTGTCGGCAAGACAACCCTGCTTCAGTGCATTATGGGGCTGCTGCCTGTGGAATCCGGAGCAATCAACCACCTCGGTAATGACATTGCTTCAGCGAATGCAGAAAAACGCGCAGAGATAGGCATCGGCTATGTACCACAGGGACGGCAGATTTTTCCTTTGCTGAGCGTTGAGGAGAATTTGCAGATCGGTTTGCCCGTGCGCTCTGACAGGAAAAAGGAGGTTCCATCCTTTATCTTTGAGCTGTTTCCTGTCCTGAAGGAGATGCTCGGCAGACGCGGTGGAGACCTCTCCGGTGGACAACAGCAGCAGCTGGCAATCGGACGTGCGCTCGTGATTGACCCGAAGCTGTTAATACTGGATGAGCCGACAGAAGGCATACAGCCGAACGTGGTGGCTGAAATAGGAGATATCATCAGAAAACTCAACCGGGAAATCGGCCTGACTGTTATTCTTGTAGAACAGAAATTGCCGTTTGCGCGCAAGGTTGCTGACCGCTTCACAATTCTTGACCGCGGACGCAGCGTTGCAACTGGTGAGATTGATGATCTCAACGATGAAATTATTCAACAATACCTGACAGTCTGACCTGTCATTTCAACAATTGATGAGACCCGGGAGAAACAAATGCGAAACAGTGTGAAGCTATTAACTGCAATTGGAGCAATTCTGACGACATCCCCATTGTTGGCGCATGGTGGCCATGCATATTTCACCACCATGGAACAGATACTCCATGCCATCACGAATAATCAGCACCTGTTTGCTGTCGGGGGAGGACTGGTTGCATTCATCCTGGTCGCCGCAAGAGTGGGGCAGTTGATTAAGCGATTGCGTTCCGGCAAATCATCGCAAACGATTATTCGTCGAATTCACTAACGGCGCGAACAAGCAAGTTGGGCTCACAAGCTGCAACAACATCCGTCAATGAAACCGGCTGGGCTGCATCGCTCAGGCTCGGCTTTGAGCATGCGCGCGGGAAAACTGTCCTGCGTCATCGTGAACAACGCGGACCACTCGCGGTACAGAGGACTTTTCACCCTGAGGGTGATGTCTGTCATCTCTATCTTCTGCATCCCCCTGGTGGTGTTGTCGGTGGCGACCGACTCGAAATCGAGGCGAATCTTACTGATAAAAGCGCTGCCTTGATCACAACTCCGGGTGCGACCAAGTTCTACCGCAGTGCCGGTGCACAAGCAAAGCAAATTCAGAACCTGGCTATTGATAGTGGCTCGATGGAGTGGTTTCCGCAGGAGAATATCTTTTTTCCCGGTGCGCGCATTCAATTGAGTACAACTATTCATTTGAATGGAGACGCGCATTTCATTGGCTGGGAAATCAATTCACTGGGGCGGCCAACAGTTGGCGAGCGTTTTGAACAGGGTGAAGTTGACCTGCGTCTGCGTATCAACAGAGACCAGCGTCCCCTGTTGATTGATCGACTTGTGATTACCGACATCGAATCTCAGCAGGGCACGGCAACGTTGAGAGACTGCCCCGTGGTAGCAACAATGCTTGCGACCACCGCGACAAGTGACGAACTCGAGCTTGCAAGAAAGATCGCACAGGAAAACCCGGATGCAAATCTTGGCTTCACACTGGTTGATGGACTTCTTGTTGGACGCTATCTTGGCGAAAGTACCGAGAAAGCTCGTAACCTCTTTATACAAACATGGATGGCGATACGGCCATCGATACTCGGACGTGATGCTGTCGCGCCAAGAATCTGGGCAACATGATGCCCGTTAAACCAGAGATTTCACTATGGAACTGACACCAAGAGAAAAAGACAAACTGCTGCTGTTTACAGCCGCCCTGGTTGCTGAACGCAGAAAAGCGCGTGGGCTCAAGCTTAATTATCCGGAAGCGATGGCAATCATCAGTGCCGAAATAATGGAAGGCGCACGTGACGGTAAAAGTGTTGCAGAGCTAATGGACTATGGACGAACGATTCTGACACTGGACGATGTTATGGAAGGTGTTGCGGAGATGATTCACGAGGTGCAGGTCGAAGCGACATTCCCGGATGGAACCAAGCTTGTCACTGTTCATCAACCGATTGTGTAACAGGAGGGGATTGAGATGATTCCAGGTGAATTGATTGCAGCTGAGGGTGAAATCGAACTCAACGTCGGGCGCGAGACTGTTACCGTGCAGGTCTCCAACAATGGTGATCGACCCATACAGGTCGGTTCGCACTACCACTTTTATGAAACCAACAGCGCCCTGCAATTCGACAGGGAGGCCAGTCGTGGTTTCCGTCTGAATATCCCCGCGGGAACGGCGGTGCGATTTGAGCCCGGGCAGACGCGTGAGGTGGAACTGGTCGCCTATGATGGCAAGCGCGAGGTGTATGGATTCAGGGGCGATGTCATGGGCGCCCTGGGAGAAGAGTAATGGCAACAATCAGCAGGCAGGCTTACGCGGAGATGTACGGCCCGACAACAGGTGACAGGGTTCGACTTGGCGATTCCGACTTGTGGATCCAGGTAGAGAAGGATCACACCATCTATGGTGACGAGGTCAAATTTGGCGGTGGCAAGGTTATCCGTGATGGTATGGGACAGTGTCAGCTCACTTCTGAACAGGTTGCAGATGTCGTCATTACCAATGCGACGATTCTTGACCACTGGGGTGTTGTTAAAGCCGATATCGGAATCAAGGATGGACGCATCATCGGCATCGGCAAGGCCGGAAATCCGGATGTACAGCCTGGGGTGACGATTATTGTCGGGCCGGGAACCGAGGCAATTGCCGGTGAAGGCCAGATACTGACAGCCGGCGGCATTGACTCACATATCCACTTCATCTGTCCCCAGCAAGTTGAGGAAGCACTGATGTCAGGTGTTACCACCATGCTCGGTGGAGGAACCGGACCGGCAACCGGAACCAATGCAACCACCTGTACGCCCGGGCCATGGAACATCCATCGCATGCTGCAGGCAGCGGATGAACTGCCGATGAACCTCGGTTTTCTCGGCAAGGGTAATGCCAGCCTGCCGGATGCTGTCAGCGAGCAAGTTGCTGCCGGGGCAATCGGTCTCAAGCTGCACGAGGATTGGGGCACAACGCCTGCTGCAATTGATAACTGTCTCTCTGTCGCAGAAGAGATGGATGTGCAGGTTGCTATTCATACTGACACGCTCAACGAGTCAGGTTTCGTCGAAGACACGCTTGCTGCAATGAAAGATCGCACCATTCATACATACCATACGGAAGGTGCCGGTGGCGGGCATGCGCCTGATATTATCAAGGCAGCCGGTTTTGCCAATATTTTGCCTTCATCAACAAATCCCACACGCCCCTATACTGTCAACACGGTCGATGAGCATCTCGATATGTTGATGGTGTGTCACCATCTTGATCCTGCGATTCCCGAGGATGTTGCATTTGCGGAATCACGCATTCGTCGTGAGACCATCGCGGCGGAAGATATATTGCACGACCTTGGGGCCTTCTCGATGATTGCATCAGACTCGCAGGCGATGGGGCGTGTAGGCGAGGTCATCTGCCGTACATGGCAGACAGCTCACAAGATGAAAGAGCAGCGTGGTTCGCTGGAATCGGATCCGGCAGAACATGACAACTTCAGGGCAAAGCGATATATCGCAAAGTACACGATCAATCCTGCGATTACGCACGGTATTGCCCACGAGGTTGGTTCGGTCGAGGTTGGCAAGCTGGCTGACCTGGTACTGTGGAAACCGGCGTTTTTCGGCACCAAACCGAGCCTGATCATCAAGGGCGGTATGATTTCGGCTGCACCCATGGGTGATCCCAATGCATCGATTCCGACACCGCAGCCGGTGCATTACCGAAACATGTTCGGCGCACTCGGTGGTGCCAGGTCTGCAACTACCATGACCTTCATGTCGAATGCAGCGATCCAGGCCGGAATTGCAGGTCAGCTTGGCCTGAGAAATATGATTGGCGAGGTGAAAAACTGCCGCAGCGTAAAAAAGGCTGATATGGTTCTGAACAGCTATCAGCCGACGATCGAGGTGGATTCACAAACCTACGAAGTACGTGCCGATGGTGAATTGCTGACCTGCGAGCCAGCCACTGTACTGCCAATGGCGCAAAGATATTTCCTCTTCTGATCATGATTGAACTGACGCAAAAAGTTGACACGGCAGATGAGCCGATAACAACCTTAACGCTTCCACTCGACAAACGTATCAAGTGCCGTTTAAGGGTAACGCTTGATGACGGCTCTGATGCAGGCCTGTTTTTGCCGCGGGGTACAACACTCAAGGATGGTGACCGGCTTTCAACTGCAGATGGCCGGATAATTCTTGTGAAGGCAGCAGAAGAGACTGTCTCGAATGTCATTAGTGACGATCCGCATCTGCTAGCTCGTGCCTGCTACCATCTCGGTAATCGGCACGTCTCTATACAGATCGAACGTGATCGTGTCAGCTATCTGCATGACCACGTGCTCGACGATATGCTAAGAGGGCTTGGACTTGAAGTGACGGTATCGCAGAGCCCGTTTGAACCAGAGCCTGGCGCCTATGGCGGCAGTGCAGACAAGGCGCACTCACACAGCCATGGCCATCACCATCATTGACACTATGCTGCCGCAACTGCGACTGATGCACTTGATCAGTCCTTCTCTCCCCGTGGGGGCTTACAGCTACTCACAGGGACTGGAGTGGGCTGTTGAATGTGGTTGGGTAACCGACAAGGAATCGCTTGCCGAGTGGATCAGGGATATTGCACTGACGAACCTCGCCGGTCTCGAAATTCCCGTTTTGGCACGTCTCTATCGTGCCTGCGAAGAGAAAGATGCAGAGTCACTCGCCTATTGGAGCGATTACCTGGTTGCGAGCCGCGAGACAATGGAACTTCGTCAAGAGGAGAAGAACAGGGCAAGAGCCCTGATGGCACTACTGCCGAAACTGGAGATTCCTGTCGCTGTTGATGAGCGAATCTGTTTTGAATCCTGCCAGTTGACCGGGTTTGCCCATGCGGCACAGCACTGGAACATCCCGATGAATGAGACCGCTGCCGGTTACATCTGGGGCTGGTGTGAAAATATCACGCTTGCCGGTGTCAAAATCATACCGTTGGGGCAGACAGCCGGACAGCAAATCCTTGCCGAGATCACGCCCATGATTCCTGCAATAGTCACCCGCGGACTGGAATGCATTGATGATGAAATTGGTGCCTCATGCATGGCGCAAGCGATTGCGAGCAGCAGGCACGAAACACAATACACGCGAATATACAGATCCTGAGAGTAATTATTATGAACAAAGCTTCACCACTTCGAGTTGGCGTTGGCGGTCCGGTTGGATCCGGTAAAACAGCCTTGCTGGATGCTATCTGCAAGGCGCTGCGCGACAAGTATCAACTCGCCGTTGTCACAAACGACATATACACCCAGGAAGACGCCCGTTTTCTGATCAGCAGCAAGGCGCTTGATGAGGACCGTATTATCGGTGTTGAGACAGGTGGTTGTCCGCACACGGCGATACGTGAAGATGCTTCGATGAACCTCGCGGCAGTTGAAGATCTGTGCAACAGGTTTAATGATCTCGACATCGTCTTTATCGAGAGCGGTGGTGACAACCTGAGTGCGACTTTCAGTCCAGAACTCGCAGATTTAACCATCTATGTACTTGATGTCGCGGAAGGTGAAAAAATGCCGCGCAAGGGTGGGCCGGGAATCACGCGCTCGGATCTGCTGATTATCAACAAGACCGATCTTGCACCCTATGTCGGTGCCTCCCTCAAGGTGATGGAGAAGGACACGCTGAAAATGCGCCCGAACAGCCCGTTTGTCTTTACCAACATGAAAACCGGGGATGGATTACCCGAGATTATTGAATTTATTGAACACAAGGGGATGCTGGTCAGGTAATCTACAGTTCCCTGAGACTTTCTTATCGAGGGAACTTGAAAGCACAGCTTGAAATAATCAAACGGTGGTTAACACCCTCCGGCCCCAAGTCAGCGCGTAGCCTGTTCAAGTCTGCCGGGCTTCCGTTTCCGACTATCCCGGAGCCGTTGGCAGCGAAATTAGAGCATCGTGATAAATGGCTTTTCTCCACGCGCAAGATCGAGGTCCCTCCTTACTTTCTCCAGCAGTACGCCGAGGAGTTCGAAAGCGGGCAGGTTACTGATTACGTCATCCTGTCGCATGATGGACACGGGATAAATTCATATGCCATCCAGTATTACCTGGTACTGCAAGGCCTGGGTCTGTTCCTGCATTTGAAATGGGGCGGTGTCTATACAAATAACGAAAAGGCGGTAGCTGATATTTCAGCCGCCTTTGATGTTGCTGATAGAATTGTTGCCTGGATTGAGTCCATGCGGGATGATCTCAAGCACCCCGTTCAGATTGTCGCTTCAGATTTTTACGGCTGTTACTGGATGATCGGAGGTGAAAAGCAAGACGAGTGGGATGCATGGGAGAACACGCCACTGAAGGCGTTGAATGCGATACTGGAATCACTTCAATCAAAAAAATAATCGCGAGGTAGGGGTAGGTGTCTTCACGAGTAGAATTCAAGACGCGCGAGCAACTTGAGGCGATGCATACCGGATCCTTGATGAAGCGTCGGGATGCACTGCTCAAGTGCGATGAATCATTTAAGCTGTCCGATCAATCAGTTATCCCCCCGATCGCTTCTGCTTACATCGAGTTCAAGGACACGCCCGAGTGGAAACAGGCATACGCTGAACTGAAATCTGTGCTTGCGACACGTGAACATGTGCCGAGCAAGAAAGAGAGAAAAGAGATTCGCAGGCAGAAGGCGAAGCATAAAAGGTGACATAAGACACCATGCCAAATAAAGATAGAGACAAAGACGAAAGCATAAACGATCCGTTTGAGCAGCAACTCAAAGGCCCCTGCATTCAATCGCCCGAGGAGATTCTGCTTGATGAACTGAAAGCCTTTGATGCCGGCGAGTTTGCCCAGTCTTTCAGTGGGGAGAAGTGTGAGCACCTGAGCTTTGCAGAGATGGATGCTGAACTGGGTAGCGGACACCCGGAATGGGGGGATTGTGCGTGATCTAATCAGAGATGGTGACGAGTTCTGGCGCTGGGTAACACCAGGAGGTGGGCAGCCCATGCAATATGCGGGTGTGGGCATGTCCCGTGATGGGCGTGTCTTCAGAACCTGGGTGACAACAACGGCCTGACCGGAGAAGAGAGATGTTCAACATTGCCGTGGGAGTTCTGGCATTCCTGTATTGGTATATAACCGGTGATTTATGGCCAGCCGTCCTCGGGGTTATTTTGGCACTTATCATTTGGGACGAGCTGTGGTTTGTCACAATTGCGCTTTCTGCCGCAATCATTGGCTTGTGTGCCTGGTACTTCTGGGGAGAGATTGTCCCGAGCCTTGTAGATAATCCTGTTCTGAGGGAGATGGCGGTCAGCTGTATCTACATGGGTGTGGTATTTGTCAAGGCAGCGCTCTCATTCAAGTGACATGTGTCTGTCGATTGCGGTCCCTGCGGTGGTGCGGTAGCCTGTTATTGATCAGTAATAGTGACAGTAGCAAAGAATGAAAATCAATTGTGACATGGGCGAGAGTTTCGGCAGCTGGACCATGGGCATGGATGAAGAAGTCATGCCCTTGATCGACATGGCCAGCATTGCCTGTGGTTTTCATGCCTCCGATCCACTCATCATGGAGCACACAGTGCAGATGGCGCTCGCCGAGGATGTGGTTATCGGTGCACATCCCGGTTATCCGGATCTTGCCGGTTTCGGGCGTCGCGACCTTTCGTTGCATCCGCAGGAACTCAAGGCGGGACTGGTTTACCAGTTAGCTGCCCTTGATGGCATTTGTCGTGTCAACGGTACGCGTGTTGAGTATGTGAAACCGCATGGCGCCCTGTACAACAAGATGATGCGTGACGAAGCCACCATGACGATCATCATGGAGGCGGTCAGAGATTTTGCGCCTGACTGCCCGTTGGTTGTTCTGGCAACGCCGGGATCTGAAGAGATCAGTGCGAAGGGCAGGGAGTATGACATCGAGGTCTGGTTCGAGGCGTTTTCTGATCGTGCCTATGACGACGAAGGTCGTCTTGTTAACCGTTCGCAACCAGGCGCAGTACATCAGGATATTGAAACGATCGGGCAGCAGGTACAGCAGATAATTAATGAACAGTCTGTCACCACGCTGAGCGGTAAACGCATCCCGATACAGGCAGACACCATCTGTGTTCACGGCGACAGCCAGCATGCGCTCGATTCAGCAAGGCATATTCGTGACATTATCTCCTCTTCATGAGAATCGAGGCACTTAACGAAAACAGTTCGATTATTTACCTGGGTGATGAAATCAGTGACGAGGTTTCTGCCCGGGTTGGTCGTGCCGTGGCTCTCGTACGGCAGTCGCTTGGTCATCTGCTGATAGACCTGGTCCCATCCTATACCTCGCTGCTGCTCTATTATGATCCCGACCGCATTGATCATGATCAGTTGCGTCAGCGTCTTGTGGAACTGCTTGATAGTGATACTGCAAACACGCAGGAGAGTATTACCAGCACACAGCTTGAAGTGCCGGTCTATTACGGTGAGGAGGTTGCTCCCGACCTGCAACTATTAAGTGAATATGCCGGACTATCACCTGATGAGGTTATCTCGATTCACAGTGACAGTTCCTATCGTGTCTATGCGATTGGATTTGCTCCGGGCTTTGCCTACCTCGGCAAGGTGGATGAACGCATCGCGATGCCGCGCATGCAAAAGCCGAGGCTCAGGATTCCGGCTGGCAGTGTCGCAATTGCCGACGCACAGACCGCAGTCTATCCGGCAGCAACGCCAGGTGGCTGGCGCATTATCGGCAGAACACCAATGCAGATGATTGACTGGGAGAGTGATTCACTGACGCAAATTGTGGTGGGTGCAGAGGTTCGCTTTCGTCCAATCGACAGGCAGGAGTATCTCGACCTTGGCGGAAAGCTGGAGGAGGGTGAAAATGAGCTTTGAGGTGCTCAAGCCAGGTCACTTCTCCTGTATTCAGGATCTGGGTCGTGTCGGTTACCAGCATCTTGGGATCACCACGGGCGGACCGATGGATGAACACGCGTTCTCATGGGCAAACCGCCTGCTTGGAAACTCTCCGAATGTTGCACAGGTTGAAATTACATACGGTGTACTGAGCTTGCTTGCCGAAACGGACGCCATGATTGCAATCACCGGTGCTGATCTCGACGCGCGCATTAACGACATTCATGTAGCGCCCTGGTTCAGCTATTCCGTTGCAGCTGGTGACCGGCTTGAATTTAATACGCCGCTGAGTGGCTTGCGTGCCTATCTTGCCGTCGTTGGTGGTTTCAGTGCCACACATAAGCTGGGCAGTTGTGCGACTGTTGCTCGTGAGGGTATCGGTGGCATCACGGGGCAGGGTGATTATCTGACGAAAGGTGACAGGCTGAATTTTGATCCGCATGCACACAGGTCCCGTGCAACTGTGCCAACATGGGCGATACCCGATTATGATGCTCAACTGGCGTTGGGCGTGGTTCCCGGTTACCAGGCAGCGCAATTTCCTGATGACGAACTGGAGAAGTTTTTCTCTTCCAGTTACGAGGTGACGAAAAACATCGACCGCATGGGCTACCGACTCAGTGGCGCGGCAATCGATTCAGGTCTGGACGGTATAATTTCAGAAGGCATTTGCTACGGGGCAATCCAGGTGCCGGGAGATGGGCAACCGATTATATTAATGAAAGACCGCCAGACGATTGGCGGTTATCCGAAGATTGGCAGCCTCACCGCACTCGGTGCTGCGCAGTTGTCTCAGCGTGGACCGGGGGCGAGTGTTAATTTCTATCCGATTACCCTGTACGAGGCAATGCTTCAGCGAAGGTTGTTTGGAGTGCCTTAGGGAGTCTGAAGAGCTTGAATGTGTAGGAGCCCCGTCCTCGGGGCGATAGAGATTTCATCGCGAGACGTACCTTGTGTCTCGCCTTCTAGCCCAGCTGGTAGTGCTTCTCGACATCCTTGAGAATCTCCCAGGTACATGACATACCCTTCGGGAAAGTTACCAGGTCGCCGCGCCCCATCTCGACCGGCTCACCGCCATCGGGCGTGACGATAGCCTTGCCGCGAATGAAATAGCAGGTCTCCTGTTCCGCATAGGTCCACGGAAAAGTGGAGATCTCTTTTTTCCAGATCGGCCAGTCGTAGGCACCGAGAACTTCAATTTTCATCGGCGAAGCGTGTTTTTCGCACAGGATTTGATCGTGACTCATTTTCTTCAACTACTAATATTAAACAGAGTGCTATTGTAACCGATTCCAGAAGCGGCGCATTTTATGGATAATGCTCTTATGACCGATTTTGATGTGAAGTGTACACAACTGGCTGAGCAGCTGGCAGAGGTTCTCAAGGCACAGAAGCGCATGCTGGTGGCTGCCGAGTCCTGTACCGGCGGCTGGATTGCAAAGAGCTGTACCGATATTGCCGGTTCGAGCGAATGGTTAGAGAGGGGTTTTGTCACCTATAGTAATAATGCCAAACAGCAGATGCTCGGCGTTAGCAGTGAGACACTGAAGGCCAATGGTGCGGTCAGTGAAGCCGTTGTGGCGGAGATGGCAGCGGGAGCCTTGATGCATAGTCCTGCTGACCTCGCGGTGGCTATTAGCGGGATTGCAGGCCCGGGTGGCGGCAGTAAAGAGAAGCCCGTCGGTACTGTCTGTTTTGCGTGGGCTTCGGGTAAAAAAATTTTTACTGCACGTGAGCAGTTTGATGGTGATCGTGATGCAATTCGAAAAGCGGCTGTTCTTCATGCGCTTGAGGGCCTGATACGCCATGCCCTCGACTAAATCCCGACTCTTCTTTGCCGCCTTTCCGGATGAGTCTGTAAGCAAGCAGCTGGCTGCACTGTCGCAAGATCACAAGCAACTGCTGTCGCGACCACATCATCCACTCGATCTGCACATGACGCTCGCTTTCCTCGGGATCCAGCCTGGTGACCGGAAATCCTGTTTTGAAAAGGTGGGTGATCAGATTGCCCTGGAGGGATTTGAACTCCTGCTGGACAGGATAGGCTACTGGAAAGGGCCGCGTATTCTGCTGGCAGAGCCGAGTGCCACGCCAGACGGATTGTTACAGCTTGTCGACCAGATATGGACGGGAGCGGAAGGGTGTGGTCTTGCACGTGAAGTGCGCCGCTACAGACCGCATGTCACACTGCAGCGCAAGGCACGCTTAACTTCTGAGCAGAAGATAACGCCCATCAGGTGGCAGTTGGAGAGCTTCTCACTGGCTGAATCCAGCGGTAATGGTGAAGTTCCTCGCTACAGAAGAGTAAAGACCTGGCAGCTGAATTCTAATAATTAATAAATTCTCATGAAAAAAAGATTGACGGACTCACGGATTGAGTTCTATGCTATGCCATAATATAGAACATCAATAGAACACTGTACTTATTTACGGATTTGAAGCATTTCTTCAGATTCTGAACGCATCAGGGGGATGACCAAGATGGACGATAACCGCAAAAAGGCACTATCTGCAGCACTTACACAGATTGAAAAGCAGTTCGGCAAGGGCTCTGTCATGCGCATGGGTGACGGTAGCGTCATCAATAATGTTGAGGCGGTATCGACTGGTTCGCTGGGTCTGGACATAGCGCTCGGTATCGGCGGCATCCCGAAGGGACGCGTGGTCGAAATCTACGGTCCGGAATCATCAGGTAAAACCACGCTGACACTGCACGCAGTTGCAGAGGTGCAGAAGACCGGCGGAACAGCCGCGTTTGTCGATGCCGAGCACGCACTAGACCCTGCCTATGCAGAAAAGCTTGGCGTCAACATGGAAGAGTTGCTGGTATCACAGCCGGATACCGGTGAGCAGGCGCTCGAGATTACCGACATGCTGGTACGCTCCGGTGCTGTTGATGTTGTGGTTATCGACTCGGTTGCGGCTCTGACGCCAAGGGCGGAGATCGAGGGTGATATGGGCGACTCGCATGTTGGCCTGCAGGCACGCCTGATGTCACAGGCACTGCGTAAGCTGACAGCGAACATCAAGCGTTCCAACTGTATTGTCATTTTTATCAACCAGATTCGTATGAAAATCGGCGTCATGTTCGGCAGCCCCGAGACGACTACAGGTGGTAACGCGCTGAAGTTCTACTCCTCGGTACGACTCGATATTCGCCGTATAGGCGCAATCAAGCGAGGTGACGAAGTGGTCGGTAACGACACCCGCGTCAAGGTGGTCAAGAACAAGGTGGCACCTCCTTTCAAGCAGGTAGAATTCGAGATTCTCTACGGGGAGGGTATCTCGCGTGAAGGTGAAATAATGAACCTTGGCGTCCAGCACAACATCGTCGAGAAGTCGGGTGCCTGGTACAGCTACAATGGTGAACGTATTGGCCAGGGAAAGGAAAATGTAAGGAAATATTTCAAGGAAAATCCAGAGCTTGCACAGGAAATCGAATCTAAAATAAGAGATATCGTTTTTCCAAAGCCAGAGGCTTCTGACGAGGTGAAGGCAGAAGTCGCCGACAAGGATGAGGCAGAGGCCTGATTTTGCAGCAGTAGCTAATGACGGAAGTTTCAGAAGCATCAACTCCAGTCACTGACGACATCGAGCAGGCGGCCATTCGCCTGCTCGCAGTGCGTGAACACAGCAAGGCAGAACTTGCTCGTAAACTCGAATCACGTGACTTTCCATCTGAGGAAATTAGTGCGCTACTGAAGCAGTTTGAAACGGCCGGTTACCTCGACGATCATCGCTACACCGAACTCTACCTCGAGATGCGAGCCCGCAAGGGTTTTGGTCCCTGCAAGATACGCCAGGAGTTACTCGAGAAAGGCATCGCCCCTGACATTATCAGTGACTGGGTTGATGATCGGGACCCGCGCTGGCGTGAACAGATGGCAGAAGTGGCGCTACAGAAGTTTGGTGTTCTGACAGAGCGAACACAGAAAGAGCTGGGACGGCGCGCACGTTTTCTCGAGTACCGCGGTTTTCCCACTTATCTAATTGGTGATTTTCTTTTTTCCTGATCTGGTTAGTCCCTCTAACTGTCGCACCTGGCCCGACTCGCGATTGAATCGCTGTTTTCGTGTGCTTCCGGCGTGACATCTTCCGTCAACCCGAATAACATACGCTCTTTGTTTCTGATTACATTCCATTTTCATGAAAACCAGCGCAGAAATCCGACAAGCATTTCTTGACTATTTTGCCGAGCACGGTCACCAGATCGTTGATTCCAGTCCACTGGTGCCGGCGAATGATCCGACCCTGCTGTTTACGAATGCAGGCATGGTGCAGTTCAAGGATGTTTTCCTCGGCAAGGAGAAACGTGACTACAACCGAGCCACGACCTCGCAGCGTTGTGTGCGTGCCGGTGGTAAGCACAATGACCTGGAGAATGTTGGTTATACCGCGCGTCACCACACTTTTTTCGAAATGCTGGGTAACTTCAGCTTCGGTGACTATTTCAAGGAAGATGCAATCCGTTATGCATGGGAATTCCTCACAGAAACACTCGGCCTGCCGGCAGACAAGCTTTGGGTTACCGTCTATGAAGATGATGACGAGGCAGCCGACATCTGGCTGAAGAAGATCGGTGTCAATCCGGACTCTTTCTCACGCATCGGTGACAAGCCGGGTGGTAAACAATACGAGAGCGATAACTTCTGGTCGATGGGTGATACAGGACCGTGTGGTCCCTGTTCGGAAATCTTTTACGATCATGGTGAGGGAATCTGGGGTGGACCACCAGGAACACCTGAAGAGGATGGTGATCGTTACATCGAAATCTGGAACCTGGTTTTCATGCAGTACAACCGTGATGCTGATGGCCAGATGACACCACTGCCGAAGCCGTCTGTTGATACCGGCATGGGTCTTGAGCGTCTTGCGGCAGTGCTACAGCATGTTCATTCCAACTACGAAATTGACCTGTTCCAGTTGCTGATCAAGGCTGCTGCCAATGCAACCGGCGCAACTGATCTTGAGAACAAGTCGTTGCGTGTCATAGCAGACCATATTCGTTCAACGGCATTCATGATTGTCGACGGTGTCTTGCCAAGTAATGAGGGACGCGGTTATGTGCTGCGCAGAATTATTCGTCGTGCGATCCGTCACGGCTACCAGCTTGGGCAGACACAACCGTTTTTCAACACCCTGGTTGAGGCGCTGGATGAAGCCATGGGGGAAGCCTATCCTGAACTGCGCAAGATGAAAGATCAGGTTGCCAAGGTACTCAAGCTTGAAGAGGAACGTTTCGCAGAGACGCTCGAGCATGGCATGAAAGTTCTCGAAGACGAGACTGAGAAGGTTAATGATGGAGTGATACCCGGTGAGGTAGCTTTTCGTCTCTATGATACTTATGGTTTCCCCGTTGACCTTACCGCAGACGTCGCCCGTGAAAAGGAGATGCAGGTTGATATCGAGGGTTTCGAGAAAGAGATGGAAGCACAGCGCCAGCGTGCGCGTGATGCGAGTAACTTCTCTGCTACTGACACAGGCGAAAAATGGGAAGTTGATTCATCAACCAGTTTCAGTGGTTATGAACTGCTCGAAGACAAGGGTACGGTGATGGCGATCTACCGAGATGGTCAATCTGTCGAGGGCTTGAAGAAGGGAGAGGAGGGTGTCGTGATTCTCGACCGTACACCTTTCTATGCCGAATCAGGTGGTCAGGTTGGCGACAGCGGTGAACTCAAGTCAGAGAGCGGTGCGACTTTCACCGTGACCGATACGCGCAAGCAGAACGGAGATATATTCGGTCATATCGGTGTGCTGGCTGAGGGCGGACTGTCACTTGGCGACATGGTCGTAACAAATGTCGACAAGCAGGCAAGGATGGCAACCGAGCTCAACCACTCCGCAACGCACCTGATGCATGCCGCGCTGAGAGAGATTCTGGGTGACCACGTACAGCAGAAAGGTTCACTGGTCGATCCCGAACGCTTGCGTTTCGACTTCTCGCACTTTGAGCCTGTAACGCGTGAAGAGTTGACCGCGATTGAGCGCCTTGTCAATGCACAGATACGTGACAACGCCACGACTGAAACACGTTTGATGACACTTGAGGATGCCAAGCAATCCGGTGCCATGGCGCTGTTTGGTGAAAAGTATGACGATGAGGTACGCGTATTGCGTATCGGTGATTTCTCTGTCGAACTGTGCGGTGGTACGCATGTTGATGCGGCCGGTGATATCGGTCTGTTCCGAATTACCTCGGAGAGCGGTGTCGCATCCGGTGTGCGTCGTATCGAAGCTGTTACTGGTGAGGCTGCAATCGATTTGACCGAATCGCAGGAGAACCAGCTCACGGCAATCTCGGGGATGCTCAAGGCATCCACTGATACTGTGTCAGACAAGGTGGAGCAGTTACTTACACGTAACCGTGAATTGGAAAAAGAGCTCGACAGGCTGAAATCAAAAATGGCTGCATCCGCCGGATCTGACCTTATCAGCCAGGCCGTGGAGATTGGCGGTATTAAGGTACTGGCAGCTAACCTCGAGGGTGTTGAGCCCAAGAGTCTGCGTGACACGCTTGATCAGCTCAAGGATAAGCTTGGCAGTGGTGTTGTACTGCTTGCTGCAAGTAACGGCGAAAAGGTTAACCTGATTGCAGGCGTGACCAAGGATCTGACTGATCGTTTGCGTGCCGGTGACCTGGTTCGTATTGCTGCGGAGAAAGTTGGCGGCAAGGGCGGTGGCAGACCCGACATGGCACAAGCGGGTGGTAGTAACCCTGCCGGAATTCCAGACGCACTTGCGATGGCTGAAACCTGGGTGGCTGAAACTATTAACTGATCCTATGCCTCTTGTAGGAGCGGCGCCTGACCGCCAGGGATGGCGGGAATGCCGGGAGGCGTCTGGAACGGCTACGGCCTCGCCGCGATTTAACAGGCACTAGCATCGATTTCTCATTCCAGTAATTGTAAATACCTGATAAAATTCAACGTTCTTGCCCGGAAAGCCTCCGGGCACTTTAATTTGTGGATTGAATATTAACAATGGCACTGATTGTCCAGAAATATGGCGGCACCTCGGTTGGTACTGTCGAAAAAATCAAGACGGTAGCTGAGAAGGTCAAACGCTTTCAGGCTAACGGCGACCAGGTGATTGTCGTCGTTTCGGCCATGTCGGGCGAGACCAACCGCTTGCTTGGCCTTGCCGCTGAAGTCGATGAAACTTCGCCCAGCCCGCGTGAGATGGACGTGCTGGTTACGACCGGTGAGCAGGTCACCATTGCATTGCTGAGCATGGCTTTGCACAAGATCGGTGTGGACGCGCGTTCCTATACCGGCAGCCAGGTTCGTATTCTCACGGATCATTCGCACATGAAGGCGCGCATCAAGCGTATCGACGACGAACGTATTCGCAAGGACCTTGATGCAGGACGTGTGGTTGTGGTCGCCGGTTTTCAGGGTGTCGACACAGATGGAAATATCACTACACTCGGTCGCGGTGGTTCCGATACCACGGCAGTTGCACTGGCTGCTGCGCTGAAGGCAGACGAGTGCCAGATCTATACAGATGTTGACGGTGTCTATACGACTGATCCGCGAGTTGAGCCAAAGGCGCGCAAACTCGATCGCATCACCTTCGAGGAGATGCTCGAGATGGCAAGCCTCGGTTCCAAGGTGCTGCAGATCCGGTCAGTAGAGTTTGCTGGCAAATACAATGTCCCTTTACGGGTACTATCCAGTTTTGAAGAGGGTGAAGGCACCCTGATTACCTTTGAGGATACAGGCGTGGAACAGGCGAAAATTTCCGGTATAGCGTTTAGTCGCGATGAAGCTAAGTTGACCATCAAGGGCGTTCCTGACGAACCGGGCGTGGCGTATAAGATTCTTGGCCCGATTGCGGACGCCAATATCGAGGTCGACATGATCGTGCAGAACATCTCTAAAGATGGCACAACCGACTTCACATTCACCGTTCATCGAAATGATTATGAGCGTGCGGCTGCAATCCTGACTGAGCTGACAAGTACGCTGGGCGGTGAAGAGATTGACGGCGATGACAAAATCGTCAAGGTTTCACTGGTAGGAGTCGGCATGCGTTCGCATGCGGGCATTGCCAGCACCATGTTCGAAACACTCGCCCGGGAGGGGATCAATATCAGGTTGATTTCGACCTCTGAGATCAAGGTGTCGGTAGTCGTTGATGAAAAATACCTCGAACTAGCAGTGCGCTCACTGCACGAGGCGTTTAACCTCGCACAGGATGAAGTTGCAACGGTTGGATGAATTGACCCGGCTGTCTAAAAGCACTTGGAATTGTGCTAGACTTTACCCGGCGACATACAATGGGTGGCGCTCTCCCGGATAGTCGGGGACAAATTGGTGGTGATCTTCATCAGAAGATCAATTTAGATAATAAAGTAACAGGGACTAAGGAAATGTTAATACTCACTCGACGTGTCGGCGAAACGCTTATGATTGGCGATGAAATCAGCGTAACCGTACTTGGTGTCAAGGGCAACCAGGTCAGAATCGGCATCAATGCACCACGCGACGTCTCAGTACATCGCGAAGAAATTTACGATCGTATCCAGCGTGAACATGATGGTGATGAAGAGGTAGCACAGGACGAAGATTAATGCGATAATCCGCACCCGTTGAACCGGACAGGGGTCACAAATTCCTCCGGTTTTTCAATTCGGGAAATCAAAAAATACCGAATACCGGAGAGTTGGCCGAGTGGCTGACGAAGCAGCCAAAGGCTGCGAAGAACAGCGAAGCCGCAGGCGAAGCTG
This sequence comes from Solemya velum gill symbiont, assembly GCF_000787395.1. Lineage (GTDB taxonomy): Bacteria > Pseudomonadota > Gammaproteobacteria > Chromatiales > Chromatiaceae. The sequence goes on from NZ_JRAA01000003.1 coordinate 472,845, forward strand.
GCCCCGAAGGGGTGAGGGACGAAGTCCCGAATATACGCGCGTCCCTGCATGGCCCGAAGGGTCATTGAACAGGAGCAAACAATAGAGAGAATTACGGAGAGTTGGCCGAGTGGCTGAAGGCGCGCCCCTGCTAAGGGCGTATGGGAGAAATTCCATCGAGGGTTCGAATCCCTCACTCTCCGCCATATATAACGCTTATGTAGTTGATACATAGGCGTTTTTTCTTTTTATTCAGAAGTTTATGTACGGATTGATGTACGGGTCCGATCTGGATATCCGTCAAACTACACCTGGAAATCCATAAGAAACGCTGAATCCTGCAGGAAAGAAAATCTTCCCTACCTCTTAAACAGATCAACAATAGAGGCCATACAGCCAAGAGTGCTTTGGGGTGTGACTCAGTCATCACCACAGAGGGCCAATGGCGACTCATTTCCACTGCTACCAGAACCCCCTGTACTAAACAAGCCCCTCTCAGGGGGGGTACATGACATACTATTGATGGGTAGCAACAACAGCCAGATTGCGACACTGGTAGAGCGCCATACTCGGTATGTCATGCTGGTGAAGACCAACAGCAAGGAGACCGAGACCGTCATCAATGCACTGATCAAGCATGCACACAAGTTACCGAGGGAACTCTACAAGTCGCTGACATGGGATCGTGGCAAGGAGATGGCTGATCATAAACGCTTTACGCTGGCCACAAACATCAAGGTCTACTTCTGTGATCCTCACAATCCCTGGCAACGCGGATCGAATGAAAATACCAATGGACTACTGAGACAATACTTCCCGAAAGGGATGGACCTGTCGGATGTGTCACAGGCTAAACTGAATGCTGTGGCAAGACGACTGAATGAACGACCAAGGAAGACGCTGGACTTTGAAACACCGGCCGAGCGATTTGCACAATGTGTTGCATCGACCGGTTGAAATCGCAGCCCAAAGCAGTCATTTACATGGCTACCCTTAGTTGAAAGTTAATTGATAATTATCAATTAGCATTCCCTGATTTATAACCAATATCAATTAGGGTGTTCTAATTTTTATTTGTGAGTCTACTAACAACCCGAAGCTGATATCGAAACTTAATTGGCGACTGACTCTTTCTTGGTAACAACGGATGTTGGAAGTTGCAAAATGCGGGAGCGATGACTTCCTGTTTCGTGGCAAAAGCTGCCCGTCACACCACAGGTTTTATTTATTTAGCCAGAATTGAAAATAACTGCTTCGGGTCGAATAATTTGGCCACGTAATCATCCATGCTGGCAAAAAAACTTTTTCCTTGTCACCTTTCAGGGCATTGTCTGTCAGTCCGATTGCAGACAGGTCTTTGGATTGTTCCTGCTGGCGAATGTGGCGTGCCACCTCGGTCCCGTCCATCACGGGCATCTGACGATCAATTAACAACACATCAAAAACATTCGCGCCAAGCAAGTCAGGTGCTTTCTTACCATTGGATGCAACTACAACTTAGAAGCTATGCACTATCAGATCACACCCTGTCTCGACTCTGAAAGAATGACATTATAATCAATGCTTTACTGTTCATTATTTTGCACCAAAAAAGTACAGACCGCACTAATTTGTATCGCGGATTCAACTCACTAGTGCAACGGATGGGTTAATCCCGAAAAATACTTGATTGGGCGTTTTAATGCCAAGACATTTTCGGGGACGATTGTTCAGTTTATTCATCACCTGGTTGATTTCCGCCTGAGTGATGGTTGTAAAGTCCCGATGCTTTGGGAAGTATTGGCGAATGAGTCCATTGGTGTTCTCATTCAAGCCACGTTCCCAGGAGGCATAGGGATGGGCAAAGAAGAACCTGGCACTGAGGCCTTTAGCGATGGTCTCGTGACCGGCGAATTCCTTACCATTATCTGAGGTCAGCGTGTGAACGCGGCCGGCGATGGGTTTGAGCAGTTTGAGGATAGCGCTGGTGACGTTGCTGGCGGTTTTTCTCTCCACCTTATGGATGAGCGTCAATCGGGATTTACGCTCGGTGATTGAAACGATGGCCTGTTTGTGGCCTTTTCCGATAATGGTATCAAGTTCCCAATCACCGAAGCGTGAACGCTCATCAACCACGGCAGGACGTTCATCGATGCTGACTCGGTTAATCAGTTGCCCTCGGCGGCTATAGCTGCCATAGCGCTTTCGACGCTGCTTCTGGCAACGCAGGTGGCGGTATAGGTTACCGCCCATGGATTTGTTCTGGAGAACGTACTGGTAAATCCACTCATGAGAGATTTGAATGTCAGCCTCATTGCACAGCCACAGGCTGATTTGTTCCGGACTCCAGTCCTCGCGCAACAGATGCTCGACTCGCTCCCAGTGGGTAGTGGCAATACGGGGCTGGCTCTTGCTCTGACGGCGCTCTACAGACAGCCGATGGGCCTGTTTGGGGCGATAGCCGCGCAAGCCACGGTTACGCCTCAGTTCGCGGCTGACAGTGGATTTGTGGCGCCCAAGTATCTTGGCTATCTCTGTTTGATTGTGACCTGCTTTCATCAGTGCCTGAATCTGGTATCGTTCTTCCTGGGTAAGCTGCGTGTACATGGTGCTCCTCTAACTTTGGTCGGTGAGAGAAGCTACCTATGCTACCGCAGCTTGCCCTCTAACCAACTCTGTTGAGTTGCACTTGGAAATTGAATTCACGTATCATTATTGTTGTGTAATTTACAGTGTGATATTTTTTTTAAAAAAACAATTGCTTATCTTATCAATAGAGACTATATTTTCATGAATTAATGGCTTTGACTTCGAAAAACTAAACACGAATCAAGGGGATTCTAAATGAAAAAATCTATAATCGCTGCTGCATTGGCGGCTACTGTTGCGGCTCCTGCTGCTAATGCAAATGTCGTATTTTATGGCACCGTCAACGTTTCTATTGACTATTTTACTGACAACGATGATGACCAACGTTTCTGGTCGGTAAAAAGCAATGACTCGACCATTGGTTTCAAAGGCACCGAGGACCTCGGCAACGGACTGAGCCTGATCTGGAATGCTCAAACCTATTATGATTTTGCCGATGGTGATGCCTGGGGTGGTGGCTTTGGCAGCTATATTGGTTTGGCTGGAGACTGGGGTACTTTCATGTACGGCGTTCTGGACACTCCAGTAATGATGTCCACGGCAGCACTTGATCTTTTTGCCGATACTGTTGCAGACTACAATATGTCACCCGACGCAATTCAGGATGTAACCGCAGCTAACGCGATTGCCTATGTTTCTCCGAACATGAATGGACTGACTGTCGCTGCTGCCATCGTTCCGGGTGAGGATGGTGCGGCTCCAAACGGTATCTCTGGCACAGGTCTTGCCGATGCTTACTCAGTTGCTGCAATGTACAGCAACAATGGCCTCTATCTATCTGCAGGTGGTTATGAAGACTTGGGCGACGATCATGACAAGTGGCGTGTTGGCGCTGGCTACACAATCAACGCAGTGACACTTAATGCAGTTTATGAAGATGATAATGATAATGGAAAAACTTGGCAGATTTCTGGCGCATATGACTTTGGCAACAACACTGCAAAAGCAATGTACATGAGTGAAGATAGTGGCGACGATAAGGCATGGGCAATTGGCTTAGACCACGCACTTAGCAAGCGCACAAAAGCATATGCTGTCTATGTAAATGGGGAAGATCAAGTCTCCGTACATGGATATGGCGATGATGCCGCCGCGTTCTCCATGGGCATGATCCATAACTTCTAATCCATCACAACGATTGATACTCAGGGGGGAGCTTCGGCTCCCCTTTTTTCCTCTTGCAAACTGTAAGCATTTCCCTGTTCTTGCAGTGGATTGTTAATGTCCACTTCCAATAAAGAGCTAGTCACTATACCTGGGTGTGTATACATCACTGACCGCAATAGTCGAGGAGCAGTCATTCACAAACAGTAACCTGATAGTCCGCTACTGGCCGGAAGCAGACCTTCAGGGCAGGAAATGCCCCAATAAGGCTGAACGACCGCTTCCGACCCGAAACGGTCATTCATTGTTTACTCGACTGTTTGAATTTCCGGCATCTTGTATGCACTGAATGCCTCGACATCTTCATCTGGTTTCCAGGCTTCCATAACCTGATCACACTCTATGACGTAAGTTATGTAGCCCTTGCGTAATTCATCACTCACAGGAGCCCACGACTACCCTGTCGTGTTTGTTCTCGACCACCTTGGAAAAAGCGTTTAGAACGGTATATTGCAATGCCTCTGATGCGGGCCCCAGCGATTTATTGATCATAATCAAGATAGCCAGTGGATAGTGCGGTGGTAGATGATGGCTTGCTGAAGGCACCGCCAGCCAATCTACATCCGCGCGCATGCCGTTACGTTCAAGAATCGCCTTCACTTCGGATGGTGACTGCCATTCACCATCGGTTTTGAACTTTGACACATTCCTGGTCACAAACACGGGGGCGTCGCCTTCCGTTGCACCCACCGCGGCTTCCCGCCCGCTGGAAGAAGACCGAGCCTTTCGCGCCATCTGATCGACATAGTGCGCAGGCAGCGAAGGGTCAAACACCTTGGCAATCGTCTCGCACGCGTGGTAGGTCAACACACTTCCGGAAGTATTTGCAAATGCCCGGTCCTTGTTGGCCCGCAACTGAGGCAGGATCTGGAACAGTGTTGTAGTAAACAGGAGATGCGACAGCAAGAGTACCGCGTCTGCAGCGACCGGACCGATAAAAGGAAACTGGCTCAGAGACCAGCTTTTGACAAAGAAGGCATAGGAGATCGTGGTCACGCCCAGGGTAAAGAATTGCCGTATCCCCACATATCTCTGAATGGATTGCTCATTCAGAAGGTCTTTGACGAGAAAAGGCCTGAAACGGACGCCATGCATCTCCGGAGGATCTCCCTTGGCCATGAACCGGGCGGCCTGTCCTCCTTCCAGGTAGTAGATCAACGCCAGACAGGTCGCATAGCCTCCAAGCTGCGCCAACGCCAAAAAGCCCAGGTCGTTTCTCCAGTTGTCATAAAACCCTGCCAGCAACAGTATTCCCGAGCAGAGCAACAACAGAAACATTGCCCCACCCAGGAGTGTGCGTAAGGCCGCCTTCGCCGACTTGAGCGTAATACGGTCAGAGGCCGGTTCTTCTAGCGTGTCCGTCTGGCCGGTGCTTGTTCCTTCAAACAGATCTCTAACATTGGCAAATAGGTTCAGCACGCAGGCTCGATCCCCATCTGACAGTGATTCCAGGATCAACCGTTCATTCGGCTCCGGCAGATCGCCTCCGGAAAGCTTGGCTTCAAAAAAGCGAATAAAGTACTCGTTCGTCTCTCCCAGACGCATTTGGGTTTCCTTGTTAGGTAAATTATTACTGGTAAATGGCAAAGCCGCATTGCAAGCCACTGAACATGTTAGCCCTCCCGAATCCTCGCTGCCCTGTCAAGCCTAGCGGCATCCGTGGGATTGCGCACGGTGACATTGTAGCGGCGCGCAGCGACCGAGGATAGCCCTGCTTTATGGCCGACGGGCCTCCACCCTTTGCAATTCCCTTATTCTTGGTGTCGAGACGAAGGATTCTATGCACCATTACTCTTTCATCAACACCGTACTTTGCATCAATCGTTCGCCTTTTACAGTGAAAGTACCACCATGTGGTCGGATAATTACGTTCATGAATTTCCGCTTCTGGCCGAAAGCAGACCTTCGGGACAGGAAATGTCCCAATCAGGCTGATTGACCGCTTCAGACCCAAGGCAGACAATACTAAATCCCAAACAATCACTTTAGATTGTAGTGATTGCCAGGCAGGATTTGATTCCAAGTTCCGTATGCCGAACCATCCCCCCTGAAAAGATCATATGTTCCATCAATCTTTTTAATCACCTTTACACACTTCAACTTGCCCCTGTCTTTTTTTGAATCGCGGTAAGAAAAACAAAGATTCTGTTTGGTTACTTTCCAATCACCATGCGCAGGAAACGGAGCGCCTCCACTGGCGGCATAACCAACATCAACCATTTTTCTATCCGCACCGTAATAGGTTTTAAACTGAACCCATACTTCCGGATATCCAACACTCTCAGCCTGCTTGATACGTGAACCAACAGCTGTATTATTATTGATAAGTTGTTTTATCTCTTTTCCAGATAACAATGTATCAGCTAAGACGGCAGATACTGGTACTAACAATGCAACTGCCAGTATCAAAGCGGTAATCATTGGTAATCGTTGGATATTTCTTTCTGTACTCATGGCTCTTGCCCTCCATTAATACATGCAGAATTGAATCATCAAGTCTTTACATTGACATGACTCACTCTCTTAATAAAAGTGTAGTCAATAAAACGTCTTGCTTTACTGATAGTAATCAAATGAAAAGATATAGAACATATTGTGAATACCCGCTTCTGGCCGAAAGCAGTCACTCAGGACAATTCATCTATATCCACCAGTAACTCGGCACTCTCACCCACAATCTGATCAACAAGTTTGCGAAAATAGATTGATTCCTTGGTGTAATAACCGTGCTTCACCCTCGGATTCTTAGCTCCTGTACTCTTCCCTCCGTGATAGCGACATCTTCCGTTAGGCATCGAGTAGTGACCACACTTCCCTCCTGAACGTGTTTTTGCACCACATCGAGGCATTTCCTCATGGGGAATACCCTTCCATTTGCCCATTACCCCTCCCCCTTGTGGACATCACCGACAATCGCCTGACCACCATCCTCGACGTTGACGTGCTGTACCGTGATCTTCTGCTTACCACCGTTACGGTAGCGCTGTAGCGCCTCCATCTGTGCAGTGAATGTTCTCATCAGTTTGGTTGTCCTGTTAATCCCTGAATTAACGCCATCCACTGTATTATCAGGCAACATTGCCCGGCTTGCGCACTCCATCGCCATGTTATGAACCGCAACCATTTGGCTTGCAAGCATACCCTCTAGCCCATCTTTGGGGTGTATCTCTGCCATGAGAGCAATTGCTGCATTGATGCGATCTTCATCCTTGTCGAATTGCGCATTAGCAGCCTGATTGAGCATGGTCATAGCGGCATCAGCGTTGGCTGTACCACAGACGAGTTTTACCTGATCATCGTTGTACTCCAGCTTGTGTTTATCATCGCCCATCGAAACTGTAGGGGGAGTAATCTTTGCCGTGTCGATATCTTTTTTGGTCATCGTTTTTACTCTTAAGGTTTACCAGTCGGGGAATTAGCCCTACCTAACGCTTTGAAAAACTCTGCGATTTTCATGGTCGTTGCTCCTGTTAAATTTAACCAATCTGTTGTTGGATCAATAAACGGTAAAAACGGTAAAACGGTGGGGGCGTCATATATGCCCAAAAGAGAATAATAATAAATATATATAGTTTATACAGTTTTAACTCTCTATCCCTTGGTACTGCTAGGATTTATAAACGGTATTGACCACCGTTTATAAACCGTCCATCCAGTTTATTAACAAAAAGATTGGCTAACTACTCTCTAACCTCACCCAGCCACTGATAAGTTGAACCGCGCCCGCCTTTCAACTCGACAACTTCACCGCAAGTGTGTAGCTGCTGAATGACTTCCTGTTGCATTCTGGTTGGCATCTTCCGGAATGACGCACAGTTTTCTCGCAGTCTGGCATGAGAGATTTTTGAGCCCTTATTGATAAAATGTTTCTTGATCGTCTGCCTGGTCTGCTCAACAGTTTTGACGAATTCGCCAGCACCGAATCCTCCTTCAAGCTGCACAACGTGCATGAAGTGCTGAAACAACTGCTCGCGTATGTACCAGGCCTTGTCGATATGTTCAGCAGTCACAGCAGGGTTATATCGCTCCTCGCTCAATGCCATTAGCGTTGCAATCTTGATCACCTGTTCACCAATACGGTTGGCTGAGTTATTCGGCATACTGGTTTTCATTGGCTCAAATATCGCCTTGTCCAATTCCTCGAATCGCTCTCCACCACCAGCGCCCCAAGGAATAGTCCCTTTGCCCTTAGCAATCTCCTTGTATGGAGTGCTGTCTGTTGTCAGTAAATTCATATTCCAGTCATTGCGTAAGCGGTCATAGTTCTTCACCGGCAAATTGGGCGTTGCATACACCATACAGCGACCGATCAGCCCCTTATCACCCGATTGAGCATTAAGTGCTGTCACTATCTCGGCAGGCGTTGAAAAGCCTAATATCGACACTGCAGGCTGATAGAGCGTGCAATACTTCTTCGTCATTGCATCGGTTGGGTTGATCTGGAATTTCTCCGAATAGAGCTGCAGAAGCAAGTCCTGCATCTCGGCCTTGTACTGATTGCCCTTGTCGTTGTGCAAGTGCTTGTGGAATTCATCATCCATCAGCAGGATTGTAAAGCCCTCTCGATACTTACCTGCTTCGATCAGGCTGTTTGCTTCTCTAGCAGCATTATCGCCTTCAATCTTATGCTTGTGAATGACAGCACCAATCTGTTTGTTTTGTAGTGTAGTGTGCAGCGCTTGCCGACTTACGCCCATACCAGCTTCAAGATAACTCAACTCAACATCACGCAGTGATGCCCTCGTGGCATCCTTATAGCCATCCTTGCCGGTGCCTGATGGCATCATCACAATGCTGTACTGGTTCAGCTTCAAGCCTGTTGGGGATATATTCCTATGCCCTGCAATCGCGCTGAAGATTGACAGTGCAGTGAATCCTGCTAGCGATCTGGATTGATACAGCGCCTCTTTGTAGCAGAAGTCCTGAATCTCCCCCAACAGGCCGGTTAACTCAATATCTATAGGCGAGAGGGCTGATTCCTTCTCCTGGGCGATAATCTCGGCATGGGTTAATGCTTCATCAATAACAGCTTGCGCCTGCTCCTGCGCCTGTTGGGCCATATGCTCACGCTGCTGCGTATTGTTGATAGTTAGACCTTCAGCAGTCATTAGCCGATCCCCTTCGGCTTTGAGTGCAGCGTTGCGGTCACCGTTGTAGGTGTAATACACGCACAGATCGAAAGCATCACCAGTTCTGCCACCTTCACAAGCCATGCCGATTGCGTTGTCAGAATCGTGCGCGCTCCACCACATCCCAGACTCTTGAAAGGTCACCACACCTGCACTGCCTGAATCGCTGTTGGGGCTTATCCAGCGGTTATGTGCAACCTGCTCATAGCCATGCATCATGAGCGCATCATCGAGCGATACAGCGTTGTTGTAGGCATCCATCGCTGTTGCACCTGTCGTGTGCTCTGAGCACTTCTGTCGTGCCTTTTCCGCCTTGCGCTTGCGCTTTGCTTTCTCTGCCTCGACCTTACTCAACAGGTCGGCTAACTCTTCACTCCAAACAGAAGGATTGAATGCGCCTGAGCCGGTCTTGGTTTTTTGTGCATAGAAAGCACCGCGATTCGGAAGATAGGCAATCTGGTTAGCAATCTCTGTCTTTCTGTCAGGCGTGATGCCTTTTGCCTTAACCTTGTCATTGAGGATGATTGCTAACTGCTCCCAGACTTCAAACGGGACAGGCTGTGCAAGGGGGATGATAAACCGGCATTTCTGCTTATCTGCCGTTGCTGACTTACTTGTATATGCCATGTAATCAGCGCACAGGATGCTGCCTACGGCCTCGACAACATTAGTGAAGGGCATTACGCCGGGTTCGTCTATATCGAGCCACAGCGCGTAATAGAGTGCCTCTTTCTTTAGCCGGTCTGATTGGCGTGTAGCCACATCAGTAAACAGTGCCCAGGGTGCAAAGTCTTTGCCGACATCAACAGGGTTGTCGAGCATCTCGGCAATATCGGCAAAGCTGATTGTGTCGAGCTGGCGCTTCTTGTCGGTATCGTACTTGCCCTTGCCTGATGTAAGTTGTGCTTGTATCTGAACCTGATCAGCACTAAGATTGTCTTTGAAGTCAGAATTCTTGGCGGGATTCTCAGCGCCTCCATTGCCGTGGGGGCGTTCTTCTTTATGTGACATCATGAGTTGCCTCCTGACTTCTTATCGGCACGTTTTTTCAGGCGAGCGTTGTATTTTCGACAAAAACGGGAATCCTCAGCCAAGATATGCGGTTGCTTAAACTTCCTGTTAGGAACGCGTCTTAAGCCGAAGTGCCAGCGGTTCTCTACATAATTTGCATCTTCGATTTTCATACCACACCCCCGTGAAATTGGTCTGAAATGGCATCGATTTGCGCCATTTCTGAGCCTGTAGAGAGCGAGCTCACCTCAGTTGATGTGGATATACCGGGTAACGGCCTAACGTCAAAAAGCGGGCAGTTTATTGAGGTGCATTTTTCGACCTGTTTTCGCCATGAACCATCTGAGTAAGGGTCATAGATACAGGAGATACAGAAAGCGTTGATTCGCCCTCTAAAACCGTCCTTTTTGACCCATTTGCTGATCAGTTCACTACGCGCCTTGTCTCGATCTCTCATGCTGCCTCCTTTGCCTTGGCATCATGCGCATCAAGATCATCTGAATCCCAGCGAGTTACCCGCTGACCGAATTTGACTGGGGATGGCAATAGACCATCTTTCACCCACTGCCAAACGGTTGAACGACCGATTTTATATCGTTCAGCCACCTGTTTATCGTCAATGTAATGCTTCATGTTTGCTCCTGTATCGTGATGACCGATGTGGTCTACAGGAGTTATTAAAGTGGGGAATTACTAAATATGTGGTTTTTCTCTTTTCTCAAAGAGGGGGTGCGCTAGGTCAAACTACTAACTTATCGATCAATTGCTCCCACGTTTCTATTGTTCCACTATGCACATGCCATTGATAAGCATCCAGCATTACCTTACTCCACCTATTCTTTCGGAATTTATTGTACTGGCTCTTTAATGATTCCGCCTTATCAGGCCCATGGTATGTTCCAGATTTTTCGCTTACAAATTGCGCCCATCTTTTTTGTTCAGAGAGTTGTCTATATGCGGCCTTTTTTGACAAACCCCTATCTATCAAGTCGTTCAACCTCAACTACGAGCGCACCTCCAGTCATACTATTCCATTTGACTGGTGGTTTAGGTTTCTTTTTCTCAGGAAGAAATTCCCTGGCAAGTGCAAGTGCCAATGAACGATACATACCAATATTTGTTTCGATTCCGTAGTAACCACAAAGTGCTTTCAACTTGTCTTCATCTTCTTTGATCCACTCGTTGATTATTTTCTTGCTTTCTTCTTCTGACAGTAATAGTCCTAACTTCCTGTCCTCGTCTCTTTTGAATGTAATGCCATGCTCTGTTTTCATTCCACTATCCCTCTTTAAGGATTGGTATAACATCAGCATTATTGCTGGTAGCTAGCAGGTGACCTTCCCACGCCTCCATGAGTCTCCTGCGTCTTTCCAGCAAGTCACCACGCTGATAGGCAGCCTCAGCCTTATTCTTAATCACGTGCGCCAGTGCAGTTTCGGCAATCTCCCTCGGATAACTTGTCATTTCGGCACACCAGTCTCTGAATGTTGACCTGAATCCATGCGTTGTGACGTCAGGATGTGTTGACTTTAATAGATTACGCAGTGACGCTTCGGATATTCCCTTGTGCCCTGACAGTCCGGGGAATACCCAACCCTCCCGCTCAAGAGGCTTCATCTGATTGAGTATCTCAATCACCTGCACGCTAAGCGGTACACGAAACTCACGTCTTGCCTTCATCCGTTCGGCAGGGATTGTCCAGATTGCCTGTTCCAGATCAATTTCATCCCAGCGTGCACCGCGAGCCTCGCCACTTCTCGTTGCAGTAAGGATAATGAACGCCAGTGCATGTGCTGCGATGGTCTCCTTCTGCTTGAGGGTTCTGAAATATTCCGATACTTCAGTGTATGGCATAGCATTGTGATGCGATACCTTCTTGATCTTGGTGGGTTTGGGCAGAATCTTATCCAGTCGGCTTTTCCATCGGGCAGGGTTTTCAGTATCCCTGTAGTGAAGAGCTGTCGCGTAATCGAGTATTGCCTCGATGCGCTGCCTCACCCTTGTTGCCGTTTCTGTTTTTGTCTGCCAGATTGGCCTGAGCGCCTCTAAAACGAGCGTCACATCCACATCTGCTACAGGGACATCGCCAAAATGCGGAAATGCATAAGATGAAAGTGTGTTTCTCCATTGATTTGCGTGCTTTGCATTCGACCATTCGGGCTTCCTTGATTCGATATATTCTTCAGCGCATTGTCTGAACGTCTTTACCCTTGCTTTGTCTATCTGTTTTTGGGCGTGCTCTTCCTTGATCCGCAGTTTTGTATGGTCAATCGGGTCGAATCCTTGCTGGCGGAGTTCTCTACATTTTTGGGCGCTTTTGCGGGCATTTTCCAGCGATACGGTAGGGTATGACCCCAACCCCTTCTTGCGCCCCTTACCGCCTGTCTCGTAGCGATAAAACCACGATTTTGAGCCATTTCTCACCACCTGCAGATACAGACCCTCACCGTCAGGGTACGCGCCGGGTTCTGAGAGGCGTTTTATCTTAATGTCAGTCAGCCGCTTGATTGTCTTAGCCATGCTTGCTCCAGAATCCGATGTACGGAATGATGTACGGGTTATGTACGGATTCTAGCAGATAGTATTGGACTGTGCTGGAGGGGGTGTGATTGAATCACCAGTAAATTTATTGATATGGTGAACGATACCAGACAGTATTGGAATTATTACAGGCGGACTCACTCTCCGCCATAAACAAAAGAGCCCGACCTTGTGTCGGGCTTTTTGTTTATTGCCACAGAAAGTGATGAGAACCCGACAGAGGGTTCGACAATTGTCCTTTCACGCACCCTTAGCAGGGTATTCAACAGCAGTCAGCAGTTGCTGGACGTGAATAAAAAGGGTGTTTATACTTTCTATACGTGATATCTATGGGATTGGTACAGTTGGCTCGTGCGTTAGACACCGGCAATAGTCTGTTACGCTAGTGCCCAAATAGCATGTTTACCAGGTGATATGAAAAGTACCTGACCACTTTCTTGGACGAACGGGGTTTAATAAAAGGGAAAAAATTTATAAAAACAATTAAAAAAGTGAAATTCGACAAATTTCGCCGTTAATTAGAGACCGTGAGTAATGCCAGCAGCACATAGGTGCGGCCGGTACAGGTCCCCAGCGGTTGAACATGAAATGTGTAACGGATGGTAGGCGTTGAATAAACACAAGCAAAAATCCGCAAAACCCAGGCAATCAACTAATGTTGAGCCATATGAGAATGCACGCCGGCTGAGTGTGTTGCGTCGTCGGCGCCATGTCGTGATTGTCGATGACGAATCGACTGGGCGCACCATTCTTGAAATGCTTGTCCGGAAAATTGATAGCGACCTTCAGGTAACAGGCTTCAGTTCAGCGAGCAAGGCGCTGGAGTGGCTCAAGACCAATCCTGCGGACATGATCATCACCGACTATCGTATGCCGGAAATCAATGGAGTAGAGTTCATCAGGCGTGTACGTGGCATGTCGGATTTCGAGTCCGTGCCCATCATGATGATTACTGTTGTCAGCGAAAAATCTGTTCGTTATGAGGCGCTGGATGCGGGCGCCACCGCATTCCTGACCCGGCCAATCGACCAGATTGAATGCAGCACAAGCTGTCGTAACCTGCTTAAGATGCAGGAGCAGCAATCGATTATTCGTGACAAGGCCGACTGGTTGGCTCGTCAAGTTGACGTTGCGACCCAGCAAATCGTGTCGCGTGAACGCGAAACCCTGCTCAGACTCGGTCTGGCGGGTGAATACAGGGATTCAGATACAGGCAATCATGTACTGCGTATGGCCAAATACTCAAGAGCCATAGCCGAAGAGTTGGGCATTGCGAAAATTGAGTGCGATGACATTGAATATGCGGCACCGATGCATGATATTGGCAAAATCGGTATCCCTGATCACATTCTGCTCAAGACGGGAAAACTGACTTCAAGCGAATGGGAAATAATGAAGCAGCATACCGTTTTTGGCCACAACATCCTTAGCAACAGCCAGTCGCGTTACATTCAGCTGGGGTCGATCATCGCTCTCAATCATCACGAAAAGTTCGATGGTAGCGGTTATCCAAGCGGCTTGCAGGGACAGGAAATTCCCCTGGAGGCTCGTATCGTGGCGGTAGCCGACGTGTTCGATGCACTGGTGACCAAGCGACCATATAAAAAAGCCTGGACGGATGAACAAGCGTTGAACATGCTTGAACTTGAATCGGGCAATCATTTTGATCCGGAATGCGTGAACGCTTTCTTTAACCGGCTGGACGACATCTTCCAGATTCGTGCTGAATTAACTGATTGAGTTTTCCACTGGATATGGAACTTCAAGGCAAAGCACAACGTAAGAAATCTTTGATCAGAAAGATTTCCAAGCGGCTGCGTAAAACGGGTGATACGGAACCCGAACAGGCGATAAAACTGCGGCTTACGATTGGTATTTTTCTGCTTGGCTATTTTTGTTTCCCCTGGAATTCGGAACTGGGCTTCTGGCAACATCTGCAAACCCTGCCCTCGCTGATTGCATTAGGCTATTACATCGGTGCGATACTGATCGCCGGTGCGATTTTGTACCGCCCCAGACCTTCACCGATACGACGGGTGGCGGGTATTTTTCTCGACCTGGTGTCGTTGTCAATTGTCATGTACCTGGCCGGTGACTATAGCGTTGAGCTGTTCGTTCTCTACCTGTGGGTCATCCTCGGCAATGGTTTTCGCTACGGAACCCGCTACGTTTATATTTCGCATGCGGTCAGCCTGGCCGGTTTTACCCCGGCCATTTTGTACGGCGAGTACTGGCAGCAAAACTACGAGGTTGCGATCAGCTTGTTACTCATGCTGATTCTGCTACCGCTATATGCAGCGTTCCTGCTAAAAAAATTGCACCAGGCGATCGATGAGGCCAAGCAGGCCAATATTTACAAGAGCCGCTTTCTCGCCAATATGTCGCATGAATTACGCACACCGTTGAATGGTGTGATCGGAATGGGTGAATTACTGCGTGAAACCAACCTGACGTTTGACCAGCACGAATTGGTTAACTGCATGCACAACTCGGCGACCACACTGCTCGAGTTAATTGAAAACATCCTTGATATTTCCAAGATCGAGTCGGGCAAACTGGTGATTGATTCGCAGCCTTTTGACCTCCATGCGCTGATTACCTCGGTCCGTTACATGCTCGCACCGATGGGTGAAAAAAAGGGCCTACATCTCTCTTGCACGATTGACCCGGAAACAACCTTTCAGCTGATTGGCGATCAACCGCACCTGCGCCAGGTGTTGATCAACCTGATCAACAACGCGATCAAGTTCACTGACAAGGGAACCGTGAATTTGCATGTTTTTCCGTGCGGCGGTAGCGACAAGAAGCCTCGCATCCGGTTTGAAGTTGTTGATACAGGAATCGGCATCGACAAATCCATGCAGGAAAAGATTTTTGAGAATTTCATTCAAGACGAGGGAGCGGGCAGTCGCAGTATTGGTGGCACCGGCCTGGGCACGACGATTTGTCGAGACCTGGTTGAGTTGATGGGGGGAGAAATCGGTCTTGAGAGCACGCCCGGCGAAGGCTCCACATTCTGGTTCGAATTACCCTTTGAAATCATGCCGCAACGGGAGCAGGAGCTGTCAAGTAATCGACTGCTGCTTCTGAGTAGCGAGGAGTGTGCGTCCATAATCCGGCCATCACTGAAGGACTGGTCGATAGAATTCGATTGGGTACAATCTGCCGCCCGCGCATTTTCACTGCTGGTTAATGCCACCGAGGATCAAAATCCTTACAAGGTTCTGATTGTCGACCAGGCGGTCATGCGTGATTTCAATCCCACGCAGTTTGCCCAAATGATCAGCTCGGAACGCGAGCTCGAGCATCTTTCGATGATATTGGTCAACTCTTCGGATTCGATGATCGAAAGCAACCAGGTCAATGACTACTACATCTCCACGCTTGAATCACCGGAGGACAAGCGCCTGCTGTACAACTCGATTCATGCTGCTCAGAGCCTGAGCTTCGAAGATAGCAATATCGTCACACTGGCGGAGTACTATGCACGGCAGGGCAGCACCAAGAATCTCAATATCCTGGTTGCCGAGGATAACCAGGTCAATCAGCAGGTGATTGAAGGAATCCTGAGAATAGCCGGCCACCATGTGCAGCTTGCCGCAAGCGGGGAAAAAGCGCTGGATATCCTGTCTGCCGAGCTGGAAAGTTTTGACTTGATGATCCTGGATATGAACATGCCGGAAAAATCCGGTATCGAAGTGGTGAAGGCATTGAGATTCATGGACACCGAAAGCCGGTTACCGGTGATTATGCTTACTGCGGACGCTACGCCAGAGGCTCGTGAAGCAAGTCTCGCCGCCGGCGCCAACAGTTTTCTTACCAAGCCGGTTGATGCACGTGTGCTACTGGAAAAGGTTGCGGTCCTGACACGCGACAGTGCGCGTAAAAGCAAGGAGACGCCGGTCGCCGGAAAAGCCACAAAAATCATGTCGCCCACAAGCGGGGTCAAGCAGTCGCCCTGGTTTGATGAAAATATTTTGCGTGAACTCTCTAACCTGGGGGAGGGCGTGGGCTTTCTGCAGGGATTGGTCAATGGATTTTGTGATGACGGCAAAAAGCATTTGCGTAACATCAGAGAGGCCGAGCAGGATGATTACCCCGGGTACCGTGAGAGCCTGCACGCATTGAAAGGGTCAGCCACCGAACTCGGTGCTAACAAACTGGTTGATACATGTCTGCAGGGGGAAGCCTTGAAACCCTACGACATTGGCACAGAAAAAATGCAGCAGATTAACCGCAAGGTTGAAGAAGTCTTCAACCTTACGGCCAGCGCACTTGAACAATCAGTTTCGGATCAGTCGTTACTGAATCCAAATAATCCCGACTAGGCGTTCGAAACCATACGGGTGTTCTGACGTTTTACCAGGCGCTGCATCATCTTGAGATCTTTTGCGGTCAATTTTAACGCTGCATCCGCCCAGATTTCCGCGATATCCAGCAATTCTTTCATTGTGACAGGATTGGTCACGTCCTTGACCTTGCGCATTGCGGCCATCGTATTGCGACTGCGCTGTGCGTGTTTGGCGTATTTGTACACGGCCATTTCACCTTCACCTTTTTCAGCCAGGACATCGACAACGCCCATTTCGTGCATCTCCTCGGCACTGAAAATGTGACCGCTCAGGATCATCTGTTCAGCTTTTTGCGCTCCAATTTTACGGGACAACAGCGAGTAGGCGCCCATACCCGGGAACAGGTTGAACAGGACTTCTGGCAATCCGATCTTGGCGCCACGCTCTGCAATGATCAGGTTACTGGACAGTGCAGCCTCGAAGCCGCCACCCAGGGCATCACCCTGAATCAGTGAAATCGTTGTGAGATCCTGGTTGTGGTGATACATGTTGCGGTAGAGAATATCAATGCAATGGGCAGCATACTGATACAGGCCATCGCGGTCGCGCGTGTCGATCATGCGAGTGAAGAGATTCAGGTCACCACCCAGGTTGAAAATGCCACTTACGTCAGAGCCTACAACCAGGAAATCATACTTTTCACCGTTGCTATCTTTCATTTCCTGCTCTACACCAGCAAGGTAAGTGTCCAATTCCTTCAGCAGGGTTGGCGTGAAACAGGGACGAGGCTCTCCACTCATCAAAAACCAGCCGATCTTGTAGCGGGCATCATAATGCGTATTAAGCTGTTCAAACTCGCCTGTACGAGTTTTGGTTTGAGTACGGGTAGATTGGTCAATGTGCGCTATGTTGTTCATCAGATTAACTCCTGTGGTTATCAAAAAATGGTACCTGGTTAAATACTGAAAACCGATACCAAACGGACAAAGGTTGTTACATTTCGATAAATAGCACGTTTTACTACTGGTGTAGGAACATACTTGTAGTGCTATTTTTTTACTATTTCAATTACGTTTATATCTTATATCTCTAGATATGCAAGCTATTGAGATAAATCATTAGAAGTTCTACTGTCGCTGATTTGTGTATGATTTTTTACCTGGACGTACCGATTTCTTCATGCTGAGCCAACAAAATGAGCTGGTACCAGAAGGGGAGAACGCAGTTTTCAGGGTGTTTGAACCACTAGATAGCCAGAAAATTCTTAATCCCGGTAAAAATAATCTGGGCTGCGATGGCAGCAACAAAAAGGCCTGTCAGCTTGGTTAGAATGACCAGTCCATCCTGGCCAATAATACGTTCCACTTTACCCTCTAACAGCAGGATAACCACGACGCTGAGGATTCCATGGCGCTGATTCCCGGCTGTTAATGGAGAGGCCTGTGAGTATACGTTGTTTGGATGAATATCCAGCCAGACACTCGCAATGCCGCAATTCAGATGTTTTTATTGACAAAAGGACGCGAAAACCGCAAAATGCGCCTCTTCAAAACAACGCGCCCGTAGCTCAGCTGGATAGAGTACCTGGCTACGAACCAGGCGGTCGGAGGTTCGAATCCTTCCGGGCGCGCCATATAAAACAAAGGCTTAGCTTTAATCGGCTAGGCCTTTTTTATTTGATCTGAATATTTAGTCACTCTCTTAGTCGCTTTTATTAGCCGCTTGATGACAAGAGAGGGGGGTTACTACTCCGAATGACTGCTTTCGGCTGCCGCGGATATTCTTACAAGTCAATCGGATGACTCACATGGCCATCAAGCCGACAGTTCTCACGCTAGAATTGATATGAACATCGATCGTGATGCGGCTTAACCAGAGGTGGTTAGATATGAATGATGAATTACGCAAACGCTTCATAGCTCACGTCAAAGAATGTGAGCGAATCTACGAGATATGGGATTCAGAGGATTATCCCTATCCTGTGCCAGATTTGCCTGATTATCCACCTGAATTCTCCGATTTAACCTGCGGCGCCAAAACCAGAGCAGGCCATCCGTGCAAACAGAAGATTCTCTATAGTAGCGGTCGTTGCCGATATCATGGTGGGCTTTCAACTGGCCCGAAGACAGAGGAAGGGAAGGCGAAATCAGCTCGGAACTGGTGCAGAAGAAAACGAACCCCATGAGATGCTTAACAAATCTTAACATCGATCCTTCAACTCCCAGGAAACAGACGTTAGAAGGCAAGGCGAAATCTGCACGCAATGGGCGCGGAAGAGAACGAACCCCATGAGTGTGTTGACTAATGTTGACGTTTTCACCATCTCCTAATATTTCGAACCCCATGAAGTGCCTAACAAATCCCAACATTATTTGCTGTCAGGGGCTGTCAGGTGTGCGGTTCATAAGTAGGTGTATCGTAGAATAGGTTCGCCTTCCATCGCTCGTCCAACCGCATGAGACAGGCAAGATCATTCGCATTAACCTTCTCAGCACAATACGGGCAGCATACATCACCCCTGACGATCGCCTGGAATTCGGGCGGAAAGAGTATCGGATCAAGGAAAATCGAAGCGAAGCTCTGTCGTAAAGCCAGTTTCTTGCAGTGAGGACAGCGAGTAGCTTGTTCGGGGGCAAATCTAGTCATTAATGCACTGTAATTCTCGACGAAGCCAAGTGCAAGTAATCTAGCCGATAAGCGAATGACTGCTTTCGGCCAGAAGCGGACGTTCAGTGAGCATGATGCCTAGTCTTAGTCCACACCAAATGAATATAGGACTAGGTCCTGACTATCATTAACGACAGCTTCATAGCTCACACCATCACCCATGTGTGTTTCGACTCTTAGACCCGCAAGATTTACGCCATCTTTTACAACCAGGCTCACATCCGTATGAACAGGAAGCGCGACTGAATCCCCGAGAGTAATAGCCAAGATATTATTTTCGGTGGACACCGTGTAAGAGAATGCATCCCGGGCAGACCAGTACTCTTCGAACGCGTCCATATTGTGAGCTTTTACATCCTCGGGAATTCCCTGAATAAACAGTTCCAATTCATCCAGCTTGTATTCCCGGTTAGGGTGTATCAACAAGACAGTCAGTGCCCCATTATCCACGTTATTTCCGAGAATGCCGAGCCATGTAGCTGCGACATTTGCAGGATCATCATTGCTGTAGCCGTCTGATGCATTCATGGGGAACTCGTAAATATCCGAGCGTGCGGCAGAAAGGGAGCGCTCGTAAAGTACGCGATAGGGGAAGTTTGTTAAGGTGCTGTTGGCACTAAATGAGCTGTCAAATTTATAATCCAAAGCTTCCATCACCTCGGGTTGAAACTCATTCCACAACAAATGTCCAGAACGGAACGTTTTTACATCGATGCCTAGATCATTTTCAAGGAGATCTCTGGACACTTCCAACTCCCCGTAAACAGTGGCTCCCGTTGTAGTGGTTCCATTATTGCCAGGAAGATAGGTTGCCATAGTATTGCCTGGCGCACCTAAGGGGATAGTAGTCTCGTCATCCCAGTCCCTGAAATGCCCTACACTATGGCTACTGATGACGTGCCCTTGTGTCAGAGCGTACTGATAAACAGCATTATTCATCGTGTAATAATCGCCATCAATCGCATCATCAATATAGTGTGTGCAGATATTGTAATTAGCGCTGATACCATAACTGATTTCGAGATCGACAAAGTCTGACATCAAGTCAGCACCTGATTGGGAATCAAGATCATGAGTGATGATTACCGAAGCCTTGCTCTCTTTCGTGCTTGTATGTTTCCAAGTAGCGTAAGGTACATTTTCCTCGTAAATAGCTCGCAGAAAGAGCATGAACGTATCCGTGGTTGGCTCGTAAGTATTCAGGTCTCCACGGTCTGCCGAGAAGTCCATATCCATTTGGTTGCGTAAAATGACGTCTGAAAATGAAACTCCTAAGAGGTATGTTTTTCCTAAACCTGACTGGTTAAGTACTGCAGCAGTTGAAGCATCATTGTATTCCGCAATCGCTGTACCACCATCAGTGGCATAGCTTCTGGAGTAAATATACTCTGTATAGCTACCCCCACCGAGACTAACGGTAATTTCTTCGGGCTGGTCAATATACTTGAATTCATCCAATCCAAGACCGGTGAACCAAGTCATGGCATTTCGTGTATTGACTCTTGTTTGACCGCTTATACCGAAGAGCGCATACAGATCAGGATCAGAAACCCCCCTACTAACGATCACACCACCATTACTCACATAATTAATGAGCTGAAGCACTTCAGCTGCATCAAAAGTACCAGGGGCAATGTACGATGCCACGTAAACAATGTCATAAGTTAATGCTTCGGTCAGGTCGATTGTTGCATGGTGGGGCACCCCCATTATTTCAAGTGCCTGTGACAGCCCATTAAAGTCGGATACTGACTCACCATTATCCGATGTGAGATCAAGCAGTGCTGCATTCAGATTCGTGGTACCGGTAATCGATTCCTGGCCAGCAGTTCTGAACGATGAGGTGAATTCGGTGGGCATAGCATTACCTGCCGCACTCAGGAGGGCTACCGACAATGTAATATCATATTGAGTGGCAAAACTCAGGTTAGCTAATGGCGTGAATGTGGCTGTATAAGCTCCGGCATCGTAGGTGAGTGTACCTGGTACACCACCACTGATGGAAAAAGCAGCCTGCAGGGAAGCCTCATCGATAGCAATATTAAATTCAATTTGAATGGCAGAATCAATGTCGACGAACAACCCATCCTTTTGAGGTGTGAGACTTTCCACCTGTAGCGCTGCTTCAGGCTGGGAGCTGGAGCTACCACACCCCCCCACATATAGACACAATCAGGAGGAAAGTCATACGGGTTATGCTAGATAGCATTGTTGACTTCATTTAAACATTGCCTATTATATTTTCACGATATTGTCTTTCTAAATACTGAGCTGATTCATTCTAAGATTACACCTATGCATCATGCATAATGGCTAATTAGGATGTAGAGTGCAAGCCAATTAATACTCTATAGCATTTAGCCTTATATATACTTCGACCAGTAATTTATGAATGTCCGCTTTGGGTCGGTAGCGGTCGTTCAGGCTAGCTGGGGCGCTAGATTCCCACGAAAGTCGGCTATCGGCCAGAAGCAGACATTCCACTCAATTTATTAGAGGGAGAGATCATTTAAGTGATTGCAGCTTATGTACTGCTTCTTGTGGGCATATTTTGGACTCTAAGGCTTAGCCTTTACTTCTATCACAGTATCGCCAAAATCAATTTTCCTGATGTTCGGCCAATGAGAAATGCCAGGACGTGGGGAAATGTGAACTACTGCTGATTGTCCCATGACATCACTATATGCAGCTATATATGCCGCTCTGTGAATTCCGTCGATAATATAGAATATGAATTCACCACATTTGTAATGTGGCAAATTCATTGACTACGATTGGAAAATTGATCAGATCGCATTTCGTATTGAGAAACTGATTTATCAATTTTAAATATCTCGATACATTATGTATTTTTTTACCACAACTAACAGCTTCATGTTCAACATATCGCTCGTAATTGAGATATTCTTTTGTGAATTCAATTCCTTCAATTGAGTTGGAGGCCTTCAAAATATCCAGGGTCTTTTTGGCAAAATCGTAATGCGGTGTATTTCTAATTCCCAGAGCTGTAGCCGAAACAGTTCCAATTTTCTCGTAATCCTGACCTGCCCCCAGCAAGTGGTCCGGTTTGAATGTTAGTTCATCGCCGGTTTCAGCTCCAGTGGAATGATGGATTCAGGAGCTGGAGGGCGATAGCCCAGCGAGCTATGTGGCCGCTTGGTGTTGTAATGTTTTCTCCATTGTTCAATGATCACTTTCGCTTCGTGTAGCGTGTAAAAGACCTCACCATTGAGCAATTCATCCCTGAACCGGGCATTGAAGCTCTCGCAGTAGCCGTTCTCCCAAGGTGAGCCTGGTTCGATGTATGCCGTTTTAGCGCCGACAGCAGCGATCCACTTCCTCACGGCTTCTGCAATAAACTCGGGGCCGTTATCCGAACGGATATAGGCCGGTACCCCACGCAGAATGAACAGGTCAGTCAGCACATCAATGACATCGGCTGAGTTCAACTTACGTTTCACCCGGATTGCCAGACATTCCCGACTGTATTCATCAATCAGGTTCAATGTCCGGAAGGCTCTGCCATCATCGGTTCTATGGTGGACAAAGTCGTAGGACCAGACATGATTTCTGTATTGTGCACGGAGTCTGATACAAGAGCCATCATTGAGCCATAAACGGCCACGCGGCTTCTGCTTGGCAGGTATTTTCAGCCCCTCTTGTCGCCATAACCGCTCGACACGCTTGTCGTTAACTTGCCAGCCTGCCTCTCTCAGGAGAGCGGCGATACGACGGTAACCATAACGGCCATACTCCCTTGCTAGAGCGATCATATCAGCGACAAGTCGTGTTTCATCACGACGCCCCTGTGGAATACGGCGCTGGGTTGAGCGATGTTGTCCGAGTACACGGCAAGCCCTGCGCTCGGAAACAGCCATCATGCAACAAACGTTTTCGATACAGGCCCTGCGACGCGAGGGGCTCAGAAGTTTCCCTTGGCAGCCTCCGACAGAATCTGCTTATCCAGTGTCAGATCAGAAACGGCCTTGCGCAAACGTTCATTCTCCTTCTGTAGCCGTTTCAGTTCTTTTAACTGGTCAATCCCCATCCCACCGTACTTTTTGCGCCAGCGGTAGTAAGTCTGCTCAGTGATGCCAATTTCGCGGATCGCATCGATGCGGGCAGTGCCTTGTCCAACCAGGACTTCAACTTGCCTCAGCTTCTGGACGATCTCTTCCGGTTTGTGTCGCTTGATTCCCATTTTTGGTCCTCCGTTTTTCTCATCATAAGGGTGGACCAACTTATTGGGGGAGGATCAATAGACCCACCCGGATACCCGAGCCCCACCGGGGTTGTTACTTTCACCCGTAGGAACATCAAGTACCGTGTAACGACCACTAATGTTAAACAGTCGTATTTTGCGTGAATACTTCCCGGGATCTTCCCAGGGTAGGTTGGAGTAGTTTTCCTCAGCTACGGAAATCGTACCGGCCTTCAGGTCAACATCGACCACCACGGCAACATGGCCATAGCGCCACTTGGGGTCATCCTTGGTCGGGTGATATATCAACAGGTCGCCGCGTTTGGGAGGGCGCTGGGTTGTACCATTAATTGAGCGTGCAAGTGGGAAGTTCTTACCGGTATGGATATCCTTGCCTTCTGTCAGGTATAGGATTTCATAGGCGCTGTCCACACTGCCATAGGTGATGCCCTTGTTCTTCATCCACCAGCGACGCGAGTATTCCACGCATTGATAAATAAGCCCGATGTAATGCAGATCGGCGTTCTTGGGGTCATCGTCATGGATGGTGACTTCCCCGGTTTTGAGATTCAGAAATGAAAACCTGGGGCGAATACAGGCCGAGCTGCAGTTGGAGTAACCGATGGCATTATCTGCCTTGCCTAGTACCTTGCCAAAGGATGTGGCACATTGACTGTCACAGGATTGCTTGCCGATGGCAAACAGCTTGTCGCTTTGTTCCTTGGTAAGGGCCGGAGGCTTGGGGAGCAGTCCATAGCCATCAGTATTGGGCAAAAGCTCACTGTAGAGGTGAGCCACTTCAGTCAGTTTGATTGACTCTGCAAAGCCGGTACTGGTAATTGAATAGGCAAGAACCGTAATGACAAAAATGAAGCGTTTTAACAACATGGTAACTTCTCTTTATTGATTGTTTATTATCGTTTGTGGTGCTACAGCAAGTGATTTCAAAGGCACCGCTGTAGCAGCTTCTGTCAATGGTCGCGTGGCAGTCACTGTTTTATACTCAGATACCATCTCATATGGCCAATCCCGGAGGCCATGGTTCAGCGCCGGCACGTTGATCCCATGCTGTATTAAAATCTTTACTATGACGGCTAAGTGGTGTTGCACAAGATGCACCATCGGCAACACCGCCGCTGATAATAACTTTATTCATATATATGCTGATGTTTTCTTATTTGTGGGGATTTCTATCATTAGAAGTGTACTTAAACTCACAATTTCTTCAATCCCTCTTTAGTAGTGAGGTATTTCGGTAGATTTTATATCCTTGTTTAAACCTTTTAGAACATTTGAAAGCCGGGTTGATTAGTCAGGTTCTTTTTTAAGCAGGTATGAGTGACGTGACCGCATCAATATGGATGTGGAAACTACTGAGTAGATTGGCTGGAGTATCAATCTGAACTGTGTGGTATTACTCATTGAGAAGAAATAATACTTTATTCTGAATCTGGTTCCATCTGGTAGGGCAGGATTTTGTTAACAAAAAATGCATCAGCATCCTTGATATCGACCGGCTTTTCTTCGAGATCCACGAAGGGAAGCTCATAGTCGTTATACCCACGTAATCCGGTCGTGAGTGAATAGACCTTGTTGAAACCAAGCAGTTGCAGGTTGAATGAGGTCATAATGCTACGGTACCCGGAGCGACAAACCACGATGACTGTGCGGTCGCGGGCCTCGACCAGTTCTGGTTCGGTCTCTTCGTAACCCCATTCACAGGCTGATTCGACGATGCCGCGGGGCACGTTGAGACTGTTCTCTACATGCATGGTGTCAAACTCGTCCCGCTCGCGCACATCCAGAACCAATAGATCCGGGTCCGCTTCCATCATCTCTTCCATATCCCAGGGCATAATCTCGTTTACAGACTCCAGACGTTCTGCGAGCAAGTCGATTAATTTTTGCATGATGAGTCCCTTGAGGTGAATGGAGAGTTCAGGTGAGTATTCTAACAACCAATATCGATGTTTTGTAGGAAGTTGGGTCTCCAGGTGACTGGAATTTGGGCGTAGCAAATAGGCCTCATGTTGCCAGCGCGAGTTTATTGTTCAGAGTCCTGATAATCGAATTCATTCGGGTGAGCATGGAAACCGCAACTTCGGGGTGTTGCTGAATGATATTTTGAAATTGAACTCTTGAGATGCTGATCAGTTGTACATCCTCTATGACGTGCGCTGTTGCAGATCTTAGATTGTTGTCCAGTATTCCCATTTCACCGAAGTAGTCTCCTTTTTCAAGAATGGCCACAAACTCTTTTTTATCCTGAGCTTCATGTAAGGAAATACCAATCTTGCCGGATTGAATGATATAGCACTGGTCGCTCGTGTCACCTATATCAAATATTCTGTCGCCTTCCTGGTAAAAGTCCTCTACAAGTATTTCAGCAATGCTCTGGATATCTTCAGTATCAATATCGCCAAACAGGCGAGAGTGTTTGAGTAATAGTGTTTTTTCTAGGAAATCAATCATATTACTGTCCTGTGCCTGAGAAAGGCACTGTTTCACCCATGGGCTGCAATTGTGCATGCACCAGTTTATTGCCTCATCTAGTGAAATTGCATTTTGATGGCGTTGTTTGCCGCTTGGGTCGAGTAAAGAAGTGAGCAATTTGAGAATGGAGCCTGATATGGCTGTATGATTCAGATTCTTCAGGGCCTCAAATGCCAAACCGGAATACTGGCGATCATGGCTGTGAAGAACTGCCCGTACAATATTTATTACTTTTTTTGGTTTTCAATCAGGCTTAACCCGGCAAGACATGTATCAAGCGACTGTCGAAATTGCTCTTCGAGCAAAGTGCTCAGGAGTCGATATTGTAATGACTCGTCAGCGTGTGATTCGATCTGCTGTTGCAGAGTGTGAAGTTTGGACGCCTTGTTAACCCGGTTCTCAACAAGGCTCTTGATTTCATCTTTTGAGAAAAAGGGCTCGCTTGAATCAAGAATGATTTGTTGGGCGCTGAATGGAACTCTGTCATTGATTAGATTCTCGAAGAGGTCTTCGGGTACCTGGTCATTTTTGTGTAGTTCACACAGCGCTAGCTGCCTGACATTCTGCTGATGGTGTGCTTCAAAAATTGAGTAGAGCAAGTGATTCGCATCAGCTGTTTTGAAAGATGCGAGAAATTCGACGATTGCGAGTTTGACTTTAAATGTAGCCGTCTCCATGCGCTTCTCAAGCATGGATAATATTGCGCTGTCGGAAGAGATATCCGGTATGTTGCGTATCAATACAAGTGTTGATAAAACATTCTCCTCTAAAGGAGACATAAGTTGTTTAATAGTCGATGCGGGCGGCGTGACCTCTCGATGTCGAAGAAGGGTGTTCAGAACAACTTTTGTGGATTCCGGGTCACTTGCTGAGAGTAATAATTCCAGAGACTTCTGTACTGCCGAATCAGCCGGGTTCTCATGGATGAGTATTCGTAATCGAATGCCTTCTGCACATGCTGTCTCGTGTTGAGTGATCCATGAAGCAGCTTTTTTCCAGACCATCGGGTCTTCAACATCCATCAACAGGTGCAATATTGCGCAGATCTCCTCATGATCAGTACTATTATCAAAACATTGCCATAAGGCATCATTTAACTCTTCAGGACGGTCGACAACGAGCAATTCGGCTAGTTCGATCTTGATACGATTCGGCTGACGATTCAAAGCGTGCAGGATAGCGGGAGAAGCTTCATCCGGAGCAAACTTCATCAGGCGCCTTGCATAATAAAGCACAATATGCCGTTCGTCTGACTGCAGGCCCTCTTTCAGTTCATTCAGTGCTGCTGATGTTGGCTTGGCAAGCCGTGAAACATCGCTTTTACCAAGGTAGGTTGCTTCACTCATCGTGGTGATCAGCGTGTCGTAATAGACCTTGTTGGTCCTGACACTGAACCAGAAAAGAAAAATTGTTGCTATGACACCAATCATGGTGATTGGAAGATGGGTTTCGGATTGCTGCATGAAATGTAACAACAAGCCAACGCATAAGAGCGAGATTGGCAGCACGAACATCAATGTCATCGAACGGCTACGACCTTGCATTGCCGGTGGTAATGCCTCAAAAAAGAGGTTGTAGCTTGGATTGCGAAAAGCACCCATCAACGTGTCACGTACAAAGCTTCCGAAAAAAGCGGTCGGAATATGCAAACCAAGAAGAAAAAATGCATTGCTCGCAATCATGCTCAGAGGGAATATTAGGTTGACAATACGAATGCCAAATTTCTCGAAGAAGCGATTTGTTACGAATATCTGAATGAATAAGCCGGCAATACTGTTGAATGCAATGACTGATCCAATGACTTTGGCCAGGGTATTCTCAGAAGGTACTTTTGTTACAAAAGTCAGGTTGATCAGGTATTTGAGTGTGTAATAGGCAATGACGGTAAAAAACAGGGTAAGACAGAGTGAAAGCAGCAGTGGAGAGCGCTTGGTGAAAGAGACTCCCTGCTTAATATTTTTTAGTGAGTCAGCAACGTAATGGCCTTTCTTTGTTGCATGGAAGAATGGGGATGGCCCATGCTTTTGATGATAGTAACGAACTAGCAACGCACCTGATAGTAACGCAGTAACCCATAGCCATAACATGTTATCAAGTGACAGGACCAGGGTCCCGATTCCCAGGCCAACACCGGACATCATGCCACCGATAGAGATGCCGCTGAGAATGATTGGCGACAAACGTTTGCTTTGCGACAGGTGAAGATTCTGGCTGACATAAAACATCAAGTGCACGGCAAAAAGGTCGTAGGTGGTTTCCTGAAGAAGATACAGGGCGGGATAAATAAGGCTTAACGTCATTGACTGAATAAGGACCCATGAACCGACAATGACAGCAGCTGTTGATACAACAAGTATTTTCATGAGTCGATGCGGCGTCACGATATCGACAATGCTGCCATATACGAGTCCGGTAATTAACAGGCCAAGAGCTGTCAGCATAAACATGGTTGGAAGATATTCGATACCGAAACGTGTCAGAAAAAGCGTTTCGGTTATACCTTTTCCAAAGCCCATGGCAAGGCCGATCAGGATAAAAAGGCTCAGAAAATAGAAAGTCTCTCGTTGTTCATTCTGGTGTATGAGTAGCGTTTTTGAGATGAATTGCTTCAGCATCTTTCATATCACCGCTTGGAAAGTGTGGAGAATAGAGAGAGGCATTGTCTGTATAATATTCTCGGAGTCTATTCTATGACGGTGAAAGTTGAGTAGGCTGTTTGCGAACCAAGGTTGAAATCACCAAGGATCGGATCTCCATCCACATCCCGGGCATGAACCAGCCACTCATATTCCCCGTCAACTTCCAGTTTTCCATCGGGAACTGTAACTTCAGTGTCTGTTATCACCTTGGTACGAAAAGCAATCTTGCGATTGTTCCAGATGTCCCTGATCACAAGCTTGTAATGTGTTGCCCCCTCGATAGGTTTCCAGCGAATTGTTACTGGCAGTGTGACTTCCTGGGCTTCCTCAGGGTAGATCTTCTCGGCAAGAGGAAGCTGGCCCGGATCAACGTAATCCTTTGCTTCAACGACAGTGCCGTCCTTGAGATGAATTTTTGCCGTGTACCAACCTGCTTTTGGTGTGTCAGCTAACTCGTGGTCCTGTAAGAAGGCACGTTTTTTACGCCCCTTGGAGCGAAACTCAATGAACGAAGATGTATCAAGTTTTGTAATCTCGGAGCCATCGGGGTTTTCAATAGAGACATACTTGAGGTTGTCAAATTCAAAGGTGGAGAAGACAGCTTTAAAAAATGGGGGGCGATCAGGCCAGTGGCAGAGGTGAAGGTCAAAAAAACCTGCTTTTGAATAATGCGGATCATCAGTTTCTGCGGCATTCAAGGGTGCAAAAAACACGAAACAAAGCAGCGACAGGAGAGAGTAAGTCGTTATGTGTTTTTGTACAGCACTTGCTTTTCTTTTCATGGTCGTGATCTTCTTGAATATTATTATTTCTGTCAGTCAATCTACCTCTGGAAGGAGATAGCGAATGCAGTGATTTATACAAACGTTTTTAGAATTAATCAAAGTTCAGATGACGAGTATAGTATATTTATCAAATAACTACAGTGTTAAAAAGCGTGAATTCAATTTCCAAGTGCAACTCAACAGAGTTGGTTAGAGGGCAAGCTGCGGTAGCATAGGTAGCTTCTCTCACCGACCAAAGTTAGAGGAGCACCATGTACACGCAGCTTACCCAGGAAGAACGATACCAGATTCAGGCACTGATGAAAGCAGGTCACAATCAAACAGAGATAGCCAAGATACTTGGGCGCCACAAATCCACTGTCAGCCGCGAACTGAGGCGTAACCGTGGCTTGCGCGGCTATCGCCCCAAACAGGCCCATCGGCTGTCTGTAGAGCGCCGTCAGAGCAAGAGCCAGCCCCGTATTGCCACTACCCACTGGGAGCGAGTCGAGCATCTGTTGCGCGAGGACTGGAGTCCGGAACAAATCAGCCTGTGGCTGTGCAATGAGGCTGACATTCAAATCTCTCATGAGTGGATTTACCAGTACGTTCTCCAGAACAAATCCATGGGCGGTAACCTATACCGCCACCTGCGTTGCCAGAAGCAGCGTCGAAAGCGCTATGGCAGCTATAGCCGCCGAGGGCAACTGATTAACCGAGTCAGCATCGATGAACGTCCTGCCGTGGTTGATGAGCGTTCACGCTTCGGTGATTGGGAACTTGATACCATTATCGGAAAAGGCCACAAACAGGCCATCGTTTCAATCACCGAGCGTAAATCCCGATTGACGCTCATCCATAAGGTGGAGAGAAAAACCGCCAGCAACGTCACCAGCGCTATCCTCAAACTGCTCAAACCCATCGCCGGCCGCGTTCACACGCTGACCTCAGATAATGGTAAGGAATTCGCCGGTCACGAGACCATCGCTAAAGGCCTCAGTGCCAGGTTCTTCTTTGCCCATCCCTATGCCTCCTGGGAACGTGGCTTGAATGAGAACACCAATGGACTCATTCGCCAATACTTCCCAAAGCATCGGGACTTTACAACCATCACTCAGGCGGAAATCAACCAGGTGATGAATAAACTGAACAATCGTCCCCGAAAATGTCTTGGCATTAAAACGCCCAATCAAGTATTTTTCGGGATTAACCCATCCGTTGCACTAGTGAGTTGAATCCGCGAAGGATATTAACAGGGACATCTCGTGAAAGTGAAGTGGAACTACTCAGTGATGCTGTCGCCGATGCTGTTTGGCTTATTCGCGCTATTGCTGCGTTTGTATAACCTCGATGAAAAATCGATCTGGATGGATGAGGCTTTTACCTCTTATCACTCTACTTTTTCAGCCTATGAGCTCTGGACCCAGTCCATAACAACCAAGCCACCACTATATTATCTTCTGACATCTCTTTTCTGGTCACCAGGTGATGGGGCTTTTGCGCTGCGTCTGCCTGATGCAATTCTCGGCTCCATCAGTGTCATGCTTTCCTGGTATCTCGGCAGGGCGATTGCAGGTGATCGGGCTGCTTTTGTGCTGGCCCTTTTTGTGCTTTTATCAGATGTGAACCTCTTTTATAGCCAGGAGGCACGGCACTACATACTGTTGTCGGTCGGCTGGCTACTGTTGCTGTTGTCATTGGTGCAGATGGTCAAGTCGAGTGACAACAAGGACAAGCCGTGTCGGTCACACCTGGTGCTGATGGCTGTTGGCGCCATTATAATGGTGCACTCACACCCGATTGCAATGCACTACCTGGTTGCAAGCGGCATTGCATATTTTTCTGCCTTGTTTATTCGGCCAGGATGTAACAGGCGTTTTTTCTATCAACCGGTAATAGTTGTACTGCTGGCAGGAGTGAGCGTGCTTCCATGGCTGCCGGTGGGGTTTGAAAGTGCTTCGACCAACTTCAACTGGTTGAAGCAACCAGGTGCAGGAAAGGCGCTTTTTGAATACATGATGCTGTTTGGAAGCAGTAGCCTGGCATTTCTGGCAGGCAAGAAGTTTGCATTTGTTGTGAGTCTGTTTCTTGTCGCGCTATCGGTAACAGGTATTCTTTACTGGCTTGTTCGTCGTGACAGGCGCACTGCGCTTCTGTTGATTCTCCTGATGCTTCTTCCACCTCTTCTGATCTGGTTGACTGGCTTTTTTGAGCCCATGTACATGCTGCGAACCATCATGCCATCGCACTTGATTGCAATGACAGGCCTCGCACTGGCTATGACAGTAATCAAGGCAGGATGGCTTCGGATAGCCGGGGTTGCAGTTCTCACCGTTGTTCTGGGGGGCTCTTCCTATGGCTATTTATCTCATTACAAGAAAGAAGCATGGGCCGAATTGAGCGTTCAGTTGAAACAGACTGTTTCAGCTGGTGCAGCAGTACTGGTCTGTGAAGAGTATCTCTATCATCCGCTCTATTTTTATCTGCATGAAGAGATGCCAGCCGTGATTGATCTCAATCACCGCAAGCGCAGGGTACGAATCAGGCAGACTCCTGCAGATCAATGGCAGCCCTTATACTTGCAGCCGGGTAACAGGCCGCCAGGTGTCATTCATGTGATCGGAAGATATGGTCGTTGTGCCGGGCGTATGGAGCAGGATCTGTTTGCCATAATGGGTAATGAATACAAGGTTATTGACCATTGGCAGGGGTATAAGATCAGCATGGCGACATACGAAATTAATGCGAATATATACACAAGATGAAGAATAGCAATCCTATAAGTGCAAACAGTTTTGTCGCCGCTTTTTTAAGGAATGAGTGGTACAAGCACTTCTACGATAATGTTCGCTCACAATTCGATGAAATTGTTACCAACCCGGATGTAAATGACCCCAAGCAAAACTATATACGGCGTCATCTTTTATGGCGTCTGAGAACTCCGTTACTGCGCGAAATACCCCGGGATATTGAATGGCAGATCATCGACATCAGTAATGATGAATTTGGTGACATGAAGATTATCCGTGAATCTGGTTGGTGCAAGGTCTTCGGTCTTAACAAAACACTGGCCCAGGCTGCTGATATATATGTTTCCGGGCTACCTGAAGAGCAAGGAGTCAATTTTGAGAAGGTAGATAAAATCAGAGAATCAATCGGATCATTTGACTTCAGCAATGAGCTGATTTGTATTGCGATTGATCCTGATTCACCGCGTACCCTCATAGAAGGGAATCATCGGGGCCTTGCTTTTCAAATTCACAAATTGAGATCAGGGACAGCGGATCATATTCCAAAAGAGATTATACTTGGCACCAGCAAGAATATGCGTCAATGCGCATGGTTTTGCCAATAGTGCTATACAGGGAAGAGGGTGTGTACGCAGATCTCATTTTGGCTAATCAATTAGTGAAGGTCTGTTTAACTACGTTCTGCCTCAAGCATGTAATCATGGGATTCTGATTCATCCGCAGTCCCTGCAAGCAGTTTGAGCATCAGTTCACATGATGCTGGTGCGAGTACCACGCCGTTGCGGAAATGTCCCGCGTTGATATAGAGGTTCTCGTATTCGGGATGACGTGCGATGTAGGGTACGCCTGATGGTGAGCCGGGTCTCAGGCCTGCCCATTGCAGTTCAACTTCATACTCCTTGAGTATCGGATACCGGTTCGTGACAACGTCATATAGTTCAGCTTCCGCATCCTCCGTGGTCTGCTTGATAAAACCGCTGTATTCAACGGTACTGCCGAACAGGATGCGTCCATCCTTTCTCGGGATAGCGTACCTGTCTTCCCACAGGGTAATGTGCTTGATCAAATCAGGCGCAGTCTTGAACAGGATCATCTGTCCACGTACAGGTTCAATAACCGGAATCAGGTCGCTGAACAGTGAGACGAGTTGAGCGGTCCAGGCACCTGTGCAAAGGATAATGTTGTCGGCATGCAAAATGCCCTTGCTGGTTTCCACGCCAGTTACCTTGCCACTGTCGGTCACCAGGCCATGCAGTTCATGCTCTTCAAGTAGCTCAACGCCAAGCCTGATGATGGTTTCTCTCATCGATTTTGCAATGCGCGGATTGCGTACCTGTGCAACATCCGGCATCCAGATTGCACTCTCGGTATCTGGTGCAAACTCAGGTTCCAGTTCGCTGATTTCATCTTTCGGGATGCGTGACAACTGCTTGTGGTTTTTAGTGGCCCATTGCAGGGCATCCTGCTCTTCATCAGGTGCAATGGTGAGCATGCCGCTGATGAGATACTCGGGATCAATGCCACTGGTCTCCAGCAGGTAGTCAGTCAATTCGGGGTAGAGCGCCTGTGAACGGCTTGCGAGCCGGGTTACGCTTTCCGGGTAGCGCCACGGGTAGAGTGGTGAGACGATGCCGCCACCGGCCCAGGTCGATTCGCGTCCGGCAAGTTGACGATCGATTAGTGTTACATCAGCGCCTTGCTGTCGAAGCATCAGGGCGGTCATCATGCCGATGATGCCGCCGCCTGTAATGAGATACTGCATAGTGAATCCGTTAAGAGATCAGGTTAGGCCTGCTCAATGAGCTGACGCATGTTTTTCGGTAGAACAAAAGTGACATCCTCACGCATACCATCGATGGTTTCCACAACGGTTTGTGTCAGTGTGCCGAGGTGTGCAATGACATTGTCAACCAGCACTTCGGGAGCGGAAGCACCTGCTGTAATACCGACTGATTCAACTCCATTCAGCCACTCCTCGCGGATGTCCTCTGGCCCATCTATCAGGTATGCATTAACGCCTTCCTTCTCTGCGAGTTCACGCAGGCGATTGGAGTTTGAACTGTTTGGAGAGCCAACGACCAGTACGAGATCACAGCTGCTTGCCAGCTTGCGTACTGCATTCTGGCGGTTTTGCGTGGCGTAACAGATATCGTCTTTCTTCGGGCCGTTGATGTTCGGAAAGCGCTCTTTGAGCGCTTCGATGACGGTTTTGGTGTCATCC
Organism: Solemya velum gill symbiont; assembly: GCF_000787395.1. Taxonomy (GTDB): domain Bacteria; phylum Pseudomonadota; class Gammaproteobacteria; order Chromatiales; family Chromatiaceae. The sequence goes on from NZ_JRAA01000003.1 coordinate 507,324, forward strand.
ATCGACAGGGTGGTCTGGGTGACATAGGCGAGTTTGTCAGGATCTTTCACCTGTAACTGGGCAACGTCCTCCGCTGTTTCAACCAACAGCATACTGCCGACCTTGTTGTCATCGTTATTGCACAGGTATTGCCCCATGGTGCCCTCGACTTCGGGATGTCCCCTGTGACCGATCAGGATGACGGTGTCGCCCTGTTTACAGTGTCGTGCAACTTCCATGTGCACCTTGGTGACAAGAGGGCAGGTGGCATCAAATACCTGCAAGCCACGGCGTTTCGCCTCTTCTTGTACCTCTTTGGCAACGCCGTGAGCAGAAAAAATGACCGTACCATTGTCAGGCACATCATCGAGTTCATCGACAAACACTGCACCACGTTGCTTTAGACCATTGACGACAAAGCGGTTATGCACCACTTCGTGGCGAACATAGATGGGTGGTTTCAACAGATCGAGCGCCTTTTCGACAATCTCGATCGCGCGGTCGACACCTGCGCAGAAGCCACGAGGATTGGCGAGCAGTATCTTCACATTGCCCCCCCGTTTTGTACCTCGAGAATCTCCACCTTGAAGATGACATCCCTGCCAGCGAGCGGATGGTTGAAATCAACCGTGACAATGCCATCCTCGACCGACTGGATTTCACCTGGCGCCTCGGCACCGTCGTCTGCGCTGAAGGAGATGATCTGACCGGGTTCCGGCTGCAGGTCATCAGGAAAGTCGCTCAGCGGCAGTTCACTTACGAGTTTGCTGTCACGAGGACCGAATGATTCCAGTTCATTGAGAATGCGCTCATGCTTGTCGCCCTGTTTGAGCCCGAAGATCACCATCTCCAGGGTCGGCATCAGGGTGCCGTCACCCATCTGAAAGTGTGCAGGCTCCTCGCCAAAGGTGGAAATCGCCTCGGAACCATCGGTTAGCGATAGCGAGAAGTGCATGGTGACGATGCTGCCAGTAATGATTTCCGGCGGCTGATTGATGTCGTTACTCATTCTGTAGTCCAGTACTCTTCCTCAACGCCTCTCTGCTTGTTGACGTCACGCGCCATCATGAAGAGCAGATCCGAGAGCCGATTGAGATATATTGTGACCCCGGATTCTACCTTTTCCTGCGCCTGAAGGTGCAGGAGATCGCGTTCAGTTCGCCTGCACACTGTACGTGTACGGTGCAGTTCGGCTGCTCCACGGCAGCCACCAGGCAGGATAAAGTTTTTCAGTTCAGGCAGTTGCGTCTCAAAACGATCAATTTCCTGTTCCATCCATTGGATTTCTGCCACACCCGGTGCATGTCCTTCTGTGAGCGCCAGGCTGGCGCCAATACCGAACAGGTGCTGTTGAATCTGTTTCAGGGTATCGACCCTTTTATACGCCTGTGCAGAACGTAGCTTTAGAGCGGCAATGACGACGCCTATACAGGCATTCAGCTCATCGATTGAACCAATAGCCATGATACGTACGTCACTTTTCGCTCGTCGTTCACCTCTTGCGAGCGAGGTGGTGCCGTCATCACCGGTTTTTGTGTAGATACTGATAATTCTCTCCAGTTTACGTATTTTGTTCCGGATATGTCCGGAAAGGTGAGTAATTTACAGTGTTTTCCATGCAAATGTCAGTTTTGCTCAGAACTGGAGGTTGAATCCGGCAATTCCACTGATGCCTGCTCCCTTGTAACCTGCCACGGGTTCATAGCTGATATCACCCAGGTTGGTCACCTTGCCATACAGTGTAAGCGTGTCACTCCAGCGATAGTGGCTGCCGATATTGACCAGGGTATAGGCGGCCATTTCAGTGCTGTTGTACGTCACCGGGCTGATATCGTAGCGCTTACCGGTATAGTGCACCTGGAGCCAGTGTGAGAGACGGTCTGTCTGGGCGAAATCGATCATCAGGTTGGCCTGGTGAAGCGGACGGCGCAGCAGTGTTTCACCGCTATCATTATCGATTGCGTCAGCGTAGCTGTAGTTGAAGTTAACCGAGGTGCGCCGGTCGGCTTGCCAGTTCAGCGTGATTTCAGCGCCATTGATATTGGCCTTGCTGATATTCTCGCTGGTACTGTTGTGATCGAGATCGTAGGTCGTATGGATCAGGTTTTTGAACTCTGTTCGGTAGAACCGTATTCCAGCCTTGATAGCAGGCTGTTTAAACTGGTATTCAATACCGGCTTCGAGCGTTTCGCTCTCTTCCGGGCGCAGGGCGGGATTACCCCGGTATGCCGTACCGTAATTTGTTGGTGAAAAGCCGTACAACTCGTTCAGTGTCGGGGCCCTGAAGCCAGTGCCAGCAGCAAAGTGCAGGCGACCACGCGCATCAGCAAATGACTGGTTTGCTGCCAGTCGCCACGTGGTATGCTGGCCAAAGGCATCATGCCAGTCGCTGCGCAGGCTGCCGGTAATCGAGAGCCCCTGTTTTCCCTGCCACTGATCCTGCAGTGCAAGGCTGAGGTTATTTGTATCGGCATGAGTTGACTCATCGATAACAAAGTCGCCATAGATTGAACCGTAACGAGAGGTTCCGGAACTGCGCATGGCTGTGTTTGTCCAGTTGCTAATCAGGCTGAGTATGTGCTCTTCACGGGCAAAATAGTTTAGCCTGGTTTCCAGCTCTTTCCTGGTGCCGTCGAAGCTGTTTTTGATGAAGTTTTCTGTTGGCAGTTGTCGCGAGTTGTCGGAATCACGTTGCGTGGAGAGATATCGAAGCGAAACCGATGCGTCCCACTCTGCATGCTGCGGGCGATGGCTGAGGTTGAGCTGCGCACCTTGTTCACTACTCTCAATACGCCAGTCCCTGTCTTCAAACAGCCACTCGTCTATCTCGTTCATGCTGTGCTTGCTATAGGCCAGCAGGTTGATTGCCGTGGTGTCGCTGAGTTGCCAGCCAAGTTTGCTTGTCAGGCGGCTGTTTCTGAAACTATCATCCTCTACCGCTTGACCGGTGTTGCCATACTCCGCTCTCTGTAACACGCTGGTCTCACCATCCGACTGCTGGTGTGCCAGTGACAGCAGGTAACTGAATCGATTTTTCCTGCCACTGACAGATAATCCTGATTCAAGATGTTCATTGCTGCCGGCAGCAAGCTGAAAGCTGCGTTGAGATCTCTGTAGTGGTTTTTTTGAAATCATATTGATCACGGCACCAGCTGCAGCAGAGCCGTAGAGAGTGCTGACAGGCCCGTAGACAACCTCGATGCTGTCAATGCTGTCGACACTCAGTGTTGAGAAATCAAATGCACCGGCAGGTGACGAGGGATCGTTGAGCACCATGCCGTCCAGCATCACCAGTGTATGGTTTGAATTGGTGCCACGTGCAAACAGTGAGGTGGTTTGTCCGGCGGGACCATTGGTGGCGAAGGTGATGCCAGGGAGACGACGCAGTGCATCGGCGACGTGGGTGTCCCCATGCTTTTTCATCTCCTCGCTGGTGACTACCAGGGTTGTACCGGGAGATTGGTTCAATGGCGTTTCGTTACCGGTTGCCGTGATGACGATGAGGAGTTCATTATTGGTTGCAAAAGCCAGTGCGGGTAACAGCAGGGCTGCAAGCAGAAGGGGAGTACGCATAACATGTTCCAGGTGAGGGACGCCCACCGCGTCCTGAAAAAATAACGACAGGAGTGTGTTCCTGTCACCTATTTGCCAGGCCGGTCTCCGGACTCATCGCTAAACGCGATTTACCGTTGCGGGGGCAGTGTTGGCATCTCACCAACTTCCCGATTATCCCTGTTACCAATCTTTGAAGACGGCAGTTGAGGGCACCTGACAAGGAGGCGAATGCTAGGTGAATTACTTCAGTGGGTCAAGAAAATGGATGTTATCTGCTTGTTAGCCGACCAGGAACAGAGACAGAAGCAGGTAGGAGAGGGAGGCAACCAGGAGAGTGACAACTGTCATCTGCAGGCCGAGGCAGAAGCCTGGTTTACGGATGCGGCATGTTTTCATGAAGCCCATTGAGACTGTCCGTTGAGGTGTATTATCAGTTGCTTATATTCTCATAAAATCGCCCTCATCTCAATTAAAAATATCACAAAAAAACACAGACAAAACAGATACTTACAATGATTATGGATTGTGCGACGCACAAATGCAGGGCGCTCTGTGAGGAGTGTCAGGCAGGCTTGTCCGGAATAGTGGGATTTGGTATCAGGGTGTCGATCCAGTGTTCGATCTCAGACTCGGCATCCTGCATGATCTGCGGATCACGCATTACGTGCGTCATCATGCTGATGCCCTGCGCACGTGACAAGAGTTGCATCGCGTGGTGGCGGGAGTGTTGTGCTGAATGCCCCATCGCTTCGAACTGGTACCTGAAGTAATCGAGCAAACGACGGAACATACGCCCGGCATGCGCTTGCAGTTCGGGCTGTTCTTTACCAAGTTCCATATTGATGCTGCCGATAGGGCAACCATACAGTGAGGTTGCCTCGTGTCCTGCAATCAGTACCTTGACGAAACGCTTCAGTCGCTCCTGTGGTGTTTCGTATCTCTGATCCCAGTCATTCAACATCTTCTCGATGTTGCTCATCCTGTGTTCCAGGGTGGCGAGAAGAATTTCGTCCTTGGTGCGGAAGTAATAGTAGATATTTCCGCGCGGGACGCCCGAGGCGTCGACGATGTCGGTAAAGGAGGTGCGGTTGTACCCACGGCGGTAGAACAGACGGTTGGCTGTCTGGATAATCTTCTGTTTTGTGCGTTCGCTTTTTTTAATCACACTGCAACTCGTCGTGGAAAGAAGCTTGTAATGATCAGCTGTTAGCCAAATCTGTCATGCCAGTATAGGTGATGGCTGTTATCTATATCAAACCGGGCAGCAAACCCGAGACACTTGCAGTGTATCCGGAATGGTATGATGGCAATGGTTTAATTCAGTCTGGACGAGGTCATATGTGTGGTATCTGTGGTGAGTTGCGTTTTGATGGTCAAGCAGTAGAGGAGCAACGCCTCACTGACATGCTGTCGCGTCTTGAACGTCGCGGGCCGGATGATGCCGGCACACTCAGAAAGGGAACACTCGCCTTCGGACATCGACGACTCTCGGTCATTGACTTGACCGATCGTTCGCACCAGCCAATGGTTGACGAGACACTCGGCCTGGCCATTGTTTTCAATGGCGCAATTTATAACTACATTGAGCTGCGTGCCCAGCTCCAGGGCATGGGTTACAGCTTCTTCTCTGGTGGTGACACCGAGGTCATCATCAAGGCATACCACGCCTGGGGTGAGCAGTGCGTCGAACGTTTTCACGGCATGTTTGCCTTTGTGATTCACGACTCGCGTGATCAAAGCCTGTTTGCTGTGCGAGACCGTTTTGGCATCAAGCCGTTTTACTACTCGCATGATCAGCGGCGCTTCCGTTTTGCCTCCAACACGCAGGCGCTTTTGGCTGCCGGCGATATTGATACCTCGCTGGATGCAGAAGCACTCCATTTCCAGTTCACCCTGCATGCGGTGGTGCCAGCTCCACGCACTGTCATCAGTGGTATCCGCAAGCTTGAGCCGGGACACCAAATACGCATCACTGCGAATGGTGAAATCAGCACTGCAAGGTACTGGCATCTCGATGCAACCAGGCTGCCACAGGCTCTGAGTGATGACGAATGGGTTGAGGCGATTCATGCAGCGCTACGAACAGCCGTGCAGAGGCGTAACGATGTCGCCGATGTGCCAGTCGGTGTATTACTTTCCGGCGGTTTGGATTCAAGCCTGCTGGTCGCCTTGCTGGCGGAACTCGGCATGGAGGATATTCGTACTTTCTCAGTCGGATTCGAGGATCAGCCGGAAGAGAAGGGCAGCGAATTTGAATATTCGGACCAGGTGGTGGATCGTTACCAGCCACGACATCACAAGTTCCTTGTTCCAAACGAGGAAGTGTTGAAACGCCTGCCGGAAGCAGTCGACAACATGGCTGAACCCATGTTTGGACAGGATGCGGTCGCTTTCTACCTGTTGGCCGAACAGGTTTCACAACAGATCAAGGTGGTACAGTCAGGACAGGGTGCCGACGAAGTGTTCGGTGGCTATTTCTGGTATTCCCGCATGCTTGCCGAGAGTGAGGGATCGCGTCTTGATCGTTTTCGAAAGCACTATTTCGATCGCGACAATCCCGAGTACTTGCGCATGATGAATTCTCCATGGCATACCGGTGATATTACTGGTGACTATGTAGCGGATGCACTGAATGCTGCGGATACTTTTCTTGACCAGGTTTTACGCCTGGACGTGACCACCCTGATTGTCGACGACCCGGTCAAGCGTGTCGATAACATGACCATGGCGTGGGGGCTTGAGGCACGCGTACCTTTTCTTGACCACGAACTGGTCGAACTGGCCGCGCGCTGTCCACCGGAGACACGTCTCAAGGAGGATGGAAAATATCTGCTCAAGCGCATCGCCAGGGGAATCGTTCCCGATTCGGTGATCGACAGGCCCAAGGGCTACTTTCCGATGCCTGCGCTCAAGTACGTACGTGGTGAATTTCTCGAATTCATGCGTGATATCCTCGATTCACAGTGCTGTCGTGAACGTGGCTTGTTCAGTCGTGACTATATCGATATGCTGCTGGCGGCACCGGAGATGCACCACACCAGGATCCAGGGCAGCAAGTTGTGGCACCTGGCAGTTTTCGAATACTGGCTGCAACGTCAGGGTCTTTAGGGTTGAATTTGTGGCTGACAGGCACGATAGTAGAATAAAATTTATTAACACAGTTTTTTACAGGAACGCAGAATGGACGTATTGGACAGAATCAAAGAGCAGGTCGAGTCAAACCCGATCATTATCTATATGAAGGGCACGCCCCAGTTTCCACAGTGCGGTTTCTCGTCACGTGCAGCTGCAGCGCTGCAGGATTGCGGTGTGAAGTTTGCCTATGTCAACATCCTGGCTGATCCTGAAGTGTTCGAAAACCTGCCACGTTATGCCGACTGGCCGACATTTCCGCAGATCTATATTGACGGAGAGCTGATTGGTGGCTGTGACATCACCCTCGAAATGCACGAGAGCGGTGACCTGCAAAAGATGGTGGAAGAGGCTGGCAAGAAGTGGCCGGCAGAAGAGGACGCCTGATTCCAGGCATCCTCCCTGTTATGAAGTTGCACCCTGCTCGGATGACTCCGGTGCCTTGTACCATGAGAGCTTGTCGTGCAACTCGACCACTTCCCCGACAATAATCAGCGTCGGTGGTTTTGGTTGCTCGCGTTCAACAATTTCCACGATTGTCTCAAGCGTACCGGTAAAGACGCGCTGCATGTGCGTGGTGCCCTGTTGTACCAGCGCAGCAGGTGTGTCCGGTGAACGTCCGTGCTTCTGCAGTTCGCGTGAAATCACCGGAAGACCCTTGAGGCCCATGTAAAAGACGACCGTCTGGTGCGGTTGTGCCAGCTGCTGCCAGTTGAGATTCATGCTGTTGTCTTTCAGGTGCCCGGTAACAAAGGTGACCGATTGCGCATAATCCCTGTGTGTCAGCGGAATACCTGAATAGGAAGCGCAACCCGATGCTGCAGTAATACCGGGAATAACCTGGAAGGGGATTCCCTCTTCGGCAAGCGTGTCAATCTCCTCACCGCCGCGTCCGAAGATGAAGGGATCACCGCCCTTGAGGCGCACCACGCGCTTGCCTTCCTTCGCCAGTCTTGCCAGCAGCTTGTTGATCTCCTCCTGGCGCATGGCGTGGTTATCACGCTCTTTACCAACATAGATACGCTCGGCATCGCAACGTGTCATATCGAGAACCGGCTTGGCGACGAGTCGATCATAGACAACCACATCAGCCTGCTGCATACAGCGCAAGGCGCGGAAAGTGAGCAGGTCAGGATCACCAGGGCCGCCACCGACGAGGTAGACTTCGCCCATGCCCGGATTAGGATCAGCTGTTTCCAGGGCCTTTTGCATGGCTGCATCAGCCTCTTCCATGTGTCCGGTAAAGACACGCTCGGCAACACCGCCCTGCAGGATAGTGTCCCAGAAACGACGGCGGTCCTTGGGGTCTGAAAAGAGCTGTTTGACGTTATCGCGATAGAGACCGCAGAGCTCAGCAAGGCGGCCATAGCCTGCAGGAATCAGGGATTCGAGACGCGTGCGAATCAAGCGTGCCAGCACCGGAGAGGCACCGCCGGTTGAAACGGCTGCAATAACCGGTGAGCGATCGATAATAGAAGGCATGATGAAGCTGCCGTTTTCGGGATTGTCGATTACGTTGACCGGGATGCCTTGTTCCTGGGCATGTTTTGCTATCTCTGCATTTGTGGATTCGTCATCTGTAGCCGCTATGACTAACGTTGCATTGTCGAGATCGGCATCCTTGTATTCACGCGCATGGTGCTCAATCTTGCCGTTGTCGGCGAGCTTCTGGTTGGATGCCGAAAGTTGAGGTGCAATGACTGTTACCTTGCCACCTGCTCGCAGCAGCGAGGCAATTTTGCGCGTGGCGACATCACCGCCGCCAATAACAACGCAGCTTTTCTCCTTGATGGAGAGGAAGATAGGTAAAAAATCCATACAGAATCCCGTGGGAGATGAGTCAGGTTTGCCTGATAAATATCAGTAAAGTATAATATACCGCTTTCTCGATTAATAGAGTTGCTCTTACTCGTATGATGACGATTGAAGAGATAGATGCGGATGAGCTCAAGCGCCGTATGGATGCCGAAGATAATTTTGTCCTTTATGACATCCGTAGCGAGGCCGAGGTTGCGCAGGGTATTTTGCCCAATTCGGAGTTTTTGCCCATGCACCTGATCCCGCTGAAGATGCAGGATTTTCCCGATGACAAGGAGATTATTCTCTACTGTCGCAGCGGTGCGCGCTCATATCATGCATGTGCTTATCTGATGCAGCAGGGGATCTCCAACGTGATTAATCTGCGTGGCGGTATCATCAGTTGGGCGCATAGTGGCTATGAAATCACAACACGTGCTGCATAAAAGACAGGTGGTAAGCACTGGTTAATTAACAATTATTTTCAAATTACACTGCAGTGCGGCATAAAAATTGACTTGCGTTCTTCGGTGTTTTTGAATATAAGAACATACTACGATTCAATTACAACGCCCTGACCTGGAGGTTTCCAATGGCTGATTTTGATGAAGAACTCGACGCAAGCGGACTGAACTGCCCACTGCCTATCCTGCGTGCAAAGAAAGCACTGACCGGAATGGAAGCAGGCAAGGTACTGCACATCATTGCGACTGACCCGGGTTCAGTAAAGGATTTTGAAGCTTTCGCCAAGCAGACTGGTAACGAGCTGATGGAATCAAGTGAAGAAGGCGGTAAATTTCACTTCCTGATGAAGAAGACTTAATTGATATAATTAAAATTTCCGACGGAGGAGTAGAACAGTGGAACAGAAAAAATTAGCAATTATCGCAACCAAGGGTACGCTTGACTGGGCATATCCTCCGTTCATTCTTGCATCAACAGCTGCAGCACTCGGCTACGAAGTCCAGGTTTTCTCAACATTCTATGGTTTGCAGCTGCTGAAGAAAGATGTCAGTGGCCTCAAGGTCAGCCCGCTGGGCAATCCTGGCATGCCAATGAAGATGCCTTTCGGACCCCAGTGGTTCAAAGATATCAACTGGAACATCCCGAACATTATCCAGGCTAACGTTCCTGGCTATGAGTCGCTGGCAACTGTACTGATGAAACAGACAATCGCCAACAATGGCGTTGCGTCTATCGCTGAACTGCGTGAACTGTGTCAGGAGGCCGAAGTTAAATTCATTGCCTGCCAGATGACAGTTGAGCTGTTTGGTTTTGATCACTCTGACTTTATCGATGGAATCGAGTATGCCGGCGCTGCCGCATTCTTCGAATTCGCCGGTGAAAGTGATATCTGCATGTATATTTAATTCATCCCCCTATATACATGCTCTTCGGACGCCACCTCACAAGGGTGGCGTTTTTTTTGTACAGGATGTACTGTATGCCGGTCGGTAAATGCTCCTGCATCGCCGACATTCCCTACATCCATGTAGGTCACGGTGACATGGATGTCATGGAGCGGCGAATGTAGATTGCAGCCATGTGTGATCAAGCGCTATGATAACTAAAATAATCCATAACAATATAAATGGGAGCACCCGATGAATTCTGAAAAAGTCATTTTCAGCTTCTTTATCGTCCTGGCGCTGACGCTTAACTTTGGTTTTATCCTCGGCGACATAGAGAACCCGGCCCACCACCCAGTCTACGAACTGTTTGCTGTCATCGTGGTGAACCTGATCGCGACCATTCTCAAGTTTGGTGACAGAACGCAGATGGGGGCAGTATTGCTTTCAACCAGCCTGGTTGCTGTGCTGCAGCTGATTGTTGCTGCAGTCATCTGGGCAGTGGTTGTCCACGGCATGAATCAGCCACTCTCCAGTGCCGTCATGGTTAGTATCGTTTCTCTCTCGGCGGGCGCCTTCCTTGCCAATATCATCTCGGTTGTCCTGCTGCTGATAGAAACAGTCATCATACGCCGCTAACAGGCTATGAGCATTTATCATGGATAGTATCGTCTATCTCGTCTTCGTCTGCTGACGAATTGTCTCGTTCTTGTCGTTTATCCATAACAACATTCTCCACTGCAATTCTGTCTCGGGTATCGGATTCTTCATCTGATACTCCCGGTGGCACAACATAACTGCGCATTCTCCGGTTATCAGTAGTTTTTGGAATATGGCACTCTTCAATTTCTGACGGTCTGATATCCCTGACGTGAGTCTTTGTCATTGTCTAATTGAGCTGGTGTCTAATAGTGCAGCTGAGGGGTGCGATAATAAGGTAGCCAGCACCCGACCAGTTTACTCATTGTTCTGTGATTTTTGAGATAGGCTGGGTCTCATTTTTGGAATTGTATTTCTTTACTATTTCTGTGAGAATATTATTTTTGCTTCTATTTCACCTCTTTCATATGTTTATGCACCCACATGAATGATTTGTGCTGCTCTGGTAAAGCCACTTATGCAGATCGTCCCTCATATACCGTCTCCTTGGTTTTAAATAGTGTCTAGAGGTAGAACTACGTCTCTATTGTGAATCTTCTGATTCAAAATAATGCGTGTCGTCTGTTTTAGTGGCCCTGCCGTTTCTCAGTTGGTGTCTCAGCTGAGCTATAGTTTCATCAGTCAGATGTTCTGATATGATATCAATCTCTAGGTAAATCTACATCAGGTTTACTTATCTCATCTGGAGTTTACACCTCGCAACTAGCTTAGTTCTTTGTTTTATCAATTCTAACCCATTTTGACCCAAACGAGAAGTCTTTGAATCTATGTCAGGCTTTTCATCTGACTGATTTTCATCAGCATCCTTCTGACTCTGCTCACTATTCCCATGATTCTTATTACTGTTCGAAAGTTTTGAGGTCAACACAGCAATTGTGTTCTCTCGTGGTGTCATGCTTTGTGTGTTGTGTGGCGACATACAAACAGACATACAAACAGTGCACAATATCTGGATGTTGGGTTTTGTTCATTTCAGAAGGCAATAAAAAAGCACAATGTTATGGTTTGTGTCAGTCCATCAGAGGACACCACAGCCATGTTAAGACTTACACCTGAATAACGTCTGAGGCTGTGGAATATTTGGAGTCAGGCGTGGCTCCTCAGGATGTTGCCCCCCGAGCGGTGTCCGGGGTAGAATAGCCCGCCGTATCCTCCCGCGTGTCGTAAGAGGCGACTAAAAGGGGGCAACCTGTTTGCCGTGGGTTGCGACCCGTGTCGGCGGAGGTGGGGATCCTGATGGCTGAGGAGATCCATGGTACGCCCCCCTTGTGTACTATAGGATTTTGACCATTTCTCCAACACGCCATTTTGGCCCCGTATTCGCCTAGACGGGTGGTCCGGGTTGGGCCCGGCCCGGATCAATCGGCTAGTCAAACACACCCTATAAGCTACATCTCTCACCCTATGTATGATCAGGACATTACTACTGACTCTTCCATTGTCAATACTGCTTCTGGATCACATTGTTGTACTTCATTCTGTTTTTGATATGTGGCTTGTTGGGTTGATGGCATAGGGTCAATCGAGTGTGCCTGTTCTTCAATGTGTGCGATTTTATATATGTTTTATTATATATGTTATTTCGCACACACCGCTGTGCATATCGCTCGAGTATCCCACTTGTGTATCCCTGGCATTGGTGCTACGCTGGGCACTGCCCCGTAGTATTGTGCCCCCTAGTTGGGCTCGATGGTGGGTGGGGAGCACAGGTGGTGAAAACTCTCCTTCCAATATGGGAAAAAAAACACAAAACCTCAAACGTGTTCGAGAGGATTCTCCCTCTTCCGATACTTCTGATGATGATGACGATACCCGATACACTGACAGGAATTGGCCACGATTTTTAATGATAGAAGATGCATCTCCCCAGGACAAAAGGCTCCATAAGCTCTCTCCCTTTGCCATACAAAAGGGTCTTCAGAGTACAGCTGGTGAACCGTCTTCTGTGAAGAAGCTTTCCTCCGGTGCGCTGCTTTTAGAATGTGCTAGCAAACAACAATCAGTCAACTTTATGAAAGTAAAAATTTTTGTAAATGTTCCTGTGAAAGTTTCTCCACATAGGACCCTGAATACCTGCAAAGGTGTCATCCGCTCGCCAGACCTCAAATATGCGACGGAGGCCGAGATTGTGGAGTCTTTTGTACATGTTTGCGAAGCCCGTCGCATCACTTTGAAAAAAGGTCCTACTATCATTCAAACCAATACTTTCATTTTGACTTTCTCAACCCCATCACTTCCTACCAGTTTACGCATTGGCTATTTGAACTTACGTGTTGACCCGTATATACCCAATCCATTACGTTGTTTCCAATGTCAGAAATTCGGTCACCACAAAGCCAACTGCAAGAATTCTCCAGTTTGTGCAAAGTGTGGAAATCCTGATCACAACAGTGAGGATTGTAAGGCAGATGCTTGCTGTGTCAACTGCAAGGGATCTCATCCTTCCTTCTCTAAGGATTGTAGAGAATGGAAGTTTGAGAAAGATATCCAACGATTGAAAACCTTACAACGTCTATCATATCCCGAGGCGAGGGGGATTGTTCGCGCTTGTAGTGCTGCTTCCACCACTACTGCATCGTATGCACAAGCAGCAAAGCGCGTCAACTCTTCCTCGGTCGGATGTCAGACAACTTTTGACACAGTACCCATCTCCCGACAACCAGTAACAAAATCTAGCTCGTGTCAAACTGTCAGCACTTTGCAGAAGCTGGAGGATTCAAAATCCGTTTCTGCCACACTCAAATCGAAATCATCAACCACTACCAAAATCCCAGTTAATACTTCAAGACAAACATCCGATCAAACTCAGAAACCAAAACCTATTTCCAATAAAAAACAGAAACACATTTCACAAATCAGATCTGTGGATTCAGCAGAGAAGACTGTGAAAGCGAGGTCTCCATCCACCACCCGTAGGTCTCGCACTACAAAGTCACCGCCCTCCTCTCTTAAATCTCGTCAGTCGCGGTTTGACAGGCTCCCTACGGAATCTGTTAGTCCGTCGAGTAACAGTTTCAGTGTTCTGGCCACCGAGTCAGACACTGAAGATATGGATATATCTACGGCCACTACCCGTTTATGATATATCCCCTTTTAACTCATAATGTATAATATCCTATCTATAATTTTTATTATATTTTTATCTTTTAGCATCATGGCAACTCACAATATACTGCAATGGAATTGCAGAGGTTTTAGGGCCAATTATGAGGAACTCGGTCTACTAGTTCAGAAGTATAATCCCAAAGTAATCTGTCTCCAGGAAACTTTTCTACCCCTTAATTCCTCATTTAGACTAAAAAATTATACTGCTTATCATGACGCATCTACATCTATTTTCATCCATAGCACTGTTCATCATACGCCAATTTCTCTTAATACACCCTTGTCGGTTACGGCAGTACGTGTGACTTTACACAAAGTCATCACTATCTGTTCTGTTTATTTACCACCAAAACAGCAATTTCAGCTCTCTGATCTTGATACTTTATTTTTGCAGCTCCCATCCCCCCAACTTTTACTTGGGGACTTCAACGGTGCCAACCAGCTTTGGGGGTCTGCTTCCAATAATCCCCGTGGAGACTTAATAGAGAATTTTCTCACCATTAATAATCTATGTTTATTCAATGATAAATCTCCCACATTTCTTCATTCTGGACATGGTACATTTTCCTCAATAGACCTTTCTATTTCAGACCCGTCCTTATTTCTGGACTTTGAATGGTCTGTAGAGAATGATCTACATGGTAGTGACCACTTTCCTCTCATTTTGAAGAATACTGAACTTGAAAACACTGCTCACCCCCCAAAATGGAAGATGTCCAAAGCTAACTGGACTCAATTCGAATCATTGTGTTTAGAGAAACTAACCAAAACTTCGGTCAACAGTACCACTATCGATGATTATACTTCTATCCTTTTGACCATTGCCGATGACAGTATACCTAAAACCTCTGGCAAATCCATTGCTCGGAGAAATCCATGGTTTAATGATGATTGTAAAGAGGCCATTGCCAAACGCAAGAGAGATTTACGTCATTTCAAACAAGAACCTACCTCAGCTAACCTAGGTGCTTTTAAAATCAGTCGGGCTCAAGCCCGTCGAACTGTTCGACAAACTCGTAAAAACTCTTGGCGTGATTACGTTTCTCGTTTGAACAATCGCACTTCTCCTAAATCTGTCTGGCGTACCATTCGCAGCATGAATGGTAAGGGAGGTGGGAGTAAGGGTGCCCCCACTCATTTATCCGAACAGAATACTCCTATCACTGATAAACTTCATATTGCCAATACATTAGGTGATAAATTCTCACAGAACTCTTCATCTAGTAATTGTTCCGATGCTTTCTCTGCCCACAGAGCAAAGCTGGAACAACATCCACTAAATTTCAAATCTTCCAATTTCGAAGATTACAACACAGTTTTCAGTCTTAATGAACTTCAGATATCGCTATCTAAATCACACAATTCTGCTCCAGGTCCCGATGGTATTCACTATGAATTATTAAAACACCTACCATCACAATCACTAGAATTACTTCTGGATATTTTCAACTATATTTGGACATCTGGTTCTCTTCCCTCCTCGTGGAAAGAGGCCACTGTTATTCCCATTACTAAACCTGGTAAAGATTCCACTGATCCTGCAAACTACCGCCCCATATCTCTTACCAGCTGCCTATGCAAAACCATGGAACGAATGATAAATGACCGCCTGGTGTGGTTCTTAGAATCCAATAATCTTTTAACCAATTTACAGTGTGGATTTCGTCAAGGACGTAGTACTATTGACCATTTAGTTCGACTCGAAAGTTACATTCGTGATGCCTTTCTGAAGAAAGAGCATGTTGTTACTGTCTTCTTTGATTTAGAAAAAGCTTACGAAACAACCTGGCAATATGGCATTTTAAAAGATCTCTTTGACTTTGGGTTGAAGGGTCGCTTACCTGTTTTTATACAGAATTTTTTAAATGATCGTCATTTTCGTGTCCGCCTGGGTTCTACTCTTTCGGACACATTTTCTCAGGAGATGGGTGTACCGCAAGGCAGCATCCTTTCTGTTACACTGTTCTCTATCAAGATTAATAGTATTGTATCCTGCATGAAAACTGATACAGAAGGATCTCTATATGTGGATGACTTCTCTATCAGTTATCGTTCAAAACACATGTGCACAATGGAAAGGCACCTCCAGCAGTGTCTTAATAAACTAGATGAATGGGCTAATACAAATGGTTTCAAATTTTCGAAAACCAAAACTGTGTGCATGCATTTTTGTCAGCTCCGTGGTCTTCATCCTGACCCTACATTGCTTTTAGCAAAAGCTCCAATCCCTGTCGTAAAAGAGTTTAAGTTCCTTGGTCTTCTTTTAGACCCTAAACTCACTTTCATTCCCCACATTCGTTACCTTCGTGTGAAATGCAGAAAATCATTAGACATTCTCAAAGTTTTATCCAGTACTGACTGGGGTTCTGATCGAGATACACTACTCATGCTTTATAAATCTGTTATTCTGTCAAAACTAGATTATGCTAGTATTATATATGGCTCAGCAAGGCCATCGTATCTTAGACCACTTGATTCGATCCATCATCAGGGCTTACGCTTATGTTTAGGAGCATACAGAACATCTCCCGTGGAGAGCCTGTATGTGGAATCCAATGTGCCATCATTAAGTCTTCGACGCACAAAACTTTCATTAGATTATGCTACTAAAATGACTGCCTACCCTTCTAATCCTGCTTATGACTGTGTATTCCATGCACAACATGAAAATCTGTATGAACAGCATCAGCGCTTCATTCCTTCATTCGGGATCCGTACGATTCCCAATTTTGAGGCAGCTGAAATACCATCCACAGATATTTTACTCAACAAATTATCCAGTAAACCACCATGGTCTTTAAAGATACCCTCTATTCTCTACACTATGCACAACAAATCTAAGTCGACTACACACCCTTTGGCATTTCAATCACTATTTGCAGAAATTCGACATACTTATTCTACCCACCAACCTATTTATACAGATGGCTCTAAAGATCAGGAAAAGGTGTCAGCAGCGATGTATGCACCACCATCTGTTGATACTGCTCGCTTACCAAATAATTCCTCAATATTTTCTGCAGAACTCTATGCTTTGCTTCTCGCTTTGCAAAGCATACAATCTCATAAAGCATCCAAGTTTATTGTTTTCACAGATTCACTTTCATCGTTGCAGTCACTCAGTTCTTTTAAAATCACACATCCTTTAGTTTTACAACTTCTGGAATTTTATAACCTTTTACTCCAAAAGGGCAAAACAATAGTTTTCTGCTGGATACCAAGTCATATGGGCATCAGAGGTAACGAAAAGGTTGACTCCATTGCCAAAACTGCTTTGAACTCCGACATGAGTTCCTTTAAAGTACCATACTCTGATTTCAAACCCTTGTCTAGAAAATACATCAATTATTTTTGGCAGCTTGAGTGGGACACTTTAGATGGTAACAAATTACATAGAATACAGTCTTCTTTGAAACAGAACAAGCATCACCCCGGACTCGGCCGAAGAGATAATGTGGTTCTTACACGATTAAGAATAGGTCATTCTCACATTACACATTCATATTTATTAAAGAAAGAACCTCGACCTGTTTGTGATGTCTGTGATGTTCCTCTTACTGTAGAACATTTTTTACTTACTTGTTCTGTTTTTACCAGCAGTCGATTATCCTTTTTTAATGTAACATCGTTGAAAATGTTGTTTGAGACTGTTGCCCCAGAGCACATTCTCAGTTATTTGCGATCTATAAATTTTTATCGAAAAATTTAATTAAATACTTTTTACATACCATTTTAATCATTCATAAATTTTACATTTGTTCCGATATTACTTCCCTATTCCGGCATATTCCAGCCCCCCTTATCCTAGATTTTCTACACAATGTTAGGTTCTATCACCTACAGTAGTATTGTAAGCTGGATGGCGATAATGCTGTGAGGGGAGCTGTTACTCAAGCCGTCATCCAGCCCCCTAGGAACTCTGCAATGTGCCGGTTTAGGATGTTTCATGGTTCAAATTATTGGAAAATTTAATTTTGAAGAATTTTTACATTCCATTTCAATCATCATTTTTAAGTTCTATCCTCTGTAGATATCACTTTCTAATTTATTAATACTCATTCTCTTTCATAGCCATTTTGTCCCAATATAGCCTTTCTGTGCTGACGGGACATTAAACCCATTCCATTCCATTCCATGATCCAAATTAGGGGGTAAGTTTAGGTTAATTGTCGA
The DNA here is from genome assembly GCF_000787395.1 of Solemya velum gill symbiont. Lineage (GTDB taxonomy): Bacteria > Pseudomonadota > Gammaproteobacteria > Chromatiales > Chromatiaceae. Next base: position 525,074 of record NZ_JRAA01000003.1, read on the forward strand.
TCCGGGTCCACAAAGTCGTCTAGAATTTAACGGCGGAAGTGATTAGACTATTACTCTAGAAGCGTGTGCCTAATTTTTAATCAGGTTAATTTTTTCTTTCCCCTTCGGTTAAACTGGTTTATTTGTATCAAATGTATGGAATTCATATTTCTAGCACTAGTCTGGCGTTTAAGTATTTAGAATTTTAGTAGTACAGTTCTTTGATTGCAACTCGGTGTGTGCTGGCTATTGTCGAAAAAACCTTTTCGGCTCTTCGTAACTCCTCTTTAGTAAGGTACGAGTTCCCGCTAACAATGGTTTTGCTGTTGGTGGCTTTTTGCTGGACAACGGCGAGGCTCTTTAGAAGCATAGGGTGATGGGTACTGTTTTACAAGGTAGTAGCCGTAGTGTACCGCTAGCTGTTTTAACGTGGCAATAGAAGAAGTTGATCAAGTCGGGGTCGTTTCTCTTTCAAGGGCACTCTCCCTTTATTATTATAGAATATGCTAGGGCGTCTTTTACCTTTAACAGGCTCGTACGATTTTAGGTTAACCTTTATTTACGAGGTCGAGCTTGTTAAGTTTAGACTAGTACGTAAGTTGACAATCGGTCTACCTACTTTGACTTAAAACTTACTCGTCGCAGTTCCAGTCCGGCGTCTTTTAAGTCTCGACCTGCTGGAACTGGATGGGAGGGCCTCAAACTGCTTGTCTATCGCTTTACCTAAGAACTTGTTACACTTAATGTTCACGGGTCATAGGTGTCTGTTATTATTTGTAAATACGCGTCTTCAAACTATAGAGGCGAGGTAGGGAGTCAAGTTTCGGTCGGTCTCAACGACAAATAATAAAAAGTTTCTGTATTGAAGTCAAAAAAGTCCTCAGTGCTTGTAGTAATAGTGTTTTTGAAGGGCAGACTGAATCTCCTCTTTTACTGACGAAAGATACCAAACAATCCTTTGAACGCGCTATCGATGCTCAAGTTTTTGTTAGATAGTAGTTGTACTTGGCTTTGCGGACAAAGTAAAGCTTAGCAGGACCCTTTTGACAGCTAGTTCACCTTGATTTTCACATGCGCACGCTTGTTGTCGAGACTTTTGCGGTGTAATGCCATCACAACGAACACAGACGTGACCACTACCAAGAGCTACGGGTACTATTTAAATTTCCCTTTCGACGCTTTAACTTTAACTTTCCAGGATTCCCCACTAGCATCGGGCAAGTTGGTTTTCCGAACCTACCTACCTTGGAAAATTACCATTCCACCCACTCCTTTATATAGGCGGTCATTATGACTCTTTTTTGTCAGGAACACACAAAATCTAGCAAGGCCGCGTATAGTGGTTTTGTCACCTTTCCCTCAACTTTTGCTCATCCACGCTTTAATGTCAGTAGGCGGACCACTTACGTGAAGGTATTGAAGTTGGGGACCTACACCTCGCATCTTATTTCGGTAAGTTTCGTCTAGACGCTCGTAGTACCAGACTAAAGTTATCCCTTCGTCGTCTCACTTTTACCGCTTTAGTTCCCTGTGACTACTTGGCTAACTGCGCCGATTTTGGTCGGCTATTTGTAATGACCCACCCCTAACCTAACAAAACCGGCATCTTTTGAATTCTTTTCCTCGATTAGGCTTTGAAAGGCCACTGGCCTTAACGTTTGTGTGACTTACCTAGCCTTCTGTGTACTAACCTTTACGAAACAAAACAAACTACATCGTCGCTATCACTGTCACTTAAGCTTCCTAAATGAGGTAGACTTGGTAATAATTAAACATAACCTGACCAAACACATATATTATATATATACTAGAGTACGTCGCTTAACCCAAAAACAACAACATTGATTATTTATAATAACCTTTGAAGTGTAAGTTACCTTCCAGACTGAATAATAAACCGAACTCAAACTCAGAAACTTATAAAAAATTTGTCTTTAGATAATGGACATGCTTAATTATATTATATTATTCATTTTATAAAGTGTTTTTTTTTATACGATATTTTTTAACTCGATATGGCTTGATTTTGGCCTGTTATGCCATTGAGGGTACATCCTTATTGTTGCATGAGGTACATCCTTCATTGATTGGCATGAGGTACATCCTTTCATTGCTTGGCATGAGGTACCATCCTTCATTGATTAACCATGAGGTACATCCTTCATTGATTAACCATGAAGCGTACTCCTTCATTGATTGACCTGAAGGGTACATCCT
>NZ_JRAA01000003.1:527294-537613 GCF_000787395.1 Solemya velum gill symbiont
TCGACCACCAATCACAAACTACCAACCAAACATCATAAACTACCAAACCACCTATCACAAACTACCAACCAAACATCACAAACTACCAATCATCAATCACAAACTACCAACCACCCTATCATAAACTATCAACCACCCTATCATAAATCTCACCCTATCATAAACTATCAACCACCGATCATAAACTACCAACCACCTATCACAAACTACCAATCATCAATCACAAACTACCAACCACCTATCACAAACTATCGACCACCAATCACAACTACCAACCAAACCATCACAAACTACCAACCACCTATCACAAACTACCAACCACCGATCACAAAACACTAACCAAACATCACAAACTACAACCAACACCATCACAAAACTACCCAACAACCCATCATAAACTACTAACCACCCATGACAACTACCAACCACCTATCACAAACTACCAATCACTATCTATAGATCACCCGACTTTGTAGAGAGAGCCAGCTCAAAAAGCTCTTTTGTTCTCTCTTTGTTGAGCACAAGCATATTCTATGAAATAATAGGTATGTATCTTTTACCTTTCAGTGTATATGTAAATATATGTGTGTCAGTATCCAGTCTTACTGCAGTGCGCTGAGCAAAGTGGTATAGGGGTATTGGCAAGCCCAACGTAAGGAGCGTTTCATCTATGGGGTAGACCTAAGTTCACCAGCAAAAAGTATATTGTGCCAAGATAAAGTGGACTCAAGCCCTTGCCTCTGTCTGTTCTCAAGATATCGCCGAAAGTCGACGGCTATAACTGATATTGCATTTGACTGTGGGAATGCCAACCGGTGATAAAAAGGCAGTGGAAATCCTAAGGTCTTCACTGCATACAGGTGGCAGGCTTTAAAAAATGTGTGGCACTGCATGTGCAAAGGGGGCTCCACGGTGAGCTTGCTCTGCAGAAAGGTTCTCCGTGATGGCTAAAAATAGGTGCTAGGGGAGGTCAAGAAAGGTTGCTGCGTTACCCTTATCCTGTGTAAAAGCTCAGCCAAAAGGGCAAGGAGCATAAAGAACTACCATTATAGGAGTGAAAGCAAGCTGGAGGAGCTGCATTGTCAGAAGTGGGTCTAGGTCGAACTTTGAGGAGTACAGGGTGAAGTGGAGTAGCAGCAGAAAAGAAAAGCTTGTGGCCTAGTCTGGACATTTTATTGCTCTTCTAGAAATTTTGAGGCTTTTCTAGCAAGACAGCCATATTGCAATATTGAATATGTATTAGATTCTGGCGTAAGAGTTAGTAAAAGCTAGATTTGCACTTTTCACAATAATCTGTTTTGATGTTTTTGTTTGGATGAGTGGGTTGTATATCGAGCAGCTAGTTATTCAACCTCCTGGGGTAGACATGCAAGTGCCGTAGGGGGTAGTGATTGCATCTGAAGTGTGCAAGCAATCGGCACCAGTACAAAGGTTGTTCTGCAGGTGTGTGAAGCTCTAAGTCACTTTCTTACTGAAACCATCTTTTAGAGCGGAGAAAAATATCTCCTTTTCACCTAACTTTTAGATTTCGATTGTTGTGGGTTAGGTTTCGTTCATAGGGATGGGAATCGGTTAGCTCTGCTCCACATTATTTTTTGTTGATGTTAGCCGCGATTCTAGTGGAGAGAAAGTTGGTAGTGATCACTTGAAGATTTTTTATTTGATACTATAGTAACGGTGGGATTTCCTTGTTCTGGGTTCTGGCAGGTTCCGGATGCAGTATCAGATATTTATTTGTACTGGTAGTAGGGGTAATCCCCGATACGGATTGACTGGATATACCATTGTCCCATGATCAAGGTGCCTACTGTTATCTACATTTGCTTAGTTTCAAGGCCTGTGGCATAGAGACTTTCATGCAGTCTCATTCAATTCACTAAAAAGAGTAAATGACACTTTTGCAATGATACAACTAACACAATTAGAGAATAAGATCGTCTTGAGGTATAACTGTGTCACCGAGCGGATAAGTATACAGTTGACAAAGACACGTGACTGTCATACATACTTCGTATAGACCCGTGGTATTGCCGTTACTACCGTACGTCGACATAAGGGCTACAGATACTTTAGACCTTTATCATTAAAGTTACTGATATGCTTTCTGTAAACCTCATAGGCCACTTTATTTATGTCTAATTTGATATCGATAAAGTGTAGGTAGCACAATTCATTTGTTATTTGAACGTATGAGCCATAAATATGAAGTGTCCTAGGAGTAAGCGAGTCATTCACCGAGCCGCAGACCAGTACCTTAGAGTCCTCGAGTGACAGACTCATATTCAGAAAGATAGCGACTTTCAAAAGTCCGAGATCTAAGATGGCTCATCACCCTCTACAAGAACATAGAACATAGTACGACCACTATGCCATCAAACATGACCATGCTAAAGCGCACGCAACACAGGTCTAATAAAGGAGGTGGATATCGTATTATTGTTCTCTAATTTTAACGACATAACACGTAATGTTTAACCCATTATTCGTGTTTACTTTATGTGAGGTACCAACAGTCATGATGAAAACCTATAAACGGACCATAGTTTAAGACTTACATATTGAACCCACTCGTAAGTCCAAGCGACCGGTCACTAGCATTAAATGAGGCAATCGAGATCTCACAAGAACTCTCGACTGTCTAGTACTCTCATATCCCACTAGGTAAAGTGGTATTTAATGCATTTGAGCTGGGTTCTTATTACCATGACGCTCTATACTCCCAGAGTAACTGATTCTGTCCTCATATCCGGATAATATCTATGGTTGGACGAGGTCACACTCTTGAGAGGTTTTCCTCGTAGTATGTCTCCTAGAGACTTAGTTTTCACTATGAGAGACATGGTTGTGACGGTCAGGACGAGGTTCTCAGTCTCAGGCGATCGTCGCTACCCGTATTAATTGTCTTGCCGTGACTAATCGTTTCTCACTACCCGGGACGAGGTTCTTAATCCCAAGTGGTATCTGATTCCGCCCTTGTAACTTTGTTTACTCTCGAAGTCAGGACGAGGTTCCTACTTTGCCCAAGACCCGTTCTTGGATTACTTCCTACCTTAATAGACTGTTAGTTGTCGGTCTTAGATGTCACTGTATCGGACCTGACCAATGTAACTAATTGTCTTCCAGTTTTGTTCGACCATTTAATCAACCACTTGATTAGTATATGTATTGATTAGGATCGTAACTTACTACCTACCAATTAATCTTCTACGAGTTGTCTAAAATACGATGGTACTACTGATTCAAGTACCTGACGTTAGCTCTTCTACCTAGCGGTTTAACTGACTAAAGTTGACATGTAAACTAACTTCGTCTTTGTGAGTCACAATCTAAGTAGAGTGTCCCCTCAACATTATGTAGGAGATTACTAGTCTGACTTCTCACATGATAGTACTCATTCTGTGTGTAAATTAATTCTATAGATTGGTGGACGTGATAAAAAAAACTCATGTAGAGTAAAGTAATGTATGTATATATATGAAAGTCAAAAGTATTTACGGCTGGTATATTATTTAACATATATATTATATAAGCAGATAAGTAACTATGCGACGCCATTATACATAGAGCAGACATATCTGGAATAAATGTCGATAATAAGCAATGTCTAGGAATAGTTTTTTCGTCTGTGTAGGAATATTTTATTGTTACGAGGACGATTAGTCACTTAGCGCATAAAATAAATCCGTAGGATAACTAAATTTTTGACCAGTGTACATAGAACGGTACCCGTCTAAGCAATACACTCCTAAAAACCGTATATGCTTAGTGTCCGAAAATGTACTGTCCTCGCCAACAATCATCGTACTGTATGAATTTGGGCCTCGCGAACGTGATAACACCGACCTAAACTCAGTAGGTAGGTAAACTTATACGAACATAACAACAGCTAGCCTGAGAACTTATTTAGGTCACCTAAGACGTACGAAAACTGGGTATTTATGAAATCTTTGTGATTGTCGTTAATAGTGTACCTTTGCCAAGAGCTATACTTTAGTCATGATGTTTCTGAAAGCACTGTCTTGATGCCTTAAACTCAATTCGTGCAGATTTGCTGTTGGTGATTGCTTTGATGCGAGTATATGACAATCTTCGTCCTCATTCGCGTCTGTTGTCAACAGACCCGACGGTTGAAGTTACACAGCGGTCTCATGGTACGCAGAGCAGTACCGCTATTCCCATAGATCTTTGTATGCTATGTTGCACACTGTCAAATCCAGTCGCCGTACACTCATACATCCATATTGATGTCGAGTCCTAGCCTCTAGATCTCAAACAGGCTGATAAATGCTAGTCAACGGTGCTGTCGTGTGATAGCGACTATAATGACTGACACATAGCTTGTAAGAGTCAAGCTCCTGGTATGGGACCATTGAGTCTGTCTGTCAAGCAGTTGACAGACGCTGTATGATCTATGGCCTCGGTCTAACAGGGAATGCGCTAAGCTCCGACCGTAAAACTTGGTTGCTGTAGGCACGTTTGGTCTGACGCTACCCGGAGCCCGGATTAGCTCAAACCGGGTGTTTGGTCCCCGCTACCTCCTTGTCAAACCAAGTCGCTACTTAGGGCCAAAAACAATGTTACCCGGGGTCTACCGTCTCGGTTCCTCAGTTATGTCTCAGCTTTACGTTGCAAAACGGGCGATTAACCGTCAGGTCCTCAGCTGGCCCAAGCCACCACCTTCGCAATACTACACCCGGTCGGCGTATAGCGTATCGCGCTTTCTGGTGGACCAAGTGCGGGGTACCGGTTACGACTGCCGAGTCGTAATCGACACCACTTTAAGGACATTCGGGTGTGCAGCGAAGGTAAATACGTCTTATTGCGTCCTAAAAGCGTTGTCCTGTTCGTAATCTGTGTATGTCGGCGGGTAATTGTTCGTCCGGTAAGGACGTCTCTTTGTTGGGCAGGCTACCGGAAGGTACCGAAGCGTTTACCGGTTCTCAATACTTGCTGGGGGGTAAACTTGTTAGATACCCTACTTAATCTGTCGCGCAGGCAGTTTCTGGTTGGAGCGCGGCCCGTTAGGGACGTTTGTTGAACACTTTACGTAATGTCCGTCATCACCCGTTTGAAGGTCTTTGTTTCACAGCGTTAGGGACTCGCAGTAGCAACCCGCTCTGCGACAGCTTCGTCAATAACTCACGATTACCCACCCGTGTGGCGTTATAAACTCGAAATCGTACTGGGAACTTGAAGTTTTTTACACGTCACTTCGACACTTCTTGAACTTAAATTTTTAAAATAGGAATAGATATATGTTTCATAGAATAAAAGATAGTAAGCACAAATAAATAATAGTTGGATTTTTAGGTTTAATACGCAAAGAAAAAACTTCTCATATAGATCCGGTACAACCGTATAAGCCCTTACTCTACCCGCCTATCTCGGACGGGGTCCCGGTCGGCAACGTTCCATAATTATGTCACTTCGAACGGGATAAGCCAGGTCACTTTAATCGACCAGACCACTATCTCCCGTATAATACGACATTCACCGTTAGGGGCGACCCCAGAATCGAATCAAAAAAGGGCGGTGGCCATAGGTTTCGGGCTTCCAGTCATCCCTCTACAGATCGAAAACCTTAAAATGGAGGTCATCAAACACTATCCACCAACCATCAAACACCGTCCACCAACCATCAAACACTACTAACCAACCAACCAGCCGACTGACGAGTGTGAGCATCTATCACTGCTCTAATGATGAGAAAGACGTGTGCTCTAAAGAAGGGAGCATTACTGCTAAATGGCTGCTTGAGTAAAATACGACGAGTTTTAATTCTTTTCACATTTTTATTGCGACATTTGACACTACGTGTGAAACCTGGCATCTACGATGTACACTGAAATATTTAAGACACTAACTCGGAAATTATCTGTCACCCGCATTGCCTTCGGAGAGAAATCTATCTCAGGTTGTATTCTCCCTTTACGACAGACGGGACCTAGACGTTGGCCTTCCCTGGACAGTATATTTCCCTAAAACAGAACGACATCAGACTACGCTACGACACAACCCAAAGCTTTCTTGTCCTCGAGAGATTTACGGTGTAGTACATAATACTGAACACCGTAACAGTCCGGATAATCGAATGAGGGTTGTTCCGAAAGATTCTTTAGACATTCCTCTTTAGTATCGAACCATTTACCCTCCGAAACGGTAGAGGGTGGTTCCTCGATCCATGGAGGAGGATACAAGACGATTTGCCAGGAATACTGTTTACGATCCATGTTATTCGGTTCCGGTTTCTCGAAAATCGATTCCTCTTATAGACTTTTGATGGTATCGACACGTGGTCTATCGACATGAGCAAAATCGTTCACAAAATATTCACAAAGTATTTACAAAGTCGAGTACTATACTATCATTGTAGACAAGATTCCGTCTATCGAAGGTATCCAAAATGTCACTCGCATTCAATCCACGACGACGGTTCAAAGCATAGTATATACAAAACTGTCCACAAGTTCCCCCGTTTTGTAATCGTTCCACGTTGTACGAGTAATCTCCCGAATTGGCCATCAATACGTTAACGAAACGCCGGTGATAGTAATGTGGAGGGTTCCCCATGGCGTCGAAGAATTCCGCAGGTTTCTTTTTCGGAAAGTAGAACAACACCCAATGGTCTCCCGCTCGTCGACTCTCGTCCGTGTTCACGACGTAAAATTTCGGTTTATCCGTCACGTGAACGGGTAGTCTATCTGCAGGACACACGTCTCCCAATCTACTCCCCAAACGAGGTCTCAGCTTCTTTGCCAATTCCAAAGTATTCATTCTTCCAGAGTCACTTTACGACTAGCGTCGACTCTCATCAAAGCCGGGAACTTGGCGTAAACGACGACAGTCACGGTCTCGGGTAAGGCCGTACCGAAATTCAGTTCTAAACGGGTGTGGCCTTTTCGTGACGGACCGTGTGGCCTATAGACACCGAAAGGTTCGATGACGTACAGACAGTAACCCTTCTTATAATTAAGCCAACAGATGTCCACGGCTCGGCCACCGGCCTTCTTTAGAGTGTCGTAAGCTTCTGTATACTGTTCGGCCGAGTAGTTAGGTTGTAGAGGCTGGGACGGTACCGACTGTCCGTCCACGTAGAAACCCACTTTGTTACAATCGAAGGGTTTAAAATTGAAGGGATTCTTTGTGTATTTTCCGTTGACGGCATTCGATGAGACCAGTCCCACGATCAAACGATGAGGTACTCTTCCTTGAAACAGATCGTCCACGTAAAAGGCGAACTGCCCCTGTGACACCGCATAGGTCTTGACGAGGGATTTAACGAAAGGGTATAGTGCGTCGTTTCCTTTTTTCAGGGCTTCCTCGTGAGCCACGATGACGCCGTGATCGACCTTCACCGTGGCCACTTTCAAACTGGCATCCTCGATCTTCAGCTTGTACTGTGCCGACTCGTCTTTCGCCAACAATCTAAAGGTATCCCTGCTCTGCCACAATTTCAAGTGTATCGGTAAACCGTTGAGGAGCCAACGATCTTGTTGACACAGATCCAACTGGAGTCGACCCAAGAGCTCGACCGTTTTCCCCTCCTGGGTGAAGAAAGATCTCGTGACTAGACCTGTATTGCTTGCACCGATAATAGTGACGTCGTTAGACTTAATATCTTTCGCGAACAGTTGACTGGTCAATTCCACCTTATCTTCCGTATTCAATAGTACGTCCAAATAGGCCTTGTAGGGATAACAGGACCCGACTTCGCTCATGGGCTGTTGCTGTACGTTCAAGTCCACTCGAGAAAATAGGGTGTGTAGTGGAGCGTTGACCAGACCTACTTCATCGTCCGTAAGAGCTCCCACATCGCTTCCGTCACTCTTCGTAATTTTCACTTTTAGGTTCAATAAGGTCCTCTGCAGATCCAAATACGTGTTCGCCATGGGAGGTATGGTGAATTCGATCGCCGATCCTCCCGTCAGTTGATTCACGGGTCTATAAGTCACCCATTCCGTTCCTTGCGAGCCGAGGTCTGTTTGGGGTGTCTGGAACAAAGCTAAACTCGTGTCGTGGATCGCGTTTACGGTGGCCATTATTACTTCTCCAAGACGTGGTTTCCGACAGATGTCTCTGGTATAGTGCCTTTCTTGGTCTGGGTTTTCTTGGTAGTCGTCTTACTCTTATAAACTTTGGGTCCCGTCTTGCTCTTATAACCTCCGTTTGGAGACTTTCGTTTTCGGGATGTCGGGTTACTCTTATGATCTTCTCTCTCGTCGGCTAATTCGGAATTGGCTATTTCCACCGCTTGAGCCGTGGGCGTCACCATTTTGATCGTAGGTTTAGCTCCGCTGCCCCCGGTCTGTATAGTAGCCACGTGATAGTAACCCCGATCGTCCGGATTCAGTTTTCCCGCTGCCATATTGGCAAAGTGTCTCTTCCACGTTTCCGCGTCGACCAATGACGTCATATCGCTTTTCGGAGGTGTAAGGTACACGCTATTTGGACACCTTTGGCTTCTAACGGTAGTAATCGAGCTCCCTTGACAGTCACGCGTATCCTCTGGAGGTCGGTTCTCGTTAGTTTCAAGTAGATGGGACTATCGAAGATTTTCAAAGTCCAACCCTTCTTAGATCCCGAACGGCTCAACACGGAACGTAGGACGGAATGAGAAGTGTCGCAGACGATCGATTCTTCACACGAGTCGATACAGACGTACAAGATGTCCGATTTGAAGTTCCCAGAAAATCCTACTTCCAACAGAGCGCACTCCCACGTTCCTTCTAGGTTCAGTGGTCTCGGTAAGTCGACTGTGAAATCGGTGGCAGTATTTTCGGGGTGCGTGTCTTTGGAATCTCCGTTCGAGAGGTATAGGAAATGATCGAAAGTCATAGCTATGGTAGGATCGCGTCGGGGGTTCCTCTTATAACTTTCGCAATGTTTTCCAATAAGTCCGAGCCTCTCCGACGGCCCGGTCGATCTCGGGAGTTAGCTGTTTCAGAATGAGCCACTGCTGCAAAGTCAATGGGATACCTAAAATGGTTGCCGTTCCGTTGACGAATCGCCTGACGTCCAGAATCATTTCGCCATTGTGATTACATACGGTAACGTAGGTCCCCTCTCGTAAGTGATACTGTTTGACGTATGTACAGAGCGTCCTATTGAGATTGGGTTCTACGTCGATTTTCAATTCGCAATCCAAGGGTCGTTTTACGCGACACGTCGACAGTCCTATAGAAATGGGTGTCACGATGATGATCAGAACGAGGCCGACGCCTATCCATTTGACGACGTTCAAGTGACACCGTATGTTCTCTACATCCAGAGAATGTCTCTCTAACTCTCGATCGAATTGGCCGACGAATGGCGTATCACTCGTCATCGTGTTTACCCCTCGAGTCGAGATTCCCTCTCTCTTATAAACTCTGATAGTTTTTGACTTCCGATTCCGGGATCCACGAATCGTACTTTTGAGGCCAGTGAAGCCAGCGAACCAAAACTTGTTTCCGGGCACCCTTTCCTTTTCTTCTCAATATCTTTTCGATTTTGTAAGGAGTGTTTTCGTCCACGCGTACGGACTGTAGTTCGGCTTCGTAGAACGTACCCTCAACATTTTCACCGTTCCAGTCTTCTAATTTGTACACGGGGATGCCTTCTCGGTGGTATCTGTTTTCGACTTTGAATATTTCCCCCGTCCATTTTTGAGAGTACTCGCGATCGAAGATGCCTCTCACGTGCGAAATACGCACCGTATCCCCGACGTCGTACTTGAACTTCGAATTGCGGAAAGGTTTGGGTTTTCTTATGAGATACTGACGGAACCGAGATTCGCTCTCGTTTTTCTCGTTGATAGAGTTGGGTGTGTCGCGTAGCGACCTATGTATCGTGTTGTTATAACTCTTCACGACGTCCTGCAACACGTCGACGTAACGGTAACTCTGTTTTTTCATGACGTAACGCAACAGTTTCTGTTTGATCGTTTTGATGACACGTTCGGCATAATTGGCCTTGGTCTCGTTATGAGAAACGATGTGATGAATCCCCTTTTCTCGTAACAGTTTCCCGACCTCGTTATTAACGAATTCTTTCCCTTTGTCCGTACGTAGCGTGTATTTGGGTTGTCTACCTTCTTCGAAAATATTTCTCAAGGCCTTTGCCACTTCCGTACCTGTCTTGTTTTTGATGGGTCTACACCAGAGTTTGCGTGAAAAGATGTCGATGGCCACCAGCACGAAATTGATGCTGTCGTTGTCTTTAGAGAGACTAGTCATGTCCATCAGATCCGAGTCCCACTGACTGTCGAGTCCTTCCACGATCACCCTCGACCAGGTAAAACGTCTTCTAGCACCCCGAGTTAAAGAGTACGTTCCCGATCT
>NZ_JRAA01000004.1 GCF_000787395.1 Solemya velum gill symbiont
ATATTTGCCTTCTGTACAGGCAGTGGCTGCGTACCGAACGGATTTTCTCATTTCAGGCTCAAGCGCGCCGATGATGCGCATTTTAAACAGGCTCTCCGCATCGGGACTGTAGCAGACAACCTCGCATGGTACCGGGTCCGTCACCGCATCTCTTTCAGATGGACGAAAAGTACGCATCGCCAGTTTGATCACCCTGCCCCCTTCGTCACCCGAGTAGAGGTATTCACCATTGCCATCGACAAAAAATACCTCGTCGGTATCGATAACGGCAAGAAACTGCATTTCACGAAGTGCGATGAACACTGTATTGCCGTCGCTGTCACGGCGGATCAGGGTCAGGAGGTTGTAAATATCGGCCGGCAGCATCCATTCAAAGCGGCCGATCTCGTCGGGACGGAAAAAGGTTTGTGAAACGTAATACGGCACGTTGCTTCCCTAGCGGTTTTCCTCGTCGAGGATATCCAGTTCGGGATCCCAGCCGTTCTTCCTGGCATATTCAACAGCGGCATCGTAGATCTGCTGATGTTTCTCGCGTAATTCGGGCGGTAACAGGGAAACCAGATGGCCATAGGGCTCCCACGCTTTTGACACCTTGTCATAGAGCGCCTGTATTTGACCGGCGTTCCACCCCTTACATGTTTGCGATTCGGGAAGTAGACCGAATACCCACGCATCGCGAATCAGGGTTCCGGTTGGCGTCATTCCACCATTGATATCATTCTCGAGGCCAACGTAAGTTTTCTGCGACATCTCTTTTTCCATCGTGTGTCAATTTAATGCCCACCAGTTTAACCAAACTTCACTCCCGAGGTCGAATCAGTCTGCTTACCAGGTGCAACATCTCCCCTAATATATAGATACTCTTCCTGGCCAAACTGACACGACTGATCGCGTGTAGGAAAATTCCTACAACAATTTCAGAAAATCACGACTAGTACCAAATGAGCCCGGACATATACTGTGACTCAAGTATTAAATGGAGTGTCAGGACGACACACCGATTGAAAGGATGAGTTCTCTCTTCCAGTGCGCAGGATGCGCCGCAGTCGGGGTTAATATTTTTGGAGCCAGGATGGCACCCTATTTTTCGTTTCAGGAAAGGATCTCCTGATTAACAGGTTGCATGACAAGGAGTGTCACACTCATTCAGGATGAATGGCAACCACTTTGCGCAAGGACAGCGCAACTTCATTAGCCGGCCATGCGTCGGTTTTTGTTGTTACAGGAGAATGCATTAATCTAAAAGACAAAACTTCCAGGCCTCGGTTTGGCGCCACCCTGGTGTACTGGTTTAATCATGCAGCACACCGGGATCAACATATTCAGACGAATAGTTTATTCGCCACAGTTAAAGTTAATATTTTTTGTTAACTGGCCAATACTCAACTGCAGCGAATCGCATGCGCCATTCAACAGCACAAACTCATATGAGGTTCCTTCACTACTCGCATAAAAATCAAAGAAATCATACTCTCTACTTAACTTGACTTCACCACTTTCCTGCGCCATCACGTTAAGCGTGAGGCTTTCACCCCTGACAACCTCACCGGCCGGCCCTTTAAACTTAACCTTCACCAGGAACTGACTGACAGGTTCACCAGTAGGCCCATCACCCATGGGAAGATTTAACAAAAACATATCTTCCTTGATAATGTCATCAGAAATTGTTCCGCTATAGGCGTTTAACAGTAGGACTTCAATTGACTCGGCGACGACACTAGTCGCATACAGTGGTTGTATAGATGATACTGCGAGAAGCAGAATTGAGCTTAGTGATGCATTCAGTAATCTTGATTTCATTGTCTCTTCCTTGTTGTAAATGTAGACATCATCAATGAATCTACATGCTTCCATACTTTACAGTTAATTAATTGTCTGCACTACAGGATGCAATGCAGGCTCATTATAACCTCGATTACCCCGTCTTGCGATTAGCATACGATCAAGTTATTCAAGATGAGAATGAACAACATTCTTACCAGTAGTATCTGAGCGGTTGTTCGACAATACACATTAATACAGTGTAGGAATTTTCCTACAAAACTTTCAGAATTTCACCACTGTCCTGATTCAAGCCAAGACGTATACTTTTACTCAAGGTATCAAACGGAGTGTCAGGAAGATGCACCGATCTGAATGGAAGGAAACAGCTTTCAAATACACAGGAAGTGTTGCAGTCGGGATTGATACTAGGAGCCAGGATGGCACCACGCTTTTCAAAACAGGAAAGGAATTCCTGAACAGGTTGCGCGGCAAGGATGTCGTATTGACTCAGGATGGGCAGCAACCACAATGTGCAAGGATTGCACTTCTTCATAAGCCGGCTTTTAGTCGGCTTATGTTGTTTTTGAGATACTGAATACAAGGTACTGCTCAAAGCCGTATGAGCAATACCAGTATTCAGGCAGCTATTTACTGGGGATCTTTATCCTTGTCATCAGTCGGCGCATTTTTTCTGCGTAGCCTAATTTTCAGCACCGGTCCACTGCGTTTCCAGAAACCATGACGCTCAAAGACTCTCCAGCTCCATTTAAGCCATCCCAGCAAGGCGAAAGCCAGCCATAGCGCCCATGCAAGCATTGCGAGTCGATCATAGAGCAGTGGAACCGATATGAGTGTTGACGAGTCAGGTACCATCCCTGCCCTGTCGAGATACCATTTCAATACCTGGCTACTGGAATGATTTCCTTCGATCTGCATCTCGGGCAGACCAAGCAAGCCAAACCTGATTGCATCAAACAGTGATTGAAGTGCCATGACAGTCAGGATCACTATCGCCACCTGGGTGAGATTGTAGATATTATCGTTCTCAAGGCTGGTCGCGATCTGATCACGCTGACCCACAACAAGCAGCCAGGCAACAATGATCACAGCACCGAACAGTGATGCCTGTGTCAGGCCAATACCAAGCAAGAGCCAGTGATACCACTTCAGGGGCGTTGTGCCGATGCGTGCAAGAATGAATGCAAGCAGCACAACGATAACCATCATTGACCAGAAGAGCACTGCCGGCCCCATTGATGGCCCAAACAGAAACAGTGTCCAGCGATCTTCACCTGGCTTAACCTGGATACTGTGATTGACACTCTCGACACCCAGATCGACAGCCGGTGTTTGATAAACCAGCCCAATACCCTGCTCATTTCGCCAGTTCAATTCAACTTTCTGCTTGCCAGGTCTCACGGGGATGCTGACAGTACCTCCTGATTGACGCACAGGCTGGGCAACACCATCAATTTTTACACTGCGTAAAACAGCTCCTGAAGGTAGCTGTATCTTATGCTGACCACCACGACTTGCTCTTAATTCAAACGACAACTTGCTGTCGGTGACACGCCGCCCAGGCGTCACTTCCAGCATGGATTTATCTATCGTCAGAAGGTTGCCCTTTTTCGCTATTGGACGGCTAATGTTGACATTCACCTCTTCACCAGGCCAAGGAGCCCATGTCGGTAACCATGCACCTGAGCTATCCTGGTGATGGATGACTGGCAGTCCTTCGAAATCAATATGCCAAACCGGTCCAACATCCAGCTGCCACTTTTCTGATAGACGCTTGTCGTCAGATGCACTCAGAATAATCTGCTCGACCGGTGTAATTTTTGATGTGAATGTCAGTTCTGACTGATTTGCAGGCAAGCGTAATTGCAATGACCCGGAATCAACCTCGAGCCCTGAAGTGATGACTGCTTCTCCCGGAAGCAGTGCGAGATTGAGTGTGACAGGAGAGCCCGGAGGTGAGATACGGCGAATGTGCGTATCCACACTCCACTCGATACCAAAATGTAATATGCGGGTCACTTCAAGCAGTGGCGGCAGTACCCCGGGTTCGAGAGATTCTCCACTACCCGCTTCAACCTGTTTTTTCCGGATCAGCTGAAGTTGCTGTTCAGGCACACCATTCTCGTCCAGCCCATTGACGACCCACTCCTCTGATATGACCTTGATACGGGCTGGAGATAAAGGCAGAGGCAGGTCCAACTGACTGCGAACCGAAGTCGGCCCTGACAACTCCAGCAAGTGCTGGCCTTCGCTGACCAATATCCACAATATCCCTTGAGAGTCACGCATGAGCACCGGATTCGAATCACCATCGAGGCGATATTCCGCAGGCCACCATTGCCCCTCTTTTACAGGCAACGGAATCGCCGACTGGTCGCCAGCATACACTTCCAGTTGCATCTGGATTTGCTCAGCCCCTGCCTTGATCTCAAGGTGCTGAATGGTTGCACAATGCGGCTGGCATTCAGCCGGTTTTGATAATCGTTGCGAAAGCTCTTGAAGAAGCTCTGCGGGAGGAAAACTTGCACCAAATGCAGGCCAGGATAGAAGCAGCAAAAGCACAACAGCAATAAACCTAGGCATTGGCTTTCTCCCCTTCGTCACCAGGTCTTGCAGGTAAACGCAAAGTAAAACTTGCCAGCCAGCCTTTTATGCCTCCGGATGATTTATCACTGATAAGCCCATACGCCAGCAGCAACACGAGAAGAATCCTGAGGAAATGAATCACCCTGTAGAGTCCCGGCGGGATCAGTGTCAAATCGATTGTCTGATCTTTGGTAACAGCGCCATTCCACTCAAGGGTAAAACTGTTCCACTCCCAGTTTGGCAGTCCGGGGCCCGTCTGAATATTGGCATCAGGATCAATCGACTGGATATCCAGCATCTGGTTCATGCGCTTGTCCTGACGAGAGCTGTAGTACAGCTCCCGCTTCATCTTGCCAGCCTTTTCCATCATCACCTGGTCAGCAGAACCCCTTGGCGCCATTGAAGAGACGGGATAGCGTGCCGCAGACTCGTATAAAGGCATTTTTTCCAGCTGTGGGTAGATACCGTATCTTGCCTGTAAAACGATGAAAGGTACTGCAATCAGGATAAGTCCGATAAACAGGAGATTTCTGCTCCAAAGCAAGGGCATATACATTTTCCCGGCTGGTACCACTCGCAAGAGCGCCAATACTGCAATCAGGTAGAGCCACACCAGGTGAGGCGCAAGATCCACATGCCATGTGAGTGCCAGTGTGACCAGGGAAACCAGGCCCCACAGGTAACCACGAAGCCGCGCAACCGCAACACCCACGATTAGAACAAAAAACAGATCCAGCAGTGTCCAGCGTTGAATCCAGCTGTGCGGGTTGTTATCAACTCCGCTAACGGAGAAGATTTCCCAGCCCGGGGGAAGCTTCAAAGTCACACTTGCCTGGTTCATGTCGTGCTTCCAGCCAAGTGGAACATGCTGAACGCTTCCCTCGTAACGTCCATCAGCAACCAGGTCCAGGTTTCCACGACGAATCTCAACACCCTGACCGTCATCTTCCGCCATACGGGTGATCAGCTGGTTTTTTCCATTAATAGCGACTCGCCCCAGGTCAAGATCAGGTGCAGATTCAAGTCTCCAGCTACGCGTGATCGCGCCACTGAGCTTGTCTTGTACTGTGTAACCCTTGCCATCGAAATCGAGCCACAGGGTACGTGCAAGATTAATCCGGTCAGGTTCGGGATCCGGATCGCCCCGACGAATCTGTTTAAGTTTCAGCACCTCTGCCGGTTTATCCGGTTCAGATGCATGCGCAATGAAAGCCGGGGATTTTCGCCACGCTTGTGGAAGTGTCGTCTGGCGCGGATCAACCTGCTGCAACCCTTCAGGCTCAACCAGGCGCAGGTGATTCTGCGACTCGAAACTCCATAACTCTTGTGCAGGCATCTGTTTTGTTGCCTGTGGCACCGTGATTGTTGTCACTTCACCTGGGCGATAAGCGATGATGCTGATCTCCCAATGGCCCGGTCTCAACTGAAGCCTTAACATACCCTCTTGCTCCAACCGTGCCGGCAAGGGGCTGTTGAGATCGATAGGAATAAATCCATCCAACAAAACACCGCTCAGAAGTGTTTCACGCTGTTTGCCGGAAACATCCAGGATCAACCTGGCCTCCATTCTCATCGGTGAAAGGTCTGTAAAACGCCTGTGTATTTGCAGGTCCAGTCGGTCCGCCTCTGCAAGCGCATCATGGCTCACACCTGTCTTGAGCCACAGTTTCCCCTGCTGGTCACGATTGACGTTGGCAGCGTCACCATCAATACTCAAGTTAACGATACCGGTATCAACAGGCAAGGCGAGTGAGATTGGAAGCTGCTTCCACTTGAATGTACCGCTGACATGGTGTTCTCCTGCAGCAACCCTGAGTGCAGGAAATCCTTCGTGCTGCAGTATGACAGCCGGTTCATTATTCAGACGGACGCTGTCAGGCCAGTAGCTGCGCTCCCCCGGCAAAAGCAACCAACTCTCTGAATAGGTCGTGAACTGCTGACTGAAGACGCCACCATCTTCCCACACGTCAAGTTGGAGAGTGCCGGCCCAGCGACACTGTTTTGTACCAACGTCTCCATATTGCATTGGACAATCCATATCAGGAGAGTTGGCCTTGACCCATTCAACCCATGGCTCAAGAGGCTCAGGAATTTCGATATCGCTTGCAACTGCCCAGTTCATGGAACCGCACAGAAAAAGCATGAAGGCTATCGTATATTTCATGTACTGCATCCTTCTCAAGTCTCCTTACTTATCATATAGGCCAGCCAGTCTCTGTCCGCCTTTTGACGCCCCACTCCATGGGGTTGATTCAGCCAGGCTCTTCATCGTCACCACATGGTGCACTACTGACAACCTTCTCAATAGTGACACATTAGCACTAACTGGCCGTGCAACAAAACCACATGTGCGTACAACTCGCACTTCACTACACCCGGGTTACCAGTTGCGTGATTTCTCACTGAATTCATGAATCAACGTATGAATGATCAGATAGCTTTTTATTGACGAAAATCAAGACATCACCTGCTCCAGGTGAGAGAGAATAAAAGCAGGGTATTTGGTATGCGGGATTATTGGTACGCATGACAACCTCGCAGGTATCACCAACATATCATTGTGCGTGTAGAGATCGCATATCTGAACTGACCTGGAGTAAAAGATGAAAAGGCATATATCACCCGAAAATATGATCACATTCCTGTTGGAGACCCCTTTTTTCGAGACCCTTGAACCAAGAGAACTACAGGAAATCCTCCATGTTGTTAAGGAAGCCGAATACCAGGCGGGCGATATCCTCTTCGAGGAAGGTACTGAGGGTGATGCCTGGTACGTGGTCTACAGGGGTGGGGTCGATATTCTGAAGAGTGGTGAAAAAATCGCTGAAATCGGCGAAAAAGGCTGCTTTGGTGAAATGTCGATCCTCGACAAGTTGCCACGCTCGGCAACTGTACGTGCATCCGCAGACTCAATCTTCCTGCGTGTCGGCAGCGAGGATTTTGATAAATTGGTCACTGAGGAACACCCGGTTGCCTACAAGTTGATTCACGAAATGGCGATTCTGTCATCGCAAAGGCAGCGTGACACCACTATCAAGCTGTCACAACTGCTTAACTCCTCCGATGTCGATGATGTCCATGCCGGAATCAGGCATATCGTCGGAGAGTCGACTGTCAGCGAGTGATGACACGATCATTAGCTACATCAGTAAAAAGGCGCCATTGGCGCCTTTTTACTTTGTCGTATGTGTATAGATGCCATCCCAGTCCGGGCCCGGTGGGTTTCGCATGAGCTCTTCCGATCTCTCCAGGTAGATGCGGTAAATCAGTTCACCAGGTACATCTTCGCTTAGCTGCTTAAAAACAGCTACCGCTTTCTCCCACTCCTGGTTCAGGTAGTGGTTAACACCCTGCATGTAGACAGCATGAACTTGATCAATCGCTTCATCATGCTCAGTACCCTTGATCCATAGCGGTTCATACATTTTAACCGCAGTCTCCTTTCCCTTTACCCTTACACGATCAATATATCGAAAGCTGACATCGGGGCACAAAACCATGGTCTCTTCACTGGTGAGAATATCCACACCATAGAACTTGGTCAGGCTTTCGAGGCGTGAACCCAGGTTCACTGCATCACCAAGCACAGTATAGGCACGCCTGTATTCTGAGCCCATGTCGCCGACATTCATATCGCCGGTATGTATACCAATACCGGCAGCGACCTTGGGCAGTCCCATCTCCTGGAATTGATCCTGCATGGATTCAAGCTGCGTTCTCATCTTCAGCGCGGTGTGTACCGCATGTGACGGATGCCCGGGGTCATCAATAGGCGCATTCCAGAATGCCATGACCATGTCACCGACATATTTGTCTATCGTTCCACCTGAATCGAAGATGATTTTCGTAATAGGGGTTAAGTACTGGTTCAGAAACTCTCTCAACTCCGTTGCATCCAGCCCTTCCGAGAGCTGAGTAAAACTGCGAATATCACTGAAAAGCACCGACATTTCACGTCGCTCACCCCGCAGGCTATTGTCCCAGCCACCACCTTGCAGGCGATCAATATGCTGCGGCGGTACATACTGACCGAAACTGCCACGGATCTTGAGTTTCTCATGTGTCTCCCTGATCAGACTCTCAATGGTGAACATAGTCGTTGCCCCCAGGATCAAACCAATCTGGGAAAAAAGCGCCATATTGATTCTCAGCGAATTCCAGAACCAGTAGTTAAGCAGCACGATCAGGAAAGCAAGGATAATTCCAATCAACGGCTGAGTCGTCACTGATACAAGCGGCATCACAATGATCAGGATCAAACCGATCACCAGAAGCAGCATTGCCAGCGCACCCGGTAGCCAGTCGGGCTCGGATGCCAGAAGCTCAGGATGCAGCAGGCCATTGAGAATGGATGCCTGAATTTCTACACCGGGGAAAGAACCCGATATTGGAGTTGGTCGCAGATCCGCAAGGGCCAGGGCGGATGTACCGACAAAGGCAATCGCATCTTCGAATTCTTTCAACACCTCATCGTCATTGAGTACAGCTGTAGCAGAGATGGTTTTGAAGGTACCGGCCCTACCCATGAAGGGAATCAGGATATTGCCTTTTGCATCCGTGGGGATATCCTTACCACCGAGTGTAAGGTGGGTAACCGTTTGAACCTCACCGATCGTTGCAGTGCCAACATTGATCGATTCTTCAAGCAGATATTGTCTCGCCGTTTCCATCGCAAGAGTCGGATAGAGCTTGTCAGCATACTTGATCAACAGGGGCGATCGCCGAACAACACCGTCGTTATCCGGATTCGTATTTATCGCCCCGGTTCCAATCGCGTTATCCATGAGCTCGCTGATTGGTGCCGAGTAGCCGGAGTATTCAAAAACGACCATCTTCTCCGGTAACAACTCGGTTCCGTTACTCTCATTGAATAAAGGAGGAACTAGTTGTCCTGTACGAACCATTTCAGACTTGTGAAATAGCGTACCAAGAATGGTGTCAGTACTGTTTAGCGATGCGGCCAACCTGTTATCCGCATCGATATGCTCTTTTTGCTCCAGTAACCACGCGTTGATTGGCGGGGGAACACTGATGGCATTCCCCTGGAGAACATCAACCGCATTCTCTTCCGGTTCCGAAAACACCACATCGAATGCAAGCATCATGGTACCAGCCTCAGAGAGGCGATCGACCAGTTTCGCTACTTTGATGCGGGACCAGGGCCAGCGCCCCTCCTCTTTCAGACTATTTTCGTCGATATCAACAATGAGGATTGGTGGGTCTTCCCGGGTTACCTCGGGAAGGGTGGTGCGAACCTTGACGTCATAGAGCAATCCGTCAATCCGGTTGACCCATTCACGCAAGCCGTGCGGAGAGTAGAATTCCAGGTAAAAAAATGTTGTCAGTAACAACAGGGTGCCACTGACAGCAAACAGTCGGTATTTTTGAAGATGCCTGGATATCATCGGATTATTGGCATGTCGGTTTCACTCATTTTAAACAGGATAGTTAATAATGGCCGTTTTATCTCACAAGCAGAAGGTTGATAGGTAAATTGTTATGGCAATTGCAAACAAGCCTTATCAATCGCGATCAATATCAATATGTACTATACTGAAACCTGCTCTTGATATCGATCATGGGTGGCTGGGCCTGAATAATAACTCTGCTTACAAGGCCGCATCATAAGAGCAAAATATACAACCTAATCACAAGTTTATTGTATAGTTCACTTGAGATTTCATACATTTAGCAGATAAAAAAAGATTATGAGCACCCGGGAGCTCTCGAAATGAAAACAACAGTATCGCGATGGATGCTCTGCCTGAGTCTGACAGGCGCATTATCCTCACCTCTCCTTGCAGCTGTACCTGCCGACCTGCAGCAGGCACTGGACGCCACTGATTACACAAGAGCTTTCCAGTTGGCAGAGTCGCACAACGCAGCCATGGGTGGCGATCCTGATTTTGACTACGCATACGGTCTTGCAGCATTACGCAGTGGCAATACAGAAAATGCCGTGTTTGCCTTTGAAAGAGTGGTTGTTAACAACCCGTATAACAGAGACGCCCGCATCCTGTTGATCGAAGCCTACCTGGCGCTGGAAAACAGTGAAGCCGCCAAGCATGAATTTGCTCAGCTTCGCCGCATCTCTTCAACTGATATGCGCTCAGATAAAATAATGAGTTTCGCCGACCAAATGGGCATAGAGGCACTGGAAGCAGAGGCCAACACCCACTCCATGGTGGTATTTTCCGTAGGCCATGATACCAATCTGAATGTTGGAATGGACGAGGATGAGGGCGAAATCTATGGCGGATATTATGGTGATAAAAGTGAAATTGAAGGCAATTTTGCAGAAGTCAGTGCGAAATTCGGTTACTCCAAGCCGATCTCATCCGGTTATGTGGGCTTCCTTAAAGCTGCCGGAAAATTTCGGGTCTACGATGATGTCGAGGACACAAACGTAACCAGTCTTGCATTCACTGCGGGAGTAGCAAAAAGCGATGGAGACAGGTCATACAACTATTCCGCTTCAATAAAGCCGCTGTGGACCGGCGGTAATCACTATCGCACTCTCTATCAGCTGGATGCCGGTTTCTCAAAGAATATCAATGAAGCAGTTGATTTCCGACTTGGGGCTCAATGGAGCTATTTTGATGAGAATGATATGGTTGACGACATAATTGACGGGAACCTTGCGGATCGCCAGCGACTACTCATCAGTGCGGGCATCTCCAGAAAATCTGTCTCGGTCTCCCACCAGGTAATGGCATATGCCGGAACTGAATGGGCCGATGACTCTGAAGGTAAATATAACGCCCGTGACTTGTACGGAATCTCTTACCGCCTCACGCATATCAGCGCCGCATCCAACAGCAAGACATTCGCCCAGATCTTTTACCAGCGCGAAAACCACAAGGCCATTGATCCCGAATATGCCGGTTTCTATTTCACTGGCGAAAAACAGAAAGATGACCTTGCTGGCGTGACTCTTGGCCATGACCGTACAGTTGCGGCCGACACCATCCTCTTCGCCAGGTATTCATATCAGAATAATGACAGCAACATATATGAATGGGATTATAAAGCTTCCCCGGAAGATTATGAAAGACACTTATTCCAGATCGGCCTGCGTCGACAGTTTTGAGGGCGATGAGAATGAAACCTAATACCACAATCAAATTATCCGCCCTGCTTGTCAGCTGCATCTTTTCAGGTATCTCTGTCGCGGACGCAGAAAAAGCCGGGATTACCCTGCTAGCCAAGGGCAACGTCACCGCAACAGCCGGCCAGGATATCAGAAAACTCAAGCGCCGCTCTGCCATTCACGAGTCCGAGGTTCTCGAGACAGGCAATGAGAGTCGGGCCCAGTTTCGTATGCAGGATGGCGCTGTGATTGCACTCCAGGAAAACAGCTCCCTGTCACTTCTTGAATATCAATACAAGCAACCGGGCTCTGACGACTCTGTCATCATGAAATTGACCAAGGGTGGTCTGCGTACGATTTCCGGTGCAGTTGGCAAGGATGATCCCAAAGATTATCGCCTGGAGACTCCACTGGCCACAATCGGAATCAAGGGAACCGTCTACGAAGCTGAACTGGCTGGTGATAACCTGTTCGTTGCTTTCTGGAAAGGCCGCGGCAAGGTAACGGCTCCCGGTTGTGATGCCTCACTTGGTGATGGACACCCCTTTCGTATTGTAAGAGTCTCAGCAGCAGGGGAGTGTGAACTGCTTGAGTTTGATGGCGGCAGAAGCCCATTCTCTGCCGGCCACAGTATGGACCCGACCACAGGCCCGGATGATGATCCACTTAACCTGGATAGCTTCGGTCCTACATCCGGTGATCCGGATTCCGGGCTTCCGTTCTTTCCCAATGAGGTCCTTGATAGTGGAGGCGGCATTTACTAGACAAGGGGCACTGGACTTAAAAGCTAATAAGAGTAGGTTTTATTGAACCATGCTAGCGTGGGACACTTAATAACAAAATAACAAATATTTGAATCAGCGACGCTGATAAGGAACAACCATGCAAGTGACGTTTTACGGCGTACGTGGATCAATCGCCTCACCGGGTCCTGACACGGTGCGCTACGGCGGGAATACACCTTGCCTGCGAGTTGATAACGGTTCTGATGAAATCATTATTCTTGATGCCGGGACAGGAATACGTCGACTCGGTGATGAACTTGCCGGCGACCACAGGCCAATCTACCTGCTTCTAAGCCATCAGCACTGGGACCACATTCAGGGCTTCCCCTTCTTTAAACCGGCTTATCGTGGTAGTTCAGAGATATTTGTCGTCTGCTTCAACTGCGAATCCCATGAGAATCTGTCATTAACACAGCAGTTTTCAGATCCCTTCTTTCCGGTTCCGGCCAGTGCCCTGCCATCCAATATCCATCTCCTCGATGAAGAGGGAATCAGGGATGTCAACTTTCAAGGCACAATCGTAACGACAGCACCTCTCAACCACCCTGGTGGCGGCTCTGCCTATTTTTTCCGCTCTGGCGGTAAATCACTCGCTTACATGACTGATAATGAACTCTTCCCTCCAAACGAGCCCCCGACCAGTTATGAAGAATGGGTTGAGCGCTGCCACGGACTCGACTGCCTGATTCACGATGCATCCTATACCGATGAAGAGATTGAGACCCGCATAGGCTGGGGACACTCCTCTATAGGGCAGGCACTTCAACTTGGACTCGATGCGGGCGTTAAACTGCTTGTGCTGTTTCATCATGAGCCAGATCGTACGGATGACCAGTTGGATGAAATCGTTGCCGAGTGTCAGGAGAAAGTCGGCGATTCAATGAAAGTTATTGCTGCGCGGGAAGGTGAAACCCTGACTCTTTGAGCCATCGTGCGTTACGCATGCAGGTGACACTGCTATTCAGTCTGAATGCAGTTCCATAATCTTTATATTATCCTCCCTGATTCTGCGCGCCAGAACCTTCATAATTCCGTTACTCACTTCATTGCGTTCAGCCATTAGCTCATAAAATGGCGTCTGTTCCAGCTCAAGCAACAGGCAACTGCTCCTGGCTGTAGCACTTGCCGACCTGGGCTCCGGATCAAGTAACGCCAGTTCTCCGAAAAAGTCACGTCGGCCAAGGGTACTGAGCACATGATCACCATCATGTATGCTGACTTCCCCTTCGTAGATGATGTACATCTTGTCGCCATACTCACCTTTCTCAAAAATTGCCTCACCTTCCGCGAATCTTATCGGCTTCAGAATTTGCGCAACTTCCACAAGTATCTCTTCCGGCGTTTCCGTAAAGAGAACCGAGCTTTTCAGGATGATTACCTTCTCAATCTCAAGCAGATCAGACTGCCCTTTCGTATCAGTGTGATGTTTCATATCCAGTTTATAATCTCCGCTTAGTTGAGCTGCTTGCCGAAGCATCAGATGAGGACTATGCGTATAAGTTTCCCGTTCCTTGCACATTAAACCTCGCGTCTGATAGAGGCAGACGGTAAGGGTCCATGCGTGAAAGGCACGGTTACCAGTAACAAGTATCTGTTTAAACACGTCATCACGGCTTTCATATTCTACTGTGGCATAGCGATCAATCATCGAATCAAACACACCCGCAACATGCTTCTCAACGAGCGGCAGAAGTTTCGAACACAGCGTGTCGGGTAAAACGTTATCAAGCGTTTCAATTGCATTAGCCCTGCGCTCCTTGTCTTCCGACTGAATCCCTCTTGATACTCGCTCCAGCGCCTCGCGGCTGTAAATAAAAGAGAGCGTGGTCAGTATCCTGTTAAGCGCACGATTCAATTCAAAATTGAGTGCGTCTATCACAAGCTTGTCTGTGCCAGGAACAAGGAAACGCAAACTGCCATTTATATTGTATGCAAGGGCGAGATCGTACTGAATGCTTCTCGACCAGGGTTCCTGATCGCGGGCATGATATTTACGTGAGTGGAGTGCTGACAGAACCGCATCCCTTATACATAACCAGTGGGATTCAGACTCCTCTTCAAGCAGGACGATTGCATCATGTGTGTCAATTTTTCCGACAACATTGATCAGGCTGGCGTAGTTAAAACAGTTACTCTCATCCTGCCCCTGGAGTTCCCCCCTGACAACCGGAATAACAGCTGAACCGAAACCCGGCAATGCCTCCAGCACATGCTGGGAAAGCCGGCTGTCCTCCCGCTGCTTCAACACCGAGGGAAGCAACCTCTCACTTCCAAGTACGCCAGCGGCCGAAATAACTGCCTTTCGAACAGTTAACGAGTCATCATCAAAAAAACGCAGCAGGGGGCGGTAAAACTTCCTGATCTTGAGGTCACTAATGATGTTTATCGCTGCAAGTTTTTCCAATTCATCTTCACTTCCAACAAGGGCTAACAGTGACTCACCTGACAATACAATTTCTTCAATACCTCCAGTCTCGATCAGGCCGCAAATTGCAGCTGAACGCAAATTGAGGTCTGTTGAACCGAGCAAGTCGATAATGACATCATGCGCTTCTTCTGCGAGGCGACAGTAGGCGATGATAGCTTTCCTCCTGACGGGGACTGAGGATTCCGTCCTGATGAGATTGAGTAAATCCGGCAATAGCTGTCGGCACTCCTGCTCTTTAATCAATTTTACGGCGTAACCGCGAACAACCTCTGAATCACTTGATATCTGCTGCTGCAATACTTCATGGATGTTATCGACACCGGATTGCCGCATGAGCTCGAGAGCATAAATCACATCCTCTGGATATGAACTCACCAGCTTGTCACGCAGGATCGCAACTGATTCGCTATCGTTGCACTGCACCTGTGTTGTACCTAGAAAACGATTATAGATAGCGCTTTTGAGCGTTTGAAAATAGTGCTTCCTGACAAACAGCAGAGTCAGTATCCAGACAACAACAGAAGCGAGAAACAGGTAGGAGATAAAAACAAGATCGCTCTGCTGTGCCCCGCCGGGTGGAAAAAGGTAATAGAGAATGATACCGGCAACACCCAGGCTGAACGGGTCTGTGAGCCCCTTGATCGTGGTGTGACCCTGTAGCCTCCTGTGTAAATCCAGGGGTTGGAACATGGCGAGAAAAACCGGATTATGCAACGCATAGTTGAACACTTCCGATACCATCATCAGGATACCGAAGAGGATAAAAACAGTAAAACCGGTTACTGACACATAGTTGGAAATGATAATCGCAATGCTAACGATCAAAAGCAGCATCGAAAGTACCAGCAACGCACGAATTACGCCAAATTTTTTCACAAGCCTTCCGGAGAGAAAGAGCTTGATGATGATAGTGATTGCTGAACCAAGCGCAAAGAAGAAGCCCAGGAAGCGTGCCAATTCAACATCAGAATGAAATCGCTGTTTCACACCACTGAGGAATGCGTAATCAATCACAGTCATGGAAATCATTGCTATCGCTGACAGCAGGGCAAGTGTTACGACAAGTTTCGAACCAAATAACTTCTGAAACAGGTGCCCCCCCGCGTTCATGCCGGTGATGCTCCTGGTGACCTCCATGCCCCCCTGCATGAAGCTTCTGTTGTGACATCACCCTGTTCATGACAAGCACGGAGAGTAGAAAACTGATCGTGCCGATCAAAAGCATATTCTGGATACCAATGACAGGAGCAAACAGCGAGGCCGACAGGTAGCCGAGAAGCTTGGCAGGCACGTCTCCGGCAGAGATAAGGCCAAACAACCGTTTGCTCTGACGCACATCGAAAAGCGTTGCGGACAACCCCCAGAACTCGAGATTTGCCAGCAGGTAGATCACCCGGTAGGCAATAATCAGCCCGAAGCTGACATATGCACTATCGAGAAACGAAAACCCCGCCCATGAGGAGACAGACAGGCAGAGTATGATCAGTGCAATGGTAAAAAAGAGCCTTTTCAGATCCAGTTTGTGCTCAAGCCACGCATAAATTCTACCAAATATCAGCAGAATTACAGCAGCAAGCATGTAGACAACCGGGAGTTTGTGTATTGGGTGATTTGCCAGAAACTCGGCATTGGCGATGATAAGCATCAATGCCAAACCGAAGCCCTGGAAAAAATAATGCAAAAAGAGACCACTGACAAGGCGGGACTCGTCGCGCCTTAGATCAAAAATTCTGTGAATTCGTGAACTGAGTGCCTCTTTTTCCAAAACCTGGTTATACCTGTTGATGGTGAGCAGAGCAGTAGATGAAAGTGTATCATCTGTCATGATACTTTTTACAATCGATCATTGAATATGAATGAACCTGATGCACACAATACTAAATATAGTGCACATTCAGTCCAATACATGACGAATATAAATCTCAGTCTGCTTTCTGTCGTTCCGGCGCCGTATTAATGATGCCTATCACTGCAAACTGCCATCACACACAACCAGTTTTTATTCTTTGCATTGGTGCGCCAAAAACTGGCACCACATGGTTTTATAACTATCTGAACTCTTTTGAATGCACTGACCTTGGCTTCAAAAAGGAATACCATATTTTTGATGCGGCCTATCTAGAAGGCACTGATCACTGCCGCCCCAATAAAAACCGTGCAGGTAGCTCATCAAAGAGCGGATTCAGGAGAAAACAGGAGGCGCAGGAAAAGCGCCTGGAACAGTTCCGCGATAATCATGATGAGTATTATGATTATTTTGCATCGCTCTATTCCGACATAATCTCAATCTCTGCAGACATCACTCCCAGCTATATGGGGTTACCAGTCGAAGTTCTGTCATTGATCAATCATGAATTCAAAAGCCGGGGCATTCAAACCAAGGTCGTTTTTTTCATGAGGGATCCAGTATCCCGCATTATCTCGTCTGCAAAAATGGCTCAACGAGTAGGCATATACGCAGGCAAGAGATTTAATAGAGATAGCCATATTGATGAAATCCTGAAAGAACTTTGTAAACTTCCGACTGTTATAAGAAATTCGAATTATCAAGATACCCTGCACAACCTGGACTCAGTCTTTGATCAACAAAACATTCATATTGGCATTTATGAAACCATGTTTAGCAAACACGAACTGGAAAGGCTATCTTCCTTTATTGGCCTGCAATCCAGACCAGACTGGTTAGACAAGTATTTCAATCGTGCATCTACTCCGGAAGATGAAGATATTCAGACTGCTTTCACTCAGTCATTCAAGCAATTATTATCAGAGCAGTATTCATACTGCTTTGACAGATACCCCGAACTGGCCAACATTGAGAACTGGTCAAAACATGCTGAAAGTATTGCGTGACTAAAATGAAGAGTGTAGAGCAATAATGAAACCGCAAGATAATGAAGAGATCATGACGATCAAATTCCCTGATGCCAAAGCGGTCATCATGTCGAAGGATTTTCACTCGTATAACATGGCAGAAAAATACAGGGAGATGCAGTCCAGATCAGGAATAGATTTCTCCACCGCAATCTCACTGATTGAGAAGCTGCCAATCTTCATGGATGGTGAAGCTCACAAGAAAAACAGAAAAAACATGGCGCTCCTTATCGCTGCGACAAAAAATGAACAGGAGGAGGAAGCAAAAAATACGATTGATAAGCTACTGAGGCAGTATTTTACCAATTGCTGCGAACTTGATCTTGTCTCTGACTTTGCACGACCACTTTGGCACGCGATCGCTGTAAGAATCAGTCAGTGCGAAGATGATGCCCAGGAGGTTATCGACTCTATCCCCTCGCTCTTCAGCCCGGTGTTATCAATACGAAAACGTGAAATCATCAACAACAGACTCACCGAAATCATCAATAGGCAAGGTGAAGGGAAAATTCTTCACATCGCGCTGGCGGCACTAGGCACTAGGCCATTAACTGGCTCACTGGCTTTATCCTTGTATGATGCAATTCTTCAGAACATAACAGGAAAAGCTTCTACATTGGATTTAGGCTATGGATACAAAAAAAGCAGCCTGACCTACGTTGACAGAGTTTGCACTTCAGACACTCACATTGGCTCCAGTCAATTCCGCTCAGGACAGAGAGTACGCTGTATCACGCAAAGTAGTGAATATACAGAAGAGGAAAACCTCTCATCCTTATACGGTTTTGGGGCACATGTCTGTCTTGGTCGCCCAATCTCACAATTTATATTTCAACACCTAAAAGAAGAGATCAGTGGTTACGAATGCAGTATCACCCCTGTCAAACTCGAAATGCAGGAAAACAGCGATCCTTTTAACTACCCGCTTTGCGCTAATGTACGAATCGAGATTTAATCATGCGTTTTCAAAGCCAATTTCAGCACAGCCCAAGTCAACACACCTTGCTACGACAGCTTGCCGGAAAGCGTGACAGAACAAGGAAGGAGAGTTTTTTTCTGATATCAGAATTGGCAACACAGGGTGTCCCTGAATTCAAAACACTCTATGCCAGGCTACAACAACAATATACACATCCAGATGCACATGCATTCCTGGAAAAACTGAGAGTTCAATGGGAGGCGATTCAGGAAATAGAAACATTTCAGCAATGCCTTGATGATGCAGAGCTTATGCGTGAACTCTATCAACTCGACAAGCCATATTTCGAGACCGGAAAAAAGCATCAAAACATCGCCCTGGTCATCTTTACGACCATGTATAACAATTTTTATTTTTCAAATCTCGTCATGTTGGCGTTACTGAGACAACTTGGGATTTCCCTGCTATTTCTGAAGGATACTTCATACTTCAATTATCTGAATGGGATTCCCGGTTTCTCGGAGGACTTTTCTACATCGAGCGTTTCAATTGCAGAATTCCTCAGAAACAAGGGAATCGATGATATTTTTATCACGGGTTTTTCCTCGGGCGGTTTTGCATCATTACTGATGTCAAACAGAATCCAGTGCTGTGGATACCTCGGCTTCTCCATACGTTCAGACATATCTGAACAATCGAAACTCCCAACCGGAAAATATATGACTGAGGAAATCAAGGCTCAGCTTGACCCGGACGTATGCGTTGATATGGTTAAAATTCTCACTGAAAAAGACGATGGGGTTCAGAGGAAAGTGATCTATGGTTCAGAGTCAAAAACTGACGAGGCGCATGCCAGGCACCTTGCTTCCGTTCCTGGCATGCAAATTTCTGAGTTGAAGGAATGCAAACACACTACACCAGCCTTGTTGCTGGAAAACAGGCGATTACTGGAAGAATTCAAATCACTGATTTTTTAACTCAAACAGGTATTCGGCAAATTCATCAAGTGTGGCATCTCGTGGAAACTCGGAAACCTCCAGCTCCAGGCCAAGCTTTTCTTCGACATTCATTGCCAGCATGAGAGTATCCAGGCTATCCAACCTCAACTCTTCGAACTTGATACTTCCAGGGTGTACATGATTCTTTAAATCAATGTCAGGGCTAATAGTCTGTTCATGTAGCTCATCCAGAAGAGTTTTGAGAATGTCATTCTGGGTCATTCGTTTCCCCCATAGAATAAAATCATTAGAAATACTTTCATTGCCATCGGCCTGTACACTTTAGGAGCCTCTGATTAAGTCTGTATGAAGAGATTGCCGATCAGAATGCGTCAATTCAAGACGCGAATCGCACGTAATAGCAGCGCTATTACGAAGGTTTGCAACGCAGAAATGGCGTATTCTGGCGGCAAGGTCAAAATTCATGGCTTGATCAGAGGTTCCTTTATTCATCTTGCAGTTGGATCATCCAAGTGAGGGAGTACAACTTTCAGATTTCCTTAATCCAAATCCGGTCTTGGTACTGGAGGCTCCCATAATTGCACTTCAACATGGAGCCTTCTGCGGAACAGGCTATATTCAGGAAGTCTGTTTGTAGTGACATCTTTCTCTTCCGGAAGGGTAGTAACCAAACTCGCTGTTACCTCCCCTTTCTCTATTGCATTGAGTACGGATTGCTCACAGTTGTTGCGTAATGAAACTAATACGTCATTTGACAGGTTGATATTATTATAAAACCTCATCAAGTCCCTCTTTACTGCTGTATATAGCCTGTTAGTTGAGATTGATTGCATCCGGTTAATATCATAGTGCTCGACTCTCGCATCATCTGAATGTGTAATTATTCCTATTGGCTCTTCGGTCAATAGCTGTGAGCTTAAGCCGCCGTACGTCAGCCTCGTGAAAAAATCGATGTCTTCCCAGCTGTATCCCAGGTAGTTTTCATCATACCCTTTTATAGCCAGGGCCATTTCTCGCTGAACCAGGACTGATCCTTTAGAACCGATATGCCTCTCCTTGCCAAGCAGGTAATAATGATTCGTTGAGAGAGTATTCTTTATCCCGGATACAAAATCTTTTGATAAGAATATATCGGCATCCAGAAAAAACACCCAATCACCAGTAGCTCTGTGCAGACCGATATTTCGGGCTTTCGAGAGATTAAATTCCGGGCGATTCTCGACTTTCTCGACAATAAACCGGGGATAGTTATGATTCACCCACTCTTTAGTACCATCCGGGCAATCATAATCAACAATGACAACCTCGGACGATTCCTGATCAACCAGGTTTGGTAACGTCTCTTTCAGATGATCGAGCCTTCCTTTACATGGAATGACAAATGATATTATTGGAGCCATGAATTACTTTTTATCGCGTTAATTGAATAAAAATCCTGATAAACAGTGTAGTGTTTTGTTTTTGGTTGAGCCATCAATAAATCCGGACACGTTGGCTTCCATACAGAGCAGCGTGCACACTTATTCAGATATTGCGCACAAACAAGATACATAATGACTACTAATATCAACAGGTTGTTTTCTATAGCGCCGATGCTCGACTGGACAGACCGTCACTGCCGCTATTTTCACCGGCAACTGACGCGTTGTGCCTTGCTCTATACAGAAATGATCACCACAGGTGCACTCTTGCATGGCGATGTCGATCGACACCTGCAATTCAACCCGGAAGAGCACCCTGTTGCCCTGCAACTCGGCGGTAGTGACCCGGCTGATCTTGCAACTGCTTCAAAACTTGTTGAATCCCGGGGCTATGACGAAATCAATCTCAATGTCGGCTGCCCTTCCGACCGCGTACAGAATGGTGCTTTCGGCGCCTGCCTGATGGCTGAGCCACAACTCGTCGCGGATTGCATCAGGGCGATGCAGGAGACCGTTTCAATCCCCGTCACCATCAAGCATCGAATCGGTATCGATGAGCAAGACAGCTACGAAGAGCTGGTCAATTTTATCGGCACGGTGGCCAATAGCGGATGCAACACTTTCATCATTCATGCACGCAAGGCATGGCTTAAGGGGCTGAGCCCAAAACAGAACCGCGAAATTCCACCTCTCAGTTACGAGAGTGTCTACCGTATCAAACAGGAGTTTCCTGCACTTGAGATTATCATCAACGGCGGCATCATGAATCTTGAAGAGAGTCGTTCACACCTGCAGCAGGTTGATGGCGTCATGATCGGCCGTGCCGCCTATCATAGCCCCTGGTTACTATCGCAAATCGACAGCACCCTCTACGGACAACAGGACCCATGCACCTCACCGCGCGAGGCAGTCGAGGCAATGATTCCCTACATAGAGAAACACCTTGCGGAAGGTGGCAAGGTGTCTCACGTTACACGTCACATGCTGGGGCTCTTCAGCGGCATGCCCGGTGCACGCCGTTGGCGGCGAATCCTCTCGGAAGGTGCCATTCGACCTGATGCCGACGCCTCATTACTGCTCACCGCTATGAACGAGGTCACGATTGATTAGCAGCTCACTTTACAAGCGCTTGAGGTAGTCACCAGCCTCAACATCGCCGGGAGTGAGAATAATGGCATGCGTCTGCTCACTCTCATCCAGCGTCTCTTGTGATTCCAGCTGTTTTCTGAGCACCTCGACATTCGCCTCTGCAGGATCATCTCCACGTGCCAGGCGCACTTCAATGCGCTTGACCAGCTCTTCCTCGCCTGTCTCCATACTCAGGATATGAAACGGTACACCAAGCTTCCCCGCCAACTCACCAAATGGGTCACGATACTCATGCTTCAGGAAAGTCGCATCTGCAACTGCTATGAACCCTGCCTTGACGATAGTCTCACTCAGCTGCAAAAGACGTTGATAGGTTTTTTGCGACATCTCGCTTGTGTAGATGCCGCCATCGACTTCGCTGTTACTGGATTCAAGTGCGGCAAGTCCTGCGAGTCGCTTACGCTCAACATCTGATGCAACCTGTATAGCTCCCAGTTGCGCAACAACTGCTCGCGCAACAACACTCTTGCCGGAACCAGAAGGCCCGCAGGTAATCATCAGGCGCGGCTGCTCATCAACAATATAGGACTCGGCAAGTGACAGGTATTCGCGGTAAGCCTGCGTGACTGCATCACGCTCTTCATCACTGATCTCCTGTGCGAGGCGGAAAGCGGCAATCTTGGTGCGTACCATGGCCCGGTAGACCTGGTAGAAACGCAGCAACGCCAGCCCCTCGTAGTCGCCTGTATGGATCAGCCAGCTATTCAGAAAACGTGCTGACAGGTCGTGATGCCCATTACGATCGAGATCCATCATGAAGAAGGCAATCTCGTTGACCTTGTCGATCCAGCAGAGATTGGGGTTGAATTCGATCCCGTCAAAAATAATGAACCGGCCATCTTCAACGGCGATGTTCCCGAGGTGCATATCACCATGTCCCTCGGCGACAAAACCATTCTCAAGACGTGATACAAGCAGGGATTCATGACGTTGATGCTGCGCAATCGTCCAGTTATTGAGAACATCGAGCCTGGCATGATCATCACTGTCATCGATCAGTTGACGTACCTGGTCGAAATTCTGCTGCATCGGGAACAGCACTGCCTCGGGAGAACCAAACTCGCCGCCCGTTGTGGCACTTGTAATCTCTTTCTGGAAATCGGCAATCTGGCCAGCAATTGCATCCATTGCTTCTACCGTGAGCAGGTGCTGATGATCAGCCAGCAGTGCGTCGGCTGGAAACTCCCGCATCTCCACTGCGTACTCGATCACCTCCCCTCCCGTACCCAGGGTTGGTGCATCGATACTGCCGCAGATCGGCGTGACACGCTGGTAAACATCATCGGCAAGACGCCCATTCAGACGCAACTCCTCCTCGCAGCAGAACTTGCGACGCTCCAGGGTAGAGAAATCAAGAAAACCGAGGTCGAGCGGTTTCTTGATCTTCCACGCCTTGCCGTTTGCGACCAGGACGGTGGAAATATGGGTTTCATAGCGGCGTGCACCAAGCTGTTTTTCCAGTGCCGCAGTCAGACTGGCGTGCTCTTCAAGGGTAGTAACCATCATCTCTGCCATGTTGACAACCCAGCGCAACTTACTGATACTTAACGGCGCTGAAATGTATTAATATTTATTAATAAAAAAATTTTGAGGTTTATTTTATGTCTATCGATCGTATTGTAATGGCTTTTGCCGGTACCGTGGTACTGATCAGTCTTGCTCTGGGTGCATCTGCCAGCCCGATTTTCCACAACGCCAACTGGCTGTGGCTGACCGCTTTTGTCGGTGCCAACATTCTGCAGTCTGCCTTCACAGGCTTCTGCCCACTGGCGACAATCCTGGTGCTGCATTCTAAATCAGGCTCACTGATTTGATGCAATAACGGGTTGCCGCGAGGCAGCCCGTTTTTTACTTGAACCTACAGGCTACTCCGTAACCGGAACAGCGTAGAGATCATGCTCGCTTGCCGACGTCACCTCTACCTCGACAAAATCCCCCGGGGCCAAATCCCAGCCACCCTCGATCAAAACGTTGCCATCGATCTCCGGGGCATCGGCCTCGCTGCGGGCTACCACAAGTTCAGGATGCACCTCGTCAACCAACACGATTTGCCTTGATCCAATTTTTCGTTGCAGCTTCTCAGCACTGATTCCGGCCTGTAATTCCATAAATCGCTGCAGGCGCTCCTCTTTCACTTCTTCTGGAACTGCACCGGGTAATTCATTTGCAGTGGCGCCCTCAACCGGAGAGTAGGTAAAACAGCCGACACGATCGAGCTGCGCCTCTGCGATAAAATCAAGCAGTTGCTCAAAATCATCCTCAGTCTCACCGGGAAAACCGACGATAAAAGTGCTGCGAAGGGTCAAATCCGGGCACATCTCTCGCCATCGGGAAATCCTGTCCTGCACCTTCTCGGTGGCTGCGGGGCGCTTCATCGACTTGAGAATTCTCTCACTGCCATGCTGCAGCGGCATATCGAGATAAGGCAGTATGTGGCCATCCGCCATCAGTGGAATCAGGTCATCAACATGCGGATAGGGATAGACATAGTGCAACCGAATCCACGCTTGAAGTTCGCCCAGCTCACGTGCCAAGTCACGTATACGGGTCTGGATAATGCCACCCTTCCACAGCTCGGAACGATATTTTGTGTCAACACCATAGGCGCTGGTGTCCTGCGACACCACGAGCAGTTCACGCACACCACCTTCGACAAGAGTCTGTGCCTCGCGCAACACCTCACCGATAGGGCGAC
Organism: Solemya velum gill symbiont; assembly: GCF_000787395.1. Taxonomy (GTDB): domain Bacteria; phylum Pseudomonadota; class Gammaproteobacteria; order Chromatiales; family Chromatiaceae. The sequence goes on from NZ_JRAA01000004.1 coordinate 24,689, forward strand.
TGACCAGCTTGCCGCGCAGTGACGGAATAATGCAGAAGCTGCAGCTGTGATTACAGCCTTCTGATATTTTCAGGTAGGCATAGTGCTTTGGTGTGAGCTTAACGCCCTGCGGTGGCACAAGGCTGCTGAAAGGATCATGTGGTGGTGGAAGGTAAGTATGAATCTGCTCCATGACAGATTCGTATTCGTGTGGACCTGTAATTGCCAATACATTTGGATGAACTTCGCGGATCTCCTCATCACGTTTGCCGAGGCAACCAGTGACGATGACCTTACCATTCTCCTGCAGCGCCTCGCCTATGGTGTCGAGTGACTCCTGTACTGCGGCATCAATAAATCCACAAGTGTTGACGACGACGATATCCGATTCGGCATAGTCTGATGCAAGCTCGTAACCCTCGGCGCGCAGTTGTGTGAGAATACGTTCCGAGTCAACCAGGTTTTTTGGGCAACCAAGGCTGACAAAACCGACACTCGGGGCTGGGCCCGCTGGTGGATTCATCAGCAGTTATCCACGACATTGTCTTAGTTGGGCACCATAGGTCCTGGCTGTACTATCAACCTTCTTTGCCACCGTTTTAAGCCAACCTTTCTTGTGGTACGAACCACGTGCATAGCCACCCTGCCCCTCATGATAGGCAAGATACTGATTGTAGGCGTCCCACTTGGAAATCCCTAGTTTGCGCTGACTGTTGTCCGTATACCAACCGACAAAATCGACGGAATCAGCAAAATCATCACGATCGGCAAAGAAGCTGTTGGTGTCTTTCTTGTAGGCAGCCCATGTACCGTCCAGCGCCTGCGGATAGCCATAGGCTGAGGAAGGTCTCTTGCCAGGGATCACCCACAGAATCTTCTTTCTTGCCGGCTGGGCATCATGGCGAAAATGGGACTCTTGCTTGATTATCGCCATCATCACGTGAATCGGTGTACCCCATTTTGCGTTTGCATCTTTTGCGTCGTTGTACCAGCCATTTTTCCGGTCGAAAATCGAGCAGATATTACCGGTATTACTCGGTGGTGTGGTCGCACAACCGCCCAAGGCCAAGCTGGCACCAAGCAAAGTCAGGAGAAAGGTATTTCGCATCTGTCCTGCCTATTCGATAGTCATATAGAAATAATACAAGCGCCACGCAAAGATTGCATCCCGTCTTACCTGGTTTTCAGTTCAATATAGTAGAGCAGTGTTCTTTGTAGCGGATTCTGGTTGTCATCACTGACAATAAAAAAACGTTTATCCTGATGGCGTGCAAGACCCTCAAAATTATCCAGTATCCAGCCTTCTGCATTGGAAAGGCGTGCAATTTTCTCAACCACAAGCCGGTCAGAGTCAACTCTTATCTGCTTCAGATTTATCACCAGTGAGAAAAAAACTCTATCCCAGGCACGCTCCATTGCTACAAGGGAGCCATCAGGTAGAGCCTCGAGTGCTGCCATGGAATTCCCCCTCTCACTCTCCATCTCGTAATCCCATTGCTTTTCACCTTTTAAACGATAGAGCGCATTGATTTCACGCCCCATCAGTGGCTTCTGCGGGATTAACATAACACCGAGCTCTTCATGCATGGCGACAGCTTCGAACATATCATTTGGCTTGTGAAATTTTTTCTTCTTCGATAACTGCTTTGGCAAGCTGTAACGGCCCTGCTGAAAGCCATCAGGACGGTAGCGGACAATGCGTGGTGAACGCTCAAAACCGATCACGATCAGGGTATCATCGCGAATACCGTTGTCGCCCTGCAATACAAATGCACTCTCGGCATCTCGCCATTTGCCCTTCAGCGGTTTCCCTTTCAGGTCACGTAACTGGTAGCTTGCAAGCCGGTTTATTTCAGCCAGCCGATTTCGACTGTCGAAACGCAACTGTAGATGGTGCAGCCAACCCCGGTCAGATACGGCATAGAGCAGCTGGTTGTCAACATCCCAGGCAAGTGCAGACAATCCAGAATCGGCGTGCTGTCTTCCGCCTCATCGTCCAACTCGAATGCTGCCAGCACCCTGATTCCGTCAGGAGTGTTTTCACCGACGTAGGAATTCACAGGCCATGAAATTACATCGGCATGCAGTGGTATGACACTCGCAAGAAGAAGGCACAGGAAAAAACGTGCCATACGTGGGCTCAGCCCGCCTCAAACATCGAGGTATCCCCAAGACCGGCACGTGATACCCTGGGTGGGTCTTCATCCATGTGCACCACGGTGGTGGCATCAATTCCACAGTAGCCACCATCAATTATCAGGTCGACGGCGTACTCCAGTGTCTGGCGCATATCATAAGGATCGGTTAATGGATCTTCTTCGCCCGGCAGGATCAGGGTGGTACTCATCAGCGGTTCACCGAGTGACTCGAGCAGATCGAGCGCTATACGGTTGTCCGGGACACGGATACCAATGGTTTTTCGCTTTGGATTTAGCAGGCGCTTTGGCACCTCTTTCGTCGCAGAAAAGATAAAGGTGTAGGGACCGGGAATCAGACTCTTGAGTGTCCTGTATGAGGCATTCGACACTTTTGCATAGGTTGCGATCTCGGAGAGATCACGGCATACAAGGGTGAAATTATGATCTTTTCCGACTCGGCGAATCTGCACAATACGCTCCATCGCTTCCTTGTCTTCAAGATGGCAACCAAGTGCATAACCTGAATCAGTCGGGTAGATGACAACTCCGCCATTGCGAACGATTTCAACAGCTTGACTGATGAGGCGTGCCTGTGGATTGTCGGGATGGATCTGAAAAAACTGTGACACTGCCGGATTCTCAATAGCATTAAATGATCTGGGACGAAGCATACAGGGCCTGACGCCTTCTTGATAGTTATCTATTATAAATTTATCGCTCCATGACACCAATAAAAAACACCGGACAGGTTACCCTGCCCGGTGTTTTTATCAGCTTACTGCCAGTATTAAATTACTGTGGGCAGTTACCAGTTGCTGCTGGTGCCTGAGGGGCAGCTGGAGCAACAGGAGCTGGTCCGTAAGGAGCTGGACCGTAGCCGTATGGAGCATAGCCGTAAGGACCGTTGTAGCTACGACCGTAGTAACGGTTATCCCAGTTGTTGTAGCCACGGTAGTAGTTATCACTGTAACCGTCGCCTTCCCAATCGGTATCTGCATCTGCGTCAGCATCAAAGTTCATGCTGAAGCTGCCACGACCGCGTCCACGTCCACGACCATCACCACGACCATAGCCACGACCATAGCCACGACCGTAGCCATCGTTGTACCAGTCGTTGTTCCAGTCGTTGTTCCAGTCGTTGTTCCAGTTATTGTCGCTGTAGTAATCATCATCGTCATCGAAGAAAGGCATATCCCAATCCGCGATTGCAG
>NZ_JRAA01000005.1 GCF_000787395.1 Solemya velum gill symbiont
TACGTCCGTAGACAGTCCCGGTTGCAACGTCCGTAGACAGTCCGGGTTGCAACGTCCGTAGACAGTCCGGGTTGCAACATCCGTAGACAGTCCGGGTTGCAACGTCCGTAGACAGTCCGGTTTGACACATCCGTAGACAGTCCGGTTTGACACGTCCGTAGACAGTTCGGATTGCAACGTCCGTAGACAGTCCGGGTTGCAACGTCCGTAGACAGTCCGGGTTGCAACGTCCGTAGACAGTCCGAGTTGAAACGTCCGTAGACAGTCCGGGTTTAAACGTTCGTAGACAGTCCGGGTTGAAACGTCCGTAGACAGTCCGGGTTGAAACGTCCGTAGACAGTCCGGGTTGAAACGTCCGTAGACAGTCCGGGTTGAAACGTCTGTAGACAGTCCGGTTTGAGACGTTCGTAGACAGTCCGGTTTGAGACGTCCGTAGACAGTACGGTTTGAGACGTCTGTAGCCAGTACGGTTTGACACGTCCGTAGACAGTACGGTTTGACACGTCCGTAGACAGTTCGGTTTGCAACATCCGTCGACACTACGGTTTGACTCGACCGCAGACAGTCCGGTTTGAAACGTCGGTAGACTAGCCGGTCTTTTAACTTCTGTAGACAATCTAGTTGGATACGTACGTAGATTGTCCGGTTGACACTTCCGTAGACTGTCCTGTATGGAACTTTCGTAGACAGATAGAGTCCGGTTTGCAACACTTAAGTCGACGGTCCGGTTTGCCACACTTCCGTAGACTAGTCGGGTCTGCATCACTTCTGTAGACTATCCGGGTCTGCAACAGTTCTGTAGACAATCCCTTTTGCGACTCTTTCGTTTATAATCCGGGTTTGCAACAAGTTTATAATTCGGTTAGTAACATTCGGCTGATAGTCCGGTTAGAAACCCTTTCGCTGACAGTCCGGTTTGTCATATTGCTTTTGTTGCCGGTTCTAAACGTTCGTCGACAGTCCGGTTGGATACACTTCAGTAGAGTCCTGTTTGACTTCTTGTCAATATTGCCCGGCCTTGCCTTCTGCCTCCATAGACAATGTCCTATAACACATACTTCTGTACACTGTCCGGAATTATAGTCTCCGTCGACACTGTTCAGATATGCCTATGTCGTCTGTCTGGCTTGGTACTACATCCATTGCCAATCTTCGGCTCGGCACAGGCTACGTTTGTCAGTCCTCCCAGTTACCTGATGTGTGTGGACTGCCATCCTATGTTAACATCACATGTACTACAGTGGCAATCCTACTTCTGTTGACCGTCTACGAGTGAGCTTCCTCTGGCCACAAGGTCCAGCTGGCAGGTCCCTTTTTCTCTCATATGATGCTAGGTACCCACCACTTTCTACTCCGATATTGCATCTGTCTGAAGGGGGGGTGCGGATACTATTTTATACCCCTCACTGTTGTCTCGACCATCAGTTGATCACAATGTTACTTCCCATAGTGTCGTGATATCACAGGAAGTGAGATTGTGTAATACTGGGGAGTTTTGACAGTGCCATGGTAGTTCTTGTTGTTTTTCTCAATATACATTCACTCCTCTGTTCAGTTGTTTGCTGAATATGTGATGGTCTTCCATACTTGACCTCTCCGTGTTTGGCACATTTCCTGGCAGCCCTATTCCCAACTCTGAGTGGTTGCTTCATTTCGTCGGTACATTATATGTTCTTTTTTATCAGAGGGTTGGATGTCCAGGTCTCTCGATGACTTGGCTTTATATCATGAACATCTTGGTTCCAATCGGTTCTAATGTTCCTTGTGGGCTTATGCAGGGGTGCCTACCACACTAACCATGCTGTTTACTTTGGTGTTATGTATTTCCACTGGTATGTGACATATGTTCGTTTGTCAGTTCATTCAGTCTGTTGGTGTGATTTGGTCACTTCTGTCCCTTGTGCTCCTCATATTCTGAGTGCTGCATTCTGTACTTGCCATACATACCCAGGTGGTCTTGTTGGTTACTGTCTCGCACATGGTGTACCATTGATTCGTTTGTCTTTTCTAACCATATAGGGTTGATAGGACTTTGATATTTTCATTCCTCTGATCAGCGGCTTCTGGTCAGACTTTCACTATGTTCAGTCTGGTTCTCGTGGAGATCGGTATGTTCCTGTATTGACATCCTGTGGTATGCAGTACTCATGCTGCTGTTGTATAGTGCCCAACATCTGTTACACCACTTTCCTCACCTCCTACTGGGCTGTGCATTCTGTTATACGGATACTCTTCCGTTATATCTATATATTGGTCGGTATATATATATATTTTTCTCCCCTTCACATATCTTAGCTATGTTGCTACTATTGTTGAAGTGCCCATGTATCGGTGTAGTTATTTTCACTTTCTTCGCCTCTTCTCTGTGAATATTCTCCACTGGGATCCTGGGCTTGGGTTAGTCAGATTTTTCCGCTACTCTTCTTCCTAACCCCTTAGCCCCGATATTAGCTCTATTCTGGTGATAGCCCTCTTTCCTGTTTTTAGGTTTGCTGGGATACTACCTTCACCGGAAGAGACAGCTCTCGGTCATTCTTCTCTGTAGCCACACATGACAACATTGCATCATAGGAGCAGTGTCTCCGTTTCTGGGTGGTGTGCTTGTCACCGCCTCACTCTATTCCTCTTACCAGGTATTTTCCTTTTCCCGCTAGGTGGTTGTTCTGCAACTCCCTCGATGACGGTTTCTGTTCTATTCATAACTTGTTCCATCCATCCGATCTCTTTCGGTTCTTGGTTGCAGTTTTGACTACAACTGTCTCATATTGTCGATTATCAGTCTCGCCGACTGCTCGTTGTGGTCACATTTGGCTTCTCTCTATAGTATTCAGTGGGACCCTTCTACGACATTGGTCCTTTGTTCACCTATTGCTCTTCCGTTTGTATTGGATTTGCTGTTCATATACTTCTGTAGGGCTTTGCTCCCGTTTGTTGTGAGTGGTCTCCATGGGAAAACTTCTTTGTTGTTTTTTCATTTCACAGCAGTGCTCCACATGTTTTGTATACTCCAGTTTTCTTTGATTCCACCGGGGCATCTTCGGACATACATCATCTTTTCTCCATTGTTATCTCCGTTCCTCCTGACATTTCCAGGGATACCTTTCTCGATGGCTTTACTCGTTCTTCTTTGCCGACATTTCACTCCATGCTATTTATCGGCACTAGACACTCCACTACTTTTGCCTGGCTTAGAGTGCTACTTTTGCTATGTGTCACTTGTCCTGTTGTTGCCATTCGTCTGATGGTATCACTGGCCTTGGTCCCCTGTTGCTGCTTTGTCAGTTCTCAGACCTCCATCTTCGGCATAGTCCCACCTCCTGCTGTCTCATTCTCCTAAATTTCATGGTGGTAGAGTATATTGCAGTTAAATTGTAATTTTAGAATAAAATGTATTTTAACTAGATATACTTACCACCATGAATATTAATTTCCCTCCCACCTCCCCCCTTTTTGCTCTCTCTACCACAAATTAGAATGGTGATAAGATGGCTATAGAACACCACGTGTTCCGGGTATGAGGTAAGGTCAGGAACGGAGACGGATAAAGAAAAGAGTGGAATAAAAGTCGATTTCTTTTTGACGTAATAAGGTCGCTCACGCTATATATCCTAAATTTCATGGTGGTAAGTATATCTAGTTAAAATACATTTTATTCTAAAATTACAAATTAANAATTTTAACTGCAATATACTCTACCACCATGAAATTTAGGATATTATTAACGCGAAATAGCTAGTCACGTCAAAAAAGCAAAAACAATCGACTTTTATTCCACTCGATCCTCATCCTTACCGGCTCCGTTCCTGATCTTACCCCAAACCAAGCACATGTTAGTTTTCGGAAGCCATTGTAGCTTAACCATTCTAAAATTTGACGTCGAATGCTACAGTCACGTCTCCATTTTGCTCCTGTTTCCCGCTGTCCTTTGGACACTGGAGCGTTCACTGTTCCACTCTACAACAGTCTTCGGATTATTGGATTACCTTTCCCGTTTTTCAACATGACAGGGCGTCATTTCTTGTATCATGGTGTTTCAAAAATTCCGCGCCATGGAGGCATTTTTACGCGTATCGTTTGTGCTATGACATGGAGTCATATTCTGTGCCGCTGTGTTTCACTTATTCTGCGCCTTTGAGACGAATTACGATGTACAACTTTCGCCATGACCGGAAGTTCAACTGCTATTTATTTCAGCACCACGGTGGTGTTTTATATGAACGAATTTCGCCATGCCATGGCATTATTTATTATACCGCTGTGTTCTTTTTCTGCACATTATATTTTCTCGTCTGGAATTGGATTTTTCCGTATTTGTTATCACCACGTGTGTTTCATTCGTGCACAATATGGCGTCCGTAGTGTCCACGAGTTTTGTCGTTCGTATCTTACGATAGTTCTATAGCTTTCGACCTGTGTGACAATTCTTTTTTGTGCATTATATCCTCCAAAGCCTGGCTCAGCTTTCCTAGTTCGTGTGGAGCCCAAACTTTCAAAGTTTTATGTTGAGTTCTACGGACTGGCATACTATTCTGTAGACTTGTCGGACTGGCACCACATTTCGTTGACTTGTCGGAATGCAACGCCTACCATTGACTTGTTCGGATTGGCCATTAGCCTCTGTCTTGTCTGGTCTTGCCAATTGCTTCCTTGACTTGTCCGATTTGGCCGATGCCTCCTTGACTCGTCCAGCCTAACACAATGCCTCCGTACACCACAATTCTGCTTTGAAGTCTTCCATTGACAGTCCGGTTGGGTACTTGGCTACACTTCTGTCTATAGTCCGGGTTGGATAACCGTTTGTTGACTGTCCCGTTGGATACTTTTCCTTCGACCGTCCAGTTGATACACTCCTGTTGACGGTCCGGATTGGATACACTTCTGTTGACCGTCCAGTTGATACTCTTGTCGACGGTCCGGATTGGATACACTAGACCGTCCAGTGGATATACTCCTGTCGACAGTCTGGATTGGATACACTAGACCATCAAGTGGATATACTCCTGTAGATGGTCTGGATTGGATACACTTATGTCGACCGTCCAATTGATATACTCCTGTCGACGGTCCAGATTGGATACACTAGACCGTCCTGTGGATATACCAGGTACTCCTGTCGACGGTCTGGATTGTATACACACCTGTCGAAGGTCCGGATTGGATTCACTAGACCTTCCAGTGGATATACTCCTGTCAACGGTCCGGATTGGATAACTTTTGTCGACCGTCCAGTAGATATACTCCTGTTGACGGTCCGGATTGGGTACACTCGACCGTCCAGTGGATATAGTCCTGTCGACGATCTGGATTAGATGCACTTCTGTCGACCGTCCAGTGGATATACTACTGTAGACGATCCGGTTTGGATACACTTCTGTCAACAGTTTGACTTTCCTAGTCGACACTGTTCAGACTTGCAAACAGCACCAGTGCTTTGTCCGGACTAGCACACTGCCTTCGTAGACAATGTCCGATATGACCGGTCTCTGTCACCCGTCCACTTTGCCACACTTTCGTCGACAGTATGGATTGATCTTTCTCTGTCGACACTGTGGACCGTCTGGATTAGCTTTCCATTCGTTGACATCGTCCTAGCGGATTCCGACGTTTGTTTGCCACAGTCCGGCAACAGTGCATTTTGTGACATGGATATTTTCAATATGATGCACCCTGTCGACTACCATTCTCTGTTCACATCATAGGTACTCGTGTATCCTCTGTAGGCTGCCAGATTTTTCTGTTGACGGTCTATGTGCGGACTCGCCCTTGCCAACCATGTCTGGCTGAGGTCTCGCAGTCAGTCGCGACTCTGCGACTCTTTTCGTGAGGCTGTTACACCTTCCTGCTCAGGTGGGGGGGGTGCGGATACTATGTTATCCCCTCCACCTTCTAGATGGTCAGTTCTCCTCACATTGTTATTGCCTCCAGCGTAGTCCACTCACTTGAGGTTCGATACTATGTCCTTAATAACCAAATATGGTTGTCAGGACTTTAACATCATACCTAACTTGAGGTTGTTATTGCATACTGGGGAGTTTTGTCAGTGCTTAATCAGTCTTGTCGTCACTACTTGCCATGCACTACTCTCTTCAGTTTACTGAACACTCTGATGGTCTTGTATACTTGACCTTTTGTTCTCTGGAGATCACCCCCACATTATATAATACGATGTCCCGGTCCTCGTAGGAGGTTCGGATGACCCGTTTTTCTGATGACATGTTGACTTGGTACTCTACATATCTTGTTACCCTGAACATCTTGGTAACCATCAGTTTTCTCTCCCCTCAATTTTTTTGGGGGATTATATCTGAGTGCGTACAACACTGTTGATGTTGTTTACTCTCTCCTCTGCTACACACTGACCTCGGTACTGGTTTCGTTCTGTGTTCACAGATCTACCTCTCACCAGTGTGGATTCCTCTCCCTCTCTGGGTGGTTTCCACGAGTATATGGTCAATGTCCATTTGTTTGTTCGTTCCCTGCCAGTGTTTGGGATAGACGGGGGTCCATTTGCACATTGCTTCTGCAAATGTCCCTTTGACAATGATTATATCATATGATTTCTAGGAGGCAGGTCCATCTTCAATTATGGACCACTCCCACACCGCATGACAATGGTCCATTCCGTACCATGGCCTTCCCTCTCACTATCTCTCGTGGGTGTGAATTGGGCGGTTTCGGTCCTTCGACCTTCACTCAAGGAGATTGATTGGAGGTCTTCTCATTCCATGCTCTCACAATGTTTGGCGTACGTTATTTCGTACTTGACCCACATTCGATCCTTGGGATTTCATCCTCCTCTCTAGGCCGATTCTGCCTATTTCCCTTATGGGGACCATCTCTGGTGCCTTCGATACTCTCTCGTTCACCTCGCCTTCCCATAACTTTGTGCTGGTAATACTTGGGTAAAGTTTTTTGGATGATACTGGCTGGCGCACTCGTGTTACGGTGCTTACGTCAGTTGCTATTGGCTTTATTCCACCGTGTGGGTTTTTCATACCTGGGTTACTAGGTATCCTCATTTTTTGCCAGTCATTCTGCTTCCTTTTTTGGAGGGGAGTGATTAGTACAGATTCCAGGAATAACTCTGGTATCTCGTTTCCCTTTGATATTGTGTTACCTTTGGTTTTCCACTGGTGGCCTGTGCCTACGTTTCTCCTGCTCCTATGGGTAGTCAGGCGTTCGGATCTAGACTTCCCACCTCGTGCCATCATCACGCCAATTTGGCCTCTGCGACTGATGGTTCCCACCATAGCTGGTTGTTCGCATTACTATCCTTTGCGACTTCCTGTTGGTCCTCCGCTCTTCGATTTGCTCCGTATTTGCCTGGGTTGCTATCCTCTGATACACGACACCCATGCTGCTGTTATATGTCCAGCTTCTCGGTGGACTCTTCCGAGATATGCTTCGGGTCTTGTGTTGGGGGTTGTCGTTACGGACATGACCCTAGCACTTTTCCGGTCTTGAGGTTTGACTGGGATACTCCATTTCCCTGCCTAGGCAGATCTTGGTTTTCTTTCTCTAATGCCATGCCTGCCAACATCATCTCGGATGGTCTCATTCGGTGTTGGATGCAGGTTGCCATTCCCCCCTTTCTCGCATCCTTCTTCGGTCAATACTGCTCCCGCAATGTTCCTCTTACAGTTTTTGTCTCCCCTGCGTCCACTGCTGGCAACATTACCTATCCCTCCTGTTGTCAGGCGTCTGCACCATTTCTGGCGTACTCCTACATTCGTGAGAGGATTGGCACTCTACTGCACCACAGTGCTCCCCATCAACA
>NZ_JRAA01000006.1 GCF_000787395.1 Solemya velum gill symbiont
GTACTGTCTCCCCGCGTTGATTATCAATGGGACGCGGACACGGCCGATATGACTACATACAGCAATAACAACGATGGTTACGGTTATTTCCTATTAGTCGTAGATGTTATGTCGAAATACGTATGGACCAAAGCTCTGCGCAACAAGACGAGTAAAGAGATGGTACAAGCTTTCCGCGAAATATTCGCATGCGCACCGATAAAGGAAGCGAATTCGTGAATCGAAAGGTCGATGGATTTCTCGAGAAAGAAGGTGTACCTCATTTCGTCACACAGAACATAGTCAAGGCTAACATTGCCGAGCGTGCAATCAAAACCATTAAGATGCGTTTGGCACGCTACGCAACCCGTAAACAGACTCGGCGCTGGATAGACGTTCTACCCAAAGTTACGAATAGTTATAATCACACCCATCATCGAAGTATCAAACAAACTCCCGCTAGCGTAAAATCGAAGGATTCCGTACGTCTGTGGAAGTTACAATACGAAACCGTACCACGTCCAAGACCGAAATCGAAAACACCGACTGTCAAGAAACTGTATGCTTTCAAAGTGGGGGATGTAGTGAGGGTATCGTTCTTGCGATGGGCTTTTCAGAGACAATACGACGAGCGATGGTCGAGAGAATTGTTTGTGATTACGGAACGATTCGCCAGTGAGGGGATTCCCCAGTATCGATTGAAAGATTACTCGGGTGAAATCGTTCACGGGACTTTTTATCAGAAACAACTCCATAGAGCTCACGAGCAAGAAACTTATCTCGTCGAGCGGGTATTGCGTCAACGTAAGAGACGAGGGAAAAAAGAGTTTCTGGTGAGATGGCAAGGGTGGTTACCTAAGTACGATTCGTGGATCGGAGAAGAGGATTTGCGAGGGCTCGAAGGGGGTATATAAAGAATGAAATTCCACCGTTTCCGAAATCAAACATCATGATCACGTACGTCCTTTCGTCGATCGATAGTCCATCTCGTTACCCCGATAATCGTTCACACGACTTTCGCGTGTACCTCCCAAAAGCGTTGGATTTACGCGGAGACTGGACGGTGTCGCTGTTGGAATTTTCCGTAGAGTCTGGAAAATTACATCCGGAATTCTACGTGTGTTGTAATCTCTGCGACGATAGCGTTGTGGGAGAAACGGAACGCCCCCTCTTGCGTCGCGTCTGCATGAAGAGAGCTGGCACCGAAATCTATTCTCTCCCGTACGCTGTTCCCGTCAAACTCGCCCACGCGACGGAGGTCCACGTCTATATAAAGACCGGTGACTGGGCACCCGCTTCATTCCTCGGAGGCAAGGTAACGGTGACACTCGCCTTAAAGAAACGATGATCGGTTCGACTTACGTATCTAGTCCCGATACGTGGGCGTCTTTCTACCGCGAACTATTGGGTGGTAGGATCGATACGAAACGATATAAACCGCGTCAAACCGGAGGACGAGAGAGACGCTACGCCGTACCCTTACAGAGAGTCACTCCCATGAAAGCCGTGGAAGATCGGGCTGCGATCGAATTTCGCCAGGCCGTGCGAGACGGGGAACCATACGTTCCCCTCCAGAAAACTATAAAAGGAAGAAAAAGATCGATTCCGATTACTCTCGCACATGCGCAGCCCGAGATCACATCGGTTACAAAGAAGAAAGCTCTCGGTCGAAATTCAAAGAGACACGTCGAGAGTAAGAAATCCACGAAGACTAAACCCCCCGTTAATAAAAACGTTAAGAGTAAGGCCTCCGACAAGAAATCCAACAAGAGTAAGACACCTAGTCGTAAGGCGGTCAAGGAATCACATAATTTCGAATAAGCATGTCCTTTCTAAGTGATTCGCTGAAAGAGGTGGCTATCCCCGACGCCCTACTCGTGTTTAAGGAAACGTACAATCAAGTGGCCGTTCAAAAAGTCTATTTTTCGGAATGTCGCCCCGTCGCCGCGTATCACACCGATGATTCTCCCGTAGAGATATTCGTACCGAATCAAGGAAACGAGTACATCGATCTACAAAGATCACGGTTGTACGTCAAAGCTCGCATTGTTAGAGCAGATGGGAGTGTCTTATCACAAGGCGAAAATACGGGAATAATCAATCTTCCCTTACAAAGTCTCTGGTCACAAATCGACGTGTACGCCAACAATAAATTAGTCTCCCTTCACGGTTCTCATTATCCTTGGAAAGCGTACTTGAAAACGATCCTCTCTCTCGGCACGAATGCCGTGAAAACACAACTCCTATCGCAGTTATTTTCGATGGATAGTGCCAACTTTGACGATCAAAACGCATTTACGGGAACAAATAGAGGTCTTGCGGCTCGCTACCGTCTCACCAAATTGAGTCACATATTCGACATGGAAGGTCCGATCTACGAAGACGTCTTCACTTTGAATCGTTATCTCGTGAACGGAGTGGATCTGTATCTGAAACTGTTTAGAAATAGAGCTGCTTTTCTATTGATGAGTGGGGAGGATGCACCGTCCTATAAAGTCGAACTGCTGGACGTGGTGTTCAAGGCGTGTATGATCAAGATCGACGAGGGGGTCTTGCTGAGTCATGCAAACATTTTCGAAGACAGAACGGCTAAATACCCTCTCACTCGAACCGAAATCAAGATGAATAGTGTTCCTGCCGGGTCGGGATCTTTCATCTGGCAGAACGTTTATTCGAATAATCTTCCCCAAAAAGTATTCTTTGTTTTTGTGGAACAATCGGCAGTCAACGGGAATTACACGAAAAATCCTTTCAATTTCCAAAACATTGCAGACGGTATGGGTTTGTACGTTAACGGAGAAAGCGTGCCGGCTCGTCCCATGCAGATGGATTTGAGTATCAACAAAAATTACGTCACGCCCTATGTCAATCTAATCGAAACGTGCGATCGTTGGAATAAGGACGAAGGTTTCGCGATTAGTCGAGATATGTTCGATAAAGGTTGCGCAATTTACGGCTTCAATCTCGCACCCGGCGACTACGGTGGTGACTATATAAATTTGATTCGTCACGGAAATCTGAGACTCGAAGTGAAGTTCGCCACACCGACCACCGAAACCTATAATTGTTTGGCCTACGCGGAATTTCCGGCTCTTCTCGAAATCGATCGTACTCGCGACGTCAAATTTACCCGAGTATGAATAACTTACAGATCGAATGTATAGTTCGAGAGAACCCCGTTCTATCCCGTTACGTCGTCGGTGTGTTTTCGACCGATAATTTACCCAAGTATGTGAGTGCTCGTCCGTCGGCATACATTTGCAACACGGATCCATCCGATCTTTCCGGACAACATTGGGTCGTTTTCTGGTTCGAAGACGCGACGCGTGTAGAATTTTTCGATAGTTTCGGCCACGATCCGATTTATTACTCCCTTCACTTCACCCGATTCTGGACTGTTAATGCAGATATTTGTTATTATAATTCCGTTCGCGTTCAGAGAAACGATAGCGATACGTGCGGTCACCACGTGTTGTATTATTTATCCCCAAAAAGTCGTAGAGTCTCTATGACTCGACTCATAGATACGTTAGTCACGAAGGGGGATCCGGACGATTTCGTGCGAGGTTACGTGGCACGAAATACGCGATGTCTATAAATAGAGCGAAAGAAAGAGTAGTACGCATTCTAATCGAAATGGAGAAAGCACTCGTACCTCATTTGTCATTCCTCGAATTAGTCGTTTCGGCTTCAAAAATTCAGCGGACGGCTCTCCTAAAATCGTGTAGTAATGATCAATTGCACATTTTATGCGAAATCGCACTTAATATCTATAAAGGAAATACATTAGATAGAGAGACTCTAAACAAGTTGAGACCTCACGTATCTCTGATTCGGACATTAGTCGATCGAAAATTGACAAACAGTGTAAAAATCAAAAGAATGGTGCGAAACATCGACATCGTGGTTCTATTGATCAGACCGTTTTTAACGATGCTAGAATCGGGTGATACTGATACATCTCACTAATCCGTGTGTCTAAAACGGTCCCTGGCGCGGTGGTGAAACACTCGTAAACCGGATTATGTGTGTATTGTCTATAGTCACTGGAGCGGTGTTAAGTCACTCGTAAACTCGCCCGTTTGTGTGTTGTCTATAGAGTCACTGGGGCGGTGTTAATTCACTCGTAAACTCGCCCGTTTGTGTGATGTTGATATACCACGCGATCGTCTAGCAGTGATCCCGGTCAAATCGAAGGAGATACTCTCCGAATAAAGAGAGAGAACCTTTAACGTAGACAAACTGTATATACCCCCCCCAAAAAAAAAAAAATTTTTTTTTAAATAAATAAATTATATAATAATAATAATAATGAAAAAATTAGACCAGTAACTCCGCCAACGTCGGTCCACAGCCCGAGTAAGAAAGGAGGATGGCTAACAATTGTTCACCTAGTTCAATAGAACTGTTTATAATACACACCGGTATTCATTCTAAAAATACATGTGCAACTGTTTTTTCTCCACACACCCCGCACACACACACTGACTCCACATGGTGTAATCGCCCCGCATCCCTGTCTCATACCTTAAAATAGCTCAGTCAGTCACACCCTGTTGTGCAATCCCTGACGCAATGTGGTGTAATCGCCCCGCATCCCTGTCTCATACCTTAAAATAGCTCAGTGAGTCACACCCTATTGCTCAATGTATCTCATACATACACCCTATTGCGCAACCACACAGACACACAATCAATGCATTGGTACATTTTGTATCGAAACAGCACTTCATCCACTAGGCCACGGAGGCCCCCGTGAGATTATGTTTTATTTCTATGTGGTCTGTTTTAGACGTATATGACCAGATTTGTTTCCTTTGTTCTGAGGTTGGTCGGATTGTAATTAATTGTAACTGTAACTATAAATGTAACCGTAACTATAATTGTAATGGTAATGGACAGTTGTGTGGTAATGCAGCCTTCTGATTGGTTAGTTGTGTGGAAAATGCAGCCTTCTGATTGGTCAGTTGTGTGGGAAATGCTGCATTCTGATTGGCCAATTGTGTGGGAAATGCTGCATTCTGATTGGTCAATTGTGTGGGAAATGCTGTATTCTGATTGGTCAATTGTGTGGGAAATGCTGTATTCTGATTGGTCGAGAGCTTGAGCCCGTTGTATGTAATCGATGCGATAATCTCGTATCAGAGTGACCACGCCCACATTTGTATACTCGATCGATTGATTGACAGCTCGTATCGGAGTGGCCATACCCACATGTGTATACTCGATACGGTCCAAGGTTTGATTGACGGGTGATTTGCACGTGAGATGCAGTCGAGCATGTCCATACTGGGTTTCCTTCCATGTCGTAGCGATGGGGACGAATATGCTCATACATGCATGCTCATACGAATTGTTTCATTCTACTCGTGGGCATGTGTGGACTTCTTTTTCATCGTATCCGACTACCAGTGGGTGAGTAATTCTGGATAATGCTGTAATTTGATTGGACGGATCGGTTAGAAATGATGCGTCATGGTTTGGCGATTGGATTGCGACATGATGTGATGCAATCGAGTATTTGTGGGCGAGTCATATCTTCGAATGAATCACTACGAGCCCATTTACCCCAGGGCAGCCCCACCCACTATGGAAGTACACCAGAGCAACCCAGACAAGCTCTATTTACCAAGAGCAGCAGACCCATCCACTATGGAAGTACACCAGAGCAACCCAGACAAGCTCTATTTACCCAGAGCAGCCCTATTTACTTTTGAATTACACCGAAACAACCGTATCAAGTTCCATTTACCCTAGAGCAGACATAATTTACTCTGGAAGTACCCCGAGGTAGCCCGGCCTAACTCAATTTACCCCAAAGTATCCCCATTACGAAAAAGGTGGTGCGAATTATCAAAGTTTACAAAGTTTTACAGACTGGAAAGTGTAGTAAGCATTTTTGTGGAAAAAAGGGGGGGGGCATATCTCCACCTTCTATAAACAGTCACAGTGAATATCAGTTCAAGGTGAGTGAAGTATCCTAATAGGATGACAAGTGGGGTGAAAATGGTGAATGTGGGGGGGGGTTGAAATTGTCAATTGAACTTTGTGTCTGAAAAGCTAACTATTGACTAGTTTTTGTCTACATGATTGTTTCATGTAATAAGACACTGGTCTAAATCTGTTACTGTCTATAACTAATTAAGTAAGTTAAATAACTAAATTGATTAAGCTTACATTTGATATACATATACATATCCATGATTAATAACTAGCTAGGGATTATTGTCGAAAGGGTAACGACACATCATTCAAATTTAGTGTCTTGTGTGTGTATGTGGGGGGGAGTGAGTGAAGATCATAATGCAGGATGTTTGTATTTTACAGGGCTACGCATGCATACGTATATATATATATATATATACAAAATAGCATGTGCGAATAAAACCAAAAAGTGTGATTGGATTTGCTTCCTAAAAATTAAAGGAAAGACTAGCAAAGAACGGTTAGACAGCTATTGGAGAAGATATTCATTGTATATAAATTATACTACAAGGTGTATTCGATATTGGTTAAATCTATCGAAAATGGAATCCTTTAGATATCCCAAAGCATGCGACGTCTCGTATTTATTATAAAATGTGACCGAGGGAAAGACTTTGTACCACAAAGCAACGTTTGTATGTCGAATTTATATTGTACTCGGCAAATTAAACCATTATCCGAACAAATACATGAGCGGCCAAGAGTCTAGGCTAGGGTATCATACCGAGTTGTTACGAATCACAAACCCCTATCCACCTTCTACAGCTATATGGAGAAACACGTGTTACTACGAGCTGACGAGCACTCGTGTTTGTAAACAATCGCGGCCTTGACCTCGCCACGTAATTCCGGCCAGCGGTGATGATATTAGCTGGACCGGAATTTTTTTTCGGCGGGTATTTCTGTTTATTCGCACAAACAATTGGACAGTTTATGTTTTTACGTGTGTAAGACGTATAATTATGTGGAATAATTCTCTTTGTCGGTGACGATGAAATAACATATCTGGTCTAGCCAAAACTATACTATTTTGACTCGATCATCTTCCGCTTCTCATTCCGGGACAGCAATTACTAGTACCACAATTAATGGACGTCGCATATACGAGTATATAAGATACACCATTATAAAATATATCGGCAATCGCAACACTGTGTGATGTCTAAAGGTTGTTATCATATAAATAGGATAAAATCTGGGATATCTACACTAGTATACAACATGTATGAAGATATAAATTACGATAGTACCTAGGTCAACATACTCTATAAAAATATATTTAGACTCACGTGTGTTTCCTGTGACTGTGGAGTAAAGAATATGTCGAATAATCGTTGGTCTTATTTATACTTACTAGGACAAAACGTATAGACTGCGATTTACGACGTTATGTTTAACAGCCGAAAACGAATCCTAACGTATAGAATACGATATCAAATCGTTTGTAGAGGGGAGTCGTAGTAAGTACGTTTTGCTGATGTGAGCCATCTCACGGATCTATTACCTATGTTCGTTAGTCATCACCCTCACAGGTGGTCGACACGCGGAGTACGGCCAGGAACCGTGTCTAGCTCCTACCTGTGCCGTGTTTAGGGTCCCCCTGCTCCTTTGCTCCTTGTTCTCCCCGGGGTTGAAAAACGCTCATATAACTACT
>NZ_JRAA01000007.1 GCF_000787395.1 Solemya velum gill symbiont
TTGGAATGTTTCCCAAATACTTCAAACCGATGTCTAATGTATCTGTGTTTTACGCGGGGACACTATAAAGAACCAGGCTGACTTCTTCAATAAAGAATAGGATACTATGTGCCCCCACAAGTAAACACTTGCATACACCATTGTGATTACACATGGGGGAAATATATATACTCCGTCCAGATCACAGACTCCAATCCAATATTTAGATAAGCGTAGTACATTACAGTGTATTATTGTCTAAACTGCTCAAACATTCGTAAAACTAATTGTTGGACAATCTGATTTACGATAAATTATTGGAAATTTAGAACCAACGGTGGTTTTAAACGTGCTCACTTAATGATAAGGTAGACCCTAATACTTTCCTTGCAATTCGGCTGTCGGAACTCGCTCCAATATAAACATTGATATTGACGAATCACTCCGCTCCGGACGCCGGATAAAACTCCCGTATGAGAATTTTCAAGACAACCTACCTTTTATATATATACCGCTTGAGTCTATAAATACATTATTATCGACCAGTCAGGGATGGTTCAAACCAGTTGAACCCGGTTTTATTAAATGATTGAATTTTGCCGATCGAATATTGAACGTAACCTGACTTTTGCTAAACTCCGAAACGTGAACGGCCTTGTACTCGAATGTGTGATTGAAAGGCGTATAGCTTTCGAATTTTTAGCCAAGGCAGTCGTTTTAAATTGTGTATACAGTCTAAAGTGTCTGTGGAATGGATTTGAGTAAATAGCATTCGAAATGTTTCTTTAATTCCGTTCAATGACGGGATATTGGCGATATATCGAATTGCTATGTACATGAATATAAGATGAACAGTGTCGAAAGTTAATTCGATCACTAGAAAGTAACGTTAACATGTTAATTCATGGTTGAAATATTTTTTCCGAAAAAAGTGTAATTTTGTTTGTTATGATATTCTTTAATGAGAATAAAGGGTAGCAATGAATTAAACAAGTAATTTACTCATAGAGATGAGCATTCATCGCCTTATAACGTGTATTTATTTTTGATTTGACATCATTTGAGTGAAACGTTTGAAATCATCCCATGATGCAACAGACATTCTAGTAAAATAATGACTTATCTCCCCTTATTTGAAAGAGGCACTTCAAACTGTTTTGTTCCGAGCTTTAGATGCCATAGAGGTGAAACATACTCCATTGGCCCTTGATGATCCGCGGGCAGTGTCTGCATTCCTGCAGTGTTTTGTCCGTATCACAGAGAAATACTAGTACGCTGTTAGTTGGCCCTAACGAATTTAATTCTTAAATTATTATGAATGACCAAGAAGCATGTATTGGTAAATAAATAAATGTATTGTTTGCGATATCGTAAAAAACAGCCCTACCACGTGTTGAAATGTCATTAACTGTAATATCAATATGTAAATTTGAACGGCGTAGTGTAAACGTGGGTCTGTCGTGAGAGATTCAGCTAAACTCTCTCTCTCCTAGTAAAGAAATATCTATGTTGAATTTTATTTTAGACTTTTAGTTTTTGGTGTCTGTTTAATGTACATGAATCGATATTCCGAAGACTCTAACGCGTCCGTTTCTTCAATTTCAGGCGAGAAAATGGAAGGACAGTACCTTACAGAAGATGAACTGACGTCTGTCCTACAGGATCTACCCCCTATGGAGGGACTAGATTTGGAAGCCTTCCTCGAAAGGGCTCGGAGTGTTACCAACGAAGAACTAGAAGAGTTGACCCGTGCCCAGGGTGGACCTGGGAACTCACGTATATCGAATGACGAAATCGAAGCATTAACCTCCGCCTGTGAGGAAGATGGCCCTTGGAATGATGAAGACCTCACCGGAAGAGGTCCCACCGAACCGCCTAACTCCTCTATTCCCGCGAGTCCAGAAGCGGGGCCTTCCCACGAAACGGAGCCCCGGGGGACCTCCGATGATATCTACACTCTACGTCTGAGGGGGCAACGTACGTTTGCGAAAACGGCTGCCAGGGAACGGACCTACCAAATTCTCATGAACGAAAATCTCGGAGGCAGACGTTTGATAGACATAAGGAAAGATTTACATCGGATGTTTGATGACGTCATACGTCAGGCATGTGACGACTTGGCCGATAACGATCTGGGAAGGGTAGTCATTCATCACCCTGGACTTCAGAATCCCATCGTCGTGTCACTCCGCCGTCTGGAACTTCTGAATGCGGAATCTGTCATGTCGACGATAGAAAAAGTGCTCCAATCTCACGAGACTCTAGCCGTAGATACCGGTTTCGAAATTGATGTGGGGGTCATTCGTCTCCCTAAAGGAGCTGGGGGTCCCCGACGACGTATTACCGATATCCACGGAAAGAAAAACTCGCTGAACCTCAAACGGTCCATCATCACCATAGAAAACGACGATCAACTCTGTATGGCCCGTGCTATAGCCGTTACATGGGCGAAATCGAACCTGTGTACGAAAGAAGAGTGGGATACCATCACTGCCACTCGAGGTTCCAAATCCAACTTGGAACTCATCTTAGAACATCGTCGAGTGCCCGAGAGCCATTATAAGCATCTCTGTGAGAAGTCTAGGAAGACACAGAAAGATCTCGCCGTGGCTTTCTGTCGCTTGGCAGGTGTACCCCTAGATCGTCCATCCAGTCTCGGTGATTTACCTGCCTTCGAGGATGCTCTGGGCGTACGGATACTCGTAGTGAGTGCTCGTCTGGGGAATAAGTTCCTCACGTGTGCCGAAACGGACCATCCCGAAAGACCCTGTGTCTATCTATACCTGGTGGATGATAACCATTTCCATGCTATAACATCCATCACGGGATTTTTCAGCGCCATCTACTTTTGCAGGAAATGTCTCAAGCACTACGATCATCGAGAAAAACATCAGTGTGAGATCAAGTGTATCGTATGCAAACGAGATCACTGTTCCGTTACCGATAGCCAGATGTCGTGCGTGGATTGCCACATGACTTGTCGATCCGAAGTCTGTTTCACCCATCATCAGGCCACGCCCAAAAAGTGTTCCGCGGATAAAAAAGCGACCCGCCCCGACCCTCCCCCTGTGAAAAATGGTGGAAGTGTACCACCTGTTTTAAAGTTTTGAAAAGGGAATCCCGATCGGTGACCAGTCACCGATGTGGTGAATTTTTATGTTCGACGTGTGAGAATTACGTCATGGAAGATCATTTATGTTTTTTGCGAGCTTCTCCATTCAAGGGCGATCACTTTAACCGATTCGTGTTTTTCGACTTCGAATGTTCTCAAGACGATATTTCGGAGTGCGATCTAGGTTATCTTCCCACGGAAAACCCCGATTGTCCCACGTGTACACT
Source organism: Solemya velum gill symbiont (assembly GCF_000787395.1). Taxonomy (GTDB): domain Bacteria; phylum Pseudomonadota; class Gammaproteobacteria; order Chromatiales; family Chromatiaceae. The sequence goes on from NZ_JRAA01000007.1 coordinate 3,319, forward strand.
CGATACCAAGTGTAATACGTGCATTAAATGTAAGCATTGTTCTCGGTCTTGGTGTGGAAAAGCCACTCATAGACCCAACTTTGTCGTGGCGCAAACCGTTGCTCCAAATGTCTCAACGAAAACCTGACTTCAGAATCCAAGTGTGTTAAATGCGGGAGTCGTTGCGATGTTTGTGAGGACATAGTTAAGCCATGTCGAACTTGCGGACTGAGAGAGGTTGTTTTTCACGGTGTCGACACGGTAGAACGATTCGGAAAATGGTTGTTTTCATATCAGAGTTCTGGTCCCACCCGCGTTTTCTCAAAACTTGAAGGAGTCGATGGCTATTTTCTTTTGGAATATTTGATCGATCAATCCATCAGACCCAGTAAAATTATTTATAACGGGTCCAAGATCATGTACTTGGACGTAGGAAAAGGACCAAACATCAAAGTCCTCGATTCTCTCAACTTTCTCTCCATGAAGCTGGCAGCTTTACCCAAGGCCTT
>NZ_JRAA01000008.1 GCF_000787395.1 Solemya velum gill symbiont
ACAATGGTCATTTGCATATATGTTGCTATACAAAGCCTATGGGATTTGTAAATTAAAAATGCATCTGCCCGTCTAGTTTGTACTTGTCGCATATTTACTTAAAAACCGTGAAGAATGACCAAACTTCCAAGGCGGCTTGATAGATGATCTTCGCTCTTGATAATGGCTGTAGCGAGCGAAATACGCCGATGGATGTACTTGTTGGATTACGCACAGATTAGAGTGTACTGAAATTCAGTTATATGAAAACTGTAAATGGTACAATCATGCTTTCGGTACCAACTTGTAGCTAATCCCCGTATCGGTAAAACGATATAACGCCCAGTCAGTTTACTTAAAGCAAACTAGGAGAAAAGCCGATATTTCAAAAACGCGTATTTTGGTTTTTCGACAATAAAAAAATCAGTAAGCGAGCTAGAAGCTTCAAATTCACGGGACAAACGGACAACTGCAATATACACTTGCATGCAAAAAATTAGAATTTAATTCCAAGTAGAAACCACGAAATTCGCAAAATTTACTTCACTTTCACGCAGAAATGCGAAAAACCGCGACAATTGATTTTTGGCTGATAAAAAAATCAGTAAGCGAGCTAGAAGCTTCCAATTCACAGAACATGAACGGGTGTCGTGTACCGACATGGACAGGTGTTACAACATTACAGACTCTGATATATACTAGAGGTACAGTGTTCTTGGTGTCAAGATTTGATCACTGTATTTTCACACGAGTTTTTCTAGGAGATCAGTCAGTGTTCTGTCTGTTTAATTGTTTTTCTAGGAGATCATTAAACACCACCAGCTACGTGGACCGTTACCAGAAACTCTTACCCACTTTGAGTTCATTAAACAACACCAGCTACGTGGACCGTTACCAGAAACTCTTACCCACTTTGAGTTCATTAAACACCACCAGCTACGTGGACCGTTACCAGAAACTCTTACCCACTTTGAGTTCATTAAACACCACCAGCTACGTGGACCGTTACCAGAAACTCTTACCCACTTTGAGTTCATTAAACACCACCAGCTACGTGGACCGTTACCAGAAACTCTTACCCACTTTGAGTTCATTAAACACCACCAGCTACGTGGACCGTTACCAGAAACTCTTACCCACTTTGAGATCATTAAACACCACCAGCTACGTGGACCGTTACCAGAAACTCTTACCCACTTTGAGTTCATTAAACACCACCAGCTACGTGGACCGTTACCAGAAACTCTTACCCACTTTGAGATCATTAAACACCACCAGCTACGTGGACCGTTACCAGAAACTCTTACCCACTTTGAGTTCATTAAACAACACCAGCTACGTGGACCGTTACCAGAAACTCTTACCCACTTTGAGTTCATTAAACACCACCAGCTACGTGGACCGTTACCAGAAACTCTTACCCACTTTGAGTTCATTAAACAACACCAGCTACGTGTTAATGAACGTCAAGGTTTGATCACTGTATTTTCACACGAGTATTACTTGAGTTTAGATGGGAAGTAACCACTTACTGTAAGGGAGATAATACAATCGGCGTTTTAACTATACAGAAAGCGGGCCGATAGACAAAGCATATCCTGAATTCGCTCGTGCGACTACAATGGTCATTTGCATATATGTTGCTATACAAAGCCTATGGGATTTGTAAATTAAAAATGCATCTGCCCGTCTAGTTTGTACTTAGAACATATTTACTTAAAAACCGTGAAGAATGACCAAACTTCCAAGGCGGCTTGATAGATGATCTTCGCTCTTGATAATGGCTGTAGCGAGCGAAATACGCCGATGGATGTACTTGTTGGATTACGCACAGATTAGAGTGTACTGAAATTCAGTTATATGAAAACCGTAAATGGTACAATCATGCTTTCGGTACCAACTTGTAGCTAATCCCCGTATCGGTAAAACGATATAACGCCCAGTCAGTTTACTTAAAGCAAACTAGGAGAAAAGCCGATATTTCAAAAACGCGTATTTTGGTTTTTTGACAATAAAAAAATCAGTAAATGAGATACAAACTTCAAATTCACAGGACAAATGAACAACACTGAAATACACTCGCCTGCAAAAAATTAGAATTTAATTCCAAGTAGAAACCACGAAATTCGCAAAATTTACTTCACTTTCACGCAGAAATGCGAAAAACCGCGACAATTGATTTTTGGCTGATAAAAAAATCAGTAAGCGAGCTAGAAGCTTCCAATTCACAGAACATGAACGGGTGTCGTGTACCGACATGGACAGGTGTTACAACATTACAGACTCTGATATATACTAGAGGTACAGTGTTCTTGGTGTCAAGATTTGATCACTGTATTTTCACACTTTGAGTTCATTAAACACCACCAGCTACGTGGACCGTTACCAGAAACTCTTACCCACTTTGAGTTCATTAAACACCACCAGCTACGTGGACCGTTACCAGAAACTCTTACCCACTTTGAGTTCATTAAACAACACCAGCTACGTGGACCGTTACCAGAAACTCTTACCCACTTTGAGATCATTAAACACCACCAGCTACGTGGACCGTTACCAGAAACTCTTACCCACTTTGAGTTCATTAAACACCACCAGCTACGTGGACCGTTACCAGAAACTCTTACCCACTTTGAGATCATTAAACAACACCAGCTACGTGGACCGTTACCAGAAACTCTTACCCACTTTGAGTTCATTAAACAACACCAGCTACGTGGACCGTTACCAGAAACTCTTACCCACTTTGAGATCATTACACACCACCAGCTACGTGTTAATGAACGTCAAGGTTTGATCACTGTATTTTCACACGAGTATTACTTGAGTTTAGATGGGAAGTAACCACTTACTGTAAGGGAGATAATACAATCGGCGTTTTAACTATACAGAAAGCGGGCCGATAGACAAAGCATAGCCTGAATTCGCTCGTGCGACTACAATGGTCATTTGCATATATGTTGCTATACAAAGCCTATGGGATTTGTAAATTAAAAATGCATCTGCCCGTCTAGTTTGTACTTAGAACATATTTTCTTAAAAACCGTGAAGAATGACCAAACTTCCAAGGCGGCTTGATAGATGATCTTCGCTCTTGATAATGGCTGTAGCGAGCGAAAAACGCCGATGGATGTACTTGTTGGATTACCACAGATTAAAGTGTACTGAAATTCAGTTATATGAAAACCGTAAATGGTACAATCATGCTTTCGGTACCAACTTGTAGCTAATCCCCGTATCGGTAAAACGATATAACGCCCAGTCAGTTTACTTAAAGCAAACTAGGAGAAAAGCCGATATTTCAAAAACGCGTATTTTGGTTTTTCGACAATTAAAAAATCAGTAAGCGAGATACAAACTTCAAATTCACGGGACAAACGGACAACTGCAATATACACTTGCATGCAAAAAATTAGAATTTAATTCCAAGTAGAAACCACGAAATTCGCAAAATTTACTTCACTTTCACGCAAAAATGCGAAAAACCGCGACAATTGATTTTTGGCTGATAAAAAAATCAGTAAGCGAGCTAGAAGCTTCCAATTCACAGAACATGAACGGGTGTCGTGTACCGACATGGACAGGTGTCACAACATTACAGACTCTGATATATACTAGAGGTACAGTGTTCTTGGTGTCAAGATTTGATCACTGTATTTTCACACGCGTTTTTCTAGGAGATCAGTCAGTGTTCTGTCTGTTTAATTGTTTTTCTAGGAGATCATTAAACACCACCAGCTACGTGGACCGTTACCAGAAACTCTTACCCACTTTGAGTTCATTAAACAACACCA
>NZ_JRAA01000009.1 GCF_000787395.1 Solemya velum gill symbiont
GAACGCCCGACTACCCATAGGAGCAGGAGAAACGTAGGCACAGGCCACCACAGTGGAAAACCAAAGGTAACACAAATCAAAGGGAAACGAGATACCAGAGTTATTCCTGGAAACTGTACTAATCACTCCCCTCCAAAAAAGGAAGCAAAATGACTGGCAAAAATAGGATACCAGTACCCAGGTATGAAAAACCCACACGGTGGAATAAAGCCAATAGCAACTGACGTAAGCACCGTAACATGAGTGCGCCAGCCAGTATCATCCAAAATACGGTACTCAGGTATTACCAACACAAAGTTATTGGAAGGTGAGGCGGACGAGAGAGTATCGAAGTCGCCAGAGATGGTCCCAAGAAGGGAAATAGGCAGAAGCGACCTAGAGAGGAGGATGAAATCCCAAGGATCGAATGTGGGCCAAGTACAGAATAACGTACGCCAAGCATTGTGAGAGCATGGAAGTAGAAAACATCCAATCAATCGTATGGAGTGAAGGTCGAAGGACCGAAACCGCCAAAATCACACCCACAAGGGATAGTGAGGGGGAAGGCCAGGTTACAGAATAGACCATTGGCATGTGGTGTGGTAGGTGCCCATAATTGAAGAAGGCCCCGCCTCCCATAAATCATATGATATAATCATTGTCAAAGGGACATTTGCAGAAAAAATGTGCAAATGGACCCCCGTCCTTCCCAAACACTGACAGTGAACGAACAAACGGACAGTGACCATATACGGGTGGAAACCACCCAGAGAGGGAGAGGAATCCACACTGGTGAGAGGTAGATCTGGGAACACAGAACGAAACCAGTACCGAGGTCAGTGTGTAGCAGAGGAGCGTAAACAACATGAACAGTGTTGTACGCACTCGGATGTAATCCCCAGAAAAAATGAGGGGAGAGAAAACTGAAGGTTACCAAGATGTTCAGGGTAACAAGATGTGTAGAGTACCAAGCCAACATGTCATCAGAAAAAAACGGGTCATCCGAACCTCCTACGAGGACCGGGACATCGTATTATATAATGTGGGGGTGAACTCCAGAGAACAAAAGGTCAAGTATACAAGACCATCAGAGTGTTCAGTAAACTGAAGAGAGTAGTGCATGGCAAGTAGTGACGACAAGACTGATTAATGCACTGACAAAACTCCCCAGTATGCAATAACATAACCTCAAGTTAGGTAAGATGTTAAAGTCCTGACAACCATATTTGGTTATTAAGGACATAGTATCGAACCTCAAGTGAGTGGACTACGCTGGAGGCAATAACAATGTGAGGAGAACTGACCGTCTAGAAGGTGGAGGGGATAACATAGTATCCGCACCCCCCCCGAGCAGGAAGGTGTAACAGCCTCACGAAAAGAGTCGCAGAATCGCGACTGACTGCGAGACCTCAGCCAGACATGGTTGGCAAGGGCGAGTCCGCACATAGACCGTCAACAGAAAAATCTGGCAGCCTACAGAGGATACACGAGTACCTATGATGTGAACAGAGAATGGTAGTCGACAGGGTGCATAATATTGAAAATATCCATGTCACAAAATGCACTGTTGCCGGACTGTGGCAAACAAACGTCGGAATCCGCTAGGACGATGTCAACGGATGGAAAGCTAATCCAGACGGTCCACAGTGTCAACAGAGAAAGATCAATCCATACTGTCGACGAAAGTGTGGCAAAGTGGACGGGTGACAGAGACCGGCCATATCGGACATTGTCTACGGAGGCAGTGTGCTAGTCCGGACAAAGCACTGGTGCTGTTGGCAAGTCTGAACAGTGTCGACTAGGAAAGTCAAACTGTCGACAGAAGTGTATCCAAACCGGATCATCTACAGTAGTATATCCACTGGACGGTCGACAAAAGTGCATCCAATCCGGACCGTCGACAGGAGTATATCCACTGGAAGGTCTAGTGAATCCAATCCGGACCTTCGACAGGTGTGTATCCAATCCAGACCGTCGACAAGAGTACCTGGTATATCCACAGGACGGTCTAGTGTATCCAATCCGGACCGTCGACAGGAGTATATCAACTGGACGGTCGACAGAAGTGTATCCAATCCAGACCATCTACAGGAGTATATCCACTGGATGGTCTAGTGTATCCAATCCAGACCGTCGACAGGAGTATATCCACTGGACGGTCTAGTGTATCCAATCCGGACCGTCGACAAGAGTATCAACTGGACGGTCAACAGAAGTGTATCCAATCCAGACCATCTACAGGAGTATATCCACTGGATGGTCTAGTGTATCCAATCCAGACCGTCGACAGGAGTATATCCACTGGACGGTCTAGTGTATCCAATCCGGACCGTCGCCAACAGTATCAACTGGACGGTCAACAGAAGTGTATCCCATCCGGACCGTCGACAGGAGTATATCCACTGGACGGACTAGTGTATCCAATCTGGACAGTCAACAGGAGTGTATCAACTGGACGGTCAACAGAAGGGTATCCAACCTGGACCATCGACAGAAGTGTAGCCAAGTACCCAACCGGACTGTCAATGGAAGTGATCAAAGCAGAATTGCAGTGTACGGAGGCATTGTGTTAGGCTGGACGAGTCAAGGAGGCATCGGCCAAATCGGACAAGTCAAGGAAGCAAATGGCAAGACCAGACAAGACAGAGGCTAATGGCCAATCCGAACAAGTCAATGGTATGCGTTGCATTCCGACAAGTCAACGAAATGTTGTGCCAGTCCGACAAGTCAACAGAATAGTATGCCAGTCCGTAGAACTCAACATAAAACTATCAAAGTGTGGGCTCTACGCGCACGACGAAAGCTGAGCCAGGCTTTGGAGGATATAAAGCACAAAAAAAAAATTGTCACAGAGGTCGAAAACCGGGCGGAAATAGAACTATCGTAAGCTACGAACGACAAATCACGTGGACATTACGGACGCCATATTGTGCACGAATGAAACACACGTGGTGATAACAATACGGAAAAATCCAATTCCAGACGAGAAAATATAATGTGCAGAAAAAGAACACAGCGGTACAATAAATATAATGCCATGGCATGGCGAAAGTCGTTCATAGTATTCACCGCTGTGGTGCTGAAATAAATAGGTGAACTTCCGGTCATGGCGAAAGTTGTACAATGTAAAATCACCTCCGTGGCATAGAAACATGTGAAACACAACAGCACACTAATTGGACTCCATGTCACAGTAAAATTCAATTCTCGTAATCCGCCTCCATGGCGCAGAATAAGTGAAACACAACGGCACAGAATATGACTCCATGTCATAGCACAAACGTTCCTCGTAAAAATGCCATCATGGCGCGGATTTTTTGAAACACCACGATACAAGAAATGACGCCCTGTCATGTGGAAAAACGAGAAAGGTAATCCAATAATCCATAGTCTGTTTGTAGAGTGGAACAGTGATGCTCCAGTGTCCGAAGGACAGCGAGAAACAGGAGCAAATTGGAGACGTGACTGTAGCATTCAACGTCAAATTTAAGAATGGTTGTCCGAGCTAACATGCTCCTAAAACCTAACACGTGCTTGGTTTGGGGTAAGATCAGGATCGGATCCGGTTGGAATGAGGATTGAGTGGAATAAAAGTCGATTATTGTTGATTTCTTTGACATGACTAGTTATTGTGCGTAATAATATCCTAAATTTCATGGTGGTAGAGTATATTGCAGTTAAATACACATTTAAATTTGGCTCTGTCAGCTTTGAGGTAGTTCAAAATGTTTGTGAGGTTCTCAGCTTGGGCGTCCGGTGGTCCTGTTGCCACG